>NZ_CM143134.1:0-3171543 GCF_054954005.1 Qipengyuania sp. SM2512
CAGTCACCCGGCACGGCACCCGCGTCGACCGGATGATCGAGGTGATCGCGGGCGAGCTGAACCGCCCCGGCCCGTTCGATTTCGGCGATCGGTCCTTTGTCGGGACGCTGCGCGACGAGGGCATGGAGATCGCCGCCGACAAGGCGAGCTGGCACCTGCCCCCGACCGACATCCTGTTCGTGCAGCGCAAGATCAGCGGCACCGCGCTGCTCGCCGCGCGGCTCAAGGCGCGGGTCGATGTCCGCGCGCTCGCCGAACAATATCTCGGCTAAGCGTCGCGCCGGGCGAAAACTCGATGGACGCTCCCGCCGCACCCACGACCACGCTCGAATACCGCGCCATCTGGGCGATCGCGCTGCCCGCGATGGTGACCAATGTCGCCACCGCGATGATCGGCGTGGGCGATATGTGGATCGTCGGAAGGCTCGGCGACGCGCCGACCCAGGGTGCGGTCGAAATCGGCGCGCGACTGTTCGCCATGCTCTTCGTGGTGATGAACTTCCTCAAGACCGGGACCACCGGGCTGGTGGCGCAGGCTGGCACCCGCCAGGACGCGCAGGAGCAGGCTGCGGTGCTGATGCGCGGGCTGGCGGTGGGGCTGGCGATCGCGCTGGCCCTGCTGGCGGCCAAGCCCTTGCTGCTGCCCGCGCTGCTGGGGGTATTCGGCGCGGAAGGCGAGGTGCTCGCCGCGGCGCGTGTCTACGCGGAGATCCGCTACTGGAGCGCGCCCGCGGTGATGGCCAATTTTGCGCTCGTCGGCTTTCTGGTCGGACGGCGGCAGATGCGCGCGGTGCTGGCGTTCGAAGTGGCCTATAATCTGCTCAACCTCGCGCTGGGCGCCTGGCTGGCGCTGGGTCTCGACTGGGGCATCGCGGGAATCGGCTGGTCGAGCTTCATCGCCGAAATCGCCAAGCTGGCGGCGGTCGCGGGGTTCATCCTTCTCGGGGCATCGGGCAAGGCCCTGCGGGCGGCGCTGCTGCATCGCGGGAACCTGCGCTGGGCCGAATTGCGCCCCTTCCTCTCGGTCAATCGCGACCTGTTCCTGCGCACGCTGGTGCTGATGGTGGCGCTGGCGGCGCTCACGCGGCTGAGCGCCAAGCGCGGCGTGGTGGCGCTGGCGGCGAACGGCATCTTCTACCAGCTGTTCGTGGTCACCGCGCTGCTGCTCGACGGGTTCGAGAACGCCGCACAGGTGCTCAATGGCGAGCGCTTGGGCGCGCGCGATCGCGAGGGCTTCATCCGCTACATCGGCGCGATGCTGTGGCGCGGGCTGGGCGTCGCGCTGGTGCTCTCGGCCCTGTTCGCGCTCTTCGCGGGACCGGTGATCGACAGCTTCGCCGCCACCCCCGAGATCGCCGCAACGGGACGCGAACACGCGATCTGGCTGGCGGTGATCCCGGTCGCGGGCTTTGCCGCCTTCGTCTACGACGGGGTGTTCGTCGGCGCGAGCTGGACGCGGGCGCTGCTGGGCTCGATGATCGCCGCCGCAGCGCTCTACGCCGCGCTGCTGTGGCTGACCTGGCCGCTGGGCAATGACGGGTTGTGGCTGTCCTTCGCGGCATTACTCGCAGCGCGGGCCGCGTTCCAGGCGGTGCAGGTCAGGCGGTTGACCGCGCGCAGCTTCGCCGCCTGACCGGCCCGATTACTCGCCGCGCTGTATTTCCGGGCGGTGATTGGCAAGCAGCCCGACCACCGCAGTCCACACCGCGACGTTCTGGCGCAATTGCACTGGGTCGATTTTGTCGAGCGTATCGTTTTCGGTGTGGTGGAGGTCGAAATAGCGGGTGCCGTCCTGCTGCAGATCGATCAGCGCCCCGCCCTGCTCGCGGACCAGATTGAGATCGGCGCCGCCGGTCGCGACATTGGTCGAGGGACCGACCCCAAAACGCGCCACGGCCTGCGCCAGGCGGCGGTAAAGATCGGGGTCGCTGGCGGTGAAATTGGTCTCCAGCCGCCAGATACGGTCGGCGCCGAAATCGCTCTCGAGACCGACGAAGACCGGATCCTCGGCATGCGCCGCGGCATAGGCGGCCGAGCCCCACAGCCCGGTTTCCTCGGCCCCGGCGAACAGCAGCCGGACGGTGCGCAGCGGCTGACCATGCGCGGCGACATGCTTCGCCGCCGCAGCAATGATTCCGCAGCCCGCGCCATCGTCGAAAGCGCCGGTGCCATTGTCCCAGCTGTCGAGATGGCAGGCGAGCAGCACCGGCGGCAGCGAAGAGTCACGCCCGGTGATCTCGCCGACGACGTTTCCGCTCTCGGTCTCGCCGACGAAGCGCGGGGTCATCAGCAGTTCCATCGTCACCGGCCGGCCCTCGGCACGGGCGAACACGCGTTCGAGATTGTCGGCATCGGGATTGGACAATGCGCCCGCGGGGATCGGATCGATGCCTTCGGGGAAAGTCGTGTTCCCGGTGTGGCTGACGCGGTCGTTATCGGTCCCGATCGAGCGGATCACCACGGCCACCGCGCCCTTGCTGGCGGCGAGAGCCGGGCCGGTCCAGCGCGCGGGACCGGCGAAACCATAGCCCGAGCCGTCCTGCGTCGGGCGCATGTCATGGCTGATGAAGGCGATCTTGCCCGCCAGACTATCGGTGGGAGCGGCAACCAGGTCGGCATAGCTGGGGAAATAGACCACTTCGGCGGTCAGCCCGCCGGGACCGGTCGACCCGCTGTTGCCGAGCGCGGCGATGTGCATCGGCTGGACGAAGGGCGCGGTCACCGTCGCGGCTTCCTCGCCGCGCACCCAGGTCTGCATCATGAAGGGCTCGTTGGCGACTTTGGCAAAACCGTTGGCGCGCAGCCAGGTCATCGCCCAGTCGCGCGCCCGCGCCTCAGCCTCGGTGCCGGGCATCCGCGGGCCGACTTCGGTGGTGATCCCCTCGACGAAATCCCAGGCGATGGTGTCGTTCTCGAGCGCGGCTTCCGCTTCTGCCAGCGCGGGCGATTCGGCGGTTCCCGTGGTGGGGGCCATGCTCTGGGCCATGGCGATGGTCGGGAGGGCGGCGGAGGCGGCGAGCGCGATCAGGAGAGTTCTCATGGGCGCGACTGCTAGCATTCCCCCGCCCGATGCCAAGGCCTATTGTATTCGCCAGGCGCGCCGTACGCGCCCCGGCTTGCCCGCAAGCCCGCCAGCGCCTATCTGGCCTGCTGAAATTCCCCCATTCTCGTTACCCGAAGGACCCGCCCGATGGCCGCGCAATATGCCTATGTCATGAAGGACATGACCAAGACCTTCCCCGGTGCCCCCAAGCCGGTGCTCGCCAACATCAATCTGCAATTCTATCGCGGCGCCAAGATCGGCATCGTCGGCCCCAATGGTGCGGGCAAGTCGACGCTGATCAAGATCATGGCCGGGATCGACACCGACATCAGCGGCGAGGCCTGGCCGGGCGAGAACGTCGCGGTCGGCTATCTCGAGCAGGAGCCCGAGCTCGACCCCACCAAGACCGTGCTCGAAAACGTCAAGGAAGGCGCGAAGGAAACCGCCGACCTCGTCGCGCGGTTCAACGAAATCAGCGCCGAGATGGCCGAACCCGACGCGGATTTCGACAAGCTCGGCGACGAGATGAGCGAGCTTCAGACCAAGATCGATGCGGTCGACGGCTGGACGCTCGACAACCAGCTCGAAATCGCGATGGAAGCGCTGCGCTGCCCGCCCGGCGACATGGGCGTGGAGACCCTCTCCGGCGGCGAGAAGCGCCGCGTCGCGCTTACCCGGCTGTTGATCCAGAAGCCCGACATCCTGCTGCTCGACGAGCCCACCAACCACCTCGATGCCGAGAGCGTCGAATGGCTCGAAAACCACCTCAAGGATTACGCCGGCGCGGTGCTGATGATCACCCATGACCGCTACTTCCTCGACAATGTGGTGGAATGGATCCTCGAACTCGATCGCGGCTCCTACTTCCCCTACGAAGGCAATTACTCGACCTATCTGGAGAAGAAGGCCAAGCGCCTCGACCAGGAAGACCGCGAGGAATCGGGCCGCTCCAAGGCGCTCAAGGAAGAGCTGCAGTGGATCCGCCAGACCCCTGCCGCGCGCCAGACCAAGAGCAAGGCGCGTATCCGCAAGTTCGAGGAGCTCCAGGAAGCGCAGAGCCAGCGCAAGCCGGGCAAGGCGCAGATCGTCATCCAGGTGCCCGAGCGGCTGGGCAGCAAGGTGATCGAAGCCAAGAACATCTCGAAATCCTATGGCGACAAGCTGCTGTTCGAAGACCTCTCCTTCATGCTGCCCCCGGGCGGCATCGTCGGCGTGATCGGCCCCAACGGCGCGGGCAAGTCGACGCTGTTCAAGATCCTCACCGGCAAGGAAACCCCCGACAGCGGCACCGTCGAGATCGGCGACACCGTGCATCTGGGCTTCGTCGACCAGAGCCGCGGCGATCTCAACCCGAAGAACAACGTCTGGGAAGAGATTTCCGACGGGCACGATTACATGAAGGTCAACGGCCATGACGCCTCGACCCGCGCCTATGTCGGCGCGTTCAATTTTAAGGGCGGCGACCAGCAGAAGAACGTCGGCAAGCTCTCGGGCGGCGAACGCAACCGCGTCCACATGGCCAAGATGCTCAAGCAGGGCGGCAACGTGCTGCTGCTCGACGAACCGACCAACGATCTCGACGTCGAAACGCTGGGCGCGCTCGAGGATGCGATTGAGAATTTCGCCGGTTGTGCGGTGGTGATCTCGCATGACCGCTTCTTCCTCGACCGGCTGGCGACGCATATCCTCGCCTTCGAGGGCAACAGCCATGTCGAATGGTTCGAGGGCAATTTCGAGGCCTACGAAGAAGACAAGCGCCGCCGCCTCGGCGATGCCGCAGACCGCCCGACCAGGCTCGCCTACAAGAAGCTGACGCGCTGATCCGAACCCCCGCGCGCCCGTCCCCGCCCAGGTGCAGGGGGCGGGCGCGCGATCAATGCATGTTAAGTGCGGACCGGCCTTCCCGTTCCATGCGCTTCCGACGCTAACCCGGGAGACTGCATGTCCGCCAAGATCTGGCCCATACTCACATTTCTGCTCTTTGCCGCCATCGGCTACGGCGCCCGCGAGGCGATAGGTTCGGTTTATGGCGCTGCCGAGGCCCGCGATCTGCTGGAGGCGCTTTCGCGGGCCGGGCTCTATCTGGGCTCGGCGACTGCGACGGCATCGGCCACCACATTGGCGCTGATGCTCACGCTGATCGGGATGCTGCGCAAGCTCGACACCGATTTCGACAAGGAAACCTACCGCCGCGTCACCTTGATCGCTTCGCTGGCGACTGCCTCGCTGATGATGAGCCTGCTGGTGCTGCTCGCCTTCGTCCTTCCCGTGGGCGAATTCGACGAACTGCCCGCGGGCTGGTACACCATGCTCTACGAAGTGCTCTTCGCCGGGGCGGTCATCATGGTGGGGCTCCTGGCCGCGACGGTCATGGTGACCTATCTCACCGTCCGCCGCGTCGTCGGGCAGATCACGCCGGGCGAGGAAGTCTAGCCAACGCGCTATTCCGCCTGCCGCCGAGACGCCACGTTCAGATATTCGATCGGTTACATGAACGGGAGGCCATCAGAGCGGTTCAGTCAGGGGTCAGTCCTCGGTGCTATTGAGGCTCTATCGACATTCGAAATCAACACGCCGCGGCTGGTGGAGCGGCAACAGGGACGGAGACACGCTCCATGACACTGACTGACCTTCTCAAGGGCTCCGCGATCGGCGCGCTTTCCATGGCCATGCTGTTCGCCGTGACACCCGAGCGCGCCGAGGCGGCCGAAACCGCGGCGGTTGCGTCGGTCGCCATCGCGCAGGATCGCGACCAGCCGCGCCGTGAGCGCCCCCAGCGCGGGGACCGCCGCGAGGCGCGCCAGCAGATCCGCGAAGCCCGCCCGGCGGCGCGTCCGGAACGCCAGCCCCAGGCTGCCCCTCAGCAGCGCCAGGCAGAACGCAGCGATCGTCGTCAGAACCGCGATGCGGCGCGGGCGCAGGCCCAGAACCGTGGCGATCGAGCCCGCCGCGCCACCACCGACCGCGCCGACGCCGGTCTGGAGGCGCAGCGCGAAGCCATTCGCCAGGCCTCGCGCAACGCCCAGCAGCAGCGCGGTCGCCAGCAGCCCACCTGGTCCGCTCCGGGGGAACGCGACACCTCGCGCCGCGACGCCTATCGCGCGGCTCGCGAAGCCAACGACGCGCGGCAGGATCGCCGCGACACCAGACAGGCCTATCGCGCCGGCCGCCAAGACGACTCCCGGCAGGATCGCCGCGACACGCGCCGGGCCTACCGGGCCGGAGAACGAGAGGGCTATCGCGATGGCCGCAGGGTCGATCGCCGCGAGGACCGCCGCGACACGCGCCAGGCCTATCGCGACGGTCGGCGCGACGTCACCCGCTCGAGCCGTCAGGCGCGGTATTACGACGGCCGGCGCTGGAACGACTATCAGCGCTGGGATCGCCAGGACTGGCGCCGCAATCAGCGCTACAACTGGCAGGGTTGGCGGGCATCCAACCGCCACCTCTATCGGCCGGGCCGCTATTATTCGCCCTACCGCAATCACAGCTACAGCCGGCTGAGCATCGGAATCAGCCTGGGCAGTGTGTTCTTCGGATCGCGCTACCAGATCCAGGATCCGTGGCGCTATCGCCTTCCCGAGGTTTACGGCCCCTATCGCTGGGTGCGCTATTACGACGATGTACTGCTGGTCGACATCTACTCGGGCGAAGTCGTCGACGTTATTTACGATTTCTTCTGGTAACCCGAGTTACTTAGCTTGCCTGCCCGCACAATCACGGGTTGGCAGGGCCACCGAGAACCCCCGTCGAGAGATCGGCGGGGGTTTTTTCTTGGCCCATCAGCCCGGGACCTTGCCGAAGGGCAGCATCCTGAAAATGCCGCCATTGCGATCGAAGAAAGTGTGCTTGAGCGCGCCGAGAATATGCAGCCCGATCAGGTATATGAATATCTGCCCGCCCAGCGCATGCGCATCGAAGATCGTGTCGCCCAGATCTTCGTTCGAGCCTATCGGCAGCGGCGGGATGGTGAAGAGGCCGAACATCTCGACCGTGCGGTCGTTGAGCGAATTGGCGAGCCAGCCGCCCAGCGGCAGGCCGATCAGCAGCACGTAGAAGATGATGTGCACGCTGCGCGCCAGCACCTTCTCCCAACGCGCGAGATCGGATGGCAGCGGCGGGACCGGGTGCGTCCAGCGCCACACCAGCCGCCCCAGGGAGAGCAGCAGGATCAGGATCCCGATCGCCTTGTGGTTGGCAAAATACTGCATCGCGTCGGCGCGGGCGGCGTGTTCGGCGGCCTCGGCGAGCCGCCAGTTGACGATCACCAGCAGCGCGATCAGCCAGTGGAAGATCATCGCGCCCGTCGAATAGCGGCGTCCGGTGCGGGTTCCGGCGGCGGTGTCGGACAAGCTCATGATACCAGACCTCCTCGATCTGCCTCGGGTTTAGCCTGCCCGGGCCGACTGGCAAGGCCCATGACTTGCAGCGCGCGCCGCAGTTTTCTAATCAGCCCGCATGGCGACCAAACAGATCATCCCCGACCAGGACGCGCTCGCACGCCTCGGCGAGACCGTGCGCAAACGGCTGACCTCCGATCCCGACATCTACCGGGTCCCGACCGACAGGGCGGAGATTTTCGCGATCGGCAATTTTCTTTCGCCCGAGGAATGCCGGCGCTTCGTGCGGATGATCGATGTGGTCGCCCGGCCCAGTTCACTGCACGAGGAGGCCTATGCGACCGGATTCCGCACCTCCTATTCGGGCAATTTCGATCCCCGCGATCCGTTCGTCCTGAGCATCTCGCGGCGGATCGACGATCTGCTCGGCATCAATTCGAAATGCGGCGAGACGATCCAGGGCCAGCGCTATCTGCCCGGCCAGGAGTTCAAGCCGCACAACGACTGGTTCCATACCAGCGAAAAATACTGGGCGGGCGAGCGCAAGCGCGGCGGCCAGCGCAGCTGGACCGCGATGGCCTTCCTCAACACGGTCGCCGAGGGCGGCCACACGGATTTCACCGCAATCGGCGCCTCGATCGAGCCCAAGCCCGGCGTGCTGCTGGTGTGGAACAATGCGCTGCCCGATGGCACGCCCAACGAGGACACGCTCCACGCGGGCACCCCGGTCATCCAGGGCGAGAAATACGTGCTGACCAAATGGTACCGCACCCGCAAATGGACCTGAGCGTCTAGGTTTTGCGCGCCAGCGCCTCGGCGATGAGCGCGCGGCTGTTGGCGATGCCGTAAAGCGCGATGAAGCTGCCCATCCGCGGTCCCTGCGCAGAGCCGAGCAGGGTCTCGTAGAGCGCCTTGAACCAGTCGCGCAGGCTCTCGAAACCGTAGCGTTCGTCCTTGCCGATTTCGTAGACCAGCGTTTGAATATCTTCTGCCGAGGTTGCCTGGTCGCATTGCGCCAGTTCGGAATCGAGCGCCTGCAGAGCAGCTGCCTCATTGGCCTCAGGCGCCCGCTTTTCCAGCGTCGGGGCGATGAAGTCGCGGTTGTAGGCGAGCGCGGTCCCGACCAGCGCGTCGAGTTCGGGATGCTTCGCCGGGTCCGGGTCGGCGATGTAGTTCCCCAGATAGGACCACACCTGCTCGCGGTCCGCCTGTGCACCCAGCACACCGACGAGATTGAGCAGCAGGCCATAGGTCACCGGCAAGCTATCGCCAGCGCCCGCAGGAGTTCCCGCGGAGTCGGGGACCTCGGTCGGTTGCGCACCTCCGCCTGAGGCCACCGGCTTCGCAGGGGCTCGCGCCTGCAGCAAATGCCACACCGGATTGCCCAGCTGCTTGTCGAGCGGCTGCTCGGCGAGCCGTTCGCGGAACTGCCAGTAATCGTCGACCGCTCGCGGGATTACATCGACGTGCAATTGCTTGGCGCTCTTGGGGTTGGGGAAGATGTAGAAGCCGAGGCTCTCCTGACTGCCATAGGTCAGCCATTCCTCTATCGTCAGGCCATTGCCCTTGGACTTGGAGATCTTCTCGCCATTGGCGTCGAGGAACAGCTCGTAGATCAGCCCCTCGGGCTTGCGCCCGCCGAGCACCTCGACGATCTTGCCCGACTGGACTCCGCTGTCGGTCAGATCCTTGCCATACATCTCGTAATCGACGCCGAGCGCATACCAGCGCATCGCCCAGTCGACCTTCCACTGCAGCTTGGCTTGGCCGCCGAGCGCGGATTGCTCGACCGTGCTGCCATCCTCGTCGGTGAAGCGGATCGTGCCCGCCTCGGCGTCCACCACCTTGACGGGGACCTGCAGCACCTTGCCGCTGGTCGGGCTGATCGGCAGCACCGGCGAATAGGTCTGGCGCCGCTCCTCGCGCAGCGTGGGGAGCATGATGTCGAGGATCGCCTGATTGCGACGCAGAACCTGGCGCAGCGCATCGTCGAATTCGCCGGCATTGTAGCGGTCGCTGGCGGCGATGAACTCGTAATCGAAGCCGAAGCGGTCGAGGAATTCGCGCAGCCGCGTGTTGTTGTGATGCGCGAAGCTCGCGTGGCCGCCGCCTTCGTCGGCGCCGAACGGATCGGGAATGCGGCTCAGCGGCTTGTGCAGATTGGATTCGAGCAAGGCCTTGTTGGGGACGTTGTCGGGCACCTTGCGCAATCCGTCCATATCGTCGGAAAAAGCCACCAGCCGGGTCTTGCCGTCCTCCGGCCGTGCGCCGATCATCGCCTCGAAGGCGCGCCGAACCAGCGTGGTCCGCAGCACTTCCTGGAAGGTGCCGATATGCGGCAGGCCCGAGGGACCGTAACCGGTTTCGAACAGCACCGGCGAGCCATCGGGCTTGGCGCCATCGGGATAGCGCTTGAGCAGCTGCTGCGCCTCCTGGAACGGCCAGGCCTTGGAACTGCGGGCGGCGTCGATCAATGTGGGTTCGCTCATGGCTTATGCCTGTCGCGAAATGCGCCCGAGGGTGCAAGGGTCAAGTCGGCTTCGGCGAGACAAACCCCCACTTCCCGACATGCCCCCACTTCCCGACATGCCCCCACTTTCCGACATGCCCCCACCTTCCGACATGCAAGGGGAGTGCAATTCATCGCGCATGAAAGCGCCAGCATGCTTGATTGCCGTTCCACCTTCGTTCTAACGAGGCCGAGTGACCGCCGCCCTCCCCCTTCCCGCACTGCACGCCAGCCATGCCGGAACTTGGCTGCGCGATGCGCCGCAAGTCGCGGGCGGTGCCACGCGCGGCTGTTCGAAGGGCGAGGCGGTGATGGCGGCGGCGGATACGCCGCTGCTGCTGCTCAACGCGCCGCTGGTGGCGAGCCGGCTGGGTTATCCCGACCTCTCGGGGCTCGACCTGCTCGAACTGTTCGCCTTCGTCCACCCGGCGAAATTCTGCGTGCCCACGCCCAAGGGGCTGGCGCATGCGCTGGGGCTTGAGGAGCCGGCGAGCGACGATGCGGTGCCGCTGCTGCTCCAGCGCGCTGGCGCGGCGCTGGTCGGAATGTGCGAGAGCCCGGACTGGGCCGAGCGCGAGGGGGCCTGGTCCTCGCTCCAGTCGCTGGCGCGGCTGCGCTGGCCCTGGGCGCAGGTGCTCAGCCCCCATATCCGCCAGCCCGAGCGCGCGGAGAAATGGCTCTTTGCTCGCTTGCCCGAATGGGAGGAGGCGCCCGAGCGCGCGCAGCCGCAGCAGGTTCTGCTCGATGAGCTCGAGGTTGAGGGCCAGCTCGAGCGGCTGACCGGCGAAGGCGCCGAGCGGCGCGAAGGGCAACGCCAGTTCTCGCGCGGTGCAGGCGGGATCTTCGCGCCTCGCGACAAGAACAAGCGCCCACATGTCCTGCTCGCGCAGGCGGGGACCGGGATCGGCAAGACGCTGGGCTATCTTGCCCCCGCCTCGCTCTGGGCCGAGCGTTCGGGCGGAACGGTCTGGGTCTCGACCTACACCAAGAACCTCCAGCGGCAATTGCGCCAGGAGAGCACCCGCGCCTGGCCCGCCGCGCGCGCCGACGGTTCGCCCCCGGTGGTGGTGCGCAAGGGGCGCGAGAACTATCTGTGCCTGCTCAATCTCGAGGACGCGCTGCAGGGCGGCTTCTCGGGTCGCCCCGCGGTCCTCGCGCAGCTGGTGGCGCGCTGGGCGGCCTACAGCAGCGACGGCGACATGATCGGCGGCGATCTTCCCGGCTGGCTGGGCACTCTGTTCCGCAAGCGCGGGATCGCGGCGCTGACCGACCAGCGCGGCGAATGCATCTATGCCGGCTGCCCGCATTACCGCAAATGCTTCATCGAACGCAGCGCGCGCGCGGCGGCGCAGGCCGATCTGGTCATCGCCAACCACGCGTTGGTGATGGTCAACGCCGCGCGCGGGCGCGACATCTCGGGCCGTCCGACGCGGATCGTGTTCGACGAGGGCCACCATGTGTTCGACGCCGCCGATTCGATCTTCGCCGCCGGGCTGACCGGGAACGAGGCGATCGAGTTGCGCCGCTGGATCGTCGGCCCCGAACGGACCAGCCGTGGGCGGCGGCGCGGGCTGGCGGCGCGGCTGGCGGATGTCGCGAGCTACGACGAAGCCGGGGGCGAGGCGATCGAGGCCGCGGTCGAGGCGGCGCAGGCGCTGCCCTCCGAAGGCTGGCTCGGGCGGCTCGCCGAGGCGATGCCCGCCGGGCCGGTCGAGGCGCTGCTCGCCGAGGTCCGCACCACCACCTATGCGCGCGACGAAAGCGGGCAGGAGGCGGGCTACGGGATCGAGACCGAGACAGCGCAATTGCCGGGCGAGCTGGTCGAGGCTGCCGGAATGGCCGCGCAGGCATTGGCTGCGATCCGCCAGCCGCTGCTCAAGCTGAGCGGACGGCTCGAAGCGGTGCTCGAGGACGCGCCCGACTGGCTCGACGGCCAGGGCCGTGCGCGGATCGAGGGGGCGCGCCACTCGCTCGCCTGGCGGATCGACCTACTTGCGGCCTGGGAAGCGCTGCTGGCGCGGCTGGGCGGCCCGGCTGACCCCGATTTCGTCGACTGGCTCGCGGTCGATCGCGGTGATGCGCGCGAGTTCGACGTGGGCATCCACCGGCACTGGCTCGACCCGATGAAACCCTTCGCCAAGGTGGTGCTCGAGCCCGCACACGGTGTCATGCTCACCAGCGCGACGCTGACCGACCGCGACGAGAGCGGCCCCGACTGGCCCGGCGCGATCGCGCGCAGCGGGGCGCCGCATCTCGATCTGGTGCCGCGCACCGCGCAGTCGGACAGCCCCTTCGACTACGCCAGCCGCGCCGAGGTGCTGATCGTCACCGATATCAAGCGCGGCGATATCGCGGCGCTGGCGGGCGCCTATTCGCGACTGATCGAGGCTTCGGACGGCGGCGTGCTGGGCCTGTTCACCGCGATCCGGCGGATGCGCGCGGTCCATGGGCGGACCGCCGATAGGCTCGCCCGTGCGGGCCTGCCGCTCTACGCCCAGCATGTCGATCCGATCGACACCGGCACGCTGACCGATATCTTCCGCGACGATCCGCGCGCCAGCCTGCTGGGGACCGACGCGCTGCGCGACGGGGTCGATGTTCCGGGCCGCAGCCTGCGCTGCGTGGTGATGGAAAGCACCCCCTGGCCGCGACCGACCATCCTCCATCGCGCGCGCCGTGCGGCCGCGGCAGCGCAGCCGGGCGGCGCCAAGGGTTTCGACGACAGGATCATCCGCTCGCGGCTGGCGCAGGCCTTCGGGCGGCTGATCCGCAGCCGCGAGGATTCGGGGCATTTCGTGGTGCTCTCCGCCGCCTTCCCGACCCGGTTGCTGTCGGCCTTCCCGCCCGGCGCGCCGGTCATACGGCTGACACTCGAACAGGCTTTACAGCGGGTCGCGCAAGGTGTTGGAGCGCAAGATATGATCGGCGCGGCACAGCAAGAGGCGGACACGCAGTGAAGACTCTCGGCCTCATCCGCCACGCGAAATCCGACTGGTCGGATTCGGACAAGCGCGATTTCGATCGCGGGCTCAACGCGCGCGGCAAGCGCGGCGCGCGGCTGATGGGCAAGCATATCCGCGCGCAAGGAACCGATTGGGACCGGCTGGTCGCAAGCCCGGCCGAGCGCGTGAAGATGACGCTGGCCGAAGCGCTGCCCGATCTCGATCCGCAATGGGACCGCAGGCTCTATCTCGCTTCGACCGAGGCGATCTGCGACGTGATCCGCGACAAGGGCGGCGATGGCGATGCGCTGCTGCTCGCCGGGCACAATCCCGGTTTGGCCGACATGGTGCTCAAATTGGTTGCGCCAGGCAGCGAGAACGATCTGTTCGACGAGGCGAAGGTCAAGTTCCCCACCGCCAGCTTTGCGGTCTTCGAACTGGCGATCGACGACTGGGCGGATATCGCCGAAGGCTGCGGGACGCTGGTGCATTTCACCCGTCCGCGCGATCTGGATCCCGAGCTGGGACCGCAGGAGTAGTGCCCGCCTAGCGCAAGATGCGCGGTCCCGCCCCGCCCTTCGCCGCGACATCCTCCGGGTTGTAAAGTTTACAAAACTTTAGGCTCAGGCAGCCGCAGCCGATGCAGCCGTCGAGATTGTCGCGCACCGCCTGCAATTGCGCGATCCTCTTGTCCAGGCCGCCGCGGATCGCCTCGCTGATCTTCCACCAGTCGAAGCTGCTCGGCGCCCGCCCCTGGGGCAGCGCGCGCAGATGCTCGCCGATCTCCTCGAGCGAGAGCCCGAGCCGCTGGACGATCAGGATGAAACTGAGACGCCTTATGTCGCTGCGCAGGAAACGCCGCTGGTTGCCCTTGGTGCGCAGCGGCGCGATCAGACCCTTGTCCTCGTAGAAACGGATCGCCGAGACCGAGAGGCCGGTGCGGCGCGCCAGTTCGCCGATCGAGAGGAGGTCGGTTGCGTTCATGATCCCGGCGATAGCGCAAAAAAAGCTTGACCTCAAGTTAGCTTGAGATCGTATCGACATGGGCGTTCCGGAGCGGCCGCGGGGTGCGGCACGCGATCAGGGAGAACGCCGATGCCCACAGGTTACCTCGAACACGCCAATATCTCGGTCACCGATCCCGAGCGCAGCGCCGCGCTGCTCAAGGCCATGCTCGGCTGGGAGGAGCGCTGGCGCGGTCCTTCGCAGAACGCGGGGCATTCGATCCATGTCGGCAACGAGGACTGCTATCTCGCGCTCTACACCGGCGCGCATGTCCGCGGCGAATACGCCAAGGGCCAGCCGCTGAACCACATTGCCTTCGTGGTGGACGATCTCGATGCTGCCGAAGCGGTGGTGAAGGCGCACGGGCTCAAGCCCTTCGGCCATGACGATTACGAGCCCGGGCGGCGGTTCTATGTCTTCGACTGGGACGGGATCGAGTTCGAGATCGTGAGCTACGCGGCCGGTGCTTCCACACGCGGACCCGCCGGCGGCCCCTCATAGCCGGCAAGCGCACCCAGCGGCACCGTCTCGAACTGCCCCAGCCAGCGCCGCGCGAGTTTCGCGAGCGGCATCGGGTTGAGATAGTGCCGCTTGCAGCGTCCGTCGCGGTGGCTGGCGACCAGTTCGGCCGCCTCGAGCACCGCGAGATGCTTGGCCACCGCCTGCCGCGTCATGGGCAGCCCTTCGCCCAGTTCGCGCAGCGTCAGCCCGCCCGCTTCGCTCAGCCGGTCGAGCAGCTTGCGACGGGTCGGATCGGAAAGCGCGGTGAAGGTGTCCGTCATGACGTCAGGCTAGGCGCGCAGACTCGATTCGCTCAAGCTGCGCGGGTCACAGCAGCGCGACTTGTCCCCGGCCCGACCAAGGCTCGCCGGTCCGGTCGATCGCGAGATCGCCGCGCCATGCGCTGCACAGCGCCCGCGCCTGCTCGGGAGCGCCCGTGGTCCACGCCCCGTGGTCCTCGGGTGCCAGCACCACCGGCATCCGCGAATGGACCGCGGCGGCAGGACCCTCGGCATCGGTCATCACCATCGCATAGACCGCGCCCCATTCCTCGCTCTGTCGCCAGATCCCCGCCACGGCGAACAGTTCCTCGCCCGGCAGGCTCATCCAGCTGCGGGTCTTGCTCCCTGCTGGCCCTTCCGCCTCGGCCCAGGCGGTGAGCGGGATCAGGCAGCGGCGCTGCTCGAAGGACTGCCGCCAGAAGAAGCCGCCGAGCTTGTCGGTGCGCGCATTGTTGACCGGCCGGGGCTTGAGCGGCTGGCCGGTCTCCTTGCTTGTCTGCGCGAAGGGGAAACCCCAGACCATGCTGCGCAACTGGCCCCCGGCCACCACCAGCCCAGGATAGCCGGGAAAGACCTCGTCGACGAAATTCGCGCCGCCGAGCGAATCGACCGCCCCGAACCAGGCCGCGACCTCGGCCTTGTTCTTCGTCATGCGGTAGAGATTGCACATCGCCCCGGCTCAGGCATTGCCGACGACGAAACACGCCGCCGCGACCAGCGCCCCGGCCCAGCGGTTCGAGCGGAAGCGTTCGAGCGGATTGGCCGGGTCCTGCGGGTCGAGCGTCGCCACCTGCCAGGTCAGGTGTCCTGCGGCGGGCAGCAGCGCCAGCAGCGCCAGCGGGTCGGCACGCAGCAGCCACACGCCCAGCGCCCACAGCGCCACCGCCCCGGCGTAGAACAGCGCCACCCCCGGCTTGACGCTGGCGCCCAGCCGCAGCGCGCTCGAGCGGATGCCCACGAGCGCGTCGTCCTCGCGGTCCTGCAGCGCGTAGATCGTGTCGTAGCCGACCACCCACAGCACGGCGCCGGCATAGAAGGCTGCCAGCGCGTCCCAATTGTCGGCGCGCAATTGCGTCCAGCCGACCAGCAGTCCCCAGCTGAACACCAGCCCCAGCCAGGCCTGCGGCCACCAGGTGATCCGCTTCATGAAGGGATAGGCGGCGACCATCGCGAGGCTGGCCAGCGCGACGAGCTGGGCCACCCCCCGCAATTGCAGCAGCACGAGCAATCCGACCGCGCACAGGACGAGCAGCCAGACCCAGGCGAGTTTCTTCGACACCCGCCCGCTCGCCACCGGACGCGCAGCGGTGCGCGCCACCTGGCGGTCGAGATCGGCATCGACGATATCGTTGTAGACGCAGCCCGCCCCGCGCATCGCGACCGCCCCCAGCAGCAGCCAGGCGAGCAGCGCGAGCTGCCAGCCCGCCCCCGCCAGCCAAACGCCCCAGGCGCAGGGCCAGAACAGTAGCCACCAGCCGACCGGCCGGTCGAAGCGCGCCAGTTGCGCCAGATCGCGCGGGCCTTGTGGCAGCAGCGCGACCAGCCCGCGGTGCTCGCTGTCGGGGACGATGTTTTCGCTCATAGCGCCATGCCGTAACCAATTTCGTCGCCCCCGCGAAGGCGGGGGTCCCGCTTTCTTCGGCGCGACGGTTGAAAAGCAGCGGGATTCCCGCTTTCGCGGGAACGACGATTAGAGGAAACGACATGCCCGCCACTCCCGCCTGGCCTCCCAAGAGCGCGCCGCGCCTGTTCGTCGCCGAGACGTTGCACGCTGGTACGCGGCTGACGATCGATGGACCGCAGGCGCATTACCTCGCGCGGGTCATGCGGGTGAGCCCGGGCAATCCGGTGGTGCTGTGCGACGATGTCACCGGCGAATGGGCCGCGCGCGTAACCGAGGCTGGCAAACGCAGCGTCGCTCTCGAATGCATCGAATTGCTGCGCGAACGCGAAACAGTGCCCGACATCTGGCTGTGCCCGGCGCTGATCAAGAAGGACCGTTTCGACCTCGTGCTCGAAAAGGCGACCGAGCTGGGCGTCGCGCGGATCGTGCCGGTCGTGACCCGGCGCTGCGTCGCCGACAAGCTCAACCCCGAACGCGCGCGCGCCATTGTCACCGAGGCGGCCGAACAATGCGCGCGCACCGCCCTCCCCGAACTGGCCGCGCCGGTAAAGCTCGCGGCGCTGCTGGCGGACTGGCCGGTAGATCGCACGCTCTATTTCGCCGACGAGAATGGCGGGGTCCCGCTGGTCGAGGCGGTGGCCGGTGCCGATAGGCCGCGCACCGGCTTTCTCATCGGCCCCGAGGGCGGCTTCGACGATCAGGAGCGCGCCGCGATCCGCGCTCTGCCGCAAGCGGTCCCCATCTCGCTCGGGCCCCGCATCCTGCGCGCCGAGACCGCAGCGCTTGCCGCGCTGGCGATCTGGATGGCGCAGGCGGGCGATTGGCGCGATCGCGAAGGGCCGCGGAACCCGGGCGAAGAATAAAGGGCTGGCGCGGCGCAAGGGGACTGCCTAACGCGCGAATCATGAGCACCCGCAAGGCTTCCGAGGACGCAGATCCCATCATCGAGAGCCGCGACCAACTGGTCGCGCCGCTTCTCAATGGCGAGAAACCCAAGGCCGACTGGCGGATCGGCACCGAGCACGAGAAGCTCGTCTTCCACCGTTCGGACCACCGCGCGCCCTCCTATGACGAGCCGGGCGGCATCCGCGACATTCTGCTCAGCATGCAGGAATTCGGCTGGGAGCCGGTCGAGGAAGGCGGCAAGGTCATCGCCCTGCGCGGCGCGGACGGCGCGGTCAGCCTCGAACCCGCCGGCCAGCTCGAGCTCTCCGGCGCGCCGCTCGAGAATCTGCACGAGACCTGCGCCGAGACGGGTCGCCATCTCGAACAGGTCAAGGCGATCGGCGAGCGTTGCGACGTCAGCTTTCTCGGCCTCGGCATGTGGCCCGACAAGACACGCGCCGAGCTGCCGGTGATGCCCAAGGGCCGCTACGAGATCATGATGCGCCACATGCCGCGGGTCGGCACCATGGGGCTCGACATGATGCTGCGGACCTGCACCATCCAGGTCAATCTCGACTATTCCAGCGAAGCCGACATGGCGAAGAAGTTCCGCACCGGGCTCGCGCTCCAGCCGCTGGCCACCGCGCTGTTCGCCAATTCGCCCTTCACCGAGGGTAAGCCCAACGGCTATCTCTCCTATCGCAGCCACATCTGGTCGGACACCGATCCGCAGCGCACCGGCATGCTTCCCTTCGTCTTCGACGGGGATTTCGGCTACGAACGCTGGGTCGACTACATGCTCGATGTGCCGATGTATTTCGTCTTCCGCGACGGCAAATATATCGACGCGGCGGGGATGAGCTTTCGCGACTTCCTCAAGGGCGAGCTGCCCGCGCTGCCCGGCGAACTGCCGCGCGAGGCGGACTGGTGGGATCACCTCTCGACCGCCTTCCCCGAAGTCCGGCTCAAGAGCTTTCTCGAGATGCGCGGCGCCGATGGCGGGCCGTGGAACCGGATCTGCGCCCTGCCCGCCTTCTGGGTCGGGCTGCTCTACGATCAATCCGCGCTCGATGCCGCCTGGGACCTGGTCAAGGACTGGAACATGGAAGAGCGCGAGGCGCTGCGCAACGCAGTCCCCAAGCAGGCGCTCGACGCGGCGCTGCCGGGTGGCGGGCGGCTGCAGGATCTCGCGAAGGAAGTGCTGGCGATCGCGCGCAGCGGGTTGTCGGCGCGTGCGCGGCTCAACACGTCTGGCGACAACGAGACCGGCTTCCTCGAAACGCTCGACGAGATCGTGGAAAGCGGCAAGGTCCCGGCGCAGCGGCTGCTCGATCTCTATCATGGCGAGTGGAACGGCGATGTGAGCCAGGTCTACAAACAAAGCTTCTGACGAGAAAAGGACGGCGCGATGATCCAGATCAACGGTACCCTCAAACTGGCACCCGACACGCTGACCAAGGGGCGCGAGGCGATCGTCGCCATGGTCCGCGCCTCGCGCGCCGAGGACGGCTGTCTCGAATACGGCTTTGCGCAGGATCTCACCGATCCCGACGTACTCTATCTGGTGGAACGCTGGCGCGACCGCGCAGCGCTCGACGCGCACTCGGCCTCGCCCCACATGGCGGAGTTCATGCGCACCATGGCGGCCAATCCGGCGATGGAGCGCGACCTGCGCATCTTCGAGACCGACGACGGCCTGCCGCTCGGCTGATTACTCCGCCGGTTGCGCTCTGGGGGTAAACCGGAGACCCACGATCCAATCGCTCAACCGCGTCAGCGGCGCGGTGATCAACCCGTGCGAGCCCATCCAGGCGTGATAGTCGCGGTATTTCGCGTCTTCGGCGAGCAGATGCGCTTCCTCGGTGCGCGCGCGCCAGTAGTATATCGCGTTGACGCACAGCAGGCAGAAGACGTTGCGGATGGCATCGACTGGCGAACCGGTGGTGACCAGGAAGGGCATGACCGAGCACCACCAGAACAGGTTCTTGGACACGTAGGCCGGGTGGCGGGTGAAGCGGTAGGGGCCGTGGGTGATCACGCCGCGATAGGTCAGGTTGGAAAACCGCAGCCCGAAGGCGAAGGTCGCCCAGGCGTAGATCGCGGTGAGGAACACCAGCCACGCCGCCCAGACCCACAGCAGGACGTCGCTTCCTGCAAACCAATAGGCCCAGTCGCGGGTGTTGGTCTCGTAATTGAGCACCAGCCCGTTGCCGATGATCCCCCAGACGAAGGGCGGATAGCAGATCAGCGCCGCCAGCCAGCCGGCCAGAAAGGGATTGCCGCTGCGGATATGCGCATCGAGCGGGCGCATGGTGACGATATAGCCGATCGTCCCGATCTGGACGTCGATCACGAACATCAACTGCAGCAGCGCGACCCCGAGGCGCACCGGATCGTCCATGATCGCGCCGAAATCGGTATTGACGATGCCGACGAAACCCGGCGGCAGGATCGAGATCATGAAGGCGGCGAAGAAGCCCTTGATCAGCCAGGCGCGGCCGTGCTTCTTGACCTCCTCGAGCTCCCATTCGCCGCGCCCGCTCAGCAGCGCGCCGAAGTGCCAGGCATGATCGCGCGGTTCGACCAGCACCCGGTCGAGCCAGATCACATAGGGGATGGAGAGGAGGGCCAGCGGAAGGATGCTGACCGTGAGCACGCCCATCGCGAATTCATAGCTTCCCGACCAGTACCAGCGCGAGACGCAATAGAGCCCGGCGATGATCGCCCAGGTGATCCACAGACCGGCAATCTTGGTGACGCAGCGCGCCGCGTCGGGCTTTTGCGTCCGGGCGAGCGACCAGTCGATCCCGGTCGAGGGGCGAAGATGGACCTTGTCGACCAGGACCGACCACGCCACCATCGGGATGCAGGCCAAGACCAGCCCGGTCAGGACGGCGTGCGAGCCGTCCATCCGCTCGCGCGGGCCGGGAAGGTCGAATGCGGCGCTGATCTCGGGCCATTGGCGACACAGAGCGAACCAGCCCAGCAGGCTGACCACGCCGAGCACGCCGACCATGGGCGAAACATCGCTGACCGGACGCGCAGCCGGAACCCGGACTGCCGGAACCTCAAGGGGTGAATGCGCGGTCATTTCCCGCGCTTCATAGCGGGGGAATGGTTAATGCGGCGCAAAATTCTCGCCCGGATCAGCGGAAGGCGGTGATCCGTCCGCTGTCGTCGATCACATAGAGCGTGTTGTTGGCGACGATCGGCGGCAGCGTCACCGGCTGTTTCAACTCGTGAAACAGCGTCGCCGAACCCTCGCTGGCGCCGATCCGGTAGATCTGGCCTTCGGAATTGACCGTCCACAGATTGCCCCCGGCGAGCACGGGGCCCTGCCAGTAGATCGGCCCTTTGCGGTCTTCCATATCGCGGAATTCCGGCAATTGGGTGAGCCAGCGCACCTTGCCGGTCGAGCGGGCGATGGCGAGCAGACGGGCATCGTCGGTGAGGGTGAAGATCCACTCGCCCGAAATGGCGGGGGTCGAAATACCCGCGAGGTTGAGTTCCCAGATCCGCTGGCCGGTCACCAGCTCGTAAGCCGCCATTCGGCCGCCCTGGCCAAGCGCATAGACGCGGCCGTTGTCGATGATCGGATCGGCATCGATATCGGTCAGCGATCCGACCGAGGTCGAGATGCTGGTCCGCGCGAGCGCGTCGGCCCACAATGTGCGTCCGTTCTCGTAGCGATAGGCGACCAGTTCGCCCGAGCTGTAGCCGGCGATAACCGTGCCCTGCCCCGCTGCCGGAGCCGCGACGCCGAAGACGCCTGCCTGGGTGGCGGAAGCCGATTCCTGCCACTGAAGCTCGCCGGTCTGCGCGTTCAGCGCAAAAATCTGATTGTCCTGCGTCATGACGAAGACCGAACCGAAGGCGAGCGTGGGCGCGCCGCGCAGCGGGCCGGCAGGCCGCACCTTCCACAGCTCGTTGCCGGTGGCGGCATCCATCGCGAGGACTTCGCCCGCGCCATTGGTGCCGTAGAGGCGGCCATCGAAATAGCTTACCCCGCCGCCGAAGGCGACGTCCTGGAGATTGTTCGCAAGCGCCGACTCGCGCTTCCAGACCGGCGCGCCGGTTTGCGCGTCGAAGGCCGAGACATTGCCCGAGGTGTCGACGACATAGAGGCGCCCGCCCCCGACCACCGGCGCGGCGCCTAGCCGGCGGCGGTTGCTCGAACCGGCGACCATGGCGGTCCAGACCGGGCTTGGCTGCGCGGCGAGCGCGACATGGCCCTGGTTCTTGCTCGCGGTGCCCCCGCCCTGAGCCCACTCGCTGTTGACCTGAGCCGGAGGCAGAACCACCGAGACGCTCGCAAGCGCGGGATCGACCTCGGCGCCGCTCTCGATCCGCGACAGGATCGGCGTGCGATCGCCCAGGCTCGGGGTCGTCTTTTCGTCCGACCCCCCGAACAATCCGCCCGCGCAGCCGGACAATCCGGTGACGAGCATCGCGGCAACGCCGGCGCGGATCGCGGCTTTGGTCATGTTGTGGATCATGGCGTTGATTTCGCTTTCTGAATTATGGTGCGGGCTGCGCGGCTGGCGGAGCGGCCGGTGCGCCCTGGCCATCCGCTGCAGGGTCCTGGCCCACGCCCTGCGCCTCGAGCAGCGCATCGACATCCTCGATCGCATCGACCCCGAGTACGCCCGCCATCTGGCGCGAGCGCGAGCGCAGGCTCTCGGGTACGTCCTCGGCCTTGGCGATTGCGGCGAACAACGCCCCCGCTTCGCTGCGCTTGCCCTGTTCGAGATAGGCCATCGCGACCAGCTCGCCGGCGCTCCCGAAGAAGGGTTCGCCGGGGACGGCCAGCGGCTGGAGCGCGGCCACGACCGCCGCCTTGTCCATCGTGTCGAACCCGGTCGCGACCTTGCGGATCAGCGCCAGATTGCGCAATTCCTCGGGCGCAGCGGTGTCGTTGGCCAGTCCGTCGAAAATCGCGACGGCGTCCTCGGTGCGGCCCTGCTGGGCGGCGATGCCGCCGCGCAGCATCTGCGCATTGGCCGCCGCGGCATCGCTGCCGTCGCCGGCCAGTTCCTCGAGCGCATCGTAGGCGGTCTGGAGGTTGCCGGCCTCGACATTGTCGAGCGCGGATACCAGCGTCTCGGAGCGCGCTTCCGCGGCCGCGCGCTGGCTGGGCTGCCACCACAGCAGATAGGCGGCCAGCGCCAGGACCAGCAGCAGCACCAGCGCCGCCAAGGGCTTGCCGTAGCGCTCACCGAAATTCTCGAGATCGCCCTGACGCACCGCCTCGTCGACCTCGCGCATCATCGCGGCCTCCTCGGCATCCTTGCGGCGCTGGAGCTTTTCCTGATGGGTTTCGGTGGTCTTTTTTGGAGGTAGGGCCACGAGCGGCTGAGTTCCCGTTCAAGTCAATCGTTCGGCGGCGTCCTTAGGACGCGCGCCCACTAAGGGCAATGGTCTCGGCCCGCTGCAGCGCTCCTGTCCCCGTCGGCGTTAACCTCGCCTGAAAGCGGGCCTCCCGGCCAGAGCGGCCGCACGGGTTCAGAAGTCGCTCCTGCCCGCCGCCCGCAGCGCGCTCGAATAGAGCCTGCGGTAGGTCGCCAGCATCTTCGCCTCGTCGAACTCGGCGCGGGCCTTCTCGCGGTTGGCGGCCCCGATCTCCTCGCGCAGCCGCTTGTCGATCGAGAGCGTAACCAGCTCGGTCTCGAGCGCCTCGTCGTCGGGAGTGGCGGCGAGATAGTTGCGGTTGGCGACCGACACCATCTCGGCGATGTCGCCGACCTGCGGTGCGACCACCGGACGCCCGGCCGCCATCGCCTCGATGACCGAAAGCGGAAATTGCTCGCTGTCGCTCGACAGCGCGAAGATGTCGAACAGCCCGACGACCCTGGCCGGGTCGGCCACGGCGCCCGGAAGGTGGACGCGGTGGTTGATCCCCAGCCGGTCGGCCTCGGCCTCGATCGCCGCGCGCTCGGGTCCCTCGCCGCAGATCACCAGATGCCAGTTTTCGGGCAGCGGCGCGAAGGCGCGCACCAGCCGGGGCAGGTTCTTGACCTTGCGCAGGCCGGCAAGCGTGCCGACCCAGTTTTCGCCCGGCCGCTTGAGCAGCCGGCGGATGGCATCGTTGCGCGGCTTCTTGGCGAAGGCCTTGGTGTCGATGCCATTGGCGATGCGCTTCACCCGGCCGAGCGGCTGCTGCCAGTCGACCAGCGCGATTTCCTCGAGCTGTTCGGATGGCACCACCAGCCCCGCAGCCTTGCCCAGGGCGATGCGGCGGTACCAGGTGCGGCGGCGCTTGCGGCGGACCAGCTCCTCCTCGTCGAAACCGTCCTCGTGATGGATCAGCGGCGGCAGGTCGTAGGCCTCGGAGAACAGCGTATGCGCCATCACCGCATCCATCGCGCCCCAATTGTAGGTCAGCACCAGGTCGTAGCCGCGCATGGCGCGTGCGAGCCGGTTGAGCCGGCCGGGCATGGGGAAACCCTTGAGCGCGGGAAACTCGGGCTGCAGCGTCACTGCGATACCGCGATCGATCCGCGCGGCGGCGCCGGTCTCGTCGGGCTCGGCGGAGACGATCGTATGGCGCAGAGCCGGTCCGAAACCGTTGATCAGCTGGACGGTGCGCAGCTCCTTGCCGCCCGGGGCGAAGGTGGAATGCAAATGCAGGACATGCGGCCTTGCCGCCGCCGGCTTCGCGCTCATGCGATCTCGGCCAGCAAGGCGTCGATCGCTGCGCGGGTCTCGGGCTCGTCGAGAGTCGGAGCGTGCCCGGTGTCCGGAACGGTCACCGATGTCGATTGTGGAATTCGGCGTTTCATCTCGGCGAAGGTGTCGGTCGAAAACAGTGTCGAATCGCCGCCGCGGACCAGCAGCACCGGCCGCCCCGCCAGCGCTCCGTAGGCGGGCCACAGATCGGGCGGCACCGCCCCGGCATCGCTGCCGGCATCGAGGATCGGGTCGGCGATCTTCATGTCGTAGTCGAAGGCGATCCGGCCGTTGCTGCACAGCGTCATGCCGCGCTTGGCCATCGCCAGCCAGTCCTCGGTGTCGAAGGTCGGATGCGAAGCGCCATGCACCTCCTCGAGCGCGCGGGCGGCGTGCATCCAGGTCGAGAAGCTGCGACCCTGTCCGATATAGGTCTTGATCTTGTCGAGCCCCTCGCTTTCGATCACCGGCCCGATGTCGTTGAGCACGACCCCGGCGATACGCTCGGGTGCAAGCGTGGCCAGCATCATCGTCATCAACCCGCCCATCGAGGTGCCGATGGCGACGAAGCGCGCGATCTCCTCCTGCTCGAGCAGCGCCAGAACATCGGCGACGTAGGTCGGCACCGTATAGGTCGCGCTGTCGCTGGCGTAGTCGCTGTTGCCGCGCCCGCGCATATCGGGGGTTAGAACCCGCCAGCCCGCTGCGGCAAGATGCTGCGCCAGATGCTCGAAATCGCGCCCATTGCGGGTCAGCCCGTGCAGGCACAGCACCGGCGGACGGTCCTGAGTGCCCGGCAGCTGGCTCGGATAATCGCGGAAATACAGCGTCAGCCGGTCGGGGCTCTGCCAGCTCTTCTCGGAATAGGGCTTGTCCATGGGGAGGAATGTCGTCCGTTGCGCTGCCTGAGGCGTAAGTTGCGGAGCCCGGCCTTGCGCCTGGTCACCTTGGCCCCCACTATTGCTGCATGCGCGAAGAACCGCAAGCTGCGAGCTATCGCGCCGACACGCCGATCGCCGCGCTGGCCGACTGGCTGGGCGATCCGGTGGCGCCCGCCGATTTTCCGCAGACCGTGCTGCGCTTCCGTAACGATCGCGCCGCCGCCCAGGTCGGGTTGGACGGCCTCGACGAAGACCAATGGCTGCGCCATTTTGGCCGGTTTGCGCCGCTTGCCGACAATCTGCCGCAACCGCTCGCGCTGCGCTATCACGGCCACCAGTTCCGCGTGTACAATCCCGAGATCGGCGACGGGCGCGGCTTTCTGTTCGCCCAGCTGCGCGACGCCTCGGGGCGGTTGATGGATCTGGGGACCAAGGGCTCGGGCCAGACCCCATGGAGCCGCGCGGGCGACGGCCGGCTCACGCTCAAGGGCGCGGTGCGCGAGATCCTCGCCACCGAGATGCTCGAGGCTTTGGGCGTTTACACCTCGCGCACATTCTCGGTGATCGAGACCGGCGAGGAATTGCAGCGCCACGACGAGCCCTCCCCCACCCGCTCGGCGGTCCTGGTCCGGCTGAACCACGGCCATATCCGCATCGGGACCTTCCAGCGGTTGCTCGCGCTGGAGGATCAGGACCATATGGCCGCGCTGGTTGATTATTGCCTGGCGCAGTTCCCCGGCCCGCCCCCTCCCGAGGACGCGCCGGGACGCGACGAACCCGCGGTGCGGCTGATGCATCACGTGGTCGAACGCATGGCGGATCTCGCAGCGAGCTATATGATCGCAGGTTTCGTCCACGGAGTTCTCAATACCGACAATATGAATGTCAGCGGCGAGAGCTTCGATTACGGCCCCTGGCGCTTCCTGCCGCGCTGGGACCCGGGCTTTACCGCCGCCTATTTCGACCATTCGGGCCTCTATGCCTTCGGGCGCCAACCCGAGGCGCTGCACTGGAACTGCGGCCAGCTCGCGGTAGCGCTGCGCCTGCTGGTCGACGCCCCGCCGCTGATCGCGGCGCTCGAGCGCTTCGGCGATCTTTACATGGCAGCGGTCGGGCGGCGCTGGTGCTGGCGGCTGGGCGTGGCGAGCCGCGGCGTCGAGGCCGATACGGCGCTGGTGGCCGCCTGCGAGAAGGCGCTGCTTGAAAGCGGAGAGGCGCCCGATGTTTTCTTCCACCGCCACCGCGGCGGGCGCGCGGCAGAAGGTGCGCTGGCCGAGGCTCTGGCATCCTATCAAGCGAGCGATTCCGATCGGCATCCCTATTGGCGCGATCCCGCACCGCAGAGCATGCTGATCGACGAGGTCGAGGCGCTGTGGGCGGCGATAGACCGGAAGGACGACTGGCGGCCGCTGGAAGACAAGATCGCCGCGATCCGCAGGATGGGCGAGGCCCATGGCACTCCTCCCGCCCCCGCTGGGCACCCCGGCGGCTGACCTCTGGTGGATTGCAACTCCGCATCGCTTTGCCTTGCGATGCCATCCCCCGTAAACGGTTCCGATGCGTTGCATGTTTGGCGTAAGGGATTGTAGAAATACGATATGAACGAGGTTTCGAGCACAGTGTCCGACAGGCAGATCATTTCCTACCAGCCCGCGACCGGGAAAGAATTGTGGCGCGGCGATATCGGCGATGTCGATAATTGCGTCGAACGAGCGCGCGCGGCCTTGCGCGATTGGTCGCACCAGTCGCTCGGGCAGCGGATCGAGCTGGTCCGCCGCTTCGCCAATGAGGTGCGCCGGCAGTCCGAGCCCTTCGCCGAACTGATCGCCCGCGAAACCGGCAAGCCGCTGTGGGAAGCGCGCACTGAGGTCGAGGCGGTCATCGGCAAGGTGGAGATCTCGATCACCGCCTATGCCGAGCGGACCGGGCAGAAGAAGCTCAACAGCGCGCTGCAGGGCACCGCTGCGGTTCGCCACAAACCGCATGGCGTGATGGCGGTGCTGGGCCCGTATAATTTCCCCGCGCACCTGCCCAACGGCCATATCGTGCCCGCGCTGATCGCGGGCAATTGCATCATCTTCAAGCCGAGCGAAAAGACACCGGCGGTCGGCGAATTCCTCGTCAAATGCTTCCACGCGGCGGGTTTTCCGGAGGAAGTGGTGCAACTCCTGATCGGTGGCCCCGAGGAAGGCAAGGCGCTGGTCGCGCACTGGCTGGTCGACGGGGTGCTGTTTACCGGCTCGGCGCGCGCGGGTGTCGCGATCAACCGCAAGCTCGCCACCGAGCCCGGCAAGATCGTCGCGCTCGAGATGGGCGGCAACAATGCGATCGTCGTCACCGACACCCCCAAGGTCGACGATGCCGCGGTGACCATCATCCAGTCGGCCTTCACCACCGCGGGCCAGCGCTGCACCGCCGCGCGGCGGCTGATCGTGACCGATTCGATGTATGACGAGATCGTCCCGCGGGTGAAGGCGCTGGCCGAGCGGCTGATCGTGGGCGAGCCCTTCGCCGATCCTCAGCCCTTCATGGGGCCGGTGATCGACAACGAGACCGCCGACCTGCTCACCGAGAGTTTCGTCGCCTTGATGAGCCGCGGCGCCAAGCCGATCCTGCACATGAAGCGTCCCGAAGAGGACAAGCCGTTCCTCACCCCGGGGATCCTCGATGTCACCGATATGCACGAACGCCCCGATGTCGAGCTGTTCGGGCCGCTGCTTCAGGTCGTGCGCGTTCCCGATCTCAACGAGGCGATCACCGAGGCGAATATGACCCGTTACGGCCTGTCCGCCTCGCTCATCGGCGGAACGCCGCAGGATTTCGAGATGTTCTGGAACGAGATCCGCGCCGGGATCATCAACTGGAACCGGCCCACCAATGGCGCATCATCGGCCGCGCCCTTCGGCGGGGTCGGCCTGTCGGGCAATCATCGCCCGGCAGCCTTCTACGCTGCGGATTACTGCGCCTATCCGGTGACCAGCACCGAGATGGAGCAACCGCGCGCCAGCCTGGGAGTCGGGCTCAAGGAATGAGCCTGCGCGGCCCGAGTTACGGGTTGCTGGTGACGAGATCGATCTCGGTCACGCCCGAAGGCAACCGGCGACCATAGACCACGAAAGCGTTCTCGCCGCTCGTGCCGCTGAGGATATTGTCCCCGCCCGCCTTCACATGCTCGGCCGAATAGCCATTGGCGAGCGCGCGGGTGTGGTAGAAGGCCAGCACGTCGTTGAGCGGCACCGGCGTCAGGAAGGATACGACGCGCAGCGCGCAGCCGCCCTCGTCCGTGCCCGCCGCTTCCTGCGTGTTGCCGCGCGGATAGACCGGGAAGGTTCCGGGGAGCTTCGCCGCCCAGGCGGTGGTGTATTCGACCCGCGATTCGCAATTCGTCCCGCCCGGCGAAACTGCCGCCTGCGCCGCCTTCTGCATCGCCGGGGTCACCGGCTGGGCCGCGCCGAGATCGCGCGGCGCGGGTACGGCGCGCAAGGCATCGGCCCCGCCGACCAGTTCCGCCGCGCGGGTCCGTGCCGCGGCGATCGCCTCGGGCGTGCGGTTGATGTTGGGGAGCGAGCGATCGCCCGAGCCGGACAGCGCGGCGTTGCCCTCGCTGCTCCCGGCGAGATCGGGATCGGTCATGAGATCGTCGTTGAGCGCCTGCTCGCTCGCCGGATCGAGATCGCCGGTGGCCTCGGCCTCCTCGGGCTCATCGCTGCAGGCGGCCAGCAGGGCGAGCGGCAGGGCAAGTGTGGCAAGGGGAAAGCGCATCGGGACAACTCCGGCTGATAATTCGGCCCGGTCCATACCCCAGCGGCTCGTCTCTTGACCAGCGGTCCGGGAGCGCTTGCGCCATTGCGGGACGGATCACCGGCAAACATGAAGACGCCGCACCCCCCGCAATTAAGGGATACGGCGCCTTCCGCGGCCCGGTGGAACCGCGTTTCGACCGGGGTGGGCCCGGACGAAACCGAAACTATTCTAGCGGCAGCGAGCGCCCGAGCGATCAATCTCGCGGCCGAGCAGCGCCCCGCCCGCCGCGCCGAGGATGGCGCCGAGGGTGCGGTCGCCGCGGCCTGCCACTTCGTTGCCGATCAGCGCGCCGACACCGGCACCGATCAGCAGACCGGTCGTGCCGTCGTCCTTCTTGCAATAGGCGCGCCCGTCATCGCCGCGCCAGACGCGGGTGTCGCGGCGGACCGGCTGTTCGTACCGGGCATCGCGATTGTAGCCCCGTCCGCGGTTCTGGTAGCGGCGGTCGCGGCGATCGTAGCGGTCGCGGCGGTCGTAGCGATCGCGCTGCAGCTCGGCGGTTTGTTGATGAAACACCGACGGGGCGGCGTAGCTGGAGGTCAGCGACGCGCTGGCGGGCGCGGCGACCGAATGCGCGGCCGGCGCGGCGGCGGCGGGGGCGGAAAGGGCGAGACCGGTTGCGGCGAGGGCCATTCCGGCGAGGGTGAATGATTTGGCCATTTTTCAGTCCTTTGCTTCCTGCGATGCGACACGGCGCCGCTCGATTTGTTCAGTAATATCCCCCTAATTATGAACAGTGTGCAACCGGGAATTCAGCTTGTTCATTTTGCGACCAGCCGAGCTTGAGCAGCAGACAAGTTGATGCTTGCAGCGGCTTCGGGCCGGTCCTAGCCGCCGCCCATGAATCAGCCAGAATCCGAGTCGCGGCCCTCAGGACTGCCCGCCGCGCTTGGCGCCTACGTGATCTGGGGCTTCCTGCCGCTCTACCTGCTGCTGGTGAAGGTGGTCCCGCCGTTCGAATTCGTCGCCTGGCGGATCGTCTGGACGCTGCCGATCTGCCTGCTGATCGTCTGGTTCAGGCGCCAGGGCCCGCAATTGCGCGCCGCCCTCGCCGATTCCAAGAGCCTGCGCTGGCTGCTGCTGAGCGCCTCGCTGATCGCGGTGAACTGGGTGGTTTATGTCTGGGCGATCCAGAACAACAACGTCTACGCCGCCAGCCTGGGCTATTACATCAACCCGCTGGTCAACGTCCTGCTGGGCACGCTGCTGCTGGGCGAGAAGCTCAACCGGGCGCAATGGGCCGCGGTCGGGCTCGCCGGGCTCGGCGTGGCGCTGCTGGCCGAAGGCGCGCTGACCACGCTGTGGATCAGCCTGACGCTGGCGTTCAGTTTCGGCATCTACGGCATGGTACGCAAGCAGGTGCCGGTCGGCTCGCTCCCCGGCCTCACGATCGAATCGGGCCTGCTCCTGATTCCCTCGATCGCGGTGGCGGGCTGGTATGCGGTCCAGTCGGGCTCGTCCTTCGCGGTCAGCCCGCAATTGAGCGGTGCGATCGTGCTGGGCGGCGTGCTCACCGCGATCCCGCTGCTGATGTTCGCGGTCGCCGCCAAGCGGATGCCCTATTCGACGCTCGGCTTCATCCAGTTCCTCGCGCCCAGCATCGTCTTCGTGCTGGGTCTCACGGTGTTCGAGGAACCGCTCAAGCCCGCGCAGGCCGCCTGTTTCGGCTTCATCTGGGCCGCTGCGGCGCTGTTCGGCTGGGACATGTGGCGCCGCAGCCGGGCGCCAAAGCCGGTCGGACCGGTCTAGCCGGCCAGCCGCCAGCCCAGCGTCTCGCCCGCGTGGAAGGGAACGATCGCGGCGTCGCCACCGGCTACCTCGCCCGGAACCGCTATCTGCACGCGTTCGAGCGTCACCCGCTCCTCATTAACCGGCAGGGCGTAGAAGCGCGGGCCGTTGAGCGAGGCGAAGGCCTCGAAATGGCCCAGCGCATCCTCCTCGTCGAACACCGCCAGGTAGCTTTCGAGCGCAAAGGGCGCGTTGAAGATGCCCGCGCAGCCGCAGGCGGATTCCTTGTCGTGGCGGTGGTGCGGCGCGCTGTCGGTGCCGAGGAAATATTTCGCCGAGCCCGAGGTCGCCGCGCGGCGCAGCGCCAGCCGGTGCTTCTCGCGCTTGGCGACGGGCAGGCAGAACATATGCGGGCGAATGCCGCCGACCAGGATCGCGTTGCGGTTGATGCGGAGATGCTGCGGGGTGATCGTCGCCGCGACCTGCGACCCCGCAGCCTCGACGAAATCCACGGCCTGCTCGGTTGTGATGTGTTCGAAGATCACCTTCAACTCGGGCAGCCGCGCGACCAGCGGGGCGAGCACGCGGTTGATGAACACCGCCTCGCGGTCGAAGATGTCGACATCGGCATCGGTGACCTCGCCATGGATGCACAGCGGCATCCCGATCTCTGCCATCCGCTCGAGCACCGCATCGATGGCGCGGATATCGGTCACGCCGCTGGCCGAATTGGTGGTCGCGCCGGCGGGATAGAGCTTGGCCGCCGTCAACACGCCCGAGGCGAACCCGCGCGCCAGATCCTCGGGATCGGTATCGTTGGTGAGATAGGCGGTCATCAGCGGGGTGAAAGCAACTCCCTCAGGGACCGCGGCTAGTATCCGGTCGCGATAGGCGGAAGCCAGCGCCGTGGTGGTCACCGGAGGCGAGAGATTGGGCATCACGATCGCGCGCGCGAATTGCCGCGCGGTGTGCGGGACGACCGCGCGCATCGTCGCGCCGTCGCGGAAATGCAGGTGCCAGTCGTCGGGCCGGCGGATGGTGAGGGAATCGGAGGCGGGTCGAGATGTTTCCGGCATGGGGTTTGCCTATGCCGCGCGCCGTCCTATCTGTCACCCATGCCCACTACCCGCATGCCAGCCACCCGCCTTTTCGACCGCGCCGTGATCCGGCTGACCCCGCAAGCGGAAGAGGAGGATGTCGCCGCATTCCTCCAGGGGCTGGTCACCAACAATGTCATGGGCGCCCTGCCCGCCTATGCCGGCCTGCTCTCGGCCCAGGGCAAGGCGATGTTCGATTTCATCGTCTGGCCGGCCGGGAACGGCCAGCTACTGATCGATTGCGAGCGCGACGCCGCCGAGGAGCTGGCCAAACGTCTCTCGCTTTATCGCCTGCGCCGCAAGATCGCGATTGCGGTCGATCCCGCGGTTGCGGTCCATTGGGAAGCGCATCTGGGCGATGGCGCGGTCCCCGATCCGCGGCTCGCCGATCTCGGTCAGCGCTGGCTGGCCCCGGTGAGCGACGACGACATGCCTGCGGACGCCGAGTGGCTCGCGCACCGCCTGTCGCTGGGTGTGCCCGAGGGGCGCGGCGAGCTGGGCGATATCCTCTGGCTCGAGACCAATGCGGTCGAGCTCAACGGCGTCGCCTTCGACAAGGGCTGCTATATCGGCCAGGAAAACACCGCGCGGATGAACTGGCGCCAGAAGGTCAACCGCCGGCTGGTGGTGGTCCCGCTCGAAGCCTCGGAGGAAAAGCGCCGCCGCGCCGCCTACCCCGAACTGGGATATGCAATCGATCACCTGCGTGTCGCGGACCTCGATTCCGCCGCGCTGCCCGCCTGGCAGCGTCCGGCAGTGACTGAGGCAGTCACTCCGGCTGACTGAGCTCGGGGACCGAACTCAGCAGCATCCGCTCGGCGCGGTCTCGCGCCGCGGTCGCGGGGAGGCCCAGCGAGCGCGCCAGCGCCGCGCCGATCAGCGCATCGCCCATCGCCATCAGCACCAGCGCGAGCGTCTCCTCGTGGACCCGCATGATCTCCTCATGCGATTGCGCCTCTTCGGGGGCGATCTCGTCGACCAGTTCGTGAATGGTCTCGACGATCGGGGTCAGCGCATCCTCGTTGCCGGTCAGGATCATCCAGCTCGCCAGCGCGCCCGCGCCTTCCTTGTCGAAGGCATCGAAGGTGAGGTCGACCACCTGCCGCGGTGAGCCCTGCCCCGCCCGGCTCGCCATCACCGCCTCGGCGATCGTATCGCAGACATTGGCCGCCAGATAGCCGGCGAGCGCCTTCTGCAGCCCGGCGGCCGAGCCGAAATGGTGAAGCAGATTGGCATGGGTGCGCCCGATCCGCGCGCCGACCGCCTTGAGGGTGATCGATTGCGGCCCGGTTTCGATCAGCAGCGTGCGCGCCGCCTCGAGCGCGGCAAGCCGCGACTCTTCCGGGCTCAGGCGTTTACGGCTTGCCATCGATTCGCATCCCTCATAGATTCTTAACCATCATGGTGACCGGAAACAGCTCTCTCGATCCCGAACCGGGCCTAGAACGCAGTCGTCTTGACGACAAGCGGGCCGACGACAAGCGGCCCGGCGCCGCAGGCCGGGACGACGGGCTGCAGATCGCCAGCCGCAGCGCCACCCCCGAAGAACACGCGCTGATCGTCCGCGACCAGCGCTTCGACCGTTCGCACAAGACGGCGCGCTGGTGGCATTCGAACGATCCGGTTGCCACCGCCTGGTACAATTCGGTCAGCGCCAGCCTGCCGCGCGGCGAAGCCTTCTTCATCGACACGCTCAAGGCCTTCCGTGCCGATCTGCCGCCCCGGCTCGCCGCCGAGGTCAAGGCGTTCACCCGGCAGGAAATCAACCACACCCGCGAACACGTCGCTTTCAACCGGCTGGTGCAGGATCACGGCTACGATGTCGAAAGCATCGATCGCGGCATTCACGATATGCTCGCGCTGACCGAAGGCCGCCCGCCCGAATTCAATCTCGCGATCACCATCGCGCTCGAGCATTTCGCCGCGATCATCAGCCGCCAGCTGCTCGCCCATCCCGAATATCTCGCGGGCGCCGACCCGGTTGCCGCCGATGTCTGGCGCTGGCACGCCACCGAGGAGATCGAGCACAAAGGGCTGGTCTACGACGTCTGGCTCCACGCCACGCGCGACTGGAGCGCGTGGAAGCGCTGGAAGGTGCGCTCGCTGATCGCGCTGCTGATCACGCGCAAATATTTCGGCAACCGCGTCCGCGATGCGATCGGGCTGCTGATGCAGGACGGGTTCGACCGCCGCACCGCAAAGCGCAAGCTGCGCGCTTTCCTGTGGTGGAAGCCCGGAATGATGCGGCGGATGTTTTTCGAATGGGCGGCGATCCTGAAGCCGGGTTTTCACCCTTGGCAGCACGACGACCGGGCGCTGATCGGTCTCGATGACAGTCCCTACTCGGCCGCGGTGATGCCCGCCGAATAGGCCCGACCTCGGCTTATTGACATTGATGTAAGTAACGACTATCTGGCTTGATGACATTCAAGCGATGGAGTCGTTCGATGAACGCACCTGCCCAGATCGATGCCGCTGCCCCCAGGAGCAAGACCATGCGCCCCGCGCCGACGCCCGAGGGTCTCGAAATCGTAATCCGCGACGAACGCTTCAACCGCGACGCCAAGCTGCGGCGCTGGTGGGCGGGCGACGCATTCGGCACCGCCTGGCACAACGCGCTTTCGGCCACCTTCCCGCGCGGCGAGGCCTTCTTCATCGAGGCGGTCAAGGCGCACCGCGCCGGCGCCGACCCCAAGCTCGAGGCCGAGATCCGCGCCTTCGTCCGCCAGGAAATCAACCACACCCGCGAGCATGTCGCCTTCAACCGGCTCGCCGAGGATGCGGGCTACGACATCGCCAAGATCGACAAGCGCGTCGAGCAATTGCTGGCGCTGACCAAGGGCCGCCCGCCGATCGCCAATCTGCTCGTGACCATGGCGCTCGAGCACTACACCGCAATGATGGCGCATGAATTCCTCGCCAATCCGAGCCATTTCGAGGATTCGGACCCCGAGGTGCGGGCGATGTGGCGCTGGCACGCGGTCGAGGAAATCGAGCACAAGGGCGTCGCCTACGACACGTTCGACCATGCGACCCGCGACTGGACCCCGTTCCGCCGCTGGATGCGCCGTTCGGTGGTGATGCTGATCGTCACCAACCGCTTCCTGACCAACCGCTGGATCGATGCGATGGACCTGCTGGCGCAGGACGGCATCACCGGCTGGAAGGCGCGCTGGGGCCTGTTCAAATATCTCACCGTCACGCCCGGCGTTCTGCGGCGGATCTTACCCGCCTGGCTGAGCTATTTCCGCCCCGGCTTCCACCCCTGGGACCACGACGACCGGGCGCTGATCGGCAAATATGAAGGCGAGTTCGAAGCCGCGCTGATGCCGGCGGAATAACGCTGTTGGTCTAACACGCTCCGGCGCCGCCGAGTCTAGTCTCGGCGGCGCCGCAAGCGCATCTATGGCCTGCTAGGCTGCGTCGAGAAGATCGACCGATACACCGTCGCCCTGGTCGGCGAGATCGAGCGCGAAACACGCCACCCGCGCCTCGCAGCCCCTTCCGCGACTGTATCGCAAGGCGGTCTGCCCGGTCGGCGCGAAGCCCGCCTTATGCAGCACCCGCCCCGAAGCCGGATTGTCGAGGAAATGCTCCGCGCTCACCCGGTTCCAGCCGCGCATCCGCGCGACCTCGAGGATCCCGTGAACAGCTTCGGTGGCGATCCCGCGCCCCCACCAGGCGCGCGCGACCCAATAGCCGAGCTCGTGCCTGCCGCCGTCCAGCGGCTCCAGCCCGATAGAGCCCACGACCGGGGCTCCCGCCGCCTCCGGCAGGGTGATCAGGAACTTCGCTTCATCCGTCTTGCGCGGCAGACACGCGAAGGCCTGCGCATCGGCCGGCGTGTAGGGCCACGGCGCGCGGGCGAGATTGCGCACCACGGTTTCATCATTGATGGCTTCGTAGATCCCCGGCCAGTCTTCGGGCCAGATCGGACGCAGCATAACCCTCTGGCTGCGATGGAACATCGGACTTCTCCCCGGTGTGCCCCTGCGCTGCTCCCGCTAGGGGCCGCGCATGACAATTTCGCTTCTGCGGACGATTGAATCCGCGGCTTTTCGAGGGAGAAACGACGAGAGGGAGACGGACCCCCTGAAATCAGGATGGTCCCATCTCCCTCTGCGTCTGCCGGGTTTCGACCCGGCCGGGACCATCCTGAAGGACGATCCCGTTATCGAATCATCCGGTTATTCGGCGGCTTCCGCCTGCACGTCGACCGAGACGTATTTGCGGCCGAGCTTGCCCGAGTGGAATCGCACGATGCCGTCGTTGAGCGCGAACAGCGTGTGGTCCTTGCCCATGCCGACATTGACCGCCGGATAGAACTTGGTGCCACGCTGGCGCACGATGATGTTGCCGGCGACCACTGCCTGGCTGCCGAACTTCTTTACGCCGAGGCGGCGACCTGCGGAGTCGCGACCGTTGCGGGACGAACCACCTGCTTTTTTATGTGCCATCGTCGGGTATCCTTACTTCGTGTCTTCGGCTTTGGAAGCCGGGGCCTTCTTGGCAGGAGCCTTCTTCGCAGCAGGCTTCTTCTCGGCGTCGGCGGCGTGCGTGCCCGACTTGGACGGCGCAGCCTCCTTCTTGGGAGCAGCCTTCTTGGCCTCGGCCTTGGTCTCGCTCGCCGGTGCGTCGGTCAGCTTGGGCGCATCGTCGGCCTTGGCGGCCGCGGCAGCCTTGGGCTCGGCCTTGCTGTCGCCGACCTGCATGATGCGCAGCAGCGTCATCTGCTGACGGTGACCGGCCTTGCGGCGGTAGTTGTGGCGACGACGCTTCTTGAAGACGACGACCTTCTCGCTCTTGGCCTGCGCGATGATTTCCGCCGAAACGGTCACCTTGCCGGCTTCGGCGAAATCGTCGCCCTCACCCGCGAGCAGGACATCGCCCAGCGTCACGGTGTCGCCGGCTTCGCCTGCGAGCTTTTCAACTGCGATCTTGTCTCCGGCGGCAACCCGGTATTGCTTGCCGCCCGTGCGCACGACTGCGAACATGGTGCTTTTCTCTCATTCAAAATGCTTTGCCGCGTTCTTGCGAAGACACGGCGCGCCCGTCGACCCGCCAGATGGCGAGGCCCGGAAAGATGGGTGCCGTTAAGGTAATGCCCCCCCGAAGTCAACGCTCGACCGGTGAAAATTCACGATCGCTCGCCAAGCCGGTGGCGCCACGGCACTCCCGTGCTATCAGACCCGCGATGTCCTGCCCAGCCCGTCTCTTGCTGTCCGCACTTGCCGCCCTGACACTGTCCGCCTGCGCCAGCAGCGGCGGCGACTACCCTTCGCTCGAAATTCGCGATGTCGAGCGCGCGCGAGGCCAGTTCGAGCCGATCGCAGTTGAGCCGATCGATGTCCCCGAGGTACCGGTCGCTTACGAAGGCAGCCTGCAGGAGCGCCTTGCCATGCTGGTCGAGGCGGCCCGCAGCGCCCACCAGCGGTTCGTCGCCAGCCTGCCCGCCGCGCGGCGGACGGTCGCCAGCGCGGGCCGCGCTGCCATCGGCAGCAATGCCTGGGGCGCTTCGCAGGTCGCGCTGGCCGATCTCGAATCGATTCGCAGCGACGCCGCGATCGCACTGGCCGATCTCGACATCCTCCATATCGCCGCCTCGGTCGCCGCCGAGGACCGGGGGCAGATCGATACCGCACGGTCCGCGGTGATCGCGCTGGTCGAGGAAGAAGACGAAGCCCTTGCCGAACTGCGTGCCCGCGTAGCGCCATGACGCTGGCCTGCGCGCAATGCCCGGTCCGCGACCGCGCGGCCTGTTCCGTGCTGGAGACGGAGGAACGCGATGCGCTCGCAAAGGCCGGGCGGATACGCGAACTCAGGCGCGGCGAAACGCTGTTCGCGGCGGGTGAGCCGGTATCCTCCTGCGCCACGCTGGTTTCGGGCGCGCTCAAGGTCGCCGCGCTCGACGCCGACGGACGCGAGCAGATCCTGGCGCTGATCCATCCGGCCGGCTTCGTCGGCGAGTTCTTCCGCCCCTTTGCCGAACATGATGTCATCGCGCTGGCCGACAGTAGCCTGTGCGTCTTCGCCGGACACGCGATGGAGGAGGCGATCGACGCCTATCCCGCGCTGGCCCGCGCGCTGCTGTGGCGGACGCAGGAAGATCTTCACGCCAGCCGGATGCTGCAGGCGCTGACCGGCAAGACCTCGGGGCGCGGCAAGGTGGCGGCGCTGCTGCTCGGCTTCGCGCAGGCGGCGAGCGATTCGCCGTGCCATCCGGCACCGCGTTTCGAGCTGCCGCTGTCGCGCGGCGAGATGGCCAATATCCTGGGCCTGACCATCGAGACGGTGAGCCGCCAGATCACGCTGCTCGAACGCGAGGGCGCGATCGCGCGCAAGGGAAAGCGCGGGATCGAACTCGTCGACCCCGCGCTCCTCTCCGAAGCGGCCGCCTGACCGCCCCATCCGCTCGGCGACGGCTCAGACCGTCGCGACGATCACCACCACGGCGAGCCCCCAGGCCATGATCAGCACCGGCAGGATCATCATCTGGACCACCGCGTCCCGCCCGGCGAGCCGACCCGTATGCGTGGCGATCCCCCGGCGCATGAGCTGCGGCAAATCGAGCGGGCGCTGACGTGGCAGCGGCGCGAGCCGGGTCCAGATTGCCGGAACGCCGAAGCCGGCAACGATGAAGATGGCGAAGATCGCCATTGGGATGACGAGCCCGGGGCTCTGCAGTCCGAGACCGAGCACCGCGATGAAACCGAGGTAGAGCGCGGCCGTCGCGCCATAGAGCGCCGCGGGCATTTCGAAGCTGCGGTCGACCACCACCTGATGGCGCGGCGCGGCGTGGATGATCGCCTGTTCGGCGACGATTTCGCGGGTGAAATGCTTGGACATGCTCGGTACTCCCGTTTGCTGTGCAGACGGTTTGCGCCGAACGTGGCTCGCGCTCCTTGATCTCGATCAAACGCGGAGATTTACTGCCAGCGGGCTAGCGCGGCGTGATCTTCGGCGCGCGGCTCGATCCAGTGCCAGCCGCTGCCGCGCCGCTCGCGCTTCCATAGCCAGGCGGCGGATTTGAGATGATCCATCAGGAAATCGACTGCCTCGAGCGCGCCGCGCCGGTGCCGCGCCGCCGCCGCGACCAGCACGATCCCTTCGCCGGGCGTCAGCACTCCGATCCGGTGCCAGACCAAGACACCGTCGAGCGCGAAGCGGGCCTGAGCCTGCTGCGCCAACCCCTCCATCCCGGGCAGGGTCAGTGGTTCATAATGCGTGAGTTCGAGCGCCTTGACCGGCGATTCGTCCGCGCCGGGACGGACCTTGCCCAGGAAGCTCGCCACTCCTCCTGCCTGAGGGTGCGCGGCGTTGAAGGCCGCGAGCGCTTCGCCCACCGACAAGCCGCCGGTCAGCAAGCGGACGTCGAGCGGGCCGGAAAGAGCCAGCCTAGCCACCGCTGACCGGGGGCAGCAGCGCGACTTCCTCGCCATCCTGCGCCAGCAGCGCGGTCTTGTCGGCGAGGACCTTGCCCGCGCAGGCCAGGTGCACCCGCTCCCCGCGCAATTGTTCGGCGATCTGCGGGCCGACCGCTGCGAGCAGCCCGGTCCAGTCGAGCGGCGCCGGAGCCTCGCGCTGGGCCTCGCCCGCCAGATCGCGCAAGGGGCCGAGAAAGACGATCCGAACCGTCATCAGCCGCCGGTTACCGACATGTGCCGCGCCAGCGCCGGTGCCTCGCCGCGCGTGCGAATCGCGAAGCTATGACGCTCCGGCTTGACCGCCAACGCGCGGTCGAGCGCGGCGTCGAGTGCGTGGGGGCCCGGGTCGGAGCGCAGCGCGGCGCGCAGATCGACCGCCTCCCCGCCGCCGAGGCAGGGATAGAGCTGGCCGGTGGCGGTCACCCGCATCCGGTTGCACGAGCCGCAGAAATTCTCGGTCAACGGGGTGATCAGCCCCAGCCGCCCGCCGGTCTCGGCGATATCGTAATAACGCGCCGGGCCGCCGGTGCGGTGATCGGAGGGCGTGAGCTTCCAGCGCGCCTCAAGCTGTGTTCGGACCGAATCGAGCGGCAGATAGCTGTCGATCCGTTCGCCATCCACTTCGCCCAGCGGCATGGTCTCGATCAGCGTGATCGCGTGGCCCTGGCCATGCGCCCAGGCGATCAGATCAGGCAGTTCGCCTTCGTTTATTCCCTTGAGCGCCACCGTGTTGAGCTTGACCGCGATACCGGCCGCCTTGGCCGCGGCGATCCCTTCGAGAACCTGATCCAGCGCATCGCGGCGGGTGAGCTGCGCGAAGCGAGCCGGGTCGAGCGTGTCGAGCGAGACATTAACCCGCCGCATCCCGGCGCGCGCCATTTCGTCGGCATGGCGCGCCAGCTGGGTCCCGTTGGTGGTGAGCGTGATCTCGTCGAGCCCTTCGCCGACATGACGGCCGAGCGCGCGGACCAGATCGATCATGTCGCGCCTGACCAGCGGCTCACCCCCGGTGAGGCGGATCTTGCGCACCCCGCGGGCCATGAAGCCGAGCGAGAGACGGTGCAATTCTTCTAGGCTAAGCACCTCTTTCTTGGGAAGAAAGCGCATCATTTCGGGCATGCAATAGCTGCAGCGCAGGTCGCAGCGATCGGTCACCGACAGGCGCAGATAGGTGATACGACGCTGGAACGCATCGATGAGCGGGCGGGTGTTCATGATGGCTCTACGAGCGGATCGCCCGCTCCGGTCCCGTCGCTCTCGAAATATTGCCCGGTGATCCCCGGCGCTGCGGCCAGATAGGACGCGAAGCCATCGAGCGCGGCGCCCTCGCCCGCCACCAGATTGATCCGCTGCGGCGCATGCGCGCGGGCCAGCCCGGCGGCCATCGCGAGGCGCCATTCGCGGTGGGTGTGATCGGCGGGGGCCAGCGTGACCATGACATCCTCGCCGCTCTCGAGCGCGGCGGCAACATGCGCCAGCCAGTGTTGATGGAACAGCCCGGCCGCGGCGAGCGGCTCGGGCGGCAGATCGTCCACCGCGATCCGCTTCATCCGCGGCGCTCGCGGTGCAGCGTGATCCCGATGCGCTCGCCTGCTTCCGCGATCGCGAGCTTGACGATCTTGACGGTCACCGCCTCGATGCGCGCGTCCTGAAGGAAGAGCGTTTCGCAGATATGGTCCGCAACCGCCTCGATCAGCTTGAAATGCACTCCCTCGGGGAGCGCATCCGAAGCCGCGAACTTGAGGTCCATGTAGTTCTTCGAGGCTTCGAGCGAGGTCTCGGGCTCGTAGCGCACAAGCGGCTTGAGCCGCGCGGTGATGGTGAAGCGCAGCGGCTGCGGCTTGCCGGTCTCCTCCGAATAGATGCCGGTGAGGACATCGTGCTCGAAATCGGCGACTTCCAGATGGAGCGAATCACTCATGCGTCCCCCTAGCCCGGATTGGACCAGCGCGCGAAGATCGCGGTGGGGAGCAGCCGCGCGCCCTCGCCGGTTTCGGTGACCGCGAGATCGCCGTGCTCGATCACGCCGGGGAGCTCCGCGAAGACCTCCTGGAGCAGGCCGGCAAGCGCGAGGCTGCTCATCCGCACCGCATAGACGGTGAGGAACAGGAAGCGGCTGTCGGCATCGAGCAGCCTGCGGCAATCGCCGACCAGGCCGGGCAGGCCCGATTCGAGCCGCCAGACCTCGTTGCCGGGGCCGCGCCCGAATTTGGGCGGGTCGAGGATGATCCCGTCGTAGCGCCGCTCGCGCCGGACCTCGCGCGCGGTAAATTTCTCGGCATCGTCGACCAGCCAGCGGATCGGGCGCTCCTCCATGCCGGATAGAGCGGCGTTCTCGCGCGCCTGCGCCACCGATTTCTTGCTCGCATCGACATGGGTGACGCGCCCGTAACGGCTCAGCGCCAGCGAGCCGACGCCGGTGTAGCCGAACAGGTTCAGCGCCTCGGCATCCTCGCGGCCGCCCAATTGCTTCCCCATCCAGTCCCACACCGGCGCCATGTCCGGGAAGAAGCCGAGATGGCGGAAGGGGGTGCACTGCGCGGTGAAGCGCGCCTCGCCATATTCCAGCGGCCAGCCTTCCTCGGGCACCTGGGTCGAGAACTGCCAGCGCCCGCCGCCATCCTCGTCCGAGCCGGGGACGAACTCGCCATGCGCGTCCCATTCGGCAAGCCGCGGCGACCACATCGCCTGGGGTTCGGGGCGGATGAAACGATACGGGCCGTAGGCTTCGAACTTGCGACCATCGCCGCTGTCGAGCAGGCGATAGGCGTCCCAGCCCTCGCCCACCATCAGCACCGGATCCCTGCGCAGCTCGGCCATCAGCCGCGCGGGCTCGCATGCGCGAGGATGAACGCGCGCACCGCTTCGTATTCGCCGGTCAGCTCGGTCAGCCGCTCCTCGCGCGCGAACAGATCGCCGACCCGCAGCGGCAACGTCGGACGCTGCCCGATCACCCGCTCGACCGCGTCGCGGAACTTGGCTGGATGCGCGGTCGCCAGCGTGACCACGGGAATATCGCCCGGCAGGTCGAGACCGCGCGCGGCGTGAAGCCCGATCGCGGTGTGCGGATCGACCACCTGCCCCGCGGCATCCCAGGCCCAGCGCATCGCCCGCGCCATGTCGCTCTGATCGGCGCGCGCGCTGGTGAACAGCGATGCGGAGCCCTCGCGCTGGGCGTTGGTGAGCTGCATCGCGCGGGTGCCCTCGAAGCCGTGCATTTGCTCCGCCAGCGCCGCGCCGTCGCGCCCGCCGATATCGAACAGCAGACGCTCGAAATTGGAGCTGACCTGGATATCCATGCTCGGCGCGGCGGTCGCGGTGACCTCGCCCATGGAATAGTCGCCGCCGGTCAGCGCGCGGTGGAGGATGTCGTTGACATTGGTCGCCACCGCCAGCCGGGAGATCGGCAGGCCCATCCGCGCCGCGACATGGCCCGCGAAGACATCGCCGAAATTGCCCGTCGGCACGCTGAAGGCGACCGGACGCCCGGGCGCGCCGAGCTGGAGCGCGGCGACGAAATAATAGACCACCTGCGCCATCAGCCGCGCCCAGTTGATCGAATTGACCGCGCCCAGCCGGTGCTTCGCGGTCATCGCCTCATCGGCGAACAGCCGCTTCACCATCGCCTGGGCATCGTCGAAACTCCCGTCGATCGCGATGTTGTGGACGTTAGGAGCGCGCACCGTGGTCATCTGGCGGCGCTGGACGTCGCTCACCCGCCCCCTGGGGTGGAGCATGAAGATCTCGACCCTGTCGCGCCCGGCGACCGCATCGATCGCGGCGCTGCCGGTGTCGCCGCTGGTCGCGCCGACGATGGTCAGCGTGCCCTGTTCGCGCGCGAGGAATTCCTCGAACAGCAGGCCGAGCAGCTGGAGCGCGACATCCTTGAAGGCCAGCGTCGGGCCGTGGAACAGCTCGAGCAGCCAGTGCCGCTCGTCGAGCTGGACCAGCGGGGTCACCGCGGCGTGGGCGAAACGGCCATAGGCCTGTTCGCACAATTCAAGCAGCCGGTCGGGCGCGAGGCTGTCGCCGACGAAGGGCTGCATTACGGTCGCGGCGAGCTGCGGATAGGGCAGCCCGCGCATCGCCGCGATCTCGTCGGACGAAAAGCGCGGCCAGCTGGCGGGCAGGTAGAGCCCGCCGTCGCTCGCGAGACCGGCCAGCGTCACGCCGGCGAAATCCAGCGTTGGAGCGCTGCCTCTGGTCGAGATGTAGTCCATCGCGGCTGCGCCTAGCTTGCGGTCCCGCTGCGGGCAAGCAAGCCGCGCTTTAGCGCGGCGAAGCCGGGTCGCTCCGGCGCCCGGTCGTGAGGCCCAGCTTCTGGCGCAGCACGAGGCCGTAGATCACCAGCGCAGTCAGCGCGAAAAGGAACCACTGACCCGCGTAGGCGAGGTGATTGTTGGGCAGATCGGCGGGATCGGGCGCGGCCAGCGGTTGCAGCCCGGCGACCGGTTCGATCGCGACCAGGCGCACCGATTGGCCATAGGACGCGACGAGCCCGGTGACGGTTCCGCCCTCCCATGCAGGGGGGAAGGGTTCGCGCGACCAGCCCACCGCGACATTCGCGCTGGCGCCATCCGGCAGGAGGCAGCGCGCGATCTGCGCCCAGCCCTTCTCGCCGCGGCGCGAGGTGCCCGCAATGCTGTCGAAGCCGGTTACCCGCTCGCACTCCACGGTGCTGCGGCGAAACAGGGCAGACTCGTACTGCGCCGGGGCCGTCGGCCAGGCGACGGCGGCGCGATCGCTCGCCGCGGCGTAGCGGGCGATAAGCGCCTCTTTCTCGCTCATCCGGCCCAACTGCCAGAAACCCAGTGCGATCATCACCGCCACCGCCGCCAGCACGATGACGGTGGAGAAAACGGGGATGCGTGCGATCGTCGGTCCGCTCATTCGGACCGTCCGGCTTCACCGGCCTTGTTGCGATATTCCGCGATCAGCAGCAGCGCCTTGGAGACACGCAGGCCGCCGAGCACCGCGCCGATGGTGATCGGCACCCACAGCAGGATATGGACCCAGAACGGCGGGCGGACCGCGGCGTCGAGCCAGATCGCCAGCCCGGTGATGAGCGCGCCGATGATCAGGGTGAGAAAGGCCGCCGGTCCGTCCCCGACGTTGAACCGCTCGTAATCGAGCTGGCAGGCGCTGCAGCGCGGGGCGAACTTGACCACGCCGTCGAACAGCGTGCGCTCCCCGCAGCGCGGGCAACAACCGAAAAGGGCGGCCTCCGCAAGGGAAGGCCGCCCCGTTTCCGTGTCCGGCGAACCGGGCTGCATCAGTGGACTTCGGCGCCCCAGCCGCCCCAGACGTAGACGGTGATGAAGAGGAACAGCCACACGACGTCGACGAAGTGCCAGTACCAGGCAGCGGCTTCGAAGCCGAAATGCTGGCGCGGAGTGAAGTGCCCCAGATAGCTGCGGCGCAGGCAGACGATCAGGAAGATCGTGCCGATGAGCACGTGGAAGCCGTGGAAGCCGGTCGCCATGTAGAAGGCCGAGCTGTAGGTGTTGCCGCCGAATGCAAACGGCGCATGGAGGTATTCATAGGCCTGAATGGCGGTGAATATGGCACCCAGAATGATCGTCGCCCACAGGCCCTTCTTGAGGCCATCGCGATCGCCCTGGATCAGCGAGTGATGCGCCCAGGTGACCGTGGTGCCCGAACACAGCAGGATCAGCGTGTTGAGCAGCGGCAGCGAGAGCGGATCGATCACCGCCTCGATCGCTGCAGGCGGCCAGACGCCGCCGATCACATCCGACAGTTCGCTGGGGAACAGCGCGAAATCGAACCAGCTCCAGAACCAGCCGACAAAGAACATCACTTCCGAGGCAATGAACAGGATCATGCCGTAGCGCATGTGCAATTGCACCACGGGGGTGTGATCGCCGCGCTCGGCTTCCTTCACGATGTTCGAGAACCACATGAAGAAGGTCGCGATCAGACCGGCTAGACCGGCCCACACGACGATCGAGCTCGCCGCCCCGAACAGGTCGGGATAAAAGCCCAGCACCATGCCGGAGGTGAAGGTCAGCGCCGACAGCGAGCCGATCAGCGGCCAGATGTCGGGTGCGAGGATGTGATAATCGTGGTTTACGGTGCCAGCCATGGGTCTTTCGGTCCTGTGGATCGGATGCCGGTGCCCTTAAAGCGCGTCGCGCCCCGGGTCCAGCCTTACTCGCTGCGGATTTCGGGCCGGTCTTCGGCGCGGTGGAAGGTGTAGCTCAACGTGATCTGCTCGACATCCTTGGCATTCTCGTCGGTGAGGATGGCGGGGTCGACATAATAGAGCACCGGCATGCGGATTTCCTCACCCGGCTGGAGCACCTGTTCGGTAAAGCAGAAACACTGGATCTTGTTGAAATAGCGCCCGGTCTGCTCGGGCTCGACATTGAAGGTGGCGGTGCCGGTGATCGGCACGTCGCTGTTGTTGCGCGCGGTGTAGAAGGCGAGATCGCGCTGACCGATCTGGACGCGGTCGGTGGGATGCTCGGGGCGGAAGGTCCAGGGAATATCGCGAGCGGTGCTGGCGTCGAAGCGGATCGAGATCTCCCGCCCGCCCGCGCTCTGCGCCGTCCGCGCGGCAAGCGCCGCGTCGGATTCGCTCGCGCGCTGGGTCGTCCCGCCAAAGCCGGTAACGCGGCAGAACAGATCGTAGAGCGGCACTGCGGCAAAACCCATGCCCAGCATCGCCGCCGCCCCCATTAAGGCGAAAAGGGCGGTCCGCGCGTTGCGATTGTCGAGGCTTGCAGTCGTCATCGTCAGTCGCCCATCCGCACGATCGTGATCGCATAGAACAGCGCCACGAAAAACAGCAGCACCCCGCCCATCACGAGATTGCGGCTGCGCTGGCGGCGCTTGCGTTCGGTGTCTTCCTCGGGCGTCATGCCGTCACTCCATTGGCTACCAGCACCCGGTCCACGACCAGCACCGCGAACAGCGCGAAGAGGTAGAGGATGCTGAAAGCGAACAACCGCTTCTCGGGCTTCATTGCATCGTCGATTCCGGTCTGGCGGAAAGCCACCGGGAGCGAAAGCGCAAGGAAGGCAAGCGACAATGCGAGCGCCGCAAGTCCGTAGACCATGCCGGTCCCGCCGATGAACCACGGCGCGGCGGCGATCGGCACCAGCAGCACGGCATAAGCCAGAATCTGGCGGCGCGTGCTGGCCTCGCCGCGGGCGACGGGCATCATCGGGATACCGACCTTGGCGTAATCCGATTTCACGAACAGCGCGAGCGCCCAGAAATGCGGCGGGGTCCAGAAGAAGATGATCGCGAACAGCAGCACCGGCATCATGGTGATCTCGCCAGTCACCGCGACCCAGCCGATCAGCGGGGGGAACGCGCCCGCGCCGCCGCCGATGACGATGTTCTGCGGTGTGCGGGGTTTGAGCCAGATGGTGTAGGCCACCGCATAATACAGGATCGAGAAGGCGAGAATCCCCGCCGCGAGCCAGCCGATCGCCAGCCCCATCACCAGCACCGAGGCAACCGAGAGCGCGATGCCGAAATCGCGGGCATCGCCGCGCTGCATCCGGCCGGCGGGGAGCGGACGCTTGGCGGTGCGCTTCATCCCGGCGTCGAGATCGGCTTCCCACCACTGGTTGAGCGCCGCCGCCCCGCCCGCGCCCAGCGCGATGCAGAGGATGGCGGCGAAGCCGAGCACCGGATGGATCGAGCCGGGTGCCGCGAGCAGGCCGCACAGACCGGTGAAGATCACCAGGCTCATCACCCGCGGCTTGGTCAGGGCAAAGAAGTCGCGCCAATCGGCGGGCAGGACGAGGGGTACGGTCTGGGTCATGGTATGAGAGCCCTATAGCCGCGCACGGCCGAGCGCGAAAGGGCGTTAGAGCCTGCCGAGCCAGTCGAGCAGCAGGCGGTTGACCTCCTCGGGGCGCTCCTGCTGGGTCCAGTGGCCGCAGCCCTCCAGCACCGTGCCCTCGACATTGGGGGCGAACATCCGCGTGAACGCCACCGGATCCTCGATCGCGCCGAACAGGAACGACGCGGGATCGCGGCTCCCGCCGATGAACAGTGCGGGCTGTTCGATCTTGCGCGCCGCGAATGGCTGGAGCCATTCGAAGTCGCGCTCGTGATTGCGATAGCGGTTGAGCGGGCCACGAAAGCCCGAGGCGCGAAACTCGCCCTCGTAGAAATCGAGATCCGCCTCGCTCAGCCAAGGGACCGGCTGCGGCTCGGGAAGACCTTCGAGGAAACTCGCGCCATAGGGTTTGTCCCAGTAGTTCCCTTCGGGCACATCGCCCGAGATCGAATACATCATCCGCTGGACGAATTCGCGCGGGTCCGCCTCGGCCTCGGCCTCGGCGACGCCGGGCTCCTGGAAATATTCCTGGTAGAAGAACCGACCCTTGGCGGTGAAATGCTCGCGGAAGACCTCGGTGAACGGCCGGCTCGGGACCCCGGCGAAGGGTACCGAGAGCCCGGCCACCGCACGGAAATGCTCGGGGTTGGTGAGCGCCGAATTCCACACGATCGGCGCGCCCCAGTCGTGCCCCACCAGCACCGCGGGCGCCTCGGGCGACAGCGCGCGGCGCAATCCGACCAGATCGCCGACGATCCGCTCCAGCGCATAGGCCTCGATCGGCTCGGGCTTGTCCGAACCGCCATAACCGCGCACGTCGATGGCGCAGGCGGTGAAGCCGGCCTCCGCGACGGGGCCGAGCTGGTGGCGCCAGCTGTACCAGCTTTCGGGGAAGCCGTGGACGAAGACCACCAGCGGTCCCTCGCCGGCGATTGCGCAGCGCAGCGTGGCGTCTCCGACGTCGATCGAACGCATCTCGGGGCTGGTCTCGGGCATGGGCCTATCTCCTCAGGGTTGGTCTCGAGTCGAAACCCGGCACAAACGCAAACGGCCGGCCCTTTGGGGACCGGCCGCTTTTCGTGTTCGCTTCGGGCGATCCTCAGACCGTCGTGGTCTGCGGCCCGTCCTGGCGATGATCGTGGTAATCGTGATGATCCTCGATCACCGGCAGCGTCTCGAACTGGTGGAACGGCGGCGGGCTGGACAGGGTCCATTCCAGCGTCGTCGCACCCTCGCCCCAGGGATTGGCAGGGGCCTTCTTGCCGACCGTGAAGGCGTAGATCAGATTGGCGAAGAACAGCAGCATCGAGGCGGCCATGATTTCGTATCCGATCGAACTGATGTTGTTCCAGTACTCGAACGCCGCCGGATAATCGGGAATACGCCGCGGCATCCCGTTGAGCCCGAGGAAGTGCTGCGGGAAGAAGATCACGTTCACGCCAATGAAGAAGCCCCAGAAGTGCAGGTGCGCGAGCAGTTCGGAGTGCATCCGGCCGCTCATCTTCGGGAACCAGTAGTAGAAGCCGGCGAAGAGCGAGAACACCGCGCCCATCGAGAGCACGTAGTGGAAGTGCGCGACGACGAAATAGGTGTCGTGGACCACATCGTCGATGCCGCCATTGGCGAGATAGACACCGGTAACACCGCCGACGGTGAACAGGAAGATGAAGCCCAGCGCCCAGACCAGCGGGCTCTTGAACTCGATCGAGCCGCCCCACATCGTGGCGATCCAGCTGAAGATCTTCACCCCGGTCGGGACCGCAATGACCATGGTCGCGGCGGTGAAATACATCTTCGTGTTCACGTCGAGACCGGTGGTGTACATGTGGTGCGCCCACACCACGAAACCGACCACGCCAATCGCGACCATGGCGTAGGCCATGCCGAGATAGCCGAACACCGGCTTGCGGCTGAAGGTCGCGACGATCTGGCTGATCATGCCGAAACCGGGCAGGATCATGATGTAGACCTCGGGGTGACCGAAGAACCAGAACAGGTGCTGGTAGAGCACCGGATCGCCGCCGCCCGCCGGATCGAAGAAGGTGGTGCCGAAATTGCGGTCGGTCAGCAGCATGGTGATCGCCGCGGCAAGCACCGGGAGCGCGAGCAACAGCAGGAAGGCGGTGACCAGCACCGACCACACGAACAGCGGCATCTTGTGCAGGGTCATCCCCGGCGCGCGCATGTTGAAGATCGTGGTGATGAAGTTGGTGGCGCCCAGGATCGAACCTGCGCCCGCGAGGTGGAGCGAGAAGATCGCGAAATCGACCGCCGGGCCGACCGAGCCGCTGGTGGACAGCGGTGCATAGACGGTCCAGCCGGTGCCCGCACCCGGACCGGTTCCGCCCGGCACGAACAGCGAGAAGATCAGGCTCAGGAAGCCGGCCACCGTCAGCCAGAAGCTGACGTTGTTCATCCGCGGGAAGGCCATGTCGGGCGCGCCGATCATCAGCGGCACGAACCAGTTGCCGAACCCGCCGATCATCGCGGGCATGACCATGAAGAACACCATGATCAGACCGTGCGCGGTGATGAACACGTTCCACATGTGCAGCGCCGTGTCGATATCGCCGGTGCCGGCCATGAGCTCGGCCCACCAGGTCAGGTACTGGATACCCGGCTCGGCCAGCTCCATCCGCATGATGCCGGAAATCGCACCGCCCACGATCCCCGCGATGATCGCGAAGATCAGATAGAGGGTGCCGATGTCCTTGTGGTTGGTCGACATGAACCAGCGGGCGAAGAAGCCCGGCTTGTGATCGGCATGGTCATGCGCGTGATCGTCGGCATGGGCCTGGAATGCGTCGGCTGTGGTGGCCATGATGCGTGGTCTCTTCGTTCGCTGGAATTCGGTTTACGTGGTCGGCGACGTGTCTTCGGTGGGCGCAGCGCCGGCCCCGGGCGCGCCCGGTACCGCGCTTTCGGGCCCCTGCAAGGGCGGCAGCGAGGCTTCGGCCTCGGCAGCAGCCGCTTCGTCCTCGGGGAAGGTGCCGCCCTGCGCGCGAACCCAGGCGCGCCACTCGTTCATCGGCAGCGCCTCGACCGCGATCGGCATATAGGCATGACGCGCGCCGCACAGCTCCGAACACTGGCCGTAATAGACGCCAGGCTCTTCGATCTCGAGCAGGCGCTCGTTGAGGCGGCCCGGAACGGCATCGAGTTTGAACCACAGCGACGGAACAGCGAAGCTGTGGATCACGTCGGCAGCGGTGACCTGCAGGCGGATCGGGACGCCGGCGGGAACGACCAGACGATTGTCGACCGCCAGCTGCCCGGGCTCGCCGCGCGCCAGGGCCTCTTCCTCGTCGAGCATGTTCGAGATGATCTCGAACTCGCCATTGTCGGGATAGGTGTAGCCCCAATACCACTGATAGCCGGTCGCCTTGATGGTGATCGCGTCTTCGCCGGGCACTTCGTACTGCCGGGCGAGCAGCCCGATCGACGGAATCGCGATCGCCACCAGGATCAGCACCGGCACCACGGTCCACACCACTTCGATGAGCGTATTGTGCGTCGTCTTCGAGGGGACCGGATTGGCCTTGCGGTTGAAACGCACCACCACATAGAGCAGCAGCGCGAGCACGAAAACGCTGATCAGCGTCATCATCCAGACCAGACCGATATGCAGATCGTAGGCAAACCGCCCATCCTCGGAAAACTGGTCCTGGATATCCAGCAGGCCGTCGCTCGGCATCCCCTTGCCTTCGACCGGTGCCATCGGCGAATAGCTGTCGGCGCCAGCCACGACCGCATCGGGATCGGCGACGTCGGCAGCGACGGCGGGATCGATCTGTTCCAGCGCCGCGGGCGGCGTCACTGCCGGAACGGGGGCGACGAGATCGCCGCTTTCGAGCGTCGATTGCGCGTAGGCAGCCTGAAACCCGAAGGCCAGCACGAGCGCAGCAAACAGCGCTGCGAAGATCCGGAAAGCCCCGCGATGGGCGGCAAGAGATTGAATGCTCGACATATTGTCCCGTTTCACTGGCACGGGCGGATCACCGCCACGGATACCGGCCCGGGGTACGACACAGGTCGCCCGATAGGCCGAGTTGTGTGCGCCTATAGGCAGGCTTTCCCCGCGCCTCAAGCAGAAGGGGGCAAAAAATGCGCAAGCTCGTTTGCCTCTTGCGCAATCGCCGCCAAATCGCTTTGTGCTCGCGGGATATGAACGACGAACACATCCTCGCCGATTTCCGCAGCAGCGAAGCCCTGCTCGAGGGCCATTTCCTGCTCTCATCGGGCCGCCATTCGGGGCATTATCTGCAGTGCGCAAGAGTGCTGATGAACCCCGATCGCGCCGCGCGGCTCGCCCGTGGGCTGTGCCAGAAGCTGCCTCGCGAGATTCGCTCGCAGATCGATCTGGTGATTAGCCCGGCGATGGGGGGCCTGATCATCGGCCATGAAGTCGGGCGCTGCCTGGAAAAGGACGCGGTCTTTCTCGAACGGCCCGATGGCGAGTTCCACTTGCGCCGGGGCTTCAGGATCGAGCCGGGACAGAAGGTCCTGATGGTCGAGGATGTGGTAACCACCGGCCTGTCGAGCCGCGAGGCGATCGCGGCGGTGGCACGCGAAGGCGGCGAGGTGATCGCCGAGGTCGCGCTGGTCGATCGCTCGGACGGCGAGGCCGATCTGGGGGTCCCCTTCTTCGCGCTGCTCGATATCAATTTCCCGACCTATGCCGAGGACGAGCTGCCCGAGGAATTGGCGGCGATCCCGATCACCAAGCCCGGAAGCCGCAAGGCTTGAGCGAGATCCTCCGCCCCGAGCTGCTGCGCCCCGAGCTGCCCCGATCGCTCCCGCTGCGGCTGGGCGTCAACATCGACCACGTCGCGACCATCCGCAATGCGCGCGGCGGCGACCACCCCGACCCGGTGCGCGCGGCGCAGATCGTCGCCGCGGTCGGCGGCGACGGGATCACCGCGCATTTGCGCGAAGACCGGCGCCATATCCGCGACGGCGACCTGCGGCGGATCCAGGACGCCACCGGCCTGCCGCTCAATCTGGAAATGGCTGCGACCGAGGAAATGCTCGCCATCGCGCTGGCGCATATGCCGCACGCCGCCTGCATCGTGCCCGAAAAGCGCGAGGAGCGCACCACCGAGGGCGGGCTCGATGCCGCAGGGCAGGACAACCGCCTCGCGCCGATCGTCGCCCGGCTGCTCGACCACGGCATCCGCGTCAGCCTGTTCATCGAGGCGGAGGAGCGCCAGCTCGAGGCGGCGCTGCGACTAAATGTACCCGTGGTCGAATTCCACACGGGGGAATACGCCCATGCCACCGGCGAGGACCGGACGCGCGAATTGCGCCGGATCGCCGAGATGGCCGCGCTGGCCGTAAAGAACGGGATCGAGCCGCACGCCGGCCACGGACTGACCTACGACAACGTCCAGCCGATCGCCGCTATCCCGCAGATCGCCGAGCTCAACATCGGCCACTACCTCATCGGCGAGGCGGTGTTCGTCGGGCTGGAACAGGCAGTGCGGCAGATGCGCGAGTTGATGGACAACGCAAGATGAGGCGGGCGCGGTGATCATCGGTCTGGGTTCCGACCTGTGCAATATCGAGCGAATCCAGTCCTCTCTCGACCGCTTCGGCGAGCGATTCGAGAACCGCGTCTTCACCGAGACCGAGCGCGCCAAGGCCCGCCGCCGCCCCTTCACGATCGCGGGCACCTATGCCAAGCGATTCGCCGCCAAGGAGGCCTTCTCCAAGGCGATCGGCACGGGGTTCAGGCGCGGGGTGTTCATGAAGGATATCGGCGTGGTCAACGCTCCCTCGGGCGCGCCCACGTTGGCGCTTGCCGGCGGAGCTGCGAAGCGGCTTGCGGAAATGGTGCCGCCCGGCCATGAGGCGCATATTCATCTCACCCTCACCGACGATCATCCATGGGCGCAGGCCCTGGTTGTCATCGAGGCCCTGCGCAAATGAGTTCCGACACCATCGCCCTCACCAAGCCATCCGCTGACAAGGTCAACTGGTTCGCCGAACTGCGCGGGCTCGCGCTGATGCTGCTGGCCGTGTTCGCCTTCCACAGCTTCGTCGCCAAGCCCTTCTATATTCCCAGCACCTCGATGCTGCCCAATCTGTTCGTGGGCGACCGGCTGGTGGTGAGCAAATATCCCTATGGCTGGAACTGGTCGTCGACCAGCTTCCATCTCGCCCCGCGCGGCGACTGGCGTATCTTTGGCGACACGCCCGAATATGGCGATGTCGTCATTCCGGTGCATCCGACCCGCGACGAGGACTACATCAAGCGCGTGGTCGCGCTGCCCGGCGACCGCATCGCGGTGCGCGACGGACGGATCATTCTCAATGGCGAAGCGGTGCCGCAGGAAGTCGAGCCGGCGCTGCGCATTCCGGCCGATTACGACCAGCATCTGTGCAATGGCGATCCCTGCCTGGGCGATTTCGCGCCCTATCTGATGCGCGAGGCGGATGGTGAATCGGTCTATGAGATCCCGGTGCGGCGCGAGACGCTGCCCAATGGTGCAAGCTATCTGATCATCGATCACCAGGAGCAGTATCTCGACAATTACGCCGAGATCACCGTGCCGGAGGGCCATGTCTTCGTGATGGGCGACAACCGCGACCATTCCGCCGACAGCCGCGCCGAGATCTTCGCGCAGGGTCTGGGCGGCCCGGTGCCGCTCGAGAACATCGGCGGGCGGGCGGAATTCATCACCTTCTCTCTCGACGGCACCACGAGCCTCAATCCGGTGAGCTGGTTCAGTTCGCTGCGCGGCGACCGCGCCTGGTCGACGCTGCGCCCGCCGCTCGCCGAACGGGCCGAGTAGTTTCATGAGCGGCCCTACCGCAACCGGACAGGGCGAAGACGAGAGCCGCTTCGCCTCTCCCGCGCAACTGGCGCGTGAGGATCTGGGAGACAGCCCCTCGCGCGTTGCCGATCCGCGGCTGCAATTCGAGATCCGCCGCGCCTTTGCGTGGACCCTGGTCGTCGGGGGAATGATCCTCGCGGTTTACATCTCCCAATCCCTGTTGGTGGTTTTCGGCGCCCTCGTCTTCGCTGCAATGATCGATGGAGGCGCTCGCCTGCTCGGGCGGGTTCTGCCGATACCGCGCTACCTGCGGGTCGCGATCGTGCTGATCCTGACTGTCGCTTTCCTGATCTGGCTCGGCTATTTCATCGGTTCGACGGTCTCGAGCGAAGCCGCGATGTTTCCCGCGATCATCGAACGGCAGATCGCCGACCTGGTCGGATGGGCCCAGGCGCAGGGGTTCGAGATCAGCCAGGCCCAGCTTCAGAACTATACGGGCAGCATCACCAGCGGGATCGGGACGCTCACTCGCGCGCTCGGCGGCCTGCTGGGCGGCCTTACGACCGTGGTGCTGATCGTAATCATCGGCGTCTATGTGGCGCTCGAGCCGCAGCTTTACGAGCGCGGCGTCGCCTGGACCTTGCCGCGCGACCAGCGCGCATCGTTTTACCTGACCGCCACGCGGATGGCACAGACCCTGCGCCGGCTGATGGCCGGACGGCTGCTGGGCATGCTGATCGAAGGCGTGTTCACCTATGTCATGCTAGCATTTGTCGGACCGCTGATCGGGGTTGGCGCGGTTCCGATGGCAGCGCTGCTGGCGATCCTGACCGGGCTGCTGGCCTTCGTGCCCAATCTCGGCGCGATCATTTCGGGCGTGCTGATGGTGCTGGTCGGCTTCTCCGGCGGGCTCGACATGGGGCTCTACACGATCTTCGTCTATCTGTTCGTCCAGAATTTCGACGGCTATGTCGTCGTCCCGATGATCGCTCGCAAGACGGTCGATCTGGCTCCGGCGCTGGTCCTGGCGGCGCAGCTGGTGATGGGTATCCTGTTCGGCATCCTCGGGCTGTTCCTGGCGGACCCCCTGCTGGCGATGATCAAGGTCGCGCTGGAACGCCGCGCCGAAACCGCGAACGGGAACGGTCAGGCCGAAGATCACGCTCGAGAGGCAGCACCGGATGGCGCGTAAATTTCTCTATTTCATCGCATTCGTCATTGTCGTCGTGATCCTGGGGGGGGTCGCGCTCTCGATCTGGTCGCGCGAGGCAACCGAGATCGCCTTCGTCCCGCGCGGCGAGTTCGTCGAGCAGGAAGCGCTTGCCGCAAACGCCTATGAAGACCCCGGAATGTGGTATTCGCGCCCCGGCATCGGGACCGACGATCCGGCGCGCTATCAGCCCGCCATCGCCGAGACCCCCGAGGATCCGGCCACGCGCGAGCCGTCCCCCGAAGCACCCGCCGCCGAACGCACGCTGGGCGAAGCGCTGCCGACGCTCGAGGCGGACAGCAGCCGCCGCGCCGATCCGGTCGATGCCACCGAGACACCCGAATTCGCGGTCTTCTTCGTGCCCCCGACCAGCTATATCCAGGCGGGCGGCGACTGGAACGCCAGCCTCACCGACACCTCCACCAACCAGCGCGCGCGGACCTTCCTGCGCGGGCTCGCAAGCCCCTTCAACGCCGCCGACGAGATCTGGGCGCCCAAATACCGTCAGGCGGCGGTGGGCGCTTTCCTGACCGACCGGCCCGCCGCGAAACTGGCGATCGACGCCGCCTACCGCGATGTCCGCGAGGCGTTCCGCTATTTCGTCGAGAGCGTCGATCCCGCCAAGCCGATCGTCCTGGCCGGGCACAGCCAGGGCGCGCTGCATATCCTGCGGCTACTGATGGAAGAGGTCGCCGGGACCGAGCTGGAAGGCCGGATCGCCGCGGTCTACGCCCCGGGCTGGCCGATCTCGGTCGAGCACGATCTGCCCGCGCTCCCCTTCCCGGCCTGCGCCGCCTCGGGCCAGGCGGGCTGCATCCTGGGCTGGTCGAGCTTTGCCGACGACAACGACCCGGATTTCCTGATGCGCCGCTACAGCGTCACCCCGGGTTTCAACGGCGAGCCGCGCGGCGACGGACCGATCCTGTGCGTCAATCCGATCACCGGCGGGACCAATGGTGAGGCACCTGCGAGCGAGAATCTCGGCACGCTCGTCCCCGACCCGAGCCTGAGCCGCGGCGAACTGGTTGCAGGCGCGGTCCCGGCGCGCTGCGATGCCTCGGGCCTGCTGCTGATCGGCGATCCCCCCGAGCTTGGCGAAGGCGTGCTGCCGGGCAACAATTACCACGTCTACGACATTCCGCTGTTCTGGGCGAATGTGCAGCAGGACGTTCTGGAGCGCGTGCGGGCATGGACGCAAGCGGCCTCGTAACCGACAGCGCGGCCGCGTTCGACGAGCAACTGCCCGATGGCGGGGTGCTGCTCGGTCTCGACCTCGGCACCCGCACCATCGGCCTCGCGACATGCGATGCCGGCTGGCGCTTCGCGACCGCGGGTAAAACCCTGCCGCGCGGCAAGTTCACCGCCGATTGCGGCAAGCTGCGCGAACTGGTCCAGCAGCGCGCGGTCAGGGGGCTGGTGATCGGCCTGCCGCGCAATATGGACGGACGCGAAGGCCCGCGCGCGCAGGCGAGCCGCGCCTATGCGCGCAACCTTGCCGCCGCGCTCGCGCTGCCCGTGCTGCTGTGGGACGAACGCTGGTCCACCGCCAGCGCCGAGGCGGCGATGATCGGGCAGGACATGAGCCGCGCCAAGCGCGCCGAGCGGATCGACAGCCACGCCGCCGCGATCATCCTCCAGGGCGCGATCGATACGCTGACCAATTAGGCTTTAGCCATTGTATTCGCCCGCCCCGCGCGGCAGGGCGAGCGGCGATGGCCGATGAGCACCCCCGTTTCGATCCCGCGCAGGCGGCCCCGTTCCTGACCGCGCGGTCGCACAATGGCTGGCTGGGGCTCGCCTATCGCGATCACGGCGAGGACTGGGTCGAGCTCGAACTCCCCTGGCGTCAAGACCTGCTGGGCGAGGACGGCCGCGAGGTGCTCGCCTCGGGTCCCATCATCAGCCTGATGGACATGGCCAGCGGGCTGGCGATCTGGACCCGGATGGGCCACTTCCGCGCCATCGCCACGCTCGATCTGCGGGTCGACTACACCCGTCCCGCCCGCGGCTGTTCGAGCGTGTTCGGGCGCGCGCAATGCTATCGCCTGACCCGCTCGGCCGCCTTCGTGCGCGGCATCGCGCATGACGGCGACGCCGAAGACCCGGTGGCGCATATGCAGGCGGTCTTCATGTCGATCGATGCACGTCACGTGGAGTTGCCCAATGGCTGATCCGCGCGATATCGAGATCGTCACGCCCTACGCCCGCTCGCTGGGTATCGTGCTCGACCGCTGGGAAGACGATACGCCCGTGCTGCGGGTCGAATTCTCCGACTCGGTGCAGGGTCGGCCCGGCGCGCTTCACGGCGGCGCGATCAGCGGATTGCTCGAGACGGCGGGTTACGGCGCGCTGCGCGCGGAACTGGCGCGTTCAGGGCGCGTGGCGCAGATGAAGCCGATCAACATCACCGTCCAGTTCCTGCGCAGCGGCAAAACGCGTCCCAGCTTTGCCCGGGCGCGGATCGTCAAGCTGGGGCGCCGGACCGCCAATATCAGTGTCGAGGCCTGGCAGGACGACGAGGCCAAGCCGATCGCCAGCGCAGTGATGAACATCCTGATGGTGGACGCGGAAGGCGCAGCTTAGCCGCCATCAAGGCGGCACCCGATCACCTTCCCCCGTCATCCCAGCGAAAGCTGGGATCGCTCGCCACCTGGTCCTCCACCTGAAGCAGATCCCAGCCTTCGCTGGGATGACGCGTGTTGTTTTGCGCCCGAGCGCGCTTTTTTGGCGGTCCCAGCGCAGTTCTCTTCGCACCCTAGCTAGCGGTCCTGCTCTTCGAGCCGCTGCCGCTCGATCTCGTATCGTTCGCGCATTCGCTCCTCCTCGCGCTCGATCCGTTCGCGGGTCGCTTCCTCGGCGCGGCGGCGGACTTCCTCGAACCGCTGCGAATCGACGCGCATGCCGTCCTCCCCGACTCGCAGGTCGAGATCGACGCCTTCGACATCGGTCGAATAGATCATCTCGCCATCCTCGAACCGCAGCCGCGATCCGTCCTCGAACGGGATGTCCTCGAGCTCGGGCACATCCTGCGGCTCAACCGGTCCGCCCGGATCGGCGCGCTGGGTCGGATTGGCTTGCGGCGCGGCCGCACCGCCGGCCTGGCGCATGAAATCTTTCCAGATCTGCGCGGGCAGCCCCCCGCCGCTGATCCCGTCGAGCGGCGAATTGTCGTCGTTCCCGATCCACACCCCGACAACCAGATCGTTCGCGTAGCCGACGAACAGCGCGTCGCGATTGTCCTGCGTGGTGCCGGTCTTGCCGAAATTGGGTCCGGGCAGCATCGCCGCGCGGCCGGTGCCCTGGTTGATCGCGTGGCGCAGCATGTCCTCCATGTCGGTGAGGACGCGCCCAGAGAGCGTGTCGCTGCCATCCCACAGCCGCTCCCACCAGTTCGGCTCTGCGCGCGCAAAGGCGTGGGGATCGACCGGATAGCGGTTGGCCGCGACCCCGGCATAGGCGGAGGTCAGCTCGAGCAGGCTCATGGTCGAGGTGCCGAGCGCAAGACTGGGATCGCCCTCGGCCAGGGCGGAGGTTACGCCCAGATCGCGCGCGGTCTCGATCACCGCCTCGGAGCCGACCTCGCCGAACAGCCGCACCGCAGCGACATTGCTCGACTGGGCGAAGGCTTCGCGCAGCGTCAGGCTCTCCGAATAGCGCTCGCGGGAATTTTTCGGGCGATAGCTGCCCTCCTCGATCGCGGTGTTGGCGATGCGGTCGTCGGGGTCCCAGCCGGCGCGCAGGGCGGCGAGATAGACGAACAGCTTGAAGGTCGATCCGGGCTGGCGCTTGGCCTGGGTCGCGCGGTTGAAGGTGGATTTGCCGTAATCGGTCCCGCCGATCATCGCCACCACCTCGCCATTGGGACGCATAGCGACCAGCGCGACCTGCGCCCCGCCCAACTCCGGGCGTCCGGTGACCACCCGGGCGATCGACTGCAACCGGCTGTCGAGCGTGGTGGTGAGCGTCTGGCGGGCATAGCCGCCGCTGGTCCGCTCGCGCGCCTCGGGAAGCGCCCAATCGGCGAAATAGGTTCCGGTGGGCAGATCGCTCTTGAGCCGGACATCGAGCGCGGGCGGGCGCAGGTTGCGCGCCTCCGCCTCGCTTAGATACCCCGCCGCGACCATCGCATCGACCACCATCTGCCGGCGTCGCTCCGCGCGCTCGTAATGCTTGACCGGGTTGAGCCGCGACGGCGCCTGGACCAGCCCCGCCAACATCGCCGCCTGGCTTACGGTGAGGTTCTCGGGCCGGCGGTAAAAGAAGTGCATGCTCGCGGCGCGCAGGCCGTAGACGTTGTCGCCGAAATAGGCGTTCGACAAATAACGCGCGAGGATCTCGTCCTTGGTCAGCCAGCTCTCGAGCCAGAAGGCGATCAGCATCTCGCGCGCCTTGCGCGTCAGCGTCTGTTCGGGGGTCAGGAAGGTGAATTTCGCGAGCTGCTGTGTAATGGTCGAGCCGCCGCCCACCCCCATGAACACCGCCCGCGCCACGCCCCGCGGATCGACGCCCCAATGGTCGTAGAAGCGCCGGTCCTCGATCGCCATGAAGGCCTCGACCACATGCGGTGGTAGCTCGGAGACGACCACCGGCTCGTCGGTGACCGCGCCATTGCGCGCGATCGGCGTGCCGTCGGCGGCCAGCAGCGTGACCATAGGCGGGGCGATCGGCTGGAGCGACTTGTTGAGCGGTGCGGTGATCGCCAGCCAGGCGACCAGCAGCACGAACAGCGCCAGCGCGGCGGCGATGATCCGCCCTGACCACCAGCGCTTGCGCCGGTCGCGCCAGTAAGCGCGCTGCCACCAGCGTTCGGCGCCGCGCGGTTCGCGTTGCAGGCGATAGGTGCCGCCCGAATCGAGCTCGCCGGAAAGCCGGCGATCGACCTCGTCGAGCCGTGCATCCCATTCATCGTAAGCGGGATCCTCGCCCAGCCCGTCGTGCAGCGAGTAATAGCCGCGATGCGGCGCCGGTTCGGGCTCGGGTGGCTTGCGGCGGAAAGGATCGAACAGGCCCATGCGGTTACTGTGTTAACAGAACAACACAGGAGGGGCCAGACCCGCCGGAGTCAGTTTTTGCCGACCACGCTCTCGGGCAGATCCTCGCCGAAGACGCGCTGGTAGTATTCGGCGACCAGCATCCGCTCTTCCTCGTCGCATTTGTTGAGGAAGGAGAGCCGGAAGGAGAAGCCGACGTTCTTGAAGATCGCGTTGTTCTGCGCCCAGGTGATCACCGTGCGCGGGCTCATCACGGTTGAGATATCGCCGTTGATGAAGCCCTGCCGGGTCAGATCGGCGACCTTGACCATGTCGGCAAGCAGCTTGGGGTCGGCATCGGGGTTCTTGGCCGCGACGATCGCCTGCTCGGTCTCGGCGGGCAGATAGTTGAGCCCGATGACGATGTTCCAGCGGTCCATCTGGCCCTGGTTGATCGCCTGCGTGCCGTGATAGAGCCCGCTGGTGTCGCCCAGCCCGACCGTATTGGCGGTGGCGAAGAGGCGAAAGTTGGGATCGGGGCGGATCACGCGGTTCTGGTCGAGCAGCGTCAGCTTGCCCTGCTGTTCGAGCACGCGCTGGATGACGAACATCACATCGGGGCGCCCGGCGTCGTATTCGTCGAACACCAGCGCCACCGGGTGCTGGAGCGCCCAGGGCAGCAGACCTTCGCGAAATTCGGTGACCTGCAAGCCGTCGCGCAGCACGATGGCGTCGCGCCCGATCAGGTCGATCCGGCTGATGTGCGCGTCGAGATTGATGCGGATGCACGGCCAGTTGAGACGCGCCGCGACCTGTTCGATATGAGTCGATTTGCCGGTGCCGTGATAGCCCTGCACCATGACGCGGCGATCGTGCGCGAAGCCGGCGAGGATCGCCAGCGTAGTGTCGGCATCGAAGACATAGGCTTCGTCGAGATCCGGGGTGCGCTCGTCGGGCTTCGAGAAGGCCGGCACCTTCCAGTCGATATCGATGCCGAAGACCTCGCGCACATCGACCTCGGTGTCGGGCGCGGCCAGCACGGTCTTGGCGGAGGCGTCGAAGCTCTTTTCGGTCATGTCGTTCATCGCGTTGCGGGTTAGGCATTTATCCGCGCTGCGCCAACCCTATATTGGCTGACGATGCCGCAAGCCGACCTATCCGAGAAACTCCGCCAGCGCCTTGTCGGCCGCGTCCGCGCGGTGTTCCACGACGTCGAGGGGGGCGAGCAATCGGTCCCGCCCAGCGACGAGGCGCTGTTCGAGCGCGATTCGCCGATCCGCTTGGTCCATGCCGATGTGGTGAGCATGATGGTGGGCGGCATTCGCAGCCTGCTGCTGCAGATGCTCCACCCGCATGCGCTGCAGGGCGTGCTCGACCATTCCAACTTCCGCAGCGACATGCACGGGCGGCTGCGCCGCACCGCGCGCTTCATCGCGACCACCACCTTCGGCCACCGCGACGAGGCGATGAGCGCGATCGAGCGGGTCAACCGCATCCACGCGCAGGTCGACGGCACGCTGCCCGACGGCACCCCCTATTCGGCGCGCGATGCGCGGACGCTGGCCTGGGTCCATGTGGCCGAGGCGAGCAGTTTTCTGGCTGCCTATGTCCGCTACGTTCGGCCCGACATGCCCAACCACGCCAAGGACGAATATTACCGCCAGTTCGCGGTGATCGCCAAGGCGCTGGGCGCCGATCCGGTTCCGCTCGACCAGAGCGAGGCGGAAGCGATCTTCCGCGAATTGCGCCACGATCTGGCGGCCTCACCGCAGGCGCGCGAGATCGCCGAACTGGTTCTCAACCAGCGACCCGAGGGCGCGCCGCCTGCCGTGCAGAGCATTCTCGGCTCCGAGGCCGTGGCGTTGCTGCCGCCCTTCGCCCGCTCGATGCTCGGGCTCGACCGGTCCGGACTGATCGCTCTGCCCGCGCGCGCGGCGACCTGGGGGATGGGCAAGACGCTGCGCTGGGCGTTCCGTCAGAACTGAAGCCCCTAGATCCGGCAGCGCATCGCGAATTGAAACCTCAAGTGAAATCGAGCTTTAGGGAATGGCTACTCGGATGACATTCGTCAGCCCATCGCCGAACTCTTGCGCAACAATTGATAGGCTTCCACCACCCGGCCCAGCCTCGCCTCGAACTTGCGGTCGCCGCCGTTGCGGTCGGGGTGGTAGCGCCGCACGAGTTCGGAATAGCGCCGTCGCAGGCGCGTCCGGTCGGCATCGAGACCCAGACCCATTTCCTCCAGCGCCTGCGCCTCCTCGCGGCTGAAGCGGCCATCCATCGCCATCTCGGCCTCGCGCCGGGCGCGGCTGCGGATCCCGCCGGCGCGCGCCGAGATTGCATCGAGCGGATCGTCGAAATCGGCCCAGCGCGGCATCCCGTCCACCCCGACAGTCGGTCGGAAGGTCGAACTTTCGGTCCGCCACCCGGACGCAACCCCCTGTGCATCGAGGATTTCATCCACGCTCATGCCCTCGAACCAGTCGTAGCCCGCGTTGAACTCGCGAACATGATCGAGGCACATCCAGCGCCAATTGCCCGGCCCGTCGAAGCCGTGGCCCCCGCCGCCCGGTGCACGGAATTCGCCTGCTTCGTTGCAGGCCGGATGTTCACACCTTCTTCCTTCCGCTTCATAGCGGCCATGAAACCTTGTCGTGCGCATTCGCATTAGGATGGGGAAGCCCGACGCGTTAGAAAACCCCTGGAAGGAGAAAATCGCATGGCCGGAACCGTTCAGCAGGAAATGGAACGCCTGCTCACCGAAGCCTTCACCCCGACGCGGCTCGAGGTGGTCAACGACAGCGCCAAGCACAGCGGCCACTCGGGCGACAACGGCAGCGGCGAATCGCATTTCACCGTGGTGATCGAGGCCCCCGCCTTCGCCGAGAAGAGCCGGCTCGAGCGCCAGCGGATGGTCAATCGCGCGCTGGGCGACATTCCCGGCGAGCGGGTCCACGCGCTGGCGATCCAGGCATCGGCGCCGACGCCATGAGCTACGATCTGTGGTACTGGCCCGGCATCCAGGGCCGCGGCGAGTTCGTCCGGCTTTTCATGGAAGCCGCGGATATTCCCTATCGCGACCGGGCGCGGCAGGCCGATGCGCAGGCGCTGGTGGAGGATATGGAAGCGCGCGAGCAGAGCGGCAATTTCGCACCCTATGCCCCGCCCTATCTCGTCGCCAAAGACGGCGAGGGAGAAATCGCCATCGCGCAGGTGGCGCATATCCTCGCCTGGCTGACCGACCGCCACGATCTGGGAAGCGGCGACCCGCAGACCGACCTCCATCTGATCCAGCTCCAGCTGACGATCACCGACATCGTCGCCGAGGCGCATGATACGCACCATCCGCTGGGCGGCGGATTGTATTACGAGGATCAGAAGGAAGCCGCCGCCACCGCAGCGAAGGGTTTCCGCGAGGAGCGGATCCCGAAATATTTCGACCATTTCGAAACCGCCCTCGGCGTGAATCCCGGCCCCTTCTTCCGCGCCGATGGCTTCTGCCATGTCGACACCTCGCTGTTCCAGCTGGTCGAGGGGCTGCGCTACGCCTTTCCGCGGCGGATGGCGCAGATCGAGTCCGACTACCCGCGCATATGCGCCTGCCGCGATGCGGTCGCCGAGCTGCCGGGCATCGTCGCCTATCTGCAATCGGAGCGCCGCATCCCCTTCAACGAGGACGGCATCTTTCGCCACTATCCCGAACTGGACGCCCAATGATCACCCAGACCATCGTGCCGACCACCCACGATCTCGGCCAGTTCCAGGTCCGCCGCGCCCTGCCCGCGCGCGAACGCAGCATGATCGGCCCCTTCATCTTCGTCGATCAGTTCGGCCCCGCGCAGCTCGATATCGGCGCCGGGATGGACGTGCGCCCGCATCCGCATATCAATCTCGCCACCGTGACATGGCTGTTCGAGGGCGCGATCGACCATCGCGACAGCCTCGGCAGCTATTCGACCATCCGCCCCGGGCAGGTGAATCTGATGACCGCCGGGAGCGGCATCGTGCATTCGGAACGCTCGCCGCAGGAGCACCGCGAGACCGGTCCCCGGCTCTACGGAATGCAGACCTGGCTGGCGCTGCCCGATGGCCGCGAGGAGATCGACCCGGCGTTCGAGGCGGTGGTGAACCTGCCGGTGATCGCCGACAAGGGCGCAAAAGCGACTGTCGTGATGGGTGAATTGTGGGGCGAACGCGCCCCGGTGACCACCTATGCTCAGACGATCTATGCCGAGATCGTGCTGGAATCCCGAGGCTCTACCCCGATTGAGCCGAGCGCCGACGAGCGCGCGCTGATGCTGGTCGGCGGCGCGGCGAGCATCGATGATACCGCGCTCGATCTCTACACGCTCACCGTGCTCGAGCCCGGACGCAGCATGACGCTGAGATCGGACCGGGGCGGACGGGTGATCCTGCTCGGGGGCGAAGCCTTTGCCACCGAGCGCCACGTCTGGTGGAACTTCGTCAGTTCGAGCCGCGAGCGGATCGAACAGGCCAAGCAGGACTGGCGCGAAGGGCGGTTTCCCGAGGTTCCGGGAGATTCCGAGGAGCATATTCCGCTCCCCCCAGGCGCGCCCAAGACCGTCACCTACCCGTAAGCGTCCGACAACGATCGGCAACGCGACTGCAATACAATTATCAGGAGATGATCATGAGCTTCAAGGGCAAGACCGTCTGGATCACCGGCGCTTCCTCGGGCATCGGCGCGGCGCTGGCGCGCGAATGGGCGAGCCGCGGCGCGCGGGTGATCCTGTCCGGACGCGACGAGGCGCGGCTGAACGAAGTCGCCGCCTCGCTTGAGACCGAGACGCTGGTGCTCCCCTTCGATGTCCGCGACGAGGACGCGATGCGCGAGGCAACCGCGCGCGCAACGCAAGGGGCCGGCGTCGATATCTTCGTCGCCAACGCCGGTATCTCGCAGCGCAGCCCGGCGGTCGACACCGCGATGCAGGTCTATCGCGACATCATCGCCATCGATCTCACCGCGCAGATCGCCGCGACGCAGGCACTGTTGCCGCACATGACACAGCGCAGCAGCGGCAAGCTCGTCTTCATCTCCTCGGTGGCGGGCAAGGTCGGCGTGCCGCTGCGGACCGCCTACTGCGCCGCCAAGTTCGGGCTGATCGGCTACGCCGACGCGCTGCGCGCCGAATTGTCGCTGAGCGGGATCGACGTCCATGTCGTGTGCCCCGGCTCGGTCGCCACCGACGTCAGCCGCAATGCGCTGACCGGCGACGGCAGCCGGCGCGGCCGCAGCGACAAGGCCATCGACGAGGGCATCGCGCCCGGCGATGCCGCGAAGACGATCGTCGATGCGGTCGAGCTCAAGCAGCGCGAGATCATCGTCGCGCAAGGGATGGAGGAAGCCATGGCCGAACTGCGCCGCACCCCCGACCAGTTGTTCGACCAGATTTCGCAGATGGTCGCCAAGGGCTATATGGCCAAGATGCAGGTAGAGGATCAGTGATGGAACAGACCCGCGTCACGCTCGCCAACGGGATCGAACTCGATGTGGTGGACGAAGGCCCGCGCGATGCGCCGGCGCTGATGTTACTGCACGGCTTTCCCGAGAGCCACCGCACCTGGCGCCACCAGATCGCGCATTTCTCGGAAGACTTCCGCTGCATCGCGCCCGACCAGCGCGGCTATCGCGGCTCGTCCAAACCGCCCGCGGTGGAGGATTACACCCCCGACAAACTCGTCGGCGACATCTTCCTGCTCGCCGATGCGCTGGGGGTCGAGCGCTTTACCGTGATCGGGCACGACTGGGGCGGTGCGATCGCCTGGGGGGTGGCGCTGATGGGCCAGATGAATGGCCGCGTGACCCGCGCGGTGGTGGCGAATGCCCCGCACCCGGCAATCTTCCAGCGGCTGCTCTACACCAATCCGGTCCAGCGCGAGGCGAGCCAGTATATGCGCGGTTTCCGCGATCCGGCGAACGACGCTCTGGTGCGCGAACACGGTCTTGGCGGCATCCTGCTGCAGGAAATCCGCTGGGATGCGCCCGACAAGATGGAGCCCGCCGAGCGCGCGCAATTGCTCGAGGACTGGCAGGATCGCGACGCGGCCTTCGCCATGCTCAACTGGTACCGCGCCAGCCCGATCGACATCCCCGCGCCCGATGCGCCCTACGAATTGCCCGAAGGCTGGACCCCGCCGCCGCTACCGCCGCTGACGATCCCCACGCTGGTGATTTGGGCGCTCGACGATCTCGCGCTGCCGCCGGAAAACCTTGAGGGGCTGGGCGAGGTGGTGAAGGATCTGACGCTCGTCGAAGTGCCCGATTGCGGCCATTTCGTCCCCTGGGAAGCACCCGATGCGGTCAATGCGGCGATGGAGGAATTTCTGGGCCGGAAGGTCTAACCGCCCAGCCACTCCAACCAGGCGCCATGCGGATGCGCATTGGCGAGATGCTGCGGCACCTCGCCGCCGGGCCAGTAGCGCACCTTGAGTTCGTGCTGGAAGGTCTCGCGATTGGTCTCCAGCGCGATGTGCGCCAACGGGCTTTCGGCGGTGGCGGCGGCTCCGGCCTCCTCCATCGCCGTCTCGATCCGCTCCTGCGTGAACTCGGGCAGATACTGCCACATGATCGAATGCGCGATCACCCGCGTCACGCCAGCTTCCTGCTTTCGCGCCACTTCCTTGATCACCCAATCGCCCGCATCCATTCGTTCGATTTCAGGAGGCATACGCTGCGCCAGCGCGATCGCTGCATCGATGCGCGCCATCCTGCCGGTCGCTTCGGGCCAGACATAGCTCTTGAGGCGCAGCGCCTGCCGCTCGTCGGTGAGGTCTACCGGCGCAATGTCGCTGCCGCGCGCATCGACGAAGCCGATGGCGCTCGCGGGCGGAGGCGAGCCGCGCCATTCGGGTGCGATCTGCATCCGGCTGCTGTTCGGTCCCGTCTTCACTCCGCCGAGATCGTAGCGATAGCGGCCCATCATGGTGTTGATGCCCGCACTCGCCCCGATCTCGAGCCATTCGAACTGCGCGGTCGTGCGGCCGTCCGCCAGCCACAGCAGTGCCGCGGCGAAGCTGGCGGACCGCCCGGCTTCATTGGTCTGCGGCGGTCCGTCGAGCCAGGGCATCAGCTGCGCGTCATGCGCTTCGACGATCTCGCGAATGAGCGTATCGACATCGTCCTGCGAGGCAACGCGGCCGGCGTAGACATCCGCCAGCCGCGGCTCCTCGCCCGTCAGCAGCAAATTGTGGATCCCGCCAGCGATCCGCAGCGGCATGGCGTCTCGCAGGCTCAGCCCCTGCCAGGCGAAGATGCGGCGCGCGGTGGCGGCGTGGCTGTTTTGCAGTGCCATCAGCCCGCGTATGACCTGCGCCGTGCCCGGAGCGCCCGCCTTTTCGGCGTGCTGCGCCTGCCATTCGATCGCTTCGGGGATCGAAGCCAGATCCATCACGCCGTCGTCGGCCATATGCGTTGCCCTTTTTCGTCCGTGACCCTATCTGCCGCACCGCAATGACCGACAGTCTAACCTTTGCCATTCCCAAGGGCCGCATCCTCGAGGAGGCGCTGCCCGTGATGGCGCGTGCCGGCGTGGTGCCCGAGGACGCTTTCCACGACAAGGCCAACCGCTCGCTCACCTTCGGGACGACGCGCGAGGACATGCGGCTGATCCGGGTGCGCGCCTTCGATGTCGCCACCTTCGTCGCGCATGGCGCGGCGCAGGCGGGGATCGTCGGCTCGGACGTGATCGAGGAATTCGACTACGCCGATCTCTACGCGCCGGTCGATCTCGACATCGGCCATTGCCACCTCGCGGTCGCCGAACCCGAGCAAGGCGCGCAGACCATCTGCAGCGCCAGCCATCTGCGGGTCGCGACCAAATATCCCAACATCACCCGGCGCCATTTCGAGCGTCAGGGGATCCAGGCCGAATGCGTCAAGCTCAACGGTGCGATGGAGATCGCCCCGGTGCTCGGCCTCGCCGGGCGGATCGTCGATCTTGTCTCCACCGGGCGCACGCTCAAGCAGAACGGTCTGGTCGAGACCAGCCGGATCATGGACATTTCCGCCCGGCTGATCGTCAACCGCGCCGCGCTCAAGACCGATCCGCGCGTCGGCGCATTGGTCGAGGCCTTCCGCGCCGATGCTTCCGCCCGGAAGGCCGCGTGATGAAGTTCCTCGACGCCAATGCCGCGGATTTCGAGCAGGCCTTCGCCAGGATCGTCCGCAACCGCCGCGACAGCGATGCCGATGTCGGCCGCGACGTCGCCAACATCCTCAACGAGGTCCGCGAGCGCGGCGACGACGCGCTGGTCCAATACACCATGCGCTTCGACGGACACCGCCTCACCGAGGACGCCGACTGGCGGATCCCGGCGAAGGATATCCGCGCCGCCTACGACTCGCTCGACCCCACGCTGCGCAACGCGCTCCAGCTCGCCGCCGACCGCATCCGTGCCTATCACGAACAGCAATTGCCCGCAGACAGCGACCGCACCGACTCCATCGGCATGCGGCTGGGCGCGCGCTGGCTGCCGGTCGATGCCGCGGGGCTCTATGTTCCGGGCGGGCGCGCCTCCTACCCCTCCTCGCTGCTGATGAACGCGATCCCCGCCAAGGTGGCCGGGGTGAAGCGGCTCGCAGTCGCCACGCCGACCCCCAAGGGCGAGACCAATGCGCTGGTGCTGGCCGCCGCGCATATCGCCGGGATCGACGAGATCTGGCGCGTCGGCGGGGCGCAGGCGGTGGCCGCGCTCGCCTATGGCACCAAACGGATCGCCAAGGTCGATGTCGTCACCGGCCCGGGCAACGCCTGGGTCGCCGAGGCCAAGCGCCAGCTCTACGGCGTGGTCGGGATCGACATGGTCGCGGGACCAAGCGAGATCCTCGTCATCGCCGATGCCGACAACGACCCCGAATGGATCGCCGCCGACCTGCTCAGCCAGGCCGAACATGACCCCACCAGCCAGTCGATCCTGATCACCGACGATCTCGGTTTCGCGCGGATGGTCGAGGATGCGGTCGATCTCCAGCTGATGAACCTGCCCACCGCCAAGGTGGCGCGTGCGAGCTGGGAAGCGCATGGCGTCATCATCGTGGTCGATACCATCGAGCAGGCCCTGCCGCTCGCCGACAGGCTGGCGGCCGAACATGTCGAACTCGCGGTCGCCGATCCGCAGGCGCTGTTCGACGGTCTGCGGCACGCCGGCAGCGTGTTCTTCGGTCGCACCACGCCCGAGGCGGTCGGCGACTACATCGCCGGGCCCAACCATGTCCTCCCCACCGGGCGCCGCGCGCGTTTCGCCAGCGGGCTGTCGGTGCTCGACTTCATGAAACGCACCAGTTTCATCGACGCCGGCCCCGGCGCCTTGGCCGCAATCGGCCCTGCCGCGGTCGCGCTGGCCGAGGCCGAGGGCCTGCCCGCGCACGCCCGCTCCATCGAATTGAGATTGAAATGAACAAGCCCGCCCGCCCCGCACGCAGTCAGGCCCGCTCGGCCGCGCGTCTCGCCGCCGTCCAGGCGCTCTACCAGATGCAGATGGAGAAGACCCCGCTCGCGCGGCTGCTCCACGAGTTTCACATGCATCGCCTCGGCCACGAGATCGAGGGTGAGGAATACGCCGATGCCGAGGTCGGTTTCTTCGACGATCTGGTCGCCGGGGTCGATGCCCGTCGCGCCGAGATCGACGAGGCGCTGGTCGCCAAGCTGGCGTCGGGCTGGACGCTGGCGCGGCTCGACAAGACCATGCTCCAGGTGCTGCGCTGCGGCGCCTACGAGCTGATCGCCCGCCCCGATGTCCCCACCGGCAGCGCGATCAGCGAATATGTCGATGTCGCCAAGGCGTTCTTCGACGACCGCGAGGCGAAATTCGTCAACGGCATCCTCGACGCCGTGGCGAAGGACGTCCGCCGCTGACCGAAACCGATTTCATCGCCGCCCTGCGCGCGCTGGCCGCCGATCCGGCGGCGCGCGGGCTGGCGGACGATGCTGCGGTGCTAACCTTCGGCGGCGAGACGTTGGTGCTGACGCATGACGTGCTGGTCGAGGGCGTGCATGTGCTGCCCGGCTCCGACCCCGCCGATATCGCCTGGAAGCTGGTCGCGGTGAACCTTTCCGACCTCGCCGCCAAGGGCGCGGAGCCGGTGGGGATTCTGCTCGGTCACATGCTCGGCGAGGGCGACGCGCGATTTCTCGAGGGCCTGCGTGCAGTGCTCGACGCCTACGATGTCCCTCTGCTGGGCGGGGACACGGTCAAGGGCGGCGCCCAGCGCAGTTGGGGCGTCACCGCGCTCGGCCGCGCGACGCATGTGCCCGTCCCCTCGCGCAGAGGCGCGCAGCTCGGCGACGGGGTGTTCGTCACCGGCACGCTAGGCGCGGCGATGCTCGGCCACGACGCGCTCGCCAGCGTCGGCGAGGCGGACACTGCCGCCTATCTTCGCCCCCTCCCGCTGCTCGCCGAGGGCCGCGCGCTGGCCCCACTGGTTACTGCCATGATGGACGTCTCCGACGGCCTGCTGCTCGACGCTTGGCGGCTGGGGACCGCGAGCGCCGTCACACTCGATCTCGACAGCGCGAGCATCCCGGTAGCCGACATGGCGCGCCGCGACGAATGCCTGCGCTGGGGCGACGACTACCAGCTGTTGTTCACCGCTCCCGCAGGTAGCACCCTGCCCGTCGCGGCCAGCCGGATCGGCAGCGTCGTAGCGCTGGAACACGGCCCGCTGCGGCTCGATGGCCGCCTTCTGTCCTCCGATGACAGGCTCGGATACACCCACGGCTGAGCGGCAGCGGCTCTTTGGGCTTCGGGCTTGTCAGGCACACGAGCCGCTATATACCTTCCCATCATGCGCCCACACACTCGCGAGGGAGCGCATAAACAAAAAGCGGGGAGGGAAAATTCAGTGAACCTAGTTCTTATAGCGATCGGGTTGGGACTGCTGGCCATTATCTATGGCTTCGTCACCAGCCGTCAGGTGCTGCGCGCGGGCGCGGGCAATGAGCGGATGCAGGAAATCGCCGGCGCCATCCAGGAAGGCGCGCAGGCCTACCTCAAGCGCCAGTACACCACCATCGCCATCGTCGGCGTCGTTGTCACCGTGCTGGTGGGCGTGTTCCTCGGGATCATTCCGGTGGTCGGCTTCGTCATCGGCGCGATCCTTTCGGGCGTCGCGGGCTTCATCGGGATGAACATCTCGGTGCGCGCTAACGTCCGCACCGCCGCCGCCGCGCAGAGCGGTCTGCAGCAGGGGCTCACCCTCGCCTTCCGCTCCGGCGCCATCACCGGCATGCTGGTCGCCGGGCTCGCGCTGCTCGCGATCGCGGTGTTCTTCTATTACCTCGTTGAAATCGCCGGTCATGCCGCCAACAGCCGCGAGGTGATCGACGGGCTCGTCGGTCTCGCCTTCGGCGCCTCGCTGATCTCGATTTTCGCGCGGCTCGGCGGAGGGATCTTCACCAAGGCCGCCGATGTCGGCGCCGATCTGGTCGGCAAGGTCGAGGCGGGCATTCCCGAGGACGATCCGCGCAACCCCGCCGTGATCGCCGACAATGTCGGCGACAATGTCGGCGATTGCGCCGGCATGGCCGCCGATCTGTTCGAGACCTATGTCGTCACCGTCGGCGCCACCATGGTGCTCACCGCGCTGCTGCTGAGCGGCCTGGGCGATATGCTGCTGCCGATGATGGCGCTGCCGCTGCTGATCGGCGGGGTATGCATCGTCACCAGCATCATCGGGACCTATTTCGTCCGTCTGGGAGGCGGCACGAACATCATGGGAGCCATGTACAAGGGCTTCCTCGTCACCGCGGTGCTGTCGATCCCGGCGATCTGGCTGGCGATGCAATTCGCGCTGGGCGATTTGAACACCTTGATGGGCGGCGCCAATCTCGCCGCGGTCGATGCCGGCGCCCCGCTCGCCGAGGAGGGCACTTCGTCGCTCATCCCCTTCACCGGCTGGGACCTGTTCGGGTCGGCGATGATCGGGCTGCTGCTCACCGGGGTGATCATCTGGATCACCGAATATTATACCGGGACCAATTTCCGCCCGGTGCGCTCGATCGCCAAGGCCTCGGAGACCGGCCACGGCACCAACGTGATCCAGGGTCTGGCGATCAGCCTTGAATCGACCGCGCTGCCGACGCTGGCGATCGTCGCCGGGATCATCGGCGCCTACCAGTTCGCGGGGCTGATGGGCATCGCCTATGCCGCCACCTCGATGCTGGCGCTCGCGGGCATGGTCGTGGCGCTCGACGCCTATGGCCCGGTCACCGACAACGCCGGTGGGATCGCCGAAATGGCGGGGCTCGACGACAGCGTGCGCGAGAAGACCGATGCGCTCGATGCGGTGGGCAACACCACCAAGGCGGTGACCAAGGGCTATGCGATCGGATCGGCCGGCCTCGCCGCGCTGGTGCTGTTCGCGGCCTACACCGCCGACCTCGCCGAGTTCTTCCCGCTGGCCGATGTCGATTTCAGCCTCGAGAACCCCTATGTCATCGTCGGGCTGCTGCTCGGTGCTTTGCTGCCCTATCTGTTCGGGGCGATGGGAATGACCGCGGTCGGCCGCGCGGCGGGCGATGTGGTCAAGGATGTCCGCGACCAGTTCCGCGAGAACCCGGGCATCATGCAGGGCACCTCCAAGCCCGACTATGCCCGGACGGTCGATCTGGTCACCAAGGCCGCGATCAAGGAGATGATCGTGCCCTCGCTCCTGCCGGTGCTGGCTCCGATCGTGGTCTATTTCGTCATCACCGCGATCGCAGGTCAGGAGAACGGCTTTGCCGCGCTCGGCGCCCTGCTCCTCGGCGTGATCGTCAGCGGGTTGTTCGTGGCGCTGTCGATGACCGCGGGCGGCGGGGCCTGGGACAATGCGAAGAAGTACATCGAGGACGGCAATCACGGCGGCAAGGGCAGCGAAGCCCACAAGGCCGCGGTGACCGGCGATACGGTGGGCGATCCCTACAAGGACACCGCCGGCCCGGCGGTGAACCCGATGATCAAGATCACCAACATCGTCGCGCTGCTGCTGCTTGCGGCGCTGGCCGGCGGCACGGTCTGACCAAGCCTCTCGTTGCAAACCAGAACCCCGTCCGGAGCGATCCGGGCGGGGTTCGCTTTTTGCGCGGCTTTAGGGCTTCTTAAGCGCAGCTTTGCTAGGGCATCGCCTGCGACACCCATCGTCGCATCTTTGAGGGGGCTGAGGCGTGGCCAGCATGGCATCGGACGAGCACGGAGCGGTTACCGCCCTGGATCGCCGCGCCGCGAGCGTGGCGGACGCCGGTGTCGCCTGGCTCGACGACCTCGCCTCGCTTACCCCCGGCTTCGTCGCAGAGTGGCAGTCGCTGACCGCCGCGGCCGCAGCCCCCAACCCATTCTACGAGGAATGGAACCTGCGACCCGCACTCGCGCAGCTCGCGCCGGGCGGCAATGTGGCCTTGCTCGCCTATCGCGAAAATGGCGCGCTTGCGGGGCTCCTGCCCGTCGCCCGCTCCGCAAACTACTACAATCGCCCGTTCCGGCATTTGACCGGCTGGTTGCATGACAACGCCTTTTGCGGGATTCCGCTGGTGCGGCGCGGCGCCGAGGACGCGTTCTGGCGCGCCGCGCTCGCTGCGATCGACCACCGCGCCGGCTTCGAATTCTTTCTCCACCTGCCGGCCCTTCCCGAGGACAGTCCGGTGACGCAGGCGCTGCTGCGCGTTGTCGCCCAGACCCGCCGCACGGCCACGGTGGTCGGGAGCGAGGAGCGCGCGCTGCTCTCCTCCCCGCTCGGCTCGAGCGCCTACCTCGAAGCCGCGATGAGCGCCAAGAAACGCAAGGAATTGCGCCGTCAGGCAAAGCGTCTCGGCGAAATGGGCGAACTGGCAGTCGAGCGGCTTGCAGGCGACGAGGAGCTCGATCGCTGGATCGACGATTTTCTGGCGCTCGAAAACGCCGGCTGGAAGGGCGCGGAAGGATCCTCGCTCGCCAGCCATGCGCCGGTCGCTGCCTATTTTCGCAGCGCATTGCAGGGCGGCGCGGCGGCAGGCCGACTCGAGCGGCTGGCGCTCACGCTCGACGGCGCGCCGATCGCGATGCTCGCGACCTTTATCGCCGCGCCCGGAAGCTTCTCCTTCAAGACCGCCTTCGACGAACGCTATGCCAAATTCTCGCCCGGAATGCTGCTCCAGCAGGAAAACCTCGCGCTGCTCGACCGCGCCGATATCGCCTGGTGCGATAGCTGCGCAGCGGCGGACCATCCGATGATCGAGCGGATCTGGCGCGAGAAGCGCACCATTCTGGCCGTCAACATCGCACTCGGCGGACCGCTCAAACGCACCGCCTTCCGGCTGATGAGCCAGCTCGAGCGCAGCGCCGAACCCTTGGGAAGGGACCATGATGGATAGCACCCGCACCGCCGCAGCGATCGGTTCACAGGTTCGCGCAGATCCTCCGCAAGCCAACGGGGCGCCCATCTTCGACCAGGCGACCCGCGAGCGCTTCGGGCAGCTCTATCCCGAACAGCCGCATGTTCTCGCGCATGCGCTGGGCTCGCACCCTTTGCTCGAACTGGGCAGCCTCGCCGCGCTGGCGGGGCGGCTCCCCGAGGCCTCGATCGAATACAACCGCGGCGATCTGCCGATCGGAGTGGACGGCAAGCCCGGCGCGACCGGGCTCTCGATCGAAGACACCATCCGCCGCATCGCTTCGGCCAACAGCTGGGCGGTGCTCAAGAACATCGAGCAGGACCCGGCCTACGAAGCGTTGCTGCTGGGCCTACTGGGCGAATTGCGCGCCGAGATCGAGGCCCGCACCGGTGCCATGCTGCGCCCTCAGGGCTTCGTCTTCATCTCCTCGCCCGATGCCGTCACCCCCTATCATTTCGACCCCGAGCACAACATCCTGCTGCAGGTGAAGGGCTCCAAGGTGATGACCCAGTTTCCGGCCGGAGACGCCCGCTTCGCGCCCGACGAGGTCCACGAAACCTACCATTCGGGCGGCGCGCGCGAACTGCGCTGGCAGGATAATTTCGCCGCCGCTGGCCAAGAATTCGCAATCGGTCCGGGCGAGGCCGTGTTCGTGCCGGTGATGGCGCCGCATTTCGTCCGCAACGGGCCCGACAGCTCGATCTCGCTCTCGATCACCTGGCGCAGCGACTGGAGCTTCGCCGAGGCCGATGCGCGCGGGCTCAACCGCGTGCTGCGCGCCGCCGGGCTCAGCCCCGCCGCTCCGGGGCGCTGGCCGCGCACCAACCGCACCAAGGCCAACGCCTACCGGGTGCTGCGGAAACTCGGCGCGGTGGATTGACGCTGCGGCGGGCGGTCCGCAAAGCGCCTGTCATGACCGAACCGATGCCAGACAATTCCACCCCTGCCGAACTCGTTGCGGGTCTCGTCGATCTCCTCACCGTGACCCGCGAGGGCGACGACAGCTTCGTCGGCCAGCCGCAGCCCGGCGGGGTCGGGCGGGTCTTCGGCGGCCAGGTTATCGCGCAGGCGTTGCAGGCGGCGCAGGCCACCGCGCCCGAGGGCATGGCGGCGCATTCGCTCCACGCCTATTTCCTCCGCGGCGGCGAGGAAGGCGTGGACATCGCCTACGAAACCGCGCGCGATTTCGACGGCCGCAGCTTCGCCAACCGCCGCGTGGTCGCGCGCCAGCAGGGCCGCCCGATCCTCAATCTCACCGCCAGTTTCCAGCAGGCGGAGGACGGGCTGAGCCACGACGACTACACCATGCCGCAGGTCACCCCGCCCGAGGAGCTGACGCCGGACACCGAGCTGCGCCGCCAGTTCGTCGCCCAGCTCGACCACGTCTCCGATCTCCAGCGCGCGCTGATGCTGCGCCCCCGGCCGATCGAGATGCGCACCAGCGACAGCCTCCACTGGATGAACTCCGAACCGCGCGCGCCGCAGGCGCACAGCTGGTTTCGCACCGTCGCGCCGCTGCCCGCGCTTAGCGACGACCCGGCGCTCCACCGCGCGGTGATCGCCTATGCCAGCGACTACACGCTGCTCGGCACCGCGGCGCTGCCGCACGGGCTGAGCTGGGCGCGCGGCGAGCTGAACGGCGCCAGCCTCGATCACGCGATCTGGTTCCACCGCCCGGCGCGCGCCGACGAATGGCTGCTCTACGCCACCGACAGCCCGTGGAGCGGCGCGGGCCGCGGCTTCAACCGCGGGCGGATCTTCGACCGCGAGGGCCGGCTGGTCGCCAGCGTCGCGCAGGAAGGCGTGGTACGGCGGCGGCACCAGCGGACCGCCTGATACTTCGGGCACATCGGACACATCTTACACGCCGCGATGGCGGAAATGCGCGGGTTGCGGGGTGCAAGGTTACGCTTTGACGCGCAATCGGGCGCTCTGCGTTGGTTGATGAAACTCATCCGGGGGGCGGCGTAAGGACGATTCGCGGGGCGCCTGTGACGCAAGCGCTGCGGGAGGGGTGCGGGACTGGACGATGCAAAGAGCCGACTCGAAGCTAGCAGGCCGGCGGCGTGTAGGAAAATGCGCAGTTTGCCCCGCCCTTGCGGCGCGCTAGGAGGGGCGCCAAGGGGGACGATCGCTTGAGCCGTCAGTTGATCAACGAATACCGCAGCGAACTCGACCGCATCGTCAAGGTCGGGGGCAGCCTCAACGAGGGTTCGGTGCGCGACGCATTTCAGGGCCTGCTCAAGAGCTGGGGGCGGTCCAACGATCTGACCTATCTCTCCGAGCACAAGATGACCGGCTCGGGCGGCAATATCTATGTCGACGGAGCGCTGGTCTACGACATCCGCGTGCCGTTCGGCTATTGGGAAGCCAAGGACAGCAAGGACGATCTCGACGCGGAAATCGCGGCGAAGGAAGCCAAGGGCTACCCGCGCACCAACATCATCTACGAGGACACCAAGCGCGCGGTGCTGATCCAGGACCGCGCCCGTGTCGCAGAGGCCGACATGGCCGACACCGAGGCGCTCTATGCGCTGATGACCCGGTTCTTCGCCTACGAGCAGGAAGCGATCCGCGACTTCCGCAAGGCGATCAGGAAATTCGCAGAAGACCTGCCCGCCATCCTCGAGGCGCTGCGGGAGCGTATCCGCGAGAAGCGCGAGGCCAGCGCCGAATATTCGGCGGCGGAGGTCGCGTTCCTCAAGCAGGTCAAGGAGACGATCAACCCCGCGCTGGAGCGCGCCGATGTCACCGAGATGCTGATCCAGCATGTCCTGACCGAAGACATCTTCAACCGCGTGTTCGACATGCGCGACTACATGCGCGAAAACAATGTCGCGAAGCAGCTCTACGAACTGGAGCGTAAGCTGTTCGGCTATGGTGAGAAACGTTCGTTGCTACAGGCGCTGCGGCCCTATTACACCGGGATCGAGGAAACCGCGCACCTGATCCAGAGCCATTCGGAAAAGCAGAACTTCCTCAAATCGCTCTACGAGAATTTCTACAAGGTCTATAATCCCAAAGCTGCCGACCGCTTGGGCGTGGTCTATACGCCGGGCGAGATCGTGCGTTTCATGATCCGCAGCGCGGACTGGCTGTGCGAAAAGCACTTCGGCAAGAACCTCGTCGATTCTGGGGTCGAAATCCTCGATCCGGCGACTGGCACCGGCACCTATATCGTCGAGCTGCTCGAATATTTTCGCGGCCAGCCGGACAAGCTGCGCCAGAAATACAAGGAAGAGCTGCACGCCAACGAGGTGGCGATCCTGCCCTATTACGTTGCCAATCTGAACATCGAGGCGACCTATCAGGCGATCACCGGCCAGTTTGCGGAGTTCGAGGGGCTGTGCCTCGTCGATACGCTGGACAATGTGGACGGGCTGGGCATCCATTCGGGCCACCAGTTCGACATGCTCGGCGCGCTGAGCGACGAGAACATCGAGCGGGTAAAGCGGCAGAACCGGCGCAAGATCAGCGTGATCATCGGGAATCCGCCCTACAACGCGAACCAGCAGAACGAGAACGACAACAACAAGAACCGCGAATATCCGCATATCGACGACCGGATCAAGCGGACCTACATCAAGGAGAGCACGGCGCAGAAGACCAAGCTCTACGACATGTATTCGCGCTTCTATCGGTGGGCGAGCGACCGGCTGGGCGACGAAGGAATTATCGCTTTCGTCACTAATCGCAGCTTTATTGAGAGCCGAACCTTTGATGGCTTTCGCAAAGTTGTGGCAGATAGCTTTGATGATATTTGGGTCATTGATCTCGGCGGCGATGTCCGCGCCAACCCAAAGTTATCTGGAACGACGCATAACGTCTTCGGAATCCAAACTGGTGTTGCGATTGCATTCCTAGTTCGGACCCGGACCAAGCAACCGTCGTCAATCAGATACGTCCGGCTCCCCGAAACGGCATTAGCCGAAGAAAAGCTCAGTTGGCTTGGTAGGCTATCCCTGCCCAGCGCCTCATCTGAAGCTCTTAAACCAAACAAAATTCACAACTGGCTGAACGCCGGGAATGAGGATGAGTGGTTCGAATTTTTACCGATTGCGGCAAAATCTACGAAATCGGCCAGCGGCCACAGCAAAGATCGCGCGATCTTTAAACTTTTCTCTTTGGGGATAAGCACGAACAGAGATGAGTGGGTTTATGATCGGAACCGAGAGACACTCGAATCAAAGGTTGAGTTCCTTGCGTCAGAATATCATGCCGTTTCGACCTTCGACGAAGTTGAAAACCCACCAATAAAATTATCTCGCAACCTGAAGCGCCGCCTTAAGCAGGGGCTAGCAGAGCCATTTTCGCGACAGCGCATTCGCACTTCGCTGTACCGACCTTTCTCTCCTAGATTCTTGTATCATTCCGAGCTCTTTGTAGACGAATTAGGTTCTTCAGCTGCGATTTCAGGTGTTGAACTTGAGAACTCCGTCATTGGCTTTACGGCAGGAGGCCGCCTCGATTTTGCGACGTTCGCCGCTTCGAACCTTCCCTCCCTTACAGTCTTGTCGCTTGACGCAAATCAGTGCCTTCCCCGCTACCGCTACGCAAAATCCGGCGAACGCATCGACAACATCACCGACTGGGCGCTCAACAAGTTCAAGGGGCATTACAAGGACGAGGTCGCCGCCGCGCGCCATGCGGACCGGCTCGGCAATGGCGGGGTGGGGCAAAGCGTTACGTTGCCTGACGGGACGGTCGAATACCTCTCCATCGAACCCGGTCCTGCCGCCTGGCCCTGCAACGACAATGGCGCGCCCGCCGTCACCAAGGACGCGATTTTCGCCTATTGCTACGCCGTGCTTCACGACCCGATCTATCGCGATAAATACGCGTTGAACCTCAAGCGCGAGTTTCCGCGCATCCCCTTCTATCCCGATTTCGCGCGATGGGCGGCGTGGGGCGAGGCGCTGCTCGAGCTGCATATCGATTACGAGGAGGTCGACCCGTATTCGCTGGAGCGGGTCGATACCCCCAACCCCAAGCGCGCCGAGGGGTCGCACCCCAAGCCCAAGCTCAAATCCGTGCTCGCCGAAGGGGCCGAGACCGGAGCCGTGGTGGTGGACGAGGACACGCAGATCACCGGCATTCCGGCGGGCGCGTGGGACTTCGCCTCGGCAATCGCAGCGCGATCGACTGGGTGCTCGACCAGCACAAGGAAAAGAAGCCGCGCGACCCGACCATCGCTGCGAAGTTCAACACCTACCGCTTCGCGGACTACAAGGAGAGCATGATCGAACTGCTCGCCAAGGTGGTGCGGGTGAGCGTGGAGACCAATGCGATCACCGGAGCGATGGCAGCGCTCGATAGGTCAGGCTGGGACGACTGACCGGCTGCGGCGGGCGGCGTGTTTCGACTGCGCTCGATGGAGGCGGGAGCTGCTGGCGTGCGAGGGAGCGGGGCCCCGGATCAAGTCCGGGGCGACGGTTGGGTTTCAGGCGTCCCTGGATTTCGGGCGTCGGTTCGGGGGGCGAGATGGACCCCGGATCAAGTCCGGGGTGACGAGGTAAGATAAAGGCGGAGGTGACGGGGTGAGATCAGGTCCGGGCTGACGAGTGAGATCAAGTCCGGGGTGACGGGGGGGTGTTGGCGGTCTTCTCTTCTCCCCTCTCCTTCAGGGGAGGGGCCGGGGGTGGGGTTTGGCCGGGACGGCGGTCTGCCTGCTGCCCCCACCCCCAAGCCCCCTCCCCTGAAGGAGAGGGGGCTTTGGCCCCTCACCCGCCCGCGTGGTAGAAATCGTAGACCTGCCGCGCCACGGCGGCGCTGATGCCGGGGACGCGGGTGAGGTCGGCGAGGGCGGCGGCGCGGACCTTGCCGGCGGTGCCGAAATGCAGCAGCAGCGCGCGTTTGCGCGAGGGGCCGATGCCGGGGATCTCGTCGAGCGGGCTGGCGGTGATGGCGCGGCTGCGTTTGGCGCGGTGGGCGCCGATGGCGTAGCGGTGGACCTCGTCGCGCAGCCGCTGGAGGTGGAACAACAGCGGCGAATTGACCGGCAGCGTCTTCTCGCGCCCGTCGGGGAAGTGGAACACCTCGCGCCCCTCGCGGCCGTGGTCGGGGCCCTTGGCGATGGCGACCAGCGGGACGTCGTCGATCCCCATCTCGGCCAGCGTGTCGCGCACCGCGCTCATCTGGCCCTTGCCGCCGTCGATCAGGACGAGATCGGGCCAGATGGCCTCGTGACCCCGTGAAGGCGGGCGCGCGGGCTTTGGGCCCACCCCGCTATCCTCCCCGGCTGTGCCGGGGAGGGGGACCGCCGCAGGCGGTGGAGGGGTATTGCCGGCGGGCGGCGAGGTTACCCCTCCACCATCCTGCGGATGGTCCCCCTCCCCATCTGGTGATGGGGAGGATTCATCCTCCGCCAGCTTGCGGAACCGCCGCTGCATCACCTCGCGCATCATCGCGAAATCGTCGTTCCCCGCGGCGGTCTTGATGTTGAACTTGCGGTACTGGCCCTTGTCGAAGCCCTCGGGGGTGGCGACCACCATCGCGCCCACCGCCTTGGTGCCCTGGATATGGCTGTTGTCGTAGAGCTCGATGCGCTGCGGAAGCTCCTCCAGTTCTAGGAATTCGGCCAGCGCGCGGTTGAGCGTCGCCTTGGTGCCGGTCTCGGCCAGCCGCCGCTCGAGCGCTTCGGTGGCGTTGCGGCTGGCCTGTTCCATCAACCGCCGGCGGTCGCCGCGCTGCGGGATCGAGATCGCCACCGGGTGGCCCGCCTCGGCCGCCAGCGCCTCGGCGATCAGCTCCTGCTCGGGCAAGGCGCGGTCGGTGAGGATGGTGCGCGGCGGGGGGACCTCCTCGTAGAATTGCAGCAGCACGTCGGCGAGGACGTCGTCCTTGTCGATCTCGCCGGTGTTTTTGGGGAAGAAGGCCTTGTGCCCCCAGTTCTGCCCGCCGCGGATGAAGAAGGCCTGGACCCCAATCTGCCCGCCTTTCGCGGCGAGCGCGAAGACATCGGCATCGCCCACCCCGGCGGCGTTGACCGCCTGGCTGCCCTGGATGAAGGTCGCGGCGCGCAAGCGGTCGCGCAGGATCGCCGCGGTCTCGAAATCGAGCGCCTCGGCGGCCTTGGCCATCTGCTGCTCGATCTTGCCCTGCACCGCGCTCGATTTGCCCCCGAGGAAATCCTTGGCCTCGCCCACCAGCTCGGCATAGCCCGCCTCATCGATCCGCCCGGTACACGGCGCCGAGCAGCGCTTGATCTGGTAGAGCAGGCAGGGCCGGTCGCGATTGGCGAAGAAGCTGTCGGAGCAGCTGCGCAGCAGGAACAGTTTCTGCAGCGCGTTGATCGTCTTGTTGACGGAGCCGGCGCTGGCGAAGGGGCCGTAGTAATTGCCCTTGGCCCGGCGCGCGCCGCGGTGTTTCTGGATCCGCGGGAAGGCGTGATCGGCGCGCAGCAGGATGAAGGGGAAGCTCTTGTCGTCGCGCAGCAGCACGTTGAAGGGCGGGCGGAAGCGCTTGATGAACTGCGCCTCGAGCAGCAGCGCCTCGGCCTCGGAATTGGTGGTGACGATCTCCATGCCCCGGGTCTGGCCGACCATCCGCTGGAGCCGGTTGGTGAGGTTCTTGACCTGCGTGTAGTTCGCCACCCGCGCCTTGAGGCTGCGCGCCTTGCCGACATAGAGCACCTCGCCGCGGGCATCGAGCATCCGGTAGACCCCGGGCTTGGGCTTGAGGGTCCGCACCGTCTCGCGGATCGCCTCGACGCCCGCCGCCAGATCGGGCTGCGCGCCCGCCACGGTCGAGGTGGCGCGCTCCTCGTTGAAGCGTTCCTTGCCACGGGGATCGTGCGGGGTTCCGGCGGGGGTGCGAGCCATGGGATGCAGTTAAGATTGTCCGGCGCGAATGTGAACCTCTGGCGCGCATCGGGGGCGCGCATTGTGCACGGCGAGGGCGAGTGAAACTTCTGCTTGTCGCGCGCGTCCGGTTTCTGCTTTGCTGGCGCGGCGCGGCCCACGGCATAGGCGCGCCCGCTGCTCAGGGCCGCCCAGAACTGCGAGGGGACGAGATAATGGACACGCAAACCGCACCGCCGCGCACCATGGGCCTGTTCGGCACCGCGCTGCTCCCGGTCAACGGGATGATCGGCGCGGGCATCTTCGCGCTGCCCGCCACGCTGTTCCTCGCGGTCGGCGATTTCGCGCCGTGGATGATGCTGCTGGGCGGGGTGCTGTTCCTGCCGCTGGTGCTGGTGTTCGCCTGGCTCTCGGCGCGGTTCGACCACAGCGGCGGGCCGATCCTCTATGGCGAGGCGGCGTTCGGGCGCTTCGTCGGCTTCCAGGCCGGCTGGGCGCGCTACGCCAGCGCGATCGTCACCGTGGCGGCCAACACCCATGTGATGGTCTCCTATCTCGCCACGCTGTTCCCCGCGCTGGACGGGCCGCTGCTGCGCCCGCTTGTGGTCGCGGGCTTCATCGGCTTCATCACGGTGGTGAACCTGTTCAGCCTCAAGAGCTCGGTGGCGACTTTGGGCGCGCTGACCGCGGTCAAGCTGCTGCCGCTGTTCGCGCTGATCGGCGCCGGGCTGTTCGCGGGCGAGCCCAGCATGGGGCTGGTGCTGCCCCAATTTTCCGCGGCGGAGAGTATCGTGCTGCTGACCTATTACGCCTTCATCGGCTTCGAATACGTCGTCCTCCCCGCGGGCGAGATGAAGAACCCGAAGCGCGACGTGCCGCTGGCGCTGGTCGCGATGCTGGCGGCGGTGACGCTGCTCTACATGCTGGTGATCTGGGCCTATATCGCGATCGGCCCGGTGGTCGGCGCGGATGCCGACAACCCGCTGGCGGTGGCCGCGCGCGACGCGATGGGGCCGGTCGGCGCGGTGGCGATCGTGATCGCCGCGGCCTTCAGCATCGGGGCGAACAATTTCGCCGGCGGGATCAGCCTGCCGCGGATGACCTATGGCATGGCGGAAAGGGGCATGCTGCCGCGCTGGTTCATGGCGGTCTCGCCTAGGCTGGGCACCCCGGTCAACTCGATCCTGTTCTACGGCGCGGCGAGCATCGCCTTCGGGCTGTGGGAGGGCTTCATGGTGCTGGCGCTGGCGGGAACGCTGACGCGGCTGCTGACCTATCTCATCGCCGCCTTCGCGCTGCCCGTGCTCGAGCACCGCGAGGGGCGGATCCGCCCGGTCCGGGCGCTGGTCTGCGCGCTGACGGTGGTGAGCACGCTGTGGGTCGCGACCCACGCCGATGCGCAGAGCTGGGCGGTGTTCGGCGCTCTGGTGGTGGCGGGGACGCTGCTCTATTTCCTCGCCCGCCAGGAGCGCCCGCTGGCCGCGGCGCCGCTCTAAGCCGCATATGACGCAATTCGACGCCATCATCCTCGGCGCCGGCGCCGCCGGGCTGATGTGCGCCGCGCGCGCCGGGCAGCGCGGGCTCAGGGTGCTGCTGCTCGAGCGCGCCGAGGAACCGGGCAGGAAGATCCTGATCTCGGGCGGCGGGCGCTGCAATTTCACCAATCTGGGCGCGGGCCCGGCGAATTATCTCTCCGCCAACCCGCATTTCGCCAAATCCGCGCTGGCGCGCTACACCGCGCGCGATTTCCTCGATCTGGTCGAGAGCCACGGCATCGCCTGGCACGAGAAGACGCTGGGGCAATTGTTCTGCGACGGCTCGGCCAAGCAGATCGTCGCGATGCTGCTGGCGGAATGCGACCGCGCCCGCGAAAACGGCGGCGATGTCACCCTGCGCTGCGGCGAGGAAGTGGCCGAGGTTTCGGCGCAAGACGGATACACCGTCCGCACCCAGAGCGGCGAATATCGCGCGCAAAACCTCGTCATTGCCACCGGCGGGCCGTCGATCCCCAAGATGGGCGCGACCGGCTTCGCCTACGATCTCGCGCGCCAGTTCGGCTTGAAGCTCGTCGAGCCCCGCCCCGCCCTCGTCCCGCTGACGTTGGGGGGCGACGATGTCCTGTTCCGCGAGATCTCGGGCGTCGCCGCACCGGTCACCGCGACCGCCAACAGGCAGGCGTTCTCCGAGGCGGCGCTGTTCACCCATCGCGGGCTGTCGGGGCCGGTGATCCTGCAGGTCTCCTCCTACTGGAAGCCCGGCGACCCGGTAAGCGTGAATTTCCTCCCCGAGCGCGAGACCGGCTGGCTGCTCGCCGCCAAACGCACCGTCCCGCGCGCCACCCTGCGCAGTGTGCTGCGCGAGGCGCTGCCGCACCGCCTCGCCGACATCCTCGCCGAGCGGATCGGCCTCGCCAACGAATTCGGCAACGCCCCCGACAAGGCCCTGCGCGAAGCCGAGGCGCGGCTGGCGCAATGGAGCTTCCACCCCAACGGCAGCGAAGGCTTCGCCAAAGCCGAGGTCACCAGCGGCGGCATCGCGACCGGCGAACTCTCCTCGCAGACGATGGAAGCAAAGAAGCACCCCGGCCTCTACGCGATCGGCGAGGCGGTCGACGTCACCGGCTGGCTCGGCGGCTACAATTTCCAGTGGGCCTGGGCCAGCGGCGTCGCCGCGGGGAATGCGCTGGGGGGATGACGGGCATCGGGACCGGGATACGATAGGCCGCTTTCAGGGCGGCGCGTGTCATGCGGGAATGTCCGGAATGGGGGGAAGCCGACATTGACCGGGCTCGGCGACGAACGAAAGCTTCGGCGCTTGCTCACTGCCAACGATGCGGCAGCAAGAGGATGTACCGCAAGGATCGATCACCTCGTCTTTGCCCGATTTTGTGACCGATCGAGTGCGCTCTTTGCGGAAGTGGCTCCTGAGACTGCCGCCAGGACCAGCCAAGGTTCCACCACCAGGTTGATCAGCACGTGAGCAGCGATACAAGGACCAAGATTCCGACCGCCAAGCAGATAGATCACGGCGAGAGCCGCGCCTGCCACCACGGTCGAGGCGGCTCCATAAAGAGAAAAGCGGCGATCTGCACTGAAGGCATGCCACACTAGGTGGAACAGGCCGAAGATGCCCCCGGATAGGAGGACCTGGCCGGCGCTGCCAATGCCGTAGCTTTGCACCGTATCCATCAGCCAGCGGCGGAAAACGACTTCTTCCATAATCCCGCTTGCGAAGGCAGCGGCGACGCCAATCAACTTGAATAGCGAAACTTCGCGCTGCTGCTCCCTCACAAACGGCAGCACTCGAAAAGTATAGGCGATGTAGGCGCCGGCAAACAATAGGGCCGCAATCCAAGCGTGAAGCGGCGCCCACGTACCGCGTGCGAGACCCAATTCCTGAACCATCGGGATGTTTCGGCCTGACCAGCTCATTATGAGTGGGAACATCATCACAGCTGTAGCGCCGAGCAGTATTGCCGCTGTGATCCACCGCTCTTTGTTCCACATCGGCGCTCTCCCCGATGCCTGTGTCCAGGGGTGCGATGACTGATTGCAAGCTGCAGCTGGAGAAGAGCGATAAGCCGCAAGAGCAGCCCTGTCTCGCCCCCGGTCCCTTGAATGACCCCATCTGGGTCGTTAGCCGATAGTCGGCGTTGGGCGGCCGGAGCAGGAACAGATGCTCTCGGACGGCGCACGAAGACCATTGCACTCCGCTGCATCGTCCCCCGGCTGCGAACTGGGAGTACCCTCTCGTCATTGCGAGGAGCGCAGCGACGCGGCAATCCATGGCGCGGCTTTGCGGGTCCCCACTACTGACATAGAAAGACGAAACTGTCGTTCGTGGATTGCCGCGCCGCCTGCGGCGGCTCGCAATGACGAAGGGGTGGGTTTGTCCTCGGCCGCGTGCCTGCAGGCGTCGAGCCTTTGGGCACGAAGGCAGCGGGACCCCGGGTCGAGCCCGGGGCGACGAAATTGGCGGGTGCCTCAAGTGGCTCGTGAGCGGAACGGCGGCTGATCGCAGCTCTCCCCCGCGTCGCCTCGCGGTTCATCGGGGTGCAATCCGCCATGCGCGAAGGGCGCTTCGATACACCGACCACTCAAAGGACCCACCCCATGAAATCCTTCCTCACCGCCGCGATTCTCGCTTCGGGCCTCGTCGCCAGCCCCGCTTTCGCGCAGGCCGCCGCGCCGGGCGGGCTCTATGTCGGCGCGCTCGCCGGCTATGAGGGCATCGATGTCGAGGCCGCCGACGGCTCGGCCAGCGCCAGCGCCGATGCTGCGGTTTACGGCGTCACCGCCGGCTACGATCTCAGCCTCGGCAGCGCTTTCGTCGGGGTCGAGGGCGAATATTCGGCCAGCGGCGGCTCGACCGAGTTCCCCGCCAGCTTCGGCGGCGCGCGCGACGGGCTCGAGGCCGACGGCCAGTATTACATCGGCGCGCGCGCCGGCTTCGCGGTGACCCCGGGAATCGCCGCCTATGGCAAGCTGGGCTACACCTCGCTCGACACCAGCGCCTTCACCAGCGCGGGCTCGCTGGGCGAGCTTGAGGGCAACGCCGACGGCGTGCGCTTCGGCGGCGGGGTGCAGGTGCAGCTGCCCGGTCCGCTCGAGGCGCGGCTGGAATATCGCCGGTCGAGCTACAAGGATCTCAACGACGGCACCTTCGGCGACGCCTCCACCGATCAGGTCGTTGCCGGGGTCGGCCTGCGGTTCTAGAACCCTCGCGGGAGGCGCCCGCGATGACCGAGAACAAGACCAGACCGACCGGCGACGACGTCGCGGCGCTGCTGGACGCAATTGCGGATCCGCAGCGCCGCGCCGATGCGCAGACCGTCTGCGCGATGATGGCGCGCGCCAGCGGCGAGAGCCCGCGGGTGTGGAGCGGCGGGATGGTCGGCTTCGGCACCTACCGCTATCGCTACGAGAGCGGGCGCGAGGGGGAGTGGTTCATCACCGGCTTCGCCTCGCGCGCCGCGGCACTCACGCTCTATGTGATGGACGGCTTTCCGCAGCACCGGGAGCTGATGGCGCGGCTGGGCAAGCACAAGACCGGCAAATCGTGCCTCTATATCAAGCGGCTGGCGGATGTGGATGTGCAAGCGCTGGAGGAGCTGGTGACGCGCTCGGTTGCGCATATGCGCGGGGCGTACGAGACGACTGGCGAGGCACGGGGGTAGCGCGAACCCGATGGAGATCCCAGCTTTCGCTGGGATGACGTGTTAGTTTCGCTGGGACGACGTGCGAGGAGGGGCGTGACCGGTCCATCCAAACAATAACCGTCATCCCAGCGAAAGCTGGGATCTCTACCGGGTCGAAGAAACCGAACAGGCTTAGAACAACTTGCGGATATCGATGCCGATATAGCGGCCGGTCGGGTCGATCCGCAGCGGGTCGTAGGCGAGCGGGGTGATGCCATTGGCATCGACCACCTCGCGGCGGGTGTCGAAGATATTGTCGACATTGAGCGAAACCCGCAGCCCGTCGAGCACTCCCGATTCCGCTCCGGTCACCTCGCCCAGATCGGCGAACAGCCGCAGGTCGAAAGTGGCCAGATCGCCGAAGAACAGGTCGCTGCTGCCCACCAGGCCATCGCCGCGCAATTCGCTCGGGCCGACGTAACTCCCCGAGGCGCGGACGCCGTAGCCCTGCCAGAACAGCCCGCCTTCAAGGCGCGCGCTGTAGACCGGCACCCCGCCGCCGCCGAGCACGAAGCCGTCGCGCTGGTCGAGCACCGGGCCGCCGTCCGCGACCACCACTTCGTTCTCGAGCGCGAAATTATGCGTCAGGCTGAGGAAATAGCGCGGGCGGGTGTCGGGGTTCTCGCCGCCGCCCATCATGCCGCCCATGCCGCCGCCGCGTCCGCCGCGCCGGCCGCCGCCATCACCGCCGCCGCCGCGCGCAGGCTGGGCCGAAGCGCCACCCTCGCCCGCCGCCGCGCCGGCGCTGCACATCTGCGCGCGCACTTGCGCCAGCCGGTCGGGATCGATCTCGCCAGCTTCGTTGCGCAGCCGCGCGAGCATCGGCTCGGGCAGACCCTCGAGATTGGGCGGATCGGCGCAGACCGCGGTGCGGATCGCTGCCATGCGCTCGCCCCCGCCCTCGGCCCGACGTTCGGCATCGGCACTGCAAAAGCGTTCGCGCAGCTGCGCAATGCGTTCAGGGGGGATCGTGCCGTCGGGCCCGCGCAGCCGCGCGAGCAGCGCTTCGGGAAGCCCGGTGAGATCGGGGGTTTCGCCCTCGGGCGTGGCGCAGAAGCGGGCCCGCATTGCTTCCATGCCCTCGGGGCCCATGGTGACAGCGGCGCTTCCGGCCGGTCCACCCCCTTGGCCGGCAGCCGGCCCGCCGCGGCTCGCCGAGCCCGCAGCCGGCGCTTCGGGCGCTTCGGGTTCGGCGCCGATCCTGCCGCTGGTGTTGATCCCGAAGGAGAGCACCTTGCTGCGGGTCTCGAACAGCGTGATCGGGCGGCGGTCGAGCTCGACCAGCTGGCCCGCGCCGTCGCGCGTCACGCGGTCGGGGAAAGCGGCCTCGAAGGCGGGGCTCAGGCCCGGGGCACTGGAGGTCACGTCGTTCGAGCGGTTGACCGCGTAATCGAGCTGGAGCCGCGTGTTGTCGATGAAGGGCAGTTCCCAATTGGCGGAGAACTTCCAGTCGGCCTGGGTTTCCGCCAGCAGCGCCGGATTGCCGCCGGTGACGACCGTCGCCAGCACGCTCTCGCCGGTGGCGTAGTCGAACACCGGCACGTTGAAATCTACCACCTGCGGATCGCCCAGCGCGTTGAGCCCCGGCGCGACCTCGCGCCAGATGCGGGTGGCGGAGAGGTTGAGATTGTCGAACGGCTGCCAGTTGAGCCCGAGGCTCCAGTCGGTCAGCGTGCCGAAATCGGAGAGTTCGTTGATCCCCGCCTGCCCGGTGAGCGAGATCGAGCCGATCGCATCGGCGAAACCCTCGCGGCGGCTGGTCAGCGGGACCACGAGATTGACCCCGGCCGAGACATCGCCGCGGGTCAACCGGCTGTCCTGCGCGCTGCGGGTGTCGGAGCTGACGATGCGATCCCAGTCATAGCCGAGATCGAAGGTGGCCGCGACCTCGCCCCCGGGGAGATAGAGCGGCGAACCGGTGATCGTCGCCAGCGTGCTCGCACCCCACAGCGTGGAGCGCGCGGTGTCGACGCCGGCATCGCCGAGCGCGGGCAGCGCACCGTCGATCGCAAGCGTCCCGGCAAGCGCCTGCGCCTCGAGCGCGGCGGTGTCGGCGCGCCGGTCGATCCGCGTGCGGCTGTGGGCGCGGCTGGCGTCGAAAGTGGCGGTCAGGTTCCAGCCATCGCCCAGCGGCCGGTTGTAGCTGCCCGAGCTGGCGATCGAATTGCTCGCGACGTTGCGCTCGAGCGGGTCGCCGGCACCGAAGGTGCGAAAGGCGCTGTTGCCCGCGGGATCGGTCAGCAGCACGCTGTCGAGCCCCGAGAGGCTGCGGCGTTCGTTGTAGGCGCCGGTGAGATTGAGGCTGATCGAGGAGCCGCTGTCGATGAAGGCCTTGGCGTAGTTCGCCGAGGCTTCGACCCCGGCGCTGTCGGCGATCAGGCTGCGGAACTCTCGCGGATCGGGATCGGTCGCGACATCGCTTTGTGATCCGGCGACCAGCGTCAGATCGCGCTCGGCCTCGGTCAGCAGGCTGGTGTCCTCGAACTTGAGATTGAGATTGATCCGCGCGCCGTCGCTGATCGTCAGCAGCGAGAATTCCTGCTCGCTTTGCGAATATCCGCCGATCCCCGGCTGGCCGTATTCGAGCTCGATCTCGCGGCTGGAGAAATTATCCTTGAGGATGAAATTGACCACCCGCCGGTCGGGCGAATAGCCGAAGCGCTGCGCCACTTCCTCGGGGAAGACCTCGACCTTCTCGATCGCTTCGGGGGGGTAGGACTGGAACTCGCGGAAGGAACCGATCCGCACCCCGTTGACCAGGAAGATCGGCCGCCCGCCGCCGCCGCGGCCGCGCGCGCTGCCGGTGGCGGGTTCGATCGCCTGGAGCAGTTCTTCGATCGAGCCGGCGCCGAGCGCGGCGATTGCCTCGGCGTCGAGTTCGAGCACGGGAGGCTGTTCGACATCGAGCGATCCCCGCTGGCGGGCCCCGGTCACCACGATCTCGTTGCCCACCATGGGGCCGACCATGGGGCCCGCCATCGGCGCATCGGCCTGCGGATCGCCCGAATCCACCTCGGTGCCGGGCGTGTCGGGCACGTCTTGCGCCGAAAGCGCGGTCAGAGGGAAGGTGCCGGCGAGCGCCAGAAGAGAAACCGTCGATGCGAAGCGCAAGGGGTGTACCTTTCGAAAATCCGTAACTGGCCGCCCCCGCTGACAAGGCATTGCGGCATCGCCGGCCCGGACACAACCACCCTGCCTGTCGCAAGATGTAACCGGTCGGTGTCGGTCGGTCGCTGGTCTAAATAGCGGCGAGGCTTCCCTTTTGTTCTGCACGGGGCTATGGGGCGCGGCCCGGAGCGGCAATTGTGCCCTCCCCCTATCACCAACCAAGGAATCACATGGCCAAGGAAGAACTCCTCGAAATGCGCGGCAGGGTGGTCGAATTGCTGCCCAATGCGATGTTCCGGGTGGAGCTCGAAAACGGCCATGAGGTGCTCGGCCACACCGCCGGCAAGATGCGCAAGAACCGCATCCGCGTGCTGGTGGGCGACGAAGTGCTGTGCGAGCTGACCCCCTACGATCTGACCAAGGCGCGGATCACCTACCGCTTCATGCCGGGTCGCGGCGGTCCGGGCCCGCAATAACGCGCCGCGCCGCATGAGCGCGCCCGCTTCCCCGCTTCGGCTCACCCTCGCCTCCGCCAGCCCGCGCCGCCGCGAATTGCTCGCGCGGCTGGGCGTGACGCCTGACGCGGTGATCGCTGCCGATATCGACGAAACCCCGCACAAGACCGAACTGCCGCGCGACTATGCGCAGCGCATGGCGCGCGAGAAGGCTCTGGCGGTGGAGGCCGCCACCGTCGTCGAGGGCTTCGTGCTGGCGGGCGACACCGTGGTCGCCGCCGGTCGCCGCATCCTGCCCAAGGCCGAGGACGAAGCCACCGCTCGCCGCTGTCTAGAACTGCTCTCGGGGCGCCGCCACCGGGTGCTGTCCGCGATCGCCCTGCGCGCGCCCGACGGTACCCTCCGCGAGCGGCTGAGCGAGACCGCGGTCAGGTTCAAGCGCCTCTCCGCCGAGGAGATCGACTCCTATCTCGCCGGTGGCGAATGGCACGGCAAGGCCGGCGGCTACGCGATCCAGGGCGCTGCCGAGGGGCTGGTGTCCTGGCTTCAGGGCAGCCATTCGGGCGTCGTCGGCCTGCCGCTGTTCGAGACCCGCGCGCTGCTCAAGGCGGCGGGATTTGCGCTTGGCTGAGACATGACCTGGTACGTCGAGCAGGGCATCGCCGAGGAGCGCGCGGTCCTGCTCCAGCGCGGCCGGATAGTCGCGGCGCGGCTGCACTGGCCAGGCGCGCTGACGGCGGGCCAGGTCGAGGATGCGGTGCTGGTCTCGCGCGCCAGGGGCAGCCAGCGCGGCACGCTGCGCTTCGCCAGCGGCGAGGAAGCGCTCGTCGACAGGCTCCCGGCTTCGGCCAGCGAAGGGGCGGCGATCCGCGCTCGCGTGACCCGCGCCGCAGCCCGCGAGCGCGACCGGATTAAGCTGGCGCAGGCCACGCCCAGCGACGAGGATCTGCGCCCCGCTCCCACGCTTGCCGAACAATTGACGCTCGCCAGAGAAACGGTCGCAACTGTCCGCCGCTTTCCGGAGGACGGCCACGAAGGCGGGTGGGAAGATCTCTGGCTCGAAGCCTTGTCCGGGACGGTTGAGTTCGACGGCGGCGAACTCGCCTTCTTCGACACCAGCGCGATGATGCTGATCGATGTCGACGGACCCGACGATCCGCGCCGGCTCGCGCTCGCCTCAGTCCCCGCACTGGCGGACTCGATCGGGCGGTTCGATCTGGCGGGTTCGCTCGGAGTCGATTTCCCGACGCTGGCGGCGAAGGCCGATCGCAAGGCAGTCGATGCCGCGCTCGACCAGGCGCTTGCCCACTGGAACCACGAGCGGACCGCGATGAACGGCTTCGGCTTCGTCCAGCTGGTCGCGCGCTCGGAGCGCCCGTCGCTGCTGCGCCGCCTTCATCACGACCGCACCGGAGCCGCCGCGCGGCTGTTGCTGCGCCGCGCCGAATTCGTCGAGCAACCCGGCCGCCTGCTGCTGACCGCGAATCCCGCCGTTCTCGCGCGGCTGCGGCCCGATTGGCAGGCCGAACTGGCGCGGCGGAGCGGGCGCGAAGTGTCGCTGCACGGCGATCCGGGACTTGAACTCGAAACCGGCTTCGCGCAGGCGGTGCCGCTATGACCGCAACGAAAAAGACCTGCCCGATCTGCAAGAAGCCCCGCATCGAGGAGCACGCGCCCTTCTGCTCGCAGCGCTGCCGCGACCGCGATCTCGCGCACTGGTTCGGCGACAGCTATGCCGTGCCCGGCCGGCCCGCCGCGCCCGAGGAAATCGCGAGCGAGGTGATCCGCGGCGAGGAGGACTGAAAACGTCCTTGCCAAGCGCAGGAGCCTTCGCCATAGGGCGGCGCTCCAACCGCTCGCCGGTCGCCGAACAGCCCCTCGCGGGTCTTTCTGGTCCGACGAGGCGCCCGGACAGGCCCAGGTAGCTCAGTTGGTAGAGCATGCGACTGAAAATCGCAGTGTCGGGGGTTCGAATCCCTCCCTGGGCACCACTTTCCCCGATCCCGCTTCCTCAAAACCTCCCCTTTACGGGTCCGGCTCATCGATTGCGTCGCCTGCAAGCCTCATGTAAGCAGGCCGCCCTACCCCCGGTCTGCGGATTGCGCCCGATTCCGCGTCCCGGGGCGGCTGTTTTTCGTCGCACCTATCGTTGCACCCAACGTCGCACCCAATGTCGCACCCAATGTCGCAAGGAACCGCTGCATGGCTCGTCGCCGCCAGATCTACGAAGGCAAGGCCAAGATTCTCTACGAAGGTCCCGAGCCCGGCACGATCATCCAGTATTTCAAGGATGACGCCACCGCCTTCAACGCCGAGAAGAAGGGCACGATCAACGGCAAGGGCGTGATCAACAATCGCGTCAGCGAATACATCTTCACGCGGCTCTCGCATATCGGGGTGCCGACGCATTTCATCCGCCGCCTCAACATGCGCGAACAGCTGGTCCGCCAGGTCGAGATCGTGCCGATCGAGGTGGTGGTGCGCAACATCGCCGCGGGCTCGATCTGCAAGCGGCTGGGCCTGGAAGAAGGCGAGCCGCTGCCGCACACGCTGATCGAATATTACTACAAGGACGATGCGCTGGGCGATCCGCTGATCGCCGAGGAGCACATCGCCTGTTTCAACTGGGCCAGCGGCGAGGAGATGCAGGACATTTCCTCGATGGCGATCCGGGTCAACGACTTCCTCTGCGGCATGTTCGCGGCGATCGATATCCGCCTTGTCGATTTCAAGCTCGAGTTCGGACGGCTGTGGGACGGCGATTTCAGCCGCATCATCCTGGCCGACGAGATCAGCCCCGACGGCTGCCGGCTGTGGGACGTCAACACCGGCGAGAAGCTCGACAAGGACCGCTTCCGCCGTGATCTCGGCGGCGAGGAAGAGGCCTACCGCGAAGTCGCGCGCCGGCTCGGCCTGCTCCAGAACGAGGACAATGGCGCGGGCGAGGTGTTCGACCTGTCGGCCCATCGCGGCCGGCTGCGGGGCAGCAAGCCCAAGAAATAACCGCTTTCGCAACGGCTTGTCATTGAGGGTTCAGTCGCGATCGGGCAGGATCGCGGCATGAAGCTTCGCTACTCGACGCGCCTCGCGTTCTCGCTCTTCGTCACCACCGCCGTCGCCGGGGTTCTCTCCGCTCCGGCTTTTGCCGAGCCAGTCGGCTGGAATGCCGCGGACTGGGAGCTCGAGGACAGCGAGTTCGAACCCGAGAGCGGCTGGCATTTCGGCAAGCTCGACAACGGGTTGCGCTATATTATCCGCCGCAATTCCCGGCCCGAGAACACCGCGCTGGTGCGGATGGATATCGCCGCCGGCTCGCTCGACGAGCGCGCCGAGGAACGCGGCTATGCGCATTATGTCGAGCACATGGCCTTCAACGGCTCGACCAATGTGCCAGAGGGCGAGATGATCAAGCTGCTCGAGCGGCTGGGCCTGGCCTTCGGCGCGGACACCAATGCCTCGACCGGTTTCGATCGCACCCAGTACAAGCTCGACCTGCCGCGCGCCGACGAGGAACTGCTCGACACCGCACTGATGCTGATGCGCGAGACCGCGAGCGAGCTCGATTTCGACGAACAGGCGGTCCAGCGCGAAAAAGGCGTGATCCTGGCCGAGCGGCGGGTGCGCAACGGCTATGCGCTCAAAAACACGGTCGATTCGCTCGAATTCGCCTATCCCGGCTCGCTGCTCGCCGGACGGCTGCCGATCGGCACCGCCGAAACGCTCGAAGCCGCCGATGCAGCGGCCCTGCGCGGCTTCTGGGAGCGCGAATACGTCCCCGCCGACACGGTGATCGTGGTGGTCGGCGATTTCGATCCCGCCATGGTTGAAGCGAAGATAGTCGAACGCTTCGCCGACTGGCAGTCGGCTTCCTCCCCCGACCAGCCCCCCGCCGGCCCGATCGATCCCGATTACCGCGGCACCACGGACATCTATCTCGATCCGGCGCTGACCGAGACGATCGCGATCGCGCGTCATGGCCCCTATGTCGACAAGCCGGATACGGCCGCCGAGCGGCGCGCCGCGGTGTTGCGGCAGGTCGCCAGCGGCGCACTGTCGCGGCGGCTGCAGCGGCTCCAGCGCAGCGAGGATCCGCCGTTTCGCGGAGTGGGCTTCTCGACCTCCGACGCGTTCGAGGCCGGGCGCACCACCACGCTGAGCGTCGCCAGCGAGGAAGGCCGGTGGCGCCGCGCGCTCGACGTGGCGGTGGACGAGTATCGCCGCGCGCTGACCCACGGCTTCAGCGAGGCCGAGATCGCCGAGCAGCTCGCCAACATGCGCACCGGGCTGGAGAACGCTGTCGCCAATGCCGAGACACGCAGCAATGCCGCGCTGGTCGGTCAGGCGCTGGCGGTGGCGCAGGGAACGTTCGTCCCCACCGCACCCGCCGATGCGCTGGCCCGGTTCGAGGCGCTCGCCCCCGAAGTAACCTCCGCCGAGGTGCTCGCCGCCTTGCGCGCCGAGAGCATCGCGCTCGACGAGCCGCTGATCCGCTTTTCGGGCAAGACCGCGCCCGAGGGCGGCGAAGCCGCTTTGCGCGCCGCGGTCGAGGCCGCCTTCGCGCGCCCGGTCGCTCCGCCGCAGGACACCGCCGCGGCCGAGTTCGCCTATACCGATTTCGGGCCTGCCGGAGAGGTAGTCGCGGACAGCCGCACCGCCGCGCTCGAAATCCGCACGATCCGCTTCGCCAACGGCGTCATGCTCAACCTCAAGCCCACCGATCTGGCGGACGACCGGGTGACGGTGAATTTCAACCTCGACGGCGGGAAAATGCTCGCTTCGCGCGCCGATCCGCTCGCGGTCGAACTGACCGGGCTCTACACTGCCGGCGGGCTCGGCAAGCACAGCCGCGACGAATTGCAGTCGATCCTCGCTGGCCGCTCGGTCGGGGCGGGCTTCGGTGCGGGCGACGAAACCTTCGCCGGCGGCGCCACCACCACCCCGCGCGATCTCGAGCTGCAGCTCCAGCTGATGGCCGCCTATCTGACCGATCCCGGCTATCGCGCCGAAGGGCTCGGGCCGTGGCAGCGCTCGCTGGCGGATTTCTTCGCCCGGCTCGGCCGGACGCCCGAATCGGCGCTGGGCGAAGGCCTCGGCCCCCTGCTCTCGGACCAGGACCCGCGCTTCACCCGCCAACCGCTCGAAGCCTACCGGGCGCTCGATTACGAGCAGCTGTCCGCCACCATCGGCGAGCGGCTTGCGAATGGTGCGATCGAGATCGCGCTGGTCGGCGATTTCGACGAGGAGGAGGCGATCCGGATGGTCGCGCAGACCTTCGGCGCGCTGCCGCCGCGCGAGCCGGCCTTCCGCGCCTATGAAGGCGACACCCGCGAGCGCAGTTTCACCGATTCCCGCGAGACCGTCACGCTCACGCATGGCGGCGAGCCGGATCAGGCGGTGCTGCGGATGGTCTGGCCGACCGCCGACGACAGCGACTGGGCGCGCACCAGCCGGCTGACGCTGCTCTCGCGGGTGATGCGGCTGGCGCTGACCGAGAAGCTGCGCGAGGAGCTGGGGCAGACCTATTCGCCCTCGGTCGACAGCAGTCCCTCGGATACCTACCGCGATTACGGGACCTTCAGTCTGGGTGCCGCGGTCGATGTGGCGCAGCTCGATGCCGCGCAGGCCGCGATGGAGGAAACCGTGCGGACCTTGATCGAACAGGGCCCCGATGCGGATCTGGTCGAGCGGGCGCGCCAGCCGGTTCTCGAAGGGCTCGACAACCGGCTCAAGACCAATGGCGGCTGGATGGGTCTGGTTGCGCGCGCGCAGAGCGAGCCCGAGAACATCGCCCGCTTCCTCGAGGCGAAGGAGCGCCAGTTGGCGATCACCCCGGAAGAACTGCAGACGCTCGCGGCGCAGTATCTCGATCCTGCAAGTGCGGTGCGCGTCCGCGTCGTCCCCGAAGCCGGCGCGGGCGGGTGACCCGCCGCCGATTGCAAAAACCCGGCGGCATCGGCATAGGCGCCGCACGAGCTCAGCCGCATTCACAAAAGGTTCGCCGCCCATGAAGATCCGCATCCATGTCAGCCTCAAGCCCGGCGTGCTCGATCCGCAGGGCCGTGCGGTACACCATGCGCTCGACGGGCTCGGTTTCGCCGGGGTCGAGGATGTCCGGATCGGCCGGCTGATCGAGCTCACCGTGGCGGACTCGACCAGCGACGCCGATCTGGAAGCCATGTGCGAGAAGCTGCTCGCCAACACGGTGATCGAGACTTACCGCATCGAGAAGGTCGGCCAATGAGCCTGCGCGCCGCGGTCGTCACCTTTCCCGGTTCCAATTGCGACCGCGACATGGCGGTGGCGCTGGAATCGGTGTCGGGCCAGCAGCCGATCCGCGTGTGGCACGGCGACAGCGCACTGCCCGAACGGCTCGATTTCATCGCCCTGCCCGGCGGCTTCTCCTATGGCGATTACCTGCGCTCGGGCGCGATGGCGGCGAACAGCCCGATCATGCGCGAAGTCGCCGCGGCGGCGCAGCGCGGTGTGCCCGTGCTGGGCGTGTGCAACGGCTTCCAGGTGCTGACCGAGGCCGGCCTGCTGCCCGGCGCGCTGATGCGCAATGCCAGCCAGCATTTCATCTGCCGCACCGTCGATCTCACGGTGGAGAACACCGATTCGCTCTTCACCCGCGGCTTCGCGGCGGGCCAGAACCTGCGCATCCCGGTGGCGCATCACGATGGCAATTACTTCGCCGACGAGGCCACGCTCGACCGGCTCGAGGGCGAAGGCCTGGTGGCGTTTCGCTATGTCGAGAATTGCAACGGCTCGCGCCGGGACATCGCGGGCATCCTCAACGCGAGCGGCACCGTGCTGGGGATGATGCCGCACCCCGAGCGCGCGGTCGATGCCGCGCATGGCGGGACCGACGGGCGGACCATCTTCGAGAACGCGATTCGGGCGCTCGCCCACGCCTGAGCCCGAGGCTCGGCCTCAGCCGCAAGCGTGATCACGCCAGCCGGCGCGCTTCTTCGCGTTCGAACACCTGGCGGGCTTCGGCCGCAGGCATCGGGCGGCCGAAGTGGTAACCCTGGATCTTGTTGCAGCCCATCGAACGGATCATTTCGGCTTCCTCGGCTGTCTCGACCCCTTCGGCGGTGGTGGTCATGCCCAGGCTGCGCGCCATGGCGACGACCGCATTGATGATCGCCAGGCTCTCGGCGCTGTCCTGCGAGGCGCCCTGAACGAAGGTCTGATCGACCTTGATCGTCGAAAAGCGCAGCTTGCGCAGATAGCCGAGCGAGGAATAGCCGGTGCCGAAATCGTCGAGCGCCACCGAGCAGCCCAGCGCCATCACCTGTTCCAGCGCCCGGCGCGCCACATTCGCATCGCGCAGGAAGATGCTCTCGGTCACCTCGATCTCGAGCCGTTCGGCGGGCAGACCGCTGTGCGACAGCGCATGCACCACGCTGGTCGCGAAATCGGGCTCGGTCAGCTGCTCGGGCGAGACGTTGACGTTGATCCCGATATGCGAGGGCCAGTTGGCCGCTTCGCAGCAAGCCTGCTGCATGACCCATTTGCCGATCGGCACGATCAGACGGGTGTCCTCGGCCAGCGGGATGAACTTGGCCGGGCTGACCGCGCCGTGCACATCGCTGTTCCAGCGCACCAGCGCCTCGAAGCTGACGAGTTCCTCGGTATTCGCGTCGACCACCGGCTGGTAGTTGAGCGACAGTTCGTCGTTCTTGAGCGCGTTGCGCAGCGAGAATTCGAGCTGGCGGCGTTCCTCGGCCGAGGCGTGGAGCGAGGGTTCGTATTCGCGGTATTCGCCGCCGCCGGAATCCTTGGCGCGGTAGAGCGAGAGATCGGCGTTGCGCATCAATTCCTCGACCGAGCGCCCGTCGCGCGGGCCGAAGGCCGCGCCGATGCTGGCACCGACATAGAGCACGTGCTGATCGACCTGATAGGGCTCGGACAGATGCTCGATGATCGATTTGGCCACCTGCTCGACCTTCGAGCGATCGGAGGCATCGCGGATCACCACGCCGAATTCGTCGCCGCCCAGGCGGCCGCAGATCTCGTTCTCGGTCATGAGGCTCTTGAGGCGCCCCGCGACCTGACCCAGCAGCCGGTCGCCGGTCAGGTGGCCGAGCGAATCGTTCACCGCCTTGAAGCGGTCGAGATCGATCATCAGGAAGGCGCAGCGCGTGCGCCACTTGGCGGCATAGCCGATCGCCTCGCCCAGCGACTCGTTGAGCATCAGCCGGTTGGGCAGCGCGGTGAGCGTGTCGAAACGCGCGAGATAGGCGATCTTCTCGGAGGATTCGCGCTGCGTGGTGACGTCCGATCCGACCCCGCGGAAGCCGGCGTAGCCACCCGCCTCGTTGAAGATCGAAGCGCCCGACAATTCCCACCAGCGGCGCTCGTCGTTGACCATCACTTCGACCACGAGATTGGAGAAATTCTCGCGCTTCTTCAGCTTCTCGGCGAATTCGTGGAGGCTGGAGGGAAAGCGGCCGGTCTCCCAGGCGCTGCCGGAAATCAGTTCGAGAAAACTGCGGCCCTCGATCTCGGACAGCTCCTGGCCCAGCGCAACGGCGAGCCGCGGCGAGACCGAGCGCAGGCGGCGACGCGGATCGAGCTCGAACAGCCAGTCGGCGCCGGTATCCTCGTATTCGCGCAGCAGCAGCGAGACCACTTCGCTTTTCTCGTTCATTCCCAACTGCGCGATCTTGGCCGATAGCGCCACACGCGCGCCCTCGATGGTGCCGAAAGTGGCGAAGATCCCCGTCACGATCGCGATGATACCCAGACCCGTCTGCCCCATCAGAAGAAGACCGACTGCATAGCCCAGAGAGGTGACGATGCAGAACAACACCGTCCCCGCCGGCGCGCCGTAACGCGACACCGCCGACACGAGCAGCATGATTCCGGCGAAGCCCCAGGCGATGGCATGGGCTTCGGGATCGGCCAGGGGCAGGAACAGGAACGCCGGCAGGGCCCAGACCACGCCTTTGAGGCCCGAGTAGAAGGTATGGCGAAGATATTCGTCTCTGGTGAAAATGCGCCGATCCGCATCGCGCATCGTCAGATCGAGGCGGGCACCGTCTGCGGTTACGAGAAGGACGACCACGCCCCAGGCACCGATGATCCATGGACCCACCACCGGCTGGAAAAGATAGAAGAACAGAACCACGCCGGCCAGATGCATCGCAATCCGCATGGGCAGCCGCGCTGCAAGCAACGCGTATTGCGAGCCCTGCAATTGCGACCAGTCGCCCGTGGCGGGCGGTTTGAGCCCGAGGACGACGCTCGCGCACATTCCCTCGGCGAAATCGATCGGCGCTGATTTGCTGTTTTTCACGCCATCGCGGTTAGCCCCAAAAGGTTATGCCGCGGTAAAGGATGATGCGAATTCGCGTCCCTTATGCGTCCGGCGTTTCCGCCGGAAAGCGGCGATGGTCCTGGACCGGTTTCCCGGCTATTCCGGCGAATGCGCGCGAGCCTCGCCGCGCAGGGCCTCCGGGGAGATCGTCGATTGAGCTGGAATGGCGAGTATCTCGCGATAGCGGCCGCCCTCGCAGCTGGGCTGCTGATTGGCATCGAACGCGGCTGGAACTTGCGCCGAGCGGCGGACGGCACGCGCGTTGCCGGGGTGCGGACCTTCACTCTGCTCGGCCTGTTGGGCGGCATTTCCGGCCTGCTGAGCGACAATGGACAGAATTTCGTCGGAGGCGCACTGATCGCGGGGGCAGCGATCGTCCTCGCGATCGGCTATTTCAAGACGGCCGCGCCATCCAAGCCCGATGCGACAACAGCCATCGCGGGGCTTCTGACACTGGCACTGGGATTCCTGGCCGGTTGGGGAAATTCGGCACTCAGCATCGCCTGTGCAGCGCTCATCACCCTGACCCTCGCGCTCAGAAACGAGTTGCACGGACTGATCGCGAAGCTGGAGGAGCGGGACGTCAAGGCTCTCGCCCGCTTCGCGGTGATCGCGCTGGCGGTGCTGCCGTTCCTTCCGGGCGGCGACTACGGACCCTACGGCGCCTGGGACCTCCGGAAGCTGTGGCTGGTGGTGGTGCTGGTGACCGGCTTTTCCTTCATCGGCTACATTGCCAATCGGGTCGTCGGCGTTCGCCATGGTACGATCGTGACCGCGCTGATCGGCGGAGCCTACAGTTCCACGGCGGTCACCCAGTCGCTCGCGCAACGTCTCGGTTCGGGGGCCGGCGGCGGCGGTGCCGAACCCGCCGGCATCGCTCTGGCCACGCTGGTGATGTACGTTCGCGTGCTGGTCCTGGTCTCGGTGCTTGCGACCTCCGTGCTTCTCCCGCTGGCAATCTTCATCCTGCCGGCGCTGATCACCGCCTCCATGGCAGGGTTATGGCTCTATCGCAGGTCCTCGCCGAGCGATGGCGCGACCGCGCCGGGCAATCCCGTCGCCCTCCTTCCGGCACTGGGCTTCGTCGGCTTCGTCGCGGCGGCCGCAGTGGCAGCGCGCTGGGCGGAAGGCCGCTTCGGCGAACAGGGCATCGCCACCCTGATCCTGATCATGGGCAGCATGGACGTCGATGCTGCCATCGTGACCGTCGGGGGACTGGAAGCGGGAGCGCTTGCTCCCGCGCTTGCGGCGCTGGCATTGGGCGGCACGGTGTTGGCGAATATGACCGTCAAGCTGGGAATCACGATCGCCTATGCGCGTTCGAAGGGCAAAAGCGCCGCGATCGCGCTCGCAGCCAGCATGCTCGCGCTGGCCGTCTCGCTGGGCATCGGTCTGGCGCGGCTGTAAACCTCGTTTGCCTTCACTTGCGAAGGGAGTCCCGGTCGCTACTGCCTCGGCGCGATCGCCTCAAAAATCACTCCACAGTCACCGATTTGGCGAGATTGCGAGGCTGGTCGACATCGGTACCTTTGACGCAGGCGACGTGATAGGCGAGCAATTGCACCGGGATCGCATAGACCAGCGGCGCGATCAGCGGGTGGACCTTTGGCATCTCGATCGTCGCGATGCAGCCCTCGCCCGCCTGCGCCAGCCCCTCGGCGTCGGAGATCAGTACGACCTGCCCGCCGCGCGCGCGGACCTCCTCCATATTGGAGACGGTCTTCTCGAACAGCGGGCCCGAGGGGGCGAGCACCACCACCGGGACCTGGTCGTCGATCAGAGCGATCGGGCCGTGCTTCATCTCGCCGGCAGCGTAGCCTTCGGCGTGAATGTAGCTGATTTCCTTGAGCTTGAGCGCGCCTTCCAACGCCAGCGGGAAGTCCTGCCCCCGCCCCAGGAACAGCACGTCGCGCGCCGGGGCGATCAGATGCGCCATCGCCGCGATATCCTCGTCGTGATCGAGCGCGGCGTTGAGCGAGGCCGGCGCCTCGAGCAGATGCGCGACCACATCGGCCTCCTGCTCGCGGTTCATCAGCCCCTTCTTGACCGCCATATGCGCGGCCAGCGCGGCGAGGACGGCGAGCTGGCAGGTGAAGGCCTTGGTCGAGGCGACCCCGATCTCGGGACCGGCGTGGGTCGGGAGCAGCAGATCAGCCTCGCGCGCCATGCTGCTGGTCGGCACGTTGACCACCACCGCGATGGTCTGGCCGTTCGCCTTGCAATGGCGCAGCGCGGCGAGCGTGTCGGCTGTCTCGCCGCTCTGGCTGATGAACAGCGCCAGCCCGCCCTCTTCGAGCACCGGCTCACGGTAGCGGAACTCGCTCGCGACATCGATGTCGACCGGCACCCGCGCGAAATGCTCAAACCAGTATTTGGCCACCATCCCGGCGTAATAGGAGGTGCCGCAGGCGACGATGGTCACCCGGCGGATCTTGGAGATGTCGAAATCGAACTGCGGCAACGCGATCGAATTGTCGGCCTGGCGCAGATAGGAGCCCAGCGTCTGCGCGACCACGGTGGGCTGCTCGAAGATCTCCTTCTGCATGAAGTGGCGGTAATTGCCCTTCTCGACCGCGGCGGCGGATGCGCCCGAAGTGGTCACCTCGCGCTCGACCGGTGCGTTCTCGGCATCGTAGATCGCGACCTCATCGCGGTGGAGCACGACCCAGTCGCCTTCCTCGAGATAGGCGATCCGCTGCGTCAGCGGCGCCAGCGCCAGCGCGTCGGAGCCCAGAAACATCTCGTCCTCGCCATAGCCCAGCACCAGCGGCGAGCCGCGGCGCGCGCCGATCAGCATGTCGGGGTGGCTGCGAAAGGCGATCGCCAGCGCAAAGGCGCCGCGCAGCCGCGGCAGCACGGTCCTGACCGCATCCTCGGGGCTCGCCCCACCCTCGACCTCGCGCGAGACCAGATGCGCCACCACTTCGGAATCGGTCTCGCTGGTGAAGTGGCGACCCGCAGCGCGCAATTCCTCGCGCAGTTCCCGGAAGTTCTCGATGATGCCATTATGGACCAGCGCGACATGCTCGGTGGCATGCGGGTGGGCGTTGTCCTCGGTCGGCGCGCCATGCGTGGCCCAGCGGGTGTGCGCGATGCCGATGCTGCCGGGTGCGGGCCGGTTGGCCAGTTCCGCCACCAGATTCGCGAGCTTGCCCTGTGCGCGGCGGCGGACAAGATCGCCCTCGTGGATCGTGCACAGCCCGGCGCTGTCGTAACCGCGGTATTCCATCCGCCGCAGCCCGTCGACCAGCCGGTCCGCTACCGATTCCCTGCCCACGATGCCGATAATGCCGCACATAATCTGGTCCGCCTTCAATCCCGAAAATACTGTCCGCCGCGCTCTAGCGGCTATCGCGCGCCATGCAATTACTTCGCCCGCCGCGGCGTGCTCCACCACAGGAACAGCCCCGCTCCGACGACTATCGCCGCGCCAGCCAGCGTGGGCGTATCGGGTATGTCGCCGAAGACGAGATAGCCCAGCGTGGTGGCGACGATGATCTGCACATAGGTGGTCGGTGCGATGGTCGAGGCGCCGGCGCGCATCGTGCCCAGATAGGCGATCCAATGCGCCGCGCTGGCGGTGACCGCGACCAAAGCGCAGCGGGCCACAACCGTCCAGTCGGGCGTGCCGATCTCGAGCGAGGCGAGCGAACTGCGATCGCCGATCAGCGCGGCGATTATAAGGAAGGGTGTCGCCCACAGCGCGATGAAGGCTTGCATCGACAGCGCGCTGCCCTGGCCCGCGCTGGAGCGGTTGGCCACCACCATCAATGCGAAGAAGAAGGCCGAAGCCAGCGGCAGCAGCGCCACGATCCCCAATTCGGCGAGATTGGGCCGCAGGATCAGCGCCACCCCGCCCAGCGCCACCAGCGAGACCAGCCACACCACCGGGCGGACCTTTTCCCCCAGCAGCGGGCCGCTGAACAGCGCGACAAAGATCGGCGAGACGAAAGCGATCGCCATCGCATCGGCGAGCGGCATGACGAAGATCGCCGAGAAGAAGCACAGGGTCGCCCCCGCCAGACAGGCGCCGCGCGCGACCTGCAGCCAGGGCTTGCGCGGGCGGAAGGCGGACGGTCCTTCGGTCACCAGCAGCAGCGCCGAGAGCGCGGCCGCACCGATCGCGAAGCGCAGCGCCGCCACCGCCAGCGGCGACCATTGCCCGGCCATCGTCTTGATGATCGCGTCGCCCACCGACAATAGCGCGAAGCCGCTCAGCGCTAGGAGCAATCCGCTGCGTTCGTCCTGCTGCATGATGAAGGTCGGTCCAGTCGAATGATAAAGGGCGGCGAGCCATAGCGACTTGCCGCGCATTGAACGACCGTCGCCGCACTGGTCTGGCGCATGGCCGTGAAATTAGGGAAAAATCAAGCTTTCCGACTTATTCACCACGCCTCTCAAGGAGCCATTCTCCACGTCAGCGCAGGGACGGGCTCGACCTATGACGACTTACCGCAGGGGTTCAAGTACATGAGCGCATTCGGACGGAAGAATGGCCCGGGGGGAATGAACCCCGGCGCACGTCCGCAGTTCGGCGTGGCCAAGCCCATGCGCGGCGGCACACCGACACCCTCGCAGAGCCAGCCCGATACCGAGCGCGCCGGCGAGCAGTTCCCCCCGCTGCCCGACGAGGATGTGCCGACCCCGGGCGGTGGCGGCAATGCCCAGTCCAACGCCGCGATGGCGCGATTGTCGGACCGCGCGAATGCGGTTCACGCCAGCGAGGCCGACATCGGCGGCTTCGAGGCCAGCGTCCACAAGATCAAGGAGCAGGTGCTGCCGCGCCTGCTCGAACGCGTCGATCCCGAGGCGGCGGCGACGCTGACCAAGGACGAATTGTCCGAGGAATTCCGCCCGATCATCCTCGAGGTGCTGGCCGAGCTCAAGGTCACGCTCAACCGGCGCGAGCAATTCGCGCTGGAGAAGGTGCTGGTCGACGAGCTGCTCGGCTTCGGCCCGCTCGAGGAGCTGCTCAACGACCCCGAGATTTCGGACATCATGGTCAATGGTCCCGACCAGACCTATATCGAGAAGAACGGCAAGCTGGTGATGGCGCCGATCCGCTTCCGCGACGAACAGCACCTGTTCCAGATCGCGCAGCGGATCGTCAACCAGGTCGGCCGCCGCGTCGACCAGACCACGCCGCTCGCCGACGCCCGCCTCAAGGACGGCAGCCGCGTCAACGTCATCGTCCCGCCGCTCAGCCTGCGCGGCACCGCGCTGTCGATCCGCAAGTTCTCCGAAAAGCCGATCACGCTCGACATGCTCAAGGGCTTCGGCTCGATGAGCGAGAAGATGTGCACCGCGCTCAAGATCGCCGGTGCCTGCCGGATGAACATCGTGATCTCGGGCGGTACCGGCTCGGGCAAGACGACGATGCTCAACGCGATGTCGAAGATGATCGATCCGGGCGAGCGCGTGCTGACGATCGAGGATGCCGCGGAACTGCGGCTGCAGCAGCCGCATTGGCTGCCGCTCGAAACCCGCCCGCCCAATCTCGAGGGCCAGGGCGCGATCACCATCGGCGATTTGGTCAAGAACGCGCTGCGTATGCGGCCCGACCGGATCATCCTGGGCGAGATTCGCGGCGCGGAATGTTTCGATCTGCTTGCCGCGATGAACACCGGCCACGACGGCTCGATGTGCACGCTCCACGCCAACTCCCCGCGCGAGGCGCTGGGGCGGATGGAGAACATGATCCTGATGGGCGACATCAAGATCCCCAAGGAAGCCATCAGCCGCCAGATCGCGGAAAGCGTCGATCTGATCGTTCAGGTCAAGCGCCTGCGCGACGGTTCGCGCCGCACCACCAATGTCACCGAGGTGATCGGGATGGAGGGCGACGTGATCGTGACGCAGGAACTGTTCAAATTCGAATATCTCGAGGAAGGCGAGGACGGCAAGATCATGGGCGAGTTCCGCTCATCGGGTCTGCGTCCCTACACGCTCGAGAAAGCGCGCCAGTTCGGGTTCGACCAGGCCTATCTCGAAGCCTGCCTCTGACGCCGCCTAGGCGGTGAGGATAGCGGGGACCGCGACCGACAGCAGCCCGCCGCCGATCACCGCCAGCGTCAGAAAGATGCCGGTCCACGGCACCCAGCCGACATGGTGGAGCGCGGCGCGCTTCACCCGCCGGCGCTCCATCAGCGATGCGAAGCCCGCGAGGACGAGCAGAACAGCCCCGACAAGGGCGAGCAGTTCGGCGTCGCTGGCGAAGAGGATGGTGTCGGGCAGTTTCATCGGCGAGCGATATGGGGTGAGCGGGGCCGGTTGCAAAGCGTGGGTCGCTTGTCGCCTGCGGGAACCCGATCCTCGGCGAACCGTTTTGGCCTAAACAAAGTTAATCCGCCCAATCCACCCCCGGAAGGACTGCCCATGGTTCGCAAGATTCTCATCGCCCTCGGCCTCACCGCCATGTCGCTCTCGGCGACCGCCTGCAACACGGTCAAAGGCCTCGGCAACGACATCGAGTCCGTCGGCGAAGCGGGCGACCGCGCGATCTGATCAGCGCACGATAAGGAAATGAAAGCGCCCGTCGGACCCTATCCGGCGGGCGCTTTGCTACGCGTCGACGGTCGACGGTCGGAACATTTCCTACGGAAGGGCATGCTACAGGTCAGCAAGATCACCTTCGGTCGTCAGCTTTCAGGCACCGCGAGCCGAGCGCTGATCGTCTGGTATTGGGTGGGAAACCGACGTTAGTCCTCTTGCTGATCCCCGCTTTGCGCAGCGGCCCGGCCCCGGCTTCCGCTCTCGCTTATGCTTGGGCTACTTCTTCCTAGACGTCGCTCACTCTTCTACCCTCCAGCCCTCAAAAACCTGCGACAGCCGGTCCCTGTAAGCGGGCAATTTCGCGACCTCGCCTTCAGCAATATCAAATTGCGCCTCGAACCGACCGTCATGGACAAGGACGATGCAGCGCCCCGCCTCGACACAAAAGAACTTAATGTTGTCGGCGGCGAAAAAGGGTTCTCCTTTGCGCACACGCGAGCCAACCATTCCACGCCACGTATGCTGGTTGCCGAATTTCTCGGCATATCTCACCTGGTCGAAGCCAGGGATGGCATCAGTCTCGACAAGCTCGAAATTGCTGAGATTGCGCCCCTCTTTGGGATAGATCGCGATCCCTAGCGCCTCAGGCGTCAGCCCATCGACGGTGAATCCACGGATAGCGAACTCGGTTGGCAGTGCCCTTTGCGACAGCGCGTATTCCGGAACACCGTATCGACCGAAGTCGGCAGCCGGGATGCAGGTGTCGGGAGCTGGACACCAATCAGTCGAAGGCGGATCGTCGTCTTCTCCGGTTATCGAGACTCGCCAACCGTAGGCAGCAATCAGCAAGATTACAGCGAGAAGCGCGAATATCCTCATTCCTGATAGCGAACTCTCACGAGCGACTGTCTAACCCAAGAATCAGATCGCTGCCAATGTCAGCAAATGGGTCGTTAGCTGCCACCCAAATGATCTGCGAGACCTGCTACCGCTCGCCCGAAGCTCTTTCTGAAAAATTGGGAGATCTCGCTGATTTCCTTCGTTTCAGCATCTGATCCGGGCTCAAATCGGATGCGATCCACATCACGACCCACTTTCACTCGGCTCCCACCGAAAACGTGATCTGACTGGCTTTCAATACCCAAAAAGCCAATCACCGCATCATCCGTCGTTTCACCGCCGCTCTTGAGCCAGAGATTTAGAATATTCCGGCAGGCAAAGATTAACTCGGGTGGCTGAAGCTCGTCACTCGCAATTTTTTGCTGCAAGGCGCCAACCATTTCCCGTAGCTCATTGCAGGCCACATCGCGCTCGGTTTGATTGATCGACATGACAGGAGAATAACGGCGTGGTCGATGTCCGCTAGTGGGTCGTCAACCGACAGGCGGCTTTTGACACGGAATCGCAGCAAGCAATCCTCCGGAAAAATCAGCCCCCCGCCCCACGCGCGCGGTAGATTGCCATCAGGTTGTTCGCCGGCATTTCAACTCGGCTGGTTCGGCTCAATCCGCACTGGTCGGCGACGCGATCCACATCGGCCAAGTTGCGCAGGCCCCACTCGGGATTGCGGGCCTTGAGCGAGCGGTCGAACTCCAGATTCGACGCCGCCGTTTCGACCTCGTCCTCAAGGAACGGACCATAGAGGACAAGCGGAGCGCCCTCTTCCAGCAGTCCGGCGGCGGTGCGGAACAGGCCCGCCGTCGTGGCCCACGGGCTGATATGGACCATGTTGATGCATACCAGCGCATCCGCATGCGCAACCGGCGGGTTGCCTTTCGCGGCGTCGAATTCCACCGCCGGGAGAAGGTTCGCCAACCCCGCCTCTGCCGCATAGGCGTCGACAGATGCCAGCGCTTCGGTGCCCAGATCGCTCGGCTGCCAGAGCAGCGCGGGAAAACGCCGCGCCATGAACACCGCATGCTCGCCCGTCCCGCTTGCCACTTCGAGCACCAGCCCGCTCGCGGGGAGTTCGCGCGCCAGCACCTCGGCGATCGGGCCGGCGTTTCGGCTGGTGGCGGGGGCGTGGCGTTTCACGGCTAAGCTCAATTCACCTGGCGCTCGCGCCCTTCCCAATAGGGGGCGCGCAGTTCGCGGCGCAGGATCTTGCCCGACTGGTTGCGGGGCAGCGCGAGGATGACATCGATCGACTTGGGGACCTTGAACCCCGCCAGCCGCTCGCGCGTCCAGGCGATGATCGCCTCGGGATCGATCTGCTCGCCGGGCTTGGCCACCACGCAGGCCTTGACCGCCTCGCCCCAGTGATCGTCGGGAACGCCGATCACCGCCACCTCGGCGACCGCGGGGTGGCCGTAGATCGCGCTCTCGACCTGCGCGGGATAGACGTTCTCGCCGCCCGAGATGATCATGTCCTTGATCCGGTCCTGGATGAAGACATAGCCGTCCTCGTCCATATAGGCGGCGTCGCCGGTGTGCATCCAGCCGTCCTGCAGCGCCTCGCGCGTCGCCTGAGGCAGCTTCCAGTAGCCCAGCATGTTGGAGGGCGATTTGACCGCTAGTTCGCCGACCTGGCCGCGCGGCAGCTCGGACCCGTCCTCGCCGACGATCTTGAGCTCGGTGCCGGGCACCGCATGCCCCGCAGAGCGCATCCGCTCGTTGCCCGCCAGATCGTGATCGCCGGGCGGCAGCACCGCGACGGTGCCGGTGGTCTCGGTCATACCGTAGCACTGGACGAAACCGGCGTTGGGGATGGTGCGCACCGCCTCGCGCAACAGGTCGAGCGGGATCGGCGCGGCGCCGTAGAAGACGTATTTGACCGCGGAGAAATCGGTGGTCTTGGCGCTCGGGTGCTGGACCACCATCTGCAGCGCGGCGGGGACGATGAACATCCGCGTCGCGCCCTGCTCGAAGGCCTCGAGCACGCCCTCGGGGGTAAACTCGCTCTGGACGATAGCCCGCGCACCCGCACCGATCGCCATGACGCCCAGCCCGGTGCCGCCGATATGCGCGCAGGGCATGGCGATCAGCAGCGCCTCGTCCTCGTCCCACACCGACCACGCCAGCCCGGCGCGCTCGCCCGGCTGGCGCAGCGCGAACAGATTGCGGTTGGACAGCACCGCGCCCTTGGGATTGCCGGTGGTGCCGCTGGTGTAGAGCTGGAGCACGGGATCGTCGGGCGCAGCGGGAGCGAATTCGGCGGGCCGCGCGGCATCGATTGCGGCGCGGGCATCCTTGCAGCCGACCACCTGCGGGGTTTTGTCGAGCCCGGCGCAGGCGGAGGCAGCCGCCTCGTCGAAGCCGGCATCGGTGAACAGCACCTTGGCCCCGGTATCCTCGAGAATGAAGGCTACCTCGGGAACGGCGAGCCGCCAGCCGATCGGGACCATGACCGCCCCATAGCGCCCGGCGGCGTAGAACAGCTCGAAATAGAGCTTGGCGTTCTTGCCCAGCCAGGCGATCCGGTCGCCCGGCTCGACCCCGAGCTGGCGGAACAGCATCGCGGCCCGCGCGGTGCGGCGCTCGAGCTCCGCGAAACTCGCCCGCTCGCCGCCCTCTTCCAGCGCCACCGCCTCGGGCCGGTATGCCGCCCAGTGACGGATGTATTCGTCGAAACTCAGCATGGTGGACGGATCGCCCATGGCATTCTCCCGCACCCGTCTCGATCCGGACGGCTCGGGAAGCATCATGCCCGCTGGTGGCGCCAAGTCCAGCCTTCTCGGCGCCTTTGCCTCAGCGTCCCGTCAGCGCCAGCGGCCCAGCGCCTTGGCCCTGCGCTCGCGGATCGCCAGCCAGATCAGCAGGCCGAGCGGCCCGGCGAGGAAGGTCGCGAGCAGCACCGGCGCCTGGACCAGCCGCGAGAAGCGCTTGGCATCGGCATCGCGCGCGATCCACAAGCCGACGAAGAGGTCGAAGGCGAGATAGTGGATCCAGCCCACCGTCACCCCGCCGTCGCTGGCGAAGATCGTGCGGATGCCCTCGATGCTGGTGAAATCCACCGCAGCCGCTTGCCCGCCGACCGGATCGATCCCGCCCGAGACGATGACGATCAGAAGTCCGGCATAGGCGAGGCACAGCAGCCCGACCCCGAGATAGAGCACCGCCGAGAGCAGCGCGGGCCAGCGCGGCAGCAGGATCAGCCCCGCCCACATTATCAGCGCGAGCATGTTGGCGGCGCCGAAGATCGCATCCCAGGCCATGTCAGTCTTCTCCCGTTGCGGGCATCGGCAGGCTGTGCGCCTCGCGGCGCAGCGCGTCGTGCTCGTGAACCAGTCGCGCGCGGGTGGCCTTGCGTGCCAGCGCCAGCGCGGCGCGCGCCACTTCGCTCGCGTCGATTGCGCGGTAGCGGCGGTATTTGCCATGCAGCGCCAGATTGAGCAGCGGGCTTATGGCGATTCCGAGCCGTTCGGCCCGGCGCCGGTCGCCGCCGCGTTCGCCGCGCAGCAGCCCGGGGCGCAGGATGTCGAGCCGCTGGAACCCGATCTTGCCCAGCTCGCGCTCGACCTCGCCCTTGACCTTGAGATAGAAGCTTTTGGCATAGGGATCCGCGCCGACCGAGCTGACCACGACCATCCGCTCGACGCCCTGCGCATGCGCGGCGCGCGCGGTGGCGAGCACCAGTTCCTCGTCCACGGCGCGGAACGCCGCCTCGTCCTCGCCCGCGTGCTTCCAGGTGGTCCCCAGCGCGCAGATCAGCGCCTTGGGCCGCAGCGCCTCGAAGACCTCGCCCCAGTTCGCGGGATCGGCGACGAACAGCTCCATCCGCGCGCCCGGAGGCAATGGCATTTCGCGCCGCGCCACCGCCGCCAGCCGGATATCCTCGCGCCCGACGCAGGCACCGATGACCTCGCGCCCGACCAGCCCGGTCGCCCCGACCAGCGCGACGCGGATCGCGTCAGACATTGCGCAGGCCCTCGGGCACCGTGCCGTGCAGGCGCGTGTATTCGTCGATTGCGAAGCGGTCGGTCATCCCGGCGATGACATCCGCGATATGGCGCGCGCGCTGCGGTTGCTGCTCGGGCAGGTTCTCGCGCCAGCCGCCCGGAAGGCTGGCGGGATCGCCGCGATAGGCGGCGAACAGGCTGGCGATCACCGCGCGCGCGCGCTCGGCGGTGCCCTGCTGCTCGGGGTGGTAATAGAGCTTCTCGTACATGAAGGCCTTCAATCGCCGCTCGTGCTGCGCCATTTCGGCGGAGAAGCCCGCCAGCGGGCCTCCGGCGCCGCGCACCTCGTCGATGGAGTGCAGTCCCTTCACCCGCGCCTGCGTCTCGGCGACCACATCATTGACCATCGCGCCGATCTGGTCACGCACCAGCTCGCGCAGCTTGCGGTCGTGCTCGGCGTGGGGGAAACGCTGCTCCACCGCGCGCCAGCGCTCGGCGACGAAATCGAGGGTGAGCAGATCGTCGAGCGCGAGAAAGCCGCTGCGCAAGCCATCGTCGATGTCGTGATTGTCATAAGCGATATCGTCGGCGAGATTGGCGACCTGCGCCTCGAGCGAAGGCCATTGGCCCAGCGCCAGCGGGAACGCCGCGTCGATCTCGGCCAGCGCCCAGTTGGGGGCTGCAACCGGGCCGTTGTGCTTGGCCATTCCCTCAAGCGTTTCCCAGGTCAGGTTGAGCCCGTCATGGCTGCAATAGGGGCTTTCCAGCCGCGCCAGCACGCGGATGCCGTGCGCGTTGTGATCGTAGCCGCCGGCGGCGATCATCGCCTCGGACAGCGCCTTCTCTCCGGCGTGGCCGAAGGGCGGATGGCCGATGTCGTGCGCCAAGCACAGGCCTTCGGTGAGATCCTCCTCGAGCCCGAGCAGCCGCGCGATCACTCGCCCGATCTGCGCCACCTCGAGGCTGTGGGTCAGCCGCGTGCGGTAGTAATCGCTGTCGGGCGAGATGAAGACCTGCGTCTTTGAGCGCAGGCGGCGGAAGGCCATCGAATGGATGATCCGGTCGCGGTCGCGCTGGAAAGCGCTGCGCGGCCCGCGCGTGCCGCTCTCCTGTGCAAATTCGCGGCCGCGGCTGTGCGCGGGATCGGCAGCGTAGGGAGCATGGGGAGCAAGCGTCATCGCCTCAGGCGAGTATGGCAGGCGGGGCCCGGGCTCAACGGGAACAGAGTGGCAACCCGGCCGAGCCATGTGCACAACCGCCGGGGATGCGTCCCGGCGGCCGGTTCACTCCGCCAGAATCCACTCCGCGGCGGCACGGCAATGGGTGTCGGTGGTGTCGAACACCGGCAGGACGTTGGCATCGGTATCGACCACCAGCCCCAGCTCGGTGCAGGCGAGCACGATGGCGTCGGCGCCGCGCTGTTCCTTGCGGGTGATGATGGTCTTCAGCGCCCGCTCGGCGTCGCGGGTCACCTTGCCCAGCATCAGTTCCTTGTAGATGATCGAGTCGACCATCTCGACATCGTCTTCCTCGGGGGCGATGAGATTGACCCCGTGCTTGACGATCCGCTGGCGAAAGAAGCTTTCGGTCATGACCGGGCGGGTGCCGATCAGCACCGCATCCTCGATTTTCGCATCCGCCAGCGCCTTGCCCACCGTGTCGGCGATGTGGATGATCTCGATGTCGATCGCCTCCGCAACCCGGTCGTAGACCCGGTGCATCGAATTGGCGGCGATGACGATGGCACCCGCGCCCGCCTGCTCGAGCCGGCGTGCGCTGTCGATCAGCGTCTTGGCCGCTTCGTCCCATTCGCTTTCCTCGCGCAGGGCATAAAGCGATCCGTATTCGAGGCTCTCGATCAGCAGCGGGGCGCTGTCGCGCGAACTGCGCGCCTGCTGGATCAGCCGGTTGATCCGTTCGTAATAGGCGCGGGTCGAAACCCAGCTCATGCCTCCTATCAACCCGAGTTTTCGCAAAACTGCCCACCCTTCCTGAGTGTATTCCACTTGCCGGGGGCCTGAATACCCCACCCCCGGATTACGAGGTGTGAACGGCTATGGTTTCACCGGGTTCCGGCAAGGGGCGGCGCCGTTCTGTCCACAGCAAGCTGCGTGGCGCCGACGAGCGAGCGCTCGGCCAGCCATGCTCTCAGATCCGCCGCGCTGCGTTCGGGAGCCTCCTCCATCGGCAAATGGCCGATCCCGGGATAATGCACCAGTTCGGCGTCGGCGAGCGCGTCGCTGTACCAATGCGCCGCGGAAAAGGGGATCAGCGCGTCCTCCTCGCCCCACATCACCAGCGTCGGGACGGCGACGCGGGCGACATCGGCGCGCGCATATTCCTCGCGCGGGAGGGCGAAGCGATCCAGCGTCGCCGCACGATTGCCGGGGTAGCGCAGCAGTTCCCAATAGCGATCGACCGCCGCCGGGGTGACCACCGCTTGGTTGGAGACGCTCTGCGACAGGCTCCGCTCGATCAGCGAGCGCGGGGTGATCGAGGCGACCAGCGCGTTGATCCCCGGCAGGCGGGCGAGCGTGAAAAGCAGATTGCCGCCGGCTTCTTCGTCTTGCGCCTCGGACGCCTTCCTCTCGTCGCGGTGGTCCATCGGAACCCCGCCGGCATCGACCAGCACCAGCCCGTCGAGCCGTTCGGGATGGGCCATGGCGTAACCCATCGCGACCGCCCCGCCCATCGAATTGCCCGCCAGCACGAAGCGCCCGAGCCCGAGCTCCTCGGCGACCCGCTCGACATCGGCGACGAAGGCTTCGCGCCGGTAGTCGCCATCGGGTGCGGGGCCGGTGAGGCCGTGGCCGCGCTGGTCGTAGCGGATCACGCGGTAGTCGCCGCGCAGATCCTCGACCCAGGGCTGCCAGGTGTGCAGATCGGCATTGGAGCCGTGGAGCAGCACGATGGCGGGCGCATCGCGCGGCCCCTCGTCGCGCAGGTGCACGCTGCAGCCGTCGGCCAGTTCGACGAACTGCGATGGCGGCCCGCCGTATTTGGCGCGCATCTCTGCGGGGTCGGTATCGGGAACGCGAAAAATGAGAAACGCCCCCGCAATCGCCACGACCAGCAGCGCGAGCCCGCGCCAGAGCCATTTCATTGCGCCATCCCCTCGATCCAGCGCGCGACCACGCCCAGCCCCTCGCGGTCCACGGTCGATTTGCCGAGCTCGGGCATCGCGACGCCGGGCTCGGTGCTGTCCATCCGGTGGACCAGGATCGAGGCCTGCGGCTCGCCGGGGACGATGCCGAACTCGAGCCCACCCGAACCGCGCCCAGCCGCTACCGGGCGCTTGAACACTCCGAAGGTTTGCGGATCGCGCTGCTCCCAGCGCAGGTCGAGCCCGCTGTTCGAGGCCGTCGCGCCGGGGCGGTGGCAATGCGCGCAATTGACGTCGAGATAGGCGCGCGCCGCGGCTTCGGCGGGCGCCTGCGAGTGAGTTTCCCAGCGCGGCATGGTGTCCGCGCCCTCGGGCACTGTGCCGACCACCGCCTCAAGCCAGCCTGCGTCCAAATTGCGCGTTTTGGGTCCGATCGGCACCACCGCGCCCTCGAGCCCGTGGCACTCCTTGCACTGGTTCTTGTTCGGGATGCGATAGCTGATCGTCTCTCCCTCGGGCGTGACGACCTGCGTCCGTCCGCCCGCCAGCGCCAGCTCTGCCGCGGTTTGCTCGTCGTTCCAGCGATAGGGCAGCGCCACCCAGCCCTCGCTGCGGTGGAGCAGCACGCGGGTCTCGATCAGCCGCCGCTGCGCCCCCTCGCCAAAGGCGAAGGTCTTGATCAGCGCGGTACCGACCGGGAAGCGCAGCAGCCCTTCGCCGTCCGCGGTGAGCCGCTGCCCCACGGGCACATAGACGAAGCGCAGCTTGTCCGCCCCGTCGGAATAGAGTGGGGTGTTGAGCCGATAGGGAGTGACGCCCGCAGCGGGCACCTGTGCGGCCGCATCGGTGAAGAATCCGTATTCGGCGAGCATGGCGGGCATTCCGTCCAGCACCGCGGCATCGCTCACCGCCATGACCGGCTCCGCCGCACCGCGCCCGGGATGCAGGGCGATGCTGCCCGCCAGCGCCAGCGCGGCGGCCCCGAGCAGGATCGCCGCGGGTCTCACTTGAGCCGCGCCTCCAGCTCCGCGCCGGCTCCCCAGCCCTCGGTTGCGAGCGGTTCGCCGGGCGCGCCGACAGCGAGCGGACCCGGCCGGGCGTTGGCCATGCCCTGGCCCTGCTCGGTGAGGTTGAGCGTCCAGCCGGCGATATCCGGGTGGACCGTCAGCGTGGTGGCCGCCGCGTCGCCGGTCAGACCGTCCCACATCACCGGCGGCAAGGCGCCCCCTAACGCGGCCAGCAATTGTTCGGCGCCGTCGATCTGCGGATCGGTGCCGCCCTCGTCGATCCGGTTCCAGGCGACCGTAACGTTGCGCGGATAGGGATCGTAGTCGGGATCGTCGAACGCCAGCGGATAGGCGATCACCATGATCGGCGCGGTCGGATTGTCGTAGAGCAGGTTCTCGCCGACCCAGACGTTGTCGTTGGCCATCACCATGATCCCGGTGCCGCGCCGCACGCTGGCGACGATATTGCCCTCGGGCGCGAAATTGGCGGTGGTGTTGGCGGCGACGAGGTTGTCGCGCACCAGCACGTTGCCGCCGCCCATCACCGGGAGATCGGGCAGGTCGAACACCAGGATGCCGCCGGTGTTGCGGCTGACGAAATTGCGCTCGACCTCGGCGTCCCGGCTGTTCTCGATCTCGATCCCGGCGACATTGTCGGTGGCGACCGAGTTTCGCACGGTGATCCGGCTCGACTGCCCGACATAGATGCCGGCGTCCGAGGCGCCAGAGACCTCGCTGGAGTCGATCAGGATATTGGTGCTCTCGACCGGGTAGAGCCCATAGGCGCCGTTGGTGGCTTTCGGCCCGCCGGTCCAGGTGACGCGCACTGCGTGATAGACGATATCGTCGGCGCCCTTGGACTTGATCCCGTCGCCCTTGGGGTTCTCGACCCCGAAATCGCGCAGCGTGACGCCGTCCGAGGTCACCAGCAGCCCCTCGCCCGAGCCCTGCTGGCCGGTGAAATCGAGCACGCTGGCGTGCATCCCCGCGCCGCGGACGGTGACGTTGTCGACATCCAGGCTGAGCCCATCGGCCATGGCGAAACGGCCCGCCTCGAGCACGATCTCGTCGCCCGGCTCGGCGAGGATCAGCGCTTCCTGCAACCGCTCCTGCGCACCCTCGCCCGGCGCGATGGTGTGGGTGGCAGCCAGCACGGGGGCGGTGGAAGCCAGCGCGAGCGCGGCGATCGTTACTCGGATCATGGCAGTCTCTCCCTTTTTTTTCGGCATAGTGCCGCAAGGGAGAGGGAATGCAAGCGCGACCTATTGTGCGCGCCCGCCGAAACCCAGCGCGCAGATCGCGGCGGCGGTCGCGGTGACTTCGACCGCTTCGGGATCGTCGACCCGGCGCACGCGCGCGAGTATCCCGCCCGGCGAGAGCGGGGTGGCGGTCTCCCCCTCCTGCGCGCTCAGACGCTCGAGCTTGCGCAACTGGTTCAGCGTCAGCCGCTCGGTCATCCGCGTGGCCATGCAAGCCGCCTGCTCCTGCGGCACCCCCGCATCGACCAGCGCCGCTTCTACCCGGCGCTGCGTGACCTCCTCGACGCCGCCGAAATAGCCCCACAGGCCGAGACCGACGAGCGCGAGGACGAGGATGACGAGAAGCGTGCGGCGCATCGGATCAGTCCATCGCCTTGACGATTTCCTCGACCATCTTCTTGGCGTCGGACAACAGCATCATGGTCTGGTCCATGTAGAAGACGTCGTTGTCGACCCCGGCATAGCCGACCCCGCCCATGCTGCGCTTGATGAAGAACACCTGCTTGGCGTTGCCGACATCGAACACCGGCATGCCGTAGATGGGGGAGCTCTTGTCGGTCTTGGCCGCCGGGTTGACCACATCGTTGGCGCCGATGATGAAGGCGACATCGGCCTGCGCGAATTCCGAATTGATGTCCTCGAGCTCGAACACCTCGTCATAGGGGACGTTGGCCTCGGCCAGCAGCACGTTCATATGGCCGGGCATGCGCCCCGCGACCGGGTGGATGGCGTATTTGACCTCGACCCCCTTCTCCTTCAGCACGTCGCCCATCTCGCGCAAGGCGTGCTGCGCCTGCGCCACCGCCATGCCGTAGCCGGGGATGATGATGACCTTCTCGGCCTGCTCGAGCATGAAGGCGGCATCGGCCGCGCTGCCCTGCTTGTAGGGGCGCTGCTCGCGCGCCTCGCCGCCGCCTGAGGCACTGCTATCCGCGCCGAAACCGCCCGCGATCACCGAGAGGAAGCTGCGGTTCATCGCCCGGCACATGATGTAGCTGAGGATGGCGCCCGACGAACCGACCAGCGCGCCGGTGACGATCATCGCGGTATTGCCCAGCGTGAAGCCCATCGCGGCGGCCGCCCAGCCCGAATAGCTGTTCAGCATCGAGACCACGACCGGCATGTCCGCCCCGCCGATCGGGACGATCAGCAGGAAGCCGATCACGAAGGCAAGCACCGTCAGCCCGACGATCAACGGCATGGTCTGCGCGGGCTCGGCCATCGCGAACAGCGCGGTCAGCACCACGATCGCCGCCAGCGTGGCGAGGTTGATGACATGACGCGCGGGCAGCAGGATCGGCGATCCGCTCATCCGCCCAGACAGCTTGAGGAAAGCGATGACCGAACCCGAGAAGGTGATCGCCCCGATGGCGATGCCCAATCCCATCTCGATCTTGCTCACCGCACCGATACCGCCATCGGGCATCAGCAGGCCGAAGGCCGCGGGGTTGAGATAGGCCGCCCACCCAACCAGCACCGCCGCGAGGCCCACGAGCGAGTGGAACGCCGCCACCAGTTCCGGCATCGCGGTCATGGCGATACGGCGGGCGATCAGGAAGCCGATCAGCCCGCCGAGAGCGATGGCGATGGCGATCTCGAAAAGGTTGGCGACGTCGTGCGTGACCAGCGTCGTCACCACCGCGATCAGCATCCCCGCCATGCCGAAGCGGTTGCCCGTCCGGCTGGTCGCGGGCGAGGACAGGCCGCGCAGCGCGAGGATGAAGAAGATGCCGGCGACAAGATAGGCGAGCGCGACCCACGGGTTCACGGGCTCTCCGCTTGCTGCGTGCGCGGGTGTGGCACTGAATGCAGCCAGCAGAAATAGCGTCACCCCGGACTTGATCCGGGGTCCAGCTGGTTTGCGCGTTGCGCTCGAAACAAGCTGGACCCCGGCTCGGGGGCCGGGGTGACGAAGAGTGGTGAGGAAGCGTTCCATCACTTCTTCTCCTTCTTCCGGTACATCGCCAGCATCCGCTCGGTGACCGCGAAGCCGCCGAAGATGTTGACGCTCGCCAGCACCACCCCCGCCAGCCCCAGCCATTTCGCCGCCGGACTCCCCGCCTCCGCCGCCGCGATCAGCGCGCCGACGATGATCACCGAGGAAATCGCATTGGTCACCGCCATCAACGGCGTGTGCAGCGCCGGAGTGACCGACCAGACGACGTAATAGCCGACGAAGCAGGCCAGCACGAAGATCGACAGGATCGATATGAAGTCCACTAGCGGGTCACTCCGGGAAATCCTCCCCCTCTGGGGGAGGTGGCAGCCGCGGCAGCGGCTGACGGTGGGGGCGCATCCGCGCAATAGCAGACGATGGCATCTGCGACGGCGGCGACGTCTCGCAGCACCTCGGCTGCCGGAATCCGGAGCACTTCGACGCTCTGCTGGCGCAGCCAGGCATCGCGCCTGCTGTCTCGCAACGGTCGGTCGCCCTGGTCATGCGCAATTCCGTCGATCTCGACTGCGATGCGCCTGGATGCGCAGAAGAAATCGATCACGTAATCGCCGAGCGGGTGCTGCTTGCGGAATTTCACCCCCATCGGATTGCCGCGAAGGCGGTTCCATAGCAGCACCTCGGGAAGGCTCATGGTCGACCGCAGCTTTCTTGCTCGCTGGAGAGCCTTGGAGGAATGGTCTTCCATTCAGTCCCCCTCCGTCAGCGCTGCGCGCTGCCACCTCCCCCAAGGGGGGAGGATTTCGGGAGCGCTCCCCCGGCTCACTCCATCAGCCTCGCGTTCACCACTCTGCCGCCCTGTGTCAGCCGCACCGCATCACCGATTTCCTCGTCGAGCACCGGCTTGCCCTGCTCTGCGTCCCAGAATGCGCTGAGAAAATTGTAGAGGTTGCGCGAATAGAGCGCGCTGGCGTCGGCGGCGAGATGGCCTGCGGTGTTCGCATAGCCGATGATCTTGACGCCGTGCTTCTCGACCACTTCGTCGGGCCTGCTGCCCTCGACATTGCCGCCGGTTTCATCTCCCTGCGCCACCGCGAGGTCGAAGATCACGCTGCCGGGCTTCATGCTGGCGATCTGCGCGTCGGTGACGAGCCGGGGCGCAGCGCGGCCCGGAATCAAGGCCGTCGTGATGACGATGTCCTGCTTCGCGATATGGCTCGACACCAGTTCGGCCTGCGCCGCCTGGTACTCTTCGCTCATCTCGGTGGCATAGCCGCCCGAGCCTTCGCCCTCAATGCCGACCACATTCTCGACGAAGATCGGCTTGGCGCCAAGCGACTGGATCTGTTCCCTCGTCGCCGAGCGAACATCGGTGGCGCTGACCTGCGCGCCCAGCCTTTTGGCGGTGGCGATCGCCTGCAGCCCCGCGACGCCGACACCCATCACGAACACGCGCGCGGCCTGCACCGTACCGGCGGCGGTCATCATCATCGGGAAGGCGCGGCCATAGGTGTCGGCGCTGGCGATCACCGCCTTGTAACCCGCGAGATTGGACTGGCTCGAGAGCACATCCATGCTCTGCGCGCGGGTGATCCGCGGCATGAATTCCATCGCCAACGCTTCGAAACCGGCACTCGCATAGGCATCGACCCGCTCGCGCGCTCCGAAGGGATCAAAGGTCGCCGCCACCCAGGCACCCGGGCTGGCGCCGGCCAAAGCCAGCGGATCGGGTGCCTGCACGCCGAGCACGATGTCCGCGCCGGCGACCGCCTGCGGTCCGGTGGTCACCTCGGCCCCCGCATCACGATAGGCGGCGTCGGGAATGGAGGCGCCTTCCCCGGCGCCTTCCTCGATCGCGACTATGGCACCCAGGGCGATGAATTTCTTCACCGTCTCGGGCGTTGCGGCGACGCGGTGTTCGCCAGCCGCGCGTTCCTTGAGGACCGCGATGCGCACTAGGCGGCGATCATTCCGCGATCAGAATGACAATGACGAGCGTCACGACCGCGAGCAGCGGAACGATCCATTTGAGACTGCCGATGAAGCGATCGTAGGTCTTGGTGGCCTTGGTTATGTCGTGCGGCGAAGCCATGTATGTCCCCGGCTTGGATGATTGCGTTCTTCCCGCTCTATCCCGAGCCGTGCGCGCGCTCAAGCCCCGCCCGGCCCGGATCACCCTTAATCCGCTTTTTACCCATTTCGCCTAAGCCTGCTTTTCCGCCGGGCTTTCCGGCGCGCATGAATTGGGCGGAAACGGTTATGGTGGAGAGCGAAACGCGCCTCCTGATGCTGATCGACGACGAGCCGGCGCAAAGCCGCCTCGTCACCGCGCTCGCGGCGCGCGAGGGCTGGCGCACGCTTGTCGCGGGTTCCGCCGAAGAAGCGCTCGATCTGCTCGCAACACCCGAATGCAACGATCTGGCCGCGATCCTGCTCGACCAGTGGGTTCCGGGCGAGGATGCCTGCGACCTGATCCGTGCGCTCAAGTCCAGCCGACCTGCCGTGCCGGTGCTCATGATCACCGCCAGCGCTTCCCCGCTGCTGGCGGTCGAGGCGATGCGTGCGGGTGCCACCGACTATCTCATCAAGCCGGTCGCGCCCGAGCGGCTGCTCTCCACGCTGCGCAGCGCCACCCGCGCCGAAGCGCCCAAGGCCGAACTGCAGCCGCTCGCGGAGAAGATGCCCGCCACGCTCGATTTCGACGCGATGGTCGGCAGCGCTCCGCCCTTCCGCACCGCCCTGGCCAAGGCCGCCACCGCGGCGCGCGGACACGGCCATGTGATCGTCGAGGGCGAGACCGGGACGGGCAAGGAAATGCTCATGCGGGCGATGCTCACCTCCAGCCCGCGCGCCAAGGCGCCGATGCGGATGATCTCGATCGGCGGGACCTCGGCCGGATCGATCGAGTCGCTGCTGTTCGGACATGAGCAAGGTGCCTTCCCGGGCGCCTTCGACCGCCAGGTCGGCGCGCTCCAGCAATGCGATGCCGGCACGCTGCTGCTCGACGAGATCGACCGGCTCGAGCCCGCCTTGCAAGCGCGGCTGGCCGAAGTGCTTTCGACCGGAGTGGTCCGCCCCACCGGTGCGAGTCACGGCTTCAAGATCGATGTCCGGATCATGGCGGCGAGCGATCTGCCGCTGGCGGCGCTGGTCAAGACGGGCGAGTTCGATCCCGAACTCTACAAGCGCCTCAACGGGACGCTGGTCGAATTGCCGCCGCTGCGCGAGCGCGCGGGCGACATCCCGGCGCTGACACGCTATTTCCTCAGCCTGATCGGCGAACAGCCGGGCCTGCGCCATCACTCGATCGCCGACAGCGGGCTCAACCTGCTCGAGGTCTACGACTGGCCGGGCAATGTCCGCCAGCTGCAGGCGGTGCTGTTCCGCGCGGCAGTGTTCTGCGACGGCGAATCGCTGACCGCCGAGAGCTTCCCCCAGCTCTCCGAACTGCTCGGCGCGATGGATGATCGCGCCGAAAGCCGGCAGCGGGGACTGGCGGTCATGCTCTACACCAACGACGGCAATCTGCGCGCGCTCGAGGAAATCGAGGCCGACGTGATCCGCCTCGCCATCGGCCATTACCGCGGGCGGATGACCGAGGTGGCGCGCCGCCTCGGGATCGGTCGCTCGACGCTCTACCGCAAGCTCGGCGACCTCGGGATCGACAACGCTGCCTGATCTGGTGGACCGGATCGACAGTTCCGCACCGCTTGGCTAATCTTGGCTTGGCTTGGAGGTACGGCAATGTCTGAATTAAACGACAAACTCTGCGTCGTCACCGGTGCCGCCAGCGGCATCGGCAAGGCGATCTGTGCCGCTTTCGCCGCCGAGGGCGCGCGGGTCATCCTCACCGATATCGATGCAGTCGCCGGGCAAGCCGCCGCCGACGAAATCGGCTGCGAATTCCTCGAACTCGATGTCCGCGAAGAAGCGGATTGGGAGGCGCTGGCCGAGCATGCGCCGCAGATCGACACGATGGTCAACAATGCGGGAGTGACCGGTTTCGAATTCTCGCCCGGGCCGCACGATCCCGAACACGCCTCGCTGGCCGACTGGCGCGCAGTGCAGGCGGTCAATTGCGACGGGACTTTCCTTGGTTGCCGCTATGCCCTGCGCGCGATGAAGGCGCGCGGCGAAGGCTCGATCATCAACATCTCGTCACGCTCCGGCCTCGTCGGCATTCCCGGTGCCGCCGCCTATGCGGCGTCCAAGGCTGCGATCCGCAACCACAGCAAATCGGTTGCGCTCTATGCGGCCCAGCAGGGCTGGCGGATCCGCTGCAACTCGATCCATCCCGCCGCGATCCTGACCGCGATCTGGGAGCCAATGCTGGGTGACGGACCCGAGCGCGAGGCACGGATGGCGGCGCTGGTCGCCGATACGCCGCTCAAAAGGTTCGGCACGGTCGAGGAAGTCGCCGCGCTGGCGGTCTTTCTCGCGAGCAGCAAGAGCGCCTACATGACCGGGACCGAGCTCACACTGGATGGCGGGCTGCTCGCCGGTTCGGCGGCGTCTCCCGGCTAGACCGGGTCAGCCCGGCAGATCGGAGAAATCGGTCAGCGCCGCGTCGCGCAGGCCGCGCCATACGTTGCGCGCCTGGACGGTCTCCGCCGCATCGTGGACGCGCAGCACCTGCACGCCGGCATTCATTCCCGCCAGCGCCAGCGCGAGGCTGCCGCCCAGCCGGTTCGCGACCGGTGCCTCGTTCGACAGCGCCCCGATCATCCGCTTGCGGCTGGCGCCCAGCAGCAGCGGATGGCCAAGCGCGTGGAACAGCGGCAGCGCGTTGATCAGCGCGGTGTTGTCGGCCAGCGACTTGCCGAAACCGATGCCCGGATCGAGCAGGATTTTCGCCGGTGCGATCCCCGCCGCCAGCGCGGCATCGCGGCGCGCGCGCAGCGCGTCGAACACGTCGAACACCGTGTCGCCGTAACCGCTCCCGGCGTGGAGATCGTCGCCCGCCGCGCCGGGCGCATGCATCAGCACAACCGGGCAGCCGCGCTCCGCCACCACTTCGAGGCTGCGCGGATCGTGCGCCAGGCCGGAGACATCGTTGACCATATGCGCCCCGGCATCGAGCGCAGCCTCCATCACCGCAGCCTTGCGGGTGTCGATGCTGATCGCCGCGCCCATGGCCGCGCAAGCCTCGATAGCGGGGACCACGCGTGCGATCTCGTCCCCCTCCCACAGCACCGGCGCGCCCGGCCGCGTGCTCTCGCCGCCGATATCGAGCAGCGCCGCGCCCGCCTCGACCATCGCCGCGGCGTGGTCCCGCCCCGCCGCGCGGTCGTCGAGGAAGCGCCCGCCATCGGAAAAACTGTCGGGGGTGACGTTGAGGATCGCCATCACCTGAGGCTGGTCGAGCCGGATGGTGCGCGAGCCCAGCGCGAGCGGTGGATGCGCGAGGGTGAGATTGGCCCATTGCGCCTCGGCTTCGGCGCCGAGGCTGTCGGGGAGCTGGCCGAGCACCTCGGGAATCGTATCGGGCGAGGCAAGCCAGCGCTCGACCACCTCGCCGCCCTCGCCCTCGCCGCGCCGCAGGATCACCGCGAAACGACTGGCATAGGTCATCCCCCCGGAGAGCCGGATCGCATTGCCATGCTCGCTCTGCGGCCCGGGTACGAAACCGATCGGGCGGATGTAGATGCGGTCGGTCATGGTCTGGAACCCTCGATGGCTTGGTTCAGGCGAGAGTGGGCGATCAATCCTCGGTCGCCAGCAGGTACAGTTGCCGCGCCGCGTCGATCGGGGTCACCTCGCCGCCCTTGTCGTAGTGCCAGAAGCTCCAGCCGTTGCAGCTGGGCGCGCCCTGCAGATCCTTGCCCAGCCCGTGGATCGAACCGGTCTGCTTCTCGTATGCCAGCGAGCCGTCGGCGCGGACCACCGCGGTCCAGCGGCGCTTGCGATCGAACAATTGCGTACCCGGCGGGATCAGGCCGTTCTCGACCAGCGCGCCGAAGGCCACCCGCGGCGCATCGCGGCGGCTCTGCATCGTGGCGAGCGCGCTTTCGTCGAGCGGAAGTTCCTTGGCGATCCGCTTGCGCGCCGCATCGCGGTAGGGTGCCTCGCGCTCGCAGCCGATCCAGTCGCGGCCCAGCCTCGTCGCGACCGCGCCGGTGGTGCCGGTGCCGAAGAAGGGATCGAGCACCACGTCGCCGCGCTCGGTGGTCGCCAGCAGCACCCGGTAGAGCAGCGATTCGGGCTTCTGAGTCGGGTGGACCTTGGTGCCGCCCTCCTTCAATCGCTCGCCGCCGCTGCAGATCGGCAGCACCCAGTCGCTGCGCATCTGCAGCTCGTCGTTCAATGTCTTCATCGCGCGGTAGTTGAAGTGGTACTTGGCCTTCTCGCCCTGACTGCACCACAGCAGCGTCTCATGCGCATTGGTGAAGCGGGTGCCCTTGAAATTGGGCATCGGATTCGTCTTGCGCCAGACGATGTCGTTGAGGATCCAGAACCCCAGATCCTGCAGGATCGCCCCGACGCGGTAGATGTTGTGATAGCTGCCGATCACCCACAGCGCGCCGTCGGGCTTGAGGACCCGTTTGCACTCGCTCAGCCAGGCCTTTGTAAAATCGTCGTAGGTCCGGAAGCTGGCGAATTTGTCCCAATCATCGGTGACCGCATCGACCTGGCTGCCATCGGGCCGGTTGAGATCGCCGCCGAGCTGGAGATTGTAGGGCGGATCGGCGAAGACCAGATCGACCGAAGCGGTCGGCAATTCGCGCAGCCGCTCGACGCAATCGCCGTCGAGGATCTGCCCCAAGGGCAATTGCGGCGACGCCGCTCGCGGCGCTTCGACGGCCACCCCACGCGATTTGACGCGCGTCATTTCGGCCTCGAGGACCCCCATGTCATATTCCCCCATCTGCAGTTATCCACAGGGTGAATCCAAGCCGCCGTCAGGTCAAGGCCGGAGTTCTAGAGGGCTATGGTTAATTCCGGGTTAGCTACGAAGGAACGAAAAGAGTCCGCCACTAGATGTTGAGTCTGCTGGTGTTTTCCTGACTCCAGATGAAGTGGTGTGGCCCAGGAGACTCGCCCGCCAGAGATATTTCCCCAGCTCAATCGGCGGGCGCTGGCTCCAGCCCGGGATCAATACCGGTGAGCTCGATCGACTTCTCCCACAGCCGCTGCGCCAGCTGCGGATCGCGCGCGGTCTTGCTGGCGATCGCGCGCCCCGAAGTCCGGCCACTCATTTCGCGCAGGCCGTAGGGTCCGTAATAGTCGCCGCCCTTCGCCTCGGGGTCGGTAGCCGCTTGCAGTGCCGGCAGCGCGCCTTGCTCGCTGCTGTTGAGCACCAGTCCGACCAGCGATCCGAAGAGGTCGCCGACCACCCCCAGATGCCGGGTCAGCTCGGTCTGGGCGATGCCGGGATGACAGGCGATCGAGACGACCGGCGAGTTGGTCGCGCGCAGGCGCCGATCCAGCTCCAGCGCGAACAGCAGATTGGCGAGCTTGCTCTGACCGTAGAACTTGGTTCGTCCGTAGCCCTTGGCCGCGTCGAGATTGTCGAAATCGATTTCGGCGCCGCGATGGGCGAGGCTGCTCTGGCTCACGACCCGCGCCCCGCCATCCGCCGCCAGCTTGTCGAGCAACAGGCTGGTGAAGGCGAAATGGCCGAGATGATTGACCGCGAATTGCAGTTCGCTGCCGCCCGGCGCGTGCGACAGCGGCGGCATCATCACCCCGGCATTGTTGACCAGAATGTCTATCCGCTCCTCTTCGCCGGCCTTCTCGGCGGCGTCGCGGACCGAAGCGATGTTCGCCAGATCCAGCGGCAGGAATTCGGTGTCCGCCCGCTCGTGACCCGATGCCAGCCGCTCCTGCGCCTCTTGCGCCTTGTCGGCGTCGCGGCAGGCGAGGAGCACGCGGGCGCCCTTGCGCGCCAGCCCTTCGGCGATGGCGAAACCGATGCCGGTGTTGGCGCCGGTAACGATGGCGGTCTTGCCGGTCTGGTCGGGAATATCGGAAAAAGCGAAACTCACGCGAACATCTCCACTTGCGCGACCGGAGCGAAGCTGCGGCGGTGCAGCGGGCTCGGCCCGTGCGTCTTCAATGCAGCAAGGTGCTCGGGCGTTCCGTAGCCGGCGTTGCGTTCCCAGCCGTAATGCGGATGCGAGTGCGCCGCCTCGCGCATCAGACGGTCGCGATACTCCTTGGCGAGGATCGAGGCGGCGGAGATGCAGGGCTCTAGCGCGTCGCCGCCGACGATCGCGCGCGCGGGCCAGCGCCATCCTTCGCAGCGGCCATGCGGCGTCAGATTGCCGTCGATCAGCACGCTGTCGGGTGCGCAGGCGAGCGCCTCGACCAGCCGCGCCACCGCGAGCGTCATCGCCAGCATGGTCGCCCCGAAGATGTTGAGCCGGTCGATCTCCTCGGGCTCGACCACCCCCAGCCCCCAGGCGCAGCAGCTCTGGATCTGCGGCTCGAGCGCCGCCCGCCGGGCGCGGGAGAGCTTCTTGGAATCGTCGAGCCCTTCGGGGCAAGGCTTGCACAGCACCACCGCCGCCGCCACAACGGGGCCAGCCAGCGGGCCGCGTCCCGCTTCGTCCACGCCGACGATCAGCGGGGCGGCACCAAGGCCTTTGTCGGGAGTTGCACACATCATGACCAAAGCATCCATCCTCGCCGCCACCCTATCGCCCCTGCTGCTTGCTGCAAGCTGCGGGAACGCGGCGAGCGGGGATACCGCCGCCCAATCGACTCCCGTTGCGGGCGCAAATTCTGGCGGCGAATTCGACGGCGAATTCGCGATCGAGAGCTTTGGAACCTTCGACGAGCCATGGGCCTCCGCCTTCGTTCCCGGCACCTCGGTGCTGGTGCTCACCACCAAGCCGGGCGAACTGCACGCGATCGACACCGAGACGCGGCAGGCGATCACCATCACCGGCGCTCCGCAGGTCGATTACGGCGGCCAGGGCGGTCTGGGCGATATCGCCTTTCTGGACAGCGAGGCCTCCGCCAGCCTCGGCACGCGCACGATCTATCTGAGCTGGGCCGAGGCGGGCGAAGGCGATACCCGCGGCGCGGTGGTCGGGCGCGGACAGATGGTCTGCGCTCAGCCGACGTCGTGCACCATCGAGGACCTTTCGGTGATCTGGCGCCAGGCCCCCAAGGTCACCGGTCGCGGCCATTACTCGCACCGCATCGAATTCGGCCCCGACGAGCGTTACCTGTTCGTCGCCAGCGGCGACCGCCAGAAGATGACCCCGGCGCAGGACACCGGCAACACGCTGGGCACGATCGTCCGGCTCAACCCCGATGGCACGCCCGCGCCCGGCAACCCCCTCGCCGATCGCGCCGGGGCCAGCGACGAGATCTGGAGCTGGGGCCACCGCAACATCCTCGGCATGGATTTCGACGACAGCGGTCGCCTTTGGGAGATCGAGCACGGACCCAGGGGAGGCGACGAGCTCAATCTGGTGCAGCGCGGCGAGAACTACGGCTGGCCGGTGCGATCGAATGGGGTGAATTACGACGGGTCCGACATTCCCGACCACAGCCCGGACGATGGTTTCGTCAAGCCGGTGGTGAGCTGGACTCCGGTCATTGCCCCCGGCAATTTCGTGTTCTACGACGGCGATCTGTTCGCAGGCTGGGATGGCGATGCGATCATCTCGGGACTGGTGACGCAGGGGCTCGTCCGCGTCGAGGTGGAGGGAGAAACCGCGCGCGAGGTCGCCCGCTACGAGCTGGGCGAGCGGATCCGCTCGGTCATTCAAGGGCCCGACGGCGCGCTCTGGGTGCTCGAAGACGGCGACGACGCGCGGCTCTTGCGGCTGACGCCGGGCTGAGCCGTCGCTCGGGCAGGAGGATTGCTATCGACTTGCCCTTGTCCGCGTCCTAGTCCGCGCCGCCCATGGCCACGCTGATTCCCCTGACCGCGGTCGAACCCGCGCTGATTGAGCAATTGCTCGACGCCGCATTCGGCGAAGACCGCCATGCGCGCACCGCCTATCGCATGCGCGAAGGCACCGAGTGGCTCGAGGCCTTGAGCTTCGCGGTGCTCGACGAGGAGGATTACCTCACCGGCACGATCCAGATCTGGCCGGTCGCGCTGACCGATCCCAGGGGACGCCCGCACCCGATGCTGATGGTCGGCCCGGTGGCAGTAATGCCCGGGCGCCAGGGCGAAGGCTATGGCAAGGCTCTGATCACCGCTGCGCTGGGCGCGATCGATCCGCGCGCCGCGCTGCCGCAGGTGCTGATCGGGGACGAGGCCTATTACGGCGCGTGGGGCTTTACCGCGGCGCCTACGCGATCGTGGCACTGTCCCGGTCCGTGGGACCCGGCGCGGCTGCTGGTTCGCACGGACAATCCGGGCGTCCTGCCACACGAGGGCATGCTCGGCCCCTGGAGCGAGGAAGCGCGCGCGGCCTTGGCGAACTAGCCGCGCTCTGCCATCCCTGCCCCGCAGCCATGTAAAGCCATCACCATGCCCTACGATCCGCCCCCCGAACTCGCCTCGCTCGGTCTTGCCGAGATCGCCGAACAGGTCGCGCAGCGCAAGCTCCCCCCGGTCGAGGAGTGGGACCCGGCGAACGAAGGCGACAGCGCAATGCGGATCGCCGCCGATGGCACCTGGTATCACGATGGCGGCAAGATCCGGCGTCAGGCGATGGTCCGCGCCTTCGCCGGCCTGCTGACACGCGACGAGGCGGGTATCTACTGGCTGGTCACCCCGGTGCAGAAGCTCTCGATCGCGGTCGAGGACGCCGCCTTCATCGCCACCGACTGCCGCTTGGTCGATGACGGGATCGCGCTGCGGCTCAACACCGACGAACTGGTGATCGTCGGCCCCGACCACGCGCTGCGCGCCGAGGGCAACCGCGAGGCGCCCGCGATCTACTGCCATGTGCGGCGCGGCTGCGAGGCGCGGCTCAACCGTTCGACCTACGAGCAATTGGCGCAGATCGCGCTCGCGCGCGGCGACGACTGGACCGTGACCAGCCGGGGCGAAACCTACTCGCTGCTGCCTGCATGAGCGCGCTGTTCGACCGACTACAGGCGCTGTTCGAACAGGGCCATGCGCAGGAATTGGGCGATCTGATGTCCGACGTGCGTTTCGCCGATGTCGGGCGCACTGCCGATGCCGCGGTGCTGATCGCGGTAACCGACCGCGCCGACGAGCCGGGCGTGCTGCTCACCCAGCGCCCCACCACGATGCGCGATCACCCCGGACAGGTCGCCTTTCCCGGCGGCAAGCTGGAGACCGGAGAGGATGCGGTCGCGGGCGCGCTGCGCGAGGCGCAGGAGGAACTGGCGCTCGATCCACAATCGGTGCGGCTGATCGGCACCACCGACCGCTATCAGACCGGCACCGGCTTCGACATCACTCCCGTGCTCGGCGTGATCCCGCCCGACCTGCCGCTGGTGGCCTGCGATCGCGAGGTCGAGAGCTGGTTCGAGGCGCCGCTGTCGCTGCTGATGAACGACCGCAACTGGCGGCGCAATTCGGTGTTCTGGAAGGGAGCCGAGCGCCAATATCTCGAGATCGAGCATTCCGGCTATCGCATCTGGGGCGTGACCGCGGCGATCTGCTACAATCTCTCGCGCCGACTGGCCTGGATGGAGGCTGAGCGATGACGCGTTTGCCCGAAGCGGAGTGGACGCGGCGCGAGGATCTTGCCGAGCTGGTGGCGGCGCTGGGGGCGGAACACCTGCGCTGGGTCGGGGGCGCGGTGCGCGACACGCTGCTCGGCGGCAGCGCCAAGGATATCGACGCCGCGACGACGCATCGCCCCGAACGCGTCATCGCGCTGTGCCGCGAGGCGGGCATCCGCACCGTGCCCACCGGGATCGATCACGGGACGGTCACGGCGCTGCTCGATGATGGTCCGGTCGAGGTGACGACGCTGCGCCACGACGTTTCGACCGACGGGCGCCGCGCGACCGTCGCCTTCGCCGCAGACTGGCGCGAGGATGCGGCGCGGCGCGATTTCACCATCAACGCGCTCTATGTGCATCCCGAGACGCTCGAGATCGCCGACTATTTCGGCGGGCTCGACGATCTGGCGGCGCGGCGGGTGCGCTTCATCGGCGACGCCGCGCAGCGCATCCGCGAGGATCACTTGCGGATCCTGCGCTACTTCCGTTTCCAGGCGCGCTTCGGCGATGCGCTCGACGAGGAAGCGCTCGCCGCCTGCCGCAATCTGGCGGGAACGCTCAAAGAACTCAGCCGCGAGCGCGTGGCGATGGAACTGCTCGCCATCCTCGGCCTGCCCGATCCGGACCCGACCCTCGCGCTGATGCAGGATTGCGGCGTGCTCGCGGTGATCCTGCCCGAAGCCCGCGCCGCCGAACGCGCCTGTCTGGTCGCGCTGGTGGCGCATGAACAGGCGCAGCATGCGCACCCCGACGCCATCCGCCGGCTCGCGGCGCTGATCCCGCCGGTGCGCGCGCTAGCCGAAGCGGTGGCAGTGCGCCTGCGGCTGTCGCGCGCCCAGCGCGCGCGGCTGGTCTGCGCGGCTGAACGCAGGGAGGAGGATGCCGCCGACCCGCGCGCCCTCGCCTATCGCGAGGGGCTCGCCTGCGCGCGCGACCGGCTTTTGCTGTCGGGCCGGTCACTCGGCGAATTCGCGGATTGGGACGTCCCGCAATTCCCGCTCAAGGGCGGAAGCATCATCGCGCGCGGCGTGGCGGCGGGCCCCGAGGTCGCGCGGATCATGCGCGCGGTCGAGAACCGCTGGGTCGCGGAAGGCTTTCCGGGTCCCGAGCGGATCGACGCTCTGCTCGAAGCCGAGCTTAGCGCGCGCTGATCAACTGAACCGGTTGTCGCGCGGGAAGCCCTGCGGCGGCATCCGCCCGGCCCCGCCGCGCGCGACCTTCCACTGCCACATTTCCTGCTCGGTGCGGGTGCGGCCGCTCTCGCCGCCCATCGCCCAGCTAAGCCCGTCTTCGAGTCGGAAGGTGCGCGCATCGGCCATTCCGCCGTCGCGATAGCGCTGCAGCTGGACGCCCTGCCCGCGCGCCATGTCGGGCAGTTCCTCGAGGTTGAACACCACCAGCTTGCGGTTGTCGCCGACCACCGCGACATGATCGTCGGTGCTCGCGATCGGGCGGACCACCGCGAGCTTGGCATCGCCCTTGAGATTGACGACCTGCCGCCCCTTGCGGGTCTCGGCGAGCAAGTCCGCGGTCGCGGCCGCGAAGCCCTTGCCCGTGCTCGCCGCAAGCAGCAGCCGCTGGTCGGGAGAATGCAGCACCATGGCGACGATCTGCGCCTCGGTGTCGATGTCGAGCGTGTTGCGCAAGGGTTCGCCGAAACCGCGCGCACCGGGCAATTTGTCCGCGCCCAGCGTGAAGAACCTTCCGTTGTCCGCGGCGAGCAGCAGCTTGTCGGTGGTCTGCGCATGCACCGCGAAGGCCGGGCCGTCGCCTTCCTTGAACTTGAACTCCTGGTCGAGCGGGACATGCCCACGCGCGCCGCGCACCCAGCCGCGCTGCGACAGGATAACCGTGATCGGCTCCTTCTCGATCATCGCATCCATGCTGAACTCGACCGTCGGCGCGGCCTCCTCGATGCTGGTGCGGCGGCGGCCAAGCGGCGTCTCGGGCCCGTATTCCTTGCGCAGATCGGCCAGTTCGCGCTTCAATCGCGTGCGCTGGCGCGCGGGCGAGGCGAGCAGCCTGTCGAGCTCGTCCTTCTCCTTGAGCAGCGTGTCCTTTTCCTGGCGCAGCTGCATTTCCTCCAGCTTGCGCAAAGATCGCAGCCGCATGTTGAGGATCGCCTCGGCCTGCCGGTCGGTCAGGCCGAACTCGGCCATCATGACCGGCTTGGGCTCGTCCTCGGTGCGGATGATCTCGATCACCCGGTCGAGATTGAGGAAGGCGATGATATAGCCCTCGACCAGTTCCAGCCGGCGCGCGATCTGCTCGAGCCGGTGGAGGCTGCGGCGCTGGAGGATCTCGATCTGGCTGGCGACCCAATTGCCCAGCAACTCCTTCAGCCCCATCACCATCGGGGTGCGCGTGGCGTCGAGGACGTTGAGGTTGAGCCCGAAACGGGTTTCGAGATCGGTCAGCTTGTAGAGCGATTCCTTGAGCAGCTCGGGATCGACGTTGCGGCTGCGCGGGACCAGCACCAGCCGGATCTGCTCGTCGCTCTCGTCGCGAACATCCTCGAGGATCGGCAGCTTGCGATCGGCGATCGCCTGCGCGATCTGCTCGATCAGCTTGCCCTTCTGGACCTGATAGGGGATCTCGCTGACCACCAGCTGCCACTGCCCGGAGCCGAGCCGCTCGATCCCGGCGTCGCGATCCGCCTGCTTCTCGGCCTCGGCGGCATGGAAACGCCCGCGCACGCGGAAACTTCCACGCCCGGTCTCGTAGGCCTGAGCGATCACCTCGGGCCCGTCGACCACCAGCCCGCCGGTTGCGAAGTCCGGTCCGTGGAACAGCTCCATCAGCCGCGCATGCTCAACATGCGGGTTGTCGATCAGCTCGAGCGTGGCATCCACCACTTCGGCGACATTATGGCTGGGGATATTGGTCGCCATGCCCACCGCAATCCCGCTCGAACCGTTGGCGAGCAGATTGGGGAACAGCCCGGGAAAGATCTCCGGCTCCTGCTCCTCGCCATTGTAGGTGGGGACGAAATCGACCGTGCCTTCGTCGAGGCCCTCCATCAGCCGCACCGCGGTGCGGGTCATGCGGGCTTCGGTGTAGCGATAGGCGGCGGCGTTATCGCCGTCGATATTGCCGAAGTTCCCCTGCCCCTCGACCAGCGGGTAGCGCAGCGCGAAATCCTGCGCGAGCCGGACCATAGCGTCGTAGACGCTGGCATCGCCGTGGGGGTGGTATTTGCCGATCACGTCGCCGACCACGCGCGCGCTCTTCTTAAAGGCGTCGGTGGGGTTGAGCTTCAACTGCCGCATCGCCCACAGCAGCCGGCGATGGACCGGCTTGAGCCCATCGCGCAGGTCGGGCAGCGAGCGCGCGGTGATGGTCGAGAGCGCATAGACCAGATAGCGCTCGGACAGCGCGGAATCGAACGGCGTGTCGACGATCGCGTCGATCGGGTGGGGTTCGGTCGTGTCGGTCTTCGCCATCTATATTCCTACCCGCTCATCCGCTCGGGGACCCGAAGCCGGTGGCCGCAGGACGGTTATTCGGAGCACCTTGGCGACGCCGGATCGACGGCGCCGCGGCTCCAGAGGATGGGCGGAAATGATTCCAGTCGCCCCGCCCTATCACCGCCACGCCCTGGCTACCAACGGGGAACGGCAGGCTTTCCCCATACGTTGACCGGGTAACAGCAAATCAAGGAGTTACCCATGACCAAGCACGTGATGATCCTCGCCACCAACGGCTTTGAACAGTCCGAGCTGATGAAGCCCAAGGCCAATCTCGAAAAGGCCGGCATTAAGACCACCGTGGTCAGCCTCGAAAGCGGCTCGATCAAGGGCTGGGACAAGGACGATTGGGGCCAGAGCGTCAGCGTCGATAAGACCGTCGACGAGGTGTCGAACTGCGAAGGCTACGACGCACTGATGATCCCCGGCGGCCAGATCAACCCCGACCTGCTCCGCGCCAACGAGCGTGCCGTCGCGATCGTCCGCGAATTCAACGCGGCGGGCAAGCCGATCGCGGCGATCTGCCACGCGCCGTGGCTGCTGATCGAGGCCGGAGTGATCGAAGGCAAGACTGCGACCAGCTACAACTCGATCCGCACGGATCTCAAGAACGCAGGCGCCAATGTGGTCGACAAGGAAGTGGCGATCGATGGCAACATCATCACCAGCCGCAAGCCCGACGACATCCCCGCCTTCTCCAAGGCGCTGATCGAAGCGGTCGGCGAGACCGTGAAGGACGGCGAACTCGAAGCCGCCTGAGGCAATTAAATCGGACGCAAGAAGCCCCCGCACCGACTGCGGGGGCTTTTTCGTTCCCGGACCCTAAGCCAAGCCTGCGCATTGAGCCGGAAAGGGGTAAAGAATGTTCACACGGTTTGCGACCTTGATCGCGCTGCTTTTCGCATGCTTTGCAACTCAGGGCACCGCGCAATCAGGCCGCGAGGTTGCTCAGGCACCGGAACCGTACATCTATGAAGTCGAAGCGCTCCAGAACGGCAAGGCTTCGGGAGCGCTCGATCTCGAAACGCCGATGGGTCTGCTGGAAAGCTTTCTCGAAGCGGGTAGCCGAGGGGACTGGAGCCGCGCCGCCGCTGGTCTGGACCTGGCCGATATTGAGGGTGGTGCCGATCCGGCGACCAGTCAGAGAGTAGCGAAACAGCTCTACGACCTCCTGAAGCGGACGGTTTCGTTCGATTGGGCGAGCTTGCCGGACCGGCCCGACGCCGTCGATGTCAGTACTAGCAGCAAGGATCCCATGGCCGGCATAGCGCGCCGGTCGCTGACCATTGCACGGCTGGAACTCGGCGACCGGATGGTCCCAATGAGGATTGCCCGGGTACAAGAGCCGGGAGGCGAACCGGTCTGGGTGTTCGCACGACAGAGCGTTGCCAACGTTCCGGCGCTCTACGATCGGTACGGCCCCACCGCGTTCGAACGCTCGCTTCCGGCGGGCCTGCGCGAACAGGCTTTCTGGACGCTCGCCTGGTGGGAAGTCATCGCGCTCCCTATCATCCTGCTGATTTCCGGTTTCGTGGCACCGCTGACCTATCTGGCAATCTCGCGCTGGCGCGCTCGCCAAGAGGACGAGACCAAGCTCACCAGCGTCTTGCGGGCGCTCCATCTTCCCGCCACACTGCTCGCTTTCGCGGGCACTTTCGCGCTGATCCGGATTTTCTTCTTCCGCCTCTCGGGACCGGTGAAGGACTTGCTCGATCCACTGCAGCTGATCCTGGTTATCGCCGCTGCCCTTGGCATCATGCTGGCGGTGATCGAAGCCTTGTTCGAGTTCGCAACGTCCCGCCGCACCGACGAGCTCGAGGATCCGTCCAATCACGAGGACCGCAATTTCTACACCAAAATGAGCGCGATCCGGCGCATCATCACCGCCTTGCTTCTGCTCGCGGCGCTTGGGTTCCTGCTGGTGGCGAGTAGCATCTCGAGCACACTGGGCTTTTCCATCATCGCCTCGGCGGGGATTCTCGGCCTAGTCCTCGCCTTTGCAGCCCGCAAGGTTCTGGGCGACATGATGGCGAGCGTGCAGATCGCTTTCGCACAGACGGCGCGCATCGGCGACGCCGTCTCCTACGATGGCGTGTGGTGCTACGTCGAAAAGATCGGCTTTACCCACCTTCGCCTGCGAACCTGGGACGAACGCCGCATCATCGCTCCGGTAAGCGATTTCACCAACGAGAGTTTCGAGAACTGGACCAAACACGACGCTCGGCAAATGATGCATGTCGTGCTGGAACTCGACAATCGCGCCGATGTCGACGTCCTGCGCGACGCATTCCATGAATTCATCGCCGACGACGAAGACGCCATCGATCTGGACGACGCGAAGTGTCAGGTGGTGGCCCAGAACGCGAGCGCGATGAGCGTTCGCTTCATGGTGCGCTCTCCCGATCCCAAGCGCGGCTGGAACATGGAGTGCCGCTTGCGCGAACACCTTCTGTCGGTAGCATCCAAGCTGGATGCGGCGGCCGGGAACGAGTCCGTCCCTGCCTATTTGCCTCGCGAGCGTGAGGTACGCATGGATCTCGCCGGCGAAGACGATTCGGAGTGATCAGAAGCGCCTAGCGTCATGGCTGTCGGCGGGGATCGACACGCTGAGCCCATCCAGGCTCTCGTCCAGCAGGATCTGGCAGGAGAGGCGGCTGGTGCGGCGCACGCCGACAGCGAGATCGAGCATGTCTTCCTCGTCTTCGCTGGCCGGCGGCAGTTTCGCGAACCACTCGGGATCCACCACGACATGGCAGGTCGAGCAGGCCATCTGTCCCTCGCAGGTGCCCTCCAAAGGCAAGCCCGCGCCCTGCGCCAGCGTCAGCAGGCTGTCGCCGGGTTCGCCCTCGGCTTCGACTCGCTCGTCACGTGCGGTCGTGAAGGTCACGCGCACGCTCACAGCCCCTGCGCCTTGACTGCCGCGTTGATCTTCTCGGCCGCCCGTTCGATTTCCTCCAGCGTAGTATAGCGACCCCAGCCCAGCCGGATCGAGCTTTTGGCTCGCTTGGCCGAGAGTCCGATCGCGGCGAGCACATGGCTGGTGCGCCCCGAACCGCTGGCGCAGGCGGAGCCGGCGGAGAACATCACGTCGCGCACCTCGCTCATCAGCCGGTTCACATCCAGGCCCTTGCGTCTGATGTTGATATTGCCATGCCAGCGCGCTTCCTCGCTGCCATTGAGCTTCCACTCGGAAAACAGCTCGCGGGCGCGATGCCAGAGCTTCTCGACATGTTCGGCATCGGCCGCCATCTGCTCCTTCGCCAGCAAGGCCGCAGCGCCGAAGCCCGCGATCAGCGCCGGGCTGAGCGTGCCAGAGCGGATGCCGAATTCCTGCCCGCCGCCGGTCTGCACCTCCGCCAGTTCGAGCCCGTCACGGACCCACAGCGCTCCGACGCCTTTGGGCCCGTGCAGCTTGTGGGCGCTGACCGCGATCATGTCCGCCGCGGTCAGCTCGATCTTCCCGTAGGCCTGCACCGCATCGCACAGGTAGAGCGCGTTGGCGCCCTTGGCCTTGCGATGCCAGTCGATCGTCGGTTGGATAGTGCCGATCTCGTTGTTGACCTGCATCACGCAGACCAGCCGCGTGTCGGCGGGAAGGTCCTGCTTCGTGTTGCACTGGCCGTTCTTGGCGACGTTCAATTCATGGCAGGCGCCCATGCTGCGCGCGGTGTCGAGCACCGCGGCGTGTTCGATCGCGGAGGCCGATACCGTGCGACGCTCGTCGCGGCCGGCAGTCCCGCGGATGGCGAGATTGATCGCCTCGGTGGCTCCGGACGTGAAGATCACCTTTCCGCCGGGCGGGAACAGCGCCGCCACCCGGTCGCGCGCCAGCGCGATCGCGGCGGCGGCCTCGCGCCCCATGCGGTGCGGCGAATGCGGATTGCCGAAGCCGCTGCCGGCCGGCCCGTCGAGCCAGCGCATCATTTCGTCGCGCGCATCGGGGGCGAGCGGGGTAGTCGCCTGGTAGTCGAGATAGATCATGTCGGATGCGATCCTAACCGCTCGGGGCGGGCTTGTCGAAGCGGTGTTTCGACGGAGCGAGTCAGCTGCGCTGCGCCAGCTCGCGCCAGACCGCGCAGAAGCGCTCGACCTCGGTGCGGGTGGTGGTCCAGCCGACACTCACGCGGATGGTGCGGTCGGCGATGCCGGGTTCGAGCTGCATCGCCTCGAGCACATGGCTGCGCTTGAGGCTGCCGCTCGAACAGGCGCTGCCCTGCGAGACCGCGATCCCGGCCATGTCGAAGCGCATCAGCTGCGCGCTGCCGCTCATCCCAGGCATGGCGACGGCGTGGATGTAGGGCGTGGGCGCGGCGAGCCGATCGGCCAGCCATGTGCCGCCCAAGCTGCGGCAGTCCTGCGCCAGCGTCTCGAGCGGTTCGAGCACCGCAGGGTCGCAATAGGACTCGGCGCAGGCTTCCAGCGCCGCCGCCATGGCGAGCACGCCGGGCAGGTTCTCTGTCCCCCGCCGATAGCCGCGCTCGTGCCCGCCGCTGGGCTTGAGCAGATTGTAATCCTTTACCAGCAGCGCGCCGATACCCACCGGCCCGCCGAATTTGTGCGCCGAGAGGATCGCCATGTCGCATTCGGGCAGCGCGAGTTTGCCCGCGCCTTGCGCGCAATCGGCGAGCAGCACACCGCCCGCATCGCGCACGATGGAGCCGATCGTCGCGAGATCCTGCCGCTGCCCGGTCTCCGAATTGATCTGCTGCACCGCCACCAGCGGACGCTCGCGCTGGACCGCCTCCTGCAGCACTTCGAGATCGAGCGCGCCATCCAACTGGACCGGCAACCGCTCGGCGTCGGGCGCCGCGCCGAGAATCGCATCGTGCTCGCTGGCCGCGACCAGCCGCGCGCCCGCTTGCGCGCTGCCCAGCGCCAGCTGCGCCGCCTCGCTCGCACCCGAGGTGAAAATGATCTCGCCGTCCCACTCCAGTGCCGCAGCGATGCGCCCGCGCGCAGCCTCCAGCGCGGCCTTGGCCTTGCGCCCCTCGGCATGCGGGCTGGAGGGATTGGCCCACAGCCGCCAGCCCTCCTCCAGCGCGGCGAGCGCCTGCGGCCGGATCGGGGTGGTGGCGGCGTGATCGAGATAGATGCGTTCGGCGATGGGACAGGCTCTAAACAATTGCGAATTGCGACGGAAACACTATATAGCCCGCGACCTCTCGCGCGCCACCACCGGCAGCACGGGCCAACCATCTCGCTAGGTACCCCAACCATGCCGACCGTCATCTTCCCCGGCCCCGAGGGCCGTCTTGAAGGCCGTTTTTCGCCTGCCCCGCGCCCGCGCGCGCCAGTGGCGATGATCCTCCACCCGCACCCCCAGGGCGGCGGGACGATGAACGAGCAGATCACGCAGAAGCTCTACAAGAACTTCGTTGATCGCGGTTTCGCCGTTTTACGGTTCAACTTCCGCGGTGTCGGTCGCAGCCAGGGCAGTTTCGACAATGGCGTGGGCGAATTGTCCGATGCTGCCTCGGCGCTCGACTGGGTCCAGTCGATCCATCCCGAAGCGCAGACCACCTGGGTCGCGGGCGTCAGCTTCGGCTCGCTGATCGGGATGCAACTGCTGATGCGCCGCCCCGAAGTGCGCGGCTGGATCTCGATCGGCGCCCCGGCGAGCATGTACGACTTCTCCTTCCTTGCCCCCTGCCCGGCCAGCGGGATCTTCATCCACGGCGCGCAGGACACGGTGGTCCAGCCCAATGCGGTGACCAAGCTGGTCGAGAAGCTGCGCACCCAGAAGCACATCACCGTGCACCACGAGGAAATCCCCCGCGCCAACCACTTCTTCGAGAACGAGCAGGACGAGCTGATGGCCTCGGTCGACAATTACCTCGACTTCCGGCTGGATCCTTCCTGCCCGATCAAGTGAGCCGGGCGGCCTCGACCGCAAGGCGCTGAACCATGCGAACCCGTTGAAACCCACGCGTCGGCAAACGGCGCGTGGGCAGTTGCGTTGCATGCGGCAACGCGAAACCTCTTGCAACAATGGTAATGTTGTAACATTCTCTGTCAGCAGGCCGCCGGCTTCTCTCGTCGCACAGGCGGTCGCAAAGAGAGAGGACTGAACCATGGCCTATGCCGACCAGACCCGCCGCCCTTCCCCCACCAGCATGATCGCCGTCGTCGCGGTCCACGCCGCGATCGGCACCGCGCTGATTACCGGCCTGTCGTTTACGGGCGTGTTGAAGCCGCCAGCCAAGCCGCTGAGCGGGGCGCAGATCGAACTGCCCAAGCCGCCCCCGCCCGAACCCTCGCCCGAGCCGCAGCCCAAACCACGCCAGCAGGCCAGCAATCCGCGCGATACCGTCGTCGCACCCAAGCCTCCGATCTCCTTCGCGTCTCCGACACCCCCGTTCGAGACCACCGAGATCATCATTCCGCGCGACACCATCATCCGGCAACCGGGCGTGGACCCGGTCGCGGTTCCGGCATTGCAGCCGAGCGCCACGCCGACCGCGAGCGGAGTCGCGCCACTTGCCGCGCGGCCGCGCAACGATCCCGCGCGCTGGATCACCACCAACGACTATCGTTCGAGCTGGATCGCCCGCGAACTGACCGGAACCGCGCGCTTCCGGCTGGACATCGCCGCGGATGGCCGCGTCACCGGTTGCGCGATCACCGGTTCGACCGGCCATGCGGCGCTCGATACGGCGACCTGCCGCCTGCTCAAGCAGCGCGCCCGCTTCGAGCCGGCGCGCAATGCGAAAGGGGATGCGGTGGCTGGCAGCTTCGTCAATGCGGTCAGATGGGAATTGCCCGACTGAGGCCGGTCCTGCGCTAGCGGCCCGCGCCCTGCTCGATCCGGTCGAGCGGGGCCGTTCCGCCCTCGTCGGGGAGAGTCCATATCGCCACATTGACCAGCGCGACCGCGACCAGCACGAGCATCAGCCCCGCCTGCTTGCGCTGGCCGCGCTTCCAGGCGAGCCATGCCCCTCCGAGCAAGGCGATGGCGGCAAGGACGGTGATCGAGAGCGCGATGTCGAGCATGGAGGCTTCTTGGCAGTCCTTGCCGCGCCGCGAAACCCTGTTTCGTCCGGAACGCCCGGGGTCTGGTGCCGTTGAGCCTTGGCAAGCGCATCACCGCGATGCGCGCCAGTCGGAGCGCTATTTTCATGGGTATTTTCAGTTCAATTAAGGATGCCATCTTCGGCACGGAATCCGAACCTGCAAGACCGCAGGCGAGCCGCCCGGTCGCTGCCCCGGCATCCGCTGAAACGCGAACGACCAATGCCGAAGCGAGCGCGGCGCAGCCCAAGAGCGAACGCGCATCGGAGGACCGGATCGATGTCGAGAACAGTCTCGATTCCATGCCCGGTTCGGACCGGCTCAACTGGCGGACCTCGATCGTCGATCTGCTCAAGCTGATCAATGTCGATTCCGATTACGAAAGCCGCAAGGCGCTCGCCAGCGAACTCGGACGCCCCGATTACGACGGCAGCGCAGAGGACAATCTCTGGCTCCACCGCCGCACGATGCGCGAACTCGCAGCCAGCGGCGGCCGGGTCCCGCCCGAATATATCGATTGATTTGACAGGATAATGCCGGGCGCGCACACCGCCCGGCATGATCCAGACCAGCCTTTCCCTCACCCGTCGCCAGGCCCTCGCCGGGCTTGGCGCGACCACCGCACTCACGCTCGGCGGCTGTGCCGCGACCGGCCGCCCCATCGCGCTTGCACAGGCGCAGGCCATCGGCGCCGAGCGGTTGCTGGAGGTGGTCGCCTACAACCTGCTCGAACACGAGCCCGAGCGCGCCACCTCGCTCGGTGTCGACACCGGCCGCTATGCCGAACTGCGCGCGCGGCTGGAGGACCAGTCGCAGACCGGTCAGGATCTCTACGCCGCGACGCTGCGCCGCGATCTCGGCCGCGTCCGGGCCGTCCCGCGCGAGGGGCTCGACCCCGATCTGGTGACCAGTCTCAATGTGGTCGAGAGCGCCTATTCGACCGCGCTCGACGGCTTCGCGCTGCCCTATGGCGATGTCGCAGTCGGCAGCTGGCGCAACGCGCCCTATGTCGTCATCCAGAACGTCGGCACCTATCTCGACATGCCGCGCTTTCTCGACAGCAGCCACCCGCTCGAGGATGGCAGCGACGCCGATGCCTATATGGAGCGATTGGAAGCGCTGCCGGGCGTGCTCGACGGCGAGCTGGAGCGGATGCAAGCGGCGCGCGGGATGGGCGTGATCCCGCCCGGCTTCCTGATCGACAAGGCTATTATCGAGCAGATGCAGAGCACGATCGCCAGCGCGCGATCGGGCAAATTGTTTGTCGACCAATTGCGCGAGCGACTGGTGGCCAAGGGCATGCCCTCCGCCTTCGCCGCACGCGCCGAGCCGCTAGTCACCGGTCCCATCGCCGAGGCGCTGACCCGCCAAGTGGCCGAGCTAGGCCGCCAGCGCGGCATGGCCGACGACAATGCCGGAATGTGGAGCCAGCCGCACGGCGACGAATGGTATGCCTGGGCCCTGCGCGCCAGCACCACCACCACTCAGAGCCCCGACGAAGTCCACGAAGCCGGGCTCGAGGAACTCGCAATGCTGCACGCGCGGATGGACCCGATCCTGCGCGAGATCGGCTACACCAGCGGCAGCGTGGGCGAGCGGATGCAGGCGCTGAGCCGCGATCCGCGCTATCAGTTTGCTGAAGGCGATCCCGGCCGCGCCGAGATCAGGGCCTTCATCGACGACCGCATCGAGTGGATCACCTCGCAGATGCCGCGCGCCTTCAACACGTTGGTCGACCCCAAGCTCGAGGTCCGCCGCCTGCCGCTGTCCGAGGAACCCGGGGCACCGGCCGCCTATGGCGGGGCCGGCAGCAAGGACGGTACGATCCCGGGCCGAATGTGGATCAATCTGCGCACCACCGATCTGCATCGCAAATACGATCTCGCCGACTTGACCTATCACGAGACCATCCCGGGCCACGTCTGGGCGGGCGAATATTCCAACCGCCTGCCGCTGATCCGCTCGATCCTCGCCTTCAACGCCTTTTCCGAAAGCTGGGCGCTTTATGGCGAGCAGATCGCCGACGAGCTGGGAGCCTATGACGATTTCAAGGTCGGGCGGCTGGGCTATCTCCAGGCGCTGGCCTTCCGCGCCTGCCGGATGGTGGTCGACACCGGGCTCCACCACAAGCGCTGGACCCGCGAGCAGGCGCGCAATTTCTTCGTCGAGCGCAACGGCAGCAAATACGAGGAAGTGGCCTCCGAGGTCGATCTCTATTGCAGCTGGCCAGGCCAGGCCTGTGGCTACAAGGTCGGCCACAGCGAGATCGTCCGCCAGCGCGCCCGCGCCGAGGCGGAACTGGGCGACGCCTATGATTTCAAGGCGTTCAACGATGCGGTGGTCCTCGGCGGCAATGCCCCGCTCGACGTCCTGGCGAAGAATGTCGGGCGCTATATCGAGACGACATCGACCCGGACCGCTTGATAGCAGGTGGGAGCGGCGGCCCCGCATTCGCCTTGCATCAACGGTGAATTGTCTTAGCCTGATCTCGTCGGACGGGGGATTTGGCATGAGATTCGTGGTCGCTTTTCTGTCGCTTATGGCTCTGTCCGGCATCGAAGTGCCGGCCAGCGCCGCCTGGTATGAGGCGTCGAGCGATCATTTCGTCATCTATGCCGACGATAGCGAAAAGGACGTCCGCGAATTCTCGCAGAACCTGGAAAGCTATCACTCGGCGCTCGAATATCTGATCGGTCGCGAGATCGCCAAGCCCAGCCCGTCAAACCGGCTGGTGATCTTCGTGGTGGGCGACCAGAGCGACATCCGGAGACTTGCCGGCACCGACAGCCGCTCGATCGCCGGCTTCTACATCCCCCGCGCAGGCGCCTCGCGCGCATTCGTCCAGAACATCCGGATGAAGAGCGGCTACCCGAGCTTCTCGACCACCGTCCTGCTGCATGAATATGCGCACCACTTTCTGATCGCCAGTTCGTCTTACGCCATGCCCCGCTGGCTGAGCGAGGGCTCGGCGGAGTTCTTTGCCGCCGCGACCTTCAACAGCGACGGGAGCGTGCAGGTGGGTCGTCCGGCTCAGCATCGGGCGGGCGAACTCGCGTTCGCAGACGAAGTTCCGGTCCGGGAGCTGCTCGACGCCGGGCTTTACGACAGCCGCGAGCGCAGCCGCTACGATGCGTTCTACGGTCGCAGCTGGCTGCTCTATCATTTCCTGACGTTCGAAGAATCACGCCGAGGCCAGCTCACCGAATATCTGAACCGGATGATCGCCGGCGGCACCTCGATTGAGGCAGCCGAGGCCGCCTTTGGCGATCTCGACGAGCTCGAGAAGGAGCTCGACCGCTATTTGAAGCGGCGCTCGCTCTACAACTTCAAGCTGCCCGCCGAGAAGATTGCGATCGGCGAAATCCGTCTGCGCGAATTGCCCAAGGGCGAATCCGAGATGATGGAAGTCCGCATCCGCTCGCAACGCGGCGTGGATCGGGAAACCGCGCTCGAGGTCCTCGAAGACGCGCGCAAGATCGCGCGACGATATCCCGACGACCCCGGGGTCCAGACCGCGCTGGCGGAAGCCGAGTTCGACGCGGGCAATGATGCCGAAGCGATCGCCGCCGCCGACCGGGCTATCGCGCTCGATCCCAATCGACCAAATGCCTATGTCCAGAAAGGGTTCGCGCTGTTCCGGAGAGCGAGCGAGGCATCCGACCCAGATGCGGCCTATGCCTCGGCAATGGCGCCCTTCTCTGCACTCAACGTGATCGAGAACGACCATCCTCTGCCGCTCATCTATTATTATCGCAGCTTCGCCGAACGGGGCAAGCAACCCAATCAGACCGCCCGGCAAGCGCTCGAAAAGGCAACCGAACTGGCCCCCTTCGATCATCAATTGGCGATGAATGCCGCGATCATGCACGCGCGGTTCGGCGAGATCGCACAGGCCACGCTCCAGCTGACCCCGGTTGCCGCGAACCCGCACGGAGGGAACATGGCCAATGCGGCAAAGCTGCTGCTGACGCTGTTCGACGCCGCCGAAGAAGGCGTCCCCTTCGACCCCCGCACATTGAGCGCAAGCATGGGTGAGGTTGACGGGGACGCCGACGCCGACGCTTCCGAATAGTCCGAGAATTCCAACCGGATCGGTCGCGGCCAAAGAAAACCCCCGCTCCGGTTGCCCGGGCGGGGGTCTCCTCTCCAACCGCCGATACGGTCTGGTAACCGATCCCGTCGCCTAGGCGGCGGCCGGAGCCGCATCGCGCACGCCTTGATCGACGTGTTCCGCGAAGGGCTCGAAATTGTCGACGAACAGCCGCACCAGCTTTTGCGCAGTGCGATCGTATTCGTCCTTGTCGTCCCAGGTCGTCCGCGGATCGAGGATCGCGCTATCGAGCCCGGCATCGTCGAGCGCGGGCACCGCGACCGGGACCTCGAAGCCGAAATTGGGATCCTTGCGGAATTCCGCATCGTTGAGCGATCCGTCGAGAGCGGCGTTGAGCAGCGCGCGGGTGGCCTTGATCGGCATCCGCTTGCCGGTGCCGTATTTGCCGCCGGTCCAGCCGGTGTTGACCAGCCAGCACTGCGCCCCGCCCTCGGCGATCCGCTTCTTGAGCAGATTGCCGTAGACACTGGGGTGGCGCGGCATGAAGGGCGCGCCAAAGCAGGTCGAGAAGGTCGCCTGCGGTTCGGTGACGCCGATTTCGGTCCCGGCCACCTTGGCGGTGTAGCCCGAGAGGAAGTGGTACATCGCCTGGTCGGGGGTCAGCCTGGCGATCGGGGGCAGCACGCCGAAGGCATCGGCGGTCAGCATGATCACGTTTGAAGGCGGCGGGCCGAGGTTCTCGGCGCTGGTGTTGGGGATCGAGGACAGCGGATAGGCGCCGCGGGTGTTCTCGGCGAGGCTGTTGTCGTCGAGATCGATCTCGCCATCCTCGTCCATCACCACGTTCTCGAGCACGGTGCCTTCCATGCGGGTGGTGGCGAAGATTTCGGGTTCGGCCTCGGGGTCGAGCCGGATCATCTTGGCGTAGCAGCCGCCTTCGAAATTGAAGACCGCCGTGTCCGACCAGCCATGCTCGTCATCGCCGATCAGCGTTCGGCTGGCATCGGCGCTGAGCGTGGTCTTGCCGGTGCCCGAGAGACCGAAGAAGACCGCGGTCTTGCCGTCGGGGCCGATATTGGCCGAGCAATGCATCGGCATGACGCCCTGCGGCGGGAGCAGATAGTTGAGAATGCCGAACACGCTCTTCTTCATCTCGCCGGCATATTTGGTCCCGCCGATCAGGATCAGCTTCTCGGACAGGCTGACCGCGATCACGGTCTCGCTGCGGCAGCCGTGCCGCTCGGGATCGGCGCGGAAGCCGGGCAGGTCGATGATGGTGTATTCGGGGACGAATCCTTGGAGCTCCTCCGCCGTGGGGCGCACCAGCAGCGTGCGGATGAACTGGTTGTGCCAGGCGAGCTCGTTGATGACGCGGACGTTGAGGCGGTATTCGGGCTGCGAGCCGCCGAACAGATCGGCGACGTAGAGCGTCTCCTTGCCCTTCACCTCGGCGAGGAAATCCTCCTTCAGAGCCGCGAATTGCGCGGGTGTCATCGAGGCGTTGTTATCCCACCATACGGTGTCTTCGGTCTCGGCGTCGCGGACGATGAACTTGTCCTTGGCGCTGCGCCCGGTGTGCGCGCCGGTCTCGACCACCAGCGGCCCGTGCTTGGCGCGGCGCCCTTCCCCGTTCGCCAGCGCCGCTTTCGTCAGTTCATCCGACGAGAGATTGGCGTGGATATCGGCATCGGTGGCGATGCCTTGGTCGGCGAGCGAATGAGAAAGCGATGAAGGCACTGAAGTCTCCGAACCGAACGGGCTGAATGGAGCGGCAGGGCGCATCGAAGTGCGCGGGGCCACCGGCAGGTATCTAAGCACACCATGCGGCCGCGTCAATTTGATGGATGTATTTACCATGAAGCGGCAAGCAGGCTGCGCTTTGCATGCGTTGTCTTGGTCCAGCAAAGCGGATAGGCAGAACGCAACATGGACCATGGCATTCCTCAACCCGGTCTCGGCAGCGCGGAGCAATCCGTCCCTCCGGAGACCACGGCGCCCGTCGACGGCCGCACTGTCGTCGCACTGGTCGACGATGATCGCAACATCCTGACGACTGTCTCGATCGCGCTGCAATCCGAAGGCTATGCTACAAGGGTCTATTCCGATGGCGAAGCGGCGCTCAAGGCGCTGCTCGACAACCCGCCGCATCTGGCGGTGTTCGACATCAAGATGCCCAAGATGGACGGAATGGAATTGCTGCGCCGGTTGCGCGAGCATTCGGCACTGCCGGTGATTTTCCTGACCAGCAAGGACCACGAGCAGGACGAGGAGGCCGGGCTCGAGCTGGGCGCCGACGATTATATAGCAAAGCCCTTCAGCCTGCGGCTGTTGCTGGCCCGCATCCGCGCGATCCTGCGCCGCAGCGATGCGGTGTTACCCGACGGCGCCCCCTCGCCACCGGCGAGCGAACGACCGCCCGAGAAGATCGAGCGCGGACGGCTGGTGATGGATCCCGCGCGCCACCAGGTTACCTGGGACGGCAGGGCAGTTTCACTCACCGTCACCGAATTCCTTATCCTCGAAGCATTGGCCCAGCGCCCCGGCGTCATCAAAAGCCGCAACCAATTGATGGACGCCGCCTATCCCGATGATGTCTTCGTCGACGATCGCACGGTCGACAGCCACATCAAGCGGATGCGGCGCAAGTTCCGCGTCGCCGACGACGGGTTTTCCGCGATCGATACGCTTTATGGCGCCGGCTACAGCTTCGCCGAAAGCTGACCGCGTGATCGATCGGAGCAGCGTTCCGGCGCGCAATCCGGGTTCCGACAGGTCGCGCTGGCAGGGCCGCCTCTCGCTCACCAGCCGCATCCTGTTCGTCAACGTCCTGCCGCTGGTGCTGCTGGGCGGCGGGTTCATCTATCTCGATTCCTATCGCGAACAACTGCTCGACGAGCGTTTCAAGCTGGCGCTGGTCGAAGCGCAGATCACCGCCGAGGCGCTCGCCGGCGCGAGCGAAGCCCGGCAGGAAGCCTTGCTCATCCAGATCGGCAAGGAACAGCGGCTGCGTATCCGGGTCTACGGCCCCGAAGGCATGCTCGAATCGGACAGTTTCGCGCTCGGCCCGCCCTCCTTCACGCTGGCGGAGAAGCCCACGGACGGCAGCGAGGAATTCGCGCTCACGCTCGATCGCTGGTTCGACCGGATCGTCGGCGCTCCTGTGTTGCCCGACTACAATGAACCCTCCTCCGATTTCGCCGACGCCTGGCCCGAACTGGCCCGCGCGCGCAGCGAGAGCCTGACCCAGATCGTGCTGCGCGATGCACCCGACGGCAGCCATGTGATCACCGCGGCGGCGCCCGTGGGGCTGGACGGCGACACGCTGCTGATCACCCGCAACCCGGTCGATATCAACCAGCGGGTGCGCGAGGCGCGCTCGACCGTGGCGCTGGTGGTGCTGATCGCGCTGCTGGTTTCGACCTTGCTGTCGCTGTTTCTCGCACAGACCATCGTGCGCCCCTTGCGCGAACTGGTCCAGGCGGCGGTGCGGGTCCGGCAGGGCCGCGACCGACAGGTCGAGGTCCCCCGCCTGCCGCAGCGGCGCGACGAGATCGGCATGCTGGCTCGTGCGGTGTCGGACATGACCGGCGCACTGCGTCAGCGGATCGACGCGGTCGAAAGCTTCGCCGCCGACGTCGCGCACGAGATCAAGAACCCGCTCGCCAGCCTGCGCAGCGCGGTCGAATCGCTCGCCAAGGTCGACGACCCCGATCTGCGCCGTCAGCTCAACGATATCGCCAGCCACGATGTCCGCCGGATCGACCGGCTGGTGTCCGACATCTCCGACGCCAGCCGCATCGATGCCGAGCTGTCGCGGACCACCTTCGTGGAACTCGACCTGGCACAGCTGGTGGCGAACATCATCGGTTCGCGCGAGGACCGGCACGAGAACGAGGGACGCACGATCCGCTTCGATGCGCCAGCCGGATCCTATCGGGTGCTGGGAGAGCCTGCGAGGCTCGAGCGGGTGATCGAGAACCTGCTCGACAACGCGGTGTCTTTCTCTCCGCCCGACGGTGCGATCGCGATCGACCTCGACAGCCGCGACGGACGGGTCCTGCTCGCAGTCAGCGACAATGGTCCGGGCGTCCCCGAAGACCGACGCGAGCAGATATTCGAACGTTTCCATTCGCTCAGGCCCGATGCCGAGGATTTTGGCAACCACTCCGGACTGGGGCTGGCGATTGCGCGGGCGGTCGCGGAGGCGCACGACGGGACTCTGACCGCAACTTCGCGCAGGGATGGCGGGGACGGCGCATGTTTCGTCCTGAGCCTCCCCGCAATCAAGCGCTGAACTGGTGGCGTTTGCGGTCGCCAATGTCACCTGCGTCGCAATCGGCGGGCGCGGGCTGCTGATCCAGGGACCACCGGGCAGCGGCAAGTCCACTCTTGCTATCGAGCTGGTGGATCGCGGAGCAGTTCTCGTGGGAGACGATGGAGTCGGTTTCGAACTGCGAGGTGAGCGTCTCTGGGCTGCCCCGCCCGCCAATATCGCCGGGAAACTGGAGATCCGCGGCGTCGGCATAGTGGATATGCCTTGCACCGAAGCTCCCGTGGCGCTGGTCCTGCGCCTAATCGATAGCGCGCCTCGCTTTCCTGAAATGGAGAGCGCCGGCTGGCTCGGGCGGTCGATCCCGCAGTTGGCTTTCGCGGCAAATCATCCGGCCGCAGCGGTCCGCGCCGAACACGCGCTGGCGCGCTTCGGGATCGAATGATCTGTGTCGCACGCCCGTGCCGTCCATTTACATTCCCCGCAGGACTGACAGACTGCCCGAATGGCCCCCGAATCGCACCCGGCACCGTCCCACAAGATTGTGGCGCAGAAAATCCTCGTCGTGACCGGCATTTCGGGGGCAGGCAAATCGACCGCCTTGCAGGTGCTCGAGGACCTCGGCTGGGAGGCGATCGACAATTTCCCGATCCGGCTGCTGCCCGACCTGCTGTCGAAAGAGGAATGCCAGGTCATGCCGCTGGCGATCGGGATCGATTCGCGCACCCGCGGCTTCATTCCCGCCGAGCTTGTGGCCCGGATCAAGGAGCTCGCCGCGCGCGACGATCTCGATGTCCAGACGCTCTTTCTCGATTGCGCCAGCGGCGAGGTTGCGCGGCGCTACAACGAGACCCGCCGGCGCCACCCGATGGCGCGCGGACGCCCGATCGGCGAAGGCATTCGTGCAGAACGCGAATTGCTCGACCCAGTCCGCCGCTGGGCCGAAATGGTGATCGACACCACCAGCTTCACCAGCAACGATCTGCAGCAGGCGGTCCGCGACCGCTTTGCCAGCGATGCGCCGCAGGAATTGACGATCACGGTGAACAGTTTCGGTTTCGCGCGCGGTATGCCGCCGCTTGCCGATCTGGTGTTCGACATGCGCTTCCTCGATAATCCACACTGGGTCGAAGGCTTGCGCGCGCAGACCGGGCTCGATCCGGACGTGGGTGCCCATATCGAGAAGGATCCTGCTTTCGCCTCCAGCTTTGCGCGCATCCGCGATCTGGTGCTGGAACTGATCCCGCATTACGAAGCCCAGGGCCGCGCCTATCTGACGATCGCCTTTGGCTGCACCGGGGGGCGCCATCGGTCCGTCTACACGACGGAAAAGCTGGCCCTGGCCTTGCAAGAGGCGGGCCGCACACCGACCGTCCTGCACCGCAATCTCACTGCCCGCGCCACCGATGCCACCGAGGGACAGGTGGGGTTGGCCGGTTGACTCAGCTATGAGACAGGGTCAAGGGCGCACCGCTTTCGTCATATGACACAGGACGACACGGACCCCCCACGCATGATCGGTTTGATCCTCGTCACCCACGGCAAGCTTGCCGAGCACTTCATCGATGCGATGGAGCATGTCGTTGGTAAACAGGATTGCATCGCCGCGATCAGCATCGGCCCCAATGACGACATGGAGCGCCGCCGGCAGCAGATCGCCGATGCGATCACGTCGGTCGATACCGGCAAGGGAGCGATCATCCTGACCGATCTGTTCGGCGGCACGCCTTCCAACCTCGCCATTTCACTGCTCGACGCCGGGCGGGTCGAGGTCATCGCCGGGATCAACCTGCCGATGCTGATCCGGCTGGCCGGCGCGCGCAAATCGATGGATGTGACCCGGGCGGTCGAGGCCGCGCAGGAGGCCGGGCGCAATTACATCACGGTCGCCAGCCAATTCCTCGGCCAAGACGAGGCCGCGCCGCGAAAGCAGGTCACGTGAGCGAATTGCGCCGCGAACTGACGGTGGTGAACCAGCGCGGGCTGCACGCGCGGGCCAGCGCCAAATTCGTCGGTGCGGTGAGCGAATTGCCGGAAAGCACCAAGGTCAGCGTGGCCAAGGATGGAACCGCGGCCGCGGGCGGTTCGATCCTCGGCCTGATGATGCTCGGCGCAGCCAAAGGCGATACCATCGTCCTGACCGTCTCGGGCGAGAACGCCGAGGCGGTGATGGCTCAGCTTTCCGCCATGATCGAGGACGGGTTCGGCGAGACTTGACCGCCGCGCTTCTGCCATGACCGATCGCCGCCGGATCACCGGTTTTTCCAACCCCACCGTCAAGGCGCTGCGCGCGCTGCGCGATAAAAAGCACCGCAAGCGCGAAGGCCGTTTCCTCGCGGAAGGGCTGCGGCTCCTGACCGATGCACGCGAAAGCGGGCGCGTGCCCGAGATGCTGGTGCTGTCCACGGCGCGCGATCCGCATCCGCTGCTTGCGGCGCTGGAGGCCGATGTCGCTGCGGCAGGGGGCGAGATCGTCGAGACACCCCCCGATATTCTCTCCAAGATCACCGGCAAGGACAATCCGCAGGCGGTCGCAGGGGTGTTCGCCGAGTTCGACACCGCGCTTTCCGCGCTCGACCGGAGCCGCGCGCCGATCTGGCTGGTAGCACAGGCGCTGCGCGATCCGGGCAATCTGGGCACGATGCTGCGCACCGGCGATGCGATGGGCGCGGGCGGGCTGATCCTGATCGACGATTGCGCCGATCCCTTCAGCGTCGAAGCGGTCCGCGCCAGCATGGGTGCGGTGTTCACGCAAACGATCGCGCAGGCGAAGTGGGACGAATTCCTCCCCTGGCTCCGCGCGGGCGACGGACAATTGATTGCCGCCAGCCTGCGCGATGCGCAGCCCTACCGGGACGCGCCCTATGCCGCCCCCTGCCTCGTTATGGTCGGCAATGAATCGCGCGGGCTGCCAGAGGAATACGAGCTCGCCTGCGACCTGCGTGTGACCATGCCGATGCGCGGCCGCGCCGACAGCCTCAACGCGGCGGTCGCCGCGGCGGTGCTCGGCTATGAAATATTGGCGCATCTCGACAAGTAAAAGCGTTGCCTTTGTTGCACAGTCGCGGGGGAAAAGCTTTGCGGCAGCACCCGGCTTGCTTGGCAGAGCCGCTTAATATCTATTAAGTTCGGGGTCGAACGATGGACAAGAATCACACCGAAGACCGCGCCGAGCCGCGGACCAACCTGTTTGTGGCAGCGACGATCGCCACCGACGCCATGTCGGGGCCGGTCCGGCTGCGCAACATCTCCCCCTCGGGCGCCAAGGTCGAGGCGGCCGATCTGCCCGATGTCGGTACGCGGGTCCGCCTGCGACGCGGGACGCTCTCGGTGACCGGCGTCGTCGGCTGGCGCAATGGCAAGGCGATGGGGATGCGGTTCGATCGCCCGACCGACGTGCAGCTGTGGTTGCCCGCGGGGCAAGGAAGCCAGCAACAGGTAGACCGGGTGGTCAAGGCGCTCAAGGACGGCGACAGCCCCTCCCCTACCCCGGCACCGGCGCGCAATTCCGAATCCTACGAATTGCTCAGCATCGCCGACCTGCTCGACGGATTGGGAGACGCGCTGAGCGAGGATCCAGATGTGGTCGCGAAATATTACGCCAAGCTGCAGGTTCTCGACATCGCGACTCAGAAGCTGCGCCAGATCGGCTCGCGTAAAAGCTGACCGGCCCCGGTCCGGCTCAGCCCTTCTCCGCCCGGTCCTCGATCAGCGCCACGTCCTCGTTGTTGTAGCGCGGGGTCGCCTCGACCTTGGGCACTTCCTCGATCTCGCGCTTGCCGATCTCGATACCCTTTTCCGACATTCGCCGCCCCGCGGACAAGACGTTGCGCTCGAAGCTGCCAACGAACTTGTTGTAATTGTCGACCGCGGTTTCGAGCCCGCCGCCGACGCGTTTCATATGCTCGGCGGCGACTGCAAGACGGTCGTAAAGCTCCGCCCCCGCCTTGCCGATCTCGACCGCCTCGCGCGCGATCGTGTCCTGCCGCCAGACCTGCGCCACGGTGCGCGCGATCGCGACGAGATTGGTCGGAGTCGCCAGCAGAACCTTGTTGCGGAAGGCGAAATCCCACAGCTCGGGATCGTGCTCGAGCGCGGCGGCAACGAAATGCTCGCCGGGGATGAACATCACCACATAGTCGGGCGCCTCGTCGAACTGGCTCTGATAGCTTTTCGCCCCCAGCGTTTGGACGTGGTTGCGCATTGATTTGGCGTGCAGGTCGAGGTGGCGGATGCGCTCCTCGTCGGTGTCGGCCTCGAACGCCGCCTGATAGGCGTTGAGCGAGACCTTGGCGTCGATCACCAGCTTCTTCTGCCCGGGAACATGGACGATCGCATCGGGACGCAGCCGGCCATCCTCGGTATCGACCGAGTGCTCGAGCGTGAAATCGGTGTGTTCCGACAGCCCGCATTGTTCGAGCACGTTCTGCAGGGCCCGCTCGCCCCAGCGCCCGCGCGCCTTGGGCGCGTTGGTGAGCGAATTGCCCAGCCGCTGCGCCTCCCGCCGGACCTCTTCCTGACCCAGCCGCATCTGTTCGATCTGCGTGGCGAGCGAGGAAAACGCGTTGGTGCGCTTCTCCTCGAGGGCCGCGACCTGGTCCTCGTATTTCTTGAGCCGGTCGCCCACCGGCTGGAGCAATTCGCGAATCTTCGCCTCGGAGGTCTTTTCCGAATGGCCGAAGCGCTCGGTCGCGCGCTCGAGGAAGGATTCCTGCGCCTTGGACAGCACCGCGGAGCCAGTGTTCTGGAATTCCTTGAGCATTTCCTCGCGCGCCTCGACCAGCAGCCGCTTCTGCTCGTCGAAATTGGCGGTCTTTTCCTTGAGCGTCGCCAGTTCGGAAGCGAGCGCGGAATTGCTGCGACGCACCTCCTCGATCGCGGTTTCGTGTCCCGAGCGAGCTTCGCGCAGTTCTACGGTCAACTCATCGGCGCGCGCCGCCCGAACGGTGGCGTTCTCCAGTTCGACGATCGCCTTGCGGAATTTTTCGTCGAGCTCGCGCGCTTCGCGGTCGCGTTCGCCATGTCTCGCCATCCACTCGACAACCGGGCGCGAGCCGAAAAACCAGCCAAGACCGGCGCCGATGACCAGCGCGCCCAGCGCGACGAATGTTGCGAGCATTTCCATGGCTGGAACATACGCGGAACGAGGTTGGCGGGAAAGCCCCTCATGGAACAATCCCCAGTCCCGCCCGCTCAGTTACCGAAGGAGAAACGCGACTATGTCGATCAAAGAAATGATTTCGGACCACCCGCAGGTGGGCGCGGATTACAACGACCAGCTCGGCGAGGCGATCAAACACGCGATGTATGGCGCGGCGATCATGAACAGCTGCGCCGATGCCTGTCTGGCGGAACCCAATCCCGGCGAGCGGGCGCAGTGCATTCGCCGCTGCCTCGATGCGTCGGACGCCTGCACCGCCTTCTATCGCATGGCCAGCCGCCGCACCGGGGGCAATGTCGCGGCGATCAAGGCGATCGGCGAAGCAGTGCTGGTTGCGGTCGAGGCCTGCCGCGAAGAATGCTCGATGCACGAGGATGCGCATTGCAAGCGCTGTGCGACGATGTGCCAGGAGGTGCTCGACGATGTCCGCAAGGCGCTCGACGGGATGAGCGACGCGCGGTGAATGCGCTGCGCAGGGTCGGGCTAGCGCCTGACCTTGCGGTTCGCCACGAAGTTGTAGAGCGCCCAAAAGCCGAGCGTGAAAACGCTGAAGTAGATCGCGAAACGGATCGCGAAGTCGTCGAAGCTCCCGCCTTCGTCGTAATATCGCCATGCGCACATCAGAGCCGCATAGACGAGCCCCGCGGCGGCGGCTCGCCTCAGGCTGAGCGGCTTGTCGCTCAAGCCGCTTCGCGCAGCTTGCGCAGCTTCTTGAGCGCCATGTTGCGCTTGAGCCGGCTGAGATGGTCGATGAACAAGATCCCCTCGAGGTGGTCCATCTCGTGCTGCAGGCAGGTCGCCATCAGCCCGTCGAGATTCTCCTCGTGGGTCTGGCCCTCGAGGTCCTGATAGCGGACGCGGCAGGTTACCGGGCGATCGACATCGGCATAGATCTCGGGGACCGAGAGGCAGCCTTCCTGATAGCTGGCCAGCTCTTCAGCCGGATCGAGGATCTCGGGATTCACGAAAATCCGCGGTTCCTTGCGCGTGGGCTGGTGGGTGTGCTGGTGGCCGCCGTGGTTGCAGGCTTCGGGCTCGGCGGTCTCGTCGTCGGGCTGGAGATCGATCACCAGCAGGCGCTTGGGCACGCCGACCTGGATCGCGGCCAGGCCGATGCCGGGCGCGTCGTACATGGTCTCGAACATGTCGGCGACGAGCTCTTTCAGCCCCTCGTCGAATTCGGTGACGGGTTCGGACACGAGTTTGAGCCGGGGATCCGGCACTTCGAGGATTTCACGGATAGCCATAACCGGCAATTTAGGGTGATGACGCGCGAATTACAACGCTCCGCAAACCCACCCCGCTGCGTCTAGGAGGCAAGCCGCCAAGTCTCGCTTCCCCTCCCTTGAGGGAGGGGTTGGGGTAGGTGTACGGCGGCGATGGTCAAGACACCGGCCGCCGCGCGCGCAGCGCCTGCGCCAGCGTGCCCTCGTCGAGATAGTCAAGCTCGCCCCCCACGGGGAGGCCATGCGCCAGCTGGGTGATCCTCACGCTGTAGCTCTCGAGCCGTTCGGCGAGGTAATGCGCGGTGGTCTGGCCCTCGAGCGTGGCGTTGGTGGCGAGCACCACCTCGTCCACCCCGCCCTGCTCGACCCGCGCCAGCAGCCCGGCGACATCGAGATCCTCGGGCCGGACGCCGTCGAGCGCGGACAGGCGACCGCCGAGCACGTGATAGGTACCGGTGAACAGCTTGGCACGGTCGAGCGCCCAGAGATCGGCGACATCCTCGACCACGCAGATCGCCTTGGCGTCGCGGCGCGGATCGGCGCAGATGCCGCACGGATTGCTGGTGTCGACATTGCCGCAGATGCCGCATTCGACCAGCGTCTCGCCGACCTGCGCCAGCGCCTCGATCAGCGCGGGCAGCGCGCTCTCGCGGCGCTTGACCAGCCACAGCACCACGCGGCGCGCGCTGCGCGGGCCCAGCCCCGGCAGCCGTGCCAGCGCCGAAGCGAGGGTTTCGATCTCTTGCGATGCCATGGGGCGACAGATAGGGCGCAGCCGGACAATTGAAAACCGAAACTCCTCCGGCGGAAAGACCTTCATGCGCATCATCTTCATGGGAACGCCCGAATTCGCCGTGTCGACGCTGCGCGCGCTGCATCAGGCGGCGCATGAGATTGTCGCGGTCTACACCCAGCCGCCGCGCCGGGCGGGCCGGGGCAAGCAGCTCCAGCCCTCGGCGGTGCAGAAGGAGGCGGAGGTGCTGGGCCTCGAGGTGCGCAGCCCCGCCTCGCTCAAATCGTCCGAGGAACAGGCGCGCTTTGCCGCGCTCGAGGCCGACATCGCGGTGGTCGCCGCCTATGGGCTGATCCTGCCGCAGGCGATCCTCGACGCGCCCGCGCATGGCTGCTTGAATGTCCATGCCTCGATCCTGCCGCGTTGGCGCGGGGCGGCGCCGATCCACCGCGCGATCATGGCGGGCGATGCGACCACCGGGGTGACGATCATGCAGATGGAGGCGGGGCTCGACACCGGGCCGATGCTGGCGACGCTGCGCAAGCCGATCGAGCGTCAGACCACGGGCGAATTGACCGAACAGTTGGCCGAGCTGGGCGCGCAGCTGATGGTGGGTACCTTGCGCGAACTGGCGAACCACCGCGCGGTGCGCCAGAACGATGCCGAGGCGACCTATGCGCCCAAGATCGACAAGTCGGAGGCGCGGATCGACTGGAGCGAGGACGCCGGGACGGTCGAGCGGAAAATCCGCGCGCTGGCACCCTTCCCGGGGGCCTGGTTCGAGCTGGAGGACGAGCGGATCAAGCTGCTTCTCGCCGAGGTGGTAGATACAGACGAAGCTTGCGTCCCCGGCGAAGTGCTCGATACCGACCTCGCCATCGCCTGCGGCAGCGGCGCGATCCGCCCGCTGCGGCTCCAGCGCGCGGGCAAGCCGGCGATGGATCGCGGCGAATTCCTGCGCGGCCGCGCGGTGGCGCCGGGGACCAGGCTCGCCTGACCCGCATGCCCCGTTTCGCGCTCACTCTCGAATTCGACGGCGGCCCCTTCTTCGGCTTCCAGCGCCAGAAGGACGGCCCCAGCATCCAGCGCTCGGTCGAGGCGGCAATCCACGGGGTGACCGGGCAGCAGGTCGCGCTGCACAGCGCCGGCAGGACCGACGCCGGGGTCCATGCTGTGGCGATGCGCTGCCATTGCGATATCGACACCGCCCTCACGCCGTTCCGGCTGACGGGGGCGATCAACGCGCATCTGCGCCCCGATCCGATCGCGGTGACGCAGTGCGAGGTGGTGTCCGACGACTGGCACGCGCGCTTCGCCTGTGTCGAGCGGCGCTATCTCTATCGCATCGTGAACCGCCGCGCGCCGCTGACGCTGGATCGCGAGCGGGCCTGGCAGATCGTGCCCGAGGTGGATGCCCAGGCCATGCACCGCGCCGCGCAATTGCTGGTCGGCCAGCATGACTTCACCACCTTCCGCTCGGCGCATTGCCAGTCCCGCAGCCCGGTCAAGACGCTCGACCGGCTCGATGTCGAACGCGAGGGCGAGGAAATCCGCATCCACGCCGCGGCGCGCAGTTTCCTCCACCATCAGGTCCGCTCGATGGTCGGCTGCCTGGCGCTGGTGGGCATGGGCCGCTGGAGCGAGGAAAGGCTTGTCAGCGCGCTCGAAGCGCGCGACCGGCAGCGACTGGGGTTGAATGCACCCCCTCACGGCCTCTACTTCATGGAAGCCATCTATCCCGACCAAGCAAAAGAATCCCCACAGGAGAGAGACCGATGACCACGACCGGCAAGCAGATCTTCACCACGCTCGCGAGCGACGGCACGCTGACCGTCGAACTGGCCGAAAGCACCTTCCCCGATCCCACCGGCAATCAGGTGCTGGTCAAAATGGAGGCGGCGCCGATCAACCCGTCGGATCTCGCGCTGCTGACCGGTGCCGCGGATCTCGAGAACGCGGACTATTCTCCCGGCAAACTCGTCGCGCGGATGCCCGAGCCGTTCAACACCGGTTCCAAGGGCCGCCACGACCAGCGGATGCCCGTCGGCAATGAGGGCGCGGGCACGGTGGTGGCTACCGGCGATGGCGAGATGGCCAAGGCGCTGATGGGCCAGCGGGTCGCCTGCGTCCCCGGCACCGCCTTCTCCGAATACGCCATCGCCGAGGCGGCCATGTGCCTGCCGCTGGGCGATATCTCCGCCGAGGACGGCGCCAGCGCCTTCGTCAACCCGATGACCGCGCTGGGCTTCGTCGAGACCGCGCGCGCCGAAGGGCACAAGGCGATCGTCCATTCCGCTGCCGCTTCCAATCTGGGCCAGATGCTCAACCGCATCTGCCAGGAGGACGGGATGCAGCTGGTCAATATCGTCCGCAAGCGCGAGCAGGTCGAACTGCTCAAGTCGCAGGGGGCCGAACATGTCGTCAATTCCTCCGACGAGGATTTCATGGCCCAGCTGCGCAGCGCGATCGACGCGACCGACGCCTTCATCGGCTTCGACCCGATCGGCGGCGGGCAGACCGTGGATCACTGCTTCAAGGCGATGGAGCAGGTCGCGGTCTCCAAGATGAGCGAGTTCAGCCGTTACGGTTCGAACCAGCCCAAGAAGATGTATATCTACGGACGGCTCGACATGGGCGCGACCGTGCTGACCCCGGCCTATGGCTTCGGCTGGACGCTGTCGGGCTGGCTTTTGACCCCGTTCCTGCAGCAGGCGGGGATGGAAACCGTGGTGCGGATGCGCAAGCGCGTGCTCGACAACCTCACCACCACCTTCGCCAGCAAGTACAAGCGCAAGGTCAATCTGGAAGAAATGCTGACCAAGAACGCCGTGCTCGACTATCGCGCGATGAAGACCGGCGAGAAATATCTCGTCGTGCCCAACGGCTAGCCGTGTCGCGACCGGGTCCTCGCAGGTGCGGGGACCCGGTTGTCAGCGCCCGTCGAAGGCGCGCTGGATCGCCGCGCGGTCGTTCTCACCGCTGGCGATCAGCAATTGCAGCAGGATGCGCGCCTTCGCCGGAGTGAGCGCCCGCGAGGCGACGAATCCGTTCTTGGCGTCGTCGGGTTCGACATCGACCAGCCCCTCGTCGGCACGGCTGGCGCGGACCACCTGCAGCCCTTCGGCGCAGCGGCGAACCAGTTCGCGGCGCGCGGCTTTGGGCATGTTGCCCTCGCCGACGCCTGCCACCACCACGCCGCGCGTGTCGGGCCCGATGCAGCGCGCCACCGCTTCGCCGCAGAGGCCCGAATAGGCGGCGACGATCGCGACCTCGGGCAATGCTTCCACCCAGGCGAACTGCGCTTCATCGCCAGCCCGCCATGGCGCGCCGAACCATTCGAGCGAGGACGGCGTGACCAACCCCACCGATTCGCGCGGGAAACCGCGAAAGGCTTCGGTCCCGCGGGTGCGCACCTTGCGGACGTCGCGCGCGCCGAAAATCCTGTCGCCCATCACCACCAGCACACCGCGCCCCGCGGCCTCGCGATCGCCCGCGACGCGCATGGCATTGGCAAAATTGCGCAATCCGTCATAGCCTACCGCATCGGCGGGCCGCATCGCGCCGACCATCACCACGGGTTTGCTGGCGGGCAGCGTCAGGTCGAGCAGAAAGGCGGTTTCCTCCAGCGTGTCGGTGCCATGGGTGATGACGACGCCGTCGCATTCGGGATCGGCCAGCGCCGCGCGCGCCGCGCGGTGGAGGTCGTTCCAGACCAACTGTCCGATGTCCGCCGAATCGATATTGGCGATTTGTTGTGCGGTGAGCTCCGCCTCGAGACCGAGCCCGGCGACATCCTCGAGATAGTCCTCGATCGCGATCTGGCCGGCGTTGTAATCGCTGGCGGTCGCCGAGCCGGCGATCCCGGCGATCGTGCCGCCGGTGGCGAGTACGGTGAGCTTCACGGTCATCGCTGCCGCGCCTAGCCGCGCGGCGCACGCAACGGCAATTGATTTTGCACCCGAGCCCGCTATGTGGGCAGCCCGTGGGGCGCTTAGCTCAGTTGGTAGAGCATCTCGTTTACACCGAGAGGGTCGGCGGTTCGAGCCCGTCAGCGCCCACCACGGAAGTCTCCTGAAAACGCTGAAGCCGGTCTGCGCAGTTATTGCGCTGCCAGAGCCTCGTCGATCGCAGCGCGCACTTCCGGTGCGGACCAATCCAGTTCGCCCGCAACCCGCCAGACCTCGCGGCCCGCACCGTCGTAAAGAACTGTGGTCGGCAGCGCCTGTGCCAGCGCCATCGAAAGCTGGGTTTCGGGATCGATCCAAGGTTCGAGATGCTCCAGCCCGGTCTCCTCGAAGAAGGGCTGGACCTTCTCGGTCTGGAGGTCTTGGCTTGCCGCGATCACGGTCAGTTCCTCTCCGTAATCGCCCGCCAGCTTGTCGAGCAGCGGCATTTCCTTGACGCAGGGCGCGCACCAGGTGGCCCACAGGTTGAGCAGCACCGGCGTGCCCTGCAGCGCGCCGAGATTAAGAACCCGGCCCGCAGGATCGACCAGATTGACCGCGGGCATCAGCTCCCCCGCCTGGCTGCGATCTATCCGGCCCGCGACCACGGCGCCCGAGCTTTCTTGCGCCCCCTCGGGCGCTCCCCTATCGCAGCCGGCCAGGCCGAGACCGGCGATGAGGATGGTGGCGATTGTGAGCGAGACGCGGGACAAGCAGGCTTCCAATACGATGTGGGGAGGCAGGTTCGCCGAAGGGCCTAGCGCGATCATGCGCGAAATCAACGCCTCGATCCCCTTCGACAAGGCGTTGTGGCGGCAGGATATCGCCGGCAGTCGCGCGCATGTCGCGATGCTGGCGGCGCAGGATATCGTCAGCGCGAAGGACGCGAAGGCGATCGACGAGGGTCTGCAGACCATCGCCGCCGAATACGAGCGCGACGGTGTGCCCGAAGACTGGGACCTGGAAGACATCCACATGACCGTAGAATCGCGACTGGCCGAACTGGTCGGCCCGGTGGCAGGGCGGCTGCACACCGCGCGCAGCCGCAACGACCAGGTGGCGACCGATTTCCGGCTGTGGATGCGCGAGGCGATGCTCCGCGCCGAGGCCGGGATCGATGCGCTCCAGCATGCGCTGGTGACGCGCGCAGGCGAGCACGCCGACACCATCATGCCCGGCTTCACGCACCTGCAGACCGCGCAGCCGGTGACGTTGGGCCATCACCTGCTGGCCTATTACGAGATGACGCGGCGCGACCGCAGCCGTTTCGCCGATGCCCGCGCGCGAATGGACGAATGCCCGCTGGGCAGCGCGGCGCTGGCGGGGACCGGCTTCCCGATCGACCGCGAGGCGACCGCCCGCGCGCTGGGCTTCGCCCGCCCAACGCGCAACAGTCTCGATGCAGTCTCTGACCGAGATTTTGCGATGGATTACCTCGCCGCCGCGAGCCAGTGCGCGATCCATCTCTCGCGGCTGGCGGAGGAGCTGATCATCTGGGCGAGCCAGCCCTTCGGCTTCGTGCGCATGCCCGACACGCTCTCGACCGGCAGCTCGATCATGCCGCAGAAGAAGAACCCCGACGCCGCCGAGCTGGTGCGCGGCCATTCCGGGCGGATTATCGGCTGCGCGACCGCGCTGATGGTGACGATGAAGGGCCTGCCGCTGGCCTATTCCAAGGACATGCAGGACGACAAGCCGCCGGTGTTCGAGGCCGCGGGCCTGCTCGACCTGTGCCTCGCCGCCGCCGCCGGCATGATCGCGGACAGCCGCTTCGAGGTCGCACGAATGCGGCAGGCGGCCGAGCTGGGCTATGCCACCGCGACCGATCTCGCCGATTGGCTGGTGCGCGAGGCGGACATCCCCTTCCGCGAGGCGCATCACATCACCGGGGCGGCGGTGCGGCTGGCGGAGAGCCGCGGGTTAGCGCTCGACGCGCTGTCGCTGGACGAGCTTACAGCGATCGACTCGCGCATCGACGAGCGCGTGTTTGCCGCGCTCTCGGTCGATGCCTCGGTCGCGGCGCGCAGCTCCTATGGCGGCACCGCGCCCGAGCAGGTAAGACAGCGCGTGGCCGAGGCGCGCCGCGAATTGGGGATCGACGAATGACACGCACACTCGCCGCCATCGGAGCGCTGCTGGCGCTGGGCGCCTGCGGACAGCAGGCCGCGCTGACGCCCGCACCGGGCGCCACGCTCCCCGTCGCGCCCTATGGCAGCAGCACCCCGCCCGATGCCGCGGAGCTGCTCGAACTCGATCCGCAGGCCGCGCCCGAGCGCAGCGTCGAACTGCGTCGCCGTTCGGAGGAACGCCAGGACGATCCGTTCGACCTGCCTCCCGAATAGCTTGCCGCCGGTTAGCTTGCTGCCCGGAAAGCACAGATAACTCGACTTGGACGCAGCATCGCGGCATGCGGCGCCGCGATGGACCATTTCACTCTCCGCGACGGCGTCCTCCACGCCGAAGACGTGCCGCTCCCCGCGATCGCCGAGGCGGTCGGCACCCCCGTCTATGTCTATTCGCGCGCCACGATCGAGCGCCACGCCGCGGTCTTCCGCGAGGCGCTGGCACCGCTCGACAATCCCCACATCGCCTTCGCGGTGAAAGCCAATCCCAACCTCGCGGTGCTGCGCGTGCTCGCGCGGCAGGGCTATGGCGCGGATGTGGTCTCGGGCGGCGAGCTGATCCGTGCGCTGGCCGCGGGGATGAAGCCGGACGACATCGTCTTTTCCGGGGTCGGAAAGACCCATGGCGAGCTCGAACAGGGGCTGCGCGAGGATATCGGCCAGTTCAACATCGAGAGCGAGGAAGAGGGCTACGAGCTCGCAGCCATCGCGCGCCGCGCGGGCAAGGTCGCGCGCTGCGCGCTCAGGGTGAACCCCGATATCGATGCGCGCACGCATGAGAAGATCTCGACCGGCAAGAGCGAGAACAAGTTCGGCGTGCCGCTCGACCGCGCCGCCGAGATCTACACCGCGCTCGCGCGCGAAGACGGGCTCGATATGCGCGGGATCGCGGTCCATATCGGCAGCCAGCTCGCCAGCCTCGAGCCGCTCGGAACCGCCTTCGGCAAGGTCGGCGCGCTGATCGGCGAACTGCGCGCTGGCGGCTGCAAGGTCACCCACGCCGATCTCGGCGGCGGTCTCGGCGTCCCCTACCGCGCGGGCGAAGTGCTCCCCGCCCCGGCCGAATACGGCGCCATGGTGGCGCGGGTGACCAAGGACTGGGACGTGCGGCTGATGTTCGAGCCCGGAAGGGTGATCGCGGGCAATGCCGGCGTGCTGCTGACCCGCGTGGTGCGGGTCAAGCGCGGGCTGACGCATCCCTTCGTGGTCGTCGACGCGGCGATGAACGATCTCGCACGCCCCGCTCTCTACGGCGCCTGGCACGATTTCGACGCGGTCGAACCCACCGGCGAGCGCACGACCGCGCATATCGTCGGGCCGATCTGCGAGACCGGCGACACTTTCGCTATGGACCGCGAATGCGATGCGCTGACCAGTGGCGAGCTGGCGGTGTTCCGCACCGCGGGCGCCTATGGCGCAACCATGGCCTCGTCCTACAATTCGCGCGGCTTCGTCGCCGAGGTGCTGGTCGATGGCGACCGCTTCGCCGTGGTCGCCGACCGGATCGCGCCCAGCGCCATCATGGACGCCGAGCGCATGCCCGACTGGCTGGCGTGAACAGCCTGCCGCTCTTCCACCGCATCGCGGGCACGAAGGTGGTGCTGGTCGGCAGCGGCGGCATGGCCGAGGCCAAGCAGCGGCTGGTCGAGCGCGCCGGGGGCGAGATCTGCAGCGAGGCCGAGGCGCATCACGCGCGGCTGGCTTTCGTCGCGCTGGAGGATGGCCGCAAGGCCGAGGCGGCGGCGCTGCGGCTCAAGCGGCTGGGCCTGCTGGTCAATGTCGCCGACCGGCCCGAACTGTGCGATTTCACCCTCCCCAGCGTGCTCGAGCGCGAACCGGTGCTGATCGCCGTCGGCACCGGCGGCGCCTCTGCCGGGCTCGCCAAGCATCTGCGGCTGCGGCTCGAGCGGCTGCTGCCCGCAGGACTTGGCGCGCTCGCGAGCGGGTTGTCGGAAGCGAGGGACCGGCTCCGCGCACGCTGGCCCGATGGCGACGACCGCCGCCGCGCCATCGATGCCGCGCTGTCCGAGCACGGCCCGCTCGATCCGCTCGCCGGCGGAAGCGCCGAGCGGGTCGAGAGCTGGCTGGCGGATGCCACCGAGCCGCAGGGCGCGCAGGTTATCGAGATCGAACTCGCCGGCAACGACCCAGACGAGCTCACGCTGCGGCAGGCGCGGCTGCTCGGAATGGCCGACACGGTGCTGCACGATTCGGCTGTCGCCGAAGCAATCCTGATCCGCGCGCGCGCCGATGCGAGGCGAATGGCCCTGCCGTGCGAACCACCCGGGAACGGGCTGACGATCGTATTGCGTCGCGCTGCACCGTGACCAGCGCGGATCAGATCGCGGTTTCGCGACCGCTGTCCACCTCGGCGAAATAGCGCGCCATCGCATCGGCGGTTCGATCGCTTAGCGCGATGAAGGCACGGCGCTTGTCCTCCCGATCCTGCGTACGCTCGAGCAAGCCGCTCTCCACCATCTGCGCCACCCATCGCAATGCGGTGGTGGGCGGGACCCCGGCGGCGATGCACAGCGAGGAGACCGACACGCGGCGATGCTCGGCCCGCGCGACGGTCAGATCGAGCAGGATGTCCCATGCCGGATCGGCGAACATTTCGTCGTCGAAATACTTGGCGCGCCGACGCCGGTCGCGGATGATGCCCCTGACCAGCCGCGGATCGGGCAAGGGCGGGCGCGGTCGACGCAGGAAATCGCGCTCGTCACCCGCCGGGCGGAATGTCCTCTCGGGCGCGCGCAGCGCTCCTCCATCCGCTCCCGGCGCCAGCCGGTCGAGCTTTTCGGCAATTCGTACGACCTGCTCGGTCAGCCGCAGCAGCATCATGCGCTCCTCGCCGTCGTCTTCGCGCAATCGGCGACCGGGCAGTTGCGCCAGTGCCGCGCCCAGCGCCACCAGCCCCTCGGCGCGCTGGGCACCGATCAGAATTTGCGGGCGCGAGCGGTCGAGACAACCGAAGACATCCTCGAGCGCTTCCGCCGAGGTCGCGACGATCAGTCGCGCCCCCGCGCGCGCCACCCGCTCGTCGAGCCGGATCAGTGCCGCCAGCTTGCCGGCATCGATCTGCGGACAATCGGCAACCACCACATCGCCCAGCACCCCGCCCGATCCTTCGAGCAGGCTTTCCAACGGCTGCGGCTTGCCCGCCGCCAACCCGCAAGCGCGGGCGTCCTCGGCAAGATGGATCAGCCTGCGCTCGTCCGCTCCGAACAGCGAGAGCGTGAGCGCGAACACCGGATCGCCCTCCGCCTGCAAAGGTTCGACACCCTCGTGAAGATAGGCAAGCTGGGCCATGCGAATCGCTCCTGTTTGGGTGAACAGGAGTAGAACATAGCGGGAATGAGTCAAGAATGGAGCAATTGCACCCGATGATCAGGGCCGGATTTCAATCGGCGTTCCATCGGGCACCATCCGCCACAGCAGTTCGATCTCCGCATTCGTCAGCGCAATGCAGCCGTCGGTCCAGTCGCCTGCCACGCGCCGGTCGTCGGGCGAACCGTTCGGCTGGCCATGGATGAAGATGTCGCCGCCGGGCGAGCGCCCATGCAACTGCGCAAAGGCGCGATCGGCGGCATTGGGGTAAGAGATTCGGAGGCTGAGGAAGAAGCGCGACTGCGGATTGCCGAAGTCGATCGTGTAGCGACCCTCGGGGGTCCGCTCGTCGCCCTCGAACCGCTTATGACCCCGCGGCGCGTTGCCGAACTGCAAGCCGGCCACGCTGTGAACCACCCGCCCCTGCGAATACAGCCACAGTGTGCGTTCCGATTTGTCGACCAGCACGAAGTCGGCGGTCGGGACGTTCTCGGCGCGGGCGGATTCCTCGCCGGAGACAGCGATCGTGACGAGCAGCAGCAGGGTAAGCAGGCTACGCATGGCTCCAGCCACAATGCCGCCAGCTCGACCGCTGCGCAACCGCGCCCACGGCGATCCGCGAGTCAATCCTCGAACGGATCGCGCATCAGGATGGTGTCGTCGCGCTCGGGGCTGGTGCTGACCAGCGCCACCGGGGTCTCGATCAGTTCCTGCACGCGCTGGATGTATTTGATCGCATTGGCAGGCAGTTCGGCATAGCTGCGCGCGCCCGCGGTCGATTCGTGCCAGCCGTCCATCGTCTCGTAGATCGGCTCGACCGCCTCCTGATCGGCGGCATGGCTGGGCAAGTAGTCGTAGACCTTCCCGTGCAGCCGGTAGCCGGTGCAGATCTTCACCTGCTCGAGCCCGTCGAGCACATCGATCTTGGTCAGCGCGATACCGGTCACGCCCGAGATCGAGCAGGTCTGGCGCACCAGCACGGCATCGAACCAGCCGACCCGCCGCTGGCGCCCGGTGACGGTGCCGAATTCATGGCCGCGCTCGCCCAGCCGCTGGCCGATCTCGTCGTCGAGCTCAGTCGGGAACGGGCCCGAGCCGACCCGCGTGGTGTAGGCCTTGACGATGCCGAGCACATAGCCGGTGCTGCCCGGCCCCAGCCCGCTGCCCGCCGCGGCGGTGCCGCTGACGGTGTTGGAGCTGGTGACGAAGGGATAGGTGCCGTGATCGACGTCGAGCAGCACGCCCTGCGCGCCCTCGAACAGGATCCGCGCACCGGCCTTGCGCACCTTCTTGAGCCGTTTCCACACCGGCTGCGCGTATTGCAGCACCGAGGGAGCGATTTCGCGCAGCTCGGCAAGCAGCGCGGCCCGGTCGATCGGCGGCTGGTCGAACCCGGCGCGCAGCGCATCGTGGTGGGCGCACAGGCGGTCGAGTTGCGGCTCGAGATGGTCGAGGTGGGCGAGGTCGCACACGCGGATCGCGCGGCGGCCGACCTTGTCCTCGTAGGCCGGGCCGATCCCGCGCCCGGTGGTGCCGATCTTGCCCGCGCCCGCCGCGGTCTCGCGCAGTCCGTCGAGGTCGCGGTGGAGCGGCAGGATCAGCGCGCAATTGTCGGCAATCGCAAAATTTTCGGGCGTGATCGAGACGCCCTGCCCCTCCAGCTTGGCGATCTCGGCCTTGAGATGCCACGGATCGAGCACCACGCCATTGCCGATGATGCTGAGCGTGCCGGTGACGATGCCGCTGGGCAGCAGGCTGAGCTTGTAGACGGTCTCGCCCACCACCAGCGTGTGGCCGGCGTTGTGCCCGCCCTGGAAACGCACCACGGCATCCGCGCGGCTGGCGAGCCAGTCGACGATCTTGCCCTTGCCTTCATCGCCCCATTGGGCGCCGATCACGGTAACATTGGCCATCTGGCAGAATTCACCCGGTAGAGAACAAACGGTGCGGCAGGTAGGCGCTGGCCCTTGGCAGGGCAAGCGCGTTTCGGGATACTTGGCGGCGCTGCGCCATTGTCAGGGCAAAGGAGACCCCATGACCGATTACCCCACCCTCACGCTCAACGACGACCGCCGGATCCCCCAGCTCGGTTTCGGCACCTACAAGATCGACGACGCCGACGCGCCCGAGACAGTCCGCACCGCGCTCGATGTCGGCTACTGGCTGGTCGATACCGCCGCAATCTACCAGAACGAGAAGGGCGTGGGCGAAGGCGTGGGCGACTGGGCCGACATCTTCCTCCAGACCAAGGTCTGGAACGACAGCCAGGGTTTCGATCGCGCCAAGAAGGCGGCGGACAAATGCCTCGATCGGCTGGGCCGCGATCTTGTCGACATGCTGCTGATCCACTGGCCCTGCCCCGACAAGGGCGAGTTCGTGGATACCTGGAAAGCGTTCATCGAACTGCGCGATGAGGGCAAGGCCAAGTCGATCGGCGTGTCGAACTTCCGCGAACAGGATCTGCGCCGGATCATAGACGAGACCGGCGTGACGCCCGCGGTCAATCAGATCGAGCTGCATCCCAGCTTCCAGCAGCGCGAATTGCGCCAGCTCCACAAGGAACTGGGCATCGTCACGCAGAGCTGGTCGCCGCTCGGCCAAGGCGACGGGCTGGACACCCCCGCGATCAAGGCGATCGCCGAGGAGACCGGCCAGCCCGCCAGCGCGGTGATCCTGCGCTGGCATATCCAACACGGGCTCGCGGTGATCCCCAAGGCGAGCAGCCGGGGCCATATCGAGGCCAATTTCAAGGCGCTGTCGTTCGAACTCTCGGACGAACAGATGGAGCGGATCGACGCGCTCGACAGCGCGGATGGAAGGATGGGCCCCGACCCCAGCGAGTTCTGCTAGAGCGGAACCGCCGCCCCGCCCTCGAGCCGGTGCGTGCAGCCCAGCGCTGCCGCATCGTCATCGTCGCCCACCGCCGCCAGCGTGCGCCAGCCCATGGCGCGCAGCGCGGCGGCAGCGGCGCGGTCGTGACCGAGCGCGAGGAACACTGCCGGGCGTAGCTCCTCGCCGCCGCCACCCAGCGCATCCAGCACCGGTTCCATATAGAGCGAGAAACCGGTCGCGACCTCGTCGCTGCCCTTGATCGAATAGGTCCCGCCGCGCCCCAGCGCGCCGCGCGCGCCATCGGCGTAGAGCGTGAAGCCGAACCAGCTCTGGTATTCGAAACCGTGGCGCTCGCTGGGATCGAGCGTCAGCCGTGCGCGGTCGCCGACCGCCGCCGCGATGCTGCGCAGACCCTTGATCCGGCTGGCGAGCGCGCCCCTGGCGTCGATCGCCGCCAGCCGTTCGACCGCCGCGTCGAAGGGGCCCGCGGCATAGAGCAGTGGCAGATAGGCCTGTCCGCCGGGCACCTGCGCCAGCCCGCCGGCATCCTTGGTGTCGAGCTCGCGGCGCACCGCCTCGACCTGGTCGTCGTCCAGCGGAAACGCCGCTTCGGCAAGCGTGTCGACCAGATCCGGCAGGGTGAAATCGACCGAGACGTTCGCCACGCCCGCGGCCTCGAGCGACTCCAGCGCCAGCAGCACGATCTGCACCGCCGCCTCGACGCTGTCGCTGCCGATCAGTTCGGCGCCGAGCTGCAGCCGCTGCCGCGCCGGATCGAGGTGATCGGACCGGATCGTGGCGACCTCGCCGCCATAGCACAGCCGCAGCGGACGCGGCGCGCCCGCCATCCTTGTGGCGGCGATCCGCCCGACCTGCACCGTCATGTCCGACCGCAGCGCCAGCGTGCGCAGGCTGATCGGATCGGTGAAGCGCACCATCCGGCGGGTGTGAACCCCCTCCATCCGCCCCGCGAGCGACTTTTCGAACTCGATCAGCGGCGGGCGCACCCGGTCGTAGCCATGCCCATCCATCGCCGAAAGAATCGCGCGCATCGCGCGGGTCGCCGCCGCCGCCTCGCGCGGCAGGCGGTCTTCCAGACCCTCGGGAAGCAGGTCGTCGGCAGGCGCAGTATCGGGACTCGTCATAGCTCTCACTCGCTTCGCCCCGAGCCTGCCGGGGACCGTTCATCATTGCGCAGCCGCGCTAGAAGATAAAGCGGTGCTTCGACAAGCTCGGGACGGGCGGTTTGCTTGTGCCGGGCCTCAGAACGCCAGCGGAATGGCCAGCTTGACGCCCTGGAGCGCGCAGGCCTCCGCGATCACCTCGGGCGGGATCGGCGCATCGACGCTGAGCAGCAGCGTCGCTTCCTTGCCCGCCTCGCGGCGGCCGAGATGGAAGGTGCCGATGTTGATTTCATGTTCCCCCAACAAGGTCCCAATTCGACCGATGAACCCCGGAGCGTCCTCGTTGACGATATAGAGCATGTGGCCCTCGAGTGCGGCTTCGATGCCGACGCCGAAGATCTCCACCAGCCGCGGCGAATCGGTGCCGAACAGCGTGCCCGCCACCGAACGATCGCCCTGTTCGGTCGCCACCGTCACGCGCAGCAGCGTCTGGTAGATGCCCTCGCGCTCGTGACGGACATCGCTGACCTCGAGCCCGCGCTCCTTGGCGAGATAGGGCGCGTTGACCATGTTCACGCTTTCCGAATAGCGCCGCATGAAGCCCGCGAGCACCGCGCCGGCGATCGGCTTGCCGTTGAGCCCGGCGGCCGCGCCCTCGCGCTCGATGCTGATCTTGGTCAGATTGCCATGCGCCAGCTGCCCGACGAGGCTGCCCAGCTTCTCGGCGAGCGCCATATAGGGACGCAGCTTGGGCGCTTCCTCGGCGCTGAGGCTGGGCATGTTGAGCGCATTGGTCACCCCGCCATCGACGAGGAAATCGGCCATCTGCTCGGCCACCTGGAGCGCGACATTGACCTGCGCCTCGGTGGTCGAGGCACCCAGATGCGGGGTGCAGATGAAATTGGACTGGCCAAACAGCGGGCTTTCCTTCGCCGGTTCGGTGGCGAAGACGTCGAGCGCCGCGCCCGCGACATGGCCGCTGGCGAGCTTCTCGGCGAGCGCCGCCTCGTCGATCAGCCCGCCGCGCGCGCAGTTGACGATGCGGACACCCGGCTTGGTCTTCGCGAGGTTCTCGGCCGAAAGGATGTTGCGCGTCTCGTCGGTCAGCGGCGTGTGCAGCGTGATGAAATCGGCGCGCGCCAGCAGCGTCTCGAGATCGACCTTCTCGACCCCGATTTCCACCGCGCGGTCGGGGGTGAGGAAGGGATCGTAGGCGACCACCTTCATCCGCAGGCCCAGCGCGCGGCTGGCGACGATCGAGCCGATATTGCCCGCGCCGATCAGCCCGAGCGTCTTGCCGGTGACCTCGACCCCCATGAAGTCGTTCTTGGGCCATTCGCCCGCCTGGGTGCGCGCGTTGGCGGCGGGAATCTGACGGGCAAGCGCCATGATCATCGCGATGGCGTGTTCGGCGGTGGTGATCGAATTGCCGAACGGCGTGTTCATCACCACCACGCCCTTGCCGCTGGCATAGGGGATATCGACATTGTCGACCCCTATCCCTGCGCGGCCGATGACCTTGAGATTGGTGGCGGCGTCGAGGATCTCCTGCGTCACCTTGGTGGCGCTGCGGATCGCGAGCCCGTCGTAATCGTCGATCCGCGCCTTGAGCTCGTCGGGCGTCTCGCCGGTGATCACGTCGACCTCGCAGCCGCGCTCGGCAAAGATCCGCGCGGCGTTGGGGTCCATCTTGTCGGAAATGAGGACTTTGGGCTTGGTCATGGTCTGATATCCCGTGTGAGTCCCCGCGCAGGCGGGGACCTCGTGCAATTACTGACAAAGAAATGGCCTGAGGTCCCCGCCTTCGCGGGGACGCGGCGCTAGGCCTGCAGCCGCGCGTAGGCCCATTCGATCCAGGGCAGGAGGCGCTTGAGATCCTCCTGCTCGACCGTGCCGCCGCACCAGATCCGCAGGCTCGGCGGGGCGTCGCGATAGCCGTTGAAATCATAGCCGACATCGCGCTCCTCGAGCATCTTGGCGATGCGCGAGGGGACCTTGGCCTGCTCCTCCTCGGTGAGGCTTTCGTAGTAATCACCCTGGAAGACGAAGCACACGCCGGTGTTGGTGCGCTGCGCCGGGTCGGGGACCATGTTGCGCAGCCACGGCGTCGCCTCGATCCAGTCGGTGACGATCTTGGCATTGGCATCGGCGCGTTCGAACATCGCCTTGCGCCCGCCGATCGACTTGGCCCATTCGAGCGCGAGAATGTAATCCTCGGTCGCCAGCATGCTGGGGGTGTTGATCGTCGCGCCCTCGAAGATCGCGCGGTTGAGCTTGTCGCCCTTCTTGAGCCGGAACAGCTTGGGCAGCGGCCATTGCGGATCGGTCTGCTCGATCCGCTCGACCGCCTTGGGGCTGAGGATCAGCATCCCGTGCTGCGCCTCCGATCCCATCACCTTCTGCCAGCTGTAGGTGGTGGCATCGAGCTTGGGCCAGTCCATCTCCATCGCGAAGACCGCGCTGGTGGCATCGTTGATCGTCACGCCCTCGCGGCCCGGCGCAAGCCAGTCGGTGTTCGGGATCTTGGCGCCCGAGGTGGTGCCGTTCCAGGTGAAGACGACGTCGTCGCCTTGGGGGATCGAGTCGAGATCGGGGATCTGGCCGTAATCGGCGTCGAGCGTCGTCAGCTTCGGCAACTTCAATTGCTTGACCGCGTCTTGGATCCAGACATTGCCGAAGCTCTCCCAGGCCGCGACGGTCGCCGGGCGATCGGGGTGCAGCATCGTCCACATCGCGCATTCGAGCGCGCCGGTGTCGGAGCCGGGCATGATGCCGACCAGATAGTCCTCGGGAATGCCTAGCAATTCCTTGGACAGGTCGATGGCGTGTTTCAGCCGCGCCTTGCCCACGCTCGACCGGTGCGAGCGCCCCAGCGATTCGGTCTGGAATTTGGAAAAGGCCCAGCCTGGAAACTTGGCGGTGGGTCCCGATGAAAAATAGGGACGCTCCGGCTTGAGGGCCGGTTCGGTAGTGGCAGTCATGTATTCTCTCCTCGCAGAGAGCTCGCGCGGCGTTGGGACCGCGTGGCCCGGAGCCGGACCTAATGTTGCGCCGCAGCAAGTCAACACGAAACGAGATTGCAGCGACAGGGCGGTTGCGAGACGCGGTGAGCGCAGCGGACCGGTTTTCGGCGCAACGTCCTGTCTCGCCAAAGCTTCGCGGCTCGCCTATGGGCGCGCGCAGCATGGATGTTACCGATCTTCGCATCGCCCTGTTCAGCGGCAATTACAATTACACCCGCGACGGGGCGAACCAGGCCCTGAACCGGCTGGTGGGCTATCTGCTCGCGCAGGGCGCGGCGGTGCGCGTCTATGCCCCCACCGTGCCCGAACCCGATTTCGAACCCACCGGCGATCTCGTCGGCCTGCCCAATATCCGCATGCCGGTGAAGGGTCGCGGCGAATACCGCATGGCGACCGGGATCGATGCGGCCGTAAAGGCGGATCTGGCGGCATTCGCGCCCAATATGATGCATATCGCCTCGCCCGATCCGGGCGGCCGCGCGGCGCTCAAATGGGCGCGGCGGCAGGGGATTCCGGTGCTCTCCTCGGTCCACACCCGCTTCGAGACCTATCCGCGCTATTACGGGCTCGGGTTTCTGGAGCCCGTGATCGAGGCCTATCTGCGCCGCTTCTACACCCGCTGCGACGCGCTGGTCGCGCCCTCGGAAAGCCAGATCGCCGAATTGAAGGCGCAGCGGATGCATCACGACATCACGATCTGGTCGCGCGGGGTGGACCGGACGATCTTCGATCCCTCGCGGCGCGACCTCGAATGGCGCCGCGCGGAGGGCATCGCAGATGACGAGGTCGCGATCGCCTTCCTCGGGCGGCTGGTGATGGAGAAGGGACTCGACACTTTCGCCGAAGCGATCGCCGAATTGCGCCGCATAGAAGTGGCGCACCGGGTGCTGGTGATCGGCGACGGACCGGCGCGTGGCTGGTTCGAGGAGGCGCTGCCGGGCGCGAGCTTCGTCGGCTTCCAGACCGGCGGCGATCTGGGCCGGGCGCTGGCGAGCGCGGATGTCTTCTTCAACCCCTCGGTCACCGAGACCTTCGGCAATGTCACGCTCGAAGCCATGGCCAGCGGGCTGCCGGTGGTTGCGGCGGGCGCGACCGGAGCGGCGAGCCTAGTGGTGGACGGAGAGACCGGCGCGCTGGTGCCGCCGGGCGACGCCGCCGCCTTCGCGCGCGCGCTGGCGCCCTATTGCACCGACACCGATCTGCTGCACGCGCATGGCGCCGCCGGCGAACAGCGCGCCCGCGCCTATTCCTGGGATACGATCAACCAGGCGGTGGTCGACACTTATCTGCGCCTGATGGCGCAGCGCGGCTGAGCCAGGTTCAGCGCAATACGCCCTTGTTCTTCATGCTGACCGCATAGATCAGCAGAAAGCTGGCGAGCGCCCAGATCACGAGCGACATGATCATACTCGTCCCGCCGCTCGCCCACTCGGGCTGTTCGCTGGTGAGCTGGTAAAAAGCCGTGCCCGCGAGACCGAGCAGCGACAGCGCAAAGGCCCACACCGCGTAGCGCAGCCGCAACAGCAGCAGGACCGAACCGAGCACGCTGCCCCAGACGCCCATTGCCCAGAACGCATGGACCCAGCCCGGAAATACGTTGAAATAGGCCAGCGCATCCTCGGCGCTCACCCCCATCCCCGCCATCATGGTCTCCAGGTAATCGAGATTGCCCAACTGGGTCTGCAGGTAGTCGTTCGCCCCGAAGGCATTCCACGCCAGCGAGATAAAGCCCACCGCCCACAGATGCCACGGCGTTCTTACCGCAAGTGTCGTCATGATACCCCCCTTGCTCCGAAGCGTCAACTTACTCCGACCCGCTCCGACTGAAAAGCGGCTTGGCAAATCCCCCAAGGGACCCGCAATGATGGATTCTCCCTCGGCATTCCCTACATAGCCGCGATGGCCGATCTCTTCCCCGACACCGTGTCACAAGTGTCGACACCCCCCGCCCGCGCCCAAGCCCGCGAGGATGCCCCGCTCGCCGACCGGCTCCGCCCCGCCGCGCTCGGCGAGGTCATCGGGCAGGACCATCTCACCGGCCCCGAAGGTCCGATCGGCCGGATGGTCGCCGCGGGGCGCCTCTCCTCGATGATCCTCTGGGGCCCGCCCGGCACCGGCAAGACCACCATCGCCCGGCTGCTCGCCGACAGCGTGGGCATGCGCTTCGAGAGCGTCAGCGCGGTCTTCTCCGGGGTCGCCGATCTCAAGAAGGCCTTCGCCGCCGCCGACCGCGCCGCCGAGGCGGGTCAGCGAACGCTGCTGTTCGTGGACGAGATCCACCGCTTCAACCGCGCGCAGCAGGACGGCTTCCTGCCCTTCGTCGAACGCGGCACGGTGACGCTGGTGGGCGCCACCACCGAGAACCCCAGCTTCGCCCTCAACGCCGCGCTGCTCAGCCGCGCGCAGGTGCTCATCCTCCACCGTCTGGGTGCCGACGCACTGGGCCAGCTGCTCGACCGCGCGGTCGCGCTCGAAGGGCCGCTCCCGCTCACCGATCCCGCGCGCGATGCGCTGGTCGCCAGCGCCGATGGCGACGGGCGGTTCCTGCTCAACCAGGCCGAAACGCTCTACCACGCGCAGCTCGAACAGCCGCTCGGCCCCGCCGAGCTCGGCCAGTTCCTCCAGCGCCGGGTGGCGGTCTACGACAAGGACCGCGACGGGCATTACAATCTCATCTCCGCGCTCCACAAGGCGGTGCGCGGCTCCGATCCGCAGGCTGCGCTCTATTACCTCGCGCGAATGCTCACCGCGGGCGAGGAGCCGCGCTTCCTCGCGCGGCGTCTGGTGCGGATGGCAGTCGAGGACATTGGTCTCGCCGACCCGCAGGCGCTGACCCAGTGCATGGCGGCGCGCGACGCCTATGAGTTCCTCGGCAGCCCCGAGGGCGAGCTGGCGCTGGCGCAGGCCTGTCTCTATCTCGCCACCGCGCCCAAATCCAACGCGGTCTACAAGGCGCAGAAGGCCGCGTGGAAGAGCGCCAAGGAAACCGGCAGCCTGATGCCGCCAGCCAACATCCTCAACGCCCCCACCAAGCTGATGAAGGACATCGGCTACGGCGCGGGCTACAGCTACGACCACAATGCCGAGGACGGCTTTTCGGGCGACGATTACTGGCCCGAAGAGATGGAGCCGCAGAGCTATTACGCGCCGGTCGAGCGCGGCTTCGAGCGCGAGATCGCCAGGCGGATGGACTATTGGGACAAGCTGCGGCGCGAGCGCGGGTGAGCCGTTTCTCACATTTTCTCGCCATCGACTGGTCCGGCGCCAAGGGCGAGCGGCACAAGGGCATCGCGCTGGCGCTGGCGGATGCGCGCGGTGGGCCGCCGGTGCTGGTCGAGGCCAGACGGGGGTGGAGCCGCGCCGAAGTGCTCGCCATCCTGCGCGACGATCTGCCGCCGGACACTTTGGTGGGCCTCGATCTTGGTATCGCGCTGCCCAGCGCGGACTGCGGCGCCTATTTTCCGGGTTGGGCGTACACGCCGGCGGATGCACCCGCGCTATGGGCGCTGGTGGACGAGATCGCCGGCGACGAACCGCACCTAACGGCCAACAGCGTGGTCGCGCATCCCGCGATCCGCCCCTTTTTCCGCGATGGCAGCGAGACCGGCGCGCGCTTCGGGTGCGACGACGCCTCGCATGGCCGCGGGCGCTTCCGGGTGACCGAACACGCGCAGGCGGCGATGGGCTGCAAGCCCTATTCCAATTTCAACCTCGTCGGCGCGGCGCAGGTGGGCAAATCCTCGCTCACCGGCATGCGAATGCTGCATCGGCTGCGCGGCCATCTGCCGGTCTGGCCGGTCGATTCGACCAAGGACACCGGCTCGGTGATCGTCGAAATCTACACCTCGCTCGCCGCGCGCGAGGCGGGGCGCAGCGCCGGGCGGGCCAAGATGCGCAGCTACGAGGCCTTGAACGAGGCGCTGGCGGCGCTCGGCTCGCCGCAGGTCGAGGGCAGCGGGCCGATCGACGATCACGCCACCGATGCGCTGCTCGCCGCCGCCTGGCTGCGCCAGGTCGCCGGCGATCCGCACCGCTGGAAACCCGCCGGGCTGACCCGGGAGATCGCGCGCACCGAAGGCTGGACTTTCGGCGCGATCTGATCGAAAGGCGCGTGGTGAGTTCGCCCTGCCGCTCCGCTGCATGTGGGCGACGACGCCGGCTTAGCTCAGTTGGTAGAGCACCTGATTTGTAATCAGGGGGCCAGGGGTTCGAATCCTCTAGCCGGCACCATCATTCCCGCCTTCACAACCCGACTCAGTTCCCCAGCCGCTGCCGGATCGCCTTCGATAGCTCGCGCAGCCGTTCGGCGTTGTAGCCCAGATCCGAGACGCCCACCCGGCTGGCCGAGCGCATGTCGATCCGGCCGTCGCGGATCCGCACGATCACATCGTCGCGAAAACCGTAGGCGAAGGTTTCGGCCACGCCCTCGACCGTCCCCGTGGCGGGGTCGCGGCGGATGTCCTGCAGGCCGATATCGGCCATCGCGGCGACCGCGGCGTCGAGCGCGCGCTGCTGGCTGACCTGCTGCGTGGCGATCGGCTGCAGATCGCCGTAATTCTCGGCGATGACATCGGCATGCGTCTTGATCGCCATGTCCGGATCGACGCGGTCCTGCCACATTTCGAGCTGGCCGAGCGGGGTCGCATAGTCGTTGAGCGGATTGGCGCCCCATTCCTCGCGCATCGCCAGCGTTTGCGCGGAGAACTGCGGCGGGTCGTAGACGTCGGTCGAAACGTCGTGGATCGGCGGGGCGGCTTCGCCCTGCGCGCGCACCGACAGCAGCCCGGCGAACAGCACTGCCGGGATCGCGAGCGCGAGCCCCGCTTTCCACCATACCCCGCGCGGCTTGCGGAAATAGGCCAGCGCCAGCGCCACCACCGCCACCAGGGCGGCGATCGCGAGCAGGATCGGTCCCGCGGTCACGGTCATGAAGCCGAAGCCGGTCTGCCAGCCGATCAACCCGATCTTGGGCGCGAACACCGCGAAGGCGAACCAGGCCAAAACCGCCAGCGAAAGCCAGAGAGCGTATTCGGGCAGTCTGTGCAGGTGGTTTTTCATCAACCCCTCCCTCGATAGGATGCGACGCCCTGATCGGGCAGCCAGAGCGCCTCCGGCGGAGCGGCGCTCTGCCAGAAGACATCGATCGGTATGCCGCCGCGCGGATACCAATAGCCGCCGATCCGCAGCCATCTGGGACGCATCTCGTCGAACAGCCGTTTGCCGATTCCGACCGTCACATCCTCGTGAAAGCCGCAATGGTTGCGGAAACTGCCGAGGAAGAGCTTGAGGCTCTTGGATTCGACGATGGTTTCGCCCGGAGCGTAGTCGATCACGAGATGCGCGAAATCGGGCTGACCGGTGACCGGGCACAGCGAGGTGAATTCGGGGGCGGCGAAGCGCACCAGATAGAGCTCGCCGCGGCGCGGATTGGGGACGTAGTCGAGTTCGGCGGCTTCCGGCGAGGCGGGAAGCGAACTGTCCTGACCGAGGAATTTGGGGTTTGGTGTGGTGCCCATGCCGCGCTCCTGCCGCTTCCGACACTTATGCGCAAGCGATCGCTTGGAAGCCGGGGCTTCACCGCCTATTCAGCGCGGCTTCCCGACACGCTCGGTTCCTCCCTATGCAAGCTTGGCAATGACCCGCTTCCCATCCACAACTTCACTGCTCGCCCTGGCCTTCGCCGCCGGACCCGTGGCCGTGCCCGCCACGGTATCCGCGCAATCGGTGCAGGATTTCCAGCTGCCGCCCAACCCTTCGCCCACCCCGACCCCGACGGTGCAGGGCCCGATCGATGTCGAAAACGGCGTGCCCGCGGTTCCGCGCCCGATCGTGACGCCGGTGCCGACCCCCGCCGCGAGGCCGACGGCAACGCCGACGCCGAGCCCGGTCCGGAGCCCGGTACCCAGCCCGGCCCCCACCCCGCGCCCGCAGGCGACCCCCACGCTCACGTTGCCCGCCAACCGCGAAGCCCCTGCAGCTCCGCCGAGCCTGCCGACCCCCGAAAGCGCCGCGACCGCTTCGCCCGCACCCCCGCCGACCGGGAGCCAGATCCTGCCCGGCGAGGCCGCCTCCCCTTCCTTCGACACCCGGTCCGCCGCCACGGTTCCGGCGCCCGAGACTGCATCCGAGAACGCAACGACCGAGGGTGAAGGCACACCCGCATGGTGGTGGCTCGCAGGTCTGGCCGCGCTTGCAGCCCTGGCGGCTGCGGCGGTCTGGTGGCGGCGCCGCTCGCCCGCGCCGCTGCGGATCGAGCCGCCGGTGGTGCGCAAGGACGGTGGTCTAGCCCTCGCCGCGCCGCGCGCCGCGCTGACGCTGAGACCCGAAGCGATCCGCTTGAGCCGCAGCGTGATGGCGGCGACGCTCACCTATCGCCTCACCGTGCTCAACCGCGGGACCGAGGCGCTGACCGATGTGGTGATCGAGGCCGATCTGGGGTCCGCCAGCGGCGACCGCCCGGTCGAGGAACAGGTCGCCATGGCCACGACCGCGCTCGAGCCGCGCCACACCATGCCCCGGCTCGCCCCCGGCCAGTCCGCTCGGTTCGAAGGCAAGGTGCAATTGCAGCTCAGCCAGGCCGGGATCCTGCGGCAGGGCGCCACACCGCTGCTGGTGCCGTTGCTGCGGCTGCGCACCACCGCCGAGGGGATCGAGCCGCAAGCCCAAACGCTGGCGATCGGCCAGCAGGGCACGAGCGGCAGCAGCCGGCTCCAGCCGTTCCGGCTCGACGAGGGACCGCGCGGCTACGAACCGCTCGCGCAAAGACTGCTCGACTAGCGCGCTCGACTAGGCCGGGCCGGACCGCTAGTCGAAGGCGATGGACTCACTGGTTTCGACGCAATGGCTGGCTGCGCATCTGGGCGAGCCCGATCTCGTCGTGCTCGATGCCAGCAAGCACCTGCCCGATGCAGCCCGCGATGCGCATGCCGAGTTCCTCGCCGCGCATATTCCCGGGGCGCGTTTTCTCGACCTGCCGAGCCTGCACGATCCGGAGGCCCCGGTCGGCAACACGCTGCCCACCCGTGCTCAGTTCGCGAAACGCGCCGCCGCGCTGGGGATAGCGCCGACGAGCCGGATCGTCCTCTACGACGACAGCGCGATCGCCAGCGCGGCGCGCGGCTGGTTCATCTTCCGCCTCTTCGGACTGACCGATGTGGCCGTCCTCGATGGCGGTTTGGCCAAGTGGCGAGCCGAGGGCCGCGCGACCGAAGCCGGAACCGTCGAAACTCCGCCCTCGGATTTCGCCGCCTCCGAGCCCGCCCGGCGGGTCCGCACCAAATCCGACATGCTCGCCAATCTCGAAACCCGCGCCGAGCAGGTCGTCGATGCCCGCGATGCGGCGCGCTTTCTCGGCACCAGCGCCGATACGGTCCACGGGCTCGAGGGCGGCCATATCCCCGGTGCGCGCAACCTCTTCTTCCGCGACCTGTTCGCCCCCGACGGCACCTACAAATCGCCCGGCGAATTGCGCCGCGCCTTCCGCGATGCCGGGCTCGATCTCGAGCACCCGATCACCGCCAGTTGCGGCAGCGGGATGACCGCTTCGGTGTTGCTGTTCGCGCTGCATCTGGCCGGGGTCGAGGACACCGCGCTCTACGACGGCAGCTGGGCGGAATGGGGCGCCGATCCGGCCACCCCCAAGGAAACCGGAGCGCCGACCGCAGCATGAGCAAGACTAACGGCAAGGAACTCTCGCCAGCAACCCGTCTGGTCACCGGCGGCCGCAGCCCCGATCCCAATGTGGTCAACCCGCCCGTCTATCGCGCCAGCACGCATCTCTACGCCGATTGCGCCGCGCTGCGCGCGGGCGTGAAGAGCAATACCGACGGCAGTTTCTTCTACGGTCGCCGCGGATCGCCGACGCAATGGGCGCTGGCCGAGGCGCTCACCGCAATCGAACCGGGGGCGTATGGTACCGTGCTCTACCCCAGCGGTGTCGCTGCCATCGCGGGTGCGCTGCTCGCGGTGGTGAAGCCCGGCGAGGTCCTACTGGTCGCCGACAACGCCTACGACCCCAGCCGCACCATGGCCAAGGGGCTACTCGAGCGGCTCGGCGTCGAAGCGCGATTCTTCGACCCGCTCGATCTCGGCGCCTATCGCGCGGCTTTCTGCGAGCGGACCCGCGCGGTGTGGCTGGAGAACCCCGGCAGCCTGACCATGGAGGTCTGCGATATTCCCGCGCTCGCCGCCGAAGCGCGCGAGCGCGGCGCGGTAAGCCTGATCGACAACACCTGGGCCACCGCGCTGGGCTTCCCGGCGCTGGAGCACGGCTGCGATATTACGGTGCAGGCGTTGACCAAGCATGTCGGAGGGCATTCGGATTTGATGATGGGCGCCGCGAGCGCGGGCGAGCGCTGGTATCGCGCGCTGCGGCGGACCGCGCAGGATCTGGGCCATGTGGTATCCCCCGACGATGCGGCGCTGGCGCTGCGGGGCCTTCGCACCATGAAGCTGCGGCTCGAGCGCACAAGCGCCACCGCGCTCGCTCTGGCCGAATGGCTCTCGGCGCGTCCCGAGGTCGCGCATGTGCTGTGCCCCATGCTGCCGGGCGACCCCGGACACACACTTTGGCAGCGCGACTTCAGCGGCGGCTGCGGTCTCTTCAGCTTCGTGCTCTCGGACCGCGACGACGCGGCACGTTGCCGCCTGATCGACGCGCTCGAACTGTTCGGCATCGGCTACAGTTGGGGCGGGTTCGAGAGCCTCGCCCTGCCCTTCGATGTGGAACCTGTCCGCGCAGCGATGGACTGGCCCCGGCCGGGCTGGCACGAAGGCGATCGATACGCCATCCGGCTGTCGATCGGGCTCGAGGATGCCCAGGACCTCATCGCCGATCTCGCACAGGCCTTCGCCGCCATGGACAGAAGATGACCGTCACGACGATGCCGACTCCTGCCGATGCCTCCGACGCCAACGGCGAAGCCACGTCGCTCGACGAGGTGCCCGTCGATGAGGCCCCGGTCGAACAGGCCTGGAGCCTCGCCGAACCGGCCCCGCTCGCCGACAGCGTCGCAGCTTCGGAAGATATCCGCGAGCGGGTCTCGGCGCAAAGCGAGGTTGCGGGAGATTTCCTCAACACGCTCGATGCGCTGGCAGTCAGCGTCGGCGATTTCCGTCTTTCGCTGTGGGATGTGCTGGTGGTGCTGGCGATCCTTGCCTTCGTCCTCACCCTCGCCTGGCTTACGACCCGATCGCTGAACTGGATCCTGCGCCGGTTCACCGGTTTCGACGACACCCAGCAGCTGCTCGGTCGCAAAATCCTTACCATTGCCGTGTGGGGGATGGCCTTCTTCATCGGCATCGATCTGCTCGGGATCGATCTCACCGCGCTGGCGGTGTTCTCGGGCGCCTTCGGTCTCGCGATCGGTTTCGGCCTGCAGAAGACTTTCGGCAATCTGATCGCCGGCATCATCCTGCTGATGGACAAGTCGATCAAGCCGGGCGACGTGATCGCCGTTGCCGACACCACCGGCAAGGAGACCTTCGGCCAGATCCGCAAGATCGGTGTGCGCGCGGTTTCGGTCACCACCCGCGATCAGCGCGAATATCTCATTCCCAACGAGAACCTGATGATCAATCAGGTCGAGAACTGGTCCTATTCCTCCAAGAACGTACGCATGCAGATCCCGGTCGGGGTCAGCTACGGCGCGGACATGAAGAAGGCCGAGGAGCTGATGCTCGAAGCGGCGAAGGACGCGCCCCGTGTGCTCAAGACCCCGCCGCCCACCGTGTGGATGAGCGAGTATGGAGATTCGTCGGTCAATTTCGTGATCCACACCTGGATTCAGGACCCCGAGGAAGGCGTCGGCAATGTCCGCTCTGCCGTGCTCAAGCGGTTGTGGTGGCTGTTCAAGGAGCACGACATCGAAATTCCCTTCCCGCAGCGCGACATCAATCTCCGAGACAGCGATCAGTTCGAACGGTTGATCGAGGCGCTGGCTCAGCGCCAGGCTGCGGACGCGGACGGCGGCAAAGACTAGCTTCGCGGGCGGCTAGCCCACATTTCAAAAGCTGAACTGTGCCGGCGCGCAAGCATTCTGATTGGCGCCGAAGCGAGCGCGGGGGCATTTTCCCCTCATGCGAAACACAGGCATCATCCATCTCGTGGGCGCCGGACCCGGCGATCCCGACCTGCTGACGCTGCGCGCCGCGCGGCTGATCGCGGCCGCCGACGTGATCGTTCACGACGGGTTGGTCTCCGACGACATTCTCGATTTCGCCCACCGGGATGCGACGCTCATCTCGGTCGCCAAGCGCCGCGCGCATCACAGCATGGCGCAGGAGGATATCAACGCCCTGCTGGTGCGCGAAGCGCGCGCCGGGCGGATGGTGGTGCGGTTGAAGGGCGGCGATCCGCTGGTCTTCGGGCGCGGCGGCGAGGAAGCCGAAGCCGCGCGTGCCGCCGGTGTCGCGGTGGAGATCGTCCCCGGGATAAGCGCCGCCAACGGCGCTGCCGCCGCCGCGCAGATTGCGCTCACGCACCGCGACGCCTCGAGCGCGGTCAGCTTCGTCGCGGGCCAGTGCAAGGGGCTCGCCGAGCAGGACTGGGCCGGGCTCGCGGGCAAGGGCCGGACGCTGGTCATCTACATGGGCGTCAAGACCGCGCCGCAGATCGCCGAGAAGCTGATGGCCGACGGACTCGCCCCCGACATGCCGATCGCCGTGATCGAAAACGCCACCCGCTCCGCGATGCGCGTGCTGCGCGGCCCGCTCGCCGCGCTACCCGATCTGGTCGAGCGCGAGCGCGTGGTCAGCCCGGCGCTGATCGTGATCGGCGAAGTGACCGCGCGCGAGGATGCGACGCTCGCCCAGCTTGCACAGGAAACCGCACAATGAGAATTCTCACCGGCAATGATCTCAAGACCGGAGCGGTCACCTGGTGGACCGGGAGCGACTGGTCGCTCCATGTCGAGGATGCGGTCGACGTCACCGGCAAGGAAGACGAAATCGCCCGCCGCGAAGAATCCGCGCGCCGGGTCAATGTCCCCTATGTCATCGATGCCGAACTCGCCGATGGCAGCCCCCGCCCCGCGCATATCAAGGACCGGGTGCGCGCGCTCGGTCCCACCGTGCGCCCCGACCTGACCCTCAAACCCGCCGATCCCGATATCGGCAAGTGGGTGATCTGATGTACCGCTACGACACATACGACCAGGCGATGGTCGACGCCCGGGTCGAGGAATTCCGCGACCAGTGCCGCCGCCGTCTCGAGGGCAAGCTGACCGAGGACCAGTTCAAGCCGCTGCGGCTGATGAACGGGCTCTATCTCCAGCTCCACGCCTATATGCTGCGCGTCGCGGTGCCCTATGGCACGCTCGGCGGCGACCAGATGCGCGCGCTCGCCGACATCGCGGAGAAATACGACCGCGGCTACGGCCATTTCACCACCCGCCAGAACATCCAGTACAATTGGATCAAGCTGGAGGATGCGGGCGATATCCTCGCCGATCTCGCCAGCGTCGAGATGCACGCCATCCAGACGAGCGGCAATTGCATCCGCAACATCAGCTCGGACCATTTCGCCGGCGCCGCTGCCGATGAAGTGGTCGATCCGCGCCCCTATGCCGAACTGCTGCGGCAATGGTCGAGCTTCCACCCCGAATTCGCCTATCTACCGCGCAAGTTCAAGATCGCGGTGATCGCCTCGAAGACCGACCGCGCGGCGATGAAACTGCACGATATCGGCATCCGGATCGTCGAGCAGGACGGCGAGGTGGGCGCGGCTTTCTACGTGGGTGGCGGCATGGGCCGCACCCCGATGATCGCGCCCTGCATCAACGAGTTCGTGCCGCTCGACCGGCTGATCACCTATGCCGAGGCCTGCCTGCGGGTCTACAACCGCCACGGCCGCCGCGACAACAAGTACAAGGCGCGGATCAAGATCCTCGTCCACGAGCTGGGCGCGGAGGAATACACCCGCCAGGTCGAGGCCGAATACGCGCTGATGCTCGAGCAGGGCGTGGAGCCGCCCTTCGCCGAGCTCGAGCGGATCCGCACTTTCTTTGCCGACCCCGCGTTCCGCGCGGCCGACGCGGCTACGGCTTCCAGCGAGCCTGAAGAAACCGCTTCCGACCCGGCGTTCCGGCGCTGGGTGCAGCGCAACACAAACCCGCACAAGGCACCCGGCTACGTCTCCGCGGTGATCAGCCTCAAGCCCGTCGGCGGGATTCCGGGCGACGCCACCGCCGAGCAGATGCGGCTGATGGCCGACCTCGCCGAGCGCTACGGCTTCGACGAATTGCGGGTGATGCACACCCAGAACATCGTCCTGCCGCATGTCCACGAGGCCGATCTGCCCGCGGTCTGGCGCGCGCTCGACGGCGCCGGGCTCTCGACCCCCAATCTCGACCAGATCGGCGACATCATCGCCTGTCCCGGGCTCGACTATTGCAGCCTCGCCAACGCCCGCTCGATCCCGGTCGCGCAAAAGATTTCCGAACGCTTCGAGGCCAGCGGCAAGGGCGAGGCTTTGGGCGAACTCAAGCTCAAGATCTCGGGCTGCATCAACGCCTGCGGTCATCACCACGCGGGCCATATCGGCATCCTCGGGGTCGATCGCAAAGGCGTCGAGAACTACCAGCTCTCGCTCGGCGGGAGCGAGGCGGAAGACACCGCGCTCGCCAAGATCACCGGCCCCGGTTTCTCGGAGGACGGCATCGTCGATGCGGTCGAGACCGCCGCCGATGTCTACTTACGCGAACGCACCGAGGGCGAGCGCTTCCTCGACACCTATCGCCGTATCGGCATGACCCCGTTCAAGGAGGCACTCTATGGCTGATCCGGTAACCAACACTGATGGCCTTCAGGGCGATGGGCAGGGTCACAACAGCGGCCTGCTGCGCTACCGCAGCGACGACATCGCCGACCATGCGGCGGTGACGGTCGATGCCTTCGTCGAACAGGACGATGCGCTCGCGGTCCGGATCGAACCGGGCGACGAGGCGCGCGAACTGATCCCGCATCTGGACCGGGTGAAGCTGGTCGAGGTCAATTTCCCCGCCTTCGGCGACGGGCGCGGCTATTCCTCCGCACGGATCCTGCGCGAGGCCGGCTACGAGGGCGAATTGCGCGCCGTGGGCGATGTGCTGGTCGACCAGCTCGCCTATATGCGCCGCTGCGGCTTCGATTCCTTCGATCCCGACGCGCCGCTTGATGCGGGCGATGTGGAGGCGGCGCTGGCGCGCTGGCCCGAGGTCTACCAGTCCGCCGCCGACGACCGGACCCCGATCTGGAGCAAGCGGCACGCATGAACGAGCTGCGCGCCATCGACCGGCTCGACACGCGGCCGCGCTTCTCGGAGCACGACGCGATCCGTCTCAACCGCATGTTCCGCGGCAGCGACACGCAGGAGATGCTGCGCGCGGTGATGGCGGACGATCTGGTCGGTGACATAGCGACGGTCTCCAGCTTCGGCGCGGAAAGCGCGGTTCTGCTGCATCTGCTGTCGCAGATCGATCCGGGCATCCCGGTGCTGTTCCTCGAGACCGGCAAGCATTTCCCCGAAACGCTCGCCTATCGCGATGCGCTGGTCGAGCGACTCGGGCTGACCAATCTGATCAATCTCTACCCCGAACTGGACGAACTGGGGACCAAAGACGCGAACGGGCTGCGCTGGTCGTTCGATCCCGATGGCTGCTGCGAGATCCGCAAGGTGCGCCCGCTGGCCAAGGCGCTGCTCGGTTACGACGCCACCTTCACCGGGCGCAAGGCGTTCCAGTCATCGACCCGCGCGCAATTGCCGCGCTTCGAGATCGACACCTCCGACGTTCAGGGGCGGCTCAAGATCAACCCGCTGATCGACTGGGATGCCGAGCGTATCACCGCCTGGTTCGAAGAACACGATCTGCCGCGCCATCCGCTGGTGGAACGCGGCTATCCGTCGATCGGCTGCTCGCCCTGCACCCGCCCGGTCGCCGAAGGAGACGATCCGCGCGCGGGCCGCTGGGCCGGCTGGGACAAGACCGAATGCGGCATCCACAAGCCGGGCGAAGAACCCTTCCTCTGATCGGTTTGGCTTGAGTTCAGGCAATGCGGCGTTAGCCTGCCGAAATGTTCATTGCCCTCTTGCTGGCGGCTGCACAGCCTGCCGAACCGGCTCCGCCTGCGCCCGATTGTGCCTACGACGTAGAGGCGATGCTGGCGCTCGATCGGAACGCCTTCGATCAGGACCTGGACGGCGGATGGCGGGTGCTCGCCGAAAGGGACGGGTGCGAAACGGCTGCGGCCGAGCTGATCCGCGAATGGCGACACCGGAAACGCAATCACAACTCGATCCTCTATTGGCACGAAGGGCAGATGCGCGCGACCGCCGGGCAGACCGAAGCGGCCATCGCCCTGTTCGAATTGACCTATAAGGCGCCGGAAGCCGACAACGATTTCGGATGGAACCACTATGTTTCCGGCACGATCGCGTTCCTGACGCGGGACCGCGAGGGGTTGCGGCGCTCCATCGAGCAGTTGGAAACGATCCCCGAGCCGGAAGTGAACAGTTTCACCCGGCCCGACGGGATCACCGTCAAAATGATTTGGCCGCCCAATCTCAACGTTCTCTTGGGATTCGAGCGCTGCTGGAACAGGCCTTACCGCGAGGCATACGGCGCTCAATGCGCCGTTCCGCTGGTGCAATAGTGCCTAGAGCCAGCCGGCGTCGCGGTACCATTGCGCGGTGCTGGCGAAGCCCTCGGCCCCCGCGATGCGCGGTCGCCAGAGCTCGGACGGGACTGCGTGTGTCAGCCGGCAAATCCAGTCGGGATGCGTCATATAGCCGACCCGGTCTTCGGTTAGCTTGGCTCCGTCTCCGCGTAGCAGGCGATCGCCCCGCGCCGCCAGTTTGAGCAGCGGCTTGGGCAGATGCGGCGTCCACACCCGGCGCCCGACCGCCGCGCCGATCATCCGCGCCATCTCGTCGTGCTCATAGCCCCCGCCGCGGCCGTCGTCGGGTTCGAAACAGGCGCTGCTCACGCTGGCACCTCCGGGCACCAGCGCCAACAGGCATTCGGCGAGATCGTCGACGTGGATCAGCGAGGTCCTGCCGCGAGGAGGCAGCGGTACCACGCCGAGCTTGGCCGAGCGGAACAGTTCGAACATGTCGCGGTCGCGCGGGCCATAGACCGCTGGCGGACGCACGATGCTCCAGTCGAGTCCGCTGGCGGTCACGAGCTCCTCCGCGCGCGCCTTCGAGGCGCCATAGGCCGAAAGGGAAGGTTCGCGCGCCGAGAGCGAGGAGACGAAGACGAACCGCCCCGCCCCCGCCTCGCGCGCGGCATCGAGCAGCGCCAGGGTGCCCGCGACATTGGCTTGTTCGAACTGCCCCGGATCGGGAGTGTTGGTGAGGCCCGCGACATGGATCACCGCGCTTGCACCCTGGACCAGCTCGGTCAGTGCACCGCGATCGGAAAGCCCGCCTGCGACCCACGCGACGCCTTCGCGCTTGTCCTGCGGCCTCCGGGTCAGCGCGCGCAGTGGCATTCCCGCCCGCGCCGCGGCATCGAGCAGCGCCTGTCCGACGAAGCCCGTCGCGCCGGTGACCGCGATCGTCATGCCCGCACCATGTGGTCGCGGTGGACCACCGCCGCGCGCGGCGCATAGCCCAGCCGCTCCGCTTGCTCGGCCTCGCGCAGCCCCAGGATCGCGCGGCATTCGTGGCTGGAATATTCGACCAGCCCTTGTCCCAGTCGCTCGCCCCTGGGCCCATGGATCGCCACCAGATCGCCGCGGACAAACTCGCCCGCGACATCGGCCAGTCCGGCCGCGAGCAGGCTCGCTCCCTGGCCCAGCGCCGCGACGCAGCCCTCGTCGACGCTGAGCACCCCGGCAATTGCCAGACGCCCGCCAAGCCAGGCCTTGCGCGCACCCTCGTCGCGCTGCGGCAGGAACAGCGTTCCGCGACCCGCCTCCAGCGCCTTGCCGAGCGGCGCGTGGTGCGTCCCGTTGACGATCGCCAGCGCGATGCCTGCGCGTTCGGCGATCCGCGCCGCCTCGATCTTGGCGAGCATGCCACCGCGCCCGAGACCCGAGCCCGAAACCTCGGATGCCATGGCGACGATTTCGGGAGTCACGCCATCGACCCGCTCGATCAGCGCGGCACCGGATTCGCCCGGATGGCGGTCGTAGAGCCCGTCGACGTCGGACAGCAGCACCACCGCGTCGGCGCCCGCGGCCTGCGCCACTCGCGCCGCCAGCCGGTCGTTGTCGCCGAAACGGATTTCCTCGGTGGCGACGCTATCGTTCTCGTTGATCACCGGGACCGCGCCTGCCTCGATCAACCGCGCCAGCGTCGCCGAGGCGTTGAGATAGCGGCGGCGGTCTTCCAGATCGCCCAGCGTCACCAGCAATTGCGCGGCGATGATGCCATGCCGGTCGAGCGCTTCGGACCACAACCGGGCGAGTTCGACCTGCCCCACCGCGGCTGCCGCCTGCGCATCGGCAAGGCTGCCGCGCCCTCCCTTCGCCAACCGGAGCCGCGCCGCACCCAGCGCGATCGCGCCCGAGCTGACGACGAGGATCTCGGTGTGTTCGCGCAGCTTCGCCAGTTCGCCAACCAGCGAACCCAGCCATTCGGCGCGCGGTCTGCCGTTCTCGATCAGCAGCGCCGAGCCGATCTTGACGACCAGCCGCCGCGCGCGGCGCAGGTCCGAAAGGTGGGCGATTTCCATCGGTGCTGGACTAGAGCAAAACCGTCAGATCGGCGACCAGACGATCTGATCCGCCGCTTCGGTATCCTCGACTTCGGCAGCCTTGGTCTCGGTCGAGGTCCGGTCGGGCAGATAGGTGAGCACCGCGTCGAGCAGCGCTTCCATGCCAGCGCCGGTCGCGCCCGAGATGCTGAACACCCGTTCGGCGCCCGCTTCGCGCAGCTCGGCGGCGAAGCCATCGGCGAGTTCGTCGTCGGCAAGATCGATCTTGTTGAGCGCGATCAGCTGCGGCTTGTCGGCGAGCCCGGCGCCATAGGCCTCTAGCTCGGCCTGGACGGTCTGCATCGCCGCGGCGGGATCGTCGCCCGAGATATCGACCAGATGGATCAGCACCCGGCAACGCTCGATATGCCCCAGAAAGCGATCCCCGATACCCGCGCCATCCGCCGCACCCTCGATCAGACCGGGTATATCGGCGACCACGAATTCGCGCGCGCGGTGGCGCACGACGCCCAGCTTGGGCACCAGCGTAGTGAAGGCGTAATGCCCGACCTTGGCCTTGGCGTTGGAGACCTGGTTGATGAAGGTCGATTTGCCCGCATTGGGCAGGCCCAGCATGCCGACGTCGGCGAGCAGCTTGAGCCGCAGCCAGACCCACAACTCCTGACCGGGAATGCCGGGCTGGTGCTGGCGCGGCGCGCGGTTGGTCGAGGTCTTGTAGCTGGCGTTGCCGCGGCCGCCGATCCCGCCTTCGAGGAAGACGATCCGCTGGCCGACCTCGGTAAAATCGGCGAGCACCTCCTCCTTGTCCTCGGACAGGATCTGCGTGCCGACCGGGACCGGGATCACCAGATCGTCGGCGCCCGCGCCGGTGCGATCCTTGCCCATTCCATGCGTGCCGCGCGCGGCTTTGAAATGCTGCGAATAACGAAAGTCGATCAGCGTGTTGAGGCCTTGGACCGCCTCGAAGATGATATCGCCGCCCTTGCCGCCATTGCCGCCGTCGGGGCCGCCGTATTCGACGTATTTCTCACGCCGGAAGCTGACGCCGCCGGGGCCGCCGCCGCCGGATTTGAGATAGATTTTGGCCTGGTCGAGAAAATGCATCGTCGTTTGCCTCTGTGGCAGAGCTAGAACGGACCTTGAGGGTCGGCAAGGGCGCGCCAACGCCGGCAAACCGAAGACAATGCAGGCGTCGCAGCGTGTGCGGGACGAAAACGACTGTGTTTCCGGATGAAATCAAGGACCTGGTGGAGCCGAGCGGGATCGAACCGCTGACCTCGTCATTGCGAACGACGCGCTCTCCCAACTGAGCTACGGCCCCGTTCCAGGTCGATCCTCCCGCATCCGGACGATGGTCCGGAAGGGAGCGAGCGCGCGCCTTAGCGGAATGCGCGCGCGCGTGCAAAGCCTTAAACCGGAAGCACTACTCGCTGCCCGTGGTCTCGCCATCCTGCGCCGGGCCATAATCGGATCCCGGCGACTGCAAGGTCTCTTCGGGAAGGATGATCGGACCCTGCGTCGGCAGCGGCGCGGGCGCCGGAACGGCATCGGACGCGGGAACCGCGGTGGTCTCGATTTCGGTCGGCTCCTCGGCGGCAGCTCCCGGCACGAAGATTACTCCTTGGCCCTGGGGCGGAGTGTCTTCTCCCAGTGACTGGCCCATCGATGTCGCGCCGGCCGTAGCGGTATCGGCATTGCCGTAGAAGGTCGTCCGTACTTCGGGTGCGGGCGGACCGTAGCGGGCATCCCATGCCGCCAGATCGGTGCGATATTGCTCATAGGCGCGGAAGAAGGTTTCGAACTCGCGCTCGATACGCGGCAGCGCCTGTGCGGCGAAGACATCGAGATCGGTCACATCCGGCGACAGTGCCTCGGCGCTGATCACCAGCGCGGTGTCGCAGAACCGATCCTGCGCCGGCGGCAGCGCGAAGTAATTATAGACCCGCGTCATGTAGGAATCCTGCACATCGCGAAATGCCGGGCCATATTCGGCGCGAAACTCACTGGCGAGGGCGCGGTTGGTCGCCGACAGCTTGCTGGCATAGCGATCGAGGAACGACGTGTAATTCGCCAGCAGCCCGCCATGCTCCGTGGTCATGCAATTGAGCGCCGCCACGTTGAGCGCCGAACGCAGGTTCCAGGTGACCTGCGCAGCCGACAGACCAGTGTTAACCGTCTGGCGGACGCCATCGACGCCGACCATCGGAATGGTCATTACCGGAGTGGCACCGCCGGGCGGCAACGGCCGCGGCGGGATCACTTCGACCGGCGGCGGCGGCGGCGGAGGCGGCGGAGGAGGCGGAGGGGGAGGCGTGGCGCAGGCGGCGAGAGTGGCCAGTGCGGCGGCCACGGCGGCCAGTCGAATGTGAACTATACGTGCGCGGCGCATGGGCTGCGACCCTCCCTGATGCAATTCGGGCATGCTTAATACTCTCGGTGCCTGCAATCTACGATCACTCGGATTGATACAGGCTTAAGCGGCGGGTCTTAACCGTCCCCGCCAGATATGAAAATGCCCGGGCCGCGAATTGCGCCCCGGGCACGATCAGTTGAGTCCATCCTGCGACGGAGCGAGCGGGCTTACTCGCGGTTGACGCCCATGAAGCGCAGCAGGAACAGGAACATGTTGATGAAGTCGAGGTACAGGCTCAGCGCGCCCAGGATGATCGCCTTGCCGGCAAACTCGGTCCCGCGCAGATGCTGGTACTCGCGCTTCAGCCGCTGCGTGTCATAGGCAGTCAGGCCAGCGAAGATCAGCACGCCGAGGAAGCTTATTGCCAGCTCGAGCATGCTCGACTGCATGAAGATATTGATCACCGACGCGATGATCAGACCGATGACGCCCATGATCAGGAAGGTGCCGAAGCCAGACAGATCCTTCTTGGTGGTGTAGCCGAACAGGCTCAGACCAGCGAAGGCGCCGGCGGTGGCAAAGAAGGTCGCCGCGATGCTCTCGCCGGTGTAGACCAGCAGGAGCGAACTGAGCGACAGGCCCATCGTGATCGCGAAGCCCCAGAACATCGCCTGGAGCGTCCCGCGCGAGAACTTGTTCGCGCCGAAGCTCATCGCGAGGACGAAGCCGAGCGGTGCCAAAGCGACCACCCAGAACAGCAGGCCGCCCTGCGCCAGCGTGTAGGCAAAGCCCGAACGCGCGGTCAGCATCGCGACGATGCCGGTGAGTAGCACGCCCGACGCCATGTAATTGTAAATCGAGAGCATATGCGAGCGCAGGCCCGCGTCGAAGGTTTCGCGCCGGGCAACGGCGTCGCCAGCGCGCGGGACCGAGCTGAAGCCCGTCCGTCGCTGCTCAGTGTCGTTCCAATCGGCCATTTCAATCCAACTCCTCTGTGCGGACATCTGCGCACGACGCGCCCCGCTCCATGGTGACAATATCGGCTTTGTGGTGGTGATTTTCAAGGAAAACCGGTGGTGCAACGCGCCGGAGAAGAATAACTTTCCAAAGCCGGTCAGGCTTCTCCGGCAGCATCCACCATCGCAGCTTCCAGCGCGTCGCGGGGGCTCTTGCCGCCCCACAGCACGAACTGGAACGCCGGATAGAAGCGATCGCATTCGTCGACCGCGATCTCGATCAGCGCCTGCGCCTGCGCGAGACTGAGCATGCCGTTATCGGCCAGCAGCGTCCCGTTGCGATAGAGCAGCACCCCGCCGTTGGACCAGATGTCGAAATGGCCGAGCCAGAGCTGCTCGTTGACCAGCGTGGCCAGTTCGTTGGCCGCCGCACGATGCTCCTTCGCGACGCGGACATCGGGCAGGCACAGCACCTGCAGGACATTGTCTTCCGCGCGCCAGATCCCCTTCACCTGATAGGTCGCCCAGCTGCCCTGGATTTCACCGCTCAGCTCGTCGCGAGTCGCCTCACATGGCCAGCCGCGTGCCTCGAACAGCGCGGTAAGCATCTCGATCGGCGCAGAATCTTCGTCGCCCTCATAGCTTTCGACCGCTCTCACAATTTGCGTCCCATCCAGATCATGGATGGTAACTGCCGGAAGGCTACGATGCTTGGCAATCGGGCGAGACATCGGTGCTGGGGAGAACCGCTCTGGCTTGTGCAAACGCTGTGCACAAGCCGCCCCCTTCAGTCGAGCGTCTCGATCTCCTGCCCGCGGGGGCTCTGAAAGGTGAAGGAATCGATCTCCAGTTCCTTGAGCTTGGCCACCACCGAGCGTGCCTCTGCGGCGCTGGGGTAAGGCCCGGCGAGCAGCCGATTGGCCTCGACCCAGGGGGTGACGAAAGGCCCCTTGCCATCGAGTAGAGTCTGGGCGTTGCGCGAGATGCGCCGCCAGTCGAATTTGAGCGCATCGCGGTCGCGACCGGTCGCAACCTGCACCCAGTGGCGCGAGGGATGCTCGACGACGGGCGGAGCGGCGCGCTCGGGCGCGGATGGCGGAGCCGCCCGTTCCCGCGGCGGCTGGATGGCGGTGACATCGACCGCTCCGAGGACGGCTCTGGGGGGCGCCGCCGGGATCGCCTCGAACTCCGCAAAGACATCCTCGAGACTCCCGCTCGGTAGCGGACCGGCATCGGCTGCGAGAACGGGTGCTGGCTCTGCCGTCCCGGCAGTGGACTGGGCCAGGTCGAAAGCTTCGATGCGCTCCTCGGGCTCGATGGCTGGCCCCTGGAGAGGCGTAGCCGCTGCGGTCATCGGTGCCGCCTCGGTCGGTAAGGCGATCGCCAGCTGCGCCGGAGCCGGCACCGGCGTGGGGTTCCGAACGGGTCCTGCGCCTTCGACCGGCTCCGGCGCGGGCGCTGGAGCGGGTGTCGGCGCGGGAGCAGCTGTGGCCGGCGGAGCCGCGCGGGTCTGCTGCGATCTGGCCCGTGCGCGCGATATCGGATCGAGTCCCGCCAGCGCCTGACGCTCGCTGCGTTCGGCCTCGCGACGTTCCGTGCGGTCCGACTGGCTGGGCGAAACCGCCGGAGTAACGGCTGCCTGCGCTGGACGGCTCGAGCCCATCGCCGGGCCGCTGGGCGTCAGCGAGGCGTCGGCCTGCCGCGAAATCGCGCTTCCCTGGTCAGCATAGCCAGCGATGGCGGGCATATCGCGCCCGATGTCGCTGGCGCGGGGGAAGGTGCCGAGATTGGCAGCAGCGGCCTGCTGTGCCTTGGTCAGGCGCGCCATGTACCGAAGATAGGGCGTCATCCGCAGCGCCAGATCGGCCGGCATCAGCGCCTCGGCGATCGAGATCGCCTCGCGCTCGTCGCCCAGGATCGCGAGACCGAAGGCGCGGGTGCGAAACCCGGCGCGATCCTCATCCTGCAATTGCGGCAACAAAACTCGCTCGAACTCCGCCCTCTTCCCCGCGATCGCGAGGCTCAGCGCCAGCCGCCTGCTGGTGGCGGGATCGTCGTTGCGCGCCAGGGCCAGCCGATAGAGTTCCTGCGCCCTCAAATTGTCGCCGACGAGATCGAAAGCAAGCCCCCGATCCGCGGCCATCTCCACCAGGGGATAGCCCGCGGCCTCCGCTTCGGCGAAGAAGCGCAACGCCTCGATGGCACGGCCCTCGGCAAGGAAGACCCTGCCCAGGCCCCCCTTCATGCGCGCATTTCCGGGCGAGATATCCTGCGCCCTTACGAAAAATCCCATCGCCGCATCGCTGTCGCCGAGCGCGACCGAGGCTTCCCCCGCTTCGAGCAGGGCATCGAGGTCGGATGGGCTCCGAGATAGGCGCCGCAGCGCTTCGTTGAGATCCTCAGCCTCGGGCGGAGGCAACGGCTGGACGATCGCGTTCTGCGCTGCAACCGCCTGCGGCAGTCCGGCGAGCACGAGCCCGCTCAAGGAGAGGCTCAGGGAAAGTCGAGCAAGCGATTGCAAGAAATGCGCTCCGTCACTGCCGCGTCCGGCGCGGTGCCATGATGCCCTGTTGAGCCCCGACCGATCCGGATCGAGACTGACTGACGCCCCCCCAGCGAGCCTTACTGGTTGTTCTGGCGACCGAGGAACCGCGGAATGTTGAGTGCCGAACCGCCGTCGTCGTCCTCGTCGTCCTCTTCCTGAACGCGCGGGCTGGAGCCTCGTGAGAGGTTGGCCATACGCTCGAACAGGGTGCTGCCGGAGGCGGCGCCACCGGCGGCAGGAGCGCCGCTGCGGGGCGCCGGCGTTGGAGCCGCATCGGCATCGCCCGAGCCGGGCATGCGCCGCCGCGTGGGCTTGGAAGCCAGCGGACTGTCGGCCGGTTCCATCTGATCGGCATCGAGTTCGAGTTCGTCCTGCGAGCCGCCGCTCGCGAAGCCACCCGAGCGTTCGCCCGCGGGGCGGCGGTCGTCGCGGCTGGTCGGCGCAGAGGAGGCTTGCGCTCTGTTTTCGACCGACTGCTGCGGGATGGAATTGTCGAATTCGACATCGTCGAAATCGTCGAATTCATCGTCGCGATCGTTGCGCAGACCGGCCAGCGGATCGACGATGTCGTCGACATCCTCGACATCATCCTCGTCCGCATCGGGATAGGAGACGCCGAAGCTCATGCCGCCGCCAGCGTTCTTGGCGCCTGCAGTGCCACCGTCGCTGGTATTTCCAGGGCCGGCATATTCGGCTTCGGTCAGCTCCATCGGCTCGTCGTCGCCGTAATCGGGTTCGCTGGAGGCTCTGGCGGCGCTGTCGTCGTAGGAGCCGGCCTCGGTCGAGAGTCCTTCGCTGAGTTCGAAGGGTTCGCTCTCCTCGGCGCGGCGCGGCAGGTCGAGCGCGGGGCGCTGCGGAGCGCGCGATTCGCCCATCGAGAAGGGACGGTTTTCCGAACGCGAGGGCGCCGAAGTCTGCGCGTGCTGATCGATCCCGGTGGCGACCACCGAGACGCGGATCTTGCCATCGAGATCGGGATTGAAAGCCGAGCCCCAGATGATGTTGGCATCCTCGTCGACCAGCTCGCGGATGTGGTTCGCCGCCTCGTCGACTTCGAGCAGCTTCATGTCCTCGCCGCCGATGATCGAGATGATGACGCCCTTGGCCCCGGCCATCGAGACGCCGTCGAGCAGCGGGTTGGCGATGGCGCGTTCGGCGGCTTCGAGCGCGCGGTTCTCGCCCTCGCCCTCGCCGGTGCCCATCATCGCCTTGCCCATCTCGCTCATCACCGAACGCACGTCGGCGAAGTCGAGATTGATCAGGCCCGGCATGACCATGAGATCGGTGATCGAGCGGACGCCCTGCTGGAGCACCTCGTCTGCGAGTTCGAAGGCCTGCTTGAAGGTGGTATCGGCCTTGGCGACCAGGAACAGGTTCTGGTTGGGAATGACGATCAGCGTATCGACGTGCTTCTGCAGCTCCTCGATCCCCGCTTCGGCGGCGCGCATCCGGCGCGTGCCTTCGAACAGGAACGGCTTGGTCACCACGCCGATGGTGAGCACGCCCTTCTTGCGCGCCGCTTCGGCGATGACCGGCGCGGCGCCGGTCCCGGTGCCTCCGCCCATGCCCGCGGCGATGAAGCACATGTTCACGCCTTCGAGCGCGTGCTCGATTTCCTCGACGGTTTCCTCGGCCGCGGCCTTGCCCACTTCGGGGCGCGCGCCGGCACCGAGACCGCCGGTGATGTCCGGGCCGAGCTGGATGCGCTTTTCCGCCGAAGCGGTGCTGAGCGCCTGCGCATCGGTGTTGGCGACGATGAAGTCGACGCCCTCGATCTGGGCCTGCATCATGTTGGCGATCGCATTGCCGCCCGCCCCGCCGACTCCGACCACGGTGATCCGCGGCCGCAGATCGTCGGAAGATGCGGGTCCGATATTGATGCTCATCGAGGTTGGCTCCGGGGAAATCAGATATTTGATAATGGTTCGTTACAGTTTGGCACAGTTTGATTCGACCATGCAAAGCTTTAATCGGCTTTTCCACAAGGCACGTGCGGTGTGGATGGCCGTAACGGCAGGCTCAGAAATACTCGCGGACCGCCTGAAACACGCGATTGACCAGACCCATCCCGCGATAGCGCTTGGTCGGCTGATAGCTCGGGCCCACCGACCGAATGTCGACCGGGTCGTCGGCGGCGTAGAGGCACAGCCCCGCCAGCGTCGCGAAACCGGGGGTGGCATGCGCTTCTGGGAGGCCCTGCAGCCGCGGCGGCTTGCCGATCCGCACCGGCCGGCCCAGCGCCGCCTGCATGAACTCGGCGATGCCGTGCAGTTCGGCGCCGCCGCCGGTCAACACCACCTGCCCGCTGCGCGCGCCGGTAAAGCCCATTGATTTGAGCGCCTTGTGGATCTCGCCGGTGAGGCTGGAGAGCCGCTCGGTCACCACCGCGACCAGTTCGGCGCGCGGGATGCGGTTGTGCTCGTCGGCGCCACGCGCGAGGCGTCCGTCGGGTCCATCGTCGCCGGGCGCATTGACCGGGACCATCTCGCGGTGGTCGGTCGGGCTGCTCATCGCCGAACCCGAGACGCATTTGAGCCGCTCGGCCTGACCGCGCCGGATCCCGAAGCTGGACGCGAGCGCATCGGTGATGTCGTTCGAGCCGAGCGGGATCGAGCACAGCCCCAGCAACATCCCGGCGGCGTGGACCGAGACATTGGTGACCTCGGCGCCGATCTCGATCAGCGCCACCCCCAGATCGCGTTCTTCGGGGCTGAGGCAGGCATAGGCGCTGGCGAGCGGGCTCGCCACCACCGCCTCGACCTCGAGATGCGCCATCTGCACCGCCTCGATAAGATTTTTGACCGGCGCACCCTCGGCCAGCGTGACGTGGATATCGACCCCGAGCGCCTCGGCGTGGAGGCCCTGCGGGTTGGCGATGCCATGCGCGCCGTCGAGCGTGTAATGCGCCGGCTGGGCGTGGAGGACCATCCGGCCATCGGGCTGGATGTGATCGCGCGCGGCGTAGAGCAGGTGCTCGATATCGTCGTCTTCGATCCGCCGTCCGCCGATGGCGATCTCGACGCTGGCGATGCGGCTGTAGAGCCCCGCCCCGGCGCAGCCGATCCAGACGCTGGAGACATTGGTGCCCGCGTTCTGCTCGGCCTTCTCGACCGCCTGGCGTATCGAGTGGCTGGCGGCGCGCATTTCGGTGACGTAGCCGCGCTTCACGCCTTCGCTCTTGCGGTGGCTGGAGCCCAGCACCACCATCGCGCCGTTCTCGTCTTCCCCCATGATCATGGCGGAGACGCGGAAGGAACCGATGTTGACCGCGGCAAAGGCACGGATGATGCGCGGACCCGCCATCACTCCTCGACCTTGACCAGCTGCCCGAGATTGCACGGGCCGTCGCTGCAGCGGAAATAGGCCTGGTCGGCCACGCGCATGTCGATTGCGGTCGCTCTCCCGCCGAGCAGGCGATGGCGGCCATCGAGCGTGGCGAAGCGCACCAGCGCCGCAGGGGCCTTCTCCTCGGGCAGCGCCAGCACCTGCCCGGTCTTGAAGGTCAGGTTCCAGCGGCGGTTGCCGACCCATTCGGCCTCCGCCACCTTCGATTTGAGCGCCGGTGCGGCGTCGAGCAGATCGTCGAGCGCCGCGACCTGCATCTGCGCCCCCGGCCCGCCGATCAACAGCTTGTCCTTCGCGTTCGCCTCCGAGATCGGTTCGAGCTCGTGCCCCTGCGCATCGACCAGCATCAGCCGGCCCGGCTTCTTGAGCACCGCATGTTCCTCGCGCTCGACGATGTCGACGATCAGCGTGTCGGGCAGCTGGCGCGAGACGCGTGCGTCCTGCACCCAGGACAGGTCGAGCAGCCGGGCGCGGACCGCCTGCAGATCGACCAGCGGCATCGGCCGGTCACGTTCGGCGAGCGCGCGTTCGTAGACCTTGAGTTCGTTCATCCGCTCGACGCCGGTGACCTTGACCTTGCGCACCTCGAACCCGGCATCCGAGGCGGCGACCGCCATCCGCGCCTGCGCCATCTGCGGGACGCCGGCGAGGCTCGCGACCAGCCATGCCGCTGCCAGCGCCGCGGAGATGATCAGGAACAGGAATATCTTATGCAGTTGCTCGTCGGTGAAGGGCAGCAGCGCCATCACGCGGTCGAACAGCGTGACGGTGTGTTTGCGCGCCGCGCGGGTCTTCTGCTGGCGGTTGCGGGTGGCGGCCGAACGCCGCACCCCGGTGGCCGAGCGGGTGACCTTAGCCATCGCGGGCCGCCTTGCTCGCCTGGTCCCGGGCCTGTTTGTCCGAATGCTTACGCAGCGCCGCACCGATGATCATCTCGACCAGCTCGCCATATTCGATTCCCGCATGGCGCGCCTGTTCGGGCACCAGGCTGAGCGGGGTCATGCCGGGCTGGGTGTTGGTTTCGAGCACGAACAGCCCGTCCTCGCCCAGATCATCGTCCCAGCGAAAATCGGTCCGGCTGGTGCCTTCGCAGCCCAGCAGGAGATGCGCCTTCGAGGCGTATTCGCGGCACAGTTCGGCGACCCGCTCGGGGATCTGCGCCGGGCAGACGTGCTCGGTCATGCCGTCGGTGTATTTGGCGGCGAAATCGTAGAAACCCGACTTGGGCACCAGTTCGGTGACCATCAGCGCGCGCGGACCTTCGGGCGTGTCGATCACCGCGGTCGTCAGCTCGCGCCCCCGGATGAAGGGTTCGGCGAGCAGACGGTCGAACTGCTGCCACGGCCCCGCAGCCGATGGATCGATCGGATTGCCGTAATTGGCCTCGTCGGTGACGATCGCCACGCCGACCGAAGAGCCCTCGTTGACCGGCTTGAGCACATAGGGGCGCGGCAGCGGGTCCTGGCGGTGGATTTCCTCGGTGCTGACGATCCGCCCGCCGGGGAAGGGTATTCCCTGGCTGCCGAGCACCAGCTTGGTCAGCTGCTTGTCGATCGCGACTACCGAGGTGGCGAGCCCGGAATGGGTGTAGGGCACCCCCATCAGGTCGAGCATGCCCTGCACCGTGCCATCCTCGCCGGGCACACCGTGAAGCGCATTGAAGACGACATCGGGCGCGGCCGCGCTAATGCGTGCGGCGACATCGCGGTCCATGTCGATGCGGGTGACGCGGTGGCCGCCCTGTTCGAGCGATTTGGCGACGCCCTCGCCCGACATCAGCGAGACTTCGCGTTCGTTGGCCCAGCCGCCCATCAGCACGGCGACGTGGAGTTTGCGAAGAGTCATGGTGCTGCGCTCGCGTTGAAATTTAGGCTGTTCTTGCCTGACCCGTTCGTGTCGAGCGAAGTCGAGACACCCGTGCGCCGCCTTTCGACTTCGCTCGAGGCGAACGGGGATTGGCTAATGGTGATAGTCATGGCCGGCCTACCCGCTGGATTTCCCATTCGAGTTCGACTCCGCTGTGCTCGTAAACGCGGCGCTTCACTTCCTCGCCCAGCCCTTCGATATCGGCGCTGGTCGCGGTGCCGGTGTTGATCAGGAAATTGGTGTGCTTTTCGCTCACCTGCGCGCCGCCCATCGTCAGCCCGCGGCAGCCCGCGGCATCGACCAGCTCCCAGGCCTTGTGACCCGGAGGATTTTTGAAGGTCGAGCCGCCGGTCTTGGAGCGGATCGGCTGCGATTGCTCGCGCGCCTGCGCGATCCGGTCCATCTCGGCGCCGATCGCCTCGGGATCGCCCGCTTCGCCCTGGAAGCGCGCGCCGGTCACCACCGTGCCCAGTGGCAGCACCGAATGGCGGTAGGAATATTGCAGGTCCGCTACCGGCAGAGTGTGGCTGCGGCCATCGGGCATCACCACATCGCAATCGATCAGCACATCGGCGACCTCGCGGCCATAGGCGCCGCCGTTCATCCGCACGAAGCCGCCGACGGTGCCGGGAATGCCGCGCAAGAATTCGAGCCCCGCCACGCCTGCGTCGCGCGCGGTGCTGGCGACGAGGATGCCATGCGCGCCCGCGCCGCAGGCGAGCACGTAATCGTCCTTCACCTCGACCTTCGCGAACGGCTTGCCCAGCTTGACCACCACGCCGGGGACGCCGCCATCGCGGATGATCAGGTTGGAGCCCAGCCCCAGCGCCATCACCGGCAGGCTGCCCTCGAGCCGTTCGAGGAAGATGCGCAGCTCGTCGGCGTCCTCGGGCTCGAACAGCCAGTCCGCCTTCCCGCCGGCCTTGAACCAGACCAGCTTCCCCAGCGGCGCATCGGGCGTCAGCTTTCCGCGCAATCCCTGCATCGAGATCGGTGCATCGACGCCGCTCTCGGTCTCGCCGCCCGGCGCCGAGCCGCTGTCGGAATTCCACACATCGTCGGCCTGGTCGCTCATCGCGCGTCTCGCGCGGCGGCGATGGCGTCGGCGAGCCCGGCCGCCCAGCGGGTGATGTCGCCCGCGCCGAGGCATACCACGATATCGCCGGCACCGACATGGCCCGCCAGCAATTGCGCCAGCGCGTCCTCGTCGGCGATCGTTGCCGCCGAACGATGGCCGCGCGATTTGAGGCCTGCGACCAGAGATTCCGCGGAAACGCCTTCGATCGGCTCCTCGCCCGCCTCGTAGACTGGGGCGACCAGCACCTCGTCGGCCTCGTTGAAGCAGCTCTGGAAATCGTCCATCAGATCGTTGAGGCGGGTGTAGCGATGCGGCTGCATCACCGCGATCACGCGCCCCGTCGCGGCCTCGCGCGCCGCGCTGAGCACCGCGCGGATCTCGACCGGGTGGTGCGCGTAATCGTCGATGATCACCGCTCCGGCAACCTCGCCAACCTTGGTGAAGCGCCGCCGGACGCCGCCGAAATTGGCGAAGCCGGCGCAGATCACCGCGTCCGAACAGCCCATCTCGATCGCCACCGCGATCGCGGCGAGCGCGTTCTGGACGTTGTGTCGCCCGGGCATCGGAAGGCGCACCCCCTCGATCCGGCGATCCTCCTCACCGCGCTGGCGGACGATCACGTCGAAGCAATTGCCGCCCGCGTCGGGACGCACGTTGACGCCGCAGATGTCGGCCTGGAGCGAGAAGCCGTAGGTGATCACGCGGCGGTCGCGCACCTTGCCGATCACCGCCTGCACCTCGGGATGGTCGATGCACAGGATCGCGGCGCCGTAGAAGGGCACATTGTGGATGAATTCGACGAAGGCGTCCTTGACCCCGTCGAAGTCGCCATAATGATCGAGATGTTCGGGGTCGATATTGGTGACCACCGCGATGGTCCCGTCGAGCCGCAGGAAGCTGCCGTCGCTCTCGTCGGCCTCGACCACCATCCAGTCGCTGTCGCCTAGCCGCGCGTTGGAGCCGTATTGCTCGATGATCCCGCCGTTGATCACCGTGGGATCGACCCCGCCGCTGTCGAGCAGCGCGGCGATCATGCTGGTGGTGGTGGTCTTGCCGTGGGTGCCCGCCACCGCGATGGTGGATTTGAGCCGCATCAGCTCGGCGAGCATCTCCGCGCGGCGGACCACCGGGATGCGGTTCTCAAGCGCGTATTCGACCTCCGGATTGGTCCGCTTGACCGCGGTGGAGGTAACGACGACCGAGACCCCCTCGACGTTCTCTGGCGCATGACCGATCGCCACGGTCATCCCGCGGCGGCGCAGCCGTTCGATGGTGGGGCTTTCCTTGAGATCGGAGCCCTGCACCTTGTAGCCGAGGTTATCCATCACCTCGGCGATGCCCGACATGCCGATGCCGCCGATGCCGATGAAATGGATCGTGCCGATCTCGGTGGGGACGCCCTTCATTCGCCATGCTCCCGCGCCGCACCCTGCCCGGCGGGAACGCCCTGCGAAGCGCCGCGGGCGTTGTTGGCGCCCACGCGGATGACATCCATCATGTCGGCCCCGCCGAAACCCTCGACCAGATCGGCGAGATCCTTGACCGCATCGGGCCGCCCGCAATTCCAGGCGGCATGCGCAGCCTTGGCGAGACCCTCGGGATTGTCGGCCAGCGCCATGATCTGCTTGGCCAGTTCCTTGGCGGCGAAACGCTCCTGCCGGATCATCCGCGCGCCGCCGGCCTTGGTCATCTCGCGGGTGTTGGCGGCCTGGTGGTCGTCGGTCGCGATCGGCAGCGGCACCAGGATCGCGGGACGCCCGACCGCGGTGAGTTCGGCGATGGTCGAAGCTCCGGCGCGGCCGATGAACAGATGTGCGTCGCCCAGCCGACTCGCCATATCCTCGAAATAGGTGCCCAGCTCGGCTGGTATGTCATGCGTGCGATAGCGCTCGCGCACCGTGTCGAGATCCTCGGCGCGGCATTGCTGGGTGACCTGCAGCCGCTGGCGGACCGCAGGGGGAAGCATGGCAAGACCATCGGGCACGACTTCGGACAGGACCCGCGCGCCCTGGCTGCCGCCGGTGACCAGCACGCGCAGCAGGCCCTCCTCGCCCAGCGGCGGGAATTCCTCGTCGCGCAGGCTGAGCACCTGCGCGCGCACCGGATTGCCGACCAGCGCGACCTTGGCGCGATGCTTGGGCTTCAACCGCTCGATCTCGGGATAGGCGGTCGCGATCGCCTGGACCCGGCCAGCGAGCAGCCGGTTGACTCGCCCGAGCACCGCGTTCTGCTCGTGCAGCACGCTGGGAATGCCCGCAGAAGACGAGGCGAGCAGCGCCGGCAGCGAGGGATAGCCGCCGAAGCCGACCACCGCGCTGGGCGCGAAGCTGTCGTAGAGCCGCAGCGCCATCTTGCGACCCTGGAGCACCGCGCGCAGGCCGGCGAACCATTTCAAGGGGTTCTTGCCGAAGCGCCCGGCGGGCAGGACATGGCTGGTGAGGAAATCGGGCCGCCCGGGGATCTGTTCGCCGCGCGCATCGGTGATCAGCGCGACATGATGGCCGCGGCGTTCGAGTTCACTGGCGAGCGCGAAGGCGGGGAGCAGATGCCCCCCGGTCCCGCCCGCGGCGAGGACGAAATGGCGGTTGGAGCCGGTCATGGATGAATCTCGCGTCGGATGCTGTCGACGGGTTTGGGTTCGCGCCGTTCGGCCAGGCCCAGCACATCGGCCAGCCCCCGCGTCTTGCGCTTGAGGAAGGGATTGCGCCGGGTGATGGCGAGCAGCAGCCCGACGGTCAGGCAAATGGCGATCGTGGAGGAGCCGCCATAGCTCACCAGCGGCAGCGTCATCCCCTTGGACGGGAACAGCTGGAGATTGACCAGCATGTTGATGAAGGCCTGGCCGCCGAGCAGCGTGACGAGGCCCGAGCCCGCCAGCAGGGCGAACAGATCGTCTTCGTCGACAAGCTTCATCAGAACACGGGCCACGATGGCGAGATAGGTGATTGCGACCAGCCCGCAAACGATCAGTCCGAATTCTTCCCCGATCACGGAGAAGATGTAGTCGGTATGCGCCTCGGGCAGGTTCATCTTGCGGATACCGAGGCCATAACCGCTGCCCGTCCAGCCGCCTGCCAGCAGCGTGCGTTCGGCCAGATCGACCTGGTCGTAGGCGGTGCCGCCCCCGAAGAAGGAGTCGATCCGGTGACGCGCATTGTCATAGAGGAAATAGGTCGCGGTGAGCGCCGCGATCCCGATCCCCGCCAGCGCGCCCATCCGCTGCACCGGAACCCCCGCGAGCAGGACCATCACAAACCAGACGCCGACGAACAGCATGGTGTCGCCCAGATTGGGCTGCAGCATCATCAGCAAGGCAATGACGCCCAAGCCGATGAACGTCAGCGCCATCACCGGGAGGTTGGGATCGCGCATTCGCCACGACAGGACCCAGGCCGTGGCGATGACGAAGCCGGGCTTGAGGAATTCGCTGGGCTGGAAGCGCATCCCGAACTCCAGCCAGCGGCGCGCCCCATTCACCTCGGCGCCGATCAGCGGAACGAGGAACAGCGCGCCGAGCATGAAAGCTGCGAGCACCAGACCGAAGCGGCGGGCGCTGCCGCGATCGAACATCGATACGCCCAGCAGCACCGCGATCCCGAGCAATTGCCAGATCAGATGGCGATAGAAGAAATAGAGCGGATCGAGCGTTGCGGCGGTGGTCGAAAGCCGGTCGGCGGTCGCTGGCGAAGCGGCAGCCACCGCCACCGCGCCGAAGGCCATCAGCGCCAGCACGAGGCCGAGCAGCACCCGGTCGATCTCGCGCCACCAGATCTTGAGTTCCGACCAGCGCGAGAGCTTCTGCTGCGCCAGCCGCGGCGCACGCCGGCCAGCGCCGGGAACGAAGGGCTGCTGGTGGTTCATGCCGCAAGCTCCCGAACCGCGGCGCGGAAGGCTTCGCCGCGCGCCTCGAAATCGGCGAACTGGTCGAAGCTGGCGCAGGCCGGGCTGAGCAGGACGGTGTCGCCTGGCTGGGCGGCGGCAGCGGCATCGCAGACCGCGCGCCCGAGCGTCTCGCTGCAGATGACGGGCACGCGGGGCTCGAGCAGAGCGGCGAATTGCGGCCCGGCGCTGCCGATGGTGTAGGCGGCCTTCACATGACCGAGCCGCGCCTCGCATTCGCCGAGGCCGGCCTCCTTGGCGAGCCCGCCGACGATCCAGTGGATGTTGTCGAAAGCGGCGAGCGCGGGCGCGGTGGCGGCGGTGTTGGTGCCCTTGCTGTCGTTGACATAAGCGACGCCGGAGACTTCCGCGATACGCTCCATGCGGTGTGGGAGCCCGGGGTAGGTTTCCAGACCTTTGCGAATTTGGTCTGCGCTCAAATCGAGGACAAAACCTACTGAGATCGCAGCTTCGGCGTTTGCCAAATTATGCGGGCCTTGAAGCGCCTTCCATCGGGCCTGCTCGGAAATGCCAATGGCGTTCGGTACACCTTGCCATTGATGAAAAACGTCATCGAACACTTCGAGGAGCTTTCCGCCCGCTCTCTCGCCGACTCTCTGGCCATGCCACCAGTCTTGCGCCCGACAGACTGCGCAACCTTGTTCGGATTGCATCTCGAACAGCCGCGCCTTGCTCGCCGCATAGGCGTCGAAGCTCTCATAACGGTCGAGATGGTCCGGCGTCACGTTGAGCAGCACCGCCACGTCGCAGTCGAGGCTGAAGGTCAGGTCGATCTGGTAACTCGACAGCTCCAGCACATAGACCCCGACGCCATTGTCATTGGGGGCAAGCGGAGCCTGCTCGAGGATCGGCAGGCCGATATTGCCGCCCATGCTGGTCGGCACGCCGGCGGTTTTGAGGATATGGTGAACCAGCGCGGTGGTGGTGCTCTTGCCATTGGTGCCGGTGATCCCGACCACCTTGTGCGGCGGCAGATGCGCGCGCGCCTGCGCGAAGAGTTCGATGTCCCCGATCACCTGGACCCCGAATTTCGCCGCATAGCCCGCGATGGGATGCGTGTTGAGCGGCACGCCGGGGCTGACGACCACGCCTGCATAGCCGGTCAAATCCGCCTCAAGCGGATCGGCCAGCACGGCGCGCCCCGCAAAGGGTTCGCGCGCTTCGGGGCGGGTGTCCCAGGCGAGTACATCGGCGCCGCCCGCCAGCAGCGCCTCTACCGTAGCCTTGCCCGAGCGGGCGAGGCCGAGGACGGCATATTTCCTGGCTGACCAATCGGGACTGACGATCACGATCGATCCCCCGCGCAGGCGCAGGTCTCAGGCAGCCGGGACCAGCGCGTGCCGACCGGGATTCCCGCCTGCGCGGGGATGCGGAGGGTAGAATGATGGCCAATCATTCTACTCATCGCAGCTTCAGCGTGGCCAGCCCCAGGATGGCGAGCACGATCGCCACGATCCAGAAGCGGATCACGACCTTGCTCTCGCTCCAGCCCAATTGTTCGAAATGGTGGTGGATCGGTGCCATCCGGAACACCCGCTTCCCGGTGCGCTTGAACCACACCACCTGGATGATGACCGACAGCGCCTCGAACACGAACAGCCCGCCGACCACGCCGAGGACGATCTCGTGATGCGTCGCGACCGCGATCGCGCCGAGCGCACCGCCCAGTGCCAAGCTGCCGGTATCACCCATGAAGACCGCCGCGGGGGGAGCGTTGAACCACAGAAAGGCGAGCCCCGCCCCGATGATGGCAGCGCAGAAGATCGCCAGCTCGCCCGCGCCAGCGACGTGCGGAATGCCGAGATATTCGGAATAGTCCACCCGGCCGACCAGATAGGCGATCAGCGCAAAAGTGCCGGCGGCGATGATCACCGGCATGGTCGCCAGCCCGTCGAGCCCGTCGGTGAGGTTCACCGCATTCCCCGCCCCGACGATCACGAAAGCGGCGAAGACGTAGTAGAAATAGCCCAGCTCGACGCCGAGATTGTTGAAGAAGGGGATGTAGAGGAAGGTGTTGATCTGGCCGACCACGATCCAGCTGGCGATCCCGGCGACCAGGAATTCCAGCAGCAGCCGCGTCTTGCCGGAGACGCCCTTGTGGCTCGATTTGGAGACCTTGTCGTAATCGTCGAGAAAACCGATCAGTCCGAAACCCGCGGTGACCGCGAGGCAGGCCCAAATGAAGGGGTTGGAAAGGTCCATCCACAGCATCAGCGAGAGGAACAGCGAGACGAGAATCATCAGCCCGCCCATGGTCGGCGTGCCGCGCTTGGCGAGATGGGTCTGCGGACCGTCCTCGCGGATCGGCTGCCCCTTGCCCTGGCGCACGCGGAGCATGGCGATGAAGCGCGGACCGATCACCAGACCGATCAGCAGCGCGGTCAGCAGGGTCGCGCCCGCACGCGCCGTCTGGTAGCGTACGAGGTTGAAAATTCCTTCGAATTCAAACCATTGGGCCAGCAGATAGAGCATTCAGCCTTCCCGGCGCGTGAGGTGTTCCACGAGTTTGCCGAGTCCGATCGAGTTGGACCCTTTGACGAGGATCGCATCGCCGGCGACGATTGCGAAGTCCTCCAGCGCCCCGATCGCGTCTGCAGCGCTGTCGCAATGGGTGAAACTGCCTGCAAAGCCAAGCGGAAGCGCGGCACCTTTCCCCAATTCGCGCGCCAGCGGGCTCATCTCGTCACCCACCAGGATGGCATGATCGACCCCGGCGGCGATCAGCGGTTCGGCGAGCTGGGCGTGGAAGGCGGGTCCGAAATCCCCCAATTCCTTCATCGCTCCCAGCACGGCGATCCGGCGGCCGGCGGGGGTGGCACCCAATTGCGCCAGCGTCGCGCGCATGCTCGCGGGGTTGGCGTTGTAGCTTTCGTCGATCAGCAGCGCCTTGCCGCCTGGCGCCGCGACCTGGTGGCGTGCACCGCGACCCTTTAGTCCGCCCATCTCGGCGAGCGCCAGTCCGGCGGCGGCCATGTCGGCCCCGCAGGCGAGCACCGCGGCCATCACCGCGAGCGCGTTGGCTATCCAGTGTTCGCCGGGCTCCGCGACGGTGAAGCACATCCGCCCTTCGGGATATTCGCAGGTGACCAGCGAGCCGCCGTTGGCGCTGGGGATCGCATCGAGCAACCGCATGGTTGCATGCCGCGCGCGGCCGAACGAAACGATCCGCGCCCCGGCGTTCTCGGCATGTGAGCGCAACCGGTCGAAATGCACGCTGTCGGCGGGGATGACCGCGACGCCACCCGGCTCGAGCCCGGCGAAGATCTCCGCCTTGGCGTCGGCGATCGCCTCCTCGCTGCCGAGGTTCTCGATATGCGCGGGCGCGATCGTGGTGATCACAGCGACATGCGGGCGGACGTGGTCCGTAAGAGTGGCGATTTCACCGGCGTGGTTCATCCCCATCTCGAACACGCCGAACCGGCTGCGCGCGGGCATGCGTGCGAGGCTGAGCGGCACGCCGACATGGTTGTTGTAGCTGCGGATAGAACGATGCGCCTGCCCGCGGCTCGAACGTTCGAGCGCGGCGAAGATCGCTTCTTTGACTCCGGTCTTGCCGACCGAGCCGGTTACCCCGACGATTGTCGTCTCGCCGCGATTGCGCGCAGCGGCGGCCAGAGCGTGGAGGGCGGCGGTCGTGTCCTCCACCAGAATATGCGGATAGGCCACCGGGCGGTCGACCAGTGCTGCGCTCGCGCCATTTGCGAAGGCCGCGTCGAGAAAGCGGTGGCCGTCCATGGCCTCGCCCTTGAGCGCGACGAAGAGATCGCCGTTGCGGACATCGCGCGAATCGGTCTCGACGCCGGAGACCTGGAACTCGCCGCTCGCCGCGCCGCCGGTCGCCTCGGCGATCGCGGCGGCGTCCCACAGCGCCAGCGGCAGCTGGTCGGAGGGAAAAATCGGCCAGGCCTTCATGGCCGGATGGCGGATCAGCGCTGCGCTCATGTATCGTTACCCCAATTGCCGTCGTTCGCCGCCGCCGCGCATTCGCGGGCCACTTCGACATCGTCGAAGGGCAGCACTCTCTCGTTCTCGCCTGATCCGACGATCTGGCCGCGTTCGTGTCCCTTGCCCGCGATCAGGACGATGTCGTCGCGCCGCGCCATGGCCAATGCCTCGGCGATGGCGGCGCGGCGTCCGGCGACCTCGTGCGCGTTGGCGCCGGTTCCCGCCATGACCTGCCGGCGGATTTCCCCGGCTTCCTCGCCGCGCGGATTGTCGTCGGTCACGATCACCACATCCGAAGCCCGCGAAGCGACTTCGCCCATCGGCCCGCGCTTGCCATAGTCGCGATCCCCGCCCGCGCCGAACACGGTAATCAGACGCCCCTTCACATGCGGGCGCAGCGCCACGATCGCCGCTTCGATGGCGTCGGGGGTGTGCGCATAATCGACATAGACCGGCGCGCCCTGCGGCGTGATGACCGCGCGCTCGAGCCGACCGCGCACCGGCTGGAGCCGCGCCACCGCGTCCCAGACCAGCGCCGGGTCGATCCCGCTCGCCAACGCCAGCCCCGCGGCGGTGAGAGCGTTGGCGACCTGATAGGCCCCGATCAGCGGCAGGGTGATGCTGCGGGTGGTTCCGCCGTGCTCGATGGTGAGCGACTGGCCGAGCTGGCTGGCGCTGCGGTCGAGAAGCCGGATATCGGCGCCCGCCTCGCCTACGGTCATGAGCGCGAGCCCGCGCCGCTGCGCATGGCCGATCGCGCGCTGCGTCCATTCGCTCTCGCCCGAACCGACCCAGACCACGGCACGCGCATCGTCGCTGGCGACTTCGTCGAACAAGCGCATCTTGGCGGCGAAATAATCGTCCATGTCGGCATGGTAATCGAGATGGTCGCGGCTGAAATTGGTGAACGCCACCGCCTCGACTGGCACGCCCTCGTTGCGGAACTGCGAGAGCCCGTGGCTCGAGGCTTCGTAGGCGACATGGGTCACGCCCTCGCGCGCCAGCCCGCTCATATTGCTCAGGAAGGTGACGATGTCGGGGGTGGTCAGCCCGGTCGAGACGCTCTCGTCGGGCGTGGTGACGCCCAGCGTGCCGATGCTGGCGCCGCGCTCGCCAGCCATCCGCCAGATCTGCCGCGTCATCTCGACTGTGGAGGTCTTGCCGTTGGTCCCGGTGACCGCGACGATATGCGGCGGCACCGGGGTGAAGAAGCGCGCCGCCAGCTGCGCGAAGGCCCGCCGGGGCTCGGCGCTGGCGATATGCTGCGCCCCCGCCACCATCGCCTCGGGCCGCGCAACCACCGCCACCGCACCTGCCTTGACCGCGTCGGCGATGAAATCCTCGCCATTGACCCGCGCGCCCTCGAAGGCGCCGAAGACGGTGCCCGGCGCAACCCTGCGGTGATCGATCGCGAAGCCGGTGACGGTCGCGTCTTCTGCCGCCACGACGTCGCGGGTGGCGTCATGACCGCAATCGAGCCCGGCGGCTGCGCAGAGTCTGCCCAGCTTCACCGGTCAGACGTCGGGATCAGCGGGCGGAGATCGGAAATATCGACATCGCGCGTTTCATCGGGGAGCACGCCAAGCATCGGGCCGATGCGCGGCACCAGCCGGCCGACGATCGGCGCGGCGTTCCAAGCGGCGGTGCGCTGGAAGCTGCTCGCCACGGTGCCGCGCGGTTCGTCGAGCATGGTGACCACCACGAAGCGTGGCTTGTCCATCGGAAAGGCCGCCGCGAAGGTCGAGATCAGCGAGGTGCGCTGATAGCCGCCCGCGCCGGGCTTCTCGGCCGAGCCCGTCTTGCCCCCGACGCGAAAGCCCGGCGCATCGGCGTTGCGCCCCGTCCCGAAGATCGAGATCATCCGCATCAGCTGGCGCATCCGGGCGCTGGTGCTGGCCTTGAACACCCGGCGCCCCTGCGGCACGTCGCCCGCGCCCAGCTTGTGCAGCGTGGCCGGGCGCATGATTCCGCCGTTGACCATCGCCGCATAGGCGGAAGCGAGATGCAGCGGGGTCACCGCTATGCCGTGCCCGAAACCGACGTTCATATTGCGCAGGCGCGGCCAGTTGTCGCCCGGCCAGATCGGAAAACCCTTGGCAGGAAGTTCGATAGGGGGCCGCGCGTTCATCCCGAGATCGATCATGGCCTGACGCATCCGCTTCGGCCCGAGCTCGTCGGCGATCCGCGCGCTGACGGTGTTCGACGAATGGATCAGCGTTTCGGGGACGTTGAGCGTCGACCCGAGGAAATGGCTGTCCCGGATCGTGTAGCGGCCCATCTTCACGGGCGAAGCATCCCACCGCGCGGCAAAATCGCGGACGACGCCTGCGTCGATGGCGGCCGCCACGGTCAGCGGCTTGAAGGTCGAGCCCAGCTCGTAGACCTGGTTGGTCACCCGGTTGAACATGCGATCCTGACCAACCGCGTCGATCTTGTTGGGATCGAATTCGGGCAGGCTGGCCAGCGCCATCACCTCGCCGCTGTCCACGTCGAGCACGATGCCGGCCGCGCCTTTGGCATCGACCAGCTTCATGCCGCGGCGCAATTCGTCCTCGAGGGCGCCCTGGACGCGCACATCGATGCTCAGCGCCATCGGCGCGCCGCGGCGCGACGGGTCGAGGAGGCGTTCGTCGAGCACCTGCTCCATCCCCACGCGGCCATGGCCGTCGGCGGCGACATAGCCGAGGATATGCGCCGCCATCGAGCCTTGCGGATAGTGGCGATCGGTTTCCTGCGGCATTTCGAGCGCCAGTTCGCCCAATTCCTGCACCCGGTTGGCCTCTTCGGGGAGCACCCGGCGGCGCAGATAGCCCGGCTTGCCCGAGGCGAGCGCCCGGGTCACCCGCGCCAGATCGAGCTCGGGAAAGATCGCCTTGAGATCCTGCGCCACTTCTGTCGCCGGGCGGACCAGCGGCGAGCCGTCCTCGCCCAGCGCATCGGGGTTGAACCACAGCGCGTAGGCGGGGAAGGCGCGCGCCAGCGGCACGCCGTTGCGGTCGACGATTTCGCCGCGATCGGGGAGCAGCGCGTCCTCGAGAGAGGTCGCGGCCACTGCGCGGTCCGACATCCCGAGAAAGCCGATCCGCATCACCGCCAGCAATGCGACGAAGGCGAAGGCCAAGACGATCCACAGCACCCGCAGCTTGGCTACCGCGAGCGAATGCTGGCGGATGGAAACCAGCTGGATACGGGCGGAGGGAACGGCGGTACCGATCGGCGGGAAACCGGTCATCGCGTTCATTGGCCGTCGTCCGGCAGGCCGGAGCGCACGGTGGAGGATCGAGCGAGCCGCTGCCCGAGGGTCGCGCTCGTGTCGGACAGGTCCGCCGCAAGCGCGGTTCCCCCCTCGCCGGCCCTATCGTCGGCGGGTTGGCTATCAAGCTCGGCTGCCGCGACGGGCGAGACCCAGTCGGCGAACAGCCCCTCGTCCTCGACCACCGGTTCGCTGCGCGCGACGCGGATCGGGTCGGGAGCGTTGAGGCCGCGCGGCAGGCCGAGACCGGCAAGCTGGCGTTCGCTTTCGAGGAAGTGGCGCGCGCTCGGCGCGACATAGCCGAATTCGACCGCGTTCCAGGCGGCGAGCTGGCGCTGGCTGGATCGGGTCTGGAACTCGGTTTCGAGCATGAGCGCCTCGCGCTCCATGGCGATGATCTGCCGCTCGGTGAGCCGCACTTCGCTTTTGACCGCGTTGACCTTGAAAGTCAGCGCGAGGAAAATCGCGACGCACAGGCCGAGCACCAGCGCCCAGCCGATCTGGCGGATGCGGCTGCCGGGGCGGACCTGGGTGGGGCGGGTGGCCATCAGGCTGCTTCCCTCGCGGGAGTGGCGGTGCGGACCGCAGAGCGCAGCACCGAGGAGCGCGAACGAGGATTGCGCGCGATCTCGGCCTCGGAGGGGCGGATCGCCTTGCTCACGCGGGTGAAGACCGGCTCGGGCGCATCGAGCTGGGGCAGATGGCGCGACCCGGCTTCGGCCTGCGAGGCATCGCGCAGGAAGCGTTTGACGATGCGGTCCTCGAGGCTGTGGAAGCACACCACCGCGAGCCTGCCGCCCTCGCCAAGCAGCCGTTCGGCAGCCGCTAGGCCGTCGGTCAGTTCGTCGAGCTCGCCGTTCACATGGATGCGGATCGCCTGGAAGCTGCGGGTGGCGGGATCCTTGGGTGCACCGGGGCGATGACCCAGCGCCTTGCGGACGACGCGGGCGAGCTCACCGGTGGTTTCGAGCGGGCGGGCAGCGACGATCGCGCGGGCGACGCGGCGCGACTGGCGCTCCTCGCCATAGTGGTAGAGCACATCGGCAATCGCGGCTTCTTCGGCATTGTTGACGAAATCGGCGGCGCTGTCGCCCGCCTGGCTCATCCGCATGTCGAGCGGACCGTCGGTCGAAAAGGCGAAACCGCGCCCGGGCTGGTCGAGCTGCATCGACGACACGCCGATATCCATCACCACGCCATCGACCCGGGCAACGCCCGCCGCGCTGAGCGCATCGACCATTTCGGAAAAGCGCCGCGGGTGGAGCGTCAGCCGCCCGGCGAATTGGGCTTCCATCGCCGCGCCGGCAGCGATGGCGTCGGGATCGCGGTCGAAGGCGTGGACCTGCGCCCCGCGATCGAGGATCGCACGCGTATAGCCGCCCGCGCCGAAAGTGGCGTCGACGATGACATCACCCTCGCCCGGGTTCAGTGCTTCGATCACCTCGTCGAGCAGAACGGGAATGTGCGGGGCAGCGCTCACTTGGTGCGCCCCTTGGCCTGGGCTTCGTCGACCAGCGCCTTGCACGCCGCCTTGGCCGCGGCCCAGGCGTCGTCCATCCGCAGCAGCTCCTCGGGGTTCCACAGCGTGAAGAAGCGTCCGCCGCCCTGGAAGAACAGGCCTTCCCCGACATTGCCGAGATCGCGGAGATATTCGGGCATCACGAAGCGGCCGCTGTCGTCGAAGGGCAGCTCGACGAAACCGTTGAGCTGGCTCGAGCGCACTTCGCGGTCGAATTCGCGGTTGAGCCTGAGCGCCATCTCTTCCTCGCGGTCGAGCTGCTGTTCGAGCTCGAGCTTGCGCGAGAGGCCGAAGCCGACGAGGCAGTTCCAGCGATCGTGCTTGGCGAGACAGAGGACGCGGGCCTCGCTGCTTTCCTTGACGGCTTTGCGGAACAGCGGCGGCAGGACGTAGCGACCCTTGTCGCCAGCCGGCGTAAACGCCTGTCCGCTGTAACCCCCGAAAAGCACCTGTTCCGTCCCCAATTGGCCTGCCTGCGCGAGCATCTCCTCCCCGGACAGACCTTCTCCGCTCCGCCCCGCGCAATGGCAGGCGGCTTGCATCGCAGGCGCGATACGCAGCACGGCATGATCTGTCCGATGGGTTTGCGGTTTACAGCGGGAGTGAGCGGGATGAAAGGGAAAATTACGGGATTACTGGGGATGAAGCGGTAAGGCACTGTTTTATCGTGGTTATGTCACACCCAGGCACGCGGAAATCCTTAACAGAAATTGAAAGAAGCGGCTGTTTTGGCTCGACTCGCACGTCGGCGAAGGGCGCAGCACCCGCCGCGTCCCCGATAATCCCCATTTTGTCCCAGTGAGGCTCAGCGAAGGAGCGATTGGTCCAACAGGCCATCGAGCATGGCCTGACGGCGCGGCAGGTCGGAATCCTCTTCCCCATTCAGCAGCGCGGCATCGGCGAGCAGCACGACCTGCCCCTCCCCGATCCGGCAGCGCGCCGCGATACCGATTGCGGAGATCGCGCACTCGCCCGGAGCCTCGCTTGTCCCGGGCACGAAAGCCCCCGCCAGATCGACGGGTATTGCCATCCCGAAGGCCTCTTCGATCCGCTCGCCTTGCGGTTGCGCGGTGTCGAAGGTCAGCTCCAGCCCCCAGCGCGCCAGGATCGGCGAGAGCAGCACGACATCCTGCGGGCGCCGCGGATCGCCGATCGCGAATTGCGAATGGCTCGTCAGCATCGGGTCGGCGAACAGCAGCAACTGGCCGCCGGCTCGCACCCAGTCGTCGAGCGCGACGTTCTCGGCAGGCGACAGCGCCCGCGGCTGCGCCAGCAGCAGATGGTCGAGCGGCGCAAGCGCCTCGGCGCTCAGCACATCGAGCGGGACCAGGTCGAAGCGGGTCTCGAGAGCCTGCCGCACCCAGCCGGGCTTGCCCTCGGCCTTCAGTATGGTCGCGAAATCGGGGCTTTCCTGCCAGTAGATCGGCAGCGTGCTCGAGAGCCCGAGCGGGATCCTTTGCACCTCGGCCGCCCCGCCGCCCGGATCGGGAGAAGCGCCGCAGGCGCTGCAGGCCAGCAGCGCGCCCGCCAGTAGCAGCCGCATGCTAGCGCCCGTTCGCCGGAGCGGGGGTGCCCTGCTCGGGCATGACCGGCGCGGTCGCCGCCGAGCCCGTGGGTGCCGGAGTGGGCGTCGCGGGAAGATCGGGGACGACGCCCGCTTCGACCAGCGGGTCGGCGCTCTTGGTCCGGGGTTCGGGGATGTTGGTCGAGGCGGCCTCGGGGACCGCATTGCGCTCGACCTCGTCGGCCTGGTTCTGGATCACGCTCGCCAGCCCGACCAGCATCAGCACGCCGAGCACGCCGCCGATACCCACCTGAAGCCGGTTCATCGCCTGCTGGCGCGTTCCTCCAAGTGGGATGGGGGGAAGATCGTCCGAAGGCGCCCTCGCCTTGCTGTCGAAGAAGCGGGCCATGCCCTTAGGTAGGACGGGCAGGGCCACCGGGTCAATCCTGCGCAGTTCCGGCGGTCAGCCAGGGGAATACCGGCAGGCCCTTCGCCTTCAGCCATTCGGGGTCGTAGAGCGAAGACAGATAGCGGAAACCGGTGTCGCACAGGATCGTGACTACCCGCGGCGCAGCGCGCCCCTGCGCGCGCAATTGCTTGCCGAGCGCGACCGCTCCGGCGACGTTGATCCCGCTCGACAGGCCGAGGCACAGCCCTTCCTCGCGCAGCAGCCGGGCGACCCATTCGAGCCCTTCCTCGTCCGAAATGCGGAACTGGGTGTCGATCGGCGCGCCTTCCAGATTGCCGGTGATGCGCCCCTGCCCGACCCCCTCAGCGACCGAGGAACCCTCGCTCTTGAGCTCGCCGTTTGCATAGTAATTGTACAGCGCTGCGCCATGCGGATCGGTCAGTGCGATAACGACGTCTTCGTCGAATTCCTTGAGACCCATGCCGACCCCGGCGATCGTCCCGCCGGTCCCCGCGGCGCAGGTGAATCCGTCCACCCGGCCTTCCAGCTGCTCCCAGATTTCCTTCGCGGTGCCTTCGATATGCGCCTTGCGGTTGGCGGTGTTGTCGAACTGGTTGGCCCAGACCGCGTTCTCGGTCTCTTCGGCCAGCCGGCGGCTGGTGTGGACGAAGTGGTTGCAGTCGGAATATTTCGTCGGCGGCACGGTGACCAGCTCGGCGCCGAGCGCGCGCAGCGTGTCCATCTTCTCGCGCGACTGGTTGTCGGGCATGACGATGATCGTGCGATAGCCCAGCGCATTGCACACCAGCGCCATCCCGATCCCGGTGTTGCCCGCGGTACCCTCGACCACGCAGCCGCCGGGCTTGAGCTCCCCGCGCGCCTCGGCATCGCGGACAATGTACAGCGCCGCGCGATCCTTCACGCTGGCGCCCGGATTGGCGAATTCGCATTTGCCGTAGATGTCGCAGCCCGCCGCCTCGCTGGGCCCGGCGAGCCGGACCAGAGGGGTGTTGCCGATAAGATCGAGCGGACTGGCGCGGGTGGGAATGGCGGTCATTCTCGCGAGCTAGGCGCGCGTCCGCCCAGCCGCAACCAAGATCAATCTTCAGGCGCGATAGTTACCTTCAGCCCGTCGAGTTCCGCCGTGAAGGGGATCTGGCAGCCCAGTCGCGAGGTCTCGTTGCGGTGCTCGGTGGATTCGAGCAGATCGTCCTCGTCCTCGCTCATCGCGGGCAGATGCTCGGCGAAGGCGGGATCGATATGGACGTGGCAGGTCGCGCAGGAGCAGCAGCCGCCGCACAGCGCGAGCAATTCGTCGAAGCCGTTGTCGCGGATTGCTTCCATCACGGTGAGGCCGTCCTCGACCTCGATCTCGGAGGTTTCGCCTTCGCGGGTGGTGACGATCAGCTTGGGCATGGGTCTCTTCGCTCCTGGCGCTGTGGCTTCGGTTCGGGGGCGCTGCTAGGGCTGGCGGCGCGGTTTGGCAAGGCAGGGCCGCGGGAGGATGTATGGGTCTCACGGCGGAACAATTGCACGACGCGCTCGGCGAACTGGCGCGGCGCGAACCCGCGGTCGCGGGCGCGCTCGAGCGCTGCGGCCATCCCGAACCGCGCATCCGCCCGACCGGCTACATGACCCTGCTGCGCACCATCGTCGGCCAGCAGGTCTCGGTCGCGTCAGCCGCGGCGGTGTGGCGCAAGCTGGAGTCCGAACTGGGCGAAGGTTTTGCCCCCGACGACTTGCTGGCGCGCGATTTCGACACGCTGCGCGCCTGCGGCCTTTCGCGCCAGAAGCAGGGCTATGCGCGCAGCCTGTGCGAACTGGTCGCGGCGGGCGAACTCGATCTCGACGATCTTCCGGAGGACGACGAGGAGGCAATCGCCGAACTCGTGCGGATCAAGGGGATCGGTCGCTGGTCGGCCGAAATCTACCTGCTGTTCGCCGAGGGGCGCCCCGATATCTGGCCCGCGGGCGATCTCGCGGTGCAGGTCGGGGTCGCCGGGTTGCTCGGGCTGAGCGAGCGTCCGAGCGAGAAGGCAGTGCGCGAGCTGGCCGAGCCCTGGCGTCCGCATCGCGGCGCGATGGCGATCTTCACCTGGCATGTTTACGACAATCCGGCGCTTTAATGGTGTCGCCTTGCACCAGTCTCGCGTTGTAATACGTTCGTCGAATTGAGATCATTCTCCGGCCCGCCGGTCCTATGGTCGAGTCGGCTTAAGCCACAACAGGGGACAGGATCATGATCAAATTGACCACTGCGCTGCTTGCAGCGACTTCGCTTGCGCTGCCGTCGGCAGCCGCGGCAGACAATCATCGCCAGCAGGCCAGTGCGACCGGCGAAGCGGCTCCGCTGATCCCGCGCGAGGATCTGTTCGGTAACCCGACCCGGGCGTCGGGGCAGATCAGCCCCGACGGCAAGTGGCTCAGCTGGCGTGCGCCCAAGGACGGGGTGATGAACGTCTGGGTCGCTCCGGTCAGCGATCCCGCTGCGGCGCGAGCGATCACCTCCTCTACCGATCGACCGATCCCGCAGTATTTCTGGGCCCCCGACAGCCGCAGCGTGCTCTATGTCCAGGACAAGGGCGGCGACGAGAACTACCTGCTCTACGGCGTCGACGTCGCATCCGGCGCCGAGCGCACGCTCACTCCGTTCGAAAACACCCGCGTCGAGCTCATCGGCACGTCGAACCGGATCAAGGACAAGGTGCTGGTCGGGGTCAACAACCGCGATCCGCGCTTCCACGATGTCCACATGCTCGATCTCAACAGCGGCGAGCTAACGCTGGTGCAGCAGAACGACGCCTATGCCGGCTTCCTCGCCGACGACAATCTCGACCTGCGCATGGCGGTACGACCCAATGCATCGGGCGGAATGGACTTCTTTCCCGTCGCCAACGGTGAGATCTCCACCGAGCCGAGCGACAGCACCGAGCTGGAAGATTCGCTGACCACGCAGCCCGCCGGCTTCACCACCGACGGCAAGACGATGTACTGGATCGACAGTCGCGGCCGCAACACCGCTGCGCTGGTTGCACAGAATGTCGCCACCGGCGAGAAAACGGTGATCGCCCAGAACGACAAGGCCGATATCGGCGGGGCCATGACCGATCCGCGCACCGGCGAGATCGAGGCCTACAGCTTCACCTATCTGACCACCGAATGGACCGCCACCGATCCCGAGATCAAGGCCTCGCTCGACTGGCTCGATGACCGTCTCGAAGGCAATTACGGCGTTCAGTCCCGGACCGAGGACGACAGCAAATGGGTCGTCTGGAACGACCCGCTGGCTGCTCCGACCAAGGCCTATATCTACGACCGCGGCGCGAAGACGCTGACCGAATTCTACACCGCCCGGCCCGAGCTGGAAGGCGCCCCGCTGCAGACCATGCACCCGCTCGAGCTGACCTCGCGCGACGGGCTGACCCTGCCCTCCTATCTCACCCTGCCGCCCGGCAGCGACGCCGATGGCGACGGCACGCCCGAAGCCTCGGTACCGATGGTGCTGATGGTTCATGGCGGGCCCTGGGCGCGCGACGGCTACGGCTACAATTCCTATCACCAATGGCTCGCCAACCGCGGCTATGCGGTGCTCAGCGTCAACTTCCGCGGCTCGACCGGGTTCGGCAAGGAATTCATCTCCGCCGGCGATCTCGAATGGGGCCGCAAGATGCACGACGACCTGATCGACGCGGTCGAGTGGGCGGTGGCCGAGGGTATCACCGATGCCGACAAGGTGGCGATCATGGGCGGATCCTATGGCGGCTACGCAACGCTTGCCGGGCTCGCCTTCACCCCCGAGACATTCGCCTGCGGGATCGACATCGTTGGGCCGTCCAACCTCGAAACCCTGCTCGAGACGATCCCCCCCTATTGGGAGCCGCTGATCGCGCAGTTCCACGAGCGGATGGGCAACCCCAATACGCCCGAGGGCCTGGCCATGCTGAAGGAGCGCAGTCCACTCCATTCCGCCGACATGATCGTCAAGCCGCTCCTGATCGGCCAGGGTGCCAACGATCCGCGCGTCAAGCAGGCCGAGAGCGACCAGATCGTCGCCGCGATGCAGGCAAAGGACATCCCGGTCACCTATGTGCTGTTCCCCGACGAGGGCCATGGTTTCGCCAAGCCGACCAACAACATCGCCTTCAACGCGGTGACCGAGAACTTCCTCGCCTCCTGTCTCGGCGGCCGCGCCGAGCCGATCGGCGACACGGTCAAGGGATCGACCGCGCAGATCGTCGAGGGCGAGGAATACGTTCAGGGCTTGGCCGAAGCTCTGGGCGGTTGACGCCCGGATAAATCGGATCGACAAGCGGGCCGCGCGGAGACACCCTCCGCGCGGCTTGTCTTTTGGGAGAATTGGGTTGGGCGCGAGAAGGGCGATTTTCGTCACCGGGGGCGGTTCCGGAATCGGGCGCGCCATTGCCCAGCATTTCGGCAGGCAGGGCTGGTTCGTCGGCCTTGGCGATATCGACGAACACGGCATGGAAGTCACCGCCGACGGCCTGCCCGGCGGGCACCATTACCTCCACAGGCTTGACGTCCGCGACCGCGCGGAATGGGATGTCGCGCTCAACGCCTTCTCGATGGCATCGGGCGGGCGGATCGACGTGGTGGTCAACAATGCGGGGATCCCGCTGGGCGGCTCGCTGATCGAGAACAGCGCAGAGGAAATCGAGCGCTGCCTCGATATCAACCTCAAGGGTGTGCTGTTCGGTGCGCAGGCCGCCCACCCGCATCTCAAGAAGACGGCACCGGGCTCCTGCCTGCTCAACACCGCGAGCGCCGCCGGCATCTTCGGTTCGCCCGGCGCCAGCGTCTACAGCGCGACCAAATTCGCCGTGCGCGGGCTCACCGAGAGCCTCGACGGCGAATGGCACGAGGACGGGATCAAGGTCCGCTCGCTGTGTCCCGGCTTCATCGAAACCCCGCTGCTCGACAAGACCCCCAACCACGGCGCCAACGAGGCGATCCGCGACCGCGTCAACGCGGCGGGCCTGGAAATCACCCCGGTCGAGGATGTCGCGCTCGCGGCCTGGGAGGCGGTCCATGGCGACAGGGTCCACACTCTGGTCGGCAAAACCGCGCGCAAGCTCGCCTTCGCGGTGCGCTGGATGCCCGGCCGGCTGCGCAAGATGTCGCGCAGCAGCTCGCGTGCGCTTGGTCGCTAGCCCCGCCGGCCCAGACCCCTGCTAAACCAGCGCGTCGATATCCTTGGCCATGTTGACGTCGCGCAGGCTCAGCCCGCCGGCGTCATGCGTGGTCAGCGTAATCTCCACCTTGTTGTAGACGTTGGACCACTCGGGATGATGGTCGCGCTTCTCGGCAATCAACGCGACGCGGGCCATGAAAGCGAAGGCCTCGCTGAAATCCTTGAACTCGAAACTGCGCTGGATGGCCTTGCCCTCCCGCGCCAGCGTCCAGCGGCGCAGCGCCCCAAGCCAGCTCGCGCGTTCGTCCTCGTTCAACTCTCGAACCGGCATGAGCCATCTCCTTCGCTTGTCGGTTCGCGCGCTTTTGCCTATCGGCCCTAGTCATGCAAGCCCGTCTCGCCGCGAAGGATATCGCTTGCCGCCGCGGCGACCGGCTGCTGTTCCGCGGTGTGTCCTGCGCGCTCGGCCCCGGCGAGGCGCTGCATGTCGCGGGCGCCAATGGAATCGGCAAGTCGAGCCTGATCCGCATCCTTGCCGGGTTGCTGCGCCCCTTTGCCGGGGAGGTGACCCGCGAGGGCAGGATCGGCTTGCTCGACGAACGCCCTGCGCTCGACCCGCAGGCGAGCCTGCAGGCGGCGCTGGGCTTCTGGGCCGCGCTCGACGGGAGCAAACCGATGGCACTCACCGACCATGCCGATGCGCTGGGGCTCTATGATCTTTTCGACGTCCCGGTCCGCTATCTCTCTACCGGCCAGACCAAGCGCGCGGCGCTGGCACGATTGCTGGGCCAGGCGGTACCGATCTGGCTGCTCGACGAGCCGCTCAACGGGCTCGACACCAAGGGCGTGGCGCTGGTCGAGCAGCTGGTCGCGCGGCATCTCGCCAGCGGCGGGATCGCGGTGATCGCCTCGCACCAGCGCTTCGCAGTCTCGGTCGCCACGCTGACCCTGGCGGAGTTCGCCGCGTGATCGGCACACTGCTGCGGCGCGATCTGGCGGTGCTGCTGCCGGGCGGACGGCGCGGCGGCTCGCTGCTGCCGCTGCTGTTCTTTCTCGCGGTGGCGATGCTCTATCCCTTCGCGGTCGGGCCCGAGCCCGAATTGCTCGCGCGCACCGGTGGCGGGGTGATCTGGGTCGCCGCGCTGCTGGCGGCAATCCTCCCGCTCGAACGGCTGGTGAGTGCCGATCTGGAAGCCGGCGTGTTCGACCAGCTTCATCTGCGCGGTGTGTCGGAGGAACTGGCAATGGCGAGCCGGCTGCTCGCGCATTGGCTGGCCTTCGCCCCGCTGCTGCTGCTCGCCGCCCTGCCCGCCGCGGCCCTGCTCAACCTCACCTCCGAAACGCTGCGCACCCTGCTGCTCGGGCTGCTCGCGGGCACGCCGGGACTCGCCGCGATCGGGCTTGCGATCGCCGCGCTCACCGCCTCGCTGCGCGGCGGTGCGGCGCTGTCCGGGCTGATGGTGATCCCCCTGGCGGTGCCGATCCTGATCTTCGGCGCGGGCTCGCTGGCGCGTCCCGATGGAGCGGCGCTGGCGCTGACCGCCGCGATCAGCCTCGGCCTCTGCGCGCTCGCCCCCTTCGCCGCCGGCGCCGCGATCCGCGCCGCGCGCGAGGGCTAGGCGATGAAGGGCCTGCGCGACCCGATCCGGCTGATCCCGCTGCTGTTTGCCGCTGCGATCGCGATCGGTACGCTGCTGCTCAGCCTGCCCTTCGCCACGCAGGAAGGCGTCCGCGCGCCCTTGCTCACCGCGCTGTTCACCGCGACCTCGGCTGTCTCGGTGACCGGGCTGATCGTGGTCGACACCCCCACCTACTGGTCGTTCTTCGGTCAGGTGACGATCCTGCTGATGTTCCAGATCGGCGGCTTCGGGATCATGACCGCGGCGACGCTGTTCGGGCTGATGGCGGGGCGCGGCTTCGGGTTGCGCCAGCGCATGGCGACGCAGGTCGAGCGCAACCGGCTGGAAACCGGCGATGCGGCCGCGGTGCTCAGGCTGGTCTTGGCGATCACACTCGTGGTCGAGGCGCTCGTCGCGCTGGTGCTCGCGGTGCGGATGATGACCTTTTATTCGATGCCCTTGGGCGAAGCGCTGTGGCACGGCGTGTTCCATTCGGTCAGCGCCTTCAACAACGCCGGTTTCTCGCCCCATTCCGACAGCGTGATTGGCTACCAGACCGACCCGGTGATCCTGATGCCGATCATGCTGGCGGTGGTGCTGACCGCGCTCGGTTTCCCCGTGATGCAGGACATCCGCGCCAACCGGCTGCGCTGGCGGCGCTGGTCGCTTCACACCAAAGTGACCGTGGGCGGGACGATCGGTCTGCTGCTGGCGGGGTTCGCGGCGATCCTGGCGATGGAATGGAGCAATCCCGCCACGCTCGGTCCGATGGGGATCGGCGCCAAGCTGCTCAACGCCGCCTTTCACTCGGTGATGCCCCGCACCGCAGGGTTCAACAGCCTCGATGTTGGCGCCTTCCATGACGAGACGCTGATGGTGAACTTCATCCTGATGTTCATCGGCGGGGGCAGCGCGGGCACTGCGGGAGGGATCAAGGTGACCACCTTCTTCGTCCTTTTCGCCATCGTGCTGTCCGAAATTCTCGGCCGCCGCGACGCCGGGCTGTTCCAGCGCCGCTTCGGCCGCGCGGTCGAGCGCCAGGCGCTGTCGGTGACCATGTTGGCCGCCTCGCTGATTTTCGTCGCCACCACCTACATCGCCTCGATCTCCACCCTGCCGCTGGGCGACATCCTGTTCGAGGCCATCTCGGCCTTCTCGACCGTCGGGCTCTCGACCGGTATCACCGCCGACCTCCCGCCCACCGGCCAGCTCGTCATCGCCGCGCTGATGTTCGTCGGCCGGGTGGGAACCATCACCGTGGCGACCGCGCTTGCGCTGGGCGGACGCGAACGACCCTATCGCTATCCCGAGGAGAACCTCATTGTCGGCTGACAAACGCAAACCCGTGATGGTCATCGGTCTGGGCCGCTTCGGCGGCGCGGTCGCGCGGACACTCGAGCGGATGGGGCACGAGGTGCTGGGGGCGGACACCGATCCGCGCCCGGTGCAGGAATTCGCGCCCGATCTGACCAAGGTGGTCGAGGCCGATTGCACCGAGATGGCGACGCTGGAGCGGCTCGGGATCGCGGATTTCGAGGCGGCGGTGGTCGCCATCGGCACCGATATCGAAGCCAGCGTGCTAACAGTGCTCGCGCTTTCCGATCTCGGCCTGAAGAATATCTGGGCCAAGGCCACCAACGAGAAACATGCGCGCATCCTCGAGCGCACCGGCGCGCATCACGTCGTGTTCCCCGAACAGCGGATGGGCGAGCGGGTCGCGCATCTGCTCAACGAACGGCTGCTCGACTTCATCTCCTTCGGCGACGAATTCGCCATCGCCCGGCTGGCGGCGCCCGAACCGATCGTTGGGCTGCCGCTGGTCACCAGCGCCTGCCGCAGGAAATACGGCGTCACCGTGGTCGGCGTGAAGCGCGAAGGCGAGGATTTCATCCACGCGGTCCCCGACACGATCATCTTCCCGCACGACGAGCTGGTCGTCTCGGGCCGGATCAAGGATATCGAGCGCTTCTCCGCGATCTGACGGCGCACCCGCCGTCCGCGGGCGTCAGCTCTTGGGCGCCGGCTCGGCGAGCGGTTCGCCGACCCCCTCCATCCCCTTGCGCACCGCGCGCCCGCCGATCCCCAGCCGTGCAGCCATCCAGTTGATGCTCGGTCCCTGGATCACGCTCGACACCAGCACCACGAAGAACACCACGTTGAAGATGGTGAAGGCGCCGGGGATCCCGGCCACCATCGGGAAGGTCGCGAGCACGATCGGCACCGCGCCGCGCAGGCCCGCCCAGGACACGAACAGCTTGGCGCGCCAGCCGAAACGGCGGAAGGGTGCGAGACAGATGAACACGCTCAGCGGCCGGGCGACGAACATCAGGATGAACGCGATCGCCAGCCCCGGCAGCGCGACGTCGAGCAGGTTGGTCGGCGCCACCAGCAGGCCGAGCGTGAGGAACATCACCACCTGCGCCAGCCAGGCCATCCCGTCCTGGAAGGTCGAGACGATCAGCCGGGCCTTGTAGGTGCGGTTGCCCGCGACCAGCCCCGCCAGATAGGCGGCGAGAAAGCCGTTGCCGCCGAGCAGCTGCGCCAGGCCATAGGCGATCAGCGCGCCGGCGATCGAGATCACGAAGGCCAGCCCGCCGTGGTAGAAATTGGAGCGCTTGAGCACTTCGGGAAGCAGATAGCCCACTCCGAGCCCGATGACCGCACCCATCGCCATCTGCACCGCGAAATCGGGCACCAGCGACAGCGGCGACGCCCCCGGGGTGGCGATGAACAGGATCGCGGCGCCGACGAGGAAGATCGCCATCGGGTCGTTGGAACCCGATTCCACCTCGATCAGCGCGGGCACCTCGCCATGCAGGTCGAGCCCGCTCGAGCGCAGGATCGCGAAGACCGCGGCGGCATCGGTCGAGGCTACCACCGCGCCGAGCAGAAAGCCCTGCAGCGGCTCGAGCCCGAGCAGATAGACCGCCGCTCCAGCTGTGATGCCCGCGCTGAGCAGCACCCCCAGCGTCGCCAGCACCAATGCTGGCGATAGCACACGCTTGACGTCGCGCCAGTCGGTGTCGAGTCCGCCCGAAAACAGGATGAAGATCAAACAGGCAACGCCGATGCCCTGCGTCAGCGCGTAATCGCCGAAGGCGATGCCGCCAGGACCGTCCACTCCGGCCAACATCCCCAGCGCGAGAAAGCCGATCAGCGCCGGCAGGCCGAACCGGCTCGACAGCGACCCGGCGAAAACCGTGGTGAGCAGCAGGATGCCGAGGATCAGAAGCGCAACATCGGGAGTGACGGACAGCATGCCGCCCTGAAAGCCGCGCGAGCGAGCGATGGCAAGGCGGAAAGCGGCGAAGCGCAGATGGGTTCAGCGGGTGCGTTTGGTCACAGCGCCTTGATTGCGTCGCCGCGACAGGCCGCGAACAGTCGTCAGGCGCGTCGACGCGCGACCGGCTCTCCCCAAGCCGTTGTATCCGGTCGCGATGCTTCGCCGCGCAGGCTGGCTAGCTGCGCGCTCAATTCGCGTGCGGTCAGCGGCCGGTCGAGGCGCACCCCGGCGATGCCCGAATGCACCCAACAAATGCGACCGGCTAGTTCCATCCCCTCGCAGACGACGGCCACCGCGTCGCCGGGCGCAAGGCCGCAGCCCCCGAGCCCGCTGATCCGGCATCCCTCGCTCGACAATTCGATCATCAACCCGCTGCGACGATTGCCGTCGAGCGCGCCGAGCAGCTCGACGACATGTCGAACCGAATACCGCTTGTGCGCACGGATCGTGAGTATCATCGTCAAGTTCGCCCCTCTGCAACCAATTCAGCGCAGACATCGCGCGAATTGATTAAGAAGGTGTTCCTGAGGCAGATATCCTCCGGACAGAGCGCGTCTTCCAAATTCGAATAGGGTTATTGTCGACTGACCAAGATCAATGAAAAGACTGCCGCACGGCGTTTGGCACCTCCTGCCCCCAAGCCGGCCTCAGCCCTTTTCACGGGGCTAATCTTCACCATGAATTTCCTTCAACCGGATCGTCCGCGGTCATTCTGGCGCAATCATTCTGGCGCGTAGGTCACCGGGAACAGTGGTCGGCGACCCAATCGGGGTCGTTGGAGCTCTAAACGCTCTCCATCGTGGCGGTTCTGCCCAGCCATTCTCCGCTCTCGACCGCATTGGCGAGCACGAAGGCGACATCGCCTCGTGCGGCCTTGCCTTGCGGGTCGACGTCCTCGCCGAAGCGGATGTCGCGGTTGCCATCCGCCTCGGTCAGGGCGACCGGCCTGACGATCGCATAGTCCAGTCCCGAGGCCTTGAGGTGCTCGTCCGCTTCATGCTTGGCCTGGAAATAATGCGCCAGCTCGCCGTCTTCCGGCGGATCGTCGGTGCCGATGCTGCTCAGCATCACGAAGCGCTTCACCCCGGACTTCGCCGCGATGTCGATCAGGCGCTTGGCTCCGTTGCGGTCGACCTTGTCGGTCATGTCGGCGCCGGTATCCCCGCCCGAGCCCGCCGCAAACACGACCGCATCGCAGCCGGCGCAGACATCGTCCTGCAGATCGGTGAGATCGCCGTTTCGCTGCTGGGTGCCCTCGGGCAGAGCGGCGGTGTCCGAGCTTTCGCGGACCAGCGCCACCGGTTCGTGCCCGCGCGAGGCGAGTTCGCCGACGAGCCGCAACCCGGTTTTGCCGGTAGCTCCGGCCACGAGAACTTTCATAGCAAACTCCAGTAGATCCAGAAATCACCTTCTCGGTTCGAAGGCGGATTGGCGGCGTGCGGGTCGCACCCGCCAAGCGATGCTCGCGCAATAGATAATCCGCCATGCGTCTCTTTCAACCGGATCGCCCGCGCGTGCCGCCGAGCGCTCTATAATGCCGATATCGAAGTTCTATTGGAGCGAAGGGTCTTGGATTCGCGTAGCATCGGGCGGGCGGAGGAAGCGGCATGACGCTGAGACGCATACCAAGCGAACAGCTGCGGGTGGGCATGTATATCCATGCCTTCGACGGATCGTGGTTCGATCACCCGTTCTGGAGCCGCAATTTCCTGCTCCAGCGCGAAAGCGACCTGGCGACAGTGCTGCGCAGCGACATCTCGACGCTCCTGATCGATACCTCGAAAGGTGCCGATCTGCCGCTCCCGGCGCAGGCCTGGGCCGAGAGCCCGGCCGAAGACACCCGCACCCCGAACGAGAAGACAGCCGCCGCGACGCAGGTCGTCAACCGCGCCCGCGACGTCGTCCGCGGCGTGTTCGATTCGGCCCGGCTGGGCAAGGCGATCGAATCGCGCGCCGTCACGAGCGTCGTCGAGGAGGTCGTCACCTCGATCGAGAACAATCGCCACGCTTTGCTCAAGGTCCTGCGGCTCAAGAAGAAGGACGAATACACCTATCTGCACTCGGTCGCGGTCTGCGCGCTGATGGTCAATCTGGCCCGCCAGCTCGGGATCGACGAGCAGTCTGCCGCCGATCTGGGGACTGCGGGCCTGCTCCACGACATCGGCAAGGTGATGGTCCCGGCAGAAGTGCTCAACAAGCCGGGCAAGCTGACCGAGGAAGAATACGTCCTGGCCAAGACGCATGCGCTGGAGGGCTATCGCCTGCTCGGCGAGGTCGACAATCTTCCGGCAACCGCGTTGGATGTCTGCCAGCATCACCACGAGAAGATCGACGGAACGGGCTACCCGCACGGGCTTCGCGGCGCGCAGGTCAGCCGCGCGGCCAGAATGGGCGCGATCTGCGATGTCTACGACGCGGTGACCTCCAACCGCCCCTACAAGGACGCCTGGACGCCGCTGGATGCGATCACGCGGATGCGGCAATGGGCGGGGCATTTCGACCCGCAGATCCTCTCGGCCTTCATGGTGAGCATCGGCGTGTTCCCGCTCGGCGCCGTGGTGCAATTATGCGACGACCGGCTCGGGGTCGTGATCGAAGGCGGCCGCAATTCGACCCGGCCGAAGGTGCTGGCCTTCTACTCGACCCGCCAGCGCAGGTTCACCCGCAACGAGCTGGTCGTCGCGGGCGACGAACGCTCGGGCAGTGCCATCGTCGCGGAAGTCGATCCCGCCGCCTGGGGCATCACCCGCGAGAAAATCGACCGGCTCGTGCGGCTGGGAGTGCCTTGGGTTTAGGTCGAGAGGGAGTGTTGCGGGTGAAACGCGGGGCCGGAAATCCAGCCAGCTTCCTAAAACCGGATTGCCGGCTGACGACCCAGCTGCGGCACTCCCCCATTTCGTCGCCCCGGGGCCGACCCGGGGTCCCGCTGCCTCCGTGGACAAACCCATCCCCTCGTCATTGCGAGCCGCCGCAGGCGGCGCGGCAATCCATGGCCGAAGCTTGCCGCCCGGCACCAACACAGTCGCTCAGCCGCGACGTTACGCCCTCGATTGCGTCGCCCCTGCGTTCCTCGCAACGAGGGAAGCGGGACCCCGGGTCAAGCCCGGGGCGACGAGAGGTGAGGGCGGCGCTTCGATTTCTGAGGATCATGTCACCACGGGCAGCCGCCGGCCAAGAACGGCTGCTTGCCGCGGTCCTACGCCATTAGCCGCCTGGCAGGTACCGACCCGTTGCGGTCATCTGCGAAAACGTGAGAGAAGCTTCACGATGGTCGAATACATTTATCTCCAGCCCAATGAGCAAATGCCAGAAGTAGCTGACGAGGATGCGTGGCTTATCGTCGAGGCGAGCGATGATGGTCGCTTCTTCGGCACTGGCTACGGTTTCAAGGCCTCGGGCGAGGGCGTGTTTTATGCCTCCTTAGCAGAAAGCGATATTACGTTGGAGGCGGCACTCGCCGCAGCGACAGAGTGGGCGCGAGAGCGAGGTGTTCCGCAAATCTGGGTTCAGACGAATCCGGTCCTATAAACGTCCGTTTCCCACCCAATAGCGGTCACTACCCCGCCACCAGCGCAGCGATAAAACCCGCCGCTACACCATCCAACCAAGCCCTCACGCGTAAGGCGGCTGGTGCAGGCCCCTGGCGCTCTGGGTGAAGATCTCGTTGCCGGTCTCGGTGATGCCCAGCGAGTGCTCGAACTGCGCCGAAAGGCTCTTGTCGCGGGTCACCGCGGTCCAGCCGTCGTTGAGCAGCTTGGCGTGTGGACGGCCGAGGTTGATCATCGGTTCGATGGTGAAGAACATCCCCGGCTTGAGCACCGGCCCGGTGCCCGCCTTCGCGGCATGGATCACCTCGGGCGCGTCGTGGAACAAGCGGCCGAGCCCGTGGCCGCAGAATTCGCGCACCACGCCGTAGCGGTACTGGCTGGCATGCGCCTCGATCGCCGCGCCGATATCGCCCAGCCGGGCGCCGGGCTGCGCCGCCGCGATCCCCAGCATCAGGCATTCATAGGTCACCTCGACCAGCCGCCGCGCTTTCAGCGGCGGTTCGCCGGCGAAGAACATCCGGCTGGTGTCGCCGTGCCAGCCGTCGAGCAGCGGGGTGACGTCGATATTGACGATGTCGCCCTCCTTCAGCAACTTCTCGCTCGGAATGCCGTGGCAGATGACGTGGTTGATCGAGATGCAGCAGCTGTGTGCATAGCCGCGATAGCCCATGGTCGCGGGCACCGCGCCGCCGTCGAGCGTGAGCTCGCGCACCTTGTCGTCGATCGCCGCGGTGGAAACACCCGGCTGCACCATGGGGGCGATCTCGTCGAGAATGGATGCCGCAAGCTGACCCGCGCGGCGCATGCCGGCGAAGCCCTCCTCGCCATGGAGCTTGATCGTGCCGTCGCGAAGGACGGTCTCGGTGCCGTCGATGGTCTGATATTCGGTCATGGCCGCGATGTAGCGACCGATGCGCCCGATTGCGAGGTTTTGCTGCGGCGGTCCTCTTGAAGGCGGCTAATTCTGCGGCCCCAGCGAGAAGGCCTTCGCGTAATCCGGCTTCACCGCGTCGAGCAGCGCGGTGTCGACCGGGAGGTCGAATTCGTACGAACCCTCTGCATAGGGTCCCGCGACATAGGGCATCACCAGAACGCCGATGCGATCGAAGGTGCGATCGTTGGAGGATCCCAGCAGTACCGTGATCTCCTCCACCCCGGGGCAGTCGCTGAAATAGTCGTCGGCGTCGGGATCGACGGGTTCGCCGCGCCGCTCGGCCCGTTCGGCATCGAGCTGCTCGCAGAACCGCCGCGCGATCGCATTCTGGAAATTCTGCGGGCTGCGGAACAGGTCGAGCGGATCGCGGGCTACCCCCGCCCGCTTGTCCCACAACAAGCTGTCGAAGCCGGTGTTGGGATGCGCGCCGCCGGCATAGGTCGAGATGGTGCCCGACAGGCTGAGCCAGCCGGGAATATCCGCCACCACCTGCCATTCGCCCGAGAAGCTATGCGGGCGAAACGGATAGTCGGCCTCCGCCGCCGCCGCGCGGTCCTCGCGCACCGCGCCCACCAGTTCGGTGCGCGCCTTGTCCGCCCGGCCTTGCAACAGCGTCGCCAGCGCGGGGATCGAATTGGCCTCGACGGGCCAGGAATATTCGAATTCGTAATCCTCGGTGCTTTCGGCGATGGCGCGGCCTTCGCCCGGCTCGGTCCCCGGCGGAGCCGGCGGCGTTGCGGCAGCACCGGCCTGGGCGGAAGCGCCGACCCGCTCCTCCATCTCAGCCGCGTCGGAACACGCGGCACTCGACAGCAGGGCCGCAATCAGGAACAGGCGCGGGTTCATTCGCATTCCTTTGCCATGGGCAAAACACAAAACAGGGACAGCCGCACAATGGCCGAAACCATCGACTTGATCCAGCCGGATCGCGGACAGGACGCGATTTCCATCCATCTCGTCGCCCGCGACGGGTTCGAAGCCTGGGCGAAGCAGCTCTCCAACGGCCAGCGCAGCGCGCTCGAAGCGCAGAAATTCGAAGGCGGCGGCTACCAGACCGCGATCGTCCCCGATGGCGATGGCTGGTTCGCGGTGGGCGGGGTGGCGAATCCCGCCGAACTGTCGAGCTGGTGCATGGCCAAGCTCGCCGAGGATCTGCCCGCGGGCACCTATCGCCGCGCCGAGGGCGAACCCGGACCTGCGCTTCACGGCTGGCAGACCGCGCAATACACCTTCGAGCGCTACAAGCAGCCAGAGCGCCCCACCGGTCCGCGGGTGTTGCTGACCAAGGAGGCGGGCAAGATCGACCCCGCAATCGACGAAGCGCGCGCCGTGGGCTTGGTGCGCGACCTCGTCAACACGCCAGCCGAGGACATGGGTCCCGCCGCGCTCGAGGAGCATGCAGAGCACCTCGCGAAGACGCACAAGGGGGACCTGACCGTGGTGCGCGGCGATGCGCTGGAGCAGGACTATCCGATGATCCATGCGGTGGGCCGCGCGGCGGCGCGCAAGCATGCACCGCGGCTCCTGCACCTGACATGGGGCAGCGAAAGCGACCCGGTTCTCGCCATCGTCGGCAAGGGCGTGTGCTTCGATTCGGGCGGGCTCGATGTCAAATCGGCGAGCGGCATGAAGCTGATGAAGAAGGACATGGGCGGCGCGGCGCACGCGCTGGCGCTGGCCGGGCTGATCATGGGCGGCGGGCTCAAGGTGCGGCTGCACTGCCTCGTCCCAGCGGTCGAGAACGCGATCTCGAGCGATTCCTTCCGCCCGGGCGATGTGCTCGCCTCGCGCAAGGGGCTGACCGTCGAGATCGGCAACACCGATGCCGAAGGGCGACTGGTGCTAGGCGATGCGCTCACCCGCGTCAGCGAAGAGAACCCCGATCTGATCATCGATTTCGCCACGCTGACCGGCGCGGCGCGCGTCGCGCTGGGACCGGAATACCCTGCGTTGATGACACGCCGCGACGCCACCGCGGAAGCGCTGATCGCGGCGGGCCGCGCGCATGACGACGAACCCTGGCGGCTGCCGCTGCCCGAAGCCTATGGCGAATGGCTCAATTCGGACATCGCCGACACGAACAACGCGCATGTCAACGGTTTTGCCGGCGCCAGCGTCGCAGGGCTGTTCCTCGACAAATTCGTCGGCGAGGGGCTCGAATGGGCGCATTTCGACACTTTCGCCTGGCGCCCGGCGCCCAAGCCGGGGCGGCCCAAGGGCGGCGAGGCCTACGGCTTGCGCGCCGCCTGGCACATGCTGCAGGAGCGCTATGGGAGCGCCTAGCGCGGACGCGCCGAGGCTCGCGTCGTGCGTAACAAAGGCGTCATGCTTGCCGCAGGGCCTCCGCGCGGCTAAGCGGCCCGCCATGCCCTCGACGAGGATCCCGAACGCGCTGTGAGCCAGGCTGCACCCTATTACCTGCCCGACGGGATCGTCGGCCTGACCGGTGCTGTCGAACGTCCCGAACCCGGGACGCTGCCGCTGCGCGCCGATCTGGCGCATATCGCGCTCGCGCAGCGCTTTCTCGCGGTTCATTACGTGATCCCGCAACTCCGTACGATCGGCGATGCGGACACGCCGCTGATGCTGGCGCCGCGCGCTGACTCCGCAGAATTGGTGACCCTTCCCGCCGGCAGCGCGATCGAAGCGCTCGACTGTGCGGGGGGCTGGTGCTGGGTGTGCCGCGGCCCCGAGGGGCCGAGCGGCTATATCCCCGCCGAGAGCCTGATCCCCGACGACGACCATGCCGCATAGCGTCTTCGTCGACGGCGCGGCGGGCACCACCGGGCTCGAGATCCTCGAGCGGCTGGCGGGGCGCGGCGGCGTCACGCTGATCGAGCTCGACGAGAGCCGCCGCAAGGACGAGGCCGCGCGCCGCGACGCGCTCAACGAGGCCGATTTCGCCATCCTCTGTCTCCCCGACGAGGCTGCGCGCCAAGCGATGGAACTGCTCCATCCCGCCGCGGGAACGCGCGTCATCGACGCGTCTTCCGCGCACCGTGTTACCGAGGGCTGGTGCTACGGCTTTCCCGAGCTGGTCGGACGCGAGCGTGTCGCCGAAGCGCGCAGGGTCAGCAATCCGGGCTGCTATCCTACCGGTTTTCTCGCGCTGGTGGCGCCGCTGGTGCGCGCGGGGCTGCTGCCTGCCGACTGGCCCTACACGGTCAACGCCGTCAGCGGCTATTCGGGCGGCGGAAAGAGCCTGATCGAGCGCTTCGAAACGCAGGGCGCGCCGGCCTTCCGCGCCTATGGCTATGATATGGCGCATAAGCACGGGCCCGAAATGAAAGCGCATGCCAGGCTGGAGCACGGCGTGATCTTCGCGCCCTCGGTCGTACCTGCCTATCGTGGCATGATCGTCGAGGTCCCGCTCCATCTCGGAGCGATGGCGGGCGAGCCGACCGCCGACGCGCTGCGCGCCGCGCTTGGCGAATTCTACGCGGATGCGCCGGTCGTCACGGTGCGCGGCGGGGACGTGCCGAGCGAGCTGATCCTGGAACAGAACGCGCCGCCGTCCGACGAGCTCGAGCTTTTCGTCTTTTCCAATCCCGGCGGCTGGCACGCGCGGCTGGTCGCGCGGCTCGACAACCTCGGCAAGGGGGCCAGCGGCGCCGCGATCCAGTCGCTCAACCTGATGTGCGGCCTGCCCGAGACCACCGGGCTGAGACTGCCTGCTGCCTGAATTGCAGGCAGGCGCTGCCCAGATCTTGGGCAGCCCCCTCGCCCGCCGCAATGCCCTTGCAATTGGCACCGCTCCGCTTTTCGAAACTTGCCCCAAACCGGCCTTGCGCGCCCGCTTCGATGCTCTAGGCTCGCTTTTGTGGCTGGCACGATTCTTGGAACATATATCCGAGGGTGATCGTAGCCAGGTCACAGACGGGGACGACCAACACGTGAAAAAGATCGAGGCGATCATCAAGCCGTTCAAGCTGGACGAGGTGAAGGAGGCGCTGCACGAAGTCGGCGTCTCGGGCATCACCGTGACCGAGGCGAAGGGTTTCGGTCGCCAGAAGGGCCACACCGAGCTTTATCGCGGCGCCGAATATGTGGTCGATTTCCTTCCCAAGGTGAAGCTCGAGGTGGTCGTTGCCGACGCCATTGCCGAGCGCACCGTCGAGGCGATCGCCAATGCCGCGCAGACCGGGCGGATCGGCGATGGCAAGATCTTCGTCTCGCCGATCGAGTCCGCGCTGCGCATCCGCACCGGCGAGCGCGACGACGACGCGATCTGAACCGAACCATTCCGGGCCCCGCGCCCGACACGCAATTCAATCGATACGGAGAACACGACGATGGCAAGTGCAAGCGAGATCCTCAAACGGCTGACCGACGAAGACATCGACTGGCTCGACCTGCGCTTCACCGACCCCAAGGGCAAATGGCACCATCTAACCATGGTCGCGCGCGCGCTCGACGAAGACATGCTCGAGGACGGGCTGATGTTCGACGGTTCCTCGATCGCCGGCTGGAAGGTGATCAACGAGAGCGACATGATCCTCAAGCCCGATCTCGAGCGGGTCTATCTCGATCCCTTCGCCGCCGAGGCGACCATGATCGTGTTCTGCGACATCGTCGAACCCTCGACCGGCGACTGGTATTCGCGCGATCCGCGCACCACCGCCAAGCGGGCTGAGGCCTATCTCGGCAATTCGGGCATCGGCGACACGATTTATGTCGGACCCGAGGCCGAGTTCTTCATGTTCGACGACGTCCGCTTCGAGGATGGCTACGCCGGTTCGGGATTCTCGCTCGACGACATCGAACTGCCGACGAACTCGGGCAAGGAATACGAGAGCGGCAACATGGGCCACCGCCCGCGCGCCAAGGGCGGCTATTTCCCCGTCGCCCCGGTCGATTCCGCCACGGACATTCGCGGCGAGATGGTCGCCACCATGCTCGAGATGGGGCTGCCTTGCGACAAGCACCACCACGAGGTCGCCGCCGCGCAGCACGAGCTGGGCCTGACCTATTCGACGCTGGTCGAAACCGCCGACAACATGCAGATCTATAAATATGTGGTCCACCAGGTCGCCCATGCCTATGGCAAGACCGCGACCTTCATGCCCAAGCCGATCAAGGACGACAACGGTTCGGGCATGCACACGCATATGTCGATCTGGTCGGGCGGCAAGCCGACCTTCGCGGGCAATGAATATGCCGGCCTGTCGGAGAACTGCCTGTTCTTCATCGCCGGGGTCATCAAGCACGCCAAGGCACTGAACGCCTTCACCAACCCGACCACCAACAGCTACAAGCGGCTGGTCCCGGGCTTCGAGGCGCCGGTGCTGCTTGCCTATTCGGCGCGCAACCGCTCGGCCTCCTGCCGCATTCCCTATGGCGCGGGCGAGAAGGCCAAAAGGGTCGAGTTCCGCTTCCCCGACGCGATGGCCAATCCCTATCTCGCCTATGCCGCGCTGCTGATGGCGGGTCTCGACGGGATCCAGAACAAGCTCCACCCGGGCGAGGCGATGGACAAGAACCTCTACGATCTGCCGCCCGCCGAACTGGCCGACGTGCCGACCGTCTGCGGCTCCTTGCGCGAAGCGCTCGAGGCGCTCGAGGCGGATCACGAATTCCTGCTCAAGGGCGATGTCTTCACCAAGGACCAGATCGACGCCTATGCCGAGCTGAAATGGGAAGAGGTCATTCGTATGGAGACCACGCCCTGTGCGGTAGAGTTCGACATGTATTACAGCGCCTGATAGACGCGAGACTTCACCGAGGGGGGCGTCCGGAGCAATCCGGGCGCCCCTTCGGTTTTGGGGAGGGTTGCAGCCGCGGTTTCAATTGGGACCGCGGGTCATCAATCCGCGACGTCCCGCCTGCCAGAAGGTGGCAAGCAGCAGGACCACCGAGAACATCGTCAGCCAATCGAGCGGCGCGGGCCCGGTCACAAAGCCGGTGTGCGCCAGCATGGCCCAGCCGCCGCCGATCAGCAGCAGCAGGCTGAACGCGCTCGCCGTGGCATCGCGGTTGAGGTCGCGCTGCATCTCGTCGGTCAGCCGCTGCGCGATGGTGCCGAGCCATGTCGCAATGGCGAGCATAAGAACCGCCCCGCCCACGCTCAGACCCGGCGCCAGCGGCCCAGGGGACCGGCTAGCGCCAGCAGGATCAGCGCGCCGCCCAGCAGCACCATGGCGACCGAGCTCGGCACAAGCATCCGCTTGCCTTCGCGCAACTCGTCGGCATCCTCGACGTTGAGCAGCTTCGCCCCGACCCCCGGCCTCGCCGCGCCCAGCGCCACCACCAGCCCGGTGAGGATGTAAATCACCCCCACCAGTCCGGCGATCTCGCGCGAGACGCCCAGCCCTTCGCCGGTCGAGAATTCGGCGAACTCGAGAAACGCCATCGCGGCGAGAAACCCGCTGAGCCCGCCCGCCGACAAGGGCAGGGCCAGTCGGCGGAGCAGGGATTTCTTCCGGGGAATCGGCGGGGCTGTTTGAGGTTGAGCAGTCATTCTTCAGGCTCCCAATGATCGATGAACAGGTCGGGCACCGCCACGCCGAACAGCCTGGCCATGCGCAGCGCCAGCGGCAGCGAGGGATCGTATTTGTCGGTCTCGACCGCGTTGATGGTCTGGCGCGAAACGCCGAGCCGGCGGGCCAGTTCGCCCTGGCTCCAGCCCTGCTCCTCGCGATAACCCTTCAAACGGTTTTCCAACGACACACCTCCTGCCTGACAAGAGTTCTTTACTGTAAAGATATCTTGTCAGTCAAGAGCTCTTGTCATCTCAGCCTTCGACGGATTGAGCGGAGCGGGCGGTGGGTCTATTTTCCGTCATTGTGAGCGGAGCGCGGCAATCCATGGACCGACGCGCTGGATTTCTGCGGCTCCTCGCAATGACGAGATGTTCGCGGATGCCATGCCCCGTTCGTGTCGAGCGCAGTCGAGACACGCCGCCAACCCCCTCTCGGCTCCGTGCGAAACGCACCGATTGTACACAAACCATTTTCCTACACGCCCTCATCCTGCCTACTTGTCGCGCCTCGATTCGGCTTGGAATGAGGTGACAGCATGCAGCGCAAGACGGTTTTCGACGCGGTCAGGCGGATGCTCGGGCGCGGCTTCCAACGGGCGGAGGTGGCGGCGCTTGACCGCGCCATCGATTCTGCGCTTGGCGATGGAGGTGGGGATACTCTCCCCAAGCCGCACACCATAAGCCCCGAAGGGACCGCGCTGATCAAGCGTTTCGAAGGCTGCGCCCGCCGACGCAGCGACGGGCTGATCGAGGCCTATCCCGATCCCGGCACCGGCAGCCACCCCTGGACCATCGGTTGGGGCGCGACCGGAGCGGGGATCGGCCCGGGCACGGTCTGGTCGCAGGCGGAATGCGACGCCAGGCTTGCCCGCGATCTGGAGCGCTATGCCAGCGATGTGGCGCGTGCCATCGGCGACGCGCCTACTAGCCAGAACCAGTTCGATGCGCTTGCCAGCTTCCACTACAACACCGGCGCGCTGCCCCGCTCGACATTGCTCCGTCGCCACCTCACAGGCGATTTCACAGGAGCGGCGAGCGAGTTCGCGCGCTGGAAGCATGCCGGCGGGCGGGTCATGGCGGGGCTGGTCCGCCGCCGGGCAGCGGAAGCGCGGCTCTACCTTGCGGGCAGATGAACCGCGGATTCTTGCGGGTTTGCGCGATCGAATGCATGGCCGCTGCTTGGAACCCGCTGGCCTGCGCGCCGTTGAAAATCCAACCAGGAGTTAACCGATGTGTAGATTCAGTATGGGCGTGGCCGCGCTTGCGCTGGCCGCGTCGGGTGCACTCGCCCAGAATAGCGATCAGCCCGCAGCGGACCAGACCGCGCCGAAAAATGCCGAACAGCGCGGCGTGTCCCCCGGCGCGGACCGACCGGGCAATGGTCGCAACCAGCGCGGGCAAGCGGCACGCTCGGGCGACGCCGCGCCACCCACCGCAGATCGGCGTCCGCTACGCGACACCAAGGCCGATGCGCAGCAGGTTGACAACGATAATCTGACGAGCCGGGACCGCGGGGAGACGAGAAGCCTGCCGCAGACCCCAACCGTCCAGCCCGCCAATCGCCGGCCCGAAAACCCTTCCGACCGCGTCGAGCCCGCCGAGCGGAGCGAAGCGGGCCTTCGCGGCCTCCCTTCGCGCGGCGGCGACGAACGGGTTCGCAAACGGATGTTCACGGGCCCGCTCGACCGCAGCTTCCGGCTGCTCGCCGACTGCCCGCGCGGTCTTGCCAAGTCGGGCGGCTGTGCCTCCCCCGGCCCCACGCAATCCCGCGCCACCCAGGGCAAAAGCACACTCGGCTTTGCCTATTCGCCGCGACTGTTCGGGCTCACCGGTTTCGACGCGGGGCGCTATCTCTACCGCGACGGCTATCTGCTCCGGCTCGCCGGTACCTCTACGAACGGCGGCAGGATCGCGGGCTATATCCCGCTCCTTGGCGGCGCGCTGGCGAGCGGCAACATCTGGCCTGGTTCCTACGGCAGCCGGAACGTGCCCGCCTATCTCGTCGATTTCTACAATCTCGGCGAACCCGGCAGCTATCGCTACGCCGACAACACGCTCTACCGCGTCGATCCGCAAAGCGCCGCAATCCAGTCGGTCGCCGCGCTACTCACCGATGATGCGATCGCGGTCGGCGAGCCGATGCCTGCCGGATACGAGGTCTACAACATCCCCCAACCCTATCGCGAACGCTACGCCGATACGGCCCGGGCAGCCTATCGCTACGCCGACGGCTATGTGTACCGATTCGATCCCGAGACCCGGCTGGTCACCGCCGCGATCGATCTCCTGACATGAACCGGGAGCGCACGATACGCCCCGCACTCCGGGCTTGGCTTGGCGCGGCGCTGGTGCCGCTGGCGCTCGCCACCGCCGCCTGCGGCTCGGGAGAAGACGCCGAGCCCGCTCTGCTGGCCACCGATGGCGAGACGCTCTATCAGGCGATCGCCCGGCATCGGGATCTGGGCGTCGTTTCCGAGGCGCTCTCGATAGCCCAGCTCAACGAAGTGTTCGACGGCGCGGGCAGCTACACCGTGCTTGCCCCGAACGACGCCGCCTTCGACGCGCTGGGCACGACCGGAGCGCAACTGCTGACGGTAGAGGAACGCCCGCTCCTGATCGGCCTGCTGCGCGAACATGTGTTACCCGGCCATGTCACACCCGAGGCGATCCTTACGGCAATCGAGACGGGCGGCGGCAACGCGGCCATGACCACCCTGGGCACCGGCACGGTCCGCTTCGCACTCGATGGGGAGACCATTGTTGCCACCCACAGCAATGGTGCGGCCGCGCGTTTTGCAGGCGAGGCGGTCGAATCGGGCAACGGCGTAGCGATCCCGATCAACGCGGTGCTGACGGCGCCGGATACCGTTCAGGGCACCGACGCGGGCCCCGCAGATCAGTAGTCGCGACTGACTTCGGCCAGCACGCTTTCGCGCCCGATCGTCGAAATCGAGGCCAGCAGCGAGAGCCAGCTGGTCACCCGGAATTCCACCTCGGTTGCCGAATAGCCCTGCCCGTCGGTGATGATCTCGACATAGAACCGCCGGCCAAAGTTCTTGCCCAGCGCTACTGCAGTGCCGCGATTGAGCGCGGGATCGGCGCCGACGATGCGTAGCCGGTCGAGCCCGATCGCGCTGCGCAGCTGGTTGATCGGGTCGAGCCCGCCTCCGCCGCGCAGGCTCGCCAGCGCCGCGCCGAGCTGAAGCGCATCGGTCGCTGAGAGCGTGGTGATCGAGCCCCCGAACAGCAACCGCGCGAGGATTTCCTCCTCGGGCAGCGAAGGGTTGGACGAGAAGGTGATTTCGGGCTGCATGGCGTTGCCCGCCACCTGCACCTCGACATCGATGCCATTGGCCTCCGACACGGCTGCGATGTCGATCCGCGGATCGATCGGTCCGTTGACGTCGAATTCGATCACGCCGCGCTCGAGCTCGAAGCGGGTGCCCGCGAAGCTGTAGCTGCCGCGCACGACCCGGGCCTCGCCGCCGATCCGAGGCTCGTCGGTGGTTCCGCGCAGAATGATGTCCGCGCCCCATTCGCTGTCGAGGCCCATGCCGTCGACATCGATCCGGCTTGGACCGCGCGCATTGATGAGATAGCGCCACGGACGGCCCGCAGCGACCCGCGGCCCGGTGTCCGAGGGCAGGTTGATCTCGCGGGTGCTGATCCGCGGGAGAGCCACATCCTCGGAGGCGGCGGTGCCGAGGCCCCAGCTCGCGCGGTCGATGGTCACGCGCCCGGCGATAGTGCCGCCCAGCCCGTCCGATACGATCCGCAGCGGTCCGGTGATGGTGGCATCGATGCCATTGGCGTTGAGCAGCCGCGCGTTGGTGGCGGCAGCCCTTAGGTCCAGCGTCGGTCCGCGAACCTCGAGGAAGCGACCCTCGACCCGCTCGCCCAGCCCCGCAAGATCGACGATCCCGCTGCCACTGACGGTACCGTCGCCGGCCCGGCCCGAGAAGCTGATAAGCCGCAGCCGTGATCCCGTGAACCGGCCGCGGGCGCTGACGTCGCGGATATCGGTCCCCGACAGCGAACTGCGCACCCGCAGATCGTCGCTGCTGAGCGAGCCGCGGACCTGCGGATCGGCCAGCGTGCCGCTGGCATCGGCGGCGATCGCGACCGGACCAGTCAGGTCGAAGGCATCGATCGCAGCGAGTCGCCACAGGCTCTCGGCCGCGCCCTCGTAGCGCAATTGCGCGAAAAGCTGCCCCGCGCGGATCCGCTCCAGCAGCATGCCCGTCTGCGGCAGCTGCGTGATCAGCGCCTGCAGCCGACCCCGGCGGATCTCCTCTTTGCGGAGCACTGCGCGAGCCTGCAATTTGTCGGCGGTCAGCGCCGCCACCAACGAGAGATCGACCGGGCGGCTCGAGAGCACCAGCCCGGAGCGGGTCAGGTCGTCGACCTTCACCCGCGCCTGCGCGCGCGGCAGACCGTCCGGTCCGAGCGAATAGTCGACCGCCCCCGAGATCGTCCCGCCGAGCCCAAGATCGGTTACCACGATATCGGCCAGCGACAGCGGCATGCCCGCCAGCTTGAGTTCGAAGCTGAGCTCGTCGCCGCCGAAGCGGCCCGCAGCCACCACTGCGCCATCGCCGTAATCGAGGCGGGTCTGCTGCAGCTGCCAACCGCCGTCGTCCAGCCGGGTCAGCACCGCACGGCCCGGCATGGCGATCGGCTTGCCGGCGAACTCTCCGCGTGCGGCCAGCGTCACCCGCTCAGGCGTGATGCCCGCCTGAAGATCGAGCCTGAGGCTCCCCCCGCGGCGTCCGGCCACCGAGGCGTCGATGCGTCCGGTGCCATCGGTCACCTCACCCTGCGCGGCGAAGCGACCGAGAAACAGAGTGCCATAGGTCAGCCCCGCGCCGCGGGCGCTGCCCGAGAAGGTCGAACTGCCCTCGGCGATGAGCCCCTGCGCCTGAATGTCGGCGCGGGCGATGCGGATCGGAGTGGCGCCACCGAAACTGGCGCGGCGCGCCCTCAGATCGATATCGAAGCCTTGCCCGCCCCCGCGCGGAGCCAGCGCGATCGTCCCGTCGAGGCCCCCGCCGCTCAGCGCAAGATCGCCGGCTATCCCGGCGTCGAGCAGGGTGAGATCGCCCGTCACCTGCGAATCCGAGACGGTCAGCCGTTCGATCGAAATGCGGGTCGGCCCGCCTGCGGGAGCAAAGAGGTTGAGCACGCCATCGAACGGCCCGAGCGTCGAACCGCCTTCGGTCTCGATCCGGAAACCGTCTTCGATCGGCGCGATGGCGACTCTGACTTCGGTCAGCCCCGCCGCGGGCAGCGGGTTGGCGAACACCAGCACCGCTTCGGGCCCGGCGTCGGTCAGCCGCGCTTCGACGGTGAAGGGGCCGTAATCGACATGGCGTCCGGTGCCCGCGACAGTCGTCCCGTTCTCGGCCACGCGCCCGTCGAGCCGCGCGGTGAGCTTGGCCGCGTCGATCCGCATGTCCTGAAATACGAAGGGGGCATTGGCGCCGATGCGCACCCCGCCGCGCACCCGGATCGGGTCGCCCGCGAGATTGGCCAGGGTTGCATTGGCAACCGGCGCGATCCGCGCGTCGATATTCGCCGCGACATTCCAGGTGCCCGGGCCAATCGCCGCCGTAAACCGTGCGCCGCCATTGACCCCGCCGATATCGTCGAAGGTCAACTGCCGCGCGCGCAGGTCGCCCATCAGATTGTAGGTGCCCGCCCCCAGATCGCCCTGCAGCGCGAGCCGCGCATCGGCGGTGGGGAAGGAGAGTTCGAGATTGTCGGAGAGCAGCCGGTCGCCCTGCAGCACCAGCGTGCCGTCCGCGCGCCCGCGCACCAGCCGCGGATCGAGCAGTTCGTTGCCGGTCGCGATCCGCTCGACCGCGGCATCGAGCGGCACGGTCCAGCGGGTGCCGTCATAGGTTGCAAGGCCGCGCTGAATCAGGCCGTCGATGCGAATCTCGCCTGCCGTCAATCGTCCGACATCGAGTGTGTGTTCGATGGCAAGGTCGTTGAAGGCACCATCGAGGGTGGCGATCACGCGCGTATCGTCGAGCCGTAGGTCTTCGCTGAACACGGTCGGCTCGAGAAGCCGCGCGTCGAGCGAGAAATCCGAGATGCGGTTTTCCGCCAGATCGACCACGCCGCGCGCGCTCCCCGCCAGCGCATCGCTGCGAATGGCGTAGCTACCCGCGATCCGGCGGTCCTCGATGGTCGCAACTGCCTTGAGCGACACGGTGCCCCCCGCCAGCCGAGCGGGCAGGCCCTCGAGCAGGCCTTCGGGCCGCGCCTGTCCCACCAGCGTGAAGCGCCCGCCGCGGTTGGTCAGCTTGAACGCGCCGAGGCTCTCTTCCTCGCGGCGCACCACGAGCGCGCCGTTCCAGCGATCCCAGCTGCCCTCGCCCGCAATCCGAGCGCGATAGGCCTCATTCGTCCCGAGGAGGCGCGAGATCGTCCCGCCCTGCGGCGCGCGGTAGTCGAGCCCGAGATCGAAAACACCGTTGTCGGGTGCCGCATCGACCAGAGCGGCAAAGCGATCGGTGCCCAGACCGCCCTTGGCCGCCACCTTCAGCCGCCGGTCGCGGACCTGCACTTCGGCGAGCAGGCTGAGCGTCTCGGCGCGATCGCCGACAATACCCCCGGCCAACGTCAGGCGGTCGATCTCGAACCGGTCGACGGCGATATCGAAGTCCGGCAGGATCGGCCCTTCCTCTTCGCTCGGGAGAAACTCGGGAATTCGCATGAGCGTGGCACGGCGCGCCGCGAAAGAGTCGATGTCGAGCGTATTCCTGAGCCAGCCGCCGGGGTTCCAGTCGACCTCGGCGCGCGGAATGGTCATGAAGATGCCCTGCGGATCCGACAGCACCACATCGTGCAGGACCGCCGCACCGTAAAGATTGCCGTCGATCCTCCCGATCCGGATATTGAGCCCGTTGGGCAGCGTCCGCTGCGCGATCCGGTCGGCCAGGAAACGCTCGCCGATCGGGGTGTTGAGCAGCAGCACGGCGCCGACGATTGCCAGTACCAGCGCGCCGAGAATGCCCAGCACCCATTTGCTCACCCGCTTGCGCCGCGTCCACGGCCGGCGCGCGGAGGGCTCGTGTACCGCTTCCGGTTCTGTTGCCGGCTCGGCAGTCACTTCATTCTCATCGGCCATCAGAAAGCCTGTCCGAGCGAGACATAGAGCGCGACCGGCGCATCGCCCTCCTCGGGGTTGAGCGGCACGCCGACATCGACGCGGATCGGACCGAAGCCGGTGTAGTAGCGCACCCCGATGCCCGCACCGATCTTGATCTCGGAGAAGTCGGGAACGGTCGAAGTGCTGACCGAACCGGCATCGATGAAAGGCACGACCGCGACCGCGCCGTCCATGAAGCCGGTGCGGATGCGCGCCTCGAGCCCGAGCTCCACCACGCTGCGCCCGCCGCTGGGTTCGCCAAGCTCGTCGCGTGGGCCGATTTCGCGGAAACCGTATCCGCGCACCGAGCCGCCGCCGCCGGCATAATAGCGGCGCGAGGGCGCGATGTTCTGAAGATCGGTTCCCACGATCGAGCCGTAAGCCCCGCGCCCGGCGATGACGAAGCCTTCACGCAGTTCCTGATAGTAGCTCGCATCGGCGCGGCCGCGCAGGTAGAAGCTCTGCACCCCGCGATTGCGCGAAACTTCGGGCGAGAGCCGACCCGAAAGCCGGAACCCCTCGCTCGGATCGAGCAGGTCGTCGGTGGTGTCGATCTGCGCATAGGCGGGGACGGCGGCGATGAAATAGGTCTCTCGGGGCTGGACCACGTCACCGGTGGCCGGGGGCCGTTCCTGCGTCGCCACCAGCTCGCCGCCGATCGACCAGCTCAGCGGCTTCTGGAACAGCAGCGTCGAGATCCGCTCGTAGGTCGCGACCAGCGCGGCGGTGCGCGCCTCGAAGGCCGGGCTGTCGATCGTGCTGGCATAGGCATCGATATTGAGGATCCGGTCGCGCCCGCCGAAATTGTTCTTGCGCACGGTGATGCCCGCCAGCTGTTCCTGTGTGCCCGCGATCCCGCGCACCCGCAGCATGCCCTCGGGCGGGAAGAAATTGCGGTGTTCCCAGCTCGCCTGGATGCGGAAACCTTCTTCAGAACCGTAACCGATCGCACCCGCGATCGTGCGCAGCTCAGCCTGCTCGAGCGCGACGTCGATATCGACCACACCGGGCTGGCCACCGCTCGGCGGGGTCACTTCGCGCGGCGTGATCGCAACCGATGACACCAGGCCGGTGGCGGTGACTGCGCGGCGCAGATCGAGTTCCAGGCTGCGCTGATAGACATCGCCCGGCTCGAACCGGGCGATGGTGTCCAAGTGGCGGCTGGAAAGGAAATCCGGATCGCTGCTGACGACATCGCCGAAGACATATTTACCATTGGGCCTCACCGGCAGAGTGAGATCGCCCTCCTCGCGGGCGTGATCGATCAGCAATTCGGGCGCATCGATCTCGGCAAAGGGATAGCCGGTCTCGCCCAGCGCAATATCGAGATCGAGCTGTTCCTCGATGATCTTGTCGCTCTGGAGAAAGTCTCCGCTCTGGATTTCGAAAGCGGCACGCAATTCCGCGGCGTCGGGAGCTGTCGAAAGCGCACCGAGGTCGACCGCCCCGAAGCGATAGCGTTCGCCCGGAATGATATCGAATCGCACGATCGGGCGCTCGCTCGCTTGCTCCTCGCCCGCGGCGCGCGAACCGATCGAGCGGATGATACGTCCATCGTAATAGCCGTAAACGCGCAGCAGATTTTCGAGCAGTTCCTCGTCCTCGCGCGCACGCGCCGACAACAGTGCGATATTCTCCTCGTCGCTGTCGAGTTCTTCGATCGTCGAGAGCGCCTCGAACCGGTCGATAAAATCGATCTGCCCGCCGAATGGCGGCTCGCGCTGCGGGAAGCCGAGCACCAGATCCTCCGAAATCTCGACGACCTCCGCGTCGGTGAAGGCGACCTGCGGCCCGGCGATCTCGAGGTCGGCGAATTCGACCTCTTCCGTCTCCTCGGGATCATCGAGCGGAGGCAGTTCGATGTCCTCGGGCCAGGCAAGGTCCAACCCGGGCGGATCGGCCATCGGCGTATCGGGATCGACCACTGCCTCGTCGGGCAGGTCTTCGCCTTCGGCGCCGCGATCGGCCCAGGCCTCCGGCTTTTCGACCGCGCTGTCGGGAATCAGTTCCTCGAGCGTCGGCGGGACGTCTTGATCCTGCGCAGCAAGCGGTGCGGCCAGCGCCATCGCGCAGACCGCCGCCAGCAAGCGTCCTCCGACCGAAGGGCCGTTAGCCGACCAGGTCGTAAGCGGCAGGAAGCGCATCCTTCTGCGGTCGTCCATCGGTTGGCTTGCGTCCACCATCGGCATCGCGCGAACGGGGCGCGGTAGCCGCGGCGATAAGCCGTCCGTGCTCCTCATCGGAAATGCGCTCCCATCCGCCACGGGTCAGTCGCTCCAGCGGCCGGAACCGGACCTTATACTGCATGCGCTCGGCGCCCTCGACCCAATAGCCCAGATAGACATAGGGCAGGCCGCGCGCGGCTGCGCGCCGCATATGGTCGAGGATGATGAAAGTGCCAAGCCCAGAACGGTCCTCATGCTCCGGGTCGTAGAAACTGTAGATCATCGACAGCCCGTCACCCTGCTCGTCGGTGAGGCACGCGCCGATCAGGCGACCCGGTTGCGACCCTACACCCGGCTCCCTGTATTCGATCACATAGCTCGAAACCGGGGTGTGTTCCACCATATCCGCAAAATCGGATTCTTCCATCTGCGTCATGCCGCCACCGGGATGCCGGACGGCGAGATATTTTTGCAGGAGTTCGTATTGTTCGGGGGTCGCCCAGGGGCGGCATTCGGTGGTCACGATGTCGCTGTTGCGCTTCATCAGCCGCTTCTGCGAACTCGAGGGGGTGAACTCCTGCGCCGCCACGCGGACCGAGACGCAGGCCTGACAGTCGAGGCAACTGGGGCGGTAGGCGACGGTCTGGCTGCGGCGGAACCCGATCCGGCCGAGCGCCTCGTTGAGTTCGTCCGCGTTCTCGGTGCGCAGCTCGGTGAAAACCTTGCGTTCGCTGCGACCCGGCAGATAGGGGCACGGCGCGGGCGAGGTCACGAAGAAGCGGGGGAAGCGGATCGGGGCGGTCACTGTCGGCTCTTTCCTCTCGGGGGATCGGGCTGGTTAGCCTGCTTGAGCCAATTTATGCATCTTTCGGCGCGCCGTTAAAAGCTTCTTAACCACGAAAGTGAGATTTCCGCACCGCATGCGCTTCGGTGCTCGGCCTTTGGGAAGGCTCGGGGCGAGCGCCGGTCGCCGAGCGATGCCTCAGTCGAGCTCGACCGCTCCGACCGAATAGCCCTTGGCCCGCAGCGCCTCGACCAGCCCGTCGAGCTGCGCCGCGTCGCGCGCCTCGCACTCGATTTCGGTGAACAGACCTTTCGCCGGGAGCGAGGTAAATATCCGCTGGTGGTGAATCTCGAGGATATTGACGTTGTGCGCGTCGAAAACGCCCATCACCGCATAGAGCGCGCCGGGGCGGTCCTGCAGCTGAATCTTGAGCCGCGCGATCCGCCCGGCGCGCGCGAGGTCGCGCAGCAACACATTGGCGAGCAGCCGCGTGTCGATATTGCCCCCGCACAGCACCAGTCCGATTTTCTTGCCCCTGAACCGCTCGGGATTGGCCAGCACCGCGGCAAGACCCGCCGCGCCCGCGCCTTCGACCACGGTTTTTTCGATCTGCAGCAGCAGCGCTACCGCGTGCTCGAGAGCCGGCTCGCTGACCAGCAGTATCTCGTCCACGAGCGCGGAGATGATCTGCGAAGTGAATTCTCCAGGCGCCTTGACCGCGATCCCCTCGGCCAGCGTGTCACCCCCGCAGATTGCTTCCTCGCCGCGCAGCTTGGCGAACATGGACGGATAAAGCTGCGCCTGGACGCCGACCATCTCGATCGCGGGGTTGATCGCCTTGGCGACCGTAGCCATCCCACTCATCAGCCCGCCGCCGCCGATCGGCACCACCAGGCAATCGAGGTCGGGCTGCGCCTCGAGCATCTCGAGCGCCACCGTCCCCTGCCCCGCCGCGACATCGGGATGATCGAAGGGATGGACGAACGTCAGCCCGCGCTCCTTCTCGAGTTCGCGCGCATGGGCATAGGCCTCATCGAAGGTCTCGCCGAACAATTCCACCTGCCCGCCGACGCTCTCGGTCTGCATCACCTTCACCGTCGGCGTGGTCTTGGGCATCACGATAGTGACGGGCACGCCAAGCCGGGTGCCGTGATAGGACAGGCCTTGGCTGTGATTGCCCGCCGAGGCGGCGATCACCCCGCGCGAGCGGCGGGTCTCGTCGAGCAGCAGCAGCGCGTTGAGCGCACCGCGCTCTTTATAGGCGGCAGTGAACTGCAGATTCTCGAACTTGAGCCAGATATCGGCGCCCGCGATCTGCGACAGCGTGCGCGAATGGAGCATCGGCGTTTCGACCACCTGCCCCGCGATTCGCGCCGCGGCAGCGCGCACGTCTGCCAGCGTCAGTTGCTGGGTGGCGGGGGTGTCATCGGACCGGCTCATGCCCGCCGCCCTAGTGCGGGTGCCCCCGCCGCGCAATCGTGGAAAGGTCTTGCGGCATTCCCGCTATGCCGCCACTCCGGCGCTTCGCCATTCGCCAGCTATACAAGATTTTGGTGCCCAAAGCATGATCCGCAGAACCCTACTCGCCTGTGCCGCCGCTCTTCTCGCCACTCCCGCAGCCGCCGACCAGCTCATCGAGAACGTCGATGGCGTGCGGATCGACGAGGACGGCAGGATTGATCGCTTCGCCGCGCTGCTGATCGATGATGGCGGGCGGGTGAAGGCCCTTTACGACCGCGACGACGAGCGTCCGCGCGACATCGACTACCTGCTCGACGGCGAAGGCCGGGTGATGCTCCCGGGCATGATCGACGCGCATCTTCACGTCATGGGGCTCGGGCTCGCGCAGCTGACGCTCGATCTGTCGGACACCAATTCGCTCGACGAAGCGCTGGCCAAAATCCGCCGGTTCGCCGAGGACAATCCCGGCCGTCCGTGGATTTTGGGCCGCGGCTGGAATCAGGAAAAATGGGGTCTGGGCCGGTTTCCCACCGCTGCCGAACTCGACACTGCAGTGTCCGACCGCCCGGTCTGGCTGCAGCGGGTCGACGGCCACGCCGCCTGGGGCAACACCCGCGCGCTCGAGGCGGCGCAGATCACCGCGGCGACGCAGGATCCCGAAGGCGGGCGGGTCGAGCGGCTCCCAGGCTCGCGCACCCCATCGGGTGTCTTCGTCGATGCGGCGGAAGCGCTGGTGCAACGCGTCGTTCCCGCACCGCGCCCGGCGGAACGCGACCTTGCCTTCCAGCGCGCGCAGGAGGTGCTGCATTCGATGGGCGTTACCGCCGCAGCCGACATGGGTACGACGATCGAGGACTGGCAGACCTTCCGCCGCGCCGGCGACAACGGCCGGCTGAGCTTGCGGATCATGTCCTATGCCAGCAGCGCGGACACGATGGAACTGATCGCCGGTGCGCGGCCGACCCCTTGGCTCTACGACGACAAGTTGAAGCTCAACGGGGTGAAGCTCTATCTGGATGGGGCGCTCGGCTCGCGCGGCGCATGGCTGAAGCGGCCCTACGCCGACGATCCGGGCAACACCGGCCTGCCGCTGATGAGCTCGGCGCAATTGCGCAACATCCTCGTCCGTGCTTCCAACGGCGAATTCCAGGTTGCAATTCACGCCATCGGCACCGCCGCCAATGCCGACGCGCTCAGCGCCGTGCATGAAATCGCCGACAGCTTTCCGGGCGACAGGCGCTGGCGGATCGAACACGCGCAGATCGTCGATCCGGCGGATATCCCGTTGTTCGGCGAACATGGTATCATCGCCTCGATGCAACCGGTGCACCAGACCAGCGACCGGACAATGGCCGAAGCGCGGCTGGGTCCGGACCGTCTGGGCGGCGCCTACGCCTGGCGCAGCATCGCCGCGACCGGCGCACCGCTCGCTTTCGGCTCGGACGCGCCGGTCGAATCGCCCGATCCCTTCTCCGGTCTGGCCGCGGCCTTCACCCGTACCGATGCCGCGGGTCAGCCGTTCGGCGGCTGGCGCGCCGAGGAAAGCGTCAGTCGCGAGGACGCGCTGGCAGCCTTCACCAGGGATGCTGCGTTTGCGGGCTTTGCCGAGGGGCGCTTCGGCCAACTGGTCGTCGGCGAACGCGCGGACTTCGTGCTGGTGGACCGCGACCCGCTGCTGGCGACCCCCGAGCAATTGCGGGCCACGCGCGTTCTGCAGACATGGATCGGCGGCAGGCAGGTCTATAAGGCGGACTAATCGCGCCATTACCTCTAGCCCGTCCGGATTCCCTCCGATAAAGAACGGTCTGCGCGCGATTAAGGTTTTGGCAACCCAACTCCTCTAGCCGCTCGCTAAGGACGCAAGGATCATGTCCGGTGATGCTTCGTTTCGCAAAATCCTCGGAACGCGGCGCCGAACCGCTCCCGAAAAACTCGTAATGGCAAAGGTTCGTTGCATGGTTCGTAAGCTACTGATGGCCGGAGCCGCGGCTTCTTTGACTGCCGCGCCAATTGCCGCTCAGGAAGCAGCGGTCAATGCACGCCAAAGCGCCCCCGCTTCGGGCGAAAGCGCGCTTGGTGGCGATTCTGCCCTAATCTACCTCCTCGGCATTGCCGTTGTGGCCGCTTCGATCGTCTTTCTTTCGGAAGACGACGATCCGGTAAGCCCCTGATTCGGCAACCCGGCCTATCCGGGGTGTTCGTTTCGCCCGGTCCGCGAGTTTGCCTCTGGGGCGCTACTTGCCGGTCCGATTTGATGTTGCACTGGGCCGAAGGTTCGCCTAAAGCCCCCTGTAATCGAGACAGGTATAGTTCTCGCAAGGAGATTTAAGAATGAAGTTCCGTTTTCTCGCTGCAGCCGCTGCTGCCGTTACCATGGCCGCAACTCCGGCGATCGCCGCCGACCGCTTTTCGGCTCCCGTCGAAGGTGAATCCGAAATCGGTGGTGGCGTTTCGGTCATCGTTGCTCTGCTCGCCGCTGCTGCGGTTATCGGTGGCATCTTCATCGCCGTCGACAATGGCGACGACGACGCCGTCAGCCCGTAAGCTGCTGCGACATTTCGAATAACGAAACGGGGCCTTCGGGCCCCGTTTTTGTTGTGTCTGGCGTTTGGGACAAGTGCGGCAATGGTCGGCAGCGGCAATCGAGGATCGCCTTCGAGCCCCCTCTCATGCCGAACTCAGTAGAGAATCACGTTAATCGAACCGGCCTATTCCGCCGCCGCGCCCTCGGCTGCGAGCTTGCGATCGAATATCCGCATCAGCAGCAGCGACCCCTCGAACAGCAGCAGCAGCGGAACGGCGAGCAGTAGCTGCGAGCCCGGGTCGGGCGGCGTGATGATCGCCGAGACCGCCAGGACGAGCACGATGATGTAGCGCCGTGCGCCGACCAATTGCGCGCGGGTGACGATCCCGGCGCGGTGGAGCAGGAGCAGCAGAACCGGGAGCAGGAAGCTGATCCCGAAAGCGAGAATGAACTGCATCACCAGGCTGAGATAATCGTTAGCGCTGGGCAGCGCCTGGATGGTCAGCCCTCCCGCCTCTCCTTCGAAGGCCAGAAACCAGCGGAACGCGGTTGGCATGACCACGAAATAGGCCAGCGAAGCGCCCGCGGTGAACAGGATCGGGGTGGCCAGCAGGAAAGGCAGAAAAGCGCGCTTTTCCTTGGCGTAGAGCCCCGGTGCGATGAAGGCCCACAGCTGGTTGGCGATGACGGGAAAGCTCAAGCAGAAGGCCGCAAAGAGCGAAACCTTCAACTCGACGAAAAACACTTCGTACAGCTTGGTGAAGATCAACTGGCCCTGATCGCCCTGGAACGCGCCCTTCAGCGGCTGAATCAGGAAGCCCAGAATATCATCGGCGAAATAGAGACATACGCCGAATGCAACTGCCAGCGCCAGAACGCTGCGAACCAGCCGCGCGCGCAGTTCGACCAGATGGTCGAGCAGCGGTGCCTGACTCTCGTCGATATCCTTCATCACGATTGGTCAGCCGTCCTTCTTCGGAGCTGCGGGTTTCGGGCCTGCAGGGTCGAGCGGCAGCGACGGCTGGTCGTCGTCCGCCAGGTTGCCCGGGCTGCCGTCTGCGGCGGGATTCTTGGGCTTGGCCCGCTCAATGGCGGCTTCCGCGCGGGCATCGTAATCGTCGCTTTTCGCCGGATCCTTGAGCGGCGCTTGCGACTCCGGCAGCGGTTCCATCGCAGGCGGCGTGTCGTTGCCGGAGGTCTCGGCCATGATGCGGGCGTTGCGCTCGCGCCATTCCTTCTCGGCATCTTCGAGTTCGGCTTCGCGGATCATCGTGTCGATCCCGCTGCGGAAATGCGCGGACATACGCCGCATCTTGCCGATCCAGCGCCCGGCGGTCCGCAAGGCGCGGGGCATTTCCTTGGGGCCGATGACGAGGATCGCAACGATCACGATCACCAGCAGTTCGCTGGCGCCGATGTCGAACATGGCGCTAGTCCTCTAGACCGGGTTTCAACGCCGGGTTTCGGTCGGGTCGGCGGGCTTGGTCTCGGTGACGGTCTCGCCGGCCGGCTTTGCTTCGTGCGCGGGGCCCTCGATCCGCGGCGAAGGGCCGTCCGAAGCCTGCTCTTCCTCGGTCATCCCCTTCTTGAAGCTCTTGATGCCCTTACCGAAATCTCCCATCATTTCGGAGATCCGCCCGCGTCCGAACAGGACCAGGATAACCAGGGCGATAATGATGAGCTGCCAGGGACCGAGCGACATGGGATTACCTTTTTCGTAGCGTTGCGCCCCATATAGACATCCTGGCACGTTCGCGCCAGTCAGGCCTGATCGAGGTCGTCGTCTTCCTCGTCGGATTTGTCCCCGTCATCCCCCGTCAGTGCGTCATAGGCATCTTCGACCGGGTCGAGCAGGCCGGTGGCGCGCAATTCCTCGATCCCGGGCAGGTCGCGGCGGCTGGCCAACCCGAAATGATCGAGAAATTCCGGCGTGGTGGCGTAGATCGTCGGTCGCCCGGGCACCTCGCGCCGGCCCGCGATCGCCACCCAGCCCGTCTCCATCAGCACGTCGAGAGTCCCGCCCGAGGTCTGCACCCCGCGGATCGATTCGATCTCGGCGCGGCTGACCGGCTCGTGATAGGCGATGATCGCCAGCACTTCGGTGGCGGCGCGGCTGAGTTTGCGGCTCTGTTCGCGCTCGCGCCGGAGCAGATGCGCGAGGTCGGGCGCGGTCTCGAAATGCCAGCGCCTGCCCCGCTCGACCAGCCGGATGCCCCGCTCGGCGTAATGCTCCGCCAGTTCGCGCAGGCTGGAGCGGATCTCGCCCAGCGGCGCGTCGCCCAAGAATCCCGCCAGCGCCTCCGCGCTCATCGGCTCTTCGGCGGCGAACAGCGCTGCCTCCACGCCCCGCGGGAGATCGTCCATGCTCATGCCCTGACGCGGCGCAGCCGCAGCGGACCGAACACCTCGTCCTGCGCCAGTTCGGCCTTGCCCGTCTTGGCCAGTTCGAGCGCGGCGACGAAGCTGGAGGCCAGCGCCGAGCGGCGCAGCCGCGGCTCGGCATGCGGCGGCAGGAATTCGCGCAGTTCCATCCAGTCGAGCGTCACCCCGAGCATCGCCGAGACCCGGCCGAGCGCGCTCTCGAGCGACATCACCGGACGGTCGCGAACCATGTGGACCGCCGGCGCGGTGCGAGCCTTGACCTGGCCATAGGCCTCGATCAGCGCGTATTGGTCGCATTTCCAGCGCGTCAGCTTCTCGATCCGCAGCCCCTCGGGCGCGCCGCGCAGGAAGACGTCGCGGTCGATCCGGTCGCGGCCCATGAGCCGCGCCGCCGCCTCGCGCATCGCGCCCAGCCGCTGCAGCCGCAATTGCAGCTTGAGCGCCAGTTCCTCGGGCGACGGCTCCTCCTGCTCGTCCCTGGGGAGCAGCAGCGAGGATTTGAGATAGGCGAGCCAGGCCGCCATCACGAGGTAATCGGCCGCGAGCTCGAGCCTCAGCGCCTCGGCCTGGTCGATATAGTCGAGATATTGATCGACCAGCGCGAGGATCGAGATCTGGCGCAGATCGACCTTTTGGCGCCGCGCGAGGTCGAGCAGCAGGTGGAGCGGCCCGGCCCAGACGTCGAGATCGAGATAGAGCGCGTCCTCGTCCGCCTCGCGCCGATCCGCCGCGCGCTCCGTCCAGTCTTCGTCTTCGGCCGTCCGCGATCCGTCCTCATGCGGCAGATCGAGCAGCAGGCCGTCCTGGCTCACGCGGCCTGTCCGGCGATCGCCAGCAGCGCGTCTCGCTTGGCGATCAGCTCGCCGTGATCGAAACTCTCGGGCACATCGCCCATGGCGGCGAGCGCGCGGTCGAGCCGTGCCGTTCCGGGCGCGGTCATTGTGCCGCAGCGCTGCGCGATGCCGATCATGTCGTCTATCCTGGCCCAGCAATTGAGCACCACGTCGCAGCCGGCGGCGATCGCCCGCTCAGCGCGCTCGGGGATCGTGCCCTTGAGCGCTTCCATGTCGATATCGTCGGTCAGCAGCAGGCCGTCGAAGCCGATCCGGCCGCGGATGATCTGCTCGATTACGATCGGCGACAGGGTGGATGGCCGCTCGGCATCCCAGGCGGTGAAGAGCAGGTGCCCGGTCATCCCCAGCACCGCGTGGTTGAGCCGGATGAAGGGAGCGAGATCGTGCGCTAGCTCCTCCTCGCTGGCGGTGACGGTGGGCATTTCCTTGTGGGTGTCGACCACCGAGCGCCCGTGCCCGGGCATGTGCTTGATGCATCCCAGCACGCCCGCTCTGGCAAAGCCGTCGAGGATCGCCCGCCCCAGCGCCGCAGCCTGCATCGGTTCGTGGCCGAGCGCGCGGTCGCCGATGATATCGTGGGCGCCGGGCTGCGGAAGGTCCAGCGGCGGATGGAAATCGACCGTGATCCCGACTTCGCCCAGTTCGAGCGCGAGTGCATGGGCATTGAGCCGCGCCGCCTCGATCGCGCTGGCCGGCGCGATCTGGTAGAGCCGGTCGAACACCGCTCCGGGGGGAAAGGCGCTCCATTCGGGGGGCTTCATCCGCGCGACCCGGCCGCCTTCCTGATCGATCCCGATAAAGAGCCGGTCGCGGCCATGGATGGCGCGCAGCTCGTCGGTCAGCGCGCGCAATTGAGCGCGGCTCTGGCAATTGCGTCCGAACAGGATGTAGCCCACCGGGTCTGCCTCGGTGAAGAAGGCGCGCTCATCTGCGGTCAGGCTTGGGCCGGCAATGCCGAAGATCGCTGGTGTCATCGCACGGGAATCGCAGCTTCGCGCTGCTTTCGCAAGCAAGCCCTCGAGCCGCATGTGGAAATCGCGAGGGCCAGGTCGCGCGCGCTCCCCCGCCCTCGCCTATTTTACCGTGCAGGGCAGCCCGTCGCCGTTGAGCGCCTGACACATCCGTCGCGCGTTCGCGGCATCGCCCGCCTCGGCCTGGAGCCGGAATACGGTGCCGATATCGGCGCGGCCCTCGACGATGCGGTAGTCGACGCCCGAAAGGACTTCTGTCTGCCGGATCAGTGTACTCCAGCCGGTCTCGGCATCCGCGCGGCTGGAATAGGCGCCGACCTGCACTGCGGTGCCCGCGGGAAGCGCGCCCGACCGCGCCGGCGCCGGCTGGCTGGGGGCATCGTCCTCGGGCTCCGCTGCAGGCTCGGTGGCCACCGGTGTCGGCGCCAAGCGCCCCTCGCGGGTCTGGCCTTCGCCCACCGCGAAGCTGGTGTCGCCGGTCCCGGCGAAGGTTTTGCCGCCTTCGTCCTCGGGTCGCACGCGATAGGGCTCGGCGGGCGCTTCGATCAGCGAGCCGTCCGGATCCGGGCTGCCGCCCGCAGCACGGTTGGTGAACCACCAGATCGCGCCGACGATCAGCCCCAGCGCCGCAAGCATAAGCAGGCCGATGCCGATCAGCCTGGCGGTGTCGAAACCCTGATCGCCGCCCTCGTCGTCGTCGACCGATTCCAGCCACGGCAGGCTCTCGCCGTCCCGGCCCAGATCGAGCTCTTCCCCCGGATAGGTCTGGCTGTGTCCGTCTTCGCCCGCAATCACCCCGAAGCCCCTTACATTTCCTCGACGGCCTCGACGCCCAGAATGGCAAGGCCGTTACGTATCACCTGCCCCACCTGCGTGGCCAGGAACAGCCGCGCGGAGGTGAGTGTCTCATTGTCGGACTGGATCATCCGCAGCGAAGAATCGTCGTTACCCGCGTTCCAGAAGCTGTGGAAGGCGCTGGCGAGGTCGTTGAGGTAGAAAGCGATCCGGTGCGGTTCGCGCGCCTGCGCGGCGGCCTCGACCATCCGCGGGAACTGCGCCGCCTCGCGGATGAGCGCCAGATCCGCCTCGCCCAGCAGTTCGAGCGAGCCTGCAGCCGGTGACAGCCCCTGCTCGGCCGCCTTACGAAGCGTCGAGTGGATCCGCGCATGCGCGTATTGCACGTAGAACACCGGATTGTCCTTCGAGGCCTCGACCACCTTCGCGAAGTCGAATTCCATCTGCGCGTCGGGCTTGCGGGTCAGCATGGTGAAGCGCACCACGTCCTTGCCCACCTCCTCGACCACATCGGCAATGGTGATGAAATTGCCGCTGCGCTTGGACATCTTCACCGGCTCGCCGCCGCGCATCAGCTTGACCATCTGGACCAGCTTGACGTCGAAGGGCACATCGCGCCCTGCGCCTTGAGTCAGCGCGGCGACCGCGGCGGTGATCCGCTTGACGGTGCCGGCATGGTCCGCGCCCCAGATGTCGATCAGCGCATCGGCGGTCTCGGCCTTCTGGAAGTGATAGGCGAGATCGGCGCCGAAATAGGTCCATTTGCCGTCGGACTTGCGGATCGGGCGATCCTGGTCGTCGCCGAATTTCGTCGAGCGGAACAGCGGCAGCTCGACCGGTTCCCAGTCCTCGGGCGGGGCCTTGCCCTTGGGCGCCTCGAGCTCGCCGTCATAGACCAGGTCCTGCGCGCGCAGCCAGGCCTCGGCCTCCTCGGGCTTGCCCGCCGCCTGCAGCGCGGCTTCGGAGGAAAACACGTCGTGCTCGATGCCCAGCTTGGCGAGATCGGCGCGGATCATTTCCATCATCGCCTCGATCGAGGCGGCGCGGAACGCTGCCAGCCACTCCGCCTCAGGCGCGTCGAGGTGGCGATCGCCATATTCGCCGGCCAGCCGCTCGCCCACCGGCTTGAGGTAGTCGCCCGGATAGAGCCCCTCGGGGATCGTCCCGATCTCCTGCCCCAGCGCCTCGCGGTAGCGAAGATGCGCCGAGCGGGCGAGGACATCGACCTGGCCGCCCGCGTCGTTGACATAATATTCGCGGATTACGTCATGGCCCGCGAAGGCGAGCAGGTCGCAGAGTGCATCGCCCACCACCGCGCCGCGGCAATGGCCCATATGCATCGGCCCTGTCGGATTGGCCGAGACGAATTCGACATTGACGCGCGTGCCATTGCCCCTGGCGGAGCGGCCGTAATCGTCGCCCAGCGCGGCGATGGTCGCGAGTTCGCGCAGCCAGACCGACTGGTCGAGGCGGATGTTGATGAAACCTGGGCCGGCGATATCGGCCGCAGTGATATCCGGATCGCGCGTCAGATGCGCGACGATCTTGTCCGCCAGCGCGCGCGGATTGCTCTTCGCCTGCTTGGCCAGCACCATCGCCGCGTTGGTCGCCAGATCGCCATGCGCGGGATCGCGCGGCGGCTCGACCGCGACGTTGGAGCGGTCGCTGCCCGGCGGCAGATCGCCTTCCATCTCGAGCGCGTTGAGCACCGCATCGATCTTGGCGGCGTAATGGGCGTGGAGGGTTTGAGTGTCGGTCATGTCTCGGCCAGGCTGCGCGCCCGCGGGGAACGCGTACGGATCGAACCGTGGAATGCGAAGGCGCCGCCGAGGCAGCGGCGCCATGCGGTTTAGCGTGTCGCGTTGTAGGCGAGTTGCTCTTCGGTCAGCTGGAAGCCGACCAGCAGTTCGAAGGTTGCGCGCTCGATGGCGGCGCGGACGGTGGGATCGGCCAGCGGGTCGAGTGCGGCATCGGGGTCGCCCGGTTCGCGTCGGCGGGTGATCTGCTCGCGGATCTCGGCGGGCAGCGTCGCTTCGGCGCGATCGACATAGGCGCCTGCGGTAGCGCGGGCGCTCGCCCGGGCTTCGCCGTCCGCGAAGGCGAAGGTTACCTCGCCGACCCGTTTTGTGACCACGGCACTGCCGCCGCGCAGGACGGTAGAGAAATAGGGCAAGGTTACCTGGCGCGCGCCCCGGGTGTCGCTGCGGCGAGCGAGCACGTCGAAACTGGCCTCCGAATAGATCCGGTCGCCGGTTTCGTTGCAGGTGGCGAGGACATTGGTGATCGTCGCCGTCACATCGATTTCGCTCGCCAGCCGCGACCGCGGATCGCGGAACACGGTCACGTCCCCGGTATAGTCGGGCACGCCGACCGCAGGGCAGACGCTTCGCACCGCAGTGATGCCGACACCCTGATCGACCACGAGATCGCCTTCGCTGGCGCAGGCGGCGAGGCCCAGACCGAGGACAATCGCGGGAAGCTGGCGGAAGCGGAAAGTCATGCGTGTCGTATCCCTCGAATTCCTATGGCCGCATCCCCTAGCGAGGGCGCGTGCAAAGCGCTAGGGGGAGGCTTATGAATGCTCCCTTGCAACCCGCCGACCTCAAACCCGCGCTCACACTGCTGATCGCGGCGCCGCGCGGCTTCTGCGCCGGCGTCGATCGCGCCATCGAGATCGTCGAGCGGGCGCTCGAGAAATACGGCGCTCCGGTCTATGTCCGGCACGAAATCGTCCACAACCGCTATGTGGTCGAGGCGCTCAAGGCCAAGGGTGCGATATTCGTCGAGGAACTCGACGAGGTCCCCGACGACATGCCCGTGGTGTTCAGCGCCCATGGCGTCCCCAAGGCGGTTCCGGCTGAGGCCGAACGGCGCAAGCTGCTCTATGTCGATGCGACCTGTCCGCTGGTCAGCAAGGTCCATCGCCAGGCCGAACGCCTGATCGAGAAGCAGCGCCACATCCTGTTTATCGGCCATTCGGGTCATCCCGAGGTGATCGGGACGATGGGCCAGGTCGCCGATGGTGAAATGACGCTGGTCGAGTCGCTCGAAGACGTCGCCACGCTGCCCTTCGGAGCACAGGACGAGCTGTCCTACCTGACGCAGACCACGCTTTCGGTAGACGACACCGCCGAGATCATCGCCGCGCTGAAGGCGCGCTTCCCGCATATCCAGGGACCAAAGGCGGAGGACATCTGCTACGCCACCAGCAACCGCCAGGCGGCGGTCAAGCGGATCGCCCCGGCCAGCGATCTGGTGCTGGTGATCGGCTCGCCCAATTCCTCGAACTCGCTCCGGCTGGTCGAGGTCGCCGAGCGGCTGGGCGCCAATTCGCGGCTGATCCAGCGCGCCGACGAAATCGAGCCCGAATGGCTCGACGGAGTGGGCACACTCGGGCTGACCGCGGGCGCTTCGGCACCCGAAATCCTAGTACGCGAAGTCGTGGAACGCATCTCGCAATGGCGCGACGTTCACGAACAGACCATCAAGGCGGCGGAAGAGAAGATGGTCTTCAAGCTCCCGCGACAACTCACCGACCCGGACTGACCTGCCCTCTTGGCGGTCTACACCCATCTCGCATCGGAAGACCTGGCCGCGCTGATCGCGGCCTATGACGTCGGCGAACTGGTCTCGGCCAAGGGCATCGCCGAGGGCGTCTCCAACAGCAATTGGCTGATCGAAACCAATGGCAAGGATGGCGCTGGCACCGGCAGCGGGGGCGTGCGCTTCATCCTGACGATGTACGAGAAGCGCACCGATGCGGGCGAACTTCCGTTCTTCCTCGGCCTGCTCGACCATCTTGCGGCGCGAGGCTGTGCGGTTCCCGCGACGATCCACGATCGCGACGGGGCGGCGTTTCGCAGCCTCGATGGCAAGGCGCTGGCGCTGATCGAGTATCTCCCCGGTATTTCGCCCGACACGCCCACCCCCGCGCAAGCCAATGAGGTCGGCGCGGCGCTGGCGCAGGTTCATATGGCGGCTGCCGATTTCGACCGCACCCGCGCCAACGATCTCGACGTCGGTGCCTGCGCGGCGATCCTCGATCGCTGCGGCGAGACCCGTCTGGCTGGCATCGATCCCGAGCTGCCGCAATGGCTCCCCGCGGCGCGCGAACTGGCCGCGCGCTGGCCGCAGGACCTTCCGTGTTCGATCATCCATTCCGATCTGTTTCCCGACAACGTGCTAATGCTAGGCAAGCGGGTGACCGGGCTGATCGACTTCTATTTCGCCTGCGATGACATGATGGCCTACGATCTCGCCGTCACCCACGCTGCCTGGTGCTTCGATCGCAGCGGCACGAAATTCGCAGCCGATGTCGGGCAGGCACTGGTCGCAGGCTACGAATCGGTGCGCCCGCTGGAGCGCAGCGAACGCGAAGCGCTGCCGCTGCTGGCGCAAGGGGCGTGCCTGCGCTTCACCGCCAGCCGGACGCAGGACTGGCTCGACACCCCGCCCGACGCGCTGGTGACCCGCAAGGACCCGATGGATTTCACACGGCGCTGGAAATATTACGCCGAGCACGGGAATCGGGTCTTCGCGTGAGCCCGCGCCCGCGCTAGGGATTTGCCCATGAAACGCGTCGAATTGTTCACCGATGGAGCCTGCAAGGGCAATCCCGGCCCCGGCGGCTGGGGCGCGCTCCTGCGGCTCGGGCCGCACGAGAAGGAATTGTCGGGCGCGGACCCCGCCACCACCAACAACCGTATGGAGATGATGGCGGCGATCAAGGGCCTGAGCGCGCTGATCGAGCCCTGCGAGGTCGATATCTACTCCGACAGCAAATATCTGATCGACGGCATCACCAAATGGGTCGCGGGCTGGCAGAAGCGCGGCTGGATCAACGCCAGCAAGAAGCCGGTGCGCAACGAGGATCTGTGGCACGAGCTGATCGCCCAGACCGCGCGTCACACCGTGACCTGGCACTGGGTCAAGGGGCACTCGGGACACCCCGAGAACGACCGCGTCGATCAGCTCGCCAGCGACGAGGCGGACCGCATCGCGGCCGCGCGCTAGGCGGCGCTAACCGAACCGGCCGGGCGCATAGAGTGCGGCATCGAGACCTTCGGTCATGGCGTCGCGCTCCTGGCCGAGCAGCAATTGCGCGGTCAGCCGCGCCGCGGCGGGCGCGGTCTGGATGCCGTAGCCGCCCTGCCCCGCGAACCATGCAAACCCTTCGACCTGCGGATCAAAGCCATAGACCGGCAAACGGTCGGGCGCGAAGCTGCGCAGGCCAGCCCAGCGGTGCTCGACCGCCTCGACCCGCCAGTCGACCACCTGCGACAGGCGCTCGATCGCTTCGGCCACGTCCAGTTCCTCGGGCGCGGCGTCGCATGGGGCGCTGGGCACCTCGTCGTTGGGGCTGAGCCAGAGCTTTCCCGCCTCGGGCTTGAAATAGAAGCCGCCGGCGATGTCCAGCACCAGCGGCAAATCGGCCGGCGGTGCCGGATCGGTGCGCAGCTGGATCACCGTGCGCCGCAGCGGGGAAATTCCCAGCGGGCGGGCTCCGGCCAGCCGCGCCAGTTCGTCCGCCCAGGCTCCGGCCGCGTTGACCAGCGTCCCGGCGACGAAAGTCTCGCCGCGTTCGGTCCGCAGCGCCCAGCCGCCATCGTGCTGCGCCGCGGCCGTCAGGCGAGCGCGGGTTTCCAACCGCACTCCGCGTTCGCGCCCGAGTGCCAGATAATGCGCGTGCAGCCCGGCGACATCGATATCGGAGCACGCCGGCTCCCATATCGCCGCCTGCCATTCCGCCAGCAGGTCGGGCGCCTTTGCCACCACGGCCTCGCGATCAAGCAGCTCGATGGTCGCCCCCGTCCCGGAGAAGCGATCGAGAAACCCGCGGAGCAGCGCGCTGTCCTGCTCGCGCCCGATGTAGAGCGCCCCGCGCTGCGTCAGGAACCCGCGCTCGCGCAGATACGGACCCGATGCCAGAGTCAGCGGCACGATCTCCGGCCCGCCATAGCATTCCTCCCAGAACGCGGCGGACCGGCCGGTCGCGTGATAGCCCGGCCGCTCCTCCGCCTCGAGCAGCAGAACCCAGGCGTGCGGCGCAAGCTCGGCGGCGAGGCTCGCTCCGGCCATCCCGGCCCCGACGATGGCGAAATCGAACGTGCTCATGCGGTTTGCGGCGGCGCGGCCCGATCGAGGAAATCGGCAATCGCCGCCATCGCGCGATCCCGCACCGGATCGACCTCGCGCAGGATCTCGTGGCGCGCCGCCTTGCCGAAGGCGAGCAGTTCGCCCCGCGGCAGGCGCTCCGCCGCGCGGACCACCGCATCGTGGCTGACCAGCCTGTCGTTCGCGGCCGAGACGAGCAGCACCGGGACCTGCACCGCCTCCATCGCGCCGGCCGCGTCGAGCACGCGGCGCGAGGCATAGGCGCGCTCGACCCAGCCCCAGCTGCCCGGCCCCATCACCAGCTCGGGCCGCGCCTCGCGCCACCACAATTCATCGCCATAGCGCTCGTCGTCATGCGTCAGCAGCGACTGGCGCGAGGCGGGCATCTCGCCGGGCTTCTCGCTCCATTTCCACGCTGCCCGCGTCGGCACGCCAATCCTGGTCATCAGCTTCGCAACCCAGTGCTGCACCGGCAGCGGTAGCGGCGGCCCCGCCATGCCGAGCATCGGCGCGGTCAGCACCGCCGCATCCGGATCGACCCGCCGCTCAACCAGCGCACGAAGCACGAGATGCCCGCCCATGGAGTGCCCCGCAAGGACGTGCGGCCCCGGGGTCTCGGCCTTCCATGCGGCCCAGAACCCCGCCAGATCGTCCACCCAGATGCCGAAATCGGCGATATGGCCGGTTACCTCATCGGTCCCGAGCCGGCCGGACCCGGCCTGACCGCGCCAGTCGGCCGCGGTCACCCGCCAGCCGGCGCGGTGCCATTGCTCGAGCGTCTCGAGATATTTCTCATAGGCATCGCCGCGGCCCGGCAGGAACAGGATCGACCCGCGCGGACTGGCCGCGTCGCCGGGCCAGTCGATCCGCCGCAGCGGATGGCCGTCTGCGGCCGTCCAGTGCGATTCGCGCGCTGAAGCCGGGATTTCTCGGCGATTGATCGCGTTTCGAAGGTCTCCGCAACCCCCGGCCTCTTGCTGTTTGTCCGCCGCGATGGTCGCCTCCCGATGGTTACCGTTTGGTAAGCACGTTCCTGTAGCACGCTCCCAAAGGACGATCCTCAGGGACGAAATGCACGCAATTTTCACCTACGTATTGCTCGCCGGGTTGGCAATCGCACTGCTGGTAGTGGTCGTCACCGATCTGCGCAGCCGGACCATCGGCAATTGGCTCAATGCAGGCATCGCGCTCGCGGCGCCGCTGTTCTGGTGGGCGAGCGAACTGGCACTGTGGCCCGGTGTCGCGATCCAGCTCGGCATTGCCGCTTTGACCTTCGTTCTATGTTGCCTGTTCTTCGCGCTGCGACAGATGGGCGGCGGCGACGTCAAGCTGCTGACCGCGCTGGCGCTGTGGATACCCCCGGCGGCCTTTCTCGACCTGCTCGTCATCATGGTCCTGGTCGGCTGGGTACTGACGCTTGTCATGGGGACTTGGCAGGTTGCCCGCTCCGGGAGCGCCGGTGCCGCCCCGCGGCGGGATCTCGGAGTGCTGATCGGTTGCACGCTGATTGCGGCGGCTTTCGCCAGCGCCGTTTTGGGCGGACCGAGCCTCCGCCTGCCCTCCGCGCTCGCCGAGGTCGCCTCCGGAGGTCTGGTCGCGACGCTCGTGCTCGCGCTGCTGCCGGTTCTGCTTCTGGTCGCCGTGACATTGGCCTCGCTGCGCGTCCTGCGCCGCCAGGAGGAGCAAATCCGGGTACCCTACGGGCTCGCCATTGCGACCGGGGGAATCTGGATCCTTGCCACCCGCGATCTTGTCTCCGCCGTGCCCACGGCCGCTTTCGGTTGAAAACGCGATCTTAACCAATCGGGCTCTATGCCCTGAAACCATAGTCGTCCGCCGCGTCTTGCAGGCGGACAAACAAGGGGCCTTGTAAGCCATGGATAGGAAGAAGCTGGTTCTGCTGGTTGGCGCGCTGATCATTGCGATCGGTACGGCACTGATCGCCCGGAGCATGTTCGCAGGCGCCGCCGCGCCGCAGGTCGAAGCGGCTCAGGTCGTTGCGCAGGGTCCCAAGGTTCTGGTCGCGCAACGTGCATTGCCGGTGGGCACGATCATTACCGCCGACGCCATCGGCTTTCAGCTGTGGCCGGGCGAAATGGTGGCCGACGCTTATTTTGTCGAAGGCGAATCCGACATGACCCAGTTGCTGGGGACGGTGGTGCGCCATCCGATCACCGCCGGCCAGCCGGTGACGCAAGGCTCGCTCGTGAGTCCCGGCGACAGCGGCTTCCTCGCCGCAGCTCTCGGGCCGGGCATGCGCGCCGTGACGGTACCCGTATCCGCCAAGACCGGCGTCGCCGGCTTCGTCTTCCCGGGCGACCGTGTGGACATCGTGCTGACCCAGACCGTTAGTGGTACTCAGGGACAGCCGCTGAACGCCTCGGAAACCATTCTGCGTAACCTTCGCGTACTGGCGACCGACCAGTCGACCACCCAGGAAGTTGTCGAAGGCAAGACGGTCGTCAAAGAAACGCGCACCGTTACGCTCGAAGTGACGCCCAAGATCGCCGAAAAGATCGCGGTGGCAGAAACCATCGGCCAGCTCAGCCTTTCTCTGCGCTCGCTGGCGGACAGCCAGAGCGAACTCGAGCAGGTCCTCGCGCGCGGAGATATCGTCATTCCCGACGATGCCACGCCCGAAGAAGAAGAGAAGCTGCTGCGTGCAGCCATGGCACGGCCGAACGACGCGCGTGGCTCGTTCGCAACCGGCGGGGATGTATCGCGCTTCCAGCGCTCCTCGGTTCCGCCGCAGACTGCGCCGCAAACCGCGGATCGTACAATGGATATCTCGCAGTCCGGACCGGGCTCTCCGGGGCCTGCGGCTGAGACCCGCACCGTTCCGCGGGGGCCGATCGTTCGCGTGACCCGCGGGCAGGAAACGTCCGAAGTGGCCGTCGGAAAAGCGCGATGATCAGCAAGCTAGACGCAGGACGGGATAACCCGGTGAAGCTGGACAGGACTGCGGTCGACCCAATCGAAGCCATCAGGGGGCTTAAACCAATGAAACGTCGTCTCACTGCCAAAATGCTGCTCGCCAGCCTGGCGCTCGCGCCGCTGGCCGGCATTCCGGCGAGCGTCGCCACGGCGCAGAGCTCCACCCAGCCGTCGCAAAGCATCGTCATCTCGATCGGCAAGGGCGAGCTCATCAACGTCCCCGGCAGCATGACCGACATCTTCGTCGCCGACGATACGATCGCCGACGTCCAGGTGAAATCGCAGCGCCAGCTCTACGTCTTCGGGCGTGCGGGCGGCGAGACAACGATCTACGCCAGCAACGCAGCGGGCGACATCATCTGGTCGGCCAACGTCCGCGTCGGCTCCAACATCGGCAGCATCGACCAGATGCTCGCGCTGGCGATGCCCGAAGCCAAGATCTCGGTTGCCACCATGGGCACCAACACTGTCCTGCTGACCGGCACCGTGGCTGCGCCCGAGGACGCCGCGGAAGCGCAGACGCTAGTCGAAGCCTTCGTGGGCGAAGAATCGAACGTCATTAGCCGGCTGCGGATGGCAACGCCGCTGCAGGTGAACCTTCAGGTGCGCTTTGCCGAGGTCAGCCGTTCTCTCGTTCGTACGCTTGGCGCCAATCTCGCCACCGTCGACAGCACCGGAGGCTTCCAGTTCGGTGTTACAAATGGAAGCCAGCCGAGCGTGCTGGTTCCGGGAGCCCCGCTAGGTGTCGGCGTAACGCGACCTGGAGCGTCATCGATTCCCGGTGCCGGTATCGGATCGACACTCGGATTCGCTGGCCAGCTACTCGGGCTCGACATCGGGGCCGCGCTCGACCTAGCGGAAACGCAAGGTCTGGTGACGACACTGTCGCAGCCCAATCTGACGGCCCTGTCCGGCGAAACGGCTCAGTTCCTTGCTGGCGGCGAGTTTCCTATACCGCTTGCCCAGGGGCTCGGCACCACGACGATCGAATACAAGAATTACGGCGTCAGCCTAGCCTATACGCCCACGGTTCTGGCCAATGGACGAATCTCAATCCGAGTCCGCCCGGAAGTCTCCGAATTGTCTACGCAAGGTGCTGTCAATCTCAATGGCTTTCAGGTCCCCGCGCTTATCACCCGGCGCGCGGAAACGACGGTGGAGCTGGGGTCGGGGCAGAGCTTCATGATCGCGGGGCTGCTTTCGACCAATGCGCAGAATTCGATCGAGAAGGCGCCTGGTCTGGGCGACGTGCCGATCCTGGGCAATCTGTTCCGCTCCACCAGTTTCCGCCGCGGCGAAACCGAGCTGGTTATCGTGGTCACGCCCTATCTGGTCAAGCCGATCGACGGCAGCCGCATCGCATTGCCGACCGACGGGTATCAGTCGCCCAACACGGCGCAGACCCTGTTCGGCTATTACGAGAACGACGGCATATCGGGTGCGAGCCGTCCCGGACCGACGGTTTCCGACGCAATTCAGGTCGCACCGCAGGTTTTGCGCGCTCCCGATGCGCAGGCCGCCACCCAGCCCGCGGCTCCGCGCCGCCAGGAACGCGGCGACGTCGCCGCCGCTCCCGGCTTCAGCTTCAAGTGAGGGGACGAAGACCCATGCGTATCAATTTCAATCGCAAGCTCGCCGGGGCCGTCGCCCTTTCGCTTGGCGTAGCACTCGCCGGCTGCGGGACCATGGCGGATAATCGCTCGCTTTACAGCGTCAAACAGCCCGTCGTCGAGCGCGCCAATTACACGCTCGACATCGCTGCCCCGCAGGGGGGGCTGCCGATCAGCGAACAGCAGCGGCTGGCCGGCTGGTTCGAGGCGATGGACCTGCGCTATGGCGACCGCATCTCGATCGACGACCCGGTCAATTCCCTCGCCACGCGCGAAGCGGTTGCCGCGCTCGCCGGGCGCTACGGCCTGATGGTGACGGACGGCTCGCCGGTTACCGAGGGCTATGTCGCTCCGGGCCAGGCGCGTGTCGTCATCACCCGTTCCACCGCGTCGGTTCCGAGCTGCCCGGACTGGTCGGTGAAGACCGAAGCGAATTACAACAACGCCACCTCTCCGGGCTTTGGTTGCGGCGTGAATTCGAACCTCGCGGCCATGATCGCCAATCCGGAAGATCTGATCGCGGGTCAGGCTGGCACCGGCGAAACCGTCGTGACCACTTCTACCAAGGCGATCAACGCCTATCGGGCGGCCGAGCCGACCGGCGCGGGCGGGCTCGGCCAAGTCGATTCCGGAGGGGAATAAGCCATGAATGCACCTTGGAAATCCGGCACGTCCGGCAACAATCGCGATCCCTTCGCGGCCTATATCTGCGACGAGAATGCGCTCGATGTGCTGCGTCCGGTGGTCATCGAACTCGGCTGGGCGCCGGAGAAGTGCAACAAGGGCGGATTGCGCAACGCCATCCAGTCGCTTTCGGTCAGCGCCAGCCCCAATATCCTGCTGGTCGATCTGTCGGAAAGCGGAGATCCGCTCAACGACATCAACTCGCTCGCCGAGGTTTGCGAGCCGGGCACCGTCGTGATTGCCATCGGCCAGGTCAACGACGTGCGGCTCTACCGCGATCTGCTCGCAAGCGGAATCCACGATTACCTGCTCAAGCCGCTGTCGGCGACCGCGCTGCGCGATTCGCTCAACCAGGCGCAGACGGTTTTCAGCGCACCGCGCACCGGGGAAGTCGAAGCGGTCAAGAGCCACGTGTCCACCGCGATCGTGGGCACCCGCGGCGGTGTCGGCGCCTCTACGCTGGCGACCTCGCTCAGCTGGTATTTCGCCTCGAACAAGCACCTCTCCACCGCCCTGCTCGATCTCGACATCCATTTCGGGACGGGGGCGCTGGCGCTGGATCTCGAGCCGGGCCGCGGCCTGACCGATGCGATCGACAATCCCAGCCGAATCGACGGTCTGTTCATCGAACGCGCCATGATCCGGGCGCACGACAATCTTGCCATCCTGTCGGCGGAGGCGCCGATCAATTCGCCGCTGATGACCGACGGCGCGGCCTTCCTCCAGCTCGAGGAAGAGTTCCGCCAGGCGTTCGAGATGACGGTCATCGATCTGCCGCGCAACATGCTGATCAATTTCCCGCATCTGCTCAACGACGTGAACATCGTGGTGCTGGCGACCGAGATGACGCTCGCCTCGGCGCGCGATTCGATCCGGTTGCTCTCGTGGCTCAAGACCAATGCCAGCCACGCAGTGCCGATCGTGGTTGCCAACAAGGTGCAAGCCGGCACCGCCGAAATCAGCAGATCCGATTTCGAGGCCTCGATCGAGCGCAAGATCGATTTCACCGTCCCCTTCGATCAAAAGGGCGCCGCCACAGCGGCCAAGCTGGGTCAGCCCTTCATCGAAGCGAATGTCCAGAGCAAGGCTGCTTCGGCGATCAAATCGCTCGGCGAGCGCATCATCAGCGGGATCGCGGAACAGGGCGAAGACGCTAGCGATCTCGGCAAGAAGTCCTTGCTCGGCAGCTTCGATCTCAAATCGCTGCTGGCCAAGAAGCCCAGGGCCAATTCCCCGGCGGCAGCAGGCGCAGACTGACTCCCGGCGGGCGGAAGCGGACATGATGGAATGAATATGGTCGGAGAGACAACATGAGCACGATCCAGTTCCTGCTCGTTATCGCCGGCACCCTCGGGGTGCTGGTGCTCGGCTATGCCATGCTCTCCGGGCCGTCACCTGCCAAGGCGGGACAGCGCCGGCTGCAGCAGGTCCGTTTCCGCCATTCCGAAAGCACCGACACCAAGGTCGAATCGCAGTTCAAGAAGGCGATCGCCGCGCGCAAGCCCAAGCCTCAGCGCGTCGCCGGCTCGACTTCGCGGCTCGAAGCTCTGGCTATCCGGCTCGACCGAACCGGCAAACGCTGGAGCCTGTCGCAATACGCCTACACTTCGCTCGGTCTGGCGCTGGTGTTGACGGTGCTGTTGTTCTTGCGAACCGGCGCGCTTCCGCTGGCGCTCTGCGTCGGAGTGTTCGCAGGCGCGGGTCTGCCGCATATGGTGGTGGGCCATCTGGTCAAGAAACGGACCAACCAATTCAACGCCAAATTCCCCGACGCCATCGAACTGCTGGTGCGCGGTCTGCGCTCCGGCCTTCCCGTCACCGAAACGCTGGCGGTCGTGGCGCAAGAGGTTTCCGGACCGGTTGGCGAGGAGTTCAAGTCCATCGTCGAGCGCATCAAGATCGGCCGCACCATGGAAGAAGCGCTTCAGGTCACCGCCGATCGGCTTGGAATACCGGAGTTCAACTTCTTCTGCATTACGCTCGCCATTCAGCGCGAAACCGGCGGCAATCTGGCTGAGACGCTCTCCAACCTCTCCGACGTGCTGCGCAAACGCGGGCAGATGAAGCTCAAGATCCGCGCGATGAGCTCGGAATCCAAGGCTTCGGCCTATATCGTCGGCGCCCTGCCCTTCATCGTGTTCGGCATGATCTGGTGGATCAACCCCGAATATATCGGCGGCTTCTTCACCGAAGACCGCCTGATCGTCGCCGGACTCGGCGGTATGGTCTGGATGGGTATCGGGGTCTTCATCATGGCCCAGATGGTCAGCTTCGAAATCTAAGGGACGGAGAGAGCACAATGGATTCGCCCGCCGGCCCCACGCTTCTCGGCTTCGACGTCATCATGGTCGGCTCGATCCTCGCCGGGATCGCCGCCTTTGCAGTGATTTTCGCGATCTACACCGCGGTCACGATCAGGGACCCGATGGCCCGCCGGGTCAAGGCGCTCAACGAGCGGCGCGACGAGCTCAAGGCTGGGATCGTCACCAACAACGCGAAGAAGCGGCAGAGCCTGGTGCGCAATTCCGACACCACCGACCGGGTGAAGGACACGCTCGACAGCATGAAAGTGCTGCAGCAGAGCCAGATCGAGGATATCCAGCAAAAGCTCGCCCACGCCGGCTATCGCAACAAGGAACTGGCGGTTCTCATCATCGGCCTGCGCCTGGCGGTGCCGTTGATCCTGGGCGGACTGGTGTTCCTCTACGTCTATCTGCTCAACAGCTTCCCCGAATGGGGCGACATGAAAAAGCTCGCCGCGCTGACCGCGGCGGTCGGTCTGGGCTACAAGGGTCCGGAAATCTACCTCAAGAACAAGGCCAAGAAGCGCACCGATGCGATCCGCAAGGGACTGCCCGACGCGCTCGACCTGCTGGTGATCTGCGCCGAAGCAGGTCTCACCGTAGATGCCGCCTTCAACCGCGTCGCCAAGGAACTGGGCCGCGCCTATCCCGAACTGGGCGACGAATTCGCGCTCACCGCGATCGAACTGTCCTTCCTCAACGAGCGCCGCAAGGCCTTCAACAATCTCGCCTATCGTGTCGATCTCGAAGACATCAAGGGCGTGGTCACGACCATGGTGCAGACCGAGAAATACGGCACCCCGCTGGCCTCGGCGCTGCGCGTGCTCTCGGCCGAATTCCGCAACTCGCGCATGATGCGCGCCGAGGAAAAGGCCGCGCGCCTGCCCGCGATCATGACGATCCCGCTGATCCTGTTCATCCTGCCGGTGCTGTTCATCGTCATTCTCGGCCCGGCTGCGTGTTCGATTTCCGATGCGTTCTCGGGCGGGATAGGATGAGCATTCTGCGAATGATCGCGGGGAAAGTCTGTCGGCTCTAGCCCACGAGGCTCTCGGCGTCGAAGTCGCCCGCGGCTTCGCGCAATCGCACCAACATGTCCCGCAACTGGTCGCGCTCGCTCGCCTCGAGAACGGAAAACAGCTCGGCCTCGATCTTCTTGGCCAGCGGCATGATGCCGGCATGGACCCCGCGCCCTTCGGTGGTCAGCTGCAGCAGATGCGAGCGGCCGTCGGCCTCGTTGGGGGTGCGTTCCGCCAGGCCGCGCTGTTCCAGCTCCTTGCAGGCACGGCTGACCGGCACTTTGTCCATCAGCGTGAGCTGGGTCAGCTGGCGCTGGGTCAGCGGCCCGCTGTCGCCCAGCACCGCCATGATCCGCCATTCGGTGGTGCGCAGCGCGAAGCGCCGGCGATACTGCTCGGCGATGCGGGTCGAGACCGCGTTGGACGCGATCGAGAGCTGATAGGGCAGGAAGTCCGCAAGGCGCTGGGAAGGCTGGCGGGCAGGCTGGGATTTCGACATGGCCGCAACCCTAACCCTCCTGCCCGCCTTGGCAAGACCGTTTCAACCGCAACTACTTGTAGCCGGGCTCGTCCCACCAGGGGTAGAAATCGGGCATCTCGCCGCTGACCCTATCGGGATAGGCGGGCGGGCGCTTCTCGAGGAAGCTGGCGATGCCTTCCTTGGCATCCTCGCTGCGGCTGAGGCGATAGATCGCGCGGCTGTCGATCCTATGCGCCATCATCGGGTGCTCGGTCGCCGAGAGCCGCCACAGCATCGCGCGCGTCATCGCCACCGAGACCGCGGAGGTGTTGTCGGCGATCTCGCGCGCGATCGTGCGCGCCGCATCCAGCAATTCGCCGCGCGGGTGGAGCGAGCGCACCAGCCCGCGATCCAGCGCCTCCTGCGCGGAAAAGATCCGCCCGGTCATGCACCATTCGAGCGCGGTCTGCATTCCCACCAGCCGCGGCAGGAACCAGCTCGACGCCGCCTCGGGGGTGATCCCCCGGCGCGCGAAGACGAAGCCGAAGCGCGCGTCGTCTGCAGCGAGGCGAATATCCATCGGCAGCTGCATGGTCGCGCCGACCCCGACCGCGACCCCGTTGCAGGCCGAGATCAGCGGCTTCTTCGAATTGAACAGCCGCAGCACCAACCGCCCGCCCCCGTCGCGCACGCGCTCGTCCGAGAGGTCCTCGACCGGATTGGGGTCGGAGAAGACATGGCCGCCGCCCTCGGGCGTCAGATCGGCCCCGGCGCAGAAGGCGCGATCGCCCTCGCCGGTAAAGATCACCGCGCGCACGCTGTCGTCGGCATCGGTGACGTCGATCGCCGCGATGATCTCGGCCATCATCACCCGGGTGAAGGCGTTCATCTTCTCCGGGCGATGCAGCGTCAGCGTGGCGATGCCATCGGCGATATCGAGCTTGATCTGCGTGTAGTCGGCCATGTCTCTCTCCTCGTTCCGTCGGCCCAAATGAAAAGGGCGGCCCGCGAGCCGCCCTTCCCCTGTGCTGGTTCCTAACGCGGTGCCATCCGGATCGCGCCGTCGAGGCGGACATCCTCGCCGTTGAAATAGCCGGTCTCGATCATGCACATCGCCAGCTTGGCGTATTCCTCGGGGTTGCCGAGCCGCTTGGGGAAAGGAACGCTGGCGGCGAGCGCTTCCTTCACCTGCGGCGGCGCGGCATTCATCAGCGGGGTGTTGAAGATACCCGGCAGGATGGTGTTCACGCGGATGCCCTCGCGCATCAGATCGCGCGCGATCGGCAGGGTCATGCCCACCACGCCGCCCTTCGACGCCGAATAGGCGGCCTGGCCCATCTGGCCGTCTTCCGCCGCCACCGAGGCGGTGTTGACGATCGCGCCGCGGTCGCCGTCTTCGCTCAGCGGTTCGAGCGTCATCATCCCGGCGGCCGATTTGGCGATGCAGCGGAACGTGCCGATCAGATTGACCTGGATCACGAAGTCGAAGGCCGAAATCGGGAAGATCTTGATCTCGCCCGACTGCTTGTCGCGGCTGACGGTCTTGATCGCATTGCCGATGCCCGCGCAATTGACGAGGATCCGCTCCTGGCCATGCGCTTCGCGCGCCTTGGCGAAGCCGGCGTCGACCTCCTCGTCGCTGGTGACGTTGACCTTGCAGAACACGCCGCCCAGTTCCTGGGCGAGCGCGGTGCCCTTCTCCTCGTTCATGTCGAAGATTGCGACCTTGCCGCCCTTCGCCGCAATGGCGCGGGCGGTGGCGGCCCCGAGGCCCGAGGCGCCGCCGGTGACGACTGCGGGGGTATTGGCAGAAACTTCCATGTGATCTCTCCTGATATTTCGAATTCGTCCCAGCCCATGCCGGGACGCAATGCAATGATTTGTCTGCGAGCGGCAGTGGCCCCGCCTCCCGCCGAGATGGCGATGTCAGCTAGACGATTTCGACGATGGTGACATTGGCGACGCCGCCGCCCTCGCACATCGTCTGCAGGCCGAACTTCTTGCCGTTGCGGCGCAGCGCGTGGATCAGCGTGGCCATCAGCTTGGTGCCGCTCGCCCCCAGCGGATGGCCCAGCGCGATCGCGCCGCCATGGATATTGAGCCGTTCGGGATCGGCACCGGTGTGCTTGAGCCAGGCCAGCGGCACCGGGGCGAAGGCCTCGTTGACCTCGTAGAGATCGATATCCTCGATCTTCATCCCGGCGCGCTCGAGCGCGCGGTCGGTGGCGAACAGCGGCTCCTCGAGCATGATCACCGGATCGCCCGCGGTGACGGTGAGGTTGCGGATCCGCGCCAGCGGGGTGAGCCCGTGCTCCTTGAGCATCCGCTCGGAGACCACCAGCACCGCGCTCGACCCGTCGCAGATCTGGCTGCTGGAAGCCGCGGTGATCTTGCCGTCCTCGGACAGCTTCTTGACCGACTGGATGCCCTCGAGCGTCGCATCGAAGCGGATGCCCTCGTCGACAGTGTGCCAGGCCTCGCCCTCGGCGGTCTCGATCGCGATGGGCACGATCTCGTTCTCGAAGGCGCCCGCCTCGGTGGCCCGCTTCGCCTTGAGGTGGCTCTGCAGCGCGAATTCATCGAGATCGTCCTTCGAGAAGCCGTGCTTCTGCGCGATCATTTCCGCGCCGGCGAATTGCGACCACTGGATGCCGGGGTATTTCTCTTCCAGACCGGCCGATTTGTAGTGCCCCAGCCCTTCCTTCATGTGCAGCATCGCGGTCGAGCCCATCGGCACCCGGCTCATGCTCTCGACCCCGGCGGCGATCACGCAATCCTGGGTCCCGCTCATCACCGCCTGCGCGGCGAACTGGATCGCCTGCTGGCTCGATCCGCACTGGCGGTCGATGGTGACCGCGGGCGTGCCCTCGCCCAGATGCTTGGTCGCCAGCACCGCGTTACGTCCGACCTGCATCGCCTGCTCGCCGCCCTGGCTGACGCAGCCCATGATCACATCGTCGACGGCCTTGGGATCGATCCCGCTGCGCTCGATGATCGCATCGAGCGATCGCGCGGCGAGATCGACCGGGTGGATGCCCGCAAGCCGGCCTCCCCGTTTGCCCCCGGCGGTGCGGACGGCTTCGACGATATAGGCTTCGGGCATTGCGGCTCTCTCCGGTTTTGTTTTGCTACTCGTTTTTCGATTGCGTAAGGTGCCGCGCCGGAGCGGTCAAGCCGCTGAACCGCGGCGCTCGTCCCGCAGCTTGCCAAGGGACGCCTCGCGCGGCAGAAGTGGCGGCGCACCATGGAAAAAGCGCTCTTCGAAATAAACCCGCGGCTCGACCGCCCCGCCCTTGCCCGCCGCTTTGCCGAGCGCACGCGGGTGCAGATCCGCGATGTGCTGACCCCGGAAACCGCGCGCGAAATCCGTTCGATCCTCCAGGCGACCCGCTGGAGCCTGGCGATGCGCGGCGACGATTCCGCGGACACCCCGCCGCAATCGATCGCCAATGCCGAACTGGCGACACCGGCGGGGGTCGAGAAGGCCAACCGTCTCGCTCGCCAGGCGCACGAAGCGACCGCGCGCGGCGATTACGGCTTCCGCTACGCGCATTACCCGATCATCGAGGCGCTCAACCAGAGGTGGGATCCGGGCGGACCTTATGAATTGCTGCTCGAATATCTCAACGCTCCCGACTTTCTCGACCTCGCGCGCGAGGTGACCGGCATTCCCGAACTCGTCCGCGCCGACGGGCAGGCGACGCTCTACACCGCGCAGCATTATCTGGGCCGCCATATCGACAGCCATGTCGCCGAGGGCTGGCGCGTGGCCTATGTGCTCAATCTCGCACGCGAGGACTGGCATCCCGACTGGGGCGGCTACCTCGCCTTTCTCGACGAGGAAGGCGACATAATCGAGGGGTTCCGTCCGCGCTTCAACGCGCTCAACCTGTTCGCCGTGCCGCAAAGCCATGCGGTGACCTATGTGCCCCCCTTCGCGCCGGTCGGGCGCTATGCGATCACCGGGTGGTTGCGGGACCGGTGACCCGGCAGGCGCCGCGGCAATGGCACGATCTTGCCATCGCGGCCGAACGCGCCGGCGATCCGGCGCAGGCCCGCGCGATCCTGGGCCAGGGCCTGGCGCAATGGCCGGATCATGCGGACCTGTACAACGAAGCCGGTTCGCTGGCGCTGCGAGCCGGCGAGGCCGCGCAGGCCGAGACGCTGTTCGCCCGCGCCTGCTCGCTCGATCCCGGCAATCCGGATTTCGCCATCAACCGCGCCATCGCGCTCGGCAGGCTCGATCGCCACGAGCAGGCCTGCGAGTTGCTCGCGGGTATAGAAGACGCGGCCCAGGCCCTGCCGCGCTACTGGTCCGCACGCGGCAATGCGGCGCGCGCGGCGCGGCGGATGGCGGATGCCGCGCGCTCCTACGACCATTGTCTGGCGCTCGACCCGCGACACCCGCGCGGGCTCCATGGCCGTGCGCGTGTGGCGATCGAGCGGGGCGAGGCGGAGGCCGAAGCGCGCTTCGATACCGCGCTCGCGCTCAATTCGCGCGAACCCGATCTCTGGCTGGGCAAGGCGCAGGCGCTCGATGTCGCCGGGCATAGCCAGGCGGCAAGACAGATCATGGAGCAAGTGACCGCGCAGGCCCCCGGCTGGCTCGAAGGCCTCAAGTTCCTCGCTCAGCTCAAACTGGCCGCGGGGGAAAGCGATTTCGCCGGCCACTACCGCGAGGCGGCCCGCCGCCAACCAGCAGACCCCGGGATCCTCTATGCCCATGCCGAGATCCTGGCAGGACTCGATTTTGCCATCGAGGCTGCGGAGGTCGCTGCCAAGGCGCGCGCCCGCTTCCCGCAACAGCCCGGTTTCGCGCTCCTCGAAGCCGCCCACGCGGGGTGTGCCGGCGACGATGAGCGTGCCGAAGCGGTTTTCGCGAAGCTCGCTCTTCAAACCCCGCCGCGCTGGATCCAGGAAGCCCGTCATCGAATTCGGAGGGGCGAATTCGAACGAGCGGAGCGGCTGCTGGAACGGGCCTTGGAAGGCGACCCTTGGAACATCGCCGCCTGGGCCCTGCGCGGCGTCGTCTGGCGGCTGACCGGCGATCCGCGCGCCGAGTGGCTGCATGATCAAGAAGGCCTGGTTCAGTGCCTGCCGCTGCAGGGAAGCGAGGACCTGCTCGGCGGCATCGTCGCGCAACTGCGCCAGTTGCACGCGAATTCGCCGCTTCCGCTCGGACAGTCGTTGCGCGGAGGGACGCAGACGCGGGGTATCCTCTTCGAGCGGACCGAGCCGGTTCTGGCGGAACTGCATGCGGCGATCCTAGCAACGATCGGGGATTACCGGGCCGGTCTTCCAGCCTTGGACGGGAAGCACCCCCTGCTTCGCCATGCCGATGCCAACCTCCAGCTTGCGGGGTCCTGGTCGGTGCGGCTGACCGGCGGCGGCGACTATCACACCGCCCACATCCACCCGCAAGGCATCCTTTCTTCCGCGCTGTATTTGATTGTCCCTGAGGATGCACGGGGCGAGGAACAGAGTGGCTGGCTCGAGCTCGGTCGCCCGCCGCCCGATCTGCGATGCGGTCTTGCCCCCCTGGCGACCATCACGCCCGAACCGGGCCACCTCGCGCTGTTTCCCAGCACGCTCTATCACGGCACCACGCCGTTCGGCGATGCCGAGCGAATGACGCTGGCCTTCGATGTCGTTCCGGGGGTGGGGCGCTAGAGATGAGCCCGGACCGCCCCGACGTCGGTCCTTGGGCGGAGTTCTGGTCGGATGCGGCGCGCGGGGGCAAATCAACAATGGAGGGGGGCTGCCTGCCGCATCATTCGGCCGCGCTCGAAGCTGCGCAAAAGACCGCATGGCACCGGTTCGCACAGACCATGCCTCGGTCCGCGAGGCTGCTCGACCTCGCCACGGGCGACGGCCGGGTGCTCAAATGGATGCTCGCGCGGCGTCGCGACCTCAAGCTGACGGGCGTCGATCTGGCGCCGCGGCTTCCCGACGCGCCGCGCGGCACCAAGCTGCGCGGGGGAATAGCCATGGAGGCGCTGCCCTTTCCCGACGACCGGTTTCACGCGGTAACGAGCCAATTCGGGATGGAATACAGCGAGCTGGAGAGGTCTGCCGCCGAGACCGCCAGAGTGCTGCGGGGCGGCGGCCGGGTAGCGCTTCTGGTCCATCGTTGCGATGGACCAATCCTCGAGCACAATCGGCGCCGTGCCATGGCGATCCAGTGAGCGCTCGACGACGCGCGGGTGATCGCCCGCGCGGAAACCGCTCTCACCCTGGGGCCGAACGGGCTGCGGGACGCGCTCGGCATCGCAACGGATGCAGCCCGGGAGGGGGCGCAGCTCCTCGGCCAGACCTCGCCAGGCTGGGAAATCTCCGAGGCCGTTCGCCGGACGCTACTCATGGGCACACCGAAGGATATACAGCCGATGCTGGCGACCCTGCGAAGCATCGCACGCATGGCGCGCAACGAGCTCGCACGGATCGATGCCCTCGATCGGGCTTGCACCACGGCGGACGACCAGGAGCGCTTCGTCCTCGCCTTCGCCGGATCCGGACTACGGCTGCGATCCGCCCAAGAGGTGTGCGAGCCCTCCGGCAGAGCCTTCGCGAACTTCCTCACCTTCTCCTAGGACGAAGCCAACGCCCGGGCGGGTGGCCTTCCCGTCATGCGACCAACCGGACGTTCTTCAAACTCCGACCGCGCGTCCGGCCCATGAACAAAGAGCATAGAAAAAGGGCGGCGGACCGAGGTCCACCGCCCTTCAATCTTTCGCCTTGCGGCAGACGCGTTCTTAGAACTTGAACGTGCCCGACACGAAGTAACGGCGACCAAGCACGTCGTAGGTGCTCGGATAGGTATTGGCCTGCTCCTGGTTGTCGCCCAGCAGCAGCGAGTTCGGACGACCGACCACGTTGCCGTTCGCATCGAACACCGGAGTGTCCGGAAGCGTGTTGAACAGGTTGTTCACACCGAGGTTCATGCTGAAGTTCTCGTAGATGTCGAAACCGAACGAGAGATCGATTAGATCGTAGGCTTCGATCGTCTCGATACCGTTTGCCGCAGCATAGTTCGTATCATCATCGTCGTCACCCACGGCGCTGATGTGGCGCCAGGCGATCGAAGTGGTCACCGGACCGTCGATGAACGAAGCACGGCTCGTCCACTTGAATTCCGGCGTCGGTTCTCCGCAGGTGAGGCCGAACTGACCAGCACATTCGATAACGGCCTCGGGATTGGCAACGTCGGGCACGAAGAACGAGCTTTCGGTCCAGGTTCCGAGGAACGACAAGTTGACCCGCTGTTCGCCGGTGTCGGTGAAGAGCGAAAAGGGGATCGAAGAGGTGTAGTTCACTTCGAGATCGACACCCGAGACGCCGAGTTCGGCGATGTTTGCACCGCCAAGCACCGGAGCATTCTGACGATCGTAAGCACCGGTCACATCACGCTTGCCAACAAAGTTGGCGCAGTTGGCAGAGTTGATGCTTGCCGACGGAGCACGGCCATTGCCGCCGAAACACAGATCCAATGCAGTCTGAAGACCGATCGTAGTGATTGCATTGTCGATCTGGATGTCGAAATAGTCGGCGGTGATGGTCAGACCCGGGACGAACGCCGGCTGCAGCACCACACCTGCGGTGAAGCTGTCGGAAACTTCCTCGCTCAGATTAGGGTTGCCGCCAAAGAGCGCTGCGATCTGCGCGTCCGGCTGGATCGTCGTCGAGTTGCCGAGGTTGCCTACCGGAACGCCGTTGGCGACGCAGAGATCTCGCAGAGCCCCCGAAGTCGCCGCTGCTGTACCGCAAGGATCGGTAGCGGCAGGGAACCCGATCGCCGTACCCTGGAAGAGTTCGGCGACGTTGGGCGCACGGATAGCACGCTGATATTGGGCACGGAAGGTGATGTCCCGTACCGGCGAGAACTGAATGCCGCCGGCATAGGTGAAGGCGTCACCGACAGTTTCGAGCGAGTACTGCGAATAGCGCGCGGCGCCGTTCAGCTCGAGGCGGGCTGAGCCGAATTCGAGCGGAACGTTCAATTCGCCGAAAGCTTCCTTCACATCGTAGCTGCCTTCGGTTGCGTCACCGGCGTTGAAGCCGATCACGTCGCCCGAGGACAGCGCGGTGTCGGGAAGGAATTCCGATGCCACCTTGCGGTATTCGGTACCGACCGCAAAGCCGATCGGCTCGGCGGTGCCGATGGCGAAATCGCCCAGAGTGCCGGAGATCGTGGCATTCACCACTTCCAACGTCGAGACATCGCCGTTCTGCGCCTGGATCGAAATCTGCTCGACCATTTCGGGCGTCAGCGTGTTCAGACCGAACACATTGATCGGGGTTGCGGTGCCATCGAGGCCGGCGATAAAGGCGGAAGCCGAGATATTGCCACCTTGGATGTTCGCATTGCGAGTGCGAGCGTAGAAGTAGTTCGCATCGTACTGCAGGTAGTCGCCGATCGGGCCACGCACGCCGCCAAGAACGCGGAATGCATTGCGCTCGTCGAGCGAGTTACGCGGACCGGTCTCGATGGTACGGCGACGAACCTGGAGATCGACGATCCCATCGTTGGCGTCAGCACCGGTTTCGGTCGCATCTAGCTGCTGTAGCTGGGCGAAATCGGTGGGTGTCAGGAACTGCTGAACAGATGCGAGATCAACGCCAATGTTCAGACCAATCGGTGTAGCGGCCAGCTCGGTCGCCACGCGGTTGTTCACGAAAGTGACTTCGGTGTAAAACGTGTGGCCACCGCCGATGTCGTAATCGGCATAGCCACCCATCAGGTACCGCTCCTGCGGGACTTGGAGGTAGTTAACCGGAGCGTAGTTGTACGCATCGTTGGCGAACGGACGGAAGTCGCCGGGGCTGTCGAACACGACGAGGCCATTGGCATCGAATTCGGTGCCAGTCGTATCGCCGTCACCCAAGTAGGTGAGGCGACCTTCAGGAAGGATCGACGAACCGCCCTGCGTCAGCGGGGGACCGAACACGGTATCGCTCAACGCGAACCGCGAGAAACCGCGATCGCCCTGGAAGACCGATGAGCGATTGTAGTATTCGGCAAAAACGGTGGCGCTACCGCGGCCATCGGCGAATGCAGTGCCGATCGCGCCGTGGATTTCGTAGGTCTCGCCGTCGCCTTCTTCGGTCAGGCCGTACTGGCCGCCCATTTCGACACCTTCGACATCGCGAAGCCGGAAGTTGACGACCCCCGCAAGAGCGTCGGAACCGTAAACGGCCGAAGCACCGCCGGTTACGACATCAACCGAGTCGATCAGGAACGAGGGGATGGTGTTGAGATCGACGACCTGGGCGGTATCGAAGAACATCCAGCGACGGCCGTTAACCAGCACGAGGTTACGGTTGGTACCGAGACCGCGCAGGTTGAGCGTTGCGGTGCCGTTGCCGGGGTTGTTCGAGAAAGACGTGGTGCCGGGAATAACCTGCGGAAGGGTGTTGATGACGTTCTCGACGTTCACCGTACCCGAAAGCTGGAATTCTTCGTCGCCGACGACGGCAACGGGAGCAGCGGTCTCAACGTTGCGGCGCGCGATGCGCGAACCGGTAACGACGATCGGCTCGCTAAATCCGACTGTTTCGGGGTTGTCTGGTGCAGCCTGCAGCGCAGGCTCCTGATCGGTCGCGTCGTCAGTGTTGCCGGTGGCGGTCTGCGCGTGCAGCGGAGCCGCGAACATGGCGCCAGCCATGATCGTGCCCGTAAGCAGCGAAGCCTTAGTGAAGCGATAAGACATTGCTATCCCCTTTGTAACGGGAAGCGACCACCGCCCCCCATTTGTAAAAGATTTGAGTCCGGAACCTAGTCCGAATGGCAATCGTCTAAGGCAATCAGGACGCCCGCAGCAATGGAAGTCGTGCCAACATGCGCCGGAACTTCACCGGTGTGACATTGCGGTTACAGTTGACACCAGCCCCGGGAAACGGCGCATAGCGGGGAAATTGCCAGGGCAAGGGATACCACCGATGTTCGAAGATTCAATTCCGATCCGCCATGCGAATCCTGGGCGCAGCAGTGCCCGAGCCTGGAAACGGGTCCCCGGTGCATCACTGGGGTTGGCGCTGGCGGTCGCTGTGTCGCCGGCGGGGGCGCAGGCTCAAGACGCAGACTCAACACCTTCGGCCGATTATGTCGCCCAGCTCAAATCCTGCCGCAGCATCGCCGAGGGAGCCGAACGCCTCGCCTGCTTTGACAAGGCTGCGGGAGAGATCGTCGCGGCGACCGAGAGCGGAGAGGTGAGCATCGTCGACCGCGAACAGGTGCGCGAGACCCGCCGAAGCCTGTTCGGCTTTACGATGCCCAAATCAGGCATTTTCGGAAGCAGCGATGACGAGGACGACAGCTCGATGCTTGAATCCACTATCACCGATGTCCGGCGATTGCAGGGCGACACCTATGTGATCACCATCGCCGAGGGGAGCAAGTGGCAGATGAGCAATGTACCCATGCGCCTCCGGGACCCGCGCGAAGGCGACGCGGTGGTGTTCAAGAAGGCGGCGCTGGGTTCGTATTTTATCCGCATCGCGGGGCAGAACGGGGTCAAGGGGCGACGCATCGAATAAGCGTCTTCCGTGTGCTGCCGCAATGAACCTTCCAAAAAAGAAAACCCCCGCAACCCTCAAGGGCTGCGGGGGTTCTTTGTCAGAAGCTCTGAACCCTAGAGCCCGCCGGGCCCGCAATCATTGGCGAGGAAGTCGAGCATCTTGGTGAAGAACGCCTCCTGATGCTCGTACATGAGCGTGTTGTAGAAGTGGTCCGCGCCTTCGAGCGTTAGGTACTGGGCATCGGTCTTGCCCGCCCGCTCCATCGCCTTCTTGTAGTCCGTGAAATTGAAATACATCACCCGCGCATCGACGTCGCCATGGACCATCAGCACCGGGACATTGACCTTGGATACCTCGTTGATCGGATTGATGCCGATCATGCCGCGGCGCTTGGCCCACTCGTCGATCGCCTTGGGCGTATAGGCGTTGCTGCGCATCTTGTAGACCTTTTCGGGGTCGGCCACCGCCGCGCCGGCAATGACGCACTGGTACAGGTTCGGCTCGCGCGAAGCGGCAACCAGGGCGGCATAGCCGCCGTAGGACCAGCCGAACATCGCCATCCGGTCGGGATCGACGAGACCCTGGTCGACGAGATATTGCGCCCCGTCGTCCTTGTCGTCCTGCATGGCCAGGCCGTGCTGTCCATAGGCGGAATCGAAGTGATCCTGACCCCAGCCCACCGACATGCGGTATTGCGGCTGAAGCACCATGTAGCCGGCGTTGGCGAGCAGCTGGCCCCATTCGTCATAGGTGATGACCTCGTTCACGTGAGGACCGCCGTGAGGCAGAACAACCAGCGGAAACGGCCCTTCGCCATTTGGCTTCGTCACGTAAGCGGGGATCATCTTGCCGTCGCGCGCGGGGTAGCGAATGAACTCGACGTCCGCGAGTTGCTCGGGCTTGAGCAGCGGATTGCGGCTACCGAGCTTGGCCATGCGGCCGTCTTTCACCAGCCAGTAGGAGCCTGGATCGCGTGGGCCGCGGTTGGTCACGATCATCGTATTGCCATCGCGCGAGCGGCTGGAAATGCTCACCTGATGGGCATTGGGAATCTGCTGTTCGAGGGCCTCGTAGAGCGCCTTTTCCTCGTCGTCGAACCACACCCTCTCCATCTTCGCCCATGGGTAGCGGGCCGCGACGAGCGTATCCTTGCCTGGAATGGAGTGGGTCTGGATGCCCATGATGTCGGCGGCGTTGGTGCCGGCGAGCTTCTCGCCGAACTGGCCGGTCGAGACGTTGAACTCCCACAGTGCCGCTTTGTCTTCGCCGCGATTGTCGATGATGTAGGCAATGTTGGGATCGTCCGCCTTGAAGCCGACCGGACCCATGAAACCGCCCAGCACGCGATAGAGGTTCTCATGCTCGTTCTGGCTGTAGCGCTCGCCGAACTCCTTCCAAGAGCCGTCGCCGGGCGCGCGATAATACGTGACGAGCTCGTTTGAACCCGGCTCGACCGAGCTGGTGAACCGCGGGTTGCCGTCATTGTCGAAAATCGCCGTCGGGAACTTCTCGTTCCCCTTCAACACAAGCGAGCGAGCACCGGTATTGAGATTGAAACGATAGTAGGACCGCGGACGGAACGCCGCAAAAGGATCGACACCGGTGCCATCGGCAACCGCATTGCCAGATCCGATCAGGATCGTGTCCGGCTCCTTGGGAAGCAGGTTCACCAGCGCGAAATTGCCTGGCAAATCCTTGAACTTGTTGGTTTCCAGATTGTAGGAAAAGGCCTTGTAATCATAGGTCCCCTCTTCGGGACCTTTGACCGAACTGCGGTTCTGTTGCCATGCGGTACCGAACAGATACTTGTCGCTGACCCACTGGACCCCGATGATTTCCATCGGATCCGCGTTCAGCCGCTTGATCGGCTTGCTCATGTCATCGGTGTTGTAGATCTCGAGCAGGTAGTCGCCTTCCTTGCTTTCGACCTTGTGCACGAGGACATGCTTGCCATCGGGCGACACCTGAACCGCGTTGATGACGTCACGAAGCGCCCAGACCTCGACGGGGATCGAGGGTTGACCGGCGGATTGCGCCAAAATTGGCGCCGAAGGCAATGCAAGGCCAAGAGTGCCTGCAGCAGCCGCCAAAAGGGCTGATTTCAAAAGTTTCATAATGCGACTCTCACAAGATTTCCGAACTCGGGGAATTGAAGCGAAAAAGGCGACCCCATGCAAGCATGAAGTCGCCCCTTTCATGGTCGATGCCGGATGAACGGCCTCAGAAGTCGTAACGAACCGAAGCAAAGAACTCGCGGCCGTCGTAATCATAGCCGTTGCCGATCGCGGTGTTGGCGATGGAAAGCACTTCATTGCCATCGACTAGCGGCGGCGCCGTGTTGAACACGTTGTCCACGCCCGCGATGATCGTCATGCGATCATCGCGGAAACGCAGCGAAACGGTGTGCAGGAACTGTTCGTCGGCAAAGCCGATATCGCGGCAGAAGCGACCGTCACCTGCCACTACGCCACTCGGCGAACCATTGCCGAGGCAAGTATCGCTGAAGAAGCCGGTCTCTTCGCCATCGGGACCAAAGCCGAACGCGTCCGAGAATTCGTCGAGACCTGCTTCGTCTTGCTGGACGGAACCAGTATACCGGGTTGCCCAGGTAAACCGGAACTTGTCGATGTCCGCAGTGAACTGGGCGCTACCGGTCCACTTCGGAAAACCGAACTCACCCGTATCGTCTTCGAATACACGATCGCCCTGAGCAGAGATAAACAGAGAACTGCGTTCGACGAGATGGTTCGCACGGAGCGTCAGGCCGAAATCGACGAATTTGCCAAAGACATTGAGCTCTTTCCCCAGGAAGGCGTTGAAGTCGATGCCGCGGACACTTTCCTGGTCCTGGTTGACGAAGGTCGGCTGGACATCCGTAATCAGACCCCGGCTTGTCGGTGTCACACCATAAGACAGGAGATCGCAGAACGAACTGCGTTGGCCATCATCTCGGGTGAAGCAATCATTGATGATGAACTGGGATCCCAGTTCGATGATGGCATCCTTGACCTTGATGTCGAAGTAGCTTGCGCCGAGTGACACGTCGAAACCTTCGCCGAAGGTTTCTTCGAAAGCGAAGCCAGCTGTTATTGACCGCGAGGTTTCGGGATCGATATCAAAGCTGCCAGCCGTCTCGACCTCGATACTGGTGGTATTCACCGTGCTCGCACCATTCGTGCCTACCGTGAAGGGATCGCGTCCTTCACGCTGACAGGCCGCGATAACATTGGGGTCGCGGGTGTCCTGATCTGCCTGATAGCCCCCGTTCAGCGGTTCATATGCGGCGCCCGGGACCGCACAGGGATCGGCCAAAGTCAGGAAACCGGACTGCCCAAGCAGGAAGTTCTCACGCAGGTTCGGCGCGCGGAACGAGGTGCCATAGCTCATCTTCAGCAGCAACGAATCGATCGGCCGCCAGCCACCCTTAATCGAATAGGTGTAATTGGTGCCGTAGAACTCGTCATCGGTGAGGCGACCGGAAAGGTTGAGGCTGAGTTCGCGAACCCAAGGCTTGTTGGCCTCGAGGGGAATGTCGATTTCGGCGAATGCCTCCTTCGTGACCTTGCTGCCGACCGCACCGCGGTCGCGGAAGAAGCCGAAGAACAGGCCGTTCGCCGCCACGTCATTCGGCTTGGAGTCGATGCTGTCTTTGCGGAACTCGACGCCGAGCACCGCCCCGACAGGACCGGCCGGAAGCGTGAAGAGATCGCCGGTGATGAAGGCGTTGCCGATGATTTGCTCATAGGTCGTGTCGAAACGACGGACGCCGAAGACGTAGTCACGCTCCGCCTGAGTGGCAAAATCCCCGATTGCGCCGGTCAGAAGGCTCGGCGCAAAAAGGTTCACCGGTACGCAACCCTGGAGAAGATCCGGCATGGCCAGGTCGGGGTTGGCAAGACCGGCAGCGTTACATGCACCGATATTCTGCGGATCTCCCGCGAAAAGATCGAGATTGGAATCGTAGTTGTCTGCAATACCATCGCCGGCATTGTCCGGGATTCCATCACCGTCGGCATCGGTGTCGCTATCGGCGATGCCATTTCCGCTGAAGTCAGCGGTCGGATCGATACCCAGCGCGAAGGCAAGCTTGTCTTCACGAATACCGGAACGGATCGAGACACCTTCCGAACGCGAATAGACGCCCGAGACTTCGAAAGTCCAACTGGGAGCAAGGAAGGGAAGGTCGCCGCGAACACCAACGACACCGCGATAGAGTTCCTGCGTGACGTCGGTGTTGTTGCGATCTCCGCGTACCGCGATGATCGGGCTGACGGGCAGACTGAAGCCATAGTTGCCGCGGGGGTTACCCGGAACACCGGGAGGGTTGTAGACCGGGAAATTGTTGATCGCGTTATCGATCTGGCGGCAATCGACCCCGTTCGGATTGATCCGGCTGCCATCGGCGTTGGTATCGATGTTGCACGGATTGAACTGATTGTCGGACGGCACATAGGGGAAGACCTGCGCAACGCCGGTATTGTCGGCGAAGATTTCCGCGCGGCTGTAATTGGCCTCGAAGAACGGCGTGATGTTGCCGGCGCCCGGGAAAGTGTATTCGCCGTATGCCATCACGTTGTAGAGCTTTTGCTCGCTCAGGAACACCTGATCGCGATTGGCACCGTTGGTGTTGACGTCCTGGAAGTCGACATCGCGGATACCGTCCCCATTGCTGTCGATCGGATCCCCGAAGGCATTGGTCGAATCCGCATAAGGGAAGTTTGGATAGCCGGGGAAGTTGCCGTTGCCATCGGGCTGGAAATAGATCGAGCCCGAGAAGTTGTACGGGTTGAAGATACGCCCCGAGATCCCATCGACCTTGCACTCATTCTCCGAGACCGAAATCGCCCCGCCAGATGCGTCCAGAACCAGGGCGTTGTCGTACTTGCCAACCGTGTAAATATTGCCGTCTTGGTCGACTTCGTAGTGCTTGTCGCAACCGCGGAAGAAGCCGCGATCATTCAGGCGAACGGTATCGCGATAATCGTATTCCGCGCCGATACCGATAAAGCCGCGGTCGAAATTCACGCCGTAAGCTGCGCTGACCGTGTAGTCTTCACCAGCGCCCTGCGGATTGACCTCGCCACGAGCATAGAGCTCAAGCCCATCGAAGTCCTTGCGCAGGATGATGTTGCCGACGCCGGCCACAGCGTCCGAGCCGTAGACAGAGGATGCACCGTCGAGCAGGAGGTCGTAGCGATCGACCAGCGAGCCGGGAAACAGGTTGATTGAGGGATTGGTCGGAGCGCCTTCAACACCAGCCGGCGCGAGGCGACGGCCATTGAGGAGAAGCAGCGTTCGGTTCGCACCCAGCCCGCGCAGGTTCAGGGTCTGCGAACCGGGACCATTGTCGAGCACGAAACCCTGGAAGGTTGCGTCGATCTGCTGACCGGAAGCGGATTCGGACCGCTGGAGAATCTGGGAGGGGTCGAACAGCCCCGCCTCGTTGGAAGCTTCAGTGGTGATAACTTGCAGCGGCGAAATGCTGGAGTAGGTATCGCGCTTGATGCGTGAGCCGGTCACGACGATCGCGCCTGGCGCCTGCGCGCCGGTAGCACCAGTATCCGTCACATCGACAGCATCATCCGCGCCCGGTGCGTTGCTCGAAACACCGTCCGGCGTGTCGGACTGAATGACGCACTCGCCATTCACCTCTTCCTGGCCGATGGGACATTCGATTTCATCCGCGGCCTGCGCCCAAGCGGGTGCGGCGGAAACGAGAGCGAGGACCGAAGCGGATACCGCCAGGCCCTTGAGTGAATTCTGGTGCAATTTTGTCATTGAGAACTCCAGTCGCGACAACTGGGTCTGGCGACCCCCACATCCCTCAACACTCCATCATTTGGAGCCTGCCGTTTCCCCAACGGCAGGTTCCGAGATGTTGATGGTGTAGAATTCCAGCCCCTTCGATGGGGCATTAATTGCGCCAAGCTGAACGCCTTGTCAAAGCGCCAAAGCGAGTTTTGACGCAGCTGTGACTGGAATCACACGATTGTAACATTGCAACAAAAAGCTGGTTTTTTGTTGCGGGAGCATCCGTTCGTTGCGTCAGACGATCTCCATCCGCAGTTCCCCGTCTCCCTCGTCGATCCGGACCGTCGCGCCGTCGGGCACCTCGCCCTTGAGAATCCGGTCCGCCAGCGGGTCCTGAACATAGCGCTGGACAGCGCGTTTCAGCGGCCTTGCGCCATAGACCGGATCGTAGCCCACCCGCCCCAGCCAGCGCAGCGCGGCGTCGGTCAGCTCGAGCACGATCTTGCGGTCGGCGAGCAGCTTCTGCACCCGGCCGATCTGGATCGCGACGATCGGCGCCATGTCCTCCATCCCCAACCGGTGGAACAGGATGATCTCGTCGAGCCGGTTGAGGAATTCGGGGCGGAAATGCCCGCGCACCACATCCATCACCTGCGGCTCGACATCCGCGACCTGCTGGTCGTCGGTCATATTGGCGAGATATTGGCTGCCCAGATTCGAGGTGAGGATAATGAGCGTGTTGGAAAAATCGACCCGCCGGCCCTGCCCGTCGGTGAGCCGCCCGTCGTCGAGCACCTGCAGCAGCACGTTGAAGACGTCGGGATGCGCCTTCTCGACCTCGTCGAACAGCACCACCTGATAGGGGCGGCGCCGCACCGCCTCGGTGAGCACCCCGCCCTCCTCGTAGCCGACATAGCCCGGAGGCGCGCCGATCAACCTGGCGACCGCGTGTTTCTCCATGAACTCGCTCATGTCGATGCGGACCATCGCGTCGTCGTCGTCGAACAGGAAGGTGGCGAGCGCCTTGGTCAGCTCGGTCTTGCCCACGCCCGTGGGGCCCAGGAACAGGAAGCTGCCCAGCGGCCGGTTGGGATCCTGCAGGCCCGCACGCGCGCGCCGCACGGCCTTGGACACCGCATCGATCGCCTGGCGCTGGCCGATCACCCGCTTGCCGAGGATTTCCTCCATCTGGAGCAGCTTCTCGCGCTCGCCCTCGAGCATCCGGTCGACCGGAATCCCGGTCCAGCGGCTCACCACGCCGGCGATGTCTTCCTCGGTCACTTCCTCGCGCAGCAGCGCGTTCTCGGTGTGGCCCGAGGCTTCCTCGAGCTGCTTTTCCAGCGCGGGGATGCGCCCGTAGGACAATTCACCAGCCTTGGCGAGATCGCCCGCACGCTGCGCCTGTTCCAGCTCCAGCCGCGCGGCGTCGAGGTCTTCCTTGAGCCGGCTTTCGGCGTGGATCTTGTCGCGCTCGTTCTGCCAGCGGGTGGTCAGCTCGCTCGATTGCTGCTCGAGCTCCGAGAGCTCCTTGCGTAAGGCTTCGAGCCGGTCCTTCGAGGCGCGGTCGCTTTCCTTCTGAAGCGCCTGCTCCTCGATCTTGAGCTGGATGATCCGCCGGTCGAGCCCTTCAATCTCCTCGGGCTTGCTCTCGACCTCCATGCGGATCCGGCTCGCGGCCTCGTCCATCAGGTCGATCGCCTTGTCGGGCAGGAAGCGGTTCTGGATGTAGCGGTTGGAGAGCTGCGCCGCCGCGACGATCGCGCCATCGGTGATCCGCACCCCGTGGTGCAGTTCGTATTTGTCCTTGATGCCGCGCAGAATCGAGATCGTGTCCTCGACGCTGGGCTCGTCGATATAAACCGACTGGAAGCGGCGTTGCAGCGCCGGGTCCTTCTCGACGTATTTCTGGTATTCGTCGAGCGTGGTCGCGCCGATGCAATGCAGCTCGCCGCGGCTGAGCGCGGGCTTGAGCAGGTTGGAGGCATCCATCGAGCCCTCGCTCGCGCCCGCTCCGATCAGCGTGTGCATCTCGTCGATGAAGAGGATGATCTGCCCGTCGGCGTTCTTGACCTCGTCGAGCACCGCTTTCAGCCGCTCCTCGAACTCGCCGCGGTATTTCGCGCCCGCGATCAGCGAACCCATGTCGAGGCTCATCAGCGTGCGCCCCTTGAGGCTGTCGGGCACATCGCCATTGGCGATCCGCAGCGCGAGCCCCTCCGCGATCGCGGTCTTGCCGGTGCCGGGTTCGCCGATCAGCGCGGGGTTGTTTTTGGTCCGCCGAGCGAGGATCTGGACGGTGCGGCGGATTTCCTCGTCGCGGCCGATCACCGGGTCGAGCTTGCCGTCGCGCGCCGCCTGGGTGAGATCGCGGGCGTACTTCTCCATCGCGTCGTAGGATTCCTCGGCGCTCGCCGAAGTGGCCCGGCGCCCGCCGCGCAGTTCGGTTATCGCCGCCTCGAGCTTGGCGGGATCGAGGTTAGCCGCCTTGAGCGCCTGCCCGGCCGAGGTGGTGCTGGCGAGCGACAGCGCCACCAGCAGCCGTTCGACGGTGACATAAGCATCGCCCGATTTCTCGGCGACCTGTTCGGCTTGGTCGAGCACCCGCACGGCATCATTGTCGAGCCCGGGGGTCGCCTGCGCGCCGCTGCCCGATACCGCGGGAATTTTGGCGAGCGCCGCATCGACCTCGTCCTCCACCATCCGCGGATTGCCGCCGGCGCGCGCGATGAGCCCCGAGGCCATTCCTTCGGAATCCTCGATCATCGCCTTGAGCAGGTGAGCGGGCGAAATCCGCTGGTGGTTCATGCGTATCGCGACGGTCTGCGCGGCCTGCAGGAAACCCTTTGCGCGGTCGGTGAATTTTTCCAGATTCATAGAACAGCCCCTCTATGGATGACCCAGCGTATATAGTGTTGCCATTTCGCAACACAAGGTCGCGCTTCCCAAATATCTTCACCTGCTCGCAGTGTCCTACCCGAACATAGGGGTACTCGCCGGCGGAGACAGGGGCTCTGCGCAAATTTTCTTCGCTTGCGGGCTTGTCCCGGGACGCGAGGCGGCTACTCCCTTGCGCCAAGAGAGGAATTTCATGACCAAATGGCTGTCGCGCATGGGCTTCGCCCTGCTTCTTGTCGTGCTGCTCGCCTTTGTCGCGCTGGCGACGTGGGAGCCGTTCTGGGCCAAGCGCGACGGCGTGTCGCCGCCTATGCGCGAATACACCGCCGAGATCGTCCGCGACGAGTTCGGCGTGCCGCATATCTATGGCGAGACCGATGCCGATGTCGCCTATGGCGTCGCCATCGCTCACGCCGAGGATGATTTCTTCACCCTGCAGGATGTCGCCGCGATGAGCGTCGGCCGCTATGGCGCGATCGCCGGACAGGACGGCGCGGCGGTCGATTACGTCTACCATCTGCTCGGCGCGCGCGACACCGCCGAGCGCCACTACCCCGCTCTGCCCGCCGACACCCGGGCGCTGTTCGAAGCCTACGCCAGCGGGCTCAACCAATATGCCCGCGAGCACCCCGGCGAGATCAAGCTGGCGAACCTGTTTCCACTCGACGGAACGGATATCGCGGCAGGGTTCGCGCTGCGTCAACCGTTCTTCTTCGGGCTCAACAACGTCATCGAGCCCCTGGTGGCGAACGAGCCTTTGCGGCCCGAATTCGGCCCGGCGATCACGCCCGACGCCGAAGCGTCCGACGACGGGATCCCACCCGCGCGCGTCATCCGCGCAGACGACGAACCCGAAACGACCGCCCGCGCCTACCCCCTTCCGATGGGCGACGACGGTGCGCTGTCGGGCTCCAACGCCTTTGCCGTCGCGCCAGAGAAGTCCGGCGGCCCGACCATGCTGATCTCCAACGCCCATCAGCCCTGGCGCGGCGGAGTGGCCTGGTACGAACTGGTGGTCGAAAGCGGCGAGGGCTGGCACTATGCCGGGGCCAATTTCCCCGGCAGCCCCTTCCCCTTCCTCGGCCACAACGAGAATCTGGGCTGGACCAACACGGTCAACCGTCCGGACATGGTCGATGTCTACAAGCTCGTCCTCGACGACAGCGGCACGCGTTACAAATTGGGCGACCGCTGGCTCGAGCTGGAAGAAGAAACCGTCACCCTGCCCGTCCGCATCGGCCCGGTCACACTGCCGATCCGGCGCACGGTCCATCGCAGTGTCCACGGTCCGGTGATCGTCAACGACAGCGGCGCCTTCGCGATCCGCTACGGCGGGATCGACGATCTTGGCCAGCTCGACGCCTATTACCGGCTCAACAAGGCCGAAAATCTGGAGCAGTTCGAGAGTATTCTGGCGCGGATGGACATTCCCAGCACCAATTTCATCTATGGCGATCAGGAAGGCAACATCGCCTATGTCTACAACGCCGCGCTGCCCGATCGGAAGCCGGGCGTGAACTGGCGCGGCATCCTCCCCGGCGACGATCCCTCGCTGATCTGGACCGGGCCGGTCGCCTACGAACGCCTGCCGCGCTATGTGAACCCGGCCAGCGGCTGGCTCTACAACGCCAACAACACGCCCTTCACCGCAGCGGGCGCGGGTAGCGATCTTTCGCCGGAGGATTTCGCGCCGGAACTTGGTGTCGAGATGAAGCAGACCAATCGCTCGCGCCGTGCTTGGGAGCTGATGAGCGCCAGCGACCGCATCGACCGCGACCGGCTCGCGGCGATCAAATACGATACCGTCTACGCGCGCTCGGGCTACGTCGCGCGGCTGTGGGATGCGCTCGAGGCCATCGACCTGTCGGACGATGCCGAACTCGACCGCGCGCGAAACCTGCTACTCGGCTGGGACTTCAACGCCGACAATATCGGACCGGCGGATTCGCTGGCGCTGCTGGTGATCCGCGACTTCATGTCGTCCGAGTATCAGAACAAGCCGGAGCCCGATCTGCGCGAGGAACTGCGCGAAGCGGTCGATCATCTCGAGGAGCATTTCGGGCGGATCGATCCGCCGATGGGCGACCTGCTGAGACTGCGGCAGGGCGATGTCGATCTTCCGCTCGACGGCGGGTCCGACACTCTGCGCGCCTCGACGAGCTGGGATGTCGCCGACGACGGACGGCTGTCGGTCCGCCATGGCGACAGCTTCATCCAATGGGTCGAATGGGCGCAGGGTGAGCGCGTCTCCTCGCGTTCGATCCAGCCCTTCGGCGCGGCGACCACGCGGCCCCGAAGCAAGCACTACGCCGATCAGGCCCCGCTGTTCGTCCAGCACCGCTTGAAACCGGTCCATTTCTGGCGCGAGGACGTGCTCGCCAATGCCGCCAGCCGTAAAACCGTGACCAACCGCCAATAAGCATTTACGCCAGTGCAGCACTTCCAAGGGGATTCGCAATGATACGCATTCTTTCGACCAGCCTGATCGCGCTGAGCGTCGCCGCCTGTTCGACCGCCTATGACGAACCGATTGCCAGCGCTTCTGCCAACACTGCTGCGGATCGCCCCGCAACTGCCGCTGCAACGCCTGCAGCAGAGCAATTCGAGCCCGCGCCGCTGTCCGAACTGGTGGCGGAAGTGGACCTCCCCTTCGACAAATTCACGCTCGACAACGGTCTGACCGTGATCGTCCACGAGGACCGCAAGGCGCCGCTGGTCGGCGTATCGGTGTGGTACGATGTCGGCTCCAAGCACGAACCCGCAGGCAAGACCGGCTTCGCGCATCTGTTCGAGCATCTGATGTTCAACGGCACCGAGAACGCACCGGCGGACTGGTTCGAATATATCCAGCAGATGGGCGGCACCGACGTCAACGGCACCACCAGCCCCGATCGCACCAATTACTTCCAGACCGTGCCCACCGGCGCGCTCGACCGCGTCCTGATGCTCGAGAGCGACCGCATGGGGCATCTGCTCGACGCCGTGACGCAGGAGAAGCTCGATAACCAGCGCGGCGTCGTCCAGAACGAGAAGCGCCAGGGCGACAACAGCCCCTTCGGCCTGCTGCGTTACGAGATCTTCGAGAACCTCTTCCCCAAGGGTCATCGCTATCATCACTCGACCATCGGCTCGATGGGCGATCTCAACGCCGCCTCGATGGCGGATGTGCAGAACTGGTTCCGCGACCACTACGGACCCAACAATGCGGTGCTGGTGCTGGCGGGCGACATCGACACCGCCACTGCTCGCGCCAAAGTCCAGCAGTGGTTCGGCGACATCCCCCCCGGGCCCGAGGTTGAACACCCCGAAGTGACCGTGCCCACTCTCCCGGCGGAGAAGACCAAGGTCACCACCGACAACATCTCGACCACCCGGCTTTTCCGGATGTGGACCGTGCCCGGCTCGAACGCGCCCGAGGCGGTGCCGCTCAATCTCGCCTCGGCGGTGCTCGGCGGCCTGTCGAGCTCGCGGCTCGACAACGCGTTGGTGCGCGACGATCCGGTGGCGGTCTCGGTCTCGAGCTTCAACTATTCGCTCGAGGATGCCGGCGTCTTCATCGTCCAGGCCGATGTGAAGCTCGGCGTCGATCCGGCGGAAGTCGCCACCAAGCTCGATGCGCAGATCGCTGAGTTTCTCGCTACCGGCCCCACCGCCGACGAGCTCGAACGCGCCAAGGTCAGCACCATGGCGGGCGTGATCCGCGGGCTGGAATCGGTCGGCGGCTTCGGCGGCAAGGCGCCGCAGCTGGCCGCGGGCGAATTGTACATGGGCGATCCCGGCCAGGTCGAGAAGGAGCTCGCGGCCATGGCCGCAGCCACCCCCGAGCAGGTCCACGCGCTCGCCCGCACCTGGCTCTCGCGCCCGGTGTTCAACCTCGTGTTCAACCCCGGCGAGCGCACCGAGGGCGGCGAGAACCGCGGCGGCGCGGTGACCAATCCCGAGGGCCCCGCCAGCCTCGCCGATCTCACCCAGGCCAATTACTGCCAGTCCGAGTTCTGCGACCTCGAAGCGCTCGCCGTCTTCGCGCAGGCCGATCGTGCCACGCTGCCCGAGATCGGCACGCTCTCCGATCTCGACTTCCCCGAGATCGAGCGGGCCACGCTGTCCAACGGGATGGAAGTCTATTTCGCCCGCCGCGATGCGGTCCCGACCGTGTCGGTCATGGTCGAATTCGACGCGGGCCGCGCTGCGGAAACCCGCGCCGATTTGGGCACCCAGCGGCTGATGCTGCGGGCGATGGACGAAGGCACCGAGCGGCTCAACTCGACCGAATTCGCCATCGCGCAGGAACGTCTGGCTGCCAATATCTCGGCCGGCTTCGACGCCGACTGGACGAGCTTCTCGCTAGACGGCCTCTCGCCCAATCTCGCACCCTCGCTCGAGCTGCTGGCCGAGTTCATTCGCCAGCCCGGCTTCCGCACCGGCGATATCGAGCGCAGCCGCGCGCAACTGCTCAACGCGCTCACCGCCGAGCTCAAGGAGCCCAACCAGCTCGCCGACCGGGCGCTGCGGCGCACGCTCTATGGCGATCATCCCTACGGTCTGCCCTCGTCGGGCCTCGGCACCCCCGAGCGGCTGCAGGCGATCACCGAGGCCGATCTGCAGGGCTTCCACGACCGCTGGCTGCGCCCCGACAACGCGCGCATCTATGTCGTCGGCGACACGACGCTGGCCGAGGCCACAAGGCTGCTCGAAGCCAGCTTCGGCGACTGGCGGGCTCCGGCGGGCGCCGCTCCCGAGCGCCGCTACGATGCCCCGATCCCCGAACCGCGCCAGCGGATCGTCCTGCTCGACCGGCCCAATTCTCCGCAGTCGGTGATCTATGGCGGACTGGTGCTCGACGCGCGCGGCGGGACCGACGACCTCACCCGGCTCAGCGCCTCCAACGAAGCGCTGAGCGGCGGCTTCCTCTCGCGGATCAACATGAACCTGCGCGAGACCAAGGGCTGGTCCTATGGCGCGGGCGGCGGCGTCGGCACCGTGCTCGACCGCGTGTTCTACGGGGTGCGCGCGCCGGTCCAGGCCGACCGGACCGCAGATTCCATCGCCGAGGTCCAGCACGAGATCGACGAATTCGTCGCCACCCGCGGGGTCCAACCCAACGAGCTCGAGCGGATCATCAACAGCAACATGCGCGAGCTTCCCGGCCAGTTCGAAACCGCCGGCGACGTGCTGAGCGGGCTGGTGACGATCGTGCGCTACAATCGCGACGACGATTACTACGAGGATCTCGCCGAGACCTATCGCAATCTCACCGCCGCCGAGCTCGACGAGATCGCGCGGGCCAATTTCGTCGAGGACGACATCGTCTATGTCGTGGTCGGCGATGCCAGCGTGGTTCGTCCGCAGCTCGAGGCGCTCGATCTCGAAGTCGAACTCATCAGCCTCGAAGAGTAGCGTCCTCGTATTGACATCGATGTAAGCGACGTCGATGTCGCACTGAGTTTCAAACCGCGGCCCGCAGCGCCGGACCGCCCGACAGGAGAGCATATATGTCCGTAGCCGGTACGTACGACACCGTAGTCAAGAGCCCGATGGGCGACCAGAAGGGCACCTTCACCGTGGTCCCGGGCGATGATGGCAAGACCTTCACCGGCTCGATGGCCGGCGGCATGGGCTCGATGGACGTCAAGGACGGCACCATCGAGGGCGACACGCTCAAGTGGAAGATGGACATGACCGTTCCCATGCCGATGACGCTCGACTGCACCGCCGACGTCAACGGCGACCAGCTGACCGGCAAGGTCAACGCCGGCGCCTTCGGCGACATGGCGCTGACCGGCGAACGCCAGGGCTAAGCCCGCCAGTTCGGTAAAATAGAAGGGGCGCCGGAGGATCACTCCGGCGCCCCTTTTTCATGTCCGCTGATTTTAGGCGCCTATTCGACGATGTCCATCTCGCGGATCAGCGCATCGGCGCCATCGACCTTGTCCATCACCCACAGCATGTAGCGCGTGTCGACATGGATCGTGCGCGTGGTGCGCGGGTCGAAATCCCAGTCCGAATTGACGCTCTCGAAGGTCCCGTCGAACAGCAGCCCGACCAGCTCGGCGCGCGAATTGAGCGTGGCCGAACCCGAATTGCCGCCGGTGGAATCGAGATCGGAGAGGAAGTTCACCGGCACCGAACCGATCGCGTCGAGCGCATAGGGTCCGTAATCGCGCTTGCGGATCGCTTCGAGCTGCTTTGCGGGCGCGTTGAACGGCTCCACGCCGGTGTCCTTCTCGGTGATCCCCTCGAGCGTGGTGAAGGGCAGATAGGCCATGCCGTCGCGCGGCACCCCGCCCAGCACCTTGCCATAGGTGACCCGCAGCGTGCTGTTGGCATCGGGATAGGTGGTCACGCCCTGCGAGCGCTGCCAGTCGGTGATCGCTTCCATATAGGTCGGTCGCACCGCCAGCATGCGGCCCGCCCGCTCCTCGCCCTGCGTCTCGAGCTGCCGCTCGTAATCGTACAGCGCCACCGCGAGCTGCATGAAGGGATCGCCGCTCGCCTCGAGCTGCGCCGGCGTGGCCTCCATCAGCGCCAGCCGCTGCTGTGCCTCGTCGAGATCGGTCTGCGCGTAATAGCCGTCCAGCCGCCGCTCGAGCGCCGCATGATCGACGGTGCCGGACAGTCCCAGCGCCCGGTCGAGCGCCGGCACCCGCGAGGCGGCGGGCTGATCGAGATATTTGTCCAGGAACAGCAGCCATTCGGCCTTGTCCACCGAGGCGTCGTAGCGCCGGTCGAGCGCCTCGAGGCCCTGGCGGAAGAAGGTCATGTCGCGTTGCTGAAAGCCCGGGTCACGCTCGGCATCGGGCTTCTGGCGTTCCTTCGCGAGCCGGTAGAGCCGCTCGGCGGTCGACAGCATCTGCGAATTGGTGGCGTAATTGTACCAGAAGTTCTGCCGCGTCGCCGCGGCTTCCTCTGCGCTCAGCGCTTGCAGATCGCGCGTCGCGCTGGCGTATTCGGCGCGCGAGCGGTCGGCGCCGATCCAGTCCGCCAGCGAGGTTTCGCGAGCCCGGCGGCGGTCGACCAGACCCACCCGCCGCGCGCCCTCGATCTGGCCGCGCAGGTTCTTCTCGTAATTGTTGAGCCCCGCCAGCCGCGCTTCGTATTTCACCCGCGCATCGGATCCGGCGGGGGCGGTCTCCTCGATCGTGTCGATCCATTCGTTGAGCAGGCCCACGAAGGTCGGGTACTGCCAGCCGAAGGTGTTCTCCACTTCGGTGAGGGTGGCGTAGCGCGAGGTCGAGCCGGGGTAACCCGCCGCCATCACGAAATCGCCATCCTCGAGACCCGCGCGGCTGACCTTGAGGTGATGCTCGGGCTCGAAGGGCACGTTGGCGGTGGAATAATCCGCCGCCGAACCGTCGGGGGCGACATAGGCGCGGTAGAAGGCGAAATCGCCGGTGTGGCGCGGCCACATCCAATTGTCGACGTCGCCGCCGTATTTGCCGATCGAATCCGCGGGCGCATAGACCAGCCGGACGTCGCGCACCTCGAGCCGCTTGATCAGCTTGTACTGGTCGCCGCCGTAGAAGCTGGCCACGAGGCAGCGATGGCCGGCATCCTGCTCGCACTCGGCGACGATGTCCTTCATGCGCTGCTCGATCGTGTCGTAGCGGGCGTTGGGCGCGAGCCGCTCGGTCCCGGCGCGCATCCGCTCGGTGACGTCGCTCTCGGCCACGGTCACGTAGATGCGCGAACCCGGGGCCGCCTGAAGCTCGTCGCGCTTGGCCTTGGCGAGAAAGCCGTTCTCGAGATAGTTGTTCTCGGCGGTGGAATTGTACTGCACCGATCCGCGCGCGCAGTGATGGTTGGTGACCACCAGCCCCGCGGGCGAGACGAAGCTGGCCGAACACCCACCCAGCGAAACGATCGCGCCCATCGGGAAACCGGTCAGATCGGACAGCGCCTCGGGCGAGATTTCCAGACCCGTATCGCGCAGATCTGCAGCGATCTCGGGCAACTGGTCGGGCGTGAACATGCCCTCCTTGGCGGCAAGCGGCGCGGTCGGCGACAGGGCGGTTGCGGCGACCCCGGCTAGCAGCGTGGCGGTCAGAGCGGATTTCAGCATGATACGAAGGATCCTTTCCCCGGCACGCTCCCCGGCGCGCCTCGCGCTTGCGCTAGGACGCTTGGCAAGCGCGTTCAAGCACTTGTGAAAAGCCCTACTGACGGGAGCGCTCCGCCCTCCCGCCGCATCTCAGCCGGTCGCCGGCACTACGGCTCGCAACCGGTAGCTTCCGGGGGGAAGCATGAGCGGAATATCTTCGCCGGGCTCGAGATAGACGCGGTCCATCGGCACGGCGTCGAACGGCTCGCCCGCCACGAAGGCTTCGACGATCAGCGGCTGGTTAGTGCGCCGCAATTCGTCCGGGATCGGAACGGCAATGGCACCCGCCTCGCGGCGCCATAGGGGACGACCGTCCCGGAACCTTGTCACCGGCTGCGACAGAACGATATCGACCATTCCGGCGGGCCGGTCCTCCGGAAGGAGGGCCAGGAACGGCTCCCCGCCTTCGCTCGAACACAGGGTCTGCGATACCGTAAGCGGATCGACGCCGGTCGCCGTCTTGAGCCGCGCGGCCATCCACAGATCGCCGTGCTGCCCGAGAGGGGTTTCCGCGGCGTGCGAATAGCCGACATGGACCAGCAGCTTCTCCTCTGGCGCCATGCCGGCGAGGATCGCAGCGAGATTTGCCGCCTGCGCAGTTTCGCGCGCTGCGATACTCGTCGCCCGGTCGGCGCCCTCGGGTGCGGACTGCGACGGCGTTTGCTCGTAGGCAACCAGCCGGTAGCCAAGCCGCTTGGCCTCGCGGACGGTGCTGCCGAACACCGGTTCGCGGCTGTAGTAACCGTCGAGCAGATGCGGCCAGGCAAGAACGGAATGCTGCGCAACGGGGTCCGCTTCGTCCTCGGCGTTCGAGAAGGTCTCTGCGGCATAGACCGAAAAGCCAAGCGGCCTCAGCGCGCCGAGCAACTGCCGCACGGTGTCCCGGTGACGGGTGACCGTGTGGCTTTCGTTGACGATCACGATCCTGCTCGTCGCCGCCTGCGCCGCGATTTCCGCGATGACGCTTTGACGGCCTTTGGGCGTGTCGGGTGCGGGAGTGCAGGGTTGCGGCAGATATTCGGAATCGCCGGTCATCGCCGCGCGATCCTCGCGGCCCAGCATCGACCATGTCTGCGCCGCGATGCCCGCGGGATCGTCGGGTCCGGGCACCCGGTACAAGAACGCCTGCCCTGTTTCCTCGGCGCTCAGCGGCGCGCCTGCGATTTCGAGCGTGACCGCAGGGCCCGGCGGCGGAACGGATGTGCAGGCGGACGCGAGAACGGCAATTCCCGCAACCGCCTGCCGCCAGTTCACCCCAACTTGGCCTTGAGCAGGTCGTTGACCACCGCCGGATTGGCCCTGCCCTGCATCGCCTTCATTGTCTGGCCGACGAAGAAGCCGAACAGCTTGTCCTTGCCGCCGCGGTATTGTTCGACCTTGTCGCCATTCGCCGCAATGATCTCGTCGATCGCCGCCTCGATCGCTCCGGTATCGCTGACCTGCTTGAGACCCTCGGTTTCGGCAATCTCGCCGGGTTCGCGGCCGGTCCGAAGCACGATCTCGTAGATCTCCTTGGCCTGCCCGCCGCTGATTTCCCCTGCGGCCTGCAATTCGAGGATCGCGGCCTGCGCCTGCGCGGTGGCAAACGCGGGATCGGCTTCCTCGCCCAGCGACTTGAGGACGCCCGGCGCGACCGAGAGCGCCCAGTTGGCGACCTGGGTGGCGACCTCGGGCTCGCTCTTGCCGGCGCGCCGCGCGGTCTCGGCGAGCAGCGTCTCGTAGCGCGCGAAGGTCTCGACGTCGGCGGTCAGTTCGCGCGCATTATAGGGGGTGAGCCCCAGCACCTCGGTGTAGCGGCGGCGCTTGGCGTCGGGCAGTTCGGGCAGGCTGGCGCGGCACTCGGCGAGGAAATCCTCCTCCAGCTCCAGCGGCAGCAGGTCGGGATCGGGGAAGTAGCGATAGTCGTGCGCGTCTTCCTTGCTGCGCATCGAGCGGGTCTCGTTGCGGTCGGGATCGTAGAGCCGGGTTTCCTGAACCACCGTGCCGCCATCCTCGATCAGATCAACCTGGCGGCGCGCTTCCTGCTCGATCACCGCCATGACGAAGCGCACCGAATTGACGTTCTTGGTCTCGGTTCTTGTGCCCAGCTCGGGATCGCCGACCTTGCGCACCGAGACGTTGACGTCGGCGCGCATCGAGCCTTCTTCCATGTTCCCGTCGCAGGAACCGACATAGCGCAGGATGGCGCGCAGCTTGCGGACATAGGCGCCGGCCTCGGCGGGCGAGGTCATGTCGGGGCGGCTGACGATCTCCATCAGCGCCACGCCCACGCGGTTGAGATCGACATAGGACATGGTGGGATGCTGGTCGTGCATCAACTTGCCCGCATCCTGCTCGATATGGATCCGCTCGATGCCGATGACCTTGTCTTGCGGAATACCCGCCTTCTCGTCGGCATCGATCGTCAGCGAACCCTCGCCCACGATCGGGTGGTAGAGCTGGCTGATCTGATAGCCCTGCGGCAGATCGGCGTAGAAGTAGTTCTTGCGGTCGAACCGGCTCCATTTGTTGATCTGCGCCTCGATCGCCATGCCGGTGCGCACCGCCTGGCGGACGCATTCGGCATTGGGCACCGGCAGCATCCCTGGCATCGCTGCATCGACGAGGCTGACCTGCGTATTGGGCTCGGCCCCGAAAGCGGTGCTGGCGCCCGAGAACAGCTTGGCGTTGGAGGTGATCTGCGCATGGACCTCGAGGCCGATCACGACCTCCCATTCGCCCGTGGCGCCGTGGATGCGGTAGTTGGTCATAGTCTCAATCCCGTCATCCCAGCGAAAGCTGGGATCGCTCTCAATATCGTCGGCCCAGATGGCCCGAGATCCCAGCTTTCGCTGGGATGACGTTCAGGGCCAAATATTCTCAGCGATGCTGTGGCATCAAGCACAAGAACACTGGCCCATGCGCCACTCACCACCGCTTCTCCGGCTTGGCTGAAAAGCCGCTGCCCTGGATCCGGTAGTTACTCATCGTCGATTACCTGGCCGTCCTTGTCGAAGCGCGCTTCGCCGGTCTTGCCGCGGCTCGCGACCCATACCGGGACGACGAACATCGTGATCGCTACCGCGATCGAGGCGATCCATTCGATGGGGCCGAAGCTCAGCACCACCACTTCTCCGGCTGCGCGGTGAATCCCGCGCGCTGCTCGATCGCGAGACCGGCATTGAGCACGCCCTGCTCGTCGAAGGGCTTGCCGACCAGCTGCAGCCCGAGCGGCAACCCGTCGGAATTCTGCATCGCGGGGACGCTCATCGCAGGCAGGCCGGCGAGGCTGGCGGGGACCGCGAAGACGTCGTTGAGATACATCGCCAGCGGATCGTCGCTCTTGTCACCGAGCGGGAAGCTGGCGGTCGGCGTGGTCGGCGCGAGGATCAGGTCGCATTGCGCGAAGGCCTGCTCGAAATCGCGCGCCACCAGCGTGCGGACCTTCTGCGCCTGCGTGTAATAGGCGTCGTAGAAGCCCGCGCTGAGCACATAGGTGCCGATCAGAATGCGCCGCTTGACCTCGTCGCCGAAGCCCGCCTCGCGGGTCTCGGCATACATGTCCTGCAGGCCCGCGCCCTCGGGAAGGTCGCGCAAGCCGTAGCGCACCCCGTCGTAGCGCGCGAGGTTGGACGAGGCTTCGGCGGGCGCGATGATGTAATAGGCCGGCAGCGCGTATTTCGTGTGCGGCAGCGAGACGTCGACGATCTTGGCGCCGGCATCGCGCAGCCATTGCTTGCCGCGCTCCCAGCTCTCGAGGATTGCCGCGTCGGTGCCTTCCATCCGGTATTCCTTGGGAATGCCTATGGTCTTGCCCGCTAGATCCGCGTCGAGCCCGGCGGCCCAGTCGGGCACGTCCATCTTGAGGCTGGTGGCGTCCTTGGGATCGAACCCCGCCATCGCGCCCAGCATGATCGCGCAATCCTCGACCGAGCGCGCCATCGGCCCGGCCTGGTCGAGGCTGCTGGCGAAGGCGACCACACCCCAGCGCGAGCAGCGGCCATAGGTCGGCTTGATGCCGCAGATGCCGGTGAAGGCGGCGGGCTGGCGGATCGAACCGCCGGTGTCGGTCCCGGTGGCGGCGGGTGCGATCCGCGCCGCGACCGCGGCGGAGGAGCCGCCCGAGGAGCCGCCCGGGCTCATCGGTGCATTGGTGCCCTCGCGGCGCCAGGGCGAGGAAACATTGCCGAAATGGCTGGTCTCGTTGGACGAACCCATCGCGAACTGGTCGAGGTTGAGCTTGCCCAGCATGCCCGCGCCCGCATCCCACAGCTTCTGGCTGACGGTGCTCTCGTAGCGCGGCACGAAGCCTTCGAGGATGTGGCTGGCGGCGGTGGTCTGGACGCCGTGGGTGCAGAACAGGTCCTTCATCCCGATCGGCACGCCCGCCATCGGCCCAAGCGGCTTGCCCGCGGCGCGGTCGGAATCGACCCGGTCCGCCGCGCCCAGCGCGTGCTCAGGGGTAGTGACGATGAAGGCGTTGAGCGCCTCGGCGCCGGCGACCGCGGCATTGAACGCCTCGGCGACCTCGCGCGCGGTGAATTCGCCGGAGGCCACTCCGTCACGAAGCGGCTTGATGCCAAGCTGGGTCAGGTCGGTCATGATTGTGCGTCCCCGCGAAGGCGGGGACCTCGGGCCACCGGCGCTCCGCCAGATTGATGGAGATCCCCGCCTGCACGGGGACGATCGAATGACGATCGGGCGATCGTCATTCGATCACCTTGGGTACGCCGAAGAAGCCGTGTTCGGCCGCCGGGGCATTGGCGAGGATGTCCTCGCGCCGCCCGCCGCCGGTGAGCGGATCGGCGTCGACGACATCGTCGCGCAGCCGCAGGCTGTTGGGGATGACCGCGGTCATCGGCTCGACCCCGGAGGTATCGACCTCGCCGAGCTGCTCGACCCAGTCGAGGATCTGGCTCAGCTCGGGAGCCATGCGCTCGAGTTCGCCATCGCTCATGCGGATGCGCGCGAGCGAGGCGATCTTTGTGACGGTAGCTTTATCGACGGACATCGGTGCGCCCTCTTACTGGATCGGCGCGGGCGCGGGCGCGGGCTGCGCGCCGTCCTGCGGGACCACCTGACCCTGAGGAGCCGAAGGGTCGCCCCCCATGCCGCCGGGCCCGCCCATCTGCCCGCCCATCTGCAGCGCCTGCTGCAGCGTCGCCAGCCGGCGCTCAAAATCCTCCATGCTCATGAAATCGACCAGTTCGACCTCGAAGGTCAGATCCTCGTTGGGCGGGATCACGACATTGCCCTGCGGATCGGTCCGCCCTTCGGCGCCGTAGCCCTGGCTGGCGGGGATCGTGATGCGGTAGGTGCCGCCCTTCTGCATCTGCTGCGCGCCTTCGGCGAAGCCGGGGACCATGCGGTCGAGCGGGAGCGGATTGCCTTCGGGGAAGATGCCCTCGATCGGCAGCGGGATATCCTGCGACTGGTCGAACACCGAGCCGTCTTCCAGCGTGCCCGTGTAGCGCACGAACACGACGTCGGTGGCGGCAGGGGTCGGCCCGCTGCCCGCAGTCATGGTCTCGACATCGACACCCCTGGGCGCGGCGTACCAGGCCAGCGCGGCCGCCGCCAGCACCGCAAGAACGATGCCGATCCACAGCTTGGTGAGCGAACCCTCGGCGATGGGCTGCAACGGTACGCGGGTGACTTCGGTCATGATGTGTCCCGGAAAAACGAGAGGAAAACAGGAATGCGCCAAGAATGCCCCAAGAATGCCAAAGGGCGCGGATAGCGATCCGCGCCCTCATGGCTTAGCTTGGCAAATGCTTCAAGTCCGGCGCCTGGCGCACCGGATCATTTTCAGCCGTCGCGTTCCATCCGCTTGCGATCCATCTTGCGCGCGCGGCGCACGGCGGCAGCCTTTTCGCGGGCGCGCTTCTCGCTGGGCTTCTCGTAATGGCGACGCAGCTTCATTTCGCGATAGACGCCTTCGCGCTGCAGCTTCTTCTTGAGCGCGCGCAAGGCTTGATCGACATTGTTATCGCGAACCATGATCTGCATAAATTCAAACACCTTGCTAAGCGGGCCAGAGCCCGCCGCGGCGGGGTATGCCTCCTTGAAAACCGGGTCGGGAAGACCGTCTCGCCGAATCAACGGCGACTGCGCCGAATCCGTTCCGGACCGGCAATAACGCTGGCCACATAAACCCGCGCCTCTCGGAATGCAAGCACCCGTGCATCGGCGGTTGCGACCCGTCCTGGCAGCCGCCGCCCAACGCGCCGCTGCGGCTTTTCACATGCACCATGCGCGGCTAAGGCAGCAGCCATGTCCACCCTCTCCCCCTTCGCTGCCACTGTCAACGTCGCCATCGGCGGCGCCTTCGGTGCCGCGCTCCGCTATCAGGCGGGCCGTGCGATGACCGGCTGGCTCGGCGCGCCCGCCATGTCGGTCTTCCCCTGGGCGACGCTGGCGGTCAACGCAGCGGGCAGCCTGTTGATCGGGCTGCTGTTCGGCTGGCTGGCGCGGTCGGGGGAAGGCGGCGATCAATTGCGGCTGCTGCTCGGCGTCGGCCTGCTCGGCGGCTTCACAACCTTCAGCGCCTTCAGCCTCGAACTGGTGATGCTGGTCGAACGCGGCCAGTTCACCATCGCCGCACTCTACGCCTTTCTCTCCATCGCGCTGGGGGTCACCGGCCTGTTCTTCGGCCTCACCTTGACGAGGCTCGTCGCATGACCACTCCCGATGCCCCCCAGCTCGAAGTCCGCCAGTTCACCGTCGGCCCCGACGATGCCGGGATCCGGCTCGACCGCTGGTTCAAGCGCCACCTCCCGCAGATCGGCTTCGCCACCGTCAGCCGCTGGGCGCGCACCGGCCAGATCCGCGTCGACGGCAAGCGGGCCAAGCCCGACGACCGGCTCGAAACCGGACAGCAATTGCGCGTTCCGCCGGGCGGCGAAAGCGAGACCCGCAAGCCGCGCGAGAAGCCCGAACTGAGCGTCGAGGACATCGAGCAGGCCGAAAGCATGGTCATCATGCAGGACGAATCCGCGATCGTGCTCAACAAGCCGCCCGGCCTCGCCACCCAGGGCGGAACCAAAACCACCCGCCATGTCGACGGGCTGCTCGATGCTTTCGTCGAAGGCGACGGCCCGCGCCCGCGGCTGGTCCACCGGCTCGACAAGGACACCAGCGGCGTGCTGCTGATCGCGCGCACCCCGGGCAGCGCGGCGCATTTCTCGCGCCGTTTCTCCGGGCGCAGCGCGCGGAAAGTCTATTGGGCGCTGGTGGTCGGCGTCCCCGATGTCCGCGAGGGCACGATCGAGGCGCCGCTCGCCAAGCAGCCGGGCACCGGCGGCGAGAAGATGCATGTCGACGAGGAAAACGGCCAGATCGCCAAGACCCGCTACCGCGTCGTCGAGACCGCCGGGCGCCGGGCGTCATGGCTCGAACTCGAACCGCTCACCGGGCGCACCCACCAGCTGCGCGTCCATTGCGCGGCGATGGGCAATCCGATCGTCGGCGACGGCAAATACGGCGGGCAGGACGCCTTCCTCACCGGCAGCATCAGCCGCAAGATGCACCTCCATGCGCGGCGGCTGGTGATCGGCTCGCCCGGCGGCGGCAAGATCGACGCGGTGGCCGAGCTGCCCGAGCATTTCGCCGCGACGATGGAGCAGATGGGCTTCGACCTCACGCTCACTAATGCCGAGCCGCTGCGCGACGAACCCCCGCCCAAATCGCGCGAAGAGAAGAAGCAGGCCGCACGCCAGCACGCCAAGTCGATCCGCAAGGACCGCCGCGGCGAACGCCGCGGACGCCGCGACACCACCGAGGCCAAGGGTCCAGGAAGCAAGGGGCCCGGAAGCAAGGGTCCGGCGAAGGGCCCCGTCAAAGGCGCGGGAAAAGGACCGGGCAAGGCGCGGAGCAAGCCGAAGGGCAGGCCCTGATGCACCCCAACCCGCTGTTCCGTTCCGAGGACCGCCAGCTGCTCGAGACGCTGATCGAGCAGATCGGCTTCGGCATGGTCTTCCTGACCACGCCCGACGGACCGCGCGTGGCGCATACTCCGCTGCTCTCGACGGGCACGGGCCAGGTGCGGTTCCATCTGGCGCGCGGCAATGCGCTGAGCGGGCACCTCGAGGGAGCGACCGCGCTGGTCACGGTCAATGGGCCGGACGCCTATGTCTCGCCGCGCTGGTACGACAACCGCGATACGGTGCCGACTTGGGACTACGTCGCGCTCGAGATGGAAGGGCGCATTCGCCGGCTGACGGACGAGGAACTGGAGGAGTTTCTCCACGCCGCCATCGTCCGGCACGAAGCGCGGATCGAAGGCGAACCGTGGCGGGCCGGCGAATCGAGCGAAGGGACCTGGCGCGGCCTGTTCGGCGCCATCGTGGGCTTCGAACTGGGTGTGCAGGCGTGGCGTCCCACCCTCAAGCTCTCGCAGAAGAAGAGCTTGGCCGAACGCGCGCGGATCGCCGCGGGCCAGGCCGCAGCCGGAAGGCCCGCGATCGCCGCGCAGATGCAGGCCATCGGCGCATGAGCGTGCGGCTCGCGGTGTTCGATTGCGACGGGACGCTGGTCGATGGCCAGGCCTCGATCTGCGAGGCGATGGAAACCGCCTTCGCCGGGGCCGACCTGCCCTGCCCGCCGCGCGCGCAGGTGCGCCGGATCGTCGGGCTGAGCCTGCCGCAGGCGCTGGTCCGGCTCGCCCCCGAAGCCAGCGAAACCCAGCGCACCGCGATCGTCAGCGGCTACAAGAGCGCTTTTTTCGACGCGCGCACCGAGGGGCGATTGAGCGAGCCGCTGTTCGAGGGCATGCGCGAATTGCTCCACCGGCTGCACGCGGCCGGTTGGCTGCTGGGCGTCGCCACCGGCAAGAGCGACCGCGGGCTCACCTCCTGCCTCGCTGGGCACGAGATTTCCGAACTCTTCGTCACGCTCCAGACTGCCGACCGCCACCCTTCAAAGCCGCATCCCGCGATGCTCGAGGCGGCGCTGTTCGAAGCCGGTGTAACCGCGGGGTCGGCGGTGATGATAGGCGACACCAGCTTCGACATGGAAATGGCGCGCGCTGCCGGGGTGCGCGCGATCGGGGTCGACTGGGGCTATCACGCGCCCGACGAACTGCTCGCCACCGGCGCAAGCGGGGTGGCGAGCGACATGCAGGCGCTCGAGGCGCTGCTGCGGGAGCCAGCGCATGGATGAACGCGAACCCGGCCCCGATCCAGCGCCCGACTCTGGCCCAGCACGCGATCCGGCAATGGGGCGCTACATGGCGCTGCACCTCGTGCGGCTAGCCTGCATCTTCGCGGTGATGTTCGGCCTGCTGATCCAGGAGAACCGCATCGAGGGACCGGCGCTGCTGGGCTTCGCGCTGCTGGTCGGCGGTGCGGCGGGCTTCTTCTTCCTGCCGCACACGCTCGCCAAGCGGTGGAAGAGCCGCGACCAATGAAGCGGTTCTATTCCGAAGTCGGCATCGCCGAGGAGACCGGGGGCTGGACCGTCCGGCTCGATGGCCGAGCTATCAAAACGCAGGGCCGTCAGCCGCAGCTGCTGCCGACGCAAGCGCTCGCCGAACTGCTGGCCGCCGAGTGGCGCGATCAGGGCGAGACGCTCGATCCGAAGCGCTTCGTCCACCGCGATCTGGCGGATTACGCGATCGACATGGTGGCGCGAGATCCCGCGCCGGTGCGCGCCAATCTGCTCGCCTATGCCGAGACCGATACGCTGTGCTACCGCGCCGATCCCGACGAGCCGTTCTGGCGCCGCCAGCAGCAATTGTGGGAGCCGCTGGTCGCTGGATTCGAGGCGCGCGAAGGCGTGGTGCTCGAACGCGTGAGCGGGGTAATCCACCGCCCGCAGCGGCCCGAGACGCTGGCCGCACTGAGCGACAGGCTCGGCACATTCACGCCCTTCGAGTTCGCCGCGCTCGAGACGCTGACCTCGCTCGCCGCCTCGCTCTGCGTCGGCCTGTCGGTGCTCGACCCCGAAGCCGATGCGCAGGCGCTGTGGAATGCCGCCAACCTCGAAGAGGACTGGCAGATCGAACAATGGGGCGCGGACGAGGAGGCGCAGGAGAGGCGCGATCTGCGCACGAAGCAATTTCTCGCGGCGCTGGACTTCGCCCGCGCCGCGAAAAGCTAGAGTCGGATGATATCTCCCCTCCCCTTGGGGAGGGGCCGGGGGTGGGGGTACGGCGGTGCCGGATAGCGACCGTGGTACACCCCCACCCGGCCTCCCCCTCAAGGGGGAGGGGCAAGTAGGGTCAACCCAGAACCGTAACGCTCCGGCTCAGCCGATCCATTCCGCGACCTGGCCGGCGACATCATTCGCCGCCTGGTTGAGCGCGACCCCCACCGGGCCGGCCTCGGCGGGAACCCCCGGGACCACCGCCTCGAAACGCCGCGTGGTCACCGCAGTGCCCTCGCCGTTGCGGACCGCGTCGAAGCTGATCACCACCGAGCCCGTCGCCGCGTCGTAGCCGAATTCGCGCAAGGTGCCGCTCAGCCGCGAATTCGCGAGCACGCCGGGATCGTCGCCGTCGATCACCACCCGCCCGCTGCGCGTACGGATGGTCTCGGCCAGCAGGCGGCGGAACAGCCGCGCCGGCCGCTCGACCCATACCGCTTCCTTGAGATAGGCGATCTCGCTCGCGGTGACCTGTACCGGAACGCGGGTGACGTCGAGCCGCGCGGGCGCTTCGAATTCGCTCAGCACCAGCGCAGTTTCCGCGTTGCCGCTCGCGCCCACGCCGGCGGCGGCCGAGGCGGTCGAGGTCAGCGTGAGCAGGCTGGGCGGTGCGTCGGGCCCGAAGCTGACGCATCCCGCCAGCGCGAGCGCCGGCGCCAGGCTAGCAAGGATTTTGGCGCGGTTGGGGATACGGATCATGGTGTGTCTCACGGTTCGTAATCGGGCAGGGGCGGCCCACCCACCAGGGCGCCGGCGCCCTCATCCTGGATCGTCTCGGTGATATCGCGCAGCGACTGGCTGGTGGCGCGCAGGTCGCGAAGCGTGGCTTCGGCGGCGGGCAGCGTGCTCTCGGTCAGTTGGCGGGTGACGGGGCGCGCTTCGCCGAGCGTCTGCTCGAGCGCCGCCGCCGCGCCGCTGGCGGAGGCGAGCGTCTCGCGCAATTGCTCCGAGATCGCGACGCCTTCCTGGTTGATCAGCCGGTCGGTGGTGGCGGTCACCTGCTCGAACTGGTCGAGCGCCTCGGAGGATTCGCGCAAGGTCACCTGCAGCTCCATCAGCGTCCGCTCGATCTGCGGGGTCGCACGGGCGAAATCCGCGGAGATCGCATTGGTGTTCGCGAGAATGCCCGAGATCTCGCCCTGGTTCTCGTCCGAAAGCAGCCCGGTCAGCCGCTCGGTCAGCGTCGCCAGCCGTTCGAGCAGCAGCGGGGCGTTGGCGAGGATCTCGCCGAAGCCGCCCGCCTTGGGGGGAATGATCGGCACGCCTTCGGTGCAGGCGGTAGTCTCGCAGGTGATCGGCGGCTGACCGCTGCGCGCACCGTCGAGCATGATGGTCGAGACCCCGGTGAAGCTGGACTGGATGGTCGCGGTGGTCCCCACCAGGATCGGCACCTCGTCCTTGACCTTGATCCGCACGCGGACGAATTCGGGGTCCTTTTCCCACAGCACGATCTGGCTGACCTGGCCCACCGGAACGCCCGCGAAGGAGACCTGCGAGCCCGTGGCGAGACCCGCCACCGAGGTCTTGAAGAAGATGTCGTATTCGTCCTGGTCGCCCTCGCCCAGCCGCGCGATCCAGACGATGGCCAGCGCCAGCGCAGCCAGCAGCAGCAGCGTCACCGCCCCTACCCATACATGATTGGCCCGCGTTTCCATTGCCTTGCCTATGCCTTCCTATCCGGCGCATTGTCCAACGCTTTGAGGGTTTGCGCGGCGATGGGCATGTCCATGTGCTTGCGCAATTCCTCGAGCGCCTGCGCGCTGAGCGCCGCGCGTCCGCGCGGGCCGTTGAAATATTCCTGAATCCATTCGTGATCGAGCGCCATCAGATTGGGCACGGTATCGACCGCGATCACCCGCTTGTCCGCCAGCACCGCCACCCGGTCGCAGATCGCGTGGAGCGTGTCGAGATCGTGGGTGATCAGGAACACGGTCAGCCCCAGCGTCTCCTTCAGTTCCAGCGTCAGCCGGTCGAAGGCCGCGGCGCCGATCGGGTCGAGCCCGGCGGTCGGCTCGTCGAGGAACAGCAGCTCGGGATCGAGCGCCAGCGCCCGCGCCAGGCCGGCGCGCTTGCGCATGCCCCCCGACAGCTCCGACGGGTACTGGTTGACCGCCTCCTCGGGCAGCCCCGAGAGCAGCACCTTGAAGCTGGCGATTTCCTTGCGCAATTTGTCCGACAGCTCGGGATAGAACTGCTTGAGCGGCACCTCGACATTCTCGCCCACGGTCAGCGTCGAGAACAGCGCCCCGCCCTGGAACAGCACGCCCCAGCGGTCGCGCACCCCCAGCACCTCGTCGGGCTCGGCATTGGTGAGCGAGCGGCCGAACACCTCGACCTCGCCCTCGCTGGGCGGTTGCAACCCGATGATCGAGCGCATCAGCACCGATTTGCCCGACCCCGAGCCGCCGACCACGCCGAGAATCTCGCCGCGCCGCACCTCGAGATCGAGGTTCTCGTGGACGACATTGTCGCCGAAGCGGTTGACCAGTCCCTTGACCACCACGGGATATTCGCCGCGGTAGCGCTCGTGGCGCCCGAGCGGCTTGCTGTCCTCGTCCATCACGCCCAGCCCAGCTTGGTGAAGAACACCGCGAAGAAGGCGTCGAGCACGATCACCGCGAAGATCGCCGAGACCACCGCGAGCGTGGTGCGCAGGCCGACCTGTTCGGAATCGCCCTTGACCTGCATGCCGTGATAGCAGCCCGCCAGCCCGACGATCAGCCCGAACACCGGCGCCTTGATCAGCCCGACCCACAGATCGTAGATCGGCACCACGTCCTGGATCCGCTCGAGGAAGTTGAAGAAGGGAATGCCGAGCGCGAAATTGGAGATGGTCGCGCCGCCGACGATCGCCATGACCGAAGCGTAGAAGCCCAGCAGCGGCATCATCAGAATGGCCGCCAGAATGCGCGGGATCACCAGCGCCTCCATCGGCGCGATGCCGATGGTGCGCATGGCGTCGACTTCCTCGGTCAGCTTCATGGTGCCGATCTGCGCGGCGAAGGCCGAGCCCGAGCGGCCCGCCACCATGATCGCGGTCATCAGCACGCCCAGTTCGCGTAAGGTGATCCGGCCGACCAGATTGACCGTCAGCGTCTCGGCGCCGAATTGCGACAGCTGCACCGCGCCCTGCTGGGCGATGACGATGCCGATCAGGAAGCTCATCAGCCCGACGATGGGCAGCGCAGCGACGCCGACCAGTTCCATCTGCCGCACCAGCGCCTTGCCGCGGAATTGCCTGGGGTGACGGATCAGCGTCGCCGAAGCGGACATGATTGCGCCGAGAAATCCGAGCACCCCGTAGATGCCCGCGCGCGCGCCATAGACCTTGTCGCCGGTGCTCGCGGCGATGCGCGTCCACACCGCATCGCGCGGCGCGGCCAGCTTCGTCCCGCCGCCCAGATCGCAGACCGCTTCCATCAAGCGGGTGGCGCGGTCGCTGGCGCCGACCACTTCGGCCTCGAGCCGTTCGGCGAGGTCGCAGGCGACCCAGGCGCCCACAGTGTCGATCTCGCTGACCTCGCTCAGATCGATCCGCGCCACCGGCCCCTCGATGCGGGCGAGATCGCGTTCCATCGCCCCGATCGAAGACACCAGCCAGGGACCCGACAGCGCCAGCGTGCCGCGCCCTTCTCCTTCATCGGAGATCGTGAATCCGGCTTCGCTGCTCATAGGCGGGTGCCTATGCGTTGAAATCGCGCCCGCCACAAGGCGCACTCTGCTTGCATAGGTTGCTCGCGGGGATGGTTTGTTGCGGGCAGTCGGTGCCGCCGTTGTTGCCTAGGGGCAGGCCCGCTGGCAAAGGCGCGAAGATGAGCACCGATCTTCCGACGACTTTCGACCCCGCCGATATCGAGGCGCGCTGGTATTCCCACTGGGAGGAGAACGGGCTGTTCCGCCCGGCCCGCCCCGGCGCGCAAGCCTACACCATCGTCAATCCGCCGCCCAACGTCACCGGCAGTCTGCATATCGGCCACGCGCTCGACAATACGCTGCAGGATATCATGATCCGCTACGAGCGGCTGCGCGGCAAGGATGCGCTGTGGGTGGTCGGCACCGACCACGCCGGGATCGCCACCCAGATGGTGGTCGAGCGCCAGCTCGAGGCGGCGCAGGACAAGCGCAGCAATTACAGCCGCGAGGACTTCATCGCCAAGGTGTGGGAGTGGAAGCACGAGAGCGGCGGCCAGATCACCCGCCAGCTGCGCCGGCTGGGCTGTTCGATGGACTGGTCCAGAGAGCAGTTCACCATGGACGAGCATTTCTCGAAAGCCGTGCTCAAGACCTTCGTCGATCTGCACAAGGACGGGCTGATCTACCGCGACAAGCGGCTGGTCAATTGGGACCCCAAGCTCAAGACCGCGATTTCCGATCTCGAGGTCGAGACGCAGGATGTGAAGGGCCAGTTCTGGCACTTCCGTTATCCGCTCGCCGACGGGGTCACGCTCGATAGCGGTGCGGATCATATCGTCGTCGCCACCACCCGGCCCGAAACCATGCTCGCCGATATGGCGGTCGCGGTGCATCCCGACGACACCCGCTATGCCAGCGTGGTCGGCAAATATGTCGTCCTGCCGATCACCGGCCGCCGCGTTCCGATCGTCGCCGACGAACATGCCGACCCCGAACTGGGCAGCGGCGCGGTGAAGATCACCCCGGGCCACGATTTCAACGATTTCGAAGTCGGCAAGCGCGCCGGGATCGCCGCGGGCGACATGCTCAACATGCTCGATGGCGAGGCCGATGTCTGCCAGACCGCGGATGGCCTGGTGCCGCAGGAGTTCCTCGGCCTGCACCGCTTCCGGCGCGACGGCGTGAACGGCGCGCGTGAGCTGGTGGTCGAACGGATGAAGGAGCAGGGCTTCCTCATCCCGCATGTGGTCAAGACCAAGGATGGCGAGGAGGAGGAACTCGATTCCGAACCCCGCACCATCGCCACCCCCTTCGGCGACCGCGGCGGCGTGGTGATCGAGCCCTGGCTGACCGACCAATGGTATGTCGACGCCGCCGAGCTCGCCAGGGCACCGATCGCGGCCGTCAGGAGCGGCGAGGTCGAGATCGTCCCCAAGTCGTGGGAGAAGACCTTCTTCAACTGGATGGAGAACATCCAGCCCTGGTGCGTCAGCCGCCAGCTGTGGTGGGGGCACCGGATTCCGGCGTGTTATGGTCCGACCCCGCGGCCCGAAGGCGGCGGGCCTCTTGGCATGACAATGTACACGGGCAAGGATGCTGCACGTGGACCGCAAGCAAGCGGTACTCCGTTCATCGGCTCATCGGATCAGGAGATACGTGAGCAAGCAAGCGCGTTCTACAGTGAAGCTTTCAACAAGAACGTTGCGTCCAGTCAGATTGTTATTTGGGAGCAAGAGCAGGCAGACATTGTTTTCAACGAAGTTCAATCTCCTGACGAACCGCACCGAATAAATCTCTTCCGGGACCCCGACGTCCTCGACACCTGGTTCTCCAGCGCGCTGTGGCCCTTCGCGACGCTCGGCTGGCCGGACAAGACCGAGCTGGTCAAAAAGCACTACCCCAACGACCTGCTCATCTCGGGCTTCGACATCCTGTTCTTCTGGGATGCGCGGATGATGATGATGGGGCGGCATCTGACCGGGCAGAACCCCTGGCCCCGGCTCTATCTGCACGGGCTGGTGCGCGCCGCCGACGGACAGAAGATGTCGAAGTCCAAGGGCAATGTCGTCGATCCGCTGGGGCTGATCGAGCGCTACGGCGCCGACGCCTTGCGCTTCTTCATGGCGGCGATGGAAAGCCAGGGCCGCGACATCAAGATGGATGACAAGCGCGTCGAGGGCTACCGCAATTTCGCGACCAAGCTGTGGAACGCCACGCGCTTCTGCCAGGCCAACGGCATCGGCGCGAGCACGCAGATCGCCGCGCCCGAGGCCACGCTGGCGGTCAACAAATGGATCATCGGCGAAGTGGTGGAGACGCAGGCCGCGCTCGACCGCGCGCTCTCCGAGCTGCGCTTCGATGCGGCGGCGAATACGATCTACCACTTCGTCTGGGACCGGTTTTGCGACTGGTATCTGGAACTGATCAAGCCCGTCCTTTCCCCCCTCCCGCCTGCGGGAGGGGTCGGGGGTGGGCCCGATGCAGACGAACAGGCCTCGCCCACCCCTAGCCCCTCCCGCGAGCGGGAGGGGAATTTGGCGGCGCTCGAGACCCGCGCCGTCGCCGGCTGGGCGCTCGACCAGATCCTCGTCATGCTCCACCCCTTCATGCCCTTCATCACCGAGGAGCTATGGAGCAAGCAGGGCGACCGCCCCGATCACCCGCTAATCACCGCGCGCTGGCCCGAGCCTGCGGCCGAGGTCGATGCCGCGGCCAAAGCCGAGATCGACTGGCTGATCGCGCTCACCGGCGCAGTGCGCGCGGCCAAGAACGAGCTCGGCATCCCGCCCGGCGCCAAGCTGGCCGCCTATTGCCCGGCCCCCAGCGCACTGGCGAAGACCGTGGTCGAGGGCAATGCGGCGGCGATCGAGCGGCTCGCGCGGCTGACCCCGGTGCATTTCGCCGAGGCGCCCGCGGGCCCCGCGATGCAGATCGCCGCGGGCGAGGACGCCTTCGTCATCCCGCTCGAAGGCGTGATCGACATCGCGGCCGAGAAGGCGCGGCTGGAGAAGGCGCTGGTAGTCAGCCGCAAGGAAGCGGGCTCGCTCTCGGGCCGGCTCGGCAACGCCAGCTTCGTCGAACGCGCCAAGCCCGAGGCGGTCGAGAAGGCGCGCGCCGATCTGGCGCATCACAGCGCCGAGGTCGAGCGGCTGGAGGCGGCGCTGGCGCGGCTGGGCTGACCCCCGCGCTTCGCGTTTTCCTACAGCGCTTTTTCCTGCCATAGGGCGGTTGCGAGGCGGGCTCCCCCCGCCATGCGTCACTCTGACTGAATTTATCCTCTTGGAAACAATGGGTTAGTGATTTTCGCAGGGTGTCACCCCTGTCACCCTGTGTCACCCTCCCGGGACATTTCTGGAAAGCCGTGTGAAACTAACGCTCGCGACCGACGACACCGGGGGGCCGGAGATCTTCTCCTCGCTGCAGGGCGAAGGCCCGTCCGCGGGCATGCCGGTCGCCTTCCTGAGGCTGTCGCGCTGCAACCTCGCCTGCGTCTGGTGCGACACCGCCTACACCTGGCATTTCACGGGAGATGAGCGTCCGCACCGCTCGGGGGAGACCCACGACCGCCGCGCCAACCAGGTCACCCTGCCCGTCGCCAAAGTGGCCAGCCTTGTTGCGGAGCACGGGCAGAAGCGGCTGGTGGTGACCGGCGGCGAACCGCTGCTCCAGGCCGGCGCGCTTGCCGAACTGCTCGAACTGCTGCCCGACGTGGCGGTGGAGATCGAGACCAACGGCACCACCGCGGCGCCGCCGCGGCTCGATATCCGCATCGACCAGTACAATGTCAGCCCCAAGCTGGCGCACAGCGGCAATCCGCCCGAACTCGCGTTGATCGCCGAACGGCTCCACGCCTATGCCGGCGACCCGCGCGCCTGGTTCAAATTCGTGGTGGCGGAGCCCGAGGACGTGGCCGAGGCGGCGGCGCTGGTCCGCAGCCATGCGATCCCGCCCGCCCGGGTCTTCCTGATGCCCGAGGGCACCGACAGCGCCACGCTGCGTGAGCGAGAGCGCTGGCTGGTACCGCTATGCCTCGAGCACGGCTTCCGGATGAGCGACCGTCTGCATATCCACCTGTTCGGCGATACCCGCGGGACTTAGGCCTAAACTTTCCCTAAACTTTGCCCTGAACCTACCCCTGCGAGCGCCAGCGCTGGACCACCCGCTGGACCGCTTCTTCCTCGCCGCCGCTGCTGTTCCACAATTCGACGAAGCTGGGATCGTCCGAGGCGGGACGCTTGGATTCCTCGAGCGTATCGAAGCGCACCCGGATCGGGATCGTGACGCCCTCGCCGCAAATGATGCATTCGCGGTTGCGCAGCGCCGGGATCGCATCGAGAAAGCCGCGCGCGCCCTCGGGCATGGCGGCCTTGACGAAGGCCTGATCGCGGTCGTTGTTGAGCCGCATCGCGATGATCGTGCCGCATTGCGACAGCACGCCCTCGGCAAGGTCGGACGGGCGCTGGGTGATGAGGCCCAGGCTAATGCCGTATTTGCGGCCCTCCTTGGCGATCCGGCTGAGCACCCGGCCCACGCTCGATCCGTCGGCGTTCTTCTCATTGGGAACGTAGCGATGCGCTTCCTCGCACACCAGCAGCACCGGGCGGGTCTTCTCCTCGCGGCCCCAGATCGCGAAGTCGAACACCAGCCGGCTGAGCACCGCGACCACCGTAGCGGTGATGTCGGAGGGCACACCCGAGACGTCGATGATCGAGATCGGCTTGCCGCCGCCGGGCATGCGGAAGATCTTGCAGATGAAGTCGGCCATGGTGTCGGCGACCAGCATGCCCGAGAACATGAACTGGTAGCGCGGATCGGATTTGATCTCGTCCAGCTTGTTCTTGATCCGCATATAGGGCGCCGAATTGGTCGCCTTGTCGAGCCTGCCCATCGCATCCTGCAATGCGGTCGAGAGATCGGACAGCAGGTAGGGGATCGGCGAATCCACCGTGATCTTGCCCATCTGCTCGGCGAGCCGGCTCTTGCCGCGGGCATGCAGCAGGCAGCGGGCGAGGATGTCGGCATCGACCTGCCGCTCGTTGCCGGCGCTGGTCAGAAGCACTTCGCAATGCTCTTCGAAATTCATCAGCCAATAGGGCATCTGGAGGTTCGACACGTCGAGGATCACGCCGGTGTGGCGGAAGGCCGCCGCATATTCGCCATGCGGATCGATCATCACGATATGACCCTCGGGCGCCGCCTCGCAGATGCGGTGGAGGATCAGCGCGGCGCTGGTCGACTTGCCGGTGCCGGTCGATCCGAGCAGCGCGAAATGCTTGCCCAGCATCGCATCGATATAGAGCCCGGCGCGAATATCCTTGGTCGGGTAGACCCTGCCGATGGACACCGAACTGCGGCCATCGCTGGCGTAGACCTGCCTGAGATCCTGGGTGGTGGCCGGAAATATCTTCGCCCCGGGCACCGGATAGCGGGTGACCCCGCGCTTGAAGCCGTGCAGCTTGCCGGTGAGCCGTTCCTCCGCGCCCTCGCCGAGGAAATCGATATTGGCGACGACCGAGCCGCTGATGTGGCGATCCTGCTTCTGATTGCGGACATTGGCCAGCAGCCAGCCATCGCCGACGCGGATCTTGATCTGGCTGCCGACCTGACCCGCCATGGCGATCGACGGGTCCTGGTCGAGCATGCATTCGTTGAGACGCTTCAGGTCGATCACGATACGCGATCCCGACCCGGCGATCTCCAGCACCTCGCCGATCGGAAGCACAGCGTTGTCCACGCCGTCGCCCTCGCCGCCACTGCCACCGCCGCGGCGCTCGGCCTGGCCGACTTCCTTCGGATCTGCTTGCCGGGGCTGCGCCGCCGCGGGCCGCGGCCGGGGGGCCTCGCCATGCGCGGGGGTCTCGCGAACGTGCTCGGAGGCCGGACGCACCGGTGCTGGACGACGCAGCTCGTGCTCGGGAGCGCGCATCCGGTCCTGCGCGGTGGCCGGCGGGGGAGCCGTCTGCCGGATCGCCGCCGGGCGCGGCGCCTCTGGCTGATACCGCGCACGCTCTGGCACTGCGGCCGAGGCGGTCGGTGCAGCAGCCACAGGGCGAGCATCCTGCGCGGCCGGAGCCGCGCCGCCGCGACGGATCCGGTCGCGCAGCGCGTTGCGCTGCGGCGGTTCCGCCTCGCCCTCGCCGGAGGAGTCGGGAGTGCGGAAATTGTGATGAGACATATCGGTCATGAAGCTTCCGCTGGCTCGGCTGTTGTATAAATTGGCCTAAGCGCTGACGGTTAAAATGTCGTAACGACCGCGCTGCACAGCCGGCACAAGCTCCGGAAACATCTGCTAGATCATGGCGTAGAAACGCCCTGCGGCCCAGCCCATCCCGATCGAGAGCAGCACTGCGGCGAGGCCGTAATAGAGCCCCCACTCATTGGCGGAATTCTCGATGAAGCGTTCGAACCCGACCTTGCGCACCGCGACCTCGGCCATGGCCGATGCGATCACGCGCCCGTCGGTGACTGCGAAGGTCTCGGCGGTGTAGATCCCGGTGCTGACGTTGGAGGGCAGCGAGATGCGGGCCTGATAGAGCACCTGCTCGCGCAATTCGACGCCGCCGACCAGTTCCTGATAGAGGTTCTGCCGCGTCTTGAGATCGACCAGCCCGGCGGTAAAGCGCGCCTGCTCCGCCGGGTCGATGATTCCGGTCGGCGAGAGCTGGATATAGTCGGTCCCGAATTCGTAGATTGCGGCGGTCTTCTGGTCGACGATTTCGTCGATCGGCCGCGAGGAAGCCACCGCGAAGAAGGAAGGGACAGAACGGAAATCGGTGTTCTCGGCGTTGACCCAGACGCCCCCGAAACGCGCCTTCTCGCGCAGCCGGATCGGTTCGGGCGGGCCCTTGAGCACGACGACGATGTCGTATTCGCCGCCTACCCCTCGCCCCGCAGGATCGATGATCGCCCCGAACAATAGCAGTTCGGTGCCGGTGAAGCCCTGACGGACCTGAACTTCGTGCTGCGACACTTCGGGCACCAGGATCGGATCGCGCTGGCCCGACAGCATCAGCGCAAAAAGCAGCAGGAGCAGCGCCCTCACAGCGGCGCGACCGTGTAGATTTCGTCGGGCTGCACGAACAGGCCGAAGAACATCCGCAGCGCGATCGCGAGCACGATCGAGGCGAGAATAAGCCGGAGGATTTCCGGCTTTACCTTGGAGGCAACCTGCGTGCCCATCTGCGCCCCGGTGACCGAACCGATCAGCAGCAGCCCGACCAGCACGATATCGACCGCTCTGGTTGTCAGCGAATGCATCATGGTGGTGGCGATGGTGACGAAGAGAATGTTGAACAGACTGGTGCCGACCACGACATTGGCGCTCATGCCGAGGATATAGAGCATGGCAGGGACGAGGATGAAGCCGCCGCCCACACCCATCAGCATCGTCAGGATGCCGACCAGAATGCCCAGGATCAGCGGTGCCAGCGGCGATATGTACAGGCCCGAGCGATAGAAGCGCCAGCGCATCGGCAGCGAGGCGACCAGCGGATGGTGGCGGCGCCGTTTCGCGACCGAACCGGAGGACTTGCCGCGCAGCGCCCGGATCGCCTCGCGCGCCATCATCATCCCGATCGAGCCGAGCAGGATAACGTAGAGCGCGCTGATCACCACGTCGATCTGCCCCATCGCCCGCAGCCAGCGGAACAGCAACGAACCGATTCCTGCGCCGATCATCCCCCCGACGACCATCACCCCGCCCATGCGGTAGTCCACCCCGGCGCGCTTGGAATGCGCCAGCACACCCGAGACGCTGGCGCCGGTGACCTGGGTCGAGGCTGAGGCGGCGGCCACCGTCGGGGGCACGCCGTAGAAGATCAGCAATGGCGTGGTCAGGAACCCGCCGCCGACGCCGAACAGACCCGAGAGCAGGCCGGTCACCAGCCCGAGCGCGACGATCCAGAGCCCGTTCACGGACAGGTTCGCGATGGGCAGGTAGACGTCCATGTCCGCGCCCTATCCCAGCCTGCCCGCCGATCATAGCCGCCGGGGTCAGAAAGAGGTCGAAAGCGTCAGCGCCGCTCCCGAGGACGGTTCCGCATCCCCCGCGACCCGGAAGCGGTAGTCAGCCGCCAGCCGGACGCTGCCCTGTCCGACCCGCAGCGCCATGCTTGCGGTCGGTCCGACATCGAGCCGCTCGGTCCCCTTCTGCGCCCCGCCCCAGGCACCGCCTCCCACCGCGAGCGCGCCGCGCTCGAAGCGCTTCGCATCGCGCTCGACCACCAGGCTGCCATCGGCGAAACCGGTCGCGAATTTGCCGCCGACATAGCCCGCCTGCGCATAGCCGCGGACCCGCGCGTCGAGCGGAAGCGCCCGTTCCACGCCGAATGTAACGAAGGCCGAGGGGCGCAGTTCGACCCGGTCGCCCAGCCGCGACGCACGCACCTCGCCATGCGCGCGGAGCGGGAGCGCCGCCACGGGCCGGATGCTGATCCCCGCTGCCAGATCCGCCTCGCGCGAATCGATCGCCCCGGTGGCGCGCAGATAGGCCTGCGGGGGGTGCGCGCGCGAGCCCAGATCATAGCGCAGAACGGCGCCGAACTGGCTTGCGCCATAAGTCGGCGCCAGCGGCGCCGCACCGGCCTCGCCGGCGCTGCCCTCGCGCAGGAACAGCCAGCCGTCGATCGAAAGCCGCTTGCGACCGCTCGCCTCGGCTGCCGGCGGGGCGAGCGAGAAGCCGACCCGCTGCAGCGTAGCGGGCCCGGGCGCAGGTCCGTGGCTCTGCCGGGGCAACTCAGGCTCAGCCGCCCCGAAGACGGGAGGCATTCCCGAGCCGCTGTCCAACTGCTCGCGGATCGGCGGCCCCGGCGCCGGTGCCGCAAACCAGGCGCGAAGCGGGACTGCGGCGGCGGCAGCCCCGAGGCGCATAAACGGCGGCGACGTGAGGTCGGTTGGCCCGGTCCGCCAAGGCGCGGGCGATCCATCCCGCAGGGCCGTGTCCGCTCTGGCAATCGCTTCCGCCCCCCGCGCGGGCCGCGCGAGAAGCTCCGATTTCCCGGGCTCCGACACCGGCGCCAGCAGGCTGGCTCTCAACCCGAACCAGATTGCGACCACCGCCAGCATGATCGCCAGCGGCTGGCCGCGGAAGGATCGGGAGTTCGGCAGGGACCCGAGGGTCGGCCGGACGATCATGCCGTGTGGGGGGCCATGGCGAGGGAGGCGGGATGATCGTCGTGGTCGGTCTTGTCCCAGCGCGCCTCCGCGCCGCGCAGCGTCGCGACATAGGCGGCGATGGCGCGCCGCCCCGCCATAATCGCGATAACGTTCGACACCGGGATCCGCAGTATCGCCAGCAGCCCCTCGCGCCAGCCGAATTCGCGCGTCGTGAAGACGGCGCGGACCAGCGCCCGCCAGACGAAGGCGAAGCTGCAGATCACCAGCATCGCGGTCAGCAGCGGCGAGGCCTTGACCGGCAGCAACACCCCGAACAGCGCCGCGATGCCGAGCAGGCCCGTCGACAGCAGCAGCAGATAGGCCATGGCGAGCAGCAGCGCCGCGAACGGGCCCCGGCGGTCGCGCAGCTTCATCCACAACCGCACGATCCCGCCGTTCCACCCCAGCCGGTCCCAGCCCTGCAGCGCGATCCCGTGGATCCAGCGCGTCTTCTGCCGGACTGCGGTGTCGATCCGCGAGGGGAAATAGGCGCGCGTCGCGATCAGCCGGCCTTCGCGGGTGCGCAGCCGCAGGAAGCGATCGCGCCCGCCGATCGAGCCGACATTGAGCCCGAATTCGTAATCCTCGGTCAACGACTTCACCGCGAAGGGGCCGTTGCCGCCCGAGAGCTGGGCGAGGCGTTCGAGCGTCTCGCGTTCCACCGCGCTGCCCACCCCGGCGCCGGGGATCCCCGCACCCAGCGCGCTGCGGACCACCATCACCTTGCCGTGAGCTTCGGCGAATTCGTCGCTGTAATGGCCAGCCACGAAGCGCGATCCGGGTTGCGGCAGGGCGAGCACCGGCAGCTGGACGAATTCGGCGTGGTCGAGCGCCGCGTCGAGCGCGGCGAGCGCGGCCGGGTCGACCATGTCCTCGGCATCGTGCAGCACCACCATCCGCGCCCGCTCGCCGCTGCGCGACTCGTCCGCCTGCAGCGCCGCATAGAGCGCGTTGAGGCAGTCTGCCTTGCAGGTCGGGCCGTCGCGATCGTGCACGACCACGCGGACCCGCGAATCCTCGCGAGCGACGATCGAGGCTTCGGCCAAGGTGGCGGCATCGTTGCGATAGCAGCCGATGTAGAAGCGCGCCTCGGCCTGCGGCCAGGCCAGGCGGGCGTGGGTCAGCATCGCGCGGATGACCCGTGCCTCGTCCCACGCCGGGACGAAGATTGCCGCGATCCCCGACAGCGGGCGCGCGCGCAATTGCCCTTCATCGACGAGCGGGGTCGCGACCTTGCCGCGCAGCCGCAGCCACCCATAGGCGAGATCCACGACCAGTTCGTCCAGCGCACCGAGGATGAAGAAAAAGGTCGCGAAAAGGAACAGCTCGTGCTGGACCAGCGCAAGCCATTCGGCAGCGTCAAGCTGAGGCAGTATCCCCATCGCGAATCCCCCCGCGACTCATGTATAGGCAGGAGCCTTTACTTGCAACGATTTCGGATACGATTGAAGGCGGGCGAGCTAGGAGCAAATCCTATTGCCGGCGAAGAAAATTGCTCCGGTTCGGAGCCAAAAGCGCGAAGGAAAGCCGGATACCGTTTGGGCTGCCCGATTGGCCGGGTCCCAGAGCCGCAGCCCCAGGACCATATTCGGGCTGGAAACGATGAGGGGGCGGATTTGAGCCCGCCCCCGCTCGAAACCGTGCCTGGGTTCAGAAGCTCGCGCTGAGCGTGACCACAATTGCGTCGTCGACGAAATCATAGGCTCCAGCCGGAATGTCGCCTTCGGCGCCGACATAGGCGGCGCTGATCGACAGCGGCCCATAGAGCGCCGTCTCCGCGCCGATCGACCAGTCGAAAGCCTTGCTGTCGGTGGTGTAGGTCAGGAAGCCATCGGTGTAACCGACATGCCCGGTCAGGCTTACCGGAGTGCCGGGGATGCCCACTCCCACATCGGTATAGACGTAGAAATTGTCCGTCCCGCCGAGCGAATCCTGCTCGGGAGCGTAAGCGACGCCGACGGTGGCTTCGGCGGGTCCCATGGCGAAGCCTACCGAGCCATAGACTTCGACGTAATCGAAATCGCCCGGGCCGGCATCGGGGTAGAGGTAACCGATGACCCCGACATCGGCGGAAAGGCCGCTGGCGAACTCGCCGCTCCAGCCGCCGTAAATATCCAGCTCGGTCGAGCCGTAGCCCACCGTGGTCTCGTCGAGCGACGACGCCCAGGCGCCGACATAGAAGCCCGAATTGGTCGCCAGATCGAACCCGCCCTGGACGGCGATCTCGCCCCCGGACAGATCGACACCGCGGAACCGATATTCGCTCGCGATCGCGACATTGGCCGAGATCGTGATCGGCCCCTGGGTGTCTTCCTCGACTTCGTCGGCGGGGTTGACGACCTGCGCGAAGGCAGGGGCGGATAGGGTAAAACTCGCCAAGACGAGCGATGCGGCGAGGCCGCGCGAGGACGTTAGCATGACAGACTCCTGATGGTTGTCGCTTCGTCCCACCTGCAAACGACGTCGGGCCCGTGTTTTGGTTCGGGTTCCTCTTACGTGTTCGCAACCATATTTCACAAACGAAGCCATGAAAGCAAGTTTCGCAGCGAATATTACCAATTGACGACCGAGAGCGTGGTTTTTGTGCAACTGCGAAAGCCGAGGCTGGATGCAATCCCGCCATCGCGCGGTTGCCCGCCGGCCCGCTCGCGACTATGCGCCTTGCAGCGCTTGGTTTCGGCGCCATCTTAACGCCCATGCTCAATTCCCTCCGCCAGATCTTCCGCAGGCCCAAGGCGCCGGTCAAGCTTTCGGCGGTGCCCGAAGGCGAACGCTATTACGTCGTCGGCGATGTCCACGGCCGGTTCGATCTGTTCGACGCGCTGCGCCGGGCGATCGAGGAGGACGACGGCGCTTCCCCGCAGGCGAGCTCGACCGTGGTCCTGCTGGGCGATCTGGTCGACCGCGGCCCCCACAGCGCGGGCGTCATCGCCGCCGCGCGCGAATGGCAGGGCCTGCGCCCGCTGCGCTGTCTGGCCGGCAATCACGAAGAAATGTTCCTCGACAGCTTCGAGGACAAGGACGTGCTGCGCCACTTCCTCAAGCATGGCGGCCGCGAGACCATCATGAGCTACGGCATCTCGCGCAAGGATCTCGACGCGCTGACGCTGGGCGAATTGCAGCGCGAACTCACGCGGCTGATTCCGGAAGGCGACCGCGCTTTCCTCCAGTCGCTCGACGAGATGATCGTGGCCGGAGACTACGTCTTCGTCCACGCAGGCGTCGATCCAACCCGCGCGATCGACGATCAGAGCCGCGGCGACCTGTTGTGGATCCGCGAGCGCTTCCTGCGCCATCCCGATCCGCTCAGCCATGTCATCGTCCACGGCCACACCATCTTCGAGGATATCGAACATCGCGGCCACCGGATCGGGATCGACACCGGCGCCTTCCGCACCGGCGTGCTGACCGCGCTGGTGCTCGATGGCACGCAGCAGCGTTACATCCAGGCTGTCGACACCGACGGCACGATCACCATTCGTCACACCGGAGGCATTTCATGAAGATCGCAATGGTAGGCTCGGGCTATGTCGGGCTGGTATCGGGCGCCTGCTTCGCCGATTTCGGCCACGAGGTGGTCTGCATCGACAAGGACGAAGCGAAGATCGCGCGGCTCTGCGACGGCCTCATGCCGATCTACGAACCCGGCCTGGAGAAACTGGTCGACGCCAACGTCAAGGCCGGCCGGCTGAGCTTTACCACCGATCTGGCCGGAGGCATCGCCGGGGCCGAGGCGATCTTCATCGCGGTGGGCACCCCCAGCCGCCGCGGCGACGGGCACGCCGATCTCTCCTTCGTCTATGCCGTCGCCGAGGAAATCGGCGCCAGCCTGGCGAACGACGCGGTGGTGGTGACCAAATCCACCGTACCCGTCGGCACCGGCGACGAGGTCGAGCGCATTCTCGCCGAAAGCGGCACCACCCACCGTTTCGCCGTGGTCTCCAACCCCGAATTCCTGCGCGAGGGCGCGGCGATCGGAGACTTCAAGCGCCCCGACCGGATCGTAATCGGTGCGCAGGACGATTTCGGCCGCGCGGTCATGCGCGAGGTCTATCGCCCGCTGTTCCTGAACGAATCGCCGATCCTGTTCACCGGGCGCCGCACCAGCGAGCTGATCAAATACGCCGCCAACGCCTTCCTCGCGACCAAGATCACCTTCATCAACGAGATCGCCGATTTGTGCGAACGGGTCGGCGCAGACGTTCAGGATGTCAGCCGCGGGATCGGGATGGACAACCGCATCGGCTCGAAATTCCTCCACGCCGGCCCCGGCTATGGCGGCTCGTGCTTCCCCAAGGACACGCTGGCGCTGCTCAAGACCGCCGAGGATTACGACAGTCCGATGCGGATCGTCGGCGCCGTGGTCGAGGCCAACGACAGCCGCAAGCGGGCGATGGGGCGCAAGGTTCTCGATGCGCTGGGAGGCAAGGAGACCGCGCGCGGCAAGAAGGTCGCGCTGCTCGGGCTGACATTCAAGCCCAACACCGACGATATGCGCGATTCGCCCGCGATCGCGGTGGCGCAGACGCTCACCGACGCCGGGGTCGAGGTCTTCGCCTACGATCCCGAAGGCATGGAGGCGGCGGCCCCGCTGATGCCGCAGGTGACCATGTGCGAGGATCCCTACACCACGATCGAGGGCGCCGACGCCATCGCCATCGTGACCGAATGGGACGCCTTCCGCGCGCTCGATCTCGACCGGGTCAAGGAGATCGCGCGGGCCCCGGTGCTGGTCGACCTGCGCAACATCTATCGCGCCGACGATTTGCGCGCGCGCGGCTTCGACTATGTCAGCGTCGGACGCGGTGAACCGCCCGCCGCGGCCAAGTAGAGGTTTGGCCCGCTAGGGGCTTGGTCCGCCAGCGGGCCGCCCGCGGAATAGCGCCTCTCAGGCGCCGCCCGCGGCGATCCAGCGGTCGATCTTCGCCTCCAGCACCGGCAGCGGCAGCCCGCCGGTGTTCAGCACCTGCGCATGAAAGGCCTTGATGTCGAAATCGTCGCCCAGCCGCTGCTCGGCGCGCTGGCGCAGTTCCTGGATCTTGAGCGCGCCGACCTTGTAGGCCAGCGCCTGGCTCGGGATGGCGATATAGCGCTCGACCTCGGCCACCACTTCGGTGCGCGTCATGCCCGAGTTCGCCAGCATGAAGTCGATCGCCTGCTCGCGGGTCCAGCCCTTGGAATGCAGCCCGGTGTCGACCACCAGCCGCATCGCGCGCAATTGCTCGTCCTGCAGCGTGCCGTAGCGGTTCCAGGGATCCTCGAAGAAGCCCATCTCCTCGCCCAGCGTCTCCGCATAGAGCGCCCAGCCCTCGACGAAGGCGGTGGTGCCGCCGAAGCGCATGAAGGCGGGCAGCGCCTCGTTCTCCTGCGCGAGGCTGATCTGGAAGTGATGCCCCGGCGCGCCCTCGTGGAGATAGAGCGTGACATTGCCCGTCGTCAGCCGGCTGGGCAGGTCATAGGCGTTGAAATAGAACACCCCGGGGCGCGACCCGTCGGGCGCACCCGATTCATAGGACCCGCCTGCCGAGAATTCTTCGCGGAAGGTTTCGTAGGGCCGGATTTCGAGCGGCGCCGCAGGGGTCAGCGAAAACAGTTCGTCGATCTTGGCATCGACCTGCTTGCCGATGTCGTAATAGCTCTGCGTCAGCGCCTCGCGGCTTTCCGGCTTGAACTGCGGATCGGTGCGGACGTAGTCGAAGAATTCGTCGAGTGTGCCCTCGAAGCCGACCTCGGCCTTGATTTCTTCCAGCCCGGTCTTGATCCGCGCGACTTCGCTCAGCCCCAGCTCGTGCAGGTAATCGGGTTCGAGCGGCAGCGTGGTCGTGCTCTCGATCAGCTGGCGATAGAGCGCCTCGCCGCCCTTCATCTGCGACAGCCCCACGCTCGTCCGCGCCCGCGGCAGATATTCGTCGCGCAGGAAATCGCGCATCCGCTCGTGCGCCGCATAGATGTCCTGCGTCGCGGCGCGATAGTCCTCGGTCAGCCGGGCTTTCTCGGCAGCCGTAAAGCTGTCGGGGAAGTTCTTCACCGGCATCCAGAAGGGCGATTCCTCCAGCGGCATCGCGATCTGCGTGTCGAGCTGTTCTATCACATTGCCGATCGTGAGCCTGGTTTCGAGCACGCCGCTCTCGAGCCCGTCGCGAAACAGCGCGATCGCGCGGTCGTTGAGCTCGATGTAGTTCTTATGGCGGCTGAGATTGTTCTCGTAATCCTCGACCGTCTTGAACGGGGCGGCGCTCTGGCCGCTGGCAAAGGTCGGGTAGAAGGTATGGAAGCCCGAGAAATGGTTCACCGGGCGCACCTCGGTGACCGCGATGATTTCGTCGGTCAGTCCCTTGAGCGCCTGCTGCTGGTTGTAGGCGAACACATCATAGGCAAGCCGATCGGTCTCATCGAGCGCGGACCGGTCGATGGCGCGCAGCTGCTCCAGATTGCTCTGCGCATCGACGCGGCTCGCGTCATTGTATTCGTCGGTAAGGAAGTCGCCGATCCGGTCGGCGTAGCGCATGTCGCCGCGAAACAGCGCGCTGATCGGATTGAGCTTCAATTCGCGTTCGTCGGCATCGGCGAACAGCGCGAACAGCCGGTCGTGTTCCGATTGCGTTGCCGAAGCAGCTTCCATGGCGGGCGGACCGGCCTCGCGCGCGGTGGTGGCGCAAGCGGCGAGCGAAAGCGCGGCACTCGCGAGCAGCGCGATGCGGATTGTCTGCATTGGTGATTCCCCTCTCAATTCGTCCTCAAATCGTCATTGCGAGGAGCCCACTTGGGCGACGCGGCGATCCATGGATTGCCGCGCCTTGCTGGCGCAAAATTCGCAATGACGAAACCGCTAACGCGATTTCAATCGACCAGCGTCGGTGCACATTCTGCGAAGGCTACTCGGCGATCCGCCCGCGGACCATCACCCACTCGACATCCTCGAGCACGGTGACATCCTCGAGCGGATTGCCCGCGACCGCGATCATGTCGGCGGAATAGCCGGGCGCGAGCCGTCCGATCTCGTCTTCCATCTGCAGCACCTGCGCCGCGACGGTGGTGGCGCTGGCGAAGGCCTCGCGGTGCGGCATGCCCTGGGCCACCATCAGCGCGAATTCCTCGGCGTTGCGGCCATGGTCGAACACGCCGGCATCGGTCCCGAACGCGATCGGGACGCCCCAGCGATAGGCCCGCCCCATGAACACCTTGGCGGTTTCGGCGACCGCGCGGATCTTGTCCTCGACCACCGGAGTATAGATCCCCTGCCCCAGCCGCTCGGTCACGCCCTGGAACGCCATCAGCGTCGGGACCAGAACGGTGCCATTGGCTTTCATCGCCTCGGCTGCAGCCTCGTCGAGATAGGTCGCGTGCTCGATGCTGTCGATGCCGGCACGCGCCGCCGCCTCGATCCCGCGCGCGCCATGCGCATGCGCCATTACCTGCAGCCCGAGCGAATGCGCGGTATCCGCGATGCTGGTCATTTCGGCATCGGAGAAATGCGCCTCGAGCCCGCGGCCCTGCTGGCTCAGCACCCCGCCCGTGGCGGTGATCTTGATCACATCCGCGCCGTTCTGGCTCGCGCGGCGGACCTTCTCGGCGCATTCGACCGCGCCGGTGCAGGTGTAGCCCGAGGTGAGCACCGCGTTGACCTCGGGCCGAAAGCCCGAGACGTCGCCATGCCCGCCGACGATGGCCAGCGCCGGTCCGGCGGCGACAATCCGCGGTCCCTCGATCAGGCCTTCCTCGGTCCCGCGCCGCAGCGAGAAGCCGCTCTGCTGTGCGCTCCCCGCCTCGCGCACCGTGGTGAAGCCGGCGCGCAGCGTCTTCGCGGCGTTCTTTGCGCCAACGACCACGCCCCATTCCTCGGGCTCGACCGAATCCTTCCAGAAATCGCCCCCGGGATCGCCGGTCAGATGGACATGCAGATCGATCAGGCCCGGCACCACGGTCATGCCCTCGAGCCGCACCGTCTCGGCGCCCGCAGGCGCAGGGTTCCAGCCCGACTCGATGCTCACGATCCGTCCATCGGTGACCGTGATCGTCGCCGGGCCCATCGGCTGGCTGTCGGCGTCGGCGATGACGTTGCCGGCGTGAACCACGGTGGTGTCGGCCAGAGCGGGCGTGGCGGCCAAGGCGACAGGCAGTGCGGCGGCCAGCGCCAGCGGATAGGTGAAACGCATGAAAACTCTCCCTTTGCGCGAACTGATGCCTTGCCCGGCGCGCGCGCACAAGCGCCGGTTTGCCAAGCGCGCCTGCCTCGTTATGAAAGCGGCATCCGCAAATTCCCACGATCGAGAGAGAGGATCGCCCCGCCATGACCCGCCGGACACTCACCACCCTGTTGCTCGCCTCCAGCGCGCTCGCCGCCACCGCTGCCTCGGCGCGCCCGATGACGCCGGAAGACGTTGCCAGGCTCGAAAGCGTTGGCGCGATCGCGGTCGGGCCCGACGGCAGCCGGATCGCCTACACCACGGTCAGCCTGCCCGATGTCACCGCAGGCGAGGAAAACGGCGGACCCCGCCAGCAGCTCCGGCTGGCCTACGGGCCGGGCAATGTCCGCGACTTCCTGCCCGAAGACATGAACGTCGGCTCGATCGCCTTCTCGCCCGATGGCCGCTGGGTGAGCTTCCTGTGGACCAGGGAGGACGAGAAACGCGCGGTCTGGGGCATTCCGGTGGATGGCGGCGCGCAGCGCAAGCTCGCCGAAGTGGAAGGCGCCGCGGTGCGCAGCTACGCCTGGAGCCCCGACGGCAGCCATATGCACCTGCTCGCCGGAGCAGCCGAGGACAAGGCGCGGACCAGCCAGAGCGAGGCGGGGTTCGACGCGATCGTCTATGAGGAAGAAGCGCGGCTCAATCGCCTGTTCCGCGCCGCCATCGGCGCGACGCCGGATGCCAAGCCGCAAGCGATCGCGATCCCCGGTTATGTCAGCGATTTCAAGATCGCGCCGGACGCGCGCTATGGGATCATCGAAAGCGCGCCGACCCCGCAGGTCGACGACAGCTACACATCCAAGCGCCTCCACGTACTCGATCTCGCTACCGGCCGCATCAGCGCGGTGGTCGAGACGCCGGGCAAGATCGGCGATGTCGAGATCTCGCCCGACGGTTCGCGGCTGTCGCTGATCGCCGGGATCGACATCAACGATCCCGCCGCGACGACGCTGCATTTCGTCGATGTCGAGACAGGAGAGTATCGCGCGCTCAACCAGGGCGCGCCCGAGGCGGCGGTGGACGCCGAATGGCTCGCGGACGGGCGGCTTGCGGCGGTGATCCACAAGGGCGCGCAGTCGGCGCTACGGATCTACAATGCCGACGGAAGTATCGATGTCGAACACGATAATGACGAATTGATCCTGACCGCGGTCGAGGCGGCCGGAAACCGCATCGCGGTGACGGCCAATTCTCCCAGCCATCCCAGCGAGTTGTTCGTCTGGGACGAGGGCGCCTTCGAGCGCTGGACCTCGCATAACCCGTGGCTTTCGCAGATCGACATGGGCCAGCAGCGCACCGTCACCTACACCGCCCGCGACGGGCAACAGGTAGAAGGCGTTCTGGTCGAACCGGTCGGCGGCGCTCCGACCGGCGGGGCGCCCCTGATCCTCGATGTTCATGGCGGCCCCGAAGCGCATGATTCCAATGGCTGGGTCACCAATTACAGCGGCCCGGGCCAGGTCGCGGCGGGCCAGGGCTATGCGGTGTTCCTGCCCAATTACCGCGGCTCGACCGCTTACGGCACCGTCTTCTCCAAGCAGCATCAAGGCAATTACACCGACCCCGAATTCACCGATCTGGTCGATGCCAAGCGCGCGCTGGTCGAGATGGGCGTGGCCGATGCCGACCGGGTTGGGGTGACCGGCGGATCCTATGGCGGCTACGCCACCGGCTGGGCCTCGACCTATTTCAGCGACGAGTTCGCTGCGGGTGTGATGTTCGTCGGGATCTCCAATCAGATCAGCAAGTTCGGCACCACCGACATCCCCTACGAGATGTACAATGTCCACAGCCTCGCCTGGCCCTGGGACGATTGGCAGAAGATGCTCGAGGTCAGCCCGATCTATCACACCGACAAGGCCGAAACCCCGCTACTGATCATGCACGGGGCCGAGGATACGCGGGTCTCGCCGTCGCAGAGCTACGAGCTTTACCGGTCGATCAAGGTGCGCAAACCCGAGACCCCGGTACGGCTGGTGCTCTACCCCGGCGAAGGCCATGGCAACAACCGGGCGGCGGCGCGCTACGATTACAATTTGCGGATGATGCGGTGGTTCGAGACCTATCTCAAGACCGGCGACCGCGATGCTCAGCTGCCCGCCCCGCGGCCGATCCTGGCACCGGGAACGGTCGGCACGGAATCCGCCACCAGCGACTGATACGGAAAGGGCGGCTCGATGAGCCGCCCTTTCTTCGTTCGACGCTGCTCGACAGGGTCAGAAGGTGTAGCCAATCCCGATCGCTCCGAGGAACTGGTCGGCCTCGCCGCGAAGGCTGGTGAAGGGCGAATCCTTGGCGTCGCCGAGCATGCGCGAATAGCCGCCCAGCCCGATCAGCGCGAGCCCGCCATCGGTGACATCGCCATTGAGATCGTAGGCCAGCAGCACGTTGACGCCCGCGCTTTCGAACCCGCTATCGGCCTGGAAGCCGGGCAGGACATCGGCGGCGGGCAGCGCTGCGTTGGCGGCGGGGACAGAATAATAATAATCGGCGTAATCGTCGTCGATATATTTGGTGCTCAGCGACAGCATTGCCGCGATCCCGCGGCTCAGCGGGGTGAAATAGGTGATCGAGGGGCTCACCGACATGCCCTCGTGAGCGCCCGCCACATCCCAGGCCGCATCCACCGAGAAGCTGAGGCTGTCGAAGGGGTTGAGCACCTGCGGGAAGCTGACCCCGACGCTGGGGCCGACCTCGATCGCGGTATCGAGTTCGCCGTAGGCCTCGACCACCGGATCCTTGATGCCATCGAGATCGGCGCGGTCGCGGTTGAGCTTGATCACCGGGCCGAAGGAGAAGGACATGCCCTCGTCCGGATCGGGAATGAAATCGAGCGCGACCCCCGCGGCGCGCGGACTGATATCGACCCCGGCCAGCGAACCCTGCACGATCGGCAGGACGAAGGTGCGGTAATCGTCCGAACCCGAATAGCTCGCGCCATAGCCGACGCCGATGCCGACAGTCAGGTAATCGCCGTCGAACACGGTGTCCTCGGGTAGGTCCGGCGCCGCGGCCCGCACGCCGGGCGCAGCAGCATCCTGCGCGGCGAGCGGGGCGGCGACGAGCATGGTTCCAGCGGCCATCAGACCAGCGGCGAATATTTTCATGTTTTTCCTCGGATGACGTTTCGACGCAATAACGGGCCGGCTGCGCGCACGTTCCCTTGCATTCCTTTGCATTGCCCTAGTCCACGTTGCTGCCTAGGGCAAAGCGGCAATGAACGGGCGAACCCTCGATATTGCCGTGGTTGGCGGCGGACTGGCCGGCGGACTGATCGCCCTCGCCATCCATCGCGCGCAGCCGGAGCGCCGGATCGCGCTGATCGAGGCAGGCGGAAGCTATGGCGGCAATCACCGCTGGAGCTGGTTCACCGGCGATCTCAACCCCGAGGGAGAGGCGCTGATGGAGCCCTTTCCCCAGACCGTCTGGCCCGAGGGTAACATGGTCCGCTTTCCCGCGCATCAGCGCCAGCTCGCCGGCGAATACCGCTCCCTCGCCAGCGCAGACTTCGACCGCACGCTGCGCCGTCTGCTGCCGCAGCAGGCCATCATGGCGGGGACGCGGGTCGAGAGCGTGTCAGAGCATGGCGTCGAGCTCGAGACCGGCGAGCGGCTCGCGGCGGCCACGGTGATCGACTGCCGCGATGCCGGCCCCTCGGAGCATCTGACCGGGGGCTGGCAGGTCTTCATGGGCCGCCACCTGCGCTGCGACAGCCCGCACGGGGTCGTGCGCCCGATCATCATGGATGCCACCGTAGAGCAGCACGGCGCCTATCGCTTCGTCTATGTCCTGCCGCTGGGGCCGCAGGACATCTTCGTCGAGGACACCTATTATGCCGACGAACCTCGGCTCGACCGGGCGGTGCTTTCCGAACGGATCGCGGCCTATTGCGCCAGCCATGGCTGGACCGGCGAGACGGTGGGAGAGGAAACCGGCGTGCTCCCGGTAATCACGGGGGGCGATTTCGCCGCCTATCGCGACAGTCTGGCTGTGCCCGGGGTGGTGCTGGCCGGAGCGCGCGGCGGTTTCACCCATCCGCTGACCAGCTACACCACCCCGATCGCGGTCGCCAACGCGCTCGCGATCGCCCGCCAGACGCATCTTGCGGGCGACGAACTCGCGCGCTTCGTCGATCGCCGCGCGCGCGATCACTGGCGCGCGACCGGCTTCTACCGCATGCTCGGCAAGATGCTGTTCGACGCCGCCAGGCCCGAGCTTCGCTACAAGATCTTCGAACGCTTCTACCGCCTCCCCGAACCGCTGATCGAGCGGTTCTACGCCGCGCGTTCGACCCGGCTCGACCAATTGCGCACGCTCACGGGCAAGCCGCCCGTCCCCATCCCCCGCGCCATTGCCGCCCTGCTTGGCAAAGGCAGGCCTCTCGTCCAAGGATAGCAGCGATGAACGCGACACCTCCCCATATCACCGCCGCGCCCACCGATACCGCTACGGTTGAGACTTCGGCGACCGGCAAGACCGCCTGCGTGATCGGCTCGGGCTTCGGGGGGCTGGCGCTGGCCATCCGCCTGCAATCCGCCGGGGTCGCCACCACGGTGATCGAATCGCGCGACAAGCCCGGCGGCCGCGCCTATGTCTTCGAGCGCGAGGGCTTCACCTTCGACGCCGGCCCGACCGTGATCACCGATCCCGACTGCCTGCGCGAATTGTGGGCGCTGTCGGGGCACGACATGGCCGCGGATGTCGATCTGATGAAGGTCATGCCCTTCTACCGGCTGACCTGGCCCGACGGGACGCAGTTCGACTATTCCAACGACGAGGACCAGCTGTTCGACGAGATCGCGCGGATCAACCCCGCCGATGTCGCGGGCTACCAGCGCTTCCTCAAATATTCCGCCGAGGTCTACGAGGAGGGCTACGTCAAGCTGGGGCATGTGCCCTTCCTCGACTTCAAATCCATGCTCAAGGCCGCGCCCGCGCTGGCGCGCAAGCAGGCCTGGCGCAGCGTCTATTCGATGGTCAGCCATTTCATCGAGGACGAGAAGCTGCGCGAGGCCTTCAGCTTCCACACGCTGCTGGTCGGCGGCAGCCCGATGAAGACCAGCGCGATCTACGCGCTGATCCACAAGTTGGAGAAAGACGGCGGCGTCTGGTGGGCGCGCGGCGGGACCAACCAGCTGATCGCAGGAATGGTGCGCCATTTCGAACGGATCGGAGGAACCGTCCGGCTGGACGACCCGGTGATCCAGGTCCACACGCTCGGCACCGTGGCGACCGAGGTCGAAACCAAATCGGGCTTCCGCCAGCGTTTCGACGCGGTCGCCAGCAACGCCGACATCATGCACAGCTACAAGGATTTGCTGAGCGGTTCGGGACGCGGCGCGAGCTCTGCCAAGACGCTGGCGCGCAAGAAATTCTCGCCCAGCCTGTTCGTGGTCCATTTCGGGCTCGAGGGGACCTTCCCCCACATCCCGCACCACATGATCCTGTTCGGCCCGCGCTACAAAGGGCTGGTCGACGACATCTACAAGCATGGTGTGCTGCCCGCCGATTTCTCGGTCTATCTCCACCACCCCAGCGTGACCGACCCCAGCGTCGCGCCCGAAGGTAAAAGCACCTTCTACGCGCTGGTCCCGGTCGCGCATGCCGGCAAGCTGGCGGTCGACTGGGAAGAAACCGGTCCGCTGCTGGAAAAGCGCGTGCTCGACGAGGTCGGACGGCGGCTGGATATTCCCGATATCCACGAGCGGATCGTGACCAAGTTCCATTATAGCCCACGCGATTTCTCGCAGGATCTCAATGCGCATCTGGGCAGCGCCTTCAGCCTGGAGCCGCTGCTGACGCAGAGCGCCTGGTTCCGCGGTCACAACCGCGACGACGTGATCGGCAATTTCTACCTCGTCGGCGCCGGGACCCATCCGGGCGCGGGCATCCCCGGGGTGGTCGGCAGCGCCAAGGCGACCGCCGGGCTGATGATCGAAGATCTGGTCGGAGCGACGCACGCGTGAAGAGACTTGCCGTTTACTGCGGATCGGCGACGCCGAAGGACCCGCGCTATATGGAACTCGCCCGCGCCGTCGGCGAAGGGCTCGCGCTGCGCGGGATCGGCGTCGTCTATGGCGGCGGTCGGCTCGGGCTGATGGGCGCAGTCGCCAAGGGCGCGCTCGATGCCGGGGGCGAGGTGATCGGGATCATCCCCGAGGCGCTCGCCAGCTCCGAGGTCGCCAATCACGACTGCACCGAGTTGTACACGGTGTCGGGAATGCACGAGCGCAAGCAGCGTTTCACCGATCTGTCGGACGGCTTCGTCACCATCCCCGGCGGCGTGGGGACAATGGACGAATTGTGGGAAGCGATCAGCTGGGCGCAGCTGGGCTATCACGACAACCCGGTCGGGCTGCTCAACGCCTTCGGCTTCTTCGACCACCTGCTCGCCTTCAACCGCCACATGGCCGAGGTCGGTTTCATCCGCCCCGCGCATCAGGGGATCATGATCGCCGACGAGACGTTGGACGGTCTGCTCGACAGGATGGAGCGCTATCAGCCGCACACGCCGATCTTCCAGATGACCGCCGCCGATCTTTAGACAGAGCCAGGTTTTGAGCAAACAACGCCCTCTCGCTCCATCGAGCTATATGCGCAGCACCCCCGCAGTGGCCGGCGGCGGGCGCAATCGCGCCTCGCTGGTGCGGCAGGCGCGCCGCGCGATCGAGGAAGGCTCGCACAGCTTCGCCGCCGCCTCCAAGCTGTTCGACCGCCGCACCCGCGAGCGCGCCTGGCTGCTCTACGCCTGGTGCCGCCGCTGCGACGATATCGCCGACAATCAGGACATGGGCGGCCCGCTGGGCGATCAGGGCGACGCCAAGAGCGCCGAGGACCGCGTCCAGGCGATCCGCGTGCTGACCCGCCGCGCCTTCGAGGAACAGCCCACCGCCGACCCGGCCTTCGACGGCTTCGGGCTGGTGGCGGACGAGTGCAATCTTTCGCCCGAAATGGCGAACGACGTGATCTCGGGCTTCGCGCTCGACGCGGGCGGCTTCACCCCCAAGAACGAGCGCGACATGCTGCGCTATTGCTATCATGTCGCGGGCGCGGTCGGGATCATGATGGCGCGGCTGATGGGCGTGCCCGAGGACGACGGCGAGACGCTCGACCGCGCCTGCGATCTCGGGCTCGCCTTCCAGATCGCCAATATCGCGCGCGATATCGTCGAGGATGACGCAGCGGGTCGCTGCTACCTCCCTGCCGAATGGCTGGCGGAGAAGGATTTCGCCCCCGGCGAGCACGCCAAGCCGCACAACCGCTTCGTACTCGCCAGCCTGATGCCGCGGCTGATCGGGATGATGGAGGTCCACGAGGCGGCGGCGCGGCTGGGCGCGGCGAGGCTCGGCTTCCGCCAGCGCTGGGCGGTGCTCGCGGCGGCCAATATCTACGGCGCGATCGGGCGCAAGGTCCTGAACCGCGGACAATTGGCCTGGGACCGCCGGGTGGTGGTGCCGGGCTACGAGAAGCTGTGGCATGTCGCCCGCGCCTTCGGCCAGGCGCTGGTCAATCGCCCAGCCGGACCCGGTGTCCCCATCACCTGGACGCGGCACGACTTTCGCCCGGTCGCGGGCTGGTAGCTTGATGCGCGGTCATGGGGCGGCTAGCGCGCTGGCATGATCACCAAGCTCCTCATCGCCAATCGCGGCGAAATCGCCTGCCGCATCATCCGCACCGCGCGCGAGATGGGGATCGCCACCGTCGCGGTCCATTCCGACGCCGATGCCAACGCACTGCATGTCCGCCAGGCCGACGAGGCGGTGCATATCGGCCCCTCCCCCGCCGCGGAGAGCTATCTGCGCGGCGAGACGATCATCGCCGCGGCCAAGGCCAGCGGTGCCGAGGCGATCCACCCGGGCTACGGCTTCCTGTCGGAGAACGCCGCATTTGCGCAGGCGGTGATCGACGCCGGGCTAATCTGGGTCGGCCCCAAGCCCGCCAGCATCAGCGCGATGGGCCTCAAGGATGCCGCCAAAAAGCTGATGCGCGCAGCGGGCGTCCCGGTGACGCCCGGCTACGAGGGCGAGGACCAGTCGGTCGAGCGGCTCGCAAAAGAGGCGCAGGCGATCGGCTATCCGGTGCTGATCAAGGCGGTCGCGGGCGGCGGCGGCAAGGGAATGCGCAAGGTCGACGATCCCGCCGCCTTCGCCGAACTGCTCGACAGCTGCCGCCGCGAGGCCAAGGCCAGCTTCTCCAACGACGAAGTCCTGCTCGAGAAATGGATCACCAGCCCGCGCCATATCGAGGTGCAGGTGTTCGGCGACAGCCACGGAAATGTGGTCCATCTGTTCGAGCGCGACTGCTCGCTCCAGCGGCGCCACCAGAAGGTGATCGAGGAAGCCCCCGCCCCCGGCATGGACGAGGACACCCGCGAAGCGATCTGCGCCGCCGCGGTCCGCGCTGCCAAGGCGGTCGACTACGAGGGCGCGGGCACGATCGAATTCATCGCCGATGCCAGCGAAGGCCTGCGCGCCGACCGCATCTTCTTCATGGAGATGAACACGCGGCTGCAGGTCGAGCATCCAGTCACCGAAGAGATCACCGGGGTCGATCTCGTCGAATGGCAGCTGCTGGTGGCGAGCGGCGAACCGATCCCGCTGGCGCAGGATGAGCTCGCCATCGAGGGCCATGCGATCGAAGCGCGGCTCTATGCCGAGGACCCTGCCCGTGGCTTCCTGCCGAGCACCGGGCGGCTCGACCATCTCGATCTGGGCCGCGCGGGCCGGATCGAGACCGGGGTCGAGCAGGGCGACACGATCTCGCCCTTCTACGACCCGATGGTCGCCAAGCTGGTCGCCTGGGGCGAGACCCGCGACGATGCCATCGACACGCTGCTGGCGATGGCCGACGGGGTCGAGATCTGGCCGGTCCGCACCAACGCCGCCTTCCTCGCCAATGCGCTGGGCGACGACGATTTCGCCGCCGCGCGGCTCGACACCGGTTTCATCGAGCGCAAGGGCGAAGCGCTGATCGCGGATGGCGAGCCCGACCCCTCGGTCCGCGCCGCCGCCGCCGAGCTCGTGCTGCTCTCCGCCGGCGCCTATCGCGATCCGCTCGCCGGTTTCCGCCTCAACCGCGCGCCGCGGCTATCGGTGGCGCTGACCCGCGACGGCGAGAGCCGGGTGGTCGATCCCGCCGGGCAGGCGCCGTTCGAACCGCTGACGGGTTTCGCCGATGCCGACCGGGTGGTGGTGTTCCACGAAGGCCAGGCGCATGAATTCGGGCTGGCGACGCGCGGCTCAGGCGCGGCCGCCGCAGGTGACGGCGCCATCGTCGCGCCGATGCCGGGCAAGGTTATCGCGGTCGATGTCGCCGAGGGCGATGCGGTGAAGAAGGGCGACCGGCTGCTGGTGCTCGAGGCAATGAAGATGGAGCACGCGCTGACCGCGCCCTTCGATGGCACGGTTGCCACCCTGTCCGCCAGCCAGGGCGGACAGGTGCAGGTGGATGCCGTGCTGGTGGTGGTCGAACCCGCGGAGTAAGCCGCGCCCGGCGATCCGAAGCGGCTGGACCGCTCCGCAGTTCATGCTATGTTCCATACCTTGCGAGTCGCCGGGAGGATGGCATGGCCGAACTGATTTTCTACACCAACCCGATGTCGCGCGGGCAGATCGCTCGCTGGATGCTCGAGGAGACCGGCGCACCCTATGAGCAGCGCCTGGTCGGCTATGGCGACGCTATGAAGGGCCCCGAATATCTCGCGGTCAACCCAATGGGCAAGGTCCCCGCCATCGTCCACGGTGGCCGGAGCGTCACCGAATGCGCCGCGATCTGCGCCTATCTGGCCGAGGCCTACCCCGAGGCCGGTCTTGCTCCCACTGCAGACGAACGCGCGGATTATTATCGCTGGCTGTTCTTCGCCGCGGGACCGCTCGAACAGGCCGTCATCAACCGCTCGATGGGCTGGGAAGCCCCCGCGGACAAGCAGGCGATGGTCGGCTACGGTCAGTTCGAGCTGGTGGTCGAGGTGCTGGCGGGCTGGCTGGCGGATCGCGATTACGTCTGCGGCGAGCGCTTCACCGCGGCAGATGTCTATGTCGGTGCGCAGGTCGACTGGGGACTGGCCTTCGGCTCGCTGCCGAGCAACCCCGCCTTCGAAGCCTATGCGGGCCGGCTGCGCGAGCGCCCGGCCTACAGCCGCGCCAAGGCCATCGACAACGAGTTGATCGCCGCGGCGCAGGCGGCAAAAGCGGACGCCTGAGCGCCGCCCGGCAAGCGCGGATCGGACCCCTGCCCCGCTCGTCGGACTGGGTGTCCCTTCCCGGCCGATCGGTGCGATCCGGCCCTTCCTCGGCTGCCCCCAACCGGGCGACAAAAACAGTTGAAGCCAAAGCGGCGCCTTTGCTGTATAGGCCCGCCCCCAGAACAAGGCGATGGACCGTGCGGCAGTGGCTGCGCTGGCCGAAGCCTCTGCGCTTCGCCGCAAAACCCCTCAATCTTGCCTGTCGCCCAGCGCGGCCTGGCCCATCCCCGTGAGCATCATGACCTTTTCCGAACTTCCGCCAATCCTGGCCACCGCGCTCGCCGAGCGCGGCTATGAAAAACCCACCGAAGTCCAGGCCGCCGTACTGGCGCCCGAGGCCGCGGGCCGCGATCTGGTGGTTTCCGCGCAGACCGGTTCGGGCAAGACCGTCGCCTTCGGCATTTCGCTCGCCGCGCAGCTGCTCGAGCGCTTCAACCAGGCGACCGAGCTGCCGCTGGTGCTGGTGATCGCCCCGACCCGCGAACTCGCGCTGCAGGTCAGCCGCGAACTCGGCTGGCTCTACGCCGGGACCGGGGCGCGGATCGCGACCTGCGTCGGCGGGATGGACGCCTCCAAGGAACGCCGCGCGCTGCGCAACGGCGCGCATATCGTCGTCGGCACCCCCGGTCGCTTGCGCGACCACCTTGAGCGCGGCCCGCTCGACCTCTCGCAGCTCCACACCGCGGTGCTCGACGAGGCCGACGAGATGCTCGACATGGGATTCCGCGAGGACCTCGAGGAAATCCTCGACGCGACCCCTGCCGGTCGCCGCACGCTGCTGTTCTCGGCGACCATGCCCCAGCAGATCGTCACGCTGGCCAAGCGCTACCAGCAGGACGCGCTGCGCATCGCCACCGCCGGCGACAAGCGCGGGCATGGCGACATCGCCTTCCAGGCGGTGACCGTGTCGCCCGCCGAAATCGAGGCCGCGACGATCAACCTGCTCCGCTACCACGAAGCCGAAACCGCGATCCTGTTCTGCGCCACGCGCGACAGCGTCCGCCGCCTGCACGCCACGCTGCAGGAACGCGGCTTCGGGGTGGTCGCGCTGTCGGGCGAACATTCGCAATCCGAGCGCAACCAGGCCATGCAGGCATTGCGCGACCGCCGCGCACGGGTCTGCGTCGCCACCGATGTCGCCTCGCGCGGGATCGATCTGCCCAGCGTCAGCCTGGTGATCCATGTCGAGATCCCGCGCGATGCCGAGACGCTCCAGCACCGTTCGGGCCGCACCGGGCGCGCGGGCAAGAAGGGCACCGCGGTGCTTATCGTCCCCTACCCGCGCCGCAAGCGCATCGAATCCATGCTCCGCGGCGCCAAGATCGACGCGCAGTGGATCGACGCCCCGACGCCCGAGAGCATCCGCGCGCAGGACCGCGAACGGCTGATCGGGGCGCTGCTCGAGCCCACCGAATTCGACGACGAGGATCGCGCGCTGGCGAAGCGGCTGATGAGCGAGCGTTCCCCCGAGGACATCGCCGCCGCGCTGGTCCGCGCGCACCGTGCCGCCATGCCGCAGCCCGAGGAAATGATCGAGAACACCCCCGAAGCGCGCTCGGCCGCGCAGAAGGAACGCCATCGTCCCGGTTTCGCGGACACGGTGTGGTTCAAGATGGATATCGGGCGCAGCCAGAACGCCGATCCGCGCTGGATCCTGCCGCTGCTGTGCCGCCGCGGGCACATCACCCGCAACGAAGTCGGCGCGATCCGCATCGGCGGCAACGAGACCCATTTCCAGGTCCCGCGCGCCATTTCCGAGCGCTTCGCCGAATCGATCCTGCGCACCGCCAATGGCGACAGCGAGGAGGACGGCGTCAACATCGAGCCTTCCGAGGCACCGCGCGAATCCGCGCGCGTCCACCGGACCGCGGGTGCCAAGCCCGCCAAGCCGCATCACCGCGGCAAGAAGCCCAATGCGGGCGGCTTCGGCGGCGGTGGTGGCTTCGGCGGCGGTGGCGGCTACAAGGGCAAGAAGCCCGGCGGCGGCGGCTACAAGGGCAACAAGGGTCCACGCCCCAGCGGTCCGGTGAAGACGAGCGGCGGCGCCACCATCAAGCCGAAGGGCAATAAGGACTGACCTCGGTGAGCCTGCGCGTCCTGATCGATGCCGACGCCTGCCCGGTGAAGGACGAGATCTACCGGGTCGCGAAGCGGCATGGTGCGGGGGTGACGGTGGTCAGCAATGCCTGGCTGCGCATCCCCGAGGATCCCTCGGTCGAGCGCGTCGTGGTCAGCGACGGCTTCGACGCCGCCGACGACTGGATCGCCGAGCACGCGAGCACCGACAGCGTGGTCGTGACCTCGGACATCCTGCTCGCCGGTCGCTGTCTCGAAGCGGGGGCGGCGGTGCTCGCGCCCAATGGCAAGCCCTTCACCGCCAATTCGATAGGCGGCGCGATCGCGACCCGGGCGCTGATGGCGGATCTGCGCGCCGGGGGCGAGCAGCTCGGTGGCCCTCCGCCGTTCGGCAAGACCGACCGCTCGAACTTCCTTCAGGCGCTGGATCAGGTCCTCGTCCGGCTGAGCCGGCGCTGATCAAGCGGAGCCGATCATTCGTCGGTTTTCTTCGGCGTCACCCAGATATCGATCGGCGCCGCGAACTTGCCCGGCGCGGGCTTGCCGACATCGATCCGCTCGGCGGTGACCAGCTCGCCGCTGGTCAGGTTGAAGCTCGCCCAGGGCTTGGGCATCCGCCCGAAGGTCATGGTCTGGATCGGGCGCCCGGTGGCGCTGTTCATGATGGTTGCGGTGATGGCCATGCGGGAGCCTGTGCAAGCGCCAGCGCGGCCTGTCCATCGCCGGTTCGACATCTTCAACAGTGTAGGTCGAAGTCGGGGTTCGACAGTTTACGACTGCGGAGTGTCGGTCGAATCAATCCGCTTCGGGCGACTCCGGATCCCGGCCGTAACCCTCCGACCCCACCGCGGCATGGAACGCCACGAAGGAGCTCGACAGCGCCGCCTCGCTGTCGATCAGCGACTGGCGGCTGGCGATCAGCTGGCGCTGGGCATCGAGCACGTCGAACAGCGAGGCCAGCCCTTCGCGGTAGAGCGCGTTGGATTGCGACAGCGCAGTTTCGCTCTGCTCGATCGCCTCGACCAGCGCTTCGTTGCGCTGGCGGTAGGCCTCGACCGCGACCAGCGCATTCTCGACCTCGCCCAGCGCATCGAGAAAGACGGCGCGGTATTCGGCCATCCGCGCATCGGCGAGCGCTTCCGCCGCCTCGATCTCCGCGCGGCGGCGACCGCCATCGAACAGCGGCAGGTCGATCGCCGCGCCCAGCGTCAGCAGGAAGTCCGAGAACAGCCCGCCCAGCGAGCCGTCGCCGACCGCCAGACTGCCCGGAATGGTCAGCGAAGGCAGCAGATCGGCGCGCTCGATCCCGATCTCGGCGGCGGCGCGGACCAGACGCGCCTCGGCGGCGAGGATGTCGGTCCGGCGGCGCAGCAGATCGGCCGGAGTGCCCGCGCCGGGGCCCATGGCGTAGTCGGGGATCCGCGTCTCGCCGCGCGGCGGTGGCGGCGCGAACGTGCCCGGCGGCTCGGCCACCAACACCGCCAGCGCGTTGGCGGCATTGGCGCGCGCGATCGCCACCAGACCGCGCCGCGCCCGCGTCTGCGCCAGATCGGCGGCGGCCCGCCGGACATCGAGATTGGCTGAGAGACCCGCTTCGAAGCGCAACGTGACGATCCGCAGCGTCTGCTCCTGCAGGTCGGTGGATTCGTCGACAAGCTCGAGCTGCGCCCCGGTGCGGCGGTATTCGAGATACTGGCTGGCGATTGCCGCCGCGACCAGCCGGCGCTGATCGGCCACCAGATAGTCGGCCTCGGCGTAATCCGCCGCCGCGGCGCGGATTTCCGCTGCCAGCCGGCCGTTGAGATCGAGATCGAGCACGCCGAACAGCCCGCCCGAAATCAGCGCGTCATTGTCGGTGCCCAGCACCACTCCGGCATCCCCCGCACCGTCGAGCGAGGGCAGCCGGTCCGAACGTTCCGCGCGCAGCAAGGCCTCCGCAGCGCGCAAGCGGCCGGCAGCCGCCTCAACATCGAGATTGGCGGCGAGACCGCGCTCGATTAGCCGGTCGAGCAATGGGTCGTTGAAGCCCCGCCACCAGTCCTGCTCCAGCCCGGAAGGCGGCAGGTCGGTGGCGTAGCTCGCGGGCGCGAACACCGGCGGCACGGCCGGATCCGGCGCGACGGTCGCGCAGCCGCCAAGCAGCGCCGCACAGGTTATGAGCGGAGCGAGCCGCATCACGCGGGCGCCATCGTCATGTCTTCGTCGACGCCCTCGATCTCTTCGCGCAGCCGCTCCAGGTCGACCGTCCGAGGCTTGCCGAATTTCGCCACCGCCAGATAGATCACCGGGGTCAGGAACAGCGTGAACACGCCCGCCAGCCCGAGCCCGCCGAAGATCACCCAGCCGATCGACTGGCGCGCTTCGGAGCCCGCCCCGCTCGCCAGGATCAAAGGCACCGCGCCGAGCACGGTCGAGATCAGCGTCATCGCGATCGGGCGCAGGCGAATCGCCGCGGCTTCCTCGGCCGCCTCGCGCACGCTGCGGCCCTGGTGGCGCAGCTGATCGGCGAACTCGACCATCAGGATACCATTCTTGGCCATCAGCCCGATCAGCATCACCAGTCCGATCTGCGAATAGATGTTGAGCGAGATGCCCGAGAGGAACAGCGCGAACACCGCCGCCGCCAGCGCGAAGGGCACGGTCATCAGCACCACCAGCGCGCTGGTCAGGCTCTCGAATTGCGCGACCAGCACGAGGAAGACGATCACCAGCGCGAAGAGATAAGTCAGCAACAGGTCGTTGGAGGTTTCCTCGAGACTCTCGGCATCGCCCTGCAGCAGCATATCGATGTCCTCCGCGACGCTGTCGGCGGCCAGCCGCTCGATCTCGTCCACCGCGTCGCGCAGCGGGGTTCCGGCCTCGATACTGGCGCTGACTTCGATCGCCCGGCGCTGTTCGGTTCGGTCGAGTTCGGCGGCTATTCCCTGTTCCTCGATTGCGGTCACGCTCGAGAGGGGGATCAGCGCATTGCCCGAACCGCGGACGTAGAGATTGCGCAGATCGTTGGGGTTGGTGACGGCGACCGCCTGGGCGGTGAGGAAGATCGGTACCGCCTGATCGCCGACGTTGAGGTCGATCAAATCGTCGCCGCCCACCATCGCGCGCAAGGTCTGGGCGATATCGTCGAGAGCGACCCCCAAGTCGGACGCCCGCTGGCGATCGACCCGCACCGAGAGCTGCGGCTGAGTCGGCTGGTAGGAAATCTCGGCGTTGGAAAGGATGTCCGACTGCGTATCGATCGCCGAGGCGAGCGCCTGCGCCGATTCGAAGATCGCGTCATATTCGGCCCCGGTCAGCGCGACCTCGATCCCCTCGCCGCCGCCGCCGAAGCTGAGCGTACCGCGTCCGCGGGCACTAGTTCGCGAACCGGGAATTTCCTGCAGCGGGGGGTTCAGCTCCTCGACCAGCGCCGTCTGGCTGCGGTCACGTTCGTCCCAGCCGGCGAGCTGCGCGGTGACGCGGACGCGGTTGGGATCGTAGCGTCCGACGATCGAGAACGTGCTCTCGATCTCGCCGCTGTCGAGATAGGGTTGCAGGACCCGTTCGACCTCGTCCAGTTCGCCATCCATGAAGGCGATCCCCACACCGTCGGGGCCGGTGGCATCGACGGTGATCACGCCGCGATCCTCGTCGGGGACGAGTTCGTTGTCGAGCTGGAAGTAGAGTGTCCCAGCCAGTCCGGCGAGCACCACCGAGACGATCCCGACCAGACGCGGGCGATCGAGACAGCGGCGCAATTGCTCGGAATACCAGCCGCTCGCCTTGCCGCCCCATTGCGCGAGGCGGCCCGAATCCTGCTTTTCGCTGGTCAGATCGAAGCGCGCCGCCAGCGCGGGCACCAGCGACAGCGCGACGAAGGAGGAGATGATTACCGCGATCGCCAGCACCAGCCCGAATTCGCGGAACAGCCTCCCCACCTCGGATGGCAGGAAGCCGATCGGCACGAACACCGAGACCAGTACCGCGGTGGTCGCGACGACGGCGAAGAACACCTGCCTGGTGCCGACCACCGCAGCGGCGCGGCGGCCCAGCCCCTTGTTCTGCAATCGCTGCGCATTCTCCAGCACCACGATAGCATCGTCGACGATCAGCCCGGTGGCGAGCACCAGCGCCAGCAGCGTGAGCAGATTGACCGAAAAACCCATCGCCCAGATCGCTGCGACTACCCCCACCAGCGCCACCGGGATTGTGGCGCTCGGCACGATCGTCGGACGCAGCGCGCGGAAGAACACCAACATGGTGCCGATCACCACTGCGATGGTGAAGCCCAGCGTGATCAACACCTCGCGCACCGAGATGCGGATGAATTCGGCATCGTCGGAGACGACTTCAATGCGAAGGTCGTCGAAGCGCTCGTTGATGCGATCGACCCCGTCGCGGATCGAATTCGAAATCTCGATCGTGTTCGAACTCGCCTGCCGCACCACGCCGAGCCCGATGATCGGTTGCCCGTCGAGGCGGACGAAATTGGTCGCATTGGCGGGAGCGAACCCGGCGCGGGCGACATCGCCCACGCGGGTGTTACCCGAAACAATTACGTTCTCGATGAGCTCGGGGCTGATCGCGCTCGCCTCGGCGCGGACCACCAACTCCTGCGCGTCCGAGCGGAACGACCCGACCGGAACATCATAAGGCGCGCCCTGGAGCGCATCGGCGACATCGGTAATGGTCAGCCCGAAGCGGTTGAGCCGTGCCGGATCGACCGAGACCCGCATCTGGCGAACCCGCGTGCCGAATTCCTCGATGCTCGCGACACCCTCGGCGGTCAGCAATTCGGGGATCAGGTCGTTCTCGACGATGCGGGTGAGCTCGGCCTGGTCGTAGCGGGTCGAGAGCACCGCCAGCGTCATGATCGGCTGCGCGTCCTGGTCGGCCTTGACCACATTCACCTGCTCGACCCGTTCGGGCAGTTCGCGGGTCACCCGGCTGACCGCCTCGCGCACGTCCGATGCAGCGGTGTCGAGATCGATGCCGGGATTGAACTCGACCCGGATCCGCGAGTTGTTCTCCTCGCTGGAGGCGCTGATCTGGCGCACGCCCGATACCCGCGCGACCGCATCTTCGAGCAGGCTGGTCACTTCGGAATCCATGGTTTCCGGCGCTGCGCCGGGCAGGCTCGCGGTGACCGAGACGATCGGGCGATCGACATTGGGAAGTTCGCGGACCTCCACGCCCATGAGCGCGGCGATCCCCGCGATCACGATCAGCAGGTTGAGCACGCCGATCAGCAGCGGCCGCTTGACCGCCAGCATCGGAAGATCGGTTCTATTCTCCATCCGCTGCCGGCCCGGCCTGACGAATGCTGACCTCCTGCGGCGCAGCGCCGCGGGGCTGGACCAGCCGGATATCCTGCCCCTCGCGGACTTTCTGAACCCCTTCAACGATCACGCGGTCGCTGCCGCTCACCCGTCCATCGACGAACACCAGCCCTTCGCGGCGCGCGGTGATGGTAACGGGGACGCGGCTTGCCTTGCCGTCGCGCACGACGAAGAGATGCGAACCCTCACCGCCCCAGACGATCGCCTGTTCGGGCACAGCGGCGCGGGTTTCGCCATTGCGGCTAAAGAGGACGCGAAAGCTCATTCCCGGCCGCAACTGGTCGTCGGAATTGGGGATCGCGGTGCGAACGATGAAATCGCGGCTGTCCTGCGAGATGTGATTGTCGGTGGTCACCACCCGCGCGTCGATGGTGCGCGTGGGATCGGAAAAGGGAGTGACCTGCACCACCTGCCCCGGGCGCAGCGCGTTGAACACTGCCTCGGGCGCGGGGAAGTCGACATAGAGCGTGCCGCGCTGATCGATCTGGGTGATAGGAGTGGAATCGTTCACCCGGTCGCCGCGATCGATCTCGGTTAGGCCCACGTGGCCCGAGAACGGCGCGCGCACGACGCGGTCGGCCAGCGCGGTCTGCGCCTGTTCGAGCGCGATCCGGGCCGAAGCGAGCGCGGTCTCGCCCGCCTCGATCTGGCTTTCGGAAATCGCTCCGGTATCCTCGATCCGGCGGTAGCGGCCCAGCAACTGGTCGGCTTCGCGCACCTGTACCCGTGCCGCATCGACCGCTAGCTGTTCCTCTCGCGCATCGAGCCGCAGCAGCGGCGCGCCTTCGCGGATGTAGTCGCCCGCAGAGAACAGCACCGCGGTGACACGGCCCGCGGTTTCGGGGAAGATCTCGGCCGAAGTCGCAGCGCGCGCGGAACCGATCGCCTCGATTTCGAGCACCTCGGGAAGCATGCGGATCTGCTGCGCGACGACGGGAATCGCCTCGCGCTCGGCTTCCGGCTCGGAATCCGAGCACGCAATCATTGCAAAACAGGAGAGGACCGCCGCGATGCGAGCAAGGGGTAGCGCCATGACAGGTCGTCTATCGAACAAGACCCGAAGGACAAAGGGATATTACCTGCCCTTTGGGGCAGGTGTCAGAAGGAATACTCGATCCCCACAAGCGGGGCATGCCCGACCTCGTCGGGTCCGGCATCCTCGAAATCGTGCTGGCGCAGATAGGTCAGGCTGAGCGCGAGATTGTCGCTGGCAGCATAACTCACGCCGATCTGGGTCCGCAGCCCGGTGAGCCCATCGTCGCCCCCGGCTGAAGTGCTTTTGAGGGTGAAGAACAGCTCAGCGTTGGTGTAAAAGCCCCAGCGGTCGTCCAGCCGCATCGCCACGCCGAGCCGCGGCTGAAGCCGTAGGCCCATCCTCCCGGTGCCGTCGACGAAACGCTCCTCCAGCCGCAGCCGGGTTCGCAATAGGCCGTGCCTGGTCGACAATTGCTGCATCAGACGGGTTTCGTCGCTGACCACGTCGTTGATCCGCCGTTCGACCGCGCCGCCCAGCGTGACGTCTTCGGACAGTGCCTGGTTGAGCCACAGCCTGGCGAAATAGGTATCGACCCTGCCATCGGCAGCGCTGCGGAAACGCTGCGCGGTCTCCAGTTCGACGCCTGTGTCGTCGTCGAGATCGACCGAAACCGATGGGTTGAGCCAGAATTCGAACGCCTCGTCCGCGGCATGGGCCGGAACAGCCGCAACCATCGCAGCAGCCGTCAAGCCTGCGCCACCGATATATTTCATTTTCATGACATCCGCCTAAAGCCGGAAGCGCGGCCGGTCAAATGGCCCGATCTGGCAGGCCCGATCCGGCAGACGCAGATCGCGTCTGCCGGATCGATTCGGAAGCGCCATTCAAGTGGTTGGCAGATCGAAGAAATCGACTTCGCCGGTGTCCAACTTGTAATAAGCGCCGACAACCCAGAGCCGCCCGTCGCGCTGGGGATCGAGCATGATGGGATCGGTCTGCTCGCGCAATTGCCGCACCACGCGGCGCACATTGGCGCGCACCGAATTGTCGACCAGATCGCCTTGCTCGTCCTGCGCCATGAGCACTGCGGGAATGATCGGTTCGACCATCCGGCCGATCGAGCCCGGGAAGGTCGCATTGTCGGTTACCACCTTGGCAGCCGCGGCAACTGCGCCGCAGCTTTCGTGGCCCATCACCACCACCAGCGGCGTCTCCAGCACCGCGACGGCATATTCGATCGATCCCAGCGCGACCGTATCGACGGTGTTGCCAGCGTTGCGGATGATGAACAGTTCGCCGAGCCCGCGCCCGAACAGCAATTCGGGCGGCACCCGACTGTCGGAACAGGTGACATAGGCAGCGAACGGTGCCTGCCCACGCGCCAGCTCGAGCCGCCGCTGGGCATTGCTGATCCCGCTGGGCTGCTCGCCGCGCAGGAAGGAGGCATTGCCTTCGCGCAGCAGCTGGAGCGCCTGCGCCGGGGTCAATTCGCTCGCCGGAGGAGCGGGTGGCAACACCGTCCCTCCGGCCGGTGCGGCGGCCAGGCTCGATCCGCCACCGACCAGCGCCGCCGCTCCAAGCGCACCGGTACCGCCGAGTATCTGTCGTCTGGTATTCATGTCGTTCTCCTTGGGCTTGCTGAAACTTCTAGGATCGAGGAACGGGGGCTATCCGCTGGTCACCAGCATCGCCATGAAGCCGGCGTAGCCCAGCAGCAGCGCGACGCCGGCGATGCGGGTCACGCCCGAGACGAACCACGCCAGCGCCATCACTGCGACCGCCGAGAGCGCCATGATGCCAATGTCGAACGGCAACAGGTCGGCGGGAATGGCGTCGGGTGCGACCATCATGGTCACCCCGCCGATGCCGAGCACATTGTAGATGTTGGAGCCGATCACATTGCCGAAGGCGACCTCGGGCTCACCCTTGCGCGCGGCAATGACAGAGGTGACGAGTTCGGGAAGCGAGGTGCCGATCGCCACGATGGTCAGACCGATCAAGGTTTCGCTGAGCCCCGCCATCTGCGCGAGGTCGATCGCGCCGGTCACCAGCAGCCGGCCGCCGATGATGAGAACTACAAGCCCGGCCAGCGTCAGCAGCACCGGCCGCAGCCATCCGGGACTGGCAGGCTGGTGCAGCGTGGGATCGGTCATCTCGAGCGCGAGCGAACGATCGTAGGGCGCATTGTGCACGATTGAGGGCGCCTGGGTGCGCTCCTCGCGGTAGCAATAGGCGACATAGGCGATCAGCGCCGCGAGCAGCAGCAGCCCCAACCCAAATCCCGACAGGCCGGCCCAGGCGATACCGGCGAGCGCCAGCGTCGCGACCAGCGCCACACCGGTGTCGCGCAGCGCCGCGCCCTGCCGGATCGCAATCGGGGCAAGGACCGCGGCAGCGCCGAGAATGAGAAGAGTGTTGGCAATGTTTGAGCCGACGATATTGCCCCAGGCGATCGCCGGCGAACCCGCCATCGCGGCTTCGACGCTGGTCACAAGCTCGGGCATCGAGGTGCCGAAGCCGACGATCACCAGCCCGATTACCAGCGGGGTGACCCCCAAGCGCTCGGCAAGCGCGACCGCGCCGCGCACCAGCAATTCGCCGCCGACGACCAGCAGCACCAGCCCGCCGATCACCATCAGGGAGGTGACCATCATGGCTGCGTCTCAAGGGGGAGCCGTCTTTGTGCACGGGCCGTCATCGAAAGTCTCCTTAGTCGAGGCTTAGGTGATCGGATGCCGGTGCAGCGTATGTCTGGGTATGTGAGCCCGGGTCTTGCGTGCATCGGTTGTCCGATGCGGTCCGACATCACGCGCGCTGTTGAAGCACACGCCAGAGGGGCCCGGTCCGCTCCCGCCAGATACACAGATGCGACGCGGATTTCAAGTTCGTGGGGTTGCCGAGGGTGCGCCGCAGACCGCGGGATGCCCCGGCCAAGGGAAACGGGCCAAACCGTCAGGCGGCCTTGGCGCCTTCCATGGCTTCGGACGCTGCGATCCAGCGCGCCTCGGCGGCCTCGATCCCGGCGACGGTATCGGCGCGCAGCTTCATCAGTTCGGTCATGCTGCGATTCGCGTCCTGTTTCGAGGCCGAGCCGGGGTCGAACATCGCGCGGTCGAGCTCGGTCTTGCGCGCCTCGAGCTTCGCGATCTCGGCTTCGGCGGTCTTGATGGTCTTGCGCAGGCCCTGCGTCTGTTCGCGCGCCTCGGCGGCCGCGCGGCGCGCATCCTTGCGATTTCCCTGCGGCGCGGAGGCGGGTTTGCCGGCCTTTTTCGGGTCGCGCCCGAGGATCATGTCGGTGTAATCCGCCAGGCTGCCATCGAACTCGCTCGCGGTACCGCCATCCACCAGCATCAGCCGGTCGGCGGTGAGTTCGAGCATGTGGCGGTCGTGGCTGACCACCACCACCGCGCCCTCATAGGCGCCCAGCGCCTGAACCAGCGCCTCGCGCGCATCGACATCGAGGTGGTTGGTCGGCTCGTCGAGGATCAGCATATGCGGGGCGTCGCGGGTGACCAGCGCCAGCGCCAGCCGCGCCCGTTCGCCGCCCGACATCTTGCCGACCTCGCGCATCGCCCGCTCGCCCGAGAAGCCGAAGCGGCCGAGCTGCGCGCGCACGATCTTGGGCGGCGCATCGGGCATCAGCCGCGCCATGTGCTGCAGCGGCGTGTCGCTGCCGTCGAGTTCCTCGACCTGATACTGGGTGAAATAGCCGACACGCAGCTTGCCCCCGGCCATGACCTCGCCTGCCATCGGCTCGAGCTGCCCGGCGAGCAGCCGCGCCAGCGTGGTCTTGCCATTGCCATTGCGCCCCAGCAGCGCGATCCGGTCGTCGGGGTCGATCCGCATGTCGAGCCCGCGCAGGATCGGTTCGCCCTCGACATAGCCGACCGCCGCGCCTTCGAGCACCATCAGCGGCGGGCGCATCTCATTGGGGCTGGGGAAATCGAACGAAAGGCTGGGATCCTCCAGCGCCGCCGCCACCGGTTCCATCCGCGCCAGCGCCTTCATCCGGCTCTGCGCCTGGCGCGCGGTATGCGCCTTGGCACCCCAGCGATCGACGAAGCTCTGCAGCTTGGCGCGCTGCGCCATCTGCTTCTCGCGCGTTGCCTCGGCCTGCGCCATGCGTTCGGAGCGCTGGCGCTCGAAGGCATCGTAGCCGCCCTGATAGAGCGTGGTCTGCCCATGATCGAGATGCAGCACGTGATCGACGACATTGTTGAGCAGGTCGCGCTCGTGGCTGACCACCAGCATGGTGCCGCGATAGGCCTTGAGGAAGCTTTCTAGCCACAGCGTCGCCTCGAGATCCAAATGGTTCGAAGGCTCGTCGAGCAGCAGCAGGTCGGGATCGGAGAACAGCAACGCGGCGAGCGCCACACGCATCCGCCAGCCGCCCGAGAAACTGTCGAGCGGGCGCGCCTGCATTGCCTCGTCGAAGCCCAGCCCGACGAGGATCTTGGCAACCCGCGCGGGCGCGGCATGGGCGTCGATCGCGTTGAGCCGCTCGTGGATATCGGCCAGCCGCTCGGCATCGGTCAGCCCTTCGGCCTCGGCCAGCAGCCGGGTGCGCTCGAGATCGGCGCTGAGCACGGTCTCGAACGGGGTCTCGGCGCCGGCCGGCGCTTCCTGCGCCAGATAGCCCAGCCGCGCCTTCTTGGGCATTTCGATCTCGCCGTCATCGGGATCGATCTCGCCGGTCAGGACCCGCATCAGCGTGGACTTGCCCGCGCCGTTGCGCCCGACCAGCCCGACGCGTGCACCGGTCGGCAGCGCCGCGCTGGCGCCGTCGAGGATCGCATTGCCGCCGAGGCGGACCGTAATACCGTTCAGATTGAGCATGGCGGCCCGATAGCAATGCCCAGGGCTCTTGTCATGCGGACGCTTGCGGCTCGGCCTGTCTCGCGCATACGCGGCGTGCAGCCCAGGCGAGGCCCGCGGTAGCCAGCGCGCCGGTGATGCCAGGCCCCACCGCGGTGGCCTCCCACCAGCCATCGGGCGTTGCGTCTGTAGAAGGCGAGCATGGCCGCGCGTTAGGCGCAGGATCGGCCGCGCGCAATTCGCCTGTTGCCGATCGCCCTGCGCAATCGCCGCCCTCGACCAGACGTCGCAAATCGCCAATTCGCGACTCGATGCGGATGCTAGGACTTGGAAATTCACGGGGGATTCATGCGCAACGAGAAGATCGAGATGAGGGGAAGCGCACCACCTGCCCCGCGGCGCTCGCGCCGCGCACCGCACGGGGATTGGTCGCGCGCCGCCACGACTGCGATCCTCGTTGCGCTCGTGGGCTTTTGCACTTTGATTGCGCTGTTCGGACCCTCGCCCGCGCTTGCGGTGTCGGTGGTCCTGCTGGCCGGTATCGTCGGCCTGCTCGGCGAGCCCAGGACCGCGCGCCTGTTGGGTAGCGCGGTGGCGCTGTGTCTGGTGATCGGGGTGCTGCGGACCCAGCCCGAGCTGTCCGATGCGGTGCTGGCACCCATGGCGCTGCTGTTCTGCGAGGGGATGATCGGCGTTCGCCGCCGGCTGGTCGCGGCCGAGCGTGCGGCCAATGTCGACAGCCTGACCGGGGCGCTCACCCCGCGCGGCTTCGCCCGTATGCTCCGCAGCGAGCTACCTCAGGCGCGCCAGGACGGCCGCACAACCGCACTGATCTTCATCGATCTCGACCACTTCAAATCGGTCAACGACGATCACGGTCACGCCGCTGGCGACGCGGTGCTGTGCCAACTCGTCGCCAATCTCAAGGCGCGGTTGCTGAGCGAGGATCACATCGCGCGGATCGGCGGCGACGAATTCCTCGTCTTCCTGCGCTACGCCGATGGCTGCGACCGGATCGATGGCTTCCAGGCCAAGATGCTCGGCGCCGTCGACGAGCTGTCCTATCAGCTGACCGCCAGCGCCGGCGGCCTGATCCTCCCCCCCGCCGACTATCCCGATACCGCCGCCATCATCCACTCCGCCGACCGGCTGATGTACGAGGTGAAACACGCAGGCCGCGGACGGGTCCAGTTCGGCAGTCTGAGTTCGCTTGAGGCGCAAAGGGGCATCCGCGAGCCTGCAAGGGCCGCGTCGTAGGTTTCGTCCCGCTACCGCGACCGCCTGCCGTTCCGGATCGCTGCTGACGCGCGGTCGACCTGCCGCTATGGGGCCGCTCATGCAAAGCCCTCCCCCCGAGATTCCCGCGCCTGTCAGTGTGGCTGCGCTCTACCGCTTCACCCGGTTCGAGAACTGCGAAGACCTGCGTGCAACACTCCAGAGCCTGTGCGACCAGCACGGGATCCGCGGTACGCTGCTCCTCGCGCGCGAGGGGATCAACGGCACCATCGCCGGGGCGCCCGCCAGCATCGCGCAGGTGCTCGGTCATATCCGGACCCTGCCCGATTGCGCCGCGCTCGACGTCAAACTGTCTACCGCCGCCGCCATGCCCTTCGAGCGGATGAAGGTGCGGGTGAAGCCCGAGATCGTCACCATGGGCCAGCCGGGGATCGATCCCCGCGCCGCGGCGGGCACCTATGTCGCGCCGCAGGACTGGAACGCGCTGATCGCCGCCCCCGACACCATCGTGATCGACACGCGCAATGATTACGAAGTGGCGATCGGCAGCTTCGAGGGCGCTATCAATGCAAAAACCAGAAGCTTTCGCGAGTTCCCAGCCTGGTTCCGCAGCAAGCGCGAGGAGTTGCTCGGTTCGGGTCGCCAGCCCAGAGTGGCGATGTTCTGCACCGGCGGGATCCGGTGCGAAAAATCGACCGCCTTTCTCAAGGAAGAAGGCGTCGACGAGGTCTATCACCTCAAGGGCGGGATCCTTGCCTATCTCGAGGCGGTGCCCGAGCGGGACAGCCTGTGGCAGGGCGAATGCTATGTGTTCGACCAGCGGGTGGCGATCGGCCACGGGCTGACGGCCGGCAGCCACGGCGCCTGCCTCGCCTGCGGCCGCCCGGTCAGCGCGAAGGATGAGGCCTCCCCGTTCTACGAGGCGGAGGTGAGTTGCACCGCGTGCCATGCCGAGCGGACCGAGGAGCAGCGCCTTGCATTGCGCGAACGGCGCCGCCAGGCTGCACTCGCGGCAGCCGCTCGCCCCCGTATGCGCGGGACAGGCAGCAAGCCGCGATGACAAGCGCGGACGCCCCCGTGCTCTACAGCTTCCGGCGCTGCCCCTATGCGATGCGCGCCCGGCTGGCGCTGGCGGTGAGCGGCACGCGCTGCGAATTGCGCGAGGTGCTGCTGCGCGACAAGCCCCCGAGCCTGCTCGAAGCCTCGCCCAAGGGGACGGTGCCCGTGATGGTCCTCCCGGACGGATCGGTGCTCGAGGAAAGCCTCGACATCATGCGCTGGGCATTGGGGCAAAACGACCCCGAGGGCTGGCTGGCGCGCGGGGATGCCGAGCTGATCGCGGTTTGCGACGGATCCTTCAAGCGCTCGCTCGACCAATACAAATACGCCGAGCGCGACGGGACCGATGCGCTGGGGCATCGCGCGGAAGGAATGGCGTTTCTGGAGCGTCTCGACGCGCGACTGTCCGGGCAAGACCAGCTGGCGGGCCCCACGCGCGGGTTCGTAGATGCCGCGATCCTGCCCTTCGTGCGGCAATTCGTCGCGGTCGACCGTGCCTGGTTCGACACCCAGCCGCTGGCGGCCTTGCGCCGCTGGCTCGACGAGCACCTCGCATCCGAACTGTTCGGCGCGATCATGCTGCGGGTCGAGCCATGGGTCCCGGGCGAACCGCCGGTGTGGTTTGAGGCGGGGCTGCGGGAACCGCCCGCTCCTTCATGATGTTCACAAGAGTGGCGAAGCGGCGCGAAATGCCCTAACGGCCTCGCGGGCCGGTCCGGCGGGTGACTTTCGCGCATGAAAATGCGCGCTGCAAGCGGACCGATTTCACCAACTGCACTCACACGATCTGCATTCAGGAGCGAATTTCGATGAAGGGTTTCAAGGATCCGGGGTTTCAGGACCGGGCAGCCGCCTCGGCCCGCGCGAAGAAAAGCGCGCTGGAAAAGCTGAAGGCCGCGCCCAAGCCCGACGAAGCCGAACTCGCCGCTGGTGCAGAGCGCCAGAAGGCGCGCGACGCCAAGGCTGCAGCCAAGCGCGAAGCGATCAAGGCGGAACGCGAGGAAGCGCAGCGGATCGAGCAGGAAAAGCGCGACGCGGCCCGCGCCGAGCGCGAAAAGCCCGAGCCCACCGAAGCCGAGCGCAAAGCCGCCCGCGACGCGAAATACGCCGCGCGCAAGAAGCGCAAGGGCTGAGGCTGGGCCTCCGGGCTCTCGGCCGCGTCGGCTCCTACCCCCGCCAGCCCCGGCATCACACGGTCAACGGAGCGTGCGCCACTTAGCATCCGCTGAAATGCGGCTTCAGTACCGGGCCAAGACCGAACTTCCGCCGAAGACGAGGTTCTGACGCCCTTCAGGCGTGAACAACCCGTAAATCATCGCCGTCTCGGGAGTACTGGCAGCATCGAGCGCCGCGAGGTGCTGCGCCGGCAGGACAAGGTCCGTGGCGGCGATGTTGTCGTGCAATTGCGATACGCGGCTCACGCCCATGAGTGCAGTATCGACCCCTGGGCGCGACAACACCCAGGCCAGCGCGATCCGCGCGGGCGTCTCGCCGATCGCCTCGGCCACGCCGCGAAGCGCATCGACAATGCGCCAGTTGCGGTCCGTGAAGAGACTATCCCCAAAAGGATTGGCACCATCGAGCCGATTGTCGTCGGCGGCGCGCGTTTCGCCGGTTCCCGCATCGCTGGGCAGCCCGCCGGATCTGGGGGCGCCAGCCTCCACGGCCGCGCGGTCATATTTGCCGGTGAGAAGGCCATAGGCCAGCGGACTCCACGGCATCATCCCCATGCCCATGTCGCGGGCGAGCGGCAGATGTTCGGCCTCGACCTCGCGGCTGACCAGCGAATAGAAATACTGCAGGGCAACCGGTCCGGGCAGTCCATGCACCGCGGCGAGCGTGGCGAGCCTGGCAACATACCAGGCGGGCGCGTTGGACACGCCCCAGTAGCGGATCTTGCCAGCCCGCACGAGCGAGCCCATCGTTTCCAGCAGTTCTTCAGGTGGGGTGATCGAATCCCACACATGAACCCAGTACAGATCGATATAATCCGTACCGAGGCGGCGCAACGAGCCTTCCAGCGCGGCCCTTACCTGTTTGGCGCCGTTGCCGCCCGCTTGCGGACCCCTGCCTGCCGAAAAGCCGGACTTGGTGGCGACGACCAGGCTATCCCTGATGCCGCGATCGGCGATGATCGCGCCCAGCATCTCCTCGCCTTGGCCGCCCGCATAGACATCGGCCGTGTCGACCAGATTTCCACCGGCTTCGACATAGGCATCGAAGACCGCTTCGGCGGCGGACCGCTCCATCCCCATCGCGCGCCACCCCGAAGGTCATCGTTCCCAAAGCGAGCGGGCTGACGACGAGGCCGGAACGGCCAAGCGAGCGATAATCGGTAAGCGACATAAGGTGATGTTCCGTAGTGATCGGTATGAAAGCCTATTGGGCCTGCTTGCCGATCGCGGTCAAGCATTATATATCGTTCGCTATGAAACCAACCCCAGTCCTTCGCAAAACCGGTCGGCCGCTTTCCTTTGATCGCGACGCGGCCCTCGAGGCCGCCATGCATCAGTTCTGGAGGCACGGTTTCGAGGGCACGTCCATCTCTCAACTGACCCGCGCAATGGGGATCACACCGCCAAGCCTGTATGCCGCTTTCGGCGACAAGCGCCGCCTGTTTCTAGAAGCCGTCGATCGGTATCTGGGAGGCGCCGGCTCGATTCTTCAGGCGATCTCGGATGCGCCGTCGGCGCGGGCGGCCGCGCACCAGCTGCTGATTGCGGGCGCAATCGGCAACACAGGGGAAACCACCCCGCCGGGCTGCTTACTGGCCAGTTCAATCGTATGCAGCTCGGTGGCCGCAGCCGGTGTCCGCGAGGATCTGGCCACTATACGCAGGGACGTAGAGCTCGCCCTGCGTAGGCGGATCGAGCGCGACGTTGAGGATGGGACAATGCCCGCGAACACCGATTCCGAGATGCTCGCGGGCCATGCATTTGCAGTCCTTCAGGGGATGTCGACTCTGGCCAAGGATGGTGCCGGTCGCGGCAAGCTGCTGCGCATCGTCGACAGTTTCATGGCCGCATGGCCGCAGTGAAACCAAGGGTCGCCGTAATTGTTTAGGCCACCCCTGAACGCTTCGCCGGGCACCAGCATGGCCGTCGGAATCGCGGTTCCATCCCAACCACGCCCTGTCCTCCGGCTTCAGCCCGCAATGCTTACGGTGTTTCCGCAATAGCGGTCGTATTCCTCGTTGTAGCGCTCGAGTAGCCGGGCCTTTCGCTCTGCCGACATTTCCTCTGCGAGGTCCGGAAGCCAGCTGCCTTCTTCCTGGTAGATGTGCTGCGCCACTGCGCTTCGGATGTGCTCTAGCTTCTCGCCCCATTCCTTCGTGCCCGGCGGGAGGTCCTTTAGTTTGGCGAGCTGGATCTTGGTCATGGCATGTTCTTCATACGCCATCCCTGCATGGGTCTTGCTGCTCTGGTCGGCAATGTCGGGATACAGGACGGCTTCCTCTGCGTTCGCGTGTCCCGTGAGAATGGTGGAGAGCCGCTCGACAGCATCGACCGATGGCGCGGCATGCGCCGCCTCGAAGCCGGCCTCGATTTCCTTGTGCTGGTCGACGATGGCTTTGATCCAGGGCTCTTTGATTGCGAGCACTTCTATGTCCCGCCGCGCGTTGGCGCGGGCTTCGTCGGAGGCGGCGGGGGTTACTGCGGCTGCGATGCGATCGAGAAATGACATGATTGTTCTGCTTTCCGGCGGTCTCTCGACCGTCCATTGGATGTGAACCAAGAGAAGCGAAGCGGATTATCCGAGCTCCGACCTCAGATGCTCCATGTGATTCAGATGGCGCTGCACCACCGGCGCAGTGCCCGCCGCAAAAGAGCGCAGTTGGGCGTTGTCGCCGGTATCCCGGAAGCCCGTCATCAGATCGACGGTTTCCTTGTGCGCCAGGATTTGCTGATCGAGATAGGTCACGTCGAACTTGTCGGCGGGCGCGGCCTCCAGGTGATCCAGCATCGTCTTGCGCCGTGCGTCGATCGAGTCCGGCAACGGCGGGACGCCCTTCGTCTCGTTCATCAGCATGGCCGAACGCAACTGATGGGTGCTGGTCGTATGGTCGTCGATCATCTTCATCGCGGCAGCTTTAACGAGATCGGACCGCGCGTGACGAAGCGCCAGTTTGCCCGCCGCGATCTCGTACATGTCTCCGATGGCGGCATTCTCGACGAAGGCCCCGGCAGAGGTGGACCCGGCGGTATTGGCCGAGGCGCGCCCCACCATCCCGCCAAGCGCGTCGGAGGCCTTGTCGACCGCCCGGTGAAGGCCGTCATGCTTCTCTTTGCGGTTGGTCATCATGCGTTCTCCGTGTGGCGTTCGACTACTTGGGCGTAGGTGGTTCCCTCAGCGGTGCCGCTCTCCTGCAGCGAGGCGATCGGATGGGTCCCTTCAGTTGCGAAACGGTATTCGCCCCCGAACTCCTCGCGATGCCGCCGGATGACGGATTCGCTGGGAACATCGCCCGCGTTGACGGTGGCCTGATAGTCGAAGAAGCGGTGACCCGCCGGAAGCTGGTCGACGGGCACGAACTGCGAGTCGCTGGCAGAATTGTAGACCGTGCGGGCCAGCACATCGCGGACATATTGCTTGTTCGGCTCGAAGGTCATCGGCGCTTCGATTCCCTGCGCGGGGAAGACAGTCGCCGGATCGATACCGTCGACCTCCTTCATCATCTCGCAGGCGAGACGGAGATGCTCCAGCTCCATCGCGAGATGGGTCTCCCAGACCTGCTTGATGCGCGGGTCGGTCTCGGTCACCATGCACGACCAGTAGAGCCAGCATTCGTTGTACTCGTGCAGCGCCAGATTGAGCAGCTCGGGCGTCGTCGGATCGAGGATCGATTCGTAATGCGAGACGTGCTGCTCCTCGACCATAGCGATCTCGAGATAGAGCGAACGCGCCATCGGGTCCTCCGGGCGGTTCCCGGCATTCATGTAGAAATTCATCGTCTGCTGTTCGGCAGACACGACCGTCAACGCGTTGAGGATCGACTGGAAGGAACTGGCCTCCACCGTCATCGGGCGTCGCAGTTCGTCATGCGGATGGCGATGATGGAAAATGGTCGGCCGTCCCGGGAGAATTTCGGTAAGATCGCCGGTGATCTCTTCGGCCTTCCGGCGCTCGCCCATCAGATCCATCAGATTGGCATAGCGATAGAGGTGATCGTAATCCTCGAGCACGCCAAACTCGTAGACCTGGTTAAGATAGGGATCGGGTTCGTGCCGCGCGATCCAGCTAGTCAGATCCACGGCGACTTGCTCGTAACCGATCGTATTTGCGATCGTGCTCTCGCTCCCCGGGATCAACCAATTCACCGCCTTTTGCTGCTGCTGCTCCGCCTTGCGGACGAGGGCCAGCATCTGCTTTACGCCCGTATCGGCAATGCGGCGCGCTGCGTTGTGCGAATTGATAATGGCCTCGACCTCGATCCCGTTCATCAGGATCACCCGACATCTTGTGTAAGGATGGACCTCGCGGGTGTCGTAGGGCTGGCACGCCAGCTCCGACCAGCTTCGAAACTGGCGCTCGATCGGAATGCCTTTCTCGGTGAGCGGATTAAAAGCCATCGGTGTCTCCTGCGGGGATCGGTTCAGCATCGTGTAGATGCCCAAGTAATTCTCACTGCGCCCAACTGTTCCGAGCTGCGAGAATATAGCCTAGCAACAAATGTAATAGATTAGCATTTGTTATTATTACCTTCCGAGACGAAGGTACGGCTACTCGGGATCGCGGTCGGCTGCTCAGTATGGCGTTTGGTTTTTCCGGCACTCGGTCGGTACGGGAAACGCCATCTGCCCGAGTTGCTACAGGATTTGCGAGAAGCGGAAGGGAGGTTTCAAAACGCTTAGCAAAAATCGCGAAACGAGGTCCGTGGCCGTATCGTTTGACAATAGATCGACTGGAGAACGGGGATGCTGGGGGAAAGAATGGTCATAATGCGAGAATCGGCGTTATGTTAAGCCCGTCCGAGCCCCGGCGTCCGCTTCAACTGTCGAGTTACGGCACCACTAGGTGTGACAATATCTGACCCGAGAGCACCGGATTGAGCGGGTCGGCCTGCCCGAGCGCCCATGCGCGACTTTGCGGCAGTCGACATTCATGCTGGATGGCTGCAGCACCTCAGTCCTCGGCGCCGGAATCCCGCTTGCCTTTCTTTGCCCTGAGCTTCTTCACCATCGCCATGTTGACCCGCCGATCATCGTCGATCAGGCCCTCCGGAGGCCATTGATCAATCGGCACATCGATCGGCACATCGAGAACGCCAGAGCGCGGCTCCGCTTCATCTGCCACCCGTGTTCTTACTCGTCATTGTTCTTCTCCTCAGGTGGGTCCTGGCCGATCGGCCAGCAGGGCTTCCAGAAGCGCCGCCTCCCCGGGCATGCGCTGTCTTGTCACCTCCCGAAGGACTTCGGCCGCAGCCTCTCGGCTCATGATGGTGAGGCCGCCCACCTCCTCGCGGCAGATCAAGACCTCGTCTTGGGCGATGCCGTGCTTTTCTGCGTACTCCGCCGGCAGGGTGATCCTGCCACCTGCTTCAACAGACACTGTGTAGACCTGATTGCCAGCAGAACCTGACGGCTTGGCAGCAGCCTTTCCGATCAGCTTGCTGCGCTTCAGAACGTTCTGCACATGCTGGTAGCTGATATCGATGAAGCGCGCGATATCCGCCCGCTCCACCCCTGCCTTGAACAGGATGCGGATCTTCTCCGACTTCACCTCGGTGTGGGCGGTAAGCCGCTCCATTTCATCGCGTGTCATGCTTGTCTCCGTTGCCGTCGGCCGATCCTATAGGCACCAGCAAGTAACCCATGCAAGCTGTTTATTAGCTGTGTACCGCCAACCCTCCATTGTGGTGCGCTGCGCAGCTTGCTGAGCGACTTCGGCTGTGGAAACATTTGCAGAACAAACTTGCCTCGCGGGTCGGCTTTCGCCATTCCGTCCGAAATCGACCCGGATGTGGTCGGCTCAGGAGGATTATTCTCGATGCATGCAGTAGCCGGTGACTTCGCAGCCCAGTTTCACCGGTCGGGCCTGAGCATCGAGGAAGCCGAACGCGAGCTCGGGAAAACCGAGCGGCAGATCCGCCGCTATCTGGCTGCGGATTGCCGGGTACCCAAGCTGGTGCGCGAGCGTGTCGAGCAGATTGCTGCGACGAGGATGCCGGTACGGTCTAATCCACCGGCCTTTCGATTCATCGATCTCTTTGCCGGTATTGGAGGTCTGAGGCTCGGGTTCGAGGCCATCGGCGGTCGCTGCGTCTTCACCAGCGAGTGGGATCGCTTCTCGCAGGAGAGCTATCGCCGCAACTTCGCCGATGGCGAGGATCACGTGATGGCCGGCGACATCCGCCCCTATGGCGCCGATCCCTCGAAGATCCCTGACTTCGATGTGCTGCTGGCAGGGTTCCCCTGCCAACCCTTCTCGCTCGCCGGAGTCTCGAAGAAGAATTCGCTCGGCCGCAAGCACGGGTTCGATGACGAGCACCAGGGCAATCTGTTTTTCGAGATCGAGAGTATCCTTCGTCACCACCGGCCGGCTGCATTCCTGCTCGAGAACGTGAAGCACCTGCAGCGCCACGACAATGGCCGGACCTTCCAGGTTATCAAACGCACGCTGGAGAAGGACCTTGGATACACGATCGACTTCCGGGTCATCAGCTCGGCGCCCTGGGTGCCGCAGAAGCGCGAGCGCATCTTCATCGCCGGCTTCCGTGAGGATGTCGGGTTCAGCTTCGATGACTTCGACCGGATGGTTCCGCAACAGTCGGAGTGGCCGACACTTGGCTCGATCTTCCAGTCGCACAACGAGATCGACGCCAAATACACCCTCACCCCCCGCCTGTGGCAGTATCTGCAGGACTACCGCGCTAAGCACGAGAAGGCCGGCAACGGCTTTGGCTACAGCATGTTTGGCCCTGACGATGTCGCCCGCACCCTTTCCGCGCGGTATCACAAGGACGGCTCGGAGATCCTTATTGCGCAGAACGGTACCCGCCCTCGCCGTCTCACCCCGACCGAGTGCGCCCGGCTGATGGGGTTCGAGTATCGCGAGAGGACTTGGGAGATTCCGGTCTCCGATACTCAGGCCTATCGCCAGTTCGGCAACTCGGTTGCGGTGCCGGTGGTCGAGGCGGTAGCCAGATACATGGAGCCGAGCCTCACCGAGATGCTGGCGCGTGACCGCAACCCCGCGGAGCAGCGCAAGTTTGCCTGACGTCGTATCACCCGAGGTCCGCAGCCGCATGATGGCGGGGATCAGAGGCACAAACACCCGGCCTGAGATGCTCCTGCGCAAGGGCCTCCATGCACTGGGCTGGCGCTACCGGCTGCACGGCCGAGGGATCCCCGGAAAGCCGGATCTGGTGTTCTCCGGTCGCCGCGCGCTGATCTTTGCCAACGGCTGCTTCTGGCACGGGCATGATTGTCATCTCTTCAAATGGCCAAAGACGCGGCCGGAGTTCTGGCGCGAAAAAATCGCCGGAAATATCGCGCGTGACATTCGGGTTCGCGAACAGCTGCTCACCGACGGGTGGCGGATCGCCGAGGTCTGGGAATGCGCGCTCAAGGGGCGCGAACGGCTGCCGCTAGATGAGGTGCTGGCGAACTGTGACAGCTTTCTGCGGAGTGAGGACGGGTTCTCTAGCTTCGGGGCAGACCAGCGGGTTGAGTTGTCGATGGAATAGACCGCAGTGTGCAAGGGCTACATCCGCTTTGCGCCCCACTACGGCCATTTGGGCCATCGCGGCGATCACCCGAAAGCGGTCGTTCGTTCGGCTTTGGAAGATCGGCAGCTATGCGCTCGGATCCGTCCAGAGGAATTCTATGCTCATTTTGCCCCAAAGCCGCCACCAATCATATGCGGAAAAATGAACAAAGGGCAATACGATGGAAACTTTTTTCGTATTTCCGACGAGGCGGCAGTCGACCATACCGTGCACTCGTTGAGGCGAGAGCCATCCTATGCCCACCCTTTTGAGAGAATCTCGTATTCATTACGGATATACCGAATCAAGCGGTGGGAAAACAATTGTCGCTAGAGCGCAGGAACGTCACGTTCCCAGGAAAAACTGCAAGTCTCTTCCTTTTTTAGGGCAGCGGCCGCTAATTTTCACGCATTTACCTTCATCAGCCTTTGTCCAGTCCTCCTGCCCTCTCGTCTTCCAGGTCATGCCAAGGCTTCTTTAACCTTTAGCCGCTAACCAAAGGCAATGCGGAAGGATCGATCGATGAGGCGCTGTGCCACCTTCGCTGTTTCGGCGGCTTGCTTTGCCTTCGCCACGTCGGCTCAGGCCGAGGCTGCCCGAGGGTCGTTCCAGATGAGGGCTTATGTCCCGGAATTCTGCGAAATCTCGGCACCTCCGCTCCTCGCTTCAGAGGGCGACGGGATCTTTACCGGTACGGTTCTGGAGACCTGCAACACCGAGCAGGGCTATTCCATCGTCGCTTCGCATCGCACGCTGGGAGACGGTGAGCGGATTGCGCTCAGTTACGCCGGAATCCAAAACCAGCTCCAGCCCCACGGTTGGACCGAAGTCGCGACCCGCGCGGGAGCCAGATACGGCATGCGGCCGATTACCGTTCGCCATACTTCGCTCGCCAGCCCAGTCACGATCGTGCTGACCGTCACGACCTTTTGAAGAATACGTTTAAATCGTTGTGACAGTAACTGTCACGCGATCGCTGTAATCTCCTGCATGGTAATTCGGATTCGGATTGATCACTATCGTGACGGGATGAACATCGCCCACCGAGCTCGTGTGACTGCCCACGCGGACAGAGTCCGCGGCTCCGCTCAAGTTCATCATCTGACCACCCATGGTCATTCGATACGGGATCAGATCTCTGCTTCCGGTTCGGCGCAGCGCGCCCTTGTTCAGCGAGACGAGATCGATCCTGTAAGCCGATGTGCTCAGCACCCGTAGCGCGAACGGAGGCGAACGCGTCGGGGCAGTCGTCGAAATGGGGCCCATCTCGATTCTCGCAGGCCCGTCGGCTCCGCTCGCACCCGCAAAGCGGATGCGAGCGGTCTGCGGAATATCCAGCTCAAGTTGGATTTTCTGGTTCTCGATCGCGCTTCCGGATTGAGCGTCGAATAGCTGGTAGACCAGTTCATCGACATAGATGCCTGCCTCGGCCCCCCATCCCACGGCCATGCGTACCTCGTAGGGAATGGAAACTTCCCCGTTTGCGGGTACGATGAACTCATGTCCGAAACCGGCCGTGTCCGACGGGATGGTGATCCCGCTAACGGTCTGCTTGCCATTCGGGCCGGTAAGCGAATAGGCCGGGAAGAGGCTGCTGGTAGCGGTCAGGGTCCGACCGACGCCCAGGCGCAGCGTGCAGACCTCGTCGCCGTCGTTGCGGACGCGAACGCCGAAGGGCTCGATGAGTTGCTGGTTATCGAAGGATCCCGAAGGCCTCAGATTGACGACATTCGACCCCTCGACGAAGCTAGGATCGCAGGCAGCGTTCGCAGTCGTGGGAAGAAGGACAGCGAGAACCACGGGCAGGCATCGATATGCGCGCATCATCTTTACTCCTGTTCACCGCCTGAAGGTACGATCATTATCTCATCAAGCTGAAATAGTGCCTCGGAATCCTCCGGCACTTCGATCCTGTATACCCCAACGGGGTCCAAGAGGCGAACCTCGTAGGTGTAGCCGGGCTTAAGGCCAATAATTGCGAAGCGTCCAGCGGAATTGGTAAAGAAGGGCTGGGTCTCGAACTCTGGATCGTCGGACGACGTCACGGTGCCCGCAACCAGCTCTGCACGCCCGGATGGCAGGTTGAGAAACCCGAAAGCCGTGACGGTTAGACCGGAGCCGACCGTCAACCGATAGCCGCTGCGATATGGCGGTAGAACGGTCTCGATTCCGCTCCCGATGTCGATACCGGCGCCGTCGCCTCCCAGATCGTAGATGATCGTCTGACGATTGTACGAACTCAGCCTTCCGCTCAGAGCAGCACCGAGATCGCCGCTCAACGCGTCCGGTCGCCCGATCTGAACGGAACTTCCCAGCACGGCTTCACGGCCTTCGAGTTCCTCGTGCGGCGCCGCGACTACGAAACTGTCGACGATCGGCCTGCCGATGCCAAGCAGTCCATCCGCATACCCCAGCGCGGTCCCGACCTGGACGCGAGCATTCGGATTATCGCTGATGTTGTCCAGTCCGCGTCCGCTCGAAGTGGCAAAGCCGCGAGCGAAGAAACGATTGCCGACATAGGTTCCACTCGCATCGACGCTCGAGTTGCCTTGGGATTGGCGGATACCGACATCGTATCCCCACGATCCCACCTGGTCGTCGAAGCTCCGCGACGCGAGGGCGCGGAATTCGTCCCGGCGGCTGTTGTAGCTAGCGTCGGCGCGGGTGGATCTTCCAAGCGGAATTGAAATCGCGACGCGAATGCCAAATCCCTCGCCCACGAAGTCCTGTCCATACTCCACGCCCGCAGTCAGCCGGTAGTTGCGCGTGTAGTGAACCACGTCGGCAAAGACCGTCCGATTGGCGCGAAAATCCTCGCGTTCGAACCAGCTTCCACCGACCACCAGCGCGGTGCGCTCGCTCAAACGCTGCGAATAGTTCGCCGTGAGCGTGAATGTCTCGGCTCGGCCGAGGTTGATCTGGTCGATCAGCGTCGCGAAGCCGGCGTTCCGATATTCGGCGTTCACCGAGAATTGCCGACCGATGTCCGGGTCGCCCCACCGTAGCGAATAGCCAGCCCGGCCGGCTATTCCGAAGCCCTGGCCTGTACTCAGCGCCAGCCCGAGATCGAATCTTCCCGGAATCGCGCGCGGCGAAGCGATCAATTCTGCGCCCGCCACCTGCGCTATTTCCGAGATTTGCACGGCCCCGCCAAGCGTCAATCGAGTGCTGATGCCGCGGCGGTAAAACCCACTGAATGCCGGGCTGCTCGTATAGGTGGGCTGATTGCCGAACCCGTCCGGAACGAAACCCAGAGCGGCACTGTACTCGGTCTCTCCCGGAGCGAGCGAACCTGGATCAAGAAAAGTGTCGAAGTCGGCTATCTGCCGACGGCCGGTAACATCCGTAATGAACAACTGGGCATCGCGACCGCCATACTCGGCGCGGAGCTGCGTGAGATCGTAGGAGCCGGCTCTGAGCTGCAAGGTCTCGACCTGCCGCCCCGCCACAAGCACTTCGACCGTCGCATCGCGATCTAGGAGGATCTCCTGACTGCCAATCTGCGTGAGAGGCCCAAACTCGTTAAATACGCGCCGCCCTTTCTCGACGCCGACGCCCCCCACGAACACGCCGCCGAGCAGGCCCAGTGTCGAGACCTGCACGTCCCCGGCGGTCCAGCGACGCTTCAGTTGTGGTTCGTCGTAAACGACGCGGGCGTAGCGCCGGTAGAATCCGCCTCCCGGCGCAATCTCGGAGTCGATGCCGCCATCAAACTCCAGCACCACCCCGCGGTGACGCACCGCTCCGGTAAGCAACAGCCCCGGTGTCTGGAGTTCGTTGACCTCATCGACCCGGAAGTCGCCGATAACGTTCAGATACGCACTTGTGCGGCTAGGCTCCAGAGTTATTGGGAGCGCTTCTTCGCTCACCGCGCTGCCCAACGTCTGCAGCGCAGCGATTTGCGGATCTATCGCCTCGATGTAGATTTCGAGAAGCGACGGATCGTAACGCAGAGTTACACCCGCCCGCTCAATATCGCTCCCGGACAACATTGCGTCGTTCGGCAGCGCAGCGGAGAACTGCCGCTGGCCGTCTGCGGACAACAGGTTCGACAATCGTGCGAGAAGGGTGACACGCTCATAGCGAATCTGGCCGTCCGCATAGAGATCGGCAAGTACGTCGCCGTAGACTCTTCCGCTACGGATGACGGGAACGAGAAGCCGCGTCGGAGAACCCGCAGGGACACTTTCCTCGACCATCGGCCCGACCGCTCCGGGCGTTCCTGGTTGTTGCACGACGGGCGCCGCCGCAACGGCGGTGGGCAACAACAAAACCACCCCCGGCAGGTAATTCACGTACTTCATCGCACGCCCCCCTGCAGCGATCACTCGAACTTGATCTTCAAGCTGTCCTCATTGAGCTGTCGATCGAGCGGAATGAAGAATATCCGCGCCTTGTCGGGAGCAACGATACCGAGACCGGTAGTTTCACGAACTTGCTTGTCGCTCAAGGTTTCGGTGAACGGCGTGCCGTCCAGATCGGTGCCGGAGATCGTCCAGCTGGTTTCACCGGCACCAAAATAGCGGTTTCCGCTATTCGAAATGCGGACCTCTATGCCGGCTTGCGTGATCACTTCCGCCCCTTCCGGTCGCTCCTGTCCTTCAGGAACAGGCTGTTCACGCTCCGCGGCTCGAACCCAGTCGACCGCCGGATTCGCACGCGTTTCTGGCGGGACCACATTTATAAGGACGTTGAATTGCATCAGCATCTGGATGCGCGAGTCGCCGGGCTCCAGATCAACCGGAAGCTGGCTTACCGAGGCGTAATACACTTCCGATGAATCGAGATCTGGGTCGGGCAGGAACTGAATTCGGAAGACCTGCTGGCTGCGGGGGCCGATCACGATCTGCGGAGGAAACACCACGAAGCGGTCGTCAGCCGGCTCGAGCGCGACCTCCCCTGTTTCCGAGATGACGCCGCGATGCATGCTGAGCTCGAAAGGTATCTGGCGGTCCTCGTCGTTCGTCACCTCGATGCGCAGCATCGAACCGGTGCCCGATGGCGCAATCTCCGCCACCATCGGACTTACCCGCGCGGCGTCGGCGTTTTGCGGAACTGCTAACGAGAGGAGCGCTGTGGACACGGCCAGTGCCGTGAGCGTGGTAAAGCGACGGCTAAACATCTTGCCCTCCCCAGGGATGCCGATGATCCGGCAGAAACTCGAAGGAATCGATTACCGACCCGGCCTTGAATTTTCCATAAAAAAGGGCCGACGCGCAAATCACGCGTCGGCCCGATTTCTAGCCAAAATTAGGCAGCGATCGAAACCGCAACGGTGACGGTGCTCGAGTAGGTGCCGGCGAGCGGACGGAAGCCACGGTTGTCATCGTAATCGACCGAACCGACGAAGCTGATCTGGCGGTGCATCGCATGACGAGCAGCAGTGTTGTACTGGCCGTTGTTGACAGTGTGGAAGCGGCGACGCGAATTGCCGGTGCCCGCACCATAGTTGTTCACATAGACGCGGAAGTCGACTTCGTTACCGAAACCGTCAGCGGCTTCTTCGGAGGTCGGAGCGCGCGGGTTCACCAGCGGTCCTGAAGCGCTCAGCGCCATCGAGTTGGTCTCGTTGCAGCTCAGGTAAACCGGATTGCTGGTCTGGCTGGCCGACCCATTGCCGAACAGCAGCGCGTTCGTACCCGCGGTGGTGTTGATCTTCAGTGCGCCGATGCTGATGTCCTGAACGTTTTCCATCGTGCAGGTCGGTGCAACGCTGGCGCTGACGACGAACGTGTCGGTCGCGGTGCTGCTCTGCGCATAGGCACCGGAAGAAAGTACGGCAGTCGACGCTGCAGCAGCGAGAAAGAGCTTATTCATGATTTTGATCCTTTTACGTTCAGATTTCTAATAGGAGGCCCCTCACACCCGGCTCTGAACGTTCCGGCGCGTTAGAGAATTGACGACCCTAAGCACTTCCCGACTCGTTGATGGCCGGTTTAACAGCTTCTTAACCCTTCTAGACGGACCTTGCAAACTTCCGATTTAAAGCTGTGCCAAAACTGGAACCGCCCTATCAAACTACGCAAAACGGCGTTTTCGCGCGGGTGAACCCGCCTTGGCCGCTAAGGCAGGTTAGCCGGTGTTAAGGCTTGGTAGTCTAGAGAGGGTGGCCGCGGATGGAAAAATTAACGAAGCGCAACAACTCTGCGAAGCGCGTTCTGATAAATACTGACCAGCAGCAAGGAAGGATTTCAATGCCTCCGCACTCAGCGCGAAGACCGAGCACCTTCGCCGCCCAGAGACGAGATCGGCTACGGCATCCCGTCAAATTGCACGCCATTGGCAAAGACGGAGGCGCCAGCCCCTTCGAAGGTGTGCTTCTCAACCTCTCGGCAGGTGGCTTTCTCCTCGAAACGGGAGCGAACCTCGTCTTTGGTGAGAATTTCGAACTGGAGTTGCCGGGTGCAAAAGGACTGGCGGCACGGATCGCGTGGGCCAACGCCCCGCTCTACGGTTGCGAGTTCCTCAACCCCATTGAGACCTCTCTGGTGAGCCGAGCTCGTCTAAAGAGTGAGCCCGGCGCGAGCGGGGCGCAGCAGACGGTCAAAATCGGAACCGAGATCGAACGGCTTCGCACCGCCCGGGGGTGGACGAGAGCGGAGCTGGCTGAGAAAGCTGGTGTCAGTCGTCCCAGTGTATGGGGGTGGGAGACAGGCAAAACCAAACCTCGGCAAGATGCGCTGCGGCGATTATCGGGGGCTTTCGGGTGCCGAGTTTCAATCGGGAACTCGAATCGTAAATCGTGTGACGAGCCACTTACTCAGAAGCAAGCCCTTGACAGCCAGCCTGCGGCGTTGCGCTTTACTGACCTTGCAGAAAGGTTGAAAGAACTTCCCACTCCGGATTTGATTTTGATCTTGCAATTTGCATGGGCAGACCGCCTTGAACTCGAACCTGCCGCTGTCAAAATCAAGATAGAGATCGGTTAGGTTGGAACGCAGCGTCTCTAGCAGACAGGCTCACCGCCGACACCTCTCGCTCCGATCCCGAAGTGCGCGCCCTGCTGAAGCAGAGTGAAAGAACGGCGGCCCTCGCCTGCACGTTGTTGGCAACTCTCCGGCTTGCACAGGGCTAACCTCGAAACTTGTAATTGGCTGGGCTCATTCCAAGCAGCTTGCGGAACATCAAATCCGGCAGTGGCCTTCCCGCTAAACTATGTTGCACTGCAAAGTTTAGCTCGGCGAAGATGTCGGCTTTTCAGCGCCCCCGTTATGAGAACGGACAGTCCGCTTCCGGCCCATTTTCTGCTGATCAACTACGCGCCCTCATCTCGGTCACGATCTATCCCACCGCCGACGAGGAGATGCCGAACCTTGGCTACGCCTACCAATATGAGCATCTCGCAACGGCCGAGACGCGCATGCAGCAGGGTGGCGTTAGGCTGTCTGCTTATCTGGACTGGGTCTTCAACCGCTCATCGATGGAGTGAAGCACGACCGGTCGAGCCGCCAGTCAGTCGAGCCCTGCCATTCGCATACGCTCACTGCGCTTTTCGAGGCTGACAACTAAAACCACAACGGAAAATCCTTTTGCTTCGACGTCTCCCAAGGCTCGCTTGTCGCTTCCAGTCCTGAATGTTGGCCCGTCTGTCGACACCTGTCTGCAAAAACGCCACGGTCGATACTCGACCGGCAGGTTCGCGCCGGATTCTTCAACAGAATAGGCCATCGCACCCCCGGTGCCTGCGAACATGAACAGCTTTCCCAACGGTGTCCTCCGATCCGTGTCGTCCTTACTGACTAGCGCGGACAACTAGCCCTCTCCACGCAAAGGGCAGCACACGTTCGCAAGTTCGCAGTGCCCTGAACTATTGCGACTTGCGACGCGGCCAGCCCAGCATAGCCAGCTTCTCGCCAAAAGCTTGCGCCAGCTCCGGGTCGAGCGAAAGCTCACCCAGGAGCAGCTCGCGCATGAGGCGGAGATCGATCTGACCTATCTGGGCGGGATCGAGCGCTGCCGCCGCAACCCCTCCGTCAGCGTGGTTGGCCGGATCGCCGCCTCGCTCGGAGTCCACCCTCGCGAGCTGTTCGCGGACGAGTGAAGGACCGGGCTGCGAGCCCGGAACCGAGCTACAGCAAGTTCTCCTGCCCCAGCCGGACGCTTCCGCTGCCAGCACCAAGCCTTCCGGCAAGATCCAGAAACGAGGCCACGTCCACGAGACCGTCCTGCTGTACGGCACGGTACGAGCCATGCAGGGGGCGCGGGATGACCAGCTGGAGGTTCTCCTTTCTCATCTCGTCCGTCTGGGTCGGCGAGATCCCGGGCTCCAGCGTCAGCAAATGCTTGCACCGGATCCGGTCAGCCTCGGCCAGCACCTGACGCCAGCGATCCTTACAACTGGTCTTTACCCCCAGCATCAGCAGGTCGGCCGCGGACCAGGCCGGATCGTGATACTGCGCCTCTCCCGGGAACAGGAAATCAGGGCCATTGCGCTTCTCGGTGGTAGCCTCGCGCTTGTGGGTGATGCCGTGCGTTTCCAGCAGCGCCTCGACGTGGTGACCCAGCGCATAGCCAGCGCGTGACTTGCGGCGGTTCTGTACCCCCCGTGCTGCGCTGGCTCGTAGACGAGCTCGAGGTCGACATTGCCGATCCACTCGCCGGGGAGCAGCTCAACGCGGGCGTGCAGCGCACTTGGTTCTGCCCAGTAACCGATTCTATGCGGATCAACGCGTTTCTTAAAGTGAATGGGATGATCGGGAAATCTCATCGCCCCGACTGGCGCTCGCTAAAGAAGTTTGGATCGCAGGATCTCGTAAGACAATACATGGAAAATGAGGGTCTTGATCGCCTTGTTCTGCTAGAGGACTTCGTTGGGAGCGGCACGCAGATGCGGAGCGTCATCCGCTTCGCCGCAGAGATTTCACCCGATCTTCGCGTCCTCGCCTGCCCGCTGGTCGCTTGTCCCGCTGGCGAAGAAGTCGGTGAGGCGCTCGCCCAGAGTTACGCCAACGTCTCGTATGACGCTGCGATGCGGATCTCGCCCGGCATGCTCATCAAGGCTGATCCCGCAGTGGGAGAGCGCGATTTGAACGCCGAGGTGCGCGACCTAACGCGAAGAGTCGCGGACAGACTAGGTCCGACGGAGCCAGACAGGGAGTCGCGGAGGCACCACGGATACAAGGGTACCGGCGCTGTTATCGCACTGTATTCAAACTGCCCGAATAACACGCTGCCGATCATTTGGGACCAGACACCGCAATGGGATCCGCTGTTCCCGAGGCTGAGGAGAGCCTAATCGTGACCAATCCCTTTTTCGAGGTCTACGTCGGCGACCGCCTAACCAGCAGCGAGTTCGTTACCATATTCAGCCCGTTCCTCGTCGATTACGCCCAACCGCTATTTCTTCCCGGGAACGTCGTCGTGAAAGGTGTACAGGGAAGCGGCAAAAGCATGCTTTTGACGCTGCTGAAGTCGGATGTGCGTCTCGAATACGCTAACATCAGCGCACCGTTCCCCGTTCCGGGAGCTGGGGGGCGCTTCATCGCCGCCGGGATCAACCTCGCTCACTTGAACGCGATGGATTTCGGCTATCGCGCCATCTCCAGCGATCCAGAGGAGACCGCGCTTTTCTTCGCCGACTTCGTGAACTACCAAATCATCCTTGACCTGCTGCGGTCTGTGCGCGAACTCGAGCCGCGGCGAGACGTAATTCCAGGTGGCGCTTCGATAAATCTCCATCCTGACATCCAACACCAGCTGGTTGCGCGCCTCGCGGACGATGAGGTCTTCCAAGGGGCTCTCGCGGGATGCGTGACCCTCACAGATGTCGAACAGAGGATTCGCCTCCGGCTGAACTCGTACGTCCGCTTCCTTCACCGCAACGACGCCGACCTAGCCGGAGGCATCCGCGACACTAAGACGGACATGGGCACACCCGTCTCGCGGCTCGTGACGCTCATGAAAGAAGTCGGCGCACTGGCCCGCGACCTTCCCGTGTTCGTCCACATCGACCAATACGAGGAACTCGCCAACATTGCGAGCGCGGGTGTCCCGACGCCTGACTATCGCGCGGTCGTAAACCGTGCCCTTGCCCGACGGGATCCCTCCGTCTCCTATCGCATCGGCACGCGTGGGCACGCTTGGCGGACCCACGGCCGCATCCAAGGTACCAAGGCGAAGCTGGAAGAGGAGCGTGACTACAAGTTCGTCGACTTGGACCTCCTCCTCAAGCGCGGCGAGAACCGGAAGACTTGGATTTTCCCACGCTTCGTAGCTGACGTGTTTGCGCGCCGCCTCCGGCACGCTGGCATCGCGCCTCCGGCTGCTCAGGGCACCGCGTTGCTCGAAACCATGTTCGGAGACGGCATCGAGCCCGTCGCCAAGGCCCGGCGCTACGGTGGCCGGAATCCCACGAGGGCGGTGAGGACCGACGCCGAATGGCCGGAGGACTTCTCCAACCAGTTGACGGTTCTGGCTGCGGTCGATCCGCTCGAAGCACGGCTCGTGGAGGCTCGCGCGCTTCAGCGCACCGAACGGCGACAGTTGGGGCGCAGAGCGGTCCGTTGTGCCGGGGCTGTCCTGCTAGCCTTATTCACGCTCCGCGGCGTCGCCCCGTCGCCGAGCAAGGTGTTTTTTACTCCTAACGGACTGGACTTCAGTTCAGAACGGAGCGTGAGTGAATTCGCGCCAGGGGCTGGATTGACCTGCGCGCACGCCCCGCCGCCACGTGCCCTTGCGGGGCCTGTCTCAGTGCGGCGATCCGCCGCGCTGACGGAGACAGACCATGTCCGAAGAAGTGGATACCACCCCCACGAAGCCTCCCGTGACCGAGGCGGACGCGAAGCCCGCTGCAGCTGTTGCCGGGCGCACGGGAACGAAGACCAGAGCGAAAACGAAGTCCGATGCGGTGGTTGCCCTGCTCACGCGCTCACGCGGCGCCACCATCGACGAAATGATGTCCGCGACTGGCTGGCAGGCACACTCGGTGCGCGGCTTCATTGCCGGAACCGTGAAGAAGAGGCTGGGCCGCTTGGTAACCTCGGAGACGACCAGTAAGGGCCGCGTCTACCGCATCCTAGCGGAGGAAGGCTGATGAACGCGCAGTTGCTTCAACGGCTTCAAGCAGCGGATCTTCGCGAATTGCGCAGCGAGTGGGAGCAGCGCTACGGCGCTGCTCCCCCGCTCCGCTCCCCAGACCTGCTGCGCAGGCTTCTGGTCTGGCGCATCCAGGTCGCTGAGCAAGGGGGCCTCGACCGGGTGACGCGGAGGCTGCTCACCGGCGGCGCTGCCGGGCCCGAGACACTCCTTTCAGAAGGCACTGTCATCACCCGCGAGTGGAAGGGCGTGCGTCATGACGTGGAGGTTGCGGATGGCGGGTTCATATACCGTGGAGAACGCTGGAAGAGCCTCTCCGAGGTGGCACGGACTATCACCGGCACGCGCTGGAACGGCCCGAGGTTTTTTGGTCTGAGAGAAGCAGCATGACCCGGCTGCGCGCGGCGATCTATACCCGCAAGAGCTCCGAGGAAGGGCTTGATCAGGAGTTCAACAGTCTCGACGCCCAGCGCGAGGCCTCAGAGGCATACATCACCTCGCAGAAGAGCGAGGGATGGACCCTAGTGCGCACCCGCTATGACGATGGTGGCTGGTCGGGAGGCAATATCGAGCGGCCGAGCCTGAAAGCACTGCTGGCGGACGTGGAAGCCGGGAAGATAGACATTGTGGTCGTCTACAAGGTCGATCGGCTCAGCCGCAGCCTTTCCGACTTCGCGCAAATGGTCGAGCTGTTCGATCGGCACAGTGTCTCGTTCGTCTCGGTAACACAGGCGTTCAATACCACCACCTCGATGGGAAGGCTGACCCTCAACGTGCTGCTGTCATTCGCGCAGTTCGAACGTGAGGTCACAGGCGAACGGATCCGCGACAAGATCGCCGCCTCGAAGGCAAAGGGTATGTGGATGGGTGGCAATCCGCCGCTGGGCTACGATCCCAAGGAGCGGACCCTGATCATCAACGAGGCGGAGGCAGCTACCGTTCGGCACATCTTCCAGCGCCACCTCGAGCTGGGCTCGGTTTATGCTCTCCATGCAGAACTTGAACGCGAAGGCATCCACACGAAAATCATCAAATGCCGCAGCGGCGCGGTGCGTGGCGGGGCCTCGTTCGGTCGTGGCAATCTTGCACACCTGCTGCGGAACCGCGTTTACCTGGGGCAGATCGTGCACAAGGGCACCAGCCATCCCGGACTGCATCCGCCAATCATCGATCAGGAGATGTTCGACGCGGTGCAGGAAATTCTGGCACGCAATGAGCGGGGCAAGCGCGAACGCGTCCCCTCGCCCGCTCCCCTTGCCGGACTGCTTTACGATGCACTCGGCAACAGGATGGCTGCCACGCACGCGCACGGCCGCGGCGGCAAACGCTATCTCTACTACATCTCCCCGGTTCCGGCATCCCATCCCGATGCGGTCCGGGTGTTGCGGCGGGTGCCGGCGCCCGGGATCGAGGATATACTGATGGGGCGGCTGCGATGCTGGAGCAGCCGGCCAAACGCGGGCTGGTCTGATCTGCTTCCTTTCGTCGTCCGCGTAGAACTGCACTGCGATACTCTGGTCGTTGCTCTGTCGCTCCCGTCCCACGAAAAATGGTCGGTTGATGCGCCGGAGCAGTCCTCTGCGAATGCGGATGGTACTCTCCGGATCACCTCGCCGGTGAGGATCCAGACCCGCGGCGGGCGCACATCACGCATCGAAGGGTCCGCATCTCCTCTCCGATCACGACCCGACAAGACCCTGATCGCGGGACTGCGCCGCGCCCATGCCGAACTGAAGAAATGCGGCATCGACGTCACCGATAGCAAGACTTCGATTGAGCATGCTCGAGGCATCAAGGATCCGTATCTCCGAAAGCTGTCCGGCCTTGCGTTTCTGGCGCCCGATATCCAGCGGGCGATCCTGGAGGGCCGCCAGCCGGCAGGTATAAAGCTTTCCGATCTGCTTTCGTTCGAGCTGCCGCTTGCATGGGACGATCAGCGGAAGCTCCTCGCTATGGCATGAGCAGGTCCTGCAATGCACCTGCAACGGTCCTGCTGATCACCTGCTAGCGACCTGCTAACTACCTGCTGCGCTCCTGTTCAATCCCTGCTCTTTTCACGGGTCATGGCTTGGAAGCAGCTATCGAAAACACCAGATTTCTGCGGTTTTTGGTGCGCTTTTCGTTATCGGGATGTGCGAAAGGGGCTTCCCAAAAAGACGCTAGCAGGTGAACCGGCTTTCCAGTTGAAAGGGTGTGTGGCTTCGAGCTCGCAGAGACAGGGCTGCAAATGGCGAGAAATGGCCCGCCTGTTCTCCGACAAGATGCGGAAACCTGCACGGTTTACGCAGCCCGAACCCCGCAGTTCTGCGCCATCTGGAGAGGCGCATCGGCGTCGGGAGCAAAACTATTGGACTAGTTGGCGGAGCGGGTGGGATTCGAACCCACGATAGGCTTTTGACCTATACACACTTTCCAGGCGTGCGCCTTCGACCACTCGGCCACCGCTCCGCATACCCGGTTTGGGAAGGCGCGCCTCTAGCCCGCTTGTCGGGCTTGCGCAAGGCGTTGGCGACGAGGTTGGCGGGGCGCTGGATCGCCCTCCCCCGCCGGCCCCTTCGCGATTGTGCGCGCGCGCGTTCCGTGCCAGCTTCGCGGCATGATCAGGACCATCGCATCCGCGCTCGTCGCCCTCGCGCTCACCCTTCCGCTCGCCGCGCAGGAGGCGCCGGACGCGCTCGCTCCGGGCGAGATCGTCGCGGCCGCCGCGCCGCGGGACTGGATCCGCATCGCGCCCGAGGATCTGCTGGTGATGACACTCGCGCCCGCCGCCGACGGGAGCGCACGCGAAGTGGTGATCCAGTTGATGCCGCCGCCGTTCTCGCAAGGCTGGATCGCCAACATCCGCACTCTGGCGCGCGCGGGCTGGTACGACGGGATCAGCGTGAACCGGGTGCAGGACAATTACGTCGTCCAGTGGGGCGATCCGAACCACGACAATCCGGAGACGGAGGGCGAAGCGAAGGCGCTGCCCGAGGAGCTGCGGGCGATCGGTGCCCGCGATTACACTGCGTCAACTCTCCCAATGACCGGGAAATTCGACGACCTCCTGCCGCGCTTTCTTGAAAGGTTTCCTGATTTTGCGGAAAAGTTTCCGGAAGTCCGTGACCTATCAACAGCCGAGTTTGGTTCGAGCATACGGAAGAGCCTCAATCCGGACCCCTATGCGGAAGCTAATCTCTTAGTAGAAGGCTGGCCTTTTGGGTACGATCTCAAGGGAGGTAAAGCGTGGCCCGTCCACTGCTACGGGATGGTCGGGGTCGGCCGCGGGATGTCGCCAGACACCGGTTCGGGCGCGGAGCTCTACACCGTGATCGGCCATGCGCCCCGCCACCTCGATCGCAACATTGCGCTGGTCGGGCGGGTGGTCGAGGGGATCGAGCATCTCTCCAGCCTGCCGCGCGGCACGGGCGCGCTGGGGTTTTACGAGGATCCGGCGCAGCGGGTCCCGATCCGCTCGATCCGCGTCGCGAGCGACCTGCCCGCCGCCGAGCAGCCGCGCTTCGAATATCTCTCGACCGAAAGCGAGAGCTTCGCGCGCTACGCCGAGGCGCGCGCCAACCGGCGCGATCCGTTCTTCATCGTGCCCGCGGGCGGCGCGGATATCTGCAATGTTCCCGTTCCGGTGCGCCGCGTCTCGACCGAGTAAGGCTGCTCCTTGAGGGTTAGGCTGAATGGTGAGGCGGGGGCGCTTGCCGCAGATGCCGAACCCACACCCCCGGCCCCTCCCCACCGGGGAGGGGAGATTGTGCGAGTGGCAAGCTCAGACCCGTTCCGCCTGCGCCACGGCGTCGCTGGCGCGCAGTGCGCTGACGATGCGGTTGAGGTGGACCAGATCCTGCACCTCGAGATCGATGTCGTAACCGGCGAAGGGCGGATCGTTCTGGACCTGATCGAGCGCGCGGACATTGGCGTGGTTCTGCGCGAAGATGCCGGCCGCTTCGGCCAGCGTGCCCGGACGGTCGTAGAGCGTCACGCGCAGGCGTCCCACTGCGCCCGCCGCGCGCTTGCCCCACGATAGGTCGAGCCAGTCGGAATCGATCCCGCTGGCCAGTTCGTGGCATTCGATGGTGTGGACCTCGACCTTCTCTCCGGACCTGCGGGTCCCGACGATCCGGTCGCCGGGGATCGGATGGCAGCATTCCGCGAAAGTGTAGGCGACGCCGGGAGTCAGCCCGCGGATCGAGATGTGGCGCTTGCCCCATTCCGGCGTCTCGGGGAGTTCTTCCGTACAGCCCGGGACCAGCGCCTCCATGACGTCGCGATCCTCGATCTCGACGGCACCGATCGCGTAATAGAGGTCGTCGTCCTCCTCCATGTCGAGCCGCTCGAGCGCCTTCTTGAGAGCCTTCTTGCCGACCCGCGCGGGCACCCGGCTGGCGATCTCGTCGAACAGCTTCTGGCCGATCTCGGCGACTTCGGCGCGCTCCTTCTGGCGCACCGCGCGGCGGATCGCGGCGCGCGCCTTGCCGGTGACGACATAGCCCAGCCAGGACAGCTGCGGCTCGGAGCTGGTGCCCTTGACGATCTCGACCACATCGCCGTTCGCCAGCGGGGTGCGCAGCGGCATGTGGCGCCCGTTGATCTTGGCGCCGACGGTCTGCGCGCCCAGATCGGTGTGCACCGCGAAGGCGAAATCCACCGGAGTCGCGCCCTTGGGCAACTGGAACAGCCCGCCCTTGGGGGTGAAGGCGAAGATGCGATCCTGGTAGATCGCCATCCTGGTGTGCTCGAGCAGTTCCTCGGCATCGTGGCTGGCGTCGACGATCTCGATCAGGTCGCGCAGCCAGCCCACCTGCCCGTCGGGGCGGTTGCCCTGCTTGTAGGCCCAATGCGCGGCGAAGCCGAATTCGTTGAGCCGATGCATCTCGCGGGTGCGGATCTGCACCTCCACGCGCATCGAATTCTCGTACATCAGCGAGGTGTGCAGCGAGCGGTAGCCATTGGTCTTGGGGGTCGAGAGGTAGTCCTTGAACTTGCCCGGCAGGAACTGCCAGGTCCGGTGCAGGACGCCCAGCGCGCGGTAGCAGTCGTTTTCGTCGTCGGTGAGGACGCGGAACGCCATGATGTCGGTCACCTGCTCGAAGCTGACGTGGCGCTCGGCCATCTTGCGCCAGATCGAATAGGGATGCTTCTCGCGCCCGCTGACCTCGACCTGCAGCCCGGCCTCGGCCAGCGCCTGCTTCATCGCCAGCGCGATCGCATCGACCTGGCCGCCGTCCTGCTCGCGCAATTGCGAGAGCCGCTTGGTGATCGTGTGATAGGCCTCGGGCTCGAGCTGCTCGAAGGCGAGCAGCTGCATCTCGCGCATATATTCGTACATCCCGACCCGCTCGGCGAGCGGGGCGTAGATATCCATCGTTTCGCGCGCGATGCGCTGGCGCTTCTCGGGCTTCTTGATGAAGTGCAGCGTGCGCATGTTGTGCAGCCGGTCGCCCAGCTTGACCAGCAGCACGCGGATATCCTCGCTCATCGCGAGCAGGAACTTGCGCAGGTTCTCCGCGGCGCGCTCGTTCTCGGGCATCTGCTCGATCTTCGAGAGCTTGGTCACACCGTCGACCAGCCGCGCGACCTCGGGGCCGAAATTGGCCTCGATATCCTCGATGGTGGCCAGCGTGTCCTCGACCGTGTCGTGGAGCAGCGCGGTGGCGATGGTTTCCTGATCGAGCTTGAGATCGGTCATCAGCCCCGCGACCTCGACCGGGTGGCTGAAATAGGGATCGCCCGAGGCGCGGATCTGGGTGCCGTGCTTTTGCACGGTGTAGACATAGGCGCGGTTGAGCATCGCCTCGTCGGCGTCGGGATCGTATTCCTTGACCCGTTCGACTAGTTCATATTGGCGCAGCATAGTGACAAGGGATGAGGCTAAAACCTGCCGGGATGCAATGGCAAAGGTTGGTTATGCGCTTGTGGCGACCCGAACCACCCCAACCCCCGCATCCGAAACCTCAGGTTGGGATTGAGCCATTTGGAGAACCCAGAACCGTCCTTCGCCACCTCGGGAACCAGGCCAAAGTTTAATAAAGTTTAGGGCAACACGGCATTGACGAGAATTGCCGGCTCCGCAATTGATATCAATTGTTACTAAATTGCGAGCAGCATCGCTGCGCAAAACATGGCGCCCATTCTTGCTCTGAGTGGTGATTGCTGCTGGACCACCTTCGCCGGCATTGCCTCAGGTCCAGACCGCCTCGGGCGGCAGGCTCATCAGGATCGCGTCGATATTGCCGCCGGTCTTGAGCCCGAACAGCGTGCCCCGGTCGTAGACCAGATTGAACTCGGCGTAGCGCCCGCGCCATTCGAGCTGGGTCAGCTTGTCGGCCTGCGTAAACTCGCTCTCCATCCGCCGCCGGACCAGCCGGGGGAAGATGTCGAGAAAGGCCTCGCCGACATCGCGGGTGAAACCGAAATTGCGTTCGAAAGCCGCGCCGTCGGGGCATTCGAGATGGTCGTAGAAGATCCCGCCCACCCCGCGGTGGACCCGGCGGTGCGGGATGTAGAAATAATCGTCCGCCCATTTGGAGAAGCGTTCGTAATAGGTCGGATTGTGCGCGGCGCAGGCGGCGCGGAAGCGGGCGTGGAAATCCTCGGTGTCCTCTGCATAAGGGATCGGCGGGTTGAGATCCGCCCCGCCCCCGAACCAGGACTTGCCGGTGACCAGGAACCGGGTGTTCATATGCACTGCGGGCACATGCGGGTTGGCCATATGCGCGACCAGGCTGATCCCGGTGGCGCAGAAGCCCGGATCCTCGGCGGTCGCGCCGTTGATCGTCGCGGCGAATTCGGGGGCGAAATTGCCGCGCACGGTCGAGACGTTGACTCCGACCTTCTCGAACACCTTGCCCTTCATCAACCCACGGGTACCGCCGCCGGGATCGTCGTTGCCCTCCTCCTCGCGCTGCCACGAAGCGTAGTCGAATTCGGCGTCGGAACCCGCCTCGCGCTCGATCGCCTCGAATTCGGCGCAGATCGCGTCGCGCAATTGCTCGAACCACTGGCGGGCCTGCTCGGTCTGGTCGGTGTGATCGGTCATGCGCAAAGCCTTGCCATCGACCCGGGGCTGCGGCAATAGCCTGGCATGGTTCCCCTTTCGTTCGCCGGCCAGGAATGGCTCCTGACCAAGGGCCGCGCGCTCTACTGGCCGCGCGAGCGCGCGCTGCTGGTCGCCGACCTGCATCTCGAAAAGGGCAGTTTCTTCGCGCGCCACGGCCAGATGGTTCCGCCCTACGACAGCCGCGAGACGCTCGAGCGCGTGGCGCTGGCGATCCGCGAGACGGGCGCGCGCCGGGTGATCACGCTGGGGGACAATTTCCACGACTCGGACGGTTCGACGCGGCTCGAACCCCACGCCTGCGGGATGCTCGACGCGCTCACCAGCGCGGTCGACTGGGTCTGGATCACGGGCAATCACGATCCGCACATGGAAGCCCGCTGCGGCGGCACGTTGACCGAGGAGCTCGAGACCGGCGGCGTGGTGCTGCGACACCGTGCGAAGCCGGGAGAGACCCGCCCCGAGCTCTCGGGCCATTTCCATCCGCGGCTGCAGCTGACGGTCCGGCGGCGCAGCATCCGCCGCCCCTGCGCGGTGGTCAGCAGCAGCGAGGCGCCCGACGGAAGCGCATCGGGCCGCATGATCCTGCCCGCCTTCGGCGCCTATACCGGCGGGATGAACGCCGCCGATCCCGCCATTCTCGAGGCGCTGCAGCCCGCCGAACGGATCGACGCGATGGTCCATGCCACCGACCGGCTGGCGACCTTCCCGCTGTGGCGCAGGGCTGCCTAGTCGCCACATAGGCTGACGAATCTGAAGCCGGCGCGCGGAATCCCCTTCCCTCGCGCGGGAACAATGCTTATTTGCGCGGCTTGATTATCGAAACCACCAAGGAGACAGCCCCATAGCCCGTCCACCACGTCGTTCCATGCAGCCGCCGGTCAAGAGCGGCCCGCGATACGACACATTCATTCAAGTTCCCAAGGTCCGCGTGATCGATCACGAAGGCGAGAACCTTGGCGTGATGTACACCCGCGAAGCGATGGAGCAGGCCAACGAGATCGGCCTCAACCTCGTCGAAGTGAGTCCCAATGCGGACCCGCCGGTGTGCAAGTTCCTCGATGTCGGCAAGCATCGCTACGAGGCGCAGAAAAAGGCGAACCTCGCGCGCAAGACGCAGAAGACCCAGGACATCAAGGAAGTGAAGATGCGTCCCAACATCGACACCCATGATTACGAGGTGAAGATGCGCAACGTCACCAAGTTCATCGAGAACGGCGACAAGGTGAAGATCACCCTGCGCTTCCGCGGCCGCGAAATGGCGCACCAGCAATTGGGCATGGATCTGCTCAACCGCGTGCGCGACGATGTCGAGGAAATCGGCAAGGTCGAAGCCTTCCCGCGTCTCGAAGGCCGCCAGATGCTGATGGTCCTCTCGCCGCGCTGATCCCTCCGGCCGGAGGCGTCGTGCTCCGGCCGATTCGGACCAATAGTCTGCTATCTTCGACCAACCCCGCGGTTTCATCGGCGGGCAACATTGCAGTGCCTAAAGGGCAGACGTAGCATTGCAAGCAAGGGCGCGGGGAGCGCCGCGACCCGCAAGAATACAGCCCGAGGGGCGATGCGCGGTCCAATGAAAGGGTGCACGATGCGTATCATGATCAAGGCCGCCGGCTTCGCAGCGATTCTGGCTGCTGCTGCCCCGACCCTCGCCTATGCGCAGGATACCGCCCCCGTCCGCGCGGCACCCGTCGATCAGCGGTTCGACCAGTTCGTCCCGCGCGAGACGACCAGCACGACCAAGCTCGACTACGGCTTCTGGGACGATGCGCTGTCGTTCTTTGTCCTGCGTATGGGACGCTCGACGCGCCAGGGTGCCAGCCGTCCTGATCCCACGATCGGAACCCGGCGGGTCTACGGCCATGATTCGCGTTACCGGCTGGAAGGCAACCGTGTCCTGTTCGATCTCGTCGATGACGAGGCCTTCACTCCGCTGACCGAATACCGGGCGGATCTCGAGCGGATCGCGACCGAGATCGATATCGCGCAATTGCCGCGCAACGAGCAGCTCGCCTTCTGGCTCAACCTGCACAATGTCGCCATGGTCGAGCAGATCGCCGCCAATTATCCGGTTTCCTCGCCCGGCGAAATCGTGCTCGGCGATGCCAAGACCCCGCTCGATACCACGCCCTTCATCACCATCCGCGGCGTACCGATGAGCCTGCGCGATATCCGCACCAGGATCGTCTATCCCAACTGGTCGGACCCCAGGGTGTTCTACGGCTTCTTCCGCGGCGATATCGGCGGGCCGTCGATCCGCCGCGAGGCTTTCACCGGACAGAATGTCGCGCAGGAACTCAACGATTCCGCCGATGAATTCGTGAATTCGCTGCGCGGTGTCGAAGCCTACGGCGGTTCGCTGCGCGTATCGGCTCTCTACGAAGAGCTCGCTCCCTTCTACTTCCCGAACTGGAACCGTGATCTGCACGCGCATCTCGCGGTCTATGCCGACGACGAAGTGGCGGAATTGCTTGCCAAATACGACACGATCGAACTCAACCAGTACAATTCGGACGTCGCCGATCTTGCCAAGGGCGAGCGCGAGCCCAGCTACAATTACGTCGAGCAGACTGGCAATCCGACCGGCCTTGCGCTGTCGAGCTCGATCCGTCGCCTGCTGCAGGAGCGCGAGCAGAAGATGGAAGAACTCCGCAAGGAGGGCCGCAATTTCCAGATCATCCTGCTGCCCACCGGCCAAACCCCCTCCGAAGCGGCGAGCAGCGAAGTCGAATAGCGCATCGGCACCGCACGCCTCCCCAGTTGAATTCTGCCCCGCAAGGGCATAGTTCCGCCCCAGATTCGGCGTCGGCGGAGAGGCGTTCCTGCGGAGGTTAGGAACGGGTGCCCCCGGCCGCCTCCTGGCTCCCGCCTCCCTGGGAGCAACTCGACAGGAAGGACTGCCGCAATGAGCGACAGCATCATCGACCCCACCACCCCGCGCAAGGCGCCCAAGCCCGAAGTCACCAAGATCCAGGGGCGGCCCTTGAAGCCCTCCACCCTGATGATGGGTCACGGCTACGACCCGGTTCTGTCCGAGGGCAGCCTCAAGCCGCCGATCTTCCTCACCAGCACCTTCGCCTTCGAAAGCGCGGCGGCGGGCAAGCGCCATTTCGAGGGCATCACCGGCAAGCGCCCCGGCGGCGCCGACGGGCTGGTCTATTCGCGCTTCAACGGCCCCAACCAGGAAATCCTCGAGGACCGGCTGGGCATCTGGGACGGTGCGGAGGACGCGCTGAGCTTCTCCAGCGGCATGACCGCGATCACCGTGCTGATGCTCGCCTATGCCAGCCAGAACGACGTCATCGTCCATTCGGGCCCGCTCTACGCGGCGAGCGAAGGCTTTGTCGCCAAGGTGCTGGCCAAGTTCGGCGTGCAGTACGTCGATTTCCCTGCCGGCGCGACCCGAGAGCAGATCGATGCGGTGCTGGGCAAGGCCAAGGCGATGGCCGCCGAGAGCGGCGGCAAGGTCTGCATGGTCTATCTCGAGAGCCCGGGCAATCCGACCAATGCGCTGGTCGATATCGAGGCGGTGCGCGATGCGCGCGACGCCGCGCTCGGCCCCGATTGCCCGATCGCGATCGACAACACCTTCCTCGGCCCGCTGTGGCAGCGCCCGCTCGATCAGGGCGCGGATATCGTGGTCTATTCGCTGACCAAATATGTCGGCGGCCATTCGGATCTCGTCGCGGGCTCGATCGCCGGCGCGCGCAAGTGGATGGATCCGGTGCGGTCCCTGCGCAATACCATGGGCGGGATCTGCGATCCCAACACCGCCTGGATGCTGCTGCGTTCGCTCGAGACCGTCGAGCTGCGGATGCAGCGCGCCGGCGAGAACGCCGCCAAGGTCTGCGAGTATCTGTCCAAGCACCCCAAGGTCGAACGGCTTGGCTATCTCGGCATGATCGACGATGCCCGCCAGCAGGACATCTACGATCGTCACTGCCTGGGCGCAGGATCGACCTTCTCGGTCTTTATCAAGGGCGGCGAAGCGGAATGCTTCCGCTTCCTCGACAATCTCACCATCGCCAAGCTCGCGGTGAGCCTGGGCGGGACCGAGACGCTCGCCAGCCACCCGGCCTCGATGACGCATCTCTCGGTCGCCGAAGGACGACGCGCCGAGCTCGGGATATCGGACAACCTCGTCCGGATCTCGGTCGGTATCGAGGATGCCGACGACCTGATCGCCGATTTTGAGCAGGCACTCGAGCACGTTTGACTTGAACTGAGCTGATGGCACGAATCGGCTTTTTCGGCTGCGCCGCGACGCTGCCCGCCAGCGCTGGCGGGTCGGCGGAGCGGCGCGGCGATGCTTTCGAGCATGATCTCGAGGTCGCCGCGCTGCGATCCGGTTTTGCTGCTGCCGGGCTGGAACTGGTCGAGATCGACTGGCAGGCGCCGCGGGAGGCTTTCGCCGGTCTTGAACTGGTCCTGCTTGGCACCGCCTGGGATTATCAGGATCACCCGCAAGAGTTCGTAGCTAGGCTTGATGCGCTCGCGGCCGAGGGGATCGATGTGTGCAACCCGCCCGAGGCGGTGCGCTGGAACCTCGACAAGCGCTATCTGCGCGAGCTGGAGGCAGGCGGCGCAGTGACCGTCCCGACTTTGTGGCTCGATGACGCGGACCGCGCAGAAATCGCCGCGGCGATGGACCATTTCGCCAGCGACCGGGTGGTGATCAAGCGTCAGGTGGGCGCGGGCGGATTGGGCCAGCACAGCTTTACACGCGGGACGCTGCCAGGGGGCGACTGGCGGATGGGCCGGCCCTGCATGATCCAGCCTTTCCTCCCCGCGATCCGCGAGGAAGGCGAGTTCACCTTCGTCTTTATCGACGGCGCATTCAGCCATGGCGTGCGCAAGACACCCGCTGGCGACGACTATCGGATCCAGTCGCTCTACGGCGGAAGCGAAGCGGTGTTCGTTCCGTCCCCAGGCGATCTCGCGACCGCGCAGGCGGTGGTCGATGCGCTGCCCTTTGCCGATTTGCTCTATGCGCGGATCGACATGGTCCGGTTGCCCGACGGCAGGCTGGCGGTGATGGAGGCGGAGCTGATCGAACCCTATCTCTACCCCGAGCAGGGTCTGGAACTGGGAGAGCGGCTGGCGGCAGCGATCGCCCGCAGGCTCAGGAACTAGACAAGCGCTCTAGCCGCGCCACTCGCGGCGTTCCTCGGCCGCTTTGAGCACCTCATAGGCGACCTGCAGCTTCTGGAATTCGGCGGCCGCCTCGGCATCGCCCGGCTTGACGTCGGGATGGACCTGCTTGGCCTTGTCGCGCCAGCCCTTCTTGACCGCCGCGAAATCGGCATCGGCCTCGAGCCCGAGGATTTCTAGCGCGCGCAGCTCGTCGGGGCTGCGCGATCCGTCGCCGCTGCTCGCCCAGCCGTAATGCTGCGCCTCGGCATAGCCCGCGGTCTCGCTCTGCTCCGCCTTGGTCCGCGCGGCTTTCTCTTCCTTGTCGAGGCCCTCGAAATAATCCCACTTGCGGTTGTATTCGGCAGCGTGGGTCTGACAGAAATACCAGCGCTCGGGATTGTTCGGGGCCTTGGGCGCAGGGCAATCGCCCGCTTCCTCGCAGCCGTGGCGATCGCACAGCCGGATGGTCGCGGCCTCGCGGCCGGCCTCATAGCCACGCCAGCGCGGGAAGCCCCAATCGTTGGAACGGCGCGCTTTAGCCATGGTCAGACAGCTGGGTAAAAGTCATCGGTCGAGCAATCATTGGTGTCAGTCTAGTCGCGGTGGCGCCGGATGCATAGGCTTGCGAAGGCGGAAGGTGGAAATGCTGCAGTGCAACCAAGCGTTCATCAACCCACGCTATTGTGGCTGCAAAAGGACCCCGATGAGCAAGCAACTGACCCTCTCCGCGACCCTGTGCGTTTTCGCAATGGCGCTGTTCGCGCTCGCCGGCGACAAATCTCCGCCGAGCGGAGTGAAGGCGCGCGGCCCTGCGCCCTTCGCCATCGGCGCAACCATCAGCCGCTAACGCTCGGTTTCCGCAAGAGAGGCGAGGCGCCCCCTTCCGTCCGGAAGAGAGCGCCCGCCCCAATTGTCGATTGCGGTCAGTTGATCACAACGCTCGCGGCACGGCGATTCTGCGCCCAGGCTGCGGGGTTCGAGCCGAGCGCCACCGGTCGTTCCTTGCCGTAGCTAACGGTGCGGATGCGGCTCGCAGGGATGCCCAGCGACACCAGATAGTTCTTTGCCGCATTCGCGCGCCGTTCGCCCAGCGCGAGGTTGTAGTCGCGCGTCCCGCGTTCGTCGGTATGGCCCTCGATGGTGAAGGTCAGATTGGGATACTGGCTGAAATAGCGCGCCTGGTTCTGCAGCTTGGCAGTATCCTCGGGGTCGACATTGTACCGATCGGTGTCGAAGTAGACGACAGTGTTTTCCGCACCCACTGCGTTGGCGAAGTGCGACTGCGTACCCAGCGCACCCGCGGCGGGGCCGCTCGGAGGGGTCGGCGTGGGCGCCGTCGTCTGCTGCTGCGGCGGCGGCGGCAGTTCTTCGGGGGGTTTCTTCTGACAGGCAGCCACGGCGAGTGTGCTGACTGCGAGAACGGTGGCGGCGAAACGGGTGTTCATAAGAGCCGATCCTTTCAGCAGTGGTAAAAATCCGTTCGGTGGACCCGATAATTCAATGATCCTAAGGCAGGATCGGTCCCCAGGCGGGGTCCGAGGCGTCCACCGGGGTCGGCAGGCGGCGCTCGTTCTCGCCGGTCAGATCGACCTGCCACAACCCGGTCTTGCCCGTATTGCGCTCGGTGCGGAAGAACTGAACGATGCGGCCGTTGGGTGCCCAGGTCGGGGCTTCGTCCTGCCAGCTGTTGGTCAGGTAGCGCAGGTTGCGGCCACTGGTGTTCATCACCGCGACGCGGAAATCGCCGGTGATGTGGGTGAAGGCGATCTGGTCGCCGCGCGGGCTCCATTCGGGCGTGGCGGCACGTCCGCCGAAGAACGACAGTCGCTGCTGGTCCGACCCGTCGGCGTTCATCACGTAGATCTGCTGGCTTCCCGAGCGGTCGCTCTCGAACACGATCTTGGTTCCGTCGGGCGAGTAGGAGCCGCCGATGTCGATGCCGGGCGCGTCGGTCAGCCGCGTGCTCTGCCCGCCCTGCGCGCTGACGCGGTAGATGTCCGTGTTGCCGTTGACCGCCATCGAATAGAGGATCGAGCGCCCGTCGGGGGTCCAGCGCGGAGCGAAGGTCGGGTTCTCGCTCTGCGTCACCAGCGTCTGCTGCCCGCTGCCGATATCGTAGACATAGATCCGCGGGTTGCCGTCGACATAGCTGAGATAGACCAGCTGGCGGTAATCGGGCGAATAGCGCGGGGTAAGCGCGGTCGAGCGGCCGGTAGTGATGAACCGATGGTTGGCGCCGTCGCTGTCCATGATCGCCAGACGCTTGGTGCGATTGTCCTTGGGGCCGGTCTCGGCGATATAGGCGATCCGGCTGTCGAAGAATGGGCTCTCGCCCGTCAGCCGCGAATAGATCAGGTCGGAGCATTTGTGCGCGGCGCGGCGCCAGTCGGCGGCCGGGACCACCCAGCCCTCGCGCACCAGCTCGCTCTGAAGCGCCATGTCGTAGAGATAGCAGCCGACCGTCAGCCGCCCGTCGCTGCGCCCGCGGACATAGCCATGGACGAGCATTTCGGCGCCTCGGTTGGACCAGGTGGACCAGCTCGGGGAGGTGATCTGCGCGAATTCCGGACGCGGCAGCGAATCGGGGCCGGTCGGTTCGAACAAGCCGTTGTTGCGCAGGTTCGCGGTGACCACACGCGCCAGTTCGAGCCCAAGCGCGGCGGTGCCCGACTGGTTGGCGGGCGTGGGCACGTTGCGATCGGTGGCGAAGGCGGGAATCGCAATGCCGAGATCCTCCCAAGCGCTCTCGTCGGTGACGGTGAAGCTGAGGCCGCTTTCGGCCTGCTCGATCGTCTCCACCTCACCGCCCTCGGGGATCGGTTGACCCAGATCGGTTTGTTGCGCGGCCGCCGGGGCTGCGAGGACGAAAGCGAGTGCGAAGCCAAGATATTTCATCGTGCCAGATTCCTGTCGAAGCGGGCGCCGTCAATGGTTCGCCACGCGTTGTAATATTCGTCGGGAAGATCGAACGGAGCGGCGAGCTGGACCGCGCGGATAGCGCGCTCGGCGTGCAGGTCCTTCTGCGGCCGGTTCGAAGCAGTTTCCCCGCTCTGCGAGACGACCCGCGGTTGCCCGTTGAGGCTACCATCGGGATTGAGCCGGAACGACAGCTGCGTCACCAGCAATTCGGCATCGACGCCCTGCGGCGCGCTCCAGTGCGGCCGAATCTGCCGGATGATCGCCTGGATCAGCGAGGCCTGGGTGCTCGCGCCGATCTGCGAGGCAGGGACGCGGGTCTCGGTAGTGCTTGTGCTGCTGCCCGCACCTTCGAGGAAGTTGTCGCCGAGCCGCGAACCGCCAGCGCGCTCTGCCGGCCGCGCGGGCGCCGCCGGGCGCGCGGCAGGTCGGGGCTGAGCGCGTGCCGGGGCAGGAGCGGGCGCGGGTTGCGCGCGCGGCTGCGGTCGCGGTTGGGCGCGGGCAGGAGTGGGGGCAGGCACCGGACGCGGCCTCGCAACCGGACGCGCTGCGGGTGCGGGGGCCGGGGCCTGGACGCGCTCGACCGGACGAGCGACCGGTTCGGCCGGAGTTGGCGGTGCGTCGGCCTCGGCGGGCGGAGCAGGAGTATCCGACAGCGTCGGCGCTTCGGCGGCGCGGCTTTCCGACACCGGATCGGGCGCGGTCGCTTCCATGCCGACATCGGTCGCGAGATTGACCGTCATCCGCTCGGCAGGGCGAACGACCGGCGTGTGGTCGGGTTGCACCAGCAGCACGACTACCAGCAGCACATGCAGGGCAAAGGCCACCAAGAGGCCGATCCGTTCCTCGCGCCGAAATGTGCTCGCTTGCATCGTCACCCGGCTATGGCTCCACCGATGAACTCTGGGTGACCAGCGATATCCGATTGAGCCCGGCGCGGTTGAGTTCGCCCATCACCGCCATGACGCGTCCGTAGTCGAGCCCGCGATCGGCGCGCAGCGTGATGTCGGGTCCGTCGTCGCTGCGAGGGATGCCCTCCAGCGCCTGCGCGAAGCCGCCGATTTCCACGGCCGTGTCGTCGATGAAGACATTACCCGCTTCGTCGATGCTGATGGTGATCGCCTGCGGCTCGTTGTCGAGCGCGTTGGCGCGGCTTTCGGGCAGATCGACCGGCACCCCTGCGGTGAGCATCGGCGCGGTGACCATGAAGATGATCAACAGCACCAGCATCACATCGACGAAGGGCGTGACGTTGATTTCCGCCATCGGGGTGCGGCGCGAACCGCGCCCGCGAGTGCCTCGTCCGGAGCCCAGCGACATCGCCATGCTAGCGGCTTTCCAGCTGGCGGCTGAAGCTGGCGTGCAGCCGGTCGGCGAAACGCTGCAGCTTGGTCTCGTAGCGGTTCACCGCATGGCTGTAGCGGTTGTAGGCGATCACCGCGGGGATGGCGGCGAACAGACCGATTGCGGTGGCGAACAGCGCTTCGGAGATACCCGGTGCGACCACCGCCAGCGAGGAGGAACCTTCCGCGCCGATCTGGAAGAAGCTGTTCATGATGCCCCAGACGGTGCCGAACAGCCCGACGAAGGGCGCCACCGAGCCGACGGTGGCGAGGAAGTTGAGCCGCTCGGCGAGCAGATCGGCCTCGCCCGCGACCTGGCTGTCCATCGCGCCCGCCAGCCGCTGGCGCAGCCCGTCGCGATCCTTGACCCCGTCCTTGGTCGAGCGGCGCCATTCGGTGACCCCGGCGTTGGCGACGCGGGCGGGCGGCAGATCCTTGCGGCCGCGCTCGGCCATGAAGCGGTCGAAGCTGTCGGCCTGCCAGAATTCCTCGTCATAGACGCGGGTCTGGCGGTTCAGTTTGCCCATCCGCAGCGCGAAGGAGACGATGATCATCCATGTCCAGACGCTGGCGAGCAGCAGCCCCGCCATCACCGCCTTGACGACGATATCGGCCTGAAGGAACAGTTCGAGCGGATCGAGCCCGGTCGGCGCGGCGGTAAGGATCGATAGCGAGGTCATGCGGTGTCCTGTGATTCCATGAAACGGGTGAAGGCCTCGCGCCAGGCGGCGGGCTGGCGCGTCGGGCGGCCATCGGGAGCGACGAAGCCGACGCGCAGTTCGGCCTCGGCGAGCAGTTCGTCGCCGCGGAACGCGCGCTGGTGCATCCGGCAGCTGGCGGCGCGCATCTGGGTGCAGCGGGTCTCGATCAGCACGTCGTCGTCGAGCTTCGCCGGGCGCAGATATTTCAGCAGCACCTCGGAGACGGCATAGGCCCCCTCGCCCGCCTCGATCGCCGCGCGCTGGTCGATCTCGAGGCGGCGCAGCAGGTCCGAGCGCGCGCGTTCGAACCAGCGCAGGTAATTGGCGTGATAGGTGATCCCCGAGAGGTCGGTGTCCTCGTAATAGACGCGCACGGCATAGAAATGCCGGTCGCCATCGAGCGTGCCATCGGGAAGGTTGGGTCGGTTCATAGTCCCGTGCGCTCTAGCGCAGGGGGGATTCGCCTAGCAATCGCAAACGACCAAGCGGGCAGTGTAACCGATGAAAGCCATCGGTGTCCTTCGAGCGATCACCGCGCGATCATCGGCCCCAACGGCTGGCCGCCGAAGATATGGACGTGGAAATGCGCCACTTCCTGCCCGCCATGCGCGCCGACATTGGCCATCAGCCGATAGCCGGGCTCGACCAGCCCCTTGGCGCGCGCCACCTTGCCCACTGCGCGGATGAAGCCGGCGATCTCCTCGGCGCCTGCATGCTCGGAAAAATCGTCCCAGCTGACGTATTTGCCTTTGGGTATCACCAGCGTGTGGATCTCGGCCTGAGGGTTGATATCCTCGAAGGCATAGGCCCATTCGTCCTCATAGACCTTGGTCGAGGGGATATCGCCGGCGAGGATCTTCGCGAAAATGTTGGACTCGTCATAGGGTTTGGTTGCGTCGATCGGCATCACTCGCTCCTGCTTGCTTTCTCTTCCAGTCCCGACAGGCCTTCGCGGCGGTCGAGCTCGGCCAGGACCTGCGCCAGCGCGATATCCTTTTCGCCCAGCAGCACCAGCAGGTGAAACAGAAGATCCGCCGCTTCGCCGACCAGTTCCTCCCCATTCCCGACAAGCGCGGCGACCACCGTCTCGACCGCTTCCTCGCCCAGCTTGCGCGCGATCACCGGCATTCCGCGGGTCTGCAATTGTGCGACATAGCTGGAGGAAGGATCGGCACCACGGCGCTGCGCGATGGTGGTTTCGAGGCGGGTCAGCGTGTCCATGGCGCGGGTCATGGAAGGCTGCGCGTCGCGGGTCAATCCTGCGCGGGTTGGCCCAGGGTGAGCAGCCGGCCCAGCGCGATCCCGCCGAGAGAAATACCGATCAACAGCAGAGCGCTCGGTTCGCTCAGCGCGGCAGCGGTTTCGCGCACCCCGGGAAGGGTCGACAGTTGGGATACGATCGCGATGGCCTGGCTCGACATGGCGCAGCCATAGTCGCGGGGCGCGGCACCGGGGGATCAATCTTGCAAAGCGTCCCGCTTTGATACCGGTTTGTGGCTATTCAGCCGCGTTGCATCATCCCCGGGCCGGCAATCCGGCTGCGCGCAAGGCGTCGTGCGCTTCTGCGATCGTATGTTCGCCGAAGTGGAAGATCGAGGCCGCCAGCACCGCGCTGGCATGGCCCTCGCGCACCCCTTCGACCAGATGATCGAGCGTGCCCACCCCGCCGCTGGCGACCACCGGAACGCCGACCGCATCGGCGATGGTGCGGGTCAACTCGAGATCGTAGCCGCGCTTGGTGCCGTCGCTGTCCATCGATGTGACCAGCAATTCGCCCGCCCCCAGCTTGGCCAGCCGCATGGCGTGTTCGAGTGCATCGATCCCGGTCGGCTTGCGCCCGCCATGGGTGAAGATTTCCCAGCGGCCGGGCCCAGTCCGCCGCGCATCGACCGAGCCGACGACGCATTGGCTGCCGAAGCGCGCCGCGATCTCGCCGACCAGCTCGGGCCGTTCGACCGCGGCGGAATTGACCGCCACCTTGTCCGCCCCCGCCAGCAGCAACGCGCGCGCATCCTCGACGCTGCGCACCCCGCCGCCCACGGTCAGCGGCATGAAACACACCGCAGCGGTTCGGCGGACGATGTCGATCAAAGTTCCGCGCCCTTCGTGGGTGGCGGAGATGTCGAGAAAGCACAGCTCATCGGCACCGGCAGCGTCATAGGCCTGCGCCTGCTCGACCGGATCGCCGGCATCGCGAAGATTAACGAAATTGACGCCCTTGACCACGCGGCCATCGGCGACGTCGAGACAGGGAATGACGCGGATGCGGACAGTCATCGTGGAGAACTTAGCGCAAGGCTGGTCATTGCGAGCGGAGCGAAGCAATCCAGTAGGTCGAGCGATCCGCCTTTGGATTGCCGCGTCGCCTGCGGCTCCTCGCAATGACGAAACCGGAGACGCATCACGCGCGCTCGGCCATCTGAATCGCCGCCGCGAGATCGAGCCGCCCCTCGTACAGCGCGCGCCCGGTGATCACGCCTTCGATGCCTTCATCGGCGTGGATCGCCAGCATCCGAATATCGTCGAGCCCCTTGACCCCGCCGCTGGCGATCACCGGGATCGCCACGCTGCGCGCCAGTTCGACGGTGGCATCGATGTTGCAGCCTTTCAGCATTCCGTCGCGACCGATATCGGTGAACAGCAGACTGGCGACACCCGCATCTTCGAACCGCCGCGCCAGATCGCGCACCGGGACGTCGGAGACCTCTGCCCAGCCCTCGGTCGCAACCATGCCGTCCTTCGCGTCGACCGCGACGACGATGCCGTTCTCCCACTCCTTCGCCATCGCCTTGACGAATTCGGGATCCTTGAGCGCCGCCGAGCCCATCACCACCCGCGCGACGCCGAGCTCGAACCAGCCCGCGACCGCCGCCGCATCGCGGATGCCGCCGCCAAGCTGGACATGGCCGGGGAAGGCCTCGACGATTCGCTCCACCGCCTCGCGGTTTTCCGCGCGCCCCGCGAAACTGCCGTCGAGATCGACCACATGGAGATACTCCGCCCCCGCCTCGGCGAAGAGCAGCGCCTGCGCCGCAGGATCGTCGCCATAGACGGTGGCGCGCGCCATATCGCCCTCGGCCAGCCGCACGACGTCGCCGCCCTTGAGATCGATTGCGGGAAAGACGATCACGTTACGGTCTCCATTCGAGAAAGCGTTCGAGCAGTGCCAGGCCATAAGCTTGGCTCTTTTCGGGATGGAACTGGACCCCGAGGATGTTCTCACGGCCGACCGCCGCGACCAGCCCGCCGCCGTGATCGGTCATCGCCACCACATCGGCGCCGCTGTCGGCATGAAAATGGTAGGAGTGGAGGAAATAGGCTTCGCCCGGCTCGACCAGATCATGGTCGCGGGCGTGGGGTGTCAGAGCGACATCGTTCCAGCCCATATGCGGGATCTTGATGCTGTCGTCGCTGCGCTCGATCGCCCGGACTTCGCCGGGAATCCAGTCCAGCCCCTCGGTTGTGCCGTGTTCGAGACCGCGGCTCGCGAGCAATTGCATACCGACGCAGATGCCCAGGAAGGGCGCCCCGCCAACCTGCACCCGTTCGGTCATCGCCTCGACCGCACCTTCGATGGCGCGCAGTCCCTCGGCGCAGGATCGGAACGATCCGACACCCGGCAGAACGATCCGGTCCGCGGCGCGCAGCACGTCCGGATCGGCGGTCACCCGCACCTGCGCCCCAACGGATTTCAGTGCGTTTTCGACCGAATGCAGATTGCCCGCGCCATAATCGACCAGCGCAACGATCTCAGCCACCCAGCTGCCCCTTGGTGCTGGGCACCGCGCCGCGCTTGCGCGGATCGATCTCGACCGCCTGGCGCATGGCGCGCGCGAAGCCCTTGTACAGCGCTTCGCAGATATGATGGTTGTTCTGGCCGTAGAGCAATTCGCAATGCAGCGTGATTCCAGCAGCCTGCGCCACCGAATGGAACCAGTGCTCGATCAGCTCGGTGTCCCACTCGCCCAGCTTTTCCTGCGTGAAGCCGGCCTTCCACACCAGATAGGGCCGCCCCGAAATGTCCAGCGCGACCCGCGCCAGCGTTTCGTCCATCGGCGAATAGGCCGAGCCGTAACGGGCGATCCCGCCCTTGTCGCCGAGCGCCTGCGCCAGCGCCTGGCCCAGCGCGATCGCGCTGTCCTCGGTGGTGTGATGCTGGTCGATATGGAGGTCGCCCTCGACCTTCATCGTTACGTCGATCAGTGAATGGCGCGAGAACTGTTCGACCATATGATCGAGAAAGCCGATACCGGTCTCCACCGCGTATTTTCCCGTGCCATCGAGATCGACGGTCACATGGATGGCGGTTTCCGTGGTGTTGCGTTCGATAGTGCCTGTGCGCATGGCCGCGAGCGCTAGAACCCTTGGCGGCACGGCGCAAGATGGGAGGGCAGTCTGGCGCGCCGGGCAAGAGAAACAGTGGCGCAAGGCGCTTGACCCGCGGGCGGTGCCGCTCCACCTAGCACTCCATGAGCGACGATACACCCGACAGCCTGATCCCCTACGATGCCATCGTCCAGGAGGCCCTGCGCGCCGTAGTTGGCCGTGTGCTGGGCGAAATCGTCAGTGCGGGCAGCGAGCTGCCCGGCGCACATCACTTCTATATCACCTTCAAGACCCATGCTCCCGGCGTGTCGGTTCCCAACTCGCTGCGCGAGCGGTTCCCGGACGAGATGACTATCGTTCTCCAGAACAAGTTCTGGGACCTGCGGGTGGAAGACGAGCTCTTCAGCGTCGGCCTGTCGTTCAACCAGATCCCCGCCGAACTCGTGGTGCCCTATGCCGCGATCACCCAATTCGTCGATCCCGCGGTGGATTTCGGGCTGCAGTTCCAGGCGACCGTCGCCGACATGGCGCCCACCCCCACCGACGACCCCGGCAACGACGAGGTGGAACGCGACGCCAGCGGGGTCGTTAAGGACAGTGACGACGGTTCGAATGTCGTCACGGTCGATTTCGGCCGCAAGAAATAACCGCGCAGCCTGGTGCCTGCGCCGCAACGGGGCAGAATCTCATGGCAAAGCCGACTCATCTTACCGACATGGCCTCCGACCGGCTCGACGATGCAGTAGAATCGATCTCGGGTGAGCGAGACACGGTTCCCGGTCCGAGCACCAATCCCTCGACCAATCTGATAATCAACGACATCCTGCTGCGCAGCGTCGGCCGGCTATCGCGACTGACTGTCGAAAAGGCGGTGCTGGGCCGCAAATATGGCAGCCAGTTCGCGAAGGACGCGGTCGAGAACCGCTCGCTCCTGCATACGATGGCCGCCTACGGGGTAACCAAGGTCGCGACCCGCTCGCTTCCCGGCGCCGCTATCGTCGGGACCGGTCTCGCCCTGAAGGTGCTGTTCGACCGCAGCCAGTCGCGCCGCAAGTCGCGCCGCACCGGCGAAAAATCGCTGCGCGAGCAGGCCAACCCCGACTGAACGGCCTAGTTCGACGCATCACGGGGCTTGATTTGCCCCGTTGCCATGGGCCAACAGCGCCCATGGCCCAATCACCCAATTCGAGCAGCCCTCAGTCCGACTCTCTCGCGGCCGAGTCCGACGCGCTGCACCGCCGCGGCCTGATGTATATCCTGTCTTCGCCCTCGGGGGCGGGCAAGACGACCATATCGCGGATGCTGCTGGCGGCCGACGAGGAAATCAAGCTGTCGGTCTCCGCCACCACGCGGCCACCGCGCCCCGGCGAGATCGAGGGCGTCCACTACCATTTCGTCTCCGATGCCGAATTCGACGCGATGATCGAGGACGACGATTTCTACGAATGGGCGCATGTCTTCGGCTATCGCTATGGCACGCCCAAGGGCCGCATCCGTTCGGCGCTCAAGGACGGGCAGGATTTCCTGTTCGACATCGACTGGCAGGGCACGCAGCAGCTATACCAGAAGGACCAGCAGGACGTGGTCCGGGTCTTCATCCTCCCGCCCAGCCTCGACGAACTGCAGCGCCGCCTGACGGGCCGCGGGACCGATTCGGCCGAGGTGATCGCCGGGCGGATGGAGCGCGCCCGCGCCGAAATCAGCCATTGGGACGGCTACGACTATGTGATCATCAACGACGATGTCCACGCCTGCTTCGCGAAGGTGCACCAGATCCTCGCCGCCGAACGCATGAAGCGCCAGCGCCAGACGGGCCTGATTCCCTTCGTCCGCGAACTGATGCTGTAGGCGGGGTCGCAAACTTCATGATATTTGTTAGATAAATCAAAGCGTTTACCCGATATTAGCTGTCTCTCTTATACTTCGCTACGGGTAGGAGATGGTCGCGTGAAACCAGGGTGTCAGGGCTGCAAATCGGATAAGCACGAGTTCGACATTTCGATGGCATTTCAGCCGATCGTCGATGTCGAAACCGGAAAGCCGTTCGCTTACGAAGCCCTCGTCCGGGGCGGTGACGGCGAAGGCGCAGCCGAGGTCCTAGCCAGTGTTTCCGAGGAGAGCCGCTACGCCTTCGATCAGAAGTGCCGTGTCGCGGCGATCGAGGGCGCGGTGGCGGCGGGTATTCTCGATACCAGCGCCTGCCTGTCGATCAATTTCCTGCCCAACGCAGTCTATTCGCCGCTCGCCTGCATCCAGCTGACGCTCAAGACCGCGCTGGCGACCGGGTTTCCGGCAGAACGGCTGATCTTCGAATTCACCGAGAACGAGGAGATGATCGACAGCGATCATGTCCGCGGCATCGTCGAGGCCTACCAGCAGCTCGGTTTCGGAACGGCGATCGACGATTTCGGCGCCGGTCATGCCGGGCTCGGCCTGCTGGCCAAGTTCCAGACCGATTACCTCAAGCTCGACATGGCGCTCATCCGCGATCTCGACCGCTCGATGCCGCGGCGCATGGTCGTCGAGGGCGTGGTCCGGATGGCACGCTCGCTCGCCATCGGCGTGATCGCCGAAGGGATCGAAACGGTCGAGGAATACGAGGCACTACGCAAGATGGGCGTGCGCTATATCCAGGGCTATCTGCTCGCCCGGCCCGAACTCGGGGCCTTGCCCCCGATCCGTGTGCCGAGCGAGCGGATATCCGTCGAGACCGCCGAGGTCAGCGCCCGCCGGCAGGATCGGCGAAATGCGTTGGTAGGTGGGCGTTGACGATGCCGCCGTCCACCGCGAGCGTTTCGCCCACGGTGTAATCGCCCGCGCGGCTCGCCAGATAAACCGCGCTGCCGCCCATATCGAGCGCATCGCCGACGCGCTTGTTGGGAATGCCCTTGGCGCTTTCGTCGCCCATGTCGCGCGCGACCTTGTTCATGTCCGAGGGAAATGCCCCCGGCGCGATCGCGGTGACGTAGACATGGTCCTGGACCAACCGCGCGGCCATCCGCCGGGTGAGATGGATCAGCGCCGCCTTGCTCGCCTGGTAGGAATAGGTTTCCCACGGATTGATCCGCAGCCCGTCGACGCTGGCGATGTTGATGACCTTGGCCGGCCGCTCGTGGCTGGCGGCGGCGGTCAGCAGCGTGTGCAGCTTCTGGGTCAGGAAGAAGGGGGTCTTGACGTTGAGGTCCATGACCTTGTCCCAGCCCTGCTCGGGGAAATCGAGATAGTCGTTCCCCCAGGCGGCGCCGGCGTTGTTGACCAGGATGTCGAGCTTGGTCTCGCGCCCGGAAATCTCCGCCACCAGCTCGTCGATCCCTTCCATGGTCGAGATATCGCCTTGGATCGGCACGACCTTCTCGCCCAGTTCCGCGGCGGTCTCGTGCAGTTCGCCGCCCTTGCGCGCGGTGATATAGACCCGGTCGATCCCGGCGGCGAGGAAGCCTTCGACGATCATCCGTCCGATGCCGCGGCTGCCGCCGGTGACGAGCGCGGTGCGCCCTTCGAGGCTGAAGAGGTCGTTGAGGTTCATCTGTGTTCTCCTGAAACCCCCTCCCGCGAGGGAGGGGCAGTGAGACTTGGCGGCTTGCCGCCTAGTCGCAACGGGGTGGGTTTGCGGGGCTCGAAAACCTTCCGGCGCCGAACCCCCACCCCCGACCCCTCCCCTGGGGGAGGGGGGTTTAAGCTCAGTAGCCGCTCATCTCGGCGACGCGGCCCGCGTGGTAATACTGGTCGCCCAGGAACTCCTGCAGCGCCCGGTCGCGCTTCATGTAGAGACCGATGTCATATTCGTCGGTCATCCCGATCCCGCCATGCATCTGCACGCCTTCGCGCACCGCCAGACCCGCAACCTTGGCAACCTTGGCCTTGGCGACCGAAGCCATCAGATCGGCCTTCTCGCTGCCGCCGTCGAGCAGCTGCGCCGCCTTGATCACCACCGCGCGGGCGATCTCGACCTCGGAATAGAGATGGCTGGCACGGTGCTGGAGCGCCTGGAACTCGCCGATCAGCTTTCCGAACTGCTTGCGCTGCTTGAGATAGTCGATGGTCATGTCCATCGCGCCGCGAGCAACACCCACGCCTTCCGCGGCGGCACCGACGCGTCCGGCTACCAGCATGGCGTTGAGCACATCGCGTCCACCATCGACCTCGCCGATCACCGCATCACCGTCGAGCTCGACGCCGTCGAATTTCGTGTGGGTCGCGACCGAACTGTCGACCAGCCGGACCGCGTCGTGGCTCATCCCGCTGGCATCCTTCGGGACCGCGAACAGCGTGATGCCATCCTCGTCGCTGTCGCCGCCCGAGGTACGCGCGGCGACGATCATCATGTCGGCGCTGGCACCATGGATGACGAAATCCTTCTGGCCGGAAATGCGGAAGCCGTTGCCCGATTTCTCTGCCTTGGTGCGGATCGTTTCCGGGCGATGCTTGGCACCTTCGTCGACCGCGACAGCATAGACCTTCTCGCCTTCGACCATACCGGGGAGCCAGCGGCCCTTGGCATCGTCGCTGGCATGGGCCAGCGCGGTCGCCGCCAGCACCGAGCTGGTGAGGAAGGGCGACGGGGTCAGGTTGCGACCGATTTCCTCGAGCACGATGCCCGCTTCGACATGGCCCATCCCGAGCCCGCCGTGGTCTTCGCCGACCAGGATGCCGGTGAAGCCCATTTCGGCGAACTGCTTCCACAGCTCGTGGCCGAAACCGTCCTTGCAGTCGCGGTCGCGCCAGTGGCGCAGCTGCTTCTGGGTGTTGCCCTGTTCGGACATGAACTGGCCGGCGCTCTCCGCCAGCATGGTCTGATCGTCGTCGTGATAAAGTGGCATTCGCCTCTTCCTCTCTCGTCATCCCGCGCAAAGCCGGGATCTGGTTCGGCAGGTTCGGATCGTATCGACCGCGACCCCAGCTTTCGCTGGGGTGACGGCAGTTACGCTCCCGGAAGGTCGAGAATCCGCTTGGAAATGACGTTCAGCATCACTTCGCTGGTCCCGCCTTCGATGGAATTGGCCTTGGTCCGCAGCCAGCTACGCGCTGGCTTGCCGCCGGCGGTCTCCTCGCTCTCCCACTCCAGCGCGGTGCTGCCGCCCGCAGCCATGATCAGCTCGTGACGGCGCTTGTTCAGCTCGGTCCCGGCGTATTTGAGCATGTTGGGCTGAGCGGGATGGCCCTTGCCCACCTTCAACTCGTCCATGAACTTCTCGCTCATCGCGGTGAAGGACAGCGCATCGACGTCGAACATCGCCATTTCGGCGCGCAGCACCGGGTCCAACTCGCCCTGACGGCTGCTCACCGCGCCCAGGGACGACGCGCGATCGCCGCCGCCGGTGGCGGAGATCATCTCGCGTTCGTGGCCCAGCAGATATTTCGCCACGTCCCAACCGCGGTTGATCTCGCCGACGTAACCTGGGATGCCCTCGCCATAGCTCTTGGGCACCTTCACATCGTCCATGAAGGTTTCGCAGAACGGGCTGTTGCCGCTGATCAGCTTGATCGGCTTGGTGCTGACGCCCTCGCCCGCCATGTCGAACAGCATGAAGGTAATGCCCTGGTACTTGTTCTCCTTGTCGGTGCGGACGAGGCAGAAGATCCAGTCGGCTTCGTCGGCATAGGAGGTCCAGATCTTCTGGCCGTTGACGATCCAGTGATCGCCCTTGTCCTCGCCGAAGGTCTGCATCGAGACCAGATCTGAGCCCGAACCCGGCTCGGAATAGCCCTGGCACCAGCGGATCTCGCCATTGGCGATTTCGGTGAGAAAGCGCTGCTTCTGGCCCTCGGTGCCGAAGTGGAGCAGCGCCGGGCCGAGCATCCAGATGCCGAAGCTCGAGAGCGGCGGACGCGCATTGATCCGCGCCATTTCCTGGCGCAGGACCTTGCCCTCGGCCCCGGTCAGACCGGCGCCGCCGTATTCCTTGGGCCATTCGGGGACGGTGTAGCCCTTGTCGCGGCAGGCCTCGAACCACTGCTTCTGTGCCTCGCTCTTGAAGCTGGCGTTGCGGCCGCCCCAATAGACGTCGCCTTCGTCGCGGACCGGCTGGCGCATTTCGGCCGGGCAGTTCGCCTCCAGCCACGCACGAACCTCGCTGCGGAATCCTTCCAGATCGGACATAGGTCTCTCCTCTCAGTGCCCCATCTCTTCAGGGCCTCGTCTCTTGACGTTAACGTTAGGTCGATTCGGCCCCGCGCCGCAAGGGCAATCGCGGTCAAGCGCCATGCCGTAGCGTCAGCCGGTTTGCGTTGACCCGCCCGCCCGCAGCCCTAAGCTGCGGAGCCAGAGAGAGTGGGAGAAATACGTGCGATTCTCGGGAAAAACCGTGGTCGTGACCGGCGCCGCAGCGGGCATCGGGGCGGAAAGCGCCCGGTTGTTCGCCCGCGAGGGCGCGGTGGTCATTGCCAGCGATATCGATACCGAAGGCGGCGAGAAACTGGCGCGTGAGAGCGAAGGCGATATCCGCTTCCGCCACTGCGACGTCCGCGACGTCGAGGCGATCCGCGCGCTGATGGATTTCGCCGCGAGCGAGACCGGCGGGATCGACACGCTGCTCAACAACGCCGGGGCCGGCGGAGCGCGCGCGCCCATCGACGAGATCGAGCCGGCCGACTGGGATTCGACCATGGATCTGCTGCTGCGCTCGGTCGCGATGGGGATCCGATATGCGGTGCCGCACATGATCGGGCGGCCCTCGACGCGGACCGGCGGCGCCAGCATCGTCAACGTCTCCAGCGTCGCTGCGGTCGGGCCGGGCTATTCGCCCACCGCCTATGCGGTCGCCAAGGCCGGGGTGCTGCATGTCACTAAGCTCGCGGCCGCGGATCTCGCGCGCCACTCGATCCGGGTCAACGCGGTCCAGCCGGGCTTCATCAATACCGACATCTTCACTTCCTCGCTCGCGATTTCGGGCGAGGCAAAACAGATCGCCAAGGGCGTGCTGGCGCAGATGTCGAGCAACGCCCAGCCGGTCAGGCGCGGCGGCCAGCCCGCCGATATCGCCGAGGCGATGGCCTATCTCGCCAGCGAGGCCGCCGGCTTCGTCAACGGCACCTCGCTGCTGGTCGATGGCGGGATCACCATCGGTCCGCGCGACAGCTGGGACGAGGATGCACCCAAGATGTTCGATGCGCTGCTGGCCATGGCCGAAGCGGCGGAGAAAAAGGTCAGCGGCGCAAAGACATGAGTTTCGTCACCGGCCCGCTCCCGCAGCGGCTCAAGATCATCCACGGTTTCGGCGCGGTCGCCTTCGGAGTGAAGGACAGCGGGTTCAGCTTCTTCCTGCTGATCTTCTACAATCAGGTGCTCGGCATGGATGCCGGGATGGTCAGCCTGGCGCTCGCCGCGGCCTTGATCGTCGATGCCTTCGTCGATCCGATCCTGGGCAATCTGTCCGACCGGACCTACACGCGCTGGGGCCGCCGCCTGCCCTGGCTCTATGCTGCGGCGCTGCCGCTCGCGCTGGCCTGGGCGGTGCTGTGGAACCCGACGATCGACGGCACGCCGGGCTTCTGGGAACTGCTCGGCATCTGCGTGGTGGTGCGGATTCTGCTCTCCGCCTGCGAGGTCCCCTCGGTCAGCCTGCTCCCCGAAATCACGCAGGATTACGACGAGCGCACCACGCTGTTCCGCTATCGCTATCTGTTCGGCTGGATGGGCGGGCTGGTGATGATGCTGCTGGCCTACACCGTCTTCATGCCCGGGGCCGAAGGGCTGCTGGAGGCCGGGGGTTACAGCTATTTCGGCATTTTCGGGGCACTGCTGATCTTCTTGTCGGTGGTCGGCTCGGCGATCGGGCAGCACAAGCTCGTCGCGCATCTTCCCGCGCACAGGCCCCCGCCGTTCACCATCTGCACCGCCTTTGCGGAGATCGTCGATGCTTTTCGCGAAAAGGCCTTCCTGATCTTCGCGCTCGGCGGTCTGGCGGCCTATATCAGCCAGGGAATGACCTTCTCGATCACCAATTATCTCAACCTTTTCGTGTGGCAGATGTCGAGCGTCGAACTCGTCGGCTATCCGGTGGTGCTGTTCCTGTCCGTGCTGATGATGTTCTTCGTGGTCGGTCCGATGCACCGCCGCTGGGGCAAGGCCAGAACCGCGGCGATCGGCGCGCTCGCCAGCGTGGCGCTGCTGGCGACGCCCTTCCTGCTGTTCCTGGCGGGTTTCTGGCCCGAAGTCGGCGCGCCGCCCGCCGCGGGCGAGACCGGCGCATTCGCAGCAGTGCAGCTCTCCACCCTGCTCTATTTCGGCTTCCTGCTGTTCGCCAATATGTTCGGCATCGTAATGATGATCTCCGCCTCTTCGATGATCGCCGAGATCGTAGAAGCGTTTCAGGAGCGCAGCGGCAGGCGCGCCGAGGGCTCGTTCTATTCGGGCAATTGGCTCATCCAGAAATGCGCCACCGGCGCTGGCATCTTCGTGACCGGCCAGATCATCGGCCTGTCGCAATTGCCTACCAATTCCGCGCCGGGCACGGTCGAACAGCCTGTCCTCGCCAGCATGATCCTGCTTTATCTGGGAATGTCGGTCGCGCTGGCGCTGTTTGCCGCCTTCTGGCTCGCGCGCTTCCCGATCGGACGCGAGGATCACGAGGCAAGGCTCGCCGCGCTCGACCGCGCGGCGCGGGCGGATGTCGACGCCGGGGTCACCCCGCCCTGACGCGAGATCCGGTTTTTTCCTTGGCGGGGCGCGGTCGCTCTGCCAGTTTCATAGAGCAACGAATTTAAATCGAGAGGATAGTGGATATGGATTTCGAACCCACCGAACGGCAGGTCTATTGGCGCGACAGGGTCAGGGATTTCATCGAAAATCATGTCCGACCCGCAGTCCCGACTTATCAGCAGCAGGATGCCGAGGGCGACCGCTGGAAGGTGATCCCGGTGGTGCAGGAGCTCAAGGCCAAGGCCAAGGAGCAGGGCATCTGGAACTTGTTCATGCCGCCACGCAACGATGGCCACCACCATGTCGACGATACCTACGACTTCGAGGGTCCGGGCCTGACCAATCTCGAATACGCGCTCTGCGCCGAGGAAATGGGCAAGATCGGCTTTGCGTCCGAGGTGTTCAACTGCTCGGCCCCCGACACCGGCAATATGGAAGTCTTCCACCGCTACGGCACGCGCGAGCAGAAGGAGCAGTGGCTCACCCCGCTGATGAACGGCGAGATCCGCTCCGCCTTCCTGATGACCGAGCCCTTCACCGCCTCTTCCGATGCGACGAATATCGAGACCCGCATCGACCGCGACGGCGACGAATATGTCATCAACGGCCGCAAATGGTGGTCCTCGGGCCTCGGCGATCCGCGCTGCAAGGTGTCGATCGTGATGGGCAAGACCGATCCCAATGCCGGGCGCCATGCGCAGCAGTCGATGATCCTGATGCCCAACGATGCCAAGGGCGTGAACATCCTGCGCCACCTGCCGGTGTTCGGCTATGACGACGCCCCGCACGGCCATATGGAGGTCGAGCTCAAGGACGTGCGCGTCCCCCTCTCTGCCATGCTGCTGGGCGAAGGGCGCGGCTTCGAAATCGCGCAAGGCCGCCTCGGGCCGGGCCGCATCCACCATTGCATGCGCACCATCGGCGTCGCCGAGGAAGCGCTCGAGAAGATGTGCCGCCGGCTGCAGGAGCGCGAAGCCTTCGGCAAGCCGATCTACAAGCATTCGGTATGGGAGGAACGCGTCGCGCGCGCCCGGATCGACATCGACATGACGCGCCTGCTGTGCCTCAAGGCCGCCGACATGATGGACAAGGTCGGCAACAAGAGCGCCAAGCAGGAGATCGCGATGATCAAGGTCCAGGCGCCCAACATGGCGCTCAAGATCATCGACGATGCGATCCAGGCGCATGGCGGCGGCGGCGTCTCGAACGATTACGGACTTGCGAACGCCTACGCTCATCAGCGCACGCTGCGGCTGGCAGACGGACCCGACGAGGTCCACGCCCGCTCGATCGCGCGGATGGAGTTCGCCAAGCATGCTCCGCAGGAAGGTCCCAGCGCCAACGCACTGCGCGATGGCAAGGGCCCGGCGCGCGGAGACGATCGGTTGAGTTCCGGCGACATGGGAGCGACCCGCTGATGGCAAAGGCTGCGATACTCGAGCAGGTCGGCAAGCTCACGATCGGCGAGGTCGAACTCGCCGATCCGCTGCCGCACGAAGTGCTGATCGACACCAAGGCCTGCGGGCTGTGCCATTCGGACCTGCACTTCATCGACGGCGCCTATCCGCACCCCATGCCCGCGATCCCGGGACACGAGGCGGCGGGCGTGGTCCGCGCGGTCGGGTCCGAGGTCCGCACGGTCAAGCCGGGCGACCATGTCGTCACCTGCCTCTCGGCCTTCTGCGGCCATTGCGAGTTCTGCGTGACCGGCCGCATGGCGCTGTGCCTCGGCGCCGAGACGCGGCGCGGACAGTCGCAGAGACCGCGGATCACCCGCAACGGCGGCGAGACTGTGGCGCAGATGCTCAATCTCTCGGCCTTTGCGGAGCAGATGCTGATCCACGAGCACGCCTGCGTCGCGATCGACAAGGACATGCCGCTCGACCGGGCGGCGGTGATCGGCTGCGCGGTCACCACCGGGGCGGGCGCCATCTTCAACGCCTGCTCGGTGGTCCCGGGTGAATCGGTCGCCGTGGTCGGCTGCGGCGGGGTCGGTCTGGCCGCGGTCAACGCGGCGCGGATCGCCGGTGCGGGCCAGGTCATCGCGATCGATCCGATCCCCGAGAAGCGCGAGCTCGCCAAGGTGCTCGGCGCGACCCACACCATCGATGCGATGGCGGACGATGCGGTCGAGCAGGTCATGAAGATCTCGCGCGGCGGGGTCCATCACGCGATCGAAGCGGTCGGCCGCCAGGCCAGTGCCGATCTGTCGGTGAAAATCCTGCGCCGCGGCGGCATGGCCACGATCCTCGGCATGATGCCGCTCGACTGCAAGGTCGGGCTGGGGGCGATGGATCTGCTCAGCGGCAAGAAGCTCCAGGGGGCGATCATGGGAATGAACCACTTCCCGGTCGATCTGCCGCGGCTGGTCGATTTCTATATGCGCGGTCTGCTCGATCTCGACACGATCATCTCCGAGCGCATTGCGCTCGAGGATATCAACAAGGGCTTCGACACCATGCGCAACGGCCATTCGGCGCGCAGCGTGATCGTGTTCGACTGATGGCGATCGATTTCGACAAGGAGATGGTCGGCACCGTCGCGGTGACCGACTCCGACCGGCTCGATCTGGACCGGCTTGGCCAGTGGTTTGCCGCGAATGTCGAGGGGTTCGAAGGGCCGATCGACTATTCCAAGTTCAAGGGCGGCCAGTCCAATCCGACCTACCGGATCGACACGCCGGGCATGTCCTACGTGTTGCGCCGGCAGCCGTTCGGCAAGCTGCTCCCCAGCGCGCATGCGGTGGATCGCGAGTACAAGGCTATGGCCGCGCTGGGACCGACCGGCTTCCCGGTGCCGAAAACCTACGGGCTGTGCGAGGATCCCGAAGTCATCGGCTCGATGTTCTTCGTGATGGGGCTCGCCGATGGGCGCAATCTGTGGAACGGCGCCCTGCCCGACAGCACACCCGAAGAACGCCGGGCGATCTACCACGCGATGATCGACACCATGGCGGACCTTCACATGAAGGATCCCGACGCCATCGGGCTGGGTGATTTCGGCAAGTCGGAGGATTACTGCGCGCGCCAGATCGGTCGATGGTCGAAGCAGTACAAGCTGTCCGAAACCGAGACGATCCCCGAGATGGACCGGCTGATCGAATGGCTGCCGCAGACGATCCCGCCGCAGCATCAGTCCTCCGTGGTCCATGGCGACTACCGGCTCGACAACATGATCTTCGAGAAGGATGCTTCGCGGGTGCTGGCAGTGCTCGACTGGGAATTGTCGACTCTGGGCGATCCGATCGCCGATTTCAGCTATCTGATGCTCAACTGGCACAATCCGGGCGATGGCCGCGCCGGACTTCAGGGTCTCGATCTCGCCGAACTCGGCATTCCATCGCAGGATGAAGCGGTCGAGCGCTATGTCGCGCGCACCGGCTTTCCGGTCCCGCCGATGGACTGGTATTTCGCCTACAATCTGTTCCGGCTCGCGGGCATCATCCAGGGCATCAAGAAGCGGGTGATCGACGGCACCGCGTCATCCGCTCATGCCAAGGAGATGAGCGAACGCGTGGTTCCGCTGGTCCAGCGGGCGCACGAATTCGCGCTTCAGGCGGGGATGCCCGCCTAGAAGCCCCTGCGCCAGGTCACCGCCACGCCCGCATCGTCGGGCGCGGCGGCATAATGGCCCGGGTCGGTCCGGTAATAGACGCTGGCGCTGGCCCGACCATGGGCGAAGGGTCCGCGCCAGCTCACCTCGCCCACCGTCTCGCGCCCGGTGGGGCTGAGCGAGAGCCGGCGCGTACCGAAGCCGGCGGTTTCGGTCGCATAATCGTAGCTCACCGGCAGCAGGACATCGATCCCGCCCCCCGTCACCCGCAGCGGCTGAGCGAGACGCAGGCCGAAGCTGTCGCCACCGGTGAAGAAGTTGCCGCGCGACAGGTCGAGCGACCAGGCGTTGCTCTGAAAGCGCGAGCCTGCCGCGACCAGACCGCTCAAACGCGGGCTGGTGAAGCCGTGGCGATAGCTCGCCCCCAATTGCCACTCGTCCGAAAGGTCGATCGAGGTGGCGGTATCGAGAAAGAGCGTGTCCGCACCGCTGGCGCCAAAGCTCTCGTTGAAGAATGCGCCGAGCATGGTCGCATCCTCCTGCAGCCAGGTGAGGCCTAACACCGTGTCGAGCGCTCCGAACTTGCGGTCGGCGGAGAGGCCGAAACTGCGCGTCGTATGTCTTTCGCGCGGACCGCGGAGCAGCTCACGCTCGCCGCGGTAATTGCCCAGCCAGGCCTCGCCGGTATCCGCGCTCGCGGTCAGTCCCCAGCCGCCCAGCTGCTGCCGCAGGGCGAACCCGGCGTCGCTGGTGGCTGCAAAACCCATATCGCCGGTGGCGTCGCGCGCGATCAAAAAGGCGGGCCGCGAGGCGCCTTGCAATTGGGCGGTCAGACCTTGCATCCCCTCGCGCAGTGCGAAGCCGACCTCCAGGTCCGGCGCGATCCGCGCGATCATGCGCGCCGCGAGCAGCCGTGCGCCTTCCGCATCGCTGGCGGCGAGATCGAGCTGACGCGCCATGATCCCTTGGGCACCGAACGGCTGCTCCTCGATCGTAAAGGCCAGCGAAAGCGCCCCGTTGCCCAGCGCGAGGTGCTGTCGGCCCTGCTGGAGCGCCCCGTGGAGCTTGTACTCGGGCACCGCACCGCGCAGTCCGGTGCCGTAATTGAATTGATAGGCGCGGCGATATTGGTCGAGCAGCACGCCCTGCAGGCTCTGGGGCGAAGCGAAGGCATCGCCCATCGCGGCGGACCCGACTGCTGCGGTCTCGCCGAGACGAACCACCGTGGTCCCGCCCGCGAGAGTGGTGGTGCCGCTGGGTGCGAAGGCGGCGGCGATGTCGAGACCGCCGCGCCCATAGGTGCTGTCGGCGCCCGTCGCTCCGAGGTCCCGGGCGGAATCGAGCAGGATTTCGACGATCTGGCGCCCGGTCAGATTGGGGAAGGCCTGCCTGAGCAGCGCCACCGCGCCCGCTACCTGCGGAGCGGCGAAACTGGTGCCCGAGAACAGCAGCCGGAAGCTTCCGTCCGCATCCTGCCCGACGAAGACCTCCCCGTTCTCATAGACGCAGCAAATGCGTTCTCCGCGCGCGGTGAGATACCAGTCCGCCTGGCTGCCGGCGCGCTGGCTGAAGCTCGACAGCTGGAACCCTTCATCGATCGAACCGACGATGATGACATTGTCGCCCCCTGCCTCGCGGATGCCGCGGGCGAAATCGGTCGGTTGACCGGGATCGACATCGCTCGCGCTGCCATCGCCGCCATTCCCCGCTGCCACCACGATCACGACTCCCGCGGCAGCGGCGCGCGTCACGGCTGCGAGCACCCGCGCGCCCGGATTGCCGCCGCCAAGGCTGAGATTGACGACCGTCGCCCCCGAGGTCACCGCCTGGTCGATCCCGGTGGCGATGTCATTGTCGAGAAAATTGCAGCCGAGCGCGGTGTCTTCGGGCGTGTCCGTGGCGCAGCTGCCGACCCGATCCGCCCGCAGCACGAGCAGGTTCGCGTCGAAGGCAATCCCGAGGACCCCGCTGTTGTCGCGCGCCGCCGCAGCCACCAGCGCGACATTGGTGCCATGGTCGTCCTCGGCCTCGAACCCGCGATCGGCGGCGACATCGCGCGAATCGGGATGGATCCGGCCGATGAATTCCTGACTGTCGCTGTCGATCCCGGTGTCGACGATCGCGATGAGCGAACCCTGGCCGGTGGCCCCTCGCGACCAAGCCGTCACCGCGCCGTGCTGTTCGGGTCCGTCCGAGAGCCGCAACTCCTCGGTGTTGAAGCTCGAGACCGGCGTGGGAGTCGGGGTCGGGGTGGGCGCCGGAGTAGGAGTGGGCGCAGGGGTCGGGGTCGGCTGCGGTGTCGGTGTGCTGGATATCCCGCCCGAACCGCCGCCACCGCCGCATGCGGCCAGCAGCGCAAGCGGAGCCAGCGCAACCCCGACGAGGAAATTGGCCGAAGGTCTTGAATCGGAGGACATCTGCAAACCCTTTCGCCGGACAAATTAGCCGCGAAACCATGGCCGGTCCGTTAACGGCACAGCATGTCGGGTTCCTCGGTCGCGGCAAGCGAAGCAAGGCGGGCTCGCGACTTGCCCGCCGCCGCTCCGCCCCCTAACACCGCGCCCGACATTCCAACGACCAAGGACAGGTCCGCCATGACCCAGCAACTCGCCGCCGCCATCGAACAGGCCTGGGAGGATCGCGCCGCGATCACCCCGCAGAGCAGTGCGGTGCGCGAACAGGTCGATGCTGCGCTGGCGCTGATCGACAGCGGCGAGGCGCGCGTGGCCGAGCCCGACGGCCATGGCGGCTGGACGGTCAACCAATGGCTCAAGAAGGCGGTGCTGCTGTCGTTCCGGCTCAACGAGAACCGCGTCATGGAAGGCGGCTCTGCAGGCCACCCGGCCTTCGACAAGGTGCCGAGCAAATTCGCCGGCTGGGACGATGCGCGCTTCATCGAAGCGGGCTTTCGCGTGGTTCCAGGCGCCATCGCGCGCCAGGGCGCCTATATCGCGCCGGGCTGCGTGCTGATGCCCAGCTTCGTCAACATCGGCGCCTATGTCGGCAAGGGGACCATGGTCGATACCTGGGCCTCGATCGGTTCCTGCGCGCAGATCGGCGAGAACTGCCACATCTCGGCCGGAGCGGGGATCGGCGGCGTGCTCGAGCCGATGCAGGCCAACCCGACCATCATCGGCGACAATTGCTTCATCGGCGCGCGTTCGGAGATCGTCGAGGGGGTGATCGTCGGCGAAGGATCGGTGGTGGCGATGGGGGTCTTTATCACCCAGTCGACCAAGATCGTCGATCGCGCCACCGGAACGATAACGCGCGGCGCGGTGCCGCCCTATTCGGTGGTGGTGCCCGGCACGCTGCCCGCTGCCGCCAAAGAGCACGGGGGCGGACCCTCGCTGGCCTGCGCGGTGATCGTCAAGACGGTGGACGCCCGCACCCGCGAGAAGACCGCGATCAACGAGTTGCTGCGCGATTGACGCTGGCGCCCAAAGGGAACATTGTTGGTGCGGCCTGCGTAGGCTAATGCCGGTACGCACCGAGTACGAAAGCAGGAGCGAATTTCAATGCACAATGATGGTAACGAAACCCACGTCTCCGAGACCGAAGCCAGCGGCGGGTCGAAGGAAGGCGTGGTTCGTTGGGTGCTGGTAATCAGCCTGCTAGGAGCGATCGTGCTGCTCTCGGCGATCTGGATGTTCGGCGCGGCAACGCAGGGCGATGTCGAGGAAGAGGCGACGGTCAGCGGCACCATGGAAGCTGCCATGGACCAGGAAGAAGGCAATCAGACCGATTCCATCATCGGCGAAGAAGTGACCGAGATGGAATCGCCGGGCGAAGAACCCGAAACACCGCTCGATACGGTCGACAATTGAGCGCCTGGTCGGCGGGCGTCTGAACCGGACGACCGCCGGCTTCGGAACCTCGGGCGCCTCGGAGCGATTGATCTTCTGCACCAAGCGGAGATCCGAGATGAGCCAATCGAACAGCTTCCGTACCGGCCAGCACGTCCAGTGGAACTGGGGCAGCGGAACCGGGACCGGTCAGATAGACGAGCGCTTCGAACGCGATGTGACCCGCACCCTCAAGGGCAGCGAGATCACCAGAAACGGCGACAGCGACAACCCCGCCTATCTGATCGTGCAGGAAGACGGCGACAAGGTCCTCAAGCTTGGCAGCGAACTTCAAGCGGAGAACAGCTAATGCCAGCCCAATCCAAAGCACAGCAGCGCGCCGCAGGTGCCGCCCTTTCCGCCAAGCGCGGCGACACCAAGGTCTCGGACCTGCAGGGCGCATCGAAGCAGATGTACGATTCCATGTCCGAGGACGAGCTGGAAGACTACGCCTCGACCGATCTCGACGGCCTTCCCGACCATGTCGACGAGGACGATTGACCCGCGGATCGACCGACGACGCTCAGGAAGCCATCCGCACCCTTCTCGCGGATCGCGCCGAGGGCGCCACCATCTGTCCCAGCGAAGCGGCCCGGCTGATGGCTGGGGCGGGAGCAGACTGGCGCGGTGCCATGCCTCATGTCCATCGCGCAGCGGACGAACTGCTTCATAGCGGAGCGATAACGCTGAGTTGGAAGGGGAAGCCGCTCAAAGCTCCCGTGGGGCCCTATCGCATCGGCCGCCCCGATTGAGCGCCCGCCCGGTGCTGCGCTGGGTACTGGCGGCGTTTTACGCCGTGGCAGGCGTTATCCACCTCTCCGCGCCCGAGCCGTTTCTGGAGATCATGCCGAGCTGGGTCTGGCAGCCCGAGGCCGTGGTCTTCTGGACCGGCATTGCCGAATTGCTCGGTGCGGCGGCGCTTGCGCAGCCCTGGTCTGCAAGATTGCGCCAAGCGGGTGCGATCGGGCTGGCGCTCTACGCCGCCCTCGTCTTCCCTGCCAATATCAACCACTTTGCGCTCGACATGGCGCGTAGCGATGGCGGGCTCGGCCTCGGCTATCACATCCCGAGAATGTTTGCGCAGCCATTGCTGGTGTGGCTGGCGCTGTGGACCGGCGGCGTCCTGGACTGGCCCTTCCGCCGCCGGTAGCCCATTCAGCTCATGTGCTTCGAGACGGCGCCCGTCATCTTGAACATGGAGATCTGTTCCTTGCCGATCACCGCGCCGAGCTTGTCGTCGGGGTTGATCATGCGGCGATCCTTGGAATCCTGCAGATCGTGAGCCTTGATATGCTCCCATACCTTCGAGGTCACCTGGGCCCGGGTCATCGGACCCTTGCCGACCACGTTCTCCAGTTCGGGAGTCAGCGTCACGGGTTTCTGAAGGGCGTTGTTCTTACCAGCCATTGTAGTTCCTTTCTCAGTCAGTCTTGCTTGTATTCCGGTGCCGGCTTGCCGGCCTCCGGGTAATCTTCTCAGAGATCGTCGGCGAGATCCAAATCCTCGACCTCATGACCCTCGAACCGGCCGGTCAGCACAGCGCAGGCCGTGACATGGCCTTCGATCTGCTTGATCAGCTGCTCGATCTTCGCCCCGGGCATCGTGGTCAGCGGCAGGTCGAGCGCGAACAGCTGGAAGACGTAGCGGTGCTCCTCGCCGATCGGCGGGTTGGGCAACAGCCATTCGGAATTGCCCGCGGCGTTCTTGCCCGTGCGCGGCGGCGCCTCGCCCTCGAGCAGCTTGCCGCGCTGCGGCGCCAGGCCCCAGACCAGCCAGTGCAGATTGGGCTTGCCCTCGGGTCCGTCGACATCCTCGACGATCAGGACGAGCTCCTGCGAACCCGGCGGGGGCGCGGTCCATTCCAGCGGCGGCGCCACCGAGGCTTCCTCGCAGGCGGTGAAGCTGGGATCCAGCTCGCCGCCATGCTCGAACGCCGGACTCTTGAGCGAGAAGCCGGACTTGCCGAACGTCTGCTCGGACCCCACCCGCGCGATGACCAGGTCACCGGCGGGCTTGCTTCCCCCGACTGCGCTATCCAGCCATGCAGCGCTACTCATGCGAAATTCCTTCGATTCATCCGGTCCTTTTGACCGTCCTCTTGCCACGAGACCATGCCCTGCGGGCAAATATGCACGGCTTTTGCCCGGAATCCCGCACATTCGGTCGCGAATGCAGTGCAAACTTGCCTAGTACTCCGGCGTTTGGCACTAATGCTGGCAGTCGGGAGCTGTTGTCACGGCCTCCGGTTTGATCTGGCCTCCTTACCGCCATCTTCCCGGAGTCGCACCCCATGACCATCGCTCGTACGCTTCTGTCCACCACGCTCGCGCTCTCGCTCGCCGCTTGCGGAGGGGGTGGTTCGCCGAGCGCCCCGGTCGCCGGCGGTGGCGGGGGGACACCGGGAACCTCGGGTGGCGGCACCGCCAATGACCCCTGCTCGCTCGCCAACCGCCAGGAGTTCGTGCGCGGCGTGCTCGACGAATGGTACCTTTTCCCCGAGCTGCTGGCGAGCAACGTCAACCCGGCCGCCTATTCCGACCTGCAAAGCTACATCGACGCACTGGTCGCCCCGGCCCGGGCGCAGTCGAAGGATCGGGGCTTCACCTACATTACCTCGATCGCGGAAGAGACTCAGCTGATCAACAGCGGATCCAGCGCCGGCTTCGGCGTACGGTTCGGCTACGATACCGGCGCTAACCGCGTTTTCGTGCTGGAATCCTTCGAGAACGCCCCCGCCCTTTCCGCCGGGATCGACCGCGGAACCGAGCTGCTGTCGATCGACGGGACCGCGGTCGCCAGCCTGATGGCATCGGGCGGCCCCAATGCGGTCATCAATGCACTCGGCCCGTCCGATCCAGGCGTCAGCCGGAGTCTCGGCTTTCGCGATGTCGGCGGGGTCGAGCGCAGTGCGACCATCGCCAAGACCGAGTTCTCTCTCGATCCGATCTCCGATCGCTACGGCGTGAGAATCCTCGACGATGGCACCGGTCAGGTCGGCTATATCAATCTGCGCACCTTCATCGTCGAGGACGCCGGCCCGCAGCTGCGCGCCGCCTTCCAGCAGTTCCGCAACGCCGGGGTCGACCGGGTCATCCTCGACCTGCGCTACAATGGCGGCGGGCTGGTATCGGTGGCGGAACTGCTGGGCGATCTGATGGCCCGGGGCCGCGAAGGCCAGGTCTTCAGCAAGACCATCCTGCGCCCCTCCAAGGCGGCGGAGAACGAGGTCGATCTGTTCGCCGCCCAGCCGCAGGCGATCGCAGCAAGCAAAGTGGCGGTGATCGGGCGCGGCGGCACCGCCTCGGCAAGCGAGCTGGTGACCAATTCCTTCATTCCCTACCTCGGCACCAATCTCGCGCTGGTGGGGACCAATACCTACGGCAAGCCCGTGGGGCAGTTCGCCTTCGACCGGTCGGAATGCGACGACCGCTTGCGCGCGGTGACCTTCAAGACCACCAATGCGGCGGATCAAGGCGAGTATTTCACCGGGCTCGCCTCGGTCGTGCCCAACACCTGCGCGGCGAACGATGGCATCTTGAACCAGCTCGGCGACCCGGCGGAAGCCTCGGTCAGCGTTGCACTCGATTTCCTTGCCGGGCGCAGCTGCACGCCCATAGCCGGCGGGATGGAACGCGGTGTGCAGGGCGCAGGCGATCGCCGGGTTCTGCTCCAGCCCGATCGCCCCACCGCAGCGCAGCGCGAAGTGCCGGGCCTGTTCTGATCCGGCGGCGGTCGGGTTACGAGGCGGCGAGCGGTCGCGGCCGGTTGCCGCTGGCCTTCATCTCGACCAGCGCCGCCGCGATCACCTTGTCGGAATGCGCGGGCTTCTGCACCAGCACGGCGTCGAGGTCGCCAAGGCCCTTTTCGCTGCGATCGAGATCGCCCGAATGGACGATAAAGGGAATTCCCATTTGCTGGAGCCGGCGCGCAATCGGCAGGCAGTCGGTGCCGTGGAGCAAGGTGAAATCGAGCACGGCCAGATCGATCGCCGGATCGCCGGTCTCGATCAGTGCCAGTGCCCGTTCCACCGATGGAGCGCTCAGATAGTCGAGACTGCGGTCTTCGGCAGCCATCTCCAGATCCATCAGGATCAGCGGCTCGTCATCTACCAGCAGAATGGTGTGGGTTTCGGCCAAGTGTCGTTCTCACCCTCGTAGCGGTATGGAGACAATCGCTTCGAACCCTTTCGGGTCCCAGCTGCGTTCGATCGTGCCCGATGCAGTCCGCAGGATTCGGTCGACGATGGCGCTGCCGGTACCCGCCGCGATGCTGCCGGGATCGATCCTCGGCCCGCCGCGCTCGCGCCATTCGACGACCAGAGTCTCGTCGGGCGCAGGCGAGTTCCAGTCGACGGTGACGGACCCCGTCTCGTTGATCCATGCTCCGTATTTGGTCGCGTTGGCGGCCAGTTCGTGCAGGACCAGCCCGACGATCGAGACCACCGAGAACGGCACGCGCGCGCCATTGCCGCGCAGGTCGAGCGGCGCGCCCTTGCGGCCGTAGGGATCGAGGATCGCATGGATCGCGTTGCCGATCTCGATCGTGCCGCTGGCGGCATCGTCGAGCGTGGTCTCGTAGGCGCGGCCCAGCGCCTGGATGCGATCGTTGATTTCGGCCGCTTCGCGTTGAACGCCGCGCATCCGTCCGGTGACGTTGACGATGCCCGAGATCACCGCGAACATATTCTTCATCCGGTGCGACAATTCGCGCGCCATCATACGGGCATGCTGCTCCTCGGCGCGGGCTACGCGCAGATCGGTGACATCCCACTGGCTGCCGAAGAAATAGGCGAGCTTGCCGTCCTCGTCGTAGATCGGCCCCAGATGCAGCGCGTTCCAGAAGGTCGAGCCGTCCTTGCGGTAGTTGAGCATCTCGACGATCACCACGTCTTCGTTGGCGATCGCCTCGCGCATCGCGGCGATTGGCGCAGGGTCGGTCTTGGGCCCCTGGAGGAAGCGGCAGTTGCGGCCAATCAGCTCGCCATCCTCGTAGCCAGTCAGTTCGCGAAAGGCCCGGTTGGCGAAGACGATCGGATTATCGGGCAGATGCGGATCGCTGAGGCAGATCGACATCCGGGTCTGCGCCATGGCCTGCTTGAACAGCATGCCGGGCGAGCCGGGAAAGGCATCCGCCGCGTGCTCGACCCCGAGCCGGTCGCTCGGCTCGTCGAACGCCGTATAGGTCTGCGCCGGCCGGGTCGGCCTTGGATCGTCGCTATCGTTCTTCACGGTTCCCGTCCTGTCCGGTCTCTGGGTCGCACTGCTTGAAATCTGAACCTATCATTTGTTTGTTCACGGTTTGCGGGGATTTTCGTTCCCCGGCGCGATCCACCAGACCAGGGTTGGACGATTGACCCGCCGCTAGGTTCCCCCCATTATCCGGGCATGGCGCGCCTCTACACCAGCTTCGCGGAATTCTGGCCCTATTACCTGCGCGAGCACGCGCGGCCGCGGACGCGGGCGCTGCATTACACTGGCACGACTCTGGTGGTGCTGCTGGCGCTGACGGCGCTTCTGAGCGGGAACTGGCTGCTGCTGCTCGCCATGCCGCTGGCGGGCTATTTCTTCGCCTGGATCGCGCATTTCACGGTCGAGAAGAACCGCCCCGCCACCTTCACCTATCCGCTGTGGAGCCTGGGTGCCGACTTCAAGATGTGGTGGCTTTGGCTGACCGGGCGGTTGCGACCCGAGCTCGAACGCGCCGGGGTCGCTCACAAGGATTAGGCCAGCGCGGCGGCGATCGTCAGGGTGCCGAGCCCAAGCGACAGCGGCAGCCGCAGAGCCATCCACCAGCGCGGCGCCAGCGCCCCGAGCCGCGCATCGAGTGCGGGGCTGATCAGCAGGCCGCCACCCAGCGCGACGAGCGAGGGTTCGAGCGGCAGCGCGCCGAGCAGCGGCGGTGCGAGCCCGGCGAAGGCGATCAGGCTGGGCAGCACCCCGGCCACCCACACCCAGCCATGCGTCCGGCGGCGATGCGCCGCGGGCGCGCAGGCGGCGATGCCCCACCATGTGCCGCCCAGAAAGGCGAAGATCAGACCGGCGTAGAGATAGGCCAGCAGCGCAGCGGGCTCATGCCATTCCGGCGGTCCTGCAAAGAGCGCGGCGACCATGCCGATCTGCGGCAAAAGACCTGCCAGGCCGAGCCAGCGCGGGAGGCCGGGAACCGCCCTCATTCCGCACTCTCGCTCATCGGCATGTTCATGGCGCCTCGCTGCCTTCGAAGGGCGTTCGATCGGTCCAGGCGCAGCCGAAGCGAGTCTCCTCGCCGATCTGCAGCGTGGCGACGAAGGGATAGGTCCGGTCGCTCATCCCGTCCGAGCATTCTCCCGGCGTCACCACCAGATCGAACGCATCGCCCTCGAGTTCGCCCGCGATCGACAGACCGTTGTTCCCGGCGAAGCGTTCGACCGAGATGGTGCGGCCATCGACATTCTCGGGTGTGCTGTATGTCAGCGTGCCGCCGGCGCTTTGCCCGCCCCAGAAGGGTTCGGTCCCGGTGAAATGGACCGTCTCGTCGGACGCGATCCCGTCGTAGCTCTCCACCGAACGCTCGGCGCCCGCGCCGTTCTGGCAGGCGGCAAGCAGCAGCGGCAGCGCTGCCAGCGCGAGCCCGCGGCGCACAAGCGAGGCGGGAAAATTGCGATCTTTCGGCATGCCGGTTCCTCGTCGTTGGTCTGCGCTGGCTCCGGCAATTGTCCTGCCGGGCCGCGAAACGCAAGGGCGGGTCCTGCCGAAGCAGGACCCGCCCTTGGTGTCGATTTGTCGTCGGTGCCGTACTGGCGCCGACTACTCGGGCATCAGCACCGTGTCGATCGAGTGGATCACGCCGTTCGAGGCGTCGACATCGGTGCCGGTGACGATGGCGGTGTTGCCCGCTGCGTCGGTCAGCACGACGTTGCCGCCGTCCATGGTGGCGGTCAGCGTGGCGCCGTTCACGGTGGTGAGCTCGTAGCCATCCGCGCCCGCACCTTCGATTGCCGCGGTCAGGGCGGCGGCCATCGTTTCGCCTTCGACGACGTGATAGGTCAGGATGTTGGTGAGGTCTTCACGGCCGGCTTCGCTCATCAACTCGTCGCGGGTCGCCTGCGGGATCTTGTCGAAGGCGGCGTTGGTCGGAGCGAAGACGGTGTAGGGACCCTCGCCCGAAAGCGTCTCACCCAGCTCCGCGGTGGTGACGGCCGAAACGAGCGTCGAGAAATCGGGGTTGCCCTGCGCGACTTCGACGATGTTGTCGGTCTCGCCGACCAGTGCGGCGTCTTCATTGGCCATCTGGTCGGCCAGTGCGGCGTCGTCCATCGCCGTGGTGTCGGCGGGCTCTTCGGCGCAGGCGACGATCGCCAGCGAGGCGGCGGAGGCGAGTGCAATTGCGAACTTGTTCATGGAAATTTTCCTTCTCTCGGAGGGTGGCGCGGTCGGCCGATATGCGGCGTGTTGTCCGCACCCTCGGCCCACCTACGGCTCAGACCGGGGGTGGTTCCGAAAAAGGCGAAATTATGGCGCCCGGCCTTTTGCAACCTTTGTTAAGCTGCGGAAAGACCGAAGCTATTCTCAGGCACACCCCTCGACCCAGGTCAGCTCGGGCTGCGCGCCGACGTGGATCAGGCTGACCGTCTCGTCGGTATCGATCTCGAAGTGGAGCCGCGCGTCGCGGCCCGGCTGGGTGAGATATTTGCCCGGCGCGGCGAGGTATTTGTGCGGGCTCTCCTCGAAACCGGGGAAGGCGGCGCGGACTTGGGCCTCGCTGGCGTCGGCGCCGATGCCCTCGACCAGCGCGACCTCGGACTCGTCCGAGACCGTGATCCGGCGGACCTCGCCGTCGACGGTCATGGCGTGGACCCCGGGATAGTCGGGCGAGCTGACGGTGCGGCAGGTGGTGCCGGGGATCTGCGCGCCGCGCGAGGCGAAGCTGCTACCCGCGGGGATCGGCTCGCCGATCCGCAGCTCGCCGAGGCCGCCGAGCGTGAGCGTGTCGGAATCCACGGCCCCGGGTTCCGGCGCGGCGGGTTGCGGCGCCGCAGGTTCGGTAGTGGCGACCGCAGCGTCGTCGGCGGCAGGCTCCTCAGCTTCGGGCGCGCAGGCGGCGAGCAGGACGAGCGGGAGCAGCAGCGCATAATGTTTCATCAAGCCCAAGCGCTCCTCTTGCCATCTCGTTCCCGCGCCCGTTCCCACGCCAGTTCCCGGAAACGCATTTTCCTGCCGGTTTCCTGTGACTTGGCTCGCCAGGCGGCGTAGACCGGCGGCGGGCATTCCGCCCGATTGGAACGAGCCATGGCCAAAGGCCAACAGAAGAAGAGCCGCGAGACGCGCAAGCCCAAGGCCGACAAGGGCCCCAAGCAGAACGCCTCCAACCCCAGCACCAAGCCCGGCGGGATCAAGGGGCTGGAGAACATGAAGAACGGCTGAGTTTCCGCGTAGCGGCCGGCTCCGCCGGGAGCCAGCCGCGCGCTCACTTCTTGTCCGGCTTGGCTTTGGGCTGAGCCTGCTTCGCCTTGTGCGCCGCGATGTCCTCGTCGATCATCGCGATCCGCTGGCGTTCCATCGAATCGCGCGGCAGGCCCTTGAGCCGGCAGGTCGCCCACAGTTTCTTGCGTTCGGATTCGAGCGCCTTGAGATAGAGATCCGCCATCGCCCGCGCTCAGCGCCCGTGCCGGTCGGACTTGCCGAAATGGCGGTCGAGCACGGTGACCAGCTTGGACGAGGCCGAACGCACCGCCGCATCGACATCGGCAGCCTCGGCGCTGGCGCTGAGCGGCGCACCGCCGCGCGGCCGCGCCTCGATGGTGCAGGCGATGTCCTCGGGCCCGCCCTTGGGACCGTTGGTGTCGCCGACATGCACCTCGAGCCGGGTCAGCCGCTCCTCGAACCGGCCGAGCCGCTCGCGCAGATGCGCCTCGACCCGCTCGGCCACGCCCGAGACGTGGGTGAGGGAATTGTCGGTGTTGAACTGGATATCCATGAGGCGGCGGGTGCTCCGTTGTTGCTGGGCCATGGCAGATGGGAATGCGAGTCCAACCGGGAAGCGGCTGGGCCGGTTCCCCGCTGCCCGGTTCCCCGCTGGCCGGTTGCCGTGTGCGATAGCCGCCGTCTGACACATTGGACAGGGTCTGCGGCAAAAAGCCCGATTTGTGTCGCCTTGGGCGCGAAAAGCGTCGCCTTGCGCGCCGAAGCGTAACCTTGGCCTGCGCGGAGTGTCGCCTTGCGGACGCAGAAGCGTCACCATGCCGCTCCCTCCGTGTAACCTTGCGGCCCGGCACCTTGCGACCTGTAACCTTGCGAACCGTAACCTTGCGAACTGCAACCTTGCGCTTCGCGGCTGTCCCAGGGGCCGCCCCGCCCCCGCAAGGCCCGCCGCTCGCGCCCCGCGGCGAGCGCCAGCGGCCAAGCCTGCGCCACCAGCGCCGAGCGGGCCTTGAGCCGATAGGCCGACTGCCGCGTCATCCCCACCGCCCGCGCCGCCGCCGCGACCTTGCCGCACTCCGCCAGCGCGCCGAGGAAGGCCAGCGCCTTGTCCGGGGTCCAGCGATAGTCGGTGTTGGGGCGCGGAGGGGCGGGCGCTGGGGACGCGCGGGGAGCGGGCGGGTGCGGGTCGGGGTGAGTCATCCGCGAGGATAAGCCACAGATGGGGGTCTGTAGGAAAATGGTTTTTGGGCCGGCAACAACAAAGAAGAATTGCCGGGGTATGTGCAGAAGGTTTTTGTGTAGGGACTAAGAAAACGCACGGGAGAAAATATGGCGACTCGAGTTGATCTGGTGACGGGCGATGCGCGCACAACGGAGTATAACGTTTGGTCGGGATGGATGGAAAGGGCGGCGACGCTGATAGACCGCCATCAAGACCTATGGGACGATGACGATCCGTTTGCATACAATGAAACTGCAAGCGTTGCGCTACTTGCAGCAGCCGGTTCTCTGGCAGGCCATGTTACTCTTGCCGAGTACTGCACGCAAAAGCTCGAACCCAAAAAAGACAAAACCAAGGCCCGGCGAAGAAAACGTCATGGCCGCGGTGATCTTTGGCTACACACCGACCGTCGGCATTGGGCGTTCGAATTCAAGCAACGCATGAGCGTCGGCGTGTCCCGGGCCAACGGTCGCCTACTGAGTTTGACCAACCAAGCGCGTCGGTGTGCCGCGGAGGTCATTGAGAAGGAAGACGGCCGCCCCGTCGCGGGCGTGGTGGTCTCGTTGTACTGGATCGACGATGACGATGTCGCAAAGCGCGCGGCAGACGAAATTGAGGAATTCGCTAGAAATAACGTCGCCTTTTGCTGGCGCCTGAGCCCGTCAAAAAACCGGCGGCAGACTTACCTTCTCTTCGACCCACTTTAGCGAAAATACAGCTACAGGAGGAGGTCGTGCAAATTATGCTGTGCCTTATTTAATTTTCCAATCGACGATTTCTAGACGCCCTTGTGACTATTGCGATAATCTAGAACCCGATCTCTGACTTCGCTCACATAGCTTTGAGTACGAAGATCATCGCGTGGTATACTGGTGTCAGGAAAGGCTGCTGCACACAGCGCGGCCAACCGGTCGATTTTTGCGTCATCTTGTTCGAAAAATTGTTCAAGGTTCTGACATGCCTCTCTAATACCACCTCGATTCAACAACGCCGGGCTCTCTCCCTCAAGAAAAAGCCGAACTGCCATTAAAACGTGCCAGCGGAAGCGACGGTATGCCCGATCTATGCGATTGTTGGATAGCAACAAAAGCAGTCTATACAGGCAATACGAGGAAGAATAATAGATTTCCTCTTTATAGGATGGATTGAAGACCATATCACGCATCTCACCTGTCAGGCGATTGGGATAGCGGCTTGCTAAATCCGGTCTCGCAAGAAACATAGAAGCAGAAGCGTGCGCGACCTCCTTGATATCGAACACCCTTATCGCCTTCACTTCTTCATCTGCAAATTGGTGCGTTCTCCTTTCAAAATAAAGACGATGCTCTTCATCGGCGCCACGAGCTTCGAAAAAGCGCTCGATCGCCTTAATAGCATCAAGAGTCGCGAGAAATTGTTCATCTTGAACTTTCGACTGCCTGTTCGTTGAGCGTACAATCTCGTCGATCAAACCTGCATCATCAGTTTCAATTATCTTAAGCATGAGAGTTGCATCTTCGGTCAGCTTCCCCCTTTCAGAAAAAAGAATATTGGATGTTTGGCATCCATTTACGATCTGAAAGTTTTTCAAAAATACTTCATTTCCCTGCACTCTAACATCTGGAGAAATAATAGTAATTCCATTATTTAGAACACCGAACCTTTTCTGTCGGTCCGCATCCTCGATGGTCTCAATTATCTCCGCGTTAACGTCATTATCGGACCCAATGTATGCCCGTACATTCTCGTCAAAGATATTCGTACGGAGCTTTCCTTTCTCATCCGAAAGAACCGACACCACAAAATCCTTCGCACGCGCCGTGACTACATACCCTTCCTCGATCTTTGGCGACTTAGGGAAAGACGCCATTCCAAGGACACTCAATGTAGTTTCAACCGCACCCTCAGCTGCGTTCCATTTCGCCAGAAGAACGTCACGATCAAGAAATTCGACAGCAACTTCACCGAAAAGCCCCGTTTCCTTTATGCCAAGATTCATTGTGTTGCGTGCGGCCCAAAGCTCACGCGCATTTTCTGGAGGAACTTGACCCGTCGTAGCGAAATAGGCTTCGCAATTTGGACGTCCTCCACTCAGCTTTCCTACGTTAGAAATTAGGGAATTAAACGTCGAATGGGCTGACTTCAAAAAGTCACTCATCGGGTATTCTGGCTTTTCCTTTAGAAAATCTTCCACCGCAGCTTTGAACGTATTAATTTCATGCTTTACCCAGCTTTCACCCGATTTTGACTGAGTAAAGACTACTGACGCCGTCACATCACGCTTACCCCCTTTCAGGATAAGATCTATCTCCTCAGGAGAGGAAACATACTGATCGTCGAGAAAAATCATCACTCCGTCCAAACCCGGATCGTCCCCCTCGTACACCAGGTCATTAGGAGACACGTTATCCGCAGTTATCGCAACGAAATATGACGTAATTTACAAAAGCCTCAAATGTCTTTGACTCTTTTTCCTTCACTTCAAACTGTTCCGCAAACGCTTTCAATTGTCCTGCGATAACGCGGTGCATTGGCATATTTGTATTCACCCAAAAATCTGTAACACATAAATCGTGTTACTTAGTGCACCGACAGACCCAGGAACGACAAGTAGTCCAGCCATCTTTTCCCTGAGAAATTCCGGCCGTGCCATATTGGCAAACGTTCCCGCCCAAATTTTGAAGACCCTCAACGATCACCCCAACCTCATCCCGCCCCCGGCGCCAGCGCGTAGGTGATCCGGATCCGCACCCACGCTCCCACCTGATACTCCCCGCCCACGCGAGGGGGGCGGACCTGGAATTGCCAGGCGGCGGCCTGCGCCGAGCGGGCGATCTGCGAGCCCGCGGGGCTCTCGCCGACGATCACGCATTCCTCGACCCGCCAGTTCGGTGCGGTCTTGCAGGCGATCAGCCCCCAGCCCGGCCCGCGCGCGGCGGAAAGGTAACCGGCCAGCTCCTGATGGCTGGGCTCGCGGTACCAGCGCGCGGCGTAGAGCGGCGAGCCGTCGGGGGCGCGGCCCACCACCTCGCTGTCGGGCGAGCCGGCGCGCGGGGTGTTGGCGGGGCCGTATTGCGCGCCGGGGCGGATCACCGCGGTGGCGCGCGGGGGCGTCTGCGGTGCGGGAGGAGCCTCGGGCTGCATCTCGGCCGGGGGCGGTGCGGGCGGCGCCGGGGGAATGAAGACCGGGCTCTCGCGCGGCAGCGCGGTCGGCGGGATGGTCAGCGGGCTGGGTTGCTGCGGGGTTGCGGGCGCGGGGTCCTGCGGCGTGGCAGGGTCGGGGGCGGGCGCGGAGGGGGCCGGCTCGGCTTCGGGCGCAGCCTGCGCCTCGGCCGCCTCGGGCTCGCTGGTCTCGCGGACATCGAAACTGGTGACGCTGGCGGTCTCGGGGCTGCCCGCCCCGCTGCCCACCCCGAGGCTGAGCAGCGCCCACAGGATCAGCAGCTCGATCGCGAGCGCGGCGGCGATCGCCCCGGCGCGGCGCGGGGCGCCCTCGGGAAGACGCAGGCGGGGAAGGCGCAGGCGCGCGAGCTCGGATCGCCTGCCGGGCTCCTCGCGAGCGCTGTGTTCGACGACCGGGATAGCGCTGTGTCCTGCCAGAATCCGTGAAAAGTGTCCGAGGAAGTGTCGGCGCCAGGCCGCAGCCCCTGGTCGCGAGGCGATGAATATCGCCTGACGGGGGCGCGGGGAATATCGCCCGACGAGAGCGCGGACGCAAGCCTCGCGGTTCGAGCAGCGCCTGCCCCCCATCACAGAAACCATTATCGCAGAAAGCGATCAGTGTGGCCGCAGCAATCGTCTGGAACGATTTGCCCCGCTCGCGCATCTTTCAACCATGAACCGCAACCTGTCCAAGACGCTGAGCTTTCTGGTCCTCCACCTGCTGGTCGGCTTCACCGTCGCCTATCTGTTCACCGGCTCGCTCGCGCTGGCGGGCGGGATCGCGCTGGTCGAACCGCTGGTCAACGCGGTGGTGTTCTTCTTCCACGAGCGCGCCTGGGAGCGTACGGGGGAGCGCAAAGACCGCCCGCCGCTGCTAGATATGCTGCTCCACCGCCACGGCGCGCAGGAGCGTTCGGCCTCCCGCTGACGCGTCAGGAGCTTGGTTCGATCACCTTGCCGAGCACCCGCGCGGTGCAGCGGTTGGGAATCCCGCCAACGCTCTGCGGCACCAGCACGGTGACGGTTTCGCCGCTGCACAGGCTGGTGCCGGCGAAGCGGGAGTCGAGCGCGATCGAGAACGACCAGTCGATATCGGGGCACGGGCCGAAGGTTTCGAGCAGATAGCGGTCGTTGACCCCGGTGTTGACATAGAGCCGTTCCTCGCCGCGCGGGCCGTCGGGCGCTTCGGAATAGCCGTTGATCTGGCGGGTGAAGAAGCACTGGCGCTCGGACGAGAGCGCGACCGGCTCGATCGGCTCGGGTTCGCCCTGCGTGCAGCCGGCCAGCGCGAGGCTGGCGGCGAGCGTGCCCAGGAGGGCGGCGGAAGGGGAATGCGGGGTCGAGGGGTTCATCGCGGTTCTCCATTGGCGATACAGGGTCAATGGGCGGAGGCGCGGGTCGGTTCCGGCGGGCCGCGAGCCAGGGCGGGGAACAAGCCCTGCCACCGCGCGCTCTAGACGACCGGAAGCGCAAAGGAGCATTCCCCACCATGGCCGACAAGAACCCCAAGCAGCATCTCGCCCACATCGCCGAGGCGATGAAGGACATCGATTTCGCGATGCTGAGCACCCACACCAAGGACGGCCAGATCGGCGCGCGCCCGATGAGCAACAACCGCCAGGTCGATTACGATGGCGACAGCTATTACTTCACCTGGGAAGACTGCCTGATGGTGGACGACATCAAGCGCGACCCCAAGGTCGGGCTCTCGCTCCAGGGCAAGGGCTCCGAGGACGGCGCGCCGGGGATCTTCATCTCGATCGAGGGCAAGGCCGAGATCGTCCGCGACAAGGCGCAATTCAAAGAGCACTGGGTGGACGAACTCGACCGCTGGTTCGAGGACGGCGTGGACACCGAAGGCATGATCCTGCTCCACGTCCACGCCACACGCGCCGCCTATTGGGACGGCGAAGAGGAAGGCGATTTCGATATCGAGTAGGCGGGCCGGAAATCCCCCTCCCGCTTGCGGGAGGGGCCAGGGGTGGGCTGGAAACTCCTCAGGCGGCGCGCAATTGCGGCGCGGCCTCGCGCATGACCCGGAACGCCGAGCGCAGGAACATCAGCGCCATCAGCGAGCCGATCACGATGTCGGGCCAGGGCGAGGCCAGCCACCAGACCAGCACGGCGGCGAGGATCACGCCGGTGTTGTTGATCAGGTCGTTGCGCGAACATTCCCAGGTGCTCGCCATGTTGACGTCCTGATGGCGGAAGCGGGTGAGCAGCCGGAAGCAGACCAGATTGGCGACCAGCGCCACCGCGCCGAACCCCAGCATCAGCGCCGAGGACGGCGGCACCCCGCTCTGGATCTTGAGCGCGACGTTGACCGCGATCCCGATGCCCAGCGCCAGGATCACCACCCCCTTGAGCATCGCCGCCCCCGCCTTCCAGCGGTCGGAACGCGCGAGCGCATAGAGGCTGACCGCATAGACCAGCGCATCGCCCAGCATGTCGGAGGCATCCGCCATGAGCGCGGCCGACCCGGCGATCACCCCCGCCCCGAATTCGAGCACGAACATCACCGCGTTGATCGCCAGCACGATGACGAGCACGCGCCGCTGGTCGGCCTGGCGGGCGAGCGTCTCGAGCGTGGCGGATTTGGCGGAGCAGCAGTCGGCGGACATGGCGGCTATGTGGCTTAGGGGCGCGGTGGGGGCAAGGCCCCCTTCCCGCAGCCTTTCACCTGATCTCAAGGTATCGCGGCGATATTCGCGGCATGGAGACCGTGAACTTCCTGCTCGATCGTCCGCTGGCTCTGCTGGTCGTGCTATTGATCGGCGCGCTGATCGGGATCGGCTTCGAACGCGCGTTCGCGAAAGCCGATGCGGCGAGGCGCAAAGCCTATTGGCGGGGCCGCAATGCGGGGAAGTTCGGCAAGAAGGGCCCCAGCCTCAAGACCATCGAGGCGGCGGAACGCAGGCAAAGGGCGGCCTCAGGCAGCGCAGCGACAGGCCCACAAGACGCCGCGCACTTTGCGGCGGATCAGCTCAAGCTGGTGAGCGGGGCCAGCTTCACCGCGCGCAGCCTGCTCAACCGGTCGGAGGCCAAGGTCTTCACCGCGCTCGACAAGGCGGTGATCGCGCGCAACCCCGGCTGGCAGGTGATGGCGCAGGTCAGCCTCGGCGAGTTCCTCGCCAGCCCCGACGACGAGGCCTTCCGCGCGATCAATTCCAAACGCGTCGATTTCGCGCTGATGGACGAGCACTGCCGCGTGGTCCACGCGCTCGAATATCAGGGCTCGGGCCACCATTTGAACGCCTCGACCGCCGCGCGCGACGCGGTGAAGAAGGAAGCGCTGCGCAAGGCGGGGACCGGCTATCACGAGGTGGTCGCGGGGCACACGACGCCGGGTGAGTTGCGGGCGCTGGTGGAGAGGTTGGTTCCGCAGCCTAGGGACGCCAATCAGGTTGACTGTTCCTGATTTGCGGAATTGAAAACTTTGTCTCGACTTACCTCCATCCATCAAACTACATGCTGATCATTGGTTAGGGGGAACTATGGCAAACTACACTATCAGCGACATATTGGAGCAGGTAAAGAACGGACAGATCAGGGTTCCCGCGTTTCAGCGCGGCTTCGTTTGGGATGCCGAGCGTGTCGCTTATCTGATGGATTCCATTTACAAGAGCTTCCCATTCGGATCCCTCCTTCTTTGGCAATCTAAAGAACGTTTGGAAATTGAAAGAGACCTCGGTCCATTTAAAGTTCCCGAACTGAAGGACGATTATCCGGTCTTTTACGTATTGGACGGACAGCAACGTATCACTTCAATCTTTGGAGTTTTTCAAAATGGCCTTGAGCCTACCGAAGATGCTGCTTGGCTGGACATTTATTACGACCTGAGCGCAGACCAGTCAGCACAAGAAAATCAATTTGTCGCACTGAAACCGGACGAAAGCGAAGATGCGAGGTACTTTCCGCTTCGGAGCCTCTTCGACGTCGAGAAGTACGCGGAGCTCACGCGCTCGCTGAAAGATGTTGACGCATTAAAACGCATCGACGCAATGCGAAATCGCTTCACAACGGTGCAAATTCCTGCGCAGATCACAAAGACTGAAGATAGAGCGACCGTCGCCATTATTTTTGAACGGGTAAATCGCCAAGGAGTTGCGCTGAATACTTTTCAACTTTTTACCGCTTGGACTTGGAGTAACGACTTCCTTCTTCAGACTCAGTTTGAGGAACTAGCCGACGAGATCGAGCCTTTCGGATTCTCCGATGTAGGATCAGATACGAACCTTTTGTTACGCTGTTGCTCAGCAGTTCTGACCGGTGACGCCTCACCCAAGGCGCTGATGGAGCTTAACGGTGAAAATGTAAGACAAAACTTCGACAAAATTACAAATGGAATAAAGTATGCGATAGACTATGTGAGGACGAATTATAAGGTCGAGAAGCTTGCGAACTTGCCTTTCTCAACACAACTTGTACCACTCGCAGTTTTTTTCGCTGTGCCAGGCAATAAGGAAGCCTCATACACCGACGCCCAGAGGAAGCAGATTGATCGATGGTTCTGGCGCTCATCCCTGTCCCGTCGCTATAGTTCCGGTGTGCTGAGGAACTTAAAAAACGATATAGCCGAAATGGCAAAATTGAGGGCTGGTGAGGCTTCTAAGCTTGGAGAATTTGCTGTCACCGTTGATGCGGATTTTTTCAAAGATAACATATTCGGCATCGGGAATGTAAACACAAAGACATTTATCTTAATATTGGCAAGTTACTTGCCAAGATCTTTTATATCAGGCGCTCTGGTTGATCTCGCTGAAAAATTGAAGGATGCCAACAGATCTGAATTTCACCATTTGATGCCGAAACAATTTCTCAAAGAATCTGGTCAGTTAGCATATCCGGATAGTTGCCTTGCAAACTTTGCCTTTCTGTCTCGAGCAGATAATCGCAAACTCGGGGGGCGCGCGCCATCGGACTACAGGACAGATATGCAAGGAGACATATCTGCGACCCTGAGTGCAGCGCTCTGTCCTGAATCTCTGTTCGAAGATGATTATTCGAAGTTCATTGAGGAGCGCACTGATCTCTTACTGAGCGATGCAGAAGCAAGAATTGGATAATCGAGGCCGCTTCGGTCCTGCTGCCGATCACCCTGGCCGATGTATAACTCGCGCCCGGTTTCGTTGTAGACGCAGCTCATCTGCCTCCATCCCCTCACGCACTCCTCGACCTGTCCGGATGAGGCCTTACTCTTGATGTTCCCGCTCGTCAGAAGCAGTCCGCCCCCTCAAACCACCCCCTTCACTCCCCCCGCCCCCTCGCGCTGCGCCCTCGGCAGCAGCACCGCGAAGGCAACCGTCACCAGCAGCAGCGCGGGGACGTCGCCCAGCAAATGGCCGCGGTGCATCGGGTCGGCGAGCGACTGGAGCGCCATGATCGCGGCGTGGACCGCGCTCGACACGGCGGCGAACCAGATCAGCGAGGCATGCGCGAGCGGGTCGCGCGCGGCGGCGATCAGGAACACGCCCAGCGTGGCATAGACCCCGACGATCATCATGAAATATTGCGAGGCCGAGGGCGCGCCCGCGTGCCAGGCCCAGCCCGCGGGCCAGACCACGGCAAGCGGCCAGACGAGGCAGAACACCAGCCCGAAGGCGACGAGCAGCACTTGCAGCAGGCGGTATGCGGACATGGCAGGCGTCCTCTTTCATGGAGGCGCGGCCCGCGAAGCGTGTCTGCCCTTTCGCGCGCGCGGTCAATCCTGGCCGGGTGGCTTGCCCTCCCCCCGGGCTCCCCCCGGCCCTCACCCCGCCCGCGCCGCATCGCGCCGCATCGCTTCAGCCATAAAACGAGCGGAACGACCGGTTGTCGCTGCGCAGAAAGGCGCTCGGGCTCTCGCTGAAGAAGCGCTGCATGGCGCGGTTGAAATGGGCCTGGTCGTAGAAGCCCGCCTCCTGCGCGACCACGGCGAGGCTGGCTTCGTCCTGCGCGGACAACAGGCCGACGGCCCATTTGATCTGCATGACCTGCGCGAAGAATTTCGGGCTCATCCCGACCGCGTGCTGGAACCGGCGGCGCAGCTCGCGCGGCGCGATGCCCGTCTGCGCGCACAGCTGCGCGATGCGTACCATGCCGTGGTCGCGCTCGATCGCGCCCACGACATGCTCCACCGCCTCGTCTGCGGGCAGGCAGCGCTCGGCGAGCCGCGTGAAGAAGGCATTGGCCTGCGCCACATGCCCGTCGCGCGAGCCGCCGGGGCCGAGCGAGAAGCACCGGCCCGCAAGGCACGCGCGCTCGGGCGCGATGTCGGCCAGCTCTGCGGCCAGGCCAAGGATGTCGCTTCCCGCCGTGCCGAACAGCCGGTGGTGCCCGGTGGCGGTCAGCTCGGCGATGGTCACCCGCAGCGAATGGCGGTGGCAGAAACGAAGGTCGTGATCGGTGATCTGGCCGCACAGGAACCACCGGGTCCGGCGGCTGACGACGCGCCGGTCGATGGTTAAATAATCGCCGCGATTGCCGCCGAAGAAATTGACGAAATAGCAGAAGCCGGTGGGTTTGGCCTGCACGGTTAGGTCGGCAGCCAGCGGGCGGTTGGCGTAGAGATAGCGCCGCACCCAGGGCCGCAGCTGGCCGGGTGCCTGAACTTCTTCGAAGTCGGGCTCTTGCGCCATCGCCGATCTTTACAAGACATCGGGTTTTCGAGCGAGAATAAACGGGCCGGGTCGCATGACAGGGTTTCGGGGAGGAACAATCATGGCGCAATGGGTGAGGAGGCAATCGAAACGGACGCTGGCGGCGGGCACGGGCGCTGCGCTCGGTCTGATCGCGCTGGTCGCTGCGGGGCCGGCCGAGACGGGTTCGGGCGAAACAGGCATGGCCGAAGCAGGCATGGCCGAGGTCGACCGCGTCCAGCTCGCGGTGTCGGATGGCGGCGGTGCGGCTTGCCCGCGCGATGCCACGCTGACCGCATGGGCGCACACCGATGGCCCCGGCACGGTGCGCTTCGTGATCCACAATGCCGGCGGCGGCAAAACCGGCGAATTGGAGGCGCAGGCGGTCGCCGGCGCGGCGGGGACCTATCTCGCGACCTATCGGCACAGCTTCAAGATCACCACCGACACCGATACACGCTACCGGGCGCAGGCCGTGGGATCGGGCGAAAGCTCCAACTGGGTCCCGCTCAGGGCGACCTGCGGCCCGCAGGCGCGGAGCGAAACCGCGGCAACCGGTTCCACCGGCCGACCGCCCGCGAGGGGGGCGGAGGAAAGCCGCGCGAGAGAGGCCATGGGCGAGGCCACCGGCGGCGGCAATACTCCCGGTGCCGGCGCGCCCCCGGCGCGAGGCGGCTCGGACAGCAGGCCGAACTCGGGCGGGAAGCCCGCGGGCACGAGCAAGCCGAACTCCTCGAGTGGCGAAGGCGGCGCGGGCGGCAAGCAATGCGGGAGCCAGATCTCGTCCACCCGCCTCGGCGCGGTGACGCGGGAGGGAGGCAAGATGACCGCTCAGGTGGGGTGGATGGCCGCAGTCCAGAGCGAACATTCGAGGAGCTGGGCCGAATGGGCCAACGCCAAAGATCGCTCGCTGAGCTGCAAGCGAGCGGGGCTGCTGTGGACCTGCAAGGCATCGGCGCGGCCCTGCGAGCCGTGAGAAGTCGGCGAGCCGGGGAGGGCATCGGTTCGCGCGCCGCTCTGCGGTTTAGCCCTCTCCCCGCTCCGCGCCGCCACTCGCCAGCCGCCGGTGTTCGTCCACGCTGCGGCGCATTTCGCTCGCCTGCAGGTGCAGCGCCTTGCCGCTCAGCCGGATCTCGCGGCTTTGCTGGAAGAAGCCGAGCACCAGCCACAGGAAGGCGAGCGGGCTCGACACCCCGCCGAGGAAATCGCCTAGCTCGTTGAGCCGGAGGTCGGCGGGGTTCTGGCCCTGGACGAACAGGTAGAGCGTCACCCCCGCGACATAGAGCGCCGAGAGGACCAGCCCGACCAGCGGCAGGCGCCGCCGCTCGCGCCGGTCGTCGAGTATCGCGCCGGTCTCGGTGGCGGTCCCGGTTCCGGCCTCGGTGGCAGCATGGGTTTCAGCCATGGGCGCTCTCCTATCCCGTAAAAGTCGGCCGAGGCCGCGGCCGGGCCGGTCGCCAGCCTATGTCGCCGGGCCGACCCCGTCCACCTCGTCTTCGGGCAGGTACAGCCGCTCGCCCTTCTCCTTGTAGCGGCGCGACATCTCTTCCATCCCCTCTTCCGCATTCTCGCGCGCTTCGGGCGGGGTCTCGTTGCGGATGTTCTCGGCGGCGAGATAGCTGTCCGAATTCTGCCTGGCGGCGAAATCGCGCACTTCCTGGCTGATCTTCATGCTGCAGAATTTGGGCCCGCACATCGAGCAGAAATGCGCGGTCTTGGCGCCTTCCGCGGGGAGCGTCTGGTCGTGATATTGCTCGGCAGTGTCGGGGTCGAGGCTGAGGTTGAACTGGTCGCGCCAGCGGAACTCGAAGCGCGCCTTGCTCAGCGCGTCGTCGCGGACCTGCGCCGCGGGGTGGCCCTTGGCTAGATCGGCGGCGTGGGCGGCGAGCTTGTACGTGACCACGCCGACCTTCACATCGTCGCGGTCGGGCAAGCCGAGGTGCTCTTTCGGCGTGACGTAGCAGAGCATCGCGGTGCCGTACCAGCCGATCTGCGCCGCGCCGATGCCGCTGGTGATATGGTCGTAGCCGGGCGCGATATCGGTGACGAGCGGGCCGAGCGTGTAGAAGGGCGCCTCACCGCAGGCCTCCAATTGCTTGGTCATGTTCTCCTTGATCTTGTGCATCGGCACGTGGCCGGGGCCCTCGATCATCACCTGCACGTCCTGCGCCCAGGCGCGCTTGGTCAGCTCGCCCAGCGTGTAGAGTTCGGCGAATTGCGCTTCGTCATTGGCGTCGTAGATCGAGCCGGGGCGCAGGCCGTCGCCGAGCGAATAGGCGATGTCGTAGGCCTTGCAGATCTCGGTGATCTCGTCGAACCGCTCGTAGAGGAAGCTCTCCTTGTGGTGCGAGAGGCACCATTTCGCCATGATCGAGCCGCCGCGGCTGACGATCCCGGTCATCCGCTTGGCCGCCATCGGCACATAGGGCAGGCGCACGCCCGCGTGGATGGTGAAATAGTCGACGCCCTGCTCGGCCTGCTCGATCAGCGTGTCGCGGTAGATCTCCCAGGTGAGATCCTCGGCGACCCCGCCGACCTTCTCGAGCGCCTGATAGATCGGCACGGTGCCGATCGGCACGGGGGAGTTGCGGATGATCCATTCGCGGGTGTCGTGGATGTTGCGCCCGGTGGACAGGTCCATGACGGTGTCGGCGCCCCAGCGGATCGACCAGACCATCTTGTCGACTTCGTTGGCGACGTCCGAGGCAACCGCCGAGTTGCCGATATTGGCGTTGATCTTGACGAGGAAATTGCGCCCGATCGCCATCGGCTCGCATTCGGGGTGGTTGACGTTGGAGGGGATGATCGCGCGGCCCCTCGCCACTTCGTCGCGGACGAATTCGGGGGTGACGTAATCGGGGATCTGGGCGCCCCAGTCCTCGCCGTCGCGGGTGTATTCGGCGAGGCGGGCGCGGCCCAGGTTCTCGCGCTCGGCGACGTACTCCATCTCGGGGGTGATGATCCCGCGGCGCGCGTAGTGCATCTGGCTGATGTTGCCGCCGGCTTTCGCGCGCAAGGGGCGGCGCAGCGCGGCGGGGAACGGCGGAACGCCACCCGAGCGATCGGGGCCGAGCTGGCCGTTATCCTCGGGGCGGACTTCGCGCGGGGCGTATTCCTCGACGTCGCCGCGCGCGAGCTGCCAGTCGCGGCGCAGCGCGGGAAGGCCCGCCTGGATGTCGATGCTGGCGGCGGGGTCGGTGTAGGGGCCCGAGGTGTCGTAGACCCGCACCGGCGCCTCGCCGCCCGCGAGATCGATCTCGCGCATCGCCACGCCCAGCTTGCCGACATGCACCTTGCGGCTGCCGCGGATCGGGCCGGTGGTGACGGTTACCGGCTCACCGGTGGGGCTGATCTCGTGCGGGGAATTGATGTCGGCCATGGGGTCACTCTCCTCGGGCGGGAGAGAGATTTCCGGCGCTACGCGAAGCGACAGAGCCGGCCCTCCCTCCGCCCGTATTAACGGGTTCAGGTTCGACGGGTCGGGCAGCGTGACCTGCCCCTCTCAGCCAGCACTGGCTCCCCGGGGATGGGGATGTCTAACGCATTTGCCGGTCGGGTGGAAGGGGAAGCGGGGCCCAGTCGTCATCCCAGCGAAAGCTGGGATCTCGGCCAGGTAGAGGACCAGGTGGCGAGAGATCCCAGCTTTCGCTGGGATGACGTGCTTGTCTAAATTCTCTCAGGCCTCTTCCGGCTCCGGCGGGCCGAACAGTGTGCCGCGTTCGGAGAACAGCACGAAGGCCAGGCTCAGCACCGCGGTCACCAGCAGCGCCAGCGCCAGCGGGCGTGCGGTGCCGTCGTAGGAATAGCCGATATAGGCGCCCAGCGCCGCCCCGCCGGTCATCCGCAGGAAGCCCTGCGCCGAGCTGGCGGCGCCCGCGATGTGGCGGAAGGGCTGGAGCGCGATCGAGCCGAAATTGGCGCCGATGAAGCCGAGCAGGCTCATGTTGGCGGCCATCAAGGGCACGAAGGTCCACAGGCTCTCGTCGGGCTGGTTGGCGAACCACAATTGCGCCGCGGCCACGATGATGAACAGGAACAGCGCCGCGTGGCTGACCCGGCGCGCGCCGTAGCGCTCGACGATGCGGCTGTTGAGCCAGTTGGCCACCGCCATGCAGCCCGCGCAAATCGCGAAGATCAGCGGGAAATCGTCCCCCGCGCCGAAGGCCTCGCCGATCAGCTGCTGGCTGGAATTGATGAAGCCGAACAGCCCGCCGAACACCAGCGCGCTGCCCAGCGTGTAGCCGACCGTGGTGCGCAGCGTCACCGCGCTGCCCATGTTGCGCGCGATCTGCGGGATGTAGATCGGCTGGCGGTCTTCCTCGTGCAGCGTCTCGGGCAGGCGGGTGAAGACCCAGACCGACATCACCACGCCGGCGAGCGCCATGGTCACGAAGATCCAGCGCCAGTCGCCGGTCAGCAGCAGCACGCCCTGCCCGATCGAGGGGGCGATCGCGGGGACCAGCAGGAAGATGACGAAGATCAGGCTCATCATCCGCGCCATCTTGTCGCCGCCGACGCGGTCGCGGATGATCGCAGGCGGCAGCGCGATGATGCTCGCGGCGAAGAAGCCCTGCGCCGCGCGCAGGATCACCAGCGCGTCGAACGAAGTCGCCAGCGCGCAGGCGAGCGAGAGAGCGATATAGGCCCCGAGCCCGACGAACAGCACTGGGCGGCGCCCGAAGCGGTCGGCGAAGGCGCCGGGAACCAGCGTGCCGATGCCGGCCGCGAGCAGATAGACCCCGATCACGAACTGGCGGTCGTTGCCCTGCGCGCCGAGAGTCGTCGCCAGCTCGTCGAGCGCGGGGAGGATGGCGTCGATCCCGAAGGCGTTGAGCGCCATCAACATCGCCATCATCCAGATCAGCTCGCGCTCGCCGATGGGCTTGCGGGTCGCAGACGCCGCGGGACGGCGGGTCGGCACGGCCGAACCGTGAAGCTCGCCGCCGGATGGAATATCGTTTCGCATGTGCACAATATGCGAATTGGAACGAACGGTTCCGATTTGCAACCCGCACGCCTATCTTTGGCCCGCGATGAGGCAGGACGACCACACCAGCGACGGCGGCCCCGAGGGCGAGGAGAGCGAGGCGCAGGGGCTGCGCAAGATCATCCATGTCGACATGGATGCCTTCTTCGCCAGCGTCGAGCAGCGCGACCATCCCGAACTGCGCGGCAAACCGGTGGCGGTGGGCGGCTCCAGCGGGCGCGGCGTGGTCGCGGCGGCGAGCTACGAGGCGCGGGTCTTCGGGGTAAAAAGCGCGATGCCCTCGGTCACCGCCAAGCGGCTGTGCCCCGACCTGATCTTCTGCAAGAGCCGTTTCGAGGTCTACCGCGAGGTCAGCCAGCAGATCCGCGCGGTGTTCCGCCACCACACCGAGCTGGTCGAACCGCTGAGCCTCGACGAGGCCTATCTCGATGTCACCGCCGACAAGCTCGGGATCGGCTCGGCGACGCGGATCGCCGAGCTGATCCGCCAGGCAATCCGCGCCGAGACCCGGCTCACCGCCAGCGCCGGGGTGAGCTACAACAAGTTCCTCGCCAAGCTCGCGAGCGACCAGAACAAGCCCGACGGGCTGTGCGTGATCCGCCCCGGCCAGGGTGCGGCTTTCGTCGCGCAACTGCCGGTGCGGCGGTTCCACGGGGTCGGCCCCAAGGGCGCGGAGAAGATGGCGCGGCTGGGGATCGCGACGGGCGCGGATCTGGCGCAGAAGGACATCGCCTGGCTGCGCGCACATTTCGGCAGCTTCGCCGATTATCTCTACCGCGCGGCACGCGGCATCGATCTGCGCCCGGTGCGCTCGACGCGGATCCGCAAATCGGTCGGCGGCGAGCGGACCTTCGGCGAGGACATCTCCAGCGGCCCGGCGCTGCGCGAGACGCTGGAGGACATCATCGCCATCGTCTGGACCAGCATCGAACGGGCCGAGGCGCGCGGGCGGACGGTGACGCTCAAGCTCAAATACACCGATTTCCAGATCATGAGCCGCGCGAAATCGCTGCCGCGCGTGGTCGCGGACCGCGAGGAATTCGCGACGATGGCGCGCGCGCTGCTCGACGAGGTGCTGCCGCTGCCGATGCCGATCCGGCTGATGGGACTGACGCTGTCGAAGCTTGAGCGCGAAGGGGCAGAGGAACCGCCGCGCCCCGATGCGCAATTGTCGCTGCTTTAGACTTGGGATCGAGCCCCTTCGCTCCTCCCCCTTGAGGGGGGGGGAGGCCGGGAGGGGGTGTACGACGCTTATGGGGTGAACTACGCCTATGGTTTGCCATGCCACTGGCCGGGACGCGCGCCGGCGGCGCGCTCCCCCACCCCCGGCCCCTCCCCGCGGGGAGGGGAGAAGAGAGACTAATCCATCGCGCTTTGGGAGGTGAGGTCGTTGACCCGTTCGCGCCAGAAAGCGAGCCGGGCGCGGGTGCGGGGGCTGAGCGGTTCGGGCAGCGACTGCAACGGAAAGAACCGCGCCTCCACCACCTCGCGGCGATCGGGCCGGGGTTCGTCATCGGTCATGCAGGTGAAGACATGGGCGGTGTGCGGCGAACCCGAGACCTGCTCCTCGAACCTGCCGACCAGCCGCGCGCCTTCGGCGGTACAGCCGGTTTCCTCGCGCAACTCGCGCACCGCTGCCTGCTGGGGCGTCTCGCGGCGCTTGATCCCGCCGCCCGGCAGGAACCAGCCGCTCGGGCCATAGCTATGGCGGACCAGCAGCACCTGATCGCGGTGATCGCAGGCAATCATCGTCACCCCCTCGAGCGGGGTACCACGCCACAACCGCCAGCGATGACGCCCATCATGCGCCAGCCGCAGCGCGAAGCGGTGGAGCTTCGCGATCATCCCGCAAACACCGTCACCGGCTGGCGCGCTGCGGCGAGCAGTCGTGACACCGGCAGATCGCCCTCCCCCGCCAGCGCTGCCGTCATGACGTCATTCTTCTCGTCGCCGCGGATGACGAAGACCAGTTCCTCGCTGTCGAGCAGCGCGGGAATGGTCAGGCTGATCCGGTCGAAGGGCGCCTCGGGCGGGAGCGGGTCGGGGGTGAGCCGGACCAGGCTGCGCGGATCGTCGGCGCGCGGATCGGTGCTGGGGAACAGCGAGGCGATGTGTCCGTCGGCGCCCATCCCCAGCCAGGTCAGCGCGAAATGCGGCACCTGCTCCATCACGCTGAGCGCCGCGACCTCGGCTCCGGCGGGTTCGAACAGCGCGCGCAGCTTGCCGGTGTTGCTCGCCTCGTGGTGCTCGGGGACCACCCGGTCGTCATTGGGCCAGACCACCAGCCGCTCCCATGGCAGCTTGTGCTCGAGCAAAATTTCGATGATCGGGAACGGGGTGGAGCCGCCCGGGACGGTCACCGCCACCGGGCCCGCGGACGCGCGAAAGGCCCGCTGCAGTCTTGCAGCGAGCCATTGCGCGATGGCGCGGTCGTCCGCGCCATCGATACGGGTTGTGTCGGCCATCGCCGCTCCCCTCGTGCGGCGCCTGTTACTTGGCGGTCTGGCCGAGGAACCAGATGCGCTCCTCGCACTGGTCGATCCAGTCGTCGACGATCCCGCTGGTGGCGTTGTCGCCCACCTTCTCGGACTCGTCCTTCACCTCGTTCAACCGGTCGTGAAGCTTGCGATTGGCATCGCGCAATTCCTCGACCATGGAATCGGCGGAGATCGTCACGTCGTCCTGATCCTTGACCCGCGTCGCCTTGGCGATCGAGCCGATTGAGGTCAGCGTGTTCTCGCCGTTCTTGCGCACCCGTTCGCCGATATCGTCGACCGTGCCGATCAGCTGCGCGGCCTGTTCGTCGAACAGCAGATGCAGGTCGCGGAAGCGCGGCCCCGCGACGTGCCAGTGGAAGTTCTTGGTCTTGATGTAGAGCGCGAAAGTGTCCGCCAGCGCGCCGTTGAGCGCTTCGACAAGGCCCGCTTTTGCGTTGTTTCCGAGTTCGGTCATAATGCCTCCTGTTTTCGCCGCGTGACCCGCAGCGCTGTGTGTATCGGATTTCCAACGGCACAGAGACCGCTTTGTTTCATGCAGCGCCCCGCTTGCTGAAATCGCTTTTCTCGATCGTCACACGATCCCGCGAGCGGTCAGGCCGATCAGCAGCGCAAGCAGCAGTGTAACGCAGCCCAGCGCGATGCGGATTCCCCGCAGCGGCAGGCGGCGTTCGAGCGCATGGCCCAGCGCCCAGCCCATGGCGAGCGCCGCGCCGCCGCCGAGCGCGCCGCCGAGCGCGGTCATCTGGGGCGAGGAAGTCGCGGCGGCGATGGCGAAGATGCAGAAGCGCGCGCCGTCGCCGATCTGGCGCGATAGCAGCACGATCGCCAGCGCGGGGAGAGAGCGGGTCGGCTCGCGCGCGGGAGCCACCCTGATCGGCCAGAACAGTTCGAAGGCTGCCGCCGCCAGCGCGAAGGCGACCAGCATGGTTTCCGCCGAGTCCGAGATCAGCATCTCGACCCGCCAGCCGGCCCAGGCCATCGCCGAGGCGCTGAGCGCGGCGCAGGCGAGCCCGGTCGCAAGCACCATGGGCGAGCCGCCGAAATGCCCGCTCAGCCGTGCGACGATCAGCTGGTCGCGTGCACCGATCCCGGCGAGGAAGGCGGCGACCATGGCGAAGAACAGCGAGGCGGTCATGTGGGCCCGGGTTGCATGATCGGCATGAAAGGTCCTGTCTGGCGGCGCGGCGCGCCATGCGATAGCACCCCCGCCGAGGAAAGCTAATTGGGAGAGAGACGGATGGAATTGACGCAAGGCATGGCGGCGGTGGTGACCGGCGGCGCTTCGGGTCTGGGCAAGGCGAGCGCCACCGCGCTGGCGGAAGCGGGGCTCAAGGTGGCGATCTTCGACGTCGACCACGAGGCGGGCGAGGAACACGCGGGCGCGATCGGCGGGAGCTTCCACCATGTCGACATCACCGACGAGGATTCGGTCGTGGCGGGTTTCGCCGCGGCGCGCGAAGCGCATGGCCAGGAGCGGGTCACCGTGCATTGCGCGATGGCCAGCCGCCGCGGCAAGACGCTGGGCTGGGATAAAGAGAGCGGCGGCTACAAGCGGCTCTCGACCGAGGATTACGCCTTTGGTGCCGAAGGCATTCTCGTCTCCTCCTACCGGATCGCCAGCCATTCGGCGCTGGGAATGGCGAATGCCGAGCCGCTGAACGATGACGGCGAGCGCGGCTGCATCACGCTGACCGCCAGCGTCGCGGCGCAGGACGGGCAGATCGGCCAGGTGATCTACGGCAGCTGCAAGGCCGGGGTGAACGGGCTGGTGCTGCCGATGGCGCGCGATCTGATGGACATGGGGATCAGGGTCAATTCGGTGATGCCGGGCATCTTCGCCACCCCGCTGATGCTCGGGATGAAGGAGCGCAACCCGCAAATGTGGGAGCAGCTCAACGCCAGCGTGCCCTTCCCCAAACGGCTCGGAAACCCTGACGAATTTGCCTCGCTGATCCTCGAGATCGCGCGCAACACCTATCTCAACGCGCATCAGTTCCGGCTCGACGGCGCGATCCGCATGCCGCCGCGCTGACGCAAGAGGGATATTGACGGCGGGCGGCCATCGCGGCACATGCGCCGTTACGCGGGTATGATGTAATGGTAGCCTGCCAGCTTCCCATGCTGGACGCGCGAGTTCGATTCTCGCTACCCGCTCCACAATCCTGAACCAGCCGCAGAAAACCGCTACCCGTCGCGGATCGGGCAGATGGCCCGCTTGCAGGCCTTCTGCGCGACGCGGAATCCCGTTTAGCGTTGCAATGCCTTCAGAGAACGTTCTTGAACTCGATAACGGTATTGCATCCGCTCCAGCCATGTGCTTGACCAAGGACATGCACGGTCACTTGGCCGCGCAATACGGGGGGTCGTAAAATGGGGTTTTGCCGCTCAATGTCGGTGGGCGCTTCTGCGCTTATCCTGAGTTCGTGCGGAGGAGGCGATTCACCCGCTCCGCCTCCCGCCCCACTCCCCACCACCGCAAGCCTGCCGGTGACCTTGTCCGGAACCTCGGCAGCTATCGACATAAGCGAAGGCCAGGCCGCTTCGGTGGGTTTCGATGCGACTTATACCGGGGATTCGTCCGACCCGATCGTGGCGGATGTCCAGATCGGCGGGCGCCGCATCGCCTTGAGCGGCACTCCGACCGCTTCGGGCAAGACTTTCACCGTTCGCCTGGCAACCGTTCCTTTCCCCGCCGGGGGACGCAGCGAAGTTCCGGTGACGTTTCGGCTCTGCAAGACCAGCGCCTGCGATGCCGTCTATCCGGGATCCTCGAAGACATTCGCGATAAATCTCGATGTCGAGCTCGGTGACTGGACGACCTTACAGCGCACCGCGTCGCACACCGGTTTCGTCGCTGCGCGGTACGACGTCGACGATTTTGCGCTGGCTTGGAGCGTCGACGATTTCGCCGCTACCGCCGATGGGGTCGCGGCCACGCGCGGCGGTGTCTTCGCAACCATCACGGACTCCAACGGAGAAAAGTCGCAGCGGCGCATCGATCCCGCGAATGGCAATGCATTGTGGGCTTACTCGCTGGCGCCGGCGAGCTATGCGAGCGCACCGTTCTATGCGGACGGGCTGGTCGCCTCGATGGCCATGGACATCTCGTCCGGTCAGATTCCGATGCAGGTCCTCAATGCCGAAGAAGGTCGGTATCGAACGACCGTCACCTACGCCAGCCAGTTCAGTTCGGGCGGGACGCCGACGCCATATGGCGGCAGGATCTACTTCCAGGCCGGGTACTACGGGAACGTCGTCTACGGCGCCGATCCGGCTAGCGGTGGCACGCTGTGGGAACGCGATACGACCCAAGGCGGGCGAGGCTATGTCATGGAGGGCCAGAGCGTCGCGGTCGACGACAGTTCCGTCTATTATTTCGGCGGCGGCGATCTCGTGATCCTGTCGCGCGAAACGGGGGTCGAGACGAGGCGCATCCCCAATCCGTTCTTCTCCAGCTTCAATCTGAGTTACTACGGTAGCTATTCCGGCGCGCCGATCCTCGACGGGGAGGGACGCATCTTCACCTTCACGGATAACCGCGGAGAGAACCAGCCCGCACCGCTGATGGGATGGTCGGTCAACAGCAGCCAGCCTCTATGGCGAAGTGCCAATACATACGTCGATGATCCGGCGTATCACGATGGCAGGCTCTATGCGCCGCGTGCCAACAGCGCCGTGGTCGATGTGTTGGACGCATCCAATGGAGCGCTGATACGGACCATTGCGATGAGCAGTGGCAGCCAGAACCTGCAGAGCAATGTCGTCCTGACCGAAAAGCACATGTTCGTAGCCACGGAGACGACCACCTACGCCATCGATCTGAGTCGGAACGGCGACCCGGTGGTGTGGTCGGCGCCCTACGGGGGCGAGCTGGCGATCACGCCCGATAATGTTCTGATCGTCGTCGGTCGGCAAAGCATACGCGGCTTCAAACTCTTCTGATCTTGATGGACCGCCTTCGAGCGACAATTCGCTTACGGTTCGCAGGGCGCCGATCGCGAGACGGAACCGCGAGCGCCCGAGGTTGAGCCGAGCGGGTGACGAGCCGGACATGTCTCACTACCCGCTCCGCTCTCTTTTCTAAGACAAGCCCGCTCGCCGCCGGTTGCAAATGAAACCGGGTTGCGTTCGGACCCCTCGCGCGCCTAGGCCGTTGGGGAGAAAAGAGAGGTATTCATGCGCAACATCGACCACGTCATCTCCGGGGGCACCAAGGGCCTGACCGGCAGCGGCCGCAGCCACCAGATCTGGAACCCCTCGACCGGCGAGGTCCAGGCCGAGGTCGCATTGGGCGACGCGGCGCTGCTCGACCACGCGGTGGCAATCGCGAAGAAGGTCCAACCCGGCTGGGCCGCAACCAATCCGCAGCGCCGCGCGCGGGTGATGTTCGCCTACAAGCAGCTGATCGAGGAGAACATGCAGGAGCTCGCCGAGCTGCTCGCCTCCGAACACGGCAAGGTGGTCGACGACGCCAAGGGCGACGTCCAGCGCGGGCTCGAGGTGATCGAATACGCCTGCGGCATCCCGCAGGTGCTCAAAGGCGAGTACACCCAGGGCGCGGGCCCGGGGATCGACGTCTATTCGATGCGCCAGCCGATCGGCATCGGCGCCGGCATCACCCCGTTCAACTTTCCCGCGATGATCCCGATGTGGATGTTCGGCATGGCGATCGCCGCGGGCAACGCCTTCATTCTCAAGCCTTCCGAACGCGATCCGTCCGTCCCGGTGCGGCTCGCCGAGCTGTTCCTCGAGGCCGGCGCGCCCGAGGGGCTGCTGCAGGTCGTCCACGGCGACAAGGAGATCGTCGACGCGATCCTCGACCATCCCGATATCGCGGGCGTCAGCTTCGTCGGCAGCTCGGACATCGCGCAATATATCTACAGCCGGGGGACCGCCAACAACAAGCGCGTGCAGGCGTTCGGCGGGGCCAAGAACCACGGCATCGTGATGCCCGACGCCGATCTCGACATGGTGGTCAACGATCTCGCTGGCGCCGCCTTCGGCTCGGCGGGCGAGCGCTGCATGGCGCTGCCCGTGGTCGTGCCCGTGGGCGAAGACACCGCCGACGCCTTGCGCGAAAAGCTGATCCCCGCGATCAATGCGCTGCGTATCGGGGTCTCCAACGATCCCGACGCGCATTATGGCCCGGTGGTCACCCCCGAGCACAAGGCGCGGATCGAGGGCTGGATCGACACCGCCGAGAAGGAAGGCGCCGAGGTCGTGATCGATGGTCGCGGCTTCTCGCTGCAGGGCCACGAGAAGGGCTTCTTCGTCGGCCCGACGCTGCTCGACCGCGTCACCACCACGATGGAAAGCTACCAGGAAGAGATCTTCGGGCCCGTGCTGCAGATCGTCCGCGCCAAGGATTTCGAGGAGGCGCTGCGGCTCCCCAGCGAGCACCAATATGGCAATGGCGTCGCGATCTTCACCCGCAACGGCCACGCCGCGCGCGAATTCGCGCACCGGGTCAATGTCGGCATGGTCGGGATCAACGTGCCCATCCCGGTCCCGGTGGCCTATCACAGCTTCGGCGGCTGGAAGCGTTCGGGCTTCGGCGACATCGATCAATACGGCACCGAGGGCCTGCGCTTCTGGACCAAGACCAAGAAGGTCACCCAGCGCTGGCCCGACGGTGGCGGGGACGGGTCGAACGCCTTCGTCATCCCGACGATGGGCTGAGCGCGATGCGGATTGCGTTCGCCGCCCCGCTCGCGCTGAGCCTGGCCCTCACCCTCGCCGCCTGTTCGCAGGAGGATGAGCCGCCGGTCGAAAGCGAAGTCGCCCCGGTCAGCACTGCGGACGATGCGAATCTCCGCGAGGCGGAGCGCTCGCTGGCCGACCCGACCGAGCAGGGCCCGACGCGCCAGCTCGCCGCGATCCCGCAGCGGTTTCGCGGCGTGTGGGATTCGCTCGATGGCAATTGCGCGCCCGCATCCGAACTCCGGATGGAGATCGGCGCGGATACGCTGGGCTTTTACGAGGCCCGCGGCGAGGTCACCGATGTGATGACCGACGGCGCGGATGCGATCATCGCCGGTCTGACGATGGAGGGCGAAGGCGAGCGCTGGACCATGACCCGCCGCTTCGAACTGACCGCTCCCGACCGCCTCATTCCGTCGCCCGTGGGCGAAGAGACCGATTTCGAACCCATGACCCTCAAACGATGCGAGAGCTGATATGACCTTGACCAAACTTGCCCTTATCGGTTCGCTTGCCGCTCTCACGGCAGGCTGCGCGACCGCAAATCAGGCCCCCGGCGCACCCGGGGACGGGATGACGGGCGCAGGCGGCACCTGCTCCGCCGCAGGTACCGACAGCTTCATCGGCCAGCGCGCCACCACCGAGACCGGAACCGCGATCCGCGCGCTTACCGGCGCCGAGATTTTCCAGTGGGTTCCCGAGGGCAGCGCGGTGACGATGGATTACCGCGAGAACCGGGTCCGGGTCAGCTACGACCGGGCGATGGCGATCACCAAGATCGCCTGCGGCTGAACATGACGAACCGCTCGACGAGCTGCCACTCCGCGGTGGAAATCGCCACCGCTCCGGTGCTAGGGAGCACGCCATGACAGGACAGTTCCAGCTCACCGACGACCAGCTCGCGATCCAGGAGATGGCGCGCCGGTTCACCGCCGACAACATCACCCCCCACGCGGCGCAATGGGACGAGGAGCACCATTTCCCGCGCGAGGTGATCAAGCGCACCGCCGAGCTCGGCTTCGGCGCGATCTACGTCTCGGAGGAAGCCGGGGGGATCGGGCTCGGACGGCTCGAGGCGGCGCTCATCATGGAGGCGATGGCCTATGGCTGCCCAACCACCAGCGCCTTCATCTCGATCCACAACATGGCCAGCTGGATGATCGACCGCTTCGGCGGGCAGGAGGTGAAGGACCGCTACCTTCCCGAGCTCGTGACGATGGACAAGATGGCGAGCTACGCGCTCACCGAGCCGGGCAGCGGCTCGGACGCCTCGGCGCTCAAGACCAGCGCAAAGCTGTATGGCGATCATTACGTGCTCAACGGCACCAAGCAGTTCATCTCGGGCGCGGGCTATAACGACGTCTATGTCACCATGGTCCGCACCAGCGAGGACAAGACCCGCGGCGTCACCTGTCTGGTGATCGACAAGGACACGCCTGGCGTCTCCTTCGGCAAGCCCGAGAAGAAGCTCGGCTGGAACGCCAGCCCGACTGCGCAGGTGATCTTCGAGGACGCTCGCGTTCCGGTCGCCAACCGCGTCGGCGCCGAGGGCGAAGGCTTCCGCTTCGCGATGATGGGTCTCGACGGCGGGCGGCTCAACATCGGCGCCTGCTCGCTGGGCGGGGCGCAGCGCTGCCTCGACGAGGCGGTGAACTACACCAAGGAGCGCCAGCAGTTCGGTCAGCCGATCGCCGATTTCCAGAACACCCAGTTCATGCTCGCGGACATGGCGACCGAGCTCGAGGCGGCGCGCGCGCTGCTCTATCTCGCCGCCGCCAAGGTCACCGACGACGCGCCCGACAAGAGCCGCTTCTCGGCGATGGCCAAAAGGCTGGCGACCGACAGCGGCTCCAAGGTGGTCAACGACGCGCTGCAATTGTTCGGCGGCTACGGCTATCTCACGGAATACCCGATCGAGCGCTTCTGGCGCGACCTGCGGGTGCATTCGATCCTCGAGGGCACCAACCAGGTGATGCGGATGATCGTCGGGCGGGACCTGCTGCGCCAGTAACGGAGTCGGAACATGGTAGAAGCGCTGCTTGTCATCCTTATCGCAACGGTGGTCTACTACGGGCACAACATTCTCAAGGAAATGCGCGAACGCCAATGATCCAGGACGTCAACATCCACACCCACGCCCGCGTCGGGCATGTCTCGCTCGACCGGCCCAAGGCGCTGCATGCGCTCACCCTCGACATGTGCCACGCGATGAGCGCGGCGCTGAGCGAGTGGGCGGGCGACGAGGCGGTCGAGGCGGTGGTGCTCGACCATGCCGAGGGTCGCGGCTTCTGCGCCGGGGGCGATATCGGCATGCTGCGCGATTCCGCGCTCAACGATGGCGGCGTGTCGGGGCGCAAGTTCTTCCACGACGAATATCAGCTCAACCACCAGCTGTTCACTTACGACAAGCCCGTGGTCGCCTTTATGGACGGGATTACCATGGGCGGCGGCGTGGGCATCGCGCTGCCGTGCAAATACCGCGTGGCTACCGAGAACACGCGGTTTGCCATGCCCGAAACCGGGATCGGCCTGTTCCCCGATGTCGGCGGCGGCTGGCATCTGTCGCGGCTGCAGGGGCGGCTGGGCCAGTTCCTCGCGCTGACCGGCGCGCAGCTCGATGGCGCGGAATGCCTCTGGGCGGGGATCGCGACGCATTACATCCCCAGCGAGAAGCTGGCCGAGGCCAAGGCGCGGATCATCGAGCATCCTGGCCGGATCGCAGGCATCCTCTCCGACCTCGCCGAGACCCCGCCCGAAGCGCGGATCGCGGGCAATCTGGATCGGATCCACCGCCATTTCGCCTCCGATAGTTTCGAGGACATCATCGCGAGCCTGGAAGCCGACGACGGCGAATGGGCGGCCAAGGAACTGGCGACGCTGCGCGGCAAGAGCCCGCAGACCTGCAAGGTCGCACTGCGCCAGCTCGCCAATGCGAAAGACTTCACCGATTTCGCCGACAATATGCGCCAGGAATACCGCATCGCCAGCCGGGTGATCACCCGCCCCGACTTCGCCGAGGGCGTCCGCGCGGTGATCGTCGACAAGACGGGCGATCCGGCCTGGAATCCGGCGACCCCCGAAGGCGTGAGCGAGGAGCTGCTCGACAGCATCTTCGCGCCGCTGCCCGAAGGCGAGGAATGGGTTCCGCTGACCACATAAAACAACCGTCACCCTGAACTTGGTTCAGAGTCCATCTCGCCACCTGCGCAGGTGGTTCGAACCCGAGAGATGGATGCTGAAACGAGTTCAGCATGACGGGATTTCTGGAGATTTGGATGTCCGACTACGAAACCATCACCGTCGAACAGCGCGACGCCGTCACGCTGATCACGCTCAACCGCCCGCAGGCGCTCAACGCACTCAATTCGCAGGTTCTCGAGGACCTGATCGCCGCCTTCGCCGCCTATCAGGCGGACGACAGCCAGCTCTGCGCGGTGCTCACCGGGTCGGGCGACAAGGCCTTCGCCGCGGGCGCCGACATCAAGGAGATGAGCGAGAAGCAGGCGGCCGATTTCTATCTCGACGATTTCTTCGCCCCCTGGACCAGCGAGATCGTCCGCAAGACCCGCAAGCCGTGGATCGCCGCGGTCAACGGCTTCGCGCTGGGCGGCGGCTGCGAGCTGGCGATGATGGCCGATTTCATCATCGCCTCCGACAAGGCGAAATTCGGCCAGCCCGAGATCAAGCTGGGCGTCGCGCCGGGCATGGGCGGCTCGCAGCGGCTGACCCGCGCGGTGGGCAAGTCCAAGGCGATGGAAATGTGCCTGACCGGGCGGATGATGGACGCCGCGGAAGCCGAGCGCGCCAATCTGGTGGTCCGCGTCGTGCCGCACGACGAGCTGCTGGGCGATGCGCTCAAGACTGCCAAGACGATCGCGTCGATGCCGCCGATGGCCGCGATCGCCAACAAGGAAATGGTCAACGCCGCCTTCGAGAGCACGCTCGACCAGGGGCTGGTGATAGAACGCCGCATCTTCCAGATCCTCACCGCGAGCGAGGACAAGGCCGAGGGCATGGCGGCCTTCGTGGAGAAGCGCGAAGGACAGTGGAAGGGGCGGTAGGGGTCTGCTGCCGAACCATGGATTGCCGCGCGACCTTACGGTCGCTCGCAATGACGAAGACGGGAGTGGAGCGACCAGCCTCTCCATCGTCATTGCGAGGAGCGCAGCGACGAAGCAATCCAGGGCCGGACCTTTCCGCGAGCGCCCCGCGATGGATTGCTGCACGACCTGCGGTCGCTCGCAATGACGAATTGAAAGAGCTGACATTTTGACCCCAGGTCGTCGTCCCAGCGAAAGCTGGGCCCGCTCTCAGGTCGAGATTGAGGCTAGAGATCCCAGCTTTCGCTGGGATGACGAGATAAAAAAGCGGAACACCCGCGACGCATCGAGAGGACACGCATCATGAAAATCGCCTTCATCGGACTCGGCAATATGGGCGGCGGCATGGCTGCCAATCTGGTCAAGGCGGGCCATGCGGTGAATGCCTTCGACCTCAGCGCCGAGGCGCTCGCCGCCGCCAAGGACAATGGCTGCGAGACCTTCACCGAGGCGCGCGAAGCGGTCGCCGGGGCCGAGGCAGTGGTGACCATGCTGCCCAATGGCGGGATCGTGAAATCGGTCTATCAGAACGACGTAATCGGCCATGCGCCCGCGGGCGCGGTGCTGCTCGACTGCTCGACCATCGATGTCGCCACCGCGAAGGAAGTCGCGGCGAGCGCGGAGGCGGCGGGCTACGACATGGTCGATGCGCCGGTTTCGGGCGGGATCGCGGCGGCCAATGGCGGGACGCTGACCTTCATGGTCGGCGGCACCGAGAAGGCGTTCGCGCGCGCCGAGCCGGTGCTGCAGGCGATGGGCAAGGCGGTGATCCACGCGGGCGATGCCGGCGCGGGGCAGACCGCCAAGATTTGCAACAACATGCTGCTCGCCATCTCGATGATCGGGACCGCCGAGGCGATGACGATGGCGCAGAAGCTCGGGCTCGATCCGCAGAAATTCTACGAGATTTCCTCGCAGTCCTCGGGCTATTGCTGGTCGCTCAACGCCTACACGCCGCTGCCCGGCGTCGGGGTCGAGAGCCCCGCCGACAAGGACTACCAGGGCGGTTTCGCGACCGCGCTGATGCTCAAGGATCTGCGGCTGGCGATGGAGGCCGCCGAGACTTCGGGTGCCAGCACCCCGCTCGGCAAACACGCGCAGGAACTCTACGAGGCCTTCGCGACCGAGAACGGCGGGCTCGACTTCTCGGCGATCATCAAGACGCTGTGATCGCGGCGATCACGCTGGCGAGCCAGTCGCGCGGGGCCCGGCGCTTGCCGATATCGGCGACGAATTCCTGACCCCGCGCCACGCTGCGCAGCCGCTTGCCCGGAAGCCAGCGGTCGGCGCGGTCGTGATAGCTTAGCCCCCCGGGGCGCAGCCAGTGCGGGCGCTGCCACAGGCTCGGCGGGCCACCCGCGACGGTGAGCCGTAGGCTGCCGGGCGCGGTGCGCACGGTGGCTCCCGGGCCGCGATAGACGACATCGTTGCGACCATGCGGCGCGAGCGCGTGGGGATGCCCGACCTCGATTAGCTCCGGCGGCGCGGGATGCGTGAGGTCGACGATCTCCTCCACCTCCATGTGACCGAAAATCCGGTGGTGCGGTTCGCCGCTCGCCTCCTCGCGGAACAGGCCGAAGAAGACGAAGACATCCCCCACCCCGACCCCCTGATTGACCAGATGCGTCTGCGCCGCGCCGCACTGGCCGAACAGGCAGGTCCCGTCGGCGCAGAACATCGGGTCGTGGTGGCACAGGTCCGCGCCGCCGAACCTGCCGCGGCTGGCGCGCTGCGCGTGCTCGCCCAGCCCCAGCGCGTCGTAGCTGGTGCGCGAGGCCGCGCCCGCTGGGATCGGCAGGCTGAGCGGGCGACCATCGACGATCGGCGATGGTCCGCCGCCAGCCGCGCTATCGAAACCCTTGCGGCTGAAGACGATCTTCATTCCCGCGTGTTCAGGATCAGCGCCCGCCCTGTTCGCTCTTGGTCGGCTCGCCCGAGGGCGCACCGGGTGCCTGCCACGCGAGCACCGGCTTGCGCGCCGCCTGCGTCTCGTCGAGCCTCCGCCGCGGCGCGTAATGCGGCGCCGACTTGAGCGTCTGGTCGCCCGCCTTGGCGCGCTCCGCGACGCTGCGCAGCGCCATGATGAACTGGTCGAGCGAGGCCTTGCTCTCGGTCTCGGTCGGTTCAACCAGCATCGCGCCGTGGACCACCAGCGGGAAATACATCGTCATCGGGTGGTACCCCTCGTCGATCAGACCCTTGGCGAGATCGAGCGTCGACAGCCCGCCGCCGAAGCCCTCGTCGCCGAACAGCGCCTCGTGCATGCAGGGCCCGCTGTGCGCGAAGGGCGCGGCGAGCACGTCCTCGAGGCTGCGCAGGATGTAATTGGCGTTGAGCACCGCATCCTCCGCGACCTGCTTCAAGCCGTCGGCGCCATGGCTGAGGATATAGGCGAGCGCGCGGGTGAACATCCCCATCTGGCCGTGGAAGGCGGTCATCCGCCCGAAGGTCCTGGCGTGGTGCTCCTGCGCGGTTTCTTCCTCGACCAGGTGGAAGCTGCCATCATCGAGCTGCTCGACGAAGGGCAGCGGCGCGAAGGGGGCGAGCGCCTCGGAGAAGACCACCGGCCCCGAGCCCGGCCCGCCGCCGCCATGCGGGGTCGAGAAGGTCTTGTGGAGGTTGATGTGCATCGCATCGACGCCGAGATCGCCCGGGCGCACCCGGCCGACGATGGCATTGAAATTGGCGCCGTCGCAATAGACCAGCCCGCCGGCGGCGTGGACCGCATCGGCGATCCGCTTGAAGTCGCGCTCGAACAGCCCGCAGGTGTTGGGGTTGGTGATCATCACCGCGGCGACGTCGGGCCCGAGCCGCGCCTCGAGCGCATCGAAATCCACGCGGCCATCGGCGTTGGCAGGGATGTCCTCGACCTCGTAGCCCGCGAAGGCAGCGGTGGCGGGGTTGGTGCCATGCGCGCTCTCGGGACACAGCACGACCTTGCGCGCGTCCCCGCGCGCTTCCAGTGCCGCGCGGATCGCGAGGATCCCGCAAAGCTCGCCATGCGCACCGGCCTTCGGGCTCATCGCGACTGCGGGCATGCCGGTGAGCGTCTTGAGCCATTCGCCCAGCTCGTGGATCACGCCCAGCGCGCCCTGCACCGTCTGGACCGGTGCCAGCGGGTGGCAATCGGCAAAGCCGGGCAGGCGCGCGACCTTCTCGTTGAGCCGCGGATTGTGCTTCATCGTGCAGGATCCGAGCGGAAACAGCCCGAGATCGATGGCGTAGTTCTGGCGGCTGAGGCGGGTGTAGTGGCGCACCGTCTCGGGCTCGGACAGGCCGGGCAGGCCGATCGGTTCGGAACGTTCGAACCCTCCTAAGCGAGACGCAAAAGCCCCTTCCCTCGAGGGAAGGGGTTGGGGATGGGTGTTCGGCGCCTGAGAGGCGGGCCCCCCCACCCCCGGCCCCTCCCCCGCGGGGAGGGGGGAAGCGGAATGCCCCTCGCCCGCAGAGAGGGCGGAGGTGAAATCGACCCCGGTGGTTTCGCTGTTGCCGATCTCGAAGATCAGCGGTTCCTCGAGCATCAGCGCGCGGTTGCCGGTGACCGTGGGGGGACCTTCCATCGAATGGTCGACGGTGACGGGGGTGCCGGGCTTCCAGCCCGAGGCGTTGGGGGCGTTCATGCCAGGGTCTCCGTGAGCGCGGCGCAGAGCGTGTCGATATCTTCCTCTGTGGTGGTCTCGGTGACCGCCACCAGCAGGCCCTCGGCGAGCGCCTCCGCCTGCGGGTAGAGCCGCCCGAGCGAGACGCCGGCGAGCACGCCGCGATCGGCGAGCTTGCGCACGACATCGCGCGCGTCGCGGCCCAGCGTCACCGTGAATTCGTTGAAGAAGCTCTCGTTGAGCACCTTGACCCCGGGAACCTGCGCCAGCTTGTCGGCGGCGATGCAGGCGAGGCGGTGGTTCTCCAGCGCCAGCGCGCGCAGCCCCTTCTCGCCCAGCAGCGTCATGTGGACGCTGAAGGCCAGCGCGCAGAGCCCGCTGTTGGTGCAGATGTTGCTCGTCGCCTTCTCGCGGCGGATATGCTGCTCGCGGGTCGAGAGCGTGAGCACGAAGCCGCGCTTGCCCTCGGCGTCCTGCGTCTCGCCGCACAGCCGCCCGGGCATCTGGCGGACATGCTTGGGATCGCGCACCGCGAACAGGCCGAGATAGGGCCCGCCGAACTGGAGCCCGACGCCGATCGACTGGCCCTCGCCGACGACGATATCCGCGCCGCATTCGCCCGGGGACTTGATCGCGCCCAGCGCCACCGGCTCGGTGTTGACCACCACCAGCAGCGCGCCCGCATCATGCGCCGCCGCAGCGATCCGTTCGAGGTCGGGGAGCCGCCCGAGGATGTCGGGATATTGCACCACGACGCAGGAGGTATCGCCGTCGATCCGCGCGATCAGCCCGTCGTCGTCGGGGCGCGCCTGGAAGGCCGGCGGCGCATCGGCGATGGTGTCGGCGGTGAACTTGGCCATGGTGCGGACGACCTCGGCGTAATGCGGGTGCAGCGCGCCCGAGAGCACCACCCGGTCGCGCCGGGTCACGCGCGCGGCCATCGCCACCGCTTCCCAGCAGGCGGTCGAGCCGTCGTACATCGAGGCGTTGGCCACCGCGCAGCCATAGAGCCGCGCGACCTGGCTCTGGAACTCGAACAGCATCTGCAGCGTGCCCTGCGCGATCTCGGGCTGGTAGGGCGTGTAGGCGGTCAGGAACTCGCCGCGCTGGATGATGTGATCGACGGTTGCCGGCACATGGTGGCGATAGGCCCCCGCCCCCAGGAAGAACGCCGCATCGCCCGCCGCCAGATTGCGCTGCGCCAGCCGCCGCATGTGTTTCTCGACCGCCATCTCGGATGCGTGCAGCGGCAGGCCGTGGATCGGCCCGTCGAGCTGCGCTTCGGCGGGGACATCGGCGAACAGCGCATCGACGCTGTCGGCGCCGATGGTTTCGAGCATGGCCGAGCGATCGGCGGGGGTCAGGGGGAGGTAGCGCATCGGAACTCCTTGTCCCCTCCCGCTTGCGGGAGGGGTGCGAGACTTGGGCCGCGACGCGGCCCTAGTCGCAGCGGGGTGGGCGTGTCGGGAAATGGGCCTTTGTCTTGCCCACCCCCGGCCCCTCCCGCGAGCGGGAGGGGAGAAACATCAAAGCTCGTCGCAGAAGCTCTTGTAGGCCTTGGCGTCCATCAGCCCGTCGAGCTCGACCTTGTCGGCGATGGTCAGCTTGAAGAACCAGCCGTCTTCCTCGGGGCTCGAATTGACCAGCGCCGGGTCCTCGTCGAGCGCCGCATTGGCTTCGGTCACCTCGCCGCTGATCGGGGCGTAGACGTCGCTTGCCGCCTTGACGCTCTCGACCACAGCGGCGTCCTTGCCTTTGGCGAGCTGCGCGCCGACCTCGGGCAGTTCGACGAAGACGATGTCGCCGAGCTGTTCCTGCGCGTAATCGGTGATGCCGACGGTTGCGGTATCGCCCTCGACATCGATCCATTCGTGTTCATCGGTGAAATAGCGGGCCATCGGGTCACTTCCCTCGGTAGTAGTTGTGGGGGACGAAAGGCAAAGCGGCGACCCTTGCGGGCAGACGCTTCTTGCGAACCTCGACTTCGACCTCGGTATCGACCTTGGCGAAATCGGCGGAGAGATAGGCCATCGCGATCGGATGGCCGAGCGTGGGCGAGAAGCCGCCGCTGGTGACGCGGCCGATTTCGGTGTCGCCCGAAAAGACCGTGGCGCCCTCGCGCGCCGGCAGCCGGCCTTCGAACACGAGCCCAACGCGGGTGTCGGCGCAGCCATCGGCCAGCCTCGCGGCGCAGGCGGCGTGGCCCATCCAGCCACCAGCCTCGCGGCGGCTCTTGGTAAGCGCGAAGGTGAGGTCGGCGGTCACCGGATCGATCTCGGCCGTGAGGTCGTGACCATAGAGTGGGAGCCCGGCCTCGAGCCGCAGGCTGTCGCGCGCTCCGAGCCCTGCGGGCCGCACCTCGATCTCGGCGCAGAGCCGGTCGGCGAGCGATTCGGCGAATTCGGCGGGGACCGAAATCTCGAACCCGTCCTCGCCGGTGTAGCCCGCGCGGGTGATCCGAAGCGGCCATTCGCCGAAGTGGTAATCGACCGCCTGCATGAACACGAGCTGCTCGGGCACACCGCGCATCACGCGGTTGAGCGCGGTCGCGGCGTTGGGGCCCTGCAGCGCGATCAGCGCCTGGTCGTCGAGATGGGTGAGCGTGATGTCGTCGTCGAGATGCTCGCGCAAATGGGCGATGTCGTCCCATTTCATCGCCCCGTTGACCACCAGGTAATAGGTCGGCTCGCCCCAATGGCCCTCGGTGCCCGCTTCCTCGTCGCCCGCGATCCAGGGGGTGACGTTGGTGACCATCAGATCGTCGAGAATGCCGCCCTCGTCGTTGAGCAGCAGCGAATAGCGCACCCGGCCGGGCTTCAGCGTGGCGATCGCGCCGGGGAGCAGCTTTTCCAGCTCCTCGGCCGCGCGCTCGCCCGAGACCAGCAGCTGGCCCATGTGGCTGACGTCGAACAGCGAGGCCTGCTCGCGGGTCCAATCGTGTTCGGCGACGATGCCCTCAAACTGGATCGGCATCTCGTAGCCCGCGAACTCGACCATTCGCGCGCCCTTGCCGCGATGCCAGCCATCGAGCGGCAGCTTGGCCGGCGCCTCGTCCGGACCATCGTCCGCGAAGTCTTCGGTGGGAAGGTCTTGGGCTTCGCTCATCATGGTTCCCGACTGCATGCACGGCCACGCCCCGGCGGGACGCGATCCGATCCATGCCCCCTCTGTCGGGTGACCTGAGAGACTGACCCGTGAATGGACGGGCTTACCCCTTCGGTGGCCGCCCCTTTAGGGAGCGACGCTTTCCAGAGTGTCGAAGAGGCCCGCGCGGTCCGTTGGCCTGAGAGTTTCCGGGGCGGTTGCTCCTTCGGCGCCGGGGGCCTGCCCGGCCCCGCGATCTCTCCCGCGCGCGCCCGCCGCAGAATCGCTCCCGCCGCCGACGGCACCGCCCTGCGCGATTGCGCCGTCCCGGTCAATCGAGATTGGCCGGTCAATCGAGATTGGGACGCAGCCAGCGCTCGGCGGTGGAAAGGTCCACCCCGCGCCGCGCCGCATAATCCTCGAGCTGGTCGCGGCCGATGCGGGCGACGCCGAAATAGGCCGCCTGCGGATGCCCGAAATAGAACCCGCTGACCGCGGCGGTGGGGAACATGGCGAAGCTTTCGGTCAGCTCGAGCCCGACGTTCTTTTCCGCCTCGAGCAGTTCGAACAGCGCGGGCTTGAGGCTGTGATCGGGGCAGGCCGGATAGCCCGGCGCGGGGCGGATGCCGCGATACTGCTCCTTGATGAGCGCGAGATTGGTGAGCTGCTCGCCGGGCGCATAGCCCCACAGATCGGTGCGGACATGCTGGTGGAGCCGCTCGGCCAGCGCCTCGGCGAAGCGATCGGCGAGCGCCTTGAGCAATATGTCCGAATAATCGTCCCTGTCGGCCTGGAAGCGCGCGGAATGCGCGTCGAGCCCGTGGATCCCGACCGCGAAGCCGCCCATCCAGTCGCCCGCGGGATCGATGAAATCGGACAGACAGTAATTGGCGCGGTCGCGGCTCTTCTTCACCTGCTGGCGCAGGAAGGGGAGACGAACCTCCTTTTCCTCCCCGGCCCCGCCGGGGAGGGGGACCACCCGCAGGGTGGTGGAGGGGTCGGCTTCGCTGCCGTTGGAAGATACCCCTCCACCAGCTTCGCTGCTCCCCCTCCCCATCGATGATGGGGAGGACAGGATGATATCGTCGCCCTCGCGGCGGCAGGGCCACAGCCCGCAGACCCCGCGCGCGGTGAGCCATTTCTCCTCGACGATCCGGTCGAGCATGGCCTGCGCATCGGCGAACAGGCTGCGCGCGCTTTCGCCGACCACATCGTCCTCGAGAATGGCGGGATAATTGCCGTGCAATTCCCAGGCGCGGAAGAAGGGGGTCCAGTCGATATAGTCGCGCAATTCGGCGAGCGACCAGTCGTCGTAGACATGGAGCCCCGGATGCAGCGGTGCGGCCGGCTTACCGGCGAAATCGGCGGGGAAGGCGCGGCTGCGCGCTTCGGCGAGGGGAAGCAGCTCGCTCTGTGTCCGGCCCGCGCGGGCCTCTCGCACCTGGACATATTCCTCCGCCGTGCCGGCGACGAAATCCTCGCATTGCGTGTCCGAGAGCAGCCGGCTGGCGACCCCGACCGCCCGGCTGGCATCGAGCACGTGGATTACCGGCCCGTCATAGGCGGGGTCGATCCGCAGCGCGGTGTGGACCTTGCTGGTGGTCGCCCCGCCGATCAGCAGCGGCAAACTCATCCCCGCGGTCTTCATCTCCTCCGCGACGGTGACCATCTCGTCGAGCGAGGGCGTGATCAGCCCCGAGAGCCCGATCATGTCGGCGTGAACCTCGCGCGCGGTCTCGAGGATTTTCGCCCACGGCACCATGACGCCCAGATCGACCACCTCGTAGCCATTGCACTGCAGCACCACGCCGACGATGTTCTTGCCGATATCGTGGACGTCGCCCTTGACCGTGGCCATCACGATCTTGCCCTTGGCCTTGCGCTCGGCCTCGGGGAGCAGGTCCTTCTCCGCCTCGATATAGGGGATGAGGTGGGCGACCGCCTTCTTCATCACGCGCGCGGATTTGACCACCTGCGGCAGGAACATCTTGCCGCTGCCGAACAGGTCGCCGACCACGTTCATCCCGTCCATCAGCGGACCCTCGATCACCTCGATCGGGCGCCCGCCGGTCGCGGCGCGAGCGGCGCGGGCTTCCTCGGTGTCGGCGACGACATGCGCGTCGATCCCCTTGACCAGCGCGTGCTCGAGCCGCCGTTCCACCGGCCAGCCGCGCCATTCCTCGGCAGCCTTCTCGTCGGCGGCGGAGCGGCCCTTGTAGCTTTCGGCGAGATCGATCAGCCGTTCCGTAGCGTCCGATCGCCGCATCAGGATCACGTCCTCGCAGGCCTCGCGCAGCACCGGATCGATCGCGTCGTAGACATCGAGCTGGCCGGCGTTGACGATCGCCATGTCGAGCCCGGCGGGGATGGCGTGGAACAGGAACACCGAATGCATCGCGCGGCGCACGGTCTCGTTGCCGCGGAAGCTGAAGGACAGGTTGGAGAGCCCGCCGCTGGTCTTGGCGAGCGGGCAGCGCGACTTGATTTCCTTCACCGCCTCCAGGAAGTCGAGCCCGTAGCGGTCGTGCTCCTCGATCCCCGTCGCCACCGCGAAGATGTTGGGATCGAAGATGATGTCCTCGGGCGGAAAGCCGATCCCGGTGAGCAGATCATAGGCGCGCGCGCAGATTTCGACCTTGCGCTCCTTGGTGTCGGCCTGGCCCTGTTCGTCGAAGGCCATCACCACCACCGCGGCGCCGTAATCCATGCACAGCCGCGCATGCTCGAGGAAGGGCGCCTCGCCCTCCTTCATGCTGATCGAATTGACGATCGGCTTGCCCGAGACGCATTTGAGCCCCGCCTCGATCACGCTCCATTTCGAACTGTCGATCATCAGCGGCACGCGCGCGATATCGGGTTCGGCGGCAATCAGCTTGAGGAAGGTGGTCATCGCCAGCTCGGAATCGAGCAGGCCCTCGTCCATATTGACGTCGATCACCTGCGCGCCGTTCTCGACCTGGCTGCGCGCGACCTCGACCGCAGTGTCGTAATCGCCCGCCATGACGAGCTGCTTGAACCGGGCCGAGCCGGTGACGTTGGTGCGCTCGCCGATATTGACGAAACGGGCGGTGGAAGCGTTGGACATCATGCTGCGATCGTGAAGGGTTCGAGGCCCGCCAGCGTCATGGTGCTGTCGCGTTCGGGCACCACGCGCGGGGCGAGGCCCTCGACCGCGCGGGCGATGGCGGCGATATGCGCCGGGGTCGAGCCGCAGCAGCCGCCGACCACGTTGACGCGGCCGCTGTGCGCCCATTTGCCCACCAGCCCCGCGGTGGTCTCGGGCGCCTCGTCGTATTCGCCCAGCTCGTTGGGCAGGCCGGCGTTGGGATAGGCGAGCAGATAGGTGTCGGCGATCGCGGAGAGCAATTGCACATGCGGGCGCAATTGCTCGGCGCCGAAGCTGCAGTTGAGCCCCATCGCCAGCGGGCTGGCATGGCGCACCGAATGCCAGAAGGCCTCGACCGTGTGGCCCGACAGATTGCGCCCCGAGAGATCGGTGAGCGTGAGCGAGATCATCACCGGAATGTCGCGCGCCAGCTCGCGCTCGAGCTGCTTGACCGCCATGATCGCGGCCTTGCAGTTGAGCGTGTCGAACACCGTCTCGATGAGGATGAAATCCGCCCCGCCCTCGAGCAGCGCGGCGCATTGTTCCTTGTAGACATCGACGATCTCGTCGTAGCTGACCTCGCGAAAGCCCGGGTCCTCGACATCGGGCGAGAGCGAGAGCGTCTTGTTGGTCGGTCCGACCGCACCGGCGACGAAACGGGGCACACCATCCTTCGCCATCGCATCGTCGACCGCCTCACGGATGATCCGCGCGGCAGAGCGGTTGATCTCGCGCACGAGACCTTCGGCACCGTAATCGGCCTGGCTGATGCGGTTGGCGTTGAAGGTGTTGGTGGCGAGCAGATGCGCGCCCGCCGCGATATAGCTGTCGCAGATTTTGCGGATCACCGCGGGCTGGCTCAGATTGACCAGATCATTGTTGCCCTTCTGGTCCTGCTCCAGCCCGGTCGCGCCGGCGTAATCCTCGGCCGCGAGCTTCGCCGCCTGGATCTCGGTGCCATAGGGCCCGTCCTTGACGAGGATCCTTCTGGCCGCGGCGGCCTCGAACTGGCTGCGCTTATCCATGGGCCTCACCCTTCGGGCGGCGGCCCAGCATGTGGCAGATCGCGTAGCTGAGATCGGCGCGGTTGAGCGTGTAGAAATGGTATTCGCGCACCCCGCCCGCATAGAGCCTTCGGCACAGTTCGGCAGCGAGAGTGGAGGCCACCAGCTGGCGTGCGGCAGGGCGCCGGTCGAGGCCTTCGAACAGACCGTCCATCCAGTCGGGGATCGCCGCGCCGCACAGGCCGGCGAATTCGCGCGCGCGCGCGACATTGGTTACCGGAAGAATGCCCGGTACGATCGGCGCGGTGATGCCGTGCGCTTGCGCGGCGTCGCGGAAGCGGAAGAAGGTGTCGGGCGAGAAGAAGAACTGCGTGATCGCGCGGGTGGCGCCCGCGTCGAGCTTGCGCTTGAGATTGTCGAGATCGCTGGCGGGGCAATCGGCCTCGGGATGCGTCTCGGGATAGGCGGCGACCGAGATCTCGAAATCGGCGACTTCGCGCAGGCCCGCGACCAGTTCGGCGGCGCTGGCGAAGCCCTCTGGATGGGGGGCAAATTTACGCGCGCTGTCGGGCGGATCGCCGCGCAGGGCCACGATATGGCGCACTCCGGCTTCCCAATATTGCTCGGCAATCTCGCGGATTTCGGCCTTGCTCGCATCGACGCAGGTGAGATGCGCGGCGGCGGGCAGGCGCGCCTCCTCGACGATCCGCGCGACGGTGCGGTGGGTCCGCTCGCGGGTGCTGCCGCCCGCACCATAGGTGACCGAGACGAAGCTGGGATCGAGCGGCGCCAGTTCCTCGATCGAGGCCCACAGCTGCGCCTCCATCTTCTCCGACTTGGGCGGGAAAAATTCGAAGCTGACGTCGATATCGCCCGGCAGGCCGGAGAACAGCGGCGCATCGAGGGCGGTGCGCGCTTCGAGCATCTGGTCGAGGGTCGGGCTCATGTGGCAACCTTTCGTTCGATGTCGGATTGGGCCGAGTGGGCATCCTGCCGCGTGCCGACCCAGATCTTCACCACCAGCTCGCCGCCCTCGAGCGCCTGCGGCTCGCTCGCGGCAAAGCCAGCATCGGCGAGGAATCCCGCCATCTGCTCGTCGCGGAAGCCGAGCCGCGCATGCGCGTGCTTCTCGCGCAATTCCTCGCGCTGATGCGCGGCGAAATCGACGATCGCGACGCGGCCGCCGGGCCTGAGCACCCGCCCCGCCTCGACCAGCGCGGCGGCAGGATCGGGGGCGAAATGGAGCACCTGGTGGAACAATACGGTGTCGAACAACGCATCGCCGAAGGGCAGGCCGGCGAAATCGCCCTGCACCAGCTCGACCCGCTCGGTCGGCAGATGCTGGAGCTTGGCGCGCGCGACCCGCAGCATTGCCAGGCTCTTGTCGAGCGCGACGATATGATCCGCCGAGCGCGCGAACAGCTCGGCCATCCGCCCGGTCCCGGTGCCGATGTCGAGCAATCGCCCCAGGCCCTGCCTGTCGAGCGCCTGCGCCAGCGCGGTCTCGACCTGTTCGTCCGAGGTGTGCATCCGGCGCAATTCGTCCCAGTCGTGCGCATGCGCGGCGAAATAGGAGGCGGCCTGTTCCTCGCGGGTGGCGCGGATCGCGGCCAATCGCTGGCGATCCTGCGCGCAGGCGCGGGCGAAATCGGGATCCTCGAGTTCGGCGCAGTCGAGCATGGCGGCGATCGCCTGGCGCAGCGGCGTGGCGCGGTCGCCCGCGGGCGCGGCGCGCAGGAACACCCAGCTGCCCTCGCGGCGGCGCTCGGCGAGCCCCGCGCTGGCGAGGATGCCGATGTGACGCGAGACCCGCGGCTGGCTCTGCCCGAGCACCTGCGCGATCTCGCCGACCGCGAGCTCCATCGAGCCCACTAGCCGCAGGATTCGCAGTCGGGTGCTGTCGGCCAAGGCCCGGAAGGTCGTATCGATCGCCATCGAAGACAGGATATAAAGGTATCGACAAATGTGTAAATGGATTTCCGGTTTGCCAAGCGGTTTCCCTCGAAGCACCGCTGCAAACTAATCCGCTCCTGAGGACCCGCAGGCCCCCGAACGGATACGGAGACTGATAGCGCGCTTCCCCTGGCGCCGATCCCGGAGTTGGGATCAGCCCAGCGCTCTGGCGCCCATCCACAGACCCATGCCGATCATGAACAGGTTCTCGGTCAGCGAGACGAAGCCCAGCGGCACGTTAGAATTGCCCCCGACGCAGGCGCATTTGAGTTCGCGCCTGTCGATATAGACCGCCTTGAAGACGCTCACCGCGCCGACGCTGCCGATGAACAGCGCGACCGGGACCGAGACGATCGGCAATGCATGCGCGACCATCAGCACCCCCGCCAGCGCCTCACCGAAGGGATAGATATAGCCGTAGCGCACCCAGCGCTTTGCCAGCAGGTCGTAATTGAGGAACATGGTCGAGAAGCTGCGCAGATCCTGCAGCTTCTGCACCGCGAGGAAGCACATCGACAGACTGACGAACCACTCGGCCGCCGCGATCGTGAAGATGGTGCCGAATACATACCAGCTGATCGCGAGCCCGAGCAGGAAGGCGACGCCGAAGATCGCGATCACCGGCTGATAGCTGGTCTCGCCTTCCTTGGGGACGCTCTTGCCGAAATGCTCGCGCAGATCGTCGTAGCCGCCGATCCGCTCGCCAGCGATGAAGGTCTGCGGCGTGGTCGCGACCCCGTGCTGCTGCTTGAACGCGTCGGTCTCGGCGCGCGTCGTCAGCGGATGGTCCTCGACCGCAAAGCCCTCGCGCTCGAGCAGGTCAACGGTCTTGAGGCCATAGGGACACACATGATCGGGCATGACCATGCGGTAGACGCTCGCGGTCTTCGCGGCGGTCTTCGAGGCGCTCACGACCCGGCAGCTGGCTGCGCGGGATAGCTGGCCCAGACCGTCATCCCCGCGGGGCCGAAGGCGACGACCTGATAGGCCTGGCGATGGCCGCCATGCTCCATCCCGGGCGAACCCATCGGCATGCCGGGGACCGCGAGACCGGTGACGCCCGCGGGACGCTCGGCCAGCAGCCGCTCGATATCGGCGGTGGGGACATGACCCTCAATGACATAGCCCTCGACGATGGCGGTGTGGCAGGACTGCAGCTGCGCCGGCACGCCGTGCTCGGCCTTCACCGCGCGCATGTCGGGATGATCGACCGTCTCGACGCTGTGGTCGTCGCCATGCGCGACGTGATCGGCCCAGGCGCTGCAGCAGCCGCAGGAGGCGTCGCGGTACATGGTGAAATTCGCGGCCTGCGCGCTGCAGGCGGCAAGCGAGCCGCCAAGCATGAACGCGCCAGCGAGGCTGCGGCGAAGCACGGCGGAGCGGATGATGGCGAGCATGGTCGGTTCCTTGGTTTGCTTGGCGAAGGGGAATGGAAAAGGTCGCGGGGTCATCGTTTGGCGCGTTCGAACAGGTCGACGAGTTCGTCGAACTTGACCTTCTGTTCCGCCGCATCGCCGCTGGCGATCGCTTCGGAAACGCAGCAGGCGGCGTGGCGCTTGAGGATCTCGCTCTCGGCGCGCCCCAGCGCGGCCTTGACCGCCTGGACCTGCGTCAGGATATCGATGCAATAGCGGTCGTCCGCGACCATCTGCGCGACCCCGCGCACCTGGCCTTCGATCCGGCGAAAGCGGTTGAGAAGAGGTGTCTGATCGGGCTTCAAGGCTCTTCTCCAGCGGGAATGCGATACCGTATGGGGGTATATAGGCCTTTTGGGTCCCCCAGAGCAAGGGGCCCTCTAAGCCGAGCGCCGAGTCGAAAAATCCAAATCCGGTGGCGTTTTGCGGGTCACTATGGCTATGGGGCGCACGAAAGCCCCGCGCCCGAAGGATGATCTCGACCCGACAATGCCGATTTCGCTGACGCTCTTTATCCTTGCCGGCCTGCCCTTCGTCGCCGCCTTGCTGATCGCGCTCTGCGCCGATCGCGGAAGGGCGATCCATTCGGGTATCGCCGCCGCGGCGAGTGCGATCGGTCTCGCGCTGACGCTCTCGCTCGCGGGGCAAGTGCTGGCCGGCGACCAGGTCGCGGTTTCGGCCGCCTGGGTCCCGGCAATCGGGCTCGACTTTTCGCTGATGATGGACCCGCTGGGCCTGATGTTCGCCGGGCTGATCCTCGGCATCGGCCTGCTGGTGATGATCTTCGGCCATTACTATCTGGCCAAGGGCGAGGCGACCGGGCGGTTCTTCGCCTCGCTGATGTTGTTCCAGGGCTCGATGCTGGGGATCGTGCTGTCGGGCAACGTCCTGCTGCTGCTGGTGTTCTGGGAACTGACCAGCCTGTCCTCCTTCCTGCTGATCGGCTTCTGGCGCGACAAGCCCGAGGCGCGGCAGGGCGCGCGGATGGCGCTGGCGATCACCGGCGGCGGCGGTCTCGTGCTGATCGCGGGCATGATCCTGCTGGGCGTGGTGGCGGGCTCTTTCGACCTGATGACGATCCTGCAGAGCGCCGATGTCGTCCAGGCCTCGCCGCTCTATCCGGCAATCCTCGGGCTGATCCTGATCGGCTGCTTCACCAAATCGGCGCAGTTCCCGTTCCACTTCTGGCTTCCCCACGCGATGGCCGCCCCCACCCCGGTCAGTGCGTATCTCCATTCGGCGACCATGGTGAAGGCGGGCGTGTTCCTGCTTGCGCGCCTCTGGCCGGTGCTGGCGGGGACCGAGCTCTACACCGTGGTGGTCAGCAGCGTCGGACTGTTCACGATGCTGTTCGGCGCCTGGGTGGCGCTGTTCCGCCACGATCTGAAAGCCATCCTCGCCTATTCCACGATCAGCCAGCTCGGCCTGCTGGTGATGCTGCTGGGCTTCTCGCTCGAGGCCGCGGCTGTGGCGGCGGTGCTGCACGTGCTCAACCACGCGGCGTTCAAGGCGGCGCTGTTCATGACCGCGGGCATCGTCGATCACGAGGCCGGGACCCGCGACATCCGCCTGCTCGGCGGGCTGGCGAAGGTCATGCCAGTGACCGCACTCGTCGGCACGCTGGCGGCGCTCGCTATGGCGGGTATCCCGCCGCTGGGCGGGTTCATCTCCAAGGAAATGATGCTCTACGAGGCGCTGAACGTCTCGCTGTTCGGCCTGCCTTGGCTGGTGCCGGTGGTAGCCACGATAGCTGCGACGCTGTCGGTCGGATATTCGCTGCGGTTTGCGGCGCATCTGTTCTTCGGCCAGCCGCGCGACGCCGATGCCCATGCGAGGGCGCATGATCCCGGTGCGGGCATGCTGGCCGCTCCGGTGGTGCTGGTGAGCCTTGCAGTCCTGCTCGGCCTTACGCCAATGCTGCTGGCAGGGACGGTGGTTTCGTCGGTTGCGGGCGCGGTCACCGGCGCACCCGCGCCCGAGCTCGAACTATCGCTCTGGCACGGCTTCAATCTCGCGCTGGGGATGAGCGCGCTCGCCATTCTCGTCGGCGTTCTGCTGCTGTGGCGCCATGCCGCGGTGCTTCGGCGCTACGCCGCCATGCGCCACGCCGATGCCAAGGCGCTGTTCGAGCGCGCGATGTGCGTCGCCGATCTGACGGTACGCAAGGCGGTGGTGGCGGTACACCGCCCCTCGCTGCAGCGAATGGTGTTCGCCGTGTTCGCGGTGGTCGTGCTGCTGGTCGTCGAAGGCACCGGCAGCGGCGGCGGACTGACCGGCCCGCGCGAACTGCTGCCCGCGCCGCCAGTCGCGATCGTGGCCTGGCTGCTGCTGGTCGCGGCGACGATCGCGGTGCTGGTGGAGGAACGCCAGCGGTTCCGCGCGCTTATCTATATCAGCGTGATCGGCCTCGTCATCGCGCTGGCCTTCGTCCACTTCTCCGCCCCCGATCTCGCGCTGACGCAGATCTCGGTCGAGGTCGTGACGATCCTCCTGCTCCTGCTCTCGCTCAACCTTCTCCCCAAGCTGCCCCGGCTGCTCTCCAGTCCGACCAGACGGATGCGCGACGGCGTCCTTGCGGCGCTGGGCGGGCTCGGGGTCGGCGGCGCGGCCTGGGCCATGCTGACGCGCAACCCCAACGATCCGATCTCCTCCTTCCACCTCGACAACAGCTACAGCGGCGGAGGCGGGACCAATGTCGTCAATGTGACGCTGGTCGATTTCCGCGCCTTCGACACGATGGGCGAGATCATCGTCCTCGGGATCGCGGGCATCGTCATCTATGCGCTGCTCGACACCACTTCGCGCGGCGCGGCGGGCGCGCGGCTGCGCTCGTGGCAGGAAGACATGCCGCATTCGCCCGAAAGCCATCCGGTGATGTTCGTCATGTCCACCCGTATCCTCTTGCCGCTGGTGCTGGTGGCGGGGATCTTCATCTTCCTGCGCGGCCACAACGAGCCGGGCGGCGGCTTCATCGCCGGGCTGATCGTGGCGATCGCCTTCCTGCTGCAATATCTCGCTTCGGGGTTCGACTGGACCGATTCGCGCCGCCGGATCGGCGAACATATCCTGATCGGCTTCGGCGTGCTCATCGCGGTGTTCACCGGCCTCGGATCCCTGCTCTTCGGCGCCAATTTCCTGTCCACCGCCTTCGACTATTTCACGCTGCCGCTGGTGGGCGAGTTCGAGCTCGCGACCGCGCTGCTGTTCGATCTCGGCGTGTTCTCGGTGGTGCTGGGCGCGGTCATGCTGGCGCTGGCCCAGCTCAGCCACATCGCCAAGCGCGCCGCCCGCGCGCACGCCGCCCATGAGGCGGAACTGCGGGAGACCGAGGCGTGATCAGTCTCGAATTCCTCGTCGCGAGCGCGATCGGCGTGCTGGTCGCCGGCGGCATCTATCTCTCGCTGCGCGGCCGCACCTTTCAGGTCGTGCTCGGGCTGACGCTGTTTTCCTATGCGGTGAACCTGTTCCTGTTCGCTTCGGGCCGGCTGGTCGTCGGCCGAGCTCCGATTTGGTCGAAGTCGGTGAGCGAATACGCCGATCCGCTGCCGCAGGCGCTGGTGCTGACCGCGATCGTCATCACCTTCGGGATGACCGCGCTGGCGGTGATCCTGATGCTGCGCAGCTTCCTCGAAACGGGTAGCGATCAGGTCGATGGGACGCCGTCAGACGAGCCGGAGGACGAAGCCTCGTGAACCTCGCGCTCGATCTCGCCCCTCACCTTGCCATCGCGCCGATCGTGATCCCCGCGCTGGCAGCGCCGCTGGCATTGCTGGTGATGCGGCGACGGCGACGGCTCGGCATCGCGATTTCCTTCGTGTCGTGTTTCGCCATGCTGGCAGCCGCGCTCGCGCTGATGGTGCAGGCGGGCGACGGGGTGATCAGGACCTACGAATTGGGCGGCTGGGAAGCCCCCTTCGGTATCTTGCTGGTTACCGACCGGCTCGCCGCGATCATGCTGGTGCTGGCCGCCGTGCTGGCGCTGCTCGCGCTGCTCCACGCGGTGCTGACCGGCGCCGACCGCGACGGCTGGCATTTCCATCCGCTGCTCCAGTTCCAGCTGCTCGGCCTCAACGGCGCCTTCCTGACCGGCGATCTGTTCAACCTGTTCGTGTTCTTCGAGGTACTGCTGATCGCCTCCTACGGGTTGATGGTCCACGGGCAAGGTTCCGCGCGGCTCAAGGCGGGGGTGCAATATGTGGTGGTCAACATCATCGGCTCTTCGCTGTTCCTGATCGCGCTGGGGCTGCTCTATTCGCTGACCGGCACGCTCAACATGGCGCAGATGGGGCTGCGCATCGCCGCGATCGGTCCCGACGACCAATGGCTGCTGCGCGTGGCCGCACTGCTGCTGGCGAGCGTCTTCGCGCTCAAGGCGGCGCTGGTCCCGCTGCATCTCTGGCTGCCGCGCACCTACGCCGTCGCCACCCCGGCGGTTGCGGCGCTGTTTGCGATCATGACCAAGGTCGGGGTCTACTCGCTGATCCGGGTGGTGCCGCAGGTGCTGGGCGACGACGCCGGATCGGCGGCCTGGGCCCCGGCACCCTATCTGCTGCCCGCCGCGATCCTGACCGCCGTGGTCGGCTTCGCCGGCGTGTTCGTCGCCCGCCGCCTCTCCGAACAGGCCGCCTACGCGATCATCGGCTCGACCGGCACCTTGCTGATCGCCGTCGCCGCCTGGCAGGTCGATACGCTGGGCGCGGCGCTTTACTATCTGGTCCACTCGACGCTGGCCGGCGCCGCACTGTTCCTGATCGCCGATGTCGTTGCCCGCCGCCGCGCCAGCTTCAGCGACACTGTCAGCTCGGGCCCGGCATTCTGTCAGCGGCAGTCGGTCGGCCTCCTGTTCCTGGTGGCGGCGATCGCGACCGTCGGGCTGCCGCCGCTGTCGGGCTTCATCGGCAAGCTGCTGATCATGGAATCGGTCGCCGACACCGCGGGCTGGGGCTGGGCCTGGGCGGCCATCCTGCTTACCACGCTGGCCGGGGTGATCGGCTTCGCCCGTGCGGGCAGCGCGATCTTCTGGAAGGAAGGCCCCGTTTCGGACGGCGCCGAGCCTGTCCATGTGTCACGCTCCGACATGGCGGCGCCTGCGATCGCGCTGCTGCTGGTGGCGGCGCTGGCAGCCGCTGCGGGGCCGGCAACCGCCTATGGCTCGGCCGCCGCCGCGCAGGTACTCGACGCAGCCGCGACCGCCCGCGCAGTCCTGGGAGAAGGATGAGATGCGGCGCGTGATCCCCCACCCCGGCCTTTCCGTGCTGCTCGCGCTGGTGTGGCTGCTGATGGCCAACAGCCTGTCCTTCGGCGCGCTGCTGATCGGCGTTATCATCGGCGTGCTGCTGCCGCTGTTCACCGCGCCGTTCTGGCCGCGGCGGCCCGATGTCCGGTTCCGCTATGGAATTCCCTATGTCCTGCTGGTGCTGTGGGATGTGATCGTCGCCAATTTCGAAGTCGCCGCCATCATCCTGTTCCGGCGCAACCGCGACCTGCACCCGCAATGGCTGGCGATCCCGCTCGAGCTCGACACGCCCGAGGCCATTACCGTCTTCGCCGGCACGATCAGCCTCACCCCCGGTACGGTGTCCGCCGATGTCTCCGCCTGCGGGAAATATCTGCTCGTGCACGCGCTCGATGCCGCCGATCCCGAAGCGGAGATCGCGCGGATCAAGCAGCGTTACGAAGAACGTCTGAAAAAGGTGTTCGCATGATCGGCTATGCTGTCATCTTCGGCTTCGCCTGCCTCATCGTGGCGTTCGCATTCAACCTGTGGCGGCTGCTGCGCGGCCCCACGGTGGGCGACCGCATCCTTGCACTCGACACCATGGTTATCAACGCCATCGCCCTGATCGTGCTGACCGGCATCGCCACCAACGACGCGGTCTCCTTCGAGGCGGCGCTGCTGCTGGCGATGGTCGGCTTCATCGGCACCGTCGCCTATTGCAAGTTCCTGTTGCGGGGGGACATCATCGAATGATCCAGCCCGGTCTTCTCGCCGAAATCCTCACCAGCGTGCTGATCGTGCTGGGCGCGAGTTTCGCGCTGATCGGCAGCTGGGGGCTGGTGCGCCTGCCCACGCTGATGGAGCGGCTGCACGGCCCGACCAAGGCGACGACGCTGGGCCTGGGCGGCATTCTGCTCGGCTCGGTCTCCTATTTCCAGCTCACGCAGGATGTCTGGTCGGCGCAGGAACTGCTCGTCTCGATCTTCCTGTTCATCACCGCCCCGATCTCGGCGAACATGGTCGCCAAGGTCCATTTGCACCGGGTGCGACTGAAGGATGGCGATCGCTGCGAAAGCCCGGCGGGCAAGCCGCCCGTTTCTCCCGGCAAAGGCGACTGGGCGACCTACGAAGCCCCGCATCGCGACACTCCGGTGGCAACCTCGGACGAATAGCGGCTGCCTGACGGGAGAACCGGCTGGCGATGCCGGACGCCGGACAACCGCGCACAGGGCGCAGAAGCGAAATTTGCTTAACCTATGTCGCCGGCTGCAACCATTTTCGCAATCCGCCGTTTTTTGAGCCATGCCGCACTACTATTTCAACGTCTATAACGACGACATCACGATGGACGACGAGGGTGCCGAACTGGCCGATGTCACGGCCGCCAGGGCCCGCGCGGTGAAAGAAGCGCGCGCGCTGGCCGCCGACACGGTGCTGCGCGGTCACTTCGTTGCTCACCACCGGATCGAAATCGTGGACGAGCAGCGCAACCCGGTCGGAAGCGTTCGCTTCGATGAGGCCGTAGAACTGCGCCAGTAATCCGGGGGCCGCCGGCTGTCTCAGCTGCGATAATCTTCCGGCCCCGTTCCGTCCGAACAGGATATCACGCCCGGCCATTGTTCCAGATCGTGCCGAAGGCCCAGCGGACTAAACACCCGTTCGCCGCGTTCATGACGGGCGGATCCGATCAAAACGGCTGCCAGCCATTCCGCGAGCAAGTAGGAAGCCGCAGCGGAGGCGAGAGCGATGAGGAAAGTCGCGGCGATGGAGGAGAGCATGATCAGTTCGCCTCCTGCATCACGAGCCGGTCTCTGACGTCCGCGAGGCTCGCACCTCTCAGCCGGCGACGCTCGGGCTGCAACGCGACTTGTTCGGCGAGTTCACTTACGGAATTCGAATATGTCATGATTTGCGCCCCTTGGTAGCCCACCTACCGAGTAGTCAAATGGAGCCGCGAGCCGCAGGCATCTACGACATAGGTAAGAACCTAACATAGATGACGATGTTTTCGCCCGGAGCGATGCCTGCACGGTTGGTGAGTTGCCCGGAGACTTTCCGTCTATTGCGTACGCCCATCGAAGTGCAATGGCCCCGCCCGGTATCAGGGCCGCGACCCACCGGACGGGCGCAGTTCCGGAAGGTCCGCCTTGATATACTAGCTCGGCGATTGCGAAACATTGTGCAGGTAACGTTCGTTGAAGCCGGCCAGGTCGCGGATATTCTGCCAGTTCGGGAAGCGGATGCTGCGGTTGCAGCGATCGATCAGACCTTCCCCCACCAGCGCCTTCAGCGTCCGGTTCACATGCACCGGGGTCAGCCCGACCGCGTCGCCGAGTTGCTCCTGCGTCATCGGCAGTTCGTAGCCATACTCGCCCGCCAGGCCCAAGGCTTCGAGCCGCGCGCCCAGTTCGCACAGGATATGCGCGATACGCTCCCGCGCCTTGCGGCGGCCCACATTGAGGACCCATTCCCGAAAGATCGATGATTCCACCAGAATTTTCGTGAAGATCGCTTCGGCGACTTCGGCGTTCGACCGCGCCAGGCTCTGCAGCGAGCTCCGCGGGACGAAGGCGACTTTGCCCGCAGTGAGCATCTGCACGCTGTGATCCGCGACATTCAGAAACAGGTGCTGAAAATCGACCGCGTCCCCCGGCATATGCAGGGCGACGATCTGCCGGCTTCCGGTTCCGGTGGTTTTTTGCCGATAAGCGAAGCCCGACACCAAAACCCCGCACTGCGAGGGAACTTCTCCCTCGCGCACCAGATAGGCCGAGGGATCAAGCGATCGGATCGTGTGAGGCAGCGCCATAACCGCCTCACGGCTCGCGCTGGACAGGGGAACTCGCAAACACAGGCTGCGGACCATCAGGTCCAGCGGATGTCGAGCGCTCAAGTGACTCTCCCGTTGCTAAGGCGGGAGCAGTTTCGAACTCACCAGCACCGGACAATGCGATATTGATCCGGACAGGCGCGCTCCATAAAAATTGTTATCGAGCCTGCTCCAAGTCGTTCGGCGCATTGCAAATTATTGCTTCGACATCCTTTCGGCCACCCGACAGAGCGACGGATGCGAACCGGTCGGCGAGGTCGCCGCGATCGGCGGCCCAGAAGTAGACAGCTTCCGCTCGGAACCTGTCGCTTAGCCCCGCCAGCTCATGCGGTTCGGGCGGTCGACCATCCCGGATACAGGCCACCAGGGCGCTGGGAAACAAGCGTTGCACTTCCATCTCCGCTTTCCTCGATGGCTCGTTGAGAGATGCCCATCTTACTGAAAGCAGTCGGATTTTCCGTATAGAAGGTTAGGCAAGCCGGTCCGGCTTCGCCTTTGGACGGCCATGGCAACCGGCCGGCCGCAAATCCTACCGCGCAGGGACCATTTCCACCGCGTCGGCGAAACCGAGCGAATGCACCAGCTCGCCTGCCGCGTCGTGCACGTCGATGCGTGAATGCAGATCGAGCCTGCCCGTCATTACGTCGCCCGCAATGCAGTCGCGCGCCTCGAGCAGCGCCGCGTCTGCGAGCGCGTCTGCCGGCAAGAGACGGCCTTCGGAATCCAGGACTTCATCGGAGCCGGCGCGAAGGTGGAAAAAGAATCTCGGCACTATCGCCCTCCCCGATGGAAGCGCGAACCGAACTCTCCACCAATCGATCTGGTCAGCCCAATGCTGTAAACCACTTATAGCACGGGAGAATGAACGCGGGTTGACCCTCTTGGGTGCCCAGGATCGACGCTGTCCGGGTCAGAAAGGCGCCGGCACCTGCATATCGAGGTGCAGATACCGGTCGTTGAAATCTGCGACCTCCCGAATTTTCTCCCAATCGGGGAAGGCTATGCTGCGCCGGTTTCGCGTGATCAGCCCCTCGGCCTCGAGCAGCTTCAGAGTGCGGTTGACGTGGACAGGGGTGAGCCCGAGCGTGTCGGCGAGTTCCTCCTGCGTCATCGGCAATTCGTAGCCGTGCTCATCGGCCATCCCGAGCGCATCCATCCGCGAGCCGAGTTCGCAAAGCACATGCGCCATGCGCTCGCGCGCCTTGCGCCGGCCGACATTGAGCACCCACTCGCGGAAGATAGATGCTTCCACCAGCGTCTTGATCAGAATTGCGTGACCGACGGCTGGCCGGGCCTGTGCCAGTTCCTGCAGCTCGGCCCGCTGCACCGTGGCCACGTCGCCCCGCGTCAACATCTGGACGCTGTGATCGGAGACCTTGAGATACAGGTTCTGGAAATCGAGCGCATCGCCCGGCAGGTGCAGCGCGATGATCTGCCTGGCGCCGTCTCCGGTAATCTTCTGGCGATAGGCGAAACCTGACAGCAGAACTGCACATTCCCGCGGCGGATCCCCTTCGCGCACCGTGTAGGCCAGGTGATTGAGCGTGCGCACCGTATAGGGCAGCGCAAGAATGGCGTCGCGATCCTCCGGCGAGAGCCGGGCGCGCAATTCCAGATTGCGCACGAGCAATTCGAGAGGGTGGTTTGTAGAGGTCATGAAGTGTCCCGTTGCTGCTGGGCGGGAGCACGTCGCTACTCTCAGCCGCCAGAGCCCTGATGCGATCCAACGGTAGAGCAATGATAACAGAAAGCATCGAGAATGTATCAAACATTCGATGGCCGTTCGAAAACAACATATGTTTCCCGGCTCGCATATGCTAACGGGGTTCATCGTCGCGCGGGTTTTAGCTTCGGTGCCAGATAATTTTCGTCCTTTCGCCCCGTTATGCCGGACCGCCCATGCCCCGTTATTTCTTTCACCTGCGCGATGGCGACGATGTGCTTCTCGATCTGGAGGGGCGAGACCTCTCCTGCCTTCAGGCCGTTGCCGCCGTGACGCTTGAGGAAGCGCGGGCGATAATCGCTCACGATGCGCGGGATAGAGAGATCAGGCTGACCTACCGGCTGGCCGTCGAGGACGAGACGGGGCAGCCCGTGCACCGGCTCGACTTCGAAGATGCCATCGCGATGGTCCGGCGGATACCCGTCCGCTAGACCCCGCCACTTCGCAGCTTGCTCAGCCGATGCGAAGAAGGGGCGCTCGGAAGCCGGTACCGGCGCTCACTCGAAGCGCTACTCGGGCTCGCTCTCAACTTCCGGCGCCCGAACTCCGGCGCGGACAGGGCTTCCCGCTGGAGACGTCGACGCTGTCACGGGAAGCAGGGCAGGCACTCTCCCGCACCGCAGCGATCCACCGTGAGCGCGCTCGCCGAACAGGCTCTCCGCTGGAGTGTCGGCGATTCTGTACAGAAGTGGTGGTGCCGCTTAGGTGACTCGAACACCTGACCCCATCATTACGAATGATGTGCTCTACCAACTGAGCTAAAGCGGCACAGAGCGCGCGCCTTAGTCGCACTGGCGGCGGGTCGCAATGCCTGTTTGCGCGCGGCGGCGGATTGCTCTCCCCAAACGCCCGTGCTCGGCCGGCCCCGCAATTGCCGCGCGGCCATGAAAAAGGGAAGGACGCCGGGGGTTGGAGCGCCCTTCCCTCTCGCCTCGCGTGGAGGACAGCTTAGGGCAGGAGCACGCCGTCGATGACGTGAACAACCCCGTTCGAAGCGCCGATATCGGTCTGGGTGACGGTGGCGGTGTTGCCCGCGGTGTCGCGCAAGACCACGTTCTCGCCCACCAGCATCGCGGTCAGCGTGGCGCCGTTGAGCGTGGTCAGCGTGTAGCCTTCCTCGCCCGCGCCGGCGATCGCCGCTACCAGCGCCTCGGCATTCGTCTCGCCGGGGATCACATGGTAGGTCAGCACGCCCCGGAGCTGCGCCCGGTTCTCGGGCTGGAGCAGCGTGTCGACGGTGCCGTCGGGCAGCTTGGCGAAAGCCTGGTCGGTGGGCGCGAAGACCGTCAGCGGGCCGTCGCCGGCGAGCGCGCCAGCCAGACCGGCGGCCTCGACCGCGGCGATCAGCGTGGTGTGCTGCGGCGAGGCGGTCGCCACTTCGGCGATGGTCTGCTCGTTCTGATGCGCGGCGGAGCCATGGTGGTCGGCGAAGGCCGGAGCGGCCGTGCCGAGCAACAGGACGGCGGCGATGGAAGTGATGCGCTTCATGGGGGGTATCCTTTCGAGGGGATTGCCAATGTTCGGCCGCGATGGATGCGGCCCACACGAGATTGGGCGGCGGCGGGCGCGTCTCAACCTGACCTTGAGGACAGGTTGCGGCCTGGGGCGAGGCCGCTATCGGGCCGAGACTGGCTGGTTGTGCGCGCCGTAGCGATCGCCCTGCCAAGGTGCGAGCGACGAGGTCAGTAACCCGCCTCGATCGCGATCCGGATCGCGTCCGCGGTGGTCCTGACCTCGAGCCCGCGGAACAGGGCGGCGCGGTGCATCTTGACCGTTCGCTCGCTCAGTCCAAGCTCGTGCGCGATCTGCTTGTTGAGCTTGCCACGGGCAAGTTCGATGAGGATCTGGCGCTGGCGCGGGCTCAGATCGGCCACCCGGCGGTGCGCGCGGCGGCGGCGATCGTCGCTGGTGTTCGCCGGGGAAGCGGCGATCTCGACCTGCGAGCCGAGGAAATACTCGAGCGCGCCGGTAGAATCGAAGATCGGCGCGACCATGACCGCATTGCGGAAGGGCGTGCCGTCCTTCTTGTAGTTGAGGATCTCGACCATCGTCGGGCGCTGCATCCGGATGCCGGTGCGCAGCGTCTCGGTCAGCCAGGGTTCGGTGTCGGGGCCCGCCATGAAGCGGCAATTGCTGCCGAGGATTTCGTCGCGGCTGTAGCCGGTGAGCGCCACGAAGGCATCGTTGCAGGCGACGATGGGATTGTCGGCCTGGCGCGGATCGCTCACCACCGCAGCGATCGCGCTGGAAGCGATGAGGTCGGACGCAGGCATGGTCCAAGGCTAGCGAAGCGCTCGCGCGATGGAAAGCGGTCAGCGGAGCCAACCGCCCGCTTTCACGAGCCAATCGTCGCAAGTGGAAAGAAGGGAGTGGAGGCCCGAGCCGGAATCGAACCGGCGTGCGAGGATTTGCAGTCCTCTACGTAACCACTCCGCCATCGGGCCTTGGGGTTCCTGCCGTCAGGTGACGGTGGCGAAGCGGCGCATTAGCGAAACCGGGCGCGCATGGCAATGCGCTTCCAACCTCTCATCGCTGGCACCCTTCCGTTACGTCAGTCTGGACCTCGCCGCGAAGGCGGCTATGTCCCTCTTCCATGGCTATCCAGGAACTGCTCGATCCGATCACCGCCGCCGGGGGCGAGGTGCGCTTCGGAAGCTTCGACGAATGGCAACAGGGCCGCACGCTCTATGGCGGCGCCTCTGCGCTGATCGCCTACACTGCAGCGATCCGCGCCTTCCCCGACCTGCCGCCGCTGTGTGCGGGCCAGATCGCCTTCGTCGCGCCGGTGGACGAGACCGCCGAGCTGCGCCGCGAGATCGTCCGCCAGGGGCGCAATGTCACCCAGGTGCGCAGCGAAATCTGGTGCCAGGGGCAATGCACGCTGACCGCCTTCTTCCTGTTCGGCGCCGAGCGCGAGACCAACGCCAGCCACGATGCGGCCGCGCTCGCCGACTGGCCCGGTCCGCCCGGCCAGGCCGAGGATGTGATGGGCAATCAGGGCCCTGCCTTCCTGCAGAACAATTTCGAGCTGCGCCGCGCGCAGGACCAGCGCGGTCCCGGCGATCCGGTGGTGCGCCGCTGGGCGCGGCTCAAGCCGCCGACCGGGCTCGACCCGATGAGCGAGCTGGTCCTGCTCGGCGACGTGCTGCCGCCCGGCGCGATGCGCGCCATGGCGCGGCCGGGTCCGCTCAGCTCGATCAACTGGTCGTTCAACCTGCTCGGCACCGAGCCACAGACGCGAGACGGCTGGTGGCTCTCCGAGAACGCCAGCCAGCACGCCGCAGCGGGCTATTCGAGCGAACGGCTGCGGCTGTGGAACGCCGATGGCCGCCAGGTCATGGACGGGCTGCAATCGGTTGCGATCTTCGGCTGAGGCCCTCTCGCGGGCCGAAAAGATGATGCCAGGGGGCCTGTAAGCCGGGTTCTGTCCTGCAACCGGTATCCCGAAGGACCTGCGCCGCAGGGGCAGCCATTCATCTGGGCCGCGTGTCGCCACGCGGCTCGAGCAGCCAACCCGGGTCGCTCGGGGCAAAGCACCCCTGCCCGGTCCTTGCGGAAGCCGGGCGCGCGACCCCTATTCGGCCTTGCTCCGGGTGGGGTTTACCATGCGGACCACGTTGCCGTGCGCCCCGGTGCGCTCTTACCGCACCCTTTCACCCTTGCCTGTGCCCGATGCGCTCCCGAAGGAGCGCGGGCCATCGGCGGTATGCTCTCTGTGGCACTGTCCCTCGGCGCACACCCGAAGGTGCGGACCGGGCGGGCGTTACCCGCCACCCTTTCTTCGTGGAGCCCGGACTTTCCTCGGCGGAAATCGCTTCCCGACGCGGCTGCCCGGCCCCCTGGCGAAGGAGCAGATAGACGCCGATGAACGCGCTGCCAAGCGGTCCCTTGCTATCCTATGGGGCTTCTTGGGCCGCGTGACTTACCCAGTAGGACCCCGGAATAGGCGTGCCATCGAGCAAGGCGGCCGGTTCGAATTTTGCAAGGCGCAGCAAGTCTTCGCAGCCTCTTCGGTCGAGCGCGGCATTGCCGGTCGAGTGATTGATGCCGCATCCAACCGGTTTTCCGTCCTCATCGATCACGAGTTGAAAGCTCGCAAAGTCAGCCCCGCTTCTGCGAAGAGCTCGGTCGAATGAAGCGTCGAAAGCGGTCGGCCGCCAGATCGCTTCGTCGATCGGAACTGGGTGCCTGTGCCTCATCGCCAGATCCGGCAAAACGTAGCGTATGGCCTGGACCGTCGTTGCAGCTTGGGGATTACCTTCACTGTCAACCGCGGGTTCGTACTGCGCATATTGCATCATCCCGCGACACGCAGCCTCGTCCAGCGCGAATGATCGGCTGGACTCGGTAACCTCACAGTTACGAACGCTCCCAGCTTCGTCGATTTCCAATTCCATCGCGACGGTGCCCTCTTCACTGTTAGTTAGCGCAGAGACAGGATAATCCTCCTGGATTTTCATTGCCCACGTTTCGATTTCTCTTGGTACAGGGCCGCGCGCTTCCTGCGCACGCGCATCGACAGCCACACACGCTAGAAGTCCCAACAAGCCGAAAACCAGTTCTCGCAATATTGCCTCCTACCTAACGCGTGCGTCCCTGGTCCCTGTCCAGCAGCAAGTGGAACAGGATCGCGCGCAGCTCGCCGTCGATTGCGCCGTCGATCCGCTCGGGCCGCCAGCGGCGCTGGAAGGCCTCGACCGCCTTGTGGCCATCGGTGATGTCGTAGCCGAACCGTTCGAGCGCGAGGTAGAAGGAGGCGTCGTTGTCGAAAGGATCGCCGCGCTCGAGCTTTTCCGGGCGCGGGAGGCACAGACCGTATTCGGCCAGCCGGTCCCAGGGAAACAGTTCGCCCGGATCGATCTTGCGCGCCGGGGCGACGTCGGAATGGCCGACCACATTGGCGCGCGGGATGTCGTATTGCTTCACCATCCGCGCCACCAGCGGGACCAGCGCCTCGAACTGCGCATCAGGAAAGGGGCGGTAGCCGTATTTGTGGCCGGGATGATCGAGTTCGATGCCGATGCTGGCGGAGTTGACGTCCTTGATCCCGCGCCAGAAGGAGACGCCCGCATGCCAGGCGCGCTTTTCCTCGGGCACCAGCCGGACGACCTCGCCCTGGGCGCCGATCAGGTAATTGGCCGAGACCTTCGCCTCGGGATCGCACAATCGCTCGATCGCGAAGCCCTTGTCTTCCATCTCGGTGTAGTGGATCACCACCATCGAGATCGGCAATTCGCGTTCGTCGTGATTGGGCGACAGCACCTCGCGATCGACCAGCTCGTCCTTGCTGACCGGCAGTTTCGCTCCGACCGTTCCGAATTCCGATCCGGTTTCGCTCACCCGATCATGCCCTCGGGCTCGGGCAGGACCGCGCCGAGCACGAGCGCATCCTCGCTGCGCGCGAATTGCAGCCCGCCGCCGCATTGCTTGGCGAGCAGGTAGATCATGTGCGCGGGCGCGGTGCGGCTCGACAGTTCCCCGGGGTCGAGCCGGCCTTCGAGCGCGAGCCCCAGCACCTCGTCGAATGCGATCCGCGGCCCGCTGGCGCGCAGCACGATCTCGGTCGCGCCGTCGCGCAGTTCGGCGCCGATCTCGAGCGTGCCGCCGCGAACCAGCGAATCGACCGCGATCTGCGCGAAGTTGAGCATCACCTTGACCGCAGGCTTGGGCAGATTGGACTGCGAGAGCGACCAATTGACCTCGATCCGGCCCTTGTCCGCCACCAGCGCGTCGATCAGCTTGCGGGTCTCCTCGACCGGGACCCGGTCGCCGAAACCGCCCGCGGCGCCGAAGGCCAGGCGGAAGAACTTGAGCTTGTTGGTGCTGACCAGCGCGCTCTGCTCGAGCAGCTCCATGCAGTTCTGGCGCATCGCCGGATCGGTTTCGGTGGCGAGCAGCTCGAGCCCGTTGCTCAGCGCTCCGACCGGCGAAAGCAGGTCGTGGCACAGACGCGAACACAGCAGCGCGGCAAGGTCGACGGATGAGTTTTCGGACATGGTTTCCAAAGTTCTAAAGCCAGGCCCGTGCATTAGCGAGAGACCAGGCGATAGGGAAGCGCGCTGAAGCCCGCATTGCCGGAGCGCCAGAAAGTTACCGTGTCGCCGGCGACGATCGCCCAGATCATCCCGTCTCCAGCGGCCATGGCGGTGTCGGTGGCGGAAGGACGCGCCTGGCCGACCGGGTGCGAATGGTAATAGCCCACCAATTCAGGTCCGCCCGAGCGCATGGCGCGATGCGCATCGATCAGCGTCTGGGGATCGATCTCGAAATGGGTTTCGGGCTGCGGGTGGACGTTCGTCGCCGCGGTGAAGGCATCGATCCGCCGCTCTCCCGCCTCGCCTAACAGCAGGCCGCAGCATTCTCGCGGGCGTGCCGCCGCGGCTTCGGCCAACAGCGCATCGAACAGCTCGCTTGTCACTTGCAGGGTCATCACCCATGGCTCTGTACCATGAGCGCCAAGGAAATCATCACCGGGACGATCGAACGGCCCGAGCGGCTCGATAAGGCGCTGGCCGGCGCGGCCGGGCTGTCGCGCGAGAGGGTCAAGCGGCTGATCGCCGATGGCGCGGTCAGCGTCGCGGGCGCGGTCGTGCGCGAGCCCTCGGGCAAGATCGCCGCGGGAACGCCATTCGCGATCGCGCTGCCGCCCGCCAAGCCGCTCGATGTCGCGCCGCAGGATATCCCGCTGAGAGTTGCGTTCGAGGACGAGCACCTGATCGTGGTCGACAAGCCTGCGGGGATGGTGGTCCACCCCGCCGCGGGCAATCGCGACGGGACGCTGGTCAACGCGCTGCTGTTCCACTGCGCCGGACGGCTCTCGGGGATCAACGGCGTGGCGCGCCCCGGAATCGTCCACCGGATCGACAAGGACACCTCGGGCCTGATCGTGGTCGCCAAGACCGATGCCTCGCACGAGAGCCTGGCGGCGCAATTCTCCGAGCATTCCGTCCATCGGCGCTATCTGGCGGTCTGCGCCGGACACCCCAACCCGCCAGCGGGGCGGATCGAGGCCCGGCTCGGCCGTTCGGATCGCGACCGCAAGAAGATGGCGGTGCTGCAGGAGGACGCCGAGCGCGGCAAACACGCGGTCACCCATTACCGGTCGATTCGGCGCCTCGATCACGCAACGTTGATCGAATGCCGGCTGGAGACCGGGCGCACGCACCAGGTCCGGGTTCACCTTATGTCAATCGGCCATCCGCTATTGGGAGATCCAATCTACGGACGCACGCCGAAGGCGCTGCGAGACCTGCTTTCCGAGATCGGTTTCCAACGCCAGGCGCTCCATGCCGCGGAGCTCGGCTTCATCCATCCCGCGACCGGCGAGACGGTGCAATTCACAGCCGAATTGCCCCGGGACATGCGGGAACTGATCGACGAAACCGCTCGTTGAAATCGATGAAAGGCGCTTTCAGGCGCGCGTCCTTAGTCTATAAGTGAACCAGTGGCCCGAACGGCCAGATGCCCGGCAGGGGTCTGGCGCATGGAGGCTGACGCTAGAAAGGTCAGGGTAATCGTGAGCAATTCCAAATCATTGAGCGTCCCGGCGCTCGGCGGCGAGCAGAGCCTCAACCGCTACCTCTCCGAAATCAAGAAGTTCCCCGTGCTGACGGCCGAGCAGGAATACATGCTCGCCAAGCGCTATGAGGAGCACGAGGATTCGGACGCCGCGGCGCAGCTCGTCACTTCGCATCTGCGGCTCGTGGCCAAGATCGCAATGGGCTATCGCGGCTACGGCCTGCCCGTTTCGGATCTTATTTCCGAAGGCAATGTCGGGCTGATGCAGGGCGTCAAGAAATTCGAGGCCGATCGCGGCTTTCGGCTCGCCACCTATGCGATGTGGTGGATCAAGGCGTCGATCCAGGAATTCATCCTGCGCAGCTGGAGCCTGGTCAAGATGGGCACCACTGCCGCGCAGAAGAAGCTGTTCTTCAACCTGCGGCGGATGAAAAAGCAGCTCGAGGCCTATGAGGACAGCGATCTCCATCCCGAGGACGTGACCAAGATCGCCACCACGCTCGGCGTCCCCGAGCAGGAGGTGGTCAACATGAACCGCCGGATGATGATGGGCGGCGACGGCTCGCTCAACACGCCGATGCGCAATGGCGAAGACGGTTCGGGCGAATGGATGGACTGGCTGACCGACGATCGTCCGCTCCAGGACGAGACGGTCGCCGAGGTCGAGGAAAAGACCGTGCGTCACGAGATGCTGGTCGAGGCGATGGACAGCCTCAACGACCGCGAGAAGCACATCCTCACCGAGCGGCGGCTGACCGACAATCCGCAGACGCTCGAGGAATTGAGCAAGGTCTACGACGTCAGCCGCGAACGTATCCGCCAGATCGAGGTGCGCGCTTTCGAGAAGCTGCAGAAGGCGATGAAGGCGATCGCCGGCGAGAGGCTGATACCGATCGCCGCCTGACGGGTCTCGGCCACTGCAAACACGATAAAGGCAGCGCATCCCGGTGATGCGCTGCCTTTTCGTTTAGCCTGCTCTTCGTTCGGTCCGGATGTGTCAGCGCGCGCCAAGCATATCGAGCAGTTCCTGCTGATTGCCGTTCGCTTCGGAATTGCGGAACGCCCTCACCGCCTCGACGCAGATCTCGCTCGGCGTCGACTTCTGCGCCAGCAGCGCCATCGATTCCGTGACAAAATCGTCCAGCGGCAGATATCCTTCCAGCTGCGACTGTCCAGGCGTGAGTTCGGTCTGGACGCCGGGCGGGATCAGCTCGATCACCTCGACCAGCCCTTCGAGCCGCTTCCTCAGCGACAGAGTGTAGGAATGCAGCGCCGCCTTGCTTGCCGAATAGCTCGCCGCCTTGGGCAGGGGGACGAAAGCCAGGCCGGAAGAGACGTTGATCAAGGCGGCATCCTCGGCCGTTTTCAACTGCTCGATGAAAGCGTCGATGAGCCGGATCGGGCCGAGCAGATTGGTTTCCACCACCCGCTCCGCATCGTCCAGATCGCGCGGCGCTTCGATAGTCTCGAACGGCATGATCCCGGCGTTGTTCACCACGACGTTGAGCCCCGGGAACCGCTCGCACAGCCCCGTCGCGAATGCCGCGACGCCTTGGGCATCGGCGACGTCGAATTCGACAGGATGGATGTTCTCGCGGCCCTTCGCGGTTTCCGCCAGGCTGGAGAGCGTGCGCCCGGCGACGATGACCGTGTTGCCGGCATCGTGCCAACGCCGCGCATATTCGCGGCCGATGCCGCTGCCCCCGCCGGTGACCAGAATGGTGTTGCCGCTGCTCTTCATACCCTGCATCCTATCGACCGGTTCGCGAGCGCGGCGCTATAGGGTAGAGTTCGACATCGGACAATCAACGCGGTTGCGCGCAGGGGCGCACGACCCTAACCGGGCGCAATGATAGGCCGCATCGCCGCATTCCTGGTCAAGCTGATCATCGGCTTCGTCGCGCTGAGCCTGGCGCTGGTGATACTGTTTAAATTCGTCCCCGTGCCCGTCACCGCAACGATGCTGATGGACGAGAACGGGATCACCAAGGATTGGGAGCCGCTGGCGGACATCGACCGCGATCTGGTTCGCGCGGTGATCGCGGCGGAGGACGGCAAGTTCTGCAGTCACGACGGCTTCGACCGCGAGGCGATCGAGACCGCGATCCGCAGGAATGCCGAAGGAGGCCGGATCCGCGGTGGCTCGACCATCAGCCAGCAGACCGCCAAGAACGTCTTCCTGTGGCAGGGCGGTGGCTATGCCCGCAAGGCGGCGGAGGCCTGGTTCACGCTGCTGATCGAACAGATCTGGGGCAAGCGTCGGATCATGGAGGTCTATCTCAACGTCGCCGAGACCGGGATCGGCACCTATGGCGCCGAGGCCGGCGCACAGCGCTATTTCGGCAAGTCCGCAGCCGACCTATCGGCGCTGGAAGCGGCGCGGATGGCGGCGGCGCTGCCGCTTCCCAAGGAGCGGTCGGTGGTCAATCCCTCGGGCTGGCTGCGCCGCCACGGCAACACCATCTCAGCCCGGATCGGCGTGGTCGGGCGTGACGCGCTCGACGCCTGCGTCTACCAGTAGCTCCCATGGGCGCCGGTCACTCGCACAGCCACCAGCACGAGCCTGGCCACGGGCACAGCCACGCGCCTGCCGATTTCGGCAACGCCTTCCTCATCGGCATCGTGCTCAACACGGCTTTCGTCGTGATCGAGGCGACCTATGGCTGGCTCTCGGGCTCGATGGCGCTGATCGCGGATGCCGGTCACAACCTCTCAGACGTGCTCGCGCTGATGCTCGCCTGGGCCGCGAGCGTGGCGGCCAAGCGCCCTCCGACCGGGCGCTTCACCTATGGCTACAAGAGTTCGACCATCCTCGCCGCGCTCGCCAATGCGGCGCTGCTGCTGATCGCGGTGGGGGCGATCCTCTACGAGACGATCACCCGCATGGCCGACCCCGCCCCGGTCGAGGGCATGACCATGGTGGTGATCGCCGGGATCGGGATTCTCATCAACACCGGCACCGCGCTGCTGTTCCTTCGCGGCCGCAAGGGCGATCTCAACATCCGCGGCGCCTTCCTGCACATGGCCGCCGACGCGCTGGTGAGCCTGGGCGTGGTGATCGCCGGGCTGGCGATCCTATGGAGCGGCGCGCTGTGGATCGACCCGGCGGTTAGTCTGGTGATCGTTTTGGTGATCGCTTGGGGCACCTGGGGGCTGCTCAAGGACAGCGTAAAAATGAGCCTGCAGGCGGTGCCTTCGGGCATTTCGGAGAGAGCGGTGCGCGGCTACCTCGCCGGTCTGCCCGGGGTCGAGGCGGTCCACGATTTGCATATCTGGCCGATGAGCACCACCGAGACCGCGCTGACCGCGCATCTGGTGATGCCGGGCGGCCACCCCGGGGACGCATTCCTGAGCGAGATCGCCGGGGAGCTCGAGCATCATCACCGTATCGGCCATACGACGGTGCAAGTGGAGATTAGCCGCGAGGATTGTGTCGGGGGCTGTTGAGGCTTCGCTCGCCTACGGCTGGCTGCGGGCCCAACGTTCGGTCAGCCATAGGACGAACATCTGCGCTGCTACCAAGCTGACCCCGCCAACCAAGGCACCGATCGCCGGTTCGCCATTTTGCATCTCGCGCGGGATCAAAGCGGTGAATGTCGCGATGGTTAGCAATACGAGCGAAAAGAGGATCGGCAGCATCCAGACCATCGTCCGCCGCGGAGCCATACGCGTAGGATTGCCCGCTATGTCGTAATGCCCGGGAAGCTGCTCGAACCGCGCGTAGCGACGGCTGGCCCAGAAACCGGACAGCAGCAGCAGCCCGACGAAAGGCAGGGCAACCACGATGGGAAGCCCTGCCATCATCGTCAGGCCGCTTCTTCCTTGTTCTTCTTGCCGCCATGGACCCGGACCGGATCCTTGCGGCCCTCGACCACGTCCTTGTCGACCACGATCTCGGTGATCCCGTCCATGTCGGGCAGGTCGAACATCGTGTCGAGCAGGATGCCTTCGACGATCGAGCGCAGCCCGCGAGCGCCTGTCTTGCGCGCGATGGCACGGTCGGCGATCGCTTTCAGCGCCTCGTCGGTGAAGGTCAGTTCGACATCCTCGATCTCGAACATCTTGGCGTATTGCTTGATCAGCGCGTTCTTCGGCTCGGTCAGGATCGTCACCAGCGCGTCGACATCGAGATCGCGCAGCGTGGCGATCACCGGCAGACGGCCGACGAACTCGGGGATCAGCCCGAACTTGAGCAGATCCTCGGGCTCGCTCTTCTCGAGCAGTTCGCCGACGCGGCGCTTGTCGGGATCCGCGACATGCGCGCCGAAGCCGATGCTGCGCTTCTGCAGCCGGTCGCCGATGATCTTCTCGAGGCCCGAGAAAGCGCCGCCGCAGATGAACAGGATGTTGGTCGTGTCGACCTGGAGGAATTCCTGCTGCGGATGCTTGCGCCCGCCCTGCGGCGGAACCGAAGCGGTGGTGCCTTCCATCAGCTTGAGCAGCGCCTGCTGGACGCCCTCGCCCGACACGTCGCGCGTGATCGAGGGGTTCTCCGCCTTGCGGGTGATCTTGTCGATCTCGTCGATATAGACGATCCCGTGCTGCGCCTTCTCGACATTGTAGTCGGACGACTGGAGCAGTTTGAGAATGATGTTCTCGACATCCTCGCCGACATAGCCCGCTTCGGTCAGCGTGGTCGCATCGGCCATGGTGAAGGGCACGTCGAAGGTGCGCGCCAGCGTCTGCGCCAGCAGCGTCTTGCCGCAGCCGGTTGGGCCGACCAGCAGGATGTTGGACTTCGCCAGCTCGACATCGCCCGACTTCCCGGCGTGCTTCAAGCGCTTGTAGTGATTGTGCACCGCGACCGAGAGCACGCGCTTGGCGCGGTCCTGGCCGATGACATAATCGTTCAGCGTCGCGAAGATTTCCGAAGGAGCGGGGATATCCCCTTCCTTGCGACCGGCGATGCCGGCCTTGGTCTCTTCGCGGATGATGTCGTTGCACAATTCGACGCATTCGTCGCAGATGAACACGGTCGGGCCCGCAATCAGCTTGCGCACCTCGTGCTGGGACTTGCCGCAGAAGCTGCAATACAGCGTCGACTTGCTATCGGTTCCGCTCAATTCGGTCATACCTTGATATTTCCCCGCCTGACCCAGCTGGTTGACTCGGCCCCCATGGGCCGGACAGGTCGGTTTCCTTCAAAAATAGCTATAGCGCAACCGCCTTGCCGCAAGCTGAAGCGGCAAGGTTGCCAAAATGCTACGCTTTAGAACTCGTTAAGCAATACAGATCAGCTCGGAGCGCCGCCGCTGCCGGGCTTCTCATCGCTTTCCTCGTTCTCGGGCCGCGTCTCGAACACCTTGTCGACGATGCCGAAAGCCATGGCTTCGTCGGCTTCGAGGAAGGTGTCGCGATCCATGGCCTTCTCGATCTCTTCCAGGCTGCGGCCGGTGTATTTCTCGTAGAGCTCGTTCATGCGCTTCTTGATGCGCAGGATCTCGCGCGCCTGGATCTCGATGTCCGAGGCCATGCCGCGCGCGCCGCCCGAGGGCTGGTGGACCATGATCCGCGCGTTGGGCAGCGCGATCCGCATCCCCGGCTCGCCCGCGGCGAGCAGGAAGCTGCCCATGCTGGCGGCCTGGCCGAGACAGACGGTCGAGACCCGCGGCTTGATGTACTGCATCGTGTCGTGGATCGCCATGCCGGCGGTCACAACGCCGCCGGGCGAGTTGATATACATGCTGATCGGCTTGGACGGGTTCTCGCTCTCGAGAAACAGCAGCTGCGCGGTGATCAGCGAGGCCATGCCATCCTCGACCTGGCCGGTGACGAACACGATCCGCTCGCGCAGCAGGCGGCTGAAGATGTCGAAGCTGCGCTCGCCGCGGGCGGTCTGCTCGACCACCACCGGAACCAGCGCGCCGGTCACCGGGTCGCGGGAAAACTGCCCCTGCGAGCCGTAGGTATCGCCAATGTGCGCGCTCAGATCGATCATGTCGGTGAGAATCCTGTCGTGAGTGAATGAAACCGCTATGTCGCGACTGTGGGGATGAATTCAAGGGGCTTCGACCCCGCGGTCCGCAGCTTGTCGCGCGGCGATCGCCTTCGAGCACAGGAAGCAGGGTCGAATCCGTTGGTCGGGTGCAATCGACCGGCGGTCGAGGCTGAATTGGAATGTTCGCTTACACTTGTAGACGCCGCTGCGGATCAACCACCGGAAGAACGTTTATCAATGGCCCTGCGCACACTGCTCCTTGCCGCCTCCTCCATCGCCCTTGTTGCCGCAGCCGCACCGGTCCAGGCGCAGACGCCGCCGGCGGGGAGCGCGGAAGTTCCGGAGACTGCGCCCCCGGCGGCGGGAGCGCGCGTCTTCGAGCCGGCCTATTTCGCGCAATTCGCACCCCGCAATGCGTTCGACATGGTCACGCGCATTCCGGGGTTCACGATCTCCGGCGGCAACAATCAGGGCCAGCGCGGTCTCGGCCAGGCCACGCAGAACGTGATCGTCAACGGCGAGCGTTTCTCGAGCAAGTCCGAAAGCGTCGAGGATCAGCTGCGCCGCATTCCCGCCGCCGATGTGGTGCGTATCGAACTCGTCGACGGAAATACGCTGAACATTCCCGGGCTGACCGGGCTTGTCGCCAACGTGATCTACAAGAGCGCTGGGGTTTCGGGCCAGTTCCGCTGGAGCTCGGGTTTTCGACTGCACAACACCGAGGCTCAGCCGTTTGGCGGCGAGGCCTCGATGACCGGCAGCAGCGGGCTACTGGATTACACCGTCTCCATCTCCAACGACAACGACCGCTTCGGCGCCGATGGCCCTGTGATCCTGACCGATAGCAGCGGCGCCTTGATCGAGCGGCAGTATGCGAAATTCTCGGGCAAGTTCGACAACCCCAGGCTGGCGACGATCTTCGCCTACGATTTCGGCAGCGGGATCCTTGCGAATTTGAACCTCAGCTATGGGGAAGACTTCTTTTATCGCGATGAGCCGGAGATCGGCTATCCGGCGGTCGGCCCGGTCCGCACCCGCGCCTCGCGTGTCCACGAGGACGGGCCGGAATACGAGATCGGCGGCGACATTCAGTTTCCCTTCGGCCCGGGCACGATGAAGCTGATCGGCCTCGAACGCTATGAGCGCGACAATTATACCGCCACGCTGATCGACAGTTTCGACGATGGGAGCCAGGCGACGGGGTACCGTTTCGACCAGACCAACGGCGCAGGCGAACGGATCGGCCGCTTCGAATATGGCTGGAAGCTGTGGCAGGCCGACTGGCAGTTCTCCGGCGAGGCCGCCTTCAACCGGCTCGATCGCACTTCGGCGCTCTTCGAACTGGCTCCCGGCGGCGAATTCCTTGCGCTGCCTTTTCCGGGTGGCAACGGCGGCGTGACCGAGAACCGATACGAAACAAGTCTCAGCTTCTCGCGGCAGATCCTGTCGACGCTCTCGGTCCAGGCGATCGGCGCGATGGAATTTTCCACCATCGAGCAGACCGGCGTTGCGGCAAATGCGCGCAGTTTCCAGCGCCCGAAGGGATCTTTCGCCGCAACCTGGAAGCCATCCGATGGGCTCGACCTCTCGGTCACTCTGGCACGGCGGGTAAGCCAGCTGTCCTTCGGCGACTTCCTCGCCAGCGTCTCGCTCAACGACGACAATGCGAACGGCGGGAACAACGAACTGGTCCCTTACCAGAGCTGGAACGTCGAACTCGAAGCCAACAAGCGGTTCGGACCGTGGGGATCAATAAAGCTGGAGGCCAAGCAGGCCTGGTTCGAGGATTTCATCGACTGGTTCCCGCTCGGCGATGGAGGAGAGGCCCGCGGCAACATCGGCGACGCGAAACGCCTGCACCTCGAAGCCAACGCCACGATCAACATGGATCCCCTCGGATGGAACGGGGCACGCTTCGACATTCAGGCGGTGAAGCGCTTCATGGATGTTACCGATCCTTTCACCGGGTTCAGCCGCGGCTTTTCCCACGATCAGGAGGGTGCGCTCGAAATCGCCTTCCGCCATGACATCCCCGAAAGCGACTGGGCTTGGGGCGCCGACCTCAGCCATTTCGACAATGCCCCGTATGCCCGGCGCTATGAGGAAGGACGCGAATGGGAAGGGCCGTTCTTCGGTACGCTCTTCGTCGAGCACAAGGACGTCCTCGGCCTCACGGTACAGGCCCGCGCGGGCAATCTGCTCGGCGGACGGGATTACTATCGCCGGACCGTGTATGAGGGCTCGCGAGAAGGCGGAGACGTGCTGTTCCACGAATACGCCGATCGCCGGATCGGGCCGACCTTTCGGTTTGTCGTGAGCGGCGACTTCTGAGGATCCTTGTTCTGGGGGTTCTTGCAAAGCCGCCCCGGATCGGCACTGTGAAGGCATGCAGTGCAGCACTCTGCCGCGGACGACCGCCATCATGCAGCTCGACGATGCTGTCGAAGCCCTGCGAGGCGTCTCGACCCCGAAACCGGCCGTCGCGCGTTGGTGCCCGATGATCAAGCGTAGCAATCGATAATCCGTGGAATTTGACCCTCGCATCATGATGTTCGTCATCTTCGGCATCGGGCTGATGCTGGCGGTGACGCTCGAACGCTGGCTGGCGAAGATGTGGATGTCGCTGCCCATCCTGTATGTCGGGGCGGGCTTCCTGCTCGCCTCGCTGCCGCTGGGCCTGCCATTCTTCAATCCGGCGTGGGACGGGTTCGACGCCCTGACCCTTGAATATGTGACCGAGTTCATCGTCATCGCCAGCCTGGCCGCAGCCGGCATCGCGATCGATCGGCCCGTCAGCTGGCGCAACTGGCGCCAGATCTGGCCCCTGCTCGTGGTCGCCATGCCTCTGACGATCGCGGCGGTCGCATTTCTCGGCTGGTGGGCGATCGGCCTCGCCCCGGCCAGCGCGATCCTGCTCGGCGCAGCGCTGGCGCCGACCGATCCCGTACTGGCGCGCAGCGTCCAGGTCGGCCCGCCGGGCGAAGGCAAACGCCACGACGTGCGCTTCAGCCTTACGGTGGAAGCCGGGATCAACGACGGGCTGGCCTTTCCTTTCACCCACCTGGCGATCGCCGCGCTGGGCATGTCGGCGCTGGGAAGCTGGACGCTCGAATGGGCGGCTTTCGACTTGGTCTACAGGATAGTCGCAGGCGTTGCGGCCGGTTGGGGCATCGGACGGCTCGGCGCCTGGTACGTCTTCGAGCGCGAGGCGGATGCGCCGATCGAGGAAGTCGAGGATTCAACGCCCAAATATTCCACTCGCGAAGGGCTGGTCGTGCTCGGCACGTTGCTCCTGGCCTACGGCTCGGCGGAACTCATTCATGGCTATGGCTTTCTCGCCGTCTTCGTTGCGGCCGTCACCGCGCGACAGCGCGAGAACGCGAGCCGCTATCACAAGATCAGTCATCATTTCATCGACCAGATCGAACAGATCGTGCTGGTTGCGGTGCTGCTCGGCTTCGGCGCCATGCTCGCCAGCGGCGTGCTCAATGCGCTCACCTGGCCGGCGGCGCTGGTGGGGCTGGCGCTGGTGTTTGTAATCCGTCCGTTGGCGGGAATGCTGTCCGAAACCTGGTCCCCGCTGCCATTGGCGGGGACTGCCGCGATCGCCTTTCTCGGGGTGCGCGGGATGGGGTCGATCTACTATCTCGCCTACGGCCAGAACCACGGCGATTTCGAAGGACTGCCGCTGCTGTGGGCCACCGCCAGTTTCGCGATACTCGTTTCGATCCTCGTTCACGGCGTTCTGGCCGGGCCGCTGATCGCCTATGTCGAGGGCCGCGGCGGGCACATCCATACCGGGCAGAAGGAAGAAATGCCCCATCTCGCCCCGCGCCCCGCCAAAAGTGCGGATGCCGAAATCGAGCCCGCTCCGCAAACGGATTGACTCAGGTCAGGTCCGCCCTGCCCTCATCCGAGCATAGAAAAAGGGCGGCAAGGTCTCATCGACCTGCCGCCCTGTTCGTGTCTGCCCAATGCAGACCTATTTCGATGCAGACCTATTTTTTGGCCGGAGCCTTCTTGGCCGGAGCTTTCTTGGCTGCGGGCTTCTCCGCAGCGGCGCTCTTGGCGGGAGCCTTCTTGGCCGGAGCCTTCTTGGCAGCAGGCTCGTCGGCGGCTTCGCTTGCTGCCGCTTCCTTCTTGGGCGCAGCCTTCTTCTTCGCAGCGGGCTTGGCTTCCTCGGATGGCTTGTCCTCGCCCTTCTCGGCAGCGGCCTTTTTCGCCGGAGTCTTCTTGGCCGGGGCCTTCTTCTTGGTGGCGGGCTGCTTCGCCTCTTCCGCGTCCTCGTCGGCTTCGATCGCCGCCTCGAGTTCCTCGCGGGTCACTTCGCGCTCGGTCACTTCGGCCTTGTCGAACAGGAAATCGACGACCTTGTCCTCATAGAGCGGCGCGCGCAGCTGGGCGGCGGCCATCGGCTCCTGCTGGACGTACTGGATGAAACGCTCGCGATCCTCGGCGCGGTATTGCTGCGCCGCCTGCTGGATCAGCATCGACATTTCCTGTCCGCTGACCTCGACGCCATTGGACTGGCCGATTTCCGAAAGCAGCAGACCCAAACGCACGCGGCGCTCGGCGATGTGGCGGTAATCGTCCTTCTCGGCCTCGATTTCCTTCATCGCCTCGGCGGGATCGTCCGACTGCGAGGCTTCCTGCTGGAGCTGCGCCCAGATCTGCTCGAACTCGGCCTCGACCATCCCCTGCGGCACGGCGAAATCGTGACCCGAAGCCAGCTGGTCGAGCAGCGCGCGCTTCATCTGCGTACGGGTGAGACCGGCGGTCTCCTGCTCGAGCTGGGCGCGCAGCAGTTCCTTGAGCTTGTTGAGGCTCTCGAGTCCGAGGTTCTTGGCGAACTCGTCGTCGGCCTTGGTCTCGTCCTCGACCTTCACCTGCTGGACGGTGACGGCGAATTGCGCCGCCTTGCCGGCAAGGTGCGTGGCCTGGTAATCTTCGGGGAAGGTTACCGTGATGGTTTTCTCTTCACCGGTCTTCACACCCGTGAGCTGCTCCTCGAAGCCGGGAATGAACTGGCCCGAGCCGATCACCAGCGGTGCGCCTTCGGCCTTGCCGCCTTCGAACTCGACCCCGTCGATGCTGCCGACGAAATCGATGATCAATTGGTCGCCATCGGCGGCCTTCTTCGACTTGGGGGCGTCCTTATAGCTCTTGTTGTTGGCGGTCAGCTGGCCGATCGCTTCATCGACCTGTTCGTCGGTCACGGGCACGGTCAGCTTTTCCAGCTTGAGCCCGTCGATATCGGGGGTCTCGACCTTGGGCAGGATTTCCAGCTCGACCGTCAGCTCGACGTCCTTGCCCTGCTCGTAGCTCTCGTCGAGATCGATCTTGGGCTGCATCGCGGGGCGGAGCTGCTTTTCGCGCATCAGATTGTCGACCGATTCGCGAATCGTGTCGTTCATGACCTGCGCGTGCATCTGCTCGCCGTGCATCTTGCGCACCAGATTGGCGGGCACCTTGCCGGGGCGGAAGCCGGGCATGCGGACCTGCGGGGCGAGCTTCTTGACCTCGGCGGAAACCTTCGCGTCGATATCTTTGGCGGGGACCGTCAGCTTGTAGCCGCGCTTGAGGCCTTCGTTGGTCGTCTCGGTGATCTGCATGAATGGGTACTCTTGAATGGGTCTAACCGGTGCTGGGCGAGAGGCTGCCGGAGGGCGGCTGGTGCGGGCGAAGGGACTCGAACCCCCACATCTTTCGATACTGGTACCTAAAACCAGCGCGTCTACCAATTCCGCCACGCCCGCAACCCAAACGAAGCCGCGCGTCGACAGCCACGCCGCGCGTGTAGGCGCGTGCCTCTAATCGGATGCGCCAAAAAGGGCAAGCGCGGCGATGGATGGCAGGAACGCTAGTCGCCCGTCCGCCGTTGATGGGCAAAGAAAGGCACCCCATGAGCGATTACCACACGCCCAAGACCCCGCCCGATACTCCGCCGGTGATCGATCCCGATGTCGATCCGAAGACCGCGGCGGAGATGGAAGAGGACGGCGAAGCCGAAGGGGAGCCGCTCGGCCATCGCACCGACCAAAGCGAGATCGACACCGAACGTCCCGACGATGCGGGCGAAAATTCCCGGCGCGCGCTGCGCTCGGCCCCTCTCCTGCCCCCCGACTGAGGAATTGATAATGGCTACCCAGCCCGACCCTGCCCCCGACACGATCGATCCCGGCGCACCGAACGAGATGCCGCCCTCGAGCCCGCCCAACGAGGCCCCGATGCGCGAACCGCCCGAGATCGAGCCACCCCAGCCCGACATCGATAATCCCGGCACCAATCCCGACGAGATATGATCCTGGGTCGATCATGCCACCGGGTTGCAATCGCCCCTTAGCGATCCGCCGAGCGGATTGAACTTGCGGGAGCTTGCGCCGCGTCTTAGGGGCGCGGCATGAGCGATACAGCCACCAGCGACACCCCGCCCGACCGCCTCTCGGTCAATCCGCGCAGCGAATTTTTCGATGCCGATCTGCTCAGGCGCGGCGTCGGCATCCGCTTCAAGGGTGCGGTGCGCACCAATGTCGACGAGTTCTGCATTTCCGAAGGCTGGATTCGCGTCCAGGCGGGCAAGACCATGGATCGCAAGGGCAATCCGTTGACCCTCAAGCTCAACGGCCCCGTCGAGGCCTGGTACGAGGATCTGGGCGAGAATCCGCCGGTCGCCAAGACCGACTGATCCGCCAGAGCCTCAGTTCGAGAATTCGTTGAAGGCGCTCAGGAAGCGGCGCGAACTTTTCATGCGTGTCGGCCCTTGCTTCGGCGCCTGCGCGATCCGCACCGAAGCGCCGCGCGTGCGGTCGGAATAGATAAAGCCTTCCACCGGCCACGCGGTTTTGCCCAGCGCGCCGAGCGGATGATACCAGACCCGGACCGCACTCCAGTCGTTGGCGGGCGAGACATCCACCGCCAGCACGTCGCGCTCGATCTGCCCGCGCCGCCCGTCGATCGGCGACCAATTGGCGTGATCGAGCAGGACTGTGCGGCTGTCGACCACCCGGCTGACGGCGGCGACATGACCCAGTGCCATATTGCGATGCGGTCGGAATGCCATCACCGCGCCGACCTTGGGGGCGTTGCCGGTCGCATAGCGGCCCTCGGCCTGCTGCCACCAGGTGTGCGCGTCGCCGAACAGACGAATTCCCGAAACCTCGCGAGCATAGGGCACGCATTGCAGATAGGGAGCCAGCTCGGCATTGCGCGAGGCGTCGCTCGCGCCGAAGCCGAAATCGTCGCTGGATTGCGCCAGCGCCGGAACCGCTGCCAGCAAGGCGAGGCCGCTAAGGCCGAAGGCGATGGGTTTCCTCATGACCGCAATATTGCGCGCACGAGCCTTGCGACATGGCTGCCGAAAGCGGTTAACCGATATTCACCATACTCGCCCCGCCGATCGGTCGATGCCGAAAGGCGCGACATCCTTGCCAAATCGAGCAACAAGGGCCACCTGCCCGCCAGTCATGACACCCCAAACCCCCAAACCGACCGTGATCATCATCGGCCGCCCGAACGTCGGCAAGTCGACGCTGTTCAACCGTCTGGTCGGCAAGAAGCTGGCGCTGGTCGACGACCAGCCCGGCGTCACGCGCGACCGGCGAATGGGGGACGCCTCGCTGGCGGGGCTCGATTTCACCATCGTCGACACCGCGGGCTGGGAAGACGACGATCCCGCCAGCCTGCCCGGGCGGATGCGCAAGCAGACCGAAGTCAGCCTCGAGGGCGCCGATGCCGCGCTGCTGGTGGTCGATGCGCGCGCCGGCCTGACCCCGCTCGACGAGGAAATCAGCCGCTGGCTGCGCGAGCAGCACCTGCCCGTCGTGCTGGTGGCGAACAAGGCCGAGGGCCGCGCCGGCGAGGCGGGCGTGCTCGAATGCTACAATCTCGGCTTCGGCGAGCCGGTGGGTCTGTCCGCCGAACACGGCGACGGCATCGCCGATCTGTTCGCCGCGCTGTGGCCGATCATCGGCGACAAGGCCGATGCGGCTTCCGAGCGGATCGAATATGTCGACGAGGACGACGAGGTCACGCTCGGCCCGCTCAAGCTCGCCATCGTCGGCCGTCCCAATGCCGGCAAGTCGACGCTGATCAATCGCCTGCTTGGGCAAGATCGCCTGCTGACCGGGCCCGAGGCCGGGATCACCCGCGATTCGATCGCGATCGACTATCAATGGACCGATCCCAGGACCGGCGAGCAGCGCGACATCCACCTGGTCGACACCGCGGGCATGCGCAAGCGCGCCAAGGTGCAGGACAAGCTGGAGAAAATGTCGGTCGCCGACGCCCACCGCGCGATCGATTTCGCCGAGGTGGTGGTGCTACTGCTCGACGCCACTCAGGGGCTCGAACACCAGGATCTCAAGATCGCCGACCGGGTGCTCCAGGAAGGCCGCGCCCTGATGGTCGCGATCAACAAATGGGACATCGCCGAGGACGCCAGCGGGCTGTTCAACGGCGTGCGCGCCGCGCTCGACGACGGGCTGGCGCAGGTGCGCGGCGTGCCGCTGCTCGCGGTCAGCGCCAAGACCGGCAAGGGCCTCGACACCATGCTCGGTGCAGCTTTCGACATCCGCGCCAGCTGGTCGAAGCGCGTCCCCACCGCCGCGCTCAACCGCTGGTTCGACGACGCGCTCGAAACCAACCCTCCTCCCGCCCCCAAGGGTCGGCGCATCAAGCTGCGCTACATCACCCAGGTCGGCACCCGCCCGCCGCGTTTCGTCATTTTCGGCACCAGGCTCGATGCGCTGCCGACCAGCTACGAACGCTATCTAGTCAACGGCATCCGCGCCAAGCTGGGCTTCGACGCGGTGCCGGTGCGCCTCACGCTCAAGAGCCCCAAGAACCCCTTCGCCAAAGACTAGCCCATGACGCTCGATCTTCTCATCGTCGGCGGAAGTTTCGCCTTCGATCTGCTGGAACGCACCGCGAGCACGCCGCGGGTCCAGCAGATCGTGCAGCTCTCGATGGCTCCGGCCTTCCTGCTGAGCGGGATCGGCGCGATCATGAACGTGATGATGAGCCGGCTGATCTGGGTCGCGCAGCGGATCGAGCGAATCACCCGGCGGATCGACGATGGCGAAGCGGGCAATGACGCGGGCGAACTTGCCTGGCTGGGCAAGCGCCGCCGGCAGTCGCAATGGGCGCTGGTGTTCAGCACTGCATCGGCGGTGACCATCAGCGTGGTGATCGCCCTGCTGTTCGTCAGCGCCTATATCGAATCGCAGATCGGCACGGTGATCGCGCTGGCCTGGGTGGTGACCATGAGCCTGCTGGTGACCGGCCTGTTGTTCTTCCTGTTTGAGACCCGCCTCGCCGCCAAAGGCCCGCCCCGCGTCGCTCGCGACGAAACGTAAGCCGCGCCCTAGCGCCGGAGCGGAAACTTTCGCCCGTAGGTCAGGCACCGCCACAGCCATTCCAGCGGCCCGTAGCGAAACCGGTCGAGCCAGGGCTTGGACCAGGCGAGGATCAGCACCCAGGTCGCCAGTACGACCAGATAGAGCTGAGGACGATTGAGCTCACCGAACAGGCCCCCGGCCCAGCCGTGAAAGACGAACAGCATGACAACCGAGGTGCCGATGTAATTGGTGAAGGCGGCGCGTCCGGCTGCCGAAACGCGCTCGGCCAGCGCCCCGCTTGCGCTTGCACCCCATAGGGAAAGCAAGGCCGCCAATCCCAGAACCATCGGCAGGCTGGCAAACCGGGCCAATCCTATGAATGCCAGGCTCGTGCCGAAATAGGTCAGCCCCTCGCCGACGGCCCACCACGCAATCGCCGCCGACAGCACCGCACCGAACAGCAGCGATATCCAGCCCCACAACCGGACCTTGCGCGCCGCCATTCGGCCATCGAACAGTCCCATCCGGTAAAGTGCCATGCCGATCAGGATCAACGGCAGCGTCTCGAACACGAGCATCAGCAGGAAGGTCAGCGGATCGGACCCGTGCTCGGCGAAATTATGCGCGACGAAGCCCGCGTAATCGCCCGAGGAGATGAGGGCTGTCTCGATCTCGCCGTCCGCGATGCCTTCGGTCTTCACCGCGCGCATCTCGACCTGCGAGGCTGCGATCTCCTCATTGGCGGGTTCCATCCGGTCGAAGGCGTACATTCCCACGAACAGCGAGGTGAATGCGATCGCACCGACAAAATAGCCGATCAGGCCCGCGACGAGCTGGCCGCGCGGTGTCATCCCGACGAACAGCAGCGCCGCGAACCCGCACAGCGCGTAGCCGGTGAGGATATCTCCCTTCCAGATGAAGAAGAAATGGATCAGCCCGAACAGGAGCAGGAACGCCAGCCGCCGGGCCTGCAATCCCAGCCCGCTGCCGCGTTCCCACGCCTTCTCGAGGAAGAGGTAGAGCCCGGCTCCGAACAGGAGCGTGAAGAGGCCGCGCATCTTACCGTCGATCAGCACGAACTGGAGCGCCCACATCCAGCCGTTAGGATCGCCCGAGGGCACGAGAAAAGCGTCCGGCCACATATAGGCCACCATCGGCTGGCCGAAGACAATGATGTTCGCCGCAAGGATGCCCATGACCGCCAGCCCGCGAATGAAATCGAGGCTGGCGATACGCTTGCCGCTTTCGGCGACCGGCCCGGGTTGGTCCGGGGCGGCGTTGAACTTTGCGCCGGGCTGGTCCGGATCGGCGGCATCGGTCATGGTGGTCCCCCTCGTGCAGCCCTTTTAGCAAAGGCAGCGCGAGGGGGAAGGCGTTACCGCGAGCCTATTGCGTGACCAGGCAATCCTGACCGCCGGATTTGAGCGTGTTGCAAGCCTGCTGGGCCGAGGCACGGCTGGCGAAGCCCGTGGCCATGACCTTGGTCAAGCGACCCTCGGGCTCCTCGACGAGCCGAGCCCCGGACAGCGCGCTGCGGCTGCGCATGCGTTCGATCAGGCGATCGGCATTGCCCGGTTGCCCGAAGGCGCCAAGCTGTATCTTCCAGGGGCCGTTCATCGCGGTCCCCGCCGAAGCCGTAGCGGGAACGGCGGCGGTCCGAACTTGTGCTGGAGCCGCAGCAGGGGCCTGATCCGCGGTGGCGCGAAGGGCGGCGGGTGCCGAGGCGGGCTGGGTCTGCGGAAGCGTGTAGTCGGCCCCCGCCCGATCGACCGCAACGGTGGTAACCGGCGCGGCGGTCGGCGCGGGCAGCACCATGGGCGGCTGCGGCCGGTCCGGAACCGGTTCGGGAGCCATCGCGGTCTGCACCGGTCCGCGTTCGAGATCGACGGTTGCAAGCTGTTGTGCGCGGTTGGCGTTCGCCCGGGCGTCGAGTTGCTGCGCGAGCACTTGCGCCTGCTCGCGCTGGTCGAGCGGGATGTATTCGTCCATCTGCGTCAGCGCGGCGCGCGCCTGCGGCAGGCCGGTCCCGTTGGCCAGCGTCAGCAAAGCATAGGCGCGGACCCAGTCCTTCTCGACCAGATCGCCGTTGAAATGGGCCACCCCGACCAGATATTGCGCGCGCGGATCGCCGCGATCGGCAGCATCGGTCACATACGGCATTGCTTCCTCGCGGCGGCCGTCCTGGAACAGCAGCAGACCGTAATTGTCGGCAGCCTTCACATGGCCCTGCGCCGCGGCGGCGGCATAGAGCGCCTCGGCCTGACGCGGATCGGCCTCGACCCCGCGCCCCAGCCGGTAAGCCTGCGCCATATTGAACTGCGCATCGGGATCGCCCTGCGCCGCCGGGCCCGACCATTCGCGCACTGCGGTGGCATAATCGCCGGCCGCCCAGGCGTCGACGCCCTGCTTCACGTCTGCCAGCGCCGGGGCGGCGCTCGTCATCAGCAGACCGGCCAGTGTCAGGGCGCCCGCAGTCAGGCCGGTTCGTCTCACTATCGGGTTGCGCATCGCCGTCTCCATGGATTTCATGCTTTCGCCTACGTTTACCCCACTGAACATATAGTAAAACCCGCGTTAGCAAAATCTTGGCTGTCTTTTGCGCTGCCGGGCGGCGCGTTTTACCCGCACCCGTTAACCCAAAATTGAGGGTAGTCTGCGATTTCCCTGTCGAGACCTCGCGTTTTGCGAGCGAATTCGACGACGATCTAGGGCATAATTCAAGGGGACCGGGCCGTGCGAATACTGGCGTTGGCATCGCAAAAAGGCGGATCGGGGAAGACAACCCTGTCCGGTCATATGGCCGTTCAGGCTCAGCGGGCGGGTGCCGGCCCGGTCGTTCTCATCGACATCGATCCTCAGGGCTCGCTCGCCGACTGGTGGAACGAGCGCGAGGCGGAGTACCCCGCCTTCGCCCAGACCACCGTGGCCCGGCTCGCCAGCGATCTCAACGTGCTTCGCCAGCAGGGCTTCAAGCTCGCGGTGATCGACACGCCCCCCGCCATCACCATGGCGATCCAGTCGGTCATCGCGGTGGCCGAACTGATCGTCGTCCCCACCCGGCCAAGCCCGCACGATCTGCGCGCCGTGGGCGCCACGGTCGACCTGTGCGAACGCGCCGGCAAGCCGCTTGTGTTCGTGGTCAATGGCGCGACGCCCAAGGCCAAGATCACCTCCGAAGCCGCGGTCGCGCTGTCGCAGCACGGCACCGTCGCCCCGATTACCCTGCACCACCGCACCGATTTCGCCGCCTCGATGATCGACGGCCGCACGGTGATGGAAGTGGACGAAAACAGCCGCAGCGCTGCCGAAGTGACCGCGCTGTGGAAATACGTTTCCGATCGGCTGGAGAAGAACTTCCGCCGGACGATCTTCGCAGCGCCCAACCACCAGGCCCAGATGGCCGGTGCCCATCGACCCGCGGGCGGCTTCGGTCGCCGCGTGGCCCAGTAACCGTAAAAAGGCTGCAGGATTACGCCATGAGCGACACCGGCTTCGCCTCTCTGTCCTCCACGCTGCTGGCCCGCAAGGGCGGCGCGCGCCCTGCCATGCGTCCGCAGAACGGTGCACCGGGTATGGTCGATGGCAAGGAAGCCGCTGCCAACCTGGAAGATCTGGGCTGGAACGACATGGGCGAGGAGCCGATCGTCAAGGCACCGGCATCGGGAGGCGAGGTTGTCTCGCTATCCCCTGCCACCAGAGACGACACCCCAGTTCGCCAAGCCGAGGCGGAAGTCCTGGTTCAGCGCAAGGCGCAAAGCCCGGTCCGCGACACTATCGAACGCATCGCCCAGAAGCTGGAAACGCCGCTCTCGCGCTCCGCTCTCGAACCCCGTGCCAGCAAGCCCGCCACCGTCGGCGGCAAACGCGCCGCCTTCACGCTGCGGCTCGACCAAGATCGCCATCTCAAGCTTCGCCTCGCCTGCACCGTAAGGGGTCGCAGCGCCCAGCAACTCGTGACCGAGGCGCTCGATGCGCTGCTGTCCGAGATGCCCGACATCGACCTACTCGCCGCGCAGGTGAAGCGCGATTGACCTTTGCCGCAAATCCGAACCCTCAGGAGGGGTAGAATGAGCAAGACGATGACAGCGAAGAGCAACCGGAAGCTGGGCCTTGCCCTGACCACGGCGCTCGCCACGGTCGCGCTGACCGGTTGCACCGCCAATGTCGCCCCGCCCGCGCAGGCCTCCACCGCCAAGGCGCAGGAAGCGCTCGCCAAGGGCAAGGGCGACAAGGCTGTCACCCACGCCGAGGCCGCCGTGCTGGCGACCCCGCGCGATGCTGCCGCACGCGCGCTGCTGGGCACTGCCTATATCGAGGCGGGCCGGTTCGACTCCGCCGCCACCACTCTGGCCGAAGCGGCCACGCTGGGGGACAGCTCTTCGGGTACGCTCACGCGGCTTGCGCTGGCACAGATCGCAGCGGGTCAGCAGGCCCGGGCACTCGCCACGCTCGACCGCTACAAGGATCGCCTCGATCCCGCCGACTACGGTCTCGCGATCGCCCTCGCTGGTCGCCCGCAGGAAGCCGTGCACGTGCTTGGCAATCTGCTGCGCAACGGAACCAACACCATGAAGGTGCGCCAGAACCTCGCCTACAGCCTCGCGCTTCAGGGCGACTGGCGCAGCGCGCGGATCATGGCCGCCGAGGACGTGCCCGCCGACAAGCTGGGCGACACGATGAGCAAATGGGCGGTTCTTTCCGCGCCGGAAATGTACCAGCGACGGATCGCCGACCTGCTCAGCGTCAAGATGGTCCGCGATCCGGGCCAGCCGACCATGCTCGCGCTGCGCAATTTCGACAGCGTCGACCAGCTTGCCGCCGAAACCATGGCGCCCGACGACCGCGCCGATTCCGCAGCGGGCGGCGATTTCGCCAGCAGCTTCGGCAATGGCGAGCTTCCCCCGGTGACGCAGGCGGATCGCCCGGCTCCGGCTCTTGCCTTGCTTCCCTCCGCGCCGAGAGCAGTGCAGGCCAGCGCTCCGGCGCAGACCGATACGGCGGCTTCCCCCGGCGCGCGCTACCTCAGCCGCGAAGTGGTCCAGGCCGTTCCCGCGAGGACCCGCTCCGTCACCCCTGCGCCCCGCTCGGCTGCCTCGCCGCAGGCTCCTGCCGCCCGGCCCGCGCTGGCGATGGCTTCGGGCGACTACCGGGTGCAGCTCGGTTCCTATTTCTCGATGTCCGATGCCCAGGCCGCGTGGAAGGTCTTCCTGAAGCGCCACCCCGAGCTCGACGGCGCGAAGCAGGTCATCACCAAGGCCAACGTCAAGGGCAAGATCTACTACCGCGTCGCGGCCGGTGGTTTCGCCAAGAGCTCGGCGCAGGGCCTGTGCCGGTCGGTCAAGCGCGGCGGAGCGGGGTGCATCGCCTATGCCGCAAGCAATCCGCTGCCCGGCATGATCGACAACAACGTCCGCGTCGCAGCGCGCTGACCCCGAATTTCTAGCTCGGCGAAACCCCTCCCCATCGCGGGAGAGCCTTTCGTCGCGGCTAGCCGCCGATCCGCATCCCGCCCTTGAACAGCGCGGTGACCCGGCCCTGCGTGGGCTGGCGATCGAAGGGCGTGTTCCCCGCGGTCGCCGCCATCTTCGCACTGTCGATCACCCATGGCTTCTCGGGATCGATCAGCGCGATATCGGCCTCGTGGCCCGCGACCAGCGCCCCCGCCCCGACACCGAGCAGCCGCGCAGGTGTCGCCGCGACCAGCGCGAAGGCGCGCGCCATGTCGATCGTGCCGTCGCGCACCAGCGTCAGCACCATCGCCAGCAGCGTTTCGGCTCCGGCCATACCCGGCGCGGCATCGGCAAAGGGCAGCCGCTTCTGCTCGGGCCCGCGCGGATCGTGGCCGCTGGCGACGACGTCGATCGTGCCGTCGCCGATTGCCTCGATCACCGCCTGCCGGTCGTCCTCGACCCGCAGTGGGGGCGACAATCGCATGAAGCTGCGAAAATCGGCGGTCGCCAGATCCGAAAGCATGAAATGCGCCGGGGTCACCCCGGCGGTCACGGGCAGGCCGCGGTCCTTGGCGGCGCGGATCAGCGCAAGCCCGGCGCGGGTGGTCACCTGGCGGAAATGAACCCGCGCGCCGGCCATTTCTGCGAGCGCGAGATCGCGCGCCAGCGCCAGCGCCTCGGCCTCGGCGGGCGCGCTCGGCAGGCCGAGCCGCGTCGCGATCTCGCCCGCGGTGGCGACCGCATCGCCCGCCAGCGCGCCATCCTCGGCATGCACGACGACAGTGAGATCGAGCATGGCGGCGTAGCGCAGCAAGCGCAGCATCACGCCCGTATCGCCGATCCAGCGCCGTCCGGTGGCGATCCCGCGCGCACCCGCCTCGCGCATCAAACCGATCTCGGCGAGCTGGGTGCCCTCGAGCCCGCGAGTCGCGGCGGCCAGCGGGTGGACCCAGAAATCGGGTTTGCCGCTCTTGGCGATATAGGCCACCCGGCTGGGCAGATCGAGCGGCGGCGACTGGTCGGGCATCAGCGCCGCGCGGGTGATCCCGCCGAAATGGAACGCCGGCTTGTCGATCGCGAAGACCCCGTAATCGACCAGCCCAGGCGCCACCAGCTGGCCCCTCGCCTGGATAACCTCGTCGCCGTCCTGCGGTGCGATATCGCCCAGTGCGTCGATTTGGCCATCGACCAGCCGCACGGCGCCCTCGCGCACGCCATCGGCGAGCACGAGCCGTCCCCCGGTGATCGTCAGTGGTGCCGTCTGCTTCATACCGCCCAGCCCTCGACGCCGCGCGCGCTGCGGGTCAGCACGTCGAGACAGGTCATGCGGATCGCGACGCCCATCTCCACCTGCCGGGTGATGAGCGAGCGCTCGCCCATATCGGCGACATCGCTGTCGATCTCGACCCCGCGGTTCATCGGTCCGGGGTGCATCACCAGCGCCTCGGGTGCGGCGGCGTCGAGCCGGGCGCGGGTCAGGCCGTAAAGGTGGCGGTATTCGCGTTCGGAGGGGATGAACTGCCCGCTCATGCGCTCGTTCTGCAGCCGCAGCATCATCACCACATCGGCGCCCGCCAGCGCGGCGTCGAAATCGTGGAACACCTCTGCGCCGATCGCCTCGACGCCGAGCGGCATCAGCGGCGGCGGCGCGCAGAGACGGACGGTGGCCCCCAGCGCCTGCAGGCAAAGCAGGTTCGAGCGCGCGACCCGGCTGTGCATGATGTCGCCGCAGATCACCACGGTGAGGCCGGTGAAATCCTCGCTCGGCTCGCCCCGGTCGCTGAGCGCCTCGCGCAGCGCCAGCGCGTCGAGCAGCGCCTGCGTGGGGTGTTCGTGCTGGCCGTCGCCGGCGTTGAGCACGGGGCAATCGACCTTGCTGGCGATAAGCTGCGTCGCCCCGCTCGATCCGTGGCGGATCACGATCGCATCGGCGTTCATCGCGTTCAGCGTGATCGCGGTGTCGATCAGCGTCTCGCCCTTCTTCACCGAAGACTGGGCGGCGTGCATATTGACCACATCCGCGCCCAGGCGTTTGCCCGCGATCTCGAACGACAGCAGCGTCCGGGTGGAATTCTCGAAGAAGGCGTTGATGATCGTCAGCCCCGCCAGCGCATCGTGATGCTTGTTCGAGCGGCGGTTGAGTTCGACCCATTGTTCCGCCTCGTCGAGCAGATACAAGATCTCGTGCCGCTCGAGCTGACCGATCCCGGTCAGGTCGCGATGCGGAAAAGCTTGCCGGCCCGCGGGATAGCGGCCGGAGGCGGGGCGGAGCGGCGACGATGTCATTAAAGCCAAGCTCCTAGTCGAGCTCCATCACCCGCTCAAGCACAATTGCATGGTGTTTCGCCGATGAATGCCTAGGTAGAGCCCCTGATTATCCTGAAGGATCGACTATGAAATTCGCGGGCCGGGTCTGGCGCTTGCTGGTGGGATTGAAGGATGGGCTGGTGCTCGTCTTCATGCTGCTGTTCTTCACGCTGCTGTTCGCGGTGCTGACGGCGCGGCCAAGCCCGGCGGAAGTGCGCGAAGGTGCACTGGTGCTCGAACTCAACGGCCTGATCGTGGAAGAGCGTTCCGAGATCGACCCATTCGCCGCACTCCTTTCGCAGACCGTGCCGGTCGGCGAATTCGAGGCCCGCGAACTCGTCCGTGCGATCGATGCGGCCGCCGGCGACGACCGGATCGAGGCGGTTGTGCTCGATCTCGACAGCTTTCTGGGCGGCGGGCAGGTCCATCTGCAGGCGGTGGGCGAAGCGCTCGACCGCGTGCGCGCGGCGGACAAGCCGGTGCTTGCCTTCGCTTCCGCCTATGCCGACGACGGGGTGATGTTGGCGAGCCACGCGAGTGAAATCTGGCTCGACCCGCTGGGCGGCGCCATCGTCACCGGCCCCGGCGGCGGACAGCTCTATTACGGCGAATTGCTCGACCGGCTGAAGGTCAATGCCCGCGTCTACCGGGTCGGTACCTACAAGAGCGCGGTCGAACCGTATCTACGCGACTCCATGTCCGAGCCGGCGCGCGAAAACTATGCCGCGCTCTATGGCGCGCTGTGGGAGGAATGGCAGGCGCATGTGAAGAAGGCGCGCCCGCAGGCTGATATCGCGCGGGTTACGAGCGATCCGGTCGGCTGGATCGAGGCCGCGGGCGGCGATCTCGCCCGGGCGGCGCTTTCGGCCGGACTCGTTGACAAGCTTGGCAGCCGACAGGAGTTCGACGCCAGGCTGGTGGAGCTGGTCGGCGAGGACGAGTGGAGCACCGAACTCAACGCCTATCCGCAAACCGGGCTCGAGCCTTGGCTGCAGGACAACCAGATTGCCGAGACCGGCTCGGCGATCGGCGTGGTGACCATCGCAGGCGAAATCGTGGACGGCGATGCGGGGCCAGGAATCGCCGGCGGGACCCGCATTGCGGAACTGCTCGACGAAGCGCTGGAGGCCGATCTGGCCGCGCTGGTCGTGCGGGTCGATTCGCCCGGCGGGTCGGTGATGGCGAGCGAGGAAATCCGCCGCGCCATCCTGCGCCACAAGGCGCGCGACATACCCATTGCCGTGTCGATGGCGAATGTCGCCGCGAGCGGCGGCTACTGGGTCGCAACCCCCGCCGACCGAATCTTCGCCGAGCCCGAGACCATCACCGGCTCGATCGGCATATTTGCCGTGATCCCGACGTTCGAGGGACTGGCAGACGAAATCGGCGTCAGTGTCGACGGTGTGCGCACCACCCCGCTCTCGGGCCAGCCCGATTTGGTGGGCGGCTTTACGCCCGAGGTGGATGCCATTCTGCAGGCCTCCGTGGCCGATGGCTATGCGGATTTCATCGCGCAGGTTTCCGCGGCGCGCAACCTCTCGGCGCAGGAAGTCGATCGGATCGGCCAGGGCCGGGTCTGGGATGGCGGTGCGGCGCGGCAGATCGGCCTGGTCGATCAATATGGCGGCCTCGATACCGCCTTGGCCTGGGCCGCGGCGCAGGCGGATCTCGAGGAGGGCGAGTGGTATGTCGACTATCTGGGCCGCGAGCCGGGGACTTACGATACGCTGTTGCGTCAGTTGCTGGTCGACGACAGCAAGGTTGCGCGCGCCGATATCGCCACGCTCTTTGCACGCCAGCAGGAAGCGCTGGGTGGCCGCCTCGTCGGCGATCTCGAACGGTTGCTGACCACGCGGGGCGCGCAGGCCTATTGCCTCGAATGTCCACCGTCACTGCGGCATGGTGCCTCGGAGGGCCGTGAACTGTCGGGCTGGCTGGCGAAACTGGCAGCGCTGTTCGCGCGCTGAGCCGTTTCGCAATCGCTTGCCAAGCGCGCGCCGCCCAAGTAAAGGCGCGCCCCTGCCCGACCGGCCGCCGACTGGCGCCGCGAGGCCCGGGCGGGCGCGTAGCTCAGTGGTAGAGCACACCCTTCACACGGGTGGGGTCGCAGGTTCAATCCCTGCCGCGCCCACCACCCCTTCTAAGCGCTAAAGGGGGTGGTGCCGGGTTCCATGAAACGAACATGGAAAGAAAGGGGCGGAAACCTTGCTGGCGTCGACTTCCAAAGGTAGCTCAATAGCCAGCCAGGCTCGACCGTCTCCACCAGTAGCGATCGTTGAGTTCTTTACCTATTGCCTCGAGGGCGGCGAAGTCGCTTGGATCATTCCTCCGCTCAGCGCTGCCCGTACTGCCTGAAGGCTCCGATGATCCGCTCCATCTCTGCCTCATCGAGCAGCTTCGGGCCGCCCACCGCCAGTGTACCGCAATAGACGGCGGCCTGTTCCTCGATCTCCTCAGCGATAGCCATGGCAACCGGCAGCGCGGGGGCAAGCGCGATCAGGCCGTGATTGGCCATCAGACAAGCATAACGCCCGTCGAGTGTTCGAACGACGCCTTCGGCAAGCTCCTCGCTGCCGAAAGTCGCATAGGGCGCCACCGGGACTCTCGCTCCGCCACTCACCGCGACCATGTAATGCAGCGGGGGAATCTCACGGTGTGCGCATGCGAGGATCGTCGAATAGCGGGCATGGCAATGCACGATCGCGTTCGCATCGGCGCGACGCTTGTACAGTCCCAGGTGCATCCTCCATTCGCTCGATGGGCGAGCCGAGCCTTCGGCAACGCTGCCATCCCCGCCCACGAAAACCATGAGGTCGGGTGTCAGCCGATCGGGCGCTACGCCCGAAGGGGTTACGAACATGCCGGATTCGAAGCGAACCGAAATATTGCCCGAGGTCCCACGATTGAGGCCACGCGCGTCGAGCGTACGCATGGCATCGACGAGCTGCTGTCGGGCCTCGGCTTCGCTCATCAACGGCTCTCCTTAGCGGGTGTATCGTGGGCGAACGCCAGAGTGGTCTCGTAATCTTCCAATTTGCCCAGCGTACCGACGCCGAGCGCGACCTGCGCGGCGGTTGCAATCCCGAAACGCAGCGCCTCCGCAGGATCGAGCCCGCGTGCACGCCCCGCGATATATCCCGCGCAAAGGCTGTCGCCGCAACTGGTCGTGTCGACGGGATCGATCCGGTGCGCGGGCGCATGGATTTGCCGATCCGGCAGGACGAGCAATGCCCCTTCTCCGCCCAGCTTGACCAGGCAGCCTCCGGCCCCGCGTTGGATAAAGCGCCGCGCGCCCTCGACCGGGTCGCCCGTCCCGGCGAGCTCGCGCATTTCGGCGAGGCTGGGCATGAACAGATCGACATGGGGCAACAGCGTATCGAGATCCGCCTGCGCCGCTTCCGATGGTGCGATCAGATCGCATGAGGTGAATATGCCCCGCGCCCGCGCCTCGCGCAAAAACTCCGCGCCTTTCCCGCTGCTGCCCGGGAAGCCAACCGCGGCCCAATGGACGGCGCTGGTGCGCTCGAGCGCTGCAAAGGTTGCATCGGTAACGGGCGCGAAGACGCTCGCCCCCATCATGTGCCAGTTGGGACGGTCGCCATTCGGCCGGATCGGCAGGACAGTGGTCGATGTCGGCCAATTAGGATCGATTTCGAGCAAGTCCGTTTCGACCTTCGCGGCTTCAAGCATAAGGCGCACGATCCGCCCCTGCGGATCGTCGCCGACGGCCGAGGAGATCGCCGCGCAAAGGCCCAGCTTCTGCGCAACCAGCGCGGTACCTCCTGCGGTTCCCGCGGGCGACAGGGCGATCTTTTCGACGATCTGGCCGGAGTCACCTTCGGGCAGCGAGGTCACCGAACGAACCGTGATATCGAGCGTCGTGAGGCCTACGGCGAGCAGGTCGAGCCGGGGACTCACTATACTGTTGCCGCCGCGAGCGCGGTCATGATTGGGTGCGGCGGGATCTCGTCCAGCCGGTCCGCTAGCGCCGCGAAGGCATCGTCGGCGGCGACGATGGTCTCCTCGATGTCGGCTTCGCTCATTGCAGCGCAGAGGAACATGTTGTGCCAGGGATGCATGTAGAAGCCCCGGGCGAGCATTTCTTCCGCCCAGGCATAGCCGACGCGGAAATCGGGATCGTCTGCGAACATGATCTGCGGCATCTGGACGGGCCCGGACTGGCGGAGGGCGAAGCCGTGCTTCTTCGCCGCGATATCCAGTCCCTCGCGGAGGCGGGCGCCAAGGCGCTCCATATGTTCGAGATAATCGCTCTCGCGGATGATCCGCAAGGTCTCGATCGCCGCCGCCATCGGCACCGCCGAGAGCCAGAATGAGCCGGTCGCATAGATCGACCCGGCGCCATCGCGGCAGCTGTCCGAACCGAGCAAAGCCGAAATGGGGTGGCCATTGGCGAAGCATTTGCCCCAGGCGCTGAGGTCGGGCTGCACACCCAGTTCCGTCCAGCTGCTGCCGCGCGCAAGGCGGAAACCGGCGCGAACCTCGTCCACGATCAGCATCGCGCCGGCCTCGTCGCAGAGCTCGCGCGCGCGCTGCGCATAGGCCCGCTTGGGCGCTTCCTGGTCGATGAAGGCGTCGTGGCGGAACGGCGATGCGAAAATGGCGGCGAGATCGTCGCCCGCCTCGGCAGCTGCGGCTTCGAGACTTGCGACGTCGTTATATTCGTAGATGCGCAAATGCGCGCGGTCTTCTGCCAGCGTCCCTGCGGGGATCGGCGTGCACCACGGGGCTGCGCCATGATAGGCGCCCTTCGCCACCAGCACGACGCGCTTGCCCGTCTGGGCCCTCGCGCTGGTCATTGCCATGGTGGTGGCATCGGTGCCGTTCTTGCAGAACATCGCCCAATCAGCATGGTCGACCATCTCGACCAGGGTTTCGGCGAGCTCGACCATCAGGGGCGAAGGGCCGGTAAGTGTGTCGGCAATCTGGGCCTGTTCGCGCGCTGCCGCCTCGACCCGCTCGTCCTTGTAGCCAAGCAGGCTCGGGCCGTAGCCGCACATGTAATCCAGATAGCGATTGCCATCGACATCCCAGATATACGCGCCCTCGGCCATGCCGAAGAATTGCGGGAAGCTGGCGGGCAGGATCCGCACCGACTGATGCCCATACATCCCGTTCGGAATTACCTTGAGGGCGCGCTCGCGGAGCGCGAAGTCCTTTGTTCGGTTCATATCCATCTCACTTGCTGGTCAGAATTTCAGGACGGCCTGCACGCCATAAGTGGACGGATCATTGTAGTTGATCTGGTCCATGGTCACGACAGGCGAGATATAGGTGATGAAGCGCGTGCCGGTGACGTTCTTGCCCCACACGGCGAGCTCGAGCCTCTCGTCCGCCGACGACCAGGAGAACCTGATGTTGGCAGTACCATAGGGCTCCACGCGATTGGCGCGGGCGTTGTCGGGGGTGAGGAAGGTTTCCGACTGGAAGCTGCCGTCGGCGCGCAATTGCAAGGCACTGCCGCCCGGCAGCGGCTGAGTGACCGAGAAGCCGGCCGAAATCGAGAAATCGGGCGCATTGACCAATTCGTTGCCCGAATAATCCTCCGCCGCCAGCGCCGTGAATTCCTCGTAGCGCGCGTGCAGGAAGCTCGCGTTGACGAAGGCGTTGAAAAAGCGCGACGGCTGCGCCTGCAATTCGACCTCGAGACCGTAGATCTCGGCATTGCCCGCATTGAGCTTGCGCTGCACCGGCAACACGCCGGAAGTGTCGAACACGAACACCTGAAGGTCGCGATAGTCGTAGTAGAAGGCGGCCGCATTGAAGCGCAGGGTGCGGTCGAGAAGATCGCTCTTGAAGCCGGCTTCGTAGGCGTAGAGCGTCTCCGAATCAAAGGGCTGCAACTGGGCGATATCGCTGGAAGAGCCGCCTGCGAAACCCCCGCTGTTGTAGCCTTTGGAGGACGATGCATAGATCATCAGATCGTCGCTCGCTTCGAACGATAACGCGGCTCGCCACGAAAGATCCTTGAAAGTCTCTGAGCCGCTGAACTCGAGGATCGGAACGACGACCACATCGTCGAAGTAGCCCTGGTATTCGAAATCGATATTGTCGGCCGAATAGCGCAGCCCCCCGGTCAGCGTCAGCCTGTCGGTCAGTTCGATATCCGCTTGGGCGAAAGCGGCCCAGCTTTCGGTCTTCTGAGTGTAGGGATAGGCGTAATTCCCGATCGAATTGACCGGATCGAAGGTGCCGAGAAGGTCGCTCGGATCGCGAAGGATACGCAGGATGTCGAACGAACTGCCCGTAACCAGCTTGTCGTAGAAATAAAATCCGCCGACGATCCAGTTGACCGGACCGGCATCGCGCGACTGGAGCCGCAGTTCCTGGCTGTATTGCTCCGGTCGGTCGACATAGGTCGCGGTCAGCACGTCGTTCGGGCTGGCGTCGGTATCTTCCAACGTATTGCGGCGGACCTGCTCATAAGCGGAAATCGAGGTGAGCGTAACATCGCCGATATCGACTATGCCGGTCAGCGACGCCCCGAACACATCGACGCGCTCCTGTCCTTCGATGTTGTAGTCACCGGCATCGACGTCACCGTCGGTGTCGGCATAGCCAAGCCCGTCGAGCGGCACGCCGCCGGCGGAAATCGGATTACCTACGAGATCGACGCCCGACCCGCGATGCTGGAACTGGCGCGCCCCGCCGCGGTTTTGACCCCCGTGAACGATAGCGCGAACCAGAATGTCCGGATTCGGCGTGAAATCGAGGATGACGCGCCCCGCCCACATGTCGAGGTCGTTGAGCTTGTTGCCGGTTACCCGGTTGAGCAGCCAGCCGTCGCGGCGCAGATAAGTGCCGGCGACGCGTGCCTTCAGTACGCCCCCCACAATCGGCCCGCCGACGCCAGCTTCGGCGCTGACCTCGTTGAACCGTCCGTAAGAAACCGCCGCATCGGCGCTGAATTCATCCGTCGGTTTACGCGACGAAAAGCGGATCGCTCCGGCAGTGGTGTTCCGGCCGTAGAGGGTACCTTGCGGTCCTTTGAGGACCTCGATCCCGTCGCTGTCGAACACATTGAACAGCTTGCCCGCATTGGCACCGAGGAAGACGTCGTCAACGTAGACCCCCACCGCGCCCGTGGTGTTGGAATTGAAATCGCCAATGCCGACGCCGCGCAGGAACAGTGAGGTCGTCGTCGAGGATGTGCCCGACTGAACCGAGAGACCAGGCACCAGGAGAGTCAGGTCGCGGGGGTCGCGAATTCCGACTTCGGTCAGGTCGTCACCGCTGATCGCCGTTACGCTGATCGGCACGTCTTGGATGTCCTGTTCGCGTCGCTGGGCGGTTACCACGATGACGTTGAGACCGTCTTGTTCTCCGGCATCCGTAGCTTCCGGCACTTCGGGTGAAGCCGCTGTGGAAGCCTCTCCCGACTGCTGCGCCGCCGCAGCCGCTGGCACCAAGGCCAGCAACGAGACCGAGACCAATGCAAAACCGTGCTTCATCGATTCCCCCTCCAGGAAATGATTTCGGATATTTATCGGGTTTAGAGAGCGATAGTTCGAGGGGGAGTCAAGAATATTTCATGATTTGGCGTATTAACCGGATAAATGATTGATTTGTGAGCTGTCATCGCTGATGGATGCAGGCCTCAGGAGTGCGCATGGCAATGAGTGACATAACCCGAGCGGAAATCCGCCGCCCTTCGCAAAAGCGCAGCCAGGCGCGGTTTGAGGCGATTCTCGATGGGGCAGAGCGGCTGCTCGAGACCCTCCCCCCCTCGGCGATCAGCATCCATGCCATCGCCGCCGAGGTCGATATCTCGCCACCCTCGATCTACCATTTCTTCCCCGAGCCGCATCTCGTGTTCAGCGCGCTCGCCGAACGATATCTGAAGCGGTTCGAAGCAGGCGTGCTGACAGAGGCGCCACCGGATATCGAGAGCTGGCAGGAACTGCAGACGCTACAGTATCGCGCCGGGCAAAAGTGGTTCAACGAACATCCCGCTGCGCGCCAGGTTCTGCTGGAAGGGCCGGCATTTTCGTCGGATATCCGCCTCCAGGATCTCGACAGCAATATCGTGACGGCAGGCCGCAGCATGGAGTTGCTGGCCCAGACCTTTGTGATGCCGGAAATTCCCGACCTGCACGACCGGCTCGTCGAAATCACCGTGATAAATGATGCCATCTGGGCGCTGTCGATCCACCGCTACGGGTTGATTACAGACAAGATGGAGGAGCAGGCGCGCCGTGCGCGCGTCGCCTATTCGCGCACATTCCTGCCGGAATATCTGCCATTGCGCACCGACCGGAAGTCCACGCGTTGAGCGCTCCGCTTGCGCCCGTCAGCGCTCGGACTCTGGGCACCTCCATACTGATCGGAGCGTGCGCGTTGCTCGTTCTGGGCGTGCACCCGATCCTGCTCGGTGCAATGGTGGAGGAGGGACGGATCGACGAAGCGCGCGTAGGCAATTTGGTAACGATCGAGATGATCGCCATCATGCTGGGAACGCTCGCTGGTATCTGGCTACTCCGCAAGCTGGGCGCCCGCTTCGTCATGGCGAGCGCGGGGATCGCCCTCGTGGGTATGAACCTGCTGCTTGCAGGGCAATCGGGCGTGGCAATCGTCTCTTCATCCCGCGCCATCGCCGGGTTGAGCGAGGGCGTGCTGCTAGCATCGACGCTTGTCTCCATCTCTCGCGTGGCTCGGGTCGAACGGGCCAGTGCGATCTTTCTTGCGGCCCAAACTTTGATGCAGGCGGTCGCCGCCGCCTCGCTTCCGTTTGTCATCTTGGGAGGTTCGCGTGCCGGAACCGCGCTGATTGTCCTTGCCATCGCTGGCGCGGTCGCGACTGCAGCTTCCTTGTCTCTTCCACGAGAGCTCCAGCCCGCAGCGCCGGACGGTGAACGCGGCGCCATCTCGCAGGCCAGCCTGGTCGCTCTGTTGGGGGCGGGCCTGTTTCTGGGTGCGATCGTCTCGGTCTGGAGCTACTTCGGCCTCTGGCTTATCGATCAAGGATACACTCCGACCTTCGAGGGCACCGCGATATCGTTATGCCTCGTCGCACAAGTTATCGGCGCGCTGACCGCTGCGCACTTTGGGGAGCGTTTACCCAACAGGCAGACCATCGCCGTCTGCGCCATCGCAGCCGCCCTGTCGGTTATTCTGTTCCTCTTCAGCAGGGGCAACGCAATCGCAATTTTGACCGCAAGCATCGTATTCGGCTTCTTTTGGCTCTTCACCCTGCCTTTCTTTGCCGGGTGGCTGATCGAAATTGACCCGTCGCGTCGCGCCGTCCTTTACGTCACAGCTTTTCAATTGGGTGGCGCTGCATTGCTTCCCTCACTCGCCGGCATCGCCGTCGGCAGCTTCTCGGTCGGTGCGGCGCTAGTTTTCAGCGCAGCGGTATTCCTCGCGCTTGCTGCATCTTCATACCTGAACAAACACGCGGTTCGCAGCTAGCGGTCCCGTTTGGAGCGGAAGGCGCCTGGCGCCATTTTCGATAGATGCCGCTTCAGAATCGGACGGTCCGTCCTCGGCCCGAGCGCCGCCTTGGCAACCTGCACTTTTGGCTGCGCGGACCGGGCCCGATAGTCCCGGCCCATCCAGGCGGCCATCGGAAGTAATCTGGATTGAGCGGGAGGTGGTATGGACGTGCCCTGTCCCACGCAGTCCGCTCCTGAGAGGGCAGCGTTCCGGTTGACCCGCAGGCACGCCAGCCTTTCTCATTGCCTTCGGGTCATGCAGGGTTGCCGTTGTCTCTGCGGATCGCTTTGGAATTCTTAGGCGGGAAGGGCGGGCTCGGGACGCCAGCTCCTAATGCCTCGAATTCGCAGTAGCACGCCTTGACTGCTACTGATTATCAATCTTAAGTAATTGATTTTACTTGCTTTTTTGATCCGCGCTACTAGGCCCGCAATCGACATCTTTGACCGAGCAATTAGGAGATCGACTATGCACTGCGAAAATTGCAAATTCTATCAGACGATGAGCAGCGAATGCCGCCGCTATGCCCCCTCCCCCGCCGAGGGCGACAAGAAGGCGCATTGGCCCAATGTCGCGCAGGACGATTGGTGCGGCGAATTCGTCGCTGCCGACGTGCAGCGCCAGGTCGCCTGACACGCTTGCCTTCCACCCGCCCATCAAGGCGGGTAAGATGCAGATCGAAAAGCCGGGTGGCCCTGAGGGGCTTCACCCGGCTTTTTGCATCTTAGGGCTTGCGCTGCACGCTACTGCAAGTCATTCTCATTTCCAGCAGGAGATGGGTTCACTTATGCTCGATTTGTTTCGCCTTGCCGGACCGGCTGTACTGCAGCCTGCCAACGACGTGATCGATCTGCCGCCCCGCGCCGAGGGGCATCGGATCCGCTGGTCGGTGGAGCGGGTCACGCAGTTGCTATGTCGCTCCGGGCGGCGCCCACTCGATGTGGGCACGCCCTGTTCCATGAGGCGCACCCCGCAGGAACGCTTGCTCGAATCGATGATGCAGGCGATCGCCCGCGGCGAGGAAAGCAAAGCGCTCGGTCTCGCCGAATGGCTTGTTGCCAAACGCGAGGCGCCGCGCCTGGTCCGCTGGTCGCAGCCGATCGCACGCCATTGGCCGCAAGCGGCCTAACCGGGTTCGGCAATGCCGGGTCGATCCGGCAGACAGACGATCGAGTCCCGACGCCGGCACATAGAAAAAGGCGCCGGAGTTTTCCTCGGGCGCCTTCTTCTGCTCTGATTCGTCCGATTGGTCGGATTAGCGCGACGAGTCGGCGGCACCGGATTTGCTGGCTGCGTTCTTTTCCGAAAGCTTCTTCGCGGCGTATCCGCCTGCAGCGATAGCCGCCATCGCGGGCAGGCTGATGCGGCGCAGCACTGCTGTGCCGACGACGCCTAGCGCGGCGCCTTGCGCCCCGCTCAAACCGCCGGCCCGCTTGGCCAGCCTGTCGCCCACGAATGCTCCGATAATCTTGCCGATCATAGTATAATCTCCTTTGCCCGACCAACGGCTTGTCGCCGAAGGCGTTCCGAACATTCGCTACGGCGCCTAGGGCTTTTCACCCGCGATCCCCGCAGTCAGCAAGAGATTGGCGCGTCTCGCGATCTCTGCAGGATCGGGATCGTCCGCCTGCGCCCAGATCGCATAGCGCAGGCCGAGAAACACGTTCATTCCCATCAGCGCCCAGGCTTCGATCTCGCTGAGACCGGAGCGCATGTCGCCTTGCGCCGCGCCGTTCTCCAGCCGGTCAGCAATGCGCTGCGCGATGGTGCGATAATGCACCTGATAACTCTCGGGATCGACGAATTCTGCCTCGTCGATGATGCGGTAGATTTCCTTGTGCTTGCCGGCGAAGCGCAGGAAGGCTTCCAGCGCTGCACGCTCCACTTCGAGCGGCGGCATTTCGGGAGCGATCGCTTCGCGCGCAGCCAGCTTCACCGCGTCGCTCATGTCGCTGACCAGGGCGCGGAAGATGGCGTCCTTGCTGTCGAAATAGGTGTAGAAACTCCCCAGCGCGACCCCGGCCCGGCGGGTGATGGTGCTGATCGAGGCGTCGTGGAATCCGCGCTCGCCGAACTCGCTCGCCGCCGCGTCGAGCAGTTTACGCAAGGTGCGCCGCCCCCTCTCGGTCCGCGGCGTCTTCTCGCCTTCGTGCCTCGCGGTGTCCATTGCCGCCCTCTTCCTCGTCCGCTCCGTTCCGATGCCCGCCGATCTCGCATCGAAGCCGGCCCCATGCAAGAACAAACTTGAAAGGTGGTTCATGTTTCAGTATTGCGGCAGGCGAGAGAGTTCGAAGAGAATTCCAGAGGGGAGAGAGTCGATGAGTTTCAATCGTTCGCGTATCTGTGCCGGCCTGTTGGCAAGCGGCGCCGCCTTGGCATTTGCCGCGCCCGCCGCGGCGCAATCCACCACCACCGCCGCAGGAGGCGAAGTTGAACCGACTGCAGGCCAGGAAGCCCGCGCGGCGGACGATGGCGTCATCATCGTCACCGCACGGCGCCGCGACGAGCGCCTGATCGACGTTCCGCTGTCGGTGACCGCGTTGTCGGGCGAGCAATTGCTGCGCAGCGGAACGCAGGACCTGACCGAAATCGCGCAGGAAGTGCCCAATCTGACGCTCGAGGTCAGCCGCGGCACCAACACCACGCTGACCGCATTCATCCGCGGCGTCGGCCAGCAGGACCCGGTCGCCGGGTTCGAAGCCGGGGTCGGGCTCTATGTCGACGATGTCTACCTCAACCGCCCGCAAGCTTCGGTGCTCGACATCTACGATGTCGAACGCATCGAAGTGCTCCGCGGACCGCAGGGTACGCTGTATGGGCGCAACACCATCGGGGGCGCGATCAAATACGTCACCGCGCGGCTGCCCGAGGAAACCAGCGTCAAGCTGCGCGGCACCTATGGCTCCTACAACCAGGCTGATCTGATCGTCACCGCCTCGACTCCGCTGACCGACAATCTGAGCATCGGGGCAAGCGGCGCCCGGCTGTCGCGCGGCGGCTTCGGCGACAATCTCACGCTCGGCACCGAGAATTACAACAAGGACGTCTGGGCGGCGCGCGGGACGATCGAATTCGACAGCGGTCCGCTGTTCGTCCGCCTCTCGGGCGACTATGTGAAGGACCAGAGCGAAGCGCGCCAGGGGGCCCGGCTGATCCCCAGCCTCGTCACGCGGCAACCCGTGCTCGACGATCCCTACGACACCCGCGCCGGGCTCGATGTGGTGGATCAGGAAGTCGAGGCTTATGGCGGCGGGCTGACGGTGGAACTGGAAGTTTCCGATACCATCACGCTCAAATCGATCACCGGCTATCGCGAGGACACATCGACTAGCCCGATCGATTTCGACAGCCTTGCGGTTGCCGATCTCGACGTACCGGCGATTTATGAGAACGACCAGTTCAGCCAGGAACTGCAGCTGCTCTATCAGGGCGACCGTCTCAATGGCGTGCTGGGTGCCTATTACCTCAACGCCACCGCCTTCACCGCCTTCGACGTGGCGATCTTCACCACCGGAGCGCTGCTGGGCCTGCCGGGGCTCAACGCGCAGACGCTGGGTGATGTGGCGACCGAGACCTATTCGGTGTTCGGCGATTTCACCTATGACCTCACCGATCGGCTGAGCGTCTCGCTGGGCGGCCGCTACACCTGGGACAAGCGCGACAGCCGTGTGCTGCGCACCACCTTCATCGGCGGATATTCGGACCTGTTTGGCCCGACCGCGGCGGTCCCGATTGCCGTAACCAGCGATTTCCGCGGCGAGGAAACCTTCGAGGAATTCACCCCGCGCGCCTCGATCGCCTACAAGCCCTCGCGCAATCACACGCTCTATTTCACCTATTCCAAGGGGTTCAAGGGCGGCGGTTTCGACCCGCGCGGGCAGACCTCGGCGGCGCCAGATCTCGATGGCGACGGCGATATCGATTACGACGATGAGTTCGCCTTCCTCCGCTTTGGCCCCGAAAAGGTCGACAGTTACGAACTGGGCTACAAGGCCTCGCTGCTCGACGACCGGCTGTTCCTCTCGCTCGCGGCCTTCAAGGGCGACTACAGCGATGTCCAGATCCCCGGATCGGTCGGGGTCGACGCCAATGGCGACGGGGTCAACGAGAGCTTCATCGGGATCACCTCCAACGCCGCCAGCGCCGATGTCAACGGCATCGAATTCGAAGGCAACGCCGTGGTTGGGCGCGATTTTGCCGGGCTGGGAAGCCGGTTCGGTTTCAACTGGTCGCTGGGCCTGCTCGATGCCAAGTACAACACCTTCATCGACGCCTTCGGGGTGGATGTCGCCGACCAGCGGGTGTTCCAGAACACTCCCGACATCACCGCGCATATGGGGTTCAACCTCGGCCTGCCGGTGGCCAGCGGAATCGTCGATTTCCTCGGCTCGATTTCGCTGCGCTCGGACGCTAGCCAGTTCGAGGTGGCCAATGACTTCCTCGACCAGGACGGTTTTGCGCTGGTGGACGCCTCAATCGTCTACACCGACGACAGCGACCGCTTCTCGATCGGGGCCCACGCCAAGAACCTGTTCGACAAGCGCTATATCGTTGCCGGTTATAATTTCGTGACCGGCAATGGCCGCGATGTGCCCTTCGTCTCGACCCTTGGGCGCGAAGGCACGCTGACCGGTTTCTACGGCGATCCGCGGCGCTTCTTTGTGACCGCCGAGGTCAAGTTCTAGGGCCCTACCGGGCCACACCGGGCAATCGAGGAAAACGGGGTCGGGGCGCTGCCGCGGTCCCGTTTTTCGGCTCAGTTCATGGCAGCCGCCGCGCAGGTGGCTTGCCGATCGGCACCTTCGACCGGGATGTCGTAGTGCCGCACGTAGTCGCCCAATTGTTCGTTCACCTGCTGCGGTGAGAGGCCGAACTGTTCGAGGCTATAGCGATGCGGTCTCTGCTTGAGCCGGCGCGAGCGTTCGATGAAACGCTCCATCGCCGGCATCGCGGGCCCCATCTCCAATCCGAGGAAGCGATAGACCCGGGCCATGGTGGCTCGCCAGTCGTCGTCCATCGCGCTGTAGTGAATGTCGATCATTCGTTCCGGAGGGATCGCTTCGCGAGCAGCGCGCATCCGCTCGATCTGCAGCCTGGTCTTGCGCAGCCATTCCTCGCCGACCCGCTGCGGATCGACGCTGTCGGAATAGATGACCGTCTGGTTCCAGGCGAGCGAGGCGGCACTCCCGACCACCTGCCGGGGGTCGCGATGGGTGAAGATCAGCCGCGCATCGGGAAACACCTCCAGCAGCGCGGGCAGGTCGAGCATGTGCTGCGGCGTCTTGAGGATCCACGGGCGGATCGAACTGCTCTGCTGGGACCAGCCGACCAGCCGCAGCAGGTCGGCCATGTGACGATAGGCGGGCGTGGCGTCCTCGCCTTCGCACCAGCGTCCATAGGTCGGAACGTGCCACTGAGCCTCGTGCTTCATCCCCCACATGCTCGCGACCAGCAGTCCGAGTTCTTCCTCGGGCTCCTGGGGTCCGGTGGGATGGATGGTCAGCGTGCGCGGATTGGCGAGCCGAGCAACCTTCATGATCCGCTCCGCCAGGACCGGGCGAAAATCGTCCTTATCGCCCGCGAGCACTTCCTCGTAGCCCGGCCCCGGAACCGGGCTGATCGTCTCGAAACTGCGCATGTGGCTGAATCGCTGGTCGCTGGCGAGCAGCCGGTGCAACCGCGTCGTGCCCGAGCGCATCGGCCCGGCGATGACCACCGGCTTGCGGATCGGGCGCGCCAGGATTTCGGGATGGCGCCTGAACCACATCTGGGTGCGCAGGCGATCGCGCAGCACGTGGCGAAACTGGCTCGTTGCGGCGAATTCGCCCGCCGGATTGAGACGTGCCTCCGTGCGGATCGAATCGAGCAGCACCTCCATCGGCCGTTCGAACCAGCGATCGCCGAAATCGGTGAGGCCGGTGGCTTCGACGGCTTCGCCGAGCAGTGCATCCTTTTCCAGCGGCGCCGGAGCGATGGCTCCGACCGCCCTCCCTGCCCGGATCGCCATGTTCAATCCGTCGATGAAACGGGTGCGGCGCGGCGGGCTGTCGGGAATGCCTTGCAAGTCTGTTCGGTCCCAAGCTGCGGTTTCGGTACTGGCTTTCGGTTCTGGCAGCACCGCTACACCTACGACGCCATAAAGCACTCAACGACCGAGGCGGGGCAGAGTGCCCGGCGATCTTCCCGAGACATATTGCCAGCAGCATGCTGGCCAAGCCCTCTGGCCAAGCGGGAGGCGAGCGGGCATAGGCGCGGACCATGCACGACCTTGCCTTTATCCGCTCGCATCCGGGTGAATTCGACGCCGGCCTGCAGCGCCGCGGCGCCGAGCCCGCCGCCGATCGCATCCTGACGCTCGACGCCCGCCGGCGCGAAGTCACCACTAGGCTGCAGGAGGCCCAGAGCCGCCGCAACGAGGCCTCCAAGGCAATCGGTCAGGCGATGGGCAAAGGCGATACGGACGCCGCCGAGAGCCTCAAGGCCGAAGTTGGCGAGATCAAGCAGGCGATGCCCGCGCTCGAGGAGGAGGACCGCGCGCTTGGCGCCGAGCTCCACGATCTGCTCGCCACCCTGCCCAACCTCCCCGCCGAGAATGTGCCAGAGGGCGCCGACGAGAATGCGAATGTCGAACTGTCGCGCTGGGGCACCCCGCGCGAGTTCGACTTCGACCCGCAGGAGCACGCCGATCTCGGTCCGCCGCTGGGGCTCGATTTCGAAACCGGCGCCGCGCTCTCGGGTGCGCGCTTCACCTTTCTGCGCGGGCCGATGGCGCGGCTGCACCGCGCGCTGGGCCAGTTCATGCTCGACCATCAGACTGGCGAGAACGGTTATACCGAATGCGCGCCGCCGCTGCTGGTGCGCGAGGAAGCGCTATTCGGCACCGGCCAATTGCCCAAATTCGCCGAGGACAATTTCCAGACCACCGACGGTCGCTGGCTGATCCCCACCGCCGAGGTCAGCCTGACCAATGCGGTTCGCGAGCAGATTCTCGATGACGCCGCGCTGCCGCTCAGGATGACCGCGCTGACGCAATGCTTCCGTTCCGAAGCGGGCGCCGCGGGGCGCGACACGCGCGGCTTCATCCGCCAGCACCAGTTCGAGAAGGTCGAGCTGGTCAGCATAACCCGGCCCGAAGACAGCGAGACCGAGCACGAGCGGATGACGCAGTCCGCCGAGGGCGTACTCCAGGCGCTCGAACTGCCCTATCGCAAGATGCTGCTGTGCACCGGCGACATGGGCTTCACCGCGCGGCGGACCTACGATCTTGAGGTCTGGCTCCCCGGCCAGGGCGCCTATCGCGAGATCAGCTCCTGCTCCAACTGCGGCGATTTCCAGGCGCGGCGGATGGCCGCGCGCTACCGCCCCGACGGCGAGAAGAAGACCCAGTTCGTCCACACGCTCAACGGTTCGGGCCTCGCGGTCGGGCGCACGCTGGTGGCGGTGCTGGAGAATTACCAGCAGGCCGATGGCAGCGTCTCGGTGCCTGGGGTCCTCGCGCCCTATATGGGCGGCGTCACGAGACTGGAGCCCGCCAATGTGTAATTACGACGCTTTTCTTCTCCTCCCCCTTGAGGGGGAGGCCGGATGGGGGTGTTCGGCGCCTGTAGCTTCGTGTGTCGTACCCCCACCCCCGGCCCCTCCCCATGGGGAGGGGAGAATATGAAAATCCTCCTCACCAATGACGACGGGGTTCACGCCCCCGGGCTCGAGGTTCTCGAAGCGATCGCGCGCGAATTCACCGACGACATCTGGATCTGCGCGCCCGACGAGGAGCAATCCGGAATGGGCCACGCGCTTACGCTCACCCGCCCGGTGCGGCTTCGCCAGCATGGCGAGCGGCGCTTCTCGGTCACCGGCACGCCGACCGATTCGGTCACGCTGGGCCTGCGCAAGGTGATGCAGGGCGAGCCCGACGTGATCCTTTCGGGGGTCAACCGCGGCGCCAATCTGGGCGACGACGTCACCTATTCGGGCACCGTTTCCGCCGCCATCGAGGGCGCGCTGGCGGGGATCCGCTCGATCGCCTTCAGCCAGGTCACCAGCCGCAATGGCGAGGCGGGCGCCGACACTTTCGACGCCGCGCGCAGCTGGGGCGCCAAGGTGCTGGGTCCGCTGCTCGACACGCCGCTGCCCAAGCGAACGCTCGTCAACGTCAACTTCCCCGCGCTGCCCAGCGCCGAGGTCAAGGGCATCCGCGCGGTGCGGCAGGGGTTCCACGACTACGCCCGCGGCACGGTGGTCGAGGGCCGCGACCCGCGGGGTTTCCAGTACTACTGGTTCGGGCTCGAGCCGATCGAGCACACGCTCGACCACGGCACCGATCTGGAAGCGATCGACGACGGCTTCATCTCGGTCACCCCGCTCCAGCTCGATCTGACCCATCATTCCTCGCAGTGTGCGCTTGCGGATCGTTACCAGCCGTGAGAAGCACGGGCGGATGAGCGAAAAGAAGCAGCTCGATACGCTCACCCCGCGTGAGGAAAAGCGCGCTTATCGCGGGGCCCGGCACACACCTCTGCGGCGCGCGGTCAAGATCCCGGTCTGGGGCGATCTGGGTATCAGGCTCGGGCTGGCGCTGCTGCTGATCTTCATCGTTGTGATGATCCACTGGTGGGACCGCGAGGGACTGGTCGACAATCTCGACGGCGAGGTCAGCTTCCTAGACGTGGTCTATTTCACCATGATCTCGATCACCACCACCGGCTTTGGCGATATCGCGCCGATCAGCGACCGCGCGCGGCTGGTCGAGGCGGTGATCGTCACCCCAATCCGTTTTGCGGTGTTCTTCATTTTCGTCGGCACAGCCTACAATTTCATCATCAAGCGCAGCTGGGAGAAATGGCGCATGGCTCGTATCCAGGAGCAACTCTCGGACCACATCGTGGTGCTGGGCTACGGTGTCTCCGGCTCGGAAGCGGTCGCGGAACTGATCGACCGCGGAACCGACCCCAATTGCATCGTGGTGATCGATCCCAGCGAGGAACGGCTGGCCGATGCCGAAGCGCTGGGCTGCAACATCATGGCGGCCGATGCGACCCGCGACGAAACGCTCAAAGCGGTCCGGATCGATCAGGCCCAGAACGTGCTGATCTCTGCCGGGCGCGACGACACCACGATCCTGATCACGCTGACCGTGCGCGCAATGGCGCCCAAGGTGCCGATCAGCGTCGTCGTCCGGGCGAACGACAATGAATCGCTCGCGCTGCAGGCGGGCGCGAACAATGTCATCAATCCCGTCCGCTTCACGGGCCTGTTGCTCGCAGGCTCCGCCAAGGGCGAGCACATCGCCGATTATCTGGCGGATCTGGCCTCGGTCGCGGGCCGCGTGCAGCTGGTCGAGCGCGCAATCACCGCCGAAGAAGACGGGATATCCCTCGCCGCGCTGACGACCGGTGGGCGAGGTTTGCGCGTCTATCGGGATGGCGAAACGCTCGGGTTCTGGGAAGACGCTTGCCAGATCTTGCGACAAGGCGACATATTGGTCGAGATCGTTCCGACACCCAATGGCGAGGTCAAGGGCGACGGGCGCCCGCAACCGGGAGAATAAAACCAGTTCGCCCGACTAGCGGAACAGCAGAAAGACCCCGCCCATCGTCGCCATTCCGACCACGATATGGCCCGAATCGATGAGGAAATGCGCCAGCGTCTTGCGCAGATAGAGGTAGTGGATCCCCAGCGCCGGGACCATCACGGTCGCGCCAAAGCCGACCGCCATCATCATGGTCGCGCGGTCGCTGGCGCCGCTGCGCTCGATCCCGTGCCACAGCGTCGTGGCGATCAGCAATTCGAACAGGAAGGTAAGCGCAAAGATCAGCGGCATGTTGCCCGATCGCGTTTCCTCGTCGCCTAGCCGCGCCGCTCTCTGCCAGACCTTGCCAAACAGCACTCCGTACCACAGCGCGCCGACCGCGAAGAAGGCGAGCGCACCGAGCACCACCGCAACAAAGTTCAATTCGCCCATCATACACTCCCATCACGCGCAATGCGCGCGGCGCTAGCGCATTTGCGCTTGGGGGTGTAGGGGCGCGCGCAATCATGAACACCGCCACCACCATCCTTCCCGACCAGAAGAAGATCGGCATGGTCAGCCTGGGTTGCCCCAAGGCGCTGGTCGATTCCGAACGCATCCTCACGCGGCTGCGCGCCGACGGCTATGCCATGAGCCCCGATTATGCCGGCGCCGATGTGGTGCTGGTCAACACCTGCGGCTTTCTCGACAGCGCCAAGGAGGAAAGCCTGCAGGCGATCGGCGAGGCACTCGCCGAGAACGGCCGCGTGATCGTGACCGGCTGCATGGGCGAGGAGGCCGATGCCATCCGCGCCGCGCATCCCGCGGTGCTGGCAATCACCGGCGCACATCAATACGAGGCGGTGGTCGATGCGGTCCACACCCATGCCCCGCCGAGCCAGGGGCCCTACGTCGATCTGATCCCGCAGCCCGACATCAAGCTGACCCCGCGCCACTACAGCTATCTCAAGATTTCCGAAGGCTGCAACCATTCCTGCGCCTTCTGCATCATCCCGCAATTGCGCGGCAAGCTCGCCAGCCGGCGGATCGACGCGGTGCTGCGCGAGGCGGAAAAGCTGGTCGCGGCGGGCACACGCGAACTGCTGGTCATCAGCCAGGACACCTCGGCCTATGGCGTCGACACCCGCCACGATCCGCGCGATTGGAAGGGCCGCGAGGTGCGCGCGCATATGACCGATCTGGCGCGCGAGCTGGGCGGCCTGCGCACGCCGGAGGGCCAGGTTCCCTGGGTGCGGCTGCATTACGTCTATCCCTACCCGCATGTCGATGCGGTGATCCCGCTGATGGCCGAGGGCCTGCTGACCCCCTATCTCGACATCCCGTTCCAGCACGCCAGCCCGAAAGTGCTGAAGGCGATGCGCCGTCCTGCCAACGAAGCCAAGGTGCTCGAGCGGCTCAAGGCCTGGCGCGAAATCTGCCCCGAGATCGCGATCCGCTCCTCCTTCGTGGTCGGCTTCCCCGGCGAGACCGAGGAGGATTTCCGCTATCTGCTCAACTGGCTGGAAGAGGCCCGGCTCGACCGCGTGGGCGGCTTCCGCTTCGAACAGGTCGAGGGTGCGCGCGCCAATGCGCTGCCCGATCATGTCCCCGAAGAGCTCAAGGAAGAGCGCTACGCGCGGCTGATGGAAGTGACCGAGCGGATCAGCACCGAACGGCTCGCGGCGAAGGTGGGCAAGCGCATCCCGGTGATCGTCGACGAGGTCGGCGAGCCCGACGAGGACGGCGACATCGGTGCCACCGCGCGCAGCCAGGCCGATGCCCCCGAGATCGACGGGCAAGTCTATCTGCGCAACGTTCCCGCCACTCTGGTCCCTGGTGCGGTGATCGAGGTCGAGATCGAGGATTCCGACGCGCACGATCTGTTCGGCGTGCCGGTGTGATCCGTCTGGCCTGACCCGACTATATTTCATTCGGGCAGAAACTGCCCCGGCCAGGAGGCGTTGCCGCTACGCATGCCCATAAAAATCGAAACCAGCTTCGCGTTTACGCTAGAGCAGAAAACCGACATCCTGCTCCAGTTCGAGGCGGCGGCGATCCCCGAGCAGGCGATCATCGAGCGCAATACGCAGATGACCGATGCCGAGCATTGCGCCCGGGTTGCGGCGCAGGACGATATCGGCGAGCGCATCTGGGTGCGCGCGCAGGGCGATTTCGAGGTCGACTATACCGCGCTGGTCCGCCCACAGCGCCAGCTGCCCGATCTCCCCGCACTCGCCCGCATGGAACCGCACACGATGCCCGGCGAGGCGGTGCAATATCTGTTCGATTCGCGCTATTGCCAGGCGGACAAGTTCCAGCCCTTCGTCAATTCCGAATTCGGCGGCACCGAGGGCGGCGCGCGCATCGCGGCGATCCGCGACTGGATCGCCGAGAACTTCTCCTACGAACCGGGCACCTCCGACGCGCGCACTACCGCGCTCGACAGCTTCGTCGAGCGGCGCGGGATTTGCCGCGACTACGCCCATGTGCTGGTGACGCTGGCGCGCGCCAGCACGATCCCCGCGCGCTTCGTCGCCTGCTACGCTCCCGGGGTCGAACCGCCCGATTTCCACGCCATCGCCGAGGTCTTTCTCGACGATCCGGAGACTCCCGGCGGCGGAACATGGCAACTGGTCGATGCAACCAAGATGGCCGATCCCGCCGAGACGGTGAAGATCGGCGTCGGGCGCGATGCCGCCGATGTCAGCTTCCTGACCAGTTTCGGCCCGAACAACTTCCGCCGCAGCTCGGTCAAGGTCACGCGCACCGACTGAGCCTCTCCATGCTGGACCGCGCTTAGCAACAATGTTACGCGCACAGGCGTTAGAATGGGGGATAGACAAAGCAATGAGCTTCACCGCGGACCGGCTGCTGTTGTTTGGCGCGACGGGCGACCTCGCGCAGCGGATGCTGCTCCCCTCGCTCTGCGCGCTGCATTCGGACGGGCTTCTCGCCCCCGATCTCAAAATCGTCGGCACCGCGCGGACCGAAATGAGCAATGCGGAATTCCGCGAATTCGCGCGCGAGGCGCTCGAGCAGTATCTACCCGCCGTGCGCCGTGCCGGGGTGGCGGAATTCCTCGAGCGGCTGGTCTATGAAGCGGTCGATGCGACCACGCTCGACGGCTATCACCGGCTAGCCGAACTGGTGGGCGAGGATTGCCAGGGGCTGGCGATCTTTCTCTCCACCGCGCCCAAGCTGTTCGAAGCGACCATCGCGGGCCTCGCGCATGCCGGACTGACCGGCGAGCGAACCCGGATCGGGCTGGAGAAGCCACTCGGCACCGATCTCGCCTCGAGCCGCGAAATCAACGACGCGGTCGCGCGCGAATTCGGCGAGGACCGCATCTTCCGCATCGACCACTATCTCGGCAAGGAGACGGTGCAGAACCTGCTGGCGCTGCGCTTCGCCAATCTGCTGTTCGAGCCGGTGTGGAATTCCACCTATATCGACCACGTCCAGATCACCGTTGCCGAGACAGTCGGGCTCGAGGGCCGCGCCGGCTTCTACGACGAGACCGGGGCCTTGCGCGACATGGTCCAGAACCACATGCTGCAGCTGCTCGCGCTGGTCGCGATGGAGCCGCCGACGAGCTTCGATGCCACCGCGGTGCGCGACGAGAAGGTCAAGGTGCTGCGCGCGCTGCGCACCGTCGCCGAGGACGAGACCGTCACCGGGCAGTACCGCGCCGGCGCAGTCGGCGGCCAGGCGGTACCGGGCTACGATCAGGAACTGGGCGAGGAGAGCGCCGCCGAAACCTTCGTCGCGATCAAGGCGCATGTCGACAACTGGCGCTGGAAGGGTGTGCCCTTCTACCTGCGTACCGGCAAGCGGCTGCCCGAGCGGGTGACCGAGATCGTCGTCCAGTTCCGCTCGGTCCCGCATTCGATCTTCGAGGCCAAGGGTGCGACCACCAAGCCCAATCGCCTCGTCATCGGCATCCAGCCCGAGGAGAATATCCAGTTCTCGCTGATGGCCAAGCTACCCGGGCTCGACCGCGAGGGGCTGCGGCTGCGCGAGGTCCCGCTCGACGTGACCATGCCCGATGCCTTTTCCGACACGATCCGCCGGATCGCCTACGAGCGGCTGCTGCTCGATCTGGTCGAGGGCGACCAGACTTTGTTTGTCCGCCGCGACGAGGTAGAAGCTCAGTGGGAATGGATCGACGCGATCCGGGCGCTGTGGGACGCGCGGGGAACCAGGCCGCGCCCCTACACCGCGGGCAGCTGGGGCCCGAGCGCAGCCATTGCGCTGGCCGAACGCGACGGAGTGAGCTGGCACGATGAATAAACCCCTCCACGACACCATCGAGCGGGTCACCCGCCGGGTGATCGCCAATTCGCGCGACGGGCGGAGCCGCTATCTCGACCTGATGGAGCGCGAGCGCGACCGGATGCCCGAGCGTTCGCAGGTCTCCTGCTCCAATCTCGCGCATGCCTATGCCGGGGCGGACGAGGACCAGCAGGCGCTTCGTGCCTCGAGCGGGCCCAACCTCGGCATCGTGACTGCCTACAACGACATGCTCTCGGCGCATCAGCCCTATTACCGCTACCCCGAGCGGATGAAGATCTGGGCGCGCGAGGTCGGTGCCACCGCGCAGGTGGCGGGTGGCACCCCGGCCATGTGCGACGGGGTGACGCAGGGCGAGGACGGGATGGAGCTGTCGCTGTTCAGCCGCGACGTCATCGCGCTCTCGACCGCGGTGGCGCTCAGCCATCAGATGTACGACGGCATGGCGCTGCTGGGGATCTGCGACAAGATCGTGCCGGGCCTGATGATCGGCGCGCTGCGCTTCGGCCATCTGCCCGCGATCTTCGTGCCCGCGGGACCCATGCCCAGCGGCATCCCCAACCGCCAGAAGCAGGCGGTCCGCCAGCTCTATGCCGAGGGCAAGGCCGACCGCGCGCAATTGCTCGAAAGCGAAATGCAGAGCTATCATTCGCCGGGCACCTGCACCTTCTACGGCACCGCCAATTCCAACCAGATGATGATGGAGATGATGGGGGTTCACGTCCCCGGCGCGGCCTTCGTCCAGCCGGGCAAGAAGCTGCGCCAGGAAATGACCCGCGCCGCGGTCCACCGGCTCGCCGCGATCGGGATCGACAGCGATGACTACCGCCCGCTCTCACGCGTTATCGACGAGAAGGCGATCGTCAACGCCGCGATCGGCCTGCTCGCCACCGGCGGCTCGACCAATCACGCGATCCACATCCCGGCGATGGCGCGCGCGGCGGGGATCGCCTTCGACTGGAACGATCTGGCCGAACTGTCGAGCGCGGTCCCGCTGATCGCGCGGGTCTATCCCAATGGCGCGGGCGACGTGAACCATTTCCACGCCGCCGGGGGCATGGCCTATGTCATCGGCACGCTGCTCGACGAAGGGCTGGCGCATGGCGATCTGCTGACCGTGTGGGACGGCGGGGTGCCGGCCTATGCGCGCGAGCCCTTTGAGGCCGACGACGCGCTCGATTGGCGCGATCCGGGGGAAAGCGGCGATGCCGAGATGCTCCGTCCCGCCTCCGCCCCCTTCCAGCCCGATGGCGGGATGCGGCTGCTGCAGGGTAATCTCGGGCGCGCCTGCTTCAAGAGTTCCTCGGTCGAACGCGAGCGCTGGACGGTGGAGGCGCCGTGCCGCGTCTTCGCCACCCAGCACGATGTCGCGGTGGCTTTCGCGCAGGGCGAGCTCGACCGCGATGTGGTGGTGGTGGTCCGCTTCCAGGGCCCGCGCGCCAACGGCATGCCCGAACTGCACAAGCTCACCCCCGCGCTCGGGGTGTTGCAGGATCGCGGCTACCGCGTCGCGCTGGTCACCGACGGACGGATGTCGGGTGCCAGCGGCAAGGTGCCCGCGGCGATCCATTGCAGCCCGGAGGCGCGCGGCGGTGGGCCGCTGGCGCTGCTGCGCGACGGCGATGTGGTGAGGGTCTGCGCGGCGACGGGCGAGCTTTCAACGACCGCCGATCTCGCAGGCCGCGAACCGGCCGGCGATCCGCAATCGGAACGGGGCGTGGGGCGCGAGCTGTTCGCCATGTTCCGCGCGCATGCCGACGAGGCCGAGCGCGGCGGCTCCTCGATGCTTGCGCTGGCAGGACTGTGAGGGTTTTTCCCGGAGAGCTCGAGAACTCCTCCCCCTTGAGGGGGAGGTTGGGTGGGGGTGTACGGCGTTCGCTAGCCGGTACCGCCGTACCCCCACCCCCGGCCCCTCCCCAGGGGGAGGGGAGCTGGGGGAACCTGGAGGCAATTTGATGACCGAACTCGTCGCCGTGGATATCGGCGGAACCCATGCGCGATTCGTGATCGCCCGCGTCGCTTCGGACGGCAGCCTGGCGCTGGGCGAGCCGGAAACGCTGCACACCCGCGATCACGCCAGCTTCCAGACCGCCTGGGAGGATTTTCGGCTTCGCCAAGGCGGCACCCTGCCCCCCCGCGCGGCGCTCTCGGTAGCGGGCCCCGTCGGGGGCGAGGTGATCCGCTTCACCAACAATCCATGGATCATCCGCCCCTCGCTGATGCAGTCCAAGCTGGGGGTCGAGGCCTTCACGATCGTCAATGATTTCGCCGCGGTAGCGCATGCCGTGGCCCGCGCGCCGGAAGACCAGTTCGTCCATGTCACAGGGCCCGATACGCCGCTGGCCGCCGAAGGCACGATCAGCGTGCTCGGCCCCGGCACCGGGCTCGGCGTGGCGCATCTGTGGCGTTCCGGCAGCAACTACCGCGTGACCGCGACCGAGGGTGGCCATGTCGATTTCGCCCCGCTCGACAGCATCGAGGATGCGATCCTCGCCCGGTTGCGCCGTTCGCACAACCGCGTCTCGATCGAGCGTGTCGTCTCGGGCCCGGCGATCGGCCCGATCCGCCAGACGCTCGCCGCGATGGAAGGGCGCGCGCTCACCGAAGAGGACGACATCACGCTGTGGACCCGCGGGCTGGAAGATAAGGACAGCCTCGCCGCCGCCGCCGTCGACCGTTTCTGCCTGTCGCTGGGAAGCGTGGCGGGCGATATCGCGCTCTCGCAGGGCGGGTTCGGCGGGGTGGTGATCGCCGGAGGGTTGGGTTACCGGCTGCGCGACCACCTGCCACGCTCGGGCTTCGCCGAACGCTTCCGCGCCAAGGGGCGGTTCGCCGAATTGATGGGCACCATCCCGGTCAAACTGATCGTCCATCCGCAGCCCGGACTGTTCGGGGCCGCCGCCGCCTTCGTCGCCGAACATGGAGTACCCCAATGACCACCATCGCCGAGATCATGACGCAGGCCCCGGTCATCCCGGTGATCGTGATCGACGATCTATCGCAGGCCGAACCGCTTGCCCGCGCGCTGGTCGCGGGCGGCTTGCCGGTGCTCGAAGTCACGCTGCGCACCCCGGTGGCGCTCGATGCGATCCGCGCGATGAAGACGGTGCCGGGCGCGGTGGTCGGCGCGGGCACGGTCGCGGACGAGCGGGGCCTCGCCGAGGCGCTCGAGGCTGGTGCGCAATTCGTCGTTTCCCCCGGGCTTACCGAACCGCTCGCCAGGGCCGCCGCGCGCGAGCGAGTGCCTTTCCTCCCCGGCATCGCCACCGCCGGCGACATCATGCGCGGGCTCGATCTCGGACTGACGCATTTCAAGTTCTTCCCGGCGGTCGCGGCCGGGGGCATCCCGGTTCTCAAGGCGCTCGCCGCCCCCTTCGCGCAATGCCGCTTCTGCCCGACTGGCGGGATCGGGCCCGATGAGGCGCCGGACTGGCTCGCGCTCGACGCGGTGCTGTGCGTCGGCGGCACCTGGGTCGCGCCGCGCGGCCCGGTGCATTCCGAGAACGTCACCCGCCTCGCCCGCGAAGCCGCCGGGCTCAAGCGATGAAGACCGCGGCAGATCTCTCCGCGCGGCTCGGCGAACTCCACGAGCGGACCCGCGAGACGCCGCTGTTCAACCCGGTGTTCCAGCTCTCGCTCGATCTGTCGCGGCAGTTGGAATCGGGCGAGATGACACTGGAGGATTGCGCCGCGCTGATCGCGGAGCTGGAATGTACCGCGCTCAAGAGCCGCGCCGAACGGCTGCGCTCGCTGGTGACGCCCGTCACCCGCAAAGAGAACCTCGCGCTGCTGGCCCCGGGCGAGGAGGATTTCGACGCCTTCCGCGCGCGCTGGGAGAGCCCTGCGCTGCATGCGGTCTTCACCGCGCATCCCACCTTCCTGCTCGCCCCTGCGCAGAGCGAAGCGATCGCCGATGCGGCCAGCGGCGAGCGCGCCATCGACGACAGCGCCTGCGTGATCGCGGAGGAGCGCCCGGCAATCACGCTGCCCTATGAGCACGGCCGCGCTATGGCGGCTATTGCCCGGGCGCAGGATGCGCGCGACACGATCGTCGACCGGGTTCTGGGCGAGGCAGAGCGGCGCTGGCCCGATCGCTGGCAGTCGCTCGCCCCGCTGCCGTTCCGCTTCGCCTCCTGGGTCGGCTACGACATGGACGGGCGGACCGACATCAAGTGGTACCACTCGATCGGCTTTCGGCTGGCGGAAAAGGCGCAGCGGCTCGAACGCTACGCCGATACGCTCGCAGGCGTCGCGCCTGATCACGCGCTGCTCGATCCGCTGCGCCGCGCCGCCGCTTTCGCGGCGCAGCGCGCGGCTGATTTCGGCGGCGATCTTACCGATCCCGAAGCGCTTTCGGCGGCAGCGAACCGCCTGACCGACGAGCATCCCGACAAGCTCACCAGTCTGGCGCCGATAGTCGAGACGCTCGAAAGCGATGCCGCGACCGTCTCCCGCGAGGGCGCGATCGCGCTCAGGACGCTCGCCGCGGCGATGCGCGCCGACGGGCTCGGGATGGGCTGGGTCCATTTCCGCGTCAACGCCAGCCAGTTGCACAATGCGATCCGCCGCCGGGTCGATCCGGACAATACGCTCGATCTCGCCAGCAAGGGTGCGATGGCGGTGCTGCGCGACATATTGGCCAAGGTCGAACCGCTGCGGACCAATTTCGCCGCGCTGGCGATCGAGAGCAGTACCGCGATCCGCCAGTTCCTGGTGATGGCGCAAATCCTCCAGCATATCGACGCCGATGTGCCGATCCGGATGCTGGTGGCCGAATGCGAACAGCCCTCGACCGTGCTTGCCGCGCTCTATTTTGCCAGACTGTTCGGGATCGAGGACGAGGTCGATGTCTCGCCGCTGTTCGAGACCGAGACCGCGCTCGAGCACGGCGGGCGCTTCCTCGACGCGCTGTGCGCCGAACCCGCCTATCAGTCCTATGCCCGCCAGCGCGGCCGGATCTGCATCCAGACCGGCTTCTCCGATGCCGGGCGTTTCGTCGGCCAAATCCCCGCCAGCCTCGCGATCGAGCGGCTGCAGGGGCGGATGGCGGATGCGATGGCCGCCAACGGCCTCGCCGATGTCGCGGCGCTGATCTTCAACACGCATGGCGAGGGCATGGGCCGCGGCGCGCATCCGGGCGGTTTTGCCGATCGGCTCGCCTGGCCGCTCAGCCCCTGGGCGCGGCGGCGCTTCGCCCGCGCCGGGATCGCGCTCGAACCCGAGGCCAGTTTTCAGGGCGGCGACGGCTATCTGTTCTTCGCCACCCCGGAACTGGCGCTCGCGACGCTGTCGCGGATCGCGCAATTGCGCCCTGGCGACACCGATCCCGATGTCGAGCCCGATCCCTTCTACCGCCGCACCGATCTGAGCCTGGATTTCTACCGCGCAGTCCGCAGCCACCAGCGCGACCATCTCGAGAGCCGCACCTATGCGCGCGCGGTGACCGCCTTCGGCCTCGGGCTGCTTAACACCACCGGCAGCCGCGTCTCGCGCCGCCAGGGCGACCTCTCGAGCGATCGCGAGATGAGCCTGCGCCAGATCCGCGCGATCCCGCACAACGCCATCCTCCAGCAGCTCGGCTATCCGGTGAACATCATCTCCGGGATCGGCAGCGCCGCGGAGGGCAGCTACGAGGATATCGCCGCCTTGCTGCAGGAAAGCGAGCGGGGGCGGCAGGTGATGCGGCTGGTGCGCGCCTCCAACGCGCTGGCCAGCATCAAGACGGTCGCCGCCTATGGCGAGCTGTTCAACTCGGCCTATTGGGCGAGCCGCCCCTATCGCGGGACCGAACCGCATCTGGCCTCCGCCTGCGAGACGCTGGCCGAATACCTCACCGGTGACGATCGCAACGGCGTGTTCCGCCGGCTCACTTCGCGGCTCAGGGTCGACGCGCTCAAGCTGCATCGTCTGTTCGCGCTGCTGCCCGACGAGGCTCCGCTCGAGGGGCGCGAGGAAATCCGCCGCACGATCGGCGCATTGCAGGCGCTGCGGCTGGCGCTGCTCCAGCACATGTTCCTCAAGGCGGTGTCGATCCCCGCCTTCAGCCGCGCCAACGACATCGACCGCGACGACGTGCTCGAGATGGTCTTCACGCTGCGGGTGGACGAGGCGCTGGCGCAGATGCGCCGCGCCTATCCCACCAGCTTCCCGCAGCTCAGCGATTTCTCGGTCGCCGAGCCGAGCGACTATCCCGATGGCGCGGGGGAAGGCTACACCCAGATCGGGCGCGACTATATCGATCCGATCGAGGCTGCGCAGGCGCTCAACCTGCGGATCGGCACCGCCATCGCCAATCTGTTCGGCGCGCACGGCTAGCGGTTAATCCCTCTCCCGCGACTGGTCCCCCTGCGGGACGGGGGCGGGCGGTGGCTGGATTTTTCGCGTGAAGTCCCTATTCCTCCAACCATGGATGCAACTCTCAAGTGGATCGGCGGAACGACGCTCGCGGTTGTGCTGGCTCTCGGCGCGCTGACCTTCGGTGGGGATCTGATCGCCGAAAGCGCCACTGCAGATGACGCGGTCGTCGCCGTCGCCACCGTCGCTGCCGAGCAGGTGAGGATCGATCCCAAGCCCGCCATTCAGGCCAAGATCGCGGCGGATGCCGAACGCCGCGCCGCCGAGCGCTTCACGATCAAGCGCGTCCTGCCGATCGAAGGACCGATGAAATATGGCGAGTGGCACTGGGACACAGAGGGCGTGCCGCAGGACGGCAAGCTCGTCGTCACGGTCGATCTCGAAGCCCGTGTGGTTTCGGTGTTCCGCGACGGCTACGAGATCGGTGCCGCGGTCGCCATGCTCGGGACCGACAGCCATCCTACCCCCGTCGGCAATTTCCCGATCCTGACCAAGGAGCGCCACAACGTCTCGGAGAAATACGGCAATGCGCCCATGCCCTGGACGCTGCGGCTGACCTGGGACGGGATCGCCATCCACGGCGGCAATGTGGTCGAAAACGGCTATGCCAGCCATGGCTGCATCGCGGTGCCCGATCCCTTCGCCGACAAACTGTTCGAGGCCGCGCGGACGGGCGATCTGGTGGTGATTACCCGGGGCCAGCGGATCGGCATGGGCGATAGCCTACTCTAGCTGCTCCGTCGCGGCGGTTCGGGACGGAAGGTCCAGCGGGTGCCGCCGTTTTCGCTTGAGGGCACGGCGAGTACCCCGGCCAGCGAGGCGTTCTCGCCCGCGTCCAGCCGTGCGGCAAGCCGCGAAATCTCCGCGCGCGGCGGCCTGGCTCCCATATCGGCCAGAATGCGCCGGACGACCTCGAGACGGATATAATCCGTCCCGCGCGCGGCGTAGCCATAGCCCCCTGCCTCGCGTCTGACACATTCCGAATAAGTCTGCGCGACCACTCCTTCGAGCGCAGCCTCCGCTTCGGCCAGCAGCGCCGCACTGCGCGCCAGCGCCACCGGATCGAGCCAGTCCGCCTCGGCCAAGGCGCACCTCATACGCGTCCGGTCGAACCGCTCGTCGCGATTGGAGGGGTCAGCGACGGGTTCGACACCCGCTCCGTGCACCAGTGTTTCCAGTTCCGATTTGCGCCAGCTTAGGAGCGGCCGCAGCAGGCGCCCTCTGCCTAACGGAATCGTACCGCTGGGCCGCACCCCGGCCAGCCCCGGCAGACCGCTCCCGCGGTTGAGCCGCATGAGGAGCGTCTCCGCCTGATCGTCGGCATGATGCGCGGTCGCAAGCGCGGCGAGGCCACGGCGCCCCAGCCAGTCATCGAGCGCCCGATAGCGTCCCTCGCGCGCCTTGCTCTGGAGATTGCCGGCTTCGACATCGACCCGAAGCGTCTCGTGCGGCACGCCAAGATCTCGGCACAGCGCGGAGACCCAGTCTGCCTCCGCGCCACTTTCCGCCCGCAAGCTGTGATCGACCGTCGCCGCCTCCACCGACCCGGGGCGTGCCGCATGGGCCAGCAGCAGCAGCGCAACGCTGTCGGGACCGCCCGAAACGGCGACCCCCAATTTTCGCAACGGATCGTCGGCTTCGGGCCAGACCGCGAGGAGATCGGCCCGGAAGCGTGCGGTCAGCCCGGGATCGATCGCCCGGTCAATTGCAGGTCACCCGCCCGCGGTTGCGCTCGTACTGGTCCAGCAACCGCCCGGCGGCGAGCGCCGGATAGGTCTCGGCGAATTCGGCCAGCGCGATGCAGGCGCGGCTGGTGTCGTCGAGCGCGATCATCGCCTCGGCGAGGAAGAGCAGGCTGTCGCCCGCACGCGCTGCGGTCTTGTCCGCCTGATAATTGCGCAGGAACCAGGGCGCCGCCTCGCGCGCCTTGCTGTCGTCGAGATAGGCGCGGCCGAGAAGGTTGCGCGCATAGGTCGCGCGCCAGTGCTCCGGGTTCTGTTCGACGAACATGGTGAGCTGTTGCTGCGCTTCGGGATAGAAACCGGCTTCCCACAGCCGGAACCCGTAGGAATATTCGTCGTCCGCCGGATCCTCGGTCTGCGGCTTGGCGATCGCCGACACGGCAGCCAGCCGTTCGGGATCGGGTGCAGCCGCAGCAGGGGCAGGGGTCGGTGTGGGAGCCGGCGTGCTCGACCCGGTGGCGGTGCCCGGCGCCGAAGTGCCGCCAGCGCTGCCGACCGGACGGCCGCCCAGCACCGGTCCCGCTTCAAGCGCATCGAGCCGTTCGCTCAGCGTACGCAAGGCAAATGTATTCTGTTCGGTCTGACCGGTGAGGCGCTGGATCTGCGTCTCCATCGCGTCGAGCCGTGCGAGGATGTCGGTCACCGCAGTGGTCGAAGGCTGCGTGACCATGGTGTTGGTCTGCGGCTGGCCGGTGATCTCGGGTTCGAAATAGCGTCCGTCGCCGCCCGGAAATACGCGCCGCTGCAGCGCGCGCACTTCGGCTTCGATCTTGCGCAGGCGGGTTTCGTCATTGCCATCCTGCGCCAGGACAGGCGCGGAAGCGGCAAGCAAGGCGAACGCAGCGCCGCCAAGCCCGACAAACCGCAGGCCCAAATTGCAATATCCGGAAATACCGGCAGTCCGAACCGTCATCGTGGCATGGCTCCTTGGGGCGAGTGTTGGCATAGCGATGCCTTAACCATGCTTGGCTGTCGAGAGGATGAAGTGCAAGTTTACCCAGCGGATCGTCCGCTGTGCTGCGCCAGACGGTCGCGCGTCAGTTCACGGTGACGTCGCTCGCGGAGCTGTCGTTCCCGGGATTCGCCGGGGGGTCGGCCCGGGCCATCAGCGCTTCGGGAGTCACCGGCACGTCGCGCAGGATCTCGTCCTCCTCGGACAGCTTCGGCACCGAGCGGCCGCCGACGGTGATCGCAAGCGCATAGGGCCTGCCGGTCCACACCTGCGGCCCCTCGGCATCGGCGGGGATGGTGAAGCTTTCACCCTCCGCCATCTGCGCCTCGTAGAGCCGCTCGCCGCTGGAATCGTAGAACTTGACCCAGGTGTCGTTCATTTCGGAGGTGAAGACCACTTCGGCATCCGGATCGACGGCGGGAGTAGCGCTCGCAGGCGGCGCGCGATCCGCGGCGGCGATGTCGGGTGTACGATCGTCCTGCAGCGGTGCCGGTCCGAGACCGGGTGCGAAATAGGTGCTGTAGAAAGCAAAGCCGCCGACCAGCAGCAGGACCGCGGCCAAGGCACCGAACCACGCCAGCTTGCGCGAGGGCACGCGCGCCGGATCGCCGGGTTCGAACCGGTCCGGCGCCATGTTGTGGCGGTGCTGTTCGTCGCCGAGCTCTTCGCGCAGCCGATCGAGCAATTCGTCCTCGTCCAGCTCGAGCACGCGGGCGTAGGTCCGGGTGAAACCAATCGCATAGGTGCGCGAGGGCAGCTGCGAGTAATCGCCGTTTTCGATGGCGACGAGGTGCCGCTGCGGAATGCGAGTTTCGGCCGCGATCTGCGACAGTTCGATCCCCTTGGCACGGCGCGCGGCCTGCAGGCGCTGGCCCGCTGTCAGCGCCGGCTCGGGTGCGGGTGCGGGCGCATGCGCTTCCTCTTCGACGAGCGTTTCTTCTTCCATCAAATCCCCGATGTCGACCTGCCCCTAATCCTGTATAAAAGCGACAGCTTGAGGTCGAAGTCAACCGCTGTGCCATGTTTGCGTAACGCCGCAAACGCCGAAGCGGTCCTGACAAACGGTCGAACTCAGTCGGTTTCGATATCGCGCTCGCTCGCCCAGTCCTGCAGCGCTGCGCGCATGTCGGGTGGCGGCGAGGCCAACCAGCCCTGCATCGTCCCGGTCAATTCCTCCAGATCGATCTTGCGCACCAGCTCCTTGATCGGGCCGACCGAGGCCGGAGTGATCGAGAGCCGACGGTAGCCGATGCCGAGCAACGCCAGCGCCTCGAGCCGGCGACCACCCATCTCGCCGCAGACGCTGAGATCGACCGGATGGCCGATCACACCCTTCGCGATGCGCTGGAGAAAGCGCAGGATGGAGGGGCTCATCCAGTCGTAGCGTTCGGCCAGCTTGGGGTTGGCGCGATCGGCGGCGAACAGGAACTGGGTCAGATCATTGGTCCCGACCGAAAGGAACGACAGCTTGGGCAGCATCAGATCGAGCGCCTCCGCGAGCGCGGGCACTTCGAGCATGGCGCCGTAGCGGATTTCCTCGGGCAGCCGTTTGCGGCGGTCCTTGAGCCAGGCGAGCTGTTCGTCGAACACTTCCTTGGCCGCATCGAATTCCCACGGCTCGCTGACCATCGGGAACATCACGTTGAGCGTGCGCCCCGATGCCGCCTCGAGCAGCGAGCGCGCCTGCGCCTTGAGCAGCCCGCCGCGCTCGAGCGACAATCGCAGCGCGCGCCAGCCCATCGCGGGGTTCTCCTCACGCTCGCTCATCGATGCCGCGATGTAAGGCACCGCCTTGTCGCCACCAATATCGACGGTGCGGAAGATCACCGGCTTGTCGCCCGCCGCGTCGAGCACATCGCGATAGAGCCGGGTCTGGCGCTCGCGCTGCGGCAGGGTGGAGGAAACCAGGAACTGGAACTCGGTGCGGAACAGCCCGACCCCGTCCGCACCGGTCATCGCCAGCGCGCTCATATCGTCGCGCAGGCCGGCGTTCATCATCACGTTGATCCGCGTGCCGCAGCGCGTGAACGGCTCGACATCGCGCAATTCGGCATAGATGGCCTGGCGCTCGCGCTTCTTGGCGAAGCGGGCGTCGAAGGCCTCGCGCATCGGCGGGCTGGGGCGCAGCGTAACACAGCCCTTGTCGGCATCGAGCAGCACCTCGTCGCCCTCGTTGATGCGGCGCAGCACCCCCTTGGCGCGCCCGAGCACGGGGATGTCCATCGCGCGTGCGACAATGACCATGTGGGCGGTAAGCGAGCCTTCCTCGAGCACCACGCCCTTGAGCCGGCGGCGATCGTATTCGAGCAGTTCCGCCGGCCCCAGATTGCGCGCCACCAGGATGGTGTCGCGCCGCAGACCCTGCCGCGCGGCGGTCCCGAGCTGACCCGAGACGATCCGCAGCAGCCGGTTGGAGAGATCCTCGAGATCGTGCATCCGGTCCGCCAGCAGCGGATCGTCGATCTCGCGCATCCGCATCCGGGTCCGCTGCTGGACGCGCTCGATCGCCGCCTCGGCGGTCAGGCCGGAATCGATCGCTTCGTTGATCCGCCGGCTCCAGCCCTCGTCATAGGCGAACATCTTGTAGGTCTCGAGCACATCGTCATGCTCGCCGCCCTTGCCGAATTCGGGCTCCTTGCCCATCGCGTCGATCTGGTCGCGCATCTTGTCGAAAGCACGATAGACCCGCTGGCGTTCGGCCTCCGTGTCCTCGGCGACCACCTGGTCGATCTCGATCCGCGGCTGGTGAAACACCGCCACACCCTCGGAGAGCCCCTTGACCAGCGCCAGCCCGTCGATCAGTTCGGGCCCGCTGGGCACTTCGGCGAGATCGAGCGGATGCTCCAGATCGACCAGTTCCTTGTGCGCAATCAGCTCGGACAGGATCATCGCCGTAGTCTGCAGCGCCTCGATCTCGACATCCTCGTAGCGGCGCGGATCGACATGCTGGACGCTGAGCGCGCCCACGGCGCGTTCGCGATAGACGATCGGCACCCCGGCAAAGGAGTGAAACTTCTCCTCGCCGGTTTCGGGGTGATAGAGGAATTCGGGATGCGCCTTGGCCTCGGCGAGGTTCAGCGTCTCGATGTTCTTCGCGATCGTGCCGATCAGCCCTTCGCCCAGCCCCAGCCGGGTGACATGGACCGCATCCGCGTTGAGTCCGCGGGTCGCGAACAGTTCGAGCGCGCCCTCGCGCAGCAGATAGATCGAGCAGACCTCGCTGGTCAGGCTCTCGCCGATGATCTCGACCACCTGGTCGAGCTTGGCCTGGGCGTGGAGGCGCGAGGCCATCACCTCGTGCAAGCGGGTCAGGATCAGGCGGGCGCTGGCGGCGGCTTTCATCGCGCCGGTCTATCGCAGACCGGCCCCGGTGCAAAGCCGCCGCGGCCGCTTCGCCCGTTCAGAAGCGGGAGATTTCCTCCTTGATCTGAAGCTTTTGCCGTTTGATCTGCTGAATCATCTGATCGTCGGGCGCCGGACGGGATTGTTCCTTGCGCAAGCGGGCCTCGAGCCCGGCGTGCCTGGTACGAAGCGCTTCGACATGAGGTGATTGCATAGGTTCGTCTCCTTATGGGGGTGTCTTGTCCCCGAAAGAGCGACTCGCCAGCGCGGGCGAACCGCGTCACAGCAATGAAACATATTCACCCGCGTTTGCGAAGGGCCGGAATTGCTTTAGCGCTCGGGCGGATTGTAATCGCGGCGAGTGGATTCGCTGCATCAGCCAGGATGGATGCGTGACCGAGCAGGAGCTGAGAAAACGGCTGGAAGTGGTGCGCAGCGAGCACCGCGATCTCGATGCGGCGATCCATGCGCTGACGCAGTCGGGATCGACCGACCAGTTGCAGATCGCGCGGCTCAAGAAGCGCAAATTGAGGATCCGCGACCAGATCGCCGATCTGGAAGACAATCTCCTCCCCGACATCATCGCCTGAAGAGGTCCACAGTACGGAATTGGGACAGCCGTTTCGTGGCGCTGGAGCCGAGCCGCGCGCGGAGCTAGCGCCGACCCTATGACTGCCACGACCGCCGCTCGCCGAACGATCATCGAAGACCTCTATTCCGAAGCGCTGGTGCTGGCCGACGAAGCCCGCAACGCATTCGACATGCGCTGCGAGATGGCCCCGGATAGCGCCCGCAACGAAGCGCGGATCGCCTTGTCGATCGAGGGCCTGCGAACCACCACTCGCCTGATGCATATTCTCGCCTGGCTGCTCAACCAGCGCGCCTTCCTTTCAGGCGAACTCAACGAGAACCAGTTGCGCCGCCATGGCCGCCTGCCCGCCGAACGTCCCTCGATGCCCGGAATGATGGCCAAGCTCCTGCCCGAGACGCGCCATCTGGTGCGCGAGAGCGAGCGGCTTCATGCCCGGGTCGCGCGGCTCGACCGCGAATGGCCGCAGGCGCAGGCGGCGCGGCAGAACGAGGTCGATGCCATGCGCTGCCGCATCACCGAGGCTTTCGCGCCCCAATTGCTCGCGGGCTAGCCGCTCGCCGGCCCGCATATTCAGGCAGCGGCGAGCGCTTTGCGCCAGCGCGCCAGCCGTTCCTGCCGAACAGCCTGGGTGGAATTCGGTTCGAAGCTCTGCGCCGGCCCCCGCATCGCGCTCGCCGCCTCTTCTAGCGAGGCATGGAGCCCTGCCCCCACCGCCGCGCACAGCGCCGCGCCCAGCGCGGTCGTCTCGACGAAATCGGGGCGCTCGACCGCGATGCCCAGCATATCGGCCAGATCCTGCGCCATCCAGTCGTTGGCGCTCATCCCGCCATCGATCCGTAGCGCGATCCAGGGCGCGCCATCGGCGGCGAAGGCTTCGGCGAGATCATGGGTCTGGTGCGCCATCGCCTCCAAGGCGGCGCGGGCGATATGCGCCCTCCCGCTGGCGAAGCTAAGCCCGGCGATGACCCCACGCGCCTCGGGCTGCCAGTGCGGCGCGCCCAGCCCCGAGAGCGCGGGCACGATCACCACCTCGCCGCTGTCCGCCACCGAGCGCGCCAGTTCCTCGGTCTGCGCCGAGGTCTCGATCAGACCCAGCGTGTCGCGCAGCCACTGGACCAGGCTCCCGGCAACGAAGACCGAGCCTTCGAGCGCGTAGGTCCGCTTGCCGCCGCGCTGGGTGAGCACGGTGCCGAGCAGGCGGTGGTCCGAACGCGGAATGGCGGTCGCCTTGTTGGTGAGGACGAAGGCACCGGTGCCATAGGTTGCCTTGGTCTCGCCGAAGGACAGGCATCCCTGGCCGATGGTCGCCGATTGCTGGTCGCCGACCAGCCCGCAGATCGGAATTGCCCGGCCGAACCAGTTTGCGTCACAGTGCGCCAGTTCGCCATGCGTGTCGGTGACCTGCGGCAGCGCCGCCAGCGGCACCCCCATCAGATCGCACAGACCCGGATCGAACTGCGCTCCATCGAGCGGCAACAACTGGGTGCGGCTGGCGTTGCTGGCATCGCTGAGATGTGCGCCGCCGGTCAGCTTGAAAACCAGCCAGCTCTCGACCGTCCCGAAGGCCAGAGTGCCCGCCTCGGCGGCGCCGCGCACACCAGCGTCATTGTCGAGCAGCCAGCGCATCTTGGTGCCCGAGAAATAGGGATCGAGCAGCAGTCCGGTGCGGCGTTGTATCTCGGTCTCGTGCCCGGCGTCCTTCAACTCGGTGCAAAAGCCGCTGGTGCGCCGGTCCTGCCAGACGATCGCGCGTGCCAGCGGTTTGCCGCTCGCCTTGTCCCAGGCCACCACGGTCTCACGCTGGTTGGTGATGCCGATCGCGGCGATGGCCGAGGCATCCCTGCCGATCGCCTCGCGCGCGCAGGCCAGCGTCTTGTCCCAGATTTCGCCCGCATCGTGCTCGACCCAGCCGGGCCGCGGATAATGCTGCGTGATATCCGCCTCGACGACGCGCAGCATCGTGCCGTCGGGTGCGAAGACCATCGCGCGGGTGGATGTGGTGCCCTCGTCGAGGACCAGAAGTGTCTCTCCCATGGCGGGCAGCCTTATCCCGTGCACGCGCTTCAAGTCGAGGCGGCATATCGCACGCTCGACTATCGCGGCCGAGGTCCCCATATGCCCTCCATGGCAAAGGCACCGCCCAAACCCTGGCCCACCGGACAGGCTGAACAGATCGAGCCGCTGGTGCGCCGCGTGCTCGCGCCCAACCCCTCGCCCTTCACCTACACGGGCACCCAGACCTATATCGTCGGGCTGGGTGACGGCTGCGCGGTGATCGACCCCGGCCCAAACGAGCCGGCGCATCTCGCGGCGCTCGAGGCGGCGATCGGCGACGAACATGTCTGCGCGATCATGTGCACCCACACCCACCGCGACCATTCGCCCGCCTCGCGCCCGCTCGCGCGCCGCACGGGCGCACCCATCGTCGGCTGCGCTCCGCTCGCCTTCGACACTGACGGTCCGCGCGCCGACGAGGGTTTCGATCCCGATTACGCGCCCGACCGGGTGTTGGCGAATGGCGAGGCGATGACCGGGCCGGGCTGGACTCTCACCGCAGTTGCCACCCCGGGCCATGTCTCCAACCATCTGTGCTTCGCGCTGGAGAAAAGCGGCGCGCTGTTCAGCGGGGATCACGTGATGGGCTGGTCGACCAGCGTGGTCGTCCCGCCCGACGGCGACATGGGCGACTATATGAACAGCCTGCAATTGCTCCACGAGCGCGACGACCGCGTGCTCTATCCGGCGCACGGTCCGGCGGTGACCAAACCGCGCCAGCTGGTGCGCTCGATGATCGGCCATCGCCGCCAGCGCGAGAACCAGATCCTGCGGCTGCTGGGCGAAGACCGGCAGGAGGTCGGCGAACTGGTGCCGCAGATGTACAAGGGGCTCGATCCGAAACTCATCAAGGCGGCGGCGCTTTCGGTCACCGCGCATCTCATCGATCTGGAACGCCGCGGTCTCGTCGCTCGTTCGGAGGACATATGGCAGACCAGTTGAAGACCGCATCGACGCTCGAAACCCCGGTAACACGCGACGCGCCGGTTGCCGGACGCAGCCGGCTGAAGGGCGCGCCGTGGCTGGTGGTGTTCATCCTGCTCGCCGCCACCATCTGGCTGGCGTGGCGCGCCTTCCTCTATCAGGAAGAAGGCGATCCGGTCGGCAGCGCGATGCTGGCCTTCGAACGGCAGAATGCGCTCACCGTGTTCAGCTCGCGCTTCGAGGTGGTAGCCGAGAGCGAGGACACCCGCGGGGTGATGGGCTTGCCCGTGCTGCGCTCGCGCCAGGCGACGATCATTCCCGCCTCGGTCGAATACCGGCTCGACCTCTCGGCAATGGATCGCGGCGATTTTGCCTGGGATGCCGAGGCCGAAACGCTCAATGTCACCCTGCCCCAGATTCAGACCACCACGCCCAATCTCGACGAGGCCCGGGCGCGCGTATTTACCGAAGGCGCCTGGGTGACGCGCGACGCCTCTCAGGATCTGGCGCAGAACAATTCGCGGCAGGCCGCAGCCAAGGCCAGCGCCTTTGCCCGGAACCCCGAAGTCCTGGCTCTGGCGCGCGAGGCGGCGAAGGCTGCGGTGCGCCAGAACCTCGCCATTCCGATGCAGGTGGCCGGGTACGGCGATGTCCGCGTGCTGGTTCGCTTCGAAGACGAGGCCGAGGCGAGCTAGGCGGATCCGGCCGCGCGACCGGCGCGCATTGCGACTTCTCTAACGACACTCCACGACCCGAAGGGGGCCCATGATGACTGCCCAGACCACCCTGCCCACCGGCACCGACCTGCTCGCCGAGATCGACCGCCTGCGCAAGGAGCGCAACGCGGTGATCCTCGCGCATTACTACCAGAGCCCGCAAATCCAGGATCTCGCCGATTTCGTCGGCGATTCGCTCCAGCTGAGCCAGATGGCGGCCGAGACCGACGCCGATGTCATCGCCTTTTGCGGGGTCAAGTTCATGGCCGACACCGCCAAGATCCTCAGCCCGCAGAAGATCGTCGTGCTGCCCGACATGGATGCCGGCTGCAGCCTCGAGGACAGTTGCCCGCCCGAGAAGTTCAAGGCCTTCCGCGAGGCGCATCCCGATCACATCGCGCTGACCTACATCAATTGCTCGACCGAGGTGAAGGCGCTCTCCGACGTGATCGTCACCAGTTCCAGCGCCGAGACGATCCTGAGCCAGATTCCCAAGGACCAGAAGATCATCTTCGGCCCGGACCGGCATCTGGGCGGCTATCTCAGCCGCAAGTTCGACCGCGAGATGCTGCTGTGGCCCGGGGTCTGCATCGTCCACGAGGCCTTCAGCGAGACCGAACTGCTCAAGCTGAAGCAGCAATACCCCGGCGCACCGATAGCGGCGCATCCCGAATGCCCGCCCACGATCGTCGATCACGCCGATTACGTCGGTTCGACCAGCGGCATCCTGCAATTTGCCGAGACCTTCGAGGGCGACACGCTGATCGTCGCCACCGAGCCGCATATCATCCACCAGATGGAAAAGGCGCTGCCGAACAAGAATTTCATCGGCGCACCCGGCGCGGATGGCAATTGCAGCTGCAACATCTGCCCCTACATGGCGCTCAACACGCTGGAAAAACTCTACACCTGCCTGCGCGATCTCGAACCGCGGATTGAGATCGAGGAAGGTCTTCGGCTCCAGGCCAAGCGCAGTCTCGACCGCATGCTCGAATTGGCGAGCGGGACGATCGGACATGGCGATCTGGGCAAAATATAGGTTCGCGATCCTGTCGTTTTGGGTCAGTTGTAGGCAAACTGGCCGGTAGCGGACCGGCTCGAGGGACGCATTTCTTGCGCCATTGGCAATTTTCAGGGGGCATAGGCACTTGGCTGCAAGGGGCCCCATCGGGGGCATCAGGGACTGGATGATCCACCGGCTGGTGGCCAATTACTGGTCACTGCCGCTGGTCGCCGTTCTGGTCGCGCCGCTGGTCGCGGGTCTGGTGCTGTGGGCCGATTCCGAAGGGGCCGGGCGCTGGGTTCACGAGCAGGGCTTCGCGCTCTTCGTGTCGGCCGACACCGCGCAGGACGTGACGGCCGCGATCGTCGGGGCCAACGCCGCTTTTCTCACGCTCTACTGGTCGATCGTGCTGATCGTGCTGACGCTCGCCACCGGCAATCTCGGGGTCCGGCTGGTCGATCGCTGGCTCGACAAGGGCATGGTGCGGCTGTCGATGGCCGGCCTCACCTTCTGCCTCGTGTTCTCGGTGATCGTCTTCGCCCGGATCGACGCCGAGGCGCCGATCGCGCTGGTCCCGCATTTCGCTCTCGCGGCCGTGCTGGTGCTGGGCGCGGTGAATATCGGGATGCTCGGGGTCGCCATCCACGATCTGGGCCGAACCATGTTCATCGACCGCTCGGTCGCGCATATCGGCCGCGAGGCGTCGAGCGTGGCGGTGCCGGTCGTTGCGGCAATGCCCCATGAGGGCAATTGGGCACATGCCGTTCGCGCGCCGCGCGATGGCTACGTCCAGAGCATCGACCTCGAAACGATCACCCGGGAACTTGACGGTCACCGGGGCGCGGTTCGCTTCTGCGTCGCGCCCGGCCAGCACGTCCAGAAGGGCGAGACGCTGGTGCGTTTCGAACACGCGCCGCCCGGTGACAAACCGGTACTTTCGGCCGTCCCGATCAGCGATTTCCGCTCGGGCATCGAATCGACGGTCTTCCAGGTGCGCCTGCTGGTGGAAGTGGCGGCGCGGGCGATGTCGCCGGGGATCAACGATTTCTACACCGCGATCGCTTGCGCCGACCAGCTTGCCGCCGCGATCGCGGGTCATGCGGAAACCTGGGTCGACGACGGCATGATCGCGGCATACCCGCCCGACCCGCGCTTCGAATTGCCCGGTCAGGACTTTCGCAGCCTGTTCGAGGCCCCGCTCAAGGCGTTCCGCCAATCGGCCAGCGACTATCCGGCAGTCGCCATCCGGATGATCGACAATCTCGCCCGGCTCGCGTCTCTGCTCGGCGAACGGCAATGCCCCGGCGGCTTGCTTGCTTTTCTCGAGGCGGCTGCCGGCGAACTGCACGACCATTCCGCAGCAAGGACGCAATTCGTCCCCGACCGCGATGACATCGCTGCCGCCTTGCGCCGTTTCGCGGAGCGGAATATCGGCGCATCGCCGACTCCTCCGGGCTCCGCGTCATGAGCCGGCTGCGCGTGATCTGGCAGGGCATCAATGCCAGCTACTGGTTCCTGCCGGCGATCTTCTCGATCCTTGCGCTGACGCTGGCCATGGTCACGACCTGGCTCGACCGCAGCGGCTGGGCCGAATTCCTCAAGGATTTCGAGTGGCTGCAACCGGCCATGCCCGAGGGCGCGAGCAATATGCTCACCGTCATCGCCGGAGCGATGATCGGGGTCGCCTCGACCGTATTCTCGATCACCATTGCCGCGGTGGCCTATGCCAGCGGCAATTACGGACCGCGCCTGCTGACCAATTTCATGGAGGATCGCGGCAACCAGTTCAGCCTCGCGACCTTTATCGGCACCTTCGTCTATGCGATCACCGTCCTGCGCACCGTGCGCGCCGAGGACGAGTCGGCAAATGGGCTGGGGCTCCTGGTGGCCGCCGACACCGGCTTCGTCCCGCAGCTTTCCTTGCTGGTCGCCTTCGCGCTGATGGGTCTGTCGGTGGCGGTGCTGGTCTATTTCCTCAACCATATCCCCGCCTCAATCCGGGTGAATTCGGTGCTGAGGGGAATCGGGGCCCGTCTGCTCGCGGACATCGCCGAACGGTTTCCCGACCAGAACACCGGCGAACGCGCGGGATCGGCACCGGAAGGCTCACCGATCGCCGCGCAGGGCACCGGCTATATCCAGGCGATCGCCTTCGCCCGGCTGGAACGGATCGCGCAGCGCGAGAAAGGGAAACTCAAGCTGGCAGTGCGGACGGGCGATTTCGTCCACCCCGGAGTGACGATCGCCTTCTGGGCCGACATGGATCTGGTCGAGGACTGCCCCGACGACGAGGTCCGCGACTGCTTCACCCTCGGCAGCATGCGCACGCCCAATCAGGACATGCAGTTCCTGATCGACGAATTGGTGGAGATCGCACTGCGCGCGCTGTCTCCGGGTACCAACGACCCGTTCACCGCAGTGACCGCGGTGCACTGGCTGGGCGCGGCCACCGCCGAACTCGGCTATCGCGATCTCACCCGCAGCTATGCGAAGGACGGCGAGGAACCCCATCTCGTCCTGCTGGAAGACGATTTCGACCATTACCTGGCGCGCGGCTTCGGCGCGGTTCGCGGCGGCGTCGCCACCAGCCGCATCGCGGCGCAGGTGACCTTCGACGCGCTGGTCGATGCCGCGAGCTTGGTCGAAGACGAAGGTCGGCGGGCGTCGATCCGGCAGGAAGGCGACTTGCTGGCGCTGCAGGCGCGCGAGCATCTCGTCGGACCCGAACTGCACGCGGTGGAAGCACGCTACCAGCGCTTCCTGGAAAGAATCGAGCGCTAGGCGGCGAGCTTGGGCGGCGGGGCGGCGCGCGCCAGCACCAGCGCCCCCGCCAGCAGCGCCATGCCCGCGACATCCATCGCCGTGAGCATCTCGCCGAACGCGAACCAGCCGACGCAGGCGGCGATCGCGGGCTGGGTCAGCAGCGCCATGCCGATCACCAGCGGCGGGAAATGGCGCAGCGCGAACACCAGCAGCCCCTGCCCGACCAACTGGCTCGACACTGCGAGACCCACCACCGGGCTCCAGCCCGCCGGCCCCGGCAAGAAGGGCTCGCCCATGGCAAAGGCCATCGCCAGCATGATCGGCGCGGCGACGCAGCAGACCAGCAGCAGCACCGTCCAGGCGCCCAGCGTCGCGCGCGCGCGCTGTGCCGGAAGCAGGTAGAAGGCGTAACACAGGCCTGCGAACAGGCAGAACAGATCGCCCAGCGCGCTGGCGGCGGAAATCTCCAGGCTGCGCCCCAGCAGAATCGCCGCGCCCGACAGCGCCGCGAGCACCGCCAGTCCCTCGCGCGGGAGCGGTTTGCGACGCAGCGCGACCAGACCCCAGAGCATCAGGATCACGCTGCCCGAATTGCCGAACAGCACCGCATTGCCCAGCCGGGTCATCTCGATCCCGATATGCCAGCTCGCCAGATCGACCGCGAAGAACACGCCGGCGATCGCGGCCAGCCACAGCAGGCGCCGGTCGAGCGGCGCGCCGCTGCGTTCGCGCCAGGCGAGCCAGGCGATCAGCGGGATTGGCAGCGCCAGCCGCCAGAACCCGGCGCTGACCGGACCGGTGTCGGCGATCCGGACGAACCACGGCCCGAACGCCAGCGCGGCATTGCCCGCCAGCAGCGCGGCGAAGTGCCAGGGACTGGCCTGATAGGCTTTCTTTGCCGGAGCCGCGCTTGTCACCCTCATGGCCGGTCCCTAGCTCGCAAGTCACAACACACCAGCAAAATTGGATGACCCCCTATGCACGACAAGCTTTTCGAACCGCTGACCCTGGGCGCGATCGAGGCCAGCAACCGCGTCATCATGGCGCCGCTCACGCGCGGCCGCTCGACCCAGCCCGGTTCGGTGCCGAACGAGATGATGGTCACCTATTACCGCCAGCGCGCAAGCGCGGGGCTGATCATCACCGAGGCGACCGGGATCAGCGTCGAAGGCCTCGGCTGGCCCGCCGCGCCGGGCATCTGGAGCGACGAGCAGGTCGAAGGCTGGAAGGCGGTCACCAAGGCAGTTCACGAGGAGGGCGGCAAGATCGTCCTGCAGATGTGGCACATGGGCCGGCTGGTCCACCCGCTGTTCCTGGGCGGCAAGCCTCCCGTTTCGGCGAGTGCGACCACAGCCCCGGGCCATGCTCACACCTTCGAAGGGCGCAAGGATTACGAACCCGCGCGCGCGCTGGGGCTCGAGGAAATCTCGCGTGTGGTGGCGGATTATCGCCATGCGGCCGAGAACGCCAAGGAAGCGGGCTTCGACGGTGTCCAGCTGCACGGCGCGAATGGCTATTTGGTCGACCAGTTCCTGCGCGACAGCACCAATCTGCGCGAGGACGAATACGGCGGCTCGCCCGAAAACCGGGTGCGCTTCCTGCGCGAAGTGCTCGAGGCGCTGATCGACGTCTGGGGCGCCGACCGCGTTTCGGTCCGGCTTTCGCCCAATGGCGAGACGCAGGGCTGCGACGACAGCGATCCGGCAGCGACCTTCGGCGCGGCGGCGCGCGTGGTCGAGGAGCTCAAGCTCGGCTTCCTCGAATTGCGCGAACCGGGCCCCGAGGGCACCTTCGGCCAGACCGACGTTCCCAAGCAGAGCCCGTTGATCCGCACGATCTACACCGGGCCGCTGGTGCTCAATTCGGACTACACCGCCGAGGAAGCGGTCGCCGATATCGACGCGGACCGCTGCGACGCGGTCGCCTGGGGCCGCTGGTTCATCTCCAACCCCGACCTGCCCGAGCGCATCCGCACCGGGGCCGAGATCGCGCCCAATGTGAACGTGCCGGCCAGCTGGTACGGCAGCGGGCCCGAAGGCTATGTGGATTACCCCAATCTGGGTGAATAGGGTTCGGTAACGAGCGAGACGAAGACCGCGTCTGATCCCTCAGGCGTCGTCTTCGTCCGCTTCGACATCCGCCTCGGGCTCGTCGGTTGCCGCGGCAGGTTCGGCCCCCTCGTCATCGGCGGACGGCGTTGCCGCTGCGTCGGACGGCTCTCCCGAAGCCGCCTCGCTCTCCGCGGCCGCGCGCGGCGCCTGCGAACGTACCGTATCGAGCGGCAGCATCGCATCGCTGATCGTCCCGCCCAGCACTTCGCCCTCGGCGGCGCGGCCGTCGTTGTCGACCGGCTCGGGGACGGGTTCATCCCCGCAGCCCGCTAGCAGGGCCAGCGGGATCAGGGCGAGCGGGAAGAGGGCGGCAGGCAGGCGATAATTCATGGCAGGGCGCTCATCTTTCCGTTCAGCGCGGCGAGGAAATCGTCGAGACGCGCGAGCAATGCCTCATCCCAGCTCTCCGGCGCAAGCGGTTTGCCCAGTCTTGCCAGGCTGGTGACGCCGAATTCCTCGATCCCGCAGGGCACGATGCCGGTGAAATGCGCGAGATCGGGATCGAGATTGACCGAGAAGCCGTGCATCGTCACCCAGCGCCGCACCCGCACCCCGATCGCGCCGATCTTGGCCTCGCGGCCATCGATATCCTGTGTCCAGATGCCGATCCGACCCTCGGCGCGCCAGGCCGAGACCCCGATATCGCCGAGCGTCGCGATCACCCAGCCCTCGAGCGCCTGGACGAAGCGCCGGACATCGCGTTCGCGCTTTCGCAGATCGAGCATCACATAACCGATCCGCTGTCCGGGTCCGTGATAGGTATAGCGCCCCCCGCGCCCCGCCTCGACCACTTCGAAACGCGGGTCGAGCAGTTCGCCCGCCACCGCGCTGGTCCCGGCGGTGTAGACCGGCGGATGCTCGAGCAACCAGACCAGCTCCTTCGCCTCGCCGCGCCCGATCGCCTCGTTGCGCGCCTCCATCGTCGCCAGCGCCTCCCGGTAGGGGATGCGGTTGAGGCTGCGGCGGATTTCGACTGTTTCGGGGGACGCGGCGGACATGAAAGATTGCGTGGCGGGAGCGCGGGCGGTTATCAAGGGCGAAAGAACCAGACCGGGGAGCACAGCGAATGAAATTGGACCTCAGCGCCGCATGGGACGGAGCGATGGCGATGATCCGCGCCAATCGCGAGGTCGTGCTGGTCCTGGCAGGGGTGTTCTTCTTCCTGCCCTATCTTGCCTTCTCGCTGTTCCTCCCCGAGACCGGGATTGCCGAAGCATCGGCGGCAAACGAAGGCGAGATGGATGCCATCGCGGCGATCGTGATGGATTTCTACGCCGACTACTGGTGGGCGCTGCTGCTGATGGCGCTGATCCAGACGATCGGCGCGCTCGCCAGCCTCGCGGTGCTGGGCGACAATGCGCGTCCGACAGTGGGCGATGCCATCAGGCGCGGCGTCACGCTGCTGCCGACGCAATTGGGCGCGCAGATCCTTGCCGGGCTGGCGATATTCGCCCCCATCGTGCTTGCCACGGCCATAGGCGCGGCAAGCGGCTCCGATGCGGTTATCTCCGTACTGACCCTGATCGCCCTGCCGGTCGCAATCTATATCGTGGTGAAATTTTCGCTCAGTTCGCCCGTGATCGCGATCGATCAGACGCGCAATCCGCTGGCTGCGCTGACCGGCTCCTGGCGCCTGACCAAGGGCAACAGCTTCCGGCTGTTCTTCTTCGCTCTGCTGCTGATCGTCGCCTTCGTGGTGGCCTCGACCGTGCTCAACCTAATCATCGGCCTGGCGCTGGCGCTGCTCGGAGAGCACCTGCAACTGATCGGGCTGGCGATCTCGGGCGCGCTCATCAACGCCGTCTTCTTCGTCGTCGCCTATGCGGTGATGGCTTCGGTCCACCACCAATTGTCGGGACGGGCCACCGCATCGGTGCCCCGCGCCGGCCGCGAGGACTGACGTTGAGCGCTAAGCGCTCTTCCAGCCCCAGAACAGCTTGCACGGCAGCACGTTGAGCCATTCGAAGCCGCTGTCGATGCGGCGGAAATGCGGCGCCATATAGTCCCGCGCGCGGGCGGTGAACTGATAGACCAGGAACGCGCCGCCCGGTCGCAGCACGCGGTGGGTGGCCTCGGCAATGGCCGGCGCGACACCATCGGGCAGGGTCGAGAACGGCAGGCCCGAAAGCACGTAATCGGCCTGCTCGAAACCATGCGCGGCAACGATCTCCTCGACCTCGGCAGCCGAACCCAGCACCGCGTGGAACCGGTCATCGGTGATGGTCTTGCGCAGATAGTCGATATAGAGCGGGTTGGTGTCGATCACGATCAGCGTGCCGTCGCGCCGCATCCTGTCGAGGACCGGCTGGCAGAAGGTGCCCACTCCGGGTCCGTATTCGACGAACAGCCGGCATTTGTCCCATTCGACCGGCGCCAGCATCTTCTCGATGGTGAAGCGCGAGGAGGGAATGATCGAGCCGACCATCTTGGGATGTTCGAGAAAACCGCGGAAAAACACGCCCCACTGGCCGAACAGCCGCCCGGTCCGCGCCTTGAAATCGTCGCGGCGAAGCGCGCTTGTGCCCTGATAATCGTTCACTAATCGACCCTTGTCTGTGGTCAGCGACCCACGAAGCGGTGACGGGTTACAGCTTCATCGCGGCATTGCAACCCGTCGGGGGCGGGCCTAGCGCGGAATCAGTATGGCCGACAGCGACCCCGCCCCTTCCGTCTTTTCCGCACCGCCCGCGCTTCCGCAGTCGATTCCGCGCGAACGGATGGCGCTGCTGTTCACGGTGATGCTGGTCACCGCGGCGGGCAACACCGCGATGCAATCGGTGATGCCCTCGATCGGCACCGCTCTGGGGGTCGAGGATGTCTGGATCAGCCTCGCCTACAGCTGGTCGGCATTGCTGTGGGTGGTCTGCGCGCCGATCTGGGCCGACCGTTCGGATCAGCGCGGACGCAAGGCGATGATGGCGCTGGGGCTGTCGGGCTTCATCGTGTCGATGGGGTTCTGCGGGCTGGCGCTGTGGCTGGGTCTCACCAATGCCCTCCCCGCGGTCTGGGCGCTGATCGCCTTCGCCGCCGCGCGCAGCCTCTACGGCGGCTTCGGCAGCGCCGCCCCGCCCGCGGTCCAGGCCTATGTCGCCAGCCGCACCCCGCGCTCGGAACGCACCCAGGCGCTCTCGCTGATCGCCTCGAGCTTCGGGCTGGGGACGGTGATCGGCCCCGCGCTCGCACCGCTGATGGTGCTGCCGTTCCTCGGGCTGACCGGCCCCTTCATTATCTTCGCGCTGATCGGCGTCGCGGCACTGGTCACTTTGCGCCTGCGGCTGCCCAACGACGAGCCGCAATTCCCGGCGCGCGGCAACCCCTATGATGCACCCTATGCCGGTGGCTCGACTGCCGGGCATCGCCATGACGGCACGGGGCCGGACAGCACGGGGTCTGACGGAACGGAGCAAGGCGAAGCGGAAGACGAGGACAGCCTCCCCGAAGGCAAGCTGCGCTGGCGCGACCCCCGCCTGCGCCCCTGGGTCACCGTCGGCCTTCTGGGCGGCCATGCGCAAGCGATGATCCTGGGTATTTCGGGATTTCTGGTGCTCGATCGGCTGGGCCTGCGCGATACGCCCACGGAAGGCGCCGGCCCGGTCGGCCTGGTGCTGATGGCGGGCGCGCTCGCCACGCTGCTGGCGCAGTGGGGGCTGATCCCGCGGCTCCATCTGGGTCCGCGCGCGGCATCTCTCTGGGGCATTGCGGTGGCCGGGGCGGGTGCCGCCATCCTCGGTGCGGCGCAGGATCTGCATAGCATCGCGCTCGGCTATGCCATCGCCTCGCTCGGTTTCGGCTTGTTTCGCCCGGGCACGACGGCGGGCACCTCGCTCGCTGTCAGCCGCGCCGAACAGGGCCGCGCCGGCGGGGTCACTGCCTCCGTGGCGGGCGCAAGCTTCATCTACGCGCCCGCGCTCGGCGTGTTTCTCTACAACCGCTCCGACTGGCTCGGCTTCGGGCTGATCCTGCTGCTCTGCCTCGCGGTGTTCGTGATCGGCTTGCGCACGCTCCAGCCCGACGAGAAGCTGACCCGCGACCGCGGCTAGAGGATTTCGAGCACCCTATCCTGGGGGCGGCACAGCCGCACACCCTTGTCCGTCTCGACCAGCGGGCGCTCGATGAGGATCGGGTCCGCCACCATCGCCTCGAGCACGCTCGCCGCATCGGCATGGGGCAGACCGCGTTCCTCGGCATCGGTCCCGCGCAGCCGCAGCGCTTCCTGCGGCGCAATACCTGCTTCCTTGTAAAGCTGCTCGAGCTTTTCGCGGCTGGGCGGATCCTTGAGATACTCGACCACGGTGAGCTCGACCTTCGAGAGGTTTTCGAGGATCGCGAGGGTTTTGCGCGAAGTCCCGCATTTCGGATTGTGCCAGATCGTCGCTTTCATCGATTCCATCTCCTGTGACATGCGCCCGCGCCTTTAGGCAAAGACGTCACTGCCGTGAACACCGCGCAGGGTTTAGTCCGCGTCCCCGCTGCCGACCGGGCTCAGCGCTGGGACCCGGCGCGCGGCATCCTCCGCGCTGATACCCGGCGCGGGTGCGGCGCTGATCGTTTCCTCGCGGCGCGCCACCCGTCCCGCCCGCTCGATCGCGCGGACCAGCCGTGGATAGACCCCGCAGCGGCACAGATTGGGGATCGCCGCCAGGATCTCCGCCTCGCTCGGCGCGGAATTGCGGTCGAGCAGCGCGCTGGCCGCCATCGCGATGCCCGGGGTGCAGAACCCGCACTGGATGGCCTGTTCGGCCACCAGCGCCTGCTGCACCGGGTGCGAGCGGTCGCGCGACAGACCCTCGATGGTGGTCACGAACCGCCCCTCCGCCTCGGCGATGGTGATCAGACAGCTGCGCAGCGCCTCGCCATCGACATGGACCATGCAGGCGCCGCAATCGCCGACCCCGCAGCCATATTTCGTGCCGGTGAGATTGGAGGCGTCGCGCAGCGCCCAGAGCAGCGGCGTATCCGGCTCCATCAGATATTCGACCGGTCTTCCGTTGACGGTCATGCGAGGCAAGCGGCGTTCTCCTGCGGATGGGTCGGTTGCCCTTTCGCACGGCTCGCTGCGGATCGGCAAGCCGCGCTTCCCAAGCCACCCCCGCCGCTATAGGGGCCCTCCCCGATGAGCGAGATGGCCAAACTGACGCGCGGATCGATCCGCGGCAATCTCGTAACCCAGACCACCCCGATGATCATCGGCGTGGCCGCAGTGATGTCGATCGGGCTGGTCGACGCCTATTACATCGGCCAGCTGGGCAGCACCGAGCTGGCCGCGATCGCCTTCATCTTTCCGATCAGCGTGGCGCTCACCAGCATGGCCGTCGGGGTCATGGTCGGGATCAATTCGGTCGTCGCCCGCGCGCTCGGCGAAGGCGACAATGCCAAGGCCGCGCGCCGTGCCAATCTCGGGATCGTCTTCGCCATTGCGCTCGGCATCGCCATGGGGCTGGCGCTGTTCGCGCTGCTCGACCCGCTGTTCAGCCTGATGAACGCCGACGCGCGAACCTCGCCCTTCATCCGCGCCTATATGCAGCCCTTCGCGCTGGGCATACCGCTCTTGATGACCATCATGGGCTTCAACGGCGTGCTGCGCGGACAGGGCGAGGCGCGCAAGACCAGCTATATCTCGGTCTGCTATGCGGCCGCCAATTGGGTGCTCGATCCGATCCTGATCACCGGGGCGTTCGGGTTCGAGGGGTTCGGCATCGCCGGCGCGGCCTATGCCACGCTCGCCGGCTGGGCGATGGCCATCGTGCTCGGCCTGTGGCTGATCCGCAGCACCGCGCTCCCCTTCAAGCCGCTGCTGATCCGCCAGAGCGCAATTATCGAACCCATGGTCGCGATCCTGCGGGTTGCCGGACCGGCGGCGTTCTCCAATTCGATCAACCCGATCGGGCTTGCGGTGCTCACCGCATTGGTTGCGGTCGAGGGCCAGGCCGCGGTCGCGGGGTTCGGGGCGGCGGGACGGTTGCAGAGCTTCGCGGTGGTCCCGCTGCTGGCGCTTTCGGGTTCGATCGGCGCGATCGTGGGCCAGAACTGGGGTGCCGGGCAGACCGACCGGGCACGGCGCGCGGTCGCCTTGGCCGGCGGCTTCTGCGTGCTCTACGGGTTGGGGGTAGCAGTGCTGCTGTTTGCCTTCGGCGAACGCTTCGCCAGCCTGTTCAGCGACGATCCGGCAGTGATCGCGCAATTCGCCGCCTATCTGGCGATCGCGGTATGGGGCTATGCCGGCTTCGGCCTGCTGATCACGGGCAATGGCATTCTCAACGCCATGGACCGCGCGCCGCTGGCACTTCTCCAAAGCGCCGCGCGGGTCTTCCTCGTCATGATGCCCTTCGCCTGGCTGCTGCGCGGCGCCTGGGGCGCCGATGCGATCTACGCCGCCGAGCTGGTCGCCAACCTTGCCGGGGGCACGCTGGCGGCGCTGATCGTCCGGCGGGTCCTGCGCAAGAAAACAGCGGCCTGACATTACCGATCGTTAACCATCCTCCGGCATAGCTGCCCTGATACGCAGAGGGGCGGTGACGAAATGGACGATTTGCTGGCGGATTTCGTCGCCGAAACCCGCGAAATGCTCGAGGCGAGCGGCGAGGAAATCGTCGCCTGGGAAGCCGACCCTTCCGACAAGGCGCGGCTCGATACGATTTTCCGCTTCGTCCACACCGTCAAAGGCAATTGCGGCTTCTTCGATTTCCCCCGGCTCGAGCGGCTGAGCCACGCCGCGGAGGATGCGCTGGCCGATTGCCGCGCCGGGCGCCGCGAGCCGGATCGGGTTCTGGTTTCGGCCGTCCTCGCGATCATGGACCGGATCGGCCAGATGAACGACGCGATCGAGGCGGGCGAAGACTATCCTGCCGGCGGCGACGATGCATTGATCGATGCCCTGCAGCCGGGTGCCGTAGGGGCGGAGCCCGACGAGACCACCCCCACCGAAACTGCGAACGCCGAGGACGGCTCAAGCCGCACTGCCCGAACCGCTACCGTCCAGCGTTCGATCCGCCTCCCCGTCGATCTGCTCGACGAAGTGATGAAGGGCGTGTCCGACATGGTGCTGGCGCGCAACGACCTGGCACGGCGCTTGCGCGAAGCCGGCGAGCAGCCGACGATCGATGGACCCTTCGAGCGCCTCTCCGCGATCCTCGCCGATGTCCGAGGCGCCACCACGCGAATGCGGATGCAGCGGCTCGAACATCTGTTCGGCGCTCTCCCCCGCCTTGTGCGCGATCTCGCCCACGAGCTCGGCAAGGAGGTGGTCGTCGAATTCGAAGGCGGAGATGTCGAACTCGACCGCGAGATGGTCGAAATGGTCCGCGACCCGGTCACTCATATCATCCGCAACGCGATCGATCACGGGATCGAACCGCCCGAGAAGCGCCGCGAGGCGGACAAGCGTCCGGCCGGCCTGCTGAAATTTGCCGCCCGCCAGTCGGGCAATCGTATTTCGCTGGCGATCTCCGACGACGGGCGCGGGATCGATGTCGACCGGCTGGAGGCCAAGGCGCTCGCGGCAGGAGTCTACACCCGCGCCGAACTCACACGGATGGACGAGCGCCAGAAGCGCCTGCTGATCTTCGAGCCCGGACTTTCGACCGCCGATTCAGTGAGTTCGGTTTCGGGTCGCGGGGTCGGCATGGATGTGGTGCGCGCCAACATCGAAAAGGTCGGCGGCTCGATCGACGTCTTCAGCCAGCCGGGCGAAGGGACGACCTTCTATCTCCAACTGCCGCTCACGCTCTCGATCATGCCGGCCTTGACCGTGGAATCGCAGGGACGGCTTTACGCGTTGCCGCGCTCCTATATCGAAGAGATCGTCTTCGCCAGATCGCGCGACGTCGAGCTCGCGCGTGCCGGCGAGCGGCAATTGCTGACCTTCCGCAACCGAAGGGTGCCCTGCATCGCGCTGGCACATGTGCTGGCCGGAAGCGAGACCGAGCGCATCGACTGGCCGGAGACGACGCTGGTCCTCATCCGGCTAGCCACCGACGAGATTTTCGCATTGGCGGTCGACCGGGTCCACGATCACGAGGATGTGGTGGTGAAACCGATCCCGCCTGCGATCATGGAAACCGGCATCTACGCGGGGACCACGCTCCTCGACGACGGGCGCCCGATGATGCTGCTCGATGTGCCCAATATCGCGCGGGATTGCGGGATGCTGGACGATTTGCGCGCGAGACCGGAAAGCGCGGTCGAAGAAGAAAGCACCGCGCCCGTCAGGCCCACAGTCCCGGTTATGCTGTTCACCGGGCTCGACCGGCGCCGCCGTGCCGTTCGTCTGGACCTGGTGCAAAGGATCGACACCGTCGAGCCCGAGGCGATCGATATCGAGGGCGCGCGGGCGCAGGTTGTCATCGACGACCGGCTGTTCGCCCTCCTTGGCCACGAAGACGGGCCGCTGCCCGAGGGCCGGTGCCGCTTGCTTCGCCTTTCCGATGGCACAAGCGAACTCGCGCTGATCGTTGCAGAAGTGCTCGATGCGAGGGAAGTCGACGAGGACATGGGCGCCGGCGACAGAGACCGGCGATACGCTGGCGTCGCCTTGCTCGAAGGAAGACCAGTCCCGGTGCTCGACGCCCACCGCCTGCTCGCAGAACACGGCAACCCCGTTTCCGCCGAGCCAGCCCCTACCCGTGAGGTCAGCGCGCTGTGACCCAGTCCCTGCTCCTGTGCCTGATTGCCGAGCGGCGGATTGCCTTCCCAGCGGTGAAGGTTCGTTCGGTGATCGAGATCGAGCGGATCACCCCGATCCCGCGCACCGCACCTCATATCGCCGGAATCACCGCCTTGCGCAGTCAGGCGCTGACCGTGATCGACAGCCGTGTGGCGCTCGGCTTCGAAAGCAGCGGCGATCCGGCCGGGAGCCGCGCCGCGGTGGTCGATCACGAGGGCCATGCCTACGCCCTGTTGGTCGACGAAGCCTTCGACGTCACCGCCGCGCTAGGCGAGCCCGAACGGGTGCCCGGCGGTTTCGGTGAAGCCTGGGCCGAAGCTGCGATCGGCATGGTCGAGACCGCAAGCGGACCCGCTCTGCTGATCGCAATCGAGCAACTCATCGCCGGGCGTGGCGCAGGCAGCTTAAGCGAATCGTTACCGGTCCGCGTCTAGATGCGATTCGCAAAAGAAACCCGAAGGGCGCGTGCAATGAAGAAATGTCTTGTCGTCGACGACTCCCGGGTGATCCGCAAGGTGTCCCGGCACATACTCGAAACCCTCGGCTTCGCAGTCGATGAAGCGGAGAACGGCAAGCTCGGCCTCGACAAATGCGAAGAATCGATGCCCGATGTCGTGTTGCTGGACTGGAACATGCCGGTGATGACGGGGATCGAGTTCATCACCCAGCTGCGCCAGCGCGAAGGCGGCGACAAGCCTAAGGTCGTATTCTGCACCACCGAGAACGACGTGGCGCATATCCGTGAGGCGATCAGCGCCGGCGCAGACGAATATGTGATGAAGCCATTCGATCACGAAACCTTGCAGATCAAGCTCCAGCTCGTCGGAATGGTCTGAGAAGGACCGCTTCCATGGCCGCCGTCCTCCGCCCCGAACGCTATCCTCCGGCAGCCGCACCGCAATCGCGGGCGACCCGCGCGGACAATATCCGGGTGATGATCGTCGACGATTCGCTGACCGTAAGGACGGTTTTCTCGCGGATGATCGATCGCGAGAACGATCTGTCCGTGGTTGCCGATGCCGACACGGCCGAGAAGGCGCTGCTCGCGCTGCGTTCGACCGATGTCGACGTGATCCTGCTCGATCTCGAAATGCCCGGGATGGGCGGGATCGAGGCGCTGCCCAGGCTTCTCCAGCGCGCCGCACAGGCGCAGGTTCTGGTCGTGTCCTCGCTGACGCAGGACGGCGCCGAACACACGCTTACCGCGCTCTCGATGGGCGCGGCGGACACCATGCTCAAGCCGCGCCCCGGCGGGTTCAACGACGAATATCGCGACGCGCTGCTCGCGAAGATCCGCGCCCTGGGTGGTCAGGCACAGGTAACCGAAAGCGCCTCGGCAATAGAGGCGACCGCCCTTCCCCTTCGCCGCCGCACGAAAGTGCCGCGGGTCGTCGCGATCGGAGCCTCAACCGGCGGCATCCACGCGCTCAACCTGTTCCTGCGGCGCCTGCCGCGCGAATTCGACCTCCCCATCCTCATCACCCAGCACCTGCCCGAAAGCTTCATGCCGGTGTTTGCCCGTCAGGTGGAAGTTGCCGCCGGGCGCCGGGCCGTGCTCGCCGATGAAGGGACCAGCATCGAGCGCGGAGGGATCGTGATCGCACCGGGCTACGGACATATGGTGGTCCGGCGCGCCCATCCCGGCATGATCTCGGACACCGGCGCGGTCACCGGGCTGGCGCACAACCGTGCGACCAGCGGCTGCATGCCCTCGGTCGATCCAATGTTCGAAAGCCTGGCCGAATGCTTCGAGGGCCATGTCGCAGCGGTCCTGCTGTCCGGCATGGGCCGCGACGGTACCGAGGGGGCAGGCGCGGTCGCGCGGGCCGGCGGCGCCGTGTATGCGCAGAACGAAGAAAGCTGTGCCGTGTGGGGGATGCCGCGCGGCGTGACCGAGAGCGGGATCGCCACCGCGGTCTTGCCCCCCGAACAGCTTGCCGATGCCGTGATCGAAGCAGCAGGGCTGGTGGCAAGCGGGGCAGCGGCGTGCCCTTGAACGACGCGTCGCATCGTATCGTCGCCGATCTCCTTTGTTCACGGACGGGCCAGCAACTGACGGACAGCCGCCTGTGGCGGGTTTCCTCCGCGTTGACCGGCCTGTTCCGCGAGCGCGGCATCTCCAACCTCGACCAGCTAGCCTGCCTGCTCGGCGACGGCGACCAGGGCGAGCTCGCCACTCAGGTGGTCGAGGCCCTGCTCAACAACGAAACCTATTTTTTCCGCGACCACGCCTATTTCTCTATCCTGGCCGACACCGTCCTTCCCGACATCGCCAGCAAGCGCGCGGGAAGCAAACGGATCCGCATCTGGTCGGCGGGCTGCTCGACCGGACAGGAAGTGCTGTCGCTTGCCATGCTGTTCGCCGGACAGCCCGAACGTTGGGCTGGTTGGAGCATCGACATCCTCGGCACCGACATCTCGACCAAGGCGCTCGCGGTGGCCAATTCCGGACTCTACTCGCAATTCGAGATCCAGCGCGGGATCGGCATCGGACAGATGCTGCAGTTCTTCAGCGAAACACCCGAGGGTTGGCAGGCCAACGATACGATCCGGTCGATGGCGCGGTTCAAACAGGCCAGCGTGCTCGGTGCGCCGCCGCATCCGGGCAATTTCGATCTCGTGCTGTGCCGCAACGTGTTGCTCTATTTCGATCCCCCGACCCGTCGCTCCGTTTTCGCACGCCTGTCGCAGGCGACAGCGGCGGATGGCTGGCTGATGCTGGGAGCAGGCGAGACCGTGATCGGCCAGACCGATTTCTTCGTCCCCGCACCGTGCGGCGCGACGCTTTATCATCCGGTCGGCACCAGCCACCGGCCCTTGCCGGAAATATCGGTCCAACCGGCGCTGGCCAGGCTGGCCGGCTGATCGCGCCGCGACCGCTCAATCGCGCCGTATCGCTACGCAAAGAAGGTAAACCTGGGCTTTACCCATTCTTAGCACCTCGCCCTCTACAGCCGATCGGGCAGCGTCGGTTCGACTTCTGTTGGGGGCTAATGTGACGGATATGCCGGGCAAGGGAGGGTTCTCTCCGCAGGTCATGGTTCTGGCCCCGCTCGCGGTCCTGTCTTGCGTGTTCGCAGCTCTCCTGCTGGCCTATGCCGCGAGCCGCTCGAGCGCAGTGGTTTCCACGCCCGTATTCTTCTCCTTTGCGATCCCGACCTATGCCGCCGTGGTCGCCGCTCTTGTGTGGCACGGGATCCGACACTCCCGCCAGCTCGAGAAGTTGAGCATCACGGATACTTTGACCGGCTTGCCCAATCGCCATGCCCTGCATCTCGATTACGCCCGCATTTGCCGAAAGGAGCAGGAACTCGCGGTCGCGCTGCTCGATCTCGACGGTTTCATGCTCGTCAACGATCACTACGGACACGCAGTCGGCGACCGCACGCTGCGGGTGTCGGCCGACATCATCTCCGAGATCTGCCAGGGCGAAGCGCGGGTATACCGGCTGGGGGGCGACGAATTTGCCGTTTTCAAATCTGGCCCGGTTGCCGCGACGCTGCTCGAAGGCCTGTGTCGCAGGATCGTCGAGCGGCTCGCGAAACCCGTCCGCGTGGAAGAACGCCGTCTGACGCTGGGCGCCAGCATCGGTCTGGCCAGGACCACAGCGGCCCAGCAGCTGGGTTCTCCCGAACTGCTGCGGCAGGCGGATGTCGCCATGTATGCTTCGAAACGCGGCGGCAAGGCACGCTGCACCTGGTTCAGCCACCAGTTCGACGCCAGCCGCGAGCAGACGCGCGAGATGGACGAGGAGCTGCGCTCGGCGCTCGCGAATGGCGAATTCACGCTGCATTATCAGCCGCTGATCGATTGCGATTCGAGCAAGATCGTTGCGGTCGAGGCACTGATCCGCTGGCCGCGTCCGGATGGAACCTTCACCGCCCCCGATACATTCATCCCGGTCGCGGAAGAATCGGGCCTGATCAACCCGATCGGCCTGCTGGTGCTGCGCCGCGCCTGTCTCGACGCGCTGGACTGGAACGGCATCACGCTCTCGGTCAATCTCTCGGCGGCGCAGCTGCGCAACCCCGAATTCCCGATCCAGCTCGGTCAAATCCTCGAGGAGACGGGCTTTGCGCCGGAGCGGCTCGAGCTCGAGATCACCGAGACCTGCCTCGTTCACGACCCGGTGGTGGCCGAGCGCAGCCTTTCCGTGATCCGCAATTTCGGCGTCAGCATCGTACTCGACGATTTCGGGACGGGATACGCTTCGATCGGCTTCCTGCGCCGGTTCCGCTTCGAAAAGCTCAAGATCGACCGCAGCCTGGTCTCCCAGGCCGGCCAGGACGACGGCAGCCGCGCCATGATGCTCTCCAGCATCACCGTGGCGCGTGCCATGAAGATGGCCGTCACGGCCGAAGGCGTGGAAACCGAGGAACAGGCCCAGATGGTGCGAGCCGCGGGTTGCGACCAAATCCAGGGCTGGCTCTATTTCAAGGCCATGCCCGCCAGCGAAATCCCGCAATATCTCGACAGACCGATCGATATCGCCGCCACGACGGTGGCAGCAGCGATAGAGACCAAGGAAGGCAAGGTAGCATGAGCGCTCTACAGGATGTGGCGAAAGAGCTGGTCGCCGAAAGCGAGATCTCGGAGCGCGAAGTGTCCGACCCCGCTGCCGCTCGGCACCTCGCGCCGGAGGACAACTCCGGGCAAAGCGGGACCGTGCAGGGACGGTTCGGCGCGTTCTTCCATCACATGTCGATCGCTGGCAAGCTGCGCACCCTGTCGGCGGCTAATCTGGGGGCGGTCTTCGCCATAATGGTCGCCACGGCGATCGCAGGCTTGATTGCGCTCGACATGCGGGACGCGCGGCTGGCCGTTTCGGAAACCCAGGTCGCGTCGGCTCAGCTGACCAAAAACATCGAACAGGCGCGGCTCCACAGCCAGCGCTACGCCATTACCGGCGACCTCGAAGATCTGGTGACCGCACGTGAATCCCTGAACGCAACCGACGGCTTGCTGCAGACAATCCACACGACAGCCGCAGAATATTCTCCCGACACCCTCCCCGCGATCGACTATCTGGCCGATCAGCTGGAGGGATACGACCGCGAATTGCAGGCGCTGCGGTCGTCCTATCTGCGCTACGGTTCGGGCGAACGGACCCAGACCATCGCCGACGCGATTTTCCTCAGCGGCATCAGCTTTGCCGAACAGGCCGAGTCCATCAGCGCTCAGCTGGCCGATCACGGCCAGGCCATCGATGCCGGCTCGGCGACAGCGATCGTCTGGATTTTCGCAGTGCTCGGGCTGATCAGCGCCCTGATGGTCGGCGTGATCTTTCTGAGCTCTCGATATCTTACGCGCGATCTGTCGGACATTCTCGTCGAACTGACCTCTGCAGCCGAAAAGCTGGCCAGCGGCGACAAGGCCATTTCCATTCCCGGGCGCGATCGGAAGGATGAGATCGGCGGTCTGGCCAACGCGATGCACGTCTTCCTGAGAGTTGCTTGGCGCTTCGAGAAGCTCATTTCCGAGAAGGCCGGCCGCGCCGAGCGCGAGCTGGAAGAACGCGCCGCCCTGGAACAGGAGCGCGAAGACGTCCGGCTGCAAAAGGAACGTACGCTGCTCGAACTGGCGCAGAACTTCGAGACCACTGTCGGCAATGTGGTCGGCAGCGTCGCCGCGGCAGCCACGCAATTGCAGGCGACAGCCGGTTCGATGGCCAGCGTCGCCGACCAGTCGAGCAGTCAGAGCACCCAGGTTGCAAAATCCATGGAGCAAGCCAGCGCCGGGGTAACCGCCGCGGCGGCCGCGTCGGACGAGTTCGCCATGTCGATCGGCGAGATCAGCCGTCAGGCAGCCAACTCGGCCTCGCTCGCCCGCAAGGCCACCGAGGCCGCAGGCGATGCCGACGAGACCATTTCCGCGCTTTCGGCCTCGGCAAATCAGGTCGGCAAGATCGTCGAGCTGATCCAGTCGATCGCCCAGCGAACCAATCTGCTCGCACTCAACGCGTCGATCGAAGCGGCGCGCGGGGGCGAGGCGGGCCGCGGTTTCGCGGTGGTGGCCAGCGAGGTCAACGAACTGGCCAACCAGACCAGCCGCGCGACCGAGGAAGTGGCGGGGCAAATCCGCGCCATGCAGAACTCGACCGGCGCCAGCGTCGATGCGCTGCGCTCAATCGGCGAGCATATCAAGCAGCTCGAAACCACTGCGGTCTCGATCGCCAGCGCGGTCGATCAGCAATCGGTCGCGGGCCAGGATCTGGCGCGGAGCATCGATCTGGCGGCGCGGGCATCGGGCGAGGTATCCGCCAATATCGATCAGGTGCGCGAGAGCAGCCTCGTCACCGGCGCCGCCGCGAGCCAGGTGCTCAATTCATCGACGGAGCTCGAAGGACAGGCGAGCGCGCTGCGCCAGCAGGTCGGCTCCTTCCTCGAAAAGGTGCGGGCGGAAGCCTGACTTCCGCCCGCAGCCCTCAACCGCTCATTCCCACCAATGGGGCAGGCGGCGGGCATCGCCCGTGACCACTTCGTTCATCGTCTGCGCATCGTAGAGCCGCCCGCCGATCATCACCCGCTCGATGTCGTCCGAATTGCGGATATCCTGCGCCGGGTCGGCCGACAACACGACGAGGTCGGCGAGCTTGCCGGGTTCGATGCTGCCGATGTCGCGGTCCATTCCCAGCGAGCGGGCGGATTCGATGGTCCCTGCGCGCAGCGCCTGAACCGGGCTCATCCCGCCGCGCACGAAGCTCCACAGCTCCCAATGCGCCGCGATTCCAGCCTGCTGGCCATGCGCGCCGATGCTGACCTTGACCCCGCGTTCGGCCAGCTTCTTGGACTCGCGCGCGGAATTGTCGTCGACATAGGCCCATTCGGGAGCCTTGGTACGGCGCGCGGTCTCCGCCAGCAGCATCCGCGGCGGCGTATGCACGAGCAGCGGATTGGCGAAGACATCGGTTGCCTGGCGCCAATAGGGATCGGCGGCGAGACCGCCGTATGTCACCACTAGCGTCGGCGTGTAATTGGTCTGGCTCTGGCCGAAGAACTGCAGCACGTCCTCGTAGATCACATCGACGGGAATGTTGTGTTCGAGCGTCGAATTGCCGTCGGCGATCAGATTGATGTCCATCCCGAACAGCGATCCGCCCTCGGCCACCACCAGCATGTTCTCGGCGCGCGCGGCGGCAACCACCTGCTGGCGCTGTTCGCGGCGCGGCTGGTTGTAGTTCTTGACCGAGATACCGCCCTGATCCTTGATCCGGCGGACGTGCGCCAGAGCATCCTCGTAGCCGTCGATCCGGGCGTAGACGCCCGGCGATTTGGCGCCGTAGATGATCTCGCCGGTCGAGAAGATGCGCGGCGCGAGCAGCGTCCCCGCGCGCTGGCGCTCGGATGCCGCGAAGATCGAACTGGCGCTGGAAGACGGGTCGTGGATCGTGGTCACGCCCATCGCCAGTTCCTGCACCGCTGCCCAATTCTGCTGCGGCACCAGATCGCCCACGCCCTGCGGACCGTGGGCATGCGCGTCGACCAGGCCGGGCATGATGGTCTTGCCGCTGGCGTCGATCACGGTGGCGCCGGCGGGCACCTGCGTGCTGGCCGAAGGGCCGACCGCAACGATCCGGTCGCCGCGGATGACCACAGTGCCGTTCTCGATCGCTCCGGCGCCGTCATCCGCCATGGTGAGGATGCGGGCATTGGTGAGCGCGTAGGTCCCGGTCGGCTTGTCGGCCCTGACGGTCCTGGCGAGCGAGATACCGGTCTCGGGCTGGACGAATTCGGGCGCGTCTTCGCCCGCGGGTGCGGTGCGGAACATGGCCGCCGTGCTGGCGCGATAGAGCGTGGGCCCCATGGACCAGTAGAGCGTGTCGCCATTGTCGGCCCAGCCGATATAGTCGGCGCCGCCCTGGCTCGCGCGCACCACGGGGAGCGAGCTGGCTTTCTCGCCCACGGTGACCGCCTGCCCGCCGGGCAGCAGCGGCATGGCGAAGGCCTCGTAATTCTGCCGGAAGGCGACGTAGCTGCCATCGGGTGCGACGCGGAAATCATTGGCGAGTTCGCCTTCGGCATGGACCCGGACCGCCTCGCCGTTGAGATCGGTGGAAAGCAGTTGCAGCTTGCCCTCCGAATTGCCCATCATGAAGACGCGGTCGTTTTCTGCGCCGAATTGCGGGACGCGATTGCCGCGCGAGACCAGCTCGGGCGCACCGCCCGAAACCGGTACGGTGTAGACCCCGGTATTCTCGGAATATTCGGGCGAGGTCAGATAGCCGCCGGAGCGCTTCTCGAACACCAGCGTCCGTCCGTCGGGTGAGAATTGCGGGACAGCGTAATGACCCCGCGTGGCCGTGACGCTACGCACATTGCGCCCGTTGCTGTCTGCAACGACAATTTCGCCCAGGCCTTCGTCGGTCCAGCGCACGAAGGCGATCCGATTGCCGTCGCGCGACCAGGTCGGCCACAGCTCGAGCGCCTCGCCTTCGCCGGTCAGCCGGCGCGGCTCGCCCCCTGCAGCGTTCTTGACGTAGAGCTTGCCCAGGCTTTCGAAGACGATCCGGTCGCCATTGGGCGACAGGACGGCGAACTTGGGAATCTTGGTCTGGAAGCTGTCGGGCGCCACCGGAATGACCGGGTGCGGTGCGTCGGCGACGGTGCGCGTATCGTCGATCCGGAAAGGGATCACCCGCGCCGCGCCGCCATCGAGCCCGATGCGGTTGAGCTTGCCGCCCGCCCAGAACACGATCTCCCGGCTGTCGGGGGTCCAGTCCATCAGCGGGTAGACGCCATAGACGGCCCAGGTCTCCTGCATGTCGAGATCGAGCTCATCGTAGATCATCCGTTCGACGCCGGTCGAAAGATCCTTGATCCACAATTGCGACTGGTCCTTGTCGCGCCGGACGAAGGACAGATATTTGCCATCGGGCGACGGCTGCGGCCGTACCGACCCGCCATAGCCGGAGACGGCGGTGGTCACCTCGCCGGTCGCGATGTCGTAGCGTTCGATCTCGAACAGGCTCTGGGTGGAATCCTGCGCGTATTCGAACACCGCGCCGGGCGAGACGTTGCGGGTGTAGAAGATCGACCCGCCATCGGCGGAATAGACCGGCTCGCCCAGCTCCTTCTGCGCGGTTTCGTTGGCCCGCTCGACCAGCGCGACCCCGCCGCCGCCCGACACGTGGTAGATCCAGACCTCGCCCGTACCGGCGGATCGCTGCGTGGTGAAATGCTTCTTGGCCGCGATATAGCGCCCGTCGGGGCTCCAGGTCGGCTGGTTGAGCAGGCGGAAATCTTCCTTGGTGACCTGCCGCTTGTCCGAACCGTTCGCGTTCATGACCCAGATATTGTCGGCCCCGCCGCGGTCCGAGGTGAAGGCGATACGCTGGCCATCGGGGGAGAAACGCGGCTGGATTTCCCAGGCCAGACCGTCGGCTATGCGGGTCGGCGTGCCGCCGGCAATCGGCATGGTGTAGATGTCGCCAAGCAGCGAGAAAGCGAGGGTCCGACCGTCGGGCGAGACGTCGACATCCATCCAGGTGCCTTCGTCGGTGCGGATCGGCACCTGACGCAGCGTTGCGCCGCGCGGGGCGGTGATGTCCCAGGGCGCCTCTTCCGCATCGGCGCCCGGCTGGACAATCGCCGGCGCAGCCTGGACCGCCTCGCCGGTTCCCTCCTCGGGCAGGGCTTCGTCGGATTGCGAGGCGTCGACTTCCTGCTCCTCGACCGGATTGGGCGAAGGCGGAGGTGCGTCGGATTGAGCGGCGGCGGCCTGGGCGAGGAACAGCGAGGCGAGGACGGATGCGACAGTGAATTTCATGGATGAACTCTCCCGGATATGCGCCGGGGTTTAGGCGCACGTCGGCAAGAGTCAAAGCCCTCCGGCAATGTCTTCCTCACCCGCCGCTTGGAAGCGGCTGGCGCGGGCTGGCTACTTCGTCAAAGTCAGCGATATCCGGCGGTTGCGCGGATCGCTGGGATCGGCGCTGATCAGCGGCTCGGTGTCGGCGACGCCTTCGATCCGCCGGAAACGGCCGACCGCAATGCCCTGTTGCATGAGCATCTGGCGGGTCGCCTCGGCACGGCCGGCCGAAAGCGACCAGTTGTTGACCCTTCGCGGATCCCGCCACCGCAAGGCGTCCGTGTGGCCCCGCACGGTGATCTTGCTGGGCTCGGGGTCGATCGAGGTGGAGATGATCCGAAGCAGGTCGCGCGCACCGGGCGTGAGCACCGTCGTCCCGAGCGAGAACATCGAAAAGTCGGCATCGTCGACGAGATCGATACGGATCCCTTCGGTGGTATCGACCATCCGCACCTGGCGCATCAGCCGGCGCAGACGTTCCTCTTCGGCGATCTTGCTTTCGACCCGCTGCTGGATGCGCTTGATCATCGCCGCCCCTTCGCGGGGCCCGCCGCTCGCATCGCGCGGCACGGTCAGGGTCTTGGTCCCGGTCTGACCGGCAGCATGTGGGTAATTATCGACATCGGTCAACGACGAGCCGCCCAGCAGCCCGTAAGCCCCCGCGCTCTGCTCCTTGGTCTTGACCAGCGTCGGGGTGAAATAATCGGCGAGGCCCTTGCGCTGGTCCTCGGTGGTTGCACCGAGCAGCCACAGCAGCAGGAAGAACGCCATCATCGCGGTGACGAAATCGGCATACGCGACTTTCCAGGCACCTCCATGATGCCCCGCCTCGACGATGGTCACCTTCTTGACGATGATGGGCGCCGGATCGTTGCGACCTGCCTTGGTGGCCATGTCAGCGGCCTCGCAGGGCGTCGAGCAGTTCGGTCAGGCCGGGCCGCACGGCATGACCGAGACCCGATCTGGCCGATTCCACCACCAGCGGCTGCGGATGACCGTAGAGCGAGGCGATGATGACCTGCTTGACCGCATGGAAGATCATCTCGTCCTGTTCGAGCACCTGCTTCAGCCGGCCTGCCAGCGGGCCGACGATGCCATAGGCCAGGAGAACGCCGAGAAAGGTTCCGACCAGCGCCGCGCCGATCATCTTGCCAAGAACCTCGGGGGGTTCGTTGATCGAGCCCATCGTCTTGACCACGCCGAGCACCGCCGCGACGATCCCGAGTGCGGGCAGCGCATCGGCGAGCGATTCCAGCGCGTGCTGCGGCTCGTGCAACTCGTGGAAATGCGTCTTCATCGCATTGTCCATCACCTCTTCGACCGCGTGGGTTTCGAGCGTGCCCGAGGACACCACCAGGAGGGTAAGCGTGTCGCTGATCAGATCGATCAGCGGCTTGTTGCCCAGCAGGCCGGGATAGGCGCTGAAGATGGTCGAATCGGCGGGGTTCTCGAGATGGCTCTCGAGCGCCACCGGCCCGTCGTTCTTGAGGGTCTTCATCAACTGCGTAGTGAGGGCGATCGCGTCGATGTGATCCTGCTTGGTGTGCTTGGGTCCCTTGAAAATCTTGCCGAAGGCCCTGCCGACCGCCTTCAGGCCATCCATTGAGTTGCCCGCAACCATCGCGCCGATGGCGGCGCCACCGATGATCAGCATCTCGAACGGCATCGCCGCCATGACCGGGCCGAGCGCACCGCCGCTGAGCGTGAATCCGCCAAAGACCATGACGAGCAGGACGATGATTCCGATGATCGCGAACATTGAACAATTACTCCAGTTGATTGCGCGATCAGCGCAACATCGAAAACAGCGAAAGATTGGAAAGCCGCACGAAGCTGGCCTGGGTCGCTTCGAGCACGGTGAGCGTTTCCTGCAGGCGGCTCATGGTGACCGCGATATCCGCGCCACCGACATCGGCGCGCTCGTCGGCGACGCGTTCGGCATTGTTCTCGCGCCGCTCGGTCATCAGATCGACCCAGTTGAGCCGCGAGCCGATCACGGTCTGCGCGGTGGAGACCTTTTCGAGCCCGGCGTCGAGCGATGTCAGCGCATCCGAACTCGCCTGCGATGCCGCATTGCCTCCTGCCTTCAGCGCTGCGGCCAGATTGCCGAGGACGGCAAACAGGTCCGTATCGGTGCCGTCGACTGCAAAATCGAAGACTTCCGGGCCGGTGAGGCCGGGGACGACCGACTGGCCTTCGCCGATTTCCAGGGCATCCACCGCCTGCGTGCCAACGAACTGAGCGTTCACACCGTCGGTATAGGCGGCACCGGTCGCCTGGCCGCCCAGCAATGCATGCCCGGCGATATTGCGGCTGTTCGCGAGCGACAGCAGGCTTTCGCGCAATCCCTTGATCTCGATGCCGATCGCGCCGCGCTGCTCGTCCGAGAGCGTCGCCGCGGCGCCCTGCACCGCCAGCTCGCGCGCACGGATGACCAGGTCGGCGATCGAGCTCAGCGACTGGTCGGCAAGCTTCAGATCCGCCTCGGCAAGCTGCGAATTGCGCGTATCGACGGTGGCCATACGATCGCTGCGCGCCAGCATCCGCAGCCGCGCCGCGGCGACGGGATCGTCGGAAGAGCGCTCGATCCGCTCGCCGGTGCCGATCTGGCTCTGCAGCGTTTCCGCTCGCGCACGGAGCACGCCGATCTGCTGGGTGCTGCGTTCGAAAAAGGCGCCCGTGCTCAGATTGATCATCGCCCGATCCCTAGAAGAGTATCGAAAATATCGCTCGCCACCTGCATCGCCCGGCCGGAAGCCTGGAAAGCCTGCTGGAAGCGGATGAGGTTGGTGGCTTCGGTGTCGAGATTGACGCTCGATTGCTGCTCGAGCGAGATGCGGGCCGAGGAGGCGATCGTCTCGAGCGCGCTTTGCGTCACATTGCGCCCGGCAACGGTGCTCGAGACGTCGAACAGCAGGCTGCTGAGCTGCTGCGCGGGGTTCTCGCTCGCGAGCGCCTCGCGCAAAGCGGCTAGGTTCCCGGTGTCGCGGCTGCCTGCTGCGGCGCCTGCCGGCGCGGTGGCGATCCCCTGCCCGCTGCCCAGAACCACACGCAATGTTCCCGCGGTGGCGCCTGCGAACATCGGCGCTCCGGGCGAACCATCGGAGCCCACGCCCGCAGCCTGCGCTGCGTTGACCGTATCGGCCAGCCGGCTGGCAATCGCATCCAGCCGTCCGCGGGTCGTGGCAAGCGCAGTAAGCGCCAGACCGGCGCCGGCGAGGCCGCCGGACCCGGGATTGGTCGGCTGGCCATCGACTGCGAAACTCAGAGTGCCATCGGCGCCTTGCGCGGAAGACAGCACTCCTGAGGTGCCGCCCTGCACGAAGCTGCGCGCGGGTGCCGAACCCAGCGAGACCGCCACGGTCCCGTCGCTGGCGAAACTGGTGGTGACGGCGCTGAAACCGGCCAGCCGCTCGAGCAGCTGGTCGCGCTGGTCCAGCAATGCGGCGCGGTCGCTGCTGCCGCTACCGGCACGGGTCAGCCGCAGGTTCACGCGGGCCAGCTCGCCGCCGATGATATTGGCTTCGGAGACCTGGGCCTCGGCGTCGAAGCGAAGACCTGCGCCTACAGATTCGAGTCCGGTCGCAGTGATCTCGAACTTGTTTGCCATGGTGTTGGCTTCGGCCAGCGCTGCCGCGCGGCGCGAGGGGTCCGAGGGATCGCCCGCAAGCTGCTGTAAAGACGCCTCGAACTCCACGATCGAGGTGAAAATCCCCGATTGTTCTATTGCGCTCTCGATATTGCTCAGGCCGGATAATTCGGTGTTGGCGCGCTGAAGATCGCCATTCGTCCGGCGCACTTCGCTCTGGAGGAAGGGATCCGCATTGCGGTTGATTTCCGCGATCCGTGCACCCGAGAGCGAGATATCGCCATTGCGCCCCGCCCCGCCGGACGCCGAGACTTCCTCGATCCGCAAGCTGCGCCGGACATAGCCCTCGCTCGACGCATTGGCGATGTTCTGCGCGGTGACGTCGAGCGCCCCGCGCGCCGCTCGCGCGCCGCTGGCCGCGATCGAGAGCATGTCGGACGCCATCAGTCGTTACCCTGCGGCAGAAAGCGTTCGAGCTGCTGCTCGATCGCGGCGGCAAAGCCGAACTGGCCCGATTGTGCGGTGATTTCGGCGAAGCGCGCATCGCGCATCTCGTGAAAGGTCTTGTCGCTTTCGCCGCCGAACAGATCGCTGCCGCCGAAGTCGACATTGCGCGCGCTGGCCAGCATCTGGCGCAGCAGGATCGCCTCGAATTGCTGCGCGGTCTCGCGCAGCTCGGTGCGCGCCGCATCGGGCTCGCGCTCCGGCTTCGCTTGCGCCTGCAAGGGCAGGTATCGCGAAAACGAGGGCGCGACGATCGAGAGTGCCGGACCCGTCATATGATTTCCAGTTCCGCGTTGAGCGAGCCCGCCTGCTTGAGCGCCTCGAGAATCGCGACCAGATCCGCCGGACTGGCGCCCAGCGCGTTGAGCGCATCGACCACCTCGGCAAGCGATGCCGCGGGTCCGACCTGCGTCACTACGTTGTCCATCTGGGTAGCAGTGATTTCGGTGTCCTGTTCGACCGCGGTCCGGCCATTGGCGAAAGGCTCGGGCTGGACGACCAGCGGGTTCTCGTCGATCCGCACCACCAGGCTGCCGTGGCTGATCGCCGCCGGAGACAGGCGTACAGCGCTCGAGATCACGATCGTGCCGGTGCGGCTGTTGATCACGACCTTGGCGGCGCGCTCGGCCCGCTGGATATCGAGCATCTCGATCTGAGCCATGATCTCGGCGCGCGAATTGGCGCCGGGCGGCAGGAACAGCGCGAGTGTCACCCCGTCCTCGATCTGGGCCATGCCCGGATAGGCCGAATTGATCGCATCGCGCACGCGCGAGATGGTGAGGAAATCGGCTTGAAAGAGGTTCCAGCGCAGGACTTCGGAGAAATCGAAATTGCTCGCGACCGCCTGTTCGACCGTGGCCCCGTCGGCGATACGCCCGACAGTGGGGACATTCACGGTCAGCTTGGAGCCGTCCTTGCCCGAAACGCCCAGGCCGCCCACGGCGAGATTGCCCTGCGCCATGGCGTAGATCTGCCCGTCGGCGCCGTAGAGCGGGGTGAGCACCAGCGCGCCGCCGCGCAGCGACTTGGCCTTGCCCATGGTCGAGACGGTGACGGGAATGCGCTGACCGGGTTTGGCGAAGGCCGGAAGCTCGGCGGTTATGATCACCGCCGCCGCGTTTTTGAGCGCGGGATTGACCCCCGGCGCGAGCTGGAGCCCCAACCGTCCCGAAACACCGCGCATGGCCTGCGTCAGATAGGCGAAATTGTCGTCGCCCGACCCGTCGAGGCCGACAACGATGCCGTAGCCGGTCAGCTGGTTGGAGCGAACCGACTGGAACTGTCCGAGATCGCGGACCCGCTCGGCGGCGGCCGGGACCGGCAGCAGCGCGAGCAGCGCGGCGAAGAGTAGAGCGAGGCGGCGGATCATGATGGGCATTCCTTTAGAAGGGCGAGATCGCGCCGAAGAAGCGCGACAGCCAGCCTTCGCGGCTCGCACGCTGGACAGAACCCGCTCCGGAATAGGAGAAGCGCGCATCGGCCACCCGGATCGACAGGATGCGGTTGTCCTGGTCGATATCGGCGAGCCGGATGATACCCGCGAGTTGCACCCATTCCTCGCCCTGGCTCAGTTCCATGAGTTTTTCCCCGCGTATCAACGCCGTGCCGTTGGGACGGACCTCGGCGATGGTGACGGTGAGATCGGCCCTTATCGAACTCGCCTGCGATGCATTGCCCGAACCATTGAACGACCCCCCGCCCGATGCATTAAGGTCGGCATCGTCGATTCCGACGAAGCGCGGCAGCGACAACCCGAGGTTCCCCTCGCGATCGGTCGAGCCCGCGGTCGATTTGGAAGTCTGGGTCCGTTCGACCAGAATCACCGTGACGAGGTCTCCGACCTGCGATGCGCGATTGCCGTTGTAGAGCGGCGCATAGCCCTGGTTGATGCGGAAGATCGCGCCATCGGCGGGCTGCGCCTGCTGATGCACCGGCGGCGGCGGCAGCGCGGCAGCGAAGCCGGCGGGCCGGGTCGCGCCACTGCCGCAGGCCGCGCTGAGCAGCGCGAGCGGAACGACGACAGCGAGGGTTTTCATCGGGGCCATGATCACAGCGTCTGGTTAGCGTTGCGCAGCATCTCGTCGACGGCCGAGACCATCTTCGAGCTGATTTCGTAGGCGCGCTGGCATTCGATCATCTCGACCAGTTCCTCGACGATGTTGACGTTCGAGGATTCGAGCATTCCCTGCCGAATATTGCCGCGCCCGTTCTCGCCGCCCGGCCCCAGTTCGGCCGCGCCGCTCGCTCCCGTTTCGACCAGGAAATTGTCCCCGATCGCCTGGAGCCCTGCAGGATTGGCGAAGCGCGCGACCTGGATCTGGCCGAGTTCGGCCGGTTCGGCTTCGCCGGCCAGCGTCGCGGACACGGTGCCGTCGGGAGCGACCGCAACCGATGTGACGCCTTCGGGGATGGTGATCGCGGGCTGCACCGCAAATCCCTGCTGGGTTACCAGCTGGCCTTCGGCGGAAACGGTGAAATTGCCGGCGCGCGTATAGGCGGTGCGTCCCCCGGGCATCTCGATCTGGAAATAGCCATCGCCATCCAATGCCATGTCGAAGCCGTTGCCGGTGGTCGCGAGCCCGCCTTGCGTCATGATCTGGCTGGTCGACTGGACCGCCACGCCGGTGCCCAGGTTGAGCCCGGTGGCATAGGCGGTCTCGCCGGACGAGCGCTGCCCCGCCACGCGGGCATCCTGATAGGCGAGCGTCGCGAAATTGGCGCGGTCGCGCTTGAAGCCGGTGGTCCCGACGTTGGCGAGGTTGTTCGCGATGACCCGCATCCGCGCGTCCTGCGCCTCGAGTCCGGTCCGTGCGACCTGGAGAGCTGAAGTGGGCATGTGCTTGATCCCTTTCTTGGATTAGCAGGGGCGTGAATTAGCCGAGGCGCATCAGTTGCGCGCCGCTTTCGTCGATTTCGCGGGCGGTCGCGATCATCTTGCTGCGCATCGCGAACAGGCGCTGCGCATCGATCATCTCGACCAGGACTTCGGTGGTGCTGACGTTGGACTGCTCGAGCGCGCCGGTCTGGACGGTGGCGGTCTCGTCGAGCGGCAGGATGCCGCCGCCCTCGACCCGGAACAGCCCGTCGAGACCCTTCTGGATCGGCGAGCCCTGCCAGCCGGCCAGCTTGATCCGGCCGATCTCGGCCGGGGGCTGGTCGGGCACGGCGGGATCGGCGATCGTGATCGTGCCGTCGGGGGAGATCGCCGGAATGCCGGTGGGCGGAATCGTGATCGGACCATTGTCGCCCATCACCGGGCGTCCCTCGCCATTGACCAGCAGCCCGGTCGCCGAGATCGAGAGATCGCCCCTGCGCGTATAGGCTTCGGTGCCGTCCTGCGCCTGGACCGCCATCAGCGCATCGGTCTCGATCGCAAGGTCGAGCGAGCGACCGGTCTCGATCATCTCGCCCGCCGTCATATCCGCACCGCGCACCCGGGCGGTCTGCATCGCCCGCGCCTCGTTGGGGAGGCCTTCGACGGTGACCGCGCGCGCATCGACCAGTTCGGCGCGAAACCCGAGCGTGTTGGCGTTCGCCATATTGCTCGCGATGACGCGCTGGCTGTCCATCGACGCCCGCATGCCCGAAAGCGCAGTGTGGATGAGGCGGTCCATTGCGATCAGCTCCGCAGGTTGATGACGGTCTGCGAGATCTGGGTCGCGGTATCGATCGCCTTGGCGTTGGCCTGGAAGTTGCGCTGGGCGGTGATCAGCCCGACGAGTTCCTCGGCGATATCGACATTCGAGCGCTCGAGCGCGCCCGAGAGCAGCGAGCCATACTGGCCGGTGCCCGGCGAACCGTAACTCGCCACACCCGAGAGGCCGGTGCTCTCCCAGTTCGATGAGCCGACCCGCTTGAGACCGGTCGGGGCAATGAAGCCCGCTACAGCGACGCTGCCGATCGGCTCGACCGAGCCATCGGCATAGGAGACGTTGACCGTCCCTTCGGTGGAAACGGTGACGCCCGCGAATTCGGCGCCTGCTGCATTGGCCGCAGGAATGACCGCATCGATCAGCGCGTCCGAGGTGACGGTGCCATTGGCGTCGGTCGGGAACAGCTGGAGGCGGTTGCCCTTGCTGTCGGCGATGTGGCCGCTGCCGGTGATCGCGAACGATCCCGAGCGCGTATAGAGCGTCGCACCGTCGCCCGAAGAGCGGGTGGTGAAGAAGCCGTCCCCGGTGAGCGCAAGGTCGAGTGCCGAGCCGGTCTGTTCGACCGGTCCGAGCGCGAAGTTCTGGTTGATCGCCTCGACCGAGGAACCGATGCCTTGGATCATCTTCGGGTTGGTCAGTGCCGAGCCGGCGACGAGTTCGGAGAACTCCGCACGGCTGCGCTTGAACCCGTAGGTTTCCGAGTTGGCGATGTTGTGCGAAATCACGCCGAGCGAGGTCTGCGCGTTCTTCATGCCGTTGAGCGAGGTATAGAAGGACATCAATTTTCTCCGTTGCGAAGGTCTGAGGCGGACTCGGTCGAGACGATCAGCTGATCGAGCTTCTCCGCGATCCGTTCGAGCATGGAATTGGTCTCGGCGACGCCGGCGAGCGAGGAGAACTGCGCCATCTGCGCGAGCATCTCCTTGTTATCGACCGGGTCCATCGGGTCCTGCTGCTGCATCTGGACGGTGAGCAGGCGGAGGAAATCCCCCTGCCCCAATTGATCCATGCCGCGGCCGGCGACCGGCGCGTTGGAAGCAGCCGGCTGGTTAGTGACTGGTGTGATCATTTCATCCTCATCGTTTCGAGCATCAGCTGCTTGGCGGTCGAGAGCGCCTCGACCATGTTGCGATACTGGCGGGACGCCTCGAGCATCTCGACCATCTCGGCGTTCTCATCGACCGGGGCCTCCCAGACGTCGCCGTTCTCGTCGGCGAGCGGATGGCCGGGATCGTGTCGGCGGATCGGCGCGACATCCTCGCGCACGACACCGTCGACGCGGACCGAGGACAAGCCGCTGGCGCGGTCGAGTTCCTGCGCGAAGACGGTGCGCATCGGACGGTAGGCCGCCTCCTCGCTGCCCGCGACCGAACCGGCGTTGGCCAGATTGGAGGCCGCGGTGTTCATCCGCACGAGCTGCGCAGACATGGCGCGGTGCCCCACTTCGAACAGGGATGTCGGACCGGCCATGGTCAGTCGCCCCTGATCGCGCGGGTGAGGGTTTCGACCCTTCCGCGTAGGAAGCCGAGCGTCGCCGAATAGGCGACCGCGTTCTCGGCGAAAGCGGCCTGTTCGGTCGACATCTCGACGGTGTTGCCGTCGAGGCTCGCCATGGTCGGAATGCGATAGCGCACGGCCGAGCCCGCCGCCCGTTCGCTGTCGACCCCGGCCATCCGCGCTTCGAGCGCCGCAGCGAAATCGACGTCGCGCGCCTTGTAATTGGGCGTCGCGGCGTTCGCGATATTCGAGCCGAGCACGCCCAGGCGCTGCGATCTGATCTCCAGCGCTGCACCGTGAATCCCGAACAAGCCTTCGCTCATGAGAGCCTCCGCAAAAGTTACGGGACAGGTTAAGCAAGGGGTGTGCCAAACTCGCGAGAGCCCGCCGGTGCGACGGAATGCGGCAATCTGCGGCAAGCTTCTGCCGGAGGGCGGCAAAGTTATTCCCCGGGGTAAAGCCCGCCCCGGGACGGTCGTTCTGGGATGCGAGGAGTGCCCGGACCAATGCTGGAAAACTGGATCGATCCCGTAGCGATCGCGATCGTCTTCATGGGGACCATCGCGGCAACGCTGCTGCGCTGCGGCTTTGCCGACATGCGCGTTTCGCTCGCCGCGCTGCGCGGCTTGTTCGAACCCGCTTTCGACGCATCCAAGGCCAAGGCCGAACTGTCGAAGCAAATCCGCGAAATCGCCGACGACGGCTTCGTTCGCGCCGAGCCTCATCATTTCGGCGATGTCGAATTCGACAGCATCACCGACATCATGATCGGTCAGCGTTCGATCCAGTCGATCCACGGCGCGCATCAAAGCTACAAGCAGCGGCGGCTCGATATTGCGCAGCGGGCCGCCCGCACCTTCGAATGCGCCGCCGAGCTCGCTCCGGTCCTCGGCCTTGCCGGCACGCTGTTCGCGCTCGGCCAGGCGCCTGGGGCGACACCGAAAGGCGACAGCCTGGTCGACGCGATCGCCATGGCGGTCGTTACCACACTTTACGGCCTGGTGGCCGCCAACTTCCTGTTCGCCCCCATCGCTGCTGCCATCGCCCGCCGCTCGCGGCAGGAAGAGCGCAACCGCGACGAGGTTCTCGAATGGCTCGCCGAGGGCGTTCGCAAGACCGGGAGCGTTCCGCCAGTCGAAGTGCCCGCGCCGGTGGCGGCATGATCCTGCGGCTCGGTTCCGGGTGGCAGACGGTCACCGCCGATCTGGCGCTGATCCTGTTCCTGATCACCGCGCAGGCCAGCCGCGGTGGTCCCGAAGCGCAGCCGCAAGTCGAACCGCCGGTGGCGACGAGCATGATCGATGCCGCTGGTGCGGGTCTGGCGATCTATCGCCCCGGCCCAGGCACCGACCTCGGCGAATGGCTCCAGGCGACACTGACCGACGACCGGCAGGGCGCAACAGTCGTGATGCGCTACCCCGAAGGCGGGCGCGACGAGGCTTTCCGTTCGGGCTCCGAGCTCCTCGACGCGATCGCGGCGCAAGGTTCTGCGGCGCGTCTCCTGCTCGAGCCGGGTTCGCGCAGCGAGAGTATGGTGCTGGTCGGCTACACGGGTGAACGTGCCGATGGCACGGTCCTTGCTGAACGAGAGTAAATCTCTCACGATCCAAGGAAACGCCATGCGCCAGTTTGTTGCTCTCGGATTGATCGGTTCCGCGCTGTTCGCCACGACGGCAGTCGCAGCCACGACCGATCTCGACATGATCGACCGAGCGGTGGTCGATTTCACCGGCTCGCAGATCGGCCAGCCCGGCGGTGCCAGGCTGCCGGTCGATCGGCGCCTAAAGCTTTCTCCCTGCCATACTCCGCTCGACCTGTCCTGGTTCGGCCGCGATCAGCGTTCGGTCCAGGTTGCCTGCCCCACTGCTGGCTGGAAGATCTATGTCGCGGTCGATGGCGGCGCAGTGGGCGGCGCCCGCGGGGCCCCCGCACCTACCAAAGCGCTGGTTCGCCGCGGCGAATCCGTCAGCATCCTGGTGCGCGGCAACGGCTTCACCCTCACCCGGCAGGGCGAAGCCGTGGAAGACGGCGCGCAAGGCGAATGGATCCAGATACGCGCCGACGGCAAGCGCAGCGAAACCCTGCGCGCCATGGTGATCCGCCCCGGCCAGGTCGGCATCCAATTGCCATAACCGGCAAAATTTGTTGCCGGCCGGTTAAATCCGCGCAGCATCCGCCGTTCTACATATCGAGCAGATAGTGGAGCGAAACGATGCGGATTGTCGGATTGCCGGAAATTTCAGGAGCGGTGCAGCGCGCGAGCGCGAGCGTTGCGCCTGCACAGCGGATCTCGGCTTCGCAGAAGTCCGCCGCCGAAACGCGCGAATCCGAAGCCCCGGTTTCGACCGCGCGGGTTACCTCGGGCGAGCAGCCCGTGGATCACGATCGCGTCGCCGAGATCCGCAAGGCTCTGCAGAACGATCGCTACCCCATCATTCCCACCGAAATCGCCGATGCGATCATCGCCGCCGGCCTCTACGGGACGATCAGCAAATGACCGTGACCTCCAGCCCGCTTGCCACCTTGCGGCAAATGGTTGCCCTGCTCGAAGGCGAGCGGCAGGCGCTTGCCGCCCTCGACCTCGACGGGATCGTCCGGTCGACCACCGGCAAGCTCGATCTATGCGCCCGGCTCGAGGCAGTTCAGCGCGAGCAGCTCGACGAGGAATGCCTCGGCGCGCTCGACGCGGTCCGGCGGCTCAACGAGATCAATCGCCGCCTGCGCAACCTCATCGCTTCCAACGTGCAGAACCGCCTGGGCACGCTGACCAACACCAGCGAAGCCTACACCGCGCTGCCGCGTCGTCGCGGAGGCGTGGCGCTCGCCTGACGCCTAAACGGGCCCGACCAGCCGATCAGATTTGGCACGGACCTTGCTGAACATCCGGGAAGGCAATCCCCGGAGGTTTCGTGCCAACCGTCAATTCCGTACCGAGAACAGAAGTGCAGGCTGCCATCGCGCGCGCTTCGGTGCGCACGGGGGTCGACTTCAACTATCTGCTGGCGCAGGCGAAGCTGGAATCCGGGCTCGACCCGCAAGCCAAGGCGGCAACCTCCAGCGCCACCGGCCTCTACCAATTCATCGATTCCACCTGGACGCAGATGGTCGACCGCCATGGCTCCAAGCACGGCATGGACTGGGCCGACCATGCGATCGGCCCGGGCGGTCGGATCGCGGATCCCGCGACCCGAGCACAAGTCATGTCGCTGCGCTATGATGCCGATGCCTCTTCGCTGATGGCCGCCGAGTTGGCCCGCGAGAATACGGATGGGCTGCGCGTCACGCTCGGGCGCGACCCCGAACCCGCCGAGCTCTATCTCGCCCATTTCCTAGGCTTGGGCGGAGCGCAGAAATTCCTCGGCGCGCTGGGTGCCAATCCCGATCAGTCGGCAGCGGCGCTGATGCCCCAGCCGGCGCGCGCCAACCGGTCGATCTTCTATGAAGGAGGCCGCGCGCGATCTGTCGGCGAGGTCATGAGCGTGATGCGCGACAAGGTCGCCTCTGCCTATGGGGACAGCCCGCTGCCCGCCGGAATGACAGGCGCTCCCGAACGTTTCGCCGCCTTCGCCGCGCAAGGCAATTTCGCACCGCGCGGCTTTTCGGGATCGGCGATGTCCTCCCCCGGACTGCCGGCCGCCGCGTCGCGCCCCTCGATGTCGGAAACGCTCAAATCCACTTTCGGCGGCGCGGGTGCCCCGATGGGTGGCCGCGCCAGCGAGACCATCGCCACAGCCTATGGTAAATTGAAGGCGTTCGGCCTGTGAGCGCGCGCCATATCTTCAGCCCGGCACTCGCCCTGCCGATCGGCATCCTCACGATCATCCTGCTGATGGTCATGCCGATCCCGGTCATCCTGCTCGACCTGTTCTTCGTGCTCAACATCGCGCTGTCGGTCTCGGTCCTGATGGCAGCGATGAACGCCAAGAAGCCGCTCGACTTCTCGTCCTTTCCTTCGGTTCTGCTGTTCGCTACCCTGCTGCGGCTCGCGCTCAACGTCGCTTCTACCCGTATAGTGCTGCTCAACGGGCACGAAGGCGAAGCCGCTGCGGGCATGGTGATCGAAGCCTTCGGTGCCTTCCTGATCGGCGGCAATTTCACCGTCGGCATCTTCGTCTTCCTGATCCTGATGATCATCAATCTGATGGTGGTGACCAAGGGCGCCGGACGCGTCTCCGAAGTCTCGGCCCGCTTCACCCTCGATGCGCTGCCCGGCAAGCAGATGGCGATCGACGCCGATCTCGCGGCCGGCCTGCTGACTGCGGACGAAGCCAAGGCGCGCCGCGTCGAGATCGCCACCGAAGCGGATTTCTACGGTTCGATGGATGGTGCCAGCAAATTCGTGAAGGGCGACGCCGTCGCTGCGCTGCTGATCCTGTTCATCAACATCATCGCCGGGCTGGTGCTCGGGATGACAACGCACGGCCTGTCGATCGCCGAGGCGGGCCAGTTCTACATCACTCTGGCGATCGGCGACGCGCTGGTGGCCTCGGTCCCGTCGCTGCTCCTCTCCATCGCCGCAGCCGTCATCGTCACCCGGGTCTCGGACACCCGCGACCTCACCGGACAGATCGGCGGCCAGCTGGCCGATCCCAAGATCTGGCTGCCCGTCGCCTGCATTCTGTTCGCCATGGGCTGCATTCCCGCGATGCCGCAGGCGATCTTCTTTCCGCTCGCGGCAGGCACCTTCCTGCTCTGGCGCACGCTCAAGACCCGGGGCGATGCTGCCGCGAACTTCGTCGAGCCGGTGGCCGCGCCCGACCCATCGAGGATCTCGATCGACGATGTGACCGACCAGACCATGGTCACCATCCAGCTGGGCTACGGCTTGATCCATCTCACAGACGAGCGCCACGGTGCAACGCTGATCGCGCGCCTGACCGGCCTGCGCCGCCAGATGTGCCAGGCCTTCGGCTTCGTGGTCCCGCCCTTCCGGATCGAGGATACATTCGAGATCGACCCCGACGGCTATCGCATCAGGCTGGGCGGCAGTCCGATCGGCAGCGGCCGGCTCAAGCCCGGCTCGCTGCTGGCGATCGATACCGGCGAAGTCATGCATTCGCACGCGGTGCCGGGCGAGGCCACGGTCGACCCAAGTTTCGGTTGTCCGGCGCTGTGGATCGATCCCGGCTCGCGCGATCTCGCCGTGGCCGAGGGCTATCTGGTGGTGGATCCCGAAAGCGTCATCGCCACCCAGCTTCACCAACTGCTCGCAACCCGCGCGCAGGATCTGCTCGGCCCCGACCAGGTGCGCGACCTCGTCGATCACCTGCGCGCACGCCATGGTCAGCTGATCGAGACGATCACGCCGCAGCCGCTCTCGCTCGCAGCGGTCACCCGCGTGCTCAAGGCGCTGCTCGCAGACGGTATTTCGCTGCGCCACGCGCTGCCGATCTTCTCCAGCCTGTCGCTCGCCGCACAGCAGACCGGCGAGCACGATCGGCTGATCGACATCATCCGCGCCGATCTGGGCGCCATGCTGCTGGGCGACACCTGCGGGCCCGACACCAAGCTGCCGGTGATCACCCTGGCGGCGCAGCTCGAGGAAATGGTCGTCAACGGGATGCAGGATCCCTCGACCGGCGAACTTGTCATCGAACCCGATCTTGGTCGCTCGATCGGCGAACGGATTGCCGCGATCGTGGCGGGCCGCGAGCCTGGTTCGACCCAGCCCGCGCTGATCGTCCAGCCGCGCGCGCGCCGAGCACTCGGCGCACTTCTCAAGATGCGCGCGCCGGGCTGCACCGTGCTGTCCATCACCGAACTGCCCGCCACGCAGCCGATCGAGGTCATCGCGGTCGTCGGCGGCGAAACCCATGAAGAACCCGCGGCACTTGGCCATGACACGGAGGCTCTCGCGGCATGAAACACGACCATTCGAACTTCAATGCACGCCGAGCCTATGCCAGCGGGGTCGACGACCGGGTCGCGCAATTCCTGCCCATGGTGCGCAAGCTGGCCTGGTATTACGGCGGCAGCTGTAGCGGCTCGATCGATCTCGACGATCTGATGCAGGCCGGGCTGATCGCGCTGACCGAATGCGCGCAGCGTCACGACCGGCCCAGCGACGACGGCTTCGCTGCCTATGCCAAGATGCGCGTTCGAGGCGCGATGATCGATCTGCTGCGATCGCAATCGCATCACACGCGCGGGGCGCTGCAGATGCGGCGCAAGCTCGAGCAGGCGACCGATGGCTTGCGCAGCGAGCTGGGTCGCGAACCCTCGGCAGCCGAACTGGCGCGCGCAGTCCACGTCTCGCTCGAGGAGCTTCACGATATCCGGCGCCAGCTCTACACCACGATGAGCTCGATCGAGGACTGTTACTCGGACAGCGATCCCGCATTCCAGTCGGAGGACCCCGATGCCGAAGCGAGCCTGCTGCAGGTCGAGGACCGGGCCGGCCTGGCGCAGGCGATCGCGGCTCTGCCCGAGCGGTTGCAGCTGGTGGTAAAGCTTCACTTCGTCGAGGAACTCAATCTAACCGAGATCGCCGCGGTGCTGGAAGTAAGCGTACCGCGCGTTCACCAGCTCAAATCGGCTGCGCTGGAAAAGCTTCGCCTGACGATAGCGGCTGCGGATCGCGACTAGGGCCCAGACGACGACCCGCTAGCCGACAGCCTGCTGAACCAGCTCCTCATAGCGGTCGTCGCAGGCGATCCCCAGCGTGGGATTGTCCTGATGCGTCGATCTCTCTTCTGTCAGACCGAATGCGTCGCCTTCGACCGCGATGCGGATCGCCTGTGCCGCAGTGCGCACTTCGAGCCGCGCCATGAGACTGGCGCGATGCGCCTCGACGGTGCGCGGGCTGATCCCGAGATGCCGGCCGATCGCCTTGCTCGTGCCATGATCAAGCATGCAGGCGAGAATCTCGCGCTCCCGATTGCTCAGCGCTTCGAGCATTCTGCGCGCGGCGATGGAGCGTTGCTGCTTGACGTGTCTCGTTGCGAAGGTGCTCTTGAGCATGTCGTATTCGCGGCGAAATTCGGCGGTCTTCAGCGGGTAGGTGACGTAGGATGCAACCCCCGATTGCATCGCCCTGACGATCCGTGCGGTTTCAGGCTCGTCGCTATAGGCAATGACCGGCAGCCATGTTTCGCGCTCGAGCCTCTGGATGAGTTCGAAGATTCCCTGGTCCCGGTCATGAGCAAGAATGAAACCCTGCGAGGGCATGAACTGGAGGAGCTCGTCGATTGAATCGAAGGGTTCGGGGTGGATATTTTCGCCGGCCAGCAGCCGGCAAATCTGCGCGCGTCGCACTGCGTCGTCATCGACGACGTACACTTTCGACATCGATGAAAGACCCCCGATTACCCCGTCTAGAAATCCGAATCCAAAGTATTGATCTTTACTTTCAATAGGCTAGCGCTCCCGGCTTCACGCCTCAAGGGCGCTTGCCAGAGTTCGTTAACCAACTTCGTTAACAAACGTTAGCCCAACCGATTCGCGCACTGCAATCGAAAAGTTTCTAATCGGGATTTATTTCCGTCTCAGGTAAACCTGGCCGCCTGCATCGCCTGGGCGATATCGCGAAAATCCTGTTTCATCGCGGCGACATTTCCAAGGTCGGTTTCGCGAACCGAGTCCAGCAGCGAGACCTTGGCGGCGCCGTAGAATTGCAGCAGACTGGTTGCGAGCGCCGCTTCGCGATCGATGCCCAGTTCCAGCGCGGTCAGCACGGTTACGCAGCGAGTCAGGGCCTTGCTGCGGGCCGAGCGATCGGACCGCGCCTCGGCGATCTCGAGCGCGCCGAGATTGGCGATCAGGTCTTCGATACAGAAGATCACCAGATCGTCGCGGCTGCCCCCCATCAGGCGAGCGTCGAAATTCGCCTCGCGATAGGCGTCGGCGGGTTGCGTGCGGGCCAGCATGTCAGTTCCCTTGCGCATTCCAGACGTCGATCTGCGACTGCAGGAAGGACAGCGTCGATTTGGAAGCAGCGACGCGGCTATCGGCCTTGGCGAAGCGTGCAACCATGCTGGCGCGCAGGGTTTCCTGCTGTTCGGCCAGCTTGGTAAGGTCGCGCGAGAGCTGCTGCGACTGCGACTGATAGCGAGCGATCGAACCGGCGAGGGTGCCAGGGTCGCTCGAAACGCTGTTCGAACGCGCCAGTCTGTCGATGGTCGAATAGACACCGCTGATCCCGGTGGTGAACATCGCCGCCACCCCCGCGGGGTCGCGCGCGAGCGCCTGCGTCAGCTTGGCGTTGTCGAAACGGAAACTGCCGTCGCGCTCGATCGCCAGCCCGAGTTCCGCCAGCGTGCGCGGCGATCCCTCTGGGGCGCTCGGCATGATGACGACCGAGCCCAGCGCCGAGAGGCTGCGACTGAGCGCCCGCGCTCCCGGATCGCGCGACAATTCGCCGCCCAGCGGGTTGGTCGCCGCGCGCAGTTCCGAGGTGATCTCGTTGAGCGCACCGGTGATGTCCTGCATCACGCTGGCAATCGCACCCGTCGAACTGGCAAAGCCGATCGTCGCCGCCGCGCCGACATTGGTACCGGTCAGCGACAGCGAAAGGCCCGGCGCTGCATTGGCGATGGTGTTGCTGGCGCTGCGACGAAGCAGACCGTCGAGGAGATATTCCGCATCGGCGGATGGCTTCACCAGTTGCGCCGGATCGCTGCCGGGCTGCCAGGCGAGCGCTGAAAGCCCGGGATTGGCGCCGTCCTCGGTCGCTTCCACGACGAACCCGTTTTCGCGGCCTTCGGCCCCTTTCATCACCAGCTGGGCCCCCGCCGCGGTCTGCGCGACATAGGCGGTGAGGCCGGCGTTCTGGGAATTGATCGCGTTGGCGACGTCGGCCAGGCTCGAGCCGGCCGCAATCTCGAGCGCCAGCGCGGGTCGCGCGGTGTTCTCGGTAAAACCGGCGTTGGACGTTGCACCGAAGCGGATGGTCAGCGTCCCCGCCCCGACCGCGTCGCTCGCCGCGCTGTAGACGGGACCGGTCAGCGTCTGATTGCTCGCGAGCCTGGTGACCTCGAGCGAGTAGGTGCCCTTGCCGAGCGATCCCAGCGGGCTCGAGACGCTCGCCACCGACGGATTGCTGATGCTCGGCGTCGGCGCGAGATCGCCGGTCCGCAACCGGTCGCCCAGCGCACTGGCGAAGACCGAGAACGAACTGCGGATCGAGCCGGCGAGCGAGATCTGGCGCTCCAGCGTTTCGGATTTGGCGGTCAGGCGCTCGTTGCGACCGGCGAACTGGGCTTCGGCCAGCTGGACGGCCAGCCCGGCCATGTCGATGCCGCTGCCGATACCGAGCGTGGTCGCGATCGAGGAAGGGGGAACATTCATCGTTCTGAGAACGGCCCGGCACTGGCGGGATTAACCGCCAGCCGGCCCTCTGCGTCGAAACGCAACGCAACCGGTACGTCGATCTGCGGCGGTTGGGGACTCTCGCCGCGCTTCAGCGACAGGACATAGGCGAGGACCGAGGCGATGGCGCCGTAGAGGTCCTCGCAGATCACCTGCCGCTCGCGGGTGGTGAAATAGACCGAGCGCGCGAGCTGGGGGAATTCGAGCATCGGCAGGTCCATCTCGCGCGCGAGTTCCTTCATCGCCATGGCCTTGTCGCCGCGGCCCTTGGCCAGCACGATCGGCGCGGAGGCCTTGGTCTGGTCGTAGGTCAGTGCGACGGCGAAATGGCTCGGGTTGGTGATCACGAACTGCGCCTCGCGCATCGCCCCCATGACCGAGCCGGTCGCGATATCGCGCTGGCGCTGCCGACGGGCGGAACGCATTTCGGGCGAGCCTTCGGATTCCTTGTTCTCGTCGCGCATTTCCTGATGGCTCATCTTCAGCCGCTTCTGCTGGCGCAGCCACATGATCGGCAGATCGACCATCGCGATGATGACCAGACCCGCCGACAGCGCGAAAATAAGCGACACGGTCGCGTCCCAGGCGGCTCCGAGCTGGACCGAGAGCGAACCGCGTCCCAGACCGATCATCGTGTCGATGCTCGACTTCCACCACACGAAGGCGATCGCTCCCAGGAGGACGATCTTGAGCAGGCCCTTGCCCATCTCGATGAGGCCGGTCGGCCCGAACATCCGCTTGAGGCCCGACAACGGATTGATCCGCGAACCCTTCGCGGCGAGATTCTTCGCCACCCACCGCCCGCGCCCGAAACCCAATTGGGTGAGCAAAGTGACAAGAATGACCGGGACCGCGAGCGTGAGGATGGCGAGAACGGAGAGCTCCAGCCCTTCCATCATCAGGATGCCGACGTTGTAATCGCTCATGTCGCGGGCGTCGAAGCGGAACGCCTCGCGCATCAGGCCGGCGAGGCCTTCGAGCAGCCAAGGCCCTGCGAACACCAGCCAGGCTCCGCCCAGCAACATCACCGCCGCCGTGCCCGATTCCTTCGACCGCAGGACGTCGCCCTTCTTGGCGGCGTCGGCGAGGCGTTTCTCGGTTGGCGCGAAGGTCTTTTCGCCGGCGGTTTCCTCGCTCATCGCAGCATCACGCTTTCGGTCTGTTCGAGCGAGCCTGCGACGATCCCGACGAACTGGTCGTAGATCAGCGGCGCGGAGATCACGAGCGCCGCAAGCCCGGCGAGAACGCCCGCGGGCAGGCCGAGCGCGAACAGGTTGAGCGAGGGAGCCGAGCGGCTCAGAATGCCGGTCAGCACCTGCACCAGAAACAGGATCAGCGCGACCGGCAGCGCGATCCGCAATGCGGTCTCGAACATGCTGGTCGCAAAGCCCGCGATCATGGCGAAGCGATCTGCGCCGAGCCAGGTCTCTCCGGGAGGGAAGGCGCGATAGCTTTCGGTGACCAGTGCGATCCAGTGCAAATGCGCGCCCGTGGCGAGGAAGATCAGGGTCAGGACGATAACGAAATACTGGCCGAAAGCGGTGGTCGTCCCGCCACCCATCGGATCGCTCGACATCGCCATGCTCATTCCCATTCCGCCGCCGATGAGTTCGGCCGCGATCGTCGGGGCGGCGAAGGCCAGTTGGAGCACGAAGCCGAGCGCAAGGCCGACGATCACTTCCCCGGCCACCGCCATCAGGCCCTCGAGCGACAGCAGCGCCAGCGGGGTCGCGATCTCGGGCAGCCAGATCGAGGTGAAGATGGCCAGCGCGCCGGTGAGCGAGATCCGCACCGTCATCGGCACCGAGGAGGCGCCGAAAAAGGGCGCGGCCAGCAGCGCGGCACCGATGCGGGTCATCAGGAAGACGACCCGCCACATGTCCTGCTCGAGCGCGCCAAAACCGAAATCGAGACCCGTCACCGGCCCATCCGTGCGATCTCGGCGAAGATATCGAGCATGAAATCGCTGACCAGCGCCATCATCGAGGCGCCGAACACGACCAGCACGAAGGCGACCGCAGCCAGCTTGGGGACGAAAGTCAGAGTCTGTTCGTTGACCGAGGTCGCAGCCTGGACCAGCCCGATCACCAGACCGATGGCGAGGCTGGCGAGCAGAACCGGGGCCGCCACGAGAGCGGCGATCCACAGCATGCGGTCGGCGAGCGACAGGAGGACGGAGGCTTCATCCATGGCGGCTACGCGAAACTGGAGGCGAGCGATCCCATCAGCAGCGCCCAGCCGTCGACGAGGACGAAGAGCAGCAGCTTGAAGGGGAGCGAGACGATCATCGGGCTCATCATCATCATGCCCAGGCTCATCAGCACGCTGGCGATGACCAGATCGATGACGAGGAACGGCAGGAACAGCATGAAGCCGATCTGGAATGCGGTCTTGAGTTCGCTGGTGACGAAGGCCGGAAGCAGGATCGAGAAGGGCACCTCCTGCGGGCTGGCGAATTGCGGTGCGTCGGCGATATCGGCGAACATCCGCAGATCGTATTCGCGGGTCTGGCGGATCATGAAGGCGTGGAACTGGTCCCCGCCCCGCTCGATCGCGACCTCGGCGCCGATCTCGCCCGCCGAATAAGGAGCGATGGCCGCCTCGTTCACGCGCTCGAGCGTGGGAGCCATGATGAACAGCGAAAGGAACAGGCTGATCCCGATCAGGACCTGATTGGGGGGCGATTGCTGCAGGCCGAGCGCCTGGCGCAGGATCGCCAGCACGATGATGATCCGCGTGAAGCTGGTCATCATCAGCAGCAGCGCCGGCAGGATGGTCAGCAGCCCCATCACCAGCAGCAGCTGGAGCGACAGGCTCAGCGGTTCGCCGCCCGCGCCCGCCATCTGGCCGAAGGCGCGATCGAGCGCACCGGGGACGGCGCCCTCGGTCGCCGCCTGGGCGTTGACCATGACCGGATAGGTCATGGCAGCCAGGGCCGCGCCGTACTTGGCAAACCGGGCGATCATGGGGTCGGCTCCACCAGTGCCGGTGCGGCTTCGCGGACACGCGCCGGGGCCTCCGCCAGCCGGGTCAGCCCATTGCGCGAGGTCGAGACCAGGATCTCGCGACCATGGAACTCGATTACCGCGAGCCGCAAGGTGGGCGACAGCATGGTGGTCTCGATGATCTTGACCGATTTCTCGCCGCCGGCCGGCACGCCGAACTGGCCCTGCAATCGCTTGGCCAGCTTGAGCGTACCCCAGATCATCGCGCAGATGACCGGCAGCAGGATCAGCAGTTTGAGGACATACCAGAACATTACTGCAGGGCTTCCACTTTGGGTTCGGCGATCGCGCTGGAAGAGGCGCCGCTGCTGCCCGAAGCGCCGACGAGTTCGAGCACCCGGATGGCGAAGCGATTACCCTGCGCGACCACTTCGCCGCGCGCGATCATCTTGCCGTTGACCAGAATGTCGAGCGGTTCGTCGGTGAGGCGGTCGAGCTCGATGAAGCTGGACTCGCCCAGCGCCAGCACGTCGCGCAGGCGCATCTGCTTACGGCCGAGTTCCACCGTCAGGCGGACGTCGATGTCCTGGATGAGGCCGAAGCCGTCGGAGTGAAGCGACATGTCAGTGTTCCTTCGAGATGGAGGTTTGCGTCAGTTCGAGCGCCACGCGGTCGTCGATTTCCCCGACGGTTCCGTGGGCGATGATGGTGTTGCCGATCAGCAGCGGCACATTGCGATGCACCGCGACGGGGATCAGCGAGCCGGGCGAAAGCTGCGCCAGCCGGGCGATCGACATCGGCACGTCGACCAGCACCGCGCGCAGCGGCATCTCGACCTCGGCGATCGCGGAGCCCTCGAGCCCCCGCGCGCCGATGGTGCGCCCGGTGGCGGGCGAGACCGCGCGCGAGCCGACGATCTTGGCCAGCATCGCTTCGCTGGCCGCCAGCCGAACCCGCCAGATCCGCTTGCTTCCGGACAGCGTGACCGAGAGCGTGGCGGTCCAGATGCGTTCACCCGCCTCGAACGGCGCGACCTGATCGACCACCGAGCCGCTGGCCGAAGCCGCGATCTCGCGCCGATCGCAGCTGCGCCGCAGGGTCTCAGCGATGCGGTCCTCGAACTGCTGCGCGAAGCGCTCCGCCGAGGCGGGGAGGACTGCATAATACTCCTCGATCTCTCCGGTCCCTCCGAGAATGCGTTCGAACTTGGCGACCAGATCGGCCACCGGCGTGGAGACCAGAATGCCGCAGCGTTCCTGCCCGAGGGCGAAGAAGGAATGGACGTTGCCGGTCGAGACCTGGGTCAGCCAGTCGCTGGCCGGCAGCTGCGCCAGCTCGCCGATCTCACCCCGCAGCGCACGGCAGTCGCACAGCTCGCCCAGCGAGGACTGCGCATGCTCGGCGAACTGCCGGGCGAAGCGTTCGAACTCGTTGGCAAAGTCGGGCGGGGTCGCCGCGCGGCTGAGCAGCTCGTCGCAATGACTGGCAGCCCGCGCCGCCGTTTGAGGAAAGGTGGCGCTGATCATTGGATGATGAGCGAACGGAAATAAACGTTTGCGACCCCGCCGAAGCCTTCGCGCTCCTCGAGCACTTCGTTGATCGCAGCGGTCAGTCGCTTCTGCAATTGCTCTTTGCCCGACACCCCCATCAGCTCGGCTTCCTCGGTCGAAGCCAGTTCGACGAGGACCCGCGAGCGCAGAGCCGTTTCATGCTCGTGCAACCACATCAACACGCGCCCGTCGTGATGGGTCGAGGCGGCGACGCTGATCTGGATCAGCGCGGTACCGCCGGCGAGGTTGGAGGTGAACTCGTCGCTGAAATTGTAATAGGCGGTGCGATACTCGCTGCCCCCCGACCCGTGGACGATCTCGATCTTGTCCTTGTCCGCGCCGTCGGCGGCGAAGGGAAAGGGATCCTCGGTTCCCTTGAGAACGAGCTTGGGCTTGAGGTCCTCCGGCTTTTCGGCGTGCTGGCCGATCATACCGCTGGCGAAGGCGGCATAGGTTCCCCCGCCGCCCGCGCCGAGCAGGACCAGCCCGAACAGCACAGCCTTGATGAGGCCGCCCTTCTTCTTGGGCTTGGGTTGGGTGGGGGATTTGTCGTCCGACATTGAGCAGTCCTATTGGTTCAGAAACAAGGGGTTGGATCAGGCGTAGAGCGCGTCGTCGCCGGGAGATGGGGCAGCGGGACTGCGAGGGTCCTGCCGCGAGGAAGGCAGGCTGCGGTCGCGCTGGTTCTGCGAGGGCTCGCCTTGCGACCCGGCTCCCGAGGAGGTGGCACCCTGCCCCGGCGAACCGGCGCCGCGCTCCGAACCGGTGGCGGTGGCCTGCGAAGCCGGCTGGTGCGATTGCTGCAGCGGCTCGCCCGCGCGCGATGCGGGCCGATCGGCGGCGACGGCCTGCGCCAGGGCGCGCTGCATGTCGTTGTCCTTGGCCGCGATCTCGACATCGAGGCCGTTGCGCGCATTGTCGAATGTGACCGTCAGCGCCCCGAACTCGCGATGCGTCACCGCGATGCTGGCGGGTTTCGCCATGTCGAACTCGCGCGCCACCGAGAGCCGCTCCACCAGCCGCTCGATATTCTCGACCGAGGTCGCGGCGGCGACGGGGGCGGGAGTGCTCGTACGCGCGGCTTCCGACCGGCTAGCTGTCGCGGCTTCGCCAGCGGCTGCCATCGGCAGTGTGGTCGGCGGGGCGGTCGGCTTGCCCGCGTCGGCCGAGACCTGGACAGGTCGCTCGGCCGCGCCGAATTCCTTGTCCGGTGCGGAGACGCGAGCCGACGGGCCGCGCTCCGCCGATGCCGGATTCTGCTCCTGCGGATCCCGGCCGGATTGTTTCATCTCGCCGGATTGCGGCGCAAGCGCCTGGACCAGCTGCTTCTCGACCGGAACGGGCACATCCTGCGGCGTGGCGGCGCGGGGGGCGGCCGGGTCGACCGGCGCGACGGAAACCGTCATGCGGATCTGATCCGCTCGCGGCGCCGCCTGTCCGACGGCGCTTTCCCTGGCCTGAACCTGCGAAAGCTCGCCCTCCGGAGCGCGCCCGGCGACCGGCTCTGCCTGCCCGGGCATTTGCGCCTCGGTATGCGCCTGCCGGAAGGATATGATCGTGGCGGAGGAATTGCCCGCAGCAGCCGAAGCCGGCAGCGGCGATACGATGGTGGGTGCACCCAGCTCGGGCTGGACAGCGGCAAGAGCGGCAAGCGGCTGGCCCTCGACCGGCAAATCCTTGCCGGTCGGCAGATTGCCGGTCTGGCCCTCCGCCGTCTGATCGGCCTCGGCCTGCGCCTTGCCGGCTGCGGGAATGATCTCGATCAGTTGCGCGATGAGCGCCGCAAAGCCATCGGACCCGGCGTTTTCAAGGCCTTGCGCCGCATCGCCCACGCCCGGCAGGGGCTTGGTCTGCGGCCTGTCGATTGCGGCAAGGAAGGAAGGAAGCGCCATCATCGTGAGTCCGTTTGCTGTTCACGGCTCTCTCTTCAAGAACCGTGCCAATCTTGGACTCAGCGCTCCAGATCGGCCACGATCGCGCGCGCCAGGCTTCGGCGATCCTCTTCCGCCCGCCGCATCCGGCGTTCCGCGCTTGCGAGCTCGTCCATCGTCGCGTCGGAGCGCTGCTCCGCCTCTTCGGCGTGGCGTTCGCTCAGCGCGCATAGCTGCTGAAGCTGATCCTGCATCGCCTTCGCTCCGCGCAGATCGGTGCCGGTCATCGCGTCGTCCTGCTGCGCATAATGCCGCGCCAGCGAGCGGGTTCGCTCGGCCACGCCGAAAAGCCGCCGGCGGGTGGCTTCGGCTTCGGACGCGGCGAGCGCCGAACGGCTGCGCTCGACGGTCCGGATCCGTTCGAGCAGCTTGGCCCGCTTGAGCTTGCGCGGGTCAGTTTTCACCGGCGAACAGCCCGCTCATCTGCGCCGCGGCGGTGGGGATATCGACATGGCTCCCGACCTCCTGCGAAAGGAAATCGACCATGCTCGCGTTGAGCGCGATCGCCTCGTCGAGCAGGGCGTCGGTCCCCTTGCGGTAGGCGCCCATCATCACGAGGTCGCGGTTGGCTTCATAGGTCGCGCTCAGCGCGCGGAAACGCCGCGCGGCCTTGGCGTGATCGGGCGCAACGATGTCGTTCATCACCCGGCTGAGCGAAGCGCCGACATCGACCGCTGGATACTGTCCGCGCTGCGCGATCTCGCGCGAGAGCACGATATGCCCGTCGAGGATCGCGCGCGCAGTGTCGACGACCGGATCGTTCTGATCGTCGCCATCGGCAAGCACGGTGTAAACACCGGTAATGGCGCCGCCGGTCTCGCCGGAATTGCCGGCGCGCTCGATCAGCTTGGTGATGGTGGCGAGCGCGGAGGGCGGATAGCCGCGCGCGGCGCCGGGTTCGCCCAGCAGAATGCCGATTTCGCGCGCGGCATGCGCGACGCGGGTGAGGCTGTCGAGGATCAGCAGTACGCGCTTGCCCTGGCCGCGCAGATGCTCCGCCAGCGAAGTCGCCAGCAGCGCGCCGCGCATCCGCAGATTGGCGGCGTGGTCGGCCGGAACCGCGACGATCGCGGTGGTCGCGGCGCGGGGGCCCGACATGTGGCGGCCGACGAAATCCGAAACCTCGCGGGCGCGTTCGCCGATCAGACCGACCACCACGGCATCCGCGCGGGCGCCCTCGACGATCATGTCCATCAGCACCGATTTGCCGACCCCCGAGCCCGCCATGATCCCGATCCGCTGGCCCACGCCGAAAGTGGTCAGCGCGTTGAGCGAACGGATGCCGCTGTCGAAAGGCTCGGTCACGCGCGAACGATCGAGCGCGCTTACGCGGTGGCCGCCCGCGGGCCAGGCGGTGGTCGATCCCACCGGGCCACGCCCGTCGATCGGGCTGCCGGAACCATCCACGGCTCGGCCGAGGAATTCCTCCCCGACGTAGAGCATGCCCGGCTGCCCTTCGGGCCGCACGAGCGCGCCGGGGCGCAGCAGGACGGTATCGCCGAGCATCATCATCATGGTGTGACCATTGCGGAAGCCGATGGTCTCGGCGCGGTGTTCGGTGCCGTTGCCCTGCGCGATCCGGCACAGGCTGCCGATCGGCACGCCCAGCCCCGAGACCTCGATCAGCCCGCCGTCGCAGGCGACCACCCGCCCGAAGCGGCGCGGGGCGAGATCGAGCGGAGCCATTGCGGCCTCGGTCAGGACATTGTCGATCAGGGCGAGCATGAATCGAACGCCTCGGCGATAGCGCGGCGCCATTGCTGGGGGCCGTCCTCGACCCCGCCATCGTCGGTCTCGACGCGAAGGCCGCCGCGTTCGATGGTCGCATCGGGCAGCAGTTCGAGCTCGGGGGAGACGCTGCCGCGCACCAGCGCGAGGTCTTCGGGGTGGATATGAATGATCCGCTGGTCGTGCTTGCGCTGGAGCATGGCCGCCGCCAGTTCGATCCTGCGTGCCAGCGCATCGCCATCGAGCGCGAGCGGCAGCACCGCATCGTCGCACAGTGCATGGACGGTGGCGCGCAAGGTCTCGCGCAGGGCCTGCGCGCTCTCCAAGTCGAAGCGGGCGAAGGCGAGTTCGATCGCCGCGCGTTCGGCGCGTTCGCGAACGAGCAGCGCCTCGGCGTCGGCCTTGGCCGAGATCTGACCGTCCTCGAAACCGCTGCGATAGGCCTCGGCCACCGCGTCGACCGGTGCGGGCGTCGCCATCGGCTCGACCACCGCGCGCGCGTAGCGGTTGCTCGGGGTGAAGCCGCCGGGCTTGCCGAGCGCCGAATAGGATATCCTAGACATAATCCTCGTCGCCATCGCCCATGATGATCTCGCCATCGGCCATCAGCCGCTTGGCGATTGCCACCACGTCCTTCTGCGCCTGTTCGACATCGGATTTCTTCACCCGGCCGCGGCCCTCGATATCGTCGCGCAGCCCGTCTGCCGCGCGCGAAGACATAGCGCCGAAGAACTGTTCGCGCTGCTCGGCTTCGATGCCCTTGAGCGCCAGGATCAGCGTGTCGTTCTCGATCTCGCGCAGCAGCACGCCGGTCATCTTCACATCGAGCGCGAACAGATGCTCGAACTTGAACATCTCGTTCTCGAGTTCCTTGGCGAGCTTCTTGTCGACTTTCCCGATCGAGGGGATCACGCGCTTCTCGACGCTGCGGTGCGAGCGGTTGATGATCTCCGCGGCCTGCTTGATGCCGCCCATGGTGAGCGGAATCGAGCCATGAAGCTTTTCGATCTTGGCGTTGAGCGTCTGCTCGAGGATGGTAATCGCCTGGCGCGAAACGGGTCCGAGCCGCGCGACCCGGTGGAGCACCGGGGTGTGCAGATGCTCTGGCAGAACCGCCAATGCCGCAGCCGCGACTTCCGTGTCGAGCTGGAGGAGCAGAACTGCGATCGCCTGCGGGTGTTCGTCGGCGAGGATTTCGCCGATGATCTGCGGATCGAGCCAGCGCAGCAGGCCCAGCGCCGGCTGGCCCTCGCCTTCCGCATCGGGCGCGATCTGCCGCATCAGGTTCTCGGTTTTGACCTCGCCGACCGCCCCTTCGAGCATCCGCCGGACGCTGGCCACGCGGCCATGATCGCCGATGCCATTGCCTTCGGTCGAGCGGGAGAAGCCCGAGATGGCGTCGATGATCGACTGCGGCTGGACCTCGCCAATGCCGCACATCGTGCCGGCCAGCTGGCGCAGCTCGTCCGGGGTCAACTGCGAAAGGATTTTTGAGGCATCCTCCTCGGCGAGCAGCATCACCATGATGGCCGCCTTGTCGGTGCCACCCAGCGGCAGGGGTGTACTCATGCTGCTTCTCCCGCCAGTCTGGCATCTTCGGCGAGCAGTCGCCGCAGCGCGAGCACCGCGTCATCGGGATTTTCGCGCGCGATCCGCTGGGCGAGTTCGATCTGGCTGTCGAGCGCTTCGCGGTCGTAGGAAACCAACGCCTGCGAGGAACCTGCCAGCGCCTGCGCGCCTTCCCCGGTGTCGGCCTCATCGCTGTTCCCGCCGGGCCCACGTAGCGCCTTGATCGCCGGTCTGACAGCCAGGAGCAGGACGAGCAGGACCGCGAGGATGGCGACGCCGTTGCGCACCGCCATGCCGAACCAGCTGGTCTCGTAGAAGGGTATGCCCTCGGCCTCGACCTTTTCGAATGCGCGCATCACCACGGTGACCTGGTCGCCGCGATCCACCCTTGCGCCGACCGCGGCCGAAACCAGTTCCTTGACCTTGGCGATGTCGGCGGCGCTTGCCTTGGCCAGCGCGGCCTGATCGATCGCGACCGCGACCGAGAGATATTTGATCGAACCCGGGGTGAGGTTGGAAACCGAAACTTCGCGGCCCATTTCGTAGACGCGGGTCGCGCTGCTTTCGCCGATGCCGTTGGGTTCGCCCGGTGCAGCATCTTCGGGTGCACCGGGACGCGCTTCGGGGTCGGCCGGTGGCGTGTTCGCGAGCACACCGGGAATACCTCCTGCCTGCATCGCGACGTTTTGCGACTGCTGCGTGGTTTCGCGCCGGACCGAGCCGTCCTTGTCGTATACCTCGCGGGCCGAGGTGACCTCGTCCATGTTGAGTTCGACCTGCACCTGCGAGGAGAAAGCATTGGCACCGAACATCGGCGCAAGCAGTTGATCGACCTGCGCGTTGAGCTTGGCCTCCATCTGCGCCTGCAGATCGAGCCGGCCGCTGTTGGGGTCGCGGGCTTGGGTCAGCAATTTGCCGTGCTGGTCGACGACCTTGACCGCATCGATCGCCAGACCCGAAACCGAGCCGGCGACAAGATTGGTGATCGCGGCGACCTGGCTGTCGGCAAGCTGGCGCCCGGATGCCATCCGCACCATGATCGAGGCGGAGGGGGCGACATCGTCGCGCACGAAGACCGATCGTTCGGCTTTGGCGATATGGACGCGGACCGCCTCGACCCCGTCGATCTCCATGATGGTAAGCACCAGTTCGCGCTCCTGCGCGGCGCGCAGGCGATCGCCCTCGAGCGTGCGGCTGGCGCCCATCGGCAGATTGTCGATCAGGTCGGTTCCGCTCGCAGGCGCCGCCAGCGAGCCATCGGCGGCGACCAGCATACGGGCGCGGTAGACATCGTCCTCGTTGACGGTGAGCGTGCCCGAACCATTGTCGATCTTGTAAGGGATTCCCGCCTGATCGAGCGAAGCGACCACGCCCGCCCGTCCGGAATCGTCGAGCGAGGAATAGAGCACGCGCTGCGGTGCGGGCGAGAGGGTGGCCCAGGTCAGCGCCAGCAGGCCGAGGCCCGCCGTACCCGCGAACCACGGCAGCATCTTGCGCACCGAGGGTTGCGCCGCGAAGGCCCGTCCTCGTTCGGCGAAACTACCCGATCCGCTTGTCAGCGTCGCGAGCGCGCCGCCGCCGGTGGGCGCGGTGGGAACGAGTCCGGTCATGGCTTAGATGCCCATCCGCATGGTTTCCTGGTACGCGGACAACAGCTTGTTGCGCACCTGGAGGGTTGCCTCGAAGGCGACGCCGGCTTCCTGCCGGGCCAGCATCACCTTGGCGATATCGGTCACTTCGCCGCGCTCGTAAGCCTCGGTGATCCCGCTGGCGCGCGCCTGCGTCGCATTGACGTTGTCGAGCGCGTCGCGCAGCGAATTGCCGAAGTCTGCCCGCTGCGGCGCCGCGCCTTCTACCGGCGACGCCGGTTTGGCTTCGTGCAGTTCCTGCAGGACTTTCGAACGATCGATGATCTGCTGGCGCAGCGCGATGATCTGGTCGATCGATCCGCCTCCGCCCATGCTGCCTACGGGGTTCATCGTGTGCCTCCCACTGCAATGCCGGCTTCACGGAAGGAAGCCAGACGATAACGCAAGGTTCTCTCGCTGATGCCGAGCGCGCGGGCCGCATTGGCGCGGTGCCCGCCGACCGAATCCAGCGTCTCCATAATCGCGCGCGCCTCGGACAGCTTGACGATCTTGGACAGTTTGGCAGGCGCTTCCTCGGCAACCGTCTCGCTCGCCGCTGGTGCGGTCGGCGCCACTGCGCGTGCGGTCATGTCGAAGATGATGTGCTGCGGCCCGATCACGGCTTCGCCCTGCGAAAGCAGCAACGCGCGCCGCATCACGTTCTCGAGCTCGCGGACATTGCCGGGCCATGGATAGCTGCGCAGCGTGGCAAGCGCCGCCTCGTCGATCCACGGCACGCGGTCGCCCTTGGCCGAATGGCGCATGAGCATGGTGAAGGCGAGCGGCGCGATATCGGCCTGGCGCTCGCGCAGCGGCAGCATCGCGATCGGAAAGACATTGAGGCGATAGTAAAGGTCGGCGCGGAAGCGGCCCTCGGCCACCTCGAGCGGCAGGTCGCGGTTGGCGCAGGCGATGATCCGGACATCGACCTTGATCGGCCGGGTCGCGCCGATGGGCACCACCTCGCCCTCCTGCAGTGTACGCAGCAGCTTCGCCTGAAGCGAGAGCGGCATTTCGGCGATCTCGTCGAGCAGCAGAGTGCCGCCATCGGCCGCGCGGAAGAAGCCCTCGGCTGCGGCGCTGGCGCCGGTGAAGGAACCCTTCTCGTGCCCGAACAGCATGGCTTCGAGCATCGCCTCCGGGATCGCGGCACAGTTGAGTGCGATGAACGGCTTGTCGCGGCGGTCGCTGCGGCGATGGATGAAATTGGAGAGGACTTCCTTGCCGGTGCCCGTCGGACCGTTGATGAGCACCGGGATGTCGGTCCGCGCAAGCCGGTCGGCCAGCGCGATCACGGACAGCGAAGCGGGGTCGGCCGCGACCGGACCATGTCCGGCGTAGATCATCGCGACGAGCGCCGCGATGCTGCTCTCGGCGATCGGATCCTGATAGGTAAGCGCGCCGCCGGTTCCGGCGAATGCGAATTCGGCCATCTCGCCACGAGCGAGCGTAATGGTACGGGCGTCGCGGTTCGCTGCCGGCTCCTCGGCATCGGCCAGGGTCACCGGTCGATCCATGAAGAGCGACGACGCAATTCCCGCCAGCCGTGACTCGATCGTCGAGTGCCGCCTCGTAAAATTCGTGGTCTTCGTAATCCCGTCCATCACCGCCCCCTGGTGGCATGTCTTACCGACGGACGTTGAAATGCACCCGGGACGTCGAACAAATGGATAAATTTAGACCCCGTAGAATTACGGATATGGTTAACGGAACCCTGCGGCCGGAACGCTTTTTCCCTTAATTCCTGCTCGATCCGGTCGGTCTGGGTATCGGCTGCCGCATCCTGACCAGGGGCAGTGATCGTAGACCAAGAGGGATATCTGTCATGAACGTCATCAATACCAACATCGGGGCACTGAAGGCCTCCAACGCTTCGAACGCTGCCGGCAAGTCGCTTGCCACCGCCATGGAACGCCTGTCGACCGGCAAGCGCATCAACTCCGCCAAGGACGACGCCGCCGGCCTCGCCATCGCCACCTCGATGACCTCGCAGATCAAGGGCATGAACCAGGGCATCCGCAACGCCAACGACGGCATCTCGCTCGCTCAGACAACTGAAGGCGCCCTCGAAGAAGTTACCAACATGCTTCAGCGCATGAGAGAGATTTCCACTCAGGCCGCATCTGGCACCTACGGCACAACTGACCGCACAAACCTGCAGACAGAGATGACCGAATTGCAATCTCAGATCAAATCGATCGTTGATACTACTCAGTTTAACGGCGTTAACGTCTTCGGAGCTGCAGGCGCAGGGAAGACCACCACGATCCAGACCGGCGCCAATGGAACGGATAAAGTCGATATCGTCGTGGGCGACATTAGCGCCCTTAGCGCCCTTGCAATCACCGTGGCTGGTGATGGTACGCAGGCTAATGGCGCTCTCGCGACTATTGATGGTCACCTCGGCACGGTTAACACAGTTCGAGCTGGTCTCGGCGCCTCCCAAAATCGCCTCGAGTCAGTTGTCAACAACCTCGGCAACAACATCACCAACCTCTCCGACGCGCGTTCGCGGATCGAAGACACCGATTATTCGGCCGAAACGACCGCTCTCGCCAAGTCGCAGATCCTCAGCCAGGCTTCCAGCGCGATGCTGGCACAGGCCAACCAGAGCCAGCAGAACGTTCTTTCGCTGCTTCGTTAATTTCGAGACAGCAATCGAACCCGGCAAGGTCCGTCGTCCCCCTGGGGCGGCGGGCCTTTCCTTTTGATGTTGGGCTTGCAGCATCAACCCTCAGCGCCGGCCTGCCCTTCCGCTTGCTCGACCAAGCCTGCCGGTTTAGCCTAAGCGCCAAGCACAAGAGTGCCGTCGAGCCCGGCTCGGCGATTGGCTGACGGAGCGGGAGCGACAGGCTTGCCTTTGACGATCGAGTCTGCCCGGCCGTGAACCGGCAGCCAATGTCCATGGTCGCCGCAAGACCGACCGCTCACCAGGAATGGAAACGCGGCGGCTCGGTCGTGGCGAGCGCGCATGTCGGGATGGCCACCGGGGCCGGCCTCTATTTCTACACCTCCAGCCTGTTCGTGATCCCGCTATCGGAACAATACGGCTGGAGCCGCGGCGATATCGCCATGGCCGCCGCGCTCGGCCTGCTCGGCTCGATAACCGCGCCGCTGATCGGCCGCTTGACGGACCGCTTCGGCGCCAGGATCATCGCTGCGGTCAGCTTCTTGCTGATTGCCGCGGTGTTCGCCGCCATGTCGCAGATGCCGGGACCCTATTTCCATTTCGTCCTGCTCTCGGCGCTGTTCGGGATCGTCGCCCCGGGTGCCACGGGCATGACCTTTTCCCGCGCGGTGACCGGCTGGTTCGAACGCGCGCGCGGGCAGGCGCTGGGCATCATGGCGGCGGGCGCCTCGATCGGCGCGCTGCTGTTCACTCCGCTGATCGCCCATATGATCTGGCAATATGGGCCCGAGGGCGGGTTGCTCACCCTCGCGGCACTGGCCGCCTTCCTGGGCGCGCCGGTTGTCCTGCTCGGACTCAGGGACAGGGTTACCGAAAGCGAGGTGCCCGAGGCTAATCTAGCCGAAGAACGCAGCTCGGGCTCGCTCGGCGCGCTTGCCGTGATCGAACGATCCCCGCCGGCTGACCGGGCGAAGATCTGGGCCTCGCTGCGCAGTCGCAGTTTCATGGCGCTCGCTCTGGCGGTCTTCGCCACCAACATCCCGACCGCCGGTATCCTGACCCAGCTCGAGCCACTTTTGCGGCACAACGGCATCGGCCAAACGGCGCCAATGATCGCGATGTACTCTGCAGTCGTGCTGGTGGCGCGCATCGGGATCGGCTGGCTGTTCGATCGCACCGATGCCCGCCATGTGTCGGCAGTCGTCACCATGGCAGCCGCCGCCGGGTGCCTGATGTTCTATTCGGGCGCGCCGGAATGGATGGTGCTCTTGGCGATCGTCTGCGTCGGACTGATGCAAGGCCTGGAACTCGACGCGATCGGCTACTTCGTCGGTCGCCATTTCGATCGCGACGAGTTCGGCCTGATGTTTGGCGTGCTGCTGACGATTTCGCTCCTCGGCACAGCGCTGGGCGTGGTCGGCTTCGGGATGCTCTACGACGCGACGCTGTCTTACGATCTGGCTCTGAGCCTGGCCGCAGCGGGGCTTGCGTTGGCGCTGGTGGCCTACCTCTCGGTCCCGCGCGAGGCGGAATAGAGAGATAGGCACCGAGCCGAGACGTTGGCTAGAAGTCGTTCCAGTCGGCGGCCTCCGCACGCAGCGCGCCGCTTCCATTGGCTCTCGCCATTGCTGCCACCGGCAATGGTTTCACGGGCGAGACATAGCCGTTGGATCGGTTTGCGGGCTTTTCGGCGACCCTTGCGACCCGCTTCGCAGGTCCGTTCTCGAGCTGGAAATGACCTGCCTTCTCGGCCAGAGATTCGACTTCGGTGTTGAGATTGCGTGCGGCGGCGGAGGTTTCCTCCACCATAGCGGCATTCTGCTGCGTCGACTGGTCCATCTGACTGATCGCCGCGCTGATCTGGGTGATCGCCGAAGCCTGCGCCTGATTGTCCGTGGCCATGGTCCCCAGCAATTCGTGAACCTCCCCGACCCCTGCGGAAATATCGACCAAAGCACCATCGACCTTTTGCACGGCTTCGACCGCGGTAACGATGTCGCCCTGGGTGACGGTGAGCTGATCGCGCGCCTTTTGCGCCTCTTCTTCGGCGCGCATTGCCAGGGCGGAAACGAGATCGGCCACTACCGCAAAACCCCGGCCGGCATCGCCGGCACGCCCGGCCTCGACGGCGGCATTCATCGCCAGAACGCGGGTCTGAAACGCGATCTTGTCGACGCCTTCGATGACCTCGTCGATCCCCTTGGCGCTCGCCCGCACCCGGCTCATCGCTTCCACCGCGCCATCTGCCGTGGTCCGACCGCTGCTGACAGTCGAGATCGCCTGGTCGGCGCGCGATACGGTCCGGCTCGCCGCTTCCGCAGTCGCCTTGATACGCCCGTCGATCTGCGTCAGGGCGGCGGAGGTTTCTTCCAGGCTTGCTGCATTGCTCTCGGTGCGGCGCGCGAGGTCTTCGGACGCCTGGGCAATCTCGCCCGAGCCGGAACGAAGCGAATCGGCGCTTTCCATGACGGCACCGATCAGATCGCGAAGCCCGGAAACCGCCGAGTTGAAATTGGACTTCACCTGGTCGTAAGCGCCAGTGAACTGCGCAGTGATCTGATAAGAAAGATCGCCCTTCGCCAGGTTCCCAAGACCTTCCGACAAGGTTTCGACCACTAGGTTCTGCTCGGCTTCAGTCCGAGCCTTTTCGGCTTCGGCGGCGGCCTGAGCGCGAGCATTATCCCGAAACACGAGGACCGCGCGCGCCATCTTGCCGATTTCGTCCTGGCGATCCACATCGGGGATCTCCATGCTGTTATCGCCCTGAGCAAGCTTGTCCATGAGCGCGGTCATGCCGATGATCGGATCGGTAACTTGTCGGCGCACCAACATGAATACGGCTCCGAAAATCGTCGCCAGACCTACTGCTGCCACGATCCACAAGGTCCAGATCGCCATCTCTGCTTCGGCGTCGGTTGCTGCCGCGCCTGTTGCGAGATCCTGCTCCTGCCGCTCGACGATGGCAGTCAGTGCAGAGTCGATCACGGAAAATGCTTTGGATGCGGGATGCTGGATGACGTCTTCGGCTTCCTCCCGCTGACCTGCCATCCAGAGCGCCGGAACCGTATCCGTGGCGCGATAATAGTCAGCAAGGCCGCTCTCAACATTAGCCAAGAGATCCTGTTCCTCGCCCTGCATGAACGGACGAAGTTCATTCAAACGTGCCTCCAATTCACGTCGTTCTCCGGCAATCTGCTCAAGCATATTGCGAAAATCTGGAACGTCGTTCTCTGCAGCAACCGCGTACCATATCTGGTGCATCCGGCTCTTATTCTCGTTCGCCTCCGCAGCCAGTCGCATGCTAGCCGCATCCTGCTCCACCAGAACGCGCGAACGTTCCGTGGTCGACGACAGCTCGAACGCGCCAAATCCGGCGATGAACAGGGATAAGATCGCGAGCAGCGCCAATCCTGCCATGATTTTCTGCGCAATTCGCATGTTGTTGAAAGCAGCCATTCCGGTTCTCCGTGAACTTAGTCAGCCGCACCCGCTGGTTGGGTTGGCGCGACGAAGGGTGTCGCAGCATTATAGAAGGAACTTCACGACAGCGGATCGTGCCCGGAATTAACTCGATCCGAGAGCTTCCGACACCGATAGCTCCGATGCAATAACCCATGGAAATATGGCTTAAGCTGCCCGAATTCGGGTCCACCGTTCTATAATCGACGAGTACTTTTCATTTATCGTCGGAGAATACAGCAATGCATCGCTCAGTGATCCGTAGCGCATTCATGCGCCGCTCTTTGCTCCTCGCAGCCGCCACAACCTTGGTTCCCGCCCCCGCTGCGGCCCAAACAGCCTCCAAGGACGGGTTCGAGGTCTCGGGCAGCTTCCGCGTCCGTGGCGACGCCCTCGACGGCCAGTTCCGCCCCGGCAAGGCCGAGGATGATGCGATATTGATGCTGCGCACGACGCTGTTGGCGAGCTACACCGCCGATCCGGTCACCTTCGTCGCGGAGCTGTTCGACGCCCGCGTCTACGGCCAGGATCCGACCACTCCGATCGGGACCGGCGAAGTGAATGCTCTCGAACCGCTTCAGGCCTATGTCGGATTGAACCTCGGCGCGATCGTCGGTTCCGGTTTTGTCGGCGACATCAAGGCCGGAAGGCTAACGATGGATATCGGTTCCAGCCGTCTCATCGGGCGTTCCGGGGATGCCAACTTTCCGACCGCATATACCGGCGCGTCAGTCGACCTGACGGCGCCGGGTGAAAACCGCTTCCAGATATTCTGGACGATGCCGAACACCCGGTTGCCCAAAGACACGGCTTCGCTCCAGAACAATGAAGTCGAGTTCGACCGTTCGACCAGCGACATCCAGTTTCAGGCGCGACCGCTTCCGCCAAGGGCGCTGCCTCCGGATCTGCCCGACCGATTTCGATCAGCGAGTCAGGTGCGACGAAATCGAAGCATTCGCTGATCTCACTTTTCTCGATCGAGCCGGGAACCGAGATGTTCCAGACGAAATAGCTGTTTTCCGGATCCACATCGCTGAGGCAAGGAAGCGCCGAGCTATCGACATCGACAACCCGGCCCCCAAGACGTTCCAGCTCGCGAATGACGAGCAGCGGTTCGCCGCCATTGGCCAAGGCATCGCGCGAAGGTCCGAAGCGGATCGCCCAATCGCTCTGCGTCTCCTGCAAAGCGTCGAGATCGTCCAGCGCAACCGTCACGGGTTCGAAACCGAAGGGATCGAACTCCTCGACTGCGGCGGCAACCGGCGTGAAGCCGAACTCGTCGGCTTCGGCCCCTGGGGCATCTACCGCAGGAGCTTCTGCTGCAGGGGCTTCTGCAGCAGGCACCGAAGGCGACAAGCCACCACCTGAAGCACCGTCGGCGCTCGCCCCGCCTGTGGCGAGAATTGCGTCGAGCGTCGCCAGCATCGCATCATCGGCAGGGGGATCGGACTGTTCTTGCGCCGCTGCGACATGGTCCGAAAGGATATCGAAGGCGCTCAGCATATCCTTCACTACCCCGGCGCTGGCCGGGATGCGTTCGGCCCGAACCTCGTCGAGCACGTTCTCGAAGCGGTGCGAGAATGCCAGCAATGCCGCGTGGCCGAATGCACCCGATCCGCCTTTGATCGAATGAACGGCGCGAAAGACGCTCGCGATGGTTTCAGCCGAAGTGTCGCCATCGGCCATGGCCGACAGCCCGGCTTCCGCAGCGGTCAGTCCCTCGACGCATTCTTCGAAGAAGATGGCCTGGATCTCGTCGAACTCGTCGCTCACGGGCACACCTTCCGGATTGCCGCGCCAAGCTTGCTGGCGTCGAACGGCTTGGTGATCCAGCCGGTCGCACCGGCGGTGCGCGCGCGGGTTTTCTTTTCTTCGGAAAACTCGGTGGAGAGCACCAGGATGGGTGTGCCGCGGAATTCGGAAACGGCGCGCACCGCCTCGATCAACTCGAAACCGTCCATCTTGGGCATGTTGATGTCGGTGATGAGGAGGTCGGGCTTGACCTCGTGCATTCGCTCCAGCCCGTGAACGCCATCGTTGGCGCTTTCGATGGCGAACCCTTGCGCGGTAAGCGACGCCTTGAGGAGCATTCGCATGCTCGCAGAATCATCGACGGTGAGGATCAACTTATTCACGAATGGTCCTTTCCGGTTTCGGGGCCCAGCATTCTGGCGAGCCCGCAACCGACCACTCTCTCGACAAAAGCGGGGCTGGGGTTGGTGATTTCGAATTCGAGCGACTGGCGTTCCGCTTCGGCATGCGCGGCCAGAAGGAGCTGCAGCACGCATTGGCCGACGCTCTCCACTTGCGACGCATCGATATGCATTTGTTCGTCGAGATCGGCGGCAAGAACCAGCCGCACCTTCAAATCCTCCGCGGCCATCGTGTTGCCGTGGACGGGAAGGCGCAGTGAGCGGTCTTCGGCGGGATCAGATGCGGACGGTAAGATCATCTTTGGCCTCGTCGAGTGCAGCTTCGAGCTGCTGGAAGGATGGGGCGTGGACCGTGGGCGTCATGCGCCGCGCGATCTCGATCGCGACCTGTACGGGCACGTTCTGGGCGTAGGCGACGATCGCGGTCTTCGCGATGGCGAAGGGCTTGCCGTCATCCTCGATGATGGCGAGCAGCTTGGTAGCCAGCGGCGCGACGACGCAATAGGACAGCAGCACGCCCAGGAAGGTACCCACGAGCGCGCCGCCGATCATCGCGCCGAGGATTTCGGTCGGCTGATCGATCGACGCCATGGTCTTTATGACGCCCAGAACGGCGGCGACGATGCCGAGCGCAGGCAGCCCGTCAGCCATGATCTGGAGCGCATGCTGGGCTGCCATCTCCTCATGGTGATGCTTCTCGATATCCGCTTCCATGGCGGCTTCGAGCTGGTGCGGATCCTCGAAGTTGACGGTCATCATCCGCAGATAGTCGGCGATGAACTCCACCAGGTGATGATCGGCGAGCAAATGGGGATAGCGCGAGAAAATCGGGCTTTCTGCCGGCTGGTCGAGATGGGACTCGATCGCGGTAGCACCGCCGTTCCTGAAGGTTGTGAGCAGGGCGAACAGCAGCGTCAGCAGGTCGCGAAAGTCGCCGTCTTTCCAGCGCGACCCCTTGAAGGCGCGCTTGATACCTCTGCCGGCGTTCTTGACCGTGGCCATCGAATTGCCGACGATGAAAGCACCGGCAGCCGCACCGCCGATTGCCATGAACTCGTGCGGCAGCGCATGGAGAATGATCTCCATCTTGCCGCCAGCGAGCATGAAGCTGCCGAAGACGCAGCCGACAATAATGAGAAAGCCGATACCGTTGATCATAATCTTTCCAGCCCTTGATCGGGACAGTAGGATTATAGGATGGAATGCGAGCATCCGGCGCAAGCAGCGCTCTTTTCCGCTGGCACTTCATGCAAATCGTTCAGGACCAACGACCGCCTGAGCCGGAACACCCCTTGATTGTCTAGAATAGGAGAAACGACAGGAGCCATTGCATGTCACTTGCCAATTATCAGCGCGTGCAAACGATCGCCGAATCGCCGCGCAACACCGAGTTTCGACTGGTGAGCCAGATCACCGGCGATATCATCGCAGCCCGGGATGCAGGTCTCAAAGGGGCCGACCTCGTGTCCACGCTTCACCGCAATCGCGAGATGTGGAGCGCCTTCAGCACCGCCTGCGGAACGACGGGCAACGCCCTGCCGAGTGAATTGCGGGCCGGCATCATTTCGCTCGCGCTTTGGGTCGACCGCTTCACCAGCGAAGTGATTACCGGTCGCGAGCAGATCGACGAACTCATCGCCGTCAACCGGATGATCCTTGAGGGCCTTGCGCCGGAAAAGGCAGCCGCCTAATCCGCCTACCGGCATAGCTATTCACTATTTTGTTCGCTTGCGAACCGCAGCCCCGCCGGATCGGGGCTGCGATGGGCACGGCGTCAGTGTGCCCCGCCTTCAGCTTCACCTCGATCCGCGCCCCTCGCCCGAGGCGCATTCCGCCTAGCTGGCGAAAAACGACCAGATCTGCTGGACGGACAGGACCACGAACAAGAGCGCAGCCGCGCTCAGTACCGTATTCGACAGCCAGCCATTGCGGTCGGCGGACCGCACGCGGCTGGAGTTCAGCAGCAGCAACAGGGTGACTGCCAGAAACGGCATGAAAAAGGCGCCGACCACTCCGTAGATGATGACCAGGAGGAAGGGCTCCTCGAAGAACAGCAGCGTCATGGGCGGGAAGGTGAGCCACAGTAAGAAAGCGCGGAAGGGCCATTCGCGTTCGGGCCGCTCGCTGCGCTCGCTCCGTCCGCGAACATGCTCGACGAAATCGGAAAAAAGCAGGCTGACGCCATGCCATACGCCGAACAGCGACGACATCGCAGTGGCGGCAAAACCCAGAAGAAACGCGATCGCCACCGGACGCCCGAACCGGGCCGCCAGCACGTCGGTAAGGTTGAGCAACCCCCGGTCACCCGCAGCCAGAGCGATCTGCGCGCTGTGCAGGAGCTCGGCCCCCACGATCAGCATCGAGACGACGAAAATTCCCGTCACCGTGTAGGCGGTGTAATTGTCCAGCCGCATCATCGGGATCCACGACGGACCGTGCCACCCCTTGGTGTTGACCCAATAGCCGTAGGCGGCGGTGGTGATCGTCCCGCCAACGCCGCCGATCAGGCCCAGCGTGAAGAAGATCGAGCCTTCGGGCAGCGACGGGACGAGCCCCCCGACCACATCGCCGAGGCCGGGTGCGACCAGGATGGCCAGCCCGGTCATCACCACGAACATGATCGCGACCAGCACCTTCATCACCCGCTCGAAGGTCTCGTAGCGATTGAGCGCGACGAATAGGAAGCTCGTAACCCCGGCGAGAACCGCCCACGCCGGAAGCGGCAGAATAGGGAACAGGGCAGCGAGCGGCAGTGCGGTCGCGCTCATTGCCGTCGCGCCGTAGATGAAGCCCCAGACGAGGATGTAGATGCCGAAATACCAGCTCGTCCATGCTCCCAGAGAGCGCCACCCCTCGAAGATCGTCGTCTCGGTCGAGAGGTGATAGCGCGCGGCGCCTTCGGACAGAGCGATCTTCACTACGCATCCCAGCACTGCGGCCCAGAGCAAGGCATAGCCGAAGCGTGAGCCGGCGATGAGAGTGGCGACAAGGTCCCCAGCCCCCACTCCGGTCGCGGCAGCCACAATGCCCGGACCGATGAGCTTCCAGCGCGCAGAACGCGGCGGGAGCGCGGTTGCCGGTTCGTCCGGCAATTCGGCGCGCGCCTCGCGCAAGCGTCGCTCTGTCGGGGGCATGGTGCAATCTCCGAAGGGGAAGCATCGCGCTTAAACCGGGTGAGCTTCAAACGGCAAGTCGCCGTTGGGGCGATCGCAGCCTGCTGGCTTGTCGGGGTTCACGGTCGCTCCGCTGCGTTGCGTTTCATCAAGTGTCACGAGAGGCCCAGTGGATACCTACCGCAAAGGATATGTGCTCCGCCGCCGGATCAAAATCTCTTCGAAAAGCCAAGGATCCGCAAATAGCACCCGCGGTGCTGGACTATACCGCATGCAATCGACCCGCCGATCTCCCGGAGCTGTCCGCTTTCGGATCGCCGCTGAATCAGTCGCTCCGGGCGCCGGAATTGGGATTGCCGCCGGGCTTGATCTCTTCGTCGCCGAGTTGCTGCGGCCCGTGATAGCCCATCACTGACTGGCCGCCGTGTCCGGTTCGCCCGTTTCCAAACTCGTCCTTTTCTCTCTTTGACGTGCCTGCTTCTCGCGCGCGCGATTTGTCAGCCCCGCTCGCCGCCTCCTCGCCTTGCGTGTTTACCCCGTCGGGCGCTCCCTTGAGTCCGTCGTGGGGCATCCCCGGAGTTGGTCTCTTCGACTTTGTCATCGCACAAATCCTTTTTCTCAAACCCAGTGAAGCAAACACCCGCTCTCGGCCCCGCCAAACCGCGGGCGGCTTTCGCTTGGACATGCCGCAGCAGGTGTGCCGCGGTCATGAAGGACAACCCGCGCAGCGCGCCTAAGGTTTCTCGAGGAAGTACGAATTGCAGCTCCGCAGAGGGGGAACATTCCCGGGGGCCGATGCGTCCGTTGAGCATGCCGCGAGCACTCAATCCAGCCGAGATCTTCGAGCGGGCTGCCGAAGAAGGCAAGCGGCGTCTCGACCAAGGACTCTTGGCGCTTTTGGCCACCGGCTTCATTGCAGGCTTTACCATTGTCTTCGGCAGCGCCGCTCAGGCACTGATCCATTCGGCGGCGCAGCCGCACTTCGGCGAATTTGCTTCCGTACTGGGGGCGCTCGGTTTCGCGGTTGGAGTGGTGTTCCTGATAGTTGGCCGCGCCGAACTCTTCAGCGAGAATTTCTTCGATCCGATCGCCACCGCTTTCGAGGGACGAGAGCGCCGCGTTTTCCGGCGCCTGTTGCGGCTGTGGGCACTCACCCTGGCGCTCAACATCGCTGGCGGAGCTCTCCTCGTTCTCATCTTCTCGGTAGATGGCGCGCTGCATGAGGGTGCGCGAGAATCGATAGTCGCGCTCGCCGAGGAACTGGCGAACCGCGCCCCGCTAGCCACCTTTGTTCGCTCCATCGTAGGCGGAGCGCTGGTTGCGCTGCTCTCATTTCTCGTCGTCGCCGCGCAGGGTTCGGGGGCGCGTGCAATGATGGCATTCGCCGTTGGATTCATGCTGGCGCTCGGACCTTTCGAGCACGTGGTGGTCTCGATGCTGCATATCCTGTTCGGCCTTTTCATCGGCGCTGATCTGGCGGTCCATCATCTCGCAAAGATCGGAGCGATCTCGCTCGTCGGCAATCTGGTGGGTGGGATTGGATTGGTGACCCTGTCCCACGCCGCGCAGGCGCTGGGGGAGCAGGACAGCTAGTCCCGCTCGCCAGATGCCGAGCATGTCGGCAGTCCACCCTCACGCACGGGCAGCATTCCAGCTTCCAATTTTGGCCCCATTGGCTGGTTCCGGTCAGAACGCGTGCACTTCTCCGGAGCGAATGGCGCAGCTTGTGCCCAGATTTGATCATGGGCCTTGTTCATGGGGTTTGTTCATGGGGTTTGTTCATGGGGTTTGTTCATAGGACTCGAGCCTCTGCTTCTCCCCACCGGGTGATTATGCCAGTACGGAGCCTGTGCAGTCCGGGCCATCTTCGCAAAGCAGTGCGCGCCAGCATTTCGGTCGTGCGCTCGCGCGCGCGTTTGCCGGCGCCGTCCTTTTCGCTTTCCCGCTTTTGATGACCATGGAGATGTGGTGGCTCGGCTTCTACCTCGACCGGGTCAGGCTGTTCCTGTTCCTGATCTTCACGCTGATCCTGCTGGTGCCGCTCTCCTACTTCGTCGGGTTCGAGCGGACCGGAGGAAGCAGCGAAGACGTTCTCGATGCGATCGTGGCTTTCGGGGTCGGAGCCGTGGCCGCCGCTGTCATGCTCGCGCTGTTCGGCATCATCGATCCGTCCATGCTCGCGACGGAGATCTTCGGAAAGATCGCCATCCAGACCGTGCCTGCCAGCATCGGTGCGATTATGGCGCGCGGTCAGCTCGGCTCCGCGCAAACCGACCAGAAGGCGAAGGAAAGGAAGGCAGGCTATGCGGGCCAGCTCTTCATCATGCTGGCGGGAGCGGTGTTCCTCACCTTCAATGTGGCGCCGACCGAGGAGATGGTGCTGATCGCCTTCAAAATGACCTATGTTCACGCGCTGGCGCTGATCCTTGTGTCGATTGGCACGCTCCACGCCTTCGTATTCGCGCTGGATTTCAAAGGCACGGAAAAGAGCCCGGATGAGATCGGCTTTCCCTGGCTACTCATAAGCCGCAGCATCGCCGGATACGGAATTGCGCTGATCGTGAGCCTTTATGTACTGTGGACGTTTGGCCGCACCGATGGTGCATCGCTGGCGCAGATCGCAATGATGACGACCGTGCTGGGCTTTCCGGCTGCATTTGGGGCCGCATCGGCCAGAGTTATTATTTAGGAGCTCGAATGGGAGCGCAAGACCAACAGCGGATCGCCCAGCGACCGGCAGTCGAATGGATCGCAGGCGGCATCGGCTTGCTGATCACCCTGGGCCTGATCGGCTTCATCGGCTGGCAAGCGCTGCAGGATCCGCCAGGCACACCGCAGATCGAGACCCGCGTGCTGAGAATCGCTCCGCAAGGCGATAGCCATCTGGTGGAAATCACCGCGTTCAACCGGGGGAATTCGACAGTTGCGGGCCTGGTTGTAGAAGGGACCTTGACGCTTCCGGGGCGCCCTTCGGAGAAGAGCAGCACGACCTTCGACTACGTCCCGGGCCATTCCCAGAGGCGCGGCGGACTGTTCTTCACAGGCAATCCTCGTGAAGGCGATCTTGAAATACACGCGAAAGGATATCAGCGGCCATAGCTACGCTGAGCCGCGGTGGCGCCGCCAAGGGGCGGGGTCCGAACCCGCTTGGCCGCCATGGATGGTGGCACGCCTGTCGGTCATGCTCTTCGCCGTGCGCAGCGGCAGCAGGCCGTTGTCGCAGATGATCGACGCCTTGCGGCTTAACAACATGAGCGCGTTGGCCATCTGGAAGGAATAGGGCCGACGACCTGCTTCGCCTGACCGCGCGAACCGCACCGACTGCGGGATCCACCGGGGCCTGGCCCAGACTCGCGTCAGCGAATGCCCATCTGCTTCCTACTTGCTCACTTGAACCAACGCAAAAAGCCCCGCTGATAGCAGCGAGGCGATAGAGCACGATCATTTAGGACATTATTGGTTGCGGGGGTTGGATTTGAACCAACGACCTTCAGGTTATGAGCCTGACGAGCTACCGGACTGCTCCACCCCGCGATACCATGTTCAGCCTTGCGGACCGCGCGGGTCCGAGGGCTGGGACCGGACGGATAGACCGTGCAGCCCCGGGCATCCGGGTTCATGAGACCGGAGCCTGGCCGTCTCCATGATCGAGAGCGATCGCGGAGACGCAAAAAAGGGCGGTCCCTGGGGACAGCCCTTAACAGCGTGAATGGGTCCCCTCATTCGTCCCGCCTGCTGCAATGCCTGGCGGCGACCTACTCTTCCAATGCTTGAGCATTAGTACCATCGGCGCTGTCCGGTTTCACGGCCGAGTTCGAGATGGGATCGGGTGGGTCACAGACGCTATGGCCACCAAGCAATGAAGCAGGCGGAACGAATGAGGGTTTTTAAATCGATGCATGCCACATCCAAAGGATGTGACGGGCGTTATCCGGCTTTCGATATCCTCCACATCGAGGACAACCTGTCTTGCGACAGGGCTGTCGATGATGGTGGGATTCATCAAGCGCGAAAAGAACTATTAGGACTGGTTAGCTTCACGCATTACTGCGCTTCCACACCCAGCCTATCAACGTCGTGGTCTACGACGGTTCGAAGATTGCTTATCTCAAGGGAGGCTTCCCGCTTAGATGCTTTCAGCGGTTATCCCGTCCATACATAGCTACCCAGCGGCACTCTTGGCAGAATGACTGGTACACCAGAGGTATGTTCACCCCGGTCCTCTCGTACTAGGGGCAACTCCTTTCAACAATCGACGCCCACGGCAGATAGGGACCAAACTGTCTCGCGACGTTCTGAACCCAGCTCACGTACCACTTTAATTGGCGAACAGCCAAACCCTTGGGACCTGCTCCAGCCCCAGGATGTGATGAGCCGACATCGAGGTGCCAAACGATTCCGTCGATATGAGCTCTTGGGAATCATCAGCCTGTTATCCCCGGCGTACCTTTTATCCGTTGAGCGATGGCCCTTCCACGAGGGACCACCGGATCACTATGACCGACTTTCGTCTCTGCTCGACTCGTCAGTCTCGCAGTCAGGCAGGCTTATGCCATTGCACTCTCGCAGACGGTTTCCAACCGTCCTGAGCCTACCATCGCGCGCCTCCGTTACTCTTTAGGAGGCGACCGCCCCAGTCAAACTACCCGCCACAGAGGGTCCTTACACCGGATAACGGTGCGAAGTTAGACATCAGAAAACAGCAGGGTGGTATTTCACCTATGGCTCCACTTGGACTGGCGCCCAAGTTTCAAAGCCTCCCACCTATGCTACACAACTCTTTCCTAATGCCACTCTGAAGCTGCAGTAAAGGTGCACGGGGTCTTTCCGTCTAACCGCGGGTACTCCGCATCTTCACGGAGAATTCAATTTCGCTGAGCATATCCTGGAGACAGTGGGGAAGTCGTTACGCCATTCGTGCAGGTCGGAACTTACCCGACAAGGAATTTCGCTACCTTAGGACCGTTATAGTTACGGCCGCCGTTTACTGGGGCTTCAATTCGGAGCTTGCACTCCTCCTCTTAACCTTCCAGCACCGGGCAGGCGTCAGACCCTATACGTCGTCTTGAAGCCGACTTAGCAGAGTCCTGTGTTTTTGATAAACAGTCGCTACCCCCTGGCCTGTGCCCCCTCCACACTGGTTGCCCAGTGAGAGGGCCTCCTTCTTCCGAAGGTACGGAGGCAATTTGCCGAGTTCCTTCAGGATACTTCTCTCAAGCGCCTTGGTATACTCTACCTGACCACCTGTGTCGGTTTCGGGTACGGTCTATATGAAGAGGCTATTTCCTGGGACCACTTGGCTGCATGCTCAATCCAATAAGAACACACAACTTCCACAATCCGTCACACATCTTCAGGCCCACGAATATTAACGTGGTTCCCATCGACTACCCCCTTCGGGCTCGTCTTAGGGGCCGGCTCACCCTGCGCCGATTAGCGTTGCGCAGGAACCCTTGGTCTTTCGGCGAAAGGGCATCTCACCCTTTTTATCGCTACTCATGTCAGCATTCGCACTTCCGATACGTCCACCGTCGGTTACCCTTCGGCTTCATCCGCTTACGGAACGCTCCGCTACCGCTTGGATCCGAAGATCCAAACCCTAAGCTTCGGTGCATCACTTTAGCCCCGTTACATCTTCGCCGCAGGAACCCTTAATTAGACCAGTGAGCTGTTACGCTTTCTTTAAAGGATGGCTGCTTCTAAGCCAACCTCCTGGTTGTTTTGGGATTCCCACATGCTTTCCCACTTAGTGATGACTTGGGGACCTTAGCTGTAGGTTAGGGCTGTTTCCCTTTTGACGACGGACCTTAGCACCCGCCGTCTGTCTGCCAGACAAGTCTCGATGGTATTCGGAGTTTGGTTAGGTTTGGTACCGCTCGCGCAGCCCTAGCCCATCCAGTGCTCTACCCCCATCGGCATACATCTGACGCTCTACCTCAATAGATTTCGCGGAGAACCAGCTATTTCCCGGCTTGATTGGCCTTTCACCCCTAAACACAACTCATCCGATAATTTTTCAACATTAAACGGTTCGGTCCTCCAGTGCGTGTTACCGCACCTTCAACCTGGTCATGCCTAGATCGCCGGGTTTCGGGTCTAATCCAACATACTCAGTCGCCCTATTCAGACTCGCTTTCGCTGCGCCTACACCTAACGGCTTAAGCTTGCATGTTAGATTAAGTCACTGACCCATTATGCAAGAGGTACGCTGTCACCCCTCAAGGAGGCTCCAACTGCTTGTAAGCATTCGGTTTCAGGTACTGTTTCACTCCCCTAATCGGGGTGCTTTTCACCTTTCCCTCACGGTACTTGTTCGCTATCGGTCATGTACGAGTATTTAGGCTTGGAGGGTGGTCCCCCCATGTTCAGACAGGATTTCACGTGTCCCGCCCTACTCGAGTCCTTTCACATCACTTTCGCATACGGGGCTGTCACCCGCTATGGCCACTCTTCCCAAAGTGTTCTGCTAATTCAATGAAAGGCACTGGCCTGGTCCGCGTTCGCTCGCCACTACTAACGGAATCTCGGTTGATGTCTTTTCCTCCGGGTACTGAGATGTTTCAGTTCCCCGGGTTCGCTTCACCAAGTCTATCTTATTCAACTTAGTGATACCTTATCCACCTCGCCCGGCCTCCCCGAAGGAAGACTGGAAGAAATGGTGAAGGTGGGTTCCCCCATTCGGAAATCGTCGGATCAAAGATTGCTCACATCTCCCCGACGCTTATCGCAGCGTGCCACGTCCTTCTTCGCCTGTACATGCCAAGGCATCCACCAAATGCTCTTACCTCACGCTTGAGAATCCACACCATCAACGACAGCCCTGCATAACGGCTGCGCGTCCTTGCGACGGCATGGAGGATTATCTCAGCCAGATAATCATTAATTGATTGTGTGATGATATCGATCGCGCGGTTCTGTGACCCGAAGGCCGCAAACCCTTGCGACGATACCGCCACGGCATCGATTTAAAAACCCATTCACAATGTCAAAGACGCAAGAGGCAAATCCTCTCACTACCGACGCCTAGGGAAAACCCTGGGCCGGATCTGTTTCGTTTCATCCTGGAGAATGTTTTGGCTGGTGGAGCCTATCGGGATCGAACCGATGACCCCCTGCTTGCAAAGCAGGTGCTCTCCCAGCTGAGCTAAGGCCCCGTAACCAAAAGAAGATGGTGGGCCTGAGTGGATTCGAACCACTGACCTCACCCTTATCAGGGGTGCGCTCTAACCAACTGAGCTACAGGCCCATCCCGTCACCAGGCAGGCCGCCATTCTTGCGAATGGCAAGCCGCGGGCGGCGTGAGCCAGCTCAGGCGCAAACACCGATCTCGCGATCGGCGTTTCTCCAGTGATGAAAGGACATGAGGACGACGGCATGTTTCTTTGAAAAGGTGCGAAGCACTTCCAGAGGCTAGCTCCGGCGCTTTCGTACCAATCCTTAGAAAGGAGGTGATCCAGCCGCAGGTTCCCCTACGGCTACCTTGTTACGACTTCACCCCAGTCGCTGAACCCACCGTGGTTGGCTGCCTCCTGCAAGCAGGTTAGCGCACCACCTTCGGGTGAATCCAACTCCCATGGTGTGACGGGCGGTGTGTACAAGGCCTGGGAACGTATTCACCGCGGCATGCTGATCCGCGATTACTAGCGATTCCGCCTTCATGGACTCGAGTTGCAGAGTCCAATCCGAACTGAGACATCTTTTGGAGATTAGCTCACACTCGCGTGATAGCTGCCCACTGTAGATGCCATTGTAGCACGTGTGTAGCCCAGCCTGTAAGGGCCATGAGGACTTGACGTCATCCCCACCTTCCTCCGGCTTATCACCGGCAGTTTCCTTAAAGTGCCCAACTGAATGATGGCAACTAAGGACGAGGGTTGCGCTCGTTGCGGGACTTAACCCAACATCTCACGACACGAGCTGACGACAGCCATGCAGCACCTGTCACTAGGTCCCCGAAGGGAAGAAATCTGTCTCCAGAAGTCGTCCTAGGATGTCAAAGGCTGGTAAGGTTCTGCGCGTTGCTTCGAATTAAACCACATGCTCCACCGCTTGTGCAGGCCCCCGTCAATTCCTTTGAGTTTTAATCTTGCGACCGTACTCCCCAGGCGGATAACTTAATGCGTTAGCTGCGCCACCCAGGCTCTAAGAGCCCGGACAGCTAGTTATCATCGTTTACGGCGTGGACTACCAGGGTATCTAATCCTGTTTGCTCCCCACGCTTTCGCACCTCAGCGTCAATAACTGTCCAGCGAGTCGCCTTCGCCACTGGTGTTCTTCCGAATATCTACGAATTTCACCTCTACACTCGGAATTCCACTCGCCTCTCCAGTATTCTAGTCTACCAGTTTCAGAGGCAGTTCCGGGGTTGAGCCCCGGGATTTCACCCCTGACTTGATAAGCCGCCTACGCGCGCTTTACGCCCAGTAATTCCGAACAACGCTAGCTCCCTCCGTATTACCGCGGCTGCTGGCACGGAGTTAGCCGGAGCTTATTCTCTGGGTACTGTCATTATCATCCCCAGTAAAAGAGCTTTACAACCCTAAGGCCTTCATCACTCACGCGGCATTGCTGGATCAGGCTTTCGCCCATTGTCCAATATTCCCCACTGCTGCCTCCCGTAGGAGTCTGGGCCGTGTCTCAGTCCCAGTGTGGCTGATCATCCTCTCAGACCAGCTATGGATCGTCGGCTTGGTAGGCCTTTACCCCACCAACTACCTAATCCAACGCGGGCCCATCTAAAGGCGATAAATCTTTGGTCCGAAGACATCATTCGGTATTAGCAGTCGTTTCCAACTGTTATCCCGAACCTAAAGGCAGGTTCCCACGCGTTACGCACCCGTGCGCCACTAGACCCGAAGGTCTCGTTCGACTTGCATGTGTTAGGCATGCCGCCAGCGTTCGTTCTGAGCCAGGATCAAACTCTCAAGTTTGTGTCATACACCAAACCGGCACGGTAAACCGCAATCCGGCAAGGCATAAGCTTCAAGGAGCCGATACCTGCACATCAAACGTAATGGATACGAATGAACATGCATCATCGCTACGCAGGCTGTGACCCGCATAGGATGTGGCAATCGGCATAGTTAAACCGGTATCCGGAGCCTTAAAACCCCCGGACCGGGCGCCGTCGCCCACATGTCCCTTCATCAAATTTCAACAATGTCAAAGAGCGCACCAACATGATAAAGCGGACAGCAATCGTATCCCCGATTTACACCGGGGGACCGGCTATCCGTTTATGTTGGCGACCAGAGCGTCGAACCCGTTTGAGTGGGCTGCTTCGCTCCGGTGAGAGGGCATATATGGGGACCTCTGAGTCGGGTCAACGGATTTTTGCAATTTTGTTTCGTGAAGCCGAAAAAACGGCAGGAATCCGCGGGCTTCAGCCTGTCCCGAAAGCGTCATGTGGGTAGCCTCCGGAGGGCTTCAAGAGGGGCAATCCAGCGACAAAGGCGGTTCTTCCGCCCGATTTCGCGGGCGAGTGGAGCCTGGTGAATCGCTCCTGCGCGTTACGGTCACGCCGAAACCGATACTCCCACCCCGTCATGCGCCTCGCTTTCCCGACGATTCGATTCTACGCCTGTGTACATGGACAGCGCCGAAGAGCGCCCGGAAGGGCCACCGCACCCCGGCAATAAGGCCCCTGGCTCGTCCGGGGCGGCCCCCGATGGCTTTGGCGTCCGGGTGCGCAATGCTCTGGCGTGGCGCTATGGCAGCCAGGTCATCGCACAGATCATCACCTGGGGTTCCACGCTCCTGGTCGTCCGGTTGCTCGATCCGAGCGACTACGGGCTGTTCGCAATGAGTCAGGTGGTGCTCGCAGCGCTGGCCTTCCTCAATGGCTGGGGCTTCGCCAATTCGCTGATCCAGCAGGACAGCATCGGCAAGCGCGATATCGGCCAGGCCTTCGCGTTGCTGCTGGTGCTCAATTTCGGGCTGGCCGCGGCGCAGATCCTGATCGCGCCCTATGCCGCGCTCTATTACGGCGAGCCGCTGGTGGCGGACATGCTCCACATCCAGGCGCTGCTCTTCCTCACCACCCCCTTCATCGCGCTGCCCAGCGCCCTGCTGTCGCGCGAGCTTTCGTTCCGCACCCAGGCGATCGCCAATATGATCGCCTCGATCGCCGGCGCGGTCACCGCGCTGGCAATGGCTTGGTACGGCTACGGTGTATGGGCGCTGGTCTGGGCACCGATCGTCGCTTTCGCGGTGCGCGCCATCGGCGTCACCATCGCGGCCTGGCCACTCGCCCTGCCGGTGTTCGATCTCAGGGGGGCGGGCGCCATGGTCAGCTACGGCGGGGCGATGACGCTGTGCCAGCTGCTGTGGATCGTCCAGAGCCAGAGCGACATCTTCATCGCCGGGCGGACCTTCGAACCCTATGACCTGGGCCTCTATGCCGAGGCGTTGTTCCTCACCCTTATCGTCACCGGCCGCTTCCTCCCGCCGCTCAACGAGGTGGCCTTTCCCGCCTATTCCGAACTCTACAAGGCCGGTCATAGCCCCGCACCCTATTTCCTGCGCTCGATGCGCAGCGTCGCGATCATCACCGGACCGATCTATATCGGCCTCGCGCTGACCGCGCCCGAGGCGATCGCCACACTGTTCGGCGAGAAATGGATGCCGATGGTGCCGATCGTCGCCGGCCTGGCATTGGTCATGCCGCTGCGCTCGCTCGAGATCATCTGCACGCCCGCGACCAACGCCACCGGCCGCGCGCGCATCTATGTCTTCACCAGCCTGGCCGGGGCCGTGCTGTTCACCACCGGCTTTCTGATCGGGGTCGAATATGGCGCGCTGGGGCTGGTCCATGCCTGGTGGGTCGCCTCGCCGCTGTTGCTCGCCTTCACGCTTGCGCTGACCCTGCCCGTGGTCGAGGTCTCGGTATGGGAGTGGTTCAAGTCGATCTGGCCCGCGATCGTCGGCTGCGCGGCAATGGCCGCCGCGGTGATCGCGTTGCGGGAAATCCTGCCCGTGTGGCCCGCTCCGCTCAGGCTGGCGGCGCTGGGCGCGGCGGGCGCGGCGACCTATGCGGCGGTGATCTGGCTTGGCTGGCGCAGCGTGATCCACGACAGCTGGGCGATGATCAGGCGGCGGCCCGCATCCGCGCCAGAGCCCGGCGGTCGAATTCAAACCACAGCGGGCTGAGCCGCGGCCGCAGCCGGGGCAGCCATTCGGGATAGAGCTCGGCCATCCGCTGCGGGAGCGCCGCGGGACCTTCGCTCTGCATCAGCGCGCTGATGATCCGGTTCTGGAAATGGCGCACCGAGTAGTTGACCATCCGGCGCGCCTGCGACCTCAAGCCACGCGGCGTCAGCGCAGTCGGCTCGCACAGGAAGCCGCCTTTGTCGCAGGGCACCACCGCATCCTCGCGGCGATCGGCGTCGCGGCCGAGATCATTGTTGGCCAGGGCCGCGATCAGGCTGTCGTCGCCGACCAGATCCTCGGGCAGCCGTATCCCGCTGGCGCGCAGCCGCGCGGCGAACCCGCCGCTGAGCGCGTAGCAATCGCCGAACAGCCCGTGTTCCTCTGCCAGCATTTGTCGGTAATGCGCCGCCCGGCGCCCGTTGCGCGGCATGCCCGCCGCCGCATTGGCGCGCGGGTTGTCGCGCAGGCAGCGCACCAGGCTCTGGACGGTCCCGGGTAGCAATTGCGCATCGCCATCGACGAAGACATAGCTCGCCGCCTCGGGCGCCTCGTCGAGCATGAACCGGTTCCAGCTGCGCGCCTTGCCGCCGTGGGCATATTCGACCAGCCGGACCCCGCGATCCGTATAGCCGCGCACGATCTCGCTCGTCGCATCGGTGCTGCCATTGACCACCACCGCGATCGCAATCCCCGGCTCGCCAAGCGGCAGGCTGTCGAGACACAGCGCGATCCGGCGCTCCTCGTTATGCGCGAGCACCGCGATCTGGGTCGTCATGGAAAGCTGGCTCGCATCATGGTGGCGCGGATCTACCAGCGCATCGCCCCGCGGCAAAGAAGGTTCGCAAAGCCCGCTTCGCCGTTTTTTGGCCATTGGTGCATGATCTAACCCGCCCATTGGAGAGGCGTCATGGCGCGCAGAACGATCAGGTGCGGAGCGCTGGCGGCCGCGCTCCTGCTGTCGATGGCGAATCCGACCCCTTCGGTGGCGGGGCCGTTGGCGAATTCCGCTCTCGCCGAAGCGCAGCAATCCACGCCGGCATCGACCCTTCCCGACGCCATGACCCTGATCGAGGACTTCGCCGTCGACCTCGATCGCTATCTGCGGATGACGGTCCCGGTCACGATCGGCGGGGTGGGGCCGTTCCGCTTTCTGATCGACACCGGGGCGCAGGCCACGGTGGTGACCGATCGCGTGACCGACCGGGTGCCTCTGGTCCCGTCCGGGCGGGCACTGCTCGTGGCGATGGGCAGCAGCCGCATGGTCGAGACCATCGATCTGGACGGTCTCGAATTCGCCAACCGGGGGTTCGACGGGCTGAACGCCCCGCTGCTTGAGGCCCGCCACGTCGGGGCCGACGGCATCCTCGGGCTCGACAGCCTGCAGACCTTGAGGGTGCTGATGGATTTCCGCGAGGATCGGATCTCGGTCGCCGAGGCCCACACCGCGCCGTCGACCGGCTACGAGATCGTCGTCCGCGCCCGGCGCAAACTGGGGCATATGATCATTACCGATGCCCGGATCGACGGGGTGCGCACCGCGATCATAATCGATACCGGAGCGGCCAATTCGCACGGCAACGCCGCCTTGCGCCATCGGCTCCGCGCCAGGCACCGGGACCAACTGCTCACCACCGACGTCCACGGCTTCGAACTGCGCAGCGATCTGGCTTTTGCCGAAACCATCCGCATCGGCGGGCTGACGATGGGGATGGTCCCAATCGGCTATGCGGACAGCCCGGTGTTCGCCCAGCTCGGCCTGGCCGACAGACCCGCCCTGATCCTGGGAATGCAGAACCTGCGCGCGTTCGACCGGGTCGCAATCGATTTCGCGGACCGCCGAATCCTGTTCGACCTGCCCGATTCGGCGCGGGCGACGGCCACGACCAGACAGATATTCCAGCCCTCGCGGATCGGCACCTGAGCAGCGCTCGGTGGTCCCGGCCGTTCGCGCGCCGCTTGTGCATGGCGCCAAGCCGCCCCAAATGAACGGTGCATGCCTCCCGACACGATAAATTCCAGCACCCCCCGCGACGCCGAGAGCTGGGCCACGCTGCGGCGCTTCCTTCCCTACCTGTGGCCCCGCGGCAATCCGCAGCTGCGGGTGCGGATTGCGATCGCGCTGCTGCTGGTGCTGCTCGCCAAGGGCGTGATGCTCGCCCTTCCCTTCGCCTACAAGGGCGCGGTCGATGCCATGTCGACGCCAGCCAACGAGGCGGTGATGGTCGCGCTGGCGCTGGTGCTGGCCTATGGGCTGGGGCGCTTCTCCGCGACCGTATTCGACAATCTGCGCAACATCGTCTTCGAGCGCGTCGGGCAGGAAGCGACTCGCAATCTGGCGGTCGACGTGTTCCAGCGGCTCCACCGCCTGTCGCTGCGTTTCCACCTCTCGCGCCGTACCGGCGAGGTCACCAAGATCATCGAGCGCGGGACCAAGAGCATCGATTCCATGCTCTATTTCCTGCTGTTCAACATCGCCCCGACCTTCATCGAGCTGATCGCGGTGGGGCTGATCTTCTATTTCAACTTCGGCCTCGGCCTGGTGGCCGCGACCGCGCTGGCGGTGGTGGCCTATATCCTCGTCACCCAGCGGATCACCGAATGGCGCACCGATCTGCGCCGCGAGATGAACGATCTCGACGGCACCGCGCTGTCGCGCGCGGTCGACTCGCTGCTGAACTACGAGACGGTCAAATATTTCGGCGCCGAACACCGCGAGGAGGAGCGCTACTCGCGCGCCGCGCACGCCTATTCCGAGGCGGCGATCAAGTCCGACACCTCGCTCGGCCTGCTCAACATCACCCAGGCGCTGATCACCAACGCGCTGATGGCGGGCGCGATGGCCTATACCGTCTGGGGCTGGAGCCGGGGCGATCTGACCGTCGGCGATCTGGTCTTCGTGAACACCTATCTGCTCCAGCTCTTCCGCCCGCTCGACCTGCTCGGCGTGGTCTATCGCACGATCCGCCAGGGGCTGGTCGACATGGCGCAGATGTTCCACCTGATGGACACCGGGGTCGAGGTCGAGGACGTCCCCGGCGCCCCGGCGCTGGTGGTCGGCCGCCCTTCGGTCACCTTCGACAATGTCGTGTTCGGCTATGATGCGGATCGCACCATCCTCCACGGGCTCAGCTTCGAAGTGCCCGCCGGGACCACGCTGGCCATCGTCGGCCCCTCGGGCGCGGGCAAGAGCACGATCGCGCGGCTGCTGTTCCGCTTCTACGATCCGCACAGCGGGCGCATCCTGATCGACGGGCAGGATATCGCTCACGTCCGGCAGGACAGCCTGCGCGCGAATATCGGCATCGTCCCGCAGGACACCGTTCTGTTCAACGACACCGTGGGCTACAACATCGCCTACGGCCAGGAGGGCGCGACCCCCGAGCAAATCGAGCAGGCGGCGCGCGATGCCGCGATCCTGCCCTTCATCGAGCGCCTGCCCGCAGGCTTCGACACCGAGGTCGGCGAGCGCGGTCTCAAGCTCTCGGGGGGCGAGAAGCAGCGCGTCGCCATCGCCCGCACCCTGCTCAAGAACCCGCCCATCGTGGTGCTCGACGAGGCGACCAGCGCGCTCGATTCGCGCACCGAGCAGGACATCCTGCAAACGCTGCAGCGGGTCTCTCAAGGCCGCACCACGCTGGCGATCGCGCACCGCCTCTCGACCATCGCCTCGGCCGACCGGATCATCGTGCTCGACGAGGGCCGCGTGTCCGAAACCGGGTCGCATGCCGAATTGCTGCGGCACGACGGGCTCTATACCGAGATGTGGCGGCGTCAGGCGTCGGAGCGTCGTCCCGAGGCCGTAACCGCCGATTGATCGCTGCCGCCGATAGCCTGGACGCGCGCCTGCGGCGCGCTCCCCCACCCCCGGCCCCTCCCCGCGGGGAGGGGAGACGCTAGCTTTGCCATCCCGAGCCGCGGAAGTTTAGGGAAGTTTAGGCCTGGAAGGCGCGTTGGCGCGGCGCTTGGCGGCGGGCGGGTCCGCGACCATCTCCCCGTCCGGCCCGATGGTGCAGCCGTGCTTGGCGGCCTCGAGCCGGCGTTCGAACTCCTCGCCCAGCGGCATCGGATCGGACGGGGGCTCGGGCGGCAGCGGGCAATAGCGCTGCGGCAGCTGGCCCGGCATGATGTCGGCGACCTCCAGCTCCACGTCGAGCTCCTCGGGCGGCATCAGCGCGTGCGGCTCGGGCGGCAGCGCCGGTTCGAGCCGGGCGAGAGCGGCGGCGAGCGACGGGGCGGGTGGAGGATGGGGCGCTTCGGCGGGAAGCCCGGCGGGTGGTTGGGCGCGGTGAGCGTGCGCATAGCGCTCGGGCAGATGCGCGCGCAGCAGGAACATCATCAGCCGCTCGCTGTAGCGGGTCTTGCAGCCGATCGCGATCCCGGCGCGGTCGAACACCGGCTCCTGCGTCCCCATAAGCGCGCGCTCGAAGGCGACATCGGCAAGCTTGAGCGCGCCCTGCTGGAGCGCCGCCGTCCATGCCGCCGCGAAGGCCTCGCCGCCCGGTGCGCGGCGCAAGCCATAGGCGCTCTGGACGCTCATCTGCACGGCAGTCGCCGCGGTCTGGACGCAGCCGCTGTCGGCCAGCGCCTCGATGAACAATCGCTGCCGGGCTTCCGACCACCCGTCCTTGCGCGGCCGGCGGCGGACCGGGATCCATTTGTACTCGGCCGGATCGAACCCGTGCGCGTCGATATGCGGCGTGAGGCTGGTCCCGGGCTCGCCCGCCTCGCCCGGCGCTGTTGTGCCGGACACCGCGGGAAGCGCGGGTGCGAGTGAGGGTAAGGGCAGCAGATCGGCAGCGGACGGCCCGTCGCGCGCGGCGCAGGCGGAACGGGTGGCGGGGCTATCGGGGCGCTCGGAGTGGCCCGGGGACTCGCGATATGTGCTCATCCGCGAGTTTGGAACATAAAAGGAACGTGTAGGAAAGTGGTTTTTGGGCAGAGCGGGGTGGCGAGCCGGTTGCCGGGTAGTTCGACGATGGACCGGGAGGGGAACGAGCCGCCGCGAGCTGCATGTCCGCTCCCGGTGAGCTTTCGACGAACCTCGAACGGCCGAGATTGGGTGGTTCGCGCTTATTCGACCGGAGGTCGGCCAGAATCATACAGAGGGCCAAGACCCCAGCCTGGCGGCAGGTCCAGATCGGTTTGGTCCAAATAGGTCAGGGTTCCGGCCTTGAACTGGTCGCTCTCTTCTAAATCCAGACGAGCCTTCCGCATTGCAAGCATCAAAGCTTGGATGCTGTCGATCCCGGCAGTTTCCTGGCTGCTGATTCGGTCCGGCCATTGGATCCGCCAACGGCAGCGATACTCACCTCCGGGGGCGAGATATGGCGCTTCGAAGTGCGCTAATACTTCGCCCTCCGGTGCTGAAAAAGTGCGTTCGACGAATGCCATTAGATCACTTTTATGCCACCCAGCGACAATGTCTGCAATCGGGTCGTTTGCCGAGAGGCGGCTTTTTACAAAGAATTACAGCGAACGGCCCTCGCCCGTTGATCGACAACCTCGCGACATTGGCAAATCGGTGTGGGGCGACCCCCTGAGTCGCCCCGTGCTTGATCCCGGGCCCCGCTTTCGTCGTTGCGAGGAGCGCAGCGACGAAGCAATCCAGGGCGTAACGTCGCGGCTGAGCGACTGCGTGGGTGCCGGGCGGCAGGCGCAGTCCATGGATTGCCGCGCCGCCTGCGGCGGCTCGCAATGACGAGGTTATGGGTGTGTCCGCGGAGGCGTGACTGCCGGTGGCGCTCGTGGCTACGCGCGCCGTACCCCCACCCCCGGCCCCTCCCGAGGGGGAGGGGAGGACCTCGCTACCCATCGGGACGAACGCACGGGGTTTTCCGATGCCCCCGGACGGCTCTCGCGCTCAAACGCACTAGCCCCCGTTCTCGTCATTGCGAGGAGCGTAAGCGACGCGGCAATCCATGGCGTGAGCTCCGGGCTCACGCGGCGGGCGGGACGGGCGGAGATCTCCGGCCGTGGATCGCCGCGCCGCCTGCGGCGGCTCGCAATGACGAGAGGAGGGGATGTCCCCGCTCAGCCTACAGGATGTACTTGCTCAGATCCTTGTCGCCCGCGAGATCGTCGAGCCGTTCGCGGACGTAGGCGGCATCCACCGTCACCGTCTCACCCGAGTGCTCCTCCGCCTCGAAGCTGATGTCTTCGAGCAGCCGCTCCATCACCGTCTGCAGCCGGCGGGCGCCGATGTTCTCGATGCTCTCGTTGACCTGCGCGGCGATCTTGGCGACCTCGGCCACCGCCTCCTCGCGGATGTCGAGCACGACACCCTCGGTGCCCATCAGGGCCTTGTACTGCTCGACCAGATTGGCGCGGGTTTCCGAGAGGATGCGGACGAAATCCGCCTCGGTCAGCGCGCGCAGTTCGACCCGGATCGGCAGCCGGCCCTGGAGTTCGGGGAGCATGTCCGAGGGCTTGGCGACGTGGAAGGCGCCGCTGGCGATGAAGAGCACGTGGTCGGTCTTCATCGGGCCGTATTTGGTCGCCACCGTGGTGCCCTCGATCAGCGGCAGCAGGTCGCGCTGGACGCCCTCGCGGCTGACCGATCCGCCGCGCACGTCGCTGACCGCGATCTTGTCGATCTCGTCGAGGAAGACGATCCCGTTGGTCTCGGCGTTCTCGAGCGCGACGCGGGCGACATCGTCCTGGTCCATCCGCTTCTCGGCCTCTTCCTCGACCAGCTTGTCCCAGGCATCGGGGACCTTGAGCTTGCGGCGCTTGGCGGCCGACTTGCCCATCGCCTTGCCGAGCATGTCGGACAGGTCGATCATTCCGACCCCGCCGGGCATGCCGGGGATATCCATCGACTTGTTGGGTGCATCGCGCACCTCGATCTCGACCTCGGTGTCGTTCATCGCGTTCTGGACGATCCGCTCGCGGAACGCCTCGCGGGTGGCTTCGGACGCATTGTCGCCCACCAGCGCGACCAGCAGCCGGTCCATCGCCGCCTCGCTGGCGGCTTCGCGCACCGCCTCGCGGCGGCGCTCCTTCTCGAGCCTGATCGCTTCCTCGACCAGATCGCGGGCGATCTGCTCGACATCGCGGCCGACATAGCCGACCTCGGTGAACTTGGTCGCCTCGACCTTGACGAAAGGCGCTTCGGCCAGCTTGGCGAGCCGGCGGCTGATCTCGGTCTTGCCGCAGCCCGTGGGGCCGATCATCAAGATATTCTTGGGCGTGACCTCGTCGCGCAGTTCGGGGCCGAGCTGCTGGCGGCGCCAGCGATTGCGCAGCGCGACGGCGACCGCGCGCTTGGCTTCCTTCTGGCCGATGATGTGCTCGTCGAGCGCGGCGACGATCGCCTTGGGGGTGAGGGCCTGGATCATAGAATCGACGTTTCCGTTTGGATTCGCGCGGCCTGTTCTTGGCGTGGCCGGCGCGGGGTAGAATGCGGGGTCAGACGGTTTCGAGCGTCACATTGCCATTTGTGAAGACGCAGACATCCGCCGCCACCGCCATGGCCTTGCGCGCGATCTTCTCGGGATCGTCCTCGTAATCGGTGAGCGCCTTGGCCGCGGCGAGCGCGAAATTGCCCCCCGAGCCGATCGCGGCGATCCCGCCTTCGGGCTCGAGCACGTCGCCATTGCCGGTGAGGACGAGAAGATTGTCCTTGTCGGCGACGATCATCAGCGCCTCGAGATTGCGGAGATATTTGTCCATCCGCCATTCCTTGGTCATCTCGACCGCGGCGCGAAGCAATTGCCCGTTGTATTGATCGAGCTTCTTCTCGAGCCGTTCGAACAGGGTGAAGGCATCGGCGGTCGCGCCGGCGAAACCGGCGACCACCGTTTCCACCCCCTTGTCGTCCTTGGCGCCGATGCGGCGGACCTTCTTGGCGTTGGGCTTCATCACGGTGTTGCCCATGGAGACCTGTCCGTCTCCGGCAATGACCGTGGTGCCGCCGCGCTTGACGCCGATGATGGTGGTGGAATGCCAGGGGGTCAGCCCGTGGCGGGAATCTGTGTCAGCCATGCGAGCGATATGGGGAGCGCGCCGGTTCGGTCAAGCGGGCCGGTCAAGCGGGCCGGTCAAGCGCACGGGCGAGGTTGCGACCTCAGCCGCCCGGGCCCGGACCGGCACCGCCGGCACCCGGCGCACCGACCGTGCCGATGTTGCCGAACAGGTCTTCGAGGAAGCTGCGCTCGCGGCCCAGCGTCGGGGTCTGGTCGCTCTCGGGCGAGAGATAGACCACCTTGTCGATGCCGCTGCGATCCGAGGCGACGACATTGCCCGCCGCGTCGAAGGTAACCGCCAGGACCGAATGCTGCTGGATCGTCGGGCGCACGAAGGGCCGGCGGCCGGTGGTGCTGGAGACGTAATACCAGGTCGGATCGCCATACTGGCTGGTGAAGGTCGGCCGGCCGAGCGTCTGTTCGACCGAACGCTGGTTGTCGATGCCGGGCTGGATCACGTCGACCAGCGAACCGTCGACGATATAGCCGCGCGGTTCGCGAATCGAGGTGCAGGCCGAGAGGGCAAGCACCGTGCCCGCGACCAGAAATGCCTTGCCGGCGAGGCGACCGTTTGCGCGCATGAGACTCACTCGAACTCCAATTGCCATGGCGCGGCTTGGCCGGGGCCGCCGCGCTTCCTATATGCCTTGCGCCCGCCTTAAGCCGCCGTGCGCTCGCTTGCAATGCGCGAGCTTGGCATGGACGGCACCAGGGCCCGCAACGCCGCGCTTGAAAGCCGCGGCTTGAATTGCCGCTGAACATGGTGTCGCCGACACCTCTGCCAATCCGGAGCTCCATGACCTTTCTTTCCCGCCTCTTTCGCCCCCGCGCCGATCCGCGCGAAGCGCTGCGCCCGCTGTGGCACCGTACCGTGGAAATCGCGCGCGAGCCCGAATGGTATGCGCAGTGCGGCGTCGCCGATACGTTGGAGGGGCGCTTCGACATGATCACCGCGGCCCTTTCGCTGGTGCTGTTGCGGATGGAGAACGACCGCATGCTGGCCGCGCAGACGGGGCTGCTGACCGAACTCTTCGTCGAGGATATGGACGGCCAGCTGCGCCAGTCCGGCGTCGGCGACCTGATGGTGGGCAAGAAAATCGGCAGGCTGATGGAAACGCTGGGTGGCCGGATCGGCGCCTATCGCGAGGCGCTGGGCGAAGAGGCAGCGGAGCGTGACGATGCGCTCGCCTCGGCGGCTCGTCGCAACGTCACGCTGGCGGACGAGAGCCGCGCCGAGCTGCTCGCGGAGCGTCTGCTGGACCTGCAGGCCCGGCTGGCTGCCACCGATGCGGATCGCCTGCTGGAAGGGACCATGCCATGAGCGCGGCCAACCGATCGCAACAGGGCGAATTCGAACGGATCGTGAAGCTCGATCGCCTGCCGCGCGAGCCGTTGAGGATCGAGGCCGACGAGGCCGAGCGTGCCGCGCTGGCGCGCCGCTTCGCAATCGACGGGGTCCGCTCGCTGGAGGCGGAGGTCAGCTTTGCGGCGGAGGGCAGCACCGTGATGGCGAAGGGCCGGCTGACCGCTTCGATCGTGCAGCTTTGCGCGATCTCGGGCGAGCCTTTCCGCAACCGGATCGACGAACCGCTGTCGATGCGCTTCGTCCCCGCCAGCGAGGAGCCCGAGTTCGATCCCGAGGAGGAAATCGAACTCGACACTTCGGAACCCGACGAGATCTATTACGAGGGCCAGGCGTTCGATCTGGGAGAGGCGGTCGCGCAGAGCTTCGGGCTCGCGATCGATCCCTACGCCGAGGGTCCCGATGCCGGGACCACGCGCGAGAAGGCGGGATTGCTCGACGCGGCGCCGAGCGGCCCCTTTGCCGCACTGGCCGCGCTCAAGAAGGACTGAGCGCGGCGCCGGCGAGAGCTTCCTAGAACGGAATGTCGTCGTCGAGATCGTCGTAGTTCGAGCCGCCGCTCGAACCGCCGCCGCCGGAGCTTCCCCCGGAACCGCCACCCGAGCCGCCGCCCCAATTGTCGCCGCCGCCGGAGGACTGGCCGCCGCCCGAAGACTGGCCGCCATAGCCGCCCGAGCGCTGTCCGCCACCCGCGCCGCCGCCGCCAGCCCCGCCGGGACCGTCGAGCATGGTCAGCGTGCCGTCGAAGCCGCGCAGGACGATCTCGGTCGAATAGCGGTCTTGGCCGTTCTGATCCTGCCACTTGCGGGTCTGCAGCTTGCCTTCGACGAAGACCTTGCTGCCTTTCTTGAGGAATCTCTCGACCACATTGACGAGCCCTTCGGAGAAGATCGCCACCGTGTGCCACTCGGTGCGCTCCTGGCGCTCGCCGGTGTTCTTGTCCTTCCACTGCTCGCTGGTCGCGATGCGCAGGTTCGCGACCTTGCCGCCGTTCTGGAAGCTGCGGATTTCGGGATCGGCCCCGAGGTTTCCGATCAGCATGACTTTGTTGAGGCTACCGGCCATCGATTCGCGTCCTTTGTCTGTTCTCGCGCAGGCCTATCGAACGGCGGCCCGCCTCGCCAGTCCGGAGACCCACAGTGTGCACAGCACTCACACGCATGCGGGGTGCGGTGAACTCGGCTACCAGCCCAGCGCCAGCGCGCTCCAATAGGTCAGTCCCGCGAAGACATAGGCCAGCACGAACAGGTAGACGACCATGAAGATGGGCCATTTCCAGCCATTGGTCTCGCGCCGCGCGACCGCAATCGTCGACAGGCACTGCGGCGCGAAGACGAACCAGGCGAGGAAGGCCAGCGCCGTCGGCAGGGTCCACAGATCGGCGATCCGCTCGGTGACCCCCGCGGCGGCGAGCTCCTCGTCATCGGCCTGGACCGCGTAGGTGGTCGCCAGCGCGGAGACCGCCACTTCGCGCGCGGCCATCGCCGGAATGATCGCCAGGCTGATCTCGCGGTTGAAGCCGATCGGCGCGAGGATGGGGTGGAGGCCGTCGGCGATCGTGCCTGCAATGCTGGCGTCGAGCTGGCTCTCGCCCGGCTCGGCCTGCGGAAAGCTGAGCAGCACCCACAAAGCGATCGTGGCGACGAAGATGATCGTGCCCGCGCGGCGCAGGAACACCCAGGCGCGCTGCCACAGACCGATGGCGAGATCGCGCAGCCGCGGCATCTGATAGCGCGGCATTTCCATGATGAAACCGCTCGCCGCACCCTTCGCCACCGTCCCGCGCAGGACCAGCGCCACCACCATCGCGCCGACGATCCCCGCGAGATAGAGCACGAACAGGACCAGTCCCTGAAGGCCGACGCCCGGACCGACGGTGGTCTGGGGGATGAAGGCCGCGATGATCACGGCATAGACCGGGAGCCGCGCCGAACAGGTCATCAGCGGGGCGATCAGGATCGTGGTGAGCCGGTCCTTGGGATCCGAGATCGAGCGCGTCGCCATGATCCCGGGGATGGCGCAGGCGAAGCTGGAGAGCAGCGGGATGAAGCTTTTGCCCGACAGGCCCACGCCCGCCATCAGCCGGTCCATCAGGAACGCGGCGCGCGCCATGTATCCGCTCGCTTCCATCAGCAGGATGAAGAAGAACAGAATCACGATCTGCGGCAGGAAGACGACGACCGAGCCGACGCCGGCGAGCACGCCTTCGGTGACGAAGTCGCGCACCAGACCCTCTGGCAGGAGTGCGACGGCCCAGTCGCTCAGGACGGCCACCACCCCTTCGAGCGCATCGGCGAAGGGTGTCGCCCAGGCGAACACCGCCTGGAATACCACGAACAGCAGCGCGAACAGGATGACCGGCCCGATCCAGGGATTGAGCAGCACCCGGTCGAAGCCGTTCTCGACCGTGTGCCGCGTCGATTTCGACAGGATTGCGCCGCGCGCGATATGCTTCGCCGACAGCCGCCGCTCGGTCTGCGTAAGATGCCAATGGCCCAGCGGCTCCTGGTCGGCATGACGCTCCGCCTCGGCGATCGCCTGGCCGAGCTCGGCAATACCCTTGCGGCGCACCGCGACGGTCGGAATCACCGCCACGCCCAGCGCCGCGGACAGGGCCGCGGGGTCGAGCGTCAGCCCGTCGCGTTCGGCGAGATCGACCATGTTGAGCGCGACCACCGTCGGGCGCCCCAGCTCGAGCACTTCCTGCGCGAAGACCAGATGCTGTTCGAGATTGGCGGCATCGAGCACCAGGACGAGAACGTCCGGGGTTTTCTCGCCTTCGAATTTGCCCTCGACGACCTGGCGGGTCACCTCCTCGTCGGGGCTCGCCGAATCGAGCGAATAGGAGCCGGGCAGATCGAGCAGTTCCAGCGATTCGCCGCTGGGCAGCGTCAAGCGGCCCGCCTTGCGCTCCACCGTGACGCCGGGATAATTCGCGATCTTCTGGCGCGCACCCGTCAGCGCGTTGAACAGCGCGCTCTTGCCCGAATTGGGGTTGCCGACCAGCGCGGCGGTGCGATGCCGGCTCATGCCGCTGCCTCATGCGAGGCGGCGCCGAGCGGTTCGACCTCGATCGCGAGCGCGTGCGAACGGCGTAGCGCGATGGTCATATTGCCCAGTCGCAGGGCCAGCGGGTCGCGGGTGCCGAACACACCGCGGTGAATCACCGCGAGTTCGGCGCCCTCGTCAACGCCCAGCGCGCGCAGGCGCTTGGCCTCGTCGCTCGCCAGCCGATCCCAAGCGACCGCCACGATCCGTGCCGGCCTGTCGTATTCGAGCCCATCCAGTGTCATTGACGCGCGCTGCCAGAGGCAGACGCTAATTGCAACCGATTATCAATAGCGCGGAAGAGCGCGTCAACGCGCAGGATAACGCAGCCGCCCGAGAAAACGCGTCACGCTGAAGCGGTCGCGATCGGAATGGAGCCATTTGGCCTTGATCTTCTCGAACCGCATCACGCCGTCGATACGGCGATCGAGGAAGGCCCGCGTCTCGGCCTTGCCCTCGCTTTCGTCATCGAGGAATACGGCCAGCGTCGCGCCGTAGATCGAGCCGAGCGTCGCGCGCTTGGTGTAGTGGTTGTAATCGGTCGCAGTGTCGCCGGCGAGCCGCCACATGACATCGGCGCTGTGCCAGCCGGTGCGCAGCGCGCTGGCGGCGTTCTGCGGCATCGCCATGATCGCCATGGCGCGGCGCAGCGCTTCCTCGCGCCCCGCCACGGCGTCCAGCCGGAACTGGACCAGGCTGCGGATCCGTTCGCGGATTTTCATCTGCGCCAGTTTTTCGGGCGGCAGGGCCACGGCCATCGCCGCGTCGATCGTCTCGATCCAGGCGGCGATCATGTCCATCGCACCGCCCTCGTAGGCCAGCCGCGCGACATCGGCATCGACGCCCGCCTGCTGCGCCGCCATGGCGAGTGCGGCATCGCTCCAGCCGTCGAACACCGCCGCATCGGCGAGCAGCGGCGCGAGATGCAGCCGCAGTTCGTCCAGCGTCATGTCTGCGGGGGCTACCGCCGGGTCTGGAGCCTTGCTTGCCATGATCAGAGGCTCGGCCCGTAGGATTTCTGTGTGCCGTCGTCGCTGCGATCCTTGTCGGCCTGCGCGATGGCATCCGTGATCTGGCTCCCGCCGACGATCAGCGCCGCATAATCGCGCGCCGAACGACCGGAATTGTCGTTGCGATCGGGATTGGCGCCCTTGTCGAGCAGCAAGCGGATCATGGGAACGTCGCGCCGGTGAATCGCGGAGATCAGGGGCGTCTCGCCCGCGGCATTGCTCTGGTCCACCCGCGCGCCAGCTTCGAGCAGCGCCTCGACGCCCTCGATAAATCCGAGATTGGAGGCGATCTGCAGCGGGGTGATGCCCTTCTTGTCGGCGATGTCCGGGTTGGCGCCCTTGCTGTGAAGAAAGCGGATCCAGGTGAGATCGCGGCGTTCCACCACGATATGCATCGCGGTGCGCCCGCTGGTGATGTCGCGCGAATTGGCGATCACCGTGCCCGGCTGGTCGAGCATTTCGGTCACCGTCGTGCCTTCGCGGTCTTCGACCGCCTTGAGGAACTGATAGCCCTCGGAGAAATTCTGCCCCGCCAAGGGACCCGCCAGCAACGCTCCGGCAAGCGCAGCAGCCAATCCGTATCTCGTTCCGACCCGCAGCTTCACCTGACCTACCTCGCGTGTTTTTCGCATTTGCACAGGGCACAGCCCTTGTGCCGCCAGCGTTAGCAGAGCATGAATTGCAACGCCATGGCCCACCGCAAAGCGTTGTCGCTCGCCCTCTCCGCCCCGCTGCTCCTGCTCGCCGCCCTGACCGGCTGCGATTCCGCAGGCCCTCCCGCCGATGCCGGCGAACCGCCGCTTAAGGGCGCCGCGATCGGCGCCCCCTTCGAGCTCACCGGCGAGACCGGGGACACGGTGCGCTGGAGCGATTTCGACGGCCAGTACCGGATCCTCTATTTCGGCTATGCCTATTGCCCCGACATTTGCCCGACCGATGTCCAGCGCGCGATGGCGGGATTGAAGCGCTTCGAGGATGCCAATCCCGAACGCGGCGCCCAGGTGCAGCCGCTTTTCATCAGCGTCGACCCTGAACGCGACACGCCCGAGGTGCTGCGCGAATTCACCGACAGCTTCCACCCGCGGTTGATCGGCATGACCGGCGAAGCCGAAGTGCTCAAGCAGGTCGCCAGCGACTTCGGCACGACCTTTTCGAAGGGCGAAGTGCAGCCCGGTGGCGGCTATCTGATGGATCATCTGGGCTACACCTATCTGTTCGGCCCCGCCGGCGAGCCGCTGGCGATCCTGCCCACCGATCTGGGGCCCGAAGCGGTGGCCGAGGAGCTGGACAAATGGGTGCGCTGAGGGAGCGCTTCTGGGAGCGCCCGCTGGCCGAGCTCAGCCGGCCCGAATGGGAAGCGCTGTGCGACGGCTGCGGGCGCTGCTGCCTGCACAAGATGGAGGACGAGGACACCGGCAGGATCGAGGAGACCAACGTTGCCTGCCGCCTGCTCGACTGCGCCAGTGCGACCTGCCGCGACTATCCCAACCGCAAGAGCTTCGTGCCCGACTGTCTGCGGTTGACGCTCAAGATCGTCGACAGCGTGCCCTGGCTGCCATCGACCTGCGCCTATCGCCGCCGCGCCGAAGGCCGCCCGCTGCCCGATTGGCACTATCTGCTCTCGGGCGACCGCGAGGCGGTGGTTCGCGCGGGCGTTTCGGTCGCGGGCCGCGTGGTTAGCGAAGTGGATGCCGGGCCGCTCGAACACCATGTCGTCGAGTGGGACGACGAGGCCGGCGCCGGGTGGGACGACGCCGCATGATCGAGTGGCTGCGCGACGATTATCGGCGGCCCGCCAAGCCCGCCGCAGCGCCGACGATCGAATTGTCGGGGCGCGCCGTGCCGATCGCGCTCAACCGTCACCCGCGCGCCAAGCGCCTGACGCTGCGGCTCGCCCCCGATGGCAGCGCGGTGCGGATCACCCTGCCGCGCTGGTGCCGCAGCGCCGATGCGGTGGCTTTCGCCAAGGTCCGCCGCGATTGGCTCGAGGCGCAGTTCGCCAAGGTTCCGCAGGCGGCCGATCCGATCGCGCGCGGCACGATCCGCTATCGCGGCGAGGAAATCGCTATCCGCTGGGCCGAGGATGCTCCGCGCAAGCCGGCGCTGGAAGAGCAGGCAATCCGGCTCGGCGGACCCGGCGGCACCCTGGCCCCCCGGCTGAACCGCTGGCTCGAAACCGAGGCCGTGCGGCTGATGCGCGCGGATCTCGATCATTATTGCACCCGCGCCCGGCTCGAGGTCCCCGACCTGCGGCTGACCCGCGCCCAGCGCCGCTGGGGCAGTTGCTCGAGCAAGGGCGTGGTCCGGGTCAACTGGCGGCTGGTGCAGGCACCCGATGCAATCCGCCGTTCGGTGGTTGCGCACGAGACCGCGCATCTCGTCCATTTCGACCACAGCCCAAGCTTTCACCGCCTCTTGCGCGAAATCTACGAGGACGATCTCACCGCTGCGGACGGCTGGCTGCGAACCCACGGCCGCGGTCTCTACGCCGATTTCGGATAGCCAATCCCGGCTCCGCGGAAACCCGGCCACAGTCGGCTGGTAACTTCGTGCAAGAGCCCCTATCTTCAGCACCATGCGGATCAAATCGCGTCTCAACCCGGTCGGCGGATTCCAGGATCTCTGGAACGAATTCAAGCGCCCGACCCCCTATCGCTGGCCGATACTGGGGGCGTCGCTGCTGAGCACCTTCGTGCTGATGTTCTGGGTGACGCAGGAGCAGGTGATCGGTCCGCCCGCACGTCCGCAAGTCTCCCTTATCTCCACCTTTGCGGAGGGCCGCAGCGAGGCCGAGATCATCGCCTCGAACATCGAGAATCAGCGACTGAAGGAACGGTGGGAAGCCCGGCGCGCGGAACGCGAGGCCGAAATCCAGGACATGTACCGCACGCTGGGGCGTGCGACGGGTATCGATGTCGATGCCATGGAGCGCCAGATCGCCGAGGACCAGGCGCGCGAGGAAGCCGAGCGTCGCCGTGCGTTCGAAGCCGCGGGCATTCCCCTTGACCCGCAGATTGATGCCTCGGCGGATAGCGCGATTGAACCTGCAGGCGAGTGACGCGCGCTGGCTGACGGCTGCCGCGCGGCTGGCGCTGCGGGGACGTCCGTCGAGCCGGCCGAACCCCGCCGTCGGAGCGATCCTCGTAAAGGGCGGTGTCGTCGTCGGCCGCGGGTGGACCCGGCCGGGTGGTCGGCCCCACGCCGAAGCGATCGCCTTGGCCGAGGCCGGCGCTGCGGCGCGCGGCGCAACCGCCTACGTCACGCTCGAGCCCTGCGCCCACCGTTCGGACCGCGGGCCCGCCTGCGCCGATCTGCTGGTGGAAGCCGGCGTCGCGCGGGTGGTCTTCGGCTGTCAGGATCCCGATCCGCGCACCTCGGGTAGCGGGCTCGCGCGGCTGCGGGACGCGGGTATCGAGACCGCTGCGATCGAACTGGCCGAGGTTAGCGGGAGCCTGGCCGGCTATCTTACCCGCGCCCGGCTCGTTCGCCCCCATGTCACGCTCAAGCTGGCGCTGTCGCTCGATGGCAGGATTGCGCTGCCCTCGGGCGAGAGCCGCTGGATCACCGGAGAGGTGGCGCGCGCGCATGTCCACTCGCGCCGGGCGCTGGCCGATGCGATCCTCGTCGGCGGCGGCACATGGCGCACGGACCGGCCCCGGCTCGATGTCCGCCTGCCCGGTCTCGAGGGCAACGGTCCCGAGCCGGTGGTGCTGACCTCCCGCGCGCTCGACGGGGTGCGGGTCATCGCGGCGCCGCGGGACATCGCGGGGCTGCCCGAAACGCAATATCTCTATCTCGAGGGGGGCGCGATGACCGCTGCTTCCTTTCTGGCTGCCGATCTGGTCGATCGACTCGATATCTACCGCGCCCCGATCATCGTCGGCGAAGGCTTGCCCGCGATCGGCGACATCGGCCTGACCGATCTCGCCGGGGCGCATGGCCGCTGGGCCTTGGTCGAGCGTCGCCAGTTCGGCCAGGACAGCTATGACGGTTTCGTTCGGAGGCGGTGAGTTCAGCCTCGCCTGCGCTTGGCAGCACGAACGGCACAGCTTACCAGCGCGGTCGGAGCCCGCTTCGAGTGCAAAGGGCGAGCGGCAGATCTGCAAGCAAAGCGCCGGGCGGCGCGAGGAGACACGAGCATGTTCACCGGAATCGTCACCGCCATCGGCACCATTGCCAGCGTCGAGGACCGGGCCGACAGGCGGGTGACGATCAGCTGCCCCTTCGACCCCGAGACGATCGATATCGGCGCCTCGATCGCCTGTTCGGGTGTTTGCCTGACCGTGGTCGATCGCGGCGGGAAGCCGGGCGACGCCTGGTTCGCGGTCGATGTATCGGGGGAGACCGTGTCGCGCAGCGTTGCGAACATGTGGCAGGAAGGTCGGCGGCTCAATCTCGAACCAGCGCTGCGCCTGGGCGACGAGCTCGGCGGCCATATGGTGACCGGTCATGTCGACACGTCCGGCACGGTCCAACTGGCGAAAACCGAGGGCGGCTCGACCCGGCTGGCTATCCGCGCCCGCGCCGAATTTTCCGCCTTCATCGCGCCGAAGGGATCGATCACTGTGGACGGGGTTTCGCTGACCGTGAACGACGTTCGCGACCGCACCGATGGCGCTTGCGATTTCGCCCTCAACATCATTCCCCACACCGCCGAGGTCACCACGCTGGGATCGCTCGCCGAGGGCGATGCGGTCAATCTCGAGATCGATGTCCTGGCGCGCTATCTCAAGCGGATGCAGAGCCTGCAGAATTAGAATCTGACGGTTTCGGATTGAACCCGACTTGTTGCTCCTCCCCCTTGAGGGGGAGGCCGGGTGGGGGTGTACCACGCCGATGGCCTGGACGCGCGCCTGCGGCGCGCTCCCCACCCCCCGGCCCCTCCCCGAGGGGAGGGGAGACTCCAACCTGTGTCATTCCGAGTCCGGCCTGGCGACCGCAGCGAATCAGCGCTGCGTCACGTCCGCCAGCGCGGTGATGAACTTGGCGATATTGCCATCGTGCAGACCGGCGATGTTGATCCGGCCCGAGCCGGCCATGTAGATCGCGTGCTCCTCGCGCAGCGCGGCGATCTGGTCGCGGTCCAGCGGCAAGACGGCGAACAGTCCGTTCTGCTCGGTCAGCGCGGCCAGATTGAGCCCCGGCGCATCGCCGTCGGCTGCGGCCAGCCGGCGGCGCACATCGCGCATCCGCTCGCGCATGCCATCGAGTTCGGCGCGCCACTCGCTCGTCAGATCGGGATCGCGCAGCGCGATCCGCACCGCCGCAGCGCCGTGGTCGGGCGGCATCGACCAGGTCGCCCGCGCCAGCGCATTGGCGTTGGACAGGATCGTGTCGAGCGTCCCGCCATCCTGCGCCATCACGTAGAAGGCACCGACGCGGTCGCGGTAGAGGCCGAAATTCTTGTCGCAGCTGTAGGCGATCAGCGCCTCGGGGACCGCCGCGAGGACGCTGCGCACCCCTGCGACATCCTCGTCCAGCCCGAGCCCCAGACCCTGATAGGCTATGTCCAGCAGCGGCAGCACGCCATTGCGCTCCAGCGCCTCGGCGATGACTTCCCAGTCCTCGGGTGTGTAGTCGATCCCGGTGGGGTTGTGGCAGCAGCCGTGGAGCAGCACCAGATCGCCGGGACCAGCGCCGTCGATCGCCGCGATCAGCGAAGCGAGATCGGCGCTGCCGTCGGCATTTGCGTGGTCGAAGGCCGCCACTTCCATTCCCAGATCCTCGAGGATCTGGGCGTGGTTCGGCCAGCTCGGGATACCCAGATGGACGCGCTTCGCCCCGGCGCGCTGCGCCAGCGCCGCGGCCAGCCGGACGGCGCCGGTTCCGCCGGGGGTCTGCATTCCGGAGATGCGTCCGCCCATGGTCGCGTTCTCGCCGAAGATGTAGGGCATCAGCGCCTGAACGAAGCCCATATCGCCTTCGGGGCCGAGATAGCTCTTGGATACCTGCTGTTCGAGCAGATTGGTCTCCGCACCCTTGATGGCGGAGAACACCGGGGTGGCACCCTCGCCAGTGCGATAGACCCCGACCCCGAGGTCGATCTTGTCCTCGCGCTCGTCATCTTCGTGCATCTTGATCAGCGCGAGCAGCGCATCGGCGGGTTGGGGCTGGAGCTGTTCGAGCATGCCGCGTCCATGCCGGTAGCGGTGGAACGCGGCAACAGGAAAACGCCTGCGCCCGGTCCAGCTATTCTATCGCCCGGGCAAGCCCGGCCTTTCGATGCCAGCGATCAGAAGGGCAGCCAGCGCTGCTCCTTGGAGAACTTCATATAGCCCGCGTTGATCCCCAGCCGCAGCCCGGCCCCCACGCGGATCGGGATCAGCACCACGTCGCCCTTGCGCATATAGGAGGCGGTCACACCCCCGACCGCATAGAGCTGGCCTTCGCCCGCCGGATAGCGCTCGTACAATTCTTCGCTGTCGTAGAGATTGTAGACCAGCACGAAGGTGCTGCCCGCATTGGCGCCCGCGTCGAAGCCGATCGAGGGGCCGGTCCAGTAAACCGGCCGCTCGCCCTCTACCTTGTGAAACAGCGTCCCCGATCCGTAGCGCGCGCCGACGATAAAGGCACCGCTCGCCTCGCGTCCGACGATATAGGCATTGGGCTCGCCCTGGTCGGCCAGCAGTCGGCGGATCAGCGTGGCAACTTCCTTGGCGCCGTCGCCGAACACACCCTGCGCGGCGCCGATAAGATCGTCTTCGCGATAGGTCTGATCGGCATTGGCGACGACCGGCGGGATCGCTTCGGTCGTGGCCGCCGGGGCGGTCGGGGCGGCATAATAGGCGCCGTCATCGTACTCGGCAGCTGCGGGCTCGCTCCAGCTTGGCGCCACCGCGGGCCCGGCGTCGACGACCGGATCGGAGGAATAGGTCGCGGCGGGAGGAGCCGCCGGCTGCGGATCGGCATAGACCGACTGGTCGCCGGGCGCTTCTTCGAGGTCGCCGTCGATCGGGTACTGATAGGCATCGTTCGGGTCGACGGTTTCGACCTGAGCCCAAAGCGGGCTCGCGAACAAGCCGAGCGTGGCGGCGGCAGTCGCGGCGACTGCGGTGAAGCGGCGGGCTAGGCTGGCGGGTCTGGTCATGATGCGCCCCTCCCTGCGGGCGTGGATCGGCATTTCGTCAAGAGTCCTCCAATTGCCGGCCGGCAATGAGTGAGCGATGAACCGAATCGAAAACGCGGCGAGACGAATCGGATCGGCCGCGCGAACACTAATCGCCCATCCCCCTGCCAAGCCCCTTGAAGCGGTGCGAACCTCTGGCTATAGCGCGCCCCTCGCGGCCGTGATGCGTCCGTCGCGGAGACGTGGGTGAGTGGCTGAAACCAGTTCCCTGCTAAGGAACCATACCCGAACCGGGTATCGAGGGTTCGAATCCCTCCGTCTCCGCCACTAGCCTGTCCAGGCCGATCCGATCCCGACCGAAATGGGCTAAAAAGCTTTACTCCTCCGGGGTTTCTGACCTCTATGCCGTCCGGCTCCATCCGCCCTTAGCCAAACGTGAGTTGGGGTAGTTTGGGGGTAATGGTTCTACGGATTGGGGGTATCGGATGCTTACGGACAAAGCAGTTCGCGCTGCGGACGTGAGAGGTAAGGCCTACAAGCTAACCGACAGTCGCGGCCTCCATCTTCATGTGTCGGCGAAGGGCCACAAGAGCTGGCGATACAAATACCGCTTCGACAAAAAAGAGCAGCTGCTTACCTTGGGCGCATATCCCGAGGTCTCGTTGGCGGATGCACGTGAAAAGCGGGACGAGGCGAAGAGGATCCTACGAGAAGGTCGCGACCCCCGGCATGCTGCGAGGCGAGGTCGACTCTTAGGCGACAGCAGTTCGGCCAAATCGTTCGAAGTTGTCGCGCGCGAGTGGCACGCGCTCCAACTCCCACGCTGGAAGCCGGTTCATGCCGAGGATGTCATCACAAGCCTCGAGCGCGATGTGTTCCCGCATCTTGGTGCCATGCCGCTGGCCGAAATCGACAAGCCCACACTTCTTTCGATTTTGCGCAGAATCGAGAACCGCGGCGCAATCGAAACTTCGCGCCGCATCAAGCAACGCGTTGCTGCAGTTTACAGGTACGCCAATGCCGAAGGTGCGAAGGTTGAGAACCCTGCTGTCGATATCAACGACGCGCTGAAACCACTACCGCCATCGAAGCGATACCCAGCGTTAATCACTGTAGCTGCAATCCGTACGTTGATGGGGGATATCGACCGCGCCGGCGCCTCGCCCGTTAATCGACTGGCTGCCCGCTTTCTTGCATTGACCGCGCAACGGCCTGGCATGGTGCGTAATATAGAATGGAAAGATATCACCGGCGTCGATTGGGGCGATGTCGATAGCGATATCAGGGAGGCGCTGTGGACCGTGCCGGCGGAGAAGATCAAGCAGGAGTTGCATCTGCGCAGCGACGAAGCATTTACCCACTCCGTTCCATTGTCGGTGCAGGCGGTAGAAACACTGCGAGGGGTTCGCTGGCTTACCGGGAGATCTCCGTTGGTTTTTCCGGGAGCACGCTCAGGCCTCACTCCGATAAGCGAAAATGCCATCGGCTATCTCTACAATCGAGAAGGCTACAAAGGTCGGCACGTGCCACACGGATGGCGGTCAAGTTTTTCGACCATTATGAACGAGCAGGCCGAACGCGAAGTCGGGACTGACGTCCGTCTGCTGGCTGATCGGCTAATCATCGACCTCATGTTGGCACATACACCTAAGGGCATGAGTGCAACCGAGCTGCGGTATAATCGGGCAGCGTACATGGCGCGTCGACGCGAACTCGCGCAGCGTTGGGCGGATATAATCATGGAGGGTGCGATCTCGGCGGTGGAGATCGTCAACAGTCCGCGCCGCAAGCGGCGTTAGCCTCGGTCGCGCTTCGCAGCCTGTTCTTCGATCCAGGCCAGCACCTCCGTTTTCAACCACCGCGTGCTGGAGCCGAGCTTGACGAGCTTCGGGAACATACCGTTTTTCTCGTCCTGATAGATTGTCGAGCGACTGCGTCCGATCAGTGCGCTTACTTCCTCTACCGACAAAAAAAACCGGTCCTACGCCGGGGGGAATAGGAAGAACCTCTAGGTGGTCTTCGTCGCCAGCATCTGCCAACACGCGATCCGCCATCTTGCGCTTGGTGACGGCTCTCCCCGCCCTTAACTGCGGATCGACAATTTCCTCGATCTGCCGGTTGGTCAGTGGCCCCAATGGTTGGAGGCCAGCCAGCCACTCATCGAACTGCCGACTATCGACGAAGATTCGGTGTGTCGGTTCTGCCCGCGCGTCAAACCACCGTTCAAGATTGAAGGCTCCGGTCGCAAAACGGGGCAGCGGGTCATCAAGCTCCCAGTAGTCTGCGGGTACTGCCTCGGGTTCGCCGCCTACGATCGGACGGGCGAAGGTGTCGATGCGACGGGCAACAAACATCCGCGTCGCGTGCTCGGCATTGAGCCTGACAAGGTCCCGTGCAGCGTCGTTCTCCCCTTCATCCTCATCATCAGCGAAGATCTCGGGTAACTCGTACGAGGGGAATCCCGTGCGACATTGGACCAGATCGGCGAATGCGGCCGTGAGGGCCTTACGGCCACGGGAGACAATCGGAGTCCGTCCTTCATAGGGCGACCAGGGGATGATGCTGTCTGCCATTCGATGACGCTAACACCGTTTTTGCTCACCGCAAATGGACGACCGGTTTGCGTCCTCAAGACGGTCAAACATTCGGACACGTGGTGGTCCTAAAAACTGCCCACCAGCTCAACCGCCTGAACCCGAGATGTGTCTGGCACCGCTCGCAGGCACTCCCTGGTCACATCGCCGACGATGTTGAGCACGCGGAACCGTCGCCCAGACGACATCTGGTCGTGCACAAAGTCCAGGCTACAGCGTTGGTTCGGGAGAGCAAGCACCGGAGCCGGCGCTGGCTCGAGCCCGTCCGCCATTTACAAGGCCTGGCTCGATAAGGCCGCGATCACCTCGGGACCGGTGTTCCGCAAGCTGACCCCGCAGGGTCGGCTCACCGAAAAGGCGATGAGCGCGCAGGGCGTGGCGCTGGTGGTCAAGGCGGCCGCCGCCGCCGGCTACCCGCCCGAAAAGTTCTCCGGACATTCGCTGCGCGCCGGATTCCTGACCGAGGCAGGGCGGCAGAACGCCAATCTGTTCAAGATGAAGGAGCACAGCCGGCACGCTTCGATCGATATAGTCGCCGAATATGTCCGCGACCACGAGCGCTTCAGGGAGTACGCTGGAGAGGGTTTTCTCTGAACCGATTTCCGCAACTTGACGAGAGGGCGCCGCCGCCCCTCTAGCGGGAGACCCTGGTCGCGGTGAGCAAGACGCATCCCGCCGAGAGCATCCTCCCGTTGCTCGAACAGGGCCAGCGCGTCTTCGGCGAGAACCGGGTGCAGGAGGCGCAGGACAAATGGCCCGCGCTTCGCGAGCGCTATCCCGATGCCCGGCTGCATCTGATCGGCCAGCTGCAATCCAACAAGGCGGAGGAGGCCGCGATGCTGTTCGACTGCATCCATTCTCTCGACCGGCCCAGCCTGCTCAAGGCGCTGGCCAAGGCCTTCGACAGGAGCGGGCGCCGGGTGCCCTGCTTCGTCCAGGTCGATGTCGGCGAGGAGGAGCAGAAGGGGGGGTGCCCGATCGGCGCGCTGCCCGCGCTGCTGGCGCAGGCGCGCGATGCGGATATCCCGCTCGCCGGGCTGATGTGCCTGCCGCCGCAGGATATCGAGTCCGCGCCCTTCTTCGCGCTGCTCGACAAGCTGGCGCGCGATCACGGGCTCGCGGAGGAGCAGCCTTCAGGTCGCAGCATGGGCCTGAGCATGGGAATGAGCGCCGATTTCGAGACCGCGATCCAGCTCGGCGCGACGCATATCCGCGTCGGCAGCGCGCTGTTCGGCGCCCGCGGCGGCTGAGCGAGCCTCGCGACAAGCAGAGCCCGCAAACGAAAAGGGGCGCCCGAGAGCGCCCCTTTCCTGTTGTGCCTGTGAGGCCCTGCGTCAGAACTCGCCGCGCAGCGTGATCCCGTAGGTGCGCGGTTCGGCGAGGAAGGCCGAATAGGTCTGCTGCTCGGCGATGAACGGCGTGTTGAACGCGACCTGGGTGTAGTCCTTGTCGAAGATGTTCTGGACCCAGCCCTCGATCGCGAAGCGGCCGGCGATATTGGTCAGGCCGATCCGGCCGTTGGCGATCATGTAGCTGTCCTGTTCCTTGCCGTAGAGCAGATCCGAACCGGTGTTGTAGTCGCTGACCAGGCGGGTGTTGAAAAACACCAGTCCCCGCATCCCGCTGCTGCCGATCGGCGGGGTCCACGACACCGAGCTGGTCACCGTGATTTCCGGCGCGTTCGACATATTGTCGCCCGGCAGCAGACGCAGCGCAGGATCGAGCGGTGCGCCGCTGTCATTGCCGATCAGATCGTTCTCGAAGCTGGTGTCGGCATAGGTCAGACCCAGGGTGACGTTGAAATCGGGCGAGGGGTTGAGCGTGCCCTCGATCTCGATCCCCTGAGCCACAACGCCGGGGATGACATTGTCCGCAGCGCAGGCGCCGGTGGCGACGCTGCCATCCTGGTCGGTGCCGCCCAGATCGTCGCTGCAGGCGTTGACGTTCTGCACCAAGTAGACCGTCCCGCTGAAGGTGTTTAACTGGAAGTTGGTGAATTCCTGGCGGAAGGCGGCGACGCTGAGGCCGAACTCGCGGGTCGAGTATTTCGCGCCCAGTTCGAAGGCGTCGACCGTTTCCTGGTCGAACTGCAGCCGGCTGATGTCGATATTGTCGACGTCGAGGAAGACCGGTTCGGCCAGCGCGGAACGGTCGAGGTTGAAACCGCCCGCCTTGTAGCCGCGCGAATAGGAGGCATAGACCAGCAGGTCGTCGGTCGGCTTGTAGCTGAGCACCGCGGTGCCGGTGAACTCGTTCTCGTCGCGGCTGTCGGCGAGCGAGATCCCGTCGAGTTCGGAGGTCGAGTTGCCCTGGCAGGACAGGCCGATGATGCCCGCCGCCAGCGGACCCGCACCCGTACCCAGCAGCGGCGAAAGCAGCGCCCGGTTGGTCGGGCAGACGGTGTTGTCATTGCCGAAGGTGGCGTCGAAATCCTTGGTCTCGTTGGTGTAGCGAAGCCCAAGCGTCAGATCGAGATTGTCGGTGATGTGGAAGATGTTGTGCGTGAAGACCGCGAAGCTCTCGCTCTTCTGGTTGTAGACATCGCCGGTGCCGCCGAGATCGTTGAGCGTCGCCAGATTGTCCAGCCCGGCGAAGATCAGCGGGGTCGCGGGTCCGAAGGCCCCCGCGCCGCCATTGGCGGCCAGCAGCGCCCCCCGGCCGCCGGCCGTGATGCACCCGGTGGCCCCGGGTGCGGTCAATGCCGTGTTGATCGCATTGATGATCCGGCACGGAGCATAGGCGCCATATTGCGTCCCGAACCGCAGATTGTCGCGCGACTGCAGCTTCTCGTTGGCGTAGAAACCGCCCACCAGCCACTCGACGCGGTCGTCGAAGGCCGAACCGGACAGGCGCAGTTCCTGGGTGAAGGTCTTGAACTCGCGCGCACCGGCATCCTCGGTCGGGGCGCGGTAGAGGATGTCGATCTGGGTGTAGTCGGTGTCCGAGGCCTGGAAGTTGGAATATTCGCGGTAGCCGGTGATCGAGGTCAGCGTCGTGTCGCCGAAGCTCCAGTTCAATTCACCCGAGACGCCGAAATCCTCGGTCTCGCCCTGATAGGTGCGGCCCGGGCTGACGTAGATGTCGCGGTTGAAGGTGCCGCCGTTGAGCGCGATCGGGTTCTGCCCGAGAGCGAGGAGGACCGGGATGATCGGGTTGGCGGTGCTGGTCAGCGCCGGGGTGGCGGAGCCGGGATAGTCGAACTTGGCTTCGGCCGAGAGCGGCGGGATGTCGTCGCTCAGCCGTGCGAGCGGGGCGAAATCGGTCTGGACGAAGGTCGCCGCGCAGCAGGCCTCGTCCTTCTTGGAATAGTCGCCGACGAGCCGGAAGCTGATGTCCTCGGTCGGTTCGAACAGCAATTGCGCGCGCACCAGATAGCGGTCGCGATTGTTGACGTCGGTGTCGTTGACGACATCGTTGTAGAAGCCGTCGCGGCGCGAATAGACCCCGTCGATGCGCGCGGCGATGGTTTCGCTGAGCGGGCCGGTGATGCCGGCCTCGGCGCGGATCGCGTCGTAATTGCCATAGGAAATCGAGCCGTGGCCGCCGAAGGTGAATTCGGGCTGCGCGGTGTAGATCGAGATCAGGCCGGCGGAGGAATTGCGACCGCCCAGCGTACCCTGCGGGCCGCGCAGGATCTCGATCCGGTCGAGCGGGCCGAGCTCGCTCAGCGCATTGCCCGAACGCGAGCGGTAGACCCCGTCGACGAACACCGCGACCGAGCTTTCGAGCCCGGCGTTGTCGCCCACGGTGCCGATGCCGCGGATACGCGCGGAGCCGTTGGCTTCATTGCCGGTCGAGGAGACCAGCAGCGAGGGCGCGACCTGGGTTAGTTCGCGGATGTCGTTGGTCCCCGAACGCTCGAGCTGTTCGGCGGAAACCGCATTGATCGCGACCGGGACATCGGCAAGCACCTGCGCACGGCCCTGCGCGGTCACGACGATTACGTTGGAATCCACCACATCGGCGTTCTCGATCAGATCGGTGTCGGTCTGATCCTGCGCCATCGCGGCGGCCGGGGCGAGCGCGGCGCCCGCACCGAGAAGGGCGAGCACGCGCAGTGATGCATAACGGGTTTTCATGGGCTTCTCTCTCCTGCTTCGACTTTTACTTTTTAGGTTTATGACGCGTATCCTTGCCTACGCGCATGGAAGTTGCAAGACTCGCCCGACAAACGGATGTTACGCTTCTTCCAACCGTGCCTGTAATGCATCACTCCCCGCTTCGAGCAGGGCCTGCTCGATCCGCGTCAGCCGTGCTTCGGTGGTGATCTCGAGCCGGTGACGTCGGTGACGTAGAAGGTATTGACCGCGCGCTCGTCATAGGCGGTGATATGCGCCGAATGGACCACCAGCCCCTCCTCGAACAGCGTGCGCGCCAGCCGGTTGAGCAGCGCCGAGCGGTCGCGGGCGTTGACCTCGATCCCGGTGAAGCGGTTCGAGGCCTTGTTGTCGAACACCACCCTCGGGTCGACATCGAAGGCCTTGGAGCGGTGGTGCGGCAGCGGACGCTGCGCCAGCCGCGGCTCGAGCGCGATGCGGTTGGCGAGCGCATCCTCGATCGCGCGTTCGATCCGCTCGAGCTGCGCCGCCTCGCGGAACGGCCGCCCGTGCGGGTCCTGGATCAGGAAATTGTCGACAGCCCAGCCCGATCGGGTTGTGTGGATGCGCGCATCGATGATGTTGGCGCCCGCCAGATGGATCCCGCCCGGCGATGGGATAGAACAACCCCCGACGGTCGGCCGCGATCACCGTCACCAGCGTTGCGACGCGCTCCTCGTAATATTCGCAACGGATCGAGAGCTTGTGATCGGCGCTGCGCGCGGCCTCGGAATGCACCAGATTGGGCGCGACGATATCGGGCGCCTCGGCGATCCAGTAGGAATCGTCGAAGCGCTTGCCGACGCTGTCCGCCAGATCGGTGCGCTCGCCCAGCAGTTCGGCGACTTACGTCCTATAAAGATGCCGCGACACCAGAAAAGCAGAGCCAGCACCCATGAGCGGCGCGCGGAGAGCAGGCTCCTCATTTCAGATGTCGCTAAGCAGAGAATGAGAGAAGAATGACTGCAAATGCCCATTCGCCGGCACCTCGTTCGGAGGACCGTCCGAACTCATGGCGCAAACCCAAGCGGCCAAACGGCTATAGCGATACCGGCCAACAGGAGAAGTGAGGCGACCACGAGAGCGCCGTCGCGCGACAGTAGACCGGCGGCGAAAAGTGCGATTACAGCCGTTGCAATCGAACCGGAGGTTGGGACGATCTCCATGCACGGCATAAACAGGGTGAGACCAAGGATAAGGAAGAGCGGAAGATAGATCCATGGCCGGTGAAAAAGGGAACGCGAGCCGCGGCTTGAGGAAGCCCTCAACGAAGTAGACCGGCTTGCGCAGCCAGCCGATCCCCTTGCAAAGCTGTGCCGTCGATAGCTGGTGACGGGAGATGAAGTCGGGCAGCCAGACACAATCACGACCTACAATCATCTGCACGACCAGAATGAACACAATTGCTGCGACCATTGCAGTAGCGCCGGGGATCCCGCGCGCGGGAGAGGTTGAGATCAGGGAGAAGATGAGCATGAGCGAGGCGAAGGACTTGCGGCCAAGCTTCTTGATGAGATCCGGCTCATGTCGCCGGAATACGTGCGCCCGTATGTGAAGGCGCAGAAGAATGATGATCGCGATGCCGAAGGAATCGCCGAGGCGGCCTCGCGTCCGACGATGCGCTTCGTCGGGCTCAACACCCAGGAGCAGCTGGACATTCAGACTCTCGACCGGGACCGCTCGCGCCTCGTGGCCGAACGCACGAACCAGATCAACCAGTTGCGAGCGATCCTGCTGGAGCGCGGGACAATCTTCCCGGTCGGGCGCCGCAAGCTGGAACTGTATCGATGGGATGCTGGCCGATGGGAATACGACATTGTCACCGCGCCTGCGGCAACTGGTACGCGAACTGCGCGGCGAATGGCGCGAACTGGACGCAAGGATCGAGGCGTTGAATGGCGAGTTCGTCGAACTCGCACGCAATGATCCTGCCGCACGAGGCTGACTTCAATCCCCGGCATCGGGGTGTTGAACGCAACCGCGCTGATTGCGGCGGTAGGCGATGCAAGCAGCTTTACCAAAGCTCGGGATCTTGGCGCCCGGCTTGGTTCGGTCCCCCGACAACATACCACCGGCGGCAAGCCACGGCTGCTCGGCATCTCAAAGCGCGGTGACACCTATTTGCGCACCCTGCTCATACATGGCGCGCGAGCGGCTTTGCCTTCGCTGTCGCAAAGGGACACAACGTTGGGGCGCTGGCTGAAGGCAATGATCGAGCGCGGCGTCCACCGCAATGCGGTGGTGGTCGCATTGGCCAATAAGCTGGCGCGGATCGCTTGGACAGCCCTGCGAAAGGGCGAAACCTTCAAACGCGGCTACCCTGTCGCGGTGTAACCAGATCGCCCGCACGCTCGGCAGCGTGTAGAATTCCGGTTACTGCGACTTAAAGTCAGCAAGCAGGGAGCGATGGCTTTGGTGCCTGCGCTGTGATCGCGAAAACCGCGCATAGTGGAAAAAAGCGTCTTTGCCATGTGATGTCATGTCAGCGCACCCAGCGTCTCCACTCTTCTCAACCGACAGAAATCTACGATCGGCGGACACCAGCCAACCATCCTTTTCTGCAAGGAACTGGAAAAAAGCATCCGCATGCAACTCGGAAGCTTTCAGGCGGTATCTCGAAACCGTTGGCCGGCTTAACCTCTCTCGAAAGATTTGCGACCGATGAGCAATCCTTTCGATCCTTCGCCTTCGAAGTTGAAGCTGAACTCAGGCCACTCGCTACGCCACCGGCGGGCAATCAAGCGCTCACCGGGCCTTGCAGCATCGTCCAGCATTATTATGCCGCCTGGGGAAATCCTGTCGAAGAGGCAGTCTGCAATTCCTCGCGCAAAGGGATGTACAGACCAAGGCGGTCCATCGATTACAAGCAGATCAATTTCATCTGGAAGCTGGGAAAGGGCATACCATAATCCGGGCCAGCGGTCGCTACGGTAAAAAAGGGGTGCATGGTGAAAGGCCGCATCCAAGTCGTAACCTGAAAGCCATTTCGCCATTTCCCCAACGAACGGCAAGTGTTGATCGTAGCTGTGCAGTCTCCCTTTCCCGTTTTTCTTAAGCGCACTTGCGATGACAAGGGATGTGGCTCCAGAGCCGAGTTCGACCACATTTGCGGGTTGGCGCTCTTCAGCCAGGTCAACAATGCGATGGAGGAAGTGAGTGTCCGCCTTCCAGCTGCCAAGATGAGGAAGTGCATCGGGGTCAAGGCCAAGTCGTTCCAGGAGAGCGAACTTGGAGTGGCGTGTTCCGCCATAAAGGCTTTTGAGCAACCAGGGCCATTGAATCGCCCCAAAGCCAATCTGGAATGCCCGTTCGGTAAGGGTCAGCCGAGCTTGCGAACTCGATGCGACCGGCTTGGATAAAATACCTGTGAGAAGCTTTGTCGTCATTCTGTGCGTCCCGAATCGGTTGAGCAGACGCCTGGCGGCTGCCGCCCCTCTCATACGAGGTGGAAAATGGATATTCTGCGCCGGAATCGAGGCGATACAGCCTGACAGCGTGTATTGCCCCCTGGTTTGGCATTTGATACGCAGGTTTTCAGGCTCGGCGATCGTCCAGTGCGACTAGAGCGCAGCCCCGGCAGTCGCCGCTATCGCAATCGCGGGAAGAACTCCAACGAGCGTCGAAATGGCATAACGCCGCAGGCTTATAGAGGCCAATGCGCAAACTCCCGTCACGGCCAGATGCGGGATGCCAATCAGGCGAAGTCCAATAATCGGTAAAATCCCACCCCTTGAAACTGCGTCATCCAACCTCTTGATGTGGCGGCCATACCGATGCTGCGAGATAGAACTCGTTCCCCGCGCTAGCCCGCAGAAAAGGATGACCGATCCAAAAAGCGCGCCTGCGGCGACCGCTGCGATGGCAATCGTCTCGCCTAGAAGCGCACCCGAGGAAAAGGAAACCGGTACGAGTGCGCCGGGTATGCCAGTAGCGTAAATACAAGCTGCCAAGCCCAAGAATGCCATAGCCAGCCAGACTTCTGACAAGGGCATTGCGAGGATTATCTCGGTCTTGTCGAGTGTTAATAAGGGGGAGATGTGAAAATCCATAAACAAGACTCGCCTGAAAATCGCTTAGCGTTCCCACGGATCCATGTGGAGGGAATAGGGGAACTTTCCCAGTGGAGGGCACCGGTGAAGCAGCGGGGTGCCAGAGACCGATCCTCGGGTATCAAACTGCCGTATCATCGTATGTCGCGGATCAAACGCGGCCTTGGCATTTTTCACTGCCCAACTTTGGTCCGCTTCCGCGTTCTCCCTTGCCTGACAATAAACTACTTTACCAGATTTTCCGAAAAGCATAACCTCTGTCCCGGAGGCGGATGAGATTGTTTCTCATTTAACCTCTCCTCAGACTAGGGGCAGCTCGCCGAGCTGCCCCCTTTTGGGGCAATAGGGAGCAGGCCCAAAAATGGGTAAATTTCTATGGAGAGGGGAACGAGCATGCAGAAAAAAACCTACTGGCTGGCGGGCGCCGCATTATTGGTGTTGCCACAAGTATTGAGTGCTCAACCGGTTGCATCCGGCCAGGATGCCGATGACGGGCAGGTTGTAACGGGCAACGTCATTATCGTGACGGCCCAGCGCCAGTCGCAGAGCTTGCAAGAGGTGCCGATCGCAGTCAGCGCGTTCGACGCCGAAGCGCTCGAAAGCCAGCAGATCGAAAACGCGTCCGATCTCCAGTTGACCCTGCCTAATGTGTCGTTTTCGAAAGGCAATTTCACCTCCGCCTCCTTCACTATCCGCGGCATCGGCGACTTATGCGTCGGCGTGACCTGCGACGCCGCGACCGCCATACATGTCAACGGATCGCCCCTCTTTGGAACCCGATTGTTCGAAACGGAATATTTCGACCTTGAACGCATCGAAGTCCTTCGCGGACCCCAGGGAACGCTCTTTGGCAGGAACGCGACCTCCGGTGTTGTGAACGTGGTTACCGCAAAACCCGACCTGTCAGGATTCGGCGCTGAAGCCGAATTCGAATATGGCAACTTCAACAGCATAAGAGCAGAGGGAATGGTAAACATTCCGATCGGAGATACGATCGGCGTCAGGCTGGCCGGAGTATATCTGAACCGAGATGGCTATACCACGAACTTGTACGACGGTTCCGACATCGATGATCGCGACATGTATGCTGTGCGCGGGTCCCTGCGTTTGGAGCCCGGCCCGAACACAACTTTCGATATCATGGGATACTACTTCCGTGAGAACGATACGCGATTGAGGAACCAGAAGCAGGCCTGCCAGCGAGATCCACTGGGAGTACTGGGCTGTCTTAACAATCGTCTCGACTACGACATCACCAATGCAAATTCCACCGTGGGGGCCACGCTTAGTTCCTCTGAATTCTTCGCTATTCAAGGCATTCCCGCAGTGCTCGGGCTCGGGAGTTTGTATGGCCCTGATGCATTCGCCGGGTTCGACAAGCCCGACGATGTCAGGGCCGTGAACACCGCCTATACACCTTTCTACTTCGCGGATGAACTGCAGATCCAGGCACGACTGGAACAAAGTTTTGGCGCAATGACGTTAACTGCCACAGGCCTGTATCAGGATACCCGGGTGGATTCGCGGCAGGATTACTTTCTCGGGATCCAGAACCGGGCTGGCTTCGCACCGGCATTGAACACACTTGCCTTCTTCGGAGCCAATGGCCTGCCAACTGGCCTTGCGCCTCCGGCTCCCGCATTCATTCCAGGGTCTTCAGGCTATTTCTCGCCAATAGTCGATGCACTCTTTCCGGGCGGACCGCAGGGGCCCCTATGTACTTCCGATAATGATGACGGCAACCGTGGTGCTTTCGAAGGAAACTCGCTTTGTTCCGAGACTCCCCTCTCCTTCGACCGTTCTGCCGAACAGCGAGAATCCTGGAGTGGCGAGCTGATCCTCGCAAGCGACTTTGATGGACCATTCAATTTTCTGGTCGGTGGGATTTATGCGAAATCCAAAACCACCGACAACAGCTATTACGTTAATTCTTTTGCGCTGGATTATGCGAGCGCTATCCTGGGATCATTCGGCTCCTTGTCGGGAGGGCTTCCACCCTCCTATTTCGGGCCTTCGATGTATCGGAACAATTCTCTGGAAGCCAATCTTGATAGCTACGGGATTTTCGGCGAAGTATATATTGACTTGACCGATCGGCTCACCCTTACGGGTGGCCTGCGTTATAACAACGACAAGAAAGATGTCACCGCACGCACCACCTTGATAAGTTTCCTGAATCCCTATTCGAACAATGGCGATCCGTTCGAGAGCCCAATAACCCCTCTTGTAAGCCCTTCAGGGCTTTTCGACGCCGACCCCGGCCAGCCTGGCCCTCAGCTGGCTCAGTTTCGCGAAGTCGGCTTTGACGACATTACGGGAAGAGCCGTTCTGGACTTCGCGATCACACAAGATAATACGGTCTACGCCTCCTATTCCAGGGGATACAAATCGGGCGGCATAAATCCGCCACTCTCTCCGATCTTTGAAGTGAGCGAAAGCTTCGGGTCCGAATCGATTGATGCATTTGAAATAGGTTCCAAGAACGTCTTTGCGAACGGGGCCCTGCAGTTGAATGCCACGGCTTTCTATTACAAGTATAGCGGACTTCAGCTAAGCCGGATTGTTGCCAGAACTTCAGTGAATGATACAATCGACGCCGATATTTGGGGGTTAGAGCTGGAAACTGTCATGCGGCCGGACCGTAATCTGCTGGTGAATTTGAACTTCAGCTACCTGAACGCCGAGGTCGCTGGCGATCAATTTTTCTCCAATCCGCGTGATCCCGGAGGCGGGGATCCGAATGCGGTGATAATCAAGGATATCAGCAATGGGGCGCACTGCGCCGTCACGGGGCCTGCTCCCGGTATTGCTGATGGGTTCGTCGCAGCAGTCAACGCAGCTTTGGGACTCCGGGGTCCCGAGGAGTTTCCTGCTGACGGCAATATCGCCTCCAGCGGTGCATTCGGCATATGCGACGTCCTGGAAAATGCCATCCCTGAGAGTAGCGGAATTCAGGTTCTTAGTCCGGGCGTGGAGGTGAATATCAAAGGCAACACCCTGCCTCAGGCCCCCAACCTCAAGGTTTCGATGGGTGCGCAGTACACAGTCGAACTCAGCAACGGCATGACTTTGGTGCCCAGGATGGATCTGGCCTTAACCGGCAAGCAGTACGGGAACATTTTCAACGGGAGAATCAATCGCATTGAACCATTCGTCCAAGCGAATGCCGTGGTTCAGCTGAACAGTGCTGATGATCGCTGGTTTTTGCGGGGATTTGTTCAAAACATCTTTGATAGTAATTCCATTACCGGATTGTATGTGACCGATGCATCTTCCGGTAATTTTACCAACATCTATACTCTAGACCCGCGGCGTTATGGAATCGCAGTTGGAGCGAAATTCTGAAATCCGATAGCTTACGGGAATGCCGTGTAAATGTAGGATGTTAGCTTCGGCGGAGCAGGATAGTGCGATTGTACAGCATGAGCGGGAAATCTCTGCCGTTCATGCTGGCAAATTCCCGGACAAGCCACCAAACGACCGGGGCTGGTCAACGGCTGCGAACGTCGTACCGCGGGGTGCTGATATTAGTAACGTAACGATTTGGGCTGGTAGCAGACTGATGAATGGAGCCGTCAAAGCCCGAAAGCACGAGGCGATCCTCTCAGGCGCCACCCGGGTGTTTGTAAGGGAAGGCTTTGATGGCACCAGCATGGAGCAGGTGGCACGAGAAGCAAAAGTTGCCAAGCCTACACTTTACAGTCACTTTCCAAACAAGGGCGCTCTCTATGTCGCGACTGTAGAAAACGCCCTTAGAAGTGTTCGCAACGAAATCGCCGAGCCAAGGCTGGCTGAATTGTCTGCGCGAAAAGGTTTGCTCGTAGTTGCAAATCAGTTGACTGATCTATTTGGACGGCACGACAGTGCCGTGCATTTATGTCGTATTGCAGTAGGGGGGTTCGAACGCTTCCCACTCGCGACAGCGGCGATTATGGACGCCGGTCCGCGCCGAGGGACGGAAAAGGTCAGGGTGCTTCTGCGTGTATGGTGCGGCCGTGGCGAACTGACCGTGGAGGATGAGCAAATCGCTGCACAGCAGCTCGTCGAACTATGCAAAGTGTCTATTTTCGACAACCGCCTATTCGGTTCGCATGAGAAAGTGCCTGTCGCCCAATGCGAGCGTGTCGCCCGCGCGGCTCACGACACCTTCATGGCGCGCTATGGTGCCTGAATGACTGAGGGGATAACGGCGGATGGGCAGCCAGATGCCGCCGATTTAGGACCGTGCCGTGTGGATCGAGTAAGCGATCGCCATCCCGGATACACGGTTCGCAGTCGAGGAAGAGCCGTTAAGTCATAAAAGGTGATGCTTTAGTGCAGACGGAAGCAATGATCTTACACGGTGAGGCAGGAATTGGTCTTGCCGCTGAAGCCTACGGGGACCAGAACGCGATGCCTGTCCTGCTCGCCCATGGGGGCGGTCAGACCCGGCGGGCGTGGAGGCGCGTAATGTGCGATCTCGCTCAAGAAGGCTTTCGCACGATTGCGGTCGATCTTCGAGGGCATGGAGATAGCGACTGGGCCCTTGAGGGCGCTTACGAGGTCCGAAATTTTGCGGCTGACTTGGTCAACATCGCGTCTCTTATGCGGCGTCGCCCAGCCCTGGTCGGGGCTTCGCTAGGCGGAATGGCAGGAATTCTCGCCGAAGGCGAACTCGCACCCGGCACGTTTGCCTCGCTAACCTTGGTCGACATATTTCCGCGCATGGAGTCCGACGGCGTGATGCGAGTGATCGGCTTCATGGAAGAGCATGTCGATAGCGGCTTCGCTTCACCGCAGGAGGCGGCGGCCGTGATCGCTCGCTATATGCCGCATCGTGCCAGGCGCGGCGCAAGCGATGGCCTCAAAAGCTATCTGCGGCAAAAAGAGGATGGCCGCTTTTATTGGCATTGGGACCCCGCTTTCATCCGCAATATCGCGGCTACCAGACGAAGCGATCCTGGCAATCAGGACCGGCAGTCGGCACAGCTGAGCCTAGCCGCGAAGAATTTCGCACTTCCGCTGCATCTCATCCGCGGCGCTTCGAGCGATCTTGTTTCCAAAGAGGCCGTTTCGCATCTGCGCCAACTGGTACCTCATACAGAATACACCGATATTGCCGATGCCACGCACATGGTCGTGGGCGATGCGAACGATGCCTTTTCCGCCGCTATCGTCGATTTCCTAGGGCGCCATCACTCATCCGATACGACTCAGCCACATGGGACGAGGGAGCCATGATCGATCGAGAGCGCCTGCAGGAAATGCTGGATATCGCGCCGTTTCACCGATGGCTTGGGCTGGAGATTGCAACATCCTCCGACCAGGGAATCGCGATCACCATGCCATGGCGCGAAGAGATCGTGTCGAACCCTATGATTGGGTCGGCGCATGGAGGGGTCCTGGCTTCACTGGTCGACCTCACTGGGCTTTATACTTTGATTGCGGGGGGTTCCGCGGCGAAAGCGACGGCCGATCTGCACGTCGATTACCACCGTCCTGCAACCACAGGCCCTCTCACTGCTCACGGACAGATCGTGAAGATCGGGCGACAGATTTCGGTGGCGGAAACCCAGATTCTCGGACCCGACGGCAAGTTGGTCGCCAGCGGCAGGGGCGCCTACTTCTCGTGAACCGGATCAATTAATCAGCGCGGCGGAACTGTTGATCTCGAAACAGGCCCTTGCCACCCCAAGCCCAGCGACTTCTGCAGTGCGATCCAAGCCAGAGTAAGGGCGCCTTTTGCCCGGGCGAGGTCTGCCGAAGCCTGCTGCTGGTCGCGTAGCGCTCGATTGAGGTCAGCCCTCGAGATCGCTCCTGCCGCAAAGCGCTGGCGATTCAGATCAGCGGCGCTATCGGCCTGGCTCTTGATCTGAGCGCGGGCTGCCAGTGCGACCCGTTGTTGGCCAAATCGTGCCAGAGCTCGCTCGGCATCCTGTAGCGCCGAGAGGACGGTTTGACGGTAGTTGGCGACAGCTTCGTCGCGGACAGCCCCGGCGCGATCGACCGACGCGTCTACCCTATCAAAATCGAGGAAGTTCCATTCCAGGCGAGGTAGCGCCAATGCCGAAAATTCACCCACATCGAAGATGTCGTCGGGGGAAGATCCGCCAAGACCCAGAATCCCCATGAAGGACAGTTTCGGGAACCTTGCCGCTTCGGCCACCCCGATCCTGGCCGTTGCAGCGGCGAGAGTGCGCTCAGCTGCCCTGATGTCGGGCCGACGCGCCACGAGACTTGCCGGCTCGCCGACAGTGACTTGTTCCGGTGGCAGAGGGATATCACGCGGCGTCCCGAGTTCTTCGGCAGTCGATCCGGGAATCCGGCCGGACAGTATGGCAAGCGCGTCGAGCAGGACCGCAATGTCGGCCTCCGCCTCGGCGAACTGGGACTTGAGCACCTCCAGCTCGGCGTTCGCGTTGCCCACTGGGAACAGCGGCAGCGCCCCCTGCTGATACCGCTGATAAGTCAGGGCCAGGATTTCTTCCTGCAGCTTGATCTGCGTCCGGTATTGGTCGGCGCGGAACTGAGCCTCCCGCAAGTTGACGTAGTTATTGGCAACTTCGGCGGTCAGCTGGACCTTTGCGTCCTCCGCATTGGCGACCGTTGCCGCAGCCTGCGCGTTGCCGGCCTCGATACGCCTCCGCGAGCCGCCCGCAAACTCCAGCTCCCAGTTGGCATTGAGACCAACATTGTAAAAGCTGAGGGCGTCGTCGCTTCCCGCCTCCGGATCGGGTTGCTGTGAGGAGGGGGGTGGCCCTCCTTGGATGTCGAGGCCGGGAAGCCGGCCCTGAATAGTGGTGGCCTGTGTTCCCAGCGCTGGCATTCTGCCCGCCCGATCCTGCCTGACCGATGCCCGGGCCTGCGCGATGCGCGCTTGCGCTGCCTGGAGCGACGGATTTTCGGACAACGCAGTTTCGACCAGCCGTGTCAGTTCAGGATCGTCGAGCAGCACCCACCATTCGGCCAGGGCCGGGTCCAAGACGCCTACGTCCTCGCCAGCGCGGACAAACCCATGGCCCGTATCCGCCGACAATATTTTCGGAGGGCCTGCGTAGTCCGGCCCAGCCGTACAGCCAGCCAGCAAGGCGATGAGTAGAAGCGATGGTATTGAACGGCGCATCATGTTGGGCTCAGTGCATCGAAAGGGAGACATTTTTTGGAAGCGGCCTCAGGAAGAGGACTAGCGGAACCGTCACGAGGGTCAGGACCCCCATCACCAGGAAGACGTCATTGTAGGTCATTATGAACGCCTCGCGTTGGAGGGTGCGGCTCAGGACGGCCATCGCCCCCTCCATGCCGCCGAAGTTTCGCGCCAGCCCGTCGAGATAGGCCTGCAGCGAAACGCTGTTCGCATTCAGCGTCTCTTCCATTCGCCGGCTGTGATGCCAGATTCGTTGGTCCTGGAACGATGCCAGAGCTGAAAGAGCGAAAGAGCCACCAAGATTGCGGGCCGCGTTGAAAATCCCCGAAGCGTCGCCAGCGTCCTCCTTGGCAACCGAAGCCACTGTCGCTTGGTTCAGGAACATCATCGACAGGATCATGCCGACACCGCGTAGGAGCTGGCTCTCGGTGAAAACGGCACCCCCGGATTCGGCTGTAAGGCTGGTGCTGACAAAGCAGCTGACCGCCATCAGCAACATGCCGGCGCCGACGGCGATGCGAATGTCGATCTTTCGGATCATCAAGGGAAGCACAGGCATCAACAGGAAGGCCGGGACGCCCATCCAGAAGATGACCAGTCCAGTCTGAAGCGCGTTGTAGTCAGAAATGATCGCGAGGAACTGCGGGATGACGTAGGTCGAACCATACATCACCATGCCCAGGGCGAGCGCCATGATCGCGACGCTGGCGAACTGTCGATTGAACAGGAGCTGCAGCTTCAAGACCGGCTTGCGTGCCTTCACCTGTCCGTAGATTAGCGAGGCAAATCCGACGATTGTGATGACCGTGAGCCAGCGAATGAGCGAGGAATCGAACCATTCCTCGCGGTGGCCCTCCTCGAGGACAACCGTGAGGCCGCCCAGCCCCAGGATGAGCCCGAGAATGCCCGCCCAATCCGCGTCGGTGAGATATTCCCACTTCGGCTTCTCGTGGGGCAGACCAACGAACAGCAGGAGCAGCAGCACACCGCAAACCGGCACGTTGACGAAGAAGGCATAGTGCCAGCTCAAATTTTCAGTCAGCCACCCGCCGATTAATGGCCCCATCACGGGCCCGAGGATCACGGTCATGCCGAACAAAGCCATCCCGATCGGCTGCTGATGCGGCGGCAGCCTTTTGGCGACGATGGTCATTGCCGTTGGAATGAGCACTCCGCCCATGAAGCCCTGGCCCGTGCGGCCGATAATCATGGTCGTAAGGTCGGTTGCAATCCCGCACAGCACCGAAAAGGCGGTGAACGCGCTGACCGCGATGATGAGGAGGGTTCGCAGACCGAAAAGGCGTTCCAGCCAGGCGCTCAGAGGAATGACGACAATCTCGGCAACGAGAAAGGAGGTGGCGATCCAGGTGCCCTCAGCGCCTGTGGCACCGATCTCACCTTGTATGACAGGCAGAGCCGAATTGACGATTGATATGTCCAGCGTCGCGAGCATGGCGCCGAGCGCGCCCGCGGCCACAGCAACCCAGGCGGTCGCGTCCGCGTTTTTCCGGCCCGCGACCGGACTTCCGGGAGTGCCAGGGGCTGCCAGTCCCTCGGTCATTGCGTCCGGCTCGAGATTTCTTCCAGTTCACCTGCCGCATTCCGGGTGTCAACGGTCGCCACGACTGACATGCCGGGAACGAGCAGACGCCGAACTTCAAGAGGAGCCTTAATAGCTATGCGGACGGGTATCCGCTGAACGACCTTCGTAAAATTGCCGGTGGCATTCTCGGGGGGGAGGATTGAAAATTCCGCTCCCGTTCCCGGCGATATGCTGTCGACACGTCCCGCAATTCCAAGGTCGGGCAGGGCGTCGACCTCGAGCCGGACGCTCTGGCCGGGTCGGATCAGGCCGACCTGCGTCTCCTTGAAGTTCGCGGTCACGTAGATCGCGCTTACCGGAACCACCGTCATCAAACGCTGACCCGGCTGCACGAACTGGCCCACCCTCACCGAGAGATCGCCGACCCGGCCTGCCTTGCTGGCGCGCAGCAAGGTCGATTCAACCGTAAGGTCGGCTGTTTCTAGCTGCGCGCGCGCAGCGTCGGCCTGCGCCCGGGTCTGGCCAATCTGCTCGAACAGGGTCGCCCGGCGAGCCGTCGCGGCAGAAACCGCCGCCTGCGCAGCTGCGAGTTCGGCGCGCGCCTGCCGCGCCTGCGCCTCATACTGTTCGAGCTTTTCCCGCGGTTCGGCTCCGGTGGCGGCCAACGGTCGATACCGCGCCACCTGGTCGTTCGCGAGGTCGACCGAGGCGCGGGCACCGGCAAGCTGCGCTCGCGCCTGCCGGATGGCCGCGTCCTGCTCGGTAACCTGAGACCGGATTGTGTCTGCCCCGGCGAGCGTCGCGGCAATCTGCGCGCGTGCCTGTTGAGCTTGCGCCTGATAATCCCGCAAATCCAGTTGTACGAGGACCCCGCCGCGAGCAACCTGCTCGTTCTCCCCCACGAAGACCTCCTCGACGTATCCCGCTACCTTGGAAGAGATAACGACGCTGTCGACAGCGACATAGGCATTGTCGGTCGACTGCATGTACTGGCCGTAGGTAACGTGCCGGAAGTACCACCAGCCCCCGCCAAGCAGGACGGCAAGACCAATAATGATTAACACGACGCGCAAGCTACGTCGCGATCGCGGGTTCGTTGGGGTTGTGCCCTCCTGCTCCGGTTCGTTGGAGGTATCGGTCATCTGACTCTTTCGGCAGCTTCAGTAAGAGGTGAACGGGCCACGCGCCTATAGGCCGTGCGTCATATAGTAAAGTGTTTTAGCAGTTTGTGTTTGGGCATCCGAGGCGATCGGACTACACAGTCCTATGGACGAAAACCCAGATACCGTGACACGGTCTCAGCGTCGGCGGAAGGTATTAACCGATGATGACCGCATTCTCTATCTTTTGAACGAGATCAGTCGGGGAGCCCGAAGGATGTACGATGCACGGGTCGCCAGGATCGGTCTCAATCAGACACAGTGGCGGATCATCGGACAACTTCTTCGCGACCCTGTCCTCACGCAGGCCGAAATAGCGAAGAAACTGGAACTGGAATCAGCGACTATCGGCCAAGCGGTCGCAAGTCTTTGTGGCAGAGGGCTAATGGAAAGGGTTCGAGCCAAAAAGGACCGGCGAGCGTGGCAGCTCATTCTCACTGAGCGGCTTGATGACCTCCTGCCCGAACTAAGGGGCTCCGCTGATCGGCTTCATGACCTGCTCTGGCGCGACATTGCCGCGGATGAGAAACGTACATTGAGAGACATTCTTGCGAGGGTATCGGCAAATCTTGACCAACAACGGAACGAGGCAGATTAAAAAAACATGTCTTCTTTTCCTGAAAAGCCTATAAGCAGTATGGCTCGCGCTGCGGAGATCGGCCAGATTCTTGTAAGGCACGGGGCCAAGAACCTCGCGGGAGCCTTCGGGTTTATTCCTTCTACCAGCCCAGTTATTGACACCCGCGAATTTCGCCCAGCCGCAGTGGTCGCGTTCCTGCGTGACATCGGGCCGGTGGGTATAAAGCTGGGGCAGCTCCTCGCCACGCGCAGCGATCTGTTTGCCGAAAACTGGATCACGGCATTCTCAACCCTGCACGATCAGGTGTCGCCAGTACCTTTCGCGCATATCGAGCCCGTTCTTGCTTCAAGCTGGGGTGAGGACTGGCGGAACGACTTTGTGCAATTCGACGAACAGCCTTTGGCCTCCGCCTCCATAGCGCAGACCTATTCCGCCAAACTGCGGGACGGAAGCGATGTCATCGTGAAGGTTCGGCGGCCAGGCACTGCCGCTCGGATGGAGGCTGATGTGCGCCTCCTTGTACGCCTTGCCGGGATCGCGGAAGCACGGTCGCCAGACATTGCTCGCTACCGGCCAGCCGAGTTTCTGCGTACCTTCGGCCGCAATCTCGCCTGGGAGATGGACCTCGCTGCGGAATCCAGAGCGTGCGAGCGGATTGGCGCCTATCTCGATACCATTGGGGTCAAGACTCCGGCCATCCATTGGGAACTAACGGGGCTCCGGGTCAACGTACAGGAACGCCTGTACGGCCGGCCGGCTTCTTCGCTGGCCAACTCCTCTGGCGATCCACAGGTGGCTCGTTTCGCCAAAAGCTATGCCGACGCAGTCCTGCGCATGATCATTCTGAACGGTGAATTCCACGGCGACCCGCATCCCGGTAATGTTTTCCTGATCGGCGAACAGGATGTCGGATTCATCGATTTTGGATCGGTCGGGACGCTCACCAAGGCCAGACGCGGCGAGATTGTTCGGCTTGTGCTCGCGATTGCCGGCGAGGAAACCAGCGGGGTCGCTGATGTTCTTCTCGCATGGGCGGGAGAGCCTAAAGTGGATCGCGCTGCACTGGCGCTAGATCTCGATCAGTTGATTGGAGAGTTCAAGGGGGCGGTGCTCTCCGGTATCGAGTTCTCGCAGATCTTCTCGCGAGTATTCGACTTGTTACGGGATTTCCAGCTGGTCCTCCCGCCCGATCTAGCCATTCTTCTGCGGACCTTGCTGACGGCCGAAGGGTTTGTCCGATCGCTGGCACCCGAGTACAACATTGCCCAGGAAACCCGGCCGATTATGATGGAGCTTCTCTCAGAGCGGTTCTCACTTGGCAGTGCTCGGTCAGGGCTGAAGAAAATCCGCCGTCAACTGCTGGGATTGTCGGCGTCCCTGCCCGGTATACTTGCGAACGCGAGCTCAATCGCAAAATCTGGCTATCTGCCGGTCCAACTCGATCCGATCAGTGTCGAACGGCTCGCGGCCAGCCACCATCGAGATCAGTCCGCCAAAGGGCCGGTAGCCGCTGCATTGATCGTTGCCTCCGCGCTGCTTGTTGATCAGTCTTGGCTGCTAGCTGGTGCATCACTGGCAGTTGCCGGTCTCGTCCTTCTCTGGAGGTGGTAGCGCAGCCGTTATTTCAAGTCCGCAGGAACAGGGCGGAACTGGCCAGCGCTTGGCAAGTGCCTCGGGCGCATACCTGATAAGTGACGGAGAGACTCTTGCTGAAACGATCCAAACCCGTTTTGGGACCACCGCCTGGATAGGAGAACGCAACCCAAATGGAAGCAAGGGCCTGCTTCTTTAGACCCAGTACAAATCGGTGAGCAGCCGATTGGCTCAACGCGTTCATGGTTAAAAAATGGCGCCGTTCTTATCCCAGCGCTAAGAAACATAGAGGTCACTACTCACATAAGGTTGCTCGGCGTCCGGTCCAAGACGGCGATTATTGTAAGGCATCAACTGGACAGATATATTCCAGGCTCAATCTTGGGTTATGTTGTTATGGAGCATTTTAATGAACTTCGTCTCTATTTGCGGTGCTACCGCAGTCCTGCTCCTTGCAGCGGCTCAACCTGCGCTTGCCCAGGATGATCAGAAACCACGCCGCACGCGGATTGCGCTCGGCGGTCAGCTTGTGCCCAGCTATCCGGGTTCCGATGACCTGAGCTTTCGTCCGCTTGTCGATGTCGCTCGCGCGCGCGGCACCGATCCCTTTCAATTCGAAGCACCGGATGAAAGTTTCGGATTCCCTCTTGTTAGATTTCAGCAACTGACCATCGGCCCCGCCCTGAACTTTGAGGGCAGCCGGTCTGCTGCGGACGTTAGCGTGGACCTCCCGAAAGTGGGGTTCACGGTCGAGCCGGGTGTGTTCCTTCAATACGATCTGTCTGAAAACGTGAGGCTACGCTCAGAGCTTCGAAAAGGCCTGGGAGGCCACGAGGGGTGGGTCGGGAATATCGGTGCCGACTTCGTGGCCCGTCGGGGGGACGACTGGCTCCTTTCAGCCGGCCCTCGTGTTACCTTCGCGGACGAGACCTACAACAGCGCTTACTTCTCTGTAGCTCCCGATTCGGTATCCGGCCTGCCAGCGTTCTCGGCGGGTGGAGGGATTCTGTCGGTTGGGGCGACACTCGGCTATGTGCAGCAAATCACCAAACGTTGGGGAGTCTATAGCTACGCGAAGTATGATCGACTTGTGGGTGACGCTGCCGACTCGCCGGTAGTGCGAATAGTTGGTTCACCAGATCAGATTTCTGGAGGGCTTGGCCTGACCTATACGTTCGGTGCAGCCGGCTCGTAACGCCCGATGATGAGGGGCGGCAGGTAGCAGTCGCCGCTCCGTATGACCGCCGGCACCACCGTAAGCCTTTGCCGCAGCGATCCCGGCGCGTAAGGAATTTGAAGAGGCACGCTTCACGAGGAGAATTGGATGAATTTGCGAACGCCCGTCGATCCGGTTTCTGCCGCGACCATGCTGTTGCTGCGCGACGATCCGAAGTTCGAGGTTCTCATGGTAAAACGGCACCACCAGATCGATTTTGCGTCTGGCGCATTGGTGTTTCCCGGTGGCAAGCCCTCAGCCGGCGATGCAGTTCCTGAATGGATCGATCATTGCAGTGGTTGGGATTCCTTCGATCACACGCAACGGACCTTGCGGATCGCTGCCATCCGTGAAGCTTATGAAGAAGCAGGAATCCTGTTGGCCGAAAATAGCGACGGTACGACATTTGAGGGCGCCTGCGACCTTGAAAGCCGCAAGGCGGTAGAGCGAGGGACTCAGGGATTTTTAGACATCGTGCGCGACGCCGGCGTGCGACTGCGGCTCGACCGGCTTACTCAGTTTGCAAGGTGGGTTACGCCAGCATTCATGCACAAGCGCTTCGACACCCATTTCTACGTTGTCCGCGCTCCCGACCGGCAGATTGCCGCCTGCGACGGATACGAAACCGTCGACGCGGAATGGCTTTCGCCGCGCAGGGCGCTGCAAATGGGAGAAGCTGGAGAGCGAACGGTTATTTTCCCGACCCGGCTGAACCTGCAATTGCTGGCAGAAGCAACGAGCGCGGAAGATTGCGTTGCACAGGCTGAAGCCCGCGAGATGGTGACGGTCCTACCTGAGATCGTCGAGCGCGACGGCAAGAACGTCCTCACTATCCCGGAGAACGCGGGATATGGTGCCGCTTACGAATTTGTAGGTTGAAAGCCGGCCTGCAAGAAGCCCGAGCTTTGCTGGTGCCTCCGTACATCGGGGGCCGCTACTGAGACCTCATCGAAAATCTCAAAGTGATCCGTCAGTATTGCTGCTCGGGGACGTGCAGAACTAAGCCGTCCAGCTCTGGCATTATTGGAATCTGGCAAGCAAGACGGCTGTATTCGCTCGTCCCTTCGGCGAACTGCAGGAGGTCGAATTCCATACTGTCGTCCGCCAGGCGACCTACCTTGTCGATCCACGCGGGATCGACATGGACGTGACATGTCGCGCAGGCGCAGACACCGCCGCAATCGCCGTCTATGCCTGGCACATCGTTGAAGAGCGCCGCTTCGCGCGCGGTTTCGCCTTTGGCCACCTCGACCTCGCGCCGCGTTCCCTTACTGGAAACGAACGTTACCTTTACCATCTTGAACTCCGTATATTTGCTCGCGGGGGCAGCCGGTCAGCGTGCGTGCAGCCGAACCGGTAGCTTGGTGATTCCCCGAACGAGGTTTGAAAACAGGCGTTCGGGCTCGCCGGTTACTTCGACTTGCGCGAACCGCTTGTGAATCTCTTCCCAGATGATCCGCAGTTGCAGTTCGGCAAGGCGGTTGCCCATGCAGCGATGTATGCCATAACCAAAGGACAGGTGATGACGAGGGTTCTTGCGGTCGACAATAAACTGGCTGGCCCTGTCGATCGCTGTCTCGTCCCGGTTGCCCGACAAGTACCACATGACGACCTTGTCGCCTTTCCTGATTTGCTTGCCACCGATCTCCCAATCCTGAACGGCAGTGCGCCGCATATGGGTCAGCGGGGTCTGCCAGCGGATGATCTCGGGCACCATGCTGGCGATCAGCGAAGGGTCCTCGTTCAGCTTGCGGTATTCATCCGGGTTCTGGTTGAGCGCCAGGACGCCCCCGCTGATGGAATTGCGCGTGGTGTCGTTGCCGCCAACGATAAGCAGGAGGAGATTGCCGAGAAATTCCAGGAAGGGCATGTCCTGAGTCGCAGGCGAATGAGCCATCATCGAAATCAGATCGTTCTTCGGTTCTTCGTTGATGCGCTGCTCCCACAGGCCTTTGAAATACATTGCGCATTCGATGAGCTCAGCTCGCCGTGCCTCGTAGGATTCCACGATTCCAGTTTCGGGCGCGGCCGTTGTCACGTCTGACCATCGTGTGAGCTTGCGTCGCTCTTCCCACGGAAAATCGAACAAGGTCGCCAGGGTCATCGTGGTTAATTCTATAGAGACCTTGTCGACCCAGTCGAATTCTTCGCCAACGGGTAGCGTGTCGAGAATTTCGCCTGCGCGCTCGCGAATAATCGGCTCGAGCAGCAGCAGGTTGGAGGGCGCGACCGCGGGAGTGACTGCCTTGCGCTGCTGGTCGTGCTTGGGCGGGTCCATGGCGATGAACATTTCGAGTTCAAGCGCGCCTTCGACGGAATGCATATCCTGGATTGCGATGCCGCCCAGTTTCGCCTCCGACGAAAAAACCTTGTGGTTGGTATCGACCGCCATGATGTCGTCGAACTTGGTGATCGACCAGTAGGGCCCGACGTAGCTGGCCCGGCAGTAGTGGACAGGGTCTTCACGCCGCAGGCGATCGAAGAACAGACCTATGGTGTCCTTCTGGAACAGGCTTGGTCGCGAAACATCGATCTCGTCGATCGGGATGGACGCGATCTTTTCTGCCGAATCCAGTTCAATCGTGGCGGTTTCCATGTCCCATCCTTCGTCGTGGCTACTCGTCGGCATTGGCGAAAGGTAGGCCGCCCATCCCTAGTCGTCAATAATCCTTATAATCTTTAATTTCTCGACCCTCAGTGCCACACCCTTCGGAAGGAAGTGTGGACAGGGTTGCGATTTAAGTCTTATAAGCATTCTTGATGGGAGCTAATCGACAGATGCGGCCGAGGGCCGATGTCACGAAGAAGACCAAGCGCGCGCTCTCGCTCGCTCAGCACATTGTTCGCGATATCGAAGCTGGAGCCCATATTGCGGGGGACCGGTTGCCGCGCGAGGATGAAATGCTTGCGCGATATGACGTTGCCCGGGCAACCTTGCGAGAGGCGCTGCGCTTCCTCGAACTCCAGGGCGTCATTCATCTGCAACTGGGGCGCGGCGGCGGTCCGGTCGTCGCACGTCCGCAAACCGGCGATTTTGCTAACAGTCTTTCGCTTATCCTGCATTTCATGGAGGCAGACCTGCGGGGGCTGCTCGAACTGCGCGAAGCGATCGCGCCCGATGTTGCCGCTTACGCCGCCCAGCGAGCGACCACTGGCGACCTGAGCGCCCTTGCGGATTGCCTCAAGGAGCTCGAGCGCAATGTCGAAGGAAGCAGGTTCGAGGAATTGAATCGCCGCTTTCACGACCTTTTGGGCTGGGCCAGCGGCAATCCCCTATTCGGCCTGCTGACTTCGGCGATGCATTTGCTGACCCGCGAATTCTCGCACTCGCTGGGCTATTCGGCGCAGGAACGAGCTGTTCAATTGCGATTTCTGCGCCGCGTTCTTGAGGCCGTTCGCACCGGCGATAGCGAAGCTGCGCGGAACTCCATGGCCCGTCTTGTGTCGGGGTCCGCCGCCTATCTCGCGGAGAGAAGCCCGGAACTGGTGAGCCAGAAGGTCCGGTGGGGACACATTTAGCTACGCGTCCGGGACGGTCGCGGGATGGAGAGGAAGACAACGATGGCACTCAAGAGCCGCATTTGCGAAATTCTCGGGATCGAATATCCGATCCTCCTCGCCGGCATGGGCGGGGCGAGCGTTCCCGCGCTCGCGGCTGCCGTTTCGAATGCCGGGGGGCTCGGCGTTCTGGGCGCAGCGGCGTGCTCGCCGGACCAGTTGCGTAGCTGGATCCGTCAGACCCGCGAGATGACCGATAAGCCGTTCGGGGTGGACACCCTTCTGCCAGCCTCGGTCAGGCGGGGTTCGTCGCCACAAAGTGGTGATGCGCCCGACAACCCGATGGCATTGCTAGGCGAATACCAGGAGTTCACCCGCGATTTCATGGAGCGGGAGCATCTGCCCCACGTCGATGCTGCAGCGGCGATGCGCGCCGCGGGTGCGCCGGAAATGGGCAAGAGCGGGCTCCAGCTGTTCTCGAGAGAGTTCTTCGAGGCGCAGATGGAAGTGGTGATTGAGGAGAAGGTGCCGGTCTATGCCGCTGGCCTCGGCAATCCTGAGCCCTGGATGGACCGTCTTCACGCCAATGGCACCAAGGTCATGGCGGTGATCGGCAAGGTCAAGCACGCTCGGCAGGTGGTCGATTCCGGTATCGACATGATCGTGGCGCAGGGTCACGATGGCGGCGGCCACAATTCCCCGATAGGAACCATGTCGCTGATCCCGCAGGTCGTCGATGCAGTCGGCAATCGTGTGCCCGTGATCGGGGCAGGCGGTATTTCCGACGGTCGCGGAGTCGCCGCGGCGCTGATGCTGGGGGCCGAAGGTGCGTGGATCGGCACGGCCTTCCTCGCTACGGACGAAGCCGGGATCGAGCACTTCCAGAAGGAAGCGATCACCGAAAGCGGCGATGCGGACACGGTCGTCAGTCGTTCGCTGACCGGCAAGCCCGCGCGAATGATCCGCAACAAATGGGCCGATGCATGGGTTGCGGCGGGCAAGGAGCCCCTTCCCATGCCGTATCAGTCGATGGTTTCGGGGCCGGTCATGGCGTCGGGCATCAAGGCCGAACGCAAGGACATCATGCCTGGCTTTGCTGGCCAGGGAATTGGCCTGATCGACGCGATCCGGCCAGCGGCAGAGGTCATGCGCGATCTGGTGGATGAGGCGGAAACAGCCCTGGCCAGCGCCCGTTCATATTCCTGACAGCGGCTGAACGGGGCATGGCATGACCACATCACCCTCACGCGGCTTCGCGGACAAGGCTGCAATTACCGGCGTCGGCGAAACGGACTTTGTGAAAGGCACGGAACGGACCGCGGTTGACATGATGCTCGAGGCATCGCGCCGCGCGATCGCTGACGCGGGGCTGACGCCGTCCGACATCGACGGCATGGTTCCGCCGCCGATCTACACGACATCGGAGGAAATGGCCGCCAACCTCGGCATCGACGTGCTGCGCTATGCGGCCACCGTCCACATGGGCGGCGCCAGCCCGACGACGGCGTTGCAGAACGCTGCGATGGCGATCGCCAGCGGCGTCTGCAATCACGTCCTCGTGACGCTGGGCTGGAATGGTTATTCGGCGCTCAGGCCCAAGGCCGGTGCGCCGCCAACCCGGCCGATGAACATGAACACGCTGACCAATACCATCCAGGGCTATTATATCCCCTATGGCGTGTTCCTGCCGGTCCAGATGTATGCGTGGCTGGCGACCCGCCATTCGCAGCTATACGGGGTAGGCGCGGATGCGATGGCGGCTATCGCACTGGCCTGCCATCGGCACGCGCAGTTGAACCCCCGCGCCTTCACTTATGGTCGGGCGCTCGATGCCGAAACCTATCACGCTGCGCGCTGGATTTCCGAGCCGTTTCGCCTCTACGATTGCTGTCTGGAAACCGATGGCGCCTGTGCGGTCGTCATTTCGCGGATCGATCGGGCGAAGGACATGCCCCATGTGCCCGTGGCCATCGCCGGCACCGCCGAAGGCCATCCTTACCCCGCAGATGATATCCCTTCCCGGCCCGATCCCTTCAAGATCGGGCTCACCTATGCCGCGCCGCGTGCCTTCGAGATGGCCGGGGTCAACCGGGAAGACATGGATTTCCTGCAGATCTACGACTGCTTCACCTATGTCGTTCTGCTGCAGCTCGAAGCTCTTGGGTATTGCGAGCCTGGAGGGCAGGCGGAATTCGTCGCCAACGGACAAATCGAGCTCGGTGGCCGCTACCCGATCAATACCCATGGCGGCTTGCTCAGTGAGGCGCACGTCTGGGGCCTCAACCATGTCATCGAAGCGGTGCGCCAGTTGCGCCACGATTGCGGCGAACGACAGGTGCCAGATGCCCAGATCGGCCTTGTGACCGGCTGGGGGGACCTCGGCGACGGGAGCATTGCCATCCTCAGGAGGTTTGCATGAAAGATGAGCAGGATCTGCCGCCGAAAATGCGGACTTCCGGCCAGAAGGTGCCTGGCAAGCCGCTGCCGCGCCCTCAGGATCCGGTCGAGCAGGAGTTCTGGGAACGCTGTCAGGATGGGCACCTCTATTTCCAGCGGTGTGGGAATTGCGGCCTTTACCGCCACCTGCCCCGGTATATGTGCGCGAAGTGCGGATCGCCTGAATATTCGTGGGAACGCAGCAGCGGCAAGGGGACGCTGTATTCGTGGACTGTCACTCACCAGGCCCTGCATCCTGCGTTTGCCGCCGAGATTCCCTTCGTTGCGGCAGTTGTGGAACTGGAAGAGGGTGTTCGCATGGCCACGCGCCTGATCGACTGGAATCGCGAAAATCTCGCGCTCGACCTTCCGGTGGAAGTAGAATTCGAAACGGTCGGGGATGACTTCCGGCTGCCTGTTTTCCGTCCTCGCGAAAGATAGAAACGCCATGGATCTCGACTACGGACCCGAATACGATATCTTCCGCCAGGAGGTGCGCGCGTTCATCGAAGAGCACCGCCATCTTGCGCCGCCTCCGGGTGATCGGGCAGCCCGCCCTTCGGCCGAGGCGATCGAATGGCAAAACCTGCTGATCGCGCACGGCTACACCGCACGGACAATTCCTTGCGAGTACGGCGGGTACGGAGCAGAGCCGGATATCCTCGAATCGCGCATCGTCGCAGAGGAGTTTTCGCGGGCCAGAATGCCGGGAGGGCTCGCCAACCAGGGAATATCGATGCTGGTGCCGACCCTGCTCGAACTCGGCTCCGAGGAACAGAAGCGGCGCTGGATCGAGCCCACCTTGAAGGGCGACGTGGTCTGGTGCCAGGGCTATTCCGAACCTGGCGCCGGGTCCGACCTCGCCAACCTGAAGACGAGCGCGCGAGTCGAGAATGGCGAGTTCGTCATCAACGGGCAGAAGATCTGGACCAGCACCGCAAGGCAGGCCGACATGATCTTTTGCCTGGTGCGGACCGAACCGGACGCACCCAAGCATGGCGGCATCTCCTACCTGATCTTTTCGATGGACACGCCGGGGATCGAGGTTCGCCCCCTGAAGACGATGACCGGCCATGCCGAGTTCAACGAGACGTTCTTTACCGATGTCCGCGTCCCGGTGGACCAGATCGTTGGCCAGCGGGGCCAGGGTTGGCTGGTCGCGAACGCGACTTTAGGTCACGAGCGGGGGATGCTGGGCGATCCCGACGCGCTGGAAAACAGGATGCAGGCGCTCATCGCGCTGATGCAGGACGAACGCACCGGTGAGGGGCGAGCGATCGACAATCCGGTCCTGCGCGACCGACTGGTCGCGCTTCAGGCAGAAGTGGCAGCAATGAAGTACAACGGCATGCGCGTCCTTTCCGATAGCCTGAAGGGAGAACCGGGCGGGATGGCCAAGCTGATTGTGAAGTTGCAAAGCTGCGAACTCGCCCATCAGATTTCCGCGCTGGCGATCGACGCCATGGGCGAGATGGGTATCCTTTATCACCACAGCCCTCGCGAACGCGATGGAGGAGCGTGGCAATGGAACTACATGTTCCAGCTCGGTCTCATCATCGGCGGCGGGACCGCCCAGATCCAGAAGAACATAATCGCCGAACGCGGCCTCGACATGCCGCGCGAGCCGAAGCCGGCAAGGATTGCGGCTGCGGGGCAGCAAACGACGGCCCCCGCACACCAGGCGCAGGGAGCAAACTGATGGACTTCGGACTTTCGCAGGATCAGCAGATGCTGCGTGACGCGGTTGCGCACTGCCTTCGGGACACCTGCCCGCTCGACCACGTTCGCTGGTGTGCGGAGCAGGAGAATCCGGCGAGCGACCGGGTGTTGGAGGCCCTCAACGTTCTGGGAGTCGGCGGAATGCTGGTCCCCGAAGAACATGGCGGCCTCGGCATGACCTTGCTTGATGCGACGGTAGTAGCGGAGCAGCTTGGCTTTGCGGTCGCGCCGGTACCGTTTCTCGCCAGTCAGGTTCTTGCACCGATCGCCTTGCGCGAGGCGGGTAGCAAGGAGCAAAAAGCGCGCTGGCTGCCCAAGATCGCGCGCGGGGAGGTGCGCGTCGGTGTCGCGATCTCCGAAACGGTAGAAACGCGGGACGGTTCGGGTGTTTCCTCCGCTGCCGGAAAGCTCACCGGCACTGCCCTGTTCTGCCTCGATTTCAAAGGCGCCGACGCCTATATCGTGGCCGACGCAAAAGGCAGGCTACACCTCGTCGACGCCGAAGCATCTGGGCTGACGACTATCTCGTTGACCACAATTGATCGCACCCGAAGCGTCGGGGAATTACGTTTTTACGGTGCCGAGGCGGAGCCGCTTGCTGACGATGGCGGAGTTGCAACTTCCCGGCTGCGCGATGCGGGCCGTGTGATCCTGGCGGCAGACAGCCTGGGCGCGGGCGAGGCCATGATCCAGAAGGCCGTCGCTTATGCCGGTCAGCGCGAACAGTTTGGTCGCCTCATCGGCAGTTTCCAGGCGGTCAAGCATATGTGCGCCGAGATGGCCGCACGGCACGAACCGTGTCGTTCGCTGGTCTGGTTCGCCGCCCACACCTTCGACGCGATGCCGAATGAGGCATCGCTGGTCGCCTGCCAAGCGAAGTCCCACACGGCCGAAGTTCATCGATTCGTCGCCCGCACGTCCACCGAAGTACATGGCGGAATGGGCTTCACCGATCTGCTTGGCCTGCACTACTTCTTCAAGCGGATCGGGTTCGACCGACAGGTCCTTGGCGGGCCGGAAACGGTGCGGGCCGAGGCAGCGGTGCTTCAAGGCTGGACCAAAGCCGCCTGATAAGTTTTACCGGGAGGCGAGCGCGCCAGATCCGCCAGCCCGTACGGAGAGGAGAACTGATGTGATCGAATGGAATCTCGGCGACATTCTCGACGCGATCGAGCCAGCCATGCCAGAGGATGCGCCGGCCCTGATCCATGGTGAGCGGATGGTCACATGGCCCGAAATGTCCGCGCGTTCGAACAATGTTGCGCGCGCGCTGCGTAAACGCGGAGCCGATGATGGCGCCAAGGTCGCTTTCTATATGCGTAACCGCCCCGAATACGGCGAGTTGATGGCGGCCTGCTTCAAGGGTCGCTTGACCCATGTAAACATCAATTACCGCTACCAGGCCGATGAAGTTCTATACATCTTCGACGATTCCGACAGCGAGGTGATCGTCTACAGTTCGGAGTTCAGAGACTGCATCGTCGCGCTCAAGGAGCGCTTAAGCAAGGTTCACACCTTCGTGGAAATTGGCGACGCTTCGCATATCGCGCCGTTTGCGGTTCCCTATGAGACCCTTGCGCAGGAAGGCGACGGATCGGCGCTCGGCATCGAACGTTCGCCCGGCGATCTTCTTTTCATCTATACTGGCGGGACTACCGGCATGCCCAAGGGGGTGATGTGGCGGCATGATGACATGCGCAAGGCGCAGCTGGATGCGCAGAAGCTGATCGGCCCGGTGCCCCAAACGCTCGAAGAAAATGTCGCGCTGATCCGGAGCGAAGGACCGGGTCGGCGAACCCTTCCCGCCTGCCCGCTTATGCACGGGACAGGCTTCATCACCGCGATCGGCACGCTTATGTCGGGAGGCGCCATCGTCACGCTGGGTGATCCGTCATTCGATGCTGTGGAAATGTGGGAAACCGTTAACAGGCACAAGGTGGAAAGCATCGCGATCGTGGGTGACGCCTTTGCCAAGCCCATGCTTCGCGCGCTCGATGAACACCCAGGCCGCTGGGATACCACCAGCCTCGTGACCATAATCTCGTCGGGTGTGATGTGGAGCAAGGAGGTCAAGGCCGAGCTCTGCAGGCATATTCCTCAGGTGGTCTTGATGGACAGCTTCGGCGCGTCTGAGGGGCTTGGTTTCGGCCTCTCGGTCACCACCGCGCAAGGAGGCACCAATACGGCCAAGTTCGGCATCGGTGAATTCTGCGATGTGTTCGATGAACAGGACCGGAAAGTGGAGCCGGGAAGCGGGGTGCCGGGGTTTATTGCTCGCAAGGGTGCAATTCCCGCCGGATATTACAAGGATACCGAGAAGTCAGCGAAGACGTTCCGTACCATCGATGGCGTGCGCTACTCCATTCCGGGGGACTGGTGCACCGTAGAGGCCGATGGCAGCCTCACCTTGCTGGGTCGTGGCAGCGTATGCATCAACACCGCTGGCGAGAAGGTTTACCCCGAAGAGGTCGAGGAGATCCTCAAGACCCACCCCGCCATCGGTGACGCGCTGGTCGTCGGCGTCCCACACGACAAATGGGGCCAGGCCGTTACCGCAGTCGTCCATCTCACCGACGCCACTCTGTTCGACGAGCACGCGGTCAGGGCCCATGTCCGAAAGCAATTGGCAGGCTACAAGACGCCAAAGTCCATCCATCCGACAAAAACCCCCCTGCGCGCATCGAACGGCAAACCAGATTATGGCACCGCGAAATCGATCGCCGAAAAGGCGGTCCTCGGGGCGTGACCGAGCGCACACCTCCCGATTACGACGCCGTGGTTGTCGGCGCCGGCTTCAGCGGCATCTACCTCCTGCACAAGCTGCGCGAAGCCGGGTTCAACGTGGTGCTTGTCGACGCGGCGGCTGAGCCGGGCGGGATCTGGTACTGGAACCGCTACCCTGGCGCTCGCGTGGATTCTCAGGTTCCGTTGTACGAATTTTCGCTGCCCGAGCTATGGAGATCATGGTCCTGGAGCGAGCGCTTTCCCGGGTGGGAAGAGCTGAGAGCCTATTTTCGGCATGTCTGCGATACGCTGAAGCTTTGGCCGCTGATGCGGATGGGATCGAGGGTCGAAAGCGCCGATTTTGATGCGGGGCCGGGACTATGGAATCTACAGCTTGAGGGCGGGCAATCGGTATCGACTCGCTTCCTTTTACCCGCCCTCGGTTTCGCGTCGAAGCCGTATATCCCCGACATTCCGGGCATTGAGGATTTGGCAGGCGAATGGTGCCATACGGCGCACTGGCCGCAGCAAGGCATCGATCTGAATGGTCGCAAGGTTGCTGTGATCGGAACGGGTGCGAGCGGTGTGCAGGTCGCCCAGGAAGCGGCGAAATGTGCGCGAACGCTGACCCTGTTCCAGAGAACCCCTATCCTGGCCCTGCCCATGCGGCAGGAGATCCTGTCCAAGAAAGTTCAGGAGCGCGAAAAGCAGGGCTACCCCGCAATTTTCGAACAGCGCCGGCTGACAAGCGGTGGATTTGAAGCCCAGTCGCTTGAAGTCTCTGCTTTGGAGGTCGACGAAGCGACGCGCAATGCCCACTTCGAAGCCCTCTGGCAGCGCGGCGGGCTGGGGTTCTGGTACGCCAACTTCGCCGACCTGCTTACTGATCGCAAAGCCAATCGGCATGCGTACGATTTCTGGCGCGACAAGGTTCGCGCACGCATCACAGACTCCGACCTGGCCGAGAAACTCGCGCCTTTCGCGCCCCCTCATCCATTCGGCACCAAGCGCCCTTCGCTAGAACAGGACTATTACGAGATTTTCGCCCAAGACAATGTTTCACTCGTCGATCTCGGGGCGAATCCGATCACCGGCATCGAGGCGCACGCCATCAAAACCCAAGACGGCGAGGTCGAATGCGACCTCATCATTTTCGCCACCGGCTTCGACGCCGGGCGCGGCGGGTTGATCGACATGAACATCGCCGGGACTGGCGGCCGTGGACTTTCGCGAGCATGGGAAGATGGCTTGCGCGCCTATCTGGGAATGGCGGTATCGGGGTTTCCCAACATGCTGTTCGCTTACGGCCCGCTAAGCCCTTCGGGCTTTTCCAACGGCCCGACGAGCGCCGAGATTCAGGGTGACTGGATCTGCGATTTCATGGTCTGGCTGCGCGATGAAGGGTTCGACCGTTTCGAGGCCGATCCGCAGGCAGAGGCAGCGTGGACCGAAATGGTCGCGCAGGCCGGCGCGATGACACTCTTCCCCGAAGCGGACTCTTGGTACATGGGCGCGAACATTCCCGGCAAGAAACGACAGCTTATCAATTTCCCCAGCGTATCGATTTACGCAGCAAGCTGCGAAGAGGTGGCGCGCGATGGCTACCGCGGCTTCGCTACCAGCAAATTTGCCAATGAGGGCTGCATAATCTGATGAATAAGACGGTCCGAACAGATACTCTTTCAGCCGACATCGATCCAGTCTGGGCGGGAGATGGTTCACATCTGCCAGAATGGTTCGTAGCGGCTCTCAACGTTCCACGCGAGGAAGGCTTCGTCGAGATCAACGGCGCAAGGACACGTTACTTCCGCTGGGGCGATCGCGCCAAGCCCAAGGTTTTGATGAGTCACGGCTTCCTCGCCCATGCGCGTTGCTTTGCATTCATCGCGCCGTTTCTCGCGGAAGACTACGATGTGGTGGCGTTCGATCTCGCGGGAATGGGCGACAGCGAAATGCGCGGGCGAGCCGATCTGGAGGGAAGGGGACGGGAGTTCGCCGAGATGGCCGAGGCGCTGGATTTGTTCGAGGGCGGCCAGAAACCTACAATCGTCGCGCACAGTTTCGGCGCAGGAGCCGCGTTGACCGCTGTGACCCAATCGCCGGAGGCCTTTTGCGGGGTGGTGGTCTGCGATCTGATGATCATGCGGCCCGAGCTTCTCGAGCAATACTGGAACCTTAGACGGTCGAGCCCTGGCTCCGGCGACCCCGATAAGCCTAAAAACCGTTACCCGAGCTACCAAACGGCACGAACGCGATACATCCTTTCTCCGCCCCAGTCAGTCGGCGAGCCATTCCTGCTGGACTACATGGCATATCACTCCCTGCGTCAGGATGGCGACGGATGGACCTGGAAGTTCTCGCCTGAGGTCTTTCGGAGGAGCAACAAACCGGACGAATGGCTCACGGTTGGACAGCGCCTGGTGAGCGCCCCGGGCCGCAAGGCCATCGTACATGGGGAGAGTAGCCAGCTCTTCACAAGGGACTCGGCGGAATACATCCGCGAACTTGGTGGCGCTAATATTCCCATAATTGCCATTCCTGAGGCCCGACACCACCTGATGCTCGACCAGCCATTGGCATTCGTAACCGCGTTGCGGTCTGTTCTGGCTCTTTGGAACAACTAGCGGCCGATCGGTGGTTCCAGTGAGTTGTCGGGTCAACGTAGGAGACAAGAACCCGGCGAATTGGAGATTGATGCCCTCGGTCGGCGGAACGGATTACGACCTCAACCATAGGTTCGAAAACGGCGACCCCGCAGGTTTGGTCGCTGTCAAGGCTGGGCTGGTGGGGAATAATCCCCGGACGGTGGGCGTGCCCAAACAGATAAGGAATTGCAAATGCAAATTGCCACTCGAAAGCTCGGCTCGCAGGGCCTTCAGGTCTCTGCCCTCGGCCTGGGCTGCATGGGCATGTCGGAATTTTATGGAAGTGTGGACCAGACGGAGGCGGTCGCGACGATCCACCGCGCCCTCGATCTGGGAGTCACCTTTCTGGACACGGCCGACATGTACGGCCCTTTCACCAACGAGGTTCTAGTCGGCAAAGCCATAGCGGAACGGCGTGAGGAGGTAGTGCTGGCGACCAAGTTCGCCAACGTGCGCGGCGAGAATGGCGAATTTCTCGGTATTCGCGGAGACGCGGACTACGTGCGCCAGTCTTGCGATGCCTCGTTGAAGCGCCTCGGAGTCGACTATATCGACCTATATTATCAGCACCGCGTCGATCCGAACACACCGATCGAGGATACGGTGGGCGCGATGGCCGAACTGGTCAAAGGCGGGGAAAGTCCGATATCTGGGCCTATCCGAGGCCGCACCCGACAAAATTCGCCGCGCGCATGCGGTTTACCCGATTTCGGAACTTCAGACCGAATATTCGCTCTGGAGTCGCGACCCGGAAGATGAGATTTTACCCACAATACGTGAACTCGGCATCGGTTTTGTTCCTTACAGCCCGCTGGGGCGAGGTTTCTTTACCGGACAGATTCGCCGTATCGAGGACCTGGACGAGGATGACTACCGCCGCACCGGGCCGCGCTTCCAGGGGGAAAACTTCCAGAAGAACCTCGATCTTGTGTTTGAGGTGGAGGCAACGGCCCGTGAGAAGGGCTGCACTCCCGCCCAGTTGGCACTCGCGTGGCTTCTGGCACAGGGCCAGGACATCGTGCCGATTCCCGGGACAAGGAAGCGTACGCGGCTCGAGGAAAATGTGAAAGCGATGGACGTCCGGATCACGACCGATGATCGCTCGCGGATTGACAGGATCTTCCCTCCCGAAGCGGCCGCGGGCACTGGCCATGCGGCGCTCCAGATGCAGGCGTTGAACGGCTGAGCCGCATTCGACGGTGGCCGATTGACCTCGGACGGAGGGGTGCTTCTGCTGGCGCGGGCCGAACGCGCGATGGGAATTTGTCAGCGGCTTGCTGACTGCATTGCCGACCGGCGCGACTCTGGCCGAGTGCGCATCGCTTGGAGCCGCTTCGCGATCCCGTAGCAGTTCGTGCATCCGGCGCTAATGATCGAGCATCCGGCGACTGAATTCCAAGTGGCGTCCGTCCATTCAATCTGCGTTTCAGCCATGCCGGTTTCGCTGCATCGTCCCGGCGTGGATTCGTGCGCTGATCACCTGTCGCGCGGCTCTTACGTCGATTGGAACATGATGGGAATCAACAGAATAGAGCGGTTTCCACACGATCTGACTCGACGGGGATTGAACGAACCCGCTGACGCGGGAGAGACGTGAGTATTGGTCGGAATGGCCTCCTGATGAGTTGGTTTGGTTGCTTGGACCAACCCTCAACCAGGAGACCACCCCATGGCTGATACCACAACAGCGGTGAGTCCGCTGCGCCGCCGTATGATCGACGACATGATGTTGCGCAACTTGTCGCCCGCCACCCAGCGTTCCTACCTTCACGCCGTCACGAAGTTCAGTCGCCATTTCGGACGCTCACCGGATCGGGTTGGGCTGGAGGATGTCCGGGCATTTCAGGTCTATCTCGTGTCGCAGGGGATTTCCTGGCCATCGCTGAACCAGACCGTGTGCGCATTGCGCTTTTTCTATGGCGTGACGTTAAACCGGGGCGAGACACCTGAGCGGATCGCCTATGCGCGCACGCCTCGCAAGCTGCCGGCGATCTTGAGCCCTGACGAGGTGGTACGCTTTCTTGAAGCGGTGCCGTCCTTGAAGTCGCGTGCCGCGCTGACCACTGCCTATGCCGCGGGACTGCGCGTATCGGAGGCGGTGAGCCTGAAGGTCGGCGATATCGACAGCAACCGGATGCTGCTGCAGGTTCGCCACGGCAAGGGCGCCAGGGATCGCACGGTTATGCTCTCGGCCCAGTTGCTCGATATCCTGAGGACGTATTAGCGCCTGACGCGCCCGACTGGCTGGTTATTTCCCCGCCGGGGCGAGAGGCCGATCAACGTGACTGTGCTCCATTCGGCTTGCCGGTCAGCCACCAAGGCGGCTGGATTGACCAAGAAGGTCAGCGTGCACACGCTGCGCCACAGCTTCGCCACCCATCTGCTCGAGAGCGGCGTCGATATCCGCATCATCCAGGTGCTGTTAGGGCACAACAGTCTCTCGACGACTGCGCGCTACACCCAGGTTGCCACGACTACGATCGCTGCAGCGCAGGCCCGTTTGATCGTTTGACCCCTGAGGTGGTGCCGCCCGCCTGAGCCGCGATCATGCGTTCCGATCTGGAAGTGGCGGATATTTTCCGCCTCCATGGCCATGCCTATGCGCAAGCCCATGACGGCCATCTTGGCCGCATCGAGCGGCGCGTCATGTCGGCGATCGAGCTGTGCCGAACCGCTGCGCTTGGGGGTCATGTCGAGACCTGCGAGGACTGCGCGCATGTTCGCGTCGCTTACAACTCTTGCCTTATGGGCATTTCCAGTAATGGGGAGTTGGTATGCCAGCCAGGCCATTTTTCCGTGAATTGCCGCGCATTTTGTCTACATAACAGCGCACTCCTGTGCCTCCGTCGGCGCGGCAATTGATGGCCGCGCACAAACGGAGACGATCATGTTGGAGACCTACTTTTCTGCGCCGAAGATGCTGGAACTTCTGCGCAGCGGGCCGTGCGGGCCATACCTCGATGGCTTCGCCACTGCACTCGAACGGCAGGGCTACGCCGCCGAGACGGCCGTGCGTTATCTGCGGGCGGCAGCTCATATCGGCCATGTAACGGCTGAGCGCGATGCAAGCGTCAGCGACATCGATTTGGAGGCGTTCGAACAGCATCTGCGAACGTGCCGATGCCCGCGCGCCAAGGGAGGGCGGCGCAATCACCACACCGTTTACGGCGCAAGGCTTTTCCGTCGTCACCTCGAAGAAATAAGCGTGTGCAAACCCGCAGCCGCGGCGATCCGGTCTGTCGAACCGCCGTTGGTTGCAGGCTTTAGAACCTGGCTAAGCAAACATCGCGGGGCATCCGATGCGACGATAGGGCTCTACGCGCGCGATGCAGTCAGTATCATGGCAGAACTCGAAACGGACCCGATGTGAGTCCCGCCGATATCCGCGGCTACGTCATGAAGCGCGCGAGCATATGCGGGCGCGGCACCATCGAGAAGATGACCACGAGCCTACGGGCATTTTTGCGCTACCTTGCCGTTCAAGGGCACTGCCGGGCCGGTCTCGACTATGCCGTTCCGGCCTACGCCCATTGGCAGCTTGCCGAGATGCCGCGATATCTCTCGGGCGAACAGCTCAGCCGGTTGATCGCTGCCTGCGATGGTGACGCCAGCGCGCGTCGGCGCGATCGCGCCATCGTACTCCTGTTGGCTCGCCTCGGCCTGCGGGCCGGCGACGTGGCGCAGCTCCGTCTCATCGATATCGAGTGGCAGGCGGGTTCGCTGCGGGTGACGGGCAAGTCGCGCCATGAGGTTCGCTTGCCGCTGCCCCAGGAGGTCGGGGATGCGATCGCGGCCTATCTTGAATACCGACCGTCGTGCTGTCGAAGCGATCGCGTGTTCCTGAGCACGATCGCGCCGAGCCGTCCGTTCCTGAACGGTGACGGCGTCTCGTCGGTGGTCAGGCGTATTATGAAGCGGGCTGGCGTCGTGACGCCCATCAAGGGTGCGCACGCCCTGCGGCACACCGCAGCGACCGAGATGCTGCGCCATTGGGTACCACTCGACAAGATCGGCTTGGTCGTCCGGCATAGGGGCATCGACACGACGGCCCACTACGCCAAAGCCGATGTCACTCTTCTGAAGCAGGTGGCGCAGCCTTGGCCGGAGGCACTCTGATGCTGGAAACCATCGAGACCTATCTCGCACTGCGCCGCGCCACTGGCTTTGCGATGTCGAATGCCGAGCACCTGCTCAAGAGCTTTGGCGCCTGGGCGGCCGAGCGCGGGCACGCGTATGTCCACACGCAAACAGCCATCGACTGGGCCGCGCTCGGACCGTCCATTGCGCAACGCGATGCTCGACTGAAGACCGTTTGCCGCTTCGCGCGCCATATCCGCATCGAAGACCTTCGGCACGAGCTGCCCCCGGCCAATCACTTCGGCGCCCGCAAACGGCGTCGACCGCCGCACATTTACTCGGGCACAGAGATTGGTCGCCTGATCGAAGCTGCCGGCCGACTGCGACCTCAAGGATGCCTGCGCTCGCTGACGTACGCGACCTTGATCGCTCTGCTCGCGGCTACGGGGCTGCGCATCTCCGAAGCACTCAAGCTCACGTTCACGGATGTAACTAGCGACGGTCTGCTGATCCGCGAGACCAAGTTCCGCAAGACCCGTCTCGTGCCATTGCATGAGACGGCGGCGGCAGGCTTGCAAGGTTACCTGGATCGTCGCGGACCCGGCTCGGGAGATGATCCCGTGTTCGCCAACATGCATGGCCGGCCACTGCGCTACATTGCAGTCAAAGAAACCTTCGACAGGCTGGTAGGCAAAGTTGGCATCCGGTCAACGTCGGGGTTGCGTCCTCGGCTGCACGATCTGCGGCACACCTTCACGATGCGGGCGCTACAAGGCAGTCCGTCGAGCCGAACCGGATGCGGTGCGCATATGGTCGCGCTCGCGACGTATATGGGAGACGTCAACATCTACTCCACCTACTGGTGCCTGGAAGCAGCCGCTGACCTTGTGCGCGACATAGCCGCGTCGGGAGAAGCGTTCTTGTCAGAGGGAGCGCAAGCATGACGCCGATCGCTCCCCTCATCGAAACGTTCATGCGCGAAACACTTGTCCATCAGCGGGGCGCCAGCCGCCACACGTGCGATTCCTATGCCCAGAGCTTCCAACTACTGTTCGAGTTCGCCGCTGCAAGGCTCAAGAGTAAACCATCCAAGCTGATGTTGGAGCAGATCGACTCCGGATTGGTCAGCGCCTTCCTCGAGCATCTCGAGGATAAGCGCAAGAATGCCGCCGTGACGCGAAATGTTCGTCTGGCAGCCACCAAGTCGTTCTTCCGCTTCCTCGAATACCGGCAACCGGCAGCGCTCGATCAAGTTCGCCGCGTGCTGGCGATTCCGTTCAAGAAGACGGACACGCGTCTCGTTCCCTGTCTGCTGCGCGAAGAGCTGCAAGCGCTGCTCAATGCTCCGGATCCGACTACGCGCGACGGCATCCGCGACCGAGCCATGCTGCATGTGGCCGTGTGTGCAGGATTGCGCGTCTCGGAACTGACAAGTCTGAAGGTCGACGATATCGACATATCGTCGATGAGCATACGCGTTGTTGGTAAGGGCAGGCGGGAACGAGTGCTGCCGCTGTGGAAGCCGGCGGCCACCGCACTGCGCACCTGGCTCGCCATTCGCGGAAAGGTGGCGACACCCGAAGTGTTCATTAGCGCCCGTGGTGAACCTCTGAGCCGATGGGGCTTTGCCTATCTGCTCAAGCAGCACGCCGCGGTGGCGGCTCACCAACAGCAAGGTCTCGCCAAAAAGCGCGTCTCGCCTCATGTACTCAGGCACACCTGCGCGATGATCATCCTGCAGGCGACACAAGACATCCGGAAAGTATCGCTATGGCTCGGCCATGCTACATTGACGACCACCGAGGTCTATACGCGCGGCGATCCGACCGAAAAGCTCGAAGCCATGGAAGCGATTGTGCCACCGCATCTGCGGCGCGGAACGTTCCAACCGATCGACAAGCTGATGGCATTGCTAAAGAGCACTTCGTAATGGTGAGTTGAGCAGGCGGCGAAATGTGTGAAAGAGCCACCAGATCGCCGCCAACTCCCCATTACCGGAAATGCCCATAAGGCAAGAGTTGTAGGCGATCCGCCAATGGCCGCAGTCGGTGCAGGCCTCGACGTGCCCGCCAAGGGCAGCGGTGCGGCAATGCTCGATCGCCGACATGACCTTCAGCTGATGCAAGCTCAGATGTCCCGCGTGGGCGGTCCGGTACGCAGGGCCGGCAGCGCGGAAAACGTCGGCGACCTCGTGGCCGGTGCGCACCGGCTCAACCGGGAGGCGCCTCCGGTTCGGGTAGGAACAGGCCAAGCTTGTCGAGCGGGCTGGTCACCGCACGCACCGTGCGCGTTGCCACTCTCGTGTAGAACGCGGTGTTCTCCAGCTTGGCATGGCCGAGCAGCGCCTGGATGATGCGGATATCGATGCCGTCCTCGAGCAGGTGCGTTGCGAAGCTGTGTCGCAGCGTGTGCGGGCTGACGCGCTTGGCGATTCCGGTCGACTGGGCGGCTTCGGCCACGACACGGTGGAGCTGCTTGGTTGAGATCGGCTTCAGCGCGTGCTGGCCGGGGAACAGCCAACCATCGGAGTGCATCACGCCCTGTTCGTGGCCCAGTCTCCACCACTGACGCAGGAGCTTCAGCAGGTCCGCCGGGAGCATCGCGTTGCGGTACTGCCCGCCTTTGCCGCGCTCGACCCTCAGCAGCATCCGCTCGCTGTCGATATCGCGCACCTTGAGCATCGAGACCTCGGCGACGCGTAGGCCCGCACCATAGGCGACCGACAGCGCAGCCTGTTGCTTCAGGCAGGTGGTCGCGTTCAGCAGGCGCGTCACCTCGTCGCGGCTCAGCACCACCGGCAGCTTGCGGATCTGCTTCATGCGCACCAGACGGCGGGCGAGGTCGGGCCCGTCAAGTGTGTGGGTAAAGAAGAAGCGTAGCGCCGCGATGATGCTGTTCATGGTGGGTACCGGCATCCCGACTTTGCGCTGCTCGACCTGGAAGCGGCGCAGATCTTCGGCGGTTGCGGTATCGGGGGGTGTCCGAGAAAAGTGGCGAACCGCCCGACATCGCGCACATAATTGCGCTGCGTCTCGCGGCTGAAGTGCCGCATGTTCATGTCGTCGATCAGGCGCTGGCGCAGCGGGCTGAGGGGCGCGGCGGGGGCAACAGGAATAAGCTCGTTCATCGTTCGACTCCTTGGTTGAAGGAGCCGAAATGCTCTGCCAATGTGCGACTTTGCTCAATCCATGCGCGGCGCTCGCTGTTTACCTTCGCCTCACCGGCAGCTCCCATCCGCGAAGCGGTTCGTGCGTCGGCCCATTAGCTGACCTCGGTATTGCTTCACGGAGCGTCCACTCGCGCGGCGCACGCTATATGATGGACGGCCGGGTCTTGGGTCACGGTTAGTGAGGCGGGAATACTTCGGATCGGCCCGTCCTGCGGATCGGAGCGTGATTTTCCTTTTCCGATTTCGCACATCCACGCGATTGGCGTGCCCGCGTTACTCATTCTCGTCAACTCATCCTACAAGGTATCATCGACCTTAGGGAGAAGAAGAATGTCCGGAGAGAACGAAGAGAAACCGAAGCGGCCGCAACGCCGTAGGCAGACGGCGGGCGAGAAGGAAGCGATTAGGCTCAAAGCCTTGCGTGAAAAATTCGGAGGCAGCGCGATCGACCCCGACGAGCCAGTTCTTTCGCCAGGTTTTCCGTATCGCGCCATTGCCTACGCATTCAAAGATGCGCAACAAATCCATGCCAAGCCGACCAAGCGGTTCAATCCGAAGGCGATAGCCGAACGAGTCGCAGCGGCCTGTTCTCTTACCGACGAGCAGAAAGAGGAACTCCAACGCTGGCTGCAGTGGGTGAAAGACCGCCGGTATATCACGCGCGATGGCTATCAGTCTCCGGTGCTGCAATGGCTCTTGAGCAAACCGACGATGAATTCCAGTTGGCCGGGCGATGCTGACGGCGGCTGGAGCGCGCGGGTTGATGATGAGTACGGTCGACGCCTAGCGGCGAAGCGCGATAAACCGGACATTAAACGAGGGGCCGAGAATGCGGCGGTGGCCTCGCCTCCCGATCATGCGACCGACTTTGTGCGATTAGACGCTCATGGAACTGGGGCGACCCAGAACTACCGGGCTGATGCAGAGTCTGCCCCAGAGCTGACGCGGCGGTCCTTTCATTCCGAGCAACCGTCCAGCTCCCATAAGGCGCAGGCCGAACCTACGGACGCCCTTCGGCGCCCTGCATTTCCCTCCAGCGCGTTTCGCAAAGGCGAAACGCTTGCGAACAACTTTTTCGGAGCCCTGAGGGACGCGCCCGACGCCGAGCTCGTCGCTAGGGCAACAGATCTGTCCAACGATGCAGATGCAACGCGCGAGGCCATGGCGCGCAGCGCCGATGTCGCGCGTTGCATCAAACTTGTCTTCGACCAAATCGGGCTCCCGCTGCCGGAGGCAAATCCGTGAAACGGGGCCAGTTTTTTCTACAGGATGGGTGTGGGTGCCCCACACGTTTCGCCATCGTGTCGCTGAAGCTCCGTGACGGCGTTTCTTATGACGCCCGCGCAACGGGCGAAGGGAGGTTTGGCCATGGCCGTTAGGAAGGTTCCAGCCCCATCAAAGAATCCCGTAAAGCGTCCCTATATCAAGTTTTACGTAACCGCCGAGCAGAAAGCGCAGATCCAGCGAGAGGTGCCCGACAAAGGGGTCGGACAGTATTGCCGGGATCGGATTTTCTATCCTTCGGGCTTGCGCGACGTAGCGATCGATGTCGGCGCGAGACTGCTGGCAATGGCGGCGCGTGAGAAGTGTTTCGGCGACGCGCTTGCCGCGCTTGAAATGCGGCTGGACGATGATTTGGCGCGCGCACAAGACATCCATGACGATGACCCGGAGCACGCGCTTCTAGGCTTGCTCGCGAGGCAGCGGCATGGGGAACTGGTTGAACTAATCGAGGACGCCAGAACGACCATTAGCGCCTTGCTGGATGAGGCGTGCAAGCTGCGCGGCCTGCTCGCGCAGCGGCAGGAACAGTCCCGCTTGGTTCCGATGGTCGAGAAGCGGGAGAGCCGCTGATGGTTATCAATATTTGGCGATACGATAGCGGACTCAATGGCGTTGCCAGCCCGAAGCTGAAGCAGGACCTCGCTTTCTCGACGTCACTCTCGCGAGCGCGATACATCTTCGACATCCAGTTGAGCGCCGAGGACATTGCGGTGATGGGGAAGGTCAAACCGGTCGGCGACTATGTGAACACAGACAGCGCCGAGGGGCACCGGATAGAAGGACGGCACGCCTACAACCTTGTCTCCGAGGATCCGGAAGGCCAGTCGCAGGAGATCGCAATCTACGGCGCGCGCGCCGGCCTGAAACGCTTCTGGCATATAGCCGTCAGCAGCCGCGAGGGCGAGCATCTGACGCCAGAGCAACTCGAACATGTCCGTTTGGTCGTTTGCCGCGTCATGGGCGTCGAGGACTGCCCTTCAGTATGGGCCGACCATCGCGACACCGACAACGATCACATGCATGGCTTGGTGGTCAGCTTCCTGGCGGGAGAAGACCGGCCGGTCACGTTCGGTCAGGACTGGTGGAAAGAAGCCGGTCAGATCGCCATGGCGATCATCGAGCGCGACTTGGGTCTCGAGCCCGAACCCAATCGCCGGTTCGTTGCGGATCGAACCGGGGTGTATCACACCTTTTCGGACATCAAGGTTGCGGACGAGAACGGCAAGATTCTCGGTCGTTCCGAGATCGTTGCCGCCCAGAAAGCCCACAAGGCTTGGAAGCGGGACAATTACGCTGCGCATATGGAGCAGTCCGGCGAGGAGTGGGAGATGGAACGGGCCGTCCAAGTCCTGGCCACGCCTCGCATCATGAAGTCGGATACCGCAGAGCAGATGCATGAAAGCCTCGCGCGGGTCGGGCTGAAATACGTTTCTGGCCAAAGCGGTGCGCGGATTGTTGCCAACGACTATCTTCCTGAAGCGGGGCAGCACGCACAAGGGCAGTCCATCGCGGCAGGCAAGGCCTACAGCAACGCAACGCTAAAAAAATTGGGCAACCGTCTAGAAGGCGGATACCTGCCCGCCGCTCCCGGTCTCGCGGTTCGCAAATTCGTGATGCCGCGGTTCGAGAAGCTGACCAATGAGGAGCGTGATCGCTTCGCCGATCGACGAGCAGAGATCGAGGAGTGCAAGGAACTCGCCGACCATCTCGAAAAACACAACGCACATTTCTATCGCAGGATGAGGGACGTCGAGAAGGGCAATAACGTCAACGAGCGGCGGGCTCAGCGCCGCCGGTCTCATGAAAGGGAAGTGGCCAAGGTCAAGATGCTGGAGAAATCCGTGTCGAAGCCCTTCAGGGATTCTCGCGTCTTCCCCGAAGAGACAGGAGATACGCTGGCACTTCTCTGGGGGCCGCCTGCCGGTAAATCTTCGCCGAGCAAAACGCTGCGGGAAGATGAGGAGCGGCGCGAACTTGAAGATCGCTACCGGATCGAAGCGACCGAGGAGGCCCGGAAGTTCTGGTATGGCGAAGAGCTCGCCTTTGTCGAGCGGCTGCGGACGATCGAGATCGTGTCGCAAAAGCGCAGGGCGCGGATCGACGCGCTCAAGCTCGCTAGGCATCGCTTCATGCGCCTGCGGTTCGCTTCGACGCAGAAAATCCGAAAGGGACTCGCAAGGATTGCAGCCGAACTAAAGATTGCGCTCGAGAAAGGACCGTTGAAGAAACTCGCCAAGGCGCATTTCCGATCGGCCTGCGCAGGTTCGGCCCGTAGCATTGTCGCATCAAGTCGCGCTTATCACGACACCTACGGCGATCGAAAAGGGAACCGGTCGAGCGTCCACGGCGAACGCCACTGGCGCGGCGAGCGCATGCGCGCCTTTGTTGAACCCGGTCATCCGTTGCACACTGGCAAACTCCTCACGGACTATGTTCTAGACGTGCAAAATTCCAGTCTGGGCGCGAATGCGGCCGACCCAACGCTCGAAACACGGCGTATGCTTGCCAATGAAATCGACCACGACAAGCTCTGGTTGGCGCCATCGCGTTATCGTGCGTCCCACGAAGGGCTTCACTGGCGTTTCCTCGACGATCGCGTTCTGGTCGAGGCTTTCGGGGACAAGCCCCATCGGCTTCTTGACCCTGCTGTCCAGCGGGATCTTGCGGCGATAGAGGCGATCCAGATCGAGCGCCGGCGATGGATCGCAGCCGCAATCGTCGCTGGAGCCGCTTCGATCGAGGAGGGCGAACTCAAGGTTTTGGGAAGCAACGCTTCATGGGCAGCAGCCTTTTGGGAAGCTCAGCGGTCCGATCCGACATTCCTGCGCCTGATCGCCGTTGCACGGGCGAGGCCGGACAGGTTTGCGTATAACGAGAACGCGCGACCTGGAGAGCTGAGCCGAATTCACGCGCTTTGGAACAAGGACCCACAACTTGCCAAGGCCATTGGGCGTCAGATGCACGCCTACGAGCGGGCCAATACCGCCATCGCCATAGGTAATCGATCGCCCGTGAATCCCGCGATTATGCCGTCGAAAAATGCCGTTCCCGAGTTGGCATCGGATATGGCTTCCCGCACGGCGACCTCGACCCCCCGTCCGGCTGCCAGGAAAGATCGGAGTCTCCGGGAACAATCGCGACGACCTGGTCCTCCCCGTCCAAACGGTTTCGAACGATGACCGCGATCATCCTCCTCATCCTCGGGATCCGGCTCGCCGTAGCATACGAAGATCGTAATCGCGCGGTCGTCGTGCGTACTCGCTTCGCTTCCTATCAGTACCGGCTTTTGCCCGTCCTTCCGACATCGCATCATCGACAATGCCCAATTCGCTGCCTTCGCTGCAGAGCAAGCATTCGAGCGAGTGAGAAAACCGCCGATCTTTCCCGATAAGTGCCGGCCGCAATGAGCATCCGGCTGACGAAGGATATCAACCGGCGAACCCAGCGACATTCGCTGCTTTCGCTGGAGCTGACAGGAAAGATACGAAATCATGCTCAAGAAGGAAGATTGGAAGACCCAGCCCGTTGTTGATGCGATCGCCAATCGGTTGTTGAGAGAGGCCGGAGGCGATCTCCACCAGGTGCATGGGAACGCCGTTGCCACCGCGCTCGGTATGCCAAAAGGCAATCAGTCGATCTACGCCAAGGTAAACGACTGGAAGAAGCGCATGGAGGCGCAGGGCATTCAGCACGTTCGGCGAGCGCCCGCTGGCCTGCGAGAAGAACTCGAAGAGCGGTTGCGCGCCGGTGTCGAGGACATGGTTCGTGTCGCGCTGGAGCTCACCGGGAAGACTATCGACGGGGAGCGTCAGCGCAGCGATCAGACTGAGACCGCGCTGTGCGAGAAGATCGCTCTCCTTGAAGGCGAGCTCGACCACGAACGCGAGGCTCGCGTGCAGGCGGGCGGTAAGGCCGAGACGATGGCGCAGGACCTTGTAGAACTCGCCCGAAAGGCGGCGGCCGAAAAGGCGCGCGCGGATCTCGCCGAAGCACGGCTCGACGAAATCCGCATTCAGCACGATGCCCTGCTCGGCAGGTTGGGCATGGCGTCCGTTCGAAGCGAGCGCGCGCAGGGGACGCACGCATGCAAGGAGGATGAAGAGTGCTCCATCGACATGTCGCGATACGACTACGAAGAGTAGCACGTCCTCGTGAACGGTATTCAGCGGGGCGGCCGAGAGGCCGCCCCTTTTTTATATCCGCAACAGGAAAACATGACCGCCAGCGCGGCGTCATGCGAACGATGAAAAGACTGGAGTGGAGGCCTGTCGGGTGAACCGGCAGGGTGAAGGGAAAATGAGTGTAAACGCTCAAGCTCCCGCCTCGCCGGTTCGGCAACGAACCGAAAGGCATAAATATGAATACCGATCATCTGAACCCAGACCACGACGCTACCGCACGGCATCTCGAAAACGACGAGAATTTTCGAGTCCTGCGTGCGGTGCCAAAACCTTTCAGCGACATGCCTGGCAATGGCGCTCCGCCGGATGGGAAATGCGTCTGCATAATCGACCTGGAAACTACGGGTCTCGACCCTGATCGAGACAAGATCATCGAACTCGCTCTGATGATGGTTTTCGTGAACGACGACGGTGAGGTTGTTGGCCACTTCGGGCCGCTCTCCTGGAAGGAAGATCCGGGCGTCCCGCTGGACCCCGAAATCACGATGCTAACCGGCCTCGCCAATCAGCATCTTACCGGCCACGAAATTCCCGACGCGATGGTTGCGGGAATGCTCGACCGTGCTGACCTGGTGGTCGCTCACAATTGCCAATTCGAAGTAGCGTGGTTGGAGCGGCGCTACCCTTCGATCGCCGCCAAGCCGTGGGCATGTTCCATGCGCGATATCCCGTGGCTCAAACTTGGCCTTGATGGACGTGCGCAGACCGCCTTGTTGATGCAGCATGGTTGGTTCTCCGGCGCGCACCGGGCCGCGGAGGATGTGTGGTCGCTATTCTGGCTCCTGCGCGAGAGCCGCACCGGCCGGCTGAAGGGGCCGTCGCGCACTCATCTCCAGCGCCTGCTTGAAGCCGCCGACCGTACAACGATCATGGTCGAGGCGAGGGGGGCTCCGTTCAGCGCCAAGGATCGCCTCAAAGGCCGAGGATATCACTGGCATCAAGGTCCCCCGAAATTCTGGGCGAAAGAGCTTGATCCGCTTGCGGTCGAACACGAGCAGACCTGGTTCCAGATCGAAGGCATTCCGGCGCCCGTTTTGCGCACAGTAAGCGCTTGCGAGCGGCACCGCTGATACTCAGTGGTCCGACGTTTATTTCCCTCCCAACAATCCACTCCGAGGCCCGCCCCGTTGGCGGGGCTTTGCGTAGGCAGAGGTATTATAATCATGATTATGAAAGACGAAGCAATCGCCGAGCTCGAGCGCGAGGCTTATTTGTTTGCCACCCGCAAGCGTGAGGGCCAAGTCCGACAGCCGCTCACCTTGTTCGTTTTCGATGTCGAGTTCTCCTGGGACCGCAATGCGCATGCAGGGTATGTCGGCGCCGAGGGATCGTCGAACGAAAAGGGGGATCCGCGTTGGCCCTTCGACCGGATCGCCGCAGCGTCTTGGCTCACACTGGAGTTCAGGCCGAACTCGGACTTGCCTGAGATCACGAAGCCCACCGTTCTCACCTGCGACGCCCTTGATGAGCGAACCATCGTCTCTCGTCTGTTTGACGCGCTCGGAACCGAGCCGGATGCCATCGTGACCACATGGGGCGGAGAGGCACGGGATTTTGCTGTCCTGCGTTCCGCGGCGGCACGGTACGGACTGGTACTCCCGCCTCAGCTGCGCGAGGTTTCGCCTTTCACGCCGCTTCGCCTCGACCTGCGTGCGGCAACCGGGGTTGAGGCTGCCCGGGTTCACCTTCCCGAATACTGCGCAGGCGCGGGTATCCCGTCCAAGCCTAGTCCGAGCAAATCGATCGGGAAACTCGTCGAGGCAGAATGCTGGGACCTGGTTGCTGATCAGGTACTGGCGGATGTGCTCGCAACCTCGGTGGTCGCGATCCGTCATCTCGCGGCTCATGGGAGAGTTACCTGCGACCAGCCGACAGCCATCATGTTGCTCGCTGAAGAAGCTCTGCGCGCTCTGCCTAAAAGCACTTTCATAACGAACTCTTTCAAGCCTTGGGCGCGTGCAAAACACAGTGCCGCCCGCTTGCGCGGGGCCGTCTATCGTTTGCCGGAAGCAGCATAACTCCGGCGAGTTTTTTTCGAGCGGAAGAAGAGGAGGAAAATATGACCTAACCGCGACATGATAAGCGGCCCTGGCACGGGCCGCCATCTTACACCTGAAGTGCCGACCGACCCTGCAAATTTGCAGGTCATCCAGACAGCCGCTTGTCCGCCCGGACAGCGGCTTTTTTCATATCTGAAGGAATTACGATCGTGACCAAGAAGAAATCCTCGACCCGCTCCATTGCACGCACCGGACACAAAGCCGTTGCTGTACCCAAGCAGTTGACCATCGGCGATACCGAGATCCGTCCCGAGCAGTTTTACCTCATTCCCGAGCGTCATCCCGCCGGTCCGGGACCCTGGGGCGAGGAGCCGGACAAGCTCGCCTGGACGGATCCGGCGACCGGTCTTGCCTGCATAATCTTGCGGCAGGGCGATGGCACGCTGAGTGGCTATGCGTCGGTCGACCCGGGACATCCGTTGTGGGGCTTCACCTACGACGCTGTGCCAAGTGCAATCGGCAAGGCCCCCCACCGAGGGATCGACTATGCCGAGCTGTGTTCGAACGACGGGCCGGAGAGGGTCCGAGTGTGTCACTCAAGGCCGGTCCAGATGCATCGTAGTGCTCCGCAAGGTGCGGACCGCGCCGGCCATGATGACAAATGGTGGTTTGGGTTTTCCACCTCGATGCCTGGCGATCACGTTCCCAAAGGCAGCAAGCCGCGCCTCCACCGAGAGGAAGGCGAGGTCTATCGCGATCTGGGTTACGTGTTCGAACAGACCCGCGAACTCGCCGCAGGGCTCAGCTCCGTTGCAGGCGGCGACGGCGGCGAGGCCGGTGCGCCGCTGCAGCTCGGTTCCCCCACGACCAAGAACGACTTGGGTTAAGGAGTATCGAGATGGAAAATATTCCCTACGAAGCGATCCGCAATCCCAACCTGCCGTGGGGCTATTGGCTGCAGGCTGAAGAGAATGGGTATCCGCTCTTGCGCGATGAGCACGGCAACCCGTGGGACAGCGTGCGCGACTGTCTGTGGCGCGGTCGTCTGCGGATGGCCGATAGCAGCCGCTGGGATGTGGAGGATCAGCTCGAATTTCTGCTCGCGCTGCTCGCTGCAATCGACCGGCGGGTCGTCCACATCGAAGAGAAGACTATCGATCTGTTCCAGGGGGCGTGGGCACTCCATACCCACTACAGCCTCTGGCTCGATGGTGCAGGGCTTACCGATGGCGGCCTCACCGGTTCGCTCACCCTGGAGGGCAGGGCAATCCTGGTCATGCTTGCCTCGACGAGGTCGGTCGAATGCGCGCCTGTACCGATCGGTCTGCCTGTGCTGGCTCCTCGGGTTGGCCTCGATCGTGGTGAAACCCGGGAAGAGCGCGAACGCGTGCTGGCAAGCCAGGAAACCTTCGCCCGTGGCCTGCCGTTCCGGTTTGTCCGCGCTAGCATCATGCGCAAGCCCGGCATCAAGCTGACCGGTATCGAGATCGGTGACAATATCCCGCTCACCCGCGTGCTCTGGTCGATGAGCTTTCCGGAAGATCATGCGCGTGATCGGCTGTTCGCCTGGCTCTCCCACCGGCTCGACAGGTGGCAGGAGTGGGGAGCTCTCGTGGGCCGCGAAGGCGCCCAAGCGTTGAGCGATCACCTGCTGCAGCTCGCCTTTGCCGACCTGCCCGCGCTCGCGGGTTAGGCTCGAGCCTTCCGTAAAGTCCCACAGAACGAGAGCGGGCGGCGTTCCAGGCCGCCCACTCTCTACGGAGATACGAAATGCAAACGTCCCATCGACACCGACCGCCCGAGCGCATGATCGCGCTCGCCATCCAGCCAGCCCCTGCGGCTTCCGAGCCGTGCGTACCGTTCGGCTTTGGAGCCTTCATCATCACGGCGCGTGGTCGACACGAAGCGAGTTTTGAATGCCACGAACATGGTTATGGAGCTGGGTATCCACCGCACGCCATGCGCGAACGGCTGCAGGGCCTGTTCACGCCCGAAACGACCGCGCTCATCTATTATCAAGCAGAGGATTTTGGCAGCCGGGCGAGGAGGAGCCATGATCCGTCCCGCGCCGAAATAATGAAGAGCATCCCTCGATCGGGTCTTCGCACGGCCCAGCTTGCAGCAATTCCGCACCACATCCTTCAGCACGCAGGCGGTGTCGCCGGGCTGCAGTTGTCGAGCCGCCATTCGACGCCGCTCGGTCGGCTCGGCTATTTGGGAAACGAAGCGCAGGCGGTTTGGGTATATTGGCTGTTTCGACGCTGTACACCGCCTCTGCGCCGACAGCTACTCTCAAGCTACCAAGCATGGCAGGTGATCGAGAAGGCTAGGCGCAAAGTGATCGCATGACGCTGCCCGGGACGGGTCGATGATCCGTCCCCTTTTTTGCATCCGCATCCGTCAGTGCGATAGGCGTCAACACGCACCATCCCCCTTAAATGGAGCCGCACCAGCGGCGCGCTTTTGAGGGACCTCTTCGCATTCGCGAACCCGGCCCAGGGAAGGCCCCGCCTGGCTGGCGGACCTTCGCCGCTTGACCCCGGGCGGGGGCACGCGGTCACGGCGCAATAGCGACCGACCTGAAATCTTTGGAACGACGACGATTTTGATGATCGTCAGTGAAAGGAAAAAGCTTCCAGACGCCGGCGGCGCAAAAAGAGGAAATCCAAAATGAATTTCGAACACGCAAACGGACTTTGCATTTCGCAGCCGAGGATCGAATCCGAAGATGTGAAAGGAAAAGCCCGATATCGAACTCGTCGGGCGCATCCGCCGTAGGCGGATGCCGGTTCAGGGGGACGCGATCAGTTTTGTTCGCGTCCCTCTGAACCGGCTAAGCCAAACCGGGCAAAGCCACGGTTTCTTGCCCCATCTTTACGAATTCTCAACTTCTGGAGGTTTATGGCGAAGCCACGGGGCCGGGCTCGGCCTCCGCTTTTCCCTTCCACCTCCTAATTCCAACTTCCTGCTACAAGTCGGGATCGCGCGCGAGCGCGAGAAAAAGGGGCGACCGCAGTCGCCCCTCGGTTGCGCTTATTCTCCGTTCATCATTCGATTGAGCGTCTTCATATCGTACACGATGAAGGCCTCGCCAAGCGAGCTGATTACGGGAAAGGTAGGCCCAGCCTGCTCCAGTCGCTTCTGAATGCAGCTATTTGCGAGGCGGAAGCCTGCCTCGGCAGGTGCTGCCTCGCGATCGCGCACCGCGAAGTACCCGCTCGCCTTCATCCAAATCTCGCTGCCTCCGTTTGCACCCTCGAAGACGAGGCGGGCCTGAGATTTATCATCTCGCTTCCACAACTTCCCGTTGGTGATAACGGCCGTGGTTGAGACACCGTCGGTCGAGAAGTAACTGAACGCGATATCACCCGCCGCCAACGCCTCGAACGGTTGGGTTTCGTCCATTGCGACATAGAGAATATCCCAATCTTTGCGGCACGCTAGGATGGCGAGTTCTTGTACGTCAGTTGGGGACAGTCGCCCGCCTCCCAGCAGGAGTGCTTGCGGCTTGTTCCCATTCTTCGTAGCGCGGGCTCCGAGTTCTGCTTCGATAGCACACAGGACTGTGTTTACGCGGTTCTGGTCGATGTTGATGAAGTTCAAGCTTTTCATATCTTTATCCTTTCAGCGCGGCGTTGCCGCGTCGGTTACTGTTCGGACCCGCGAAGCTGGGTTTTTCCTCCCTCTTCAAGATCCGACCCTTCCCGCTCTTCTGAAAGGAGTCTCGCTTCCGTCACCGGCGCAACCAGAGCTTTACGATTTCAAATGTCAGCGATGACGTGGATGCCGATGTTCTTGGGCGCGTTACCAAGACTGTCCTCGAATGGCACAGTTACTCATTTCGATTTCGGATTTGTGCTTCGATTATCCTAATAGTCGCATATCCACTTCCAGGAACAAACTCGGCGAAAAGATGATAGTTCAACCCGTTGTGCGCCGCAGAGCCAAGGCCTCAAGAGGCATAACCGTGGCATCAGCACGGACCCTTCACCATGCGTGCCGGTTCGCACTCCCAGTTGGTGGTAAGCAATCGAGGCGGGGCTGCCCAAAAGCAAATGTCAATGCTCCCGTCGGTCTCAATCTGTCTGTTACGATTCAGTGGAACATGACAAAAACCAAGCATGATAACTTCGCTGCTCTTAGAAACCAACGCTTCTGCCGTTGGCTGCGCACGCGCTGCAAGCAGTTGGGCATCTCAGTCTCTCCGTATTATGTTTACGCCAGAGAGAAGAACCATGTTCACTGGTTAGTTCATGTACCTGAGATGCTGATCGAGGAATTCACCGATCTCGTCCCTCGTTGGGTGACCAGCCTCGAGCGCAAAGGAACCGGGGCTCGCAAACGTGCCGAAAACCATGAACCGGCTCCTCAGGGCGCAGTCTTAGTACAGCCAACAGGTAATAGTGTCGCTGCGCGTAAATATCTCCTCAAAGGTATTCGCCCGAAAGACGCGTTTCGTTTCGGTATCAAGAAGCCCAAACCGCAAGGTAGGGTCTTCGGCCGCCGTACAGGGGTCAGTCGCACTCTCGGCAAGGCGGCACGGGACCGAGCAGGCTATCGAGCGCAGTGGCCGGTCTGGATGGATAATAACGGTCGCGTAATTGATCCGGCTCAGACCAAAATACTTCAAGTGAAACAAAGTTCGACCAGCGTTCGGCGGCCTCATCGACCGGCTGGCGGTGGCGTCTAAAATGGCAAAATCTAAAGCCCTCCTCATCTGCCCGGGGAGAGAATGACGCTGCGTCGCGCAATTGCGCAGATTGTCGTCTGCAATAGCAAGCGACTTTTAGATTAGCTCTTCAAACCTCTCCACGCCGCGCTCACATAGCCGAGTTCGAGCCTGCGGCTGGCGAACTTGTGTGCCCTGGTCGAAAAATGCCTCGATATGGCAAGTTCTAGGCCGGTTGCGGACTGGCCACTTTCCGTTCGCAAAGGGCAAAAGCTGCCCTTCAGTGCGTGTCACAACCACTCGGCTGTGACACGTCTGTCCATCACGTCCGCAGCCGGATAGAACACCTTCATACTGGGATCGAACAGCTCATGATCGTGGGGCTGTGCATGCCCACCGGCTTGGTTCTCTTGCCCATGCCGGCGGGCTCGCACCTTAGGCTAAGCGGGTAAACACCCATCGGCCTTCCACCTTCCACGACTTGGCGGCTCCGCGACGTACCAGTCGATTAGCCGCGCGGTTCACGTCCCAGATCAGCTCGTCGATGGCGTCGGCGAGCTGAGCCGCATCTCGGGGCTTCTCGACATCCATGGCACCGAAGACGAACTGCTCGATTGCCTCGTCGTAGTCTGGCTCGAGATTATCCCGCTCAAAACGACCGCACCACAGAATATGGCCACGCCAAACGATGAAGTGGCTCCCGCAGCCGCCCTCCCGCCACACCGAGGGGAAGAGGGTCAGACCGCCGCGGCGCATGTCGAAGCGCCATGCCTTCCCCGCGCGCCCGTCCAGATTTACGACGAGCGTCTCGCCGCAACCGTCGGGACATGCCATCACGATCGCCCGCGGCCTGCCTCGGAGGATCAGGGATGCGTCACCCGGCTGGCCAAGGTTCGCCTCAGCCTGGTCCCGGTATTCGACGTCGCCGACCATGCGCACCTTCCGCGCCGGCGGGCTCATCGCCAGCGTCCCCCGCTCGCGTCCGGTCGGACCGGTAGGCTCCACGTGGCGCCCTTCGCCAGCGCGCCCGCGTGGGAGCACACGACGCAGTCTGGCTGCAGCGCTACGGCCATCTCCCGGACCCTCCCGCGGGTGCCGTCGTAAGTCTGGTGTCGCGGCTTGACGGGTACTGGCGTCACCGCGCCGAGGACCATCGTCATCGCGAGCGAGCTCACCGTCGAGTTGATGGAGAGGACAGCGGGCTGCGGCTCCCGCACGCCATGGACGTACGGGTCGGCCGCGCGCTGATCCGGCGTCTGCATCTCGCGACGGATCGCATCCGCGTCGAGTGTGCCGCAGCAGGTCAGGCACGGGAGACAAGGCGAGAGCATCTGCACCCGCCCGGTGACGTGGCTCACCCCCCCCCGTTCACGACCGTGATGCTGACGCCCATGTCAATTACGGGCACCAGGTGCTGGTAGGCGGCCTGGTTCACCACGGCGCGGCTGGCGTGCGAGTCCGTGCACAGGAGGATGAAGTCGAACGTCGCCAAGAGGGCGGCGACATGCTCGTCCACGATGTCCGCTTGCATCGGGATCACCGTGGCGGTCGGATTGATGGCGCGGATCATGCGCGAGGCGACCTCCACCTTGGGCCGGCCCACGTCCGAGGGGATCGAGCCCACGAGGCGGTTGAGGTTCGTCTCCTCCACAATATCGGGATCGATGACGGTGATCCACGAGACACCGAGGTGGGCGAGCTGCTGGCATTGGAGTGATCCGGTGCCGCCGGCGCCGATCACCGCGAAGCGGAGCCGGCGGAGCAGGCGCTGCCCCGGTTCGCCGAAGGCGCGGACCAGGCGGTCGTCACGACCGTGGGCGGCCCCGCCCGCGACCGGCGAGTGGAGAACGAGCTTTTCGCCCACCTCCCACACGGGCACCTCCTCGTCGTTGCCGAGAATGCGGGCGCGCGCGCCCTCCGGGCCGATCACCAGTGCGACGTGGGACACCGGGGCGCCGCGCCTGTGGAGATAGGACGCGAGTTCGGCCTCCCCGTCATCGTCGGTCGCGGAGAAGTGCGGGTTGCCGCGGCTACCGGGATGGGTGTGGATCGCCACGACCGCCATGCCGGTAATCCGGCTGCGATTGGCCACGTCGATCAGGAACCCGGGCTTGAGAACGGCCGAGACGCAGTCTCGGCGTTCGTAGGCGTAGTCCGGCACGGGAGCGGCGTCGGCGACGACCCAGGAACCGCTCGCGGGATCGTGGTGGGCGTAGCCGATGGCGCAGCTCTCGAGACCGTCGGCGTCGAGCAGGCCCGACGCCAGCGCCGAATAGGTCGGCGCCGCGAAGCGCAGGCCGCTCATCGGACCTGTCTCAGGCGGTCGATCACCACGTTCATCCACGTTGCTAGGGTGTCGCGGTTCGGGTTCCAGGCGCTCGCGAGGTGCCACGAGAACCACATGCCCTGCTCCAGGGCTTCGGGGATGACGTTCAGCGCCGCGTTCTGCGGCGTCGCTCCGGTGGCGAGGGCGAGGTCGGCATCCGCCCAGAAGCAGTCGAGCTGCGCGAAAGGGTAGCCGGGCGGGACGAGGAAGCGGATGGTGGTCGAGGCCCTCGACCACCCCTCCGGCAGGCGCACCCCGGGCACGGTGACGAGCGTGGTGCCGCTCGCCATCGTGTTGGCGTGCGCTTCGCCGAAGCGCTCCCGCAGCTGCTCTAACTGCATGCTGAGGATGCCCGACATCAGCCGAAGTTCGCCTTGGGGACCGACGAGAAGCGGCGAACCCCGTGCTTGGGGTCGAGGCTGACCGTCTCGTCGTCGCCGATGATCCGATCGGGATCGTCGCCCGTGCCTTCGAGGGAGAGGTCGTGGGTCTGATCCCAGTCGGGCACCATCGTCTTGATCTGCGCTCCGGTGAGCTTCTTCTTGTCGGTCTCGTAGGGCTTGCCGTTGACGAAGAACGTGTAGGTGACCTTGTTCGGAGCGGTGATGAACTTCTCGACGCCGTCGGCGGCGAGGTCGACCTCGGTGCCCGGCTCGATCAGCTTGTCCTTGCCGCCGCGCACCTCGAGGAATACGGCCTCGTCGTCACCGATGCCGGCGAGCGAGCGGAGCACCGCCTCCGGGATGGAGGGACAGCCCCAGACGATGCGGCTGTCGTTGAGCTTCACGCGGTAGAGCGGGTCAGTGCTGAAGGCGACGAACCGGTGGGCGGCGCGATGGCGAAGGTCCACCTCTTCGTCGGCGCGGACGTCCTCGAAGTCGCCTTCGGAGGTGATGACGAAGAGCGAGTGGCCGTCAACGTCCTTGATGCCGCCCGCCTTCAGGATCTGGCGGCCGAGGGGGACGGGATCGTCGAGGACGATCGGCTGGTAGGTCAGGTCGTCGAGCGCAAAGGAAACGCGGTAAGGCCCGGGACGCAGCGCGCGGCCCTCCTGAACGGCGGCCTCGACGTCGTCGATGTCGAGATGGTCGATGATGGACATGGTGTTGTTTTTCCTCTTCGGACCTCGGCGGATCTGCGTCGGTCACGAAGGGTCAATCCCGGCAGGCCAGGCCAACCGGTAATTCCGGTCAGAGATTTTTTTGCAGGTTCCCGTCGGCCAGGGGGCCGCAGGTGAAGAAGGCGGGGCAAAACGGGCAGGTGCGGTCGGAGCGCTCGGGTTCGAACCGGCCCGAAGCGATCGACGCCAGCGTTTCCGTCAGCTTGCCCAGGTTCCTGCCCAGCGCCTTGCGGTCGAGGGCGAGCGCGATGGTCGGCTCGTCGTCGCCGAGGTGGATGATCTCCACGACGCAGCCGGGCAGCGACGCGGCGGCGGCCATCTCGAAGGCCGCGTCGGCGAGCGCCTTGCCGGTGGAGGAAGACCTGTGCCCCGTCCTGACGACGCGGGCCACGTGTCGGCCCGCGTCGGTGACGACGTCGTCGGCGACCGCGGTCACCTCGTCGGTCCCGATCGACACCACCAGCGGCCCCGTGTCGGCGCGGGCCCCTCCCGCGCGGATCGTCACGAAGCGCCGGAGGAGGAGCGTGGCGACTTCCCGATGGAGGCGATACTCCTCAGTGGCGAGGGGACCCTCTGACCAGCGCAGTTCGAGCAGCGCCTCCATGTCGGCCATCGAGGATGCGGAGGGATCGGTGGCGGCGAGTTCCTTAACCACGCCCCGCACCAAGTCGTGCATCCTCGTCATCGTGGTCGGCGTGCGCCGCCCGCCCACGCCGAGGACGTGCGTGTAGAGGAAGCGGCGGGGGCAGCGGGAGTAGAGGTCCAGCTGCGCGGTGGTGATGCGCACGGGCGGCCCTATGCGGATCGGAAGTGGCAGGGTCTCGCGATCGGCTTCACGTCCCGCATACGCGATCGCCGGGCGTGCGTTTGCCACGCCCAGCCGGGCGATGAAGGGGGAGGCGTCGCGCCGTGCCCCCGTCGCCGTCCTGGTGGCCGAATACAGCAGCAGCCGATCGCGCGCGCGGGATGCGGCGACGTAGAGCAGGCATTCTTGCTCAAGCGCGTGGTCGGCAGCGGCGAGGGCGACGGTGCCGCCCTGTCCTCCCTCGATCATCCCGTCCGGGACCGGGCAGGCGGGCTTGCGCGCGGTGCTCGGCATCGCGTTCCTGTTTAGGCCCATGACGTGCACCGCGGGGAACTCGAGACCCTTGCTGCCGTGGATCGTCATCAGTCGCACGGCGTCGATGCCCTGCGCCGCCGCCGGGAGCTGACGGAGGTCCCGCTCGTCGGCGAGCTGGACGAGGCGCCTGATCCCGTCGAGCGTGCGCTGGATCGGGAGGCCGGGCCCAGATCGCTCTGTGCGCAGGAAGCCCATCAGCTGCCAGATCGCCACGCCCATGGCGCGGCTCGACACGTCATCCGCCGAGGCGAGCAGCGCGGCCGTCCGCGTCCGGTCTAGCAGGAGTTGGGCGAGCACCGTCCAGGGCCTCGCGTCGATGCCGAAGCCGGCCAGCATCCCGGCGGCCCGATCAAGCGCGTCGGCGTCGTTCTTCCCCAGCTGTGGCGCCCTGGTCGTCGCGGACGCCCACGCCATCGGCCCCGCGTCGGTGGCGCGCAGGTGCTCGACGACGGCCGAAGCGCCGGCGAGGCTCAGCCCCGTCGCGAGCCTTTCGAGCGACGGTTTCCGGACGAGACCCATCGCGCGTCGGTCAACCAGCAGAGAGAGGGCGGACAGGAGATCCTTCACCTCGGGGCGCTCGAACAGGTTGCCGAGGTAGAGCACGGGGATGCCGCGCCGCTCCAGCTCGCGGCCGACGCGGGTGAGTCGATCGTTCCCCGGGCAGAGCACCGCCTGGTCGCGGAACGGCACCTGCGGTGCGACTCGCAGGATCTCGTCGGCGAGCGCGTCGGCCTCATCGTCGTTGTCACCGAAGGTGACGTGCTCGGGCGCGATCCCGATGGACGCGCGGAAGGCGTCGAGCGATGCGTCGCCGGTGCCTGCCTGCATGCTCTCGCCGAACCTGGAGAACGCGCCGACGATCTCGGGCGTCGAGCGGTAGTTGACGCGAAGCCGGCCACCCGATGCGCCCGGAAAGTCGTTCGTCGCGAACCGGGACATGTTGAAGGACGAGGCACCCCTGAATCGGTAGATCGCCTGCCGCGCGTCTCCCACGGCCCAGAGGTTCCTGCCGGCGTCGGTGAGCTTCTGGAGGAGCCGCACGCTGCTGCGGTTCACGTCCTGATACTCGTCGACGAGGATGTGCGAATAGGTGGCGCGAAGTGCGGCCGCCGCCTGCGGATCGTCGTCGAGCAGCTTGACCGGCAGTGCCACGAGGTCGCCGAAGTCCACGGCGCAGGCCGCTTGCTTCAGCTCCTCGTATCTCCTGTAGACGAGCGCGACCTCGGCGCATCGCTCCCCCGCCTTGCGGGCGTCGGCGTCGACGGCGTTGTCCACCATCTGCTGAGCGAGGGCGGCGAAGCGCTCGGCGTCGGCGACCTCGTCCTTCGCCCGCAACATCGCGCCGAGCATGTCCTTGAGCGGGCGCGCCGGATCCATGAAATCGCGGTGGTGCTGAAGATTCAGGGCGAGGTATTCGCGCTCCATGATGGCGATCGCCTCGCTGCGATCCATCATACGGGGCTCCTTGGCGAACCCTAGTTGGCGATGGTGCCGCCGCACGATGTCCAGCCCGAACGCGTGGAAGGTGCCGATCCACATCGCCGGTGCGGCGTCGGGGCGAAGCACCGCGATCCGGTCCGAGAGCTCGCCGGCGGCCTTGTTCGAGAAGGTGAGCACTAGGATGGAGCGCGGATCGACACCGCCGTCGACCAGCTCGGCGACGCGCCCGACGAGCGTTTGCGTCTTGCCGGTCCCGGGTCCAGCCTCAAGTAGGTAGGGGGCGCCGCGATGTAGGGCGGCTTCGGCCTGTTCCGGGTTGAGGGGCTTGGGGGGGGACGCCGGCTGCTGTGGCGGGGCGGCTTCGATCTCGGGGAGCAGCAGGACGTCGAGGAGTTGCATCGCGACGACGTCGAAGGGGGCGCCGAGCCGGTCGGCTATCTGGCTCGCGGTCATGCCGCCAAGATGCAGGGATCGCGCGCGTGCGCGGGGAAGGATCAGCTCGCGACCGAAGAGATCCATCTGAACCTCGCGGCGCTGCCGCCGGCTGTAGTCGACGACCCGGTCCTCCCCAACCGGCGCCGCCTCGGCCGGACGGGCGGGATCGACCTCTAGGGCGATGTGCTCCGCGCGGTCGTCGCCCAGCGTGGCGTGCCCAAGCTCGTGACCGATCAGGAACGCCCTTGCAAAAGCGTCGCCCGCGTCCTCGTGGCGGATCGCCCGGTCGCTCGGATCGAAATGCGCGCGGCCGCCGGCCAAGATGGGGCTTCCCGCCTCGACTGGCTCGACATCGAGACCTCTGTCGGTGGCAACGGCCGTGACGATGTCGATCGGATTCCAAGGGTCCGCGCCACCCGCGACAGCCGTATCGTGCAAGGCAGCGGCGCGCTGCCGCGCGAGTTCGATGGCGTCCACCGCTCAGTCCCGCGGGTTCAGCAGCTGCCTGCGCCTGTCCTCCGGCACCCTGCACTGCTCGAGCAGTGCCTCGAAGGTCACCTTGCCCCCGTCCGCGCTCGGCGCGTGGCCGGACTTGTAGCTGAGGCTCGGGGTCAGCCTCGGCGGACCCGCTAGGAAGGCGCTGAGCTCGTCGACCCCGGTGCGAAGGCCGCGCGCCAGGTCCGCGAGGAAGCCGGCCGGGACGGTGGCGATGTCCACTGTCCGGGAGCGGAAGCCTTGGATGACGCTACTGGGGACGTTGAGCGAGCGCCTGAGGGTGACGAGTTCGTCGGAGGCGACCGCGGCGAACGGATCGGCTGCCTGCGCCGCCGCGCGTGCCGGCGCCGCGGCATGAAAATCCGCCAGTGACGCCTCGACCCAGGCCTCGTCGACGGGCGCCGAGATGTCTGCGGTCGCGCGCTGGAGCCGCAACTCCATCGACAGGTCGATGAGGTCCTCGGCGAGTTCGGGGTGGAGGCGCAGGTATCGTTCCAGCGTGCCCCGGTCGTGCTCCGGTTCGACGGCGAAGGCCATCAGGATTTCCTCGGCGTCATGGTGGGGCTGATCAGTCATTCCGGCTTCCGATCCCGAGTTGCGCCCGTACGGTTGCGATGGCGGCGTCGCGTCTGTTGCGGACGGTCTTCTCCGACTTCACGCCAAGGACCTTGCGTATCGTGAGGACATCGTCGTCTATCGAATCGATGGGCATGTCTTGGAGGAGCATCTCGATTACTCTGCGTTGCTTGTCTGGTAGCGTTCTGATCGCCTTTGCGACCTTGAACCGGTAATTTGGGTCGTCGGAAAGCAACTCCTGTTGGACGTCGAGGCTGCCGACCGCCTTCTCCACCGCGATAGATGGATCGCCGCTCTCCTCGTCGTCGATGGCGTCCCTCCTCGCCATCTGCCGTAGCGCCCGGCCCATGGAGGTCTTGCGCAACGCCGCGACCGCGCCCGAGAACATGACTTCGAAGTAGTCGAGCGCGGATCCAGGAGCCGCACGATCTTCCATCAGCCTGACCCTGAAGATGTCGCGCACGCGATCCCGTGCGTCCGCCCCGTCGACATTCTCAGGACCGCCGGCCCGCTCGCCCTCGATGCGGGGGAGGGCGGACGCCAAACGTCGCATGAGTTCTCGGTATAGTTCATTGAAGTACCGCTCTTCGTTGTCGTTCCGAGTGGCACGGATCAAGTAAACAATGCACTCTGATTGCACGTGGTTCGGTGAGGTCGGGTCTCGTACCTTCAGCCTTTCGAGGATCTCCTCGCGAGACAGGTAGACCAGCGATGTCAGCGCGACCTCAACCTCCCCACGTCGAGCGTAGGGAGTGCCATCCCGTTTCCTCTTGGTGAGCCTTTCTACCTTCCGTGTCTGCAAGATCATCCTCTGAGGTTTTCGCCCGTTCGGCGTTCTACTTTTCCAAATACCCGAAAGGAAGGCCGGACTGGCCGACTACTCCCACTCAGACCTCTGTCGAGCCAATTCATAGAGCGAGGCGGGTCCTGGACCAAGTGCCATTGTCCGGGAGGCGGGAGTTCGAAACCATTGATAGAGCATCGGTTCATTGGCTCTTGGTGTCACAAGCCAGGTTCAGAATGTCCGCTAACGGGAGTCACGACCAGACGGTCCTATGACCGGGATTAGGGCGCTTTGCCGAAGGGCTGCTTTGCCAATTCCGAAAATTCGGCAACTGGCTGATTGCTGCCCATACGTTTTCGTCTGGTGGGCGCATTAAGTCGTCATATCGCTGTTTTTCTGGGCAAAAAGACGGGCTAGAGCGCTATCCAAGGCATGGGAAATTGTCTCGAATTAGCGGGTGCACTAGCTTGACGGCCCACTGACACTCCGCCCCGTCTACGAACCCGTCCACGACAGCCTCTTTGCAATCGATGAATCGTGCATGCGTCCGTCAGAAGAGCTTCGAATTTTGGCTTCGCTTGGCTATAGCGCCGCTTCAAACGAGAAGGGTTTACATGCGTAGGATTATTTTCGCAGCTGCCGTCGCTGGCACCGCTCTGACGCTCACCGCCTGTTCGAAAGGCGCAGAAGAAACCTCCGAGACGACGTCGCAAGATACGCTCGCCGATGCGGGATTGGTTTCGGACGAGAGCGCTGGGGCAGTCGCTACCGATGCCGGTGCGGTGCTCGATGCGAACGCGGCGACTGCCGAGCAGTTGGCGGTTTTGGACGGGGTTTCTCCCGGGCTGGCTCAAGCCATCATCACCGGGCAGCCCTACCGCAGCGTGGCGGACCTGAACCGGACGCTGCTCGCGACCTTGGACGCGGAAGGAGCAGCCATGGTTCGCACGCGCGTGTTCGTGCCGGTCAACCTGAACACCGCCACTCGCGAAGAGATCGAGCTCATCCCCGGCATGACCGACCGGATGGTCGGCGAATTCCTCGAATACCGCCCCTATGAGGACATGGCCGAGTTCGACCGGGAAATCAGCAAATACGTCGATGAGGAAGAGGTCGCGCGCTTTCGCACCTACGTCACTCTTTGACGTCGCGGCCAGATCCTGACGAGTTCGATCGCCACCAGAACTGCAATGTGGATATAGGCTGCGGTCGGATCGTAGGCCGCAAGGACCCAATGCAGGAAGGTCAGCACCGCCGCCGGATAGACCAGCCGGTGCAGGCGTTTCCATGAGCGCTTGAGCGCGCGGATCGCAAGGTCGTTGGACGTCGTCGCGAGCGGTACGAAAACCGTCAGCGCGAGCCATCCCGCCAGAATATCCAGGGCGCGCAGATCCGCGAGGATTGCGGCCAGATCGGCCTTGGTGCCCAGATAGATGAGCGTGTGCCCTAGCGCGTAAGTGAAACTGGCCACGCCGAGATCTCGCCTGTGCCGCATCAGCGAGGCCGACCATCGCTGCCGAGGGAACAGGCGACGGATGGGGGTGACGGCAAGCGTCGCAATCAGCAGCCACGCCGCCCAGTCCCCGCTGTCGCGGATGGCGTGGCCGTAACCGTACACCTCGGGAGACGCGGTCCAGCGATAAAGCATCCAGCTGCCCGGCCCAGCGAGCAACAGCCAGAACCGGGCCCGCGATGCGGCGATTGTCTTCATGGATCCCGGACTAGCCCCTACCGGCGCGCAGAGGCAAATCGAATACAGACTTCCACCGGCATCTGCGAATGGCGCCTGCAGATGGCGCCGTATGGCCCGACGAGGTGTGCGCCCCGTCAGGCCATACGAGCTATGCCGATATCTTCGTCCTCAAAGCTCCACCCGCACGCCAAACCGGGCGCTGAAGGGTTCGGCGGGCTGGATATTGTTGTTGCCGTGCGCGCTGGGAAAATAGCTTTCGTCCAGCAGGTTCTCGATATTCACCTGAAGGCTGATGCGCTCGCTGACGGTAAAATAGGCCGCCGCATCGACGCGCCAATAGCCCGGCAGCTCGACGGTGTTCGAAAAGCTGGCGAACTGATCGCTCTGATGGATGACGCCAACGCCGAAGCCGAACTGCTCCGTGACGTCGAACCGGTTCCAGGCGGTAATCTGATGACGCGGCAGCTGCTGCAGTCTCGCACCCGCTGCCCCGAAATCCGAAGCCGTGCGCAGTTCGCCATCGAGATAGGTGTATCCCAGATTGGCTTGCCAGAAATCGGTGATCGAGCCGACCGCACCGATTTCGAACCCTTCGACCCGGCTTTCGCCGGTCTGGACCACCAGCCCCGTGTTGTCGGGATCGGGCGCGGTGGTGTTAGTGCGGTCGAGCCGGAAGGCGGCCGCGGTCACCAGCACCTTCTCCAACGGCGCCCATTTGACGCCCACTTCGTAATTGGTGAACTTCTCCGGTTCGAAGCGTTCGTCGCCGGGGGAAATCAGCAGAAACTGATCGCCCGCCTGTGGAAGGAAGCTTTCCGTGTAGCTGGCATAGAGCGACAGCCGCTCGACGGGCTTGACGATGATTCCCGCGCGCGGGCTGACGCGTTCGTCCACCCGGTCGCCGGGTGCACTCGAGATCAGATTGACCGTGTCGAGGTCGAACCGGTCCCAGCGCAGCCCGGCCACCAGCTCGAGATGATCGCCGATCTCCAGCTGCTCCTGCAAATAGAAGGACACGGTATCCAGCTTGCTTTCGCGCGAGCGCGACACTGGGGAGAGCGTGAATGCGGGGACCACGATTCTCTCGGCGAGCGGAGTGGTGATCCTTTGCGCGCCATTGTCGTCGAAGACGACCACGCGGCGCGAGTTCTGCGTATCCTGGCGGCTGGCTTCGATCCCCAGCAACAGCGTCGAGGCGAACCCCTCGCCGTCCGCTTCCCAGACCAGATTGGCTTGGCCGATCAGGTTCTCGCGCGTCGTCGCATCCTGATAGCCTTCGAGCGTCACCATTGAAGCCTTCACTCCAGTGGGCAGGATATTGGCGTAGATCTTGTCGTAATCGCCATATTGGACGGTCGCATTCGCGTTGAGGCCGGGGGCGAATTCGTGATCGAGACGCACCCGTCCGATATGCACCTCCGCCTGCGACCGGTTGAAATCGGGATCGCCGAAGAAGGTGTCGTCGAAGCCGCGTAGCGGACCGCCTTCGAACGAAGGGACGCCGCGATCCACCACGCGCCGATCGTCGTCGTAGGAATAGGTTGCCGTCAGCCGCGTGGCCGGGCCGAGACCGGCGGTAACAGTGGGCGAGTAGCCGATGAAGCGACCCTCGTAGAAGTCGCGATGGCTGTCGAACTCCTCATAGGTGCCGTTCAACCGCACCGCAATCGTATTGGAAAGCGGCTGGTTTACGTCCGACAGCAGGGCGAAGGCCCCAAACGTGTCGATCGACGCATTTGCAGCAGCGAAGCTGTCGCCGGTCTGTGCGAATTTCGACACGCGGTTGATCGCGCCGCCGCCGGCGCCGCGACCGAATATCAGCGCATTCGCGCCCTTGAGCACCTCGACCCGCTCGATATTGTAGAGCGGGCGATAATATTGCGCATCGTCCCTCAGCCCGTCGAGATAGAAATCGGCGGTGGTTTCCTGGCCGCGAATGAACACTTCGTCGCGGTGCCCCTCGCCTGTTTCCAGGCTGACGCCTGGTACGTATCGCAAGGCTTCGTTCAACTGGCGGATCGATTGATCCTCGAGCTGATCCTCGGTGATGAAACTGATGCCTTGGGGCACATCGATCAGCGGGGTAGGGGTCTTGGTCGCGGTGGAACCGTCATCGATGCCATAGCCGCCGCGTTCGCCGTTCACGACGATTTCGCTTGGGAGATAGTCGCGCTCCGGCTGCCCGTCGGCAGCTTCATTGGCGAGCGCCGCGGCAGGCAGGGCAGCGGATGTCAGGAGGCAGGGCGAGGCGGAACGCGCGATTGTACATGAGTTTTTTGCTTTCTTGCGAATCGTTCTTAATTGCCGCCGCGGCTAATGCGACTGGCTCGCACTTGCAACTGGAAAGCTCACCGATGGCAATCAAGTAGCCAAATCTGCGCTTGTGGGTCGTCCGACGCCCTGGCGGTTCCACCTAACCGCAAATGATGTCCGCTTTCAGGAGATCTGAGGCGGAGCTTCAATGACCAGGATTGGGGCGCAAAGCTTTCGTTGTCGGGGGCCCGCAGTCAGAGCCCGCGTCGACTACTGACATCGCTGAGGTGGGAGCGCTACGCCGACCAGCCCGCCATAATCGGCGGATGTGCCTTGTTAAAAGCATTTAAGAGGTCGGGGTATCGATGGGGGTAAGGAATCAGATTCTTATTTTGGTAACCATTGTAATTCAATTGCTTACCCGTTCATCGCGAATCCCTCCGTCTCCGCCACTTCCTTGTTTCGACGGTCAGCCGCGAGTCAAACCGATGCTTTGCTCGGTTCATGCGGCGATTCGCTTCCCCACTGCCCCTGCCAATCGGCTGATGTTCGATTGCATTCCCGCATCATAGCACCGGCAAGAGCCTAGCGCCTGTTCGGCGCCGCGAGAGTGTGGGCTTTGGCATAGTGGTCGAGCCATTCGCGCGAAGGAAGCGGCAAGGGTCGGCTCTCGTCCGTCCGGGCGGGGCTGAACGCACGCACGGGCGCGGCGCTGCGCAATTGTTCGAGCCAGATCACGCCGTCGAAGCTACCGCTGTTGCCGCGGGTGGTGACGAGATCCCTATCTCCGGCGCCGTCCATGTCGCGCGCGATGAAGGCGTGGTACATGCGGCGCATCCGCCGGGGCATGCCGTGGCGGAGCGCCGGAAGACCGTTTGGCGCGCTAGGGTCGCCGCAGTTTTCGATTACGCCGACCACCAGATCGAGGCGCCCGTCGCCGTCCATATCCGCGCAATCCGACTGGAAGGCGGTCGAGCTTCTCGACAAAGCGGAGAGGGCATGTGCCTCGGTCGAGCACAGGTTGTGGTTCAGACCTGGCAGCACCGACGGCGGCAATGGCGAGGCTGGAAGGGCCAGCCACCGCGGTTCGTCGAACGAACGAACGGCCACGTCAGGCCGCCTCACCTCACGCTTGCGCCACTTGCAACGCCGAGGGAGGGGCCATATCGAAAAGCTGTTCGCTCAGTGAAGCCATTTCCCTGTCGAAAAATCGCGAGAACCGCTCATCCTGTGCGAAGTGGACCCATCTTCTGCCGGTCGCCATAGCCGCAGCATTGCCGTCGAATTCGGTACCGTCGAAGGAGCTTCCGCCGCCGCAAACCGGAACGCGGTCAACCGCTTCGTCCGAGAAACGCAAGCCGAGCTCTTGGGCAATGCCTTCGCGATATGAGCGGTCGTCTTTCCAGGCATTGTAGAGCACGACGAGCTTGTTCGCGGGAAGGTACCGCGTGGCACCAAGCGCTTCGCGGGCGTGCTGCTTCCAAATGCCGCGGGCGATATCCGGCGGAAGGCCGCAGCCCATCTTGCGCCGGCTGGCGAACAGATTGAACGGGTCGCGCAGCACCAGCATCGCGACCTTGCGCCGCGAACCGCCGAGCCACGTATCGTGGTGCTCGCGCAGCTCGTTGCTGAACACATGGGAAATCCAGCTGTCCTCGTAAGTGTGCATGAGCAGGTCCCGGTCGTGGTGCTGGCCCTGTCTGGCTGCTTCGAAGTCGAACGGGCGGTCGGCGCGCCAACCGTTTCCTTCGCTCAAGGGGCGGCACGACAGGAATGGATTTGTCCCGCCCTCGGCGCAATTGAGCAGCAGCCGCGAGCCCTCCGCCTGCGCGTAAATCCAGTCGGCGATCGCGTGATTGCCGCTGCGAGACATTCCCAGCATCTGAATTTCCAGGACGTTCAAATCTGTCCTCCGCTTCCGGTTTGGTGGCCAAGGTCTGGCGGCGATGTCGATCAGTCCATCTGGTTGCCCGCATAAATGCGGTCGATCAGTGCGGCCACATCCACGAGGCGCAGCGCCCGCGCATCGAAGGAGGGATCGCCTGCCAGTTGTTGCGCCCAAGCAATGGCTGAGCGGCCGCCCCACACGTCGGGAGGCGAGACGAGCCGCTCGCAGGACGTGCCGCGATAATGCAGCAGTTCGAAATCGTAGAAGCTGCCGCCGACATTGCGAAGACTTGCACCGCCCTCGGTTCCGTAAAAGGTGGCTTCGATGCGGGCGTCCTGCCCGGCATGCAAACGCCACGAGCAGGCCAGGTTGACCCGCAGGTCGGTTGCGAGATCGAAAGTGGCGACGGCGTAGTCCTCGACCTCCTGCCCGCCTCGCGCGAGCGGCTTCCCGTTGGCGAAGAGGCGCGACGCGGCATTTTCCACTTCGGGGAAATCGGTGAGCCAAAGAGCAAGGTCGGCCAGATGGACGCCGAGATCCATCACGCAGCCTCCGCCCGAACGCGAGCGGTCGTAGAACCAGGGCTTGTCGGGACCGTAGGCGTTATGAAACACCAGATCGGCGGCAAAAATGGTCCCCAGTTCCCCCGACCTCATGAGATCGGCCAGAGTGGCAGCGGCGGCCGTGAGACGATAGGAAAAATCGGCGCCGAGCAGGCGATCGGCGCGCTGGGCCGCCTCGACGACGCGGCGCGCTTCGTGCGCATTGCGGCCAAGCGGCTTCTGGCAGAACACGGCGAGGCCGCGATCGAGCGCGGCAATCGACTGTTCGGCGTGGAGAGCGCTGGGCGTGGCGATGACCAGCCCGTCGAGCTCTGCCTCCAGCAAGCTTTCGAGCGAAGGCAGAATTGTCGCACCTGGCGCGTCGGCCTGCGCTTCTTGCGCACACTCGTGCGATGCATCGACTATGGCGGCAACTTCCGCTGCGCCGCTTTCGGCGATGGCATTCATCCGGTGCCGGCCGATCCAGCCCGTGCCGAGAAATCCGAGCCTGGGCTTCGTCATGCCAGATCGACCAGCGCCTTGACGAACCCCTCTGGCTTGTCGCGCGTCGCCTCCAGGGCCTCGTCGAGCTGCTCCAGCCGGTAGCGGTGGGTGTACAGCGGGGCGGGATCGAGCCGACCGCTCGCCACCGCTTCAACCGCCTCCCTCACGCCCTGCATTTGTACGGCAGGATCGCGTTCATGCGCATTGATCACGTCGATACCCTTCCAGTTCCAGGTCTGCATGCTGACCTGACGCGGGCCATCCTGGTGGTATCCTGCAACAACGAGCCTCCCGCCCGTGCCGACGAGCTCGCCCGCCAGATCGAGGGGCCACTGCTTGCCGACGCATTCGATCACGCACGGGCACATCCGGCCATCGGTCAGGTCCGTCACCCGCTCGATTATCGTCTCATGAGAGTGCATCGCGATCGTCTCGTCCGCACCGTAATGGCGCGCAAGGCCGAGCGATTCCTCCCGCCGGGAAATCGCGATCACCCTCGCTCCCGCCGCGCTTGCGAGCCGGGTAAGCACCGCTCCCAAGAAGCCGATGCCGATGATCGCCACATCCTGGCCGGCCTCGATGCGGCTGCGGCGGTAGATGTTGAAAGCACAACCCAGCGGTTCGCCGGGGAAGGGTTGCCCATCGAGTTCGTCCGGCAGCTTCACCACCATTTCGGCGGGGGCGACATCGCTTTCCGCATAGGCGCGGTAGCTCAGAGCGGCCACGCGATCGCCGACCGCCAGCCCGGTCACGCCCGAGCCGACGGCCTCGATCGTGCCCCAGCCCTCATGGCCGAGGCCGCCCGGCGGCGTGGGGAACTGCATCCAGTCCGGTCCCTCCCACGGCGTGATGTTGGAGGCACATACGCCGCAGCCTTCGAGCCGAATGCGCACCTCTCCCTCCCCGGGCTGCGGCAAGGCGACTTGCTGGACGACCGATCGCTTCGGGCCGCTCAACACGGCTGCTTTCATTGATTGGGTCATCGATCAATCGGCGCCGATGAAGGATTCGAGCGCGCCCCACGCCTCGTCATCGGTGATTTGCCGCGGGGGATGTTTGCAGAAATAGGAAGCGGCCGAGTCGATCGGCCCGCCGAGCCCCCGGTCGCGCGCGAGCTTCGCGCAGCGGATCATGTCGATCGCGACGCCCGCCGAATTGGGCGAATCCTCCACCGACAGACGCAGTTCGAGGTTCATCGGCACGCCGCCGAACAGTTCACCCTCCATCCGCAGGAAGCACACCTTGTTGTCGTTCTGCCAGGCGACATAATCGGACGGGCCGATGTGGATGTTCTCGTCCTCCAGCCGCGAAGCCGCCACCGACTGCACTGCCTCGGTCTTGGAAATCTTCTTCGCGGCAAGGCGCTTGCGCTCGAGCATGTTCAGGAAATCGGTATTGCCTCCCGTATTGAGCTGATAGGTTCGCTCCAGCTTTACCCCTCTTTTGCGAAACAGGTCGGTCAGCACCCGGTGAACTATGGTGGCGCCCAATTGCGCTTTGATGTCGTCGCCGATGATCGGCACGCCGCGCTCGCGGAAGCGCTCGGCCCAGACCGGGTCGCTGGCGATGAACACGGGGATGTTGTTCACGAAGGAGACGCCCGCTTCCAACGCGCATTCTGCGTAGAATTCGGTGGCCTCCTGCGATCCGACCGGCAGGTAGTTCATGAGCACGTCCGCCCCGGTTTCGCGTAATACCGACACGACATCTTCCTTGTCGGGCTGGCCCTCCTCGGCGGGGCAAAAGGTGCGATCGCTGGGGTAGGCATGCATGTGCTCGGCCACGCCGTCGAGAATGCGGCCCATCCTCACGACGGCACCGGTTTCTTCGACGTCCTCGCAAAATTTCGTCGTGCAATTGGGCTTGGCAAAGATGGCCTGGGCAATATCGAGCCCCACCTTGCGTCGGTCCACATCCCACGCCGCCACCATGCGGATATCGCCGGGCCGATACCCGCCGAGATCGAAATGCATCAGGCCGCTGATGTCGTTCGCGCCGCTGCGGTAGTGCGAAAGGCCCTGAACCAGCGAGCTCGCACAATTGCCCACTCCAACCAGGGCCACCTTGATTTCGCGCGGTTCGGGATTCAGCATGTCAGACTCCAACGGTTTTGCGTTGCTCGGGCGAAGGCGAGGTCACCGATCCGGCGGGCGCGTAGCGCTCGACCATTTCGGTGCAGAACTCGGCGAATTGGTGCGGGTCCTTGGCGCAACTCGTGTGGTGCGCTTCGACGCCGAGATGTTCGGGTGTGAAGCAGAATGTCACCAGCACCTCGAAATCGGCCAGTGCCTCCATCTGCCGATCGAACCAGTCGAGCGCGCCGTCGCGGAAGCTGTCCGCCCAGGACAGGCCGGTCCGCAGCTTGCGCACCCCCATGCTCTTCATGCATTCGACCGCATCCTCGAGCCGCGGGTCCTCGAAATGGAACCACTGCATCAGCCCCATCCGATCGGCGTGGCGCGCGTAATGCTCGAGCGCGGGCTTGGGGGAGCCATCCTCGCGGATGAGGCCCATATAGAAATGCCGATAGTAGCTGGATCCCTCGGCCTCGCGATGGCGCGTTTCCGCTCCCCAGCTCTGCGGCAGATCGAACAGCGAGTACCAGTATACCTGAGGTACGCGGTCTATCAGCAGTTCGGCGGTCTTCTTGAGACCGAATATCTGCACCTCTTCTGCACCGAAGCTGCCGACCCCGACCTCTGTGGCCCAGATCGGTTTATCGGGCACCACCCGCTCGATTTCGGCGATCCGGTCCGGCCAGGCATGGATCGGCCAAAGGTTCCAGTCGAGCGGAAAACCGTGGACCGCGACAACGTCGACGTGGTCGAGCGCACCGAGGGCGCGAATTTTTTCCACCCAGTGCGGGTCGATCGGCGACATCCCGCCGAGCACCCGCGTGAGCTGGGGATTGACCTGTGCGATGGCTTCGCCGGTCCGGATCACCGTGTCGGCATAGATCGACCAGTCCGGATCCAGCTCGAGGTTCCAGTGCGATTTGTTGTTCGGTTCGTTCCAGATCATGACCGCTTCGATCATTTGCCCTTCTCCCGCGCTGGATACACGGCGGCTGAACCGTATTCCGAGTAGGGGACCGGGGCGATCCGGCAGACGTAGACCTCCGGTTCCGGATGCGCTTCGATCGCGAAACCAGCGGCGCGAAGCATGGCGAGACTGCAGGCAGCGTTGGGCGTCCACCAATTGGTCCAGTCATGAGCGAATTCACGCTCGATGAAGTGCAACCGGGGGTAGGCGGGATTGTCGAAGTAGTCGGGAGGCTGGTTGGTCCCGGCCTTGTGAAAGGGATGGTCCTCGGGGACCTGCAGCACCGCATCGGTGCCCTGCTGCATCGTCTGGAACAGCATCCGGTCCCCGGCCACATGCTCCCGAATGAGATCGAGCGCGAGCAGCGGGTGCCGAAGGTGGTAGAAGACCCCCATGAAGATGACGAGGTCGAACTTCTCACCAAGTTCGGCCACGTCGTAGACATCGAGCTTCGCGAATTCGATGTCGGAATAGCCCAGCACCTTGGTCGCCAGGCGGGCCTGCTCGAGATAGCGCTCGTCGCTGTCGATGCCTAGGACGTGGCCCGCGCCGCGCTTCTTCATTTCCATCGAGTAGAAACCCGCATTGCAGCCGATATCGAGCACCGACTTGCCCGCTAGGTCTTCGGGCAAAGCGTCCGCAAATCGGCTGTATTTGAAGGCTGGATAGTCGCCCAGGAAATGGTCGGGGGCGGTTTCGATACCGTGCCCGAGGTCGATATTCTGGAACCAGGGCGCCAGTCCCTCGACCTGCTCGCGCAGATCTTCCTTCGGTTCGATGTGCCGCTGCGCCTCAGCCATGCTGGCCTGGCTTCTCATTGAGGGAGAGCAGTCGGGCGCCCCATTCACCGATCTCGATCCGGCTGACGGAGGCTGGTTCGACCTCGAACTGCAGAATGCGGTGGAGCGCAAGGCCGAGCACCCCTGCAACGGCTGCACGAATGACGTCGCAGTGGGTGACCATAGCGACGACTTTCCCGGCTGCGCCGCGTGCGACGAGTTGGAGATGATCCATCACCCGCTGCTGCACTTCAGCCATGGTTTCGCCGCCCGGGGTCGCAGCTTCGCCGCGCCGTTCGTTCCACTCCCTCCAGCCGGGATCTTCTTCAAGCTGGTCGAACCGCCTGCCCGTCCAGCTCCCGAAATCGATCTCGTCGAGCGCGTCGACAACAGCAGGTACGAGATCCCGGCCCTCGCCGATTTCCGCGGCGGTTTCGCGCGCCCGCTGGACTGGACTCGTTTGAAGCTCGTCCAGTCGCTCTTGGCGCAACACCGAGGCGAGACTGCGTGCTTGTGCGACCCCCGCAGGAGACAGCGGCACGTCCGTTCTTCGGCCAGAGAGAACGAGCCCCAGATCCGAGTGCGCGGCATGGCGGATTAGCATGATATTTGCGGTCATTGTGCTCCACGAAGCTGCTCGAGGAAAGTAGAAGCAAGTAACCCTAAACAGCACTCCGCGACGTATTGTTCCCATCAAACGACCTGAAATTTCTCTGGAACTCTGAAGAAGATGCTCTGTTTAGCCAATATGACAGCAGCATTCGGACCGCAGTTCAACACCGAGACAAGATATAATTTGTTTATTACTTTTGTTACTTCAGGCGTGAAATGATTAACCTAGGTTTAGTCCCGCGGAATGCAGAATCGAGGAGTGGCCTTTGTCTGAGAAAGTTTTGATAACCGGGGGCGCGGGGTTCATTGGCCGCCATCTTTGCCGGGAGCTGATTGCGCGCGGAGCCGAAGTGCGGGTCCTGGATGCCCTGATCGAACAGGTACATCCCGGCGGGGAGGCGCCCGAAAGCCTGCCGACCGAAGTAGAGTTGCTCAAGGCGGACGTTCGCGACGGCGGCGCCGTCGCCCAGGCGCTGCACGGCGTCGACAGCGTGGTTCACCTCGCCGCCGAGGTGGGCGTGGGTCAGTCGATGTACGAGGTCGAACGCTACACCTCCACCAACGATACCGGAACCGCGGTTCTCTTCGAGCGCCTGATCGACCGCCCCGTGCGCCGGGTGGTCACTGCCTCGTCGATGAGCATCTACGGCGAAGGCCTCTATCGCAACGCAGACGGAGAGTTGATCGAGGATGCGCAGCGCGGCCGTTTGCGCGACGGACAAGAATCCTGGGAATTACTCGACGACGCGGGCAGGCCGCTGGCGCCGGTGCCCACCCCCGAATGGAAGCGCCCCAACCTCTCCTCGGTATATGCGCTCAACAAATACGTTCAGGAACGCATGACCCATATCATGGGCAGCCCCTACGGCATCGAGACTACGTGTCTGCGGCTGTTCAACGTTTACGGCCCCGGCCAGGCTCTCTCCAACCCCTATACCGGCGTCTTGGCAATCTTCGCCGCGCGCCTGCTCAACGCTCAGGCCCCGATGATCTTCGAGGACGGGGAGCAGCGCCGGGACTTCGTCCATGTCAGCGATGTCGCCAGAGCCTTTGCGGACGCCCTCGCCGATCCTGCGGCAGCGGGCGGTACCTTCAACATCGGCTCCGGGATCGATCGATCGGTCAATGAAGTGGCCCGCAGCCTGGCGCAGTCCATGGGGCGCGGCGAGACCGAGCCGGAGATCATCGGCAAGGCCCGCACTGGCGATATCCGCCATTGCTATTGCGATGTGACGCTGGCGCGAAATGTCCTGGGGTTCGAGGCCCGGCAGAACTTCTCCGAGGGCCTGACCGACCTCGCCGAATGGCTTTCCAGCCAGACCGCCGAGGATCGCGGTGAGCGAGCGCGCGGCGAATTGGAAGCGCGCGGGTTAGTGGCATGAGGATTGGCGAAGGCACGACCATCCTGATCACTGGCGGGGCTGGCTTCATCGGCTCCAATCTGGCCTCCCGGCTGCTGGATCGCGGGTGCCGCGTACGCATACTGGATTCGCTTGTGCGCCCCGGAGTCGAGCGGAATCTGGAGTGGCTGAGCCAAGCTCATGGCGACCGCGTGGAACCCGTAATTGCCGATCTGCGGGAGAGCGGCGTGTTTGCCCGCGCCGTGCAAGGCATCGACGCAGCATATCATTTCGCGGCTCAAGTCGCGGTGACGACCAGCCTGGCCGATCCGCGCGCCGATTTCGACATCAATCTGGCGGGCACCTTCGGCTTGCTCGAGGCCATGCGTCGCGATCGTCCGGGCGCGCCGATGGTCTTCGCATCCACCAACAAGGTCTATGGCGACCTCTCCGACGTGGGGGTGCAACCCGGAGCCGGCGGCTACATTCCGGCCAACGCTCAACTGGCCCAATACGGCGTCCCCGAAAGTCGCCCGCTCGATTTTCACACGCCCTATGGCTGCTCCAAAGGAGCCGCCGATCAGTATGTGCTCGACTACGCGCGCAGCTATTCACTGCCCGCGGCCGTCTTCCGTATGAGCTGCATCTACGGCGAACGTCAGATGGGAACCGAAGATCAGGGCTGGGTGGCGCACTTCCTCATTCGTGCGCTCGCCGGTGAGCCGATCACGCTATACGGGGATGGCGAGCAGGTTCGCGACATCTGCGACGTGGCCGACACCTGCGATGCGTATATTGCAGCGCTGCAGAATATCGGGAAAATCTCCGGCCGCGCCCTCAATTGGGGAGGGGGGCCCGAAAACGCGGTCAGCCTGCTCACCCTGATCGACCAGATCGGCGTGATGACCGGCCGGATGCCGCGGATCGAGTTCGCCGACTGGCGCGCCGGCGACCAACGCTGGTTCGTCGCCGATACGCGCGCCGCAGATCGGGAACTTGGGTTGCGGCGGCGCAAACCCTGGCGCGAAGGCCTCCGCGATCTCGTCGCATGGCTGTCCGAGAGCAGGGGCCTTCCCCTTAACCCGGAAGCGCGTTCCACGGTGCAGGTCTCATGACAGCGATGCCCGCGCTGCAAATCCTCATGACGACCGACACGGTTGGAGGCGTCTGGCAATATTCGACCGATCTCGCCCGCGAGCTGATCGAAGCTGGCCATGCAGTGACGCTTGCAGTCCTGGGCCCGTCCCCCAGCGAGACGCAGCGCAGCGGCGCGGGCCAGATCGACCAGTTGCGACTGGTCGATACCGGCCTGCCTCTGGACTGGATGTGCGACGATCCCGCTCCCGTGGAGCGAGCGGCTCGCGCCGTCTCCCGGCTCGCCAGCGAGTGCGGCGCCGACATCATCCACTGCAACATGCCCGCGCTTGCTGGCGGGGCGGAATTCCCGGTTCCGCTTCTGGCCGTGACGCACGGCTGCACCGCCACCTGGTGGCAAGCCGCCAGGGACTGTCCGCTGATCCCCGCATATCGCTGGCACCGGGACATGGTCCGCCAAGGTCTGGCTGCCGCCGACGCCGTGGTCTCCCCCAGTTCCAGCTATGCCGAGACTGTTCAGACGACCTATCGCCTGCCGCAGCGGCCAAAGGTCGTCCACAACGGCCGGCCTCCTGCGCCTGGCACTGCTTCGGGCAAGCAACCGATCGACGCAGCGCTGACCGTGGGGCGCATGTGGGACCCCGTTAAGAACGGCGCCCTGCTGGACAGGGTAGCGGCCACTATCGCCCTCCCCTTCCTTGCCGCCGGATCCTTGCGCGGGCCGCACGAGGAAGAGGCGGTCTTCTCCCACCTTCAAGCGCTCGGCCACGTTCCGGATGAAAAGGTCGGCGAACTGCTAGCGCTGCAGCCGATTTTCGTTTCGGCGGCGCGATTCGAGCCGTTCGGGCTGGCGGTCCTGGAAGCGGCATCCGCCGGCTGCGCACTGATCCTTGCCGATATTCCCACGTTTCGAGAGCTGTGGGACGGCGCCGCACTGTTCGTTGATCCCGACGATGCCGACGGATTCGCGCGTGCGATCGAAAGGCTGCACTCCGAGCCCGAGCTGCGTCAGCATCTGGGCGAGACGGCCAGGTTGCGCTCGACGCGTTACACGCCAGCCGCGATGGCGAATGCGGTTTCATCGATATACCGCGCGCTGCTGGCCGAGCGGGTGGCGGCCGCATGAATATCGCCTATTTTACCCACTCGCTGTCTTCGTGCTGGAATCATGGCAATGCGCATTTCCTGCGCGGCGTTCTCGACGAGCTGATCGCGCGCGGCCACGATGCGCGCGCCTTCGAGCCGGAGGGAGCCTGGAGCCGCGCCAACCTGCTCGAGGATCACGGCGAAGCGGGTCTTGCCGCCTTCGAGGAAGCCTATCCCCGCCTGTCGCCGCAGCTCTACCACGCCGATGCCGATCTCGCAGAGCTTGTCGAGCATGCCGAGCTCGTCATCGTCCACGAGTGGAACGAGCCCGAGCTGATCGCGCGCCTGGGTGCGCTCCGCAAGCGCGGCGCGCCATTCCGCCTGCTGTTCCACGACACCCACCACCGCGCAGTCAGCGCTCCGGAGGAAATGCGCGCCTACGATCTGTCCGGCTATGACGGCGTGCTCGCCTTTGGCGAAACACTGGCCGAGGTCTATCGCGGCTGGGGCTGGGGCGATGACGTGCATGTCTGGCACGAGGCCGCCGACCTGCGCCGCTTTCACCCGCCGGCGCAGGAAGGCCACCGCGAAGGTCTCGTGTGGATCGGCAATTGGGGCGATGGCGAACGCTCCGCCGAGCTCGAGGAATTTCTTCTGCGCCCGGCACAGACGGTCGGCTTGCCGCTCGACATCTACGGCGTTCGCTATCCCGGTCCGGCGCTCGAAACGCTCGCCCGGTTCGGCGCCCGCTATCACGGCTGGGCGCCCAACGCCCGCGCGCCCGAGATATTCTCACGCCACATCGCGACGGTGCATGTGCCACGCCGCTTCTATGCCGATCGGCTCCCCGGCATCCCCACGATCCGCGTGTTCGAAGCGCTCGCCTGCGGCATCCCCCTGCTGTGCGCACCCTGGGACGATGCCGAGGGGCTGTTCCGGCCGGGCACCGACTATCTGATCGCACGTGACGGTGCGCAGATGAGCGCCCATCTCGAAGCGCTCTCCCTCGACCCCGCCATGCGCGCCGATCTGGCGGCGAACGGCTTCGAGACCATCCGCACGCGCCATACCTGCGCCCACCGGGTCGATGAATTGCTGGCGCTGCTCGATCGCCCGGCGATCGCCCCCTCGCTGACCAAGGAGACCGCATGAAAATCGCCTTCTACGGATCGAGCCTGCTTTCTTCATACTGGAATGGTGCGGCGACTTACTACCGCGGCATCCTGCGTGCCCTCGCGGAGCGCGGATACGAGATCACTTTCTTCGAGCCCGACGCCTTCGATCGCCAAGAGCATCGCGACATCGACCCGCCTGCCTGGGCGCGCTCGGTGGTCTATCCCGCTACGCCCGATGGCCTCGCCCGGGTGCTTGCCGAGGCTGGCGGGGCCGACGTCGTGGTCAAGGCCAACGGCGTCGGCGTGTTCGATCGTGAATTGCTCGAAGGTGTCCTGCACGAGGCCCGGCCCGATGCGCTTGTGATCTACTGGGATGTCGATGCCGCGGCGACGCTCGACGAGATGCGCCAGCAGCCCGATCACCCCGTGCGGCAGGCATTGCCGCAGCTCGATCTCGTCTTCACCTATGGCGGCGGCCCGCAGGTGGTCGCAGCCTATCGCGAATTCGGTGCGCGCCAATGCGTGCCGATCTACAATGCGCTGGACGTCTCCACACATCATCCGGTGCCGCCCGATCCGCGCTTTGCGAGCGACCTTGCCTTTCTCGCCAACCGGCTGCCCGACCGCGAGAAGCGGGTGGAGGAATTCTTCCTCCGCACAGCAGCCGCACTGCCCGAAAAGAAATTCCTGATCGGCGGCAATGGCTGGGCAGACAAGGCGATGCCGGAAAACGTCGCGGCGATCGGCCATGTCGGCACCGGCTCCCACAATGCCTTCAACTGCACGCCGCGCGCAGTGCTCAACGTGGCGCGCGATTCGATGGCCGCGATCGGTTTCTCACCCGCAACCCGCGTCTTCGAAGCCGCGGGTGCCGGAGCCTGCCTGATCACCGATTCCTGGGAAGGGATAGAGATGTTCCTGACGCCAGATGAAGAGGTGCTTGTCGCACGCGACGGGAAGGACGTGGCCGAGCATCTCAAGGGACTGACGCAGGAGCGGGCCGGCGCGATCGGCCGCAACGCCATGGCGCGCGTTCGCGCGGAACACACCTACGATTTGCGCGCAAAGGAGGTCGACAGCGTGTTGAAACGCCTGCGGGAAGCCCGGCGCGAGGTGGTGGCATGAAGCTCGTCGTCCTCGGCCTCAGCCTTTCCTCCTCTTGGGGGAATGGCCATGCAACGACCTTTCGTGCGCTCCTGTCGGCATTTGCTGCGCGCGGACATGAAGTGCTTTTCCTCGAGCGCGACGTGCCCTGGTATGCCGATCATCGCGATCTGCCCGATCCCGAATTCTGCCGGCTCGAATACTATGCCAGCCTGCACGGACTGGCTGACTGGCGCGACGAAATTGCGCGGGCCGATGCCGTCATGGTGGGTTCCTATGTGCCAGAGGGCATTGCCGTGGGCGCCTTCGTACAGGAGCATGCACAAGGCACGACCTGCTACTACGACATCGATACGCCGGTCACTCTCGCGCGTCTTGAACGCAGCGATTGCGACTACCTCTCGCGCGAGTTGATACCCGGCTACGACACCTATTTCTCTTTCTCCGGCGGCCCCTCGCTGGAGAGGCTGGAGCAGGAATTCGGTTCGCCGAGGGCCCGCGCCCTCTACTGCTCGGTCGACGTCTCACGCTATCGCCCGCTCGACGTGCCCGTGCGCTGGGACCTCACCTATCTCGGGACCTACAGTCCGGACCGGCAGCCGACGCTAGACCGCCTGCTGCTCGAGCCAGCCCGCCGCCGCCCGGACTTGCGCTTCGCGGTGGCCGGTCCGCAATATCCCGACGGGATAGACTGGCCGGACAATGTCGAGCGCATAGAGCACCTCCCTCCGGCCCGGCATGCGGAATTCTACTGCGCTTCGCGTTTTGCGCTGAATGTCACCCGGGCCGACATGATCGCCGCCGGCTGGTCGCCGTCCGTGCGGATCTTCGAGGCAGCGGCCTGCGCCACGCCGATCATCTCTGACCGGTGGCCCGGAATCGAGACGATCCTGCGCCCGCCAAGCGAAATCATCCTGGCGGACAGCGCCTCAGAGGTGATTGCCGCACTGGATTTGTCCGCCGCACAAATCGGCGAGGCCGCCCGCGCCGCCGTGCTGGAGGACCACAGTTCCAAACGCCGTGCCGAGCAATTGGAAGCCGATCTCCTCTTCCAGATCGAAGAGTCCACGGTGCGGAAAACATGTCACAGCGGAGAATTTGTATGACGAACGAACCGAACGGCTGGACGCTGGTTGCAGGCGGAGCGGGATTCATCGGGTCCCATCTTTGCATGAAACTGCTCGAAGCCGGAGAGAGGGTGTTGTGCCTCGACAATCTGCAGACTTCGCGGCCATCGAACCTCGAAATGCTGAAGAAGCTGGAGGGCTTCAGATTCGTCCTCGGTGATGTGTCGCAGCCGCTCCCGGTCGAGGTGATGCGCGAGGCGAGATCGATCAGGCGCATCTACAACCTCGCCTGCGCCGCTTCTCCGCCCCTTTACCAGTTGGATCCCGAGCATACGATGCTGACGAATGTCCTTGGAACCGATCGCCTGCTGCGATTGGCGGAGCAGGCGGGCGCACGCTTCCTCCTCGCCTCGACAAGCGAGGTCTATGGCGACCCGGACATTCATCCGCAGCCCGAGCACTATCGCGGCAATGTCAGCTGCACCGGGCCGCGCGCCTGTTACGACGAGGGCAAGCGATCTGCCGAAACGCTGGCGTTCGATTTCGCCCGCTCGCAGCGCGCAGAGGTTCGCGTGGCCCGAATATTCAACACCTACGGCCCGCATATGCGGATGGATGACGGACGGGTCATCTCCAACTTCATCTGTCAGGCGCTCTCCGGCGAGCGGCTGACGATCTATGGCGACGGAAAGCAGACCCGAAGTTTCTGCTATGTCGAGGACACCGTCGCCGGGCTGATGCGGTTGATGGAGGCCGAAATGCCGGAGCTCGTTCCGGTCAACATCGGCAATCCACACGAACTCACGATTGCCGAACTGATCGATTCTCTGGCCGAGATCGCCGGAGCGCCGCTGTCGCCAACTCGCCACCCGCTTCCCACCGACGATCCGCAACGCCGTCGCCCGGATATCAGCCTGGCACGCGACCTGCTGGATTGGCAGCCCGTCACTCCGCTTTCGGTCGGCCTTCGCAGGACCTTCGACTGGTTCGCGGCAGAGCTGGAAGTGACGGAAAGCAAAGGGGATAACTATGAGATTGACGCATCGCCCGGCCTGAAAGCGTTTGTCCCCATTCCGGCGACTGCATGAACGCAATCCAGAAGAAAAGAGACGATGATGGAGAAGAACAACAGGCCGATCGTCTGAAGCATTTGGCCGCCAAGGCGATGGGCCCGAGCGCGCCAGAAAGTACCGATGGCCCGGCGATTGAAGAGTCGTTCGAGCAGGAACGACTATGCGGTGTTCCGAGCTCGCCTCAAGCGGAGCGGATGCGGTTTCTGCCTTCGGCCTTGGCGCGGTAGAGCGCTGCGTCGGCGCGGTGGATCGCGGCGATGCTGTCGGCATGGTCGCCAGTCGCGATGGCCACGCCCCCGGAGAAGGTGATCTGGCCCATCGGCTCATCGTTCTCGCGCAGCTTGAATTCGCGTTTGGCGAGATCGGCGCGGGCCTTGTCGAGCAGCGCAACGCCGGCTGCCGTGTCGCCGCCTTCCATTACGACCAGGAACTCCTCGCCGCCCCAACGGCCGACGAAGTGCGGGGCGCAGGCATTCGCGAGTGACGATGCGACCTGTTTGAGAACCCGGTCCCCCACCCCGTGGCCGTAGCGATCGTTGACGCTTTTGAAGAAGTCGATGTCGCACAATCCGACCAGACGCGTGCTTCCCTTGTTTGCGAGGCGCTGAAGGTGGCGCTCGATGGCGCGGCGGTTGCCCAGTCCGGTGAGCTGATCGCGTTGGGCATCGTCGCGGGCGGTTTCCAGCTCCTGGCGCAAGGCGGCGACTTCGCTCGCCGTGGCGTTGAGATCGATCTCGGTGGATCTGGACTGCTCGATCATCCGGGCGACGATCTGGACCGTGCGCGCTTCCTCTGCGCCGATGCTGCCCGCTTCGGCGCTCAATTCGCGCGCGAAGGCACCCGTTGCCGCTGCAGCCGAGGACGCCGCCTCGCCGAGTTTGATCGCCTGATGCCGCAGCGCATCCTGCTGTGCGCGATCCGGCCTCGCCCTCGCCCGCACCGCGCCGCTCAGGTGAAGCCGGATGATCTCGTCGGCGTCGTTCTGGCGAAGGCGAAACCCGTCGGCAGTGAACGCCTTGACCATCTGGCCGATCGGCGATTCGGGATCGGTCAGCGCAATATAGGCGAGCGTATAGTTCTCCGGAACCGGCGGAAGGTGCTGGTCGACAAGGAAAGCAAGCGCATCGCTGCCCCGTGTGTGGTCGATTTTCGACATTTGTCCCCCATACCCGGCCTGCCAGCGGCAGGGCTAGTCCGGCCCTGCCGTTTCCGGAATCACGCGAATCTGGACTGGCTCGCTGCTGACGATGCCCCATTCCGGAATGCCCGGGGCGGCACCGGCTTCTGCCACGGATGCCGCTGCACCGGTTTCCTGTGCCCCCGCAGCCGGCACGCCCGCCGCGAGCGACAAGGCGATTGCGATAGCGAAGCCCGAAGCTGCGGCAGCCGATTTGCGTGACATGCGACCCATGCGATTTCCCCCTGAATGGCCGAAGGCGTCTTCGGCCCCACGACGCACCTTCTGCGCGGCGCTTCTCCACGGCCCTTCATGTCGGGTGACGTCGGCGAGATCAACAGCAAGCGCGAAAACCGCCCTTCCCGGCGCGCACGTTCGCAAGTCAAACCTTGCAGAAAGCGGAGAACGCGCCTATCCAGAATGGGATGTTGTAACATTATGCCCCGGAGAATTCGTTTTGAAGAAATTTGCGCTGCTGGCGACCACTGTCCTTGCCAGCCCGGTACTTGCCCAGTCTGCCCCCGAGACGACTCGCGACCCGGTCCATGGCGATGAGGATCGCGTGATCATCGTAACCGCCGATTTCATCGACGAGCTCGACATTCTGGCCGGCACATCCGTCGTCACCGGCGACGATCTGCTGCGCGATCTCGAGCCGCAGATCGGGGACATTCTCGCCGACCAGCCGGGCGTCTCCGCGACCTCCTTCAGCCCCGGCGCCTCGCGTCCGGTACTCCGCGGGCTTCAGGGCGAGCGTGTCCGGGTGCTGACCGACGGGATCGGGACGCTCGACGTGTCCAACACCTCGGTCGACCATGCGGTTACGATCGATCCGCTGGTCACCGAGCGGATCGAGATCTTCCGCGGGCCCGCCGCACTGCTGTTCGGCAGCCAGGCGATCGGCGGCGCGGTCAATGCGCTCGACCGGCGGATCCCACGCGCAGTGCCCGAGAACGGCTATCACATCGACGCGATCGGCTCCTATTCCTCGGCCTATGACGGCACCAGCGGCAGCGCCGCTGCCGATGTCGCGCTGGGCGATCAATTCGTCGTCCATGTCGATGGCAGCTATCGCAAGACCGACGACGTCGAGGTCGGCGGCTATGTCCTCTCGCCGCTGCTTCGCGCCGAGCAACTGGCGGTCGCCGAGGAGGAATTCGAGGAAGGCCATCTCGAAGAGGCCGAGGAAGCGCAGGAATTCGCCGATCTGCGCGGCGTGCTGCCCAACAGCGCGACCGAGACCTACACGCTGGGTGCCGGCTTCGCGCTGATCAACGAAGGCGGCAGCCTGGGCGCCTCGGTGAGCTATTTCGACAGTCGTTACGGTGTTCCGGCGCGGCCCGGTGCCGAGCATGCGCATGGCGAAGAGGGCGAGGAGGAGCACGACGAGGAGGAGGAAGGCCACGAAGAACATGGCGAAGCTCCGGTGTCGATCGATCTCAAGCAGTATCGCGCCGATCTGCGCGGCGAGGTCTTCACCAAGGGCTTCCTCGAGAAGATCAAGTTCCGCGCCGGCTTCTCCGATTATCAGCACACCGAATTCGAAGGCGACGAGGTCGGCACGGTGTTCGAGACGCAAGGGTTCGAAACCCGCCTCGAACTGGTCCAGGCCGAGCGCAACGGATGGCGCGGCGTAACTGGCTTCCAGGCTTCGACCCGTGACTTCTCCGCGGTCGGCGCCGAAGCCTTCGTACCGCCCAATGTCACCGACCAGTACGGCGTTTTCGCGCTGCAGGAATTCGACCTCGGCCTGTTTGGCGTGGAACTGTCGGGCCGCTACGAGCGCACCGACGTGAGTTCCGACAGCGTGGCGATCGGGCTTGAGGACGATGCGGTGATCACCGCCGTCGATCGCAGCTTCAACGCCTTCTCGATCGCGGGCGGGGCCAATTACGAGATCGCTCCCGATGTGAAGCTGGGGCTCAACCTGAGCCGCGTGGAACGTGCGCCCTCGGCCGAGGAACTGTTCTCCAACGGTCCGCATATCGCGACCCAGGCTTTCGAAATCGGCAATCCGGCACTCGGCAAGGAGAGCAGTCTCGGGGTCGAAGCCTATCTGCGCGGCTCGACCGGCGCGGCGCGTTTCCAGCTGGCGGCCTATTACAGCCGGTTCGACGATTTCATCTACGAGATAGACACCGGGCTCGAAGCCGATGGCCTGCCGCTATTCCAGTTCCTGCAGTCCGATGCCGACTACTATGGCGTCGAAGCTCAGGCGGCCTACGATCTGATCGATCGCGACGGGCTGACGGTAACGGTGGACGGTGTGGCCGATTACACCAGGGCGGAAATCGAGGATGACGGCCCCGCCCCGCGGATCCCTGCGCTGCGGGTGCTGGGCGGTGTCGAAGCCAGCCAGGACGCCTTCGGCGCCCGGGTGGACGCCGAATGGGTCGCCGATCAGGATCGGACCGCATCCTTCGAAATGCCGACCGACGGCTACACCATGGTCAACGCCTCGGTATCGTGGAAACCTTTCGGCGGCCGCAACGAGACGATGCTGATCCTCTCGGGCGACAATCTGTTCGATGTCGACGCCCGCCGCCATGCCAGCTTCACCAAGGACTTCGTGCCGCTGGCCGGCCGCAACATCAAACTGTCCGCACGGCTCAGCTTCTAGGCTGCGGCGCCCCGTCACTGCCTTCCGCACGGCGCGGAGGCGGTGGCGGGGCCGCGCTTGTCCGGGCGCCCGCTCACTTCGTATTAAGACCGCGGTGGTAGATGGTCTGTCGAATCAGGTCGCAAACCGATTGGACGATGCCCGCATCGCACAGCCCATGTCCGAACCAACCAACGACACAGAAGCGCACGAAGCGCCGAACCAGCGTCGCGAGCCGCGCCACGAGGTGCAGGTCGCAGGACGCTACCGCTCGCGCGTGGGCGCTTCGCGCGACATCTGGATCAAGGATATCTCGGAGACCGGCTGCCGCTTCTTCGACAAGTTCTCGGTGCTCCCGGTCGACAGCAACATCACCTTTCGCGTCGGCACGATCGGTCCGATCCCGGCGCGGGTGCGGTGGCGCGAGAAGAGCGTGATCGGGATCCAGTTCGACACCCCGCTCCACCCCAGCGTGCTCGAACATATCGTCCGGACGATGGACGAACCCGGCGCCGGCGAATGACCCCGCTGGGGGCTCTCAGAACCCGTAGCGCAGACCCGCCCACAGCGTGCGCGGCGTGCCAAGATCGATATCCCCGCCCGAATTGCGCGTGACGATCCGCTCGTCGAACAGGTTCTCGCCGCGCAGCACCAGCGCGAAGCCGCCCGCCAGCGGGGCCTGCAGATAGGCGCCCAGCGTGGTCGCGGGGGGGAGGCGATCGGTCTCGACATCGCTCTCGAACTGCGCGCCGACGTGGCGCAGCGTCGCCGAGACCAGCCAGTCCGCCGCCGGTTCGTAGGCCAGCGACGCCGCGGCCGCCCAGCGCGGGGTCTGCGAAGGACGGTTGCCGTCGAGCGCGAGTGTCGCTCCGCTGCCCGCGACCTGCGCATCGGTGTAGGCCAGTGTCCCGTCGAAGCTCAGCCCGCCGCTCTCCAATCGCAGCCCCGCTTCGATGCCCCGCGCATCGATCGCGGGGAGGTTCTGCCGCTGGCGCAGATCGGGGCCGATGGTGACATTGGCGATCGCACCCTTCACCCGATTGTCGAACGCCGTCAGCGCGAGCTCGACACCCGCGAGGGGGGACCAGTCGATGCCTGCCTCGTAGCCCACCAGCCGCTCGTTCTCGAGCCCCGCGTTGGCCTGTGTCACAACCGGGAAGACCACGAAGGGGCGCAGCAGCTCATTGAGCGTCGGGAGGCGCAGGCCGCGATAGGCGGCTGCGCGCAGGCGCAATTGCTCGTCGAGCGCGTAGGTCGCCCCCGCTCGCCACGACAGGGTCCAGTCGGTGCGCGAAGGCGTCAGCTCTTCGGTGACCAACGCGCGGTCGGCATCGCGGGCGATGTAGAAGCCCTCGCCGATATGCGTGCGGTCGAGCCGCAGCCCTCCGGTCAGCACTAGCGCGCCGCGGGTCCAGTCGTTCTCGACGAACAGGCCGACGTCGCTGGTGGCACCGCCCGCGCGGCGGGTCTCGGTCAGCGCGCCGGTGAAGGCGCTGTAGGCGTCCTCCTGCAATTCGCCCTCGGCGCGGCGGTAGTCGACCCCGAGCCGCAGCACGTTGGCGTCGCCCACCGGGGGGCGCAGTTCGAGCTTGCCGCCGATCCCGGTGGTGGGCGTGTTGCGCTGATCGAGGACGCGGGTGAAGCGGGAGGAGCTGATGACAAGATTGGTAAAATTGCGCGTGTGAACATAGGCGAGGGCATCGATGGCCCAGGCCCCGCGGCCGACGAGGCGGAGGCTCGCGTCGGCGCCGCTGGCGCTGCTGTCGGCGCCCTCGAAGCGCAGCGTGCGCTGGTCGTCGAAGACGAGGCCCGCCGCCTGCAGCTCGAGCGTCTCGCTCAGCGGCGCGACGCCGCGCAGCGCCAGCGACCAGCTCTCGTAGCCTGCACGCGCCGAGGCGGGGACGCGTTGGTCCTCGGGTGTGGTGAAGAAGCCCGGCCCGCGGTCCCAGCGCGCCGAGGCGGTGAAGAAGCCAGCGCCCAGTTCCTGCGCCAGCAGCGCGGAGGCCTCGGTCCCGCCGCGGTCGTTGACCAGCGCGGTGGCGCCCAGCGGCGGCAGCGTCGCCGGCCCCGCGCTTTCAAGCTCGATCGTCCCCGCCAGCGCGCCCGCGCCGAAGGGCCCCGCCCCGCCGCCGCGCGTCACCCGGATGCTTTCCAGCCGCTCGGGCGCCAACGCGGTGAAGGGGACATAGCCGAAGAAGGGATCGCTCACCGGCACCCCGTCGAGCAGCACCAGCGCGCGGCTGGTCGCGTTGCCGCCCAACGCGCGCAGCGTCACGCCTTGCGCGCTGGGGTTGGAGGAGCGGCTGTCGGAGCGGCGGAACTGCTGGAACCCCGCGACCGCGCCGAGCACCTCCTCGATCCGCCCCGAGGGCGCGGAGACGATCTGCTCGCGCGAAATCTCGCGGCTGGCATAGGCGGTGACCGAGGGTGTGTCGGGCAGGCCCTCGCCGGTGACCACGATCAGTGGCGCGGTCTCCGGGGCGGTCCCCGGCTCCGCCCGCGTTTCTTCCGCCTCCGCCGACTGCGCGAAGGCGGGTCCGGCAAGACCCATGGAGGCGAGACAAAGCGCGGAAGCGGCGAGAAAATGGGCTTTCATGCCCCGCCGCTAGCGCAGACGGGTTGCATTGCGCAACGGGGCTGGCGCCGCGGCGAGCAGTGAGTTACCTTCGCTCCCGGGATTAGGAGAGCAAAGATGACCGAACAGGCCAGCCATTTCGACGTTCTGATCGTGGGCGCGGGGATTTCCGGGATCGGGATGGCCGCGCATATGACCAAGAAGGCAGCCCATGCCAGCTATGCGATCCTCGAGCGGCGCGACAATCTGGGCGGCACCTGGGACCTGTTCCGCTATCCCGGGATCCGCTCGGACAGCGACATGCACACGCTGGGGTTCGACTTCGAACCCTGGAAGCACGAGAAATCGATCGCCGATGCGCCCGCGATCCTCGACTATCTCGACCGTATCGTCGACGAGCGCGGCATCCGCCAGCACATCAGGCTGGGCCATAAGGTGATCGCCGCCGATTTCGACAGCGCCACCGCCCGCTGGACGGTGCAGGTCGAGACCGGTGCCAAAGAGAATGGGGGCGAGCACAAACGGCTCACGGCCAATTTCCTCTACCTCGGCTCGGGCTATTACGATTACGACGAGCCCTACGACCCAGGCTTCGATCTCGGCAGTTTCGAAGGCCAGGTCATCCATCCGCAGTTCTGGCCCGACGATCTCGACTATGCCGGCAAGCAGGTGGTGGTGATCGGCTCGGGCGCCACTGCGGTGACGATCACCCCTTCGATGGCGGGCAAGGCCGCCAAGGTCACCATGCTCCAGCGCACCCCGACCTGGATGTTCTCGCGCCCGGCGAAGGACCGGCTGGCCAATCTGCTGCGCAAGTTCCTGCCCGAGGAGATGGCCTACCGCCTGACCCGCTGGAAGAACATCAAGATGCAGGACATCGGCTTCAAGCGCGCGCGCACCAAGCCCGAGAAGGTCAAGGAGTTCCTCTACAAGAAGATCGAGAAGGCGCTGGGCGACAAATTCGACCGCGCCACCTTCACCCCGCCCTACGATCCGTGGGACCAGCGGCTGTGCCTGGTGCCCGACGACGATCTGTTCAATGCGATCAAGAGCGGCAAGGCCGAGATCGTCACCGGGCAGATCAAGGCCTTCGAGCAGGGCGGCGTGCGGCTGGCGGACGACCGCTTCCTGCCCGCCGATATCGTGGTCACCGCGACCGGGCTCAAGCTGGCGGTGGCGGGCAAGATCGCGGTCTCGGTCGATGGCGATAGCGTCGATTTCGCCGAGCGCTTCTACTACAAGGGGGTGATGTTCTCGAACCTGCCCAATCTGGCGGTGGTGTTCGGCTATCTCAACGCCAGCTGGACGCTGCGCGCGGATCTCAACTCCGACTATATCTGCCGGGTGCTCAATGCGATGAAGGCCAAGGGCGCCGATATCGCGGTGCCGGTGCTGGCCGAGGATCACGCACTGGTCGAGGACGACATCTTCGATTTCTCCAGCGGCTATATCCAGCGCGCCAAGCAGATCATGCCGAAGAACGCGGTGGCCTATCCCTGGCGGCTCAACCAGGAATATGTCGTCGACCGCAAGCGGATGGCGAGCGATCCGATCGAGGACGGCGTGCTCGCCCTGCGCCGCGCCGACGCCGATGCGGCACACCGGGAGGAACGGCTCGAAGCGGCGGAGTAGCCAGCGCGCCGGCTCTGGATCAGGCGGCTTTCAGCACCTCGCGGGCCTGCTCGGGCAGCCGCGCGATAACCGAGAGATAGGCGCTGGCGGTCGCATCGGGCTGACGGCGGCCCTGTTCCCAGCCCTTCAGGGTGGCCAACGGAATGCGATAGGCGCTGGCGAAAGCCTGCTGCGACAGCCCCAATTCCGCGCGAATCGCCTTCACGTCCGGCACCTCGATGGTGTGTACGCGCGCCGCCTTGCCCTTGCCCCGGGCATGCGTTGCGGCCTCTTCCATCGCCGCAATCAGGTCCTTGCCAAAGCCCGTCATCATTCGTCTCCTCGATCCGCAGCGGACTTGATGCTCGCCGCAAAGGCCGCCACCGCCCTCTTCTCATCCTGTGTCACATATGCGTCAATGACGCCTAGCGGTGAAACCGATGTTGTCGGTGGCCTCGGGCTGCACACTTTCCGAACAGTAGCCAGCGGCTTTGCTCCGGGCTAAGCCTGTCGGCATGAGCGAACGCATCTGGACCGCCGGTCTCGTCGTCATCGGAGACGAGATTCTCTCGGGTCGCACCCACGACAAGAACATCGCGCAGGTCGCGAGCTGGCTTCAGGTGCAGGGCATCCGCCTGTCCGAAGTGCGCGTGGTGCCCGATGTCACGGCGCGGATCGTGGCAGCGGTGAACGCCTTGCGCAGCGAAAACGACTATCTGTTCACCACCGGCGGGATCGGCCCGACACATGACGATATCACCGTCGATGCGGTGGCCGAGGCGCTGGGTGTGGCGGTAGTCGTCCACCCCGAGGCGCGCGCGCTGCTCAAGCGCTACTACGCCGACAAGCCCGGCGGTCTGACCGATGCGCGGCTGCGCATGGCGCGGGTTCCCGAGGGCGCCGAGCTGATCCCCAACCGCATGTCGGGCGCGCCCGGCATCAAGCTGGGCAATATCCATCTGATGGCGGGGGTGCCGCATATCACCGCCGGGATGCTCGATGCGCTCACCGGCAGCCTCGAGGGCGGCGCGGTGCTGATAACCGAGACGATCGGCTGCTGGACTGCCGAGAGCGAGGTGGCCGAAGTGCTGCGCGAGGTCGAGCAGGCGCATCCTGCCTGCCAGATCGGCAGCTATCCCTTCTTTCGCGAAGGCCGGGTCGGCGCCAATTTCGTGGTCCGTTCGACCGATGCCGATCAATTGGCGAGCTGCGTCGACAGCCTGTGCGACGGGCTCGCCACCGCGGGTTATGATTTCACCCCCGGCGGGATCTAAACACCGGGCGGGTGGCATCGAAGCTTTGCGGGGAAACCAAAGCCGGTTAGCGTAGCGGCGAAGAGGGGACGTGGCGCGTGGAATGGCTGGTCATCATCGCGCTGTGCGGCGCCGCAGCCGTTCTCTGGCATCGCCTCGCCCGCGCCGAACGCGCGCTGGTCGTGCTCGCGCGGCAGCAGGACCGGATCGACGCCGCGCTGGCCGGGCTGACGGGCGACGGAGCGGGCGACCGATCGGGCGTCGCGCCGCCCTCTGCCGAACACGCCGCTGCAGAAACCGCCGCACGGAAGGCCCGCAATCCATGGGTCTCGGTCCCCAGCGTCGCGCTGACGCGATCCGACGAAGACGCCGCCGCGCGGACCGAGGCCGTGCCCGTTTCCGAGCCGCCGGTATCCGAGCCTGAACCTGGCGACGTCCACGCGCAGGGGGCAACCGAAGCACCGCCGCGCTCCTGGCGCGAGAAACTCGATTTCGAGGATATCTTCGGGCGGCGGCTGCCGATCTGGGGCGGCGGGGTGGCGCTTGCGGTCGCGGGCGTGTTCGCGGTGCGCTATTCGATCGAGGCGGGTCTGCTGACGCCCTCGGTGCGCGTCGCGCTGGCGTTCGCGTTCGGCCTGCTGCTGCTGGCGGGGGCGGAACTCGCCTATCGCTTCGAGCGCCGCGTCGCCGATCCGCGCGTGCGCCAGGCGCTCGCGGGCGCCGGGCTGGCGACGCTCTATGCCGGGTTCTATCTCGCGGGCAGCCAGTACGGGTTGATGGGCCAGACGCTGGCCTTCGTCGGGCTGGCGCTGGTGACCGCGGGCGCGATCGCGCTGTCGTTCCGCTTCGGCCTGCCCAGCGCGGTGCTGGGGCTGGTCGGCGGGTTCGCCGCGCCCGCGCTGGTCGGCGGCGAGGAAGCGAACCTGCCGCTGCTGGCGCTCTATCTCGGCCTGGTCACCGCCGGGCTGACGCTGTCGGGGCGCAGCCAGCAGCGTCCGTGGATGGGGGCGACCGCGCTGGTCGGCGGGCTCGGCTGGGGCGCGCTGCTGCTGATCGCGGGCGATCCGGGCTTCGTCGATATTCTCGCGCTGGGGCTCTACTTCGTGGTGCTGGGCGCGGTGTTGCCCGCGCTGGCGGGGGCGACGCGGTTCGGACGGATGCTGCGGCTGGGTTCGGCCGGGCTTGCCAGCCTGCAGCTTGCGGTGCTGGTCGCGCAGGGCGGCCATGCGCCGCTCGCCTGGGGCTTCTATCTGCTGCTGGGCGCCACGCTGGCGGGGTTCGGCTGGCGGCGGCCCGAATTGCGCGAAGCCAATGGCGTGGCCGCGGCGGTGGGTATCCTGCTGCTCGCGCAATGGAGCGCGCCCGATCCCGCGCTGTTCGCGGCGGTGGGCGCCGGCCTGGCGCTGGTCTTCGCCGCGGTGCCGCTGGCGCTGGCGCTGCGCGGTCAGGCGCGAAGTTTCGACCTGTGGCAGATCGCCGGGGTCGCCCCCGCGCTGGCGCTGGTCGCCTATGGCAAGTTCGGCCAGTTCGACGCCGATCCGGTGGAGCCATGGCTGGCGCTGGCCTGCGCGCTGCTCGCGGGCTTTCCGCTGGCTGCGGCGGCGCGAATCGACCGCACGGCGGTGCCCAGCGATTTTGCGCGGCTGCTCGGGTCGGCCCTCGCGCTGGTCTATGGTGCGCTGCTGCTGCTGACGCCGGGCTGGAGCGCGCCGCTGCTGGCGCTGCCGGTGCTGGCCTTCCCGGTATGGTTGCTGCGGCGCGAGCCTAACGAGGCGCTGGCGAAACTGCTGTGGACGGGCGCGGCGGTGCTGGCGCTGGTGCTGATCGGGACGCCGCATTTCCTGCCCGAGGCGATCCGTCTGGCGGGCGGCGGCGATGTCTCGCCGCCGCTGCGAGGAGTGCTGCGCTGGGCCGCCGCCGCCGCGCCCTTCGTCGCGCTGGCGCTGCTCGAACGGCGCGATGCCTGGCGGCGCGGGGCCGAAGCGCTCGCCGCGATCCTGGTCTATGGCGCGCTGGCGCAAGTGCTCCCCGCGATTGCGCTGGCATGGTGCGCCGCCGCCCTCGCCATCGCGCTGGCCTGGCTGGCTCCCGCCCGCGTGCTCGCGCGGCTGACTCTGATCGCGGTCGCCTTGCTATGGACGCTCGACCCGCTGGGCGAATGGCTCGGCGCGGGCGCGCGGGCGCTGGTGGGCGATCCGTTCTTCGTCGGCGGCGCGCCGGGCTGGCGCGATGCGCTGGCCTATCTGCTGCCAGCCGCTGCGGCGCTGGCGGCAGTGCGGCTGCGCGCGCCGGTGCTGCCGGGTTCCCGCTGGCGCGCGGAATGGCTGGCGGCCGGATTGCTGCTGGTCGTCGCGCACACGCTCTACAAGCAGGTCTTCGCAATCGACGGTCTGGCGCGCTTCATCGTTCTCGGCATGGCGGAGCGCACGGTGTGGCAGATCGCGCTGCTGGGCGCGGCGGGACTCGCGGCGGCGGGGATCCCGCGACTGGGGGCCAGCCTGACATTGGCGCGCGGCTTCGCCCTCGCCGCGCTGGCGCATTTCGCCCTCTTCACGCTGCTCTGGCACAACCCGCTGTTCGCGCGGCAGGCGGTGGGCGCGCTGCCGCTGGCGAACTGGCTCACCGCCGGTTTCGGCGCGGGAATCGCGGCGGCATGGCTGGCGCGGCGCTGGTCGGGCGAGAGGCTGCGCCCGTGGTACGACGGCGCGATCATGGCGCTCGCCAGCGTGGGCGCGGTGGCGCTGCTGCGGCAGGCCTATGCCGGCTCGCTGCCCGCCGCCGTGCCGCTGGGCGAGACCGAGGATCTGCTGCGCTCGCTGGTGGGGATCGTGCTGGCGCTGGGCTTCCTGCTGCTGGGCAGTAGGCTGGGGCAGCGCAGCTGGCGGATCGGCTCGCTGGTGCTGATGCTCGCCGCGGTGCTCAAGGTCTTCCTGGTGGATGCCGCGGAACTGGACGGATTGCTGCGGATCGCCTCCTTCGCGGCGCTGGGGCTGAGCCTGATCGCGCTGGGGTGGTTCTACACCAGGCAATTGTCCGCCCGGCCCGCGCCGGGGGAGTAATTCCCCTCTTAACCAAATAGTGCTAGCAACCGAACCCGGGATGCTGGCTTATATTACCATAGACACCGAATATTCGTCCGGAATGGCGCGCGATCTGGGGGCCGGGTGCCGGGCGGAGAATTTCGCCTGCGCGATCTCGGGGCGGACCGAGGCGGGCGAATACGGGCTGGGCTACAAGCTCGACATGTTCACATCATGGCCACCGCGGGGTGTGTTTCGTCGATCCGATGCCCGCGCTGCTGTGGGGCGTCGCGGCGGTGGAGGATGTCGTCGGGCCGATCCTCGCGCGCGGGCACGATGTGCAATTGCATCTCCACACCGAATGGCTCGAACTGGCCGACGCCGGGCATCCGCTGCGCCGCGAACTGGGCGGCGCGACGGGGCGCAACATCAAGGATTTCACCTTTGAGCAGCAATGCGCGCTGATCGACTGGGCGCGCGAGACGCTGATGAGCGCGGGCGCGGCGGCGCCGGTGGCGTTCCGCGCGGGCAATTACGGTGCCAGCGACACCACGCTGCAGGCGCTCGCACACTGCGGGATCGGTTACGACACCAGCCACACGCCGGGGATCGCCGAGGGCGACTGCGCGATCGCGCTGGGCCCTGAGGACCGCGTGCCGCTACGCCACCAAGGCGTGACCGAGGTGCCGATCGGCTGCATCGCCACGGTGGGCGGAGGGGTGCGCCACGCGCAGATCACCGCGCTTTCGGCGCGCGAGATGGTGCGGGCGCTGCGCCATGCGCGCGATGCGGGCAAGCCGTGTTTCACGATGGTCTCGCACAGTTTCGAACTGGTCAATCGCCGCCGCGGCAAGGTCAACCGCATCGTGCGCAGCCGGTTCGAGCGGCTGTGCGGCGCGATCGCGCGGATGAAGGGCGTGCGCACCGGGACCTATGCCGCGGACCCGCCCGGGGTGGTCGCGCTAGATCCCGCAGAGACGCTCGCCCCCGCCGATGCGGTGGCGGAAACGCTGCGGATCGCCGAGCAGCTGGCCTCCAACACGCTCTACGGCTGATCCGCGCACACCTATAGTCAGCTAGAGATCGACGTCCTTCTGCGGGCGATCCTCGATATCGTGGCGCAGATCGCGCGCGCCGCGCTCGGCCTCGATCTCGTTGCTGCGGCTGGCGCGGCGGTTGCGCTGCCAGGCCCAGATCATCGCGGCAAGCAGCAGGATCGGGCCGATGACGGTGGCGGCGGCGAGTACGGGTTCCATGGTGTGTCCTTCCTGGTTTCACCCCATCAACGGTCGAGACCCGCGATTTTTCCGCAAAGGTTCCGCGCACGGCAAAAGAGCCGGAGGTTTCCCCCCGGCCCTTTGCTGTATCTTTGGCTCCCCGGGCGAACCGGAAAGCGCGGTTCCTGAAATCAGGCGCCCTCGACTTCGGCCAGATCCACCTTGAGGCCGGGGCCCATGGTCGAGGTGAGCGAGATCTTGCGGACATATTTGCCCTTCGAACCGGTCGGCTTGGCCTTGACGATGGCCTGCGTCATGGCCTCGAAATTGGCCTTGAGCGCGGCGTCGTCGAAGCTGAGCTTGCCGATCCCCGAGTGGATGATGCCCTGCTTCTCGACGCGGAACTCGATCTGGCCGCCCTTGGCGTCCTTCACGGCCTGTTCCACATTGGGCGTAACCGTGCCCAGCTTGGGGTTGGGCATCAGGCCCTTGGGACCGAGCAGCTTGCCGAGCCGGCCGACCACACCCATCATGTCGGGGGTGGCGATGACGCGGTCGTAGTCGAGATTGCCGTTCTGCATGTCTTCCATGAGATCCTCGGCACCGACCTTGTCGGCACCCGCGGCGGTAGCCTTGTCGGCATTGTCGCCGCGCGCGAAGACCGCGACGCGGACGTCCTTGCCGGTGCCCGAGGGCAGCGAGACCATGCCGCGGACCATCTGGTCGGCGTGGCGCGGATCGACACCGAGGTTCATCGCGACCTCGACGGTCTCGTCGAACTTCTTGGAGCCGTATTCGCGCAAGGTCGCGAGCGCCTCGTCGAACTTGTACAGCTTCTCGTTGTCGAGCTCGGCGAGCGTCTTCTGGCGTTTCGTCAGCTTTACCATGATCAGCCCTCCACCACTTCGAGGCCCATCGAACGGGCGCTGCCGCTGATGATCTTGATGGCCTGGTCGATATCGTTCGCGTTGAGGTCGGCCATCTTCATCTCGGCCACTTCCTTGACCTGGCTCATCTTGATGGTCCCGGCGGCAACCTTGCCCGGCTCCTTGGAACCCGACTTGAGCTTGGCGGCCTTCTTCAGCAGGAAGCTGGCGGGCGGGGTCTTGGTGACGAAGGTGAAGCTGCGATCCGCATAGACCGTGATCTTGGTCGGGATCGGGGCGTTCTTCTCGAGCTCCTGCGTGGCCGCGTTGAAGGCCTTGCAGAATTCCATGATGTTGACGCCGCGCTGACCCAGCGCGGGGCCGATCGGCGGGCTGGGATTGGCGGCGCCGGCGGGCACCTGCAGGTTGATGTAACCTGTAATCTTCTTGGCCATTATGGCCTCCTGTTCTCACTGTCGCCCGAGTCGCTAGACTGCAGGCTCATGGTAAGCGGTTGAGCGATCCGGCTGACCGGACCTCCCGCGGATTCCCGAACTGTTGCTTGGGAGGCGCGCCGATAGCGGGGAACGGGGGGATTTGCAAGGGTGGGACCAGACGCCATCTCAATTGCCCTAACGGAATGATACGCCTAAACCGAGGCTTACCAACAACACATAAATTGGCCTGCAAATGGACATCGACAATCGAGCCCATGACGAAACAAGGCGAATGCTCGCGCTCGTCGGTGAGGCCATTAGCGAATGGAGTTTCGTTGAACTTTCCCTCTGCAATCTTTTTACCATTTGCATTACCCCCTGCGCAGCGGCCTCCGACGCCGACAAAGGAATATCATTTGTAGATTCTGAGGTGCCGACAGCGATTTTCTATTCGATTGAGAATTTCCGCGCCAAATTGCGGATGCTCGACAGAGCCTTATGCACTCGGATTTCAGAGAGGGCGTCATGGGCCAAAGACATCCGCGATGAATGGTCGCTGCTCAGTGAGAAAGTTCGAAAACTCTCTCTCAAGCGGAACAAGCTGGCGCATTGGACTGTGACGCCAGCATACTATGACGAGGGTATCGAAAATAGTTCTCGCTTGATGCCTCCTTACGGCAGTCCGGGCTGGTGGTCAGAAACTGGCTCAAAGCCGGACGGCCAACATCTCGAACTCAAAGAGGTCGACGACATCATCAAAGCGTTCTCATTGATAGATGAGAAAGTTCGAGAATTCTATCAACGGCTTGCCCGCCATCCCGAATTGATGGAAAAATTTGATGTGCTCACCGTGCGACTAATCCGCGCACATGATCGACGATCGCCCGCTAGAGGAGCCCGAATTAGAGGCGGGATCGCAGCAGATGTCGATTTCTAGATTAGCCCGAGAACCTAGGAAAAGCTTCTCATGATTAAGTTAGGTCCAGAGGCAGGCCGGTTTCATTAGGTAATCCCCGCGACCTGTGCCATAAGGCTCGGGCAGAAGTCGAAAGTTGCGACACTCCGAAGTTGACGACCGCCGCATGCTCGCAAGAGCCCCGGCGTAAACCAGGCGACGATTCCCTTTCATCTGACGACCAGACGCACGGCCCGATCGGCACTTCCGCCGCCCGGGCAAACCAAGGTTTCTGAAAGGAATCACCCATGGCCAAATCCGGCACCGTCAAATTCTTCAACGCCGACAAGGGCTACGGTTTCATCCAGCCCGACGACGGCTCCGCCGACAGCTTCGTTCACATCTCGGCCGTCCAGGCTGCCGGCATGCAGACGCTCGACAAAGAGCAGCGTCTGAACTTCGACGTCGAGCAGGGCCGTAACGGCAAGGAAAGCGCCGTGAACCTCTCGCCTGCCGATTGATTTGCGACACCGCCTGCGCGCCGCATCCGCTTTTGCGGGTGCGGCGCGCGGCATATTTGCGGACCGTTCAGCCTGGCTGACGTCCGACACCCGCCGCCCCCCTTCCAGCCCCCTTGCTAGCCGGAGCCCGACGCGATGAGCCAGACCTTCGAATTCTATCACGCCCGCGCCGAGGAATCCGCCACCGAAGCCGAAGCCGCGCAGCTGGACAATGTCCGCGACCGCGCGCTGCGCTCCGAAGCCACCTGGCGCGGCCTTGCCGAACAGGCGCGCAAGGTCGCCGAAGACCGGGTCAAGGCCGAGCACGAACGCTCCGTCAAACGCGCCGCCGAAGCGGAGGCGGTCGAGGAACGCGCTGCAGAGGCGCGCGATCTCGAAACCGCGCTCGAGAACCAGACCGCGCACTAAGAGACCGCGCATTGAGCGGCTGGCGGTGCATTCCGGGATGACCTGGACCCGCCTCCCGCCTATTGTGCCCTTCGGCCCCCAGCGCCCTCCCCGCGCCGCGCCCGCGCCGACCAATAGGTAGAAAACCCTACTATCGCGGCATTTCGCGATCGTCTAAACTGCGCAGCAGTTTGAACAAAGACATGATCGGTGCCCGCATGGCCGCCGGTACGGGAGCGATCGCACGCTTCCGGAGGGGACGCGAATGACCGGGTTTTCCGATATCTGGCAATATATGCCCCATGGCATGTGCCTGCTGTGGCAGCCGTGGCTGGTGGTGCTGTGGGCCGGTTCGGACCTGCTGATCTTTTTGTCCTATTTCGCGATCCCGGTCGCGCTGCTCACCGTGCTCAGGCGCCGCAAGGACGTGCCGCACCGCGGGCTGGTGCTGCTGTTCGCCTCCTTCATCCTGCTGTGCGGGATCACCCATGCGCTCTCGATCGTGACGCTGTGGATCCCGATCTACCCGCAGCTGGGGGTGGTCAAGCTGGCCACCGGCGTGGTCTCCTGCATCACCGCGGTGGTGCTGTTCCGGATGATCCCGACGCTGGCCGCGCTGCCCTCGCCCGCCGACATGGCCGAGGCCAACGAGCGGCTGCGCGGCGAGGTCGAGGCGCACAAGACCACCCTCGCCTCGCTCGAGACCACGCCTGCCTCGCTCGAGACGACGGTCGAGGCGCGCACCGCCGAACTCAGCCGGGTCAACGCCACGCTGGCGGTGCAGGCGCGCGAGGCGGTCCACCGCAGCGGTAATCTGCTCGCGGTGGTCACCTCGATCGCGCAGCAAAGCGCGCGGTCGGCGCAGAGCAAGGAGGAGTTCCTCGAGGCGCTGCTGGGCCGCATCGTGGCGCTGGCCGATGCCACCCGCACGGTGATGGAGGCGGGCGAGCGGCCGGCGAGCGATGTCGAGACGGTGGTGCGCACCCAGCTCGAGAAGCTGCTCCCAAACATCCGCGAGCGCGTGACGATCGCCGGGCCCGCGGTGGCGATCGGCTCCGAAGCGGCGCAGCAATTGAGCCTGGCGCTGCACGAGCTGGCGACCAATGCGCAGAAATACAGCCTCGGCCTGGTGGACGAAGCCAGCGTGGATATTTCCTGGTCGGTGGTGGAGCCGGTGCCGGCCGGGCATGGCCACGGCGCGCACCCCGCGGCGGGCAGCTTCCAGCTGACCTGGCAGGAGCGCGGCGCCAGCTCCACCAGCGATGCGGCGTCGCAGGTGCGCGGCTTCGGGACCAAGCTGCTGACGCGGGTGATCCCGACCATGCTGCGCGGCAGCGCGCAGCGCGAGTTCACTGCAGAAGGGCTGTTCTACCGGATCGAGGCGCCGCTGACCGCGATCCGCCCCGACCCCGCCCAGAGCGGCGATACGGGCAACGCAGCCGAGATCGTCGACCGCACTTTTGGATTGTAGGGCCGGATTGTAGGACTGCCGGATGCGGCGAGGGAGCAGGCCGGCCGGCGTGGCCGGCCGCTCCGTCGCCGGAATGCTTACTTGCTCAGTTCGACCTGCTCGAAATCGAGCTCCACCGGGGTGGCGCGGCCGAAGATCGAGACGCCGACCTTGACCTTCTGCTTGTCGAAATCAAGCTCCTCGACCAGCCCGTTGAAGCTGGCGAAGGGGCCGTCGAGCACCTTGACCTGGTCGCCGATCTCGTAATCGACCGAGATCTGCTGCTTGGGCGCGGACTTGGCTTCCTCGACCCCGCCGAAATAGCGCGCCGCCTCTTTTTCCGAGATCGGCTGCGGCTTGTTGTCATTGCCCAGGAAGCCGGTGACCTTGGGGGTGTTCTTGACGAGGTGATAGACGTCGTCGGTCATCTGCAGCTTGGCGAGCACGTAGCCGGGCATGAACTTGCGCTCGGTCTGGACCTTCTTGCCGCGCTTGACCTCGGTGATGGTCTCGGTGGGGACCTGGACGTCCTCGACCCCGTCGGACAGGCCGAGCCGTTCCGCTTCCGAAAGGATCGAATCGCGAACCTTGTTCTCGAAGCCCGAATAAACGTGGATGATGTACCAGCGTGCCATGGATTACCTTGTCGAAGAGTGACCTGTCGCGTGCCGGAGCGGCGATGGAGGGAAAAGGGCGCTCAGCCCAGCGTCAGCAGCCAGGCGACCACGGCGCCGAAAACGGAATCGACCCCGAGGAAGAAGAGCGAGAGGACGATCACCATGATGAACACGAAGATCGCCGTGCGCACGGTCTCTTCGCGCGTCGGCCACACGACCTTGCTGGTTTCCGCGCGAACCTGGTTCACGAATTCTGCCGGCGATGTCTTCTTGGTCTTCTCGGCCATCCGGGACGCCCTCATCTGCAATCGGAACTGTTCGCCTTCCGGGATGGGGGGAGCGCCGCCCCGTTTCAAGTCGGGAGGGGCTGAACCGTGCCATCGATGTCGGAAGACGTCTGGCATCTAGGGCCATGCGCCGGCGATTGCAAGCGCGCCGCAGCGCGCCGCGGGAAAGCGCGAGTTTGGGGGTGGTTTTTACGCCGGTGCGGCGATAGCGTGCCGCGCTTCGAACAATGGCCCGGGAGCAGGGGGCCGAACATGGGGGTGCCTTGATGGCCGCAAGCGATACCGGGTCGTTCTCTTTGATCGACCGCGTCACCAATATTTCCGACTTCATCTGGGGCGGCACCTGGAACGGGGTCGAGGTCATCCCCTTCCCGCCGATGACGCTGGTCCTGCTCGGGATCGGGCTGTGGATCATGATCGGCCTGCGGTTCTACCCCATCGTCAAGCTGGGCAGCGCCTTCGCGGGGCTGTTCCGCGGCCGCAAGAGCGCGGGCGCGGGCGAGATCTCGCCCTTCGCCGCGCTCTCGACCGCGCTGTCGGGCCAGGTCGGCACCGGCAATCTCGCGGGCGTTGCCACCGCGATCGCGCTGGGCGGTCCGGGCGCGATCTTCTGGATGTGGGTGACCGCGATCTTCGGCATGGCGCTGGGCTTTGCGGAAGGCGCGCTGGCGATCCGCTACCGCGAGAAGACCTCCGACGGGGTCTATCGCGGCGGGCCGATGACCTACATCATGATGGGACTGGGCCCCAAATGGACCTGGCTCGCGATCCTGTTCTGCCTCGGCACGCTGTTCAGCGCGCTGGTGACGGGCAATTCGATCCAGGCCAACGAGGTCGCCAGCGGGCTCAACGAGCTGTTCGGCTGGGAGCGCTGGCTGGGCGGACTGGTGATCGCCATCGCGGTGTTCGTGGTGATCATCGGCGGGATCAAGTCGATCGGCAAGGTCGCCGAGAGCGTCGTGCCCTTCATGGCCGCGGCCTATATCGTGATGGCGGTGATCGCGCTGATCCTCAATTTCGGCGATCTGCCCGAGACCTTCGGGCGGATCTTCTACGGCGCCTTCAACCTCCAGAGCGCCAGCGGCGGCTTTGCCGGGGCGATGATCATCATCGCCATCCGCGCAGGCGTGGCGCGCGGGCTGTTCTCCAACGAGAGCGGCCAGGGTTCCACCCCGATCGCGCACGCGGTGGCGCAGACCGACGATCCCGAGCAGCAGGGCCGCATGGCGATGCTCGGCACCTTCATCGACACGATGGTGATCTGCACCATGACCGCGCTGGTTATCCTCACCGTGCAGGGCGACTTCACCTATCAGGGCCAGGCGGTCGCGCATGTCTGGCAATCCGATCTGGGGACCACCGCGCAAAGCGGCTTCGTCACCACCTCGGGCGCCTTCGCCGCGGCCTTCCCCTTCGAGATCGCCTCGATCCCGCTGGGCACGCTGATCGCCTCGGTGGCGCTGATCCTGTTCGTCTTCACCACGCTCCTGACCTGGAGCTATTACGGCGAGCGGGCGATCACCTTCCTCTACGACCGCGTTCCCGGTTCGACCCGCCGCGGCGAGAAGATGCTCCACATCGGCTGGCGGGTGATCTGGTGCATCGCGATCTACATCGGCGCGACCCAGCCCTCGCAGCTGGTCTGGCGGCTGGGCGACATTTCCAACGCGGCGATGGCGCTGCCCAACCTGCTGGCGCTGGCGCTGCTCTCGGGCGTGGTGTTCAAGCTCTCGCGCGGCGATCGCACCGCGGGCAAGGACTTCCACAAGGATACGCCGGAAGAACCCGAGGAATACTGATCCGCGCACCGCGCGCGGGCGCATAGAAAAAGGGGCCGGAAGCACTGCGCTTCCGGCCCCTTTTGCATCGGCTTGCAGCGGCAAACCGAAGTCGTGCTCAGCGCGCGCCGAACAGCCGCTCGAGGAAGCCGGGCGGGTGCATCGGCTGGATCCGGCCATGGGTCTGGCGCCGCACGCTGGTGTCCCCGGTGCCCTTGGGCACGGTCCAGCGATCGGGGCTGCTGCTGCGGAAGGACAATCTCGACATGGGTGCTTCCTCTTCAAACCTATTACTGCGGCCCGGCCTCTCTCAACCGGCGAATCGCAGCCGGGTTCCCCGAGCGAACGCGCGGCCGATCCGATGCGCCCGCGGAAACGGCGCGGGGAATTACGGGAGACGAATCACGCGGTGCATGCGCCAGGCGGAATCGGGAGAGGGTCGGGAGGAAATGGCAGGGGTGTGCGGACTCGAACCGCAGGCCCTCGGTTTTGGAGACCGATGCTCTACCAACTGAGCTACACCCCTGCAGCCGGTCGCGGCCCGTAACCCTAGCGGCGCGCGAAGGCAAGGCAATGGTTTTGCGGGCGCGCTTTTGGGCGGGCTTTTCGAAGCGTCCCTGCTAGGGAGCCTCGATGCACGCGTCGCCGCCCAATCCCGCCACCGTGCCGGAGCCGATCCCGGTCGACCTGCTGCTGCGTGCCTACCGCGCCGGGGTGTTCCCGATGGCGGATCACCGCGAGGACGACGAGGTTTTCTGGGTCGAGCCGCGCGAACGCGCGGTGATCCCGCTGGACGGCTTCCATGCCTCGAAGAGCCTGCGCAAGCTGATCCGCCGCGAGCATTTCGCGGTCACGGTCGATGGCGATTTCGATGCGGTGATCGATGCCTGCGCCCAGCCGCGCGAGGAGCATGCCGAAAGCTGGATCAGCCTGCGGATCGAAGCGAGCTACCGCGCGCTGCACCGCGCCGGCCACGCGCATTCGGTCGAATGCCGGCTGGACGGCGAGCTGGTCGGCGGGCTCTATGGGGTGGCGTTCGACCGGGTGTTCTGCGGCGAGAGCATGTTCAGCCGCGCGGACAACGCCAGCAAGGTGGCGCTCGCCTGGCTGGTCGCCTGCATGAAAGCGGCGGGCTACCGGCTGCTCGACTGCCAGTTCATGACCGGCCATCTCGCTTCGCTGGGCGCGGTGGCCATGCCGCAGGCGCGCTATCTGCAACTGGTTGCCGGGGCGCGCGGGGCGCCCGAGCGGACGCTGCCGCAAGCGTGGCAGGCCTTCGCTCAGCCTGCGGGCGCGGGTTCGGCTTCGGACTCCCCGGCCTCGCCCGGGAATTCCATCGTGCAATCCTTGACCCAGACATCGTAGATCGGGTGCTCGACCACATTGACGCTGGGCGCGTTCTCGAACAGCCAGCCCGAAAATATCCGGCGGAAATTATCCTGCGAGCCGCGTTCGAGCACCAGCACCTGGACGAAGGCCCCGACCTCCTGCGGCAATTCCCACGGCGCGGTGCGCTCGCAGGTCTGAAGCCGCACGATCACATCGCCGACGCGGCGCGATTCGCCGGGCGACATTTCCAGGTCCTGCGACAGATTGTTGCGCTTGTTGAGCAGGCCGATCGTCGCCACCCGCTCGGCCAGCGGGGTACCGAGCTGCGCTTCGTCGGCGGCATCGGACGGAGGCGTGGCGGAATCGCGCAAACCTTCGGGAATGGTGGTGGCGACCGGATCGGGCTCGGGCGGTTCCTCGGTGCAGCCCGCCAGCAGCAGGGCCGGCCCGAGCAGCACCGGAAGCAGCGCGGATAGGCGCGTCATGCGATCAGGCGTCCGGCGACCAGGCTTCGTAATCGCCGGTCGCGCGCGCCCGCTTGCCGCCACGCTCCAGCGCGCCTGCCGGGCGATAGGCCGCGGCGGTGCCGGTGGCGTTGGGCGAATATTCGGTTTCCCAGATCTTGGGCGGCGGGAGATGGCTCTCGGGCACATCGTCGAACGAGCCGTGGAGCCAGCCGTGCCACTCGCTGGGCACGCGGCTGGCGTCGTTGGCGCCGTTGTAGATCACCCAGCGCCGCTCGCGGCCATCGCCGTGCTTGTGCTTGCCGCGGTAATAGACATTGCCCTGCCCGTCGGTGCCCACTTTCATGCCCTTGCGCGCAGTGTGCAGCGAGGTGCCGATGGTGGCGCCGTTCCACCAGGTGAAGATTTTCGCGAGGATGCCCATGGGCCGCGCGGTTAGCCGATTTGACCGGAGTCGCCAAGCATATCGTCGCCAAGCATATCTGCGATCACCACTCGACCAGATCGCCCTGCTCGATGCCGAGTTCCTCGGCGCGGCCGCCGCGCAGTTCGAGCACGCCGCTGGTGATCCCGGTCGAATAGAGCGAATCGAGCGAATAGGGCGTGGTCATCGGATGGATATTGAGGATCCGGCCATCCTCGCCGATGTAGATGATGTCGAGCGGCAGCGGGGTGTTCTTCATCCAGAAGCTGCGCACCTGCGGCGGATCGGAGGGGAAGATCATCCCTTCCTGATCGCCCAGCTCGGTGCGGAACATCAGCCCGCGCTGCTGCGCTTCGGGCGATGCCGCCAGCTCGACGTCGAAGCGATGGACGCTGGCGCCGCTGGTCACCGTGAGCGGAATCACCTGAAGCCCCGAGACCGGGTGGACGCTCGCGGTGGGTGCGGCGCTCGGCGTCGCTTCGGCCGAAGGCTGCGGCGAACAGGCGGCGAGCAGACCCAACAGGAGCGGGGCGACGATGAATTTCATGACTGGGAATCCTCCCGGGCCTCTGCGACCCATTGCGCGAGCTCGTCCGGGGTGGCTGCGTCGAGCACCCGGCGGGCATGGTCGAAATCATGGCCCGCGCGGACCATCGCCGCAAGCTGCTTTTCGCGCTGGCGGTGCGCTTCTTCGCCCGCCAGCGCCTTGTGCAGACCGAACGGGCCGAAGCGCCGCTTGCGCGCCAGCGCCAGCGCCGCAGCGCGCCGCTCGGCCTCCTCGGGAGCGACATCCGCGCGCACTTCCTCGGCGATGCCCGCCTGCATCAATTGCTGCGACACCCGCCGCGCGCCATAGCCACGCCGCAACAGATCGGCGCTGCGCATCCGCGCATAGCCGGCATCGTCGACATAGCCATGCGCGGCGAACCGTTCGATCAGCGCCTCGAGATCGGGCCGCGGCGGCGCGTCCTCGTTCCCGTCTTCCATCTCGTCGCCGACCCAGCCGCGCTCGCGCAGCTTGCGCTGGAGATAGGTCCGCAGCTTGCCCGCGGTGGTCGCGAAACGCGCGACATAGGCCAGCGCCAGCTCCTCCAGCCGCGCGGGATCGAGCGGTCTGGGCGGGCGCCGCTTGGTCTTCTGGGGACGATCGGCATGGTCCATTTGCCATAATGGTGCCACACTCGTTATCGAATGGGAAAGTTTATCGCGGCGCGCCGAACGACGCCGCGTTGCCGGGGGTTCACGAGGGAATGCCGCAAGGCCCTGACTTTTCACGGATATCATAGTGCTTATGAGTGACGACGCATTGACGCCGACGCCGAACACCTGCGACTTGCCGCGCCGCCGGTCGGACTTCGCCACCTTCAATGAGGCGATCGACTACGCTGCGCGCAGCAAAAAGGGCCTCAATTTTCACGATATGCGCGGGACGCTGATCCACGCCTATCCCTTCTCCGAAATGCGCGCGGATGCGCTCGAGGCGGCACGCCGGTTGGTGGCGATGGGGATCGGCAAGGACGACCGCGTCGCGCTGATCGCGGAGACGGGGCCCGAGTTCGCCGCGCTGTTCTGCGGCTGCGTCTACGCCGGGGCCTGGCCGGTTCCGCTGCCGCTGCCGACCACCTTCGGGGGCAAGGAAAGCTATATCGACCAGCTCGCGGTGCAGCTGGAGAGCAGCGACCCCACGATCCTGCTCTACCCCGGCGAGATCGGCGCGATGGCCAAGGCCGGCGCCGACCGGCAGGGCTGCATGGGCGAGAGCTGGGACGAATTCGCCGCCCGCCCCGCGCCCGAATGCGACCTGCCCGAGGCGCAGCCGGACGACATCTGCTATCTGCAGTATTCCTCGGGCTCGACCCGCTTCCCCACCGGCGTGGCGGTGACGCACCGCGCGCTGCTGCACAATCTGCGCGGCCATGCGACCTCGATGCAGGCCCAGGGCAGCGACCGGGTGGTCAGCTGGCTGCCGTGGTATCACGACATGGGTCTGGTCGGGTGTTTCCTGTCGCTGATCTCCAACCAGATGTCGGTCGATTATCTCAAGACCGAGCATTTCGCGCGCCGCCCGCTCGCCTGGCTCGATCTGATCAGCCGCAATCCGGGCACCACGCTGAGCTATTCCCCGACCTTCGGCTACGACATCTGCGCGCGGCGCATCTCGAGCCAGAGCCCGGTCGAGGAGCGCTTCGACCTGTCGCGCTGGCGGATCGCGGGCAATGGGGCGGACATGATCCGCCCCGACGTGATGCAGAGCTTCGTCAACGCCTTCGCCAAGGCCGGGTTCAAGGCCTCCGCCTTCACCCCGAGCTACGGGCTGGCGGAATCCACGTTGGCGGTGACGGTCATGCCGCCTGGCGAAGGGATCCGCGTCGAGCTGGTCGAGGAAGAGCGGCTCTCGGGCCGCCCGCGCGATATCCGCCGACCCGCGCGCTACCGCGCCATCGTCAATTGCGGCAAGCCAATCGCCGGGATGGAGGTCGAGATCCGCGGCGAGGACGATTTGCCGCGCACCGACCACCAGATCGGCAAGGTCTGGTGCCGCGGCGAAAGCGTGATGCACTCCTATTTCCGCAATCCCGAAGCGACCCAGGAATGCCTCGTCCCAAGCGATGATGGCAAGGGCGCCTGGCTCGACACCGGCGACATGGGCTATATGGCCGATGGTTATCTGTTCATCGTCGGCCGCGCCAAGGACATGATCATCATCAACGGCAAGAACCACTGGCCGCAGGATATCGAATGGGCGGTCGAGCAATTGCCCGGCTTCAACCACGGCGACATCGCCGCCTTCGCCGTCGAGACCGACAATGGCGAGGAAACCGCGGCGGTGCTGGTCCATTGCCGCATCTCCGACCCCGAGGAGCGGATCAAGCTGCGCGACCAGATCGCCGACAAGGTTCGCGGCGTCACCGGCATGAACTGCGTGGTCGAACTGGTCCCGCCGCGCACGCTGCCGCGCACCAGCTCGGGCAAGCTCAGCCGCGCCAAGGCCAAGAAGCTCTACCTCGCGGGCGAGATTCAGCCGCTCGAGCTCGCCGCCTGAGGGCGCTTGCCCGTTACTCCCCGGCGTCGGTGGCCCAGCGCGCCTGCATGACCGGTCCGCCGATCACCAATTGCGGCTCGACCCCCGCTTCGGCGAGGATCTCGGCGGCGATCTCGCGGGTCTCCGGGCTGCCGCCATCGAGCGCCAGCGGCAATCCCAGCCGCTGCGCCGCCCAGGCGACCAGCTCGAGGTTCGCGAGGCCATCGGGAGTGAGCTCGCCCTCGGCGAAGGGGATCGTCGGGAGCGGGATCGGAGGCGGGATGAGTTCCACCCTCCACTCCGGATAGTCCTCCGCAACCCGCTGCTCGATCGAGCGGTAGGTGGCCAGCCCGGCGGCTTCGAGCCTTCCGGCGCGGACGACGGCGCGCCGGTTCTCCCGGTCGACGACCACCGAACGGTCATCCGCACCGGCAAGCAGCGCGAGGCTTTTTCCCAGTTCGCGCGCCGCCACGACATCGTCGCGTCTCTCGCGGGCCCGGGCAGCGGCGATTTCCGCGGTTTCCGCCTCGAGCTCGGTTCCCACGAGGAACTGCGTCAGATCGAGCAAGACCGGCTTGCCCAGCAGCACCGAAAGCGATTCCTCGCTCTGGCGTTCGGCGACGCTGCTCGTCTCGGGCGTCAGCACGGTCGCCTCCACCGTGATGGGGTCGGAATCGAGGTCGAAATCGATCTGCGAGATACGGACATCGGACTCGAAGCTTGCGACCAGCGTCGCGCGGATCTGCCGCGCTGCATTGGTTTCCCACACGATCTGCCGCAGCGAGAAGAACAGCGGAGTCGCCAGCGCGACGAAGATCACCACGATCATCACCGTCTGCCAATTGGTCTGGCGTTCCGAGAGCGTGTGGCTGAAGCCGTAGAGCCGCGCCATCAGCGTGGCCACCAGCGCGATGGTCATCAGATTGGTGACGTAGAGCAGGCTGGCACCCCAGAAGACGGTCCAGTTCGCCGTCGCCAGCCCGAACCCGACCGCCGCGAGCGGCGGCATCAGCGCGGTAGCGATGGCGACGCCGACGATGGTGCCCTCGCGCCCGCGGATCATGGCATAGGAGCCCGCGAGCGCCGAAAAAACCGCCACCCCGAGATCGAACAGATTGGGCTGGGTCCGCGAGGCGATCTCGGGGGTGATGGTCTGCAGCGGCGAGACGAACACGATCAGCGCGGTCAGGCCGATCCCCAGCGCGGTCCCGGCGACCAATGCGCGGACCGATCCCGCCAGCCAGCCGTAGTCGCCGATGGCGAGAGCGAAGCCCGCGCCGATGATCGGCCCGATCAGCGGAGCGATGAGCATGGCGCCGATCACCACCGCCGGCGAGGACAGCAGCATGCCCAGAATGGCGATGCCCGCCGACATGGCGAGCATGAACAGGAAGCGCGGCGAGGTATAGGCTTCCTCGCGCCGCGCGGCGATCACCGCGGGTTGATCCACGGTCTCGACCACCTGGATACGCCACCAGCGCCGGAACACCTCGAGCGAATAGGCCAGCGAGACGCCGAAATCCTCGTTCTCGTCGAAGCGGTGAGCGGCGCGCGAGCCGCCGTCGGATCTGGTCCCCGACCCCATCTGATCGGGCTTATCGTCAGCGCTTTTCGCTGCCGCCTGACCTGTCGTCGCTTCGCCTGTCACTGTGCTCCCCTGCGCATCCGGCTGCCAGCCCTTGCCTTAAGCGGCGCAGGGGGCAAGGGAAAGCGGACTTGGAAAGGTCGGGAACGACCCGGGCGCAAGCCGTTCTATTTGCATAACACACTGCGCGATGCCATATTGCCGCGAACAGGAACGAGGGACACCAGATGACCGACGAGTTGAAATCCCAACCCGCCCCACAGGCCGCCCCGCAAGCAGCAGGGCAGGCAGCGACGGCGACCGCGCCCGAACCCGCATTCGACCTCACCCCGCCCGATCCGGTCCCGCGCGTCGCGGCCGAGAAGGCTGCGGGCCTCGTGCCGGTCTCCGAGGAGAACAAGAGCAAGCTGCAGGCCAAGGTCGACGGCTTCGTCGACGATCTGGTCTCGGTCGATGCCAATTCGCCCGAATTCGGCAAGAAGGTCGATCAGCTGACCAACATGGGGCGCAAGGAAATCGCCGCGGCGGCGGGCATGTCCAACCGCTTCCTCGATCGCCCGGTCCGCGCGATGGACAAGGACGAGGGCGTGGGCACCGATCTCGCCGAATTGCGCCGCGTGGTCGAGGATCTCGATCCCGGCAAGCGCGGCAAGCTGACCGGCACGCGCAAGATCCTCGGGATCATCCCCTTCGGCAACAAGCTCAACAACTACTTCCGCAGCTATCAGAGCGCGCAGACGCACATCCAGTCGATCCTCACCAATCTCGCCAGCGGCAAGGACGAGCTGCTGATGGACAATGCCGCGATCGACGTTGAACGCCAGAAGCTGTGGGAGGCGATGGGCAACCTCGAGCAGATGATCCACATCTCCAAGACGCTCGACACCAGGCTGGAGGAAAAGGCCGCCGAGCTCGACGCGACCGATCCGGCCAAAGCCAAGGCGATCCGCGAGACTGCGCTGTTCTATGTCCGCCAGCGCACGCAGGACCTGCTCACCCAGATGGCGGTCAGCGTGCAAGGCTATCTCGCACTCGATCTGGTCAAGAAGAACAATGTCGAACTGGTCAAGGGCGTCGACCGCGCCAGCACCACCACCGTGGGCGCGCTGCGCACCGCGGTGACGGTGGCCGAGGCGATGACCAATCAGCGGCTGGTGCTGGGCCAGATCACTGCGCTCAACCAGACCACTGCGGGGATCATCGATTCCACCAGCGCCATGCTGCGCGACCAGACCGGCAAGATCCACGAACAGGCCGCCGCCAGCACCATCCCGCTCGAGACGCTCCAGCGCGCCTTCCAGAACATCTACGACACTATGGACGAGGTCGACCAGTTCAAGCTGCGCGCGCTCGATTCGATGAAACAGACGGTCAACGTCCTGTCGGACGAGATGGAGAAGTCGAAGGGCTACATCGCCCGCGCCGAGGGCCAGGCACAGGCACAGAGGCAGGTTTCGGAATCGAGCCTCCTGAGCATCGAAGATTGAAGGCGGTATTGAGCGCGGGAGAGACGGTTTGAGCGATCTGACCCACAACAGCGACCGGTTGATCGAGGAAGGCCGGGCCTTGCGCGACGACAACCGCTCGGGCGGGCGCCATCGGCGCGCGGTCTCGATCGGCAAAGGCTCGGCGGCGGCCAAGCAGAAGCACTGGATCACCAAGATCCGCAACATCGTGATCGCGCTGTTCACGATCTGGGTCGCGACCGGCATCGCCGGGGCCATGTTCAGCGGGATCGGCTTCTGGGGCGTGATGGCCGTCCTGTTGGCCAGCATCGTGGCGGTGGCGGTATTTTCCAGCTTCCCGAAAATGAAGACGCCCAAGCGTTCGGACATCAACAAGGGCGATGTCCAGCAGATGGTCAGCCGCACCGAATTGTGGCTCGAGGCGCAGCGCCCCGCGCTGCCGCCGCCCGCGGTGACGCTGGTCGACCAGATCGGGGTTCAGCTCGACGGGCTCGGCCTGCAGCTCGACGGGCTCGACCAGCAGCACCCCAAGGCGCGCGAGATCCGCGCGCTGGTGGGCGAGCAATTGCCCGAGATGATCGACAGCTATCGCCGCATCCCCGCGCAATTGCGCCGCGAGACGCGGATGGGCGGGACCCCGGACGAGCAATTGACCGACAGCCTCGGCAAGATCAGCGGCGAGATCGATTCGATCACCCGCCAGCTGGCCGAGGGTTCGCTCGACGATCTGGCGATCAGGCACCGCTTTCTCGACTACAAATTCGGCGAAGGCACCGCGCCCGCTCCCGAACTCGAGCACAAACCCGACCTCACGACCAAACCGACCGGAGCCAATTGATGCGCGTTCCCATCGCCCACGACCTCCCGCGCGAGGAAGTGCGCCGCCGCCTGCGCGAACGCAGCCCCGAGATCGCCAGCTTCGTTCCCGGCGGGATCGCGGACGTCACCACCGCCTGGCCCGACGAGGACCATATGACGCTGGCCGTGCGCGCGATGGGTCAGGGCATCGACGGGCAGGTCATCATCGAGGATCACCAGGTGGTGTTCGAGGTCAATCTGCCGCTAGCGCTGTCCTTCGTCGAACCGATGGTGGCGGGCGCGATCCGCGACAAGGGCCAGAAACTGCTCGCCAAGAAATAGCCGCGCACCGTCTTTGCGCCCCCTTTTTGCGAGAATAGCCCCAAATTTATCGGAACCGATCGGGACCCTAGGCGCTCTAGCCCGTTGCACGCCGCAGGCGTGCGATCTCGGGTCCCTTGGCATTGACGTCGTCCGGTTCCCCTGTTCTTGGGGAAGCACTGCCATGCAATCGAATCGCGAAACGAAACGCTCCGGCGACTCCACGCTTCGCCGTGTCTTGAAACGCGAGACGCGCGCTGCGCACGACCGGCTCGATTCGGCGATGGGCGACTGGCCGGTGGGCTCGGTCGAGGGCTACGCGCTGTTCCTCCAGACCCAGTACCGCTCACGCGAACCGATCGAGCGCTGGATCGCCCAGACCCTTCCCGCCGACGAAGCGCCGCCCGCACAGGCGCCACTGATCGCGCACGATCTTGCCGAACTCGGGGTTGCGCTGCCGGCGACCGATGATTTCGCGCTGCCCGAAACCGCCGACCCGATCGGCCTGGTCTGGGCGCTGGCGGGTTCATCGCTTGGCAACCGCGCCATGCTACACCACCGCAGGACGATCGGCGCGACCGGGCCGGAGCATTTCCTGTCCGACACCGCCATGACCGAATTCTTCACCCGGCTGCGCGCGCGCATCGAACGCCCCGCTTCCGACGAGCTCGCGAGCCGCGCCGTGGCCGGAGCGCAAGCCGTCTTCGCGGCCTTCATCGCCGCCCTGCCCGATCAGACCCGGAACGCCGATACATGAACGAACCACGCCGCCCCGTCGACCGGACCAATTGCGATCGCGAGCCGATTCACCGGCTCGGCATGATCCAGGATTTCGGCGCGCTGCTGGCGCTGACGGGCGACTGGATGGTGGCGCACCGTTCGGCCAATTTCGCCGCGCTGCTGGCGCTCGAGGCGCTGCCCGAGCCCGGCGACCCGGTGGGAACGCTGTTCGGCGCGAACGCCATCGCGCAGCTCTCCAAGGCGGTCTCGCTGCTGGTCGGGCCCGACGATGTCGAGCGGCTGTTCGATATCGATCTCACTGGCGACGGCCGGTCCTACGACTGCGCGCTGCACACCAGCGGCGGTCTGACCATCATCGAGATCGAGCCGCATTCGGGCGATCACATCGACCGCCAGCTGCGGCTGGTCCAGCCGATCCTGCGCCAGCTCGAGAAGGCCGGGGATCTGGTCGCTCTGTGCCAGACCGCCGCCGAACAGCTGCGCGGCCTGCTCGAATTCGACCGGGTGATGGTCTACCGCTTCCGCTCGGACGAGAGCGGCGAAGTCATCGCCGAATCGGTCGCCGAGGGCACCGACAGCTTTCTCGGGCTCAATTACCCGCGCACCGACATCCCGCAGCAGGCGCGCGAACTCTACATCCGCAACCGCTTCCGCATCATCAGCGACGTCCGCGCCGCGCCGGTTCCGATCGAGCCGGGAGTGGCCGAGGACGGCGAGCCGATCGACCTGTCGCTGAGCACGCTGCGCTCGGTCTCGCCGGTGCATATCGAATATCTCACCAACATGGGGGTCGAGGCCTCGCTCTCGATCTCGATCGTGGTCGGGGGCAAGTTGTGGGGGCTGTTCGCCTGCCATCACTACGCCCCGCGGGTGCTGCCCTACACTTTGCGCACCGGTGCCGAGCTGTTCTCCGAACTGTTCTCGCTCGCGGTCGAACGCACGCTGGGTCGCCGGCAGACCGAGCTGGTCGCTCTGGGCCGCGAGTTGCACGACCGGCTGATGCGCGCCGTGGTGGGCGGGCAGTCGGTGATCGAGGCGCTCCCCACGCTGCGCCCGATCATCCAGCGCTCGCTGCCGCACAACGGCATCAGCGCCTATGTCGAGGGGCACTACCAGGCGATCGGTTCGGCACCGACCGAGGAGGAGTTCCACGCGCTCAGGCCGCAGCTCAACGCCGCCGCGCCGAGCACCGTGATCGCCAGCCAGCGATTGTCGGAGCGCTTCGACCAGGCACAGGCCTTCGCCGACCGCGCGGCGGGCGCGCTGATCATCCCGGTCTCGCGCAGTCCGCGTGACTATGTGGTGCTGTGGCGCAAGGAATTGCAGCAGACCGTAAACTGGGCGGGCAATCCGGAAAAGCCCGTCGAAGCCGGTCCGGACGGGGACCGGCTCTCGCCGCGGCGCAGCTTCGCCAGCTGGAAGCAGACCGTCAGCGGCCGCAGCGCCGCCTGGACCGAGGGCGAATTGCGGCTGGCCGAAAATCTGCGCGTCACTCTGATCGAGGTGATCCTGCGGCTGACCGACGAGGTTGCCGCCGAGCGCGCCAAGGCGCAGCAGCAGCAGGAGCTGCTGATAGCCGAGCTCAACCACCGGGTTCGCAACATCCTCAATCTGATCCGCGGGCTGATCAACCAGTCGCGCCACGATGCGGTGTCGATCGACGAATTCGCCGGTCTGGTCGGGGGGCGGATCAACGCTCTCGCCGCGGCGCATGACAACATCACCCGCCAGAACTGGTCGCCCGCCTCGCTGCGCGAGCTGATCGAGACCGAGGCGGAAGCCTATGTCAGCGGCAAGATGGACCGCGTGCGGATCGCCGGCGACGACGCGATGGTCGCGCCCGAGGCCTACACCGTGCTGGCGCTGGTGATCCACGAGATGATGACCAATTCGGCCAAATACGGCTCGCTCTGCGATCGCAGCGGCTCGCTCGAGATCGAGGTCGATTGCGACGACAGCGGGATGACGCTGCGCTGGAAGGAGCGCGGCGGCCCGCCGGTCAAGCCGCCCGAGCGCCGCGGCTTCGGCAGCACGATCATCGAGAAGTCGATTCCCTTCGAACTCAACGGCCGCGCGCAGCTCGACTACCGGCTGAGCGGGGTCGAGGCGGAGTTTTGGGTGCCCGGGCGCTTCGTCACCTGCCGCGAGCCCGACGACCAGCCCGCCCCGGCCCGCGCCGCGGGCGCCAGGCTGCGCGACAAGGGCGGCGACACGCTCGCATCGGCGATCGGTTCGATGCTGCTGGTCGAGGACAGCATGATCATCGCGCTCGACACCGAGGAAAGCCTGCGCGAACTCGGGGTTGAGACGGTCACGGTACAGAGCTCGGTGGGCGCGGCGCTCGACGCGATCGAGAAGACCCGCTTCGATCTGGCCTTGCTCGACTACAATCTCGGTACCGAATCGAGCGAACCGGTGGCCGAGCGGCTCAAGGCGCTGGGCGTGCCCTTCTGGCTGGCGACGGGCTATGGCGAAATGGCGGACAAGCTCGAGGAGATGGGCGCCTCGGGGCTGCTGGTAAAACCCTATGGCCGCGAGGAGCTGGCGCGGATCCTGACCGAGTTCGAAGCGCGGGGCTAGAGGACTATGCCCTTGGATTGACTTGACCTGCTCCTCCCCCTTGAGGGGGAGGCCGGGTGGGGGTGTACGGCGCCACTGGCCCGGACGCGCGCCTGCGGCGCGCTCCCCCACCCCCGCCCCCTCCCCGAGGGGAGGGGAGATTCACCCTCACGTCATCCCGATCTAGACCGCTCCGACCACCAGGCAGCGCTGGCTGGCGGCGAAATCCACCGCGCCCAGCGAAGGTGCCACCGCGCTCTCGCCCGGACCGACGGGGACGCCGCTCACCGCGACCCAGCCTTCGAGCGGGAGCACTTGGCGCGCCCCCCGGTGCACCGCCATCAAGCCGTCGCCCGGCCTGCCGACCAGCTGGTCGACACGGAAATGCGGGCCCTCGACCAGGCAGGCGCTCGCGGCCGGATCGATCCGGCGCTGCAGATTGCGGCGATAGACCTCGCCCGACGCCACCGCGAGCGCCTGGTCGAGATGCAGGTCGCGCGGGCGCCCGTAATCGAACAGGCGGTAGGTGATGTCGGTGTTCTGCTGCACCTCGATCAGCGATATGCCTGCGCCGATCGCATGGACCGTGCCCGCGGGCAGGTAGAAGAAATCCCCCGGCGCGGCCTCGTGCCAGACCAGCCGCTCCGCGATCGAACCGTCGAGCGCCGCCGTGCGCATCTCCTCGCGCGAAACCTGCCGGTCGAAGCCGATCGCCAGCCGCGCGCCCGGCTCGGCATCGACCACCAGCCAACATTCGTCCTTGCCCGGCAGGCCTGCGCCCGCCTCGCCTGCGCGCGGGTGGACCTGCACCGACAGCCTGGCGCTGGTGAAGAGGTATTTGATCAGGATGTCGGGCAGCATCGCTCCGGGCTCGAACCAGATTTCACCCACCGGCTCTCTCTCGACCCGTGCGAAGGGCGCGGGAAGCTGCGTGCGGCCCCAGACCTTGGCGACGCTGCGCGTGGCAAGCCGCGGTCCGGGCCTGTCGGCATCGCGGTTCATTTGCCGCTCGCTCCCGTCAACCTGCCGACTGCCTGCGCCCCCGCGCGCGTGGTCACCAGCACCTCGTCGCCATCGACCACGATCACCACATCCTCGAGCCCGATCGCCGAGACCCGCGGCCCGTCGCTTTCGACCAGGACGTTGCGGCAATCGACCAGATCGGCGCGGCCGGTGGCGGAATTGCCCGCAGCATCGCGCGCGCGCGCGGCCAGCACCGCATCCCAGCTGCCGATGTCGGACCAGCCCATGTCGGCGGAGACCACTGCGGCGCGATCGGTGTTCTCCATCACCGCGTAATCGATCGATTCTCCGGCGATCGCGGCAAAGGGGGCGGGCGCCGGATGGCATTGCCAGCCCCGGTGTTCGCCTTGCGCCATTGCTGCGGCGACACTGGCCGCCAGCGCCGGGCGGTGGCGCGCGAGTTCCTCGAGATAGCGCCCGGCCTGCATGCAGAAGATGCCGCCGTTCCAGACATGATCGCCGCTCGCCAGAAAGGCCTCGGCGGTGGCGCGGTCGGGCTTCTCGACGAAGCGGTCGACCCGGTGACCGCCCGCCAGCGCCTCGCCGATCCGGATGTAGCCATAGCCGGTCGCAGGCTCGGTCGGAGCGATCCCGAAGGCGGTCAGCCAGCCTTCGCGGGCGAGATGCGCGGCGCGTTCGGTCCCGGCCAGGAACGCCGCCTCGTCGGCAATGTGGTGATCGCTGGGGCAGACCAGCATGATGTCGTCGGGTGCCAGCGCATGCGCCGCCAGCGCGATGGCAGGCGCGGTGTTGCGCGGTTCCGGTTCGACCATCAAACGCGCGCCGGCACTCGTCTCCGCCTGCTCCTCGATCGCGGCGACATGCGCCGCCCCCGCCACGATCAGCGGCGGCGCAAAGCGGGCCGGATCGCACACCCGGTCGAGGCTGCGCTGGAACAGCGTCCGTCCACCGAGCAGATCGAGGAAGGGCTTTGGCCGCGCCGCCCGGCTGCGCGGCCACAGCCGCGTGCCGCTGCCCCCGCACAATATGACCGGATGAATTGCTGACATGCCCCGCCTCTAGCGCCCTTCCTGCGAACTGCGCCAGTGCCTAGCACCGGATGATAAAGCCCGCTTTAACGCGCGAACCAGTCCTGCCGCCAGCCATAGGTGGCGGGCACCGGATTGCCCTGTTCGTCGGTGGCGGGGCGGAAGACGAAGCGCTCGAGCGCCAGCCGGCAGACGATCGCATCGGCTTCCGGGTCGGGGCTTGGCCGCACGATACGGCAATCGCGCGCGCGGCCATCGGTGCCCACAGTCATCGCCACGGTCACCGAATTGCCGAACCGCGCCTGCCGCCCGCCCTCGGGGATCGGGAAGTCCCGAGCCGCATTGATGTCGCCGGCTATCTTGACCGGCCGCGTCGCGACGATCCCGCCGCGGCCCTGCCCGCCGCGCCCGCTGCCGGTCCCCTGACCGCTGCCTGCCGCACCCGTACCCTCGCCCGCCTGCTGCGCGCCCGAACTGGGAGCGGTGCCGGTAGAGGTGGCGCGCGGCATTGGCGGATCCTCGCGCAGGCGGATTTCGGGGATTGGCGCGGCGATCGGCGCCGGAACGGCATCGCGCCCCGGATCGCCCTGCTCGCCCTCGTCGGGCTCGGGTTCGGCCTCGGGCGGCGGCGGCGGCGGGGGTGTTTCCTCGGGCGTGGTCACAGTGACCGAGAAAGCAGCGACCACGGAGTTTTCGACCCTCTGCACCGCGCCGGGGGCGAGCGCGCGGATCAGCCCGTAGAATAGCGCGACATGGATCAGAGCGACGACTGCGAGAATGACCGGGCGCGGCTTGCGTCCGGTCGAAAAGGATTGGCTGGCCGAAGGCATATCATGAGCAAACCAATGACTCTCGCTTCCGGTTCCTTTTTCGAGGTCACAAGAATCCCTGGGCGACAGAACGGAAAAGGCGACGTCACCCTAAGGTGACGTCGCCTATTTTCATCCGCCCGAGTGCAGAACGGATGGTTCGGGTTAGTAGCCGATGATCAGCGAGATGCTGCCGGCACGCGGGGCCCCGAGCTGGGCAAAGGGAACGCCGTCCAGCGAGCCACCGAAGCTGCCGACATAGAACTCGTCGAAGAGGTTCGACACGTTGATCTGGATCGCGGCTTCACGACCGGGCAGATATTCGCCCATCACGAAACGCGCATCGAGATCGACGAGAGTGTAACCGGAGATCACATCGGTGTTCAGATCGTTCACGAAACGCTCTCCGGTGTGCTTCACCTGAGCGCCAAGTTCGACCGGGCCAAGTGCGATCTGACCGCGGGCACCGACCGTGAACTCGGGAGTGCCGCTCTCGCGATTGCCCGAGGTGTCAAGGATACCGTCTTCGCCCTCGACATCGTCCTTGATCTCCGACTCGTTGAGCGAGCCGAAAACATAGAGCAGCGTGTTCGAGGTCGGGCTCCATGCGATCGAGGCATCGAGTCCGTACTTGTCGACGCGGCCGAGATTACGGAAGACAGTCTCGTCCAGGATGGGGTCGTATGCCGATGCCAGACGATTGTCGTAGCGCGTATACCAGCCGGCCAGCTGCGCAGTGAACTGGCCCAGACGATAGCGCACGCCGAGATCGAAGCTGTCCGTGGTTTCGGGAACCGGCTCCGCTTCCCGGATATCGGCCACGAACAAGGAGTCGTACAGCGGATCGGTGCCGGGCACCGAAAGTCCCTTTGCGTAGTTGGCGAACAGCGACGCTGCACCCAGATCATACGTCAAACCAATGTTGGGCAGAATGTCGTCGTAATTGTATTCACGCGACTGCGGCAGCGCCGCATTGGGATTTGCTGCTTCGTAGGCAGTGCCGTCCTGATTGCCGATGCAATCGACGAAGCCCGATGCCGACGTCGTGTAGCAGTTCTGGTTCAGTTCACGGCTGAAGAAAGGAACGCGAAGGCCCGCCACCGTTGTCAGATCGCCGAACTCACCGCGATATTCGCCGGAAACCTGATGGAGGATCGCATAGGACAGACGATCCCGCTTGTTCAGGGCGTACCCATCGGATGTCTCGAGCGGATCATTGACCGGGAATACATCGTAGGGCTCGCCATTGGGAAACAGGAACGTCGTCTGGCCGGTCTGGCGGTGACGCGCACGATCCCAGGTATAGGCGACACGGAAGCGGTTGGTGTCGTTGAGTTCGTAGATGAGGTTGGCGACCACTCCATAGCGATTCGTTATGGTCTGACTGGGGTCGAGACCCGCGACGCGATCGAGCAGATCGCCGTCATTGTTGAGGTCCCGTCCGTAGTAGTAGCCGCCACCAAGGAATCCGGTGTAATCAACGCCGCCGATCGTTCTGAAACCTTCGCGGAGATCTTCCACACCACCGCCATTGGCTTTGACATACTGATAGCTGGGATCGATGGTGAGTGTCAGCTTGTCGTTCAGAGTGAACAGCGACGCGCCGCGGATGTTGCCCGTGTTGGACGGGTTGTACCGGCGGTCGAACTCGACGCCGCAATTTCCGCTGCTGCTGCTGTCGGACCACGTGTCGGCCAGACCGGGCGTGCCAGCACCGAAAGCCCCGCCGACCTGCGTCGCGGGAATTTGGCACGGATAGTTGATCTCGTAGAAACGACCATCCTTGTCCCCGGCGTCCACTGCTTCCTGGATAGCGAGGATCGGGAAAGAACCGAAGAAGTTGTTGCGGTTCTCATTGTAGTGGCCCGCCACCGAGATAAAATCGCCATTGGCGAGTTCCTGGTAGATACGGCCGTTATACTGCTGCTTTTCGACTTTGCCGTAATTGTTAAACGGATTGTCGTATTTGGTAATGGAGGCCGAAGCGAAAGCTTTCGTTCCCTTCCCGGTGAGATCACCGGTGTCGATCATTCCGAATGCGCGGGTATAAGGACGGTCGCCTGCGCCGTCAGCGAGGATGTTGCCGTAGCTCGCATTGGCAATGACGCCGAATTCGTCGCTAGGCTCACGGGTGCGCAGAGCGATGGTGCCGCCTGTTGCCGATGCGGTCGGGCTGTCGACGTCCGTGACGCCGAGGTTCACACTGATTTCTTCCAGAATCTCGGGATCGATCTGCTGGTTCGTGTAGAGCGCGTAATTGCCGGAATCGTTGAGAGGCAGGCCGTCGATTGTCTGCGAAACGCGGTCGGAGCCGAAGCCGCGGATGGTGAAGCCACCGCCCCCCGAACCCCAGGGATCGTTGTTCTGGAAGCTTACGCCCGGCACCAGGTTGATAATGTCATTTACGGTCTGACCGGGGCGCTGGCGGCGAATGATTTCCTCGCCGAGTACCTGCGTTGCCTTGGTTGTGTTGGGAAGCTCGATCCCGCCGACGCCCTGTTCGCGCGCACCGGAAACGATGATGACATTGTCTTCCTCAAAATCGACCGACCCGGTGGATTGGGCGTGTGCCGCGGAGCTCATGAAGCCGGCGGAGAGGCTGACTACAGAAGCCGCCAGGAGATATTTGATCTTCATCGAGATGGACCTTCTACTCGAGAATGGGACTGGGGAACGAAATTCGCGTCCCGCCGTTAGCGGGCTCGCCGCTCCCAAGCGACTCTTATGTGACATGATAAAGACACGCGCCGTGGGTTTATGCTGCAAGAGCGAAAGGCCGCAAAAACGGACGGTATTTCAGTGCGTTGAAAGTGTGCCCGACGGGACACACCGCGGGAACTTTCGGCGGTGTTGCACCGCAGCCACAATGGCCCGAGCGCGAATCCCCTCAGGCGAGATTGATCTCGCGCAGCCGCTGCATCAGGAAATCATGGCTCGAGATCGGCTCGGGGTGCGCCTCGGGTGCGGTGGGATTGATGCAGGAGGGAAGCGTCTCGATCACGTAGTCGGGGCGGAAATGCAGGAAGAAGGGCATCGAATAGCGCGCGCGGTAGGCGGCCTCGCCGGTCGGGTTGACCACGCGGTGGGTGGTCGAGCGCAGCTTCCCGTTGGTCAGCCGGTCGAGCATGTCGCCGATATTGACCACCAGCGCGCCCTCGGGGGGATCGATCGCCAGCCATTCGCCGGAGGTGGTGAGCAATTCGAGCCCGGCTTCCTCGGCGCCCAGCAGCAGCGTGATCGTGTTGATGTCGCCATGCGCCGCGGCGCGAATCGCGCCCTCGGCGCCCTCGCCCTCGAGCGGCGGGTAGCGCAGCAGCCGCATCACCGAATTGCCGTCCTCGACGGTGGGCGCGAAAAAGCCGCGCGGCAGGCCGAGATGGAGCGCGATCGCCTCGAGCACGCGCGCGCCGGCCTCCTCGAAGGCGGCGTAGAGCTCGGTAAAGGTCGCGCGGAAGCCATCAACTTCGCCAGGCCAGATGTTGGGCGCCATGAACTCGCTCAGTTCATGCCCCTCGGGCAGTTCGCGACCGACGTGCCAGAACTCCTTGAGATCCTGCACTTCGGCGCCCTTGGCCTTTTCGGTGCCGAAGGGGGTGTAGCCGCGCGCACCACCGCCGCCGGGGATGTGGTAGGCGCGCTTGTCCTCGTCGGGCAGCGCGAAGAAGGCCTTGGACATTTCCTCCGCGCGATCGATCAGCGCCTGCGGGATGCCGTGATCGCGGATCACCGCGAAGCCGTATTCCTCGAAGCTCTGCCCCAGTTCCTGCGCCACTTCCTCGAGCGGGCGGGCAATCGAAACACTGGCGATGTCGGACATGGCACAAACCCTATCAATACGGCAGGAACAGCCCCGCCAGCGCCGCGCTCATCAGATTGGCGAGCGAACCGGCGGCCAGCGCACGCAGGCCGAGCCGCGCAATAACGGGGCGCTGGTTGGGCGCAAGCCCCCCGGTGACCGCCATCTGGATCGCGATCGAACTGAAATTGGCAAAGCCGCACAGCGCGAAGATGACGATGGCGCGGCTGCGGTCGGAGATGGTGCCGACATCGAGCGCACCCAGTTCGATGAAGGCGACGAATTCGTTGAGCACGATCTTGGTGCCGAACAATCCGCCGGCGATCCCGGCATCCTCCCACGGAATGCCGATCAGGAACATGACCGGAGCAAACAGCGCGCCCAGCACCATCTGGAACGAGAGCGCGGGATAGCCGAACAGTCCGCCGGCCCAGCCGAGCAGGCCGTTGGCGAGCGCCACCAGCGCGACGAAGGCGAGCACCATCGCGCCGACCGCGACCGCCAGCTTGACCCCGGTCTGCGCGCCCTGGGCCGCCGCCTCGATGATGTTGGCGGGCTTGTGACCTTCCTCGAAGGTCTCGGCGATCTCGACCTCGTGCGCCTTGCCGCCTTCGACCAGCGCGGCTGGACCATCGGCGCTGATGCGGTTTTCGGGGAGGTCGAGGCGCCCCTCCGCCTCGGGCGAGGGCTCGTCCTCGTCGGGCATGATGATCTTGGCCATCAGGATCCCGCCCGGTGCCGACATGAAGGCGCCGGCCAGCAGGAAGGGGAGGTATTCATTGCCCAGCAGCCCGGCATAGGCGGCGAGGATGGTCCCTGCGACGCCCGCCATGCCCACGGTCATCAGCGTGAAGAGCCGCGAGGGCGACAGCGCGGCGAGATAGGGGCGCACCACCAGCGGGCTCTCCGACTGGCCGACGAAGATATTGGCGGCGGCGCCAAGCGATTCGACCTTGGAAATCCCCGTCACCCAGCCGATCGCGCCGCCGACCCAGCGCACCACCCGCTGCATCACGCCGAGATGGTAGAGGATCGAGACCAGCGCGGCGAAGAAGATGATCACCGGCAGCGCGCCCAGCGCAAAGGTGTTGGCGAGCGGGTTGGTCTCGTTGGGCCCGAACAGGAACTGCGTGCCTTGGTCGGCATAGGAGAGCAGCGCCGCCACTCCGTTGGACATCGCCTGGATCACCGCGCGCCCGCCGCTGGTGGCCAGCACCAGAAAGGCCATCAGCGCCTGCAGCGCGAAGGCTGCGGCGACCACCCGCAGCCGGATGCGGCGCTTGCCCACCGACAGCAGGAAGGCGATCGCGAGGATCACCACGATACCGATAAGACTGGCAACGATGGGCGGCATGCGGAGCCTTCCGGTAAGGGCAATTGCGGATGAAATCGCGCGCTGTCTTGCGTGCATGGCCCCATTAGTCAATTTCGAGCCTGCTTTAACCGACCGATCTTCCACCCATTCCGCGAACGGGACCCGACCAGATGACCCAAGCTGCCGATACGACCCGCATCGCCGGAGCAGGGTCGATCCCCCGATCGCTGTTCGTGTTCGCTCTGCTCTATGGCGGAATGACCGTGCTGGCGGGCTTCCTTGCAGCCAAGCAGGTGCGACTCTGGCCGACCGAACTGGCCGTCGAGGCGGGGATCTTCGCCTTCCTGGTGCTTGTGGTCCTGTCGAGTGCGACGGCGCAGCTGCACGGAGCGAAAGTCGCGAACCGGCTGGTTATGTGGGGATTCCTGCCGCTGGCGGTGTCGATCATGCTGATCCTGCTGGTGCTGCAACTGCCCGCCGATCCCGCGATGTGGCCCGAAGGGCTGGCCGCGTTCCAGCTGATCCATGCGACCACGCCGCGGATCATGGCGGCGGGCCCCGTCGCCTACGCCGTCTCGCTGCTGCTCAACATCTGGCTGTTCTCGCGCCTGCGCGGCACGGGCGGTTCCGGCGGCGGAGTCAGCCTCATGATCCGGGGTGCGATCGCCTCGGCGCTGAGCCAGGCGCTTGATTCGGTGATCTTCATCACGCTCGCATTCGGCGGCGAACGCGATATCGTGCCGCTGATCATCGGTCAGGCGATCGCCAAGGTCGTGCTCAGCATGGTGCTGGTGCCGTTCCTGATCGTGGGCGCGGTGGCGCTGGCGAAGCGGCTGGACCGCAGCGAGGGCTGACCGCGCCTAGGGCCGCTCGATGCCCTCGACCACGCGCTCATCCAGTCGGTCGCCGTGGAGCACCGAGACGTCGCCGGTCGTCTCCAGTACCACCGCGCGGACCTTGCCCATCTCGAGCGCGTTGGATTCGCGCAGCTTGGCGAGAACGTCGCTCTTGGCCACGCGCGAAACCTCGAGCGCCTCTTCGATGAATTCGCCGTCGTACATCAGAAACATCGGTCCGTTCTGGATGGCGGCCTCGATGCGATCGGAACTGCGCCGCAGCCTTGCCAGCAGGAACTGCAGGAAGATCAGCGCCGCCATCGCCAGCAGCGCCTGGAAGAAGCCGGTCCAAGCCGTCGCCTGGACCAGCCCCGCGAGCAGGGACCCGGTCGCGAGGGTGATCACGAAGTCGAAATTGGTCATCTTCGAGAGCGTGCGCAGCCCGACGATGCGGATCAGCACCACCACCCAGGCCACGCCGATGGTTGACAGCACCAGCGCTCGGCTCGCTATATCCAGTATGATGTCGTCGAAAAACATGGTCTCGCCCCCTCTTCTGTTCGCCTGACAGCTTAATCCACGAGGCGTCAAAGCTATCCGCGCGTGGGCGCGATCAGGCCGAGCAGCTCGCCCCGCCGAGCACGCAGAAGCGCGCGCAATGCGGGTGGTTGAGCGCGACCTCGCCCGAGGCCTCGGCGAGACTGTCACCGAGATCGAAATCGCGGTGGTATGGGATCAGCGTGCAGGCCGCGACGCGCGGGGCAGCCTCGCCCTTGCGGTGGACCACCATCCGGCTGGTCGCGCACATCACCTCGGCTGGCGATTTGCCGAGGATCGACCAGCACCCGGTGGTGATCTCGGCGATATCCGCTGCCTCGTCCATTTCAGGAAACAGCACCAGCCGTGCGGGGTCCAGCGCATCGACCGCGATGCCTTCGCGTGCGAACAGCGCGGCGTAATGAGCGCGGGCCTCCCGCTCGTCCTCGCCCGGCACCAGCCGCCCCGCGACCGCGACCGCAAAGCGATTGTCCGAGAGCCAGCGCAGTCCCTGCATCGCCGGGCCCCAGCTGCGCGGCCCCCGCTCGCCTTCGTGCACCGCCTGCGTGTGATGATCGAGGCTGATCCGCAGCACCAGCTTGGCGCCGTATCGCGCGCGCAGGGCGAGCAGCGCCGCTTCGTGCCGCCGCATCGGCTTCATCGCGTTGGACAGCACCAGCGCAGCGAAGCCCCGCGCCAGCGCATCCTCGAGCAGCGGCAGGAAGTCGGGGTTCATGAAGGGCTCGCCCCCGGTAAAGCCGATCTCGCGCGTACCCAGCGCTTCCGCCTCGTCGAGGAAGGGCAGCGCCGCCGCGCGGGTCAGATAGACCAGCGCATCGTTTGTCGGGCTGCTCTCGATATAGCAGCTCGCGCAGGCGAGATTGCACAGCGTGCCGGTGTTGAGCCACAGTGTCTCCAGGCGGGTCAGCGGCACGCTGGCGCGGGGTTCGCCCTGAGCGGTCCAGTTCGGATCGGCGAATTTCGCCACCGGCAGCGCGGGGGCCTCGACCTGGAAGGGCGAAGGGCCGCTGGGCGCGTTGCGGGTCGCAACCCGGCTCACGCCATCCGCCGCCGCAGCTTCGCCAGCGTGCCCGCCCATTTTTTGGGCCATTCGCCGAACACGGTGGGTTCCCAGGCGGCGAAGCTCGCGGCCTTGGAAATCTCGCTGCGCGTCGGATAGGCGATCACCGCCGAGCCGAGCGCAAAAGTGCTGCTCTTACCGGTGATCGACTGGCTGAAGGGCAGCAGCATTTCGCCCGCATGCTTGCCGACGATGCTCGCGCCCAGCACCTTCTTGCCCTTGAGCACCAGCTTGAGCTGGCCAAGGGTGTCGCCATCGGCGATCGCGCGTTCGTTGTCGTCGAAGCGCTCGACCACCACGCTCACCGCGTCGCCATGCTTCGCGCGCGCCGCCTTCTCGGTCAGCCCGACCTGCGCCACCTCGGGGTCGGTATAGGTGCACCATGGCAGCGCCGACCAGTTCACCTTGGTGGGCAGGCCCAGCGTGATCTCGAGCGCGACGTTCGAGCCTTCGTAGCCCGAGACATGCGTCAGCCGCGGCCCGTCGCGGCAATCGCCGATGGCGTAGATGTGCTTGAGCGAGGTGCGCCGCCGCTCGTCGACCACGATCCCCTTGGGGCCGATCTCGACCCCGATCTCCTCCAGCCCGAACCCCTTGGCGTTGGCCTCGCGCCCGGTCGCGATCAGCAGGTGCGACCCCTCGATCGCCTCGCCACCTGACACATGCAGCCGGATGCCCTCGCCCTGCGGCTCGACCTTGCTTGCCTTGCCAGCGACGAAGCGCACGCCCTCGCCCTCCATCGCCTTGCGGACGATCGCGACATGGTCGGCGTCGTCGCGCGCGAGCAGCGGCCCGGGCTCTACCAGCGTGACCGCGCTCCCCAAACGGCGGAAGGCCTGCGCCATCTCCATCCCGATCGCGCCGCCGCCGACCACCACCAGATGCTCGGGCTGCTGCGTCAGGTCGAACAGCGTCTCGTTGGTAAGATAGGGCACAGCGGCCAGCCCATCGATCGGCGGGAGCGCGGGGCGCGATCCGGTGGCGATCACGATCCGCGGCGCCGACAGCGTGCGCTTTCCGACCCTGATCGTGTGCTTGCCCGTCACTTTCGCCCAGTCGCGGAAGACCTCGCAGCCCATCTCCTCGAAGCGGCTCTGCGAATCATGCGGGGCGATCTTCGCGATCGCGTCGTGGATATGCGCATGGACCCCGCGCCAGTCGACCCGCGGCTTGGCCAGCAGGACACCGTGGCGCAGGGGCGTGCGCGCTTCCTGCGCGCGCTTGGCGGCGGCGATCAGCGCCTTGGACGGCACGCAGCCGTCGTTGAGGCATTCGCCGCCCATTTCGCGCGCCTCGATCAGCGCGACCTCGAGCCCGAACAGGGCGCAGCCGCCCGCCGCGGTGAGCCCGGCAGCGCCGCCGCCGATCACGATAACATCATGGGTGAAGTTCATGGCTTGCCCCCTAGCCGATTATGCTGACAAAGCGAGCCCGAAGCCCCCCTTCACGACGGCAGGACCCGCACGCCCGATGAATCTCCAGAACTCGCAGGATTACTACGGCAAGGTGCTCGCCAGCTCCGCCGATCTGAGGACCGATGCCTGCTGCACCGCGGAGGCGCCGCCGACTGCGGTGCTCGCCGCGCTGCGCAACGTCCACGAGGACGTCCGCGCGCGCTATTACGGCTGCGGCCTGGTTGCGCCGCAGGCGATCGCGGGCTGTCACGTGCTCGATCTGGGCTCGGGCAGCGGGCAGGACGCCTATGTGCTCGCGCAGATGGTCGGCGAGCAAGGCTCGGTCACCGGGATCGACGCCACGCCTGAGCAGCTTGATGTCGCCCGCTGCCACGAGGACTGGCACCGCGAGCGCTTTGGCTATGCGCAGGCCAACACCCGCTTTCTCAAGGGCGATATCGAGAAGCTGCTGGAGCTCGGCTTGCCCGAGGGACATTTCGACGTCATCGTCTCCAATTGCGTGATCAATCTGGTCGCCGACAAGCGCGCGGTGTTCGACGCCGCCTGGCGCCTGCTCAAGCCTGGCGGCGAGCTCTATTTCTCCGATGTCTACGCCGAACGCCGCGTGCCCGATGATCTGCGCGACGACCCGGTGCTGCACGGAGAATGCCTGTCGGGTGCGCTCTACTGGGGCGATTTCGTCGCGCTGGCGAAGGCCGCGGGGTTCCGCGATCCGCGGCTGGTGACCAGCCGCCCGCTAGGGATCGAGGATCCCGCGCTGCAGGACAAGCTGGCCGGGATCGCGTTCCATTCGGCGACCTACCGATTGTTCAAGCTCGAGGGGCTGGAAAGCCAGTGCGAGGATTACGGTCAGGTGGTGCGCTACAAGGGGACCGTCCCGGGGCAGGAGCGCATGTTCGAACTCGACGGCCACCACAATATCGAGGCGGGGCGCATCTTCCCGATCTGCGGCAACAGCTGGATGATGCTCGCCGACACCCGCTTTGCCGGGCATTTCGACTTCATCGGCGATTTCTCGACGCATTACGGGGTCTTCCCCGATTGCGGCGTGGCGGTGCCCTTCGGCGCGGCCGGCAGCGATCCCCGCCCCGCTGCGCCCTGCTGCTGAGCGCGCGGCGATGAAGATCCTCGTCACCGGCGCCGCCGGTCTGCTCGGCGGCGAGCTGTGCCGGCTGCTGGTGGCGGGCGGGCATGGCGTCACCGCGCTGGTCCACACCAATCGCGAAATCCGCGCCAACGACGCGTCGCCTGTGCCGGTTGCCGGTACGCTGCCGGGCGATGTCGCGCTGCCACGCTTCGGTTGGGACGCGGCGCAGTTTGCGCAGGTCGCGGCCGCGCACGAGCTGCTGATCCATTGCGCCGCGACGGTGCGCTTCGATCTCGAGGAGGCCGACTACCGCGCCGTCAATGTCGAGGGCACGCGCCACGCGCTGGCATTGGCCGAGGCCGGCAGCATGGCCTATCTCCACATCGGCACCGCCTATGTCTGCGGCACCCGCGACGGCGTGGTGCGCGAGGACGATCCGCTGCCCGAGGGCGGTTTCGCCAACGGCTACGAGGCGAGCAAGGCGGCGGGCGAGCGGCTGGTGCGGGCAAGCGGCTTGCGCTGGGCGGTCGCGCGCCCCTCGATCGTCCTGGGGGACAGCACCAGCGGCGTGGTCCGCCAGTTCGACACCACCTACGCGGCCTTCAAGCTGATCGCCGAGGGCCGCGTGCGCGCCATGCCCGCGACCCAGGGCGCAACGCTCGATTTCGTGCCGATCGATCATGTCGCGCATGGCGTGATCGCAATCGCCGAACGCATGGCGCAGGCCGCGGGCGGCACCTACCACCTCGTCTCGGGCCAGCCGCTCCCCGTCGAGCGCTTCGCCGAAGCGATCGGCTCCTATCCGCATTTCCACCAGCCCGCGCTGGTGCCGCCCGAGCAGTTCGACCCCGCCGCGCTCGCCCCGCTCGAACGCCGGTTGTTCCGCCGCATCGCCGGGCTCTACGCGAGCTATTTCCAGCGCGACCCGCGCTTCGACGACGCGGCTTTCCGCACCCTCACAGGTCGCGCCTGTCCGCCGACCGGCGAAGCCTACATCCGCCGCCTGATCGACCACTGCATCGAAGTGGGCTTCCTCCCGGCGGAGTGACTGCGGATCGGCTTTCGGTCAACGCAAGTCAGGGTAATGCTTGGCCATCCGGCTGCGCAGCCCGAAGACCCAGAGCATGCCGACCTTGAAATAGATCCAGTTAGCCTTGAGCGGCCCCCAGGCGGCGATGCGGCGGTCTGAGGTTTCGACGATGCGGGGGACCATCCGGATCCGCCCCAGCCGCGCGAATTTGACGCACAGATCGGCCTCTTCCATCACCGCGTCGCCGGGGTTGCAGCCGCCCAGCGCGAGGAATTCGGCGCGGCGGAAGAACATCGCGTGGTCGCCGAACAGCAGCCGTACCCCCTGAAAGAACAGATGCGGGCGGGTGAGCAGCGGCGCGTACCAGGTCTTGGCCCAATTGTGCGCGGTCGTAACCCAGCGGGTGCCCTGCGGCCCGCGGATCACCGGGGTGAAGCTCGCCAACGCGGTCTGCGGGTCGGCGAGCGTCCGCTCGATCACCGCGACCATGTCGGTGGGGGGCAGCGTGTCGGCGTGGAGCACGCAGACCAGATCGCCGCGCGCCGCCGCGACCCCGCGATTGATCTGCAGCGCGCGGCCGCGCTCCGCCGCCAGGATCCGCCAGCCCGCCTCGCGCGCGATCGCAACGGTGCCGTCCATGCTGCCGCCATCGACCAGCAGCACTTCCGCCGGCTTCGGTTCGAGCGCGGCCAGCCGCTCGACCAGCGCGGGCAGCGCCCGTTCCTCGTCGAGCGCAACAACCAGCAGGGTGACGCTCATGGCGCGAAGCGCGGATGGCGCGCGAGATCGGCGGGCGTGTCGATATCGCCGAGCTCGGGGAGCATGGCGGGCGTGATCCGCTGCAGCGCGAGGCGGCGCAGCGTTTCGGGGAGCACCTGCTCGGTGCTCCATTCCATCTCGTGGAACAGGAAGGGCATGGGGCGCTTGATGCCGAGCAGATAATAGCCGCCGTCGCTGGCGGGGCCGACCACCGCGGGCGAACGCTCCAGCGCGGTGGCGGCGCGGCGCAGCATGGCGGCGTCGCAATCGGGGCAGTCGCTGCCGATCAGGATCGCGGGCGCCGGCACCCGCGCCATCCGCGCACCCAGATCGCCCTCGCCCTGATCGACGACTGCGAGATCGCCGCCGAGCCAGTCGTGAAACCGCGCCGGTTCGCTCCCGGTCACGCGCAATTCGATCGGCAACCCGCTGGCGCGCGCCTCGCGCAGCGTGTGTTCGAGCAGGCGGCGATAGAGCGCGGCAGCACCCTCGGCCCCCAACACGGGGATCAGCCGCGTCTTCGCCCGCCCCGCCTCGGGCCAGCGCGCGAAGATCGTGAGCCGTGCCGCGCTCATGGCTGGAGCGCGCCTCGCGGCGTGCAGGTGGGTGCGGGGATCATCGCAGGCCGATTGCACAGGGCAGCCACGTTGCAAAGGCCTTCCAGCCTCGGGAATTCAGCCGTTGAGCCAGAACCGGATCACCCAGGCCACCGCGCCCAGTACGCTGACGCTCGCCAGCCAGATCGCCGCCATCCAGCCCAGCCTTTGCCATAGAGGACGTTCTGGCGGTCGCTCTTCGGGAGCCGCCATCAGTGGTAGCCTTCGTGGCCGACCTTGCCGCGGAACACCCAATAGGCCCAGGCGGTGTAGCCGATGATCAGCGGCATGGTGATCGCCACCCCGATTAGCATGAAGATCTGGCTGCGCTCGGGCGCGGCGGCATCCCAGATGGTGATGTCGGGCGGCACGACATTGGGCCACATGGTCACCCCCAGCCCCGCCATGCCGAGCAGGAACAGCGCCAGCGACAGCCAGAACGGCTTGCTGTGCCGCTCCACGCTCAGCGCACGCAGCAGCGCGAGCGCGATGATGCCGGTCAGGATCGGGATCGGCGCGGCGTAATAGATCTCGGGCGCGCTCAGCCAGCGCGCGGCGTATTCGGGATTGAGCAGCAGATTGTAGAGCGAGACCGCGCCCATCAGGACGAACGTAGCCCATGCGGCGCGCTTGGCCAGCTTGCGGCTGTGCTCCTGGCTCGGCCCGTCGAGCTTCCACACCAGCCAGGCGGCACCCAGCAGCGCATAGCCCGCCACCGTGCCGACCCCGGTGAGCAGCGTGTAGGGGGTCAGCCAGTCGAGCCAGCTGCCGGCATAGCCGCGATCGACCACCTCGATCCCCTGCAGCAGCGCGCCCAGCGTCATCCCCTGCGCCATCGCCGCGACGATGCTGCCGCCGGTGAAGGCGGCGTCCCAGTATCGCCGGTGGCCCGGGTCGCGCCAGCGCGCCTCGAACGCCACCCCGCGGAACACCAGCCCCAGCAGCATGGCGATGATGAGCGGATAGGTCGCGGGCAGGATCACCGCATAGGCCAGCGGAAAGGCCGCGAACAACCCGCCGCCGCCCAGCACCAGCCAGGTCTCGTTGCCATCCCACACCGGCGCGATCGAGTTCATCGCGCGGTCGCGTTCGGGCCCCACTTCGAAGGTCGGGAACAGGATGCCGATCCCCAGATCGAACCCGTCCATCACGACATAGGCGAAGACCGCGAAGGCGATGATGAAGGCCCAGACGGTGGTGAGATCGACGTTCACGGCCATTATTCCGCCTCCTCGCGATTGCGCGGCAGCGTCTCAGAATGGCCGGGGTTCTGCGCCGGGCCGGGAGTGATGCCCGCGGTGCGGATCGGCCCGCTGTCGCCGCGCTTGACCCCGGTCTCGCCGGTATGCGGGGAATGGCTCATCAGCCGCAGGATATACCAGGTGCCCGCGCCGAACACCGCGAAATAGACCAGCACGAAGGCGACCAGCGATGCGCCGACCGCGGGAGCGTCGAGCGGGCTGGCGGCATCGGCGGTGCGCATCAGATTGTAGATCACATAGGGCTGGCGGCCGACCTCGGTGGTGATCCAGCCGGCGATCACCGCGACGAAGCCCGAGGGCGCCATCACCAGCGCCGCGCGGTGCAGCAGCCGCCAGTCGTAGAGTCTGCCGCGCCAGCGCGCGATCAGGCTCCACAGGCCCAGCCCGAGCATGGCGAAGCCGATGCCGATCATGATCCGGAACGACCAGAACACGATCTCCACCGGCGGTTCTTCGTCGTCGGGGATGGTGTCGAGCCCGGCCAGCGGGGCGTCGAGATCGTGCTTGAGGATCAGCGAGGACAGCTTGGGAATCTCGAGCGCATAGTGGACCCGCTTCTCCTCGCTGTCGGGAATGCCGAACAGGATCAGCGGCGCGCCATCGGGGTGGCTGTCGTAATGCCCCTCCATCGCCATGACCTTCTGCGGCTGGTGCTCGAGCGTGTTGAGCCCGTGCAGATCGCCAGCGAAGATCTGCACCGGAGCGACGATCGCCGCCATCCACAGCGCCATCGAAAACATTTTGCGCGCGTGGAGATTGGTCCTGTCGCGCAGCAGGTGCCAGGCGCCCACGCCGCCGACCACGAAGGCGGTGGTGAGATAGGTCGCGAGCAGCGTGTGCGCGAGCCGGTAGGGGAAGCTGGGGTTGAAGACGATCGCCGCCCAGCTGTCGCCGGGGAGAAACTGGCCGTTGGCGCCCATCTCGAAGCCGACCGGAGTCTGCATCCAGCTGTTGACAGAGAGAATCCAGAAGGCGGAGATGAAGGTACCGGCCGCCACCATCAGCGTAGCGGCGAAATGCAGCTTCTTGCCGACCTTGTTCATCCCGAACAGCATGACCCCCAGGAACCCCGCCTCGAGGAAGAAGGCGGTCAGCACCTCATAGGCCATCAGCGGGCCGATGACGGGCCCCGCGCGGTCGGAGAAGACCGACCAATTGGTCCCGAACTGGTAGCTCATCACGATGCCCGAGACGACGCCCATGGCAAAGGTGATCGCGAAGATCTTGAGCCAGAACTTGAACAGGTCGAGATAGATCGGCTTGCCGGTCTTGAGCCACAGACCCTCGAGCACCGCCAGATAGCTCGCCAGCCCGATCGAGAACGACGGGAATATGAAATGGAAGCTCACCGTGAAGGCGAACTGGATGCGGGCCAGGAGCAGGGCGTCGAATTGGTCGAACATGACGAGGATATAAGCCTACGCCATTTTTCTCCGTAGCGGAAATGCCGCAGGCGGAGGTGCATAAAATGCAAGCGAGCGCCGGCGGAACAGACGGGTTTGAAACAAGTGCAAAACCATCGAAGCCCTGAATTCTCAACCGCCCAACAATCGCATTATTAACAATAGTTTGTTTCGTTAATTATTGTTCACTCGGGCAACCGATCTGCTCCTTCCTCGTTGGCTAAACATATTCCAGCCAAATCGGAGCATGCCTATGTCGGACGAACTCGAGCTATCCAAGGGTGGCGCGCCCCATCAGAAGCCCCGCGGCGAGGACGATGTCCTGACCACCGCACAAGGAGCGCCGATCGCCGACAACCAGAACTGGCTCGGCGCCGGTCCGCGCGGTCCGCAATTGCTCGAGGATCACATCGCCCGCGAGAAGATCTTCCACTTCGATCACGAGCGCATCCCCGAGCGCGTCGTCCATGCCCGCGGCTACGGCATCCACGGCCATTTCGAACTCAAGAAGGCGATCCCCGAATATTCGCACGCCGCGATCTTCAACGAGGTCGGCGAGAAGACCCCGACCTTCACCCGCTTCTCGACCGTGGCGGGCAACAAGGGTTCGCCCGATCTGGCGCGCGACGTGCGCGGCTTCGCGACCAAGTTTTACACCAAGCAGGGCAATTGGGATCTGGTCGGCAACAACATCCCGGTGTTCTTCATCCAGGACGCGATCAAGTTCCCCGACCTCATCCACGCCGCCAAGCCCGCGCCCGACCGCGGCTTCCCGCAGGCGCAGACCGCGCATGACAATTTCTGGGACTTCATCTCGCTCAGCCCCGAATCGATGAACATGGTGATGTGGATCATGTCCGATCGCACCATCCCGCGCAGCTTCCGCTTCATGGAGGGCTTCGGGGTCCACACCTTCCGCATGATCAACGCCGAGGGCGAGGCGAAATTCGTCAAGTTCCACTGGAAGCCCAGGCAGGGGCTGCAGTCGGTGATCTGGAACGAGGCGCTCAAGATCAACGGCATGGATCCGGATTTCCATCGCCGCGACATGTGGGATTCGATCGAGGCGGGCGACTTCCCGCAATGGGATCTGGGCATCCAGGTGTTCGACGAGGAGTTCGCCGAACGCTTCGAATTCGACGTGCTCGATGCGACCAAGATCATCCCCGAAGAGCAGGTTCCGGTCGAGATCATCGGCACGCTCACGCTCGATGCCAATGTCGACAATTTCTTCGCCGAGACCGAGCAGGTGGCTTTCTGCACGCAGAACATCGTCCCCGGCCTCGATTTCAGCGAGGATCCGCTGCTGCAGGGACGCAATTTTTCCTATCTCGATACCCAACTCAAGCGGCTGGGCGGCCCGAACTTTACCCATATCCCGATCAACGCGCCCAAATGCCCGGTCCACAATTTCCAGCAGGATGGGCACATGGCGATGACCAATCCCAAGGGCCGGGCGAATTACGAGCCCAACAGCTGGTCGGGCGATATGGACGACAACCGCGAGCCGCGCGGCCCCCGCGCCAGCCCCGAGCACGGCTTCACCAGCTACGCTGCCCCGGTCGCGGGGCCCAAGTTGCGCGTGCGCAGCGAGACCTTCGCCGATCACTACAGCCAGGCGCGCCAGTTCTACATCTCGCAGACCGCAATCGAGCAGACCCATATGGGCAATGCGCTGGTGTTCGAACTGTCCAAGGTCGAGCGGATGGATATCCGCCAGCGGATGGTTGGCCATCTGCGGCATATCGACGACGGCCTAGCCCAGACAGTCGCCGACGGCATCGGTCTGACCGAACTGCCGCCCAAGCCAACCCCCGCACGCAAGCCGGTCGATGATCTGCCCGAAAGCCCGGCGCTGTCGATCCTCAAGAACGGTCCTGACAATTTCAAGGGACGCAAGCTGGGCATCTATATCGCCGAGGGCGGCGATGCGGGCGTGGTCAAGGCGCTCAAGGACGCCGCCACGGGGGCCGGAGCGATGGCCGAGATCATCGCCCCGCATGTCGCGGGTGCCAAGCTGTCCGACGGCAAGATGATGGCGGCCGACCAGAAAATCGATGGCGGCCCCTCGGTGGTCTACGACGCCGTGGCGCTGGTGATGGGCGCGGATGCCGCCGAGAAGTTCGGCATGGACAAGCCCAGCATCGATTTCGTCAACGACGCCTTCGCCCACGCCAAGTTCATCGCTTTTGTCCCGGAGGCGATGGCGCTGCTCGAGGGCGCCGGGGTCGCCAAGCGGATGGATGACGGCTTCATCGAATTGTCGAAGCCCGACTCCGCCAAGGATTTCATCGCCCGCTGCGCCAAGCTGCGTTTCTGGGACCGCGAGGCGGTGAAGAAGGACTGAGGAGCTAACATGACGCATGACAAACCACTCGGCCTTGCCGGCACTGTCGCCGGGCTGGGCATCGCACTCGGCGGGGTCGCCTTCGGGGCGTTCCTGTCGCAGCGGCGCAAGGCCGGCGACGACGACGCGCCCTTCTACACCCGCAAGAGCCCCGACCGCGACCAGGCGGTGCTCGGTCGGACGGTGACGATCCGCAAGCCGCGCGCCGAACTCTATGCCTATTGGCGCGAATTCGATAATCTTCCGCGCTTCATGGAAAATGTCGAAACGATCCGGGCCGAGGGCGACCACCGCGTCTGGGTCATCAAGGCTCCCGCGGGCCGGACGGTCGAGGTCAAGACCGAGATTTCCGAGGACGTCGAGGGCAAGCGGATCGCCTGGCGTTCGGTCGAGGGTTCGGACATCGCGACCAGCGGCAGCGTCGAATTCGCCGACGCCCCCGGGGAGCGCGGCACCCGCGTGTCGCTGGTAATGTCCTACGAGCCCCCCGCCGGAGAGCTCGGCCGCGCCGTCGCCAAGCTGTTCCAGCGCGAACCCGAGGTCCAGGCACGCCACGACCTCAAGCGCTTCAAGGGGCTGATGGAAACCGGCGAGATCGCCACCTCGGCCCACCGCAAGGACAACACCCGCGCTGCCAAGCAGCAGGAGAAGCAATCATGAGAGCCCTCACCTGGCACGGGACGCACGACGTCCGCGTCGACACGGTCGACGATCCCGAAATCATCAACTCGCGCGATGCGATCATCGAGGTCACCTCGACCGCGATCTGCGGCAGCGACCTTCACCTTTACGACGGGGTGATCCCCGGCGTGCTCCCCGGAGATGTGCTGGGTCATGAATTCATGGGCCGGGTGGTCGAGACCGGGAGCGACAGCACGCTGCAGAAGGGTCAGCGCGTCGTCGTCCCCTTCACCATCAGCTGCGGCGGTTGCTTCCACTGCCAGATCCAGCAGTTCTCGGCCTGCGAGAACTCCAATCCGGCAGAAAAGCAGGACATGTCGGCCAAGCTCTACGGCCATTCGATGGCGGCGCTGTTCGGCTATTCGCATCTGACCGGCGGCTATTCGGGCGGTCAGGCGGAATATGTCCGCGTGCCCTATTCGGATGTCGGCCCGATCGTCATCCCCGACCATCTCGACGACGACAAGGTGCTGTTCCTCTCGGACATCCTGCCGACCGGCTGGATGGCGGCGGAGAACGCCGAGATCCAGCCCGACGACACCGTCGCGGTCTGGGGCTGCGGCCCGGTCGGCCTGTTCGCGATCCAGTCCGCGATCGTGATGGGCGCGAGCAAGGTGATCGCCATCGACCATTATCCCCACCGGCTGGCGCTGGCCAAGCAGCTCGGCGCCGAGGTGATCGATTTCCGCAAGACGAACGTGCGCGAAGCGTTGATGGAAATGTCGGGCGGGATCGGTGTCGACGCGGTGATCGATGCGGTCGGCATGGAGAGCCACGGTTTCGCGATCGACAATATGGTCGATGTCGTGAAGCAGAAGGTCGGCATGGGCGCCGACCGCGCCAGCGCGCTCAAGCAGGCGATCCTCGCGGTCCGGCCCGGTGGCCGCGTCTCGATCCCCGGCGTCTATGGCGGGATGACCGACAAATTTCCGCTAGGCGCGCTGATGGAGAAAGGCCTGCAGGTTCGCACCGGCCAAACCCATGTCCAGCGCTACACCAAGGCTCTGCTCGACAAGATCGAGGACGGCACGCTCGACACCACCTTCCTGATCTCGCACCGCCTCCCGCTCGAGGATGCGGCGCGCGGTTACGAGTGCTTCCGCACCGAGCAGGACAGCTGGACCAAGGTGGTGCTCAAGCCCGGCATGGAGATGGCGGCGGCCAGCTAGCCGCCGGGCACCTGCCCTAGCGGATCGCGAGCAGATCGAGCCGATAGCATTCCTCGCGCCGCGCCTTGGCGATCTGCCAGGGCGCGGCGTCGAGGAACAGTTCGACCGCTCTGTCGCCATCGACCGGCAGGTCGTTGGGTCCGGTCCAGTTGACCAGCAGGCAGATCCCGTCCGCGGTCAAGCTTGCACGCGCCAGCCGCGAGACTGTGCGGATTTCCTCCGCGCCGAGGAAATAGAGCACTTCGGACAGGATCACCGCGTCGAATTTCCCGTGAGGCCAATAGCTTGGCACCTCGGCGGCGATGAATTCGACACTGTCGAATCGACTTAGCCTTCTACTCGACAGTTCGAGCGCTTTTGTCGAAACATCGACGGCGACTATCGAATCCGCGCGTTCGACCAATCTCTCTGTCAGCGCCCCGCCCGCACAGCCCACTTCCAGCAGCCGCGTAAAGCGCCGCTCGCCCAGTGCGGCGAGCGCCGCCTCGCGCTTGCCGCGCTCGTAGGGGCTGGTGTCGATGTCCCACGGATCGGGATCGTCGGCGAACAGGCGGTCGAACCGCGCCTGCCGCTCGCCGGGAGCCTCACCCACGGTGGAAGATCTCCGGATGCGCGGCGAAATGCGCGAGCAGCGGTTTGGGCATGCGAAAGGCCTCCGGATCGGCGATCAGCTCGGTGAATTGCGATCGGTAGGCGGCGAGCGCGCACCGCTTGCGCTCTGCCAGCGCCGAAGCCTCGAACAGCCGCAGTTCGCTTTCGGGCAGCGCCCGTTCGCCGAAGCGGCCCCAGACGGGGACGCTCCAGAGCGCCGCGCCGCAATGCTCCGCCAGATCGTGCGCGATCGCATGCGCGGCGCGGTGGTCGCAATGCGGGTCGAGCGGCGAGGTGGTCCAGACGGCCCGCGGGTCGTAGGACTGCGCGAAACCCAGCAGCGCCTGCCAGCGCTCCCCCGAGAGCGCATCGCGGCGAGCGTGCCCGTCGCGCAGACCGAGCCGAAGCACGGCGATCGCCCGCCCCGGGCTCAGAACCGCCAGTGCCGCTTCGAGCTCCGCCTGGCGTAGGCCAACGATGTCGCCCGGGTGGCAGCCGGGATGCGAGCCTTCGCCATCGGTCACCAGCACGAGCCCGATATCGCGCCCCGCATCGGCAGCGGCGGCCAGCGCCTGGCCGCAGCCCAGGGTCTCGTCGTCGGGATGCGGCATCACCAGCAGCAGCCCGCCCGGCGGCGACAGCTCCGCCAGCTCGACCGTGGCCGCCCCTGCGGCGGCGCGCAGCACGCTGCCCTCTGCAGCAAGCGGGACGCTCACAGATCCTCCGCGCGCAGTCCGAGCCCGACCAGTGTGCGCGCGGCGCGCTGGCGCTTGGCGTCGGGCTGCGCCTGGCACAGGAACAGCCCGAGATCGCGGCGGATCCGCTCGATCGGCGTGCCTTCCTCATGCGCCGCCATTCCCAGCCCGCGCTCGACCAGAGACAGCACCGCGCGGCAATTGTCCTCGGTCACCTGCCGCGCCAGCAGCGAGAGCGTGGCCGCGTCCGGCGACGCATCGTGCGCCTCGACTGCCTCCGCCGCGCGCCACAGCCACAGCCGCATGCTCTCGATCGCGGTGGCGCAGGCGGCGATCCGGTCCAGCTGGTGCGGGTCCTCGATCCGGCCGCGCTCGAGCAACGCCGCGCGGAACAGAGCGACCAGCGCCTCGGCGCCGCCGCAATGCGCCGCGCAATAGCGCCACACCCCGCCCTCGAAATGCGGCTCACGTGTGTAGTCTCCGCGCTCGCCCAGCACGGCATCCGCGGGCAGTTCGGCCCCGGCGAAATCGTAGCGTCCCGACTGCGTCGCGCGCATCCCCGCGACGGCCCAGCCCGACGGGTCCGCGCGCGAAGGATTGTCAGTGGGTGCCAGCGCCAGCAGCGGGCCCTCGTCCCCATTGATCGCGACCACCGCATGGCGCACCAGCGCGAGCCCCGAGGCGAAGCGCTTGGCACCGCCGAGCACCAGGCCCGCGCCGCTCCGCGAAAGCGTCAGCGGATGGCCGGGATCGTCGGCGCCCCAGACCCCGAGCAACTCGCCCGCATGGACGCTGTGCGCGACCCGTGCCTGCGCCTGCTCGCTGCCATAGAGCATCACGAGCTTGACCGCGTTCATATGCCCCTCGAACAGGCGCGCGACCGAGAGATTGGCGCGCCCCAGGCCGCGCAGGGCGGCAAAGGCGCCCGCCAAGCCCTCTTGCGCGCATCCCCAGCCCTGTCCGCCGCGCTCGAGCGGCAGGCAGGCGGCGAGCCAGCCCGCCTCGTGCAGCGCCGCGATATCCGCGGAGAGGTCTCCGCCCGGCCGGTCGCTCGCCGCCGCGCGCGCCGCGATCGCCGAGAACAGCGCGTCGTGTGGATCGGGGAAGGGGGCAGGCGCGCTCATGCCACGGCCCGGTGCGGCAGCAGCAGATCGATCTCGCGCCGCGCGCGTTCGAGCTCGACCAGCAGCGCCCGGTGATGCAGCGGCGCGGCCCCGCGGCTCCATCGCTCGCGATAGAGCGCGAACAGCCGGGGGCGATCGGGTCCAGCCTCAAGCGCGTTCCACACCCCGGCAAGGTGGCGCAGGCCCCCAACCGGCAGCAGCATCTCGTCGCACGGCAGATCCACCGCGAGAGCGCGCTGCCGCAGCGTCTCGCCGCAACCCTGCGCCGCGCGGCCCGCCTGCCGCGCCGAGGAGATCGTATCGTGGGCGGGCATCTGCACGACGGGCAGGCCGTGCTGGCGCATCAGCGCGCACAGCGCCCGCTCCTCGCCCGCCGCGGGCGTGGGCAAGCCGCCGAGCGCCGCATAGACCGCCGGCGCGATGCCCAGGCTAGCCCCCCAGGGGCGGATGTTGAGCGGGTTGGCGCCGGCGCCCGCCCAGATCCGCCACAGCGTCTCGGTCAGCGCAAAATATTCGTCCTCCGCCTCGCCGATCGCGCGGACATGCGCGGGCAGCAGGCGCAGCTCGGCCTCGTCGAAGCCGATGCTGCCGCACACCAGCGCCGCGCCGCGCGCCAGTTCGGCGAGATTGTCCGCGATCCAGCCGGGCCCCACGCTCGTGTCGGCATCGGTGGTCAGCAGCGCCGCCGCGGGCGCGCAGGCGTGGGCGATATCGAGCGCCAGCCGCCGGGCATGCGGCGCGTTGCGCGCGGCGGGAGCGAAGCTCAGATCGAGCAGCAGATGAGCCACGCCGGTGCGCGCGGCCCATCGCGCGATCAGGTTGCGCGAGGCATCCTGCGTGTCGTTGACCACGAAGACGAACAGTCCCGGCCCCTCGACCCGCGCCGCCGCGCGCGACAGCGCGGCGAGCACGCCGGGCAAGCGCTCGGCCTCGTTGTTGACCGGGATACCGACGGCGTAAGCGAAAGCACGGCCGTCGCCCGCCCCCCAGTCGAGCGACAGCAGCGCGCCGCCGAACGGCGCCGCCGCGACGCGCTCGCGCAGGCCGGACAGCGCTGCGAAGAACGCGCTGTCTGAACGGGGGATCGCCGGATCGAAAATTGTGCAGCTCGCGGCGGTCGCCATCGCATACTCCCAAGCGCGCGCCCGCTTGGCGGGCAAACCCGACATCGCAACGGCGGCCGATGTCCCTGGAGGACGCCGCACGCCCGGTTTCGTTCCCGATCGGCACGCATTATGGGACTGATAAACTTCAGTTTTTGCGTGGGTGCGCGTGACGCTCAAGCGCGCTTGCACCCGGACATGCGCGGCGGCTGGGCGTTGGCGCAAGCTTAGATTTGCATCCCCCTACAGGCGAGAATTATCCAATTTCGAGGCGCCGAATAGTTTCTTCCCGCGGCCAACCTAAGCTTCTCCTATCGAGATCCTTGAGTCTCCCGATCCATTCGATTTTTCTCCCGACGCCTCTAAGCCGCTCGTCAATTTCGGCAGAGCAGATGTAGTCCTTGGCTAGAGCGAGTATAATGGTCTTCGCGGTGAGATCCGCTTTCGAGACGCGAGTGAAAGAGAGGGTCTGCTCTTTGTCAATACGCTGAAACTGAGCGGGCGTCGCATTGAGAATTTCGGATGCATCCCTTTTCGAAATGAGCTGCCGGTTCAAGGCGTCTATCCTGTCTCGTTCGATATCACGAACGCTGAACTCCCGGATATTTTCTGGCAGCACAAGAATCGTCGAAACGTCGATATTCGCTCCATCGATCCACCATGGAATGTCTTTGCGCAACAGCGCTTCGAATGCTGACGCCCACGGCTTCTCTGCCCCACCGTGCATTCGAATGGTCAGCGACAGCGATCTGGCACCGGTGGGCTTATCGCTTCTCGAACGCGCGTTGAGCAGATGAGTCGAAAGGCTTTCGATCGAATCTTGTCGTATTCTCGGAAGTGCGTGGGTTGCGGCAAGTATGGGTTCATCCGAATGTTCTAGCACATTCTTCGATGCGAACTGTTCGACGGCGTATATCGGTAGCTTCCACTTCCCGGCGACATGGGTGATCGGCTTGGTCTGTTCGCAAAGCGCGCGGAGATGATCGATCTCTTCAGCTTTATAGTTGATGTTGCGCTTACCCGCCGAGGGCAATTGCGTAACCGTCAGATGCCCGGCCAATTGAGCGGCCGACAACTGGCTCCCGTTGAGACCGGTTTTCATTCGGGCTTCTTGCTGAAGATAGACCCGGTATGGCGGAGCAAAACTTCGCCAGACGGGTCTGGCGAGGTCCGGTAGCGCGCTAAGCAATAGGTCGGCCTGCTCTAAACTGACATTTCTATTCGGCACAGTCATTGCCTTGAGACGCCTCCACAGGGACACGAAGGCCTTATGGTCCTCTCCCATGTCATCCACCTTCGCGCGAACAGCGCTCTGAACGGAGTGCGGCCAACTTTCGAGAAGCGCTACCGCTTCCGCAACTATCGCAGCGATGTCGGCAGGCGCGAGTGCTTCCAGTCTTGCCCTCAGCTTCGTGCCGCAACTATCTCGCAGATGACGATGGAGCCGTATGGCGAGGCCCGTAACCGCAGCCGGGGAGTAATCGCTCAGTTCGGTCGGAAATTTGGACCAAGCTTCTGACCTGATACCGGCATCTAACGAGATCAGCTCGCTGAACAGGCGATATCGAGCGGCATGTTCTTTTAGGAGACGCGGTTCGGAAGATGGAGGAACTAACTCCTCGCAATATTCGCAATGTGCGATACCGGCGGCGAACGACCAACCAAGGTTGAGGGTGTGAGGTGGTCCCGGAATTTCGGACAGGGTGCTAAGCTAATCCCGACCTGAGGAATGGACGGGAAATGAAGAAGACGAGGAAGCGCTACAGCGCGGATTTCAAGGCGAAGGTGGCGCTGGAAGCAATCCGGGGTGACCTGACGCTGGCGGAGCTGGCCGCGAAGCATGGCATCCACCACACAATGATCGCGGCTTGGAAGCGCCAGGCCATCGAGGGAATGGGGAGCACGTTCTCCGGGGCAGGCGAAGCAGCCAAGGCGGCCAGCGAGGCCGAGGTGGAGAAACTGCACGCGAAGATCGGCCAGCTGGTCGTGGAGCGGGATTTTTTAGCCAAAGCCTCCGGTCGATGAGCGTGGCACGGAGGCGATCGATGATCGAACCTGCTCACCACCGCCTGTCGATCGCGGCACAATGCCGCCTGCTCTCGATCAGTCGCTCGTCCTATTACTACGCGCCGGTCCCGGAGACCGAGGAGACGCTGGCGCTGATGCGGGTGATCGACGCGGCGTTCCTCGACATGCCGTGGTATGGCAGTCGCCAGATGGTTCGGCACCTGCGCCGGGAGGGCCACGAGGTCGGTCGCCGCCGTGTGCGGCGGCTGATGGCGAAGATGGGCTTGTCGCCGATTTACCAGCGGCCGCGCACGAGCGATCCGCACCCTCAGCACCGTGTCTATCCCTATCTGCTGCGCAAGCTGGCGATCGACCGGCCCAACCATGTCTGGTGCGCAGATGTGACCTACATCCCGATGCGGCGGGGCTTCTTGTATCTGGTTGCGGTGATGGACTGGGCAACCCGCAAGGTGCTGGCCTGGCGGCTGTCGAACACGATGGATGCCGGCTTCTGCGTGGCGGCTCTGGAGGAAGCGCTGGCGCGCTTCGGTCGTCCTGAAATCTTCAACACCGATCAGGGCAGCCAGTTTACCAGCTTCGCGTTCACCAGCGTGTTGCGCGATGCTGAGGTCCGGATCAGCATGGATGGTCGGGGCCGGTGGATGGACAATGTCTTCATCGAGCGCCTCTGGCGTTCCCTGAAATACGAATGCGTCTATCTCCACGCCTTCGAGACCGGCTCGGAGCTACGCGCTGGCCTTCGGCGCTGGATCACCTATTACAACACGCAGCGACCGCACTCGGGTCTGGCCGGGCGAACCCCGGCAGAGGCCTACGGGCGGATCAGCGAACCAGATCATGGGGGGCATGCCCCCCATGATCTGATGACCAGACTGGCGGCATAATCACATCCGGGATTAGCTTAACTTCGCCGCCAACCTGTCCAAGAAGGCGGGACCACCTCAGTGCATCGGGGACAACGCGAGACCATAAGCTCGCCGCTCACCGGGCAGTATGGCAACATTCGGCTGAGCCAGTCGTGGCGATGGAAAGGCTGGATTCGGAGCGTTTCAGGAGCGATCCGGCGCAGGTTGAATTCCATGCTCTCCGAAAGGATGTGCAGATCACCGAACTCGATAACCTTTGCACGAGCTTGCTTGCCGGCACATTTCTTCAGTGATTGAATGTCGCTTCGGGTGACGTGTGCGACCTTCGCGAGAACTGCCTCATCCGCGACCTGCAGTTTTCCGGGCCGGCGATCCTGGAAGTCGATCTCGTCGTAGATGGCCTTAAGTCGGGGAACCGGATGGTCGCTCGCGCAGCGGGCGATGAACCCCGGAATGCTCTCTGGGACGTGCATTTCATTCGAAAAGCGTAGCCGCTTCAAATCGTCGAACCGATCATGGACATCTACGTCGCCGAACGCAGTCGTCGCTCTCATGTCGATGTAGAGAACGGGTCAGTGTCGACCCATCCAAGCGGTATCGCGAATTCGCGGGTCACGAAGCTCAAGTCGAGTGCTTCGATCGAGGCGGCCCCGCGCCTGATCGCGATCGGGTAGGACTCCTGGATCATCCTGGCGACGCGGCCAATATGCCCCCCCGTTACGGTGATCATGGGGTCGAGAAGGCGTTGCTGGGAGAGCCCGCTGTTGATTGCGAAGATATGGTTAGTGACTAGCTGTTCGTCAAAGGATCTGCAGAAATCCTGAAAATGCCCTGCTTCAGCGGTGTCTTTTTTGGTTCGCATGGGGTCCAGTTTCAACGGGCGTCCGAAACGCACCGCCAGATCCTTATTTTCTGAAAAGAACGCTAAGGACTTTTCGTTTCCGATCAGAAGCAGCGGGACGACACCGCGGTCCAGGAAGGTCTGGAATCGTTCGATGACAGCGCCGCTCATCTTCTTCGCACCGGCGAGCCTCTGGATTTCGTCAGCGACAAGCAGTCTCACCCCAAGCCTTTTCACCCATCGCGCGATCTTGTTCTCCAGCAGCTTCATGGTTCGCTCATCGCGTTTGGGTCCCTTCGCCGAATATACAGCGCTGACGGAGGCCATCTGATTATAGGTGAACGGTATCCTGATGTTCCCCAGATCATCAGCGACAATTATCTTGGGGTCGTGCCATCCTTCGGACATCGGCTTGGGCAGGTCGTGCCCACGCGGACGTTCGGTCGGACGCCAACGGGGAACACGCGGAGGTCTATGAGCGAGGGTCTCGCGGCGATGACGCAGTCTCGGCAACCCTACGCCATGGGAAGGAGCTGAGACCGGAATGTCCGGTATGCACCCGTGCTCGGTCGGCGGCTGTCCGACGCCGAACTCATCTCTGTGAGCGTGTTTCATCGGCTGCTTCCAGTTGGCACGATCCTCCGGGAGTGCAGACGCCAAGAGGACGTTCGCCACGGCCGGTTTCTTGGGGGGGGGTCTCAACCGGGCTTCCGGAAGCTTGTTAGGGGTCGCGTAAGTCTTCTGGGCCATCATGCAATCCAACAAAGAATTTCTGATGACACTCTATCGGCACGAACGACCGAGTTAACAAGAAAAAATTGATGACACTGTCGCGATTGATGGTTAACGTCCCGTCCATGGACATCGCAGAAATTTTCTTGAAGGTCTGGCCTGAAGGCGTTCCGGCCCAAGAGAAAGCCCATTGGGCAGCAGTGCCCGATGCGAGGCGCGAAGCGGTGTTAATGAGGCTGCATGCATTGGCCCTACTGGATGCCAATGAAGTCCAGGTCGGCCAAGCGGCCGACCGCGCCGGACTTTCGCGCCAGGCGTTTCACAAGCTGCGCAAGCGCTGGCTCGCTGACCGAAGTATCAGGTCGATCACACCTTACCGATTCAAGCCATCCGACGCCCCCGGGATCGATTCAAAAGATGCGGGCCAATCTTTTGGTCGTGCGGGATCGTCCGATCGCCTGGCGAAGAGAAGGGCGACCGAGCTGATCGGAGATTACCCATCGGAATCCAATGGAACGCTGGGCCGTAAATTGCGCGATCTACTGGGAGACAGCATTTCGCTACCTACCGCAGTCAAAACCATTCAGCGCACACGGAATGCCACGGCGTTGAACCCTTCACTTCTAGCCAAGACGTATGGATCATCGCTCCTGATCGACCTCGTCGGTATCAGGATCGATGGCGTTGCCCTCGATACCGACGAACCGGTCATGGCTGCGTTGGTGCTCGAGCGAGCTACGGGCCTTATCCTGGGGTTCGATGCAGGAGATCCAGCCCGGATGGAGCGATCCCAGCTTTCTTCGATACGATCTGCCCTAGACTATATCGAACACCTTGGGATTGATCGAGCAGCAGAACGTGAGGCGAGATGTCGTATTGTCCTCCCGCGACGTCAGTCCGCTCGCGGGCCGGCCGAACCCTTTCGGCTGGCTTTGCGAGAGGCCCTCGGGAAGGATAATGTCTTCGATCGTGGAACGAGGCGCTTCGGCGTTCGCACCACCTCTATCATCGGCCACAAGGTAAACCGTGTTCGGCTATTCAGCCGCATTGGCGAAGAGGGCGGCGATCGTAACCTAAGGAAGGTCCTGCCGGAATCGACTGAGCCGATGCTGACGGTGGAGCAGTTCGTGACCCTCGCTCGTTCCGAGATCGACCGACGTAATCAGCCGTTACTGGAGGCAGTGAAGAAGCTGGTCGATCAGGTGACGCTATCGTCATCAGGAGTCATGACACAGACCCTAACGCAGGTTGGGGCGATCTTGGATGCTGCCGCTTAATCTTCAGAGAGTTCTTCCAGAGTTCCAGCAAGAGTCCTATGCCAAAGCGATGGGTTGGCGTCAGGCGCCCGCGCGGCGACCCGCTCGCGGAGGAGCTTTTCGGCGTCCCTCAATCCGAATGGTGGAGCCCCTGCCTTGCGCTGCACCGGCGGTTTGGACCGACTGCCACGGGTTCGCACCCGCATGGTGTAGCCACCGATGTATCTGCCGGCGACGGCGTGCAGTAGCCTTCCATTGCCTCGCTTGCGCAAGATGCCGCGGTCGTGGTGCATCTCACCTGCATCCACCGTCTCTCCTTCAACCGTAAAGCCCGCGTCCTCGAGCACATGCGCGAGAGCCGCCCAATCATGCGTGACGGGCCGGTCCATCAGAATTATGCCGCCGCTTTCCAGTTGTCCCGCCGCGGCAGCATGGGCAATCGCCCGTGCCGTTGATGCGGCGGTGGGTTCATCGAGCGTCAACGCCAGCCCCACGATCGCAGCTTCACCGACCTCGATAACCGCTGACAAGGTAACGGACGTGATTTTCTGGCCGGCCGCCACCGGAACGGTCAGGTGGCAATGATCGACGACGTAGTTCACGTTTTGTTCCACCGCTGGCAATTGTCCACGGCGCTGAAGATTGATTTCACTTGCGATGGTTGGTCCGCTTGGTGCCTTGATGCCGGCTGTGGCGCAGAATTCATTCACTGCTTCGATCACACGCACCGGTTTGATGAGAGCATCCTCGGCAATCAACCGCGCGATCTCGTCGCGGATTTCATCCGGCACGCGCGTGCTCATTCTATGCCTGTTCGAACCCGGCAGGCGTGCAGCGTTGCGATGCGTGTTCCAGGCCTTCACGACCAGATAGAACCGCTGCGTGCTGATGCCCAGAGCCTCGGCCTCTTGCTCGGCCCGAACCCTGCCGGGTTGCCTGTTGAACCTTTTCACAGCTGCTATACGATCTGCCACCACCGCACGCCTATGCGGATCGACGAACGTCAGGTCGGGTTCATTATCGCTCATCGTTTTTCCTTTCTGTGTCTTTCAATTTAATCAATTTCGTCCACCAATTCGGTGAGCCTGTATGTCTATTCAGGATCGGCAGGTCGCAGTCGGCTTGAGATCGTTGATCGCCGAGCGAAGTGCGTTAGGAAGTCTTTATGTCCCTGTTTCTTCTGCTCGCTGCAGCGGTCGTATCTGACGGCCAAGTATTCGAATGCACGCCAGTTTCGGTGTGGGACGGTGACGGTCCGGTCTGGTGCGCTGAAGGGCCGCGGATTCGATTGTCCGGGATTGCTGCGCGGGAACTCGACGGATCCTGTTCGGCGGGCCACCCTTGTCCTGATGCGGATCCGTTGGCGGCGCGCGATGCCCTGGTCGAACTTATGGGTCGGCCCACAGGCTTGGGTCGCCATGGTCATGTCCTCGTTCGTGGACCGACCATGAGGTGCACCTCGACGGGATCTGCCGGCGGTAACAGGACCGGCGCTTGGTGCGTTTCGCCCAAGACTGGCGATATATCCTGCGCCATGGTTACGGGCGGCTGGGCAGCCCGCTGGGAACGGTATTGGGGGGAACACGAATGTCGTTGAGAGCCTGGAGTGATCGCGCCGAGCATCGGCGGAGCTGGCTAGTTAAGCTGGAATTCGCGCTTCTGTGTGCCCTCGGGATGATAGCGCTTACGCTGGCAGCGCTATCGCTCCTTTGGCCCGGCACTGCTTCCGCGCATCCCGGCGGCTTAGCGGCAGATGGGTGTCACAACGATCGGAAGAACGGTGGCCGCCATTGCCACCGCGCGTCCACCTCGCAGCAACGTGACCGGCAGTCGGCTCGTGGGGATGTCTATTATGCAAATTGCGCTGCTGCTCGCGCGGCAGGTGCGGCCCCGGTCAGACGCGGCGATCCAGGCTATGCTCCGCATCTTGACCGCGACAATGACGGCGTTGGGTGCGAGTAGACATTGCTGATCTACATTCTCTACTTTCGGACAGTTTTACCCGGTTGGCCGGCGGAACTGTGGGATTGTTCTCGGCCCGCCACTAAGTTAGCCGCAGGACGAAGTGATCCGCAGTTTAATAGACGAAGCCTGCCGCAGCAACGATCAGGTGAAGCAGATCCTCATCCTCACGCACAACATCTATTTTCATAAGGAAGTATCTCTCGATCATAAGCAGACGCGCAGCAACAAGCAGACGTTTTGGATCGTGCGGAAAACAGGCGGATTATCCGAGATTACCGGATTCGAGCGCAATCCGATCCGCAGTTCCTACGAACTGCTTTGGGAAGAGGTGCGCACGCCCTCGCTCAACATTGTGACCATTCAGAACACTCTGCGCCGGATCCTGGAAAACTACTTCACGATCTTCGGCGGGGTGGACCGTGACGATATCGTGAAGCACTTCGAGGGTGACGAGAAATTGATCTGCGCATCGCTCTTCTCATGGATCAATGCCGGGTCGCATTCCATCATGGATGATCTGTCGGTTGCAACAAACGAAGGCACCGCACGCAGGTATTTGGAAGTCTTCGAGAAGATATTTGTCAAAACAGATCATGCCGCACACTACAGGATGATGACTGAACGGCCTGGATGATCAGCTACGGTTGCTTACCCGGTTGCACTTGGCCTCGCATCCCGAACCCTCATCGGCTATTTTCTGTAGCAGGACGCCGCACCTTTCGGCGTCGCACTCTGGGGAAGCGGTTCGCCAGCAGAACGAACCCCGACAGCGCGATAACCGTGCCGCCGACCCCGAACAGCAGCAGCCACCAACTATTAATCCGATCCCGCTCGGTCCAATCCATGATGTGCAACCCCCAGACGAAGTCGAAGAAGCGCCAGGTATCGCTCCGTGCCGCTAGGATCGTCCCACTGGAGACATCGATGTAGAGCCTTACTTGGTCTTCATCTGAGAAAGTGATCTGCCATGCTGGAAAAGGGCCTCGAAACTCAGTTCCGATCGGGTCCTCGACCAGCTTTGCCCCGGCTATCGATGTCTCCGGTCCGGTCCATGCAGCAAGCGCGACGGCCTCGGCAGCCGCGCGAGGTAGCGGCGATATCTTTCGCCCGGTGTCAGCCCGGTGCAGGGAGGTCGAGCCATCCTCTCGTTCGACTTGAACGACCGGATGCCCTCCAACCGACTTCGTCGTCAGGGCTAAGATACCTCGCCGGTCAATCAACCACTGCGGTGCAGGAAATTCCGAAACAAGTGGTTCGGCTTGCCGCGATATGACGTGCTCGGAGCGCACCTGCTCGATCTTGAGGAACGACATAATCGCGCCCGTGGCCATCCATAGCAGCACCTGCACGCCCATGAACAATGCGAGCCACTTGTGGAGCTTACTGCCGAATACATGCAAGCGATGTTTGCGAGACGGCATGCGCTCCTCCGATGGCGCTCCCACGATAGGAGGCTAACCCCGCGGCGAGCGCGAGGACGAATGATATTGCACGATCTTCCATCCCTCTGCGTCATGGACAAGGACCGAAGTCGCGACGCCTTCGCGTTCGATGACGCGCCCGTCTGCAAGTTCGATCCGATAGGTGTATGTTTCACGTCCGTAGGCCATATGCCCCATCCGGATAATTTCGACCGTCGGCTCGCGGAAAGTGAAGCTGGTGATTTCGCCTAGTTCAGGCCCGAGATGATGCTCCATGTAGTGCGTGAAACTGCCTTCAGCCTTTCCGTTTTCAAAGACCCGGGATTCATCGGCGAACAGGGCGGTCATCGCATCCGCGTCGCGCTCTGTCAGCGCTCGCCGATAGGCGATCAGCGCAGCCTGCGCGCCGGAAATGTCCTGGTTCATGGCAGCCATGTGGTCTGCATGGTTCATGTCTTGGGCGGAATGATCCATTGGCTTGGCGGCCGAATGGCCCGCGTGAGCCGAATGATCCACTGTCTGTGCCATCGTCGGGACCGCAGCGCTTACGAGGCCTGCAGCGATTAAGCTGCGAACAATCATGATGTGCATCGAACTTTCCTTTTCCTCAGAACCAGAACCGTATGCCGACGACATAATTGGTCACGCTTGGATCTTCGCCCTCGGCGCGCGCATAATCGGCGCTCTGACCGATGCGCCATTCCTGATCGATCCCGATGTAGGGCGCGAATTCCTGCGCGAGGTGGTAACGCAGACGCAGACCGGCCTCGACCTTATCCAGGCCGACTCCGATACCCAGTTCGGGAACGTCTTGTGCCGAGAACGAGGCTTCCACACGGGGCTGCAAAATCAGACGCTCCGTTATTCGCTGGTCCAGTTCGGCCTCGATGCGGGCTGTCAGGTCGCCCTTGTCCGACAGGAAAGCAGCAACATCCACTTCGAAGAGGTAAGGTGCGAGACCCTGGATGCCGACCACGGCATAGGTGCGATCCATTGGTGCGAGGTCCTGCCGGATGCCGGCCTGGAGATCGAAGAACGGCGCAATCGCACGGCTGTAGAGCGCCTGGACCTCAGCGCTCTCAATCTCTTCGTCGAAGCTTCCTTCGCCTTCCGATTTAAACCAGAACTTGTCGAGGTCTCCGCCGTAATAGCCTTGCAGGTCCCACAGATATCCGTCCTTGCCTTCCCGTGCGCGGTATTCCACCCGATCGCCCTGGAACCAATAGTAGAGAGTATCACCGAGTTCTGACGGGAGACCGTCCCGGCTTGCGCGCATCGCTTCCGCGCCCCAGATCGCATCGGCGGCGAGCGGCGGGCCGGAGCCAGCCTCGGCCGGCGGCGGCGCGAACGGTATCTCGGCGGCGCCCGGTTGCTCCATCCTTGCGTGTTCCATTTGAGAAGGGTCCATGCCTTCCATTTGGCTGTGGTCCATCTGCGAATGGTCCATGGCCCCATGATCCATAGCGCCGTGGTCCATCGAACGGGGAGGGTCCGGAGCCATGCCTTCCATCTGGCCATGGCCCATTTGCGAATGGTTCATGCCTTCCATTTGCCCGTGGTCCATCTGAGAATGGTCCATGCCTTCCATCTGCCCGTGGGCCATCTGGGAATGGTCCATCGCCCCGTGATCCATTCCCGCTTGGCCTTCGGGTTCACACTGCCCCTCAGGCACGGGATGCCCCATCGCGCGGTGGCGCTCGGCCTCCTTCTCGCAATCTGTGTCTACCGACCTAGTCGCGGGTTCATGTCCGGCGTGGCCAGCGTGATCCTGCGCAAAAGCAGGCGCAGCGGTGGTCAGCAGCAGGGTCAACAGCACGGTTCTCATTTGTCGCTCCCTACGCGCGGTTCCTCGGCTTGCGCGCCCCGCGGCGCTACCGTCACGATCTGAAACATGCCCGAGTGCATGTGGTAGAGGAGGTGGCAGTGGAACGCCCAGTCACCCTCTTCATTGGCGGTTAAATCAAAGGTAGCGCTGCCGCCCGGCTGGACGATCACCACGTTCTTCAAAGGCTGGTGGTCTGCCGGCGCCCCATTGACCAACTCGAAGAAGTGCCCGTGAAGGTGGATCGGATGCGCCATCATAGTGTCATTGACCAGTTTCACGCGAACCCGCTCGTTATAGGCGAAGCGGATCGGATCATCGGTGACGGCCGAAAATTTCTTGCCATCGAACGACCACATGTAGCGTTCCATATTGCCGGTGAGATGGATCTGCATTTGCCGAGAGGGCGTGCGGGCATAGCGATTGGCTTCCAGCGCAACGAGGTCGTTATAGGTGAGCACCCGGTGCGGCACTTTGTCGAGGCCGATACCCGGATCGCCCATCCGATCGACCGGGTTCATCGACACCATGTCGATACCCGGCCCCACGTGCACGTCAGGCGACAGGAGCGAGGTATCGCGCATGCTCATATCGCCCATGGCCGCTGCACTCATGGTCTCGGGCGCGGTTGTCTGGGCCGGAACCGTCCCGTGCCCCATTGCCGAATGGTCCATTGTGGCTTGATCTGTTCCAGCCGCGTCGCTGCTGCCATGGTCCATTCCGCCATGATCCATGCCAGCCATGCCCATCGCCGCCATCGTCAGCAGCGGCGGTTCGCGCAGCGCGGGAACGGCTGCGCGCGCGCCGGGACGGCTGACCAGATGTGCCAGCGCCATCCCGGAGCGGTCCATGCTCTCGGCCACTACAGCCATCGCCTCGCCAGTTGGCTCGACGAGGAAATCGTAGGTTTCCGCGGTGCCGATCTGGAACTCATCGACTTCGACCGGGCGCACTGCGATCCCGTCGGCCGCGACGATCGTAAGCTTCGCGCCGGGGATGCGGATATTGAAGAAGCTCATTGCGCTGCCGTTCATCACCCTGAAGCGCACGCGTTCGCCGGGGCGGAACATATATTCCAGCCCTTCCTCGGGCCCCATTCCATTAGCAAGGTAGGTGTAGGTGGAGCCTGACACGTCCGTGATGTCGGTCGGCATCATGCGCATCTTGGCCCACATCCGCCGCTCCTCGCCGGTCAGATCGTAATCGTCTGTCCAGCTGCGCTGCTGCATGTTGAAATAGGCCTCGCCCTTCTTGAGCTTCTCCATGATCGTATGACCATGCAGCGGCGTGAATTCTGAAAGGAGGAGCACGAAATCGCGGTCAGCTTGGATTGGATCCGGTCCCGCAGGATCAACGACTAAAGGGCCGTAGTGCCCAGACTGCTCTTGCAGCCCGGAATGCGAATGCCACCAATAAGTGCCCGACTGGCGGATGGCGGGCAAATCGTAGACGAAGGTCTCGCCAGGGCGGATGCCCGGAAAGCTGACACCGGGAACGCCGTCGAACTGGAACGGGACCAGCAGGCCATGCCAGTGCACGGACGTGTCCTCCTGAAGGGAATTGGTCACGTGAATCCGGACCGGCTCACCTTCTTTCAACCGCACCAGTGGGCCGGGAATAGTGCCATTGACTGCAACCGCATGACCGCGACGACCTTGAACAACACGCATGCCCTCGCCCACGGTCAGGCGAATGTCGCGACCGGAGACTTCGTCGAAACCGGTTCGGATCACACCGCCATGTTGAAGCGACGCACCGCGTGCCCACGCTGGAACCGCTGTGCTCGCACCCAGCAGACCGCCTGCCGCGATGCTTGAACCCAGGAAGTTTCGGCGGTTTATTGCTTGCATGAAAATAATCCTGCTTGTCCGGTGTTTGCCTTGTCTTACGCAGCCAAGGGCATTTCCCCTCATTCGGTCAGGATTTTTTCCCTCAACCTCTTCCGCGCTCGATACACCAGTGATTCCAGCGCCTTTTCGGAGATGCCTAGCAGGTCGGCCGCCTCGCTCTGGCTTCGCCCGTCGACAGCCACGAGGATAAGCGCTTCGCGGAGTCGCAAGGGCAGGCGTTCAATCTCGGCACGGGTCTTCTGGAGAAGCTGCCGATCGACAGCCTCGGTTTCCGGTGATGGCGACCCATCGCGAGCCAGCTCGGGCATTGCGGCCGTCCCGAACCCCAAGAATCGCGCAGCCTTCTTGCGCCGCAACTTGTCGCGGCATTTGTTGAGTGTGATCGTGGTCAGAAATGGTAGGACAGGCCTTGCGGGATCGATCTTCTCACGGGCGATCCACGCCGATGCGAGCGCGCTTTGGACGGCGTCCTCGGCTTCGTCCGGCGCGCCGAGCATTCGCTGGGCCGTCGACATCAATCTTGGAATCAGCGGCTCTACAAGCTGCGTGAACGCACGGCGGTCCCCCGCAACGACCCTGGCGACGAGATTATGTTCCTGACTGTCGGGCTGCCCCAGCACCCTCTAATCAATCCGGCGGCGAACCGGTCAGAGCCCGGGCCACCTGTTGATCGAATTGTCGTTGCTGCTCATCATCAAGGATGCTTCGCATGGCGAATACGTGGCGAACCGTCGCCTTCTGCAATTCCCCCATGCTGGCATGCACAGCATCAATGGCAGCGCTGACTTCGGGGCCGTATTCATGTTCGCTGTCCATCGCTGCAGCGAGATCAGCATTGGCGCGCCGCACCGCCAGCTCGCGTTGTGCGTTCTCGATGGCGTATCGCTCCTCGAGCCGCTCGAGCTGACTTTCCTGTTCCTCATCGAGTTCGAGCTGTTCGTGAACGAATTCGTGGAGACCACCTTGCTGGGTCGGCGTGAACCATCTGTCGGCAGCGATCGCCCCTAGGCACCCTGCTCCTGCGGCGACCAGGACGGCCACCGCGATTAGCAGCTTCACGTTCTTCATGGGCTGACGTGAAGCAGCGCGGATGGAGAAAGGCGCGACTCGTTGAGCAGCGGATAGTTTCTATCCAGGGCGTAAGCCGGGGTCTGCACGGTGGCGACGCCCGCGCCAAGCCCAACTACTAAAAAGCCTGCGAACAGCGCACCGCGCATGGTCCTTTCACGCCGTGCGCTAATGTGCCCGACCCGCTCCCACACTCCTTCCATGAAGTCGTTGGACACGCCGCTCGGTGCGTCACCGGCAAAAGCGTCCAGAAGGGGTTCCAATTGCTGTTTCATCGGCGCGGCTCGATCCTTCGTTATCCCGTCGTCTTACATGATACGTTCGATTGGCCAGTCCCCCTTATCAATTTTTGATGAGGGAAGAGAGGCTCGGCTGCGTAACAGCCAGCATAGGTCTCGTTAACCCGCCGTGAAAAGGGCGTCCGTCTTTATGAAAGCTGTTCATATCCTGATGCTCATTAGTGCAGGTTTTCTTCTGGGCAGTCCGGCCTACGCCCATGGCGATGAGGCGCACCGCGGCGAAGCAAGCGCCGTCGTTGGAGCGCAAGACAGCGAGAATGCCGCTATGGCAGGCCGAGATCAGCCTACATCAGCCTCCTCCTCGCAGGAAGCCCAGCCTTCCGGCGGTCATGACTCGTCCGCGGGAAGCCATGAGAGTGTTGGCAACAGCGATGGCCTCGTCGGCATTCTCAAACAACTGCACCCTGCAACGGTTCACTTCCCGATCGCACTTTTCCTGATGGCAGCGTTAGCCGAAGGTTTCGTCATGGCAGGTAGAGGGGGCAGCATCGAACCAGCCATTCGCGTCATGGTATACGGCGGGGCCGCAGGTGCCGTCTTGGCGGTCTTTTTCGGCTGGATCCATACTGGTCTCTGGTTTGGCGGCGACACTGCGATGCAACTTCATCGCTGGACCGGAATGCTCATCGCCGTCCTGGGGCTCGCACTCGCAGCAATCGTGCGCCGTCCTCCCAAAGGCAGAACCCTGTTGCGGTTCGGATTATTCATGATGGCCGCGCTCATATCATTCCAAGGGTTCCTCGGCGGTGAGCTCGCCCATGGGTCTGATCATCTCGGCCTCTCGTGGGCGTGAAGGAGAAGGTAATGAAGCGATCGACCCCCTTTGGACTAGCTCGAACCTTGTTGCTCGGGACGGCGCTCGCGGGCTTGGCAGCGTGCGATAGAGAGCCTGAATCTGTTCCGCCGGACGATGGTTCCGAACCAACCGAGCTCACTGCAGGGGCAGTGCCGACGGCACAGACATCTTCGGAGCAGCCACCCGCGACGGATACCGTCGCTGTCCCAGCCGTCGATCCTCCAGCGCCAGAGCCGGAAACCGGACGGTCGCTTCCGGCCCGGGTCACGAGTGCGCCTTCGAAGGATGCGGAGCCAGCGCCACCGGTCGCAAGTTCCGATACCGATCAGCTAGATGAGCATGCAGGTCACGATATGGGATCGATGTCCGACTACGATTTGGACAACATGTGAAAGGATTGACGATGAAAGCACCATCTACGGGTAAATCCCTTCGCAAATTTCGCATGGCTTGCGCGACCCTCGCGATCGCTTTCCTGGCTGCTTGCACAAGCGCAGCCCAGGCTAGCCCCTACGTGATGTTCCGCGATCCGCAGTGCGGTTGTTGCGAGGAATGGGCCAAGCACGTTCGTGCAGGCCTGAACCATGAAGTTGCGGTTCGCGACGATCGTCCCATGATCGAGGTGAAAGCCGCGCTCGGTGTGCCTCGGGATCTGTCTTCCTGCCATACAATGGAGATGGCTGGTTATGTGATCGAGGGCCACGTGCCCGCTCGCGAGATTGCTCGCCTGCTCGAAGAGCGGCCCCAGGGCATCGACGGTTTGGCGGTTGCAGGCATGCCTCTGGGTTCACCCGGTATGGAGGTCGGCGGTAGGGTCCACCCTTATCAAGTGATCGCCTTCGGGCCGACCGGACTAAGCGTATACGCCAGTTACCCCGGGTCACAGTGAGACAACCGGAGCAGTGACTATCCAGCCAACCCATCAAATTTGGCCGCCCGTTCGTCCTGCTGCAGCAGGTAGTCAGCGGCGGGAGCGCTCCCTTCCCGGCGAGCGGTTGGACAAGGCGTTAGCGCGATGAAGGGTGGCGCTGAAGGTGACATGGCTCATGATCCCGCTGCTGAGGGCGAGGGGACGATAAGTCTGCTTGGCGGAGTTGCCATGGGCACCGGCGTGATGATCGGCGCAGGCATATTCGCTTTGACCGGTCAGATCGCCGAACTGGCCGGTCCGTTGTTTCCCCTTTCCTTCATCCTGGGCGCGCTCGTTACAGCGCTTGCAGCCTATAGCTATATAAAGATGTCCAACGCTTGGCCGTCTTCCGGCGGTATCGCGATGATCTTGCAGAAGGCCTACGGGCCCGGGGTCGTGGCGGCATCGGCCTCGCTCCTCATGGCGCTGTCGATGGTCATCAACGAGAGTCTCGTCGCGCGAACCTTCGCGACCTACGCGCTGCGCCCCTTCGGGCTCGAGGAAAACGCCATTCTATTGTCCATCATCGCTCTGGCGCTGATCGTTTTTGCTTACATCGTAAACAAGGCGGGCAATCGCTCTGTAAGCGGTTTCTCGCTGGTCATGTCGGCAATCAAGATCGGCGGTATCGCCCTTTTCGCGGTCGCTGCCATTGCAGCGAGCGGGTTTACATCGGGAGCCTTTGCGCAAGGGCCCGAGTTGTCGATTGGCGGCGCGTTCTTGGCATCGGTGGCATTCTCGATTCTGGCGTTCAAGGGTTTTACCACGATCACCAATAGCGGCGGCGAGATTGTCGATCCGCACCGCAATGTCGGCCGCACGATCATGATCTCGATCGCGATCTGCGTGGTGACCTATCTCCTTGTCGCGCTGGCGGTGGGCTCCAGTCTGACGATCAGCGAGATCGTCGTGGCGCGTGACTATTCACTCGCTGCGGCCGCCCGGCCAGCGCTTGGGGAACTCGGCTTCTGGTTCACCATCGTTATCGCCATCGCGGCGACCACTTCGGGTGTGATCGCGAGCGTGTTCGCGGTGTCGCGCATGCTGACCATGCTCACCGAGATGAAGATGATCCCGCACAGCCACTTCGGCATGACTGGTGGGATCAGAAGCCACATGCTGGTCTATACCGTGGTGATCGCGGGCACTCTGGCGGTTCTGTTCGATCTTTCCCGCATCGCTTCGCTTGGAGCGTTCTTCTACTTGGTCATGGATATCCTGGTGCACTGGGGGGTCTACCGTCACCTTCGCGGTGAGATCGGGGCCAGGGGTTCCGTTCTGCTTACCGCGATTGCCGCCGATGTTGTTGTTCTCGCAGCTTTCGCATGGATAAAATTGCAGTCCGATCCGCTCATTGTGGGGATTGCCCTGACCCTAATCGCAGCCGTCTTTGCACTCGAAGCGCTCTTCCTTCGCCGGAAGGGCGCGCGGGGTGACAATCCCGATCATGGCGGCAGCGGCGCCCCATCTGACGAGGCAGGAACGCTATGAAACAAGCGCAAGTATACCGGATGGTGATGGACGAGCATGTCTGTCCCTATGGATTGAAGACCGTAGACCTGCTGAAGCGCCAGGGCTTCGAAGTCGAGGATCACCATTTGTCCTCGCGGGAAGAAACTGACGCCTTCAAGGAGAAGCATGGCGTCGAGACTACGCCGCAGACATTCATCGATGGCAAGCGCATCGGCGGCTATGACGATCTGCGCGAACATTTCGGCAAGTCGCGCAGCCAGCCCGGGGAAGGCGAGACCAGCTACCAGCCCGTCATCGCCATTTTCGGCGTGGCGGCCCTGCTGGGACTCGCGATCAGCTGGTATGTGTTCGAGACGATCTTCACTGTCCAGGCGATCGAATGGTTCGTCAGCCTGTCGATGGCATTACTTGCGATCCAGAAGCTGCAGGACGTGCGCAGCTTCTCGACCATGTTCCTCAATTACGACCTGCTTGCCAAGCGCTGGGTGCGTTACGGCTTCATCTATCCCTTCGGCGAAGCGCTCGCCGGCATCCTGATGGTGGCCCACGCGCTGCCGATCATCTCGGTTCCCGTATCGCTGTTCATCGGAACGGTCGGCGCGGTCAGCGTGTTCAAGGCGGTCTACATCGATAAGCGCGAGCTGAAATGCGCATGCGTTGGAGGCAGTAGCAACGTGCCGCTGGGCTTCGTCTCGCTGACCGAGAACCTGTTCATGATCGGCATGGGCCTGTGGATGGGTGCCAAGGCTCTGGGATGGATCATACTGTGATCTGGGCGTTGCTCCTCGGTTTCGCGCTCTTCGCGATCTCGCTCTACTTCCACATGTGGATGCTGCGCGGTGCGAAAGCTTTGTCCCCGCCGGGCAAGGATCCGCGCCATCTGCGCCTGCTGGCCGGTTCCAGTCTTGTTCTTCTCAGTCACCTGGTGATCGCCGGTATCTTTGCGGGCGGCATGTATCTCGCGTCGATCTGGGGCCTTGGCAGTCTCGAGAAGGACGTCATCGATAGCTGGATGGATTACTATTACTTCGCGCTGATCACGATCTCGACTGTCGGACTGGGGGATATCTTACCTGGCGGTCACATGCGCGCGATTTCCGGGATCGCAGCGCTCACCGGCTTCCTGATGATCAGTTGCACCGCCCAATACGTTTACAAAACCATGAGCAAACAGGAGGATTGATATGGCGCAAGGCAGGAAACACGAACACGATGGAGGGGGCGGCAATTACTGGCGCTTCATGGCGATGGTCTCGACCTCGACCGTCATCATGTTTTTCCTCATGTATGCCAACACCTACGATGCCGATCATTTCTTCTGGAGCGAAACCCGCTTCTGGATGATGTTCGTGATGGGCGCGATGATGATGGTCGTCATGCTGCTCTTCATGTGGGGGATGTATAAGGACCGGACCAAGAACTTCATCATCCTCGGCGTGGCTGCAGTCGTATTCGCGCTCGCTCTGTGGCTGGTTCGCAGCCAGACCACCGTTGACGACGAAGAATACATGGCGGCGATGATCCCGCACCACTCGATCGCGATCATGACCAGCGAACGAGCCAGCATCGAGGACCCGCGGGTGCGCAAACTCGCCCATGACATCATCCTCGCCCAGCGCCGCGAGATTGCGCAGATGAAGTATCTTATCGCCGATATCGAGGAGAACGGCGTGCGGACCGAAAGGCGCCTTCCCGTCGGGATCGAAGCCCCGGATGCCGCCACGGCGCAACCGGACCCCGCATCCGCCGAAACGCCAGACGAAGGAGCCGCGCAATGAAGACGAACCTTTTCCTTATCGCCGGACTGACCGCGACCTTGGCCGCATGCAACCAGAACACCGCCATCGGCAATGATCGCGAAGCGCATCTCGATCCGCCAGCCGAAGCATCGCCGATCGAGCCCGCCTCCAGCGCGCTGCAGAACGTCGCGGCCGCGCTGGTGAAGCCCGAAACCATGACCGCAGCCGATATCGCGGCAATCGGCGGAACGAGCGGACGATGCGTCTATAGGTTGACCGAGGTCGGGTTCCCCACCGTGGTCTACGAGCCCGGCGCAAAGGCCTTCGTGAAATTGAACGGCAAGCTGATCCCGATGCAGGCCGAGGGGACGGATCGCTTTGTCAGCGACGGGCTCCTGCTGACGATGCGCACTCTCGATGATGAGGGCAACGCCGGATTGCAGGCGCAGGAGGTCATCATCGTGCCGCCTGGCGCCGAGGACGAGCTGGGCTACCGTGGCTACGCGACCTGCGGACAATAGCGACGAAGGTTGCGGACACGCCCTCGAGTTTATCGGGTCAGGTGTTCCGCGGCTGGCCAATTGCATTTCGGCGCCGGTGTCTCCCCATCCGGGGCCTTGCGAATGACAGGCTGACTGGCCCCGTCCAGGAGGCGCTCCGCCGCATGCGAGCACACCGGCCAGTTCGCGGACTTGATCACGCCATGACCCGATACCCGGCAACATTCCCTGACCATCCATGCGGCCATCGAGATGAGCCAGCTGCGGAGCAGGCTCAGTATTTCAGATCATGACGCCAGCAAGGCAAGCAGCCCGTCCTTGTTGTTCGGCAGCGGTATGGAGACTTCCCGGCAAATTTGACGCGATGAAGAAAAGGTCCGCAGCGGCTAGCGGGCCATTTTTCCGAAAAGGTCCGCGAGCTCTGCGAATTTTTTCTGCTGATCTTCTTTGTCGCCACTTTCGATCGCGTCGGCGACGCAGGACTGCGCATGTAGCGTCAGAACTTTGCTCCTGGTCACCCGTAAAGCAGCTTCCATCGCGGCGATTTGCTGCAAAATGTCCACGCAATATCGCTCATCTTCCATCATACGAATCACGCCTCGGGCCTGACCCTCCACGCGTTTCAGACGGCCAATTTCCTTACTGAATTTCATATCAAAAATCCTAATCGACTTCGTAACGAACTGAAACGGGGCCGCTTTTTATACCCTACGGGGGTATAGTTTACAAGCTGCGCTTTGCCTGTTAGATCAACCGGCGAATCGATGACGGACTTGCCTCTTTACCTTACGTGAAGCGGGCAGCCGCCGAGACTGATTGGGCTTTACCAAGGAGCAATTATGGCTGAGCATTCGACAGCCCGCGCGATCCTGATCTGGGGAACGACTTTCTCGCTGTTCCTGACGATCAGCTTGCTTGCCTGTATACTCTATGGCCTTTTGTTGCCGGGCGGGTTCGAGATGCATCGCGCCTGGTCGCCTTGGCTCCCTGGGTTCGAATGGCTGACATTTGGGGGGATCCTGGCCGGCCTCTTCTGGTGCTTGGTCTACGGGTTTTGGACAGCAGCCCTCCTCGTCCCGCTGCGCCGGCTAACAGGGCTCTGGTTCGGAGCTGAGAAATGACTGACCACAACACCTGTTGCGATCCCGGTATCAGCGCTTCCCCTCCCAAGGGTGTGGCGGTCGACCCGGTTTGCGGCATGAGCGTCACCATCGCTGACGCAGAGCATGTCGCGATGCATGAGGGCTCCGACCACTACTTCTGTTCGTCGCGCTGCCATGACAAGTTCCTCGCCGATCCCGAACTCTACCTTTCAGGCGCGCATCTCGATGCGGTAGAGGATGTGCCTGCAGGCACAATCTATACTTGCCCGATGCATCCCGAAATCCGTCAACAGGGTCCGGGATCTTGCCCGATCTGCGGTATGGCGCTCGAACCCGAAACGGTCAGTCTTGACGAGGGACCAGATCCCGAACTCATCGACATGCGCCGCCGATTTTGGTGGAGTGCGCTGCTCACATTGCCACTGTTCGCCTACGCGATGGGAGACATGGTTCCGGGTATGAGTTTCGACCGGCTGATCGAACCCGCCCGAGCACAATGGGTGCAACTGCTGCTCGCTAGCCCAGTCGTCCTTTGGGGTGCGTGGCCGTTCTTCGTCCGGGCAATCCAGTCGCTGAAGACCCGCAACCTCAACATGTTCACTCTCATCGGGTTCGGCGTCGCTATTGCCTACGTATTCAGCATAGTCGCAACCATCGCGCCCCATGTGTTCCCTGCGGCATTCCACGATCACGCTGGCCGCGTCGGTGTCTATTTCGAGGCCGCAGCGGTCATCACAACGCTGGTCCTGCTGGGTCAGGTCCTCGAGCTCAAGGCCAGGGGATCGACGTCCAGCGCCTTGCGCGCACTGCTCGAGCTGGCCCCACCGAGCGCAGTCAAGATATTCGGTGCGGGCGACGAGCGCGAAGTTCCGCTTGACCAGTTGGCCACAGGCGACCTTCTTCGCGTCCGTCCCGGTGACAAGGTTCCAGTCGATGGCACCATCGAAGAGGGGGCGAGCGCCATCGACGAGTCCATGATCAGCGGCGAACCGCTTCCGGTTGCCAAGCAGGTCGGAGACACCGTTATCGGTGGCACGGTAAACCAGACCGGCGGCTTCGTGATGCAGGCAACCGGTGTGGGCAAGGACACTATGCTGTCCAAGATTGTTCAGATGGTTGCCGAAGCGCAGCGCAGCCGTGCTCCGATCCAGCGGCTCGCCGACCAGGTTGCCGGATGGTTCGTGCCGGCTGTGGTGGTCATCGCTATCGTGACCTTCGTCGTCTGGGCCATCTGGGGTCCTGCGCCCGCCCTTGCCTATGCGTTGGTCAATGCGATCGCAGTCCTAATCATTGCCTGTCCCTGCGCCCTGGGCCTCGCCACGCCCATGTCTATCATGACCGGCACAGGCAAGGGTGCGCAGCATGGCATCCTCATTCGCAATGCCGAGGCGCTAGAAACACTCGAGAAGATCGACACTCTGGTGGTCGACAAGACCGGCACTTTGACGATGGGCAAGCCCGATCTGGTGGCCGTGAGCCCTGCACCAGGCATCGACGAGAGCGAGTTCCTTGCAGCCGTTGCGGCCGTCGAGATGGGAAGCGAGCATCCGCTGGCCCATGCGATCGTAGAAGGCGCGCGCAGCCGCGGGGTATCGCCCGCCACCGCGACCGGTCTAGCTTCGACCACCGGCGAAGGTGTCGAGGCCAATGTGGACGGTCGCCGTATTGCAATCGGCAATGAGAAGATGATGCGGCGCGTAGGGATCGATGACGATGCCTGGCTCGGTTCGGCGGAAGCCGGTCGCAGGCAGGGCCAGACGGTCATGTTCGTGGCATTCGATGGTCAATCGGCCGGCCTGATCGCCGTGGCCGACCCTATCAAGCCCACGAGCGCGTCGGCCATCGCGGCATTGCACGCACGCAATATTCGGGTGGTGATGCTGACTGGTGATAGTCGCGGCACGGCCGAAGCGGTCGCCCGCGAAATGGGGATCGACGAGGTGCACGCCAATGTGTCGCCCGAGGAGAAGCACCGGAAGATCGAGGAGCTAAAAGCCCAGGGCCGCCGCGTCGGCATGGCAGGCGATGGGATCAACGATGCGCCTGCGCTAGCAGCCGCCGATGTCGGGATCGCGATGGGCACGGGCACCGATGTCGCCATAGAAAGCGCAGGCGTCACGCTGGTTCGGGGCGATCTGAACGGCGTCGTTCAGGCGATTGTCTTGTCGCGCGCGACGATGCGCAACATCCGGCAGAACCTGTTTTTCGCTTTCGCCTACAACACGCTGGGAATCCCTGTAGCTGCGGGACTGCTGTTCCCGTTCTTCGGTTTGTTGCTCAATCCGATGATCGCGGCGGCGGCCATGAGCCTGTCCTCGGTGTCGGTCATCGGCAACGCCCTGCGGTTGCGAGGCCTGAACCTGCCCACGGCAGACGGTATGGCGAACTAAGAAATCTGGGGGGATCGGATTGAACATCGACAGGCCCGAAACCTGGCTGGCGATCCACGGATTTCTCGTGGCCTTCCTTTGGGAAATGCTGCAGATGCCCTTCTACGAAATGGGCGCGCTGACCGCTTGGCAGGTCACCACTCGCTGTGCCCTCGCCAGTTTCGGCGATGCAGGGATCATGGTGTTCGCCTACCTTTTCGCCTCCTTGGCGGCGAAGGACCGGTGTTGGTTGCACCGCCCCAAGTGGCAGCCCGTAGTAGCCTTTCTGGCAACCGGCGAGATGATTACGATTGCGGTCGAGTTCGTGGCACTGCGGGTTCGATGGGGCTGGAGCTATTCGGAGCGAATGCCTGCTTTGTGGGAAATCGGGCTGGTGCCGGTGCTGATGTGGATCGCTGTGCCGCTTATCGCGCTCGCGCTGGCTGCCCGCAGCACGGCGAAACACTGAGGACCGTCTTCTCGGAACCTTTGATAGAGCGCATGCGCGCTGCGGGTTTTGGTGTGGAGATCCACGATGGGCTCAATGGTGTGTCCGATGCCGACGTCGACCTGAGCCTGGTTGAAGCACTGGAATAGATGGCAAAAGGCGGTTCCGTCGAGCTGATCAAAGCGGACACAAATCTCCGGTTCGAAAAGTTCGACCGCTATCCCTCTCGCGATCTGCTCCAAAAGAATATTCTCTCGTCCAGACTAGACGTGACTACGCTTGTTCAGACGGCTCGTGAAGTTCTGCACGAAAGGCTCCTTTCGATGGCACTCTCAGCCGGTCCCAACTGAACGACATCGCGCTCAGACCACGATAAGACGAAACGAGCGACCCCGTTCGAACAATCAAAAGCCTGCTGGTTCTATGTGCCGATGCGCCCAAGGTAATCAGCTAGATTGTGGAGGGTTGTGAACCTCGCGGTATGAGTGACCGATCGTCCCGACTTTTTCGACAATATAAGACCAGCTGCCTCTAGGACTGTGAGATTGACCGCTGCAGTGTTCAACAACGTTCCCGCCGCCTTTGCCGCCTCTGTCGTAGTAAGGCCGTTTTCCGAATTTGCGATTGCCTCGAACAAGGCAAGCCGGTTGGGCTGGGACAGGGCATTGAGAACCTTGACATAATTGCTTTTCATAACCTCTGAGGTATCAGCCCTCCCTCACAACTTCAACATTCCATTACCATTGGAGTAATGAAGTTTGTGGAAAACTCCGATGCAGTCGCCAGGTTGCTCACAGCTTGCACGGTCGCTGGGCCACCCCAAAGGCACTGGGCTAAACCTGAGGTCGATAAGCTTCTGCTCGTCATGGTGGTGACGCATGCTCTCTGTGGCCATGAGCGCGATCTACGCTCCGGCTCGGCAGCGACTCACATAAAATATACTTCAATGGTCTTGAAGTGTTGAAGTGTCGTGCTATATGGCTTGGCGTGACTGCGGCGAGGAGCTGCAGATCACGTGCAAGGAGGTATCGATTATGGGTCTGTTGAACATCGAGCGGCCCGCTTCCCGCCCGGCCACCGAAACGACGACTAACCGCTGGATGCTGGATCCGCTGGATCATTCCGATGATGACGAATGCATCACCCTCACTCTGCGTGAGATTGTGCGGGTGACGCTGGTCGCCACGGAAGTCGGCGCCCGGTTCCAGCGCGATGGTATCACCACGGACCCTATGGCCTGGATGCTCGCGCCCCGCCGCGTGTTCGGAGGCCTGCCCCCGGTAGAGGCATGCATCATGCAGTCCAATTGCGCACGGGCGGTTCTGATCCATGGCCTCGGGCTCGATTTGAACATCGCCTCGGAAGACTTGGATGTGCTGCTCGACGACGATCTCGAGGATGTGAGCGGCAATTTTGAACCGGCCGGCTGAACCTCGAAGTTCGAGCACGACTGCCCTCGCCCAATTCATCCCATTCCGAATTGCCAAGGAGCTCATCATGGCTTTTCCAATCAGCATACCCGGTGCAGACACTCAGAATACTCGCCTCCTCACTAAGATCGATCTTCAGCACGGTGTTACCGGTGCTGGTAATCTTGATGGGCCCACCATGACGGCCTTGGTCGTCGATGTGGAAACCACCGGCCTTTGCCACGAGAAAGACGTCATCATCGAACTGGCGATGCGCCGCTTCCGGTATGACGATGATGGCGTCATCGTTGAGATCGGGCGCTGCTGGACCTGGAAGGAAGATCCTGGTTTTGCCCTTCCCCAGGACATCATCCGTCTGACGGGGATCGTCGACGCAGATGTGTCTGGAAAAAGCATCGACGACGCTGTCGTGACGAAGATAGTCAACGAAGCCGACCTCCTCATCGCGCACCATGCGAGATTTGACCGCCCCATGTTGGAGAAGCGCCTGCCCCATCTTCCGGGACGGCCTTGGGCTTGTTCCTGCGAAGGTATCGACTGGGCCGAAGCTGGCTTCGAAGGTCGTTCGCTCGGTTACCTCGCCATGCAGGCTGGATGGTATTTCGATGGGCATCGTGCCGCGAACGACGTGGATGCGGTAGTCCAGCTCCTGCGCCACGAAGGGACCGATGGCGTGCCGTTGATGTATGAACTCAACGAGAACGCCCATGCGTCTAGTCATCTGATCGAAGCAGTCGGGGCCGCGTTCGAGGTGAAGGATACCCTGCGCCTGCGTGGTTATCGCTGGAATGCCAATGACGCGGTCTGGTGGCGCGAAGTCACTGACAACGACCTTCTTGCTGAACAGGTCTGGCTGGCTCGCGAGGTATATGCCGAAGGCAAGATGGCTCGGAGCATGGCGCCGCGGATTACGCATCGTAACGCCTTCCAGCGCTATCGCTGAGGGCCTTTCCCTTCCCTCCTGAATCCCTGCATATCCAAAAGGAAACGAAGTCATGGCCAGAAAGCCGACCAAGACCCGCTCCAGCACCAAACAGATGACAAAGACCGACCTTCCCGACGGGCTCGTCAGTCTCACGCCGGTGACATATGCAGTCGCTGACACGCAGATCACCGCCCTGCAGGTCTGGCATAATCCCGGTCGCAAGCCGTCCTCGCATGGGCCTTGGGACGATGAGGCGGACAAGGTCGCCTGGGTCGATGAAAAGTCGGGGTTGGGCTGCATCATGCTGCGCCAGGAGAATGGGACCTTGTCCGGTTACGTGGGGGTCGGGCCTGATCATCCGCTTTTCGGCTTTAACGCGGATGCCGTGCCGATCGATATCGCCGGGCCTGTCCACGGCGGGGTGACTTACGGCAAGGCGTGCGAAGTCAACCGCTTCAAGCAGGAGGAATACGGCGATCCGCGCACCGAGCGGTATACCGTGTGCCATGTTACCGTCACGCGGGTCGTTCGGAACTACCGCACCGTGAAGGCTACAAAGGACGAGTTCGAGCACGAGGATCTGTGGTGGCTTGGGTTCGACACCGATCATGTCGGCGATCTCGTTCCGAAAGGTTATGATCACCACGCCGCCAAGGGTGATGTCTACCGCGATCAGGCGTTCGTGTATCGCCAGGTCACCGCCTTCGCTCGTCGCTTGAGGGAACTTGCCGACGCGAAAGATTCCGACACCGAGGGCGAAACTGCGCCCATCCAGCTGCCTGCCCCCTCGTCCGATCAGGGGCATGACTAATGAATGGCGCCTTCGAAGACCTGATCCCGAAGCCGCCGCGCAATCGCTATGGTGCGGACAGGCATCCCGATCTGCCTTGGGGTTATTGGCTGACCTCAACCGGTGAGGTGCCCGGAGAGCCTCCCCTGGTCGATGAAGACGGCGAGGAATGGGGGTCGGTGCGGGAAGCCTTCTGCGTCGGGCGGCTCGGCATCGGCATTCCGTATGGAGGTTGGGATCGCAATGTTCTCGACTTCTTGATGTCCTACATGGCCATCATCGATGGCCGGTTCGTTGAGCCCGGTGAGAAGGCCAAAGACGTCTTCATGGGTCATCGGCACTTCGCAGATTTCCTGGAAGCGTTTCTTTTCGCGGCAGGGTTGACCGATCAGTCCGCTCACGTGCTCACGCTGGAAGGTCGTGCGGTGCTGCAAATGCTGATCGCGACGCGGTCACGCGACGACGCAAATGAGAAAGTCGGCCTCGACTGGATTGCGGCGACCCGCACCGTAGCGCGGTCGAGCGAACGCCGGACGGCAGCCGATCTGGTCGAGCAGCGCGAGCAGGTCGCCGCGCGCATGGCGCACCGGTTTAAGCCGGATGCGATCGCGGGTATCCCTGTCGTCAAGCTTATCGGGCTGCGGATCACCGAGGCCGTCCCCGTGCGCAGCACCTTGTGGACGATGGCTTGGCCGGAACTCGATGTGCATGCGCGCAACCAGTTCTACCTTTGGCTGCTTGAGCGCATCGATCGCTGGGACGACTGGAGCGACATGGTGACCGAGCATGGCTCGCGTGCGCTGACCGAACATTTCATGAAGCTCGCGTTCTGCGATCGGCTCGGTGGTCTGGCGCAGGAGGACCGGTCCGATGGCTGATCGTCGTGATGATCGCCGCAACCGGTCGGGGCACAGTCCGCAAAATTTTAGGATGAAACACGCTATGGAAAATGCGACCAAGTCACCTAACCGGCATCCCGCGCGATTGCTCTCGGTCGTCTTGGTCGATGGCGCTCTGACCGCTGGCGGGCAATACCAGCGCCTCACTTGCTACGGTGCATTCGAGGTGGACTTCGTGGAAGGCAGTCCGTCGTTCACGAGCCATCATGCTTCGACAACAGAGAATGCGCCTAGAGCGGCGCTGCTGAAGGATTTGGGCGCTTTATCCCATGACAGCCACGTCGTGCTGGGTTCGAGCCGGGCACAGCATACGTTCTGGGACCGTGGGCACATCCTCGAGGCGGGGCTTTCCTACTTCTACGCCATGAGCGAGCTGGAGGTCATCGAGCCATCCAACCTGCATCTGATGGGTGCACCGGAAATGGCGATGGCCGAATTGGCAAAAACCTTCGGTCTACTGATTTGTGACAAGGAAGATGTCCTCGGGCAGGCCCGGGCGGCAGGGGTTCGTGCTCAACTGGTCTGGCTGGCGTATGTAGCGTCGAAACTGGGCCCGAAGGAGACCCGCAACCTGTTCGCGGCATACCAAGCCTGGCATGCCATCGAAAAGGCTCGGCCCTTACCATTCTGAGCGGCTAATATGAATTTCGCTAGATCGTCTCGTAATTACGGGGCTTTGCAGACTTCGGCCGCAGGTTCAGTGAAGGCACGTTTTGCAGCCAGTTTTATGGGTAGGGCTGATTACCATTTTTTAAAGATGATCTAATACTCTAGCTGTATCAATATTTTCGAACCGCGCATCGGAAACAAAATTGTCAGTGCAAGTAAAAACCAGTCTACGTCGGTCGAAGGTATCCGCAACCGCTGCCTTTATCTTTGAAGAGGCGCGAATCGATGTCCGGCGCATCGACTACAAATTTGATAGGCAGTTGGCGCGGGGGCAACGCGCGTCCATCGGTCCAGCGGATTACTTCGTGAAGAAGATTCGCCAAAAGACTAAGATTCCGGTTTGGATGATATTCCGGGACCATGGTTTCATAAGGCTTTCCATCGAATGGAATGAGCCCCGGATCGATTATGATGAGACGCTGAAGGACAGGTGTGGGGTTAGTGTCTTAAGAGCGCTTCCGGCTACAGTTATAAGCACGGCACCCGGTAAGCAGATCGGGGATCTAATTGGCGGACTAGGCTCTCTCGGAAAGCTCGAGATTACGGGCGCGTCGAGAGATGGGGAATGGTCTCGTTTTACAGTCAGGCAATCTTGGCAACGAATTGACTGACCCGTCCAGGCGAACGTCGGTTTTGAGGGCTCCATTGGCAAAGCGGGATTATTCCGGCTCCGGGGCGACCGACGGTCGCGACGATGGTCATCGCCGCACGGTTTTCAAGCCATTCGAGGGTTTGCCTTCGCGAGCAGCATCGGGCGAGCAAATGTGTCGGCGGCTCGTTTCCTAGACAGGCCAACGAACCGGTTCAGCCCGCCGGTTGGAAAAAACGAGTTTCCGCAATTGCTGGGATGCGAACGTCGCAGGCGGTCTCAAACTGCGTCGCGTTCTGGTTGACCGTTTCAACCAGAACGCAAGGCGGTGCAATTACATGCACTTCCAGGGCGGGGTAAGTGGAACCGCACAGCCCTAGTCAGCGGGAATGCAAGATTTTCCCCTTTCGTTTATCACTGAAAAACAAGGGGTTCTGGGAGCGATAAAACAAAATGCAAACTTATGGCCCGGAAAATGCTGATGCAAGATTGCGCCAACGCTGGGGTCAAGGTGGTGAGCCCTGCTGGGTTCGAACCAGCGACCTACTGATTAAAAGTCAGTTGCTCTACCGACTGAGCTAAGGGCCCGCACGCATGCCTTGGCGGCCGGAGTGTCCGGCACGGGCGCGTCACCTAGGCAGCGGGCGAGGCCGGGTCAAGCGCGCATCGAGTTGCCTGAGGCTCGCGCCGGTCAGCGGATCGACCCAGTCGGGCGCCACCGCACTGGCCGGGCCGAGCACGAAACCGCGCTCGCGAAAGCGCGGGTGGGGGATGGCGAGATCGGGTGAAAGCCAGACGCCTCCGCTCCACAGCACGATATCGATGTCGAGCGTGCGCGCGCGCCAGCGCTGGCCGCAGCGGCGGCGGGCGAAGGTGCGCTCGACCGCGGCGGCGAGTTCCAGCATCGCGGGCGGGTCGCGCCGCGTCTCGGCAAGGACCGCGGCGTTGGCGTAGCGGCGCAGCGCGGGGCCGACCGGAGCGCTGTCGATGATCGGCGAGGTCTCGAGCAGTTCGACACCCTGTTCCGCCAAGGCTGCCATCGCCGCCGCCAGCACTGCGCGCGGGGCTCCTACCCCGGGCACGCGCATGTTCGATCCCAGCGCGAGCAGATAGCGATGGCTCACTCCGGCGCGCGCGATCAGATGTCCTCGCAGATCCGGCCGTAGAGCTGCGGCCGGCGGTCGCGGAAGAAGCCCATGCCGGCGCGGTGGGTCGCGGCGCGGTCGAGATCGAGCGTGGCGAGCAGCACACCGCTTTCTTTGGCGCCGTAGTCCGCGACCAGATCGCCCCATTCGTTGCAGATGAAGCTGTGGCCGTAGAAGCTCTGCACGCGGTCTTCGGGGCCTTCGGGACCGATGCGGTTGGCCGAGGCGACCGGCATGCAGTTGGAGACCGCGTGGCCCACCATCGCGCGGCGCCACATCCGGCTGGTGTCGAGCTCGGCATCGTAGGGTTCCGAACCGATGGCGGTGGGATAGAACAGCACCTCGGCACCCTTGAGCGCCATCACCCGCGCGCATTCGGGATACCACTGGTCCCAGCAGATCCCGACGCCGATCGTCGCGCTGCCGCCAGTGCAGGGCACCTCCCAGACCTTGAAGCCGTCGTTGCCGGGGCGGAAATAGTATTTTTCCTCGTAACCCGGTCCGTCGGGGATGTGGCTCTTGCGATAGGTCCCCATCAGGCCGCCATCGGGGCCGATCATCGCCAGCGTGTTGTAATAGTGATGACCGTCGCGCTCGAAGAAGCTGGTCGGGATCGAGACGCGGTGCTTCGCGGCCAGCTCCTGCATCGCGAGCACCGAGGGATTGGTATCGGTGGCGCAAGCGCGGGCGAACAGCGCCTCGTCCTCCTCACGGCAGAAGTATTCGCCGGCGAAGAGCTCGGGCGGCAGGATCACCTGCGCGCCCTTGCCCGCCGCCTCCTCGACCAGGGCGGAAACGGCGGCGATGTTGCGCGCCTCGTCGGGGTCGGCGAGCGACAATTGGAGGACGGCGATGGTGAGCGTGCGCATGGCGCCCGAATTAGGTTTCGCGATGCGCGAAGTCCACCGCTAGCGTGTCTCAGCGCTTGCGGAACAGCAGCGTCATCCGGTCGCTCTCGCCGACGTTCTCCAGCTCGGGCTTCTTGCCGCTCCACGACGGGGGAAGCTGCCAGACGCCTCCTTCGTGATCGGCGGTGTCGGCGGGATTGGCGTTGATCTCGCTGGTATCGACCAGTTCGAAGCCATGCGCCTCGACCAGCGCGACCACATCGTCCTGACGCAGATAGCCATTGCTGCCGAGCGTGTAATCCGCCGGGGCATCGGCTTTGGCGCGGTGCTGGACGATGCCGAGCATACCGTCATCGGCAAGCAGTTCGCGGATCCGCGTCAGCTCGGTGTAGATCACCCCCGAGCGCAGCAGATTGTGCATTTCGCGGAACACCAGCACGCGGTCGGCGGTGCCTTCGAGCTCCTCGGGAATATCCTGCGAGGCGTGGAGCGCGACCGGCGCGCCGGAGAGATTCCAGCCGGGCGATGCTTCGGCGAAGCTGCCTGGAAGTCCTTCGAAATATTTGGCGAATCGCTCACCGTCCGCGGCGGCGGGGTCGGGGGTCAGCCCGACATAGCGGCCCTGCGGCCCGAGATAGGGGACCAGCACCCGCGTGTACCAGCCGCCCGCGGGCATGTAGTCGACCACCGTCATACCGGGTTCGACCTGGAAGAAGGCGAGCGTTTCGGCGGGATTGCGCCATTCGTCGCGCGCTGTGTCCTCGGCGCGGTTGGGGCTGGCCAGCGCGGTCATCATCGCGTGCTGCGCCGGGCCGTGGGCGGCGTGTTCGGCATCGCCGCTGCCATGCTGGTGTTGGCCGATGGCGGGGGTGGCAAGGGCGGCGGAGGCGAGCGCAGCAGTGGCGCAGGCGGCAAGCAGGGTACGCATCGATTCTCTCCCGGGATTTCTCTGTCCGCAACCCTGCCCGCGCGGCCCGCCAATGACAAGCGGACCATGACAAGCGCGGATGACAAGCCGGGGCCGGCTTCCTATCTGGCAGGCAAAGGAGAATTCAATGGCTACTCAACAGATGATCATGGCGGGCGGATGCTTCTGGTGCACCGAAGCGGTGATGAACGATGTCGTCGGCGTGTCCGAGGTCGAAAGCGGCTACATCGGCGGCGATCGGCCCGATCCGACCTACAAGGAGGTCTGCAGCGGCACCACCGGCCACGCCGAGGCGGTGCGGGTGAGCTTCGATCCCGACGTGATTTCGCTCGCCGACCTGCTCGACGTGTTCATGGGGACGCATGATCCCAGCCAGCTCAACCGCCAGGGCAATGATGTCGGCACGCAGTATCGCAGCGCGATCTTCCCGCTTGACGATGCGCAGCGCGAGGAAGCAGAGGCGGCGATCGCGCGCTGGAACGCGGAGAATTCGGGCACGGCGGCAACGACGATCGAAGGGCCGGCGCAGTGGTATCCCGCAGAAGACTACCATCAGGAATATTGGGACGGCGAAGGTCAGCGGAACCCCTATTGCCAGGCCACTATCCCCCCCAAACTGCTGAAGCTGCGCAAGAGCTTTCAATCGAAGGTCAAGTCCGACTGAGCCTTCGGGCCGGCCCGTCCGGGCAGATGCGCAGGCCGCGAGCCACAAACTTAACCTTCATTGGTTTTGGTCCGGTTGCTCCGGACCGCCCGCTCTTCAGGACATGGCGGACGTTCGGTCTGTCGGCGATGTCGAATGAATAATGAGGTGGGAAATGGCCGAAATACCAGTCGAAAAGAAAAGCAGTCTCGCGTGGCTATGGATCTTGCTTGCGCTGATCCTGTTGGCGCTGATCCTCTGGTGGGCTCTCAGCCCGGAAGACGATGACAGCGATCTTGTCGAGCCTGTGGTTGTCGAAGAGCAGGTTGCCGTCGAAGACGAGCCGATGCTGCCCGCCGCCGGCGAAGCGACGCTTGCCGCGATCCTAGAAAACCCCGCGCAGTATGTCGGGAGCGAGTTTTCGGGCGAGGTCGCGGTTGGTGGACCGCTGACGGACCGGGGCTTCTGGGTCGAGAGCGACGGCCAGCGCATGTTCGCGCTGATCGAAGACGGTCCGCGAGAGGTGCCGATGGATATCAATCCCGGCCAGCGTCTGCAAATTTCCGCGGGCACGGTTACCAGCCCTACTTCGATCGGTGATCTTCCGGGCGACGAGCTCGATGCCGATACGCGCCGGATTGCCGAGGAGCAGGAAGTCTTCCTGGTCGTGGACGAGGACGACATGCAGATCATCGAGCGTCCCTGAACCGGCTCCGAAATATTGAAAACCGGACCGCCGGCGACACCGTCGCCGGCGGTCTTGTATTGGCGGCTAGGCCTTGCGCCAGCGGGCGATGAAGAAGCCATCGAGCCCGCCGAGTTCGGGCAGCATCCCGGGATCGGTCCGGAGCCAGCCCTCGCTCGTGGGCGAGAGGCTGGCGGGGAGTTCCTCTGCGGCGATGGGCGCGGGGGTCAGGTCGACCTTAGCCGCCTGCTCCTCGCCCTCTTCGCGCTCGAGCGAGCAGACCGCATAGACCAGCGTGCCGCCCGGCTTGAGCCAGGTCACGGCACGCTCGAGCAGCGCGGCCTGCAGCTCGACCATCTCCTCGATCTGGCGCGAACCGATGCGGTGGAGCACGTCGGGATGGCGGCGCGCGGTGCCGGTGCTGGTACAGGGCGCATCGAGCAGGATCGCGTCGAAACTGTGCTTGGGCTCCCACGCCAGCGCGTCGGCGCGGACGATGCCCGCCTTGAGACCGGTGCGCTTGAGATTGTCGCGCAGCAGTTCGAGCCGCCGCTTGGAAATGTCGAGCGCGGTCACCTGCCAGCTCGCCGCGGCGAGCTGGAGCGTCTTGCCGCCGGGCGCGGCGCAGAAATCGAGCGCGTGACGGCCTTCGCCTGCATTGGCTCCGGGCCCGAGCAGCCGCGCGGGCAGCGAGGCGGCGAGATCCTGGACCCACCATTCGCCCTCGGCAAAACCGGGCAGCTTCTCGACGCTGGCGCCGCGCGGCAGCCGGAGCCGGCCCGGCATCAGACTGTCAGCGGCGAGCTGGTTGGCGAGATCGGCGGTGCGCGCGGGGTCGCGCAGAGACAGGTCGAGCGGCGGCGGATTGGCGAGACCCGCGGCAATCGGTTCGGCTCGCTCACCCCAGCGGGCCGCGACCGATGCGGGCAGGGTCGGCGCATGTGGCAAAAGCCCCTCCCCTTGAGGGGAGGGGTTGGGGAGGGGTGTACCCCCGTCCGCAGATGACGGAACCCCCACCCCCGGCCCCTCCCCCTCGGGGAGGGGGGATTGGCGTTTCGCCAGCGTCGAGAACACGCCATGCGCCAGCCGCCGCGGACCGCCCGCGAGCAGCGGCAGCCCGGTCGCCAGCACCGCATGCGGCGGGGTGTCGAGCCGCAGCCATTGCGCCAGCATCATCCGCAGCACCATGCGCACCTTGGCGTCGGGGGGCAGATTGTCCTTGGTGGCGCTGTCGATCAGCGCGTCGAAATCGACCAGCCAGCGCAGCACCTCGCTGGCGATGGCGCGGGTGAGCGCCTTGTCCTCGAACCGGCGGACGTCGCCGGTTGCGGAGCCGAAGGCGATATCGAGCGTCTCGCCGCGCCGCAGCACGGCATCGAGCAGGCGCAGCGCGGCGCGGCGCGCGGGGAAACCGGGGGGCATGGCCATGGCGGCTCCCCTACCCGCCCTTGAAACCGCGCGCCAGTCCGCGCATCTGATGGAGATGGACAAACGCGCAACCAAGCGGCCCGACGGCTTCGAGAAGCCCGCACACTGGACCAACGAGCCGGCGCCCGCGCCCAAACCGCCCGAAACGGACGAAAAGCTCAGTCCGACGCGCTATGGCGACTGGGTCAAGGACGGCATCGCGATCGATTTCTGATCGCCGGATTGACCGCGCGTCCGGTCTCAGAGCTTCTTGAGCGTGATCCTGAGCCCGTCCTTGGGCTGGGGGATCGGCCAGGCCTGCCAGTCGGGATCGTAGCCCGGCTCGACCTCGATCCGGTAGCGGGTCAGCATCTGCGCCATCAGCAGTTTGATCTGCATGTATGCGAAATGCAGTCCGAGGCACATATGCGCGCCCCCGCCGAAGGGGACCCAGGCGTATTTGTGCCGCGCCTTGACCAATTCGGGGGTGAAGCGCTCGGGATCGAAACGCTCGGGATCGGGCCAGTGCTCTTCCATATGGTGGACCAGATGCGGGTTGATCCCGACCCGTGCACCCGCCGGGATTGTGTAGCCGCCATGCTCGAAGCTGCGCAGCGCGCGCCTGGGGATCGAGGGCACCGGCGCGATCATTCGGAGCGATTCCTTGAACGCCATCTCGGTCAGCTCGGGCTTGCCGAGATCGTCATAGGCGAGACCGCCCCCCTCGCCCCCGGTGATCGCGGTCAGCTCGTCGCGCAAGCGGTCCTGCCATTGGGGGTTCTTCGCGAGCAGATAGACCAGCGAGGTCGCGGAGGAGGTGATGGTGTCGTGCGCCGCCATCATCAGGAAGTTCATGTGATCGACCACCGCCTCGACATCCATCAGGCTGCCGTCCTCGAATTCGGCGGTGGCGAACTGGCTGAACATGTCCTGCCCGCCTCCCTCGGAGCGGCGACGCTGCGTTTCGCGGGTGAAATAGTCGACCAGGAAGGCGCGTCCATCGACGCCCTTCTTCATTTTCGTGAAGGGCAGCGGACGCCGCACTGGCGCGATCGAGGCCTGGACCATGTCGACGAAGGCCTGGTTGATCCTATTCGCCTCCTCGCCGAAGGGCAGGCCGATGAAACTGTCGGCGGCGAGATCGAGCGTGAGCTGCTTGATCGCAGGGTAGAATTCCATCGCACCGCTGCCCCATTCCTCCACCCGCGCGGCGATCCCGCGGTTGAGGCTGTCGGCATAATGCCGCATCGGTCCGGGCTTGAAGGCGATCGACAGCGCCCGGCGATCGGCGCGGTGGTGGTCGAAATCGAGCAGCATCAGCCCGCCGGGGAAGAGGCGGTGGAGCACCGGGCTCCAGCCCTGATCGCTGGAGAAGATCTTGCCGCGGTCGAACAGCATCAGCTCGTTGGCCTCTGGCCCGATCAGCGCGACATGCCAGCCGCCCATCGAGTTGACCTTGTAGACCGGGCCGTAGGTCTCATGCATCCGCCTGGCGAAGGCATGCGGATCGGAGAGCTGGGTGAAGGTGTGACCGACCAGCGGATAACCCTTCTCGCCCGGAATATGGTCGAGCGAACCGCCGGGCAGCTTTTCGCGCCAGTCCTTCGGGGTGAACTCGGCAGACGGGTCGGACGCGAGGCTGGCCATAGGTTGCTCCTTGATACTTACCTGCGTGTAAGCAACCTCGCCGGCTAAAGCCACCCGGACAATTCGCGCCGCAGGATCGTCTCGAGCATGTCGAGCCCCGCGGCGGAGGTGTTGAGGCAGGAGAGCGCGGCGAACTGCTCGCCCCCGGCTTCGAGGAACTGCTCCTTGCCCTCCATCGCCAGCTCCTCGAGCGTCTCGAGGCAATCGGCGGAAAAGCCCGGCGCGGCGATCGCGATCCGCTTGGTGCCCGCCTGCGCCTCTTCCTCGAGCGTGGTGTCGGTGGCGGGTTCGAGCCATTTGGCGCGGCCGAACCGCGACTGGAATGTGGTGCGCAGCCGGAGGCCGGGGCGGTTCAGCCTGGCTTCGAGCAGCCGCGCGGTCTTGCGGCAATGGCAGTGATACGGATCGCCGAGATGCAGCGTGCGCTCGGGCATGCCGTGGAAGCTGAGCAGCAGCAGTTCGGGTTCGAAGGCGAGCGCGTCGATCTGGCGCCCGATATCGAGCGCGAGTGCATCGATATAGGCGGGATCGTCGTGATAAGGCGGCAGCGTCCGCAGGCTGGGCTGCCAGCGCATAGCCTTCAAAGCATCGCTCGCCTTGTCGACCACGGTTGCGGTCGTCGCGCCCGAATATTGCGGGTAGAGCGGGGCCAGCAGCACGCGCTCGCAGCCCGCCGCCATCATCGCGTCGAGCCGGTCGGGAATCGACGGCGCGCCGTAGCGCATCGCCCAGTCGACCCGCACGTTTTCACCCATCCTAGCCTGCATCGCCTCGGCCTGCCGACGGGTGATCACCGCCAGCGGCGAGCCTTCCTCGGTCCAGACCTTGGCATAGGCCGCGGCGCTTTTCTTGGGGCGGGTGGTGAGGATCAGCCCGCGCAGGATCGGCTGCCAGAGCAGCGGCGGGATCTCGACCACCCGCCGGTCGGAGAGGAATTCGGCCAGATAGCGCTTCACCGATCCTGGATCGGGCGCTTCGGGCGTGCCGAGATTGACCAGCAGCACGCCGACCCCGCCCGAGCGGACGGGGGGATGGTCGTGCGGCAAGGTCTGGGGCTGCCAGGTCATAATCCCTCCGATAGCAGCGGCACGCGGCGAAAGCGCACTCCGGTTGCAGCGAACAGTGCATTGGCGATGGCAGGTGGCGCGACCGCCACACCCAGCTCTCCCGGATCGAACGGCTCGGCATCGCTCTCGACCAGATCGAGCACGATCTCGGGCGCATCCGCGAGCGTGGGCAGGCCCAGATCGCCGAGCCGCGCGCTGACCGGACGGCCGCCGCGATAGGTCACGCTTGAACCCGTCGCCATGGAGAGCCCGAACAGCAACCCGCCCTCGATCTGCTGGCGGGCCACGTCGAGATTCACGATCCGGCCGATATCCGCCACTGCCGACAGCCGCGAGACCCGCACGCCGCCCTCGCCCAACTGCGCCTGCGCTACACAGGCGATCGACCCGCTGGCATCGCCGAATTCCATCCGGATCAGCGCCAGCCCCTGCCGGCTCCCCTCGCCCCCGCCGTCCCATTCGCCCAGTTCGGTCGCGCGCTGCAGCACTTCGGCAGAGCGTTCGTCGTGCCCGAGCATCGTCATCCGGTAGAGATAGGGATCGCGCATGGCTTCGCGCGCCAGTTCGTCGACGAAACATTCGTTCGCAAAACCGGTGTAAACCGCCGAATTGCCGCGCAGCAATCCCGTGGGCAGATCGAGCGCGACGGGCACGTGATCAACCGCGATATTGGCAATCGCGTAGGGCGGCACCGCGCCCTCGCAGGCCAGCGGATCGGGCTTGCCCGCGGCCCGTTCGATCGCTGCTTCGGGAGTGGCGTTGGCGAACAGCCGCTCGCCGAATTCGCGCACCGTGGCGGGCATGGCAAGCCGCGCCCGCCAGGCGACCGGCGTCCGCTCTTCGCCCGGCGAAAGCCTGGCCGTGAGCACCAGCGCAACCGGCGTGCGCGGCGGCAGGGCCCTGAATTCCTCCGCTCGCGGCCAGGTCAGCTGGACCGGCCTGCCCACTTCCCGCGCGATCTGCGCGACCTCGATGGCATGCTGCTTTTCCAGCCGGGCATCGAAGCTGCCGCCCGCGCCGAGCGGATAAAGCACCACGTCGCTTGCAGACAGGCCCACCGCTTTCGCTGCGGCTTCGCGCGTGGCTTCGGGCGCCTGCGAGGCGATCCACAGCTCCAGCCTCCCAGCGGCATAATGTGCGGTGGCGCTGGCGGTCTCGATCGCGGCGTGGACGGCGGGCGCGATATCGTAGCGCTGGACGAGGTCGAGCCCGGTGAGGACGGCATCGGGATCTCCATAGCTCGCGATCCGCACCGCATCCCCGGTGCGGACACCCTGGTCCAGCGCCTCGTCGATCGCCTCGCTGTCGACCCCGCCCGGGCCGCCGAAGCGCAGCGCCATACCGCCGAGCGCGCGTTCGGCGCGCCACCAGCTGTCCGCCACCGCCGCGATCCAGCGCTTCGATTTCACCAGCGCGACCAGCCCCATGCCGGCTGCTTCGGCTTCGTCGAAACCGACCAGTTCGGGCAGGCCCACCGGGCCATGCCGGATGGAGGCATAGACCATGCCGGGCAGGCGAATGTCGGCAGCGAAGAGATAGGTGCCATCGACCTTTGCCGGCAGGTCGAGCCGGGGCAACTCGCCCGGGCCGGGAATCCCGCCTGCCAGCGGCCGCTCACCCGGAGACTGTGGGCGCAGCGGCGGCGGGTCGGGCGGGGTCATCAGCGCGGCCTCTTCGGCCAGTTCGCCGAACCGGAGGCGTTTTTCGCCGTGGAAGATGAAGCCGTCCTCGGCCTCGCATTCCTCCCAGCCGACGCCCCAGCGTTCGGCTGCGGCCATGGCGAGCATGGCGCGCGCCGCTGCGCCCGCCGCGCGGCAATCCGCCTCATAGGCGGCGAGAGTCGATCCCTCGGCGGTTGCGGCAAAATTCTCGGCGCGGGCGAAGCGCTCGGCAAGGTAGCTGTCGGGTTCGTCTGCCAGAGCGGGCAGAACCGACCACAGCGGGGCCCATTTGGCGGCCAGCGGGACATTGGCCTGCGCGCCGCTGGGGGGCACCGTCGCGACCGCGATCTGCCGCCACGACGCGCCCATCTCCTGCGCCACGATCTGCGGCAGCACCGTAGTGACCCCCTGCCCCATCTCGAGCTGCGGCACCGCCACCGTCACCACCCCGTCGGCGGCGACGGTCAACCAGGCGCCGAACCGATGCTCGCCCGCGCCGGTCTGCAAGGCAGGCGCATAGCTGCGCGGCCAGGCCCACCACGCCACCAGCAGGCCCCCGCCCACCGCCGCTCCGGCAAGCAGCTGGCGGCGCGAAAGCGAAACCTCGTTCAGACGCTCTTCGATAGCCAAGCGGCGAGCTTTGCGGCGATGGCGCGGAACGGTTCGGCGAACGCCTCGTCCCCGGCCGCGGGGGGCCGGCCGGCATCGCTGCCCTGGCGGATCGCGAGATCGAGCGGGATGCGCCCAAGAAAGGGCAGTTCGAGGCGCTGCGCCGCTTCCTCCACCCCGCCCGCGCCGAAGGGATCGGAGATTTCGCCGCAATGCGGGCAGGCATAGCCCGACATGTTCTCGACCAGCCCGATCACCGGCACCCCCGCCTGATCGAACAATTGCCCGGCACGCGCGGCATCGATCAGCGCGAGATCCTGCGGAGTGGAAACCAGCACGGCGCCGGCGGGTTTGAACTTCTGCAGCATGGTCAGCTGGACATCGCCGGTGCCCGGCGGCAGATCGACCAGCAGCAGTTCGGTGTCGCCCCAATGCGCGTCGACCAGCTGGCTAAGCGCATTGCCCACCATCGGCCCGCGCCAGGCGATCGCCTGACCCTGCTTGACCAGATGACCCATCGACAGCACCGGAACCCCGACCGGGCTGGCGACCGGGATCAGCTTGTTCTCGCGCGCTTCGGGGCGTGCGTCCTGATTGCCCAGGATCATCGGCTGCGAAGGGCCGTAGATATCGGCATCGACCACGCCGACCTTGTGCCCCATGCGGTGGAGCGCGATCGCGAGATTGGCGGTGAGCGTGGACTTGCCCACCCCGCCCTTGCCCGAACCCACCGCGACGATCCGCCGCGCGCGGCGCTCGGCCGTGAGAATGACGCGAACATCGCCGACTTCGGCAAGCGCGCCGACCCCTTCGCGCACCGCCGCTTCCATCTGCTCGCGCTCGCGCGGGTCCAGCCCGGCGACATCGAGCACCACCGTCGCGCGCCCGTCCTTCACCGTGGCAGAGGTCACGCGTTCGGCGATCGGGTCGGGGAGCGCAGCGGTTAATGCATTATCGGCCATGCGCTGCGCCGTGTAGCATCAAAAAGCGCGCGACAACCCCTGTTTTTCCTGCAGAACGACCCTATAGATAATGCATGCGAATATTGGACGGGTTTGGAAAACACATCGGGCTGGCTATGGCCGGCGGCCGCAACCCCTGGGGCAAGGGTCCCGGCAAGGGTTCCGGCGATGCCAGCAACGGCGGCGGCGAGGGCGGCGAGGGTGGCGACACTCCCCCGCAAGATCCCGGCGCCAAACCCAAGGGGCCCAAGAACCCGTGGCTGCCGCCCGGCGCCAGCGGGAGCGGCCCGCGCCGTTCGGCCAATATCGAGGATATCTTCAAGAACCGCGGCCCCGAAGGTCCGCGCCGCACCGGCGGGCCCGGCGGCCCCAATTTCCGCCTTCCGCAGCGTCCCGGCGGCGGCAGCTGGCTGCCTTTCGCCATCATCGGCCTGGTCGCGGTATTGGTGCTGGCAACCAGCGTCCACCTGGTCGAGGCGCAGGAAAAGGCCGTGGTCAAGACACTCGGCAATTACACCCGCACGCTGGATTCCGGGCTCAACTTCACCGCGCCCTTCCCGATCGAGACCGTCGACATCGAAGACGTTCAGGGCGTCCGCGCCCTGCGGATCCCCGGTTCGAGCGAAAACGCCAAGCTCATCCTGACCGGCGACCAGAACCTTGTCGATCTGAGCTATATCGTGCGCTGGAACATCAAGAACCTGGAGAATTTCAAATTCTCGCTGGTCGAGCCGATCGAGACCGTGGGCGAAGTGGCCGAGGCCGCGATGCGCGCCGAAGTCGCCGAAAAGACGCTCGACGAGACCTTCTCGGGCCAGGGCCGCGCCGAGATCGAACAGGACGTGCGCCAGCGAATGCAGATCGCGCTCGACGCCTATAATTCGGGCATCCAGGTGCTGGGTGTCGAAATCGACAAGGCCGATCCGCCCGCCGAAGTGGTCGACTCGTTCCGCGACGTTTCGGTCGCCGAACAGAACGCCGATGCCTCGCGCAACCAGGCGCGCGGTTATGCCCAGCAGGTCCTCGCGCAGGCGCAGGGCGAGGCCGAGGCTTTCGACGAGGTCTACGAGGAATACCGCCTCGCTCCCGAAGTGACCCGCCGCCGCCTCTATTACGAAACCATGGAGCGGGTGCTGAGCCAGACTGATACCACCGTGGTCGAGAACGAAGGCGTCACCACCTATCTGCCGCTGCCCGAAGTGCGTCGCCGCAGCAACACGGCTGCGCCAGCCGCGACCGCACCGGCGCAGCCCGCCCAGCCGCAGGGAGAGAGCCAGTGACCATGAGCAATATCTGGGACAGGCATCGCAAATTGTTGATCGCGCTGGCCGTGCTGATCGTGCTGTTCTTCACCAGCGTCTATATCGTGCCCGAGGAAGAACAGGCGGTGGTGATCCGCACCGGCGAGCCGATCGGCGTGGTCAATACGCCCGGCGGCGAGACCAACGCCGGGCTCTATTTCAAGGTGCCCTTCATCGATTCGGTCCGCCGGATCGAAAAGCGGGTCCTCGATCTCGAGATGTCCGACGAGGAAGTGCTGTCGAACGACCAGCAGCGCCTGCTGGTCAATGCCTATGCGCGGTTCCGGATCTTCGATCCGGTGCGGATGGTCGAGCGCGCCGGTACCACCGAGGGCGTGCGCCTCGCGCTCGAACCGATCCTGAACTCGGTACTGCGCCAGGAACTCGGCCGCCGGACCTTCCAGAACATGCTGACCGCCGAACGCGGCACGGCGCTGGCGAATGTGCGCGCCAACCTCGACCGCCAGGCCCGGCAATACGGGGCCGAGGTGATCGACGTGAAGATCAAGCGTACCGACCTACCAGATGGCGCCCCGCTCAATTCGGCCTTCCGCAGGATGGAATCGGACCGCGAGCGCGAAGCGCGCACGATCCGCTCCCAGGGTGAGCGGGACGCGCGCATCATCCGCGCCGAAGCGGATGCGGATTCGGCGCGGATCTATGCCGACAGCTTCGGCAAGGATCCCTCGTTCTACGATTTCTACCGCGCCATGCAGAGCTACGACACGACGTTTTCCGGTCAGAACGGCGGCGAGAACAGCATTATCCTGTCGCCCGACAATGAGTATCTGAGGCAGTTCCGCGGACAGCGTTGACCGTTCGTCGAGCGGAACCATCGGCGTTCAATGGCGGTTCAGCGGATAAGGGTTGAAACGAGCCGAGCCCCTATAAAGGCGCTCGCCAGCACCGGGTCACCGGCGCAGGCGCGCTTCATGCAAAGGAACGAGAGGACGTGAAACCAGTGCGATATGCCTATGGATTGACGAGTGTGTTGTTGGTTGGCGGTGCCGCCGTATCGCTGGCGACCGGCTACCCCGCGGGTGCCCAGGTGGCGCAGAACGACGATATGCAGATCTCGCGGGCGGTGCCGCGCGCCGGCGCGCCCGAGAGCTTCGCCGACCTCACCGCGCAATTGCAGCCTGCGGTGGTCAACATCTCCACCCGGCAGCGGGTCGAGGTGCAGAGTTCCAACCCGTTCAGCGGAACGCCCTTCGAAGGGCTGTTCAACCGCCGCCAGGGCCAGCAGGACGCCGAACCGCAGTTCCGCGAGGGGCAGTCGCTCGGTTCGGGCTTCTTGATCTCGGCGGACGGCTATGTGGTGACCAACAACCATGTGGTCAGCCCGCGGGGCCGGGGTACGGTTGAAGAGATCACCGTGACCATGCCCGATGGCACCGAATACGAGGCCGAAATCGTCGGTACCGATGTCGAATCCGACCTCGCGGTCCTCAAGGTTAGTCGCGACGAAGCCTTTCCCTTCGTGCGCTTCGGCGATTCCACCCGAGCGCGCCCTGGTGATTGGGTGGTCGCGATCGGCAACCCTTTCGGTCTGGGCGGCACCGTCACTAGCGGGATCGTTTCCGCGGTGCTGCGCAACACCGGTATGGTCGGCGGCGCCTACGATCGCTACATCCAGACCGATGCCAGTATCAACAGTGGCAACTCTGGTGGTCCGCTGTTCGATATGCAGGGCAATGTGATCGGTATCAACAATGCGATTATCTCGCCGACCGGCGGCAGCGTGGGGATCGGCTTTGCCATCCCCGCGGAGATCGCGGCCCCGATCGTTGAGCAATTGCGCCGCGGCGAGGCAATCGAGCGCGGCTATCTCGGGATCAGCATCCAGCCGGTCACCGACGATCTCGCGGCTTCGCTCGGGATCGAGCGCAATCGCGGCGAAATCGTCCAGTCGGTCCAGCCGGGAGAAGGTGCCGAGCGTGCCGGGCTTCGCGCGGGCGACATCGTCATCAGCATCAATGGCGAGCCGGTGACACCCGAGCAGACACTGTCCTTCCTGGTCGCCAATGTCGCGCCGGGCGAGACGATCCCGGTCGAATACATCCGCAACGGCGAGCGCGTCCGCACCAATGTCACGGTCGGCAGCCGCCCCAGCGCCGAAGAGCTGGCGCGCCAGCAGATGTTCGATCCCGAAGCCGAAGAGGAAGAGATGCTTGAGAGCCCCGACGACGGGCTGATCGAGCAGCGTCTCGGTCTTCAGGTCGTGCCGCTCAACCCGCAGATCGCCAGCCAGCTCGGCGCGTCTGCGGGGACCACAGGCCTCGCGGTCGGTGCGGTCGATTCCAATTCGGATGCCGCGCGCAAGGGTCTCCAGCGCGGCGATATCATCCTGAGCGCGAATTACCGCGAAGTGGCGGATATTGCCGGGCTCGAAGCCGTGATCGCCCAAGCCGATGCCGAGGACCGCGACGCGGTGCTGCTACGCGTCCAGCGGCGCGGACGCCCGCCGGCCTATCTCCCGGTTCGCCTCCGCTAGCCGGCGTACCGCCCAGCTGCGGAACAAAGTAAAAGGGGAGCTCCACCGCCGGGTGGGGCCCCCCTTTCTCGTTTGGCTGAAGCAGCGCCTTCGCGAGCCTCAATATTCGATCGGCGGCCTGCTCGGCGGGCGGGGCTGGCGCTGCTGCTGGCGCGGCGGCTCTTCGCTCTCCTCGCCGATGGCGCGACGGAGGAAATCGTCGCTCGCCGCCGCGGGATCGTCGGGCGCGGGTTCGCCCGGCAGCGGCTGCCCGCCGGGGCGTCTCGGCGGCTGACCCGGCTGGCGGGGACGGTCTCCTTCGCCCGCACCCGGGGCGACGCCCGGCTGCTCGGGATAGGGGAAGTAACCCTCGCCCTCGTCCTGCGGACGGCCCGGCTCGATCAGATTGCCCTGCTCGTCGATGAAATAATAATCGTCGGGATCGCCGAACATCTGCTCGTCGTCGGGTTCCAGCTGCCATTCGGGCAGTTCGAGATCGGTGTCGAATTCCTCGATCGGGCGCGCCCTGACCGCATAGCGCATATAGGCGGCGAAGGCTTCTGCCGGCGCGCGCCCGCCCTGCAGGCTGGCGACGCGGGCGTTGTCGTCGCGGCCCATCCACACGCCGGTGGTGATGCCGCTCGAAAAGCCGACGAAATAACCGTCCTTGTTGGAATTGGTGGTGCCCGTCTTGCCCGCCACCGGGCGTCCGATCTGTGCCGCGCGGCCGGTTCCGGTGTTGACCGCTGTCTGTAGCAGGTCGGTGATCCCGGCGGCGACATGGTCGGGCACCAGCTGCACCTCGCGCGCGCGCTCGTGCTGGTAGAGCAGCTCGCCGTCGCCGGTGGTCACCTTGAGGATGCCATAGGGCTCGACCGAGCGCCCGCTCGCCGAGACCGCGGCGAAGGCGCGGGTCATGTCGATCAGCCGGACCTCAGAGGAACCCAGCACCATGGAGGGAAAGGTCGAGACAGGGGTGGTGATGCCGAAGCGCCGCGCCATGCTGGCGACGGTGCCGAAGCCGACTTCATTGCCGAGCTGGGCGGCGACTGTGTTCTTCGAATAGGCGAAGGCGGTGCGCAGATCGATCGCCCCCGCATAGCTGCCGCCCGAATTGCGCGGGCTCCAGCCGTCGATCGTCACCGGCCCGTCGACCACCCGGTCCTCGGGCGTATAGCCCGCCTCGAGCGCGGCGAGATAGACGAACAGCTTCCACGCCGAGCCCGGCTGGCGCATCGCGTCGGTGGCGCGGTTGTAATTGGTCTGGACGTAATCGGTCCCCCCGACCAGCGCGAGCACCGCGCCGTCGCGGTCGAGGCTGACCAGCGCGCCTTGCGCGCCCTCGGGGGTGTTGGCCTGGATCGAAGCGGTGGCGGCGCGCTGCATGCCGGTGTCGAGCGTGGTCCACACCTCGATCGGCTCGAAAGTCTCGGGCAGCAGCAGGTCGAGCTGCGGCAGCGCCCAGTCGGTGAAATAGCGCACCGAATTCTGCCCAGTCTCCTCCTTGAGATTGACCGCGGAGACGTCGACCGAAGCCTGGCTGGCGCTGATCCGGCCCTGCTCGCGCATCAGCCGCAAGACCACGCTGGCGCGGTCCACCGCGGCGTTGACGTCCGCGGTGGGCGAATAGCGGCTCGGCGCCTTGACCAGCCCGGCGATGATCGCCGCCTCGGCGATCGAGAGGTCGGTGGCGGGATGGCTGAAGAATTTGCGCGAGGCCGAATCCACGCCGTAGGCGCCGCCGCCGAAATAGACCTTGTTGAGATAGAGCTCGAGAATCTGTTCCTTGGTGAACTTGGTCTCCAACGCCACCGCCAGCACCGCCTCGCGCAGCTTGCGGTCGATGGTGCGGTTGGAGTTGAGGAAGACGTTGCGCGCCAGCTGCTGGGTGATCGTCGAAGTGGCCGCGACGCGGGTGTCGTCGGTGACCGCCACCCACAGCGCGCGCGCCAGACCGATCGGATCGACCCCGAAATGCGAACGATAGCGCCGATCCTCGACCGAGATCATCGCATCCTTCATGACCTGCGGGATCTCCTCCGAGCTCAGCCACTGGCCATAGCTGGGGCCGAGTTCGACGATCTCGCTGCCGTCGCGCGCACGCACCACGATCGTCTGTCCGACCTGGGTCGCCTGGAGCTGGTAGAAGGAGGGAAGCGAGCGCGCGGCGAAAGCCACCGCCAGCCCCACGAACAGCGCCCCCAGCAGCGCCAGCGCCAGACCCCACAGGATCAGCCGGCGCAGCCACAGCCGCCAGCCGCGGCGCCCGGGCCGTTCGCCGCCACCACCGCTGCGCTTTGCAGCCTGGGCCTTGCCCGCGCTGCGACGGCTGCCCCGCTGGGTCATATCGTTCTGTTTGCGTCCCGCCAATTCGCGTCACCCGATCACTGATCCGGGCGTTGCATAGGGCAGTTGTAACGATGCGTGAACGGCGAACCGCCGTACCCTCCCCCGGCGCGCGCGCAGCAGCTCAGGACGCGTCGTCCTCGGGCTCGAAATCGAGCGCCGCGCTGTTGATGCAATAGCGCAGCCCGGTCTCGCCGGGACCGTCGGGAAAGACATGCCCCAGGTGCCCGTCGCATTTCGAGCACAGCACCTCGGTGCGGACCATGCCCATGCTGACATCGCGGTGTTGCTCGACCACATCCTCGTCGGCGGGCGCGGTGAAGCTGGGCCAGCCCGAGCCGCTGTCGTATTTGTGCGTGCTGTCGAACAGAAGCTGGCCGCAGGCGGCGCAGAGATATTCGCCCGCCTGCTTGTTCTTGTCGTATTTGCCGGTGAAGGCGCGTTCGGTGCCGCCTTCGCGCAGCACGTGATATTGTTCGGGGGTCAGCTTCTCGCGCCATTGCGCATCGGGAATTGCGAGCTTGTCGGTCATAGCGGTCTCCTTCCCTCGCGATATGGTGAGCAAACCGGCAAGTTCCACTCAAACATCGACCAGCGCGTAATGCGACGGGGGCTGGATGCCTTCCATCTTCTCGCCCAGCAGCGGGCGGAAGCTGGGGCGGCTCTTAACTACCGAATACCAGCCGCGGGTCTGCTCGTGGCCCGACCAGTCGATCCCGCCGAGATAATCCGCCACCGAGAGCTGCGCCGCCGCGGCGAGATCGGCGAGGCTCATGGTCGAGCCGGCGATCCAGCTGCGGGTGTCGACCAGCCAGTCGATGTAGTCGAGATGGCCATGCGCCAGCTTCATCGCCTCGCGCAGCACCCGCCCGTCGGGGGGCTGGCGCAGCACCAGGCGCTTGTGGACCTTTTCGTGGAACAGCGGCGCGATCACGTCGCCGAAGAAATTCTCGTCCATCAGCGCGATCAACCGGCGGATCTCGGCGCGGTAGATCGCGGTTCCGCCGAGCAGCGGGCTGCGCTCGACCGTCTCGTCGAGATATTCGCAGATCGCGCGACTGTCGCTGATCGCGAGATCGCGCGCCGGGTCGTGCAGCACGGGAACGCGCCCCGCGGCATTGAGCGCGATCAGCTCGTCGCTGGCCTCCCAGGGTGCCTGGCGGACGAGTTCATAGGCGATGCTCTTCTCCCCCAGCACGAGGCGAACCTTGCGGCTGAAGGGACAGAGGGGGAATTGGTGCAATTGCCACATGGTGGGGAGCGTCCATGAAGCATGGGGCCGGCGAATGCCAGCCTTGCCGATGCAAGTTTACGCTGCGGATCAGCGCGTTGGCGCGCCGATTTCACGCGGCAGCGCGATCTCGAGCTGATCGGCCATGTCGCGCAGCGCCGGGACCAGCGCGGCGAGGCTGCCCGAGAGGCCGGCAATGCGGTCCATCGCCTGCGGCAGGCGCTCCTGAATGGTGCGCGAAAGATCGTCGCTGCGCGGTGTCATCCGCCGCAGGGTCAGGTCGGGATCGACCCGTCCGGCGGGCTCGCCCGCCGCCTCGGCGAGCGGCTCGACCAGCGGTGCCAGCGGGATGTCGAGCACGATTTCGGTGAGGGCGGCGAGAGTGCCGGCAAGCTGCGCCTGGCGCGCGGGATCGGACAGGCTCGGCGCCATGCGGTCGAGCGCCTCGGCCTCGGCGGGAGAAGCGGAGACGCTGTCCTGCGCCATCGCGGGCATGGCAAGAACGGCGAGCGGGAAGGCCATCGTAGCCAGGATGATGCGGCGCATGCGAATCGTAACCTCGTCAGCGAAATGCGAAGCGCGTTTTGCTGCGTCGGCCGTGAACCGGCGCTGACAGCCCGCTAGAGACCCGAGGCCTCGAGCAGCATCAGGCAGGGCGGCATCGCGCGGTCGAGCGCGCCTTCCTCCTGCGCCAGCCGGTTCGCTTCCTGCGCCAGCAGCCGCGCCACGCCGTCGCGGTCCAGCGCGGTCTCGTCGATCAGCCGCGCGGCGGTCCGCACGAAGAACTCGCGCCCGCGCTGGCCCAGCGCCGGATATTTCAGCGCCTCGGCATTGCCGGCTGACTGCGCCTGCGCGACCAGCGCGAAAGCAGCGGCGCAGCGCAGCCCGCTCTGCTGTTCGAGCGAGAGGGCCGGAGCTTGAGCTTGCATCGGTGCCGGTGCCGGTGCGGTTTGGAGCGCGAGCAGGAGCGTTGCGGAAAGAAGAGCTGTCATGCCCGCCGTGGTAGCCGCCGCAGCCTGAACCGCAAGCTACCGACTTGCGAGCACAGCGGGCCTCGCCTAGGCCTCGGCACGACCGAAGCCTTGGAGACCCCCCGTATGAAGACCCGCGCCGCCGTCGCTTTCGAAGCCAAGCAGCCGCTCGAAGTGGTCGAACTCGACCTCGAGGGACCCAAGGCGGGCGAGGTGTTGGTCGAAATCAAGGCCAGCGGGATCTGCCACACCGATGCCTACACGCTCGACGGGCTGGATTCCGAAGGGCTGTTCCCCTCGATCCTGGGCCACGAAGGCGCCGGGATCGTGCGCGAAATCGGCCCCGGGGTGACCAGCGTCAAGGAAGGCGATCACGTCATCCCGCTCTACACCCCCGAATGCCGCCAGTGCAAAATGTGCCTCTCGGGCAAGACCAATCTGTGCAGCGCGATCCGCGAGACGCAGGGCAAGGGGCTGATGCCCGACGGGACCAGCCGCTTTTCCTACAAGGGCCGGACGATCCATCACTACATGGGCTGCTCGACCTTCTCGAACTTCACCGTGCTGCCCGAGATCGCGGTCGCCAAGATCCGCGACGACGCGCCGTTCCACACCAGCTGCTACATCGGCTGCGGGGTCACCACCGGGGTCGGCGCGGTGATCAACACCGCCGATGTCCGCCCGGGCGACAACGTGGTTGTGTTCGGACTGGGCGGGATCGGGCTCAACGTCATCCAGGGCGCGCGGATGGCGGGCGCCGACCGGATCGTCGGGGTCGACATCAACCCGGACAAGAAGCCCTATGGCGAGCACTTCGGGATGACCGATTTCGTCAATCCCAAGGACGTCGAGGACGTCGTCGCGCATCTGGTCGCGATGCTCGACGGCGGCGCGGATTACAGCTTCGACTGCACCGGCAACACCACCGTGATGCGCCAGGCGCTCGAATGCTGCCACAAGGGCTGGGGCACCAGCATCGTGATCGGCGTGGCGGAAGCGGGCAAGACCATCGAGACGCGGCCGTTCCAGCTCGTCACCGGGCGCAACTGGCGGGGCAGCGCCTTCGGCGGCGCGCGCGGCCGCACCGACGTGCCCAAGATCGTCGACTGGTACATGGACGGCAAGATCCAGATCGATCCGATGATCACCCATGTCCTCAAGCTCGACGAGATCAACAAGGGCTTCGACCTGATGCATGCGGGCGAAAGCATCCGCAGCGTCGTGGTCTTCGACTGAGCCCGGCCCATTACCCGACGACACGACACCAAAACAGGAGAGACCAGACCATGTTCAGCCACGTCATGCTCGGCGCCGACGATATCGACGCCTCGAAGACATTCTACGATGCCTGCTTTGCCGCTCTCGGCGGTAAGGAAGGCCGGATGGATCCCAAGGGCCGGGTCCTCTACATGCACAATGGCGGGATCTTCCTGCTCTCCAAGCCGATCGATGGCGGCGCAGCCTGCGGCGCCAATGGCGGTACGATCGGCTTCGCGGTCGAGAGCGAGGAACAGGGCGATGCCTGGCACGCCGCGGGTCTCGCCAATGGCGGCACCGCGATCGAGGATCCGCCGGGCATCCGCGAGAGCGAAATCGGCAATATGTATCTGGCCTATCTGCGCGATCCGGCGGGCAACAAGATCTGCGTCATGAAACGCCTGGGCTGATGACGCAGCGTAGCTACGACATGGAACTGGAAACGGTCTCCGAAGCCAAGTCCTTCGGCGGGGTGCAGGGGGTCTATTCCCACGCCTCCGCCGAGACCGGTACCGAGATGACCTTCGCGGTCTATCTCCCCCCGCAAGCCGAGAGCTTTGCGGAGGGGGAGACGCTCCCGGTGCTGTACTATCTGTCGGGGCTCACCTGCACCCACGCCAATGTCATGGAGAAGGGCGAATACCGTGCGGCCTGCGCCGAACACGGCATAATCTTCGTCGCCCCCGACACCTCGCCGCGCGGCGAGGATGTCCCCGATGCCGATGGCGAGTACGACTTCGGTCTCGGCGCGGGCTTCTATGTCGACGCGACGCAGGCGCCCTATGAAGAACACTACCGGATGCGCGCCTATGTCGAGCGCGAACTGCCCGCGCTGATCGAGGGGAATTTCCCCGTCGACCCGGCGCGGCAATCGATCATGGGCCATTCGATGGGCGGCCACGGCGCGCTCACCGTCGGCCTGCGCAACCCCGACCGCTTCCGCTCGGTCAGCGCCTTCAGCCCGATCGTCGCGCCGAGCCAGGTACCCTGGGGCGAGAAGGCGCTGGGCCGCTATCTCGGCGAGGACCCTGCGGCCTGGCGCGAATACGACTCGGTGGCGCTGATCGAGGATGGCGCGCGCGCCGACCATTTACTGGTCGATCAGGGCATGGCCGACGATTTCCTCGTCGAACAGCTCCAGACCCACCGGCTGGCCGAGGCCTGCAAGGCGGCGGGGATGGAACCCGAGATCCGGCTGCAGGAGGGCTACGACCACTCCTATTTCTTCATTGCGACCTTCATGGCCGACCATATCCGCTGGCACGCGGAGCGGCTGAAGGCCTAGAGGGCGCCTATTCGAAGGCGCAGCGCGCAGCCGAGCCGGTTACCACCGCCATCGCCTCGGGATCGTTCCATTCGCGGACATGGGTGACCAGCCGTCCGACGGTGAGCCGGCGGTCCCGGTCGCGCACCGCGTCGGCGAAGCGCGAAATCCGGCGGATCTGCGAGATCGAGAGTTCCTCGGCCCAGATGTCGGCCATGCAGGTGGCGATGCCGAGCGGCACGCCGGCTTCGGCCAGCCCGGCCTCGACCCGCTGCTCGGCTACGGTCGCGCAGGCCGAGGCGAGCGGGAGCAGCGCACAGCAAGCGATGAGAGCTCGGGTTCTGAGGCGCATCGAAAATTCCTTCATCGCTGGGGGATGATCGTCAACGCTGCGAGACCGCGATTGGTTCTCCGGCGCGAGGCGAACCCGCCGCACAAGCTGTCGAGCCCCGGCCTCGCGAAGTGCACCGGTTCCGATTTCCGAGTAGCACCTCTATTGCAGTCTGCTTCAAGTATCATCACATTTCCCTTGCATTCACCACCCCCGTGTTCATTCCCCATTTTTGGGGTCGAAACTGGGGTAATGGAACGTGAACACACTGCTCAAAATGGCGGCGCCCGCCGCCTTGCTCTTCGCCGCGGCGCCGGCCTATTCGGTCGGCATTCAGGATTTCGATCTGGTCAATGCGACCGGCTACACGATCTCGGAAGTCTATGTCGCCCCCTCCTCCAGCAACGAGTGGGAAGAGGACCTCATGGGCCTCGACATCCTCGAGGACGGCGAAACGGTGACCATCGAATTCGCCCCGCGTCAGAAGGCCTGCAATTACGACATCAAGGTCGTCTGGGACGATGGCGACGAGGCCTTCTGGCAGGGCTTCGACCTGTGCACCGTGTCCGAGGTGACGCTGCACTGGGACAATGGCCGGGCCTGGGCGGAATACGAATAGGGCGCCTGCGGGCTCGGGTGATATTCGCCCGAGGCCTCGCAGAATTGCGAAGATCGTCATGAGGCCGTATCGATCGATCTGAATTGATCAAACTGGAGGCAGCCGATGTCGAAACTGGTGTGGGCCGTACCTTGCCTGATCCTCGCAGGCACGCCGCTGGGCGCCGAACCTCCGGCGCAAGTAGCTGTCAGTTCAACCGCAGAGGAGCCCCCGGCCGACGAGGCTGCTCAAGCGCCCGGGCAGATGATCATCGTCGAAGGCGAGGCCGAACGCCGCAAGGTAATAGTTGGCTCAAGAGTTCCGAAGCGACAGATCATTCAGGACGGACCGATTGCGACCAATACCGGGGTGGCAGGGCTCGTTCCAGGATCGGGGATGGATCCCTTTGTCGGCAGGACGCGGACGCTGCGGACAAATAGCTGCGTCAGCTCGGGCGAATCCATCCGCAAACCCGCCGCCTGCCTGATCGTCCGCGCCGACGAGGCGCTGGCGGATGGCGATTCTGAACTCAGCGCCGGCCTGCTGCGCACGATCATCTCCGACGACAGCTCCAACAACCATGAGCGGCTGGCCGCAGCCCAGCGGCTCCACGCCATCGGCGATCAGCTCCGGGATGCCGATCTGCGCGAACAAGCGCTGGTCCAGATGCTCGCAACCGGATTGCTGGCCGACACCGACACGATTGCGGCGCATCGCAGCCTGGCCGCGATCGCGATCGCCAATAGCGAACCCGAGCTCGCCATCGCCCGGCTTACCAGCCTGCTGCGCATTACTCCCGGGAGAGCACAGGACTGGGTCAACCTGGCAGTGCTGCAACGCGCCGCTGGCGAACCCGCAAGCCGCGCATCAATGCAGCGGGCGATCGAATTGCAGCGCGCCGCAGGCCGACCGGTCGCCCCCGGCTGGGAAAGCTTCGTCGATGATTGACGGCGCGGCCGTGCCTCAGCGCTTGCGCCCCAGATAGATCAGATTGAACGCCGGCTTGTCGCGATAGGGGGTTTCGAACTCGATCCGTTCGACGCGCACTTCGGTGAAGCACTGCCGCATCACCTCGAGGAACACCGGGTCCTCGGCGTCGGTCGACCACAGCGCAAAAATGCCCGCGGGCGCGAGCCGGCGGCTCACCGCCTCGAGCGCCTCGATGCTGTAGAAATCGACCGTAGCCGGATCGATGAAATGGGTGGTCGAATGATCGATGTCGATCAGGATCGCATCGTGGAGGCGCTGGGGCTGGTCGGGGAAGAAACCTGCCGGCGACCGCGCGAGCTCGAAAAAGTCGCCCTGAATTAGCTCGCAGCGCGGATCGCCGGAGACGGCTTCGCCCAGCGGCAGCAAATGCTCGCGGTGCCATTCGATCACCTCGGGGATGAGTTCGACCACGGTGAGCGCGCCGACGCGCGGGTCGCGCAGCGCCGCCTCGGCGGTGTAGCCCAGGCCCAGCCCGCCGATCACGACATCGAGCTTCTCGCCATGCGCCAGCGGCAGGGCGAGGTCGGCCAGCGCGATCTCGCCCTCGACGAAGCGGCTGGACATGAGATAGCCGTCGTTGAGCTTGATCTCCCAGATATCCTCGCCTTGCGCACTCAACCGGCGGCGACGCAGCGACAGCTCCCCGATCGGAGTCTGGCGAAAGGCGATTTCCTCGAACAGCAGCATGATGTGGCGGTAGATGGGAATTGTCCCTGCCGCCAGTTCCTTGCGGGTGAATTACCGGGACGCGAAATTGTCGATGGGCCTATGCTGGCCTGCATAGCGCGGCTAGGAGCTGGCGCGCATGCCGACCCGCCTTTTCCAATTCGCCTTCTGGGGAGCCGCCGTCTTAGCCGCGGTGATGGCCCTGTTACCCGAGCCTCCGCATTTGCCTGTCGCGATCGGAGACAAGGCGCAGCACATGGCCGCATTCTTCACGCTGGCGGTGCTGGCGGCCGGGGCCTATCCGCGCATATCGCTGGTTCGTATCGGCATCGCGCTGTCGCTCTTCGGCGCGGCGATCAAGGTCGCGCAGCTGGTCCCCATGCTCAACCGCACCGGAGATATCATGGATTGGCTTGCCGATATGGCGGCCGTCGCCGTGGCGCTGATCTTTGCAGGAATATGGCGTCGGCGTTCGGACAACAGGGCCGACCACATATAGGGGGGCCTGCCCCCTGGTTCATCTGCTCAGCGCCGCCCGCTCACCTCGAACACCGCATATTCCGCCCGCCAATTGGCGCCGCCCGGGCCCAGTTCGCGGGCATCGGTGAAGAACCAGCGGCGTTCGATCGCGAGGCCCAGTTCCTGCGCCAGCGCCTCGAAATCATGCACCGTCACATGGTGGATGTTCTGGGTCGCGTACCAGCTCACCGGGAGGTGACGCGTGACGGGCATCCTTCCGTGGCGCAGCAGTGCCCAGCGCATTCGCCAATAGGCGAAATTGGGAAAGCTGACGAAGGCGCGGCGCCCGGCGCGGACCAGTTCGGACAGCATCAAATCGGGCCGCTCGGCGGTCTGCAGCGTCTGGCTGAGCACGGCATAGTCGAAGCCGTGGTCGGGGTAATCGACCAGATCGCGGTCGGCGTCGCCCTGCACCACGCTGAGGCCGCGCGCCACGCAGGTCTCGACCAGCGCACCGTCGATCTCGATCCCGCGCACGTCGCAGCCCTTGCCCAGCAGCGCCGCCATCAGCGCGCCATCGCCGCAGCCGACGTCGAGCACGCGGGTGCCGGGTTCGATATGCGCGGCGATGACCGCCAGATCGGGGCGCAGCTCGGAAGATACGGAGGAACTCATTCGAGAAAGCCCTTCACCACCCGGTCGAGCGCGGGGACGTCGAGCAGGAAGCTGTCGTGGCCGAAGGGGGCCGAGAGTTCGACGAAGCTCACCGGCGCGCCCGCGGCGTTGAGCGCGTGGACGACATGGCGGCTTTCGGCGGTGGGGTAGAGCCAGTCGCTGTCGAAGCTGACGAGGCAGAAGCGCGCTTGCGACCCGGCGAATGCCTCGGCGAGCTTGCCGCCATGCTCCTCGGCGAGATCGAAATAATCCATCGCGCGGGTGATATAGAGATAGCTGTTGGCATCGAAGCGCTTGGTGAAGCCGCTGCCCTGATAGCGCAGATAGCTCTCGATTTGGAAATCGGCGTCGAAGCCGAAGGTCTTCTCGGTGCGATCCTGCAGCCGGCGGCCGAATTTCTCGGTCAGCCCGTCTTCGGAGAGATAGGTGATATGCGCCGCCATGCGCGCCACCGCGAGGCCCGCGCCAGGCTTGTCGTCGTGGCCGTAATAGTCGCCATCGCGCCAGTTGGGGTCGGCCATGATCGCCTGCCGCCCGACCTCGTGGAAGGCGATGTTCTGCGCCGAGTGCCGCGCGGTGGTGGCGATGGCGAGCACCCGTGCCGTGCGCTCGGGCCAGTTGGCGGCGAGGCTGAGCGCCTGCATCCCGCCCATCGAGCCACCGACCACCGCGTGCAGCCGCTCGATCCCCAGCGTATCGAGCAGGCCCACCAGCCCGCGGACCATGTCGCGGATGGTGATCACCGGAAAGCGCATCGCATAGGGCTCGCCATCGGGCGCGAGGCTCGCGGGGCCGGTGGAGCCCATGCAGCTGCCGATCACATTGGCGCAGACGACGTGGTAGCGGTCGGTGTCGATCGGTCTGCCCGGCCCCACCATCCGTTCCCACCAGCCCGGCTTGCCGGTGACCGGATGCGCGCTGGCGACGAACTGGTCGCCAGTCAGCGCGTGGCACAGCAGGATGGCGTTGGAACGGTTGGGCGCGAGCGCGCCATAGGTCTCGTAGGCGACGGTGACATCCGTCAGCACGCCGCCGCCGTCGAGAGCGAGCGGCGCCTGCAGGGTCGAGGAGCGATAGGTTTCGGTCACCGGTCTCCCTTATCGCCCGGAGTCGCGCTTGTCGAAGGCCGCGATTTGCGTAAAGGCTCCCCGCCATGACGAGCGAAACCGGACCCACCGCAAAACCCTGGATTCAAGCGATCCACGCCTATGTTCCCGGCCGGGCGACCGGCGCGGACGGGCGGAAGTTGATCAAACTTTCGGCCAACGAGAACCCGCTCGGCTGCAGCCCGGCGGCGAGCGAGGCTCTGGCCGGGGTGAGCACCGGAGCGCGCTACCCGGATCCCGATGCGACCGAATTGCGCGCTGCGATCGGCGCAGTGCACGGCATAGACCCGGCGCGGATCGTCTGCGGCACCGGGTCGGACGAGCTGCTCAACCTCGCCGCGCAGGGCTATGCCGGTCCGGGCGACGAAGTGCTGTTTCCGCGCTACAGCTTCGCGGTCTACGACATCGCCGCGCGGCGCTGCGGCGCGGTCCCGGTCGAGGCCCCCGACCGCGACTATGGCACCGATGTCGATGCGCTGCTGGCCGCGGTGACGCCCGCCTCCCGCGTGGTCTTCGTCGCCAATCCCAACAACCCCACCGGCACCTGCCTGTCCGCCGCCGAGGTGGCGCGGCTGCACGCCGGCCTGCCGCGCGACGTGCTGTTCGTGCTCGACCAGGCCTATGGCGAGTACCTTCAGGCCGACGAGGATGATGGCGGGCTGGCGCTGGCGGCGCGCCACGACAATGTGCTGGTCACAAGGACCTTCTCCAAGATCTATGGGCTGGCGGGCGAGCGCATCGGCTGGGCCACGGGTGCGCCGGGGCTGATCGCCACGATCAACCGGATCCGCGGGCCGTTCAACGTCACCGTCAGCGGGCAGGTCGCCGCATGCGCCGCGCTGGGCGATCAGCACTTCGTCGAGCGCTCGCGCGGCCACAATTCCGCCGGTCTGGCGCGCTTTACCGAGGCGGTCGAGGCGCTCGGCAACCGCGGCCTGCGCGCGGTTCCGAGCAAGGCCAATTTCCTGCTGGTGCTGTTCGAGGGCGCGCTGAGCGCGGAGCGCGCCTTGGCGGCGCTGGCCGAGGCCGGCTACGCGGTTCGCCACCTGCCTGGACAGGGACTTCCACAGGCTCTGCGGATCACGATCGGCAGCGACGAGGACATGGACCGAATCGCCGCGGTGCTGCGCCGCGAGGCCGAGGCCGCGGGCTAGGAATTGAGCGCGTTGATCGCGTCGAGCACGCGCGCCTCGACCTCCGCGCGGTCCAGCCCCGGCGGGATCGCTTCGCCGAAGCGGTAGGTGATCCGCCCAGGCAGCTTGAGGCCGCGATGATAGAGCGGTCCGCTGTCCACCGCGACCGGGATCACCGTCAAGCCGAGCGCCTTGTAGAGTCCCGCGAAGCCAGCCTGCAGCCGCCGCCGCTCGCCATGCGGCACGCGCGTGCCTTCGGGAAAGATCACCAGCGGGCGCCCGCTCGCCGCCATCCGTCTGGCCTCGCGGATCATCCCGATCAGGGCGCGCGCGCCGGCACCGCGGGCGACCGGGATGAGGCCGTAGGCGCGGCCCGCCCTGCCCCAGCCGACGATCTTGAACAGCTCTTCCTTGGCGAAGACTGCGGGGACCGGAAACAGCCGGGGGGTGTCGATCGCCTCGAAGAAGCTCTCGTGCTTGACCGCGTAGAGCACCGGTTCGGTGGGCGGCTTGCCCTCGATCACCACCTCGCACCCCAGCAGATGGGTCACGCACCAGCGGTGCCAGGCGCTCCAGGCATGGACCAACCGGCGGAACAGCTCGCGGCTGAACGGCAGCGCCAGCAGCGTGCCGCTCGTCACCACGACCGAGCCGAGGTAGAATGCCAGATAGAAGGCGATGTTGCGCAGCAGCAGCATGATCAGGCCGGCATGCCCTGCGAGACGCTCGAGGCGAGCAACTTATTGTATTCCAGGAACAATTGCTGAAGATCGGGGCTCGAAGGCGTCGCGTCCTCGTAGATCACGACGCTCTCGGGGATCGCACCGCGGATCTCACCCGAAGCGCGGCGCATATGCCAGTCGGTGGTCACCAGCCGCAGGCTACCGATGTCGTTCTCGGCCACCCATTGCGCGACCTCGCCGGCGTTGGAGCGGGTGTCCACCGCCAGAAAGCCCAGCGTCACGCAGCAATCCATCTCCCGGCCGCTTACCTCGAACTGATCGGCGAATTCCTGCGGCCTCACTTCGGGATCGACTCCCGAGACGAACATCTGCCGAGCCTTGCCCGCGCGCACCACCTCGAGCCCGCGCGCGATCCGGCCCGACCCGCCGGTGGGCACCACCACCGCATCGGTTTCGACGTCGCCCAGCGGCTGCGGCAGCGTCACGGCGAAAACGACAAAGCCGAGCGCGTATAGGAGCAAGAGAAAGGCAGCGAAGCGCAGGATCACAACATTTTCCTCAGCGAGGCCAATACCGTCATCCGCGCGGTGAGCAAGGCGATTGCGACCGCGGCGAAGGGGACAAGCGCCATCAGCAGCCAGTCGAAGCCGCCCAGTCCGCCGCCCTGGACCAGCCCGGCATCGAGCGCCGCGAACTGCGCGCCAAGGACGGTGAGCGCGATACCGCCCAGCACCAGACCGGCCATTCCGCCCAGCGCCGCGTCGATCAGCACCGAGCGCTGGAATATCCGCGCGATCTGGCCATCGGTACCGCCGAGCAGGTGGACCACTTCGATAGTCGAACGGTTGGCGTTGAGCGCGTTGCGCGCCGCCAGCCAGACCGCTGCGGCGCTGGTGAAAGCAAGCATCGCGATCAGCCCGATCGCCAGCCAGCGCAGGGCGGCGATGGCGCTGAACACCGGGCCGAGCCAGTCCGACTGCGCATCGATCCGCGCATCGGGCGCAACCTCGGCGAGCGCGGAGCGCATGCCGTCGAGCCCCGCCTCGCCCACTTCGCCCTCGAGCCGGACGTCGATCAGCGCGGGCAGCGGCACCGCTTCGCTGCGCACCCCGCCGCCGAGCCAGGGTTCGATCAGCGCCTCCAACTCCGACTGCGGCACGCGGCGCAGGGTGCCGACGCCGGGAAGATCGCGCAGCACCGCCACCGCGCGATCCGCCTGCGCGGTTCGCAGGACCGGATCGGCCTCGACGATCTGCACCGTCACGCCGCCCGCCAAATCGGCGCGCGCGCGGTCGACCAGATTGGTCAGCGCCAGCGCGCCTCCTGCGGCCAGAACGGTGAGCGTCACCATGATCGCGATCACCCACGGCATCGGCCCGCCCAGCCGTGCGCGCGGCAGGAGATGCGAGGCGCGGCGCCCCTTGAGCGGCGCGAGCCCGCGCTCGATCGCTCGCGCCATAACGGGCGGCCTGCTCATCGTCCGCCAGCCCCGGGTGGGTTTGGCGCAGCTGCAGGCATCGGGTTGCGCGGCGGATAGCGCAGCGCCCCGGTGGGATCGGAGAGCTGGCCCTTGTCGAGCCGCATGATCAGCGAATCCGGGACCTTGCGCAGCAGATGGACGTCATGGGTCGCCACCACCACCGTGGTCCCGAGCCGGTTGAGCGCCTCGAACAACCGGATCAGCTTGAGCGCCATTTCGGGGTCGACGTTGCCCGTCGGCTCGTCGGCGACCAGCAGGTCGGGGCGGGCGATGACCGCGCGCGCGATGGCGACGCGCTGCTGTTCGCCGCCCGAAAGAGTCGCCGGCCGGGCGTCGGCGCGGTTCCCCAGCCCGACCCAGTCGAGCATGTCCGCCACCGGCTTGTGCACATCCGCCTCGCGCACCCCCGAGACCCGCAAGGGGAGCGCGATGTTGTCGAAGGCCGAGAGGTGCTCGACCAGGCGGAAATCCTGGAACACGACCCCCAGCCTCCGCCGGAACGAAGGCAGCTTCTCGCGCGGCTGGGTAATAACGTCGCGCCCGAACATCCGGATCGCGCCGCGCGAGGGGCGCTGCGCGAGGTAGAGCAGGCGCAGCAGCGAGGTCTTGCCCGCCCCGCTCGCCCCGGTGAGAAAATAGAACCGTCCGGGATAAAGGCTGAAGGCGATGTTGCTCAGCACCTCCTTGTCGGTGCCGTAGCGCAGGCCGACGTTGTCGAAACGGACGATTTCCTCTTCGGATCGGCTCACGCGCCGGATCCAGCGAAATAGCGCTCCAACGCCGCAAAATTGCCGGAAATGCCCATCTGGCCTCGGATATAGCCCGGCGCCGATGTGGAAAAAAGCCCACAGCTCCGATTGCCGACAGCTGTCGCACTTGTTGCGATTCGTGCACCGGCCTAAGACCGAATGCAATGATCATCGCCTGCCCTGCCTGTTCCACCCGTTATGTCGTGCCCGATAGCGCGATCGGCGTGGATGGTCGCACGGTCCGCTGCGCCAAATGCAAGCACAGCTGGTATCAGGATGGGCCCCCGGTCGAAGAGCCCGCCGAAGCCGCCGCCGAGGCATCCAAGCCTGTCGCGGTGCCTCCTGCAGCCCAGGCGCGCTCACATCCCGGTGAAGACGCGCCGGTCGATGTCGCGCCCGCGCCGGCGCCACCACCGCCTCGTCCAGGCCCGGCGCCGCGTGAGGCGCCTGCCGGGAGGCCGCGGGTCTATGACGATCTGCAGGCCGCCCGCGACCCGGTCGAGGATTCCGCCAGCGGGCCCAGCTTCGACGAGGGCGATCCGCCCTATGACGATCTGCGCGCAGAGCGGCGCTCTGCCCCGGCTTTCGACGAGGGAACTTCGCAATTCGATTCCGCGCCGCCGTTCAAGCCGCGCCGCAACTACGTGAAGCTGTGGACTTGGGCTGCGGGCATTTTCGCGGCGCTGGCACTGGGGGCGGTGGCTGCAGTGAGCTATTTCGGCGCGCCCGACTGGTTCCCCGTCACCAAGCCGCTCTACGGCGTCGGTGCACCCGATCTGCAGATCGAATTTCCCGAAGCCGAGCAGGAGCGGCGTACGCTCGCCAATGGCACCGAATATTTCGGTGCGCGGATCATCGTCACCAACACCGCACGCGAAACCCGCGCGGTGCCGCCGATCCTGATCGTGCTGCGCGATGCCCGCGACCGGATCGTCTACAGCTGGGAAATCATGCCGCCGCAGGACAGCCTGGCACCGGGCGAATCGATGACCATCAACGAGGCGACCACCGACGTACCGAAGCCTGCGGTATACGCCGATATCGGCTGGGCTCCGCGCTAGGCGAAGTGTCTTGCGTTCCGCGCGCAACGCCGGTTTGCGGCGGCCGCCGCCAAAACGCTTGCGGCCCTCAAAACCCCCTGCTAGGGGCGCGCTCCTACCAACGCGGGGGCCAAGATGCGCTCCTTCGATCATGTGCGGTCGTGGCGGAACTGGTAGACGCGCAACGTTGAGGTCGTTGTGGCCGTAAGGCCGTGGAAGTTCGAGTCTTCTCGACCGCACCAATCATTCATCACCATAGCCGATTTACGCCTCCGGGCGCCCGTGTCGCCGCGGCAATGGCTTGCGCTGGGCGGGCAGACGTCTAGCGACGCGGGATGGACTTCGACGACCTCCTGCGCCGCTATTTCGCCACCTCGGCGATTGCCGACATCCAGCCGGGCGCGCTGGAGGCGGGGATCGAGCGGATGCAGGTGGATTTCGGGCTCGAGCAGGATCGCGGCAAGCGTTTCGCGCTGTGGTCGCTGCTGCATCTGCTCGGCGCGGCACCCGTTCTCGAGGCCTCGTTCGAGAAGGAAGCCGATCGCGAGGCGGCGCGCAATCTGATGGACATGCTCGCGGCATCGGAATCATTCGATGGCTGACACCAGGCGTTTGTCGAATTTCGACATCGACATATTCCTGCGCGATTACTGGCAGCGACGCCCGCTGCTGATCCGCAACCCGTGGAATGATTGGCACAATCCGCTCGAGCCGGACGAGCTGGCGGGTCTGGCCTGCGAAGGCGAGGTCGAATCGCGACTTGTCGTCAAAAGCGGCGACAGCTGGAAACTCGAACACGGTCCGCTGCCCGCCGAGCGTTTCGGCGAGTTGGGGAGCGAGCCGTGGACGTTGCTGGTGCAGGCCGTCGATCACCATGTCCCCGAAGTCGCTGCGTTGCTCGAAGGCTTCCGCTTCATCCCCAACTGGCGGGTGGACGATGTGATGGTGAGCTATGCCGAGAACGGCGGCGGGGTGGGGCCGCATTTCGACAATTACGATGTTTTTCTGGTACAGGGTCTGGGGCGGCGACGCTGGCGGATCGGCGCAGCCTGCAACGATGCGACCGAGCTGCTGCCGCATCCCGATCTGCGGCTGCTCGCCGATTTCGAACCCACCGGGGAATGGGTGCTGGAACCCGGCGACATGCTCTACATCCCGCCCGGGATCGCGCATGACGGGGTCGCGGTCGGCGGCGACTGCATGACCTATTCGATCGGCTTTCGCGCGCCCTCGCGCGGCGAGCTGGTCGCGGGCTGGGCGCAGAGCGTGATCGGCGAACTCGCGGAGGACGACCGCTACCGCGATCCGGCGCTCGCCCGCCAGGAGAACCCCGGCGAGATCACCGCCGGGGCGCTCGCCGAGCTGCACGCGATGGTCGCCGAGAAGCTGCAGGATCGCAGCGCTTTCGCGCGCTGGTTCGGCCAGCATGCGACCGCGCCCAAGAATCCCGAAATCGACTGGCAGCCCGAGCATCCGCCGGTCCGCGAGGAGGTGGAGCAGCTGCTGGCGCAGGGCGCCGCGCTGCTGCGCAACCCAGCCGCGCGTTTTTCCTTCATCCGCCAGGGGCCGGGCGCGGTATCGCTGTTCGTCGACGGCGAAGCCTTCGAATGCGACGGGGCGAGTGCCGCTTTCGCGGAGCGTCTCTGCGCGGCCGACCGCCTGGCAACCGATGCGGCGCTGACCGGATCAGCGGAGGCGACCGAACTGATCGTCGAGCTGCTCGATATGGGAAGCGTAGCCTTCAACGAGGAATAGCCGTCAGACCGTGAGCTCGCGCCAGTCGCCGGGTGCCAGACCTTCCAGGCTCCAATCTCCGATCGACCAGCGCACCAGCCGCAGCGTGGGATGTCCGATCGCCGCGGTCATCCGGCGGACCTGCCGGTTGCGGCCCTCGCGGATGGTCACGCTGATCCAGCTGTCGGGGATGCTCTTGCGCACCCGGATCGGGGGATCGCGCGGCCAGAGCCCGGGCTCGGCAATGCGCTCGATCTGCGCCGGCAGGGTCGGTCCATCCTTCAGGCGCACACCTTTCCGTAGCGCTTCGAGGCTCGCCTCGTCCGGCTCGCCCTCGACCTGGACGAGATAGGTCTTCGCGGCCTTGAAGCGCGGGTCGGCGATCCGCGCCTGCAGCTTGCCGTCGTCGCACAGCAGCAGCAGGCCCTCGCTGTCGCGGTCGAGCCGCCCGGCGGGATAGACCCCCGGGATCTCGATAAAGTCGGACAGCGTCTGCCGCGCCGTTTCGGTCCCCCGATCGGTGAATTGCGACAGCACCCCGTGGGGCTTGTTGAATGCGATCAGCCGCGCCATTCCGTTTCCCTCATCCTAGGCGCGATCCCATCCTGCGCAGCACGGCGCAAGGTGCCGCCGGCAAAAAGCCGGGTGAGGCCGATGCCGGACCTGTACAATCCCATCGCCGCTCCCATTGCTAAACGCGCCGTTTACCCATCATGGTTATGGGGTGGTTATGGTGTCTAAGGATCCCTTCAGGGTCGCAGCTGAAACTCGAGGTCAAGAGCGGAACCGATGAATCAATTTGCCGCACGGCGGGACTTCGCGGTCGGACTGGCCCATCCCGACAACGACGGTCCTCATCCGATGGATCTGTACGATCAGGCCGCCTCGCTGGTCCCGATGGGTGCATGGTCGTGCGATCTCGCCAGCGAACGGCTCACCTGGACCAACGGGGTATTCGACATTTTCGGCCTGTCGACCGATCGCGCCCCCGAACGCCGCGAAACCGTCGAGCTGTTCGACGAGGAATCGCGCGAACGGCTCGATCGCAAGCGGACGAAGGCGATCGAATCCTGCTCGGGCTTCACGCTCGATGCCGGCATCGTCCGCCCCGACGGCGCCAAACGCTGGATTCGCATCACCGCGTCGACCCGCGGCTCCCATGGCCGCGTCGACACCCTGTTCGGCATGAAGCAGGACATCACCGAGGACCGCCTGCGATGGGAGGCCCTGCGCGCGCAGGCTGAATGCGATCCGCTGACCGGTGTCGCCAACCGCGTGCGCTTCCAGCGCTTTCTGGACCGGACCGAAGCCGAGGCGCCGGGCGGCCATCTCGGCACATTGATCCTGTTCGACATCGACAATTTCAAACGCCTCAACGACCAGTGGGGCCACGCCGCGGGGGATGCCTGCCTCGTGGCTTTCGGACAGCGGCTGCGGCAGGCCTTCCCCCAGGCTGGGCTGGTCTCGCGCATCGGTGGCGACGAATTTGCCGTGCTGCTGCCGCAATCCGAATCGCCCACCAAAGCGGAAGCGGCCGTGCAGGCCTTGATGGGCACTCTCCTGCGACCCGTCCCCTGGAACGGAGAGTTTCTGCCGCTCAACGTGTCGGTCGGCATTGCCGTGACCAGCGCCGAGACCGAGCCCGATCCGCAGCAAATGTATGTGACGGCGGATGAAGCGCTCTACAATGCCAAGGCAACGGGTTCGACGGTCCTTGCCAAGGCGCGAACGATCGGCAGGCCGGCCCGGCTTCGGGCGCTGCAAGGATAGCATCCCTGGCGGCTGCGCGCCGAACGGGATCGGCCGGACCGCGCCTTTGGACTGCTGCGCCAAGGTCGATGAAATGCTATTGCGAGCTATTCTCATTGACGCGATAGACTAGCGCATCTAGCTGCGCGGCTGTGACCCGCAGCACCATCCTAACCTGGTATCTGATCCACAAGTGGAGCAGCCTGATCTGCACGGCGTTTCTGCTGATGCTGTGCGTCACCGGTCTGCCGCTGATCTTCCACGACGAGATCGATGCCGCGATGGGCGGCGATGCCGAAAGCGCGCTGGCGGGTGCGCCCTCTGCCGAATCCGGCCTCCCGCTCGATACCATGCTCGCCACGGCGCTGGCCGAACGCCCCGGCGAAGTGCCGCTGTTCATGGCCTTCAGCCAGGACAGTCCGCTGCTGACCGTCACCACCGGCCCCGCCCCCGATGCGCCGGGTTCGGAGATGACGCTGCTGTTCTTCGACCGCGCGACCGGCGCCTCGCTGGGCCCCGCGCCGGGCAATCCGCTGATGGACTTCCTGCTCCAGCTCCACACCGACATGTTCCTGGGCCAGCCGGGTATGTGGGTGCTGGGCGCGATGGGGCTGCTGTTCGTGCTCGCGCTGGTCTCGGGCACCGTGCTCTACGCGCCCTTCATGCGGCGGCTGTCGTTCGGGACGGTGCGCAAGGCGCGCAGCGAGCGGGTCCGGCGGCTCGACCAGCACAATCTGATCGGCGTGGTCGCGCTCGCCTGGATGGCGGTGATCGGGCTGACCGGGGCGATCAACGCCTTCGCCGATCCGCTGATCGAGGGCTGGCGCGATGGCGAAGTCGCAGCGATGACCGCCGCCTATGCCGATGAGGCGCCGCTTCCCCCTGCGCGCTACGGTTCGCTCGACGCGGCGATGGCCTCGGCGCAGGCGGCGCTGCCGGGCAAGAGCCCGCAATTCATCGGCTTTCCGGGCGGCGACTGGTCCTCGGGCCATCATTACGCGATCTTCTTCCAGGGCGACCGCCCGGTGACGCAGCACCTGCTGACCCCGGCGCTGGTCGATGCCGCCAGTGGCGAGCTGACCGATGCGCGCAGTATGCCCGCGCTCAACCAGGCGCTGATGATCTCCAAGCCGCTGCATTTCGGCGATTACGGCGGGTTGCCGCTCAAGCTGGTGTGGACGCTGCTGACGCTGGCGACGATCTGGGTGCTGTGGACCGGGCTGCTGCTGTGGTTCCGGCGCGGCCCCGGCGCGATCGAGCGCCGGATCGAGGAAATCCGTACCGGCGCGCGCTCGAGGCTGACCGCATGAGCCGCATCAGCCGCCAGACCACTGCGCGCATCTTCCTGTGGCCGCTGGCGCTGGGCGTCGCCTCGCTCGCCGGGCTGATCCTCGGCCTCACCGGCGATGGCTGGCGCGATATCGCCGCCTGGCTGCTGCTCGGTCTCTGCCCGCTCGTCATCCTCGGCGCATTGCTGCGCCGCCCACCCAGTTCTCTCACCTCCCTTCGCTAGAAAGCATTTTACCATGTACCGTTTGCCGCGCGTTTCCGCCCTCGCCATCGCCACCGCGCTTGCCGTCATCGCCTCGCCGGCATGGGCGCAGCAGGCGGAGGAAATCGTCGTCACCGCGCAGGCCGAGAACGCCACCGAAGTGGTCAATGGCGGCGACGCCGGCGTGCTCGGCACCAAGCCCGCCGAGGACCTGCCCTTCTCGATCCGCAGCTTCGACGAATCGCTGATTCTCAACCAGCAGCCGCTGACGCTGGGCGATGTGCTCGAGAACGATCCGACGATCCGCGCGACCTATGCCTTCGGCAATGCGGCCGAGCTGTTCGTCATCCGCGGCTTTACGCTGGCGGGCGACGATCTGGGGCTGAACGGCCTTTACGGCATCGCCCCGCGGCAGATCGTCGCGCCCGAGCTTTACGAAAGCGTGCAGGTGCTGAACGGCGCCAGCGCCTTCCTCAACGGCGCGGCCCCCGGCGGCTCGGGCCTCGGCGGTTCGGTCAATCTCAAGCTCAAGCGCGCGGGGTCCGGACCGCTAACGCGCGCCACGGTCGGCTACACCTCGGACGCGCATTTCGGCGGCAGCTTCGACGTTTCGCGCCGGTTCGGGACCGGTGGCGAGTGGGGGCTGCGCGTCAACGGCGCCTATCGCGACGGCGAGGTCTCGGTCGACCGCGAGGACCGCCGCACGCAGGTGATCGGCGGCGCGCTCGATTACGACGGCGGCAATTTCCGCGCGGCACTCGACCTCGCCTATCAGAACATTCGGGTCGATCACCTGCGCCCCAAGGTGACGATCGGCGGATTGGGCGCGATCCCCGCGGTGCCCGAAGCCGACGCCAATTACGCGCAGGATTTCACCTTCACCGAATTGCGCGACGTGTTCGGGACGCTGAACCTGGAATGGGATGTGGCCGACAACGCCCTGCTCTATGCTCGGGCAGGCGCGAACGACAGCGCCGAAGAGGGCAATTACGGCGGCATCACCGTCACCGACGCCGTCACCGGTGCGGCGACCGGCAGCGCGAGCTACATCCCCTACGAGGCCAACAACGAAGCGCTCGAGGCGGGCATCCGCGTGAATCTGGGTGAGACTGTCACCCACGAGTTCAACTTCGGCGCGAACGTCAACTGGCAGACCTTCCGCACCGCCTATGATTTCCGCCTCGATTACCCGACGAACCTCTACGATACCCCGCAGGTGGCGTTTCCGCCATCCAATCCGGCGTCATGGAACCCCGGTGGGGACATCGACGATCCCTTCCCCATCGGGAAGAGCCGCCAGTGGAGCGCCTTCGCCTCCGACACGATCGGACTGTGGGACGAGCGCATCCTCGTGACCGGCGGCATGCGCCTGCAGACGATCCGCACCGAAGGGTTCAGCTACGACGACGGCAGCCGCTCGACTTTCTACGAAGAGAATGCGGTGACCCCGGTGGTCGGCGTGGTGTTCAAGCCGCTGCCCTATGTGTCGCTCTACGCCAACCGGATCGAGGCGCTGCAGCCGGGACCGGTGGCATCGACCGATCCGATCGACAATCTCGTGAACCCGGGCGAACCCCTCGCCCCGCGTAAGTCGACGCAATACGAGGCGGGTGCCAAGCTCGCGCTCGGGAGCCTCCTCTACGCTGGCCTCGCGGTCTACCAGATCGAACGCCCTGGCGAGGGCGTAATCGTGGAGGACGATGGCGGGCGGCGGTTCGGCTATCTCGGCGAGCAGCGCAATCGCGGAATCGAGTTCACCGTCAACGGCGAGCCGGTCGAGGGCGTCCGGATCATTGCCGGTCTCGCGACGATCGACGCCAAGCTCGAGAGCGGGGCCGAGGTCGCGGGCGTGCCCGGATTCACCGCCAACGCCAATCTCGAATGGGATCTGCCCTTCGCGCCCGGGCTGACGCTCACCGGCCGGATGACCCACACCGGCAAGCAGTGGACCGACACCGCCAACACGCTGCGGCTCGACGACTGGACCGTGTTCGACCTCGGCGCGCGCTACGTGCTCGCGGCGGGCGAGACCCCGGTCACGCTGCGGCTCACGGTCGATAACGTCGCCAACGAGCGCTACTGGGCTTCGAGCTTCGATCCGTTCAACGCTGCCCTGCTGCAGGGCTCGCCGCGCACGATCAAGGCCTCGATCTCGGCGGATTTCTGAATGGCGCGAAGCGGGTCCCGCGCGGGCCTGCTTCGATTGTCATTCGCCGGCAAGACCCTATCTTGGCCGGGAACCACCGATGGAGAGACAATCGCAATGAACGACAAAGTCGCAGCAATGGCTTGCCCCGTGGACGGCACTGCACTGGTGATGAGCGAGCGCTCGGGGATCGAGATCGACTATTGCCCCGCCTGCCGCGGCGTCTGGCTCGATCGCGGTGAACTCGACAAGATCATCGAGCGCAACACGCAAGCCGCGGCGCCGCAGCAGCAAGCGGCCCCGCCGCCGCCGCAGGATCCGCGCGGCTACGGCCACGATCAGGCGCGCGGCTATGGCAACGCCGGCTATCGCCAGCCCAAGCGCAAGAAGTCGTTTCTCGAAGAGCTGTTCGACTGATCGCCGACCTGCGCTAGCCGCGCTTGCGGCCGACCAGCAGCCCCTTGGTCCCGCCGCCTTCGAATGCGAAGTCGATATCCTGCTATGTCCGCCGCCAGCGGTGCGCGACCACGCGTTCGCCCGGCCGCGCCGCATCGTCGAGCAGGACGATCCCGCCAATGGTGAGGCGCTCGAAGAGCCGCTCGGCGATACCGCGGGCATAGGGGTGGACCGCCCATGGCGGACCGTCGATGACCAGCAAGTCGATCTGGTCCGGGATTTCGCCGAGATCGTACCAGACCCCGGGCCAGGCCGGGTCGCGCAGGGTCAGCGGTGCATGATGGAATTGCGCCTGCAGACCGTGTTCCGCCAGCCAGCCGCGCATCTGCTCGACGAAGGGTTCGTGCTGGTCGTAGCTGTGCAGCGTGCCGCCGCCATGGCCGGCAAGCGCCTTGGCGATGACCAGCGAGGTCGCGCCCGATCCCAGTTCGACGACGTTCTGCGGGCGAAGCGTCTCGATCTGATCGACGAGCCGGTGGAGCAGATAGGTATCCGCCTTCCAGCTGCCGAGATGGGGAAGCGCATCGTGCGGGAGACCGACCCGGTCGAGCAGAGCCTGCTTCTGCGCCTGCGTGCCGCCATAGAGGCTCTTGAGCAGCCATGGCCACTGGATCGCGGCAAACGCCAGCTGGAAGATCCGCTCGCGTAACTTGCGCGCATCTCCGCCGGGTGCGGAGGTTTCCTTGGCCATCAGGCCGGTCAGGTTCTTCGTGGTCAAGCTGGATTCCCGTCCTGCGCCCGCGCGCCGCAATTGGCGAGCGCCGGGGATTTGATCCAAGATCATGATCGATGATGTGAATATCGATCACCGCGCGACCTATAGGCGACGGGGCGTTACGGTACCGTGGCAGTCGGAGGCGTCCCGCCGAGCGCCTGCCATAGCAGCACCCGTGCGCGAAGAGCTCTGCCCGATGCGGCGGCGGCGCGTTCGCCGCTCGCATCCGCGGTGCGCCGGGCTTCGAGAACCGTGAGGAAATCCGACAGTCCGGCGCGAAAGCGGGTCTCCGCCAGCCGCGCTGCGCGATCGACGCTGGCGCGCTCCTGCTGGGCGGCAGCGAGTTCGCGATCGGCGGCAGCGATCAGACCATAAGCCGTCTCGGCGTCGCCCAGCGCCGTGAACACCGCATCGCGATAGCTCGCGAAAGCCAGACGCTTGCCTGCCGCGGCAGCGTCGATATCGGCCTGGATGCGCCCGAAATCGAGCAGCGGAGCGAGCAGGCTCGCGCCTGCGGAGCCGACCACCGCTTCCTCGTCGAACAGGTCGCCCAGATCGAAGGACAGCAGACCGAGCGTGGCGGAAAGCGTCAGCTGCGGGAACCGCCGCGCGGCCGCAGCCGCGAGCTCGGCATCCTCCGCCGCCAAGGTGGCCGCCGCAGCCAACACATCGGGCCGGTTGGTCAGCAAACGGCTCGGGAGCGCCACTGGCGGCGCCGGCTCGACCGGTTCCGCCGCGGACGATGCCAATACCTCCACCACTCGCTGCCCCGGCTGACCCGTCAGCGCGACCAACCGCCCGGCGATTCGCGCGCGCTCGCTCGCCAGCGCGGCAATCCGGCTGCGGCTCGCCGCCGCGGCGCCTTCTGCGCGCACCCGGTCGAAGCCCGGCGCGATGCCGGCGCGCTCGCGCACCCCGGCCAACCGCATCAATTCCTCGGCCGCGGCGAGGTCCTGTTCGAGTGCGGTCTGCCGCGCCGCGAGCGTGCGCCAGTCGATGGTTGCGGCGGCGATTTCGGCCAGCAGAGCGTTGCGGACGGCCGCAGCGGCAAATCCCGCAGCGTCGAGCCGGGCTTGTGCCGCCTGTTCGCGGGCGCGCAACCGCCCAAAGAGGTCCATATCCCAACTGGCAGTCACATTGGCACCATAGCGCAGCCGTTCGCTATCGACGGCAGTGCCCGCCGGAAGCGGGCCGCCGAACTGGTCGGGATTGCTCCGCACCCCCGTGACCGAAGCATCGCCGCCGATCGATGGCAGCCGCTCCGCGCCGGTTCGAGCGACACCCGCACGCGCGATTTCGATGCGGGCCACGGCCTCGGCCAGCGTCGGTGCGTCGGTCAGCGCAAGCGCGGTGAGGCCCCTGAAGGCCGGATCCTCCGAAGGCAGCAGAGCGGCCAGCGATTCGCCGGTGGCGGCATCCGGCGCGAAGGCGAAGCGCTCGGGCAAAGCCGGGAGCAACGTGTCGATCTCGGGCGCGGGGCCGGCCACGCAGGCGCCCAGGGCCAGCGCCGATGCGAGGACGAGAAGCCGAGCTTTCATTTCGCCGCACGCCCCGCTTCGGCGCGCTGCCTCGCGCCATCCTGCGCCGGGATGAAGGCATCGACCTGCTGGCCAACCCGGAACAGCCCGTCGGCAGCGGGCAGTTCGTAGATGATCTGCAGCACCCGGACATCGACCCGCTCTGCGGCGCTGTTGGTCAGCGAACGCTTGGGCACCACGCGCGGTTCGGCGCGGACGAAACGCGCCTTCACCTGCCGCTCCGCCGCGCCGCGCGGCGAAACGGTCGCCGGCTCACCCAGCGCAACGCGCGGTGCCTGCTCCTCGTCGACATCGACGCGGATATGCAGCGGGCGGGTCTCGCCCATCTCGATGAAAGCCTGCGACCCGCCACCACCTTGGGTCGAGAGATATTCGCCCGGTCTGATGTTGACCGCGAGGATCTCGCCCGTGATCGGCGCGCGGACGGTGGCGCGGCCCAGCTCGGTCTGCGCGCTGCCGACCTGCGCCTGCGCGCTGGCGAGCCTCGCCTGCGCCGCCGCGAGCCGCGCTTCCGCTAGCTGGCGGCGTTCGCGCGCCGCGTTCGCCTCGCCCTCCGCCCGGATGACCTCCGCGCGGCTGACCGCGGCGGGATCCTCGACCTCGCGGTAGAGCCCGAGCTGCCTCCCGGCCGTCGCCTCGGCGCTGCGGGCTTCGGCGATCGCGGCGCGGGCTTCGGCGATGGCGGCACGCGCCTCGCCGACCGCAGCACCGGTCTCCGCAATCCGCGAGCGGAGCGCGCGGGTATCGACCACGAACAGCGGTTGTCCCTTGGAGACATAGTCGCCGGGCTGCACGCGCAGATCGGTCACCAGACCCGACAGCGCCGTGCCGATCTGGATGGTCTCGCTCGAAGGCTCGACCACCCCCGCACCCGCAACGCGCGGCGAACCGGCCAGATCGCCGGTTGCGCGGGGCGGCTCGCGGGCCGGTTCCTCGAGCTGACGGTCGGGCAGGCCGGAGCCGACGAAGATCGCCGCCCCGACCAGCGCGATCACCGCGACCACTGGCAGGCCCTGACGCGAAAAGCTGAAATTCTCGGGAAGCAAGGCCATCAGTGGTCCTCCGGCATGGATGTGCCATCATGGGTGATCCGCCCATCTTCGAGCACGAGGATGCGGTCGGCGAGATCGAAGACGCGGTTGTCGTGCGTGACGATGATGCAGGCGCGGTCCTCGGCCACCGCGACCTCGCGCAGCAGGTCCATGACGCGCCGGCCCGAACGCGCGTCGAGCGCGGCGGTGGGCTCGTCGCACACCACCAGCCGCGGTTCGTGGACCAGCGCGCGGGCGATCGCGACCCGCTGCTGCTGGCCCCCGGAAAGCTGGTTGGGCAGCTTGTCGATCTGGTCGCCGATGGCGAGCTTTTCCATCATCGCGATTGCGCGGTCGCGGGCTTCGAGCCGGTTCATGCCCTGCGCGATCAGCGGCACCGCCGCGTTCGAGGCCGCGTCGATCGAGGGGATGAGATTGTACTGCTGGAAGATGAAACCGATATTGTTGAGACGGAACTCGACCAGCTGGGTGTCGGTGAGATTGTAGATGTCGGTGCCGAACACCTCGACCTCGCCCAGCGTGGGCCAGAGGATTCCGCACATGATCGAGATCAGCGTCGTCTTGCCCGAGCCGCTCTCGCCGACGAGATAGGTCAGCTCGCCCGCCTGCACCTCGAGATCGATCCCGTGGAGCACGGTGATGCTCTGCTGACCCGCCTTGAAATCGCGGGTCACGCCGCGCGAGCTGATCGCCGCGCCGGTGGAGGGGGAGCCGTTCACCGGAACACCGAGGCGGGTTCGGTCTTGAGGACGTTGCGCAAGGCCAGCCAGCCGGTCAGCGCGAGGATCAACGCGACCGCGGCGAGGCTGACCAGCGGCACCTGCCAAGGGATGTAGAACCCCTTTGGTTCTTGTTTCGAGGAGGCGATCGACCTTGCCGATCTCGCCGCGATCGGCGGGACGACGCCGCAGCGGATAAGCGCGGTGTTCCGCGCCGTCGTCGGAGTGTCGTTCAAAAAGCTGCTGCGCCAGATCCGCATTCTCGCCGCCTGCGAACGGCTGGTGCAGCAGCCCGCGACATCGATCACGCAGCTCGCCTTCCAGGTCGGCTTCGGCGATCTGAGCTATTTCGAGCGCAGCTTCCGCAGCGCGATCGGCGAAAGCCCGCGCCAGTTCCGCCAGCGGCGATTCGGCGAGCAGGCCCGGCTGCCATCGCTTTTGTCCGACTCGGCCGATTGCTCGCCCGCACCTGCCCGGAGCTCCGCCAACGCGACCTAATCCTGCCGATCAGGCCGCGTTTGGCGGCCGACCCGGAGAAAAACCCGGCCCCGCTTCGTCCAAGTATTCCGTGCCGCCACCCCGCATTCTCTCCCCAGCTCGACTCGCTTGGCAGACGGGCGATGCGACCCAGATTGAAAGGGGATGAAATGGCTTTTCCAACTCATGTGAACGACCAGATTACCGACTCGGTCACCCAGGCCAACGTCAAGGTGCTGGGCGACGCGCCGGCGATCGCGATGGGCAATCTCTATCAGGCGACCGCGCAGTCGCTCGCCAACGCGGCGCACAATGCCACCAATGCGCAGCAGCAGAGCTACGTCTCCTCGCAGGCGGCGACGACCATGGGGGTCGCCACGCTCTACTCGCTCGACACCGCCTCGACCGGGGTCGCGACCGAAGACATCTTCAAGGCCGGGCAGGCGCGCTCGGGCAGCCTGCTCTGATCCCAACCGAACCCCGCCGGACGAACGCTCGGCGCGGACAAAACCCGCTTTCCCCTCGATAAAGGAGCCAGACCATGGCCTTTCCGACATTCGTGAACGACCAGATCACCGATTCCGTCACCCAGGCCAACGTCAAGGTCCTGGGCGACGCGCCCGCGATCGCAATGGGCAATCTCTACCAGGCGACCGCCCAAGCACTGAGCAACGCCGCGCACAATTCCACCAATGCCGCGCAGCAGAGCTACGTCACCTCGCAGGCCGCGACCACCATGGGGGTCGCCACGCTCTACGCGCTCGACACGGCATCGACCGGTGTGGCGACCGAGGACATCCTCAAATCGGGCCTGACCTGAGGACGGCGCCCGAAACGCGGGCCGCGGCCCGTCGCGTGACAAGGCGTAGCTAGACCATGGCGAACCCCACCTCCGTCAACAGCCAGATCACGGATGCCGTGACCCAGGCCAATGTCGAGGCATTGGGCGCCGCTCCCGCGGTCGCCATGGGCAATCTCTATCAGGCGACCTCGCAGGCTCTGGCGAACGCCGCACACAATGCGACCGTCGCGCAGCAGCAGATGAATGTGGCGGCGCAGGCCGCGACCACCGCCGGGGTGGCGCTGCTCTACGCGATCCAGACCGGCAAGAAGTGATCGCAGGCGCAATCCCGCCCCCGCGATCGAGACGAAGCCCAGTGTGAACCCGCGGCACCGCATCGGCGTGCGCCGCACAGCAAAGGAAGCAGACAATGGCATTTCCCAGCCACGTGAACAGCCAGGTCACCGATTCGATCACCGAGGTCAACACGCTGGTGCTCGGCGATTCCCCGTCGATGGCCACCGGCAACATGTTCATCGCCACCAGCCAGGCGCTGGCCAACACCGCGCACAACGCGACCAACCAGCAGAACCAGGGCTTCATGACCTTCCAGGCGGCGACCTCGCAAGGCGTATCGACGCTCTATTCGCTCGACATCGCGTCGACCGGAACCGCGACCGCCGAGGTCTACCGGCGCGGGCTGCTCTAGCTGATAGAAACGCGGGCGCCGCCGGGCCCGGTCGATGGCCGCGCTGAAGGGCCTTGCACCGGTCACGGCGCTGACCATCGGCGAAGCGCCCTCGGCGGCGATGGCGATGACCTATCTGGCGATGGCCAACAGCATCGGTCACGCCATGGACAACGCCGTCGCCGCCCAGCAGCGCGGCCAGCTGATGGCCGAGGCGGCGACATTCCAGGTGCTGGCAATGGTTCTCAAAAGCGGAGCGTAAGTGATGCCCGATCAATATGTGAACGATCAGATCGTCGAATCGGTCGCGGACGTGGTCACGCTGAACATCGGCCAGGCCCCCTCGCAATCTTCGGCCATGCTCGATGTCGTGATGGCCGAGACGATCGGCATGAGCATGTACAATGCGGTGAGCCGCCAGCAGTCCTCGAGCACGGTGAGTTCGGCGGCGGTCACCGCGGCCTGCGCCAAGATGCTGCAGACCCCGTTTCCGATCATCCATCCCCGGCCGCCCATTCCCCCGCCCGACCACGGCGTCGAACCGCTGCCCCATGACGAGAGCATCGCGAGCGTTGATGCACGCGCCACCAAGGCGATCGACGAGCTCACCGGGATCGCGCGGGCGAGCGACGCCGCTGCCGCCACCGCGACGCTCGAGGCGCTCTCCGACCATATCGGGGATGCGATCAAATCGCTGCAGGGCGGCAATTCACCTTCTCCTCCGCCCAGCCCTCCATCCCCGCCAAGTCCTCCCAAAAGCAAGAAGTAGGAGAGCCGCACCATGACCCAGGTCAACCCGCTCATCACCGACGTCATCACCCAGACGCAGCGCGCCACGCTGACCAAGGGCCCGATCCAGGCCAGCGGCCAGGGCAAGGCCTATCAATCGGTGGCGCAATCGACCGCGATCGCGGTGCAGAATGCGACCGACGCGCTGCGCAATGTTACCACGGTGGCGAGCACCGCCGCCGGCGTCGCGCTGGCGCAGATCCTCGCAACCGGAAATGCGAAGCAATACCAGCCCGCGCTCGACACCGCGAAGGCCATGGTCACCACCGCGATCGAGGATTTCGCCGCGGTGGGCGAGGCTGCGGGCAAGGTGCTGAGCTCCTTCCCCTCGGGCCCCTCCAGCTAAGCGAGCCGCGCTATGACCGTCCAGCTCGCCGATACGCCGCTGACCAGCGCCTTCGCCCTGTCCGAGACCGGACGGCTGGTGATGGGGCTGATCGACGGCGGATTGCACTGGCTGGACTATGCGATCTCCGAGAGCGACCGGACCTACGGCTTTCCAGACGAGAGCACAATGGTCGCTGCAGTCCAGTCCGGGCTGCACGCCAACCGGCTGATGCTGCTGGGCGGGGTCGAACTGCCGGTCGCCCCGGTCAAGCTGATGACGATGAACCCGCGCGAACTGCAGATCCTGCGCCGCGCCGCGCTGGGGGAGATCGACCCCGAGGACCCGCAGGTGGAGGAAATCTTCTCCCGGCACAGCCTCGCCACGATTCAGGATCTGGCCGCGGTCGACGCCATGCTCGATCATCTCGAGATCGCCGACGAGCCGCTGTTCCAGACGATGACGCTGGACGACCGGCTGACCCTGCTGGCGCTGCAGACGGACGATCGCCTCGCCGATCCGGGCAAACCGGATCTGCGGCTCGAAGCGGCGCAATTCGCGCTCGATCAGGCTGGATCGCCGGTGGAATTCGCCGATTACCTGAGGGTCTTCCTCGATCTGATGCGCAATCTCGACGATCCCTTCGAAACCCCGGAAGAGCGCTATGAGCAAGCCGAACGCGCGGTCTATTCGCTGGGCCCGATCATGTTCGCGGCGCTCGACTGCCCCGACGCCCCGGGTCTGGTCGCCCCCGCTCAGGTCGAAGCGGCGATCAGCGAATGGATGCTCGCCGGGCGGCAGCTTGGCTTCCTGCGGATCTCGCAAGGGATCCAGCAGATCGTCGCCGAGGGAGGCTACACCAACCAGAGCGGAATGGCCGCCGAACTCGCGGTGCGCAGCTATCTCGACCGCGCCAACCGCGTGATCCAGTTCTACGGCATCGGCCCCGCCTTCATGCAGCAGGACGGCGCGACCTGCCTTTTCCCCGTCGGACCCAAGGAAGAAGCAGTCGTGCGTCTCGACCCCACCGGAGCGATCACGCTGGCGCGGTTCGACGGCGCGCCGATCGGGTTCTCAGATGCTTCCGAGCTGCCCGACCGCGCCGGCGATGGCCGGTTGGGGAGACGCGTTCCCAAGAGCAGAAAACCCGCCCGCAAAACCAGACGGAAGGCCAGGAAATGACCGCCAAAGGCAGCAAGAAATCCAGCCGCGATACACGGCATGCAAGCACGCTCGACGATGCGATGGCAGCCGCCGACGCGGCGATGAAGGAGGCCGGGAAAGCCTATGCGGCGGCCGGGCTGGATCGCAGCGCCCGCTTGTCGCTTGCCGAAAGCGCAATGCACGACGCGGGGAAGCTCGCGGAAGAGGCGGTCAGGACTGCGATGGCGCAGGTCGACGCGGCGATGGAGCAAATGCCGCAGCACAGGCGCGGCGACCGATGAGACGGGCGCCGTTCCTTCGCCTGCACGGCGAGCGCTAGGCGATGGCGCTGCCTCCCGCAAAACGCGCGCTGGAGCGGGTTGCGCAGGTCGCCGGCGCGCAGGCGAACCTGCCGATCGAGCTGGCTGCGCAGAAGGATCGGGCGTTCCTCTGGGGTGCGGCCGCGGTCCACCCGATGCAGGCGCTCGAGACCTCGTTTCGCCGGGTGGTTCGCGCCGCGGAAGAGCACGGCGGCGACCCTGCGCGGCAGCGCGAGCGCGAATCGGCCGCGATGGGGGAGTATTTCTTCTTCGAGGCCAGCAGCGTCCGTCTGCTCGGGGTCGGCCGCGAGGAAGGTTTCGACGGCATGCCCTATCCGCTTCCGGACGACGCGATGCGCCATGCGCGGCACGAATGGTACGCCGCGCGCGAAGCGCTCGCTGCCGGTGGCGGCGGTGCCGCGCGGATCGACGCGACCCGCCGGGCGCTGGAACGCGTGGCGCAGCCTTTCCTGCCGCCCGAGAACCCGGCCGGGGCGGTGGTGCCCAATGTGGCGCAGGCCAGGCTGCTGATCGCCGCCGCCGCGCCCGCGCCGGCGGTGCTCGCCAATCTCAAGCAGGCGATCACCCTGCTCGGCGCGGCGGTGGAAGGCGATGCCAGCGTCCAGACCTTCTACATCATCGAGCCCTTCTATCTCCAGCGCCTGCTGGTGGGCTTCCGCGTGCGCTCGCGGCACCAGCTGACCGACGACCAAGTGGCCAGTGCCAGCGGCGCGCTCACCGCCACGCTCAACCGGCAGCAATGGCTCACCGACTGGCTGGCGCATGCGATGATCGATCTCGAACGAGTCGTGATGAACCCGGACGTGCAGCCCCATGTCCGCTTCTTCCTCAAGGGCGGGCGCGCGCTGGCCTACCTGTTCGGCAGGCCTCAGGACGGCGCCAACGACTGGGACAGCCAGGTGCTGATCGACCCCGACCTGCCCGCCGACGAATGGTATGCGGTCTATCGCAAGGTCTCGAACCGGCTGCTGGTCGCGCTGATGCGCAAGAAGGCCGAGTTCTACTCGCTGCTCAACCTCAATGCCGCGCCGCTGATCGCCCTGCCGCTGCCGGTGGTCGTGCCGGCCGACCCGTTTGCCGACGCCGCGCCCGATCCCGGCACCATGCCCGAGACGCCCGCGGAGGATAGTGCGCTCGACGACGAGGAGATGCCCTACAGCCGCAGTTGCAAGGCCGAGCTGATCGATATCGGAATGCCGCGCCGCGACACGATCGAATGCCGCGAGCAATGGACCCAGCTCGCGCAGGATATCATCCGCCCCACCGAGGGCATGCCGATCCCCGGCTTTGCCTATTACATCGACGAATATCTCACCATGGTGCGCGAGTTCTTCGCCGGCGAACCGCGCGCGCAGGCCAAGGCGCACAAGCGCATCGAACGGCTCGCCGAGCTGTTCGCGCACGATGGCGCGGCGATCGCGATCCTCGCCGCCTATCTGCGCATTCCCAATGGCATTCTGCAGATCGCGGCGCAGCCGGTGGAAGCCTTCGCCGCGAGCCAGCTCCCGCCGGCGCGGCAGCCGCTGCAATTCGCGCTGATCGAGTTGCTCGACCAGTTCGCGACGGCCTACGAGATGGAGCTCGAACCGCTGCTTGCCGCCGAGTTCGCCGAATATTTCATCGAATGGATGCCGCAGGCCGAAGCGCTTTCCCAGCACAACGCCCTCGCCCGCTTCGGGCTGTCGGTCGATGCCGCGCCGATGGCCGATGCGATCGGCTTTGGTCAGTGGCTGTCGGACCGGCTGCAGGCGCATGTCGCGGGCCGAGCGGCGCTGATCGCGACCCAGCGCGAGGCGATCGACGCGCTGATCCGCGCGCTCTACGCCGCCTCGGTCTTCGACCAGCACAGCGAGCTCGAACTTCAGATGGCGATCGGCGGGAGTCTCGCCGCGGCGCTGCATGCACAGTACGAGCACGCTCGCGGCGTGACGCTCGAGCCGGTCGGCAAGGTCACGATCGGGCTCTATTACACCGACCGCGCGACCGACCCGGCCACGGCGATCGAACTGGTCAAGCCGCTGCTCGCTCCCTTCGTCGATCCGCAGCCCGGCGCGCTGTTCCAGATGGACGACAGCCATCCCGGCCGGCTGCTGCTGTTCGCCGCCAATGTCGAAATCATCGAACCCTTCGGGCCCTACCAGCCGCTGGTGATCGAGATCGTGGCCAGGCGGGTGCGGGTGCGGCCGCTGATCAGCTTCATCTGGGGGTTCCCAGTGCTCAGCCTGCGCGATCTGATCATCGAATACCAGATGCGCGCCGCGCATGTGGTCGAGTTCGCGATGCGCGGCGTGCTGCGCCGGACCGCGCGCTCGCTCACCGACATGCTGATGAAGGTGCGGCAATAGGCGCGCGCGGTCCTGCCTGCGCTTGCAGCGGCGCGATAAGCCGCTAACCCCGCGCTTGCGATATCAGCGAACGGGGATTGCAGTGAGCGACGAGTGGGTCATCGGCATTATCGGCGGTTCGGGTCTCTACGCCATCGAGGCTCTGGAGGACGAGCAGTGGATCGCGGTCCAGTCGCCCTGGGGCGAACCCTCCGACGAGATCCTCTGCGGGCGGATCGGCCACGTCCAGGTCCGCTTCCTGCCGCGCCATGGCCGCGGGCACCGCGTGCTTCCCGGCCGACTCAACGCCCGCGCCAATATCGACGCGCTCAAACGCGCGGGCTGCACCGATATTCTCGCGATCTCGGCGGTCGGCTCGCTGAGCGAGGAGCTTGCGCCGGGCGCTTTCGTGCTGGTCGACCAGTTCATCGACAACACCAAGGGCCGGCCCTCGACCTTCTTCGATACCGGCTTCGTCGCGCATGTCTCGATGGGCGATCCGGTGTGCGGGCGGCTCACCGATCTCACCGCCAACGCGGTCGAGCAGGCCGGCGGCGAGCCGCACCGCGGCGCCACCTATCTGGCGATGGAAGGCCCGCAATTCTCGACCCGCGCGGAGAGCAAGCTCTACCGCCAATGGGGCGCGCAGGTGATCGGCATGACCGGCATGCCCGAAGCCAAGCTCGCGCGCGACGCCGAGCTGCCCTATGCGCTGCTCGCCATGGTGACCGACTGGGACAGCTGGCGCGACGGCGAGGCGGCGGTCGATGTCGGCGCGATCCTGGCGCAGATGGCCGCGAATGGCGAACTGGCGCGCCGCACGGTGGAGGAACTGGTGCGCGCGCTGCCGCCCCGCCGCGAGCCCTCGCCGATCGACCGCGCGCTCGACTTTGCGGTCATCACCGCGCCCGAACAACGCGACCGCGGGCTGATGACCAAGCTCGATGCCGTCGCCGGACGCTTGCTGGCGCAGGATCGGAGCTGACTTGCAGGATCTGCTGGTCATAGGCGGCGGGATCAACGGGGTCGGGATCGCCCGCGACGCCGCCGGGCGCGGGCTCTCGGTGACTCTGTGCGAGAAGGACGATCTCGCCTCGCACACCTCCTCGGCGAGCACCAAGCTGGTCCACGGCGGCCTGCGCTATCTCGAGCAATACGAGCTCCGGCTGGTGGCCGAGGCGCTGCGCGAACGCGAGGTGCTGCTCAAGGCCGCGCCGCATATCATCTGGCCGCTGCGCTTCGTGCTCCCGCACGACAAGGGGCTGCGTCCCGGCTGGATGCTGCGGATCGGGCTGGCGCTCTACGACACCATCGGCGGGCGCCGCAGCCTGCCCGGCAGCCGCGGGGTGGATCTGACCAAGCCGCCGCATCGCGGCGTGCTGCAGGACCGGCTGAAACGGGGGTTCGAATATTCGGACTGCTGGGTCGAGGATGCCCGGCTGGTGGTGCTGTGCGCGATGGATGCGCGCGAGCGCGGTGCACAGATCCTCACGCGGACCGAATGCGTGGCGCTCGAACGCCACAAGTCGCACTGGCGCGCCACCCTGCGCAGCGCCGACGGCACGACGCAAACCGTCGGGGCGCGCGCGCTCGCCAATGCCGCCGGTCCCTGGGTCGATACGGTCGCGCGCAAGGCGCTGGGCGCCGGGACACCCGCGCGGCTCAGGCTGGTCAAGGGCAGCCACATCATCGTGCCGCGCAAGTTTCCCGGCGAGCACGCCTATATCTTCCAGAACGGCGACGGGCGGGTGGTCTTCGCGATCCCCTACGAGCGCGACTTCACGCTGATCGGGACCACCGACCAGCTGTTCGAGGGCGATCTCGACAGCGTGCGGATCGCGCAGGAGGAACGCGCCTATCTGCGCGAGGCCGCCGGAGAGTATTTCAAAAGCGGCATCTCGGACAACGAGATCGTCTCCACTTATGCCGGCGTCCGGCCGCTCTACGAGGACAGCTCCGCCAGGAACTCCACCGTCACCCGCGACTACGCCTTCGAGCTGGAAACGGCGGGCGGGGCGCCGATCCTGTCGGTCTATGGCGGCAAGATCACCACCTTCCGCAAGCTCGCCGAACACGCGCTGGCCAGGCTCGCGCCGCATCTGCCCATGGGGCCGAAATGGACCCGCGACGCACCGCTCCCGGGCGGCGAGATGAACGATTTCGCCGCTTTCCTGCGGCGCGCCAGCGAACGTTACGCCTGGTTGCCGCCCGCAATGCTGCTGCGGCTGGCCCGCGCCTACGGCACGCGGATCGACCGGGTTATCGGCACCGCCGACGGGCTCGACCGGCTGGGCGATCATTTCGGCGGAGATCTCTACGAGGCGGAGCTGAATTACCTGGTAAACGAGGAGTTTGCGCGGAGCCCGCAGGACATCCTCTGGCGCCGCAGCAAGCTGGGGCTGCACCTGCCCGCGGAAACGGAACGGCGCGTCGCGGATTGGTTGGACAAGCTGGGCGGCAACTTCGCTTGATCGCCCGTGCGAGCGGGTCCAAGGGCCGCCCGTTGTCGCAACCACCGTCGCAAATCGAACCTCCGAGTCCCCTCCCCATGGCCCGAAACGATCCCACCACCTCCCTCGACCGCCAGTCCATTCGGCTCGCCTATCGCCAGGAAGAGGAGGAGTGCGTCGCGGAACGGTTGACGCAGGCCCGGCCGGTCGCAGCTCTGCACCATGAGGCGCAGTCGCTCGCGATCACGCTGGTCGAGGGCGCGCGGCGCCAGAAGGCCAGCGGCATCGATGCCTTCCTGCACCAGTTCGGCCTCGCCACCGAGGAAGGCATTGCGCTGATGTGCCTTGCCGAGGCGCTGCTGCGCGTGCCCGACAGCCGCACCGCCGATGCGCTGATCCGCGACAAGATCGGCGATATCGATTGGTCGGACCATCTGGGCGAGTCGAGCTCGACCTTCGTCAACGCCGCGACCTTCTCGCTGATGCTGACCGGCGAAGTGCTCGAAAGGCCGCAGGAGCAGCAGCGCGGCATGGCGCGCACCTTCAAGAACACCCTGAACCGGCTGGGCGAACCCGTGATCCGCACCGCGACGCTGCAGGCAATGCGCATTCTGGGCGGCCAATTCGTGTTCGGGCGGACGATGAACGAAGCGCTCAAGCGCGCCGCGCCCGAGCGCGCGCGCGGGCTCACGCACAGCTTCGACATGCTGGGCGAAGCGGCGATGACCTATGCCGATGCCGACCGCTACCGCGTGGCCTATGAAGGCGCGATCGAACGGCTGGCGAAGGAGGCCGGTGCCGGCGTCCACGGCTCGCCGGGCATCTCGGTCAAGCTCTCCGCGCTCTACCCCAAATACGACTTCTTCCACCGCGATGCTGCGACCGCGGCGCTGGTGCCGATCCTGCGCGATCTCGCCGGCAAGGCGCGCGACGCCGACATCCACTTCACCATCGATGCCGAGGAAGCCGAACGGCTCGAACTCTCGCTCGATATCCTCGAGGCGCTGGTCGCCGACGACACGCTGTTCGCCAATGGCACCGCCGGCGGCTGGACCGGTTTCGGGCTGGCGATCCAGGCCTATCAGAAGCGCGCGCTGCCGCTGTGCGACTGGACCGCCAAGCTCGCGCGGCGCCATGGACGGCAGCTGTTCGTCCGGCTGGTCAAGGGCGCCTATTGGGATACCGAGATCAAGCTGAGCCAGGTCGGCGGCTACAAGGATTTCCCGGTCTTCACCCGCAAACTGGCCACCGATGTGTCCTATCTCGCCTGCGCCGAGCGGCTGCTGGCGGCGGGCGATGCGCTCTACCCCGCCTTCGCCACGCATAACGCCTATACGGTCGGCGCGATCAAGGCGCTCGCCCGCAGCCATTCGCGCGAGGGAAGTTTCGAGTTCCAGCGCCTCCACGGCATGGGCGAGGACGTCTATGGCGCGCTCGCCAAGCAAGAGGGCAACGCCCGGACTCCGGTGCGGATTTATGCGCCCGTCGGTAGCCACAAGGACCTGCTCGCCTATCTGGTGCGCCGCCTGCTCGAGAACGGCGCCAATTCCAGCTTCGTCAACCGCATGGCCGATGCCGGCGTGCCCGCCGGCGATCTCGCGACCGACCCGGTGGCCGAGCTCGCCGCGCTGGAGCCCAAGCGCAATCCCGACATTCCGCTCCCGGGCCACATCTTCCCCGACCGCATCAACAGCGCCGGGGTCGATCTGGGCGACCCGCTGGTGCGCGAACCGCTGATCGAACGGCTCGACAAATTGCGCGCGCGCCGCTGGCACGCCGAGCCGACCTTTGTATTCGAGGACCAGGAAGGCGAGGTTGCGCCCATTACCAAGCCGCACGATCTCACCATCGAGGTCGGCACGCGGCGCGATGCCCTGCCCGAAGAGGTGGAGCAGGCTATCCGGATCGCCGATGCGGTCCAGCCGGGCTGGAATGCGCTGGGCGGCGAAAAGCGCGCGCTGCTGCTCGAGGAAGCGGCGGACCTGTTCGAGCAGCACACCGACGAGTTCCTCTCGCTGTGCCAGCGCGAAGCGGGCAAGACGCTCCCCGATGCGGTGCTGGAACTGCGCGAAGCGGTCGATTTCCTGCGCTTCTATGCCGGCGAGGCGCGGCGGATGTTCTCCGGCTCCTTCGCGCTGCCGGGACCGACGGGCGAAGAGAACCGGCTGACCATGGCGGGGCGCGGCGTCTTCGCCACGATCTCGCCCTGGAACTTCCCGCTCGCGATCTTCATCGGCCCCGCCGCCGCCGCGCTGGCCGCGGGCAATTCCGTGGTCGCCAAGCCCGCAGAACAGACCCCGCTGATCGCCGCGCTGGCGGTCAATCTGTGCCACCGCGCGGGCATCCCGCGCGAGGTGTTCCAGCTGCTTCCCGGAGCGGGCGAGGTCGGCCAGTTCATCACCTCCGACCCGCGCATCGCCGGCGTATCCTTCACCGGATCGACCGAGACCGCGCATGCGATCAACCGCTCGCTCGCCGCGCGCGACGGACCCATCGCCACCTTCATCGCCGAAACCGGCGGGCAGAACGCGATGATCGTCGACAGCTCGGCGCTGCCCGAACAGGTGACCCGCGACGTCGTCGCCTCGGCCTTTCAGAGCGCGGGCCAGCGCTGCTCGGCGCTGCGGATGCTCTATATCCAGGACGAGGTCTTCGACGAGATGGTGACCATGATCCGCGGTGCCTTCGAGGCGCTGGTGATCGGCGATCCCGCAGAGCTCGCGACCGATGTCGGCCCGGTGATCGATCCCGATGCCAAGGCCGCGCTCGAACGCCATGTCGCGCGGCGGCGCAAGAACGGCCGCACCGTGTGGCGGCGCAAGCTCCCGCGCGGCGTCGCCAACGGCTGCTTCGTCGCCCCGACGATCATCGAGCTGGAATCGATCTCCGACCTGCGGCGCGAGAATTTCGGCCCGGTGCTGCATGTCGCGCGGTTCAAGGCGAACGAGCTCGAAAAGGTGGTCGATGACATCAACGCCACCGGATACGGGCTGACGCTGGGCCTCCACAGCCGGATCGAGACGACGCGGCAATTCGTCGAGGCGCGGGCGCGGGTCGGCAATTTCTACGTCAACCGCAACCAGATCGGCGCGGTGGTGGAAAGCCAGCCCTTTGGCGGCGAAGGCCTGTCGGGCACCGGACCCAAGGCGGGCGGGCCGCATTACGTCGCGCGCTTCGCCACCGAACGGGTGGTCTGCATCGACACCACTGCGGCGGGCGGCAACGCCAGCCTGCTTGCCCAGTAGGCCTCGCCCCGGCGGGAGTTTTCATTGAAGGTTCAAGCGGGTGTGGGCTAGGAGGCGCCCCATGGGACGTCTCTTCCAGCTTGCACTCGCGCTCGCCGCCCTCGTCTGGTCTGCCGCCGCGGCGGCGGAAGTTCGGGTGACCTTCCACAGCTTCGACGGCTCGGTGCTGTTCGGCCGGTACCCGCACGCCTTCGTATCATTGGAAGGCGAACTGGAAGACGGGACCCCGATCAGGGAAAACTACGGCTTCTCCGCCAAGAGCGCGTCGCCCGCCGTGCTGGCGGGACCGGTCGAGCACGTCATCCTGGTCGAGAAGGACAAGTGGATCGACCGGACCAATCAGCATTTCACGCTGACCGTCGATGACGCAAAATACTGGGCGATCCGCAAGGAGGTCGCGCGCTGGCGCGATGCGCCGGGGAAATATTACGACCTCGCCACGCGCAATTGCATCCATTTCGTCGGCGCGATCGCGCAGATCGTCGGGGTGCGGGTGACCTATCCGCAGGACATGCTGCGTCGGCCCAAGAAATGGCTCAATCACATCACCGGCCGCAATCCGCAGCTGCGCGCGCCGCAGATCGACTAGGGATAAGCGCAGGCCCGAGGCTTGCGCGCCGCGACCGGGTGAAGGATCGTCGGGCGATGGCGATTCTCTCCGACAAATGGATCCGCTCCAAGGCGCAGGCCGAGGGAATGATAGAACCCTTCACCGAGGCGCAGCGGCGCGACGGCTGCATTTCCTACGGACTGAGCTCCTACGGCTACGACGCGCGCGTCGCCGACGAGTTCAAGATCTTCACCAATGTCGATTCGACCATCGTCGATCCCAAGCAATTCGACCCGCGCAGTTTCGTCGATCGCCAGACCGATGTCTGCATCATTCCGCCCAACAGCTTCGCGCTCGCCCGCACGGTGGAATATTTCCGCGTCCCCGAGGACGTGCTGGTGATCTGCCTGGGCAAATCGACCTATGCGCGATGCGGGATCATCGTGAACGTCACTCCGCTCGAGCCGGGCTGGGAAGGCCATGTGACGCTCGAGTTCTCCAACACCACCCCGCTGCCCGCCAAGATCTACGCCAACGAGGGCGCGTGCCAGTTCCTGTTCCTGCAGGGCAACGAACGCTGCGAGACCAGCTACCGCGACCGCGCCGGCAAATATATGGGCCAGCGCGGGGTCACGCTGCCCAAGCTGTAGACCGGGGCTCGGGTCCAAAGTTTAGCAAACTTTAGGCCTATCCCTGGATCGGGATGGCATAGACCAGACTCTCGTCCTCCCCTCCCCGCGGGGAGGGGTTGGGGGTGGGGGAGCGCGCCGCAGGCGCGCGTCCTAGCCATCGGCGTGGTACACCCCCACCCGGCCTCCCCCTCAAGGGGGAGGAGGAAGATGGCTCAATCCAAAAACACCATGATCCAGATCAGAATGGCGCAAACCCGCGCTGACGCTGCGGCTTTGACTCCGACTCCCTGCGAGCGCATTCTGCGCGCAACAGGAGAACGCCATGACCAAAGCCACCGCCGAATTCGATATCATTGTCTATGGAGCCACCGGCTATACCGGACGGCTGGTGGCAGAGCATTTCGTGCGCGAGTATGGCACCGGTCCCGAGGCGCCGAAATGGGCGATGGCGGGCCGCAGCCTGTCCAAGCTGGAAGAGGTGCGCGACGAGATCGGCGCGCCCGCCGCGACCCCGCTGATCGTCGCCGATGCCGAGAACGAGGCCGAGCTGATCGCCATGTGCGAGCGCACCCGCGTCGTGCTCACCACGGTCGGACCCTATCAGATCCATGGCGACGCGCTGGTCGCGGCCTGCGTGAAGACCGGCACCGACTATGCCGATCTGTGCGGCGAACCCGCCTGGATGCGCGAGCAGATCGACCTCCATCACGAGGCGGCCAAGGCCAGCGGCGCGCGGATCTGTTTCTCCTCGGGCTTCGATTCGATCCCCTTCGATCTGGGCGTGCTGATGCTGCAGGAGCATGCGCTGGCGACCCGCGGGAAGCCCGCCCCGCGCATCCGCGGGCGGGTCCGCTCGATGAACGGCACCTTCTCGGGCGGCACCGCGGCCAGCCTGACCGCGACGATGAAGGCCGCCGCGACCAATCCGAAGATCATCGGCCTGCTGCGCTCGCCCTTCGCGCTCACCCCGGGTTTTGAGGGTCCCGACCAGCCCTCGGGCATGGTGCCGCATTACGAGGAGGATCTGGGCAAATGGGCCGCGCCTTTCGTGATGGCGGCGATCAACACCAAGAACGTCCACCGCACCAATTTCCTGCTCGGCCACCGCTATGGCGAGGATTTCCGCTACGACGAGATGGTGCTCACCAGCCCGGGCGAGGCGGGGAAGAAAGCCGCCGATGCGATGGTCGCGCTGCTCAAGAACCCCTTCGGCGCCAAACCGCCCAAGCCCGGCGAAGGCCCTACGCCCGAGGAACGCGAGAGCGGCTCCTACGACGTGCTGCTGGTGGGCGATTTTTCCGACGGGACCTCGATCCGCTACGGGGTGAAGGGCCGCTACGATCCGGGCTATGGCTCGACCAGCCGGATGATCGCCGAAACCGGCATGGCGCTGCTCGAAAACTCCGGCGAAGGCGGTGTGGGAACACCGGGTTCGTTCCTGGGCAAGAAGCTGGTCGAACGGCTCGAGAGCCGTGCCGCGCTGACCTTCGCTGTGGAGAGCTGAACCGGGTAGGCTCGGTCCCGAGTTCGATCTCGACCCGGGGCCGGACCACACCCGGATCGGGCTGGTCTCCGGCTAGTCAATGGAGCGGGCGAGGCGATTCGAACGCCCGACCCCAACCTTGGCAAGGATCGCCTCCGGGGTCTCGCCAAGTTTCTCCGCATCTCTCCCGGTTGGAAAACCCTCGACTTCACAGCCACTTGAGCGCTATCCGCCGTAGCGGGAGGTAGCGGAAGGTCTCTTGCGGACCCGTTTGCGTTACCTTATCGGTTACCTTGGAGACGGGCAATGGCAGACACAATCACCTACAGGCAAGAGACGAAGCGCCTTGCGAATATGGACCTCAAGCGCATCGACCCGCCAAAGGCGGGCGAGCACCTCGAGATACGCGACACGGCCTGCGATGGCCTCCGGCTCCGGGTCACCTCGAAGGGGAACAAGAGTTGGTGCGTCGTGTACCGTGTCGCCGGGGCCGGTCCCGTGGGCAAGCGCGGACGGCCCGGGAAAGGCAAGACCCGGCGCTACACCCTTGAGGAGCCCTTCAAGTCCTACCGCGATGCCCGGAAGCTGGCGCTCGAAGTCCTCGAGGCCGCCGCCAACGGTGATGATTTTGCCGAGCAACGGAAGGAGGAGGCCTCCGGCCGGTCCGCCCGCTCGGTCGAGGCGCTGATAGATCGCTTCATTGACGAGTACGCGAAGCGCAAGGGCCGGGAGGACCTCGCCCGCAACTGGCTCGAGAAGCCCGAGCTCGAGAAGTGGCACGGCCGGGAACTGGCGAGCATCTCCCGCGCCGACATTCACGCGCTGCTGGACGATGTCGGCGGGAAGCGCGGCCGGGCGGCCGTGATCGAGATGCGCAAGCACCTGAGCAAGCTCTTCCATTGGGCAATCGACCGGGAGCTGATCCAGTCCAACCCAATCACGCGGCTCGACCGGGACGAGGTATATGTCGAGCGGGAGCGGGTCCTGTCGCTCGAGGAGCTCCGCCTGATATGGGACGCCTGCGCGGACGGGGACAAGGACAAGAACCTCGGCTATCCCTTCGGTCCAATGTACCGGATGCTCATCCTCACCGACCAGCGCCGGGCCGAGATCGGGGAAATGGAACGCGGCTGGCGGAAGGAGGTCAAGCTCGACATGGATGACGAGGAGACCGTTCCCGCTGTCATCGTGCCACCCTCGAAGCACAAGAGCCGCCGGGGCCACACCTTCTATCTCTCGCCCCCTGCCGTCGCCATCCTCGACAGCCTCCCGGACCTCGGGGGCAAGTTCCTGTTCTCTTCGACCGCTGGCAAGACGCCGGTGAGCGGGTACTCGAAGGGCAAGGCCCGGCTCGACCGCATCCTCGCCCAGCGCGCGGAGGAGGAGGGGCTCGAGCCACTCGAGCATTGGACGCCGCACGACATTCGCCGGTCGGTCGCCACCAGCATGGCCGAGATGGGCGTCCCCGGTGCGGAGCGATATAACGAACAGATTGCGCTCACGCTCAACGAGCAGCACGAACGCGCTTTCCCGGACCGCCCCCTCTTCAAGGCCGATAACTGCCAAGACTGTTCCCGGGTGATGCGCCTTGCCGGGACGATCAACCAGCCCAACAAGAAGAAGCGGGATGCTGGACGAGTGCCGGTCCTTGCCTCGATAATCGAGCGGCATGATGACCGGGTCTATGGCTTGGGCGAGTTCACCGCCGCGCCACCTAGGAATGCCGCTCCGACAACCGGACAGGCGAGGGTACAGCTCGAGGGCGCGCCACCCCGCCTGCGTGACCTAGACGAGCTCCCCGAGGCCGTGACCAACCGGACCCGAATGCTCATTGTTCAGGGCGATGACCCCGAAGACGCGCAACGGTACAATTCGCGCTCGGAGGTCACCTTTGCGGTCTGCTGCGAGCTCGTCCGCGCCGGATGCAGCAACGAACAGATCGCCGCCGTGCTGCTGGACCCGGACTTCGGAATATCGGGCCACACCCTCGCCCAGAAGGGCGGACATTTAGCGTATGCCGCTCGCCAGATTGAACGGGCGCGGGCCGAGGTCGAGGAGCCGATGCTCGCCCGACTGAATGCGGACCATGCGGTGATCATGTCCTACGGCAACGCCTGTCGCGTCGTCTCTTGGCAGCCGAGCGAGGTGGACCCCAATCGACAGGAGATGGTCGTCCAATCCTTCACTGACTTCAAGAACCGCTACCTGAATGTCCGCGTCCAGACAGGCAAGACCAAGGAGGGCAACCCCACCTACACCCCCGCCGGGAAGTGGTGGCTCGAGCATCCCCTCCGGCGTCAGTATCGCAGTGTCGTGTTCCGGCCGAACGAGGAGGTTGACGACCGGCTCGAGTACAACATCTGGCGCGGCCTCGCCATCCAGCCGCGCGCGGGCGAATGGCCCCTGTTACGAGAATTGATCGAGGACGTTCTCGCTGCCGGAGATCGCGACGGGGCCGAGTACCTCTTGCGATGGGCGGCATATGCGGTGCAGCGCCCCGAACGGCGGGCGGAGGTGGCGCTAGTCCTTCGGGGCGGCAAGGGGACCGGCAAGAGCACCTTCGGCCGCCTTATGAGCCGGATATTCGGCCAGCACGGCACGACCATCGCCAGCTCGCACACGATGACCTCCAACTTCAACAAGCCGCTGCACGATTGCTGCCTGTTGTTCGCGGACGAGGCACTGGCGCGCGGTGAGAGCAAGGCCGAGGGCATCATCAAAAGCCTGATCACCGAGCCGAACATCATGATCGAGCCGAAGGGCGTAGACCCCTTCCCGTCGCGCAACCGGCTCAAGGTCATCATCGCATCGAATGACGAGTGGGTTGTCTCCGCCAGCGCGGACGAGCGCCGCTTCGCCGTGTTCAACGTGTCGCCCGACAAGGCCTTCCCGCCGGGAAGCCCCGAGACTGACGAACGGGTGCAGTGGTGGGTCGCTCTGAACAAGGAGATCGACAACGGCGGCCTCGAGGCCTTCCTGCATGACCTGTTGGCGATGGACCTCGGCAACTGGCATCCGCGTCTCGACGTGCCGCAGACGGTCGCCTTGCGTGAACAGAAGATCAAGACGCTGAAGCCGATGGAGGAATGGCTGCTGGACGTGATCGAGGCGGGGATTATCCCCGGGCAGTCACCGAACGGGGCCGAGCTCAACGTCCGCGCATCAAATGGCCGAGACCGGCGCGACGGGCGGCCGGGGCCGCAGGACACCAGCGAGCGCGATAGGCGCGACGGGTATGCTGGGCTCTATGACCTGTTGCGGCAATCCAGTCCCGCGCTTCGCAATGTGTCCGATGCTCGTCTCGGGGCCTTCCTCCGGGAGTGGGGCTTCGAGAATTACAAGCACCAGCAGGCGGGCGACTATTGGCGCGGCTGGGTATTCCCACCGCTTGCCGACCTCCGCAAGCGGTGGCGCAAGGCCTTCGGCGCGTGGGACTTCGATGAGCCCGAGGACGGCTCGGAGGCGACGTGGGCGAATGCCGCACCGTACTGATCCCGGGCAAGACGGGTCCGCAGACGGGTTAGCGCTGCCCGAAACCACGCGTTTCTTGGACCGCAGACGGGTTAGACGGCTAGACGGGTCGCGCGGCAATTCAGCGCGAAAGGGAGCCCAAGAGGAGGCTCGGAGGCGGAGGTCTCGCTTATTCTCTAAACCTCTCTCTAACCCGTCTAACCCGTCTAAGCCGTCTGCCGCCAGTATTTCTGTGGCTCTCCAGCAGACGGGTCGAGGCTCCGCAGACGGGTCGAGCCGTCTTGTTGGGCATTTGTCTGGGCGATGTGGTCTGCCGCCCGCCGTTGCCGCCGTTTGGCCCCGCGCGCGCGGGCGCGAGATCGGCCCCAATGCCATCGACCCTAACCTAGGGGAGGATCGGGCCCCCACGCCGTCGCGCCACCGTTCCTTGGGCCTTTCGCTGCATCACCATTTGCCAAGGTAACCGGCAAGGTCTCCCGGCCGCCGGGCAGCACCGTACGGCATTCGCATAATCGCCAGCGCGGGGGCCTTCCTGCCATCTACTCCACGCACCACCAATCGGCGGTGAGGAAAAGGAGACTGAAGATGAAGATCAGGACCGTGACCGCAGCTGAGTGGCTGCGCGAGAAGAAGCGCAACCATCCCAGTGACGAGGACGTTGCCGAGGTGCTAGCCGAGATTGGCTGGTTGATGGAGCATATCGACCACTCCGTTCTGATCGAGGACGTGCGGATTCAACAGGCCCTTGATGCTGTGCTCTTCGCGGTCGAGCCTTGGTATGAGGCGGACCGCACCGCGCTATTCGAGCAACACGTAGGGGCGGCGGCATGACACGGGGCGAGGAGATCGCCGCGCCCGGCGGCCAGCCAACCCCGCTCTCGCCCGATGAATGGAGCGCGCGAATGGACGAGGAGGCTGCCCGCGAGGCGGCCGCCCGCCATGGCTGCTTCGATGATTGGGGTTACGCGGATGTCGAACACCTGATCGAGGAGCTCGAGACCGGCATGGCGCGTGATGACGCCACGCACGGGCAACCGTGCTCCTTTGAGGGAAGCGGCGGAGCGGCCATCGCGTTCCGCACCGCACGCCTGTTCGTGGAGCAGGGCGACTACCCTTGGGCCGTGCCTGATGTGCTGGCGCAGATCGCCGCGCTGACTCGATACGCGCTCGATCAGATGCTTTGGCGCCGCGCGGATTGGCCAGAAAACATTGACCAGATGTACGACACCGAACATCGACCCGCCGCCCTCGCCCTGTTGGCCATCGAAGAGGCAACCAAGGCCTTCGCCACGCCCGCGCCGCAATCGGCGGAATGAAGCGCCTAACCTCCTCGAGGTCCAGGCGGCCGGGGCCTTCGTCCACGTTTCGATGGCCCCGGCATCACCGCGCGCAGTTCGAGGTCACCCGCAAGGGCTCCGGCCGCCGATACGGTACGCCTTGTGCGCGCCGCGCCCGGCACTGGTGGATCCAAATAGCTGGTGGTAGGCAGAGTGCTTCATTACGACATTCGAAAATGTCAGGGGGCATATGTGACAAAGGGCTATGTAAAACCGGAACGTCTGTTGTTGCGGACACATCCCGAATATTCAGAAAAGTGGGTTCAACAGCTCATCGCCGACGACCCGTCCATTATAGGCCTAGGCGATCTCGTCCTTCGAGATCAGGAACGCATACACCCTCGCGCGGGCCGTCTTGATCTGCTGCTGCAAGATGCCGATACCAAGCGTCGCTACGAGGTCGAGTTGCAGCTTTGATCGACGGACGAGGCGCATATCATCCGCACCATAGAATACTGGGATATAGAGCGGAAGCGGTATCCCCAATACGACCACTGCGCCGTTATCGTCGCTGAAGACATTACAAGCCGGTTCTTGAACGTCATATCGCTGTTCAACGGTACGATACCCCTTATTGCGATCCAGATGCAGGCTTTGCGTATCGGTGAGCATGTGACCCTCGTGTTTACGACCGTTATGGACGAAATGTCGCGCGGTCTTGTCGATGAGGACGAAGATGCGGAGGCCGCGCCGACCGACAGAGCATATTGGGAAAAGCGCGCGACGAAGGGAACGGTTACGCTCGCGGATGATCTGCTCGGCATTGTCCGGCAGTTCGACCCATCTCTCGAATTGAAGTACAACAAATTTTACATAGGTTTGTCTCGCGACGGCCAGCCGTACAATTTTGTTACGTTTCGCCCGAAGAAGAGCCATCTCAATCTCGACGTGAAGCTGCCGCAAACAGAGGAATTCGACGCGAAGATCGAAGAGGCTGGAATTGAGACGCTCGAATACAACAAGCGGTGGAGCACCTACCGCCTTCGCCTGACCAAGGAACAGGTCAAGAGCAAGGTCGATCTTCTGCGCGAGTTGATGCAACTTGCCTATGAAAGGCGGGCATCGTGAAAGCCGCCTTACCAATTCTCCTCATCGTGGCGGTCGGGGCTTGTGCTGATAGTGGAGCATCCGAAGCTGAGGAGATCGTTCGTGCCACGTTGAGCGACCCTGAATCAGCACAGTTTGAAGACGTCGCCACGAGCGCGGCAAATCCCGATGTCGTCTGCGGGCTTGTCAACTCGAAGAACAGGATGGGCGGCTATGCAGGCAACAAACGCTTCATCGTAACGCTTAGCCGTAAGCAAGCACAGATTGACCCGGGGGTGGCACTCTCACCTGCCGCACGCGAGATGTTCGGAGGCGTAGTCGATTCAGTCGCCTTCGACCGGCTGTACAGGGAGAGCTGCTAAATCCGGGATGTCACTCGGGTTTCCGAGTCGGTGCCACGCCTCTTCGAAGTCGGGCAATGCGTACACTTTTGGCTCCAGCCAGTGCGACACTTGCCCACTCGCGTTTACATTCCGAACTGCAAGCCGCCGTACTTCCTCGAGAGTCAGGATATAACAGGTGGGCGAGATCGAGTTGGCATTCAGCGTAACGATCCACCAAGGGGAGCGGAGGTTATCGAGCGAGCTACCCAGCGGAACGGCCGAGCGCTTCGACAGGGCCTTCGACTGTATGGGCAGGACGGTGGCCTCGTCGTCGCTGGCGGCATAGAGGTCCGCGCCTCGCGCATTCCGCACCGTAGGCATGACGTGCCATCCGCGCCGGGATAGCTCCCGTGCGACGTGGTACAGGCCGGAGTTCCCGGTCAGTTGATGGCGCAATCTGTTTCCCCTTCGTGTTGCCGAATCGTCGCCACCAGGGCTTAGTCGCCGTAGTCGAGCGTGATCCGCACCTTAGAGGCAGGCAAGCCAGCCGCGTGAGCTATAGCTTCACGTGAGCCGCTGATTAAGTCCGCCAGCGACACCGGAGCGTCCGGATCGCGCGAGTTGCGATCATCATTGGCGGCCACCGCCTCGACCACTTCCTCTCCCTCGAGCAGGTGCTCGGCCGATACGTCTAATGCCTTTGCCAATCGGGTCAGGCTTCCCGGACGGGGATGCGTGTTGCCTTCCTCCCAATTCCAAACACAGGTCCCGGAAACCCCAACCTCACGGCCGAGATCGGCTAGGGTCCATCCCTTTTGCGAGCGTTCCCACGCGACACGCTTGCCGAAACCCTCTCTTCCCTTCGTCAGTCGCGGTCTAATTGGCATTGCTGGTCTCCTTGATTCGATAGAGACATCCTAACATCGGCGCAAGTTGCGTCAACAATATTTAACACTTTTCATCACATTTTAATTTATCAACGCTTCGCCGTTCGTTCCGTTGGCTTCGCCAGCTATCGTTCGGCCATGAAATTGACCGACCGCCGCAAGAAAGCCTTTCTGAGCGAGCTCCGCCTGCACGGCATCCTCGTCCGGGCCGCCCGAGCCGCCAGCCCGCGCGCCAGCGGACGGTACGGCGCGGTGCAGACATTTAAGGACGAGCGGGACCGGGACCCCGAATTTGCCGCACAGTGGCAAGAAGCGGTCGAGGCTGCCGAGGCCAGCATCGAACACGAGCTGTACCGCCGCGCGCAGGAAGGCTGGGAGGAGCCCATCTTCGGAGGCCGCCACAAGGAGAAGATCGTCGGCACCGTCCGCAAGTATTCGGACCGCCTGCTCGAGCTGCGCGCCCGGGCGATGCTCCCTGCATACCGTGAAACCACCACCGTCGCGGCAAGACAGTGGAGGCGATTAAGGAGCTTTGCAGGCGATGCCTTCAACTCATCGTCCTATCCCATGACGAGTATTTCCTGAGAGACGTCGAGAGGCTGTGCGGGAACGCCACCAAGGCGTCCTACCATATGGAGTACAGCGACGGGGACGAGTGGACAGCCGCGAAGCACGTGCGCCTGACGGACCTTTGCCGCTCGGATCACTCCAAGCGCCTCGACAAGCTCCTTGCTTACGCCGATGACCGGCAGGGCGACCCGGACGACATCGTTCTTCACGTCCGGCAGGTGATCGAAACGCACTTCCGGCGCTCATACACTGCTTATTTCCCGCACAACCGGAACCTCGGCCAGATGGTGTGGGACATTGACCATCACGTGGGCACGCATCCTTGCGACGGGGTGCGTGATCGTATGGATGCGCTCAACTCCGCAACCTGTGAAAATCACCACGGGGACGATGCGGACGTGATGCCCAAAAAGGGCGTCGATCCTGACGAATTGAAGGTGATTGTCACGGATGCATTGGAGTTGATTGGCGCGCGCCGTACGGCCGGGGCGGCCGTGCCCGTGGCCGCAAGCGGTGCCGCGCCCGCTTGAGCTTCACCGGCAATACCCACGCGTTAGCGTTGGCACGAGAACCCCCGAGCGATCGCCCCCTGATGGGGCGGTTTACCGCTAAAGTCATCTAAGCACTTAAGAATGTTGGCGCGCCCGACGGGACTCGAACCTGTGGTCTCTGCCTCCGATGGAGCGACCCTTCGAAAGAGAGGGCCTGCCCAATCGACTGGTACCACGGGTACGCGGGTGCAGATGCAAGTCGGTTCAAGCCGGGATAACTCTAGGCAGCTATTGCCGTTTGGTGACTGAAGAGCGATAGTGACCTAGGTCATCAATGAAAGGTAGTCACTCGTCACATGGCTAAACGTCATCATCACGGAGCAGATTTTGTCTCGCGTATTCGGCGCATGCAAGAGGTCATAATGGCCAATAGCGGGGTCGATGAATTTTACGAGATAATCCGACTGATACTCGCGAAGTATTTTGCCGAGGGGGAGGGCCAAGCGGATTTGCCTGACAAGTCTGAATGCGATGCACTGCTCGCCAAGCACGGGCCAGAAATTGCGTTTATCCTCGATGGGGTAATCGAGTTACAAACTCCTGACGCGATCTTCGAAGAAGTCCGCAGAGTTTTTGGAACGGCCAGTATTCGGGGGCAAGATTTTACAGCTCTTGACCAAGCCTTCGAGCAGCTCACCAGCCGATCTTATAAAGCCGACAAGGGGCAATATTTCACCCCGCGCCATGTGATTGATATGTGCGTTGAAGCGGTTGACCCCAAGCCCGGCGAAATGGTGTGTGACCCCGCTTGTGGCAGCGCGGCATTTTTGAAGGCGACGCATTCCTACGGCAACGCCAAGTACAAGCAATCGGCGGAACTCTATGGCTTCGATTATTCGCACAGAGCTTGCCAAGTCGCAAAAGTCGTTTCGCTTATTGGGGCAAATGGAGCAATCAAGGTGGATCAAGTCGACAGCTTGCGGCTCCCGGAACAGACACTGCTGGCTGAATCTGAGGAAACTATCGAGGACTTAATGGGGCCGGACTTCGTCGGTTTCGACGTGATATTGACGAACCCTCCATTCGCTGGCGATGTGTCTGCTGAGTCCTTCGCGAACGCCTACGATGTCGCAAGGGCTACTGGAAAACGGCTTGAGCGCGACGTGCTTTTTATCGAGCGTTGCATCCGCCTCCTGAAGGTTGGCGGGAGATTGGCAATCGTCCTGCCAGACAACAAGATCAGTAGCAGGGTATTTCGCGATGTGCGTCTATGGCTCGGCAAGAACAGCGAAATTCGCGCTGTCGTAAGCCTCCACCGATATACTTTTTTGCCTTACACGTCACAAAAGGCGGCGGTAATTTTCGCTGTGAAACAACCTCCTGCGCTTTCTCCCTATCATGCCGAGGTCCATTTCTATCGTTCGGACTTGGCGGGAAAGACGAGCAACGGCTCCCCTGCATATCGGGCCAAGGCCGACCCTGATGCACCGGCCTATCAGGCGCTAGATCATGATCTCGACCAGATCGCACCCGAAATTAGGAGCGTAATGTGCGTTCGATAACCCGTTCATTCTTAGAGACTGGAGATGACTTTAGCCTGTCTCCTGAGCACTGGCTCGCTAACGAGACGGCCAGCCAATTGAAGGGCGATACCCTCTTAAGCGAGGTAGTAAACTCCATTGCCAAAACACAGGTGCCCCCAGAGGGCACAAGATTTGTGCTCGACACTGGGAATGCTCGCGAAGGGTTGCTTGATCTTACAATTCTTGGCGATCCAATTTCGGGCCGAACGAGCGCGAAGAAAGTGGTAAGGGATGGGGACGTGATTATATCGCGCCTTCGACCTTATTTGCGGCAAGTTACGTTCATTCCTCCAGGTACATGTGAGTTGCTGGGAGTGGATCAGCTATATTGCTCGACTGAGTTCTTTGTGCTTCGCTCAAAGGTCGAGAACCGCAATATCGCTGGGCTGGTCGCTTGGCTCTTGAGTGAACCCATTCAAGGAATGCTGACAGCGGCAGCAACCGGGGGGCACCATCCTCGAGTCAGCATCGACCTCCTTTTGAGTTCTCCGGTTGAGGACGAGTTCCTAGGTGTCGAGGTCAGTGAGAAGGTCGCCGCCATCCTCCGAAGGCACATCGAGGGCCAACGCGAGCTCTTCGTCCTGCTTAGACATTGACCAAGGGGCGGGATAACTACCTGTCGCCGAAAATTTGCATCCGGCCCGCTTCAAAAATTCCTGTAGCGGTCGGTAAGGAATGCGCTTCAACTTCCCGAAGTTGGTATCTTCGTTGAAGTGCCAACCTTCGCTCTCCTTTCGACCGTACCGCTCTTCGTTAAGCGCCGCGCCTTCCGTTTGGGCTTTCTTGCCAGCCCGGCTCAAAATAGTTGGTGTTTCGTAGTTTCCGAACCAGCGCCCGCCGCCGCTTGCCATGCGGTGATCACGGGCATTGATGCATTCGATCACGGGGAAGAGACCGAGATCTACGATTGTTGGCGAAAGCAGCGAGGTATCTTCTTTCACAGGTTCAAGTTCGTAGACAAGGACAAGTAGAGCATCCTTTTCTACGTCAACGTTTTTCACCGTCACCTTTTGTGTAAGGCGTGCCGACGGTTCGCGAGGTGTGGGCGGTCTTTTCATAGGTACTTTCGGATTGTCTCGGAAAGCGCCCTTTAGCTCGACATTGTATCCTGACTCGTGGACGAAATCGGGGTAGCCTTCTCGATCCCCAAGCAGGCCAGGAGCTTTGACGAGACCTATTCCCTGCTCAAGCGCAATGCGCGGCAATAGAAGGTCGGTCAAAGTACCGACGATGGTTCCTACTTGGGAAGGCTCAATCTCTAGGGCGATATCAGCCGGAAACTGAAGATATTTTACCTGCACTCCGCATAATGGCTTTAGCGCATTGGTTAGCGCCTCAAGTGCATCGTCTGTTGTTATCGGACCCCAAGCAACCACCACTCACTCCCACACTTCGTTCGGAAGCCAAGTGCAGAGCGGCGAGGTGATTTGTCAAATACGATGATCGGGAAAAGGGGCATAGAGTTCAGGTCGGTCAACCTTAGTCCGGCGCTGGGGGAAGGATGTATGTCCGCGGAGCTCCTCGCAATCCAGCACCCCAGCATCTATAGCTACTCGTGAAGGATTCGGCCGCCACGCGCGTGAATGCGATGGCAAGAGGCACCTGAGCCTCAAGGGGGCGCGCGGCCCAAGGCTTTATGGTGACGAACTTGCCTGTGCCATGACAGGCGATGCACCGACATTCGTTACCTTGCCGGTTACCTATGACCGGCCGCCCGAAGGCGGAAACCCACGTAAGTGTTGGAAACGATGGAGCGGGCGAGGCGATTCGAACGCCCGACCCCAACCTTGGCAAGGTTGTGCTCTACCCCTGAGCTACGCCCGCTCACTGACGCTTCCGAACGGTCGAACCGTCGGTGGGAGGCGCGCGATTAGCAGCGGTACCCCACCCACGCAAGGCAAAAATCGCGTCCTTGCCCTTCCCGCCTCCGGGCTTCACATTGGCGCGCGAGGCCCCACATGGGGCGCAGGAAATTCCCGCTTTTCGAAAGGACGCGCACGTGGCGAGCATGGCTCTGAGCATCGACGAACAGAAGGCCGTCGACCGGTTCCGGACCGAGGTGGTCGAACCTTCGATGGCGAAACTCGTGATCCTCGATTTCTGGGCCGAATGGTGCGGGCCGTGCAAGGCGCTGACCCCCGTGCTCGAGAAGGTCGCGGGCGAATATGCCGACAAGGGCGTGGTGCTGGCCAAGGTCAATGTCGACGAGGAACAATTCATCGCCAGCCAGTTCCAGGTCCGCTCGATCCCCACGGTCTATGCGATGTTCCAGGGCCAGCCGGTCGCCGATCTGACGAGCGCGCGCGGCGAGAGCCAGCTCAAGCAGATGCTCGACCAATTGCTCGAGAAGCTGCCGATCGGCGAGGGCGCGGGCGACTCGGCCGCGAAGCAGCAGCAGGATGTCGCGCAATTCGTCGCCATGGGCGAGCAGGTGCTGTCCGAGGGCGATGCCGAGCGCGCCGTGGGCATTTTCGCGCAGGTGACCGAAATGGCGCCCGACAATCCGGCGGCGATGGCCGGACTGATCCGGTCGCTGGTCGAAGCCGGACATATCGAAGAAGCGAAGACGGCGCTTGCTGCCGCTGACCAGAACCCGGCGCTGATCGGCGACGCCCAGATCGAGGCGGCACGCAGCGCGGTCGAACTGGCCGCAAATGCCCCCGACGAAGGCGAACTCATTGCCCTGCGCGAGAAAGCGGGTGGCGGGGCGATGGAAGACCGGCTCGCCTATGCGGAAGCCGCCTTCGCCGCGGGTCAGCGCGATGCCGCCGCGGACGAACTGCTCGCCATGATCGAAGCCGATCTGGAGTGGAACGAAGGCGCCGCAAAGGCCAAGCTGCTGCAGATCTTCGAGGCGGTGGGTCTGGAAGATCCCTGGGTGGTCGCCACCCGTCGCCGTCTCTCGCGCCTGCTGTTCGGCTGAGCGAAGCGGCGCGCATGCGGCTCTCGATCTTCCCGCTTCCCGGTGCGATCCTCTTCCCCGGACTGCAGCTCCCGCTGCATATCTTCGAGGAACGCTACCGCGCGATGACCAGCGACGCGCTGGCGCGCGACCGGAGGATCGCGCTGATCCAGCCGCTGCGCGGCGGCGACCATGCGCCGCTCTATTCGGTCGGCTGCATCGGCCGGATCGGCGAGGTCGAGGCGCTCGACGACGGGCGCTACAATCTCATCCTCGAGGGCGAGAGCCGCTTCCGGCTGCTGCGCGAACTCGAGGTCTCGACCCCGTTCCGCCAGGTCGAGGGCGAGCCGATCGTCGATGCGCGCGATGCCTATCTCTCGAGCGTCGAACGCGCCGGATTCGAGCAGGAAGCCCGGCGCTTCGCCGATATCCAGGGCTACAGCGTCGACTGGGAATCGGTCGAACGGCTCGACGACGAGGCGCTGGTCAACGGCGTCTCGCAGATCGCGCCCTTCGATGTCGCCGCCAAGCAAGCGCTGCTCGAGGCGGATGATCTCTCGAGCCGCTGCGAGCTGCTGATCCAGCTGATGCAGTTCTTCGCGCTGCGCGATGGCGGCGATGACAAGGTGACGCTGCAATAAGCGTGGTGGCAGCCGGGGCTCGAGCCTGATGGTTTTAGATTGACCAGCTTTGCCCCTCCCCCTTGAGCGGGAGGCAGGGTGGGGGTGTTCGGCGCTCGAAGCTTCTTGCGTGGTACCCCCACCCCCGGCCCCTCCCCATAGGGAGGGGAGAAGAAGGGAAGCGAAATCCCTTCTCTGTCATCGCGCTCTAGAGCCCGAAGCTGCCCTTGAGCCCGTCGATCACATATTGCATCGCCAGCGCGGCGAGCAGCACGCCGAGCAGGCGGGTCACCACCGCCTCGACCTGATCGCCGAACAGCCGCATCAGCGGCCCCGCGGCGACCAGCGCCGCCATGGTGATCGCCAGCACCGCCACCAGTGCGCCGAGCACCATCAGCTGATCGGTGAGATCGCTCGCCTCGTTCATCAGCAGCATGATCGCCGCGATCGCGCCGGGACCCGCCAGCATCGGCATCGCCATCGGGAAGACCGAGACATCCTCGACCTCGGAGGCGGCGATCTTCTCCGCGCGCTCCTCGCGCCGCTGGGTGCGCTTCTCGAACACCATCTCGAAGGCGATCCAGAACAGCATCAGCCCGCCCGCGATCCGGAAGCTGTCGAGCTGGATATGCAGCGCGCCGAGCAATTGCTCGCCGAACAGCGCGAACCCGAGCAGGATCGCCAGCGCGATGACGCTCGCGCGGATCGCCATGTTGCGGCGCTCGAGCGCGCTCGCATCCTTGGTCAGCCCGGCATAGATCGGCGCGCAGCCCGGCGGATCGATCACCACGAACAGCGTGATGAAGGCGGAGACGAAAAGCTCGTTCATTGCGGATCGACCCGGCCCTCGGCGGTGACGGCGAAGTCGAGCGCAGGCTCCCATGCTCCGCCGCGCCATTGCTGCGCCGCGAACATCCGCCGGCCATCGGCGCCTTGCACCCAGCGCCAGGCCAGCGAGCCGTCGCGCGAGATGCCAACGCCGGTGGTCGCGCCGGCGGCGTCGGGCCACGCTGGACCCGTCGCCGCTGCGGCATCGGGCCACGCTGGACCCGTCGCCGCTGCGGCATCGGCGCGGCAATCGGCGACCTCGCCCTGGATCATCGGGATCGCCTGGACGACGATGACCGTCGAGTCATCCTCGGACTGCGGCTCGCGGTCGCGGTTCTCGCGCTCGGTCAGCGCGGTATCGGGGGCGCCCATGTCGTAGGACCAGCGATAGGTCCCGTTGCGCTGGCGCTCCCACACCGTGACGTAATAGCCCCAGCTGCCATCGGGCTCCGCGAACTTGCCCTGGGTGACGGCCAGCTGTCCGTCGCAGCTCGACCAGACCGCGAGCGGGGTCCACTGGACCGCGGCCGGCGGATCGCTTTGTGTGGCGAGGAAACCCGCGGCGTCGATCACGCCGTTGCGTCCGTGGATCACCCCGCCATCGGCGAGGAAGCGGCGAAATGCGGTCCATTGCCCGTCGTCGCGCGCCGCGCGCGCAAAGGCGATCTCGGTCGCGGCCACGGTGCTGGGATTGGCGGTGTTGCGGACGTTCCGCATGAAGCCGTCGGAATAGCGCACCGGAGGCGGCCCGCCCGAGCAGCCGGCCAGCGCCAGGCAGGCAAGGATAGCTGCGGCGCGAATCACAGCGCGCCCTCGGGCAGTTCGAGCCCCGCGTTGCGATAGGCCGCGACCAGCGTGTTCCTCAGCAGCACCGCGATCGTCATCGGTCCGACCCCGCCCGGCACCGGAGTGATCGCGCCCGCGACCTCGCTCGCAGCTTCGTAGTCGACATCGCCGACCAGCCGCCCCTTGGTCTCGCCCCCACCCTCGCTCACGCCCGGCGGCAGGCGGTTGATCCCGACGTCGATCACCGTCGCGCCGGGCTTGAGCCAGTCCGCCTTGACCATCTCGGGCCGTCCGACCGCGGCCACCACGATATCCGCGCGGCGCACCACATCGGGCAGGTCCTTGGTCCGGCTGTGCGCGATGGTGACGGTGGCATTGGCACCCAGCAGCAGCTGCGCCATTGGCTTGCCGACGATGTTGGAGCGCCCGATCACCACCGCTTCCAGCCCCGACAAATCGCCGAGCCGGTCGGTGAGCAGCATCATGCAGCCAAGCGGCGTGCAGGGGACGAAGCCCGGCTGACCGACCGCGAGCCGCCCGGCACTGATGACATGGAAGCCGTCGACATCCTTGTCGGGAGCAATCGCGGCGATAACCGCCTGCTCGTCGATATGCGCGGGCAGCGGGAGCTGGACCAGGATGCCGTCGACCGCCGGGTCGGCGTTGAGCTGCCCGACCAGCGCCAGCAGTTCGTCCTGTCCGACGCTGTCCTCGAGCCGATGCTCGAAGCCGTTCATCCCGGCCTCGAGCGTCGCCTTGCCTTTGCTGCGGACATAGACCTGGCTCGCCGGGTCCTCGCCGACCAGCACCACCGCGAGCCCCGGCTTGCGCCCGGCAGCCCTCGCGAATTCCGCCGCCTGCGCGCCGACCCGCTCGCGCAAACCGGCGGCGAAGGCCTTTCCGTCGATCCGCTCGGCCGCCACCGTCAGCCTCTGAGCAACGAGCCGAGGACGATCAACACGATGTTGAGCAGGATGATCAGCACCAGCGGCGAGAAGTCGATCGTCCCGGTGCTGGGCAGCACGTTGCGGATCGGCCGCAGCACCGGCTCGAGCAGCCGGTTGATCGCATTGTAGAAGCTGGCGAGGAATTCGTTCGAGCTGTTCACCACGTTGAAGGCGAACAGCAGGCCGATCACGAACTGGATGATGATCAGCATCACCAGCACATTGGTCAGCATCGCGATGATTTCGTAGATCGTGTAGAGCGCCTGCATGGTGTTCCGTCCGTTTGTGAGTTGCGGCCTGTCCTAGAGGGCCGAGACGGCCCGCGCCAGACTCAAGTCCGGCTCGCTCAAGTCATGCTGCCTCTTGCCGCACCGCCGCCATTGGCTGCGGTCCTGATCAGCGTGCCCGCGCCGCTGGCGGTGAAGAATTCGAGCAGCATCGCGTGCGGGACCCGCCCGTCGAGCACCACCGCGGCCTCGCAGCCCGCCTCGACCGCGTGGACGCAGGTCTCCAGCTTGGGGATCATCCCGCCGCTGATGGTGCCGTCGGCGCGCAGGCCGGCGATATCCTCGGGCGTGAGGTCGGAGAGCAATTGCCCCTGCTTGTCGAGCACCCCGGGGACATCGGTGAGCAGCAGCAACCGCGCCGCGCCGAGCGCCGAGGCCAGCGCGCCCGCGAAGGTGTCGGCGTTGATGTTGTAGGTGTGCCCGTCCTCGCCCGCGCCGATCGGGGCGATGATCGGGATCATGCCGCTGGCGCTGACGGTGTCGATCACCGCGGTGTCGACATGGGTCGGGCTGCCGACGAAGCCGAGATCGAGCGCCTGCTCGATCAGGCTGCCGGGATCGCGCGTGGTCCGCTCGAGCTTGGTCGCGGTCACCAGATTGCCGTCCTTGCCCGAGAGCCCGATCGCGCGCCCGCCGGCGCGTGCGATCCAGCCGACCAGCTGCTTGTTGATCGCGCCCGAGAGCACCATCTCGGCGATCTCGGCGGTGGCCTTGTCGGTCACGCGCAAGCCGTCGACGAAGCGGCTCTCGACCCCGAGCTTGGCCAGCATCGCGCCGATCTGCGGCCCGCCGCCATGGACCACCACCGGGTTGATCCCGACCGCCTTGAGCAGCACGATGTCGCTCGCGAATTCGCGCGCTGCCTTCTCGTCGCCCATGGCGTGGCCGCCGTATTTGACCACGAAGGTGCGCCCGGCATAGCGCTGGAAATAGGGCAGCGCCTCGATCAGCACTTCCGCCTTGGCGTGCAGGCCTGTCCTGTTCGTCTCGCCTTCGCTCATGGAAAACGCCTGCCCTCTGGTCGCTGGAAGGCAGGCGCTTAGCCAATGTGGGCGCAGCCGCAAAGGGCCGGGGCGCAATTCGCGAAACGTTTTCGCGTTATTCGGCTGTCGGCTCGCGCACCACTTCGCCGTCTTCGACAGTCAGGTCCTCGGCGCCGCGGACTTCGTCGATGCCTTCTTCCAGCGGTGCGGTTCCCAGATCGGTGTTGAGCCGCTCCTCGGTCGTGGTGGTCGCATAGTCGGGGACGGTCTCGAGTTCCTCGTCGCCATCGGCGTTGAAGACGAAGATCACCACCGCGACCGCCAGCAGGACGAGCGCGAGCACCCAGAACCAGCGGGTCGAGGGTTTGGTATCTGGGACGGGGTCGGTCATGGTCTTGGCCTCCTTTGGGGGTGTCCCCGAATCAATGGACGGCACCGCCGCCCGTTCCGAAACGATGCGCGGCGCTGGTCAGGCGGCGCGCGCTGTGGCACCCCAGCCGCATGAGCAGTCGCATGACCAGCCCCATCAGCCGTATCGCCCTCGGCCTCGCTCTCGCCCCCGTCGTGGCGCTCGCCGCCTGCGCGACCGGCGCGTCCGACACCGCCGCCTCGGCCGCGGCCAGCCCGCAGGACGAATTCTGGGCCGCGCTATCGAGCCATTGCGGCAAGGCCTATGCCGGCGGGCTGACCAGCAACGAGGAAGCCGACGCCGACATGCGCGGGATGGAGATGGCGATGCATGTCCGCGAATGTTCGGACGAGCGGATCGCGATCCCCTTCCACATCCGCCAAGCCGACGGCAGCTGGAACCGCAGCCGCACCTGGCTCATCACCCGCACTGCGGAAGGCCTGCGCCTCAAGCACGACCACCGCCACGAGGACGGCGGCGAAGATGCGGTCACCATGTATGGCGGCGACACCGCCACCCCGGGCAGCGCGCGGGTGCAGGACTTCCCCGTCGATGCCGAGAGCGTGGCGATGTTCGAGCGCGAGGGGCTGGGTGTCTCGGTCACCAATGTCTGGCGCGTAGCGGTCGATCCGGCGGGCGCCGAGAGCCCGGTTTTCGCCTACCGGCTGATGCGCGAGGGCGCCCATGCGCGCGATTTCCGCGTCAGTTTCGACCTCTCGCAGCCGATCCCCGCCCCGCCCGCGCCCTGGGGCCACGAGTAAACCGCCGAAAACGGTTTCGGACCGCCGCCGAAGGCTTCCCAAGCCCGCCCCTATAAGTTGCGAAATTCACACTGTTTTAAATCGACTGTTGCAATCGCGGCGATAGGCGTTGCATGGTGCCGATCTTCATGAGAAGCGGGCGGTGGGCACCAAGCCCCCCGCCTCAGAAGGAGTTTTCTATGCGTATTCGTACCGCTTTGACCGCAGTGGCCGCCGCTGCCGTCGCCGCAACCCCGCTCGCCGCCGTTCAGGCGCGCACCAGCATGCCCGTCGAGGGCGAGAGCGAAATCGGTGGTGGCGTTTCCGCGCTCGCCGGCGTCGCGATCTTCGCTGCGATCGTCGCTGCCGTCTATTTCGTCGCCGATTCGGAAGACGAAGCCGTCAGCCCGTAAGCTCGACGATCACGAGAATACCCGAAAGGCCTCGCTTCGGCGGGGCCTTTTTTTATGTGCTGGCGTTTGCGAGCGGCGAGTGCGAGCGGGCAGGCACTTAACGCTTCGGTGAGGAGCGCGCGCGCATGGTGACGCGATGTCGCGCCGTCCCGCCCCCGTCCTGCGCTTCCGCCGCCGCCGCAAGGCGCCGCGCTGGGGCAATGCGCTGCTGGTTGCGGCGCCGCTCGCGGCGTTTGCGCTGGTGTTCCTATGGGACGGCCCGCCCGCCGGGCTCGCCGCCGCGGTCGAACTGCCGGGCGATGATGTGCCGGGCATGGCCGCCGCGGCCGGTCCGGGCGATAGCGAGAGCGCGCGGTTCGACATCTGCAGTGGACGCGGGCGGGTGACCTGCGTGGTCGATGGCGACACCATCTGGTACCGCGGCGAGAAGATCCGCATCGCCGATATCGACACCCCCGAGGTCAGCCGCCCCGACTGCGCGCGCGAGGCCGCGCTGGGCGACAAGGCGACGCTGCGGATGCGCGCGCTGCTCAACGCGGGCGCGTTTTCGCTGGAGCCAGTGGACCGCGACCGCGACCGCTATGGCCGCCTGCTGCGCACCGTCACCCGCGACGGCGCGAGCCTGGGCGCGGTGCTGGTGGACGAGGGGCTGGCGGAGGAATGGGGCGGGGCGCGGCTGGAGTGGTGTTAGAGCGCCCGTAACCGAAAAGCCCTCACCCGGTCAGGACCCATGTGCCCAGCCCCGCGAGGGCGACAATCTGGATCATGGCGACGTTGTGGAGGTTGCTGGAGAACGGCTGCTTGCGGGTCTTGTGGCGGAACAGCCGCCTGCCCGCATAGACACCGGGCGTTCCGCCGATGAAGGCAAGCTGGAGCAGCGTAGCCTCGGAGATGCGCCGGGCACCAGCTTCCGCCAGCATCTTGTCGACCCCGAACGCCGCGAAGGCGACGAAATTGCTCGCGATCAGATAGGTCGCGATGTTCGCCGGGGTCAGGAGGGCGAGCGGGGCCATTGGCGACTTATAGCGTCGGAGCGGTTACTGATTTGCCTTTGGCATCGTAGGCTGAGCGGAAGGAAATGACCTCCATTCAGCCAAAGGTTGACTTGTTGGGTTCCCAATCCTAGATCGCGATCAACAACACCCCCCAGGCCTAGAGCGCAAGCTTGCCCAAAACCGGGGGGTTACTTATAGAAAGCCCTCTCAGGAAACTGGGGGGGCTTTTTTGCGATATCAACATGTGCCGACCACAATCGACGAGCAGATTTCGTTGCTTCTTCAGAGAGGCATGGTCGGCGATGAGGCTTTAATACGTCAATGGCTCACCACGGTGGGCTATTACCGGTTGAGCGCCTATTGGCTCCCATGGGAACTCCCGCCAACTCCGGAACAGACGCGATCCAAGTCGTTCCCGGCAGGAACCGAATTCTCCGAGATTGTCGATATCTACGTCTTCGATCGGAAGCTTCGCCTCCTCGTTATGGAAGCGATCGACCGATTTGAGATCGCCGTCCGAGCGCGGTGGACCAATCTTTTCTCACTCGCGCACGGAAGCCACGCGCATATGGACTGCGAGAACTTTCAGAACGGGTTCGAGCATGCGCGCATGTACGCCAAGATCAACCGCTCCACCGAGGATAGCAGCGAGGTTTTTATCAAGCACTATCGAGCGAAGTATAGGAGTCCACACCTCCCACCTCTCTGGCAGGTCACTGAGCTAATGACGCTCGGGGAGATCTCGATGTGGATCAAGGCAACGAGGGATAACCGGCTAAAGGATGCCGTCGCCAGGGACTTGGGCTTGCCGAACCGAGAAACCCTCGAAGGCACGCTCCAATTGCTCGCGTACGTGAGGAACATCTGCGCGCATCACGGTCGGCTTTGGAACCGCAAGACCGTCAAGAAATCGCCCAACATCAAAGCTTTCCACGCTGACTTGGACATCGTTGTCAAAGGCGGACAGCGGCAGCTCCGCAATTCGATCTACAATGTCCTCGTGATCCTCTCGCGAACCTTGCGGCACCAAAGCCCGGACACAAGCTTTCCGCAACGGGTTTGCAGACTCGTCGAATCGCGGCCTGTCGGCCAGCTCCAAGCGATGGGCTTCCCGAATGACTGGAGAGACCGGCCTATTTGGCGGCCTCCCAGTGTTTCGCGTGACGCTATCGCCAACCCACCTGCTTGACAGGCGAGCCAGCTACCCGTTCACTCCGCCGCGACGCTCGCGCTGCCACCCTGATCGCCGAACAGCCCCGGCCCGTCGTCGGTGCTCACCTCTTCCTCGTTCGCGGCCTTGGCGCGCGAGCTGGAGCGTTTGTCGAAGCTGCTCCACACATCCTGCCAATTGCCGGTGGTCGCGCCCTTGGAATATTCGGTGGCGCGGGTTTCGAAGAAGTTTGCGTGCTCGACGCCGTTCAAGAGCGGGGCGAGCCAGGGGAGCGGGTGGTCCTCGACCATGTAGATCGGCTTAAGGCCGAGCTGGCCCAGCCGCCAGTCGGCGATGTAGCGGATGTATTTCTTGATCTCGTTGGCGGTCATGCCGTGGACCGGGCCCTGCTCGAAGGCGAGATCGATGAAGGCGTCTTCCAGCCGCACCGTCTTCTGGCACATGTCCATGATGTCTTCCTTGACCGCCTTGGTCAGGCAGCCGCGCTCCTCGCAGAAGGCGTGGAACAGCTTGATGATGCCCTCGCAATGCAGGCTCTCGTCGCGCACCGACCAGCTGACGATCTGGCCCATGCCCTTCATCTTGTTGAAGCGCGGGAAGTTCATCAGCATGGCGAAGCTGGCGAAGAGCTGCAGCCCCTCGGTGAAGCCGCCGAACATGGCGAGCGTGCGCGCGATGTCCTCGTCGGAATCGACCCCGAACTGGTCGAGATAATCGACCTTGGCCTTCATCTCCTCATATTCGAGGAACATGCCGTATTCGCTCTCGGGCATGCCGATGGTGTCGAGCAGATGGCTGTAGGCGGCGATATGCACCGTCTCCATGTTGGAGAAGGCGGCGAGCATCATCTTGACCTCGGTCGGCTTGAACACCCGGCCGTATTTCTCGTGGTAGCAATCCTGCACCTCGATATCGGCCTGGGTGAAGAAGCGGAAGATCTGCGTGAGCAGGTTGCGCTCGTGATCGGAGAGCTTCTGCGCCCAGTCGCGGCAATCCTCGCCCAGCGGCACTTCCTCGGGCATCCAGTGGATCTGCTGCTGCCGTTTCCAGAAGTCGTAGGCCCAGGGGTATTCAAAGGGCTTGTAGGTCTTGCGGGCTTCGAGCAACGACATCTTGTGTCTCTCCGGATCAGCGTGAACGACTCATATAGGGAAAAGCGCCGGGTTTTCGAAGGCAAAGCTGCTCGATTCGGCGGGGATAAGACCCGGTCAAGCGAACAAATCGTGACCGGGCTCGCATCGCGCCCGCAAAGCTGCGGCTCGGAAGGGCCGGGAACCGGCTGATCGCGAGCGGAGCCTGACGGCTATTGCGAGCCCGACAGCGGCACGTCGAGCAGGATCAGCGTCGCCCCGTCCTCCACGCCGTACGACCAGTGCAGCCGTTCCGAAACAGTCGGCGGTTCGACCACGAAGGCGATCGTCACCCGACCGAGCGGTTCGCCGTTCTTGCCGTAAGTCCTGCCCCGGTGTTCGAACGTCGCCTGCTCGTCGCCGAGCGGTTCGAGCGTCACGCCTTGGATGTCCTGTTCGACCAGCCTCGTGACGAAATCGCTGAACCGTTCGCGCACCTCCTCGTCCACTCCGTCCCACTTGGCGAGGCTGAGCAACAAGGCTGCGTCCGGGGTGGAAAATGCGTGGTGGATGCGGTCGGCCAGTATCTGCGCCGCGGGATCTGCGGGCAGATCGGCATCGTCCGGATGATCCGATCCGTCCCCGGCGGCCTCGACATTCGAAATCGCGGCGGTGTGGGGCTGAGCCCAGGCGGGCGCAGCGCCCAGCGCCAGCGCCAGCACGGGCACGGCCAGCGTGGCACGAAGCGGAACGGGACGCATCGGGATAACCCCTCACCTTGGCCGTTCGCAGCGAACGGGCTGCGCGCAGATAGCACATAGGAGCCGAAAAAGCGCCGGGCGTCGGAAGGGCGCAGACCGGCACGGGCGGGCGCGCCGGAAGCAGGCCGGAAGCGGGTGTTTCCTGCGACGAACGGCGGAACGGGCGGGGGCCGCGAGCCGTTGATGGGGTGAAGGAGACAGACCCATGGGACAGTACGAACCCACCGACAGCCGCAACGTGACCCTCTCGAACGACACCGCGCCGGGCGAGCCCGATCGCACCGGCCCGCGCGAAGGCGAGAGCCGCCGCGGCGAGCAGAACGCGGCGCACAAGAACGCCGGCTCCGCCAGTGACGACCCGCTCCAGAGCGAGGGGCAAAGCGAAGGCCGGGCGCAGGCCGGCTATGGCAACAGCCGCGATGCCGAGGGCACGATGGAGCAGGACGCCAGGCCGAACCCCAAGCGGGACGAGGCTGCCGTCGGCGAGACCTCCGCCGATCCCGCGCGGCAGGCCGAGGCCGATGCCAAACGCCCGCTGGGCGGCGCCTGACCCGCTGCCCGCCCCTTCCTCGCTACGGCCGCAGCGCGAGCCGTGGCTGAGCGCCGACGAAGCGAGGAACGCTTACCCCATCCCATCCGTTGATAGGGTACAAGCAATTTAAAAGACTGGAGAATTTTATGTTCGAGAAGATTCGCATCAAGGAACACATGGAAGTCGCCAATGCCAAGGGTGATCATGTCGGAACCGTCGACGATGTCGAGGGCGACAAGATCAAGCTGACCAAGACCGATGCCGCCGACAGCATGCATCACTTCCTCTCGATGGAAGATGTCGACCGGATCGACGACAACCGCGTCTACCTCAAGGAAAGCGCGACGATCCCCGCGGGCCTCGGCAACAAGGCGGCGCAGACCGTCTGATCGAGCTATCTTGAAACCACCGGTCAGCGCGACCGGCAGGTCACGAAAAACCCCGGCGCACCACGCGGTGCCGCCGGGGTTTTTGCATTGGCCGCGAAAAGCGCGGCGCTGTTCGTGAACCCGGATCTACTGACCGATGCGACGCGATTCAGTGACTGGCAGTCCGGCCTCGGTGGGCACATAGATCAGCGAGGCGTTCGTTTCGGCGAGCGCCTGGACCTGAAGATAGCGCAGATACCCTTCCGGTCCGCCGAGGGAGTCCTGCAGAATGCGGTTCGCGCGCGCCGCGCCAGACGCGCGTAACTTCCGCCTCCGCCAGCGCGACTGCGCTCTCGCGCCGGGCTTCCGCTTCCAGGATGGCGATCCGGCGCGAGGATTGCGCCTCGGCCAGCGCAGCCTCGCCCGAGAGCCGCTGCGAATAGAGCCGGTATTGCGGCAAGCCCCACATCGCCAGCGGAAGCAGCAGCAGCACAATCAACAGCAGGATCGCCCACACACCCGGATGCCGCATCGCCAACCCCAATCGTGCTTCCTCGAGCGACAGTCCGCCTACTGGCAGGACAGGCATTCCTCGTAATCGGTCTGCTCGTCCAGCCCGGCCATCAGCTCGATCTTGTTCGCGTCGATCGTGTTGTCGGCCTCGACCCCGCCGGCGAAGCCCGCGCGCTGGACGCTCTTGGAGCGCAGGTAATAGAGCGATTTGATGCCCTTCTCCCACGCCTGGAAGTGCAGCATCATCAGGTCCCATTTGTCGACATCGGCGGGGATGAACAGGTTCAGGCTCTGCGCCTGATCAATGAAGGGCGCGCGATCGGCGGCGAATTCGAGCAGCCAGCGCTGGTCGATCTCGAAGCTGGTCTTGAAGGTCGCCTTCTCCTCGACGCTGAGGAAATCGAGATGCTGGACCGAGCCGCCCTTCTCGAGGATCGAATTCCAGACATTGTTGGAATTCTTGCTCTTCTTGTCGAGAATTTTCTCCAGATAGGGATTCTTGACGATGAAGCTGCCCGAGAGAGTCTTGTGGGTGTAGATGTTCGCCGGGATCGGCTCGATGCAGGCGCTGGTGCCGCCGCAGATGATGCTGATCGAGGCGGTCGGGGCGATCGCCATCTTGCAGGAGAAGCGCTCCATCGCGCCGGTTTCCTCGGCATCGGGGCACGGCCCGCGCTCCTTGGCGAGCACCATGCTGGCCTCCTCGGCCTTGGCGCTGATGTGCTTGAACATCTTCAGGTTCCACACCTTGGCCATCGGGCTCTCGAAGCCGATGCTCTTCTGCTGGAGGAAGGAGTGGAACCCCATCACCCCCATGCCGACGCTGCGCTCGCGCATCGCCGAATATTTGGCCCGCGCCATCTCCTCGGGAGCGCGGTCGATGTAATCCTGCAGGACGTTGTCGAGGAAGCGCATGACGTCCTCGATGAACTGCTTGTCGCCCTGCCACTCGTCCCACTTTTCCAGGTTGAGCGAGGACAGGCAGCACACCGCGGTGCGGTCGTTGCCGAGATGGTCGCGGCCCGTCGGCAGGGTGATTTCCGAGCACAGGTTCGAGGTCGAGACCTTGAGCCCCAATTCGCGGTGATGCTTGGGCATCATCCGGTTCACCGTGTCGGAGAAGACGATATAGGGCTCGCCGGTGGCCAGCCGGGTCTCGACCAGCTTCTGGAACAGCGAACGCGCGTCGATGGTCTTGCGCACCGAGCCGTCGCGCGGGCTGACCAGATCGAATTCGGCGCCGTCGCGGACCGCTTCCATGAAGGCGTCGGTCAGCAGCACGCCGTGGTGCAGGTTGAGCGCCTTGCGGTTGAAATCGCCCGAGGCTTTGCGGATTTCGAGGAATTCCTCGATCTCGGGGTGGTTGACGTCGAGATAGCAGGCCGCCGAGCCGCGCCGCAGGGAGCCCTGGCTGATCGCGAGCGTCAGACTGTCCATCACCCGGACGAAGGGGATGATCCCGCTGGTCTTGCCGTTGAGGCCGACCGGCTCGCCGATGCCGCGGACATGGCCCCAATAGGTGCCGATACCGCCGCCCTTGCTCGCCAGCCAGACGTTCTCGTTCCAGGTGTTGACGATGCCCTCGAGGCTGTCGTCGACCGAGTTGAGATAGCAGGAGATCGGCAGGCCGCGGTGCGTGCCGCCGTTGGACAGCACCGGGGTGGCGGGCATGAACCACAGCCGCGAGACATAGTCGTAGAGCCGCTGCGCGTGATCCTGATCGTCGGCATAGGCATCGGCGACGCGGGCGAAGAGATCCTGATAGCTCTCGCCGGGCAGCAGATAGCGGTCGTTGAGCGTTTCCTTGCCGAATTCGGTCAGTTCCGAATCGCGCGCGGAATCGGTGACGATCGTGAAGCGCCGGTCGAGGATCTTCTTGCTGTCGTGCTCGGCGGCGGCCTCGGCCGCATTGGCGGCATTGGCCTTGGCGGCCTGCGCCAGAGCGCCCGCCACGGCGCGAGCGGCGCCATCCTCGATCAAGGCTTCGCTGCCACTATCGCTTCGTTCCATTTCGACCGCTTTCTTCGATGCATCGGCATCGCCTTTGTTGGTGCCTGTGTTGGTGGGAGCCTGCGCGTCCTCGCCGTTCAGCCCGAGCTCCTGGGTGTCGCCGTCGAGGTTCATCGCGCCATCGTTCCCGTTTCTGAAATCCATTGCAGCCCACCATTTCTTGCTGCGGAGGGCCCATGCCCGTTCCGCTTGTGTTCGACTCGGCGGGAGGTCCTGCCTGGCCGTTTGGGCCTAGCAGTTCGGGACCGCCGGGATATGAAAACTTATCCCCGTCTTGTCACCCGAACCGCGCTCCGGCTGGCTTGACCCGATATGGGTGCTTCGCCGCGCCATCTCTAGGTCTTGTGGGTACCCCCCGGATACTAACCACTAGATAATGAATCGGTCGCGGCTTTGGCGCAAGGGGGTGAATGCGGAATCGGCACGGTCGATGGCTGCGGATGCGGGCTGTGTTATCCGGGTGCAACGCCGCGACGCGTGGACCAAGCTGGGGTTTGCTCCGGCGCAAGACTCAAAATGAATCCGGGAAAAATTTTTTGCCCGAGGCAGGCTCGGGTCGCGCCGGAATCTTCGCGGCTCGGTGGGCTCGTGGGCTGCCGGTCGCCGGCCGCCAGGGTCCAGCCAAAGCCGGAGAGGACGCGGTCCGCTATGCGCGATCCGGCTATGCCCGTTGCTGGCGCTTATTCGCCGTGAAGCTTCGCGTGGTGCTGGCGACGGGCGGCGTGTTCTCGCTTCATGAGCCGCTTGTATCGGCGCTTGGGCGTGTTCTGATAGGCGAACACCAAGACCGCAACCAGCGCCACCGCGATAATCGGGATCAGCAAATAGGCGATTATTACCCGGTCCATCTCTAAGTCCATCCGCATACTGAGTTGCGAATCGCTATTTACCAGAAATTAACTATCGGCGGTAGCGTGATTCGCCGTGCCGTCCCGGTTTGGGCCGTGTCGGTTTGGAACGCCGATTTGCGAATGTCAGACCTGCACCGCCTGCTTCGCGTGCCCGGCAATCTCGTCCGCCAGATCATCGACCAGTTCAAGCGGGAGGTCGTGGCCCCAGCCCGGGATGGTGCGAAGCCGCGCCCCGGGGATCGCCGCGGCGGTGTCGCGGCCGCCCTCGACCGGGACCAGCGGATCCGCCTCGCCATGCAGCACCAGCGTCGGCAGATCGATCCCGCGCAGCATCTTGCGCCGGTCGCCATCATGGAGGATCGCCGCTAGGTGCCGGGTTGGGCCTTCGGGATAGAGGCTGCGGCGGATCGAGGCCTGGCTGCGCTCGCGCAGGCGCTCCTCGGGGGAGGGGAAACCGGGCGAGCCGATCGTCCGCGCGAGATAGATCCCGTGCTCGACCAGCACCGCCTCGTCGGCGCTCTCGGGCCGCTTGGTCAGCGCCGCGAGCGCCTCCTTCTTCGCCGCGGGCAGCGTGGGGTTGCCGGTGGTCGAGAAGATCGTGGTCAGCGACAGGCAGCGACCGGGATGGCGCGCGACGACGTGCTGCGCGATCATCCCGCCCATGCTCGCCCCGACGATATGCGCCTTTTCGATACCCAGCGCATCGAGCAGGCCGACACCGTCGTCGGCCAGATCGGCGAGCGTGTAGGGGACCTTGGGTTTCAGCCCGAGCTTGCCCATCAGCACCTGCCGCGCAGGGCTGGGCGGCTTGTGGCCGGTGAATTTCTGGCTCAGCCCGACATCGCGGTTGTCGTAGCGGATTACACGGAAGCCGCGGGCCGCCAGCCCCTCGACCAGTTCGTCGGGCCACAGCGTCAGCTGCGCGCCGAACCCCATGATCAGCAGCATCGCCGGGTTTGCCGGATCGCCCTGCTCTTCGTAATGAATCTCGACGCCGTTCGCAGTAGTCTTGGGCAAGGCAGCCTCCCTGATGCGTTGTCTGTTCGGCGGTTTGCATGCATTAAGCCGCGCGACCGATTGCAGGGCAATACGCCGCAACCGGGGGAGAATGTCCAATGCTAAACATCATCGGCGCCATCGTCGCCGGGCTGATAATCGGGGCGCTGGCGCGCTTCTTCTATCCCGGCGAGGTCGAGATGGGCTGGCTGACCACCATTGCGCTCGGCGTCGGCGGGTCGCTACTGGCGGGACTGGTATTCCACCGCGGGCGCGGCGGCTTCAACCGCGCGGGGTGCCTGAGCAGCATTCTGGGCGCGATGGCACTGATCCTGATCGGACGCCTGCTGGGCCTGTAGGGGGCAGCAAATCAGCCGAGGACGAGAGCCGCTTTCTCTAGCAATTTTACGCTACTATCAAGGATGAGTGATGCAATTGGTCGGACGAGAATTGATGAAGCGCGCAGTCTTCGCGATCAGCTTGGTCGCAGCTGCCGGACTAGGCGGATGCGTATCGGTGGCGAAAGATCAGGTTGGCAAGGAATTCGCCAGAGTATGCGCCGAAAAAGGTGCAAACAACAGAGTGGTGCCCGGCGAATATGTGTCTCGTGGAGGCATGTTCGGGACTGTCAGCATGACAGGAGATTGTCTCGCGCCCGGCGACGAAGGGTACGAAGACGCGATACCGGTCGAAGAGTATCTTCAGAGCGTTGGCCGCAGAAGCACCCAGCCGTGAGCTAGGACGTCGGGCGGACGCTGGTCAAAAGAAAGGCGGAGCGCCTGCGCGCCCCGCCTCTCATTCGTTCGGCGCTTGCCGCTCAGGCCTGCTTGGCCTCGAGATTGACGCTGCGCTCGGCCAGATCGGTCATGTTCTCGTCGGTGTCGTAGATTTCCGCGGTAATGCTATCGAGCTTGGAGACATGCTCGCTCTTGCCCAGCGCCTCGGCGAAAGCCTTGGCGGTGCCGAAGCCAGCGATACCGTAGTGGCACATGCGCTGGAACTGGGCGATGATGACCACGTCGAGGACATCCTTGTCCTCGATATCGGCATCGAGCGCGTGCTTCCTGGCCTCTTTCACCAGGCCCTCCATGCCCTTGCAATGCTCCTTCTCGGATACACCGCAATCGTCGAGCAGCTTCTTAATGGTCTCGGTGTGCTTCGCGATGCCATCGGCGGATTTGGACAGACGCTGCTTGAGCTTGTCGTCGCCGGCGGCGTCGGCCAGTTCGCGCACGATCTTTTGCATCTGGTCGTTCGCCGACCAGCTGTCGGCGAGTTCGTGGGTGTAGCAATCGGTGAGGTTCTTGGGGGCGGACATCGGCGGTCTCCTGTTGGTGGGAACTCGGCCTTGCGGCCTGTTCCCGATTAACGGGCGGAGCGGCCGATCTATCCGCTTCGCTACGGGAGCTGCGCCCAGACGAAGCCGGCTCGCGACGGGTCGCGAGCGCCGTGCTTTGGGGTGCTGCGGCGCGGCTAGGGCACCAGCACCGTATCGCGTGCCACTGGATCGGTCTCGGGATGGTCGAGCGTGTAGTGCAACCCGCGGCTTTCCTCGCGCCTCAGCGCGCTGCGCACGATGAGATTGGCCGATTCGAGCAGATTGCGCAATTCGATCAGATCGGTGGTGACGCGGAAACTGCCGTAATAATCCTCCACCTCCTTGCGCAGCAATTCGATCCTGTTGGCGGCGCGCTCGAGCCGCTTGGTGGTGCGCACGATGCCGACATAGTTCCACATGAAGCGGCGGATTTCGGTCCAGTTCTGCTTGATCACCACCTCTTCGTCCGAATCGGTGACGCGGCTTTCGTCCCATGCGCGGATCGGCGGCGGGGCGGCGAATTCGTCCCACCGGGTCAGGATGTCCTGCGCCGCGGCCTCGCCGAACACGAAGCATTCGAGCAGCGAGTTGGACGCCAGCCGGTTGGCGCCGTGCAGCCCGCTCTCGGTGCATTCGCCCGCCGCATACAGGCCCGGCAGATCGGTGCGCCCGGCGAGGTCGATCACGATTCCGCCGCAGGTGTAATGCTGCGCCGGGACCACCGGGATCGGCTCGCGCGTCATGTCGATCCCGATCGTCTCGAGCTTGTCGTGGATCGTCGGGAAATGCTCCACGATGAAGTCGCGCGGCATGTGGCTGATGTCGAGGTGCACGAAATCGAGCCCGTGGCGCTTGATCTGGTCGTCGATCGCGCGCGCCACCACGTCGCGCGGGGCCAGCTCCATCCGCTCGGGGTCGTATTCGGCCATGAAACGGTGGCCGGTCTCGGGGTGGAGCAGCCGCCCGCCCTCGCCGCGCACCGCTTCGGTGATCAGGAAGTTCTTGATTTCGAGGCTGTAGAGGCAGGTGGGGTGGAACTGCATCATCTCCATGTTGGAGACCCGCGCGCCCGCGCGCCATGCCATCGCGATCCCGTCTCCGGTGGCGCCGCGCGGGGCGGTGGAGAACTGGTAGACGCGCCCCGCGCCGCCCGCGGCCAGGATCGTGGCGCGCGCGACATGCGCCTCGACCTTGCCGGTCGCCTCGTCGAGCGCATAGGCGCCCCAGACATGGCCGTCACCCGAGTAACGCTCGGCGTTGCGCCCGGTGATCAGATCGATGCAGGCGCGCCCGGGCAGCATGGTGATGTTGGGATGGGCCCTGGCCGCCCTGAGCAGCGCTTCCTGCACCGCCCAGCCGGTGGCATCATCGACATGGACGATGCGGCGGTGGCTGTGCCCGCCCTCGCGGGTGAGGTGGAGATCGCCGCCGAGATCGTCGGGTCCGCGGTTGAAGGGGACGCCGAGTTCGCTCAATCGCTCGATGCTGCGCGGCGCGCGCTCGATGACGAATTCCACCGTCTCGATATCGTTGAGCCCCGCGCCCGCGACCATGGTGTCGCGGATATGATCCTCGAAAGTGTCGCCGGCATCGAGCACCGCGGCGATGCCGCCTTGCGCCCAGGCGGTCGAGCCGCCGTCGAGCGAGCCCTTGGCGAGGACCAGCACGCTGCGCTCTTCGGCGAGCGCCAGCGCCGCGGTCAGCCCGGCCGCGCCCGAGCCGATGATCAGGACGTCGTGAGTCACGATCCCCCCTCCCGCTTGCGGGAGGGGGCGGGGGTGGGCCTGTCTTCCAGCGCTGCCTGAATAGCGATCGCCACACCTTCCATATCGTTCAAAGCCTCGTCGTTGGTGAACCGCATCACGCGATAGCCCTCACGGTGCAGAAAAGCGTCGCGCAAACCATCGTGCTCGGTCTGCATCTCATGCGAGTGTCCGTCCAGTTCGACGGCCAGCCGATGCGAGCGGCAGAGGAAATCGGCGTAATAGGGTCCGACCGGCATCTGGCGGCTGAATTTCGCTCCGAGCTGCGAGCGGGAGAGGTGGGTCCACAGCATCCGTTCGGCGGGCGTTGCGGCATTGCGCAGTTCGCGGGCGCGCTGGGTGTTGCGGGTTTTCCACTCGGGCATTCCTGTTTCTTGCCCACCCCCGACCCCTCCCGCAAGCGGGATGGGGGAAGATGGCTCGGCCAGCAGCGAAACCGCCCTCAACCCCCGCCGGTGAGGCTGACGAAGACGTCCTCGAGATCGGCCTCGCGGGTGGTAACGTCCTCGATCGCGTAGCCGTGGCTCTGCACCAGCGCGAGCACCTGGCCCGCGGTGGTGGCGTCGCGGTCGTAGGTGATGTCGAGCCGGCGGCTCTCGACCACCTCGGCCTTGAGGAAGCTCTCGTCCATCGGCGGGCCGGCGAGATCCTTGTCGACCGTGACCGAGACGATCTTCTCGCGCGCCATGCCGATCAGCTCCTGCGTCGGCTTGTTGGCGATCAGCTCGCCGTGGTTGATGATCGCGATCCGGTCGCACAATTGCTCGGCTTCCTCGAGATAATGCGTGGTCAGCACCACCGTCACCCCTTGCGCGTTGAGCCCGGCGACCAGCTCCCACAATTGCCGCCGCAGCTCGACATCGACGCCCGCGGTCGGCTCGTCGAGCACCAGGATCGGCGGCGAATGGACCATCGCCTTGGCGATCAGCAGCCGCCGCTTCATGCCTCCCGAGAGCGTGCGCGCATAGGCGTCGCGCTTGTCCCACAGATGGACCGCGCGCAGCAGTTCCTCGCTCCGGCGCTCGGATCTGGGGACGCCGTAGAAGCCGGCCTGGTTCTCGAGCACCTCGAAGGGGGTGAAGAAGGGATCGAAGACGATCTCCTGCGGGACGATCCCGATCGCGCGCTTGGCGTTGCGGCGGTTGCGATCGATGTCGAACCCCCAGATCTCGGCGCTGCCCCCGGTCTTGTCGACCAGGCCTGCGAGAATGTTGATCAGCGTCGACTTGCCCGCGCCATTGGGGCCGAGCAGGCCGAAGATGCCGCCCTGCGGGACATCGAAGCTGACCCCCTTGAGCGCCTGCTTGCCCTCGCCGCCCTCGCCCTTGCCGGGGGCGTAGCGTTTGGCGAGATTGTCGATGCGGATCGCGGGGGGTGGTGCCATGCTGCGCCGGTTAGGTAGCCGCGCGGCACAAGGCAAGCGGCAGGAACGTCTCGCCAGAGCCGATATTGCGGCGTTGCGCAGGGGCCGCGCAGCCTCTATCGGCTGGCTCCATGAGCATCGCCCCGCCCGAAACCATCCTCGTCGACCTGCGCCGCGTGTGGTGCGACGGCGCCACCGACATCCGCGGCGGGCCCGATTTCCGCCCGGCCGCGCTGGGCCATCCCAAGATCTATCTCGAGATCGACGAGCACGGCTATGTCGATTGCGGCTATTGCGATCGCCGTTTCGTGCTGCGCGGCGGTCCGGCGGATGGGGTCGATCAGGCGAAGCTGCGCGATATCGCTTCGGGCACCGACCCCGACCACCGCTGAGCCGGTCCCGCTGAGCGGGTGACGGACGCCGCGACCTTTCGCCGCGCCCGCCCAGCGCCTACATAGGCTGGATGAACCAGACCACCGATCCGCATGCGCTCCTCTATGGCAGCACACTCTCGCCCGACGAAGCCAAGGCGCTGACCGCGAAGCTGCTGTCCTCCTGCGACGATGGCGAGCTCTACCTGCAATTCCTCGCTTCGGAATCCTTCGCCTTCGACGACGGTAGGCTCAAAACCGCCGACTACAGCCGCGATTCGGGCTTCGGCCTGCGCGGGGTCTCGGGCGAGATGACCGGTTTCGCGCATGCCAATGAGATCAGCGCCGCATCGATCATGCGCGCGGGCGAGACGCTGCGCCTGCTCGATCCCGCCAAAACCCCGCTCGCCGCGCCGCCGCAGCGCAGCAACCGCCACCTCTACACCGCCGACAGTCCGCTGGACACGGTGCCCTTCGCCGAGAAGGTCGCGCTGCTCGAGAAGATCGACGCGGTGGCGCGCGCGAAAGACCCGCGCGTCGCGCAGGTCAGCGCCAGCCTCTCGGCGAGCTGGAGCGCGATCGAGATCGTCCGCCCCGACGGCTTCGTCGCGCGCGACATCCGCCCGCTGGTGCGGCTCAACATCTCCATCGTCGCCGAGGCCAACGGTCGGCGCGAGACCGGCAGCTTCGGGATGGGCGGGCGCTATCTCTACGACCGCCTGTTCGATGAGGCCCAGTGGATGCGCGGGATCGACGAAGCGGTGCGCCAGGCTCTGGTCAATCTCGACAGCGTGGCCGCGCCCGCGGGCGAGACCACCGTGCTGCTCGGTCCCGGCTGGCCCGGCGTGCTGCTCCACGAGGCGATCGGCCACGGGCTCGAGGGGGATTTCAACCGCAAGGGCACCAGCGCCTTCTCGGGCCGGATCGGCGAGCGAGTCGCCGCGCCCGGAGTCACCGTGGTCGACGACGGCTCGATCGCCGAACGCCGCGGCTCGCTCAGCATCGACGACGAGGGCACCCCGACGCGCGAGAGCGTGCTGATCGAGGACGGCGTACTCAAGGGCTATATGCAGGACCGGCTCAACGCCCGGCTGATGGGGGTCGAGGCCACCGGCAACGGCCGTCGCGAAAATTACCAGCACGTCCCCATGCCGCGGATGACCAACACCTTCATGCGCGGCGGCAACGACGATCCCGCCGAGCTGCTGAGCCGGGTCAAGGACGGGATCTACGCCACCGCTTTCGGCGGCGGTCAGGTCGATATCGTCTCGGGCAAGTTCGTCTTCGCCTGCACCGAGGCCTACAAGGTCGAGAACGGCAGGATCGTCGCCCCGATCAAGGGCGCGACGCTGATCGGCGATGGCCCCTCGGTGCTCACCCGCGTCAGCGGCATCGGCAACGACATGGCGCTCGATGAGGGCGTCGGGGTCTGCGGCAAGGCGGGGCAGAGCGTCCCTGCAGGCGTGGGCCAGCCGACGCTGCTGATCGACGCGCTGACGGTGGGCGGAACCGGCTGAGCGGAGCGCCGACAGCGGCGCTCATCGCCGGTTCAGCGGTTGGAGTATAGAAGGGCGCTCGAAAGGAGACTTCAATGACCAAGTTTTCAGCACTACTCGCGGCATCGGCTGCGGTAACCTTGCTGGCCGCTCCGGCAGCCGCCATGGAACGCCCCAAGGGCGAAGCCAAGTTGGCGGAAATGCTCGAAGGCCGAGTCGCGGGCGAACCCGAGCGCTGCATCCGCTTGATGGGCAACGACCCGCTGACCATTATCGATGGCACCGCAGTGGTTGCCAAGCGCGGCGACACCATCTGGGTCAATCGCACCGCCAATCCGGATACGCTCGACGACGACGACCGGATGACGATTCGCAAGTTCAGCGCCTCGCAGCTCTGCCGGCTCGACCAGGTCACCACCCACAGCCGCACCGGCAATTTCTACACCGGCAACATCATGCTCCAGGACTTCGTGCCCTACCGCCGCGAAGGCTGATCGCGCAGCATGCCGCTGGCTCACCGGCCCTGGGCCGCAGACCTGCTCCATGTCTGGTTTCACCAGCTGGGAGCCGATGATTGGTTCGGGGGCTCGGAAGCAATCGACCTGCTGCTGCGCGAGCGGTTCGAGCGCTGGCTCCATGCGCTCGGCCACCGACCCGCGGGAGAATTCCTCCGCGATCCCGCCACCGCGCGCGCCGCGATCCTGCTGTTCGACCAGATCCCGCGCAATCTCTATCGCGGCAGCGCGCAAGCCTTCGCCTGGGACCCGCTGGCGCTGGCGATCACGCAGGGGATGCTTGCGCGCGGCTGGCATCTTGGCTTGCCCCAGCAGGCGAAACAGTTCCTGCTGATGCCGCTGATGCACAGCGAAGCGATCGCCGACCAGCGGCTGAGCCTCGCGCTGTTCGTGCGCCATGCGCCCGCGTCGCTGCCCTTCGCGCGGTCGCATTACCGGATGATCGCGCGCTTCGGTCGTTACCCGCATCGCAACGAAGCTCTGGGACGCGTCACTACGCCCGCCGAACAGCGCGCCATCGATGCGGGGTTCAGCTGGTAGGACGCAAGCCGGAAGTCAGCCCTTGGGCTTGAGCAGCCTGTCCGGGCGGATGCGCTGCGCCTCGCCGAACAGCCCATAGGTCTGGTTGACGTAGTTCGAGACATCGATGATTGAATCGAGATATTTCTCGAGTTCGCCGGTCATCTCCTGCTCGACCAACCGGACGTGGGCGGACGGGTTCTCGGTTTCGAAATGGACGTAGAACCATGGATCGCCACGCTTGAGCACCAGCGGTTTCGAAAGGTCGTACCATTCGAAGGCCCAGGCCAGTGGGCGCGGCCAGATGTGAATCGGGAACCGCCCCCCCATCGCCATGCCGGGCCGCTGTTCGGGAAACCAGTGCAGATAGGGCGGCGACTGCACCACATAGCAGGGCTCGTCCGCCACGAAGACATAGGGCGCGGTGAATTGCAGGATCGGGCGCTCGGGGTGGCGCCATTCGTTTTGCGGCTGCAGCTGGAACAGGTTGGCGCGGCCCTGGGGTCGCATCTTCGACGCCTCGCCATCGGCATCGGTCAGTTGCAGGCCGCCTTGTGCGTTGCGGGTAAACGCCAGCGTCAGATCGACCGGGCAGGGGATGACATAGTGCCGCCGGTCGAAGTCGATCGCCGCCGGGCAGACCTGGATCGACTTGGCGCTGGTCGCCTTGGGGTCGCTGCGCGAGAAGCTCTTGGGCGGGGCCCAGATCGCATTGCCCTGCGCGAAGCGGACGGTCCAGCCGACCGTGACATTGCGCTTTTTGCCGCGTCCCTCGGCTTCCGCCGCCCCGGCGTCGTCGGCGAAATAATCGTCCCAGCTCATGTGTCGCACGTCCTTCAATTCGCGTATTGCGTGCCCAGATCGTTCAGAAACGGCGCGCGCGCAAGCTTCGCGTCCCGAACAGGAACCCACAAGGAGACACCCCGATGACCGCCAATCCGCACGGCTTCACGCTCAACCACACCATGCTGCGGGTCAAGGACCCGGAGAAGAGCCTCGAATTCTACTGCGGCGTGCTGGGCATGACGCTGCTGCGCAAGACCGATATCGAGGCGGGCGAATTCTCGCTCTATTTCCTCGGTTTCACCAGTAGCGACGACGAGGTCCCCAAGGGCGACGCCGATGCGACGGAATATGTCTTCTCGCGCCAGGGCGTGCTCGAACTCACGCACAATTGGGGCACCGAGGAGGAGGACGGCCCGGTCTATCACGACGGCAATGCAGCGCCGCAGGGCTTCGGCCATATCGCGCTCGACGTGCCCGATCTCGCCGCCGCGGTGGCGCATTTCGACAAGCACGGGGTCGAGTTCCAGAAGCGTCCCGAGGACGGGATGATGAAGCACATCGCCTTCATCAAGGACCCCGACGGCTATTGGGTCGAAATCCTCAGCGCGCGCAGCATGGCGGGGCGTTAGGGAGTCACCCGGGGCACTATTTGGCGGACAAGCCGGTTGAAAATCCAATCTCTTGCCCTGCGATCATTCGCATTACATAACCACAAGGATGGACGAACGCCCGACATTCGCTGAAATCTTTGCTTGGGCGGGAATTGCAGCGTTCATTGGGGGCACGACTGTGGCTGTGCTCATCGTCCTCGCGTCCGCCGCAGGCGATATAGCGATACTGCTAGTTTTATTTCTGGCAATTTGTTTCGGAATAATCGCGGCCGTGTTTACCGCTTTCCCACTCGGTGTTCTGATCGGGTACCCAACGGCGCGGGTTTTGGGTTGGTCGTTCTTTCATGCAAGCCTAGTCGGTCTGGTTTGCAGCTTGTCGCTTCTCTATCTTTGGAGCGGCGCCGATCTCCAATATGTATTCGGTCCGGACGGTAGCAATTGGATGGCTCTCGCGTTTATCGGCGTAGGCCCTCTGTCAGGCTGGGCTGCCTACCAGATCGGAGCAGGATCATTCGCTTGGACGAAGTAATTCATCCGCAAAACCGATGTAATTAGACGGTAGAATAGTCGCGAGAATTGCCCGCAGTTTCGAACTCGGCCTGCCCGGTCCTGCACAGCGCCTCTGCGGGACAGACCGGGCAATCCATATGGCTCGGGCGGCAGGTGGTCTGCCCGACCTTTTTCATCAGCAGATGATGCTCATCGTAATCGGCGGCGCTCCATTCGGGGGGCATCGCGGGCATGATCGCTTCATAGGCGCGCGCGGTGTCGGCCTTGGTCCGTACCAATCCCATCCGCTGGAGGATGCGGGTGTGGTGCCCGTCGAGCACCAGCGCCTTGCGGTCGAGCGTGCTGGCGTTGACCACCCCGGCGGCGATCTTGCGCCCGACGCCGGGCAGCGTCTCGAGCCAGGCCATCGCCGCCTGCGTTTCGAGCGGCTCGAGATGCGCCAGATCGACCGCGCCGCGCTCCGCCACCACCGCCTGCAAGGCGCGCTTCAGCCGTTCGGCGGCGACATTGGGATAGGTCTGCGTCGCCAGCAGTTCCCGCAGTTCGTCGAGCGGCGCCTCGGCGACCGCTTCCCAGCTGCGGTAGCGCGTGAGCAGCCGGTCGGTCGCGGCGTTGGAGATCGGCGACTTGGTCCGCGCGCCGATCAGCCCCTGGACCAGCACCCATTCGGGCCGCCGCCACTTTGCCGCAGCGCGCTCGATGCGCCCGAAGCGCTGGACCAGCAGCGGCTGGAGACGGCGCAAGGTCTCGGTGCGCGGATCGGGGCCGAGGGGGAGTTCGATGGGGCAGCCTCCGATCTTGACCTTGGGGCAGTGAGGTGCCATTTTGACACCATGGCCAAGACGGTAAAACTCGATGAAGAACTGGTCGAACTCGCGGCCCGCGAAGCAAAGCTCATGAGCCGTTCGCTGGCCGGGCAAATCCGGCACTGGATGCGTATCGGAATGAGTATAGAGCGCTCGCGCGCTTTCGATCAATCGCGCGTCGCCATGGCGCTTGATGGGAGAATCGGCCCCGACGACCTTACTGCAGCCGAGCAGGAAAGTTTTGTCGGAGGCCTTTTCGGCGCTGCCCGGGACGGAACCCCGGAGCAGGAGCGCTTCTTCGCCGAACGGCGCGCGCGCGATCTTGGCGCGGGACTGGATGACGGCGTGCTGGTCGAACCTGCGGAAAAGCCGATTCCGAACTGATGGCGGATACGCCCCCGCGACCGACGCTGTTCCTGATCGCGGGCCCGAACGGCGCGGGCAAATCGACCTTCTACGACACCGTGGTGGCGCCGATGGTCGCCGCACCCTTCGTCAACGCGGACATCATCCAGCGCGACGACTTGCGCGATCCCTCGCCGCAAGCATCCTACGAAGCCGCGCGCATGGCCGAGATGCGGCGCCGCGAACTGCTCTCGGGAAGGCGGTCCTTCGTGATGGAAACGGTGTTTTCGCACCCTTCCAAGCTGCAATTGATCCGCGATGCGCGGGCGCTGGGTTTCCGCGTCGTCGTTTTCCATCTCAACGTCGCCTCGCCCGAAATCGCCGTTGCCCGCGTTCACGCCCGGAGGCAGGAGGGTGGCCACGACGTACCCGAGGAAAAGATCAGGACCCGCTACGATCGCAACCAGGCGATCATCCGCGCGGCCGCTCTGCTCGCCGACAATGCGCAGGTTCTCGATTCCTCTGCGCGCAACCAGAAGCCGCGCGTGCTGCTCGAACTGAGCAATGGCCGGGCGATCAGCTTCGCGAAGCAGTGCCCCGCATGGTTCAAGAAGCTCTACGGCGATCTGATCGACTAGACCCGCCGCTCGATCCGCTCACTCCCACTCGATCGTGCCCGGCGGCTTACTGGTGTAGTCGTAGACCACCCGGTTGATGCCGCGCACCTCGTTGACGATGCGGGTCGCGACATTGGTGAGGAAGGTGGCGTCGAAGGGATAGACGTCGGCGGTCATGCCGTCGGTGCTGGTCACCGCGCGAAGCCCGCAGACATTGTCGTAGGTGCGCGCATCGCCCATCACGCCGACGGTCTTGACCGGGAGCAGCACCGCGAAGGCCTGCCAGATCGCGTCGTAGAGCCCGGCGTTGCGGATTTCTTCCAGGTAGATCGCATCGGCCTTGCGCAATATGTCGCAGCGTTCCTTGGTGACCTCGCCGGGGATGCGGATCGCGAGGCCGGGGCCGGGGAAGGGATGGCGGCCGACGAAGGCTTCGGGCAGGCCCAGTTCGCGGCCCAGCTCGCGCACCTCGTCCTTGAACAATTCGCGCAAGGGCTCGACCAGCTGCATGTTCATCCGCTCGGGCAGGCCGCCGACATTGTGGTGGCTCTTGATCGTCACCGAAGGCCCCCCGGTGAAGCTGACGCTTTCGATGACATCGGGATAGAGCGTGCCCTGCGCGAGGAAATCCGCGCCGCCGATCGCCTTGGCCTCCTCCTCGAAGACATCGATGAAGGTCTTGCCGATGAACTTGCGCTTGGCTTCGGGGTCGGTGACCCCGGCAAGGCCGGAGAGGAACAGTTCCTCGACGTCGCGGTGGACCAGCGGGATGTTGTAGGCGCCCTTGAACAGCGAGACGACCTGCTCGGCCTCGCCCTGGCGCATGAGGCCGTGGTCGACGAAGACGCAGGTCAGTTGCTCGCCGATCGCCTCGTGGATCAGCACCGCGGCGACCGCTGAATCGACCCCGCCCGAAAGCCCGCAGATGACCTTGCCGTCTCCGACCTGCTCGCGGATCTCGGCGATCTTGGTGGCGCGGAATTCGGCCATGGTCCAGTCGCCCGCCAGCCCGCAGACGTGGCGGGTGAAATTGGCGATCAGCTTCGCGCCATCGGGGGTGTGGACCACTTCGGGGTGGAACTGGATACCGTAGAAGCGCCGCGCCTCGTCGGCGATCACCGCGAAGGGCGCGCCGTCGCTGGTGGCGACGATCTCGAAACCGGGCGCGAAGCTTGTGACCTTGTCGCCATGGCTCATCCACACCTGGTGGCGCTCGCCGACTTCCCACAACCCGTCGAACAGCGCGCATGGCTTGGTGACTGTCAGATAGGCGCGGCCGAACTCGCCGCCTTCACCGGTCTCGTGCCCGGGGCGGACCTCGCCGCCCAGCTGCTGGGTCATCACCTGCTGGCCGTAGCAGATGCCGAGAATCGGGATCCCCGCCTCGAACAGCGCTGCGGGCGCGCGCGGGCTGCCTGCGTCGGGGACGCTAGCGGGGGAGCCCGAGAGGATGATGCCCTTGGGCTTCATCCGCGCGAAGGCCTCCTCGGCCATCGTGTAGGGAGCGATTTCGGAATAGACGCCGGCCTCGCGCACGCGGCGCGCGATCAGCTGGGTCACCTGGCTGCCGAAATCGACGATGAGGATGGAGTCGGAGGGCTGAATGGTCATGGCGGCGCGTTAAATGGGCCACGCCGCCAAGTCGATAGGACAAGTCGCTAGAGCGAGACGCCGGGCTAGGCGGCGTCGCGCTGCTTCGAGCGCGCGGCGCGATCGCTGGCACGGGAACCGCCGGCGCGGTCCCGGTCCCCGAACTTGAGGAAGGTCTCGGCGCCCGAAACGGGGCGACCCAAGTGATAGCCCTGCACCAGATCGATCCCGAGCGAGCGCAGCATCGCCAACTCCGAGGCCGTTTCCACCCCTTCGGCAATAATGTCAGCCGCGGTCTCGCGGGCAAAGGCGAGCAGCGCCGCGACCATGGCGCGGCGGCTGCGATCGAGCCCGATTCCGGCAACCAGCGCGCGGTCAAGCTTGATCAGATCGGGGGTCAGCTGGAGAATGTGGCGCAGGCTCGAATAGCCGGCGCCGGCATCGTCGATCGCCAGCCGTACGCCCTGAGCCCGCAAGGGCGCGAGCGCTTCGGCAAAGCTGGCGTAATCGTCGATATGCGCGTGTTCGGTGATCTCGAGCACGATCTGGCGACCCCGCGCCCGCGCGACGATATCGCCCAGATTGCCCGCGGCCACGGTCGCCGGCGAAGCGTTGAGCGCGATATAGGCGTGCGCCGGCAGCACATGGCTCTCGTCGAGGGCGCGATGGATTGCCGCAAGTTCGAGGTCGTTGCCAAGGCCGGCGGCTTCGGCTTCGGCGAACCAGACGTCGGGCGAGCGAACGGGTTCGGGGGCGAATCGCGACAGCGCCTCGAATCCGATCGGGCGGTCCGCCGCGAGGCTCCAGATCGGCTGGAACGCCATTGCGAATTGCTCGTCCGCGATCACCGCGCGAATCCGGGCATGCGTTGCCTCCAGCTTGCGGGACGACTGGCGTTCGCGGGCGATTTCGAAGGCGGTGAGTTCGGCGAAGCTCTTCATCATCGCCAGATCGCGCGGGTTGAGGCTGTCGTCCGCCGCGGGCCCGAGACAGCAGAACATGCCGTAGGCCTCGCCATCGGGCATGACGAGCGGGACGCTGACATGCGCCCCGATCGGGATCGCGGCCGTGATCGGCATCGCGGCTGCCAGCGGATATCGGGCGGTGTCGGGCATCAGCTGCGGCAGCCGGCCGGCCAGGATATGGCGGCAATAGACGTCGTCGAGCGGGCGTTCGTCACCCGGCTTGATAAGATGCTCCAGTCCGGGCGCATCGACCTCGCGGTAGACCGCGACATCGCCGACGAATTCGGACACATAGGCCACCTGCAGACCCAGATGGCGGCGCATCGCGCGCAGCGCGCGCTTCGCCATGCTCTCGCCCGGCGCGCCGTCGCCGACGAACGCGAGCATGTCTGTTTGACTTTCGGCTGGTCGAACCATGACCCGCATTCCTTTTGCACAAGCTGCTGACCAGCCCCCTCATGGGAGAATAGGGTTAACCAATCGTCGCTTGCGTGAAATGCAACTGTGCTGGATCTTTTCTCACTTTCGTGCGCAAGGTTGCAACATTATTACAGCGCCAGAAGTCGACCAAAGGAGTTCCCCCTCCCGGTCGACGCTTCGGAACCCTCCCCGATGCGCGACATCGGCCTGTGGTTTCCGGCCTTCCTTGCGGTGACCGGTCGCAACCAGCGATCCTCTCCCCCTCGATCGGTGATCGGTTCGCAAGGCGATATGGCAGCGAGTAGAGACGCGGCCCCCTTCTCCCTCTCCCACCCTCCCGATGGTGGCCGCGTCTCGAAAGCACTCGCAAGGGGGCTTCGGGATGGCCTTCGCCGGTCAGCCAGGCAGTCCCCGGCGCGCCGCCTCCTCGCGCAGTTCGGTCTTGAGCAGCTTGCCGATATGGCTGCGCGGCATGTCCTCGACCGCGTGCAATTGCGCCAGCCGCTGGGTCTTGCCCAGCCGCGCATTGACCGCGTTGCGAATCGCTTCGGGATCGCGCGCACCCTCGGCCAGCACTACGAAGCCGACCGGAGTCTCGCCCCACTGCTCGGAAGCCACTCCGATCACCGCGGCCTCGACCACGTCGTCCTCGGCCATCAGCGCGTCTTCGAGATCGACCGGGTAGATGTTGAACCCGCCCGAGATGATCATGTCCTTGGCGCGCCCGACCAGTTCGAGAAAGCCCTCGGCGTCGAGCCGGCCGATATCCCCCATCCGCTGCCAGACCTGCCCGGTCTCGGGATGGGTCCAGTAGCCCTCGCGCGTCTTGCCCGGCTGGTTCTTGTAGCCCGCCATCATCGCCGGGCCGATGCCGACGAGATTCCCCGGTGTGCCCGGCGGCACCGGCCGATCCGCGTCGTCGAGCACCAGCAGTTCGCTCCCCGGCGCCGGGCGCCCCACGGTGTGGAGCTTCTCGCGATGCTCATGCGCGGCGAGCAGGCACACCACCCCGCCCTCGGTCATCGAATAGATCTCGATCAGCGCGCCGGGCATCCGCTCCAGCACCTCGGCCTTGAGTTCGGCGGAGAAGGGCGCCGAGGTGCAGTATTTGTAGCGCAGCGCCGAGAGGTCGAATGTGTCGAAGCGCGGCTCCTGCATCAGCCGGCGGTATTGCACCGGCACCAGCATGGTGTGGGTGATCGCCTGCGCCTGCGCGATTTCGAGCCAGCGCAGCGCGTCGAACTTGCCCATCACCGTCACCGTTCCGCCCGCCAGCAGCGGCGCGAGGAAGGCGACCATGGTGGTGTTGGAATAGAGCGGGGTCGAGGCGAGCGCGCGCACCGGCTGCTCGCTGGCGCGGTAGCTCGCGGCGGTGGTGGCGAACTGCCGCCAGCGCATCAGATGCGAATGGACGATCCCCTTGGGAGTGCCGGTGGTGCCCGAGGAATAGATGATGTTGAAGGGATCGCCGGGTTCGGGCGCGAAGGCAGGCGGGCGGGCGCCGGCGGGGGCCATCCAGTCTTCCAGCCCCTCGTCGAGCACGATCCGCTCCATGCCGGGAAAGCAGTCCTCGCCCAGCTCGGTGAGCTTGGCGCGGTCGGTGAAGATATGCCGCGCGCCGCTGTCTGCGGCCATTCCGGCAAGCTGTTCGGGGCTGGCGCTGGTGGTCAGCGGCGCGGCGACGCCCCCCGCGCGCACCGCGGCGAGGAAGACCAGCGCATAGGCTACCGAGGAAGAGCCCAGGATCGCGACCGATTGCCCGCGCTCGAGCCCGGTCTCGACCAGCCGCGCCGCGATCCGGTCGAGCCAATCGTCCATCTCGCGCCAGCTCAGTTCGCCGTGGTCGTCGCGTAGCGCCAGCGCCTCGGGCTGGACCGCGGCCCAGCGGCGCAGGATCGTGTCGTAAGTGCCGAATTCGGCGGTGAGATCGGCGGGTGTCGGGGAAGTTTCGGTCATGGCGCGAGACTATCCGGCTCGCGCTCCATGTCCAGCCAGCATTAGCCGGTCAGCATTCGATGACGTTGACCGCGAGACCGCCCTGGCTGGTTTCCTTGTACTTCGTCGACATGTCGAGCCCGGTCTGGCGCATGGTCTCGATCACCTGGTCGAGGCTGACGCAGCTTTCCGCCGCTGTCCGGTGCAGCGCCAGCCGCGCGGCGTTGACCGCCTTGACCGCGCCGATCGCATTGCGTTCGATGCAGGGCACCTGCACCAGCCCGCCGACCGGATCGCAGGTCAGCCCGAGATTGTGCTCCATCCCGATTTCCGCCGCGCTGGCGACCTGGTCGGGACTCGCGCCCCACAGCGCCGCGAGCCCGCCCGCGGCCATCGAACAGGCGACCCCGACCTCGCCCTGGCAGCCCATCTCGGCGCCCGAGATCGAGGCGCGCTGCTTGTAGAGCAGTCCGATCGCGCCGGCGGTGAGCAGGAAGGTGCGGCGGCTCTCCTCGCAGCGCTCTTCCTCGGCATTCTTGCAGTAGAAGCGGATTACCGCGGGAATGATCCCTGCGGCGCCATTGGTCGGCGCGGTGACCACGCGGCCCCCGGCGGCGTTTTCCTCGTTCACCGCCATGGCGAAACAGTTGAGCCAGTCGAACAGCGCCTCGCGCTCGTTGGACAGCGGGGCGGCGGAGAGCTTGTCCCACAGATCGGGTGCGCGGCGGGTGACCTTGAGCCCGCCCGGCAGGACGCCGCGCTGGCTCAACCCGCGTTCGATGCACTGGTCCATCGCTTCCGCGACGCGGTCCAGCCCGGCCAGGGTCTCGGCGCGCGGACGGAAGCTGTCCTCGTTAGCGAGCGTGAGTTCGGCGATCGACAGGCCGGTGCGCGCGCATTGCGCCAGCAGTTCCTCGGCCGAACCGAAGGGATGCGCTACTGTGGTGCCAGCCGCGACGCGGTCGTTGGCGGGGCGCTTCTTCAATTGCGCCTCGCTGGCCACGAAGCCGCCCCCGGTCGAATAATAGGTCCGCTCGAGCAGCACCGCGCCGGCATCGTCGAGGGCTGCCAGCCGCATGCCGTTGGGATGAAACGCGGGAATGATATGGCCCGCGAGATCGATATCGCCGCGCGGATTGAACGCGATCTCATGCCCGCCCGCCAGCGCGAGCCGCCCGCCCTCGCGCATTGCCGCCAGTGCCGCTGCCGCCCCGTCGGGACAGGTGGTCTCGGGGCTGAAACCCATCAGCCCGAGCACCGACGCATCCGGTGTGCCGTGACCGATCCCGGTCAGCGCCAGCGAGCCCTGCAGCTCGACCGTCACCCGCGCGGTCCGTTCGATCCCGCCCGCCTTGGTCAGCGCGCGGACGAACATGCCGCCGATCCGCATCGGTCCAACCGTGTGCGAGGAGGAGGGACCGATCCCGATCCGGAAGATGTCGAGCACCGAAAGCATGGGCTGCGAGATGGCCCCCTGACCCGCGCAAAGCAAGCGGTTGCAGGCGAAACCATCCCGCCCGCGATGCAACCCGCCGATCCAGCCCTGCGATCTGTGGGAAAGATCAGTGGTAAAACTTTGGAAATCCGCGGCTTTGCGCCTATATAATCAGCATGAACGAAACACCCGAAAACAGCCCCGAACAGACCCCCGAAATCCTGGCCGAAACCGCCCCTGAAAGCGTAGTCGACGGACCGCCGGCGCGGGTCCGCCAGGAAGGCGCCTATGGCGCGGATTCGATCAAGGTTCTCAAGGGACTGGACGCGGTGCGCAAGCGCCCGGGCATGTATATCGGCGACACCGACGACGGTTCGGGCCTGCACCACATGGTGTTCGAGGTCTCGGACAATTCGATCGACGAGGCGCTGGCGGGTCATTGCGACTTGGTGCTGATCGAGCTCAACCCCGACGGCTCGGTCTCGGTCGAGGACAACGGCCGCGGCATCCCGGTCGACATGCACAAGGGCGAGGGCGTCTCGGCGGCCGAGGTCATTATGACCCAGCTCCATGCGGGCGGCAAGTTCGAGAACACCAATGACGACAACGCCTACAAGGTCTCGGGCGGGCTTCACGGCGTGGGCGTCTCGGTGGTCAACGCGCTGAGCGAATGGCTCGAACTCAAGGTCTGGCGCGACGGCAAGGAACACTTGATCCGCTTCGAGCATGGCAATGCGGTCTCGCCGCTCGAGATCACCGGGGATGCGCCGCCGGTCGCCAGCTCGGGCGACGAGAACGGGCTCAAGAAGGGCACCCGGGTGACCTTCCTGCCCTCGACCGAGACCTTCAAGAACGTGCTCGAATTCGACTTCGACAAGCTAGAACACCGCTATCGCGAGCTCGCCTTCCTCAATTCGGGCGTGCACATCCTGCTGCGCGATCGCCGCCACGAGGACGTGGCCGAGCACGATCTCTATTACGAGGGCGGGATCGCCGCCTTCGTCAAATATCTCGACCGCAACAAGCAGCCGCTGTTCGTCGATCCGATCTCGGTCTCCGCCGAGAAGGACGGGATCGGCATCGATGTCGCGCTCGAGTGGAACGACTCCTATTACGAGAACGTCCTCGCCTTCACCAACAACATCCCCCAGCGCGACGGCGGCACGCATCTCGCCGCCTTCCGCGCCGCGCTCACCCGGACGCTCAACAATTACGCGCAGAGCTCGGGGCTGATGAAGAAGGAAAAGGTCACGCTTTCGGGCGAGGACATGCGCGAAGGGCTGACCGCGATCGTCTCGGTCAAGCTGCCCGATCCCAAGTTCGGCTCGCAGACCAAGGACAAGCTGGTCAGCTCCGAGGTCCGCCAGCCGCTCGAGGCGCTGATGGGCGAGAAGATGAGCGAGTGGCTGGAGGAAAATCCCGCCGACGCCAAATCGATCATCCAGAAGGTGATCGACGCCGCCGCCGCGCGCGAGGCCGCGCGCCGCGCGCGCGAGATGAGCCGCAAGGGCGCGATGAGCGTCGCCAGCCTGCCCGGCAAGCTGGCCGATTGCCAGGACCGCAATCCGGAAAACTGCGAGCTGTTCCTGGTCGAGGGCGACTCCGCCGGCGGTTCGGCAAAGCAGGGCCGCGATCGCCGCACCCAGGCGATCCTGCCGCTCAAGGGCAAGATCCTCAACGTCGAGCGCGCGCGCTTCGACCGGATCATCTCGTCGAAGGAGGTCGGCACGCTGATCCAGGCGATGGGCACCGGCCTGCGCGACGAGTTCACGCTCGACAAGCTGCGCTACCACAAGATCGTCATCATGACCGACGCCGATGTCGACGGCGCGCATATCCGCACGCTGCTGCTGACCTTCTTCCACCGCCAGATGCCCGAAATCATCCGCGCCGGGCATCTCTTCATCGCCCAGCCGCCGCTCTACAAGATCCAGAAGGGCAAGTCGGAGGTCTATCTCAAGGACCAGCCCGCCTACGACCGCTTCCTGGTCCAGACCGGGCTGGATGGCCGGCTGCTCGAGACCGCGGGTGGAACGCGCGGCGGGGCGGAGCTGGCGGGGCTGGTCGAGCACGCGCTGCGGCTGCGCAATCTGTTCGGCTTCGTGCCGCGCAAATACAATTACGCGCTGATCGAGGCGATGGCGCTGGCCGGCGCACTCGACCCCGAGCTGACCGACCGCAGCGAGGCGCTGAACAAGGCCGCGGCGCATCTCCAGATGGGCGACACCGAGGCGCGCTGGAGCGCCGAGATCGGCGAGGACGGCCTGGTTCGTTTCCGCCGGCTGTGGCGCGGGGTGACCGATGTCCACGAGATCGAGGCGGCCTTCCTGACCAGCGCCGAGGCGCGCAAGCTCCACCGCGTCGCGGGCGAGCACGCCGAGGTCTACCAGAGCCCGGTGCACTTGGTGAAAGGCAGCGAGGACGAGCCCGAACCGATCGATCCCGACAGCGCCGACGAGACCGATTCGGATGCCCCCGCGATCGCCGACGACAGCGCGATCACCCTGCCCTCGCAATTGCTCGACGCGGTCATGGCCGCCGGGCGCAAGGGCCAGAAGGTCCAGCGCTACAAGGGTCTGGGCGAGATGAACGCCGAGCAATTGTGGGAAACCACGCTCGATCCCGACAACCGCGCGTTGCTGCAGGTCAAGGTCGAGGATGCCGACGTTACCGACGAGATCTTCACCCGGCTGATGGGCGATATCGTCGAACCGCGCCGCGAGTTCATCCAGGACAACGCACTCAACGTCGCCAATCTCGATGTCTGAGCGCGGATGAGCGTGGTTGGAGACCCGCCGATGCGCAGACGCGAGCGGGCTGATTCGCTCGCCGGCGACGCGCTCGAGGCTTCCAATGCCGAAAACCGCATCGAGCGCGGCGGCTTCCTGCTGTTCCTCGCGCTGGCGACGCTCGCACTGCTGGTGATCGTCCTGCCTTTCGCCGCGCCGATCCTGTGGGCGGCGCTGGCGGCGATCATCTTCCAGCCGCTCTATCGCCGCTTCCTCGACTGGCGTCCCGGGCGCGAAAACCAGGCCGCGGTGGCGACGCTGGTGGTGGTCACCTTCGCCGTCGTCCTGCCCGCGGTGCTGATCGGCAGCGCGATCGTCACCCAGGCGATCGAGGTTGTGGTCGCGTTTCAGGAAGGCCGGATCGACGTCGCAGGCTGGTTCGCGCAGATCATGGATGCGCTCCCCGCCCGGATGCAGACCTGGCTCGCGCAATCGGGCTGGGGCGATCTGGTCGCGGCGCAGAACCGGATCCAGGATTTCGCCGAACAGTCGGCCGGGCTGATCGCCTCGCAGGCACTCGCCATCGGCGGCGGCGTGGCCGGCTTCGTGCTGGCGCTCGGCGTGGCGCTCTATGCCGGCTATTTCTTCCTGCGCGACGGGCGCGCGATCGGCCATGCGGTGGTCCGCGCGCTGCCGATGGAACGCGCCATCGCCCAGCAGCTCGCCGATCGCTTCGAGACCATCGTGCGCGCCACCATCAAGGGCTCGGGGGTGGTCGGGCTGGTGCAGGGCGCATTGGGGGCGATTACCTTCTGGATCGTCGGCGTGCCCTCGGTGCTGCTGCTGGGCCTGCTGATGGCATTCGCCTCGCTGCTCCCCGCGGTCGGGCCGGCGCTGATCTGGGTGCCCGTGGCGATCTATCTGCTCGCCATCGGAGCGTTCTGGCAAGGGGTGGTGGTGATCGCCTCGGGCGTCGCGGTGATCGGGCTGGCGGACAATCTCCTGCGCCCGATCCTGGTGGGCCGCGACACGGGCATTCCCGACTGGATGATCCTGGTGACCACGCTGGGCGGCCTCGCGCTGATCGGGCTCTCGGGCATCGTGCTCGGACCGCTCGCGGCGGGAATGTTTCTCGCCGGCTGGTCGATCCTGAGCGAGCAGCGCGAGGAGTCCTCCGGTCCCGCGCCTGAAATCCCGCCCGAAACCTCACCCGAGGCCATGCCCGGAATCGCGCAGTGAACTGGCAGCCGCCCTCCTTTCCTTCGCAGCGCCGGACTTCGCAGCAGCAGCAGGTCGGGCAGCTCATCATCGCGGGCGCGCTGGTGATCTTCCTGCCGCAATTGCCGCTGGGCAATTACCTGCTCTATCCCTTCACGATCCTGACCACCTGGTTCCACGAGATGGGCCATGGCCTCGCTGCGCTGGCGCTGGGGTGGGATTTCGAGCGGCTCGTGCTGCTGTCCGACGGCTCGGGCTATGCCGAAAGCTACTCGCCCCCCAACCCCGGCGCGTTCGCCACGGCCCTCGTCAGCCTCGGCGGCCCGCTGGGGCCGAGCGTGATCGGCGCCGCGCTGATCGCGGCGACCAGGCGGCACGAATTGTGGCGTCCTGCGCTTTATGCGCTGGCGGCGATCATCCTCGTCTCGACACTGATCTGGGTGCGCAGTCTGGTCGGGTTTCTGGTGCTGCCGTTGATCGCCGCCGCGCTGATCGGAATCGCGCTCAGGGCGCGCGACGGGCTGGTGCGCTTCGCGGTGCAGTTCCTCGGGATGCTCGGCGCGCTGAGCATGCTGCGCGACTGGCACTATCTGTTTTCGCACAGCGCGGTGATCGGCGGACGCCCGATGCTGTCGGACACCGGCGCGATCGAGGAGGCGCTGTGGCTCCCCTACTGGCTCTGGGCAATCGTGATCATCGCGGCCTCGGGGGCGATGGTGGGGGCCGCGCTCAAATACGCGCTGGCGGAGGACGGCGGCCCCCACCGCTAAGCGTCAGCCGGGAGGGGGCTTCCGGTCCGCGCTGTCGTAGAGCACGGTGCTTTCTCTCGCGCCGTCATCGGTTTCCAAACCGGGCACTTCCTCCAACCGTACGCCATCGCCGCCATCGCTTACCAGTTCCTCGAACAGCTTCTCGTAATGGTTGAGCGCGCGGCGCATTTCCTCGGTGGTGGCATCGGCGCCCTTGTCGGCGATCTCATGGCCTTGACGATAGGCGTTCGCGACCTCGGCATGGTGAACGGTCAAATCCTCGTGGCGGCGGTCGAAATCCTCCACCGGAAAGCCGCGCTGCGCCATCATCGTGCCCAGCAGTCGATCGGCGCGCAGCACCGCTTCCTGCGGACTGTCCACGAACAGCGTCTTTGCTTCCTGCCATTCGCCGGTGAAGCGCTCGCGTTCTGCGGCGCTGAGCGGTCGGAGATGGAGCTGCGAGACGCGCTGCTCGCGCTGCGCCAGATTGCGTTCCGCCTTGCCGCGCCCGCCGACCCGCTCGACCGTGCGATCGTATTCTTCGCCGTAGCGATCGCGCAGCCTGGTCGTGGTGCGGCGGCGCAGGACGAACCAGATCAGCGCCAGGACGATCACGATCGCCGCGAAGATCATCAGAAATGTGGTGGACTGGCCGGCCTGCATCGAACTCTCCCCCTGCCCCCAAGCCGTGACTGCGACTTCTCGGACCTGCAATCACAAACCCGCGTCCAGCCGGTGCGTTCCTGGAGGCGACGCGCCGCTCAGGCGGCGCGCAATCCCGCAAGGCCGCGCGCGCCCCGGTCCTTGCCCGACAGACCGGCGAACATCGTCTCGACGATGACGGCGAGCTTGGCCTCGCTCAGCCGCTCGTCGAGCATCATCAGCACTTCGGGCTGGGTGTAGGCGACCACCATCTGGTTGATCAGCGACAGCGCCTGGTCGATCTCGAGCGCTTCGAAATAGCCATCGGCCTGCGCCTGCGCGATCAGCTCGCACAGGTAATGGTCGGCCAGATCGATATAGGAACGCACCCGCTCGAACCGGCGGGCGCCCAGCTCGCACAGAACGGCGAAGGCTTCGGGATCGCGGCGGTATTCATCGCGGTTGTGAAGAAAGCGGCGGGCGAAGAATTCGTAGAATTTGCGGATCGTAGGCAGGTCGCTGGCGACCACTTCTTCCATCATGGCGACATGCGGTGCGAACCAGCATTCGGCGGTGGCGTCGAAGAGATCGCTTTCCTGCGGGAACAGCGCATCGATCCGCGCGCGCGAAAGTCCGGCTTCGACGGCGAGGACCTCGGGCGTGATTTCGGCGCCGCGCCTGGCGGTCAGCTCGATCGCCAGCCGCGCCAGCCGCGCGCGTTCGCGGGTCCTGTCTTCCCTCGTCACTGCTCCGCGCCTCCTTGGCCGCTCCCGCCGTTTAGCCCAAGCAGGCGAAGGTTTAAAGGCAGCGCGGTTGCAATCGTGTCGCCGGCTCAGCCGCGATTGCGGAAGCGCAGGACGGTGACGAGGATCGGCCCGATCGCCGTCCAGGCCGCCACCCACCACCCCGCCGATGCCGCGGCGATCCAGATGCCCCACCAGACGCAGGCGGTGCCGGTCAGGCCGAGGCGGTCGCTGCGCCGCTCGCCGAACCATTCGCACCCGATCCCGGCGACGAAGAGTGCCAGCCCGGTCAGCGCCATTCCGCTGATCGCCTGGTCCCAGCTCGCCTCGAGGATGCCGTATTGCGCCGGGCTGGCGATCACGAACATCAGCAGCGCCTGGAGCAGGAAAACCTTGAACAGCGCGGCCAGCGCGAAGCGGCCCCGGGCACGGGCGGGGGCGAGAAGCCTCGCGTAGCGCGGGTCCGCGCCTTCGCGCCGCCAGCGCAGCAGCCGCTGCAGCGCGAGCCACACCCCCCACACCACGACCATCGCCATCAGCATGGTGGCCAGCGGCCCGGGTTCGGCAAGCCGCAGCCAGCTCAGGACCGCCAGCAAGGCGATCCCGCCGCCCCAGAAGGCATCGACGAAGGAAACGTCGTCCGCCTGCAGCGCCAGCACCCACAGGATCAGCGCGAGCCCGAGCAGGATCGCCGCATTGGCCAGCAGTGCCTCGATGATCATCATGCGGATCCTTCCCCCTGCTTATCGTCCTCGCGCAGAGATTGCGCCAGCCGTTCGAAGCGCGCGCAATCGGGGCGTTTGGAACGGTAGAACTCCGCGATCCTGAGCAGATCGGCGCAATAGTCGCTGCTGGGCCAGATCGGCTCGCCGATGCCGCCCAAGCGGCGCTCCTGATCGACCCACGCCGGGACGATCGGCACGCCTGCGCTCAGGGCGATGTGGTAGAACCCCGATTTCCACTGCCCTTGCGATCCGCGCGACCCCTCGGGCGCAATCACCAGCGCCAGTTCGTCGCTCGCCGCGAAGGCCGCGGCGACCTGATCGACGAATTTGGCCCGCTTGCCGCGGTCGACTGCGATCCCGCCCATGTCGCGCATGAACCGCGTCATGGGCCATTTGAACAGCGTGTGCTTGCCGATGAAGGCCGGCTTCAGGCCCAGTTGCTCGACCGCCCCGAGCACGAACACGAAATCCCAGTTGGAGGTGTGCGGCGCGCCGGTGACGACGCATCTCGAGACCCCGGGATGGCCCCCTTCGAAGCGATAGCCGCGGCGCCGGTAAAGCGCGACGAGGAGGCGGTGAACGAGCCGCGAAAGGAGCGTGGGGCGGGGCGTCACATCCGGAACACGCCGAACGCCGGCCGCTCCGGGATCGGTGCCTCGAGCGTCGCGGCGAGCGCGAGGCCGAGCACGTCGCGGGTCTGCGCGGGGTCGATCACCCCGTCGTCCCACAATCGCGCGGTGGCGTAATAGGGATTGCCCTCGTCCTCGTACTTCTGCCGGATCGGCGCCTTGAAGGCCTCGGCCTCCTCCTCGCTCCAAGAGTCGGCGTCGCGGTGGACGGTCGCGAGCACGCTGGCCGCCTGTTCGCCGCCCATCACCGAGATTCGCGCATTGGGCCAGGTGAACAGGAAGCGCGGGCCATAGGCGCGGCCGCACATGCCGTAATTGCCCGCGCCGAAGCTGCCCCCGATCACCACGGTGAGCTTGGGCACGCTGGCGGTGGCGACCGCGGTGACCAGCTTCGCGCCGTGCTTGGCGATGCCCTCGGCCTCGTATTTGCCGCCGACCATGAAGCCGCTGATGTTCTGCAGGAACAGCAGCGGGATCCGCCGCTGGCAGGCGAGCTCGATGAAATGCGCGCCCTTGACCGCGCTTTCGGAGAACAGCACGCCATTGTTGGCCAGGATCGCGACCGGCATCCCCCAGATATGCGCGAAGCCGCAGACCAGCGTGCTGCCGTAATGCGCCTTGAACTCGTGGAACTCGCTGCCGTCGACCAGCCGCGCAATCACCTCGTGGACGTCGTAGGGCGCACGGACATCGTCGGGGACGAGGGCGTAGAGATCCTCGGCATCGAACAGCGGTTCGACGGGCTCGAGAATTCCCGGGTGAATCCCCGCGGAGGCGGGGATCTCGTGCAGCCCGCGTGAGGCCCCCGCCTGCGCGGGGGCGCAGTGACTGACGATATCGCGCACGATCGTCAGCGCGTGCTCGTCGTTCTCCGCCAGGTGGTCGACCACCCCCGATTTCCTCGCATGCAGATCGCCGCCGCCCAGATCCTCGGCCGAGATTTCCTCGCCCGTCGCGGCCTTGACCAGCGGTGGTCCGGCGAGGAATATCGTCCCCTGGTTGCGGACGATCACGCTCTCGTCGGACATGGCGGGGACATAGGCGCCCCCCGCGGTGCAGCTGCCCATCACGCAGGCGATCTGCGGGATGCCCAGCGCGCTCATGTTGGCCTGGTTGAAGAAGATGCGCCCGAAATGGTCGCGGTCGGGGAAGACCTCGGCCTGATGCGGCAGATTGGCGCCGCCGCTGTCGACCAGATAGATGCAGGGCAGCCGGTTCTCCTGCGCGATCTCCTGCGCGCGAAGGTGCTTCTTGACCGTCATCGGGTAATAGGTGCCGCCCTTCACCGTGGCATCGTTGCACACGATCATGCACTGGCGACCCGAGACCCGCCCGATCCCCGCAATCATCCCCGCGCCGGGGATGTCGTCGCCATCGTAGAGGCCGTCGGCGGCGAGCTGGCCGATCTCGAGAAAGGGCGAGCCCGGATCGAGCAGCCGCTCCACCCGCTCGCGCGGAAGCAATTTGCCGCGCGAAACATGCCGCTCGCGGCTGCGCTCCGGTCCGCCCAGCGCCGCCTGCGCGACCTTGTCGCGCAATTGCCGGGCGAGCGTCTGGTTATGATCGAACCGCGCCCTGGCATCGGGTGCGTCGCGGTCGAGCGTGGAGGTGAGCGTGGGTGCGGTCATGAATTATCCGAAAGCTGCTTGGCTGAGCGCCAATGACGCCATGCCAGAAAAAAGACGAAGCCCGCAAAGGCGGCCTGCAGGCCCAGGCTGAAGTAGAATTCCTCATAGCCCGCGATGAACGCCGTGTACCCATTCACCAGCACATTTGAACCCATGATCACGCAGCCCAGCACAATTCCCCAGCGCTGGCGCACCCAGATGAGCAGCGCCGCAAGCGGATCGAGGAACACCAGGACGGTCCAGTAAAGGTTGAACGGCAGCGGCCGGAACTCGTAGGGGAGCCAGCCATAGTTCCAGATATCGAGCGTGTGGGTGGTTGCCCCGATCAGGAACCCTGCCGTCCAGATGAGCTTGGCGATGACCGGCACATCGTTGCCGCGAGCCGACAGGCCTCTCCCCCTATTCGTCATGCTGACCTCGTTTCAGCATCCGTTTCTCCGCCTGCGCCACCCACTTGCAGCCGAAGGATGGATCCTGAAACAAGTTCAGGGTGACGGTTGAAAACGGGCTTCGCCGAGCGGCCTGACGGCAATCCATCGCGCTGCAAAGTTGGATGGGTCCTGCTAGCGTTTCTTGACGAACTCGGCCCGCAGGACGAGCCCCTTGATGCCCGGATATTTGCAGTCGATCTCCTGCGCGTCGCCCGTCAGGCGGATCGATTTGATCACGGTTCCCTGCTTGAGCGTCTGGCCTGCGCCCTTCACCTGGAGGTCCTTGATCAGCGTCACCTGATCGCCATCGGACAGCAGATTGCCCACCGCATCGCGCACCTCGACCGTATCGGCAGTGGCTTGCCTTGCCGCCAGTTCCGAAGCGGGCAGCCATTCGCCGCTCGCCTCGTCGTAGACATAGTCGTCGTCGCTGCTCATGACCTCACCCTGCCGCCCCGATCAGCTCGCGGCCGATCAGCATCCGGCGGATCTCGTTGGTCCCCGCGCCGATGTCGAGCAGCTTGGCGTCGCGCATGTAGCGTTCCACCGGCCAGTCGAGCGTATAGCCCGCGCCGCCCAGTGCCTGGACGCTTTCGCCCGCGACGCGGAAGGCGTTCTCGCTGGCGAGCAGGATGCAGCCAGCCGCGTCGAAGCGGGTGGTGTGGCCGCTGTCGCAGCTCTTCGCGACCGCATAGGTGTAGGCGCGCGCCGATTGCAGCGCGACATACATGTCGGCGACCTTGGCCTGCATCAGCTGGAAGCTGCCGATCGGTTTGCCGAATTGCCGGCGCTCGCGCAGATAGGGAATGACCGTGTCGAGGCAGGCCTGCATGATCCCGAGCTGCAGCCCAGCGAGGACCACGCGCTCGTAGTCGAGCCCGCTCATCAGCACGCCGACCCCGCCGCCGACCGCGCCCATCACGTTTTCCTCGGGGACCTCGCAATCGTCGAACACCAGCTCGGCGGTGGGCGAGCCGCGCATGCCGACCTTCTCGATCTTCTGGCCGATCGAGAAGCCGGGCATGTCCTTTTCGATCAGGAAGGCGGTGATCCCGCGCGACCCGGCCTCGGTATCGGTCTTGGCATAGACCACCAGCGTGTCGGCATAGGGCGCGTTGGTGATCCAGAACTTGGTGCCGTTGAGGACGTAGCCGCCCCCCCTGCTGTCGGGAACCTGTTCGGCCTTGAGCTTCATCGAGACGACATCGGAGCCCGCGCCCGCCTCGCTCATCGCCAGGCTGCCGACATGCTCGCCGCTGACCAGCTTGGGCAGGTATTTCGCCTTCTGCTCGTCATTGCCCCAGCGCGCGATCTGGTTGATGCACAGGTTGGAGTGCGCGCCGTAGCTGAGCCCGACCGAGGCGCTGGCGCGGCTGACTTCCTCGACAGCGATGACGTGTTCGAGATAGCCCAGCCCGAGCCCACCGTCTTCTTCGGCCACGGTGATGCCGTGGAGCCCCAATTCGCCCATCGCAGGCCACAAATCGCGCGGGAACCAGTCCTCGCGGTCGACCTTCTGCGCCAGCGGCGCGATCTGTTCGTCGGCGAAGCGCGCGACGGTCTCGCGGATCATCTCGCCGCTCTCGCCGAGCTGGAAATCGAAATCGGGGGTCGCGCGCATATCTGCTCCTGTTGCGGGTCTTTTCGGGGGCCCTCGCGCCGCCCGGTCGCCTGTCGGGCGCGCGATAGCCGGGTTGCGCCCGGCGGGCAAACCTCAAGCCCGGCCAGCCTCATGCTCGATTGGAAATCCTTGCCTTATCGGGACCTTGCGCTATGGCGCTGCGGCCCATGAAGCTGGCACGCTTTCCCCTCTGGCCCAGTCGCACACCCGCCGATCCCGCGCGATCGGACGAGCACGACCGTGCCCGAGTGATCGCCGCGCATGGCGTGGATGCGGTCGAGGACGATCCCGAGCTGACGCGGATCGTCGAATTCGCCGCGCAATTGTGCGAAGTTCCCGTCTCGGTGGTCACGGTGGTCGAGGAACAGCGCCAGCGCTTCCTCGCCCGAACCGGGATCGACGTGCGCGAGACCCCGCGCCCGACCAGCTTCTGCGGCCATGCGATGGTGGAGCACGCGCCGATGGTGGTGCCCGACGCCACGCAGGACCCGCGCTTCGCCGACAACCCGCTGGTCACCGGCGAAATGGGAATCCGCTTCTACGCCGGCGCCCCGCTGATCTCGAGCGAGGGCACTCCGCTGGGCGCGCTGTGCGTGATCGATTTCGAGCCCCGCCCGGAGGGTCTGACCGCGTTTCAGACCGAAGGGCTGAGCGTGCTCGCCGAAGCGGTGATGCGGCGGCTGACCTTCGAGCGGCAGGCGCGGGCAGCCGACGCCCATCTCAGCCGCAGCGAACAGCGCGTTCGCCAGCTCGCCGAGCATCTGCCGGTCTATGCCTGGGCAGCGGATGCCGCGGGCAAGATCGACTACGCCAACCAGCCCTTCCTCGAATTCTGCGGCACCAGCGATCTCGCCGCGATCGATTTTGCCGCGCTGGTCCATCCGGACAATCTGGCAGAAGTCACCGAAGCCCGCCGGGTCTCGCGCGAGACCGCATCGCGCTGGGAAGCGCGCGCGCAGGTCATGCGCCACGACGGCATCTATCGCTGGATGATCCTGCGCGCCTGGCCGGTGACGATGGGCGACGAGCCGCCCGAGGCGTGGTTCGGTGCCGCGGTCGATATCGACGATCTCCACCGCCTGTCCGATTCGCGCGACCTGCTCGCGCGCGAGCTGTCGCACCGAATCAAGAACATCTTCGCCGTCGTTTCCGGTCTCGTTGCGGTGCGTTCGCGCGCCTGGCCCGAAGCCAAGGAATTCGCCGACGAACTGCAATCGACGATCCGCGCGCTGGGCCGCGCGCACGACTATGTCCGCCCCTTCGAGGGTCGCAAGGGCTCGAGTCTGCACGGGCTGCTCGAGGATCTGCTCGAACCCTATCGCGATGCGCAGGGCGGCAAGGTCGCGGTGAACGGCGACGATTGCACGATCGGCGAGAAGGCGGCGACTCCGCTGGCGCTGATCTTCCACGAACTGGCGACCAATTCGGCCAAATACGGCGCGCTTGGCGACGGCGCGGGCTCGGTCTCGATCAACATCGCGAGCAATGGCGATGTCATCACCGCCGACTGGCTCGAAAACGGGCTGAGTCCGGGCGAAGGCGAGAGCGCCGCCGAAGGCTTCGGTTCGCGGCTGCTGCGCATGGCGGTCGAGGGCCAGCTCGGAGGCAAGTTCGAACGCCGCTTCGAGGACGATGCACTGCATGTCACGCTGACGCTTTCGCGCGCAGCGGTCGAAGCGGGCGACTGAAGCAAGGCCGCGATCCCAAGCGAAGGGGTCGCGTTTCGCGGGCGGGTTTCCTATGCAGGTCGCGCCCAAGGAGAACCCCATGAAATCCGCCATCGCCATCCTCGCCGGTTCCGCATTGCTGGCCGCGTGCAGCGACGGCACCGAGCAAAGCGCGGCGCCCGAAACGCCGCAGCAGGCGGTGCTCAGCAGCGGCGCCCCGGAGGCTGCGCCCACTTCCGAACCGCCGCCGCTGCCCAATGAATTCTCGCGCACCGCCTGGCGCGCGCGCGACGAGAGCGGCGCGCTCTACACCACCTTCCTCGATCCAGGCGGCCGCTATCGCGACCTGCGCAATGGCGACCTGTGGCAGCAGGGCGCCTGGGAATACGACGAGGAAGACCGGATCTGCTTCACCCCCGATCCCGAGGATTCGCTGGACCAATGCTGGCGCCCCGAGCGGATGGACGAGTCGGGCCGTATGATCGCCACCAGCGACAGCGGGCGCAGGGTCCAGCTCGAAAGCGTCGAATACCGCCGACCCGAACCGCCGGTCGAAGCCGACACAGATGGCGAGGACGGTTCGGAGGCAACGGACGCAGCGGCCGAGGTCTCGTGAACCGAGCCCCGGCGGCGCTCGAATTCGACCGTGTCAGCCGGCGCTACGGCGCTATCCGTGCGGTCGACGAAGTGTCGCTGACCATCGCCCCAGGCGAATTCGTCGCGCTGGTGGGCGCCTCGGGCTCGGGCAAGTCGACGCTGCTCAAGACGGTCAACCGGCTGGTGGTCCCCGACAGCGGGCGGGTGCTGTTCGAGGGCGAGGACACCGCATCGCTCCCGCTCGCCGCGCTGCGCCGCAAGCTGGGCTACGTCTTCCAGGGCATCGGCCTGTTCCCGCATATGACCGTGGGCGAGAACATCGCCATCGGTCCGCGGCTGGCGGGCGAGCGGCTGGCCCCTGAACGGATCGCGCAATTGCTCGAATTGGTCGAGCTCGAACCCGCCATGGCCGCGCGGCTGCCCGAAGCGCTTTCCGGCGGGCAGCGCCAGCGCGTCGGCGTGGCGCGCGCGCTGGCGGGCGAGCCGCATCTGCTGCTGATGGACGAACCCTTTGGTGCGCTCGATCCGGTGACCCGCGCCGCGCTGGGGAACACAGTGCGCGAACTGCATGATCGGCTCGCGCTGACCACGGTGATGGTGACGCACGACATGGCCGAGGCGCTGCTGCTCGCCAGCCGGGTGCTGGTGATGGATGGCGGAAGGATCGTCGCCGACCAGGCGCCGCATGCGCTGCTCGCGGGGCGCGGCGGGCCGGTGGCGCAGGAGCTGGTCGCGGTGCCGCGCGATCAGGCTGGGCGGCTGGCGCGGATGACCGGCGAGGGCGCGGCATGAGCGATTTCTGGACCTTGCTGCTGGGCCTGGGCGACGAACTCGCCGCGCATGTTCTGCTCTCCGCAGCCGCGATCGGGCTGGGGATCGCCATGGCGCTGCCGCTGGCGGTCTGGGCGGGACGCTCGGAGACCGTCGCGCGGGTCGCGCTGGGTTTCGCCAGCCTCGTCCAGACCATCCCCGCGCTGGCGCTGCTGGCGCTGTTCTTCCCGATCCTGCTGAGCCTGCGCGCGGTCTTCGGCGAAGGCCTGCCGACGCTGGGATTTCTCCCCGCGCTGCTGGCGCTGGCGCTCTATGCGCTGCTGCCGATCCTGCGCAATGCGGTGACCGCGCAGGCCAATCTCGACCCCGGGGTGATCGAGGCGGCGGATGGCGTCGGGATGAGCCAATGGCAGAAGCTGCGGCTGGTCGAGGCGCCGCTCGCCGCGCCCTTCGTGATGGCGGGGATCCGCACCGCCGCGGTCTGGACCATCGGCGCCGCGACGCTCTCGACCACGATCGGCCAGCAGAGCCTGGGGGATCCGATCTTCGCCGGGCTGCAGACCCAGAACTGGGCGCTGGTGCTCGCGGGCTGTCTTGCCTCCGCCGGTCTGGCGCTCACCGCCGACCTGCTGCTCGGGCTGATCGAGCGCGGTTTCGCGCAGCGCCGCCGCGCGTTGTGGCTGGGCGGGATGGTGGCGGTGCTGCTGGGGATCACCGCAGCGCTTGCGGCGCAGTTCGCCCCGGCGCTGCGCGGCGATGCCCGCGACACGGTGGTGATCGGCGCAAAATCCTTCTCCGAGCAATATGTCCTCGCCCGGCTGATCGGCCAGCGGCTGGAGCAGGCGGGCTATGCGGTGGAATATCGAGACGGTCTAGGCTCGGCGGTGGTCCACAGTGCGGTCACCACCGGCGCGATCGACGTGGCGATCGACTACACCGGCACGCTGTGGACCAATCAGATGGGGCGCGAGGACAATCCCGGTCGCGAGGCGATGTACGAAGCGATCGTCGCCTGGAAGCGCGACACCAGCGAGGCGCGCGTGCTCGGGCGGCTGGGGTTCGAGAACGCCTATGCCTTCGCGATGCGCGAGGACCGCGCGCGGGAACTCGGCGTGCGCACCCTCGCCGATCTCGCGCGCGTCGCCCCGCGGCTGACCGTGGGCGGCGATCCCGAATTCTTCGAGCGGCCCGAATGGGTCGCGGCGCGCGAGGCATACGGACTGGATTTCGCCCGGCAGCGCAATTTCTCGCCCACCTTCATGTACAACGCGCTGCGCTCGGGCGGCGCGGACGTGATCAGCGCCTACACCTCCGACGGGCGGATCGCGGCGGACCGGCTGGTGGTGATCGAGGACCCGCGCGAGGCGCTGCCCAGCTACGACGCGCTGATCCTGCTGGGACCGGAGGCGCAGGCCGATCCCCGCCTGGTCGCGGCGCTCCAGCCGCTGCTCGGCGCAATCGACGTCGAGGCGATGCGCGAAGCCAATTTCGCGGTCGATCGCGAGGAGAACAAGCTTTCACCTGCAGCCGCGGCGCGCGAGCTGGCGCGCGCGATCGGGCTCTAACTGGCCTTGGTCCAGACCTGCGTCTGGCAGAACGGGCCGAGGCAGCCCTTCACCTCGAGCCGGCCGTTGGCCAGCCGGCGAACCACCGAGCGGTAGTCCTTGCCGCTCTTGGGATCGTAGATCCGCCCGCGCCAGAGATCGCCGTCTTGGGTGAAGGAGGTCAGCACCGGCATCCCCAGGATGCGGCGGCTGCGCTTTGCGGGGTCGGGATTGTTGACGTCGCGCTGGCCCGCGCCCTCGGGCGGCGGCTTGAGGAAGCGGCTGATCTTGCCGCAGATGCTGCGCCCGCACTGGCCGACGGCAATCACCGCGTCCTTCTCCTCGGTGACCCAGTTCCCGGTAATCGGCGCGGCGGCGAGTGCCGGTGCGGCAGTGAGCGTAGCGGTGACGGCGAGGGCAAGAGCGGCAAGTTTCATCGGCAATTCCTTCTGGGTTGCGGCGGGTGCTTGTCGCTTCGTCTCATGCCGGGCGCGCAAATCCGGCACCCGGCGGCCATCCGCCGCCCGACAGCGCAAAGACCTTGAACAGCTCGCCCATTTCATCGCCATGAACGAGCCGCCGATGCGCGGCCACGATCTCTGCCGCGCGCTCGGGTGCCTTGGCGCTCAGCGCCTGCGCGCGCGCTTCGATCCCCAGCGCGGTCAGCCAGGCGCCCTGCGTGGTCCCCGCGATCCATGGCACGCCGGCCTCTTTGGCGATCTCGGCGAGAATGGCGAAATCGACATGCGCGGTAATATCCGCCTCGCCCGGCAGCGCCAGCGGATCGAGTTTTTCATGCGCACGCACCGCCTGCAGCGTCGAACCGGCGCGCGGTGCCAAATGGCCGTAATCGATGAACAGCGTCGCGCCGCCCTGCGCGGTCAGCCGCCGCGCGAGTTCCGCCAGCGCCGCGGCGGCGCCGGGGCAGGTCTCGACCAACGTGCCCGGTGCCGCATCGCGCCAGGCCTCGGGCACCGTCGCATCCATCGGCTGCGTCCCCGCGGTGAAGACGAAGCCCTCCGCGGCATCCTCGCCTACCAGTGCCACCATCCGTTCGCGCCAGCCCGCTTCGGTCCGCACCAGCTGTCGCACCGGCAGCGCGTCGAGAAATTCATTGGCGACCAGCAACAGCGGGCGATCCACGGGCAGGCCGGCGAGATCGTCGTGGAATTGCGCGCCCGGCAGCGCTGCGGTCTGGACTCGCCGCAGCGCGGGCGAGCCCTCGACCAGATGCACCTGCGGCTCGAGCCCCTGCCCGCGCATCACCCGCAGCGCATCGCGCGCCAGCGTGCCGCGCCCCGGCCCGAGCTCGGCATAGACCGCATCGCCCGGCCGTCCGGCGCGGACCCACAGATCCGCCAGCCAAAGCCCGATCATCTCGCCGAACATCTGGCTGATATCGGGCGCGGTGACGAAATCGCCCGCCGCGCCGAGCGGGTCGCGCGCGGCGTAGTAGCGGGCGTTGCTCTCGCCCATGAAGCGCGCAACCGGCATCGGTCCATCGCTGCGGATCAGCCGCGCGAAGCTCTCCGCAAGCCTTGTCGGGACGCCGCCGGTCACAGGCCTCCGCTCAGACGACGGTGCGCCGGGCAGAGGGCCGGTCGTCTGTCTTGCGCGTGAGGCTGTAGGCGATCACCGCCAGCCCCACCGCGATCATTGGCAGCGACAGCCATTGCCCGCGCGACAGACCCGATTCGGCCACCACATAGGCGAGATGCGCATCGGGCGCGCGGAAGAACTCGTTGACGAACCGCGCCAGCGACACCCCGACGGTGAAAATGCCCACCAGCAGGCCGGGCCGGTAGCGCGCGCGGGTGTACCAGAACAGCGGCACCAGAATGACGATCAGCAGCAACCCCTCGAGCCCAGCCTGGTAGAGCTGGCTGGGATGGCGACCGACACCGAGCGGATCGCTGGGGAACACCATCGCCCAGGGGACGTCCGTGGGGCGGCCGTAAAGCTCGCCATTCACGAAATTGGCGAGCCGCCCGAAGAACATGCCGAAGGGCACGTTGACCGCGATATAGTCGCACACCCGCAGCCAGTGGAGCTGGCCCCGCCACGACACGAATGCGATCGCCGCGAGCACCCCGAGCACCCCGCCGTGGAAGCTCATCCCCCCGGTCCACAGGGCGAACAGCTCGAGGCTGCCGAACAGTTCGGGCCGGTAGAAGGCGGCGTAGCCCAGCCTGCCGCCGAGGATGATTCCCAGCGTGCAATAGAAGAACAGATCGTCGACATGACGCTGCGCCATCGGCCCACCCGGCGCGCGCACCATGCGCGACAGGTGCCAGTAGCCCAGCAGGATGCCGCCCAGATAAGCGAGCGAATAATAGCGCAGCTGGAACGAACCGATTGAGAACAGATAGGGCCTCAGCCCCAGCTCGGCCCACTGGATCGGCTCGGCGCCGGTCGCGGCGAGTAGTGACAACAAATGGATATCCCCTTAGAGACGCGCCCGAGTCCGCCCATGGAATCCCGTGCGGTGCGGCTTGTGGCATAGCGGGCGGTTTCGGGAAAGCCTGCGCATGCTGGGGCGTTGTGCCCCGGGGCGAAATGCAATGATGCATTCGCCCTTCACCGGAGAGGATCTCAATACCCATGCCGACCGCGCTCGACACGACACTCGACACGATCATGAACACGCTGACCGCGCCCGGTGCTCCGGCCGAGACGGTGCCTTTCACCCGCAACGGCGTCGAAATGCCGGCGCTCAAGAACGCGCCGCCGAGCATGGTCCATTACATCGCGCATTACTGCAACGAGCATAAGGATGCGGACTTCCTGGTCGATGGCGATCACCGCCTGACCTTCGGCGAAGCCTACGCCGCGGCGCGCCATGTCGCTGCCGGGCTGGTCAAGGACCACGGCGTCCAGAAGGGCGACCGCATCGCGATCGGGGCGCGCAATTCGGCCAATTGGATCATCACCTATATGGGCGTGCTGATGGCGGGCGGCTGCGCCACGCTGCTCAACGGCTTCTCGACCGGCGAGGAACTGGCCGAGCAGGTCGCGCTGGTCGAAGCCAGGCTGCTGCTTGCCGACGGCGCCCGTTTCAAACGGCTCGAGGGCATCGCGCTCGAATCCGAACTGGTGCGCATCCGCCACGACCAGCCCGCGTCGAAGGGGCTCGCCAATATCTGGGGCGATCCCGCAGACGTCACCCTGCCCGAACTGGGCCCCGACGATCTGGCGACCGTGCTCTTCACCTCGGGTTCGACCGGCCGCTCCAAGGGCGCCTATTCGGACCATCGCGGCGTCGTTCACGGCGCGATGAGCTATGCGCTGCAATCGCTGATGGCGTTCACCTATCTCGGCTCGACCGGAAGCGCGCCGACCAGCCAGGCCAGCGCGCTGCTCGCGGTGCCGCTGTTCCACGTCACCGGCGAAGTGCCGCTGTTCCTCCAGAGCTTCGCGCTCGGGCGCAAGATCGTGCTGATGCCCAAATGGGATGCGCGCGAGGCGATGCGGCTGATCGAGAAGGAAAAGGTCAGCTATTTCGCCGGGGTCCCGCTGATGACCTACGAGATGGCCAGCCATCCCGAGCGCGACCAGTTCGACATGTCGAGCTGCACCAGCCTCGCCGCGGGCGGCGCGCCGCGTCCGGTCGAGCATGTCACCAAGATCAAGGAAGCCTTTCCGACCGGCTTCCCGCTGCTGGGTTACGGGCTGACCGAGACCAACGGCGTGGGCTGCGGCAATTTCAACGAGAACTACATCGCCAAGCCCAGCAGCACCGGCAAGGCCAGCCGCCCGCTGGTCGATCTGGCGATCCTCGACGACGACGGCAACGCCGTGGCGCAGGGCGATGTCGGCGAGGTCTGCATCCGTTCGGTGTGCAATTTCATCGGCTATTGGAACAATGACGAGGCAACCGAGGCCGCCTTCACCAAGGACATGTATTTCCGCACCGGCGATCTCGGCAAGCTCGACGAGGACGATTATCTCTATATCGTCGACCGCAAGAAGGACATCATCATCCGCGGCGGCGAGAACATCACCTGCATCGAGGTCGAGGACGCGATCTACGCGCATCCCGATGTCGCGGAATGCTCGGTCTTCGGCCTGCCCGACGAGCGCTACGGCGAGATCCCCGCGGCGGTGATCCTGCCCAAGCCGGGCAAGAGCCTGAGCGCCGACGAGCTGCGCGATTTCCTCAAGGACCGTATCGCCCCGTTCAAACAGCCGCAGCAGATCTGGATCGCCGAGGAGACGCTGCCCCGGCTCGGCACGCAAAAGGTCGACAAGCGCATGGTCCGCGCCACCTATGCCAAGGATTTCATCGACGCGTGACGGCAACCAGGCTTCCCGACCAGCGCGCGATCATCGACCGGCGCAAGCTCGCCGCCCGGATCGCGGCGCTGGCGGAAGCAGGGGGACGCGAGGCCCGGCCGCAGATCGTCGAGACGCTGCGCGAGGCGCTCGATGCGGGCCGCGCCGAACTCGCGCGCCGGCTCGAGGCGGCCCCCTCGGCGGGGCATGCCTGCGCCAATGGCCATGCCTTCCTGATCGACCAGCTCGTCCGCGTGCTGTTCGATCATGTCACCGCCCATCTCTACCCCGCCGCCAACCGCAGCTCCGCCGAACGGATCGCGATCATGGCGGTGGGCGGCTACGGCCGCGCCGAGATGGCGCCGCATTCCGATGTCGATATCGCCTTCCTCACCCCGCAGCGCAGCGCGCCGTGGTGCGAGCAGGTGATCGAGGCGATGCTCTATCTGCTGTGGGATCTGGGGCTCAAGGTCGGCCATTCGAGCCGCTCGGTCGATGAGGCGACGCGGCTGGCGCGCGAGGATCTCACCATCCGCACCGCGCTGCTCGAGGCGCGCTACATCTGGGGCGACGAGGCGCTTTACGACGAGGCCGCGCGGCGCTTCTGGGCCGAAGTCGCGCATGGCACCGGGCGGCAGTTCGTCCGCGAGAAGCTGGCCGAACGCGACGCGCGCCACCGGCGGATGGGCGACAGCCGCTATGTCGTCGAGCCCAATATCAAGGAAGGTAAGGGCGGCCTGCGCGATCTCCAGACGCTCTACTGGATCGGCAAATACATCCACCAGGTCCGCAGCGCCTCCGAACTGGTCGATGTCGGCCTGTTCACCAGCGACGAATACCGCAGCTTCCGCCGCGCCGAGCGCTTCCTGCTGGCGGTGCGCTGTCACCTGCACCAGATCACCGGGCGCGCCGAGGACCGGCTGACCTTCGATTTCCAGCGCCAGATCGCCGAGCGGATGAATTTCGCCGACCGGCCGGGCAAGAGCGCGGTCGAGCGCTTCATGCAGTTCTACTTCCTCCAGGCCAACCGCGTCGGCAGCCTGACCGGCGTGTTCCTCTCGCATATCGACGACCAGTTCGCGCAGAAGAGCCAGCGCAGCGGCTTCTTCGCGGGCTTTCGCGCCCGCCCGCGTGAGGTCAAGGGCTACCGCGTCCACGGCGGCCGCATCGCCGCGCCCTCGGACGACTGGTTCCGCAAGGACCCGGTGCGGCTGATCGAGCTGTTCCAGCTGGCCGAAGCCGAGCAGCTCGAGATCCATCCCCAGACCATGCGCCAGGCGAGCCGCGATTCCGGTCTGATCGACAATGATGTGCGCGAAAGCCCGCGCGCCAATGCGCTGTTCCTCGAGCTGCTCGCCGGGCGTAAGGACCCCGAGGCGGTGCTGCGCTGGATGAACGAGGCCGGAGTGATGGGACGCTTCGTGCCCGATTTCGGCCGCGTCAACGCGCAGATGCAGTTCAACATGTACCACCATTACACGGTGGACGAGCACACCATCCGCGCGATCGGCCTGCTCAGCCGGATCGAGAAGGGCGAGCTCAAGCAGGACCATCCGCGCGCCTCGCGGCTGATCCACAAAGTCTCCAGTCGCCGCGTCGCCTATGTCGCGGCGCTGCTCCACGATATCGCCAAGGGCCGCGGCGGCGACCATTCGGTGCTCGGTGCGGAGGTCGCGCAGGAGCTGTGCCCGCGCTTCGGGCTGAGCAGCGCCGAGACCGATCTGGTCGCCTGGCTGGTGCGCGAGCATCTGCTGATGAGCGCCACCGCCTTCAAGCGCGACCTCACCGATCCCAAGACGATCGAGGATTTCGTGGCGAAGGTGCAAGGAGTCGAACGCCTGCGTCATCTCGCGATCCTCACCGCGGTCGATATCCGCGCGGTCGGACCGGGGGTGTGGAACAGCTGGAAGGGTCAGCTGCTGGGCGAATTGTTCGACACCGCGCAGGAGCGGCTGCGGCTGGGCCACGCGCGCCACGGACGCGAGCTGCGCGTCGCCGCCAAGCGCGAAGAAGTCGCCGAACTGCTCGGCGAGCGCGCCGATCTGGCGCACAGCGTCGGCATGCGCTTCGACGATGCCTATTGGATCGCCGAGGCGCCAGACATCGTCGCACTCAACCTCGTGCATTTCGACGCCGCCCGCGAAGCCGGTCACAAGCTCTCGATCCACTGCGAATATTACGAGCAGCGCGGCGCAACGCTTGTCACCGTGATCGCCGCCGATCATCCCGGCCTGTTCTACCGCATTGCCGGCGGGATCCATCTCGCCGGCGCCAACATCATCGATGCGCGGATCCACACCACCCGCTCGGGCTGGGCGGTCGACAATTTCCTGATCCAGGACCCGCATGGGCGCCCGTTCCGCGAGGCGGCGCAGCTCGAGCGGATCGAACGCTCGATCGAAGATGCGCTCGCCAACCGGATCGCGCTCGAGCCGCGGCTGGCGCAGCGTCCGCTGCCGCACCACCGCTCGAAGGCCTTCGATGTCGACCCGAGGGTGGTGTTCGACAACAAGGCCTCGAACCGCTTCACCGTGATCGAGGTCAACGCTCGCGACCGCTCGGCGCTGCTCAACCGGCTTGCGCGCACGCTGTTCGAGGAGGGGCTGGTGGTCCATTCGGCGCATATCACCGCCTATGGCGAGCGCGCGGTCGATACCTTCTACGTCACCGACGTCACCGGCTCGAAGATCACCTCCGAAGCACGGCTGGCGCGGATCGAGGAGGCGCTGCTCGAAGCGGGGAGTGATGCATTACAGGCACGGTTGGAAGAAGCGTAACAACCGTTTGTCGGGCGAGTCTTGCAACTTCCATGCGTGTGGCTACGAGTGCACGTTACAAAAGAAAAACATAACAACGTAAAGTTGAATCAGGAGAGAGAAGCCCATGAAAACCCGTTATGCATCACTGCGCGTGCTCGCCCTTCTCGGTGCGGGCGCCGCGCTCGCCCCGGCCGCGGCGATGGCGCAAGACCAGACCGATACCGATCTGATCGAGAACGCCGATGTGGTGGATTCCAACGTAATCGTCGTGACCGCGCAGGGCCGTGCGCAGGTGCTTGCCGATGTCCCGGTCGCGATCAACGCGGTTTCCGCCGAACAGCTCGAGCGTTCGGGCACCAACGACATCCGCGAACTGACCCAGGTCGCGCCCTCGCTGCTCGTCTCCTCGACCGGCAACGAAGCCAACGGTTCCGCGCGTATCCGCGGCATCGGCACCGTGGGCGACAACGCCGGGCTCGAAAGCTCGGTCGCGGTGTTCGTCGACGGGGTCTACCGCTCGCGTTCGGGCAATGCGCTGAGCGAGCTCGGCCCGCTCGACCGGATCGAAATCCTGCGCGGGCCGCAGGGCACGCTGGGCGGCCGCAATTCCTCCGCCGGCCTGATCTCGATCTACACCGCGCAGCCCGAATTCACCTTCGGCGGCCACGGCTCGATCTCCTACGGCAATTACGACGCGATCCGGGTCGAGGGCGGTATCACTGGCCCGCTCAGCGAGACGATCGCCGCGCGCATCGACGGGGTCTATTCGCGCCGCGACGGCTTCTACAACGATGTCGTCAACGACACCGACGTCAACAATCGCGATCGCTATCTGGTCCGCGCGCAATTGCTGTTCGAACCGACCGAGGACATCAGCTTCCGCCTGGTCGGCGACTATTCCAAGAAGGACGAGGCCTGCTGCGCGGCGACCTTCGTCCAGACCGATTTCGCCCCGCTGGCGCGGCTGAGCGACGATATCCCGCCGCTCTCTGCCGAAGCCAAGTTCGACTATCCCGGCTCCGCCACCCCGGCGCTGACCAGCACCGCCAACCCGATCATCCCGGTCCTCCTCGCTCTCGGGCAGAACCCGATCGCGCTCAACGGCGGCACCTTCAACCGCGACATCTACGTCAGCCCGGGCCGCACCTATCAGGGCGAGACCGAGGATTTCGGCGTCTCGGGTGAATTGAACTGGAGCTTCGGCGACACGACGCTGACCTCGATCACCGGCTACCGCGAATATTCCAACTTCCAGGCCTCGGACACCGACTACACCCAGATCGACATCCTCTACCGCGCCCCGACCGAGGATGCCGGTGCGCGCGAGTTCAAGACCTTCACCCAGGAACTGCGCCTGTCCGGTTCGGCCTTCGACGACCGCGTCGAGTGGCTGGTGGGCGGTTTCTACGCCAACGAGAAGCTGCAGTCGCGCGACAATCTGCGGTTCGGGACGCAATATGGCGCCTATGCTCCGTGCCGGATCATCAATGCGATCAACACGGCATTGACCGCACCCGGGGCCACCGGGTGCATCACGGCCGGCGGCCGGGGGGCGCTGCTGGCCGCCAATGGCGGCGCGGGGGCCTTCGGACCCGCGACCCCGCTGATCTTCGCCGGGCTGGACAATCTGGCGACGCTCAACGATCTCGGCGGCACCGGCGATGTCTACAACCAGAAGAGCGAGAGCTTCGCGGTCTTCACGCACAACATCTTCCACATCACCGACAATCTCGATCTGACGCTTGGGCTTCGCTACACCAACGAGACCAAGGATTTCGACGCCACCTTCGGCAATGACAACACCGTCTGCCCGACCAACCGGGCGCTGCTTTCGCCGCTGCTGGGTACGGGTGCGGGTCCGCTGGCGGCGGGCATCATCGGCCTGTCCTGCCAGGGCAACTCGACCTCCGAACTCGACGGGATCTCGCTCGCCGACAGCCGCGACGAGAACGAGTTCACCGGCACCGCGGTGCTCAGCTACAAGCCGACCGACGACCTGCTGGTCTATGCCTCCTATTCGCGCGGCTACAAGGCGGGCGGTTTCAACCTCGACCGTTCCGCGCTGGCCGAACCGGTCTTCCTCGACGTCGACAATATCGACATCAGCCGGCTGCAGTTCGACCAGGAAACGGTCGACGCCTTCGAACTGGGCGCGAAATACTCGACCCGCGAGTTCGGCCTCAGCGTCGCCGCCTTCCGCCAGGAATTCACCAACTTCCAGTTAAACACCTTCAGCGGGACGGTCTACTTGGTGCAGAACGTCAACGCCTGCAGCGACGATCTGGGCGGCACCGACCAGGATGGCAGCGTCGCCACCGGCGCCTGCGCTGCGGACAATGTCATCCCCGGCGTTGTGGCTCAGGGGATCGAGATCGAGGGCACGCTCAACCCCTCGCCCGATTTCAACGTCACCCTGGGTCTGACCTATGCCGACACCAGCTTCGAGAACGATCTGATCGGCAATGACAGCGGCGCACCGCTCGATCCTGCGCTGCGTCTGCTGCCGGGCGACAATATGTCGAACGCGCCGGAAATCACGGTGACCAGCTCGGTGTCGTGGACCCCGCCGATCGGCAGCAGCGGGATGCGGGGACTGGTGTTTTTCAACACCCGCCTGGTCAGCGACTACAACACCGGTTCGGATCTGCTCTACGGCAAGGAACAGGACAGCTACATGATCGCCAACGGCCGGATCGGCCTGACCAATATCGCCGGCCGCTTCGCGATCGAGGGCTGGGTCCAGAACATCTTCGACAAGGACTACACCCAGGTCGCGTTCAACACGCCGTTCATCGCCGAGCAGCAGACCTATTCGGCCTTCCTCGCCGAACCGCGCACCTACGGGATCACGCTGCGCGGCGAGTTCTGACGCAGGGCCTCACAGGCACAACAGGAAAGGGGCGCTCTCGGGCGCCCCTTTTCGTTTGCGGGCTCTGCTTGTCGCGAGGCTCGCTCAGCCGCCGCGGGCGCCGAACAGCGCGCTGCCGACGCGGATATGCGTCGCGCCGAGCTGGATCGCGGTCTCGAAATCGGCGCTCATTCCCATGCTCAGGCCCATGCTGCGACCTGAAGGCTGCTCCTCCGCGAGCCCGTGGTCGCGCGCCAGCTTGTCGAGCAGCGCGAAGAAGGGCGCGGGCTCGATATCCTGCGGCGGCAGGCACATCAGCCCGGCGAGCGGGATATCCGCCCCCCGCGCCTGCGCCAGCAGATCGGGCAGCTTGCCGATCGGACAGCCGCCCTTCTGCGCCTCTTCGCCGACATCGACCTGGACGAAGCACGGCACCCGGCGGCCGGTCTTGTCGAAGGCCTTGGCCAGCGCCTTGAGCAGGCTGGGCCGGTCGAGCGAATGGATGACGTGGAACAGCGCGGCCGCTTCCTCCGCCTTGTTCGACTGCAGCTGGCCGATCAGATGCAGTTCGGCATCGGGATAGCGTTCGCGAAGCCCGGGCCATTTGTCCTGCGCCTCCTGCACCCGGTTCTCGCCGAAGACGCGCTGGCCCTGTTCGAGCAGCGGGAGGATGCTCTCGGCGGGATGCGTCTTGCTCACCGCGACCAGCGTCACCTCCTCGGGTTTGCGCCGGGCGATGGCGCAGGCCCTGGCGATGCGGTCATGAATTTCGGCGAGCGGGGTGCGTGGCGTCTCCATGACGGCGCGCTATAGCGAGGCTGTGTCCGCTGACCAGACCCCCGAACTGCTCCGCCTGCCCGATCTGTGGCTGCTCTCCGACGCGCGCAACGATGCCGCGCTCGAGCGCAGCCTCGCTGCACTGCCGCCGGGCTCGGGCTTCGTGTTCCGCCATTACCACCTCGCCAAAGCCGAGCGCCGCGCGCGGTTCGACGCGCTGGCGGCGCTGGCCCGCGCGCGGGGTCACTTGGTGGTGCTGTCAGACCACCCCGAGCGAGCGCGCGAATGGGGCGCCGACGGGGTCTATGGCTCCGCCGAACGCATCGCCGGAGCCTCAATCCTCGCCATCGCTACCGCGCATGACGAGGCCGAGATCGCTGCGGCGGCAAGCGCTGGAGCGCAGGCCGTCATGGTCTCCCCCGTCTTCGCCACCCGCTCGCATCCCTCTGGCAAGGCGATGGGCGCGCAGCGGTTCCACGCGCTCGCCCGGCTCTCACTGCTTCCGGTGATCGCGCTGGGCGGGATGGACGCCGAACGCGCGCGCACACTCGGCTGGCCGCGCTGGGCCGCCATCGACGGGCTGACGGCCGAGTGACCGCCGCACCCGATCCCTCCCGGAACGCTTGACGCGGGACTCGCCCGCGAGACATAAAGCGGCTCAGGCACAGCGAAAAGGGCATCCCATGGCTACGCGAGCGCTCGCGAAATCGGACTGGCGTGCGGTGTTTCGCCGCTCGCTGCGCCGTGCCGTGCAGATGTCGGGCGCCGCGCTGCTCGCGCTGGCGACGCTGTTCCTTGCGCTCGCGCTGGCCAGCTATGCGCAGACCGACCCCAGCCCCTCCACCGCCGCGGCGGGGACCGATATCGCCAACTGGATGGGCGCGAGCGGTGCCTGGGCCGCCGAACGCGCGCTCTATTTCTTCGGCCTGCCGACCGTGTTGCTGCTGCCGCTGCTCTATATTTCCGCGCGGCGGCTGTGGCGCGATGTCGAGACCGACAGCCAGGGCGGCGAGACCGGCTGGTGGACGCCCTTCGCGCTGCTGCTGCTGGCCATGGTGCTGCTGGCGAGCGTGCTGGCGCTGAGCTTCGACCAGAGCGGCGGCGCGCTGCCGGCGGGCTATGGCGGGTTGCTCGGCCTGCTCGGCGCGGGCGGGATCGAGGCGGTGGCGGGCCGCTTCCCGGAGGGCGGTCAAGGCTGGGTGACGGCGGCGCTGGCGCTGCTAGCGCTGGCCGGCGGGATCGCGCTGGTGACCCGCGTCTTTGCGATCGACTGGGCGCAATTCCTCACCCTGCCCGATTTCGTCCGCCGCGCGCCGCGCCTTGTCGACAGCGAGAGCTTTCCGCTGCCCAAGCGCAAGCAGCGCCGCGAGCGCGCCGAGGACGCTGCGGAGAGCATCGGCGAGAACATCGCCGAGCCCGCGGCGCCGCGCCGCGCGCCCGAGATCCCCGATCCCGCCGCCTCGCCGCGCCCGGCCGCCTCCTCCGCCACCCCGGTGCAGCGCGACATGTTCGCGCAGTACAACCTGCCCGGGCTCGAACTGCTCGAGGACATCCCCGAGCAGAGCGTGGTCAAGCTCGACAAGATGGCGCTGGAGCGCAACGCCCGCCTGCTCGAGAACGTGCTCGACGATTTCAACGTCAAGGGCGAGATCACCGCGGTCCGCGCCGGGCCGGTGGTGACCATGTACGAGCTCGAACCCGCGCCGGGGATCAAGGCCAGCCGCGTGGTCGGGCTGGCCGAGGACATCGCGCGCAATATGAGCGCGATCTCGGCGCGCGTTTCGCCGATCCCGGGCAAGACCGTGATCGGCATCGAGCTGCCCAATGCCGAGCGCCAGACGATCTCCTTCAAGGAACTCGCCTCCTCGGCCGATTTCGCCGATGCGCCGGGCAATCTGCCGATGATCCTGGGCAAGAACATCGCCGGCGAACCGATCGTCGCCGACCTCGCGGCGATGCCGCATCTGTTGGTCGCGGGCACCACCGGCTCGGGCAAGTCGGTCGGGCTCAACTGCATCCTGCTCAGCCTGCTCTACCGCTTCACCCCGAGCGAATGCCGGCTGATCCTGATCGATCCCAAGGTGCTCGAGCTCAAGAGCTACGACGACATCCCGCATCTGCTCAGCCCGGTGGTGACCGAGCCGCACAAATCGGTGCGCGCGCTCAAATGGGCGGTGGGCGAGATGGAGAACCGCTACCGGATGATGTCGAGCGTCAATTCGCGCAGCATCAACGCCTTCAACGAGAAGGTCCGCAGCGCCGCCGCCAAGGGCACGCCGCTGGGCCGCCGGGTCCAGACCGGCTTCGACGCCGAGACCGGCGAGGAGCTCTACGAGGAAGAGCAGCTCGACTATCAGGTGCTGCCGCAGATCGTGCTGATCGTCGACGAACTCGCCGATCTCATGGTCACCGTCGGCAAGGAGATCGAGGTGCTGATCCAGCGGCTGAGTCAGAAGAGCCGCGCCGCGGGGATCCATCTGATCATGGCGACGCAGCGCCCCTCGGTCGATGTCATCACCGGGGTCATCAAGGCCAACCTGCCCACGCGGATCAGCTTCAAGGTCACCAGCCGGATCGACAGCCGCACCATCCTGGGCGAACAGGGTTCCGAACAGCTGCTGGGCAAGGGCGACATGCTCTACAAGCCCAACACCGGCGCGATGGTCCGCGTCCACGGGCCCTTCGTTTCCGACGAGGAAGTCGAGCGGGTCGCCGATCACTGGCGCGGGCAGGGCAAGCCCGACTATGTCGATGCGGTCACCGAGGAGAGCGAGGACGGCGGCTTCTCCTTCGAGGACGAGCTCACCGCCAGCGACAACCCCGAGGAACGCAAATACCGCCAGGCCTGCCAGATCGTGTTCGAGAACCAGAAGGCCAGCGGCTCCTGGCTCCAGCGCCAGATGGGGGTAGGCTACAACACCGCCGCCAAATGGATCGAGCGGATGGAGGAGGACGGTTTCGTCGGCCCCTCCAACCACGTCGGTCGCCGCGAGATCTTCCGCGACCGCGACGGCAATCCGATGTGAGCGGGCGGGCGCAGGGCTGGCTGCGGCGCCGGAACGAACGCCTGCGCGCCCGGTTGCTCTAACCGAAGGGGCGCGAGGATCCGCGGCCTATCGGAGACACTATATGTTCGGATGGGCCATCACCCTGGGTATCATCGCGCTGGTCGCGGCCATTCTCGGCTTCGGCGGCATCGCCGGCGCGCTGGTCGATATCGCCATCATCATCTTCGTCGTCGCGCTGGTGCTCAGCCTGGTCTTCCTGGTGCTCGGCTGGATGGGCGCGAAGAAGGTTCTGAAATAGGACAGCAGCCGGGTTTCGGACGACGCTTCGTCCCGTCAGGAGCTCATCACATCCCCGTGCGCCGGGCGGAGCCAGCCACGAGGCGGGCGACGTCCGGCGCGGTTGCATCGGCACGCAGGCGGTTCACAGTAAACCGATGAATATCCGCGCGATCTTCCTCGGCGTCATGGCCGCCTGGCTATGCACCGCCTGTTCGATCGAGAACGAGGCGAGCGGTGAAGAGGCTTTGCAGGGCGCTGGGCAGCGCGCCGGACAGGAGCCGCGGGTCAAGGACCGCGTGCTCGAAGCGGTGTGCGACCCGGATAGCCGCGCCACTCCGGAGGAGCTGGTTCCACTGGTGCGCGAAGTCCGCGCGCGCGACGGCCGCTCGGACCGCGTCTGGGAAGTCGCCGACGAGGCCGACTGCATCGCCGGTCCCGCTGCAGCGGCGGCCGAGTAAACCCGCACTTCGCCGATCAGCCAGCACCGACGAAAAAGGGCCACCGGTTCGCACCGGCGGCCCTTCTCGATTGACTCGAAGTAGAGGATCAGCCCTCGGCGGGCGCCTGCGCCATCGCCTGCTGGATCTGCTCCATCGTGGCGCGGACGACCAGCGTCCCCTGCGGTCCGAGCGCCAGCATCGGCTTGGAGAGCGTCATTTCGCCCGCAGTGCCGGCGACGATGATCGCATCCGCCTCGCGCGACTGGATCGTGCCCAGCGGCTGACCGTCGGCGGTCTGCACCGCAGCGCCCTCGACCAGCGCGGCTTCGAGCTGCGCATCCATCTGCGCCATCTGCTGATCGAACTGGGTCACCAGCGCGGTGCGGGTGATGTTCACGGTCGGACCGGCTTCGCCTGCGGCAATCGCAGTCGCGGGGATCGGAATGGTCCGTTCACCGACGGTGACCAGCGCGACATCGCCCTCGACCCGGGCCACGGTGCCGATCGCGGCGCCGTCGGAGCCGTAGATCTGGGTGCCGGCGGCGACTTCGGCGCTGGCGGCGGGTGCGGCGGCAGCAGGAGCGGCGGCATCCTGCGCCAGGGCGGGAGCCGCGATGCCGAAGGCCAGGGCTGCGGCAGTAGCGATCTGATATTTCATGGTCATTCTCTTGTTGCGGTCGGATGGGTGTGAACCCGAAGGACCTAACGTGAGTTCCGGTGCGGACAAGCGCAACCGCGACGGACCGTGCGCTCGCTGCCATGGACGGCCATCGGGGCGGTGCGGGCGCGGTACAGGAGACCGGTTTACCTGCGCCCCCGGCACCCGATGCCGGTCATTCATCCGCCAAACACGCAGTTTTGCAAAGGCAGACATGCCCGGGAGGCCGTGTTAGGGCCCTGCCATCGCTGGCCCATGTTTCGGCTGCCGGCGGCTGAGAGACACACCGTGCTCCCGCCCATGTGGAGGATCGCATGTGTCCCACGCACTCATCATCGAAGACGAATTCCTGCTGGCCTTCACCGTCGAGGAGGCGCTGGGCCAGCTCGGCTACGCCTCTTTCGAGATCGCGACCACCATGGCCGAGGCGGTCGCGGCGGCCGAGAAGCGGTGCCCGGACCTGATCGTCGCCGATCATCGCATCATGGACGGCACCGGGACCGAGGCGGTGATGACGATCTGCTCCGAGCAGGTGATCCCGGTGGTCTTCGTGACGGGCAGCGAACCCGAGGTACGCGAGCGCCTGCCCGACGCTTTCGTGGTTCCCAAGCCGATGGCCCTGCCCGAATTCGAGGCGGCGGTGAAAGCCGCGCGCGAACGCCCCTTCACGCTCACCGGCGGCGATGGCGAGGCGCGGTCGCCCCTGCGATGACGGTTAGCCTGGGACGGTTAACCCGGCGGAGCCGGCCAGTCAGCCCGCAGCGTAATAGGTCGGCGAGCCCGGCCCCACCGGCAGCCCCAGCCCGAACACCCACAGGAAGAACAGCAGCATCCAGGCGATGGTGAAGAAGATCGAATAGGGCAGCATCATCGCGATCATGGTGCCGATCCCGACATTGCGGTCGTAACGCGCCGCCCAGGCAAGGATCAGCCCGAAATAACTCATCATCGGGGTGATGATATTCGTGGTCGAATCGCCGATCCGGTAAGCGGTCTGGATCACCTCGGGCGATTAGCCGATCAGCATCAGCATCGGCACGAAGATCGGTGCGGTCATCGCCCATTGCGCCGAGGCCGAGCCGAGCATGAGGTTGATCAGCGCGCAGACCAGGATGAAGCCGATGAACAGCACCGGCCCGGTCAGCCCCATCTCCTGCAGGAAGGTCGCGCCGTTGACCGCGGTGATCGCGCCCAGGTTCGACCAGGCGAAAAAGGCGACGAATTGCGCGGCGAAGAAGATGATCACGATATAGAGCCCGAGCGAGGACATCGCCTTGGCCATGCCGTCGATCACGTCGCGGTCGTTGCGTATCGTGCCGACCACCTTGCCATAGGCGTAGCCGACCGCGAGGAAGAAGACGAGAATCCACACCGCGAAGCCGGTGAAGAAGGGCGAGCGCATCCGGTCGCCGGTCTCGCCGTCGCGCAGCACGCCCCATTCCGGCAGCAGCGTCAGCGCCATCAGCGCCAATACCGCGATGACCGCGAGGCCCGCGCGGCGCAGCGCCTTCTTTTCCTGCTGGTCGAGCGCCGATATCTTCGTGTCGAGCAGCTCGGGCTCGGCGCGCGAGCTGTCGAATGTCCCCAGCTTGGGCTCGACGATGGTGATGCTCACCAGCGCGCCGATGCCGGTGACCAGAAAGGTCGAGGCGACCATGAAATAATAGCTCGCGGTGGCGGTGACGCCGTAATCGGCATCGATCAGCTGCGCCGCTTCCTCGGTGATGCCCGCCAGCAGCGGATCGATGGTCCCGATCAGCAGGTTCGCCGAATAGCCGCCGGAGACGCCCGCGAAGGCCGCCGCCATGCCCGCCAGCGGATGCCGCCCGAGCGAGTGATAGACCGCACCCGCGAGCGGGATCAGCACGACATAGCCCAGTTCGGAGGCGGTGTTGGAGATCACGCCGGCGAAGACGATCGCCAGCGTCACCATCTTGGGCGAAGCGCCCAGCACCACCCCGCGCACCGCGGCCTAAAGCACGCCGGATTTCTCCGCCACCCCGATCCCGAGCATCGCGACCAGCACCACGCCCAGCGGCGCGAAGCCGGTGAAATTGGTCACCAGCCCGGTGAAGATGCGGCGAATCCCGTCGGCGTCCATCAGGCTGACCGCGCGGATCATCCCGTCCTCGGCCCTGCCCGAAGCGCCCGCCGGTCGCGGATCGACCACTGCGAGATCCATCCAGGCGAACAGGCCCGAGAGCAGCACCATGCCCAAGGCCAGGATCGCGAACAGCGTTACCGGATGCGGCAGGAGGTTGCCCAGCCACTCGACCCCGTCGAGGAAGCGGGTGAAGGCATTGCGGCGAGCGGGCCGGTCGGCGGGTGGGGGAAATTCGGTCACATTCGCGGCCTAGCCGTAACGGCGAGCGGCGGGCAAGTCCGCAATGTGCGCCGCTGTCAGGCGCGCGCGGCGCCGGTCGAGCGGCGGCGCGACAATTCGCGGGCATATTCCTGCAGATCGGGGATCTCGTCCATCTCGTCGACGATCTCGAAGCCGAAGATGGTCTCGAGCACGTCCTCGAGCGTCACCAGCCCGCGGAAGGTGCCGTATTCGTCGATCACCATCAGGATGTGGTCGTGCTGCGAGATCATCCGGTGGAACAATTTGTCGACCGGCACCTCGTCGAGGACATTGGGCAACGGGCGGACCAGCGGCTGCAGGCTGACGTCGCCCGCCGGATTGTCGTGCAGGCTGGTCAGCGCCTCGTGCTTGATCACGAAGCCGGTGATCTTGTCCGAATTCTCGTCGAACACCGGGATGCGGGTGTGCGGAACATCGCTCATCCTGGCGGCGAACTCGGCCAGCGAGGTGCGCTGCGAGAGGCTGAACACCACGGTGCGCGGGGTCATGACATCGGCGGTCTTGACCGCGTGCAATTGCAGCAAATTGCGCAGGAAGCGCACCTCGCTGCTGTCGATCTGGCCCGAGGCCTGGCCCAGATTGGCGATCGCCAGCAGATCGTCGCGGTGGCGCGGGACGGCGGCAGGCTTGCCCCAGGTGATCAGCTTCGTCAGCTGGCGCGAGGCCCAGACCAGCGGCGCCAGCGCGGTGATCAGCAGCGGCAGGATCCAGGCGGTGAAAGGGGCGATCTTCTCGGCGTAGCGCGCGCCGATGGTCTTGGGGATGATCTCGGTGAAGATCAGCACCAGCAGGGTCAGCACCGCGGCGAAGATCGCCTCGCTGCCCGCGCCGTAAACCTTGGCATATTGCGCGCCCGCCCCCGCCGCGCCCATCGTGTGCGCTATGGTGTTCAGCGTCAGGATCGCCGCCAATGGCCGCTCGATATCGTCCTTGAGCTTCTTGAGCTTGCCCGCCCAGCCGGCGCCGCGATCCTGCGCCGAACGCACGGTCGAGGGCGTGATCGTCAGCAGCGAGGCTTCGAGGATCGAGCACAGGAACGACACCACCAGGGCGAGGGCGACGTAGAAGATAAGCAGCGTCATTGCGGTGCGGATGCCTTCGTATTCATGCGGTTGCTACCGGGTCCATGCGCATCCTTGCACAAAAACGCGGCGCCTGCACGGGGGCAGTTCACGGCGCGAGCCGGCCGTCTTCCAGCGCCGCCGGTTCGAAGCGGAACAGGATTTTGGGGTCGGGGACCGGCACGTCCTCGAGAACCCCGGCCGGCGCCGCCTCGCTCAATATGTGCTGGATGATCGCCCGGCGCGCGGGCACCCTGCGATCCGCACGCACGCAGTACCACGGAGCGATCGGAGTATGCGTGCGCAACAGCATGGCATCGCGCGCCGCCGAATATTCGCTCCATTTGACCTGCGCGGCGGCATCCATCTCGGACACCTTGAGCGACTTCAAGGGATTGCTGCGCCGCGCATCGAGCCGCTTTGCCTGCTCTTCCTTCGAGATGTCGAGCCACAGCTTGACCAGCGTGATCCCGCTCTCGGCCAGCATGCGTTCGAAATCGGGCGCATCGCGCAGGAAGGCGGCCTGCGCCTCGGGCGGGGAAAATCCCATCACCACCTCGACCCCGGCGCGGTTGTACCACGAGCGGTTGAAGATCACGAACTCGCCGGCCGCGGGCAGATGCGCGACATAGCGCTGAAAATACCACTCGCTCCGCTCGCGGTCCGACGGCTTTGGAAGCGCCACCACGCGGGTGGAGCGCACCGAGAGATACTCCGTGATCCGCTTGATCGCACCGTCCTTGCCCGCGCTGTCGCGGCCCTCGAGAACCAGCACCACTCGCTGGCCCGAATCCGCCGCCGCCTGCCGGGTCCGCACGAGCGCCAGTTGCAGCCGCTCGAGCCGGTTCCTGTCGTCGCCGTGATACTGTCCCATGTTATTCCTTTTTCGAAGCGCGCTGCTCCGACAACTCACCGGCGAGCGAAACGGTCAAGACAGGGGCCGCGCCCGGCCGGGGCGATCATCCACGGAATTCCGCCGCGGACTGGGACCGCGCGAGACCCGCCTGCGCTTCGCCCGGGCGCGCGATTGCGGCGAACTGCCAATGCTCGAGCGGATGCCGCGCCACGAGATCTTCGACTTCGGCATAGGCGACCGGATGGCTGAACAGATAGCCCTGAGCGCTGCTGCATCCCCGCGCCTGCAGATAGCGCGCCTGCTGCGTGGTCTCCACGCCTTCGGCCACGGTTCTGATCTCCAGCAGTCTCGCCATCTGGAGCATGGCATCGATGATCGCGGTTGCCTTGGGGTCGCGGTGGTCGATCCGGGCCACGAAGGAGCGATCGAGCTTGATCACATCGACCGAAAATTTCTGAAGATGCGTCAGCGATGCGTATCCGGTGCCGAAATCGTCGAGCGCGATCGCCACTCCCTGGGCCTGAAGCTCCTCGAACATGGCGAAAATCTCCGTCCCGGCCCGGCCGATCAGGACACTTTCCGTGACCTCGATACCGATTTTGGAGATCGCTTGTCCGTTGCTCACGGCATGAGCCTTCAACCGCTCGGCCAGTCCGACCTGCAGCAGATCGCCGGCCGAGACATTGATCGCGATCTGCCCCGGATCGATCCCCGCCGCCTGCCAGCGCGCCAGATCGGCGAACACCAGCGAGACCATGCGATCGGTGATCTGTCCCGAAAGATCGCCGTCTTCGAAGGCGGCCGCGATCACGGAAGGCGGCAGAATCCGTCCATTCTCATCCCTGATGCGAAGCAGCGCTTCCCACCCGTCGATCCGCCCGGTCCTGAGGTCGATCTTGGGTTGGTAGAACGCAACGATCCCGTCGCTTTCCAGCGCGAGACGCGCGGTCGAAAGCATCGCCGAGCGATCCGCGGCATGGGCTCCGAGCGCCGGCGAAAACTCGCTGAAAGTGCCCGGCGATTTCTCCTTGGCCGCATACAGCGCCAGATCGGCGGCATGCAGCAATTCGGCGGGATCGCCGCCATCGCGGGGGAAGAAGGCGATCCCGGCGCTCAGAGCGATGGGTATGCTCATATCCGCGAAGGCCACCGGCGCGGCCAGGGTTTTTTCCAGCCGATCGACGATCGCCTCCGCGGCGGCGATCGCCGGCAGATCGGGCAGGATGATGGCGAACTCGTCTCCGCCCATCCGGGCCACCGCAGCCCCTTCGGGCACGATGTTCGAAAGGCGCTCCGCAAGTTCCTGAAGCACTCGGTCGCCGACGGCATGACCCAGCGTGTCGTTCAGGATCTTGAACCGGTTGAGGTCGAGCAGGATCAGCGCGACGAAGCGGTTCGCCCGCCGCGCGGCGCCAATGGCCGAAACGATGTCGATCAGATATCGGGCCCGATTGGGAAGGCCGGTCAGCGAATCGTGATAGGCCGCCCACACGAGTTCGTTCTCGGCCCGCTTTTCCCTGGTGATGTCGAGCATCGAACCTACCAGCCTGATGGTTTTTCCGGCCTCGTCGCGCACGATGAGGCAGCAGGATTTGATGTCGATCCATCCTCCCGATGCCACCTTGAACCGGTATTCGTCGTTCCAGTATTCCTCCCCGGCTGCGATGGCGGCGTCCTGGCTCGCGAACAGGCGAGCGGCATCCTCGGGATGGACGCGCTCCCTCGACCATTCCCGCGGCGTCGCCTCGCTGAGTTCGGGATAACCGAGCACGTTGAGGTAGTCGCCGGCCCAGGTCGTGCGCTGGTCTGCGACACTCCAGTCCCAGATGACATCATTGGTGGCGCAGGAGGCGAAGCGAAAGCGCTCCTCGCTCGTGCGCAGCGCCGTTTCCGCGATCACCTGATCCTCGATATCCTCCATGCAGCCATACCAGGCCACGATGGCGCCCGCCGCATCGCGCCGGGGCCGCGCCCGGATCTGGAACCACTGGTAGGAGCCATCGGACAGGCGCATCCGATAGCGGCTGTTGGCAAGCCGATGATCGCCGGATTTGACCGCCTTCCCCCAGTTTTCGAGAACCAGCGGAAGATCGGTCGGGTGAATGGCGCGGGTCCAGCCTTCGTCGAGCGCCTCCTCGCCGGGGATGCCGACCAGCTCGGTCCACAGCGGGGCGATCTCGACCACCCTGCCGTCGGGATCCGCAACCCAGCCGATCTGGGGACTGACCTCGACATAGGCGCGGTAATGCGCCTGCGTCTCGCCGAGCACCCTTAGCGCTTCGCGCAGATCGCGCTTGCCCCTCGCGGATGCCCGCGCGGCCAGCGCCGATTGCGATGACAGGACGATTCCCACGGCGAGAAAGCTCAGGAAGGCCGCGATGACAAAAGCGATATCGAGGTCGAGATCGGTCCGGTATCCCAGCATGGCGATAAAGTAGATCGCCCAGATGGCGACACCCGCCCCCAAACCGGCCAGAAGAAACCAGCGCCGCCTACGAGGCGCCGTTCCCATCCGGCGCGCACCGCGAGCGATGGCGCTGGCCGTAAAGCTCCCAAGCGCGCCGATGCCGAGCGCCAGGGCCGCAATCGGCAAATAGTTCGCGAAAAAATCGGGGCCTGCAAAACCCCACCCACTGGCCATAAATTTATCCCCCCTCGCCGCTTACCGGCGAAAGATAAAAATATAATGCGACCCTGAGGTGAATAACAATCGGTGCGTTTTAAGGACGCATTTCGCATCTAGCACGCCGTAGTCGCTAAAAAAATTGATTTATTATGCCGCCTCTGCAGCACGTTGCAGCAATGAATAGCGTTCCAAGACTACGTCCTTTCATGGTCCATGCCGGAGTTGCGGCGGGCGCGCGCTCCACGGTTGCATCCTCGGCCCTTTGCAAGCCACGGGAATACCGCTCAGGAAGCGGCGTTCTTGACTTTGTCCCCGAGCACCACGACGCGATTTCGCCCCGCATCCTTTGCCGCATAGAGCGCGCGGTCGGCGTCGCTGACGAATGTCTGGCGGCTCGTCAGCTTCGGGCTGCCTATGCGCACCCCGATGCTGACGCGGATCGAGTCCTCGGGGGTCCGGTGATCGCTGTCCGCGTCCTCGATGCCCCTCTCTCGTCGATACCCGTCTCGTCGACACCATTCTCGCCGATACCGGTGTCATCCATTCTGGTGAGTTCGCCTATCTGCGCCCCTATGCGGGTGGCGATGACCCCGGCTTCGCGGCTTGCCTCGCCGACCAGCGCGGCGATGAATTCATCGCCGCCATAGCGCCCGGCGAATCCGCCGTGGCGTTCGCACTCGCTGTTCAGCAAGCGTCCGACCTCCCTCAGGCAGCGGTCGCCGGCCTGGTGGCCGTGGGTGTCGTTGAAGCGCTTGAAATGGTCGATATCCAGCAGCAGCACGGCGAGCATCGCTTCGCTCTCGCGCGCCGCCGCGAAAGCCGCCGCGAACCTGTTCTCGAAACCGCGCCGGTTGAGCACTGCGGTCAGCGCGTCCACGCTGCTCAGCGTTTCGAGACGGCGATTGCTGGCCAGCAGATCGTCCTGCGACCGGCGGCTCTCGAGCGTGAGGAGGAAATTGCTGTCCTGCACCCTGTCGCTGCGCAGCTTGATCAGGATCGGTGCCGTGCAGCACAGCAGCGTGAACACGAAGAGGTCGATATTGTGCGGGCCGATCCCCTCGCTGGCCAGCACCGGGATGGCGATCGCTCCGTAGCCGGTAGCGGCGAGGAGCAGCGTGGCTCCTCCCCGGAGCGGCACCAGCACGACGCTAAAGGCGATCAGCATGGCGCTCGCCATCAGATAGCGGTCGACGAAGGCCCCTTGCGCCGATGTGCCCAAATAGCTCGTCACCCCCGCGAACAGCGCAATCGGGACGACCGTCGCCAGCGTGCGTGTCACCCCATCCCCGCGCCGCAGCAGCGCCATCGCGATCAGATAGGCAGGCGTGACCAGACCCAGTCGCAGCCACAGACCCCGCTCCAGCAGACCCGCCCGCTCGTCGAAAAACAGGCAGGCGATGCAGGTCGCCAGCCCCACCGCGTGCATGAAGCGCAGTTCGCGGTCGATCCGCGCCGAGGAAAACTCCGCCCATTGCGCCTTGAGCTCGGGTGCCCAGTCGCGAAACGGCACGCGCTCGCCGAGCCCGTCGACGGCGCGCTGTTCGAAACTGGCCCGGCCATCCATGGTGTCATTGTAGGAAGAATGCGCGAAAGAGTCTCTCGGGCCGCCCGTCAGCCGCCGTCAGCCATTCTCCGGGGCCCGCCGCGAGCCAGAACGAGCCCCGAGCGAACCTCGTGCGAAACGTCTTTCCTACAACCCCGCCGCCATGCCACACCGCTTCCATGTCCGCTTGCGCAAGCCTCGCGAAACCAGCCTTGGTCCCGCCCTCCAGCGGGGCCTGTTGCATCCGCCCCCTTGGTGAACCCGAGGGGACGAACCCGAATGTGTTTCGTCAACTTGCTCGCCCTTCGCACCGGCCCCGAACCGCCCCGAATCGTCCCCGCCGCTTGTGCGCCACTGGTTGCAGTTGTAACGGGCCCGCTATTCCCAAGGAGACCTCCCCATGCGCGTCGGCTGCCCCACCGAAATCAAGAACCACGAATACCGCGTCGGCCTGACGCCCGAAAGCGCCCGCGAGCTGGTGCTGCAGGACAATGAGGTGTGGATCCAGAGCGGCGCCGGGCTGGGCATCGGCGCGACCGATCTCGAATACGAGGCGGCCGGCGCGCGGATCGTCGAGGGACCCGACCCGATTTTCGCCGAATGCGAGATGGTGGTGAAGGTCAAGGAGCCGCAGGCCGAGGAACGCGCCAAGCTGCGCGAGGGACAGATCCTCTACACCTATCTCCACCTCGCCCCCGATGCGCCGCAGACCGCCGATCTGGTCAAGTCGGGCGTCACCGCGATCGCCTACGAGACCGTGACCGGACGCAATGATTCGCTCCCGCTGCTCAAGCCGATGAGCCAGGTGGCGGGCCGGATGAGCGTCCAGGCCGGCGCTTCCGCGCTCGAGAAGGCGCATGGCGGGCGCGGCGTGCTGCTCGGCGGCGTTCCCGGCGTGATGCCGGGCAAGGTGATTGTGATCGGCGGCGGCGTGGTCGGCTTCAACGCCGCGCAGATGGCGGTCGGGCTGGGCGCCGACGTCACCATTTTCGACCGCGACCCCGATGTGCTGGAACGCGTCGGCACCCATTTCGAGGCCCGCGCCTCGACCCGCTTTTCCAACAAAGCCAATCTCGACGAGGCGGTCTGCGAGGCCGACCTGATCATCGGTGCGGTGCTGATCCCCGGCGCCTCGGCGCCAAAGCTGGTCAGCCGCGACATGCTCAAATGCATGAAGCCCGGTTCGGTGCTGGTCGATGTTGCGATCGACCAGGGCGGCTGTTTCGAGACCAGCCGTCCCACCACTCACGCCGATCCGACCTATGTGGTCGACGATGTGGTGCATTACTGCGTCGCCAACATGCCCGGCGCGGTCGCGCGCACCAGCACCTATGCGCTCAACAACGTCACCCTGCCGCATGCGCTGCGGATCGCGCGGCTCGGCTGGAAGGAAGCGATGCGCCGCGATCCGCATCTCGCCGAGGGTCTCAACGTCCACGCCGGAGCGGTGACCTACGAGGCGGTGGCGACGGAACTGGGCTACGACTACCGCCCGGTCGCCGAGGTGCTCGCGCAGTAGCGCTGTTGCGCCGCCGGCGGGCGGGCGATTGCCCCTGCCAATTGCGGCCCGTGGTTAACGCCCCGGAAACCGGTCGCTGCTAGAGGCGCAACCATGGGGGGAGCAGCAATCTTGAAGGTGGCGCGCCGGGTCGCTTGCGGCCTGTGGCTCGCGATGCTGCTGCTGGCCGCTCCTCCCGTACTCGCCGAGACCGAGCCGGCGACCACGCCCTCGCCGGTCGCACCCGCCTGCCACGCCCATTCCGATGCCGATGTACCGCTCGCCGCGATGCTGGCTCCCGGCCGGGTCTGGGACTGCAACGGCGGCGGGTGGGACGACAGCGCACCCGTGTCCTGGCTCTATTTCGACGCTGCCTCCTGGGCCGGCAGCGCCCCGCAGGCCTTCTTCACCCGCATCTCCCGCTTCGAGCGGATCGACATCGCCGCGGTGGATCGCGGCGGCGCGGTGCGCCGCGCGGCGCATGACGAGCGATCCGCCCGCCCGATCGCCGCCGGTCCGGTGTTCACCCTGCCCGTGCCCGCCATCACCGAGGCGACCGAAGCGGTGGTGGTAAGGATCGCCGGGCCGCACAGCTCCACCATGGTCACCGAAGCGCGCCTGACCTCCGACCCGGAGAGCACCGACTGGGGAATGGAGGAAGTTCTCCTGCTCGCGATCGTCGCCGGCATACTGGTGACCCCGCTGATCTTCGATCTCCATTTCTTCGTCATCCTGCGCGATCGCTTCGTCCTGCTGCACGCCGCCATGGTCGTCGCGATGATCGCCTATGTGATCCTGGCCGGCGGTCTCGCCCCGCTGCTGTTCGACATCTCGCTGGTGACGATGGCGATCGGCGCGCCGCTGGCATGGACCATCGGCGTCGCGGCAGCTTCCTTCTTTATGGTCGCCTTTCTCGAGCAAGAAGCGCTGTCGCCGCTGTTTCGCCGCGCGATGCAGGCCATGGGCTGGTGGAGCCTGTTCGGCCTGAGCTTCTTTGGGCTCCAGTTCCGCTGGACGCAGGGTTTCGACAATCTCGGCTATTTCCTCGGCTTCGTCCCGGTGATCCTGGTCTATCTTGCCTGCCTGACGCAGGCGGTGCTGCGTGGTAGCCGGAGCGCACGGTTCCTGGCCATCGCCTGGGTCCCGATCCTCGCCGCCTCGACCGAGCGACTGCTGCGCGGGATCGGTGTCTATGCAGGGCCCTCCACGCTCGACGAACTGATCTATCTGGCGCTCGCGCTCGAAGTGATGATCGTTGCGCTGGGAGTGGCCGATCGCTTCGTCGCGATCCGCCGCGAGCGCGACCGCGCGGTGGCGGCAGCGCTTCGGCTCAGCGACCTGTCCGAACGCGATCCGTTGACCGGGCTGATGAACCGCCGCGCGATCGACCTGCGCTTCGGCGAATTGCGCGCGAGCGGTTACGAAGCGCTGGCGGTGTTCGACCTCGATCATTTCAAGGCGGTCAACGATGCGCACGGGCATGAAGTCGGCGACCGCGTGCTGGTGACGGTGGCGCAGGTGCTGCGCTCCGATCCCGACGCCTTCGCGGTGCGGATCGGCGGGGAGGAATTCGTCCTGACGCTGCGCGGCGACGACATCGAGACGCGGGTCGAACGGCTGCGGCAGAAGATCCCGGTCAAGGTGGCGCGCGAGATCGAGGCGCTCGATACCATGGTCACCGCCAGCGTCGGGCTGGTGACCGCGCAGCACGAAAGCGTGCAGGACATGACCTTCATCCTGCTCTACCGCCGCGCCGACGCGCTGCTCTACGAAGCCAAGGCCAAGGGTCGCAACATGCTGTGCAGCGAGACGATCGACGGGGCCGCGCGAGCGAACCGTCCGATGCGGGCTTCGAGCCGATAAAGATCGTCGGCGGAACCTCCTGACCGATACCCTCAGCCGGCGCGGAACGGCGCCAGCGTTTCGGGCCTGATCCGCAGCGGTCGCAAGCTCTCACGATCGAGCATCGCCCAGGTGGTCGCCGCGGAAACCACCAGCCGGCCCGCCGCGTCATGAAAATCGACCCGGCGCAGCGATTTGGCACCCTTGGCCTCGCCCTCGATCCAGGTGGTGGCGGTGGCGCATTCGCCCTCGGCGATGTTGCCGCGATAATCGATCTCGTGGCGCACCACGAGCCAGACCACCGCCGCCCGGTCTTCGTGCCGGGCGACCGCATCCCAATGCGCGGTCGCCATGTCCTGAATCCACTGCACCCACACCGCATTGTTGACGTGCCCCATCACGTCGATGTGCTCGGGCCCGGCTGTGAAGGTCTTTTCGAAGCGCTCCGCCAAAAGGACTACTTCGCCTCGCCCATCTGCCACAGGATAAAGGCCACCTCCTCGGCAGTCTCGTGGATCGACTGGAAGCGGCCCGATTTGCCGCCGTGCCCGGCGCCCATATTGGTCTTGAGCAGCAGCGTGTTGTCGCCGGTCTTGGTGGCGCGCAGCTTGGCGACCCATTTGGCCGGTTCCCAATAGGTCACCCGCGGATCGTTGAGGCCGGCGGTGACCAGCAGCGGCGGATAATCCTGTGCCACCACCTGATCATAGGGGCTGTAGGAAAGGATATAGGCGAAGGCCTGCTTGCTCTCGATCGGGTTGCCCCATTCGGGCCATTCGCCCGGGGTCAGCGGCAGATCGGCGTCGAGCATGGTGTTGAGCACATCGACGAAGGGCACATGCGCCACCACCGCACCCCACAGGTCGGGATCGGTGTTGACCACCGCGCCCATCAGCTCGCCCCCGGCGGAACCGCCCGAGATGCTGATCTTGCCCTTTTCGGTGTAGCCCGCCTCGACCAGCCCCTTCGCGACATCGACGAAATCGTTGAAGGTGTTAACCCGCTCGTTGAGCTTGCCCGCGAGATACCATTTGCGGCCCAGATCGTCGCCGCCGCGGATATGGGCGATGGCATAGGCATAGCCGCGATCGACCAGGCTCAGCCGCGTGGTCGAGAACCCCGGCGGCACCGCATAGCCATAGGCGCCATAGGCATAGAGATGGAGCGGCCCGCTTTTGGGGCGATCCTTGCGCATCACCACGCTGACGGGCACGCGGGTGCCGTCGCGCGCGGTGATCTCGAGCCGCTGCGTCGTGTAGAGCGAGGGATCGTAGCCGCTGGGAATCTCCTGCTGCTTGAGCAGTTCCAGCTCGCCGCTGGCGACGTGATAGTCGTAAACCGAATTGGGCGTGACCATGCTCTCGTAGGACAGGCGCAGTCTGTCCTGATCGTATTCGGGATTGTCCGAGAGGCCGGTGTTGAAGCTCGCTTCGGCGAAGGCGACCGGCTTGACCAGCGCGGGATTGGCGTAGTCGCGGATCTGGATCTGGTCGAGACCGCTCAGCCGGCCTTCGGTGACGTAGTATTCCTTGAACAGCGCGAAATCGGTGAGATAGAATTCGTCCGAACCCTCAATCAGCGTAGTCCATTCGCCGGGTGTCGCGAGATCGGCAGTGGCGAGGCGGAAGTTCACATGGTTGTCGTTGGTGAGGACGAAGACCTTGCCGTCGCGAATATCGACATCGTATTCGACGCCCTTGCGGCGCGGCGCGACCAGGATCTGTTCGCCGGTCGGATCGTGCGCGCGGACCAGCCGCACCTCGCTGGTCTCATTGTCGCCGGTGCCGATGATCAGCCAGTCTTCCTGCGCGGAGAGGCCTGCGCCGACGCGGAAGCCGTCGTCCTGCGTCTCGCGATAGAGTTCGACATCCTCGCTCACCGGCGTGCCGAGCACATGCAGCGTCGCATCGTGCACCCGCCAATTGTCGTTGGCGACGCCATAGACCAACCCGCGGTCCTGCATCACCCAGACCAGCCCGGATAGCGTGCCAGGAATGGTATCGGGCAGCAGTTCGCCGGTTTCGAGGTCCTTGATCCGGACGTCGAACCGCTCGGAGCCGTTGTCATCGGCCGAATAGGCGAGATAGCGCCCGTTGTTGCTCACCGAAAAGGCGCCGAGGCGGAAATATTCCTTGCCCTCGGCCAGCGCGTTCTCGTCGAGGATCAGCTGCGGATCGCCGCCCGCCACCGGCTCGCGATAATATTTGCGGTACTCCGCGCCTTCCTCGAATTCGGACCAATAAAGGTAGTCGCCCTGCCGCTGCGGAACGGTGGAATCGTCCTCCTTGATCCGCGCCTTCATCTCTTCGAACAGCGTATCGACCAGCTTCTGCTGCGGCTTCATCTGCGCTTCGAACCAGGCGTTCTCGGCGTTGAGGTAGCCGAGCACATCCGCGTCATCGACCGTGGGATAGGATTTGTCGTGCAGCCAGTTGTAGGGATCTGCGATCGTGATGCCGTGTCGGCTGTAGGAATGATCGCGCTGCTCGGCGATCGGAGGAGCGGTTGGCGGGGGAGAGGTCGGCGGAGAGACGGATTCGGGCACGGAGTTCCCTTCGGGGGTCTGGGCGGTGAGAGGGGCGGCGAGCGCCAGGCCGGCGGCACACAACAGGCTGCCAATACGCACGAAAACCATCGCTGATCCCTCCCCTGCGACGCAAGCGGTGGAAAGCAGGCCTGCGCATCGCTATGTCGGGTGCCATGATTATGCGGCAGCGCCGCGCGCCGCAAGCGCCGAGTCGAGCAAGCGCCGACCGGCCCCGATGAAAGGTCCAAGCCGATGCTGATGAACACCCATGAAGCCCGCCTCGACGCCCTGCGCAAAGAATTGCAGCGCCGCGAGCTCGACGGCTTTGTCGTCCCGATCTCTGACGAGCACATGAGCGAATATGTCGGCTCCTATGCGCAGCGGCTGCACTGGCTGACCGGCTTTGCCGGCAGCGCGGGCAGCGCGGCGGTGCTGGCGGGGTCCTATTCCGGCACGGGCGCGGCGATGTTCACCGACGGGCGCTACACCGTCCAGGTCCGCGAGCAGGTCGATGCCGCGCTGTTCGATTACAAGGACGTGCCCGCCACCAGTCCGGCCAAGTGGATCGCGAAACACGCCGCCAAGGGCGCGCGAATCGGTTACGACGCCTGGCTTCACGGCGTGGAATGGGCCGAAGCGGCAGCGAAGGAACTGACCCGCAAGGGGATCGAGCTGGTCCCGCTGGGCAGCAATCCGATCGACGCGGTCTGGGAAGACCGGCCCGCCCCGTCGCCCGCGCAAGCGGTGCCGCATGACGATCGCCTTGCCGGTCGCTCGAGCGCGGACAAGCGCAATGAAATCGCCGACTGGCTGAAGGAGGAAGGCTATGACGCGACCGTCGTCACCGCGCTCGATTCGGTCGCCTGGCTGATGAACATGCGCGGCGCCGATATCGCCAACACCCCGGTGGCGCTGTCCTATGCGCTGGTCCGCGCCGACGGCACCGCGGATCTGTTCATCGCGCCAGACAAGGTGTCGCCCGAACTCGCGCAGCATCTGGGCAATGCGGTGACGCTGCGCGACCGGGGCGAGTTCGTCCCGGCGCTCGAAAGCCTCTCGGGCAAGAGCGTGGCGGTCGATCCCGAGCGCGCGGTGGCGGGCATTTTCCACGCGCTGGAGAAGGGCGGCGCGAGAGTGAGCCGGGCCGAAGATCCCGCGGTGCTCCCCAAGGCAATCAAGACCCCGGCCGAGCAGCAGGGTCATCGCGACGCGCAGGCGCGCGACGGCGCGGCGGTCACGCGCTTCCTGCGCTGGATCGCCGAGAACGCTCCCTCGGGCGAGGTGGACGAGCTGGGCGCCGCCGCAAAGCTGCGCGCGTTCCGCGGGCTCAGCCCCGATCTCAAGGATACCAGCTTCGACACCATCAGCGCCGCCGCCGGCCATGCCGCGCTGCCGCATTACAAGGTGGACGAGGAATCCAACATCGCGATCCCGCCATCGAGCATCTTCCTGTGCGATTCGGGCGGGCAGTATCTCGACGGCACCACCGACATCACCCGCACCGTCTGGGTCGGCCCGGGCGAGCCCAGCGCCGAGATGATCGATCGCAACACCCGCGTACTCAAGGGCCATATCCAGCTCGCGCAGGCGCGCTTCCCCGTGGGCACCAATGGCGGCCAGCTCGATACGCTGGCGCGGATGCATCTGTGGCAGGCGGGGGTCGATTACGGCCACGGCACCGGCCACGGCGTGGGCAGCTATCTCTCTGTCCACGAGGGTCCGCAGCGCATCTCCAAATCGGGCGGTGCCTTTGCGGGTACGGATACCCCGCTCGCGGCGGGGATGCTGCTGTCCAACGAGCCGGGCTATTACAAGCCGGGCGAATTCGGGATCCGGATCGAGAATCTGGTGCTGACCGTCGCGGTCGATATCGACCAAGCGGAAGGCGAATGGCTCGGCTTCGAGACGCTCACTCTTGTGCCGCTCGACCGCCGGCTGGTCGACAAGGGCCTGCTGACCGAGAGCGAAATCGCGTGGTGGAACGCCTATCACGCGCAGGTGCGCGCCGTTCTCGCGCCGCAGCTCGAAGGCGAGGACCTCGCCTGGCTCGAAGCAGAATGCGCGCCGCTTTAGGAGAGCTTGTCGGCGCGAGAATGTTCGCTTAATGTTCCTGTGGTCGCGAGCCGCCTAGGAGTGATGCGAATGCTTGGATATGTAACGGTCGGAACCAACGACCTCGAACGCGCCGCGAAGTTCTACGATGCCATCGCCGCTGAAATGGGGATCGGGCGGATGATGGAGTTCGACAGCTTCATCGCCTGGGGCGAGGTGGACGGACCTGCCGGGATCGCCGCGACGAAGCCCTACGACGGCAAGCCCGCAAGCGTGGGCAATGGCACCATGGTCGCTCTGCAGGCTGCCGACAGCGCGCAGGTCCAGCGGCTCTACGAAGTCGCACTCGCCAATGGCGGGACCGACGAGGGCGAGCCCGGCCCGCGCGGCGAGGCGGATGAGCAGGGCAATGTCTTCTACGCCGCCTATTTCCGCGATCCCGATGGCAACAAGTTGAACGCCTTCGTGATGGAAAAGACGGGCGTGACGGAAATGGCGGGATAGGTGGCAGCGCCCAACCGGCTCGAGGCGAGCTTCGTCCATCTCGGGCCGGGTGCCTCCGCGGTCCCGCAGCCTGCCTTTACCGGCGAGATGGAATGGTACGAGGGCTACGCCGCACGCCATGGCGGCGATGGACGCGAAGGCAGGCTGGTCTCGCAATATAGCTTTACCGAGGATTGGCCGAGCTGGGAGATGCACCCGCATGGCAGCGAAGTGGTGATCTGCACTGCAGGCTCGATGGTGCTGACGCAGGAATGGCCCGACAGCCGGCGCGAGACGGTCACGCTGAACCCCGGCGATTACGCCATCAATCCGCCGGGCGTGTGGCACATTGCCGATGTGCCCGAACCGGCGACCGCGATCTTCATCACCGCGGGCGAAGGCACGCAGCACCGTCCCCGTTGACTTCGCATGGGGACTTGCGCGCGGGTGAACGGCACGCTCCTTGCGATACAAATTGCGACACTTTCGCCTGGGGCGGGCATAATCCTGCGACACGGGGGCTGTAGAAGCGGGAGCATGAGTTGCGGCGGTCCGGTGTCCCCTTCCCGGCGCTGCCGCAGCTCTCCCGATCGAACCGAACCGGAGTACGCCCCCATGAAGACCCCCACGAAAACCATCGCCCTCACGCTTTCCGCCGCCGCGCTCGCGCTGGCGGGCGGCAGTGCCGCGCTCGCAGACAATCACGGTCGCACCAAGGCCGATGCCAATGGCGACGGCCAGGTAACGCTTGCCGAGATGCAGACCCAGCACGCCGCCATGTTCGCGCGGATGGACGCCAATTCGGACGGCGTGATCGACGCTGCCGACCGCACCGCGCGCCAGACCGAACGCTTCGCCTCTATGGATGCGAACAACGACGGCGAGGTCACTCAGGCCGAAATGCAGGCCGCCGGCGAAGCGCGCCGCGCCCAGCGCCAGGCGCGCCAGCAAGAGCGCATGGCCGAACGTCAGGCAAAAATGGCGGAACGCGGCGCAGCACGCTTTGCCCGGCTCGACACTGACAGCTCCGGCGGCTTGTCGCAGGCCGAGATGGCTGCGGCCCGGGAAGCGCGCAGCAATCGCGCAGAGCGTGGCGAGCGTGCCGAACGGCGCGGTCAGCGCGGCGAACGCATGGGCCGCGGCGGGCGCGGCGGCCAGGCGATGGGCGGCATGATGCTGCGCATGGCCGACACCGACAAGGATGGCGCGATCACCCGCGCGGAGTTCGACAATGCGGTTGCGGCGCGCTTCGCCCGGGTCGATGCCGACGGCAACGGCGCGATCACCACCGAAGAACGCAAGGCCGCCCGAACCCAGATGCCCGCCCAGATGCGCGAGCGGATGCAGCAGCGGCGCGCAGGTCAGGCGCAGCAGTAAGGCTTGTCCAACCGCCTGAGCCGGCGCTAGGCGCAGGACCGACCCGATGACCGATCCCGCGCCCACCACCATCCTCCTCGTCGACGACGAGGCCACTCTGCGCGAACCCCTGGCCGAGTATCTCACCGGTCAGGGGTTCGCCGTGAGCGAAGTCGCGAGCGCCGCCGCGGCGCGCAGCCGGCTGGCCAGCGACATTCCCGACATCGTCCTGCTCGACATCATGATGCCCGGCGAGGACGGGCTGTCGCTGTGCCGGCATCTGGTCGAGAACCGCCAGCTGCCCGTCATCCTGCTGACCGCGCGCGGCGAGGCGACCGACCGCATCGTCGGGCTCGAGATCGGCGCCGACGATTACGTCACCAAGCCCTTCGAACCGCGCGAGCTGGTGGCGCGAATCCGCTCGGTGCTGCGCCGCTCGGGGCGCCAGGACGCACCAGAAGCTCCCGAGCTGGGCTACAGTTTCGACGGCTGGACGCTCGATCCGCTCAAGCAGCGGCTCGCCGACCCCGAGGGCGTGACCGTGCCGCTCTCGACCGCCGAATTCCGGATGTTGCGCGCCTTTTGCGACCATCCCCGGCAGGTGCTCGACCGCGATATCCTGCTCGATCTGGTTCAGGGGCGCGAGGCGAACCTGTTCGACCGCGCGGTGGACAATCAGGTCAGCCGGCTGCGGCGCAAGATCGAGAGCGACAGCCGCAACCCCGACTATATCCAGACCGTGCGCGGCGGCGGCTACCGCTTCGCCGCCGATGTGACCCGCGGCGCGGTCGATTGAGCACGAAGCGATGCGACTGATCCCGCGCAGCCTGATCGGGCAGACCATGCTCGCGGTCGCCCTGGCGCTGATCGCGGCGCAGGCGATCTCCGCGGTGCTGCTTTACCGCGCTGCCGAACAGCGCCGCGACACCGCCCTGCTCAACGCCGCCGCCTTCCACCTCGTGGTCGGTTCAGCCGGTGCGCGGGGGGTCGAGGGCCGAGAGGCACGCCGCGAAATGCGCCGGATGCAAGGTGCGCGCAGCCAGCGGCGAGACCGGGGACTGCCCCGGCTGCCGCGCCAGATCCGCTACACGACGCAGGAGGCCATACCGCTCCTGCCCGACGAAACCCGCCACCGCGACGGCGAGGCGACGATCGAGACGATCCTGTCCTCGCAGGGCGTCGAGATCGCCGAACTGGTGGTGACTCGACGCCCGGTCCTGTCCGATCCCGTCGTCGCCGCCGCGCTGGAGCGCCGGCCGCGGCTTCGCAATGCGCTCGCCGGGGGCCAGGAGCTCTTGGTGGTCGGACTGCGACGCGAGGGCGCGAGCGATTGGGAAATCGCGCGTGTCGTCGATCCCCCGCGCGAGGGCCGCATCCTCGGCACCCTGCTGTTGCAGACCGCGATCCTGGTGGGGGTGCTGATGGTGCTGCTGTGGTTCGTCCTGCGCCGGATCACCCGCCCGCTCGGCGCGCTGGCCGAGAGCACGCGGCGCTTTTCCGGGACCGGCGCGCCCGAACCGCCGCTCGCGCTCAGCGGGCCAGACGATATCCGCCGCCTGATCGCCGCGCACAACGCGATGCAGGCGCGGATCGGCTCGATGCTCGACGAGAAGGACGTCATGCTCGGCGCCATCGGCCACGACCTCAAGACCCCGCTCGCCGCGCTGCGCGTCCGGATCGAGGGCGTCGAGAACCCCGGCGCGCGCGCCAGGATGGCCGCGACCATCGAGGACATCACCCGCACGCTCGACGAGATTCTCCAGCTGGCGCGCATCGGGCGCAGCGAGGTCGCCTCCGAACGCACCGACCTGGGCGCGCTGGCGGCCTCGGTGGTCGAGGAATTCGAGGACATGGGCGAGCCGGTGACCATGGAGCACCAGCTCCGCATCCCCGCCCCGATCCGCATCACCTGGGTCAAGCGGGGCCTGCGCAATCTCGTCACCAATGCGCTGCGCTATGGCGGGTCGGCGCAAATCACGGTGCTTCGCGAGGGCGATCATGCGGTGCTGCGCGTCGAGGACGAAGGCCCTGGCATCCCCGAGGATCGCCTCGCCGAAATGCTCGAGCCCTTCACCCGCGGCGAAGCCAGCCGCAACCGCGACACCGGGGGCGCCGGGCTGGGCCTGGCGCTGGCGCGCGCGGTGGCCGAGCAGCACGGCGGCACGCTGGTGCTCGCCAACCGGCCCGGGGGCGGCCTGCGCGCCGAGTTCCGCCTGCCGACCGGCTGAGCCCTAGCGCATCAGCCCGCCGACGAGATTGCGCACGAACCGCCCGGCGATCGCGCCGCCGAAACTGCTGGCGATGGTGCCAGCGGCTGCCGTCGTTGCGGTCCGCACCGGATCGGCCCGGCTGGTCTTGCCCAGGATCCGCGCCGCCAGCACGCTCGCGGTCGAGCTCGCCGCAGCGCCCGCCGCCGCCTTGCCGGCGCGCTCCCACAGCGTGGCGGTCTTGCGGCCGCGGCGGCCGACCTCGGCTCTGCCCTTCTGCTCGACCTCCTCCGCCGTCGCCGCGGCATCCACTGCCTTGGCTGCAAGGACCTCGGTCGCGCTTTCACGATCGACCGCGAGGTCGTATTTCCCCTCGACGCCGCTGACCGAATTGACGATCCGGCGCTCGTCCGCAGTCACCGGCCCGAGCCGCGAGTGCGGCGGCGCGATCAGCGTACGCTGGACCACCGAGGGCGCCCCATCCTCGTCGAGCGTCGAGACCAGCGCCTCGCCGACCTCGAGTTCGGTGATCGCACGTTCGACATCGAGCGCGTCGTTGGCCCGAAACGTTTCGGCTGCCGCCCTGACCGCGCGCTGGTCGCGCGGGGTGAAGGCGCGCAGCGCATGCTGGATGCGATTGCCCAGCTGGCCGGCGATCTTCTCGGGGATGTCGACCGGGTTCTGGGTGACGAAATAGACCCCGACGCCCTTGGAGCGGATCAGCCGGACGACCTGCTCGATCGTATCCTCGAGCACCGCGGGGGCATCGTCGAACAGCAGGTGCGCCTCGTCGAAGAAGAACACCAGCCGCGGCTTCTCGGGGTCACCGACCTCGGGGAGGCTCTCGAATAGCTCGGCGAGCAGCCAGAACAGGAAGGTCGCATAGAGCTTGGGGCTGCGCATCAGCCGGTCGGCGGCGAGCACGTTGATCACCCCGCGGCCGCGCTCGTCGGTGGCGATGAGATCGTCGATCTCGAGCGCGGGCTCGCCGAAGAACATATCCGCGCCCTGGCTCTCGAAGCTGAGCAATTGCCGCTGGATCGCGCCGACGCTGGGCTTGGAGACATTGCCGTATGTGCCCGACAGCGCACCCGAATTCTCATAGGCCCAGGCCAGCAGCGACTGCAGGTCGCCCAGATCGAGCAGCAGCAGACCGTTGTCGTCGGCATGGCGAAAGACGATCTGCAGCACGCCTTCCTGCGTCGCGTTGAGATCGAGCAGGCGCGCGAGCAGCAGCGGCCCCATCTCGCTCACCGTGGTGCGGATCGGGAAGCCCTGTTCGCCATAGAGGTCCCAGAACACCGCCGCGTTGTCGGCATAGGCATAGTCTGTCATGCCCAGCTGCGCCGCGCGCGCCTCGAGCTTGCCGGCATGTTTGAACTGCGGGCTGCCCGCCATCGCCACTCCCGCCAGATCGCCCTTCACATCGGCGACGAAGACCGGGACGCCCTGCGCGGAAAAACCCTCGGCGAGCCCCTGCAGCGTGACGGTCTTGCCGGTTCCGGTGGCGCCCGCGATCAGCCCGTGGCGATTGGCCTGATCGAGCCGGAGATATTGCCGCTCGCCATTGGCCCCAAGCCCGAGGAATATCCCGTCCATCGCATCCACCCCGATTGCCGCTGTCAGTGGCGAGGATGTGCGCAGGCGGGGCGCGCGGGTCAAGCACCTCGACACGGCAGCAGCAGCGACTAAAGGAGGCGGACGATGAGTGAGCGCACGCCCATGGTCCTGCTCGACGACGCGCGCGGCGAGGGCGCGGCGGCCGCGCTGGCGTTCGCCGATCCGCTCGCGACCTTCGTCGCCCGCCGTCCGGACGAGGTCGCCCAAGTTCTCGCCGCCGCCGATGCGGCGCGGCGCGAACACGGCAAGCCGCTGGCGGGCTATATCGCCTACGAAGCCGGCCTCGCGCTCGAACCGCGGCTTGCGCGGCTCGCCGATGCGCGCTCGGGCGCGATGGGGCCGCTGGTCTGGCTCGGCCTGTTCGACGAACCCGAGCGGATTGCCGCCGCCGACATGCCCGCCTGGCTGGCCGAGCGCGCGCCCGGGACCGCCAGCCTCGGCCCGCTCGATCCGCAGGTTTCGCAGGGCGCCTATGACGCAGCCTTCACGCGCTTGCAGGAAGCGATCCGCGCGGGCGATATCTATCAGGCCAATCTCACCCTGCCGCTGGCGGGGGGCTTCACCGGCGATCCGCTGGCGCTCTACGCCGCGCTGCGCCCCGCGGCGCAGGCGGGCTATGGCGGGCTGGTGTTCGACGGCCATCACTGGCTGCTCAGCCTCTCGCCCGAACTGTTCGTGTCGCTCAAGGACGGCGAGGCCCGCGCCAAGCCGATGAAGGGCACCCGCCCGCGCGGGGCGAGCGAGGCGGAGGACCGGGCGCTGGCCGGCGAGCTGGCCGACTCGGTCAAGGACAAGGCCGAGAACCTGATGATCGTCGATCTGCTGCGCAACGATCTCAGCCGCGTCGCGCTACCCGGCAGCGTGTCGGTGGACGCGCCCTTCGCGATCGAGAGCTATCCGACGGTGCACCAAATGGTCAGCACCGTGCGGGCAAAACTCGCCGAAGGGCACGGCGTTCAGGACCTGCTGCGCGCGCTGTTCCCCTGCGGGTCGATCACCGGCGCGCCCAAGATCCGCGCGATGGAGCTGATCGACGCGGTCGAACGCGATGCGCGCGGCCCCTATTGCGGCGCGATCGGGCGGATCGACGCCCAGGGCGATGCCGCCTTCAACGTCGCGATCCGCACGCTGCGGCTGACCGAGATCGAGAACGCGCGCGGCAAGGCCGTACTCGGCGTGGGCGGCGCGATCGTCGCCGACAGCGACGCAAGCGTCGAATGGCGCGAGGCGCAGCTCAAGGCCGGGTTCGCGCGGGCGAGCGCGCCCGATCTGGTCGCACCCGGCTTCGACCTGATCGAGACCATGCGGTTCGAGCCCGACAGCGGGATCGCGCTGCTCGAGCTGCATCTCGCGCGCGCCAAGGACAGCGCGCAGCAATTGGGTTTCGCCTTCGATCGCCACGAGGCGCGCAACCACATCCAGGCGCTGTGCTTCGATCTCGCCGCGCCGCACGCCATACGCTTGCGGATCGCGCGCGGCGGGGCAATCGCGCTCGAGGCGCGGCATCCGCCCGCGCCGCAGGAGGCACCGATCGACTGCATCCTGCTGCCGCTCCCGGTCGATCCGGGCGACTGGCGGCTGCGCCACAAGACCAGCGACCGCGGCTTCTACGACGCCGCGCGCGAGGCAGCCGCGCTGGAGGGCGCGGGCGAGGCGCTGTTCCTGCGCGGCAACGGCCTGGTGACCGAAGGATCCATCGGCACGGTCTTCGTCGAGCGCGGCGGCATGCTGCTTACCCCGCCCGCCGCGCTCGGGCTGCTGCCCGGCGTGCTGCGGCAATCGCTGCTCGAGGCGGGCAAGGCGCGCGAAGCCGACCTCACACTCGACGATCTCGAACACGGCTTCCTGCTCGGCAATGCGCTGCGCGGACTGCAACCGGCAAGGCTCCTGACATGACTCCCACTATCCTGTTCGAAGACGGCGAAGCGCTGGTGATCGACAAGCCCGGCGGGCTGCCGGTCGAGCGCCCGCGCCGGGGCGGGCTGGCGCTCGAGGACCATTTCGAGGCGCTCAAGCTGGGCTTCCAGCGGCCTCCGACCCCGGTCCACCGGCTCGATTCCGACACCAGCGGCTGCCTGCTGCTGGCGCGCAATCCCAAGTCGCTCAAGGTCTTCTCGCGCGCCTTCGAGGAGCGGCTGGTCGAGAAGCGCTATCTCGGCATTCTTGCGGGCGTGCCCGAGGAAACCGAGGGCGTGATCGAACTCGCGCTTTCCAAGATCAGCAGCGAGGAAAAAGGCTGGCGGATGATCCCGGCGAAACAGGGCAAGCAGGCGATCACTCACTGGCGGCTGCTGGACGCGCAGGACGGGCACGCGCTGGTCGAGTTCCGTCCGGAGACCGGGCGCACCCATCAGATCCGCGTCCACGCGGCCTCGGGGCTCGGCATCCCGCTGCTCGGCGACCCGGTCTATGGCGCGAAGGATGGCCGGGCACGGACCATGCTCCACGCCGCCGCACTCACCGTTCCGCGCCCCGGCGAAAAACCCGCCGTTGCCGCCACCGCGCCGCTGCCCGCCGATTTCGCCGCGCTCGGCTTTACAGATGGGTAGGGTTGTCGATCGCGCGCTGGAGATCGCCGAGGAGAAGTTCATCGCCTCCTCGGGGCCCGGCGGGCAGAACGTCAACAAGGTGGCGACCGCGGTGCAATTGCGCGTCGACGTGTTCCAGATCGGCCTGCCGCCCGAAGCCTTCGAGCGGCTGAAGGTGCTCGCCGGGAGCCGGCTGACGCAGGATGGCGAAATCCTGCTTACCGCCAATGAGCACCGCACGCAGGAGCGCAATCGCGAGGCGGCGCGCGTAAGGCTGGCCGCGCTGCTGGACGAAGCGCTCACCCCGCCCAAGAAACGCCGCAAGTCGCGGCTCAACCGGATCGGCAAGACCCAGCGCCTCAAGACCAAGAAGGAACGCGGCGCGGTCAAGGCCAAGCGCGGTGCGGTGCGCAAGGGCACCGACTGGTGATCGCTTGACTTTCGGAGGCGATTCGCGCAATGGCCCCGGCTTGACGGGCGGCGCGATGCGTCGCCCCCTGTTTTTCAAACCGACCTTTTTTCAAACCCATGTTTTCGGGGCTCCCGCCCCTCTCGACACAGATTAGGACCGCGTCATGGCGAAGCCCGCAACCGTCAAGATCAAGCTCGTCTCGACCGCCGATACGGGTTTCTTCTATGTGACCCGCAAGAATCCGCGGAACACGACCGAAAAGATGTCCTTCCGCAAATACGATCCCGTCGTGCGCAAGCATGTCGAGTTCAAGGAAGCCAAGATCAAGTAAGCCTGCGACTTGCTGAACGGCGGGAACGCACCGGGTTCAGTGACGGTTCAATGCTCCGCCTTCAATAACCGGAGCATGAAAACCATGTCCTCGCTTTTCGCCTTTCCGATTCGCGCCGTTTCGGCGCTGGCGCTTGCCGCGGCCTTGCCGCTGGCGGCGGTCGTCGCCCCCGTCCCGGCCGAGGCCGCCGCGGGCGATCTCGACAAGGCGGTCGCCGCTTTGCGCGGCATCTCCACGCTCAAGGCCGATTTCACCCAGACCGACCGGCAGGGCCGCACCATCGGCGGCGAGCTGACGCTCAAGCGTCCGGGCAAGATCCGGTTCGAATACGACAAGAGCGCGCAGATGCTGGTCGTTTCCAACGGCAGCTCGCTCTATCTGGTCGATTACGAAGTCGATCAAGTCCAGCGCTGGCCGATCGCCAATTCGCCGCTCGGCGCGCTGCTTGATCCCAACCGCGATGTGAAGCGGTTCGGCAAGCTGGTGCCCACCGATCATCCCGATGTGGTGAGCGTCGAGGTGCGCGATCCCAAGCGGCCCGAATTCGGCGTCATCACGCTGATCTTCAACCGCGATGCGGCATCGCCCGGCGGGTTGCGGCTGACGCATTGGGTGGCGCTCGATTCGCAGAACCACCGCACCGTCGTCCGGCTGCGCAACCACCGCTACGGCGTGTCGGTCGCAGACAGCGCATTCCGCTTTTCCGACCCGCGCAAATCGTCCCGTCGCCCGGGCTGAACGGTTCGGAGCCGGGTTGCGCGCTGGGTGCGACCAACTGCGACCAACCGTTCATTTTCGGTCAATGCGGTCGGCGCTATTTCTAATCACAGAGAGCGGTTGAAGACGGGTTTCCCCCCTGTTGCCCAACCTTCGATAGGCCGCTCTCGACTAGCGTGACGAACGCACAAAGGAACCCTCGCGCCAATGCCCCCCGGCGCGGGGGTTTTCCTTTGCCTGCCGCAGGTCCGCCTCGCTCTCAGTCCGCCCAGCCATAGGCGGCGCGGATGATGCGATAGATCAGATTCTGCTCGATCACCCCGCGCACCCGCTGCGCCCCGGGACCCTGCGCATAGAGCGCGACATCCTCGCCGGCGTGGGTTTCGGAGCCCAGCGGGATCGTGGCTTGCTGCCTCGCCCCGAGATGGGTTTCCGGCACCGAGCGATCGCCCGCCACCGCGCCGGGCCCATTGGCATAGCCGAGCGTGGTATAGGGCTTGCCGTCCGCCGCCAGCGTCGGCTCGCCGCCGGGCTCGTCGGTGGGGCTCGGCGGCACCACATGGCCCAGGATCGGATTGCCGCGCTGCGGATAGCCGGCGATGGTGAAGACGTGGCTGTGGTCGGCGGTGACGAGGATCATCGTCTCCTCCGGATCGGTGTTGTCGATCGCATATTGGATCGCGCGTGCGAACTCGACCGTCTCTTCCAGCGCGTAACCCGCCTGGCCGGCGTGATGGGCATGATCGATCCGCCCGCCCTCGACCATCAGGTAATAGCCTTGGGGATCGCTACCGAGCCGCGCGATCGCCGCCGCGGTGAGATCGGTCAAAGTCGGCTCCGCCGTCTCGGCCGGACGATCGACCATATAGGTCATGTGGCTGCCCGAAAACAGCCCGAGGACCGGGCGGTCGGCGGGTGCCGCGGCGAGCGACGCGGCATCCTCGACATAGGTTCCGCCGGTGCGCGCGGCCCAGTCCGCCGGGAGGTTCGCACTGGACACTCCGCGGCGACCGCCCTTGGCATCGCCGAAGAAGCTCGAGCGGCCACCACCCAGCGCGACGTCGAAATCGGCCTCGACCAGCTGGAGCGCGATGTCGCGGCAGCCGAAGCCGCGCTGGTCCTCGGGGATACCCATGTCGTCCTCCCAGTCGCGGTCCGTGCTGCGGGCATAGACCGAGGCGGGGGTTGCGTGGGTCAGCCGGGTGGTGGTCACGATCCCGAGCGCGAGGCCGCGCTCCTTCACTTCCTCACCCAAGAGCGGGAGGTGGTGCTGCTCGCCGGCGCGGCAATCGCCATTGTTCGCCTCCGGACCGATGCCGAGCATTCCGATCCGCGTCTTTTGGCCCGAATGCATCGCGGTCGCGGTTCCGGCGCTGTCGGGGACCTGGGCGTTGGTGTTGTAGGTCTTCACCAGCGCGACATTGTCGAAGTTCTCGAACGGCAGCACATGCTCCTCGCCCTGCTTGCCCAGCTTCTGCCCGGCGTAGATCCGTGCCGCGGTGATGGTCGAGATACCCATGCCGTCGCCGACGAACAGGATCACGTTCTTGGCCTGCTCGGGCTCGGCGGCCGCCGCGACGGGGACGGCGCTTGCCATGCCATTGCCGCCCTCGCTCGCGGTGGTGCTGCAGGCACCGAGCGCCAGCGCAAGCGCGCCGGTGGTCATGCCGAGGGTCCGGGTGAAGCGCATCGCAATTCTCCTGTGGGTGTTCGCCATGCCCCCTACGTGAAGCAGCGATGCGACGAAACGGTGAAACTTGCCGCGCCCGCTGGCTGAGCCTAAGCGACCGCCATGGTCTCGATCGTCACATGGAACATCAATTCGGTCCGCCTGCGGATGCCGATCGTCGAACGCTTTCTGAAGGAGCACGCGCCCGACATATTGTGTCTGCAGGAAATCAAATGCCAGGAACACCAGTTCCCCTACGACGCCTTCCGCGCGCTGGGTTACGAGCATTTCGCGGTCCACGGGCAGAAGGGCTATCACGGGGTTGCGACCGTGGGGAAAATTCCTTTCCGCGACTTCTCGCGGCACGACTGGCAGGACAATGGCGAGGCGCGCCATGTCGGCGTCGAGCTGACCGATCCGGCGCATCAGGGGATGGTGGTCGAGAACGTCTATGTCCCCGCGGGCGGCGATATCCCCGACCGGGAGCAGAACCTGAAATTCGGCCAGAAGCTCGATTTTCTCGAGCGCATGACGCGCTGGGCCGATGCGGTCGACCGGCCCACGCTGATCGTCGGCGATTTCAACATCGCGCCGCTCGAAAGCGATGTCTGGAACCACAAGCAATTGCTCAAGGTCGTCAGCCACACTCCGCTCGAGGTCGACACGCTGCAGCGCTTCAGGGATGCGCATGGCTGGGCCGACATCGGCCGCCAGCACATCGCCGCACCCGAACGCTACTACAGCTGGTGGAGCTACCGCGCGAAGGACTGGCAGGCCAATGATCGCGGGCGCCGGCTCGACCATATGTGGGCCAGCCCCGAGCTAGCGAAACAGGCGGTGGCGCATTCGGTCCACGAGGACGCGCGCGGCTGGGAAAAACCGTCGGACCATGTCCCGCTGATGACGGAGTTCGCTCTCTGAGCACGGCTCCTTCCCCGGCGCGCCGCGCCGCGCAGGCGGTCGATGCGCTGCGCCATGGCTGGCCGGTGCGAATCGGGCAGGCACCGCTGCTCCAGCCGGTCGAAACCGGTTACGGCGAGGATTTGCGCGGCACGACGATGCTGATCTCGGCCAGCCGCGCCGCCACGCTCAAGCTCGCCAACCAGCTCGAAGCCGCGGTGCCAGGCGATCCGGTGCTGCTGCGCGGCGCCGAGCCGTTCGACCTCTCGGCTGCGCTGGCGGTGGGCGACCCCGCGCTCGATCTCGCCAACCCGATGAAAGGTCCGTTCAAGGCGCTGGCGCTCGACTGGGAAGACAACGCCCGTGCCGCGCTCGAGCTGGCGCGGATTGCGGGTATCCTGCCGGCGTTCCTTGTCGAACCCGAGGGTGCAGGCGAGCCGGTCAGTATCGCAATCGCAGACTTGGCGGCGTTCAGCGATCCCTCGCGGCTGCGGATCGTCACGCGGGCGAACCTGCCGGTGGCGGCGAGCGAGGATGCGCAGATCATCGCCTTCCGCAACGCCGCCGACATGCGCGAGCATGTCGCGCTGGTGATCGGCCGCCGCGACGGCGACCGCGTGCCGCTGGTCCGGCTGCATTCCGAATGCCTCACCGGCGATGTCCTCGCCAGCCGCAAATGCGATTGCGGGCCGCAGCTCGGCGGCGCGCTGGCGGCGATGGCCGACGAAGCGGCGCAGGGCGGCTGGGGAGTGCTGCTCTACATGCGGCAGGAAGGCCGCGGGATCGGGCTGATCAACAAGCTGCGCGCCTACCGGCTGCAGGACCAGGGTTTCGACACCGTCGATGCCAATACCAGGCTGGGGCTCCCGGACGAAGCGCGCGACTTCCCGACCGCGGTGCGGATGCTCGAACTGCTCGGGATCGACAGCGTGCGGCTGCTGACCAACAACCCGGCCAAGGTCGCCGCGCTCGAAGCGCATCGCATCACGGTGACCGAACGCGTGCCCCACGCGCTGCCCGACAATCCGCACAACGCGCATTATCTTGCGACCAAGCGCGACCGCGCCGGACACCTACTCCCCTAGCCGCAGCTAGCGGCGCTCGAATTCCCGCAGGCCCGTGCCCAAGGTGTTGTTCTGTATCTGCAGCCGGTCGCCGGTCCAGTCGGCCACGAAAGCGGTGTTGCGGCGCAGGTCCGGAACCAGCCGCGCATCATTTCCGGCGATCGTCAGACCGTCTGACGAAAACTCCGCGCCCTCCGCACCGACGGCGATGAAGGCGGAGTAGTTCTCCTTGTCGCGGCCCTGCACGAACCAATTGCCCGCGATGTTTCCGGTGCCGCCATTGGGCAGGTCGATCATGTAATTGGTCCCGCGCCCCCCGGCATCGTCGAAGCTGGTATCCTCGACCACGGTGCGCGCCGCGCGCGATTTGAGGTAGTGCCCGCCGGTGCCCTGCTCGAACCGGCTGCGGGTGACCGCGGTCTCGGCGATCGCGCCGGTGTAGATCGAATGCGCACAGCCGCCGTCGCCTTCGCAGGTGCCCAGCCGGGTGAAGGTGGATTTGTCGATCCGCAGACGGATGTCGTCGCCGGCATGGGTCAGGATGCCCTGCTCGCTGTCGCGGAACCAGCTTTGCGTCACTGCCAGTTCGCCGCGCTGCAGCCGGATACCCGCGCCATTGCGGTCGGGCACCGAAATATCGGCGAAGACCAGACCGATCACCGTGGCTTCCTCCCCATCGAGCACCAGCGCCGCCTTACCTTCACAGGCCTGCCCCGCAAGCGTGGCGGTCCCGAACTCGCGCGCACGGTAGGTGATCCGGCCCGCTTCCTGCACTGCACACTGGTTGTAAGTGCCCGGCGCGAACAGGATCGTCCCGCTGCCCCCGCCGATCGCGTCGACCGCGTCCTGCAACTGGGCATAGCCTTCGCCGCTCTCGGCAATGGTGAACGGCGCGGCGCCGGGCTGAGCCAGCAGGGCCGCCACGGGAATCGCCGCAATTGCGAGCGCGGCCAGCACACCCACCGCCCAAAGCGAGGGACGCGAGCAGGAAGAGGCGCTGCGCAAGGTCATGACGTGAACCTATCCACTAATGGTTACCTGGTCGATAACGCACTTGCGGTAAGTTAGTTCTCGCCCAGCACCCTTAAAAACCGCTCGCCATAGGCTTCCAGCTTCTTGGCCCCGACCCCGGGAATGCGCGAGAGCGCCGAGAGGCTGCCCGGGCGCGCCTCTGCCATCGCGCGCAGGGTTGCGTCGTGGAACACCACATAGGGCGGCACCTGCGCCTCCTCGGCCAGCTCCTTGCGCAGCGCCCGTAGCGCCTCGAACAGCGGATCGCCGACCGGATTGGGTGTGGCATCGCCGCGCCGTCCCCGGGTGCGCTTGGGGGGGACCACGATCGCCACCGGCTGTTCACCCTTGAGGATCGCGGTGGCATCGCCCCCCAGCGCCAGCCCGCCGTGCTCGGTCGACACCAGCGCGCCGCGCGCCTGCAGCGCCCGCGACAGCGGCTGCAGCAGCGGAGCCTCGTCCGATCCGACGATCCCGAACACCGAGAGCGAATCATGCCCGCGCTGGCGCACCCGCTCGTCCGCCGCGCCGGTCAGCACCTTTTGCAAATGGCCGAAACCGAAGCTCTGCCCGGTGCGATAGGCGGCGCTGAGCAGCTTGCGCGCCAGTTCGGTGACATCGGTGACGCCCGGCGGCGAGAGGCAATTGTCGCAATTGCCGCATTGCGCGGGCGGGTCCTCGCCGAAATGGCGCAGCAACAGCGCGCGCCGGCATCCCGGCGTCTCGACCAGCGCCGCGAGCGAATCGAGCCGGGCGCGCTCGGCACTGCGGCGATCCTGCGGCACTTCCTCCAGCCGCGCCCTCGCGGTGGCGAAATCGCCCGCACCCCACAGCATCGTCGCGAGCGCGGGATCGCCGTCGCGCCCGGCGCGGCCGGTTTCCTGGTAATAGCCCTCGATCGATTTGGGGATGCCGACATGCGCGACGAAGCGGACATCGGGCTTGTCGATCCCCATCCCGAACGCGACCGTGGCGACGATCACCATATCCTCGCTGGCGACGAAGGCGGCCTGGTTGGCGGCGCGGCGCTCGGGTTCGAGCCCGGCGTGGTAGGGCCGCACCGGCCGCCCGGTCGCCGCCGCCAGCTTGTCCGCGAGTTCCTCGGTCTTGCGCCGCGTGGGGACGTAGACGATCCCCGGCCCCGGGTGATCGGCCATGACCTGCGTCAACTGCCGCACCGGATTGTCGCGGTGGCCGATCGTGTAGCGGATATTGGGCCGATCGAAGCCCGCCAGCACCAGCCCGTCGGCGGGAATGCCGAGCTGGGCCAGGACATCGCCGCGGGTCTGGCGGTCGGCGGTGGCGGTGAGCGCAAGCCGCGGAACTTGCGGGAAGGCATCCATCAGCGGGCGCAGCTGGCGGTAGTCGGGGCGGAAGTCGTGCCCCCACTCGCTGACGCAATGCGCCTCGTCGATGGCGAACAGCGCGAGCGGCGCGGCCTGGAGCATATCGCGGAACTGCGGCTGGCTTGCGCGCTCGGGCGCGACATAGAGCAGATCTAGCTCTCCGGCGCGGAAAGCGTCGATGGTTTCGCGCCAGTCGGCATCGGCGCTGGTCAGCGTGGCGGCGCGGATCCCATTGGCGCGCGCCGAGCGCAATTGGTCGTGCATCAGCGCGATCAGCGGGCTGATGACGAGGCAGGTGCCTTCCAGCATCACCGCGGGCAATTGGTAAGTCAGCGATTTGCCCGCACCCGTCGGCATCACGGCCAGCGTGCTCTGCCCCGCCAGCACCCGCTCGACCACCTCGCCCTGGCGGCCGCGGAACTGGTCGAAACCGAAAGTCTCGCGCAATTGGCCGCGCGCGGCGACGAGGGGGTGGGCTGTGGTCTGCATCGGCAGGCCTGTGCCAGAGGCGGGGGTCATTGGGAAAGGCCTCTGGACGCAACAGCGCGAAAGATTTTCCCCTTGGCCCCGCCCCCCCGGACCGCTTAACACCGCCCCGCAGCCATGGCGCGGCATTCCGCCGCGCCGATCGACTGGAGACATGCCATGAAGACCCGCCCCCTGAACACTCGTCTCGCCCTCATCGGCGCCGCCGCGCTTGCCACGCTGACTCTCGCCGCCTGCGGCGACACCGAGGACGCCTCGATGGAAGCCGAAGCCGACACGGTTGAAATGCCGGCCAACGAAGCGCTCGAAGGCCTCGACGAAACGCCGGTCATGGATCCGCAGGCCAATTCGGTCGAAAGCGCGCCGGTGACCACAACCGCGCCCGCCGCCGTCGCCGAAGAGCAGGAAATCGAAGAAGCGAGCGAGAACGCTGCGGCCAACGCCGCCGCTGCCGCCGATGCGATGATCGAAGAATAAGCACATGCGCGCGTCTCTCCTACTCCCCGCGCTGGCGCTGTTGCCCGCGCTGACAGCCTGCGGCCCCGCGGACAATGATCCGGGACCGGGCGGGGTGACCGTGGGCGAGGCGCGCGCACTCGACGACGCCGCCGCAATGATCGACGAGCGCCGGACCCCGGCCGAGGTGCTCGCCCAGGAGCGCGAGAGCGGGACCGAACCCGCCGCAGAGCCGGCACAAGCGCCTGAATCTGAGAGGGAAACCGAATGACCATGAACCCCGGAATGGATCCGGAGATTTTCGAACAGTTCCACGACCAGCTCGAGCGCTATGTCCGCGAACGGCTCATCCCCGCCGAGCGCGAGATGATCGAGAACGACCGCATCCCCGACGACATTCTCGCCGAGATGAAGGACATGGGGCTGTTCGGGCTCTCGATCCCCGAGGATCATGGCGGTGCAGGCCTCAACACCGCGCAATATGCGCGCACGGTCAAGACGATGAGCTACGCCGCTCCCGCCTATCGCTCGATCTTCTCGATCAATATCGGGATGTTCAATTCCGCGCTCAAGAACGGCGGGACCAAGGCGCAGCAGGAAGAATGGTGGCCGCAGCTCGCCGAGGGCAAGATCGCCTGCTTCGGGCTGACCGAGCCGGGCTCGGGCAGCGACAGCGCCGCGATGCAGACCACCGCCCGGCCCGACCCCGATGGCAATGGCTGGATTCTCAACGGCTCCAAGCGCTACATCACCAACGCCCCGCATGCCGATGTCGCGCTGATCATGGCGCGCACCGAGAGGGACGCGCTGCCCAAGAACGCGCATGTCAGCGCCTTCATCGTGCCGATGGACACACCCGGAATGTCGGTCGGCAGCCCCGACAAGAAGATGGGCCAGGCGGGCAGCCACATCGCCGATATCATGATGGACGACGTCCATGTCCCGGGCGACGCGCTGCTCGGCGGCGAAACCGGCCAGGGCTTCCGCTTCGCCATGATGAGCCTCGACAACGGGCGCATCTCGGTCGGCGCGGCCTCGACCGGCTACGCCCGGCGCGCGCTCGATTCGGCGCTCAAATACGCCACCGAGCGCAAGGCCTTCGGCGAACCGATCGCCAATTTCCAGCTGATCCAGCAGATGCTCGCCGAGAGCGAGACGGAGATCTACGCTGCCGAATGCATGATGAGCGATGTCACAGCGCGCGCCGACCGCGGCGAGAACGTCATCCGCAAGGCCGCCGCCTTCAAGGTCTTCGCCAGCGAGATGTGCGGCCGCGTGGTCGACCGGGTGGTGCAGATCTACGGCGGCGCCGGCTATCTCGCCGAATACGATGCCGAGCGCTTCTTCCGCGATGCGCGGATCTACCGGATCTACGAGGGCACCACGCAGATCCTCCAGCTGCAGATCGCCAAGCACATGCTGCGTGACTTCGCCGCCGGGATCGAGCGCTAGGCGTGTACAGGCTCCTCGAGGGACTCTCCATCGTCGAAGCCTCGAGCTTCGTCGCCTCGCCCACCGCCGGGCTCTATTGCGCCCAGATGGGCGCGGAGGTGATCCGCGTCGACCACAAGGCGGGCGGGCTCGATTACGACCGCTACATGCTGACGAAGGAAGGCCGCTCGCTCAGCTGGGAGAACCTCAACCGGGCGAAGAAATCGGTCGCGCTGGACCTGCGCAGCGAGGAAGGCCGCGAATTGCTGGTGGCGCTGGCGGCCTCGACCGGCAACCTCATCACCAACCTGCCCGAGAAGAGCTTCCTCAGCCACGCGGCGATGAGCGAGGGAAGGCCCGCAGGCGCGCCCGAGCTGGTCAGCGTGCGGATCATGGGCTGGCACGACGGGCGCCAGGCGATGGATTTCACCGTCAACGCGGCGAGCGGCTACCCGCTGATGTGCGGACCCGACGACTGGGACCAGGCCAGTGCCCCGCCGGTCAACCAGGTGCTGCCCGCCTGGGATTTCATCACCGGGGCCTATTGCGCCTTCGCGCTGCTCGCCGCGCTGCGTCACCGCGATGCGACCGGACAGGGCAGCGAGCTGCGCGTGCCCCTGGGCGATGTCGCGATCGGGACATTGGCCAATTCGGGGGCGATGGCGGAAATGCTCTATCGCGGCGGCGACCGCGAACGGCTCGGCAACGCCATCTGGGGCGCTTTCGGGCGCGATTTCCGCAGCCGCGACGGGGTGCGCTTCATGGTCGCGGCGCTGACCGCCAAGCAATGGGACGGGCTGGTCCGCGCCTTTGCTATCGAGTCCGCTATTGCCGAACTCGAACAGCGGCTCGGGGTCCGCTTCGCCGATGGCGACCGCCCGCGCTTCGAGCACCGCCAGACGCTGTTCGACCTGTTCCAGTCGGTCGCCGACACCCTCGACTACACCGATCTGGAAGCCCGGATGGCGAAGGAAGGCACCACCTTCGAACGCTACCGCACCGCCTACGAGGCGGCGAACGACCCGGTGCTGGTGGCGGACAATCCGCTGTTTGCCGAGACCAGCGCCAACCCCAGCGGCTTCGCCTATCCCGCCCCGCGCAGCTTCGCCAACCTGCCCGGCCAGGATGCGGGCGAACCCGCACCCGCGCCGTTCCTTGGCGAACACACCGAACAGGTGCTGGCAGAGCGGCTCGGCCTCTCCTCGGGCGCAATCGGCGATCTGGTCGACCGCGACATCGCCCGCCTGTCCGACAAATAGAAGGTATTCCCATGAGAAGAGTCGCCATCTGCAAGCCTCTGCGCACCCCGGTGGGCAAGTTCCTCGGCACGCTCGCCCCGCTCGAGGCGGGCGCCTTGGGTGCGGTGATCATCAAGGCGCTGGTCGAGCGCAGCGGGATTGATCCCGCGCGCGTCGACGATGTCGTCTTCAGCCAGGGCTATGGCAGCGGCGAGGCGCCCGCGATCGGGCGCTGGAGCTGGCTCGCCGCGGGGATGCCGATCGAGGTGCCCGGCTTCCAGCTCGACCGGCGCTGCGGCTCGGGCCTGCAGGCGGTCGCGACCGCGGCGATGATGGTCCAGACCGGGGTCGCCGACTGCGTGCTCGCGGGCGGGGTCGAGAGCATGTCGAATGTCGAACACTACACCACAAAGGCGCGGCATGGTGCTCGAATGGGCGATATGGAGCTGTGGGACCGGCTGACCCGCGGGCGGCTGATGAGCCAGCCGATCGAGCGCTTCGGGGTGATCACCGGAATGATCGAAACTGCGGAGAACCTCGCGAAGGATTACGACATTACGCGCGAAGCGGCGGACGAATTCGCGGTCCGCTCGCATCGCAACGCTGCCGCTGCCTGGGAGGCAGGCCGGTTCGACGAGAACCTGGTCCCGGTCGAAATCCCGCAGCGCCGCGGCGATCCGCTGGTCTTCGCGCAGGACGAGGGATTCCGCGCCGATGCGGATATGGAAACGCTCGGCGCGCTGCGCGCCATCGACGGCAAGCGCGACCCCGCGGCGATCGTCACCGCGGGCAACGCCAGCCAGCAGAATGATGCCGCCGCCGCCTGTCTGGTGGTGGCCGAGGACAAGATCGAGGAACTCGGGCTCGAACCGATCCTGTGGTTCCACAGTTGGAGCGCGGCGGGCTGCGATCCGAGCCGGATGGGGATCGGCCCGGTCCCCGCGGTCGAGCGGCTGTTCGCGCGCACCGGGATGGGCTGGGACGATATCGGGCTGGTCGAGCTCAACGAAGCCTTCGCGCCGCAGGTGCTCGCGGTGCTCAAGGGCTGGGGCTGGAGCGAGGAGGATTCGCGCCGCGACATCCTCAACGTCAACGGGTCGGGCATCTCGCTCGGCCATCCGATCGGCGCGACCGGACTGCGCATCCTCGCCGACATGGCGCATGAGATGCAGCGCCGCGAGGTCCGCTACGGCCTCGAGACCATGTGCATCGGCGGCGGGCAGGGGATGGCCGCGCTGTTCGAACGCGCCGTCTGATTTGGCCGCCTGATTTGTAACCCGCCCCGGCAAGCGCTAGATAGGCCGCATGGCCACACAAGCGATCACCGAACAGGATTTCAGCCGCCTCCCGGAAATGCCGGAGGAGGTCTTCACCGCGCCTTTGCGGCGGCCCGACCATCTGGGCGAAGACTGGCTCGAGCCCAAACAGACCGAATATGATTCCCAGGACGACGCGATCTGGGACGATCTCTTCGCGCGGCAGATGGAGGTTCTCCCCGGCCGCGCCGCGAGCGCCTTCCTCGCGGGGCTCGAGAAGCTCGATCTGGGCAAGGGCGGGGTCCCCGATTTCGCCGCGATGAGCGCGGATCTGGGCAAGCTCACCGGCTGGAGCGTGGTGCCGGTGCCGATGCTGATCCCCGATCACGTCTTCTTCTGGCATCTCGCCAACCGGCGTTTCCCGGCTGGCAATTTCATCCGCACCCGCGAGACCTTCGACTACATCCAGGAGCCCGACGTCTTCCACGACGTCTTCGGCCATGTGCCGATGCTCACCGATCCCACCTTCGCCGACTACATGCAGGAATACGGCAAGGCCGGGTGGAAGGCGATGCGCTACAACCGGCTGAAGGCGCTCGGCGCGCTCTATTGGTACACGGTGGAGTTCGGGCTGATCCAGGAGGCGGACGGGATCAAGGCTTATGGCGCAGGGATCCTCTCTGGTCCCACCGAGGTGGTCTATGCGGCGGAGGCCAAGAGCCCCAACCGCATTATGCTCAACGTCGACCGGGTGATGCGCACCGATTACGTGATCAGCGACCTGCAGCCGACCTATTTCGTGATCGAGAGCTTCGAGGATCTCTACCGCCAAACGGTGGAGCGCGATTTCGACCGGCTCTATCGCAATCTGCCGCCTGCCTTCACCTATGCCAATTCGGCGGTGATCGACGTCGACAATGTGCTCAACCGCGGCACGCAGGAATATCTGCTGCGCGGCGGGCGCGGGAGCGGCGCCGCACCGGTCTGACGGGCAAGAAAAAACCGGCTCCGAAGCGATCCGGAGCCGGTTTTCCTAACCTGGATTAAACCAGGATTATTCGACTTCGCCGGCCTGATCGTCGATCACGTCAGCCTGCTCTTCGACCGCGTCTGCTTCCTGGTCGAGAGCTTCTTCTTCCATTTCCATGCCCTGCTCAGCGGCAAGGTCGGCTTCTTCTTCGATCACGTCGGCCTGAGCGTCGACAACGTCGGCTTCAGCTTCCATCTGGTCTTCGGCGGCGCTGTCGCAAGCGGCGAGGCCGAGGCTGAGGGCGGCGACCGAAACGACCATCGAGGTCTTGAAAATGCTCTTCATGATAATTCCCCTTGAATTTGAGCGGTCCGCAACACGGATTGGGCTCGTGCGCCTCCCTGCGACAAGTGACGCCGCGTTGCAAGCACCATCGCCATGATTCCGCCACGATTGCGACGAAGCGTTGCGAGGAATGCGGCGCTTGCGCCAGTTTTCTTCAGGCCATCAGCCAGAAGATGAAGGCGCTGCCGATCACGATCCGGTACCAGGCAAACGGCGAAAACCCGTGCTTGCTGACGAAGGCGACGAAGGCGCGGATGATCACCAGCGCCACCAGGAAGGCGGCGGTGAAGCCCAGCGCGATCTCGGTCCAGCCGATCGTCGCCTCGCCCGCCATCAGGGCGGGGTCGTCGAGAATCTTGACGGTCGCCGCACCGAGCATGGTGGGGACCGCGAGGAAGAAGGAGAATTCGGCCGCGGTCTTTCGTCCGACGCCCATCGCCAGGGCGCCGAGGATCGACGAGGCCGACCGGCTGGTGCCGGGGATCATCGCCAGGCACTGCACCAGCCCGATGGTCAGCGCGGTCCTGGCCGAAAGCGCCGCCACGCCCTTGTCCTCGCGCTCGGGGATGATCCGTTCCAGCACCAGGATCAGCACCCCGCCGACCACCAGCGCCACCGCGACCACCAGCGGCGCGCCCAGCATCACCTCGATCGCGTCCTTGGCGAGCAGACCGATGCAGGCCGCGGGCAGAAAGCCCAGCAATATGTTGCGGGTGAAGAGTAGGGATTCGGTGTCCCTGCGCAGCACGCCGGTCCCCATCGACCAGAACAGCTTGCGGTAGCTCACCACCACCGCGAGGATCGCGCCGAGCTGGATCACGATGTTGAACTGCTGCCACTGGTCGGGATCGTAGCCGAACCACGCCTGCGCGAGGATCAGGTGACCGGTCGAGCTGACCGGGAGGAATTCGGTCAGCCCTTCGAGGATGCCGAGCAGGATGGCGGTAAGCGTGTTGTCCATGGCTGTGGCGCCATGAAGAAAGGGGGTGCCAAGTCAAGCGACCGGCACCCCCTTTTTTGCTTTGCGGTTCGCTTACCGCGCGATCAGGTCGTCGCCTGCTGTCCTACCAGATGGAGATGCGTTCCTCGGGCGGGAGATAAAGCTCGTCCTCGGGAGTCACGCCGAAAGCTGCGTACCAGGCGTCCATGTTGCGCACCACGCCGTTGACGCGGAATTCCTCCGGGCTGTGCGAGTCGGTGCGCAGACGCTGGCGGGCGGCATCCTCGCGCTGCTGCGAACGCCACACCTGCGCCCAGGCGAGGAAGAAGCGCTGATCGCCGGTCAGCCCGTCGATCACCTTGTCCTCCTGTCCGTTCAGATGCAGCTTGTAAGCGCGGTAGGCGAGGCTGAGCCCGCCCAGATCGCCGATGTTCTCGCCCAGCGTCAGCCGTCCGTTGACGCAGGTTTCACCGTCGTCGAGCGGACAGAAGGCGTTGTACTGCTCGACCAGCGCGGTGCCGCGTTCGTCGAAGGCGGCACGATCGGCATCGGTCCACCAATTGCGCAGCATGCCGGTGCCATCCGACTTCGAGCCCTGATCGTCGAACCCGTGACCGATCTCGTGCCCGATCACCCCGCCGATCCCGCCGTAATTGACCGCCGGATCGGCGGTGATGCCGAAGAACGGCTGCTGCAGGATGCCCGCCGGGAACACGATCTCGTTCTTGGTCGGGTTGTAATAGGCGTTCACCGTCTGCGGCAGCATGCCCCATTCGGTACGGTCGATCGGCCCGCCGAGCTTGGACAGCATATCGTTCCACTGCCATTGCGCAGCCGCCATCCGGTTGGCGATCGGGTCGGCGGCGTCGATCGCCAGCGCGTCGTAGGTCTCCAGCTCGTCGCGATAGCCGATCTTGGGATCGAAAGCGTCGAGCTTTGCGATCGCCTCGCGCTTGGTTTCCGGGCTCATCCATTCGATGTCGTCGATGCTCTGAGCCACAGCCTTGCGCAGATTGGCGACCAGATCGACCATCGCGGCCTTGTTCTCCGCCGGGAAGTAGCGCTCGACATAGGACGCGCCGACCAGTTCGCCCAGCAGGCCTTCGGTCTCGTCGATCGAACGCTTCCAGCGCGGGCGCTGTTCGGGTGTGCCGTTGAGCGTGGTGCCGTAGAAGGCGAAGTTCGCCTCGTCGATCGTGCCGGGCAGCACCGCGGCGTTGGCATTGAGGAAGCCCTTGGCGGTCCAGGCCTGCAGCACCGCCATCGGCGTTTCCTGCACCAGCTTCATCATGGCGGGTGTGCCGCCGCCAATCTTGGCGACGACCTCGGGCGTCAGGCCCAGTTCCGCCACGCGCTCGGCGCTGGGCGGCAGGTCGGACACGATGAAACGGTCTGTGTCGGCGAAGCCGGAAGTCGTCAGCATCGCGTCGAGCGGGAAGTCTCCCGCCATCCCTTTCAGTTCGGCACCGGTCAGCGCGTTATAGGTCAGGTCGCGGTTGCGGCGCGTGGCGCGGTCCCAGGCGACGGTGCGGGCCGCTGCATCTTCGAAAGCGTAGACTTGCTGAGCCATCCCGGCGGCGTCCGAATACCCGGCTTCGCCCAGCAGGAACGTCAGATAGTCACGGTATTTGGCCTGGATGTCGCGGCCTTTTTCGGTCTCGTCGAGGTAATAGTCGCGGTCCGGCAGTCCGAGCCCGCCCGAGCCGAGATAGACCGAGTAGCGCGTGGGTTCCTTTGCATCGACGCTGACGTAGCCGCCCAGCGGGCTGGAGTAGCCGGGCTTCGACCACAAGGTGACGAGGTCTGCGAGCGTGTCCGCACCCCGGATTTCGTCGAGATAGGGCTGCGCCGGCGCCAGGCCCGCGGCTTCGATCGCCGCAGTGTCGAGATAGCCATTGTAAGCCGAGACAATGCGCTTTTCGTCCGGGGTCAGGCTGGCGGGGTCCCTGGCGACCAGCTCGTCGATCAGCGTTTTGACGTCGGAAGTCGATTTCTCGCGCAGCAGGTTGAACGCGCCGAAGCGGCTGAACTCGGGCGGCAGCGGATTGGCTTCGAGCCATGTCTGATTGGCAAAACCGAAAAAGTCGTCGCCCGGATCGATGTCATCGGAGAGGTATTCGGGATCGAAGCCCCAGGTGCCGAAGCTCATGGTCGGGGTGGCGGGTTCGGCGGCGGCCGCGGCGGTGGCGGCCTCGTCCTGGGTTTGGGTCTGCGCGAACGCCGGTGCAGCGATGGCGAGCGCGATGGCGCTGGCGCCACCGGCGAGAAGGGTACGGATCATGTGTTAGTCTCCCGAAAATGCGACCGTCCGCGCGCATGCAGCGCGCCGGACTGTGGCGGAGAGCCTAACCCAGCGCCTCCCGAACGCCAAATCCGTTGGTCGGACGGGCTCGGCCTTCCGTCGAACGTCGAGTAAGATCAGACGCTTTCGAGCCCGAACTGGAGCGTCGCCAACCGCGCATAGAGCCCGCCGCCCGCCGAAAGCTGGGCATGGGTGCCCTGTTCGACGATGCGGCCGGCTTCCATCACCACGATCCGGTCGGCGGCGCGGATGGTGGCGAGCCGGTGCGCGATCACCAGCGTGGTCCGGTCGCGCATGAGCTGGTCGAGCGCATCCTGCACCAGCCGCTCGCTCTCGGCGTCGAGCGCGCTGGTGGCCTCGTCGAGCAGCAGGATCGGCGCGTCGCGCAGCACCGCGCGGGCGATGGCGAGCCGCTGCTGCTGCCCGCCGGAGAGCCGGGTGCCGTTTTCGCCCAGATAGGTGTCGAGCCCGTCGGGCAGATCCTCGAGGAATTGCGCCGCATTCGCCGCCCGCGCCGCTTCCCACACCTGCTCGTCGGTAGCACCCCAGGCGCCGTAGCGGATGTTGTCGCGCGCATTGGCGCTGAACAACACGCCGTCCTGCGGGACCATGGCGATCCGCTCGCGCACCGCATGCGGGTCGGCGCTGGTCAGCGGCACGCCATCGAGGCGGATCGTCCCCGCCTGGGGGTCGTAGAACCGCTCTGCGAGCTGGAAAATGGTCGATTTGCCCGCTCCCGAAGGGCCCACGATAGCAACCGTCTCGCCCGGCTCGACCTCGAGCGTGAAATCGGCGAGCGCGGCGATTTCGGGCCGGGTCGGATAGCGGAAGGTGACGTTGCGGAACGAGAGGCTGCCGCGCGGCGGCACCGGCAGGGCCTGCGCGCGCTCGGGCGCGGCCACGGTCGGGCGCTCGTCCTTCAGTTCCGCGATCCGGCTGGCGGCCCCCGCGCCGCGCAGCAGATCGCCATAGACCTCGATGAGCGAGCCGAAGGCGCCCGCGACCAGCCCGGCGGTCAGCACGAAGGCGGCGATGGTCCCGCCGGTGATCGTCCCCTCGGCCACCGCGGCGGCACCGCGCCAGATCAGGATGGTGATCCCGCCGAAGACGAACAGGATGATGATCGAGGTCATTGCCGCGCGGATCAGGATGCGGCGGCGGGCCACGGTGAAGGTCTGCTCCACTGCATCGCCGAACCGCCCGCTCTCGCGCTCCTGCTGGTTGAAGCCCTGGACGATCTTCATCGCCGAAAGCACTTCGGTGACCATCGCGCCGATATCCGCCACCCGGTCCTGGCTGGTGCGGCTGACCGTGCGCAGCCGCCGCCCGAAATAGGTGAGCGGCAGCATGATGACCGGGATGATCAGGATCAGGCCCAGCGTCAGCCCGGGGACCAGATAGAACATGTAGATCGTCCCGCCGATCGCCATGAGCAAATTGCGCAAGGCCACAGAGACGGTGGTGCCCACCACCTGCTCGATCAGCGTGGTGTCGCTGGTCAGCCGGCTGGAGATTTCCTTGGGCGAATTCTCCTCGTAGAAATCGGGCGCCAGCCGCATCAGATTGCGGTGGGTGCTCAGACGGATATCCGCGACCACGCGTTCGCCCAGCCAGCTGACGAAATAGAACCGCATCGCCGTGCCCAGCGCGAGCACGAGGACGATCAGCAACAGATAGCGGAACCAGCGCCCGATCGCGTCCGGGTCGGCACCCGCGGCAAAACCCTGGTCGATGATCAGCTTGAACCCGGCGGGTATCGCCAGCGTCGCCGCAGCGGTGATAAGCAGCGCCAGCGCCGCCAGTGCGAGATAGCCGGGGTAGGCCAGCGCCGCGCGCCAGACCATGAACAGCGGCCTGATCGAGCGCGCCTTGGCTGGTTCGCCTTCGCGGCCGGCGCGCTGGAAATCTTCGCGCGGAACGCTTTCGTTCATCTGAGCACCGTCCATGAGGGTCACCTAGGCTCCCGCGCCGCCGAAATCCATACACTCCCGGCGTTTCTTCGCCGGTCTCAGATGGGGCGCCCGGGGAGCGTCCACAACGGCGCGCTCGGGCGGATGCGGGCGATTGTGCATTGCACAATGAATGCCAAAGCGCCACCTTGCCACCATGTCTGGACGCCCGGACGAGGCGTTTGCAGGGGAAACCAATGCTTTACCACGCTTATGAATTGCAGCGCAGCTGGCTCTCGAGCGCCAGCGCCTGGGCCGCGATCGGCTCGGAGATGATGACCAATCCGGCCAATCCGGCGAATTACACCGGCCCGTTCGGCTATCTCGGGATGGGGTCGATGGCGGCCTCGGCGCTCGAAGTGTTCTCCCACGCCTCGGCGCCGCGCGGCAAGCCCGCCTGGGGGATCGAAACTGTTGCGGTCAGCGGCGAGGACCATCCGGTGGTCGAAGCGACGGTGCTCAACAAGCCGTTCGGCGATCTCAAGCGCTTCCGCCGCGCGAGCCTGCCCGAGGATGCGCCGCGGCTGCTGATCGTCGCGCCGATGAGCGGGCACTACGCCACGCTGCTGCGCGGCACGGTCGAGCGGATGATCGAGAATTACGACGTCTATGTCACCGACTGGGCCGACGCCAAGACCGTGCCCCTGAGCGACGGGCATTTCGATCTCGACGACTATATCGACTATGTGATCGAATTCCTCGAGCATATCGGCGCGAACGCGCATGTGATGGCGGTCTGCCAGCCCTCGGTCCCGGTGTTCGCCGCGACCGCGATCATGAACCGCGACGACCACCCCTGCACGCCTGCGACGCTGACGATGATGGGCGGCCCAATCGACACCCGCTGCTCGCCCACCTCGGTCAACGACATGGCGATGGATCGCCCGATCGAATGGTTCCGCCAGACGGTGATCGCCACCGTGCCGATGCAGCATCGCGGCGCGGGGCGGCGGGTCTATCCCGGCTTCCTCCAGCTCGCGAGCTTCATGAGCATGAATCTCGGCAGCCATCTCACCAGCCATTACGAGATGTTCAAGCACATCAACGCCGGCAACGACGAGGGCGCGCAGGCGACCAAGGATTTCTACGAGGAATACCGCTCGGTCTGCGACATGACCGCGGAATTCTACCTCCAGACGGTGGACGAGGTGTTCCAGACCCACTCGATCCCCAACGGCACCTTCACCCACCGCGACCGGCTGGTCGATCTGGGCGAGATCACCAAGACCGCGCTCTTGGCGATCGAGGGCGAGCGCGACGATATCTCGGGGCTGGGCCAGACCCGCGCCGCGCTGGAGCTGACTCCCAATCTCGACGTCGCGAAGAAGCGCTATTTCATGGCCGAGGGCGCGGGCCATTACGGCATCTTCAACGGCAGCCGCTGGCGCGACAAGATCGCCCCGGTGGTCGAGGAATTCATCGCCGCGCACGGGTGACGGAACCGGATGGGACTGGGGAGAGCTTCCGACCCACTTGCGGATTCTGGTAAATGCTCGACAATCAACCGATCTGGACATTCAGACGAGAAGCAATAGCCTGCCGACAGTGAAACTAATCCTGGCCATTTTCCTCGTGATCTCGCTCTCGGCTGAGGCTCACGCCCAAAATCCCCGAGAGATGGCGGGTGATCGGCACCGCATCACTGTAACCCACGAATTGGAGACCAAGGGGGACGGCTCATCTTCTAACAGTCGCGGCGGGCACGAATATGTCGAACAGATCGTCAATGTTCGGCCAGATGGAACGGAGCGAGTGTACGATCTGCCGTTAGGACCTTCCGACGATCAGCGACTGATCAATTGGCACTTCCCAGTCCGGATTTTCCAAGCATACGATGGCAGCATGCAGCTATTGAACCGTGAGGAAATGGAGGGTCGCCGAGAGGCCTGGCTCAAAGCCGCGGATATCTCGCCAGAGGCGTGTGGCAGCTGGTATTTTACTTGGGCCGCCTTTCAAGTTGAGTGCGACCCTGAGTCGGTGCTCGCCACCATTGAAGCGTTTGATATTCAACCTGGCTCTTTAGCGGATGGCGAGCTTTTTCATCATCCTGCGGCGCTCGAACCTGCGCGACTTGCATTGCAAAACTCAGTCGGTGACGGCGCGACTTACAGGGTGAAGCTGACCGTCTCTCCCGACTCCGTTCACCGAGAAGACGCAAGGAGCGACGTGGTTTTGGGCGAGATTTTGCAGGAGCCAATTTCGTTCGAGGAAGCTTACGTTGAACGGAAGAGTGAAGAGATCGCGGGCGTAATCGAAGTCTTCTTAGAGGCCGATCCATACGGACAGGTTTGGAGACGTACTACATCGACCGAGATGGCGAGAGTGGGCGCCGATGGGCGGGTCGAACGCCAAAGTTCGAAGGAAGTGGTCATGCGAGAAGCGCTCTTGCGCGCCACGCCATAGTGCACCGGGTCGAAGCAATTTAGCAGCGTCGCCCCACGTTCAGTTCTCACAAAAAACCCGTCGGCGGTGGAGCATGAAAAAAGGGCGGCGCGGGTCTCCCCGGCCGCCCCTTTCGCATCACGTTCGATCGAGGATCAGAAGATCTCGAACAGGCCCGCCGCGCCCATGCCGCCGCCGACGCACATGGTGACGACGCCGTATTTCGCGCCGCGGCGTTTGCCCTCGATCAGCGTGTGGCCGACGCAGCGAGCGCCGGTCATGCCGTAGGGGTGGCCGATCGAGATCGAGCCGCCGCTGACGTTGAGCTTGTCGTTGTCGATGCCCAGCTTGTCGCGGCAGTAGATCACCTGCACGGCGAAGGCTTCGTTGAGCTCCCAGATGCCGATATCGTCGACCTTGAGGTCGAAGCGCTTGAGCAGCTTGGGGATGGCGAAGATCGGACCGATGCCCATCTCGTCGGGTTCGGTGCCCGCGACCGCCATGCCGATATAGCGGCCGAGCGGCTGGAGGCCCCGCTGCTCGGCAAGCTTGGCTTCCATGATGACGCTGGCCGAGGAGCCGTCCGACAGCTGCGAGGCGTTGCCCGCGGTGATGCTGGTGCCCGGCCCCATGACCGGCTGGAGCGAGGCCAGACCCTCGAGCGTGGTCTGCGGGCGGTTGCCCTCGTCCTTGGCGATGGTGATGTCCTGATCGGAAACCTCGCCGCTCTCCTTGTCCTTGACCTTGTGGGTCGTGCTGACGGAGACGATCTCGGCGTCGAAGCGGCCCGCTTCCTGCGCCGCGGCGGTGCGCTGCTGCGACTGGAGCGCGTATTCGTCCTGCGCTTCGCGGGAGATGCCGTAGCGCTGCGCGACGGTCTCGGCGGTCTGCAGCATCGGCATGTAGATCGCACCGTGCATCGCGATCAGTTCGGGATCGGGCATGACCCGCATGTCCTTGGTCTGCACCAGGCTGACCGATTCCTGCCCGCCGGCGGCGACCACATCCATGCGGTCGAGCGTGACCTGCTTGGAGGCGGTGGCGATGGCCATCAGGCCCGAGGAACACTGGCGATCGACGGTCATGCCGCTGGTGCCGATCGGGCAGCCGGCGCGCAGCGCGACCTGACGCGCGAGATTGCCCGCCTGCGTCCCCTGCTGGAGCGCGGCGCCCCAGACGACATCGTCGATCATGTCCGGCTCGACGCCGGCGCGCTCGATCGCGGGCTTGAGCGAATAGGAGCCGAGCGTCGGGCCGGAGGTGTCGTTGAAGCCGCCCTTGTAGGCGCGGCCGATGGCGGTGCGGGCGGTGGATACGATGACTGCGTCGCGGGACATGATTATCTTCCTCAAAGTGTGATCCCCCGCGGAGGCGCGGGGGTCTCGGTTGGCCTGGCTCTGGATCGCCTGAGGTCCCCGCCTTCGCGGGGACTCGCGCTATTTTACACGAAGAACTGCATGATCCATTCGGTGATCAGCGCGGGCTTGTCCTCGCCCTCGATCTCGATCGTGATCTCGCTGGTCTGCTGCCACTGGCCGGGGCGCTTTTCGGTCAGATCGACCAGCTTCCAGTGACCCCGAATGCGCTTGCCCGATTTGACCGGGCTGATGAAGCGCGTCTTGTTGCCCCCGTAATTGACGCCCATTTTCACGCCGTCGACCTTGGGCAGGTCGGAATTGGCGGACAGATAGGGGATCATCGAGAGCGTCAGGAAGCCGTGGGCGATGGTGCCGCCGAACGGCGTCATCTTGGCCTTTTCCTCGTCGATATGGATGAACTGGTGGTCGCCGGTCGCCTCGGCGAACTGGTTGATGCGCTCCTGACTCATCTCCGCCCATTCGCTGGTGCCCAGATGTTCGCCGGCCTTGGTCGCCATGTCCTGCGGGGTCATATGCCTCTCCTGTGAAATTGCATGCCTTGCGCGCAGCCAATGGCCGCACTCTGGCAAGCGTCATGGCGGATGGCAAAGGCGCGCGCAACCGCGCGAATGCTGCCCTTACGGCAAGGCGGGGTCGCGTTGCGGCGGTTCACGCCGCCGGCGGGCGCGCTTCGCCGCGCGCTCATCGCCGGCGTCGGCGCCGCGGGTCGAGTCGCGCCGCGCGCAATAGGTCCACAGGGCGATCTGCAGTCCCAGAAAGAGGAAGATCACCGGCTGGTAGGCGATCCCCTGGAAGGTCGCCCCCACCAGATAGACGATCTGCGCCGCCTGCAGCGCGCTGGCGAGATCGGCGGTCCAGGCGGCGCGGGGTCCGTCGCGCTTGCGATAGCGGCGGCGCAGCTTCTCCATCTCGAGCAGCCCGGTAATCTGCAGCGCCATCCAGATCAGGAACCCGGGATAGCCCTGTTCGCCCAGCAGCTCGAAATAGGCCGAATGGAAGGCGCGGCCCTTGTCGGTGACCTCGACATAATCGACCGCGATCGAATTGCCCTCCTGGGTGCGGACCGGCATCATGTAGGTGAAGCTGTTGGCGCGGTAGGAATCGAACCCGCCGCCCAGCGGGTGTTCGGCGGCGTAGTCCAGCGTCCAGTTCCACACCGCGACCCGGGTCGAGGCCGAGGCATCGCCCTCGTGGCTGCCGATGGTAGCCATGCGCTCGTAATAGCTTTGCGGCAGGAACGGCAGCGCGCCCACCGCCAGCACGCCGGCGGCGAGGAGGTAGAGGATGCGGTTTTTCACGTCGCGCAGCATCAGCACGCCCAGCACCGCAATGCACACCAGTCCGGTGCGCGCCTCGGTCCCCACCGGGATCAGCAGGCAGGAAAAGATCACCCCGTAGCCGAACAGCTTCACCCGCCAGTCGGGAGGAAAGACGGTGCCGTGCTTCATCAACCACAGCACCAGCGGGATCGAGCCGATCGCGACGGTGGCGAGAGTCGAGCTTTCGTAGATCCCCGAATTGTCGTTGACGAAGAAATAGAGGCTTTCGTAGCCGCCCCCGCCGAGCACGGTCTTCATGCCGGTGGCGATGACGATCGCCCCCAGCGTCAGCACGACGGTGACCAGCAGCGCCTCCATCCGCGTTCTTGTGGTGAGCGTGAAAGGCAGGAAAATCGCGAACACCAGCGCCTTCCACACCCAGCTCCATTTGTGCGCGGCCTCGACCGGGAAAGCCGACAGCGTGGTGGTGAAACCGCAATAGAGCAGCAGCGCCAGCATCAGCCCCTGCCGGTAATGGACCCGCGTCTCCTTCTTGGAATCGGTCAGCAGCCAGCCGGCGAAGGCGGCGCAGAAGGCGATCAGCGAGATCGGCAGCGCGGGCGTGAGCGTCCAGCCGATCTTCTGCGGTGCGAGAATGTCGATGTAGATATAGGCGAGCACCCACAGGAAGGGTCGCGCGATCCCCAGCGCCAGAAACGCCAGCACGAAGGCGAAGAGTGCAAGGTCAAGCATTGCGGCGCCGCTTCCGGGCCGCGCGGCGCGCTGCGGCGGCGCCTTCGGGCGGTTTCGTCGCCAATTCGACCTGCGCCTCTTCCTCGGACTCGATAGGTTCGACATCGACATCCTCGCGCCCGATCAGCCGCAGCAGCGCGACCAGCAGCAGGCCATGGGTCAGGGCAAGGGCGAAATAGTCGATCAAATGCGGCGTCTTTCGAAATCGCAGCGCGGGCGCGGTTGACGCTGGCCTAGGCCATCGCGGTTGACGGGGCGTTAAGCCTGTTGTGCAACAGCATAGCCCGATGACCCGAGTCCTGCATATCCTCGACCACTCCTTGCCGCTGCATTCCGGCTACACCTTCCGCACGCGCGCCATCATGAAAAGCCAGCTCGCCGCCGGCATGGAGGCGCGCGGGCTCACCGGGCCGCGCCAGGGAGGCGCTCCTGCCGCAACGACTTCCGACCGCCTGGAGGAAGACGAGGCCGAGGGGCTGACCTTCTACCGCGCGCCGGCGCTGCCCTCGGGCCCGCCGGGCCTGCGCGAATGGAACGAGATCGAGGGTGTGCGCCGCGCGATCGAACGGGCGGCGCAGGTCTGGCGGCCCGATATCCTCCACGCGCATTCGCCCGCGCTGATCGGGATGTCCGGTTTGCGCGCCGCGCGCCGGCTGGGCCTGCCCTTGGTCTACGAAATCCGCGCCTTCTGGGAAGATGCCGCGGTCGGCAATGGCACCGGGCGCGCCGGATCGCTCAAATACCGGCTGACCCGCGCGCTCGAGAACCGCGTGGTCGCGGGCGCGGATGCGGTGTTCACGATCTGCGAAGGCCTGCGCGGCGATCTGATCGCGCGCGGCCACGATGCGGGCAAGATCGGTCTCTCGCCCAATGGCGTGGATATGGCGCTGTTCGGCGATCCGCCCCCGCGCGACGAGGCGCTGGCAACCGAGCTGGGCCTCGATGGCGGACCGGTGATCGGTTTCGTCGGCAGTTTCTACGATTACGAGGGGCTTGGCGATCTGATCGACGCGCTGCCGCTGCTGCGCGCGCGCCACCCGCGGGCGCGGCTGCTGCTGGTCGGCGGCGGCCCGATGGAGGAGGCCTTGCGCGCGCGCGCCGCCGCCAGCCCCGCCGCCGATGGCATCACCTTCACCGGCAGGGTCCCGCATTCCGAGGTCGAGCGCTATTATTCGCTGATCGACGTGCTGGCCTATCCGCGCAAGCGCAGCCGGTTGACCGATCTGGTCACCCCGCTGAAACCGCTCGAGGCGATGGCGCAGCGGCGCGTGGTCGCGGCGTCGGACGTCGGCGGCCACCGGGAGCTGATCGAGGACGGCCGCACGGGGGTGCTGTTCCCGCCCGACGATCGGCGGGGCTGCGCGCACGCGCTCGCCGATCTGCTCGACCGCCGCGGCGAATGGGATGCGATCCGCGAGCGCGCTGCGGCGCATGTTGCGGCGCACCACGACTGGGCGCATAATATCGATCGTTATCAGGCCGTTTACCAAAGCCTGCTACCGCGCAAAGCCGACAGGAACCCCGCACGCGCCGCGTGATTGCGGTCTCCGGCAGGCAGAGAAAGAACGACGCAACCATGGGCGCCAGCCGCACCACCAAACCGCTGACCGCGCATCCGGCCTTCCCGGCGATCGTCGCGCTGTGGTTCGCCGCCCTGCTGGGGCTGGGCACTTTCGTCGTACCGCCCGCCAATTTCGAGGGTCTGGTGGTTGGAACGGGTCTCGCCGACCTCATCCCCGCCGCCGCGCCGCCGCTGGGCGATACCGCGCGGATCGCGATCAGCGCCGTCGCTGCACTGCTGGGCGCGCTGCTGGGACTGGCGATCGCCGCCCGCATCCGCAAAATCCACGACGAACCGCAAGCGAGCGGCGAACCCGCTGCACCCGCTACCGATTCGCCCTGGCTCGCGGATGGCGACGATTCGCTGGAGCAGGATTTCGCCCCAGAGGCGCCCGCGGACGAGATCGGCCTCGCCGACGCGCCGGAGGGCGATGCTCCCGGCATGGTTCCGACGCGGCTCGCCGGGCGCCGCAGCATGAGCGGCCGCGACGAGCCGCTCGCCCCCCCCGAAGCCGGCCCCGAAGCCACCGAAACCGAGCAGGAAGCCGGGCGCATCTTTCAGGCGAGCGAAGTCGATCTTGGCGAGGCCGCCGAAGCGGATGCGGTGGGCGAAGAAGAGGTCGCCGCAGAAGAGGGCGCCGCGGAGGAGATCGAAACCCCTCCCGGCGACGAAGAGGATGACGATCTGCAGCGCTTCGCTGCGGATCGGCTGGTCGCCGGCCTGCCGCGCGTGATCCGCGGCAATTTCGACGACGACCCGCTCGAGGACTGGTCCCGCTCCGAACCGGAGGAGCAGGAGCCCGATCCCGACGCCGGTTTCGCGGCCATGCCCGAACCCGCCGCTAGCGAAGCGGAGGAGGTCGAGAGCGAAGGTCCCGATTTCGATGCGCCCGAGCGAGTCGAGGAAGCGGAATACGAAGAGCTTCCCCCCGAGCCTGCAGCCCGTTTCGAAGAGGAGCTGGCGCCCGCGCCGCCCGCCGAGACTGGCGACTGGTCGCCCTCCGCCAGCGACCTGTCCGACGAGCCCTCGTGGACGGCGGAGGGCGATGGCGCTGGCGATGACGCTGGAGCTGGCAATGTTGGTGTTGGTAGCGAGCCCCAAGCCGGTACCGCGCCGCCCGACTTGTCCGCCTCCTCGCTTTCCGAGCTGGTGGCGCGTTTCGATGCCGCGCTCGCCGCGCAGCGTTCGCGGTCCTCCTCGGACCCTGCAGCCCCGGCGCAAGAGCAGCCCGACGATCCGGTGATCGCCTTCCTGCGGCGCGAAGCGGATCGCGACCGCGGCGGGGCGGGCGAGCCCCGCGACCAGCGCAGCGACGATCCGCGCGCCGGCTTGCGTAGCGCGCTCGACAAGCTCGACCGGGTCAGCCGCAACTCCTGAGAAGGGCCCGATTGGGTAAGGCTGTTACGCAAAACTTGCCCCGCGCGAAACTTTCCTTCGCCCCCTGCGGTTGCAAAACGTCATTCGCATTGTCATGACGGTGCTTCACGACAATCCGGCAGCGCTGTAACCGGCGCGCCAGCAGTCAGGACCCCCGGAAGCCCATGCGCTTCCGCCGGGCCGGACGGTGTGAAGGAAGCGAATGACTCTATCGGCCCCCCCGCCCGCCGGCGGGCTCTACGATCCGCGCAACGAGCACGACGCCTGCGGCGTCGGCATGGTCGCGCATATCCGCGGGGACAAGAGCCATTCGATCGTCACCCGGGCGCTCGAGATCCTCGGCAATCTCGACCATCGCGGCGCGGTCGGCGCCGATCCGCTGCTTGGCGACGGGGCGGGCATCCTGCTTCAGGTCCCCGATCCGCTATTCCGCAAATGGGCCGCCAGCGAAGACGTCGATCTTCCCCCGCCCGGCGAATACGGCGTCGCGCAATGCTTCCTTCCGCGTGAGGGCGAGGCGGCCACTTTCGTGGTCGATCAGCTGGAGAAATTCGTCGTCAAGGAGGGCCAGCGCGTGCTCGGCTGGCGCGATGTGCCCACCACGCTCGACGGGCTGGGCCGCGCGGTGGTGGATTCGATGCCGATCATGCGGCAGTGCATCGTCGGGCGCGGTCCCGATTGCGCCGATCAGGACGCGTTCGAGCGCAAGCTGGTGGTGATCCGCAAGCAGACGCTCAACCCGCTCGCAAAGCTGGCCGAGAAACACGGCATCCTCGGGCTGACGCAGGCCTATATCCCGAGCTTTTCCAGCCGCACGATCGTCTACAAGGGTCTGCTGCTCGCGCATCAGGTGGGCAGTTGCTACGACGATTTGCGCGATCCCGACTGCGTCTCGGCGCTGGGTCTCGTCCATCAGCGCTTCAGCACCAACACCTTCCCCAGCTGGCGGCTGGCGCATCCCTACCGCTTCACCGCGCACAATGGCGAGATCAACACGGTGCGCGGCAACGTCAACTGGATGAACGCGCGCCGCCGCACCATGGAAAGCGAACTGCTGGGCGTCGATCTCGACAAGATGTGGCCGCTGATCCCCCATGGCCAGTCGGACACCGCCTGTCTCGACAACGCGCTCGAGCTGTTGCTGGTGGGCGGCTACAGCCTCGCCCATGCGATGATGATGCTGATGCCCGAGGCCTGGGCGGGCAATGCGCTGATGGATCCTGCGCGGCGCGCCTTCTACGAGTACCACGCCGCGCTGATGGAGCCCTGGGACGGGCCCGCCGCGGTGTGCTTCACCGACGGGCGCCAGATCGGCGCGACGCTCGACCGCAACGGGCTGCGCCCAGCGCGCTATTGCGTCACTAAGGACGATCACGTCGTACTCGCCAGCGAGAGCGGGGTGCTGCCGATCGACGAGGCGGATATCGTGCGCAAATGGCGGTTGCAGCCGGGCAAGATGCTGCTGATCGACCTCGAGGAAGGCCGCATCATCGAGGATGCCGAGCTCAAGGCCCAGCTCGCCGCGGAGCATCCTTACGAGAAATGGCTCGAACAGGCGCAGTTCAAGCTCGAGGATATCGAGCATATCGCGCCCGAGCTGTCCGAGATCCCGGTCGCGACCACCACCCTGCTCGATCGCCAGCAGGCCTTCGGCTACACGCAGGAAGATCTGACGCGCTTTCTCGAGCCGATGGCGCTCGACGGCCAGGACCCGATCGGCTCGATGGGCACCGACACGCCGATCGCGGTGCTGAGCGACCGTCCGCGGCTGCTCTACGACTATTTCAAGCAGAACTTCGCGCAGGTCACCAATCCGCCGATCGATTCGATCCGCGAGGAGCTGGTGATGAGCCTGCTGTCGATGATCGGCCCGCGTCCCAATCTGCTCGGCCGCGACGCCGGGCTGCACAAACGGCTCGAAGTCAGCCAGCCGATCCTCACCAATGACGATCTCGCCAAGATCCGCTCGGTCGAATCGGCGCTCGACGGGGCGTTCCGCACCGCGACGATCGACTGCAGCTGGGATGCCGCCACCGGTGCCGAAGGGCTGGCGATGGCGATCAAGGAGATGTGCTGGGCCGCGACCGAGGCGGTGCTGCAGGATCACAACATCCTGATCCTGTCGGACCGGCTGCAGGGCCCCGGCCGCATCCCGATGCCCGCACTGCTCGCCACCGCCGCGGTGCATCACCAACTTACCCGCCAGGGGCTGCGGATGCAGACCGGGCTGGTGGTCGAGACCGGCGAAGCGCGCGAGGTGCATCATTTCTGCGTGCTGGCGGGTTACGGCGCCGAGGCGATCAATCCCTATCTCGCCTTCGAGACTCTCGAGCATCTGCGCGCCGAGCGGCACCCCGAGCTCGCGCCCGAGAAGGTGCGCGACAATTACGTCAAGGCGGTGGGCAAGGGCATCCTCAAGGTCATGTCCAAGATGGGCATCTCGACCTACCAGTCCTATTGCGGCGCGCAGATCTTCGATGCGGTCGGGCTGTCGAGCGCCTTCGTCGATGCCTTTTTCACCGGCACCTCGACCACGATCGAGGGCGTCGGGCTCGAACAGGTCGCCGAGGAAGCGGTCCGGCGCCACGCGATGGCTTACGGCGATGCGCCGATCTACCGCAGCATGCTCGATCCGGGCGGCATCTACCAGTTCCGCCTGCGCGGCGAGGATCATGCCTGGACTCCCGAGACGATCGCCAATCTCCAGCATGCGGTGCGCGGCGACCGGCCCGACAATTACGCCGCCTTCGCCAAGGCGATCAACGAGCAGTCCGAGCGGCTGCTGACGATCCGCGGGCTGATGGAACTGCGCAAGCTGGATCAGCCGATCCCGCTCGAGGAGGTCGAACCCGCCGCCGAGATCGTCAAGCGCTTCAGCACCGGGGCGATGAGCTATGGCTCGATCAGCCGCGAGGCGCACACCACGCTGGCGATCGCGATGAACCGCATCGGCGCGCGCTCGAACACCGGCGAGGGCGGCGAGGAGCCGGACCGCTTCGTCCCCATGGCCAATGGCGATTCGATGCGCAGCCGGATCAAGCAGGTCGCCAGCGGGCGCTTTGGCGTGACCACCGAATATCTGGTCAATTCGGACGATATCCAGATCAAGATGGCGCAGGGTGCCAAGCCCGGCGAGGGCGGACAATTGCCCGGCCACAAGGTCGACAAGACCATCGGCAAGGTGCGCCATTCGACCCCCGGCGTCGGGCTGATCTCGCCGCCGCCGCATCACGACATCTATTCGATCGAGGATCTGGCGCAGCTGATCCACGATCTCAAGAACGTCCAGCCCGCGGCGCGGATCTCGGTCAAGCTGGTGAGCGAGGTCGGGGTCGGCACGGTCGCCGCGGGCGTTTCCAAGTGCAAGGCCGACCATGTCACCATCTCGGGCTACGAGGGCGGCACCGGCGCATCGCCTTTGACCAGCCTGACGCATGCGGGCAGCCCGTGGGAGATCGGCCTCGCCGAAACCCAGCAGACGCTGCTGCTCAACGATCTGCGCAGCCGCATCGCGGTGCAGGTCGACGGCGGTCTGCGGACCGGGCGCGATGTCGCGATCGGCGCACTGCTTGGGGCGGACGAATTCGGCTTCGCCACCGCCCCGCTGATCGCGGCGGGCTGCATCATGATGCGCAAATGCCACCTCAACACCTGCCCGGTGGGCGTCGCGACGCAGGATCCGGTGCTGCGCAAGCGCTTCACCGGCACCCCCGAGCATGTCATCAACTACTTCTTCTTCGTCGCCGAGGAACTGCGCCAGATAATGGCGGAGATGGGCTTCCGCCGGGTCGAGGACATGGTGGGCCGGGTCGACCTGATCGACACGCACCGCGTCGCGCGCCACTGGAAGGCGAAAGGCGTCGATCTGTCGCGGCTGCTCGCCTCGGTCGAACGCGTCCCCGATGCGCCGCTGCGCCAGACGGGCACGCAGGACCACGGTCTGGGCGCGGCGATGGACCGCGAGCTGATCGCGGCCTGCCAGCCGGCGATCACGGACGGCAAGCCGGTGGTGCTCGAACGCGAGGTCCGCAACGTCAACCGCAGCGTCGGCGCGATGCTCTCGGGCCGGATCGCCGAGGCGCACGGCCATCGCGGGCTGGCGCCCGACGCCATCCGCATCGCGCTCACCGGGGTCGCCGGGCAGAGCTTCGGCGCCTGGCTCGCGCACGGCGTCACGCTCGAGCTGACCGGCGATGCCAACGACTATGTCGGCAAGGGGCTCTCGGGCGGACGGATCGTCGTCAAGCCGCCGAGCCAGGTCACCCGCAACGCGAGCGACAACATCATCGTCGGCAACACCGTGCTTTATGGCGCGATCGCGGGCGAAGCCTTCTTCGCCGGGGCCGCGGGCGAACGTTTCGCGGTGCGCAATTCGGGCGCGGTGGCGGTGGTCGAGGGCACGGGCGACCACGCCTGCGAATATATGACCGGCGGGGTGGTCTGCGTTCTCGGCGCCACGGGGCGCAATTTCGCCGCCGGGATGAGCGGGGGCGTGGCCTATGTCTACGACCCCGACGACAACTTCGCATCGCTGTGCAACCGCGCGCAGGTCGACATCCGCGCCATCGAGCCGGGCGAAGGCCGAGGCGCGGAGAACAGCTGGGGCGAACCCCAGCAGCGCGCGCGCTCGGTCGAGGACTCAGGCATGGGCGATCCGCTCTATCACGACGCCGCGCGGCTGCGCGTGCTGGTCGAGCGGCACCAGCTCCACACCGGCTCGGCGCGCGCCGAGGCGCTGCTGGCGGATTGGGACGTCTCGCTGCGCCGGTTCAAGAAGGTGATGCCGCGCGACTACGAGACCGCGCTCAAGGCACTCGAGGCCGAACGCGCGGAAGCGGCGATGGAGGCGGCGGAGTGAGTGTCTTCCGCGCCCCCCACACCCTTCCATCCGTCATCCCGGCGGCCCCCCTCGTCATCCCAGCGAAAGCTGGGATCTCTCACGGGCTTGCGCTCCGGCGGAAACAGATCCCAGCTTTCGCTGGGATGACGCATCACTACACGACAGGACCCCGCTGATGGGCAAGGAAACCGGCTTCCTCGAATACGCGCGGCGCGACCGCGACTATCTCGACCCCGCCGAGCGGCTGAGGAATTACGACGAATTCGCCGTGCCGATGGGCGAGGCCGCGCTGCGCGAGCAGGCCGCGCGCTGCATGGATTGCGGGATTCCGTTCTGCCACACCGGCTGCCCGGTCAACAACATCATCCCCGAGTGGAACCACCTGGTTTACGAGGACGACTGGCGCACCGCGCTCGACAACCTCCATTCGACCAACAATTTTCCGGAATTCACCGGAAGGGTCTGCCCCGCGCCCTGCGAGGCGGCCTGCACGCTCAACATCGTCGATGCCCCGGTGACGATCAAATCGATCGAATGCGCCATCGTCGATCGCGGCTGGCAGGAGGGCTGGATCACGCCGCAACTGCCCGAGCGGCAGACGGGCAAGTCAGTGGCGGTGATCGGCAGCGGCCCCGCCGGGCTGGCCTGCGCGCAGCAGCTCGCCCGCGCAGGCCATGCGGTGACCGTGTTCGAGAAGAGCGACCGGATCGGCGGATTGCTGCGCTACGGCATCCCCGATTTCAAACTGGGCAAGCAGCACATCAACCGCCGCGCGGTGCAGATGGAGGCCGAGGGCGTCCATTTCCGCATCGGGGCCGAGGTCGGGGTCGAGGTCAGCTTCAAGGCGCTGCAGGACAATTTCGACGCGGTGGTGCTGGCGGGCGGCGCGGAAGAGCCGCGGCAATTGCAGATACCCGGCGCCGAACTGCCCGGGGTGCGGCTGGCGATGGAATTCCTCACCCAGCAGAACAAGCGCAATGCGGGCGACGACGAATTGCGCGCCGCGCCGCGCGGGACGCTGTCCGCCAAGGGCAAGCATGTCGTCGTCATCGGCGGGGGCGACACCGGTTCGGATTGCGTCGGAACCTCCAACCGCCAGGGCGCGGCCAGCGTCACCCAGCTCGAGATCATGCCGCAGCCGCCCGAGCGCGAGGACAAGGCGCTGACCTGGCCCGACTGGCCGCTCAAGCTGCGGACCTCTTCCAGCCACGAGGAAGGCGCGGAGCGCGACTGGGGCGTGCTGACCAAGCGCGTAGTCGCGGAGAACGGCCAGGTCTCCGGGCTCGAATGCGTCCGGATCGAGTGGGACGGCGGCAAGTTCGAGGAAGTCCCGGACAGCAGCTTCACCCTGCCCGCCGACCTGATCCTGCTGGCGATGGGCTTCACCGGCCCCAAGCGGCGCGGACTGCTCGACCGGGCGGGCGTGGCGCTGAGCGAGCGCGGCGCGGTCGCTGCGGATACCGACAGCTACGCGACCAGCGAACCGGGGGTCTATTCCTGCGGCGACATGCGCCGCGGGCAGAGCCTGGTGGTCTGGGCGATCCGCGAAGGCCGCCAATGCGCGCGCGCGGTAGACGAAGCGCTGATGGGGGCGAGCGAACTGCCGCGCTGACCCTCAGACCTCGGGCGGCAGGCTCCAGTCCACCGCTCCGCGCCCCGCCTGCTCGAGAAAGGCGTTCGCCTTGCTGAAGGGCCGCGAGCCGAAGAAGCCGCGATGCGCCGAGAGCGGGCTGGGATGCGGACTGCGCAGCACCAGATGGCGTACATCGGACAATTGGGGCAGCCGCGCGGCCTTCTTCTGCGCATGCGCGCCCCACAGCACGAAGACGGTCGGGCGCTCGCTTTCCGCGACCGCGGCCACCACCGCATCGGTGACCGCCTCCCACCCGCGCCCGGCGTGGCTCCCCGCCTGCCCTGCCTCGACTGTCAGCGTGGTGTTGAGCAGCAGCACGCCGCGCTGCGCCCATGGCGTCAGATCGCCATGCGCGGGGATTTCCGGACCCAGATCGGCGTGCAATTCCTTGTAGATGTTCGCCAGGCTCGGCGGCACGCGCACGCCGTGGGGCACCGAAAAGCTCAGCCCCATCGCCTGCCCCGGCCCGTGATAGGGATCCTGCCCCAGGATGACGACCTTCACCGACTCGCGCTCGGTCAGTTCGAGCGCGCGCAACCGGCTGCCTCGCGGGGGATAGACCGCTCTGCCCGCCGCCTCCTCGGCGCGCAGCCAGCCGCCGAGCCGCCGCGCTTCTTCGCCGACCAGAACCGGTGCGAGCACATCATGCCAACTTGCGGGAAGATTGTCCTCGTTCATGCAGCCTGCGCTAGACCGGCTCGCCCGCGCTCGCCAGCAGGCCTTTCCACCAATCCCCAATGCGCCTAAGGGCCATCGCCATATGACTGTACATTTCCACGAAGAAGACCTCCCCGAAGGCGTGCTCGGCGATGGCGCGATCGCGATCGACACCGAGACCATGGGCCTTATCACCCCGCGCGACCGGCTGTGCCTGGTCCAGATCAGCAATGGCGGCAAGGACGAGCATCTGGTCCGGTTCGGGCCCGACAGCACCTATGACGCGCCCAATCTCAAGGCGATTCTCGCCGACCCGAACCGGGTGAAGCTCTATCATTTCGCGCGCTTCGATCTCGCCGCGATCGAGTATTATCTCGGCGTGATGGCCGCGCCGGTGTTCTGCACCAAGATCGCCAGCAAGCTGGTGCGCACCTACACCGATCGCCACGGGCTGAAGAACCTGGTCGAGGAGCTTCTCGGCGAGAATCTCTCCAAGCACCAGCAGAGCTCCGACTGGGGCGGTCCGGTGCTGAGCGAGGCGCAGCGCGACTACGCCGCCTCCGACGTGCGCTATCTGCACCGGCTGCGCGAGGAGCTGGAAAAGCGGCTCGAGCGAGAAGGGCGCAGCGAGATGGCGCAGGCCTGTTTCGACTTCCTGCCCACCCGCGCGCGGCTCGACATCGCCGGCTGGCCCGAACACGACATCTTCAGCCACGCCTGAGGTCGCAGCGCATGGTCTCCACTCCCCGGCCCGAAGAGCGCAGAGAAACCAGACGAGCCGCGGCGCTGCGCAGCAAGCGCCAGCATTTCGCCGCACCGGGCGGATCGCACGACCGGCTGGTCGGCTTCCTCGCGCGCGCGCTGCCGCTGGGCGTCGGCGTGGTCGCCGCGCTGATGGTGGTGACCCCGCTGAGCCCGCGCGGTGAGGTCAGCTTCCTGCTCGACCGCAACAAGGTCGCGGTGATCGACGAGCGGTTGCGCGTCGACAACGCGATGTACCGCGGTCAGGACGATCGCAGCCGCCCCTTCTCGCTGACCGCGGGCGAGGCGGTGCAGAGATCCAGCGTCGAGGGCATCGTCCGGATGGACGATATGGAAGCCCGGCTGCTGCTGCCCGAGGGGCCGGCGATTATCGACGCGACCGGCGGCGCCTATGATATCGATGCCGAAACCATGATCGTGCCCGGCGCGATGCGGATGACCGCGGCGGACGGCTATCGCATGCTGCTGCGCGATGTCCGGATCGATCTCGACACCCAGCGCGTGGCCGGCAACGGCGGCGTCTCGGGCGCGATTCCCGCGGGGACATTTTCCGCCAACCGTCTGGAAGTCGATCTCGCGGCGCGCACCGTCGCGCTGGTCGGCAATGCCCGCCTGCGCATGGTGCCGGGCCTGATGAGGATGCCGTGATGACCGACCTTATTGCCACCTCCCGCCGCTGGCTGATCGGCGGCTTCGCCGCCACGCTGGCGCTGATGGCCGGGATCCAGCTCAACGCGCAGGCGATCGCCGGGCACAATTCCAACGCGCCGGTAAACTACGCCGCCAACCGGATCGAGCTGCAGGACCGGCAGAACCGCGTGGTGCTGTCGGGCAATGTGGTGATCGAGCAGGCCGGATTGCGGCTGACCGCCGAGCGCACGCTGGTGAATTACAGCGATGCGGGCAGTCTGCAGATCCAGCGGATCCTGGCGACCGGCGGGGTCAATGTCCGCCGCGGCAACGAGATCGCCTCGGGCAACAATGCGGTCTATGATTTCAACCGCCGGATCATCACGCTGGCGGGCGATGTCCGGCTGCGGCGCGGGGGCGATACGCTCAACGGCGGGCGGCTGGTGATCGATCTGGTCAGCGGCGTGGCGAGCGTCGATGGCAGCGCCAGCGGTTCCTCGAGCGTGGCGGGGGAAACCACCACCGGCGATGGCGGACGGGTCAGCGGGACATTCTCGGTGCCCGAGAACTAGGTCCGAGCGTTCACCGGCGGGGCCGCCGCGCCATCCCGGTGAGCGCCTGCGCCAATAGCAGATGCGCCGCCTGGCTGTTGGCGAGCAGTTCGCGGTGCAGCGCGACCAGCCGCGTGGTCAGCCGGTCGAGCCGGGCCCCGCGCCAATAGGCATGCTGGTTGCGGATCTCGCGCTCCTCGCGAAAGAAGATGCCGAGCTGCGCCTTCTCGCCCTTGCCCAGATCCTCGAACGAGCCGCGCGGCCCGATCCGCGCCGCGATCCGCGCCAGCTGAGCCGCGCGCCGCTCGAAGGCGAGCAACAGCCCGACCGGGTTCAGCCCCATCTCGCGCATCCGCACCATCTCGGCGGCGAGCTTGGGCTGATCGCCCGAGAGCACCGCATTGACCAGCGACATGAAGCCGTCCTCGTCGCTGACCGCACCGATCGCATCGAGCGCGGCGGCATCGACCTGTTTGGGCGCCTGAGGACTGGCGTCGAGATAGAGCGCGAGCTTGTCGATCTCCGACTGCGCCAGCCGGACGTCGAGATTGGCGGCGCGCGCTATCCGCTCGGCCAGCCCGCCGCTGAACTGCACTCCGGCCCCGTCCCCCATCGCCCGCACCGCATGGGTGACCGAGGCGAGATCGGGCGGGTAGAACATCGTCACCAGCGCATCCTTGCGCTTCTCGAGCAGCTTGGCGGTGCGCGATTTGTCGGTCGCCGCGGTGGCGACCACCAGCACCGGACAGGCCTCGCCCGCCCCCATGTCGCTGGTCTCGGTCAGCGTGCGCAGCGCGTCATGCGCCTCGTCGCCATTGGCCCGCACCAGGATGTGGCGACGATCGCCGAACAGCGAGGAGGAGCGCGCCTCGTCGCCCAGCTTCGCGGGGTCCGAGCGCAATTCGCCGCCCGACAGCTCGACCCGCTCGCCCGGATCGGGGAGCATGGCCACCAGATCGCGCGCCGCCGCCGAGGCGCCGGCCTCGTCGGGGCCGCAAAAGAAGAAGATCGACACCGTGCCGAGCGCGCCGCGCGCCTTGGCCGCGAAATCGCGCTGCGTCGCCTTCATAGCGCCGCTCTCACCGGGCGGCCTGATTCTCGTCGCGCAGGGCGAGCGCGATTCGGGTCACCATCCGGTCCGCCACTTCGCGCGCGAGATTCTCCAGCGCCGTCTGCTCGGCGGCGATGGTGGCGTATTCGCTCGAGACCACGTCGATGCCCGCATCGGAGCCGGCGGTCGCATCGAGCAGGATCGAACCGGTGGCAGTATCGATCAGCTGGTAGCGCGCGCGCAGGGTCCGCCGTTCGCGGCCGATCGTGTCGTCGCCCAGCACGCCGAGCCCCTCGAGCCGGTCGTCGAGCCGGACGTCGAGCCGGTAGCGCGGCGCGGCCTCGCCTGCGGCTCCCAGCCGGTCGACCAGCGCATTGCGCACCAGCCAGCCGGCACGGCCGGGAATCGCGGGAACCTCGACCGCCGCCAGCCCCTGCGCCACGGCGCCATCGCCGCCGCCGGCATACATCGGCTGCAGCCCGCAGCCCGGCAGCGCAAGCGCGATGGCAAGCGCGGGGAGAAGGGTGGCGATCCGGCGCATCAGGTGACGATATTGACCAAACGGTCGGGCACGACAATCACTTTGCGGATCGCCGCGCCGTCGATCGAGCGCTGGACCTTCTCGCTGGCCAGCGCCAGCGCTTCGAGATCTTCCTTCGAGGTGCCCTTGGGCGCGCTCAGCGTGTCGCGCAATTTGCCCATGTGCTGTACCGCGATGGTGACCTCGTCCTCGACCAGCAGCGCGGGGTCGACCTCGGGCCAGGCGGCATCGGCGACCAGCCCGTCCTGACCGAGACTGTGCCAGGCCTCTTCCGCCAGATGCGGCATCATCGGCGCGGCCAGCCGGACCAGCGTGAGAATCGCGGATGAGCGGCTGCGCGAGGGCGCGGCCTTCTCGACCGTCGCGGTCAGTTCGTAGATCCGCGCCACCGCCTTGTTGAAGCCGAGCGCCTCGATATCGCCCGCCACCGCGGCGACGGCCTGGTGGGTCCTGCGCTCGAGAGCCTTGTCCTCCGCGCCTGCGGCTCCAGCATCATATTGCCCGAACAGCCGCCACAGCCGGTGGACGAAGCGCGCGCAGCCCTCCATTCCGGCGTCGGACCAGGGCAGGTCGCGCTCGGGCGGGCTGTCGGACAGCATGAACCAGCGCACCGCATCGGCGCCGTGGCGCTCGACGATCGTGTCGGGGTCGACCACGTTCTTCTTCGACTTCGACATCTTGACCACGCGGCCGATCTCGACCGGGAAGCCATCCGCTTTGAGCACCGCGCGATCCGCGCTGCGTTCCACCTCCTCGGGGCTGAAGAAGCTCTGCCGCCCGTCATCCGCATCGCGGCGGGCATAGGTCTCGTGCGTCACCATCCCTTGGGTGAACAGGCTGGCGAAGGGTTCTGCGACCTCGAGCCGCCCCATGCGCTTGAGCGCACGGGTCCAGAAACGCGCGTAGAGCAGGTGCAGGATCGCATGCTCGACCCCGCCGATATATTGCTCGACCGGAAGCCATTTGGCGACCTCTTCGGGATCGAAGGGCCGGTCGGCGGGCTGGCTGGCGAAGCGCAGGAAATACCACGAACTGTCGACGAAGGTGTCGAGCGTGTCGGTTTCGCGCGCGGCCGCGGCGCCGCACTTGGGGCAATCGACTTGCTTCCACGCCTCGTGGCGCTGGAGCGGGTTGCCCGGGGTCTGGAAGTCGACATCCTCGGGCAGCGTGATCGGCAGGCTGTCCTTGGGCGCGGGCACCACGCCGCAGGCCGCGCAATGGATAAAGGGGATCGGCGTGCCCCAATAGCGCTGGCGGCTCACGCCCCAGTCGCGCAGCCGCCAGACGGTCTTTCCCTCGCCCCAGCCCTCGCTCTGCGCGCGGCGGATGACCTCGGCCTTGGCTTCGTCCACGCTCAACCCGTCGAGGAAGCGCGAATTGACCAGCATGCCCTCGCCCGATTCGGCGCCTACTCCGAATGGCCGGCTCGCGGCAGCGATGCTCTCGGCCACCACGCGCGGGATCGGCAGACCGTATTTGGTCGCGAATTCGAAGTCGCGCTGGTCGTGGCCGGGGACCGCCATGATCGCGCCGGTGCCGTAATCCATCAGCACGAAATTGGCGATATAGACCGGCAGCGCCTCGCCGGTGAAGGGATGGCGCGCACTCGCCCCGGTGTCGAAGCCGAGCTTCTCTGCGGTCTCGAGCTCGGCGGCGGTGGTCCCGCCGCGCTTGCACAGCGCGATGAATTCCTGCGCGGCCGGATTGTCCTGCGCCGCGGCCTGCGCGACCGGGTGATCCGCCGCCACCGCCACGAAGCTCGCGCCGAAGATCGTGTCGGGCCGCGTGGTGTAGACCGCCAGCTTCCCGCCGGTCGACAATTCGAAGGAGAACTCCAGCCCCTGCGAGCGGCCGATCCAGTTCTCCTGCATCAGCCGGACCTTGTCAGGCCAGCGCTCGAGCTCGCCCAGCCCTTCGAGCAGCTCCTCGGCGAAATCGGTGATCTTGAGAAACCACTGCGACAGCTTGCGCTTCTCGACCTCGGCGCCCGAGCGCCAGCCCTTGCCGTCGATCACCTGCTCGTTGGCGAGCACGGTCTGGTCGACCGGGTCCCAATTGACCTCGCTCTCCTTGCGGTAGACGAGGCCCGCCTCATACAGGTCGAGAAACAGCGCCTGTTCGTGGCCGTAATATTCGGCCTCGCAGGTCGCCAGCTCGCGGCTCCAGTCGAGCGCGAAGCCCAGCCGCTTGAGCTGCGCCTTCATGTGCTCGATATTGGCGCGGGTCCACTGGCCGGGATGGACGCCCTTTTCCATCGCCGCGTTCTCGGCGGGCATGCCGAAGGCGTCCCAGCCCATCGGATGCAGCACCTCGTGCCCGCGCATCCGTTTGTAGCGCGCCAGCACGTCGCCCATGGTGTAATTGCGGACATGGCCGATATGGATCCGCCCCGATGGGTAGGGAAACATCTCGAGCACATAGCTCTTGGGCTTGTCCGAGCCGCTGTCGGCGCGGAAGGTCTGGGCCTCGTCCCATGCGCGCTGCCAGCGTCCGTCGGCCTGCGACGGATCGAATGTGCTCTCGGCCATGGGCGCCCCTGTCGGTCTGTCTTGTGTCGTACCCGGCTCTCGGCGCCGGTCTGGGTATCTCGGTTGTCGCGTCGCGAATTCGCGATCAGCCGGCGATGGCCTCGCGGCGCAATTCGCGCGCCTTGGTGAGGATGATGTCTTCCAGCTTCTGGACCGTGGCGGCCTGCACCGGCGCCTCGACCCAGCCGCCGCCCTGCGCGACCTGGCGGCTGGCGGCGACCCGGAGCGCATCGGCGCGCAGATCGGTGTCGAGCACCGAGACGGTGAGCTTGACCCGCTCGCCGGGATTGGCCGGATTGGTGTACCAGTCGGTGACGATCACCCCGCCGGCGCTGTCGGCCTGGAGCAGCGGCGCGAAGCTGACCGCGTCGAGCGCGGCGCGCCAGAGGTAGGAATTGACGCCGATGGTGCTGACCTGCGCCGCAGCGAGATCGGCGGTCGGACGCTCGTTCCCGGCGCAGGCCGCCAGCGTGGCCGCCCCGACGATGGCGCCGGCGAAGGCCGTGGCGATGCGAGATGCGGAGCGGCGGCTTGCGGGATGAAGGGTCATGCTGGTCCTTGGTCTGTCTTATGGCGTCCTATAGCCGCCCGGGCGCGGCGGGCAAGGGATGCCGCACCGCGCTGCATGGCGGCGAACAGGGGATGAATAGGAGCCCGGGCGGTGAATAGCCGCTGAATTTCCGCTTTCCCGGCAAGGCCCTCCGGCCCGCATGCGGCGCCGGCCTGTGTGGAGCCGGGGCAACAGTCGCCGGTTTTGTGCAGGCCGGGCTGTGGAAAAGCTAGCCCTCCATTTGTCATCTTCCTATCAACCGGAACGGAGAAAGACTCGCAGATGGGCCGCCTTCAGGAACCGTTCACGGCCTGAATGGTCATATCAGGGTCAGGATACGAGCGCGGCCGGAGCCGCGAATCGGGTATACAGGGGCGACAGGATCATGAAGCGCAGCACAGGCAATGGCGGAAAGGTGCGGCTCACGGCCGCCTTGCTCGCCGGTGCCGGTCTCGCGCTGACGCTGCCCGCCACCGGCGCTGCGGTCGTGGGCGATCCCGCCCCCGCGCGCGAATCGGGCACCGATCTGGAATTCATGCCTTTCACCCCCGCCGGGATGGACGCCTCGCTGATGCGCGAGCTGGCGTCTTCGGTGGGGATCGATGCCCTGCGCTTCACGCCTGCGGCCAAGCCGGGGCGGCGCGATCGCACGCTGACCGTCGCGGTCCGGGTCGACCCTGCCACCGCGCGGGCGATCTCGGTCCGCAACACCGTTCCGGGCACCGCCGAGGCCGGGCTCGGCTCGCCGCTGCTGGCGCTGGCGCCGATGCGCTACGATCTGGGCATTGCGCGCGGTTATCAGGGTTTCACCCAGCCCGCGCCCAAACCGACCCCCGGGCTTTCGGGCGTGCGCGATATCGCCATGCCCGATCTCGCCGAATTCCGTCCCTCGCAGCCGCAGGGCAAGCCCAGCCGGCTCCAGCCGCGGATCGCCTTCGAGCAGGACGAGTCGCCCGGTCGCGCGCTTCGCCCGATCGAATCGCTGGGCGAACAGAGCGTCGATGTCGGCGGCTCCTACCGCGTGACCCGCAATCTCGATGTCACCGCGGGCGTCCGCCTCTCGCAGGAACGCGACCGCCTCGCCCCGCTCACCGACGGGCTCGAGGACAATCAGGCGGTCTATGTCGGAACCCAGTTCCGCTTCTGATCGGCGTAACCACGCAATCCGCTCCCAAGGCCCCGCTCCGGCGGGGTTTTTCTTGTCCCCTTTCCGCATTCGCCTAGAGATTGACGCTAGGGAATGGAGAGAGGGAGAATGATCATGACCAGAGTGGCAGTGGTGACGGGCGGGACCCGGGGGATCGGGCGCGCGGTGTGCGAACAGCTGCACAGCGACGGGTTCCGCGTGGTCGCCACCTATGCGGGCAATGGCGCGGCGGCGCGCGCCTTCAGCGACGAGACCGGGATCGCCGCCTATTGCTTCGATGTCGGCGATCACCCCGCCGCCACCGCGGCCTGCGCACAAATCGCCGAAGAAGTCGGCCCCATCGACGTGGTGGTCAACAACGCCGGGATCACCCGCGACGGCACGCTGCTCAAGCTGAGCTACGAAGACTGGAACGATGTGATGCGCGTCAATCTGGGCGGCTGCTTCACCATGGCCAAGGCCTGCTTCCCCGGGATGAAGGAGCGCGGCTGGGGCCGGATCGTCAACATCGGTTCGATCAACGGCCAGGCGGGGCAATATGGCCAGGTCAATTACGCCGCCGCCAAGAGCGGGATCCACGGCTTCACCAAGGCGCTGGCGCAGGAAGGCGCGCGCTACAACATCACCGTCAACGCGATCGCGCCCGGCTATATCGACACCGACATGGTCGCCGCGGTGCCCGAACCGGTGCTGGAGAAGATCGTCGCCAGGATCCCGGTTGGAAGGCTGGGCCGCGCCAGCGAGATCGCCCGCGGGGTAAGCTTCCTGTGCAGCGAGGATGCCGGCTTCGTTACCGGTTCGACGATGAGCATCAACGGCGGGCAGCATATGTATTGAGGCCCAGGAATTGAGGGACGGACGGGGGCGTTTGTGCCGGAGGGGAGAATCGATGTGCTGAGAGCGATGGCCGCCCTCTTGCTCCTGCTGGCCGCTCCGGCGCAGGCCGATGTCGTCCGCGACCGGATTTACCAGCCGGTTTCGCTCGCCGATACCGAGGTCGAATTCGCGGGCGAGCCGCCGCTGCCGCTTCAGGCCGCCCCCGCCGACGGGCTCGCGCTCGCAGGCTATTACTGGGCGCCCGAGACGGGCAATGACCGGCTGGTGGTGGTCTTCCACGGGCGCGACTACAACCAGCTGGTCATGGCGCGCCGCGCCGAAGCGCTGCGCGAAGGCGGTCACGGGGTGCTGATCGCCTCCTACCGCGGCTATGGCGACAATCCCGGTAGGCCGTCCCAGCAGGGGCTGTTCGCCGATGGCGAGGCCTGGCTCGCCAAGGCCCGCGAACTCAACCCCGAAGGACGCATCTATCTGTTCGGCTTCTCGCTGGGCGGCGCGGTCGCGCTCGAACTCGCTGCGCGCCACGAGGTCACCGGCGTCGCGACGCTCGGCGCCTTCACCCGGCTCGCCGATCAGGTCCCCGCGCTGCTGCGCCCGCTGCTCCCCGACCGCTACGACAATCTCGCCGCCATCGCCCGGGTCGCCGAACCGGTGGTGCTGCTGCACGGCGCGAAGGACGAGGTCGTCGATCCGCAGGCGGCGATCCGGCTGGAAGCGGCGGGCGGCGCCAATGTGACCCGGGTGAACCTCATCGGGGGCGCGCATTTCGTGCCGCTGGAAGCCATCGCTGCCAAGCTGTGGAGTCTGTGGGCGAGGCTGGAGGGCGAGAGGAGCGAACGGTGAGGGGCCGGTGGTGGGGGTACGGCGCGAGCGGTCCGGGTCGGCGATTACCCCATTGGTTCGATATGTCGTTTGTGCGCAGGGCCTTGCCGATAAGCTTTCTCGCCGTGCTGTGCGCACCTGCAGCTGTTTCCGCGCAATCGCCTGATGCCACGGATACGGACCGAACGAGAAGCGAGACCGGCTTTGTCCTCGATCTTTCGGCAGTCGAGGAGGCTTGTGCCGATGACGATCGAAATTCGGTTGTTTCCAACGAGATCATCGTCTGCGCGCAGGTTCAAGATCCTCGCGATTATGTGCTGCGGAGCCGCGAGGAGGCGCGCACAGATTATGCCGCCAGCACCATGGATGCCGGCAATCCCCAGGCACCCGATCTCTCGCCGCCGCCCTGCGTGCCGAGCCTGATCTCCTTCTGCCCCAAGCTTGGGATGCCCGTGCCAAACTCGATCGAAACCGATTTCAGCAAACTGCCCGAGGCTCCAGCCGGATCAGATGCAGACAGGATAGCGCAAGGCCTCGCACCCCGGAGTGACTGATCGATCCGGGGAGGCTCGTGTCCGCCGAATTCGCGCCGGCTGTGCGAAACGATGGTCCCCCAGCCCCCCCGATCTCGCAAAGTTACCGCGGGCGCCAGTCTCCGAAAGCGGATCGGCTGCTTGGCAGCGCTCCTGCGACGGAAGCTGCTTGGCAGCTCCCGACCCAGTTGCAGCGCTGCCCAGGTTTCGTCGCCCCGGGCTCGACCCGGGGTCCCGCTGCCTTCGTGCCCAAAGGCTCGACACCGGCAGGCACCCCTCCGCGACCAAACCCATCCCTCGTCATTGCGAGCCGCCGCAGGCGGCGCGGCAATCCATGGACTGCGCCTGCCGCCCGGCACCGACGCAGTCGCTCAGCCGCGAGGTCACGCCCTGGATTGCTTCGTCGCTTACGCTCCTCGCAACGACGAAAGCGTCACCCCGGGTCAGGCCCGGGGTGACGCGGGGGGGACTTCTGGACTCATTTTGCCGATATCGCGAGGTTATCGGTAGACGGGGTAGCGCCGCTTGCTGCTAGTCTGTGCCAGAAGCTACCCGTCGGCTAACGACCCAACATTTGTCGGAAAATGGCGACGACGTACGATCTAATTGCATACCCCCGCTGTGGGGGCGGATCGTCCTTTGCGCATAGCGATGGTCATTGCGAAACCATCTCTGATGAGCTTTTTCAAAGCGCCATCGTCATACAATAGCTGAAGGGATCGTGTGCATAATGGCCGAAAGGCTCGCAAGGATTGAAGCCTGCTGCTTCGTATAGCCTTCTTGACGAAGCGAACCCGTCACCATTTCCTGTTTCCAGACTCAAGCGCTCCGCTCCGCCTGCTTTCGCATGGTTGACGAGTGTGTCCACCAGGGCACCACCAATACCCTTGCCGCGAGCGGAGGATAGCACATGCATCGTCTTGATTTCGGAGTGACTGGCATCAACAGCTTTCAGCCCTATGCAGCCGACTGCATCGTTCTTCTCGAAGGCCATCCAATACCGTATGCCGGACAGGTCTGATCCAGTAGGGGCCACAGCATGGCCGCTGCCCTCAGGCGTGTGATCCGCACAGTAAGCCTGGTGGGTTATGATGAGCTTGAGAAGAGTGGGGTCCGAAGCGGATACTTCAGCTATTCTCACCATTGTTTATGTCTCCTACACGGTATGAACTCAATCTACCGTAATCGGAGCGCGCGATGATAACCCTTTTTGCGACGAAATTGTCGGCGCATGGGCAACGCGTCGAAATGCTCCTCAAGGCCCTGGACCTGGAATTTGCATATCAGCATGTGACTCGCGAGGAGCGAAGCGGGTCAGCATTCTTGGCGCTTAACCCACTGGGGCAGATCCCTATCCTACAGGATGGAAACGTCACGATCGCGGATAGCAATGCCATTTTGGTGTACCTCGCGATGAGGTATGATCGCGAGAATGTTTGGTTGCCTCGCACGCCGGAAGCGTTGGCATCCGTTCAACGTTGGTTGTCCATCGCTGCGGGCGAAATTGCCCACGGCCTTGCCCTTGCACGCGCCATTCAGCAATTCGGAGCTGAGAACAACCTAGAAGAAGCGCAGGCGCGGAGCGTGAGAATTCTCGAAGCGATGGAAATACATCTCTCAAACCGTCTGTGGCTTGCCGATGAGCCAGGTTCCGAGACCGGAAGGATTGGTCCAACCATCGCTGATATGGCTTGCTGTGGTTATGTATCGACAGCTGCCGAAGCTGGCATTCCTTTAAACCCCTACGTAGATGTACGGGGTTGGCTGTTTCGCATGGAGCAACAACCATTTTTCGAACCTATCCCGCCTGCCAATTCAATAGTTTCGCGGCAATTGCATTGTTGATCATCGTGCAACTCCTGCAAACCTCTCAACCTAAGGTGGCTTTCGCAGCGCGTCGGCTATTCTCTTGAGCGTCACGCAAAGCCAACGTTCCGCATTCCACCTAAAAATGGACATACCTTCCCCATCGGCCTCTTCCCGAAAGCAAACGATTGGCATAGCCCTCATGCCGGGCTCGCCTATGCCATCGGCACCCGTCCGCCGCCGGCCAAACCGGCCATGGTCGCCGCCGGTGGCCGGAGCCGGGTGAACCCCTCCGACCGGCTCATCGGCCTCGCGGGCGGCAGGACCGGGCCTGCATGGGCGCGCGCTATGACACCGCAAGCGATTGCGGAGCGCGCATCCGCGCGGCTATGATCGGTCCATGACCAGCACCCGTATCGAGACCGACGCCTTTGGCGAAATCGCCGTCCCGGCCGACCGCCTGTGGGGCGCACAGACGCAGCGCAGCCTCGAGAACTTCCGCATCGGCGGCGAGCGGATCCCGCTGCCGATGGTCCATGCGCTGGGGACGATCAAGGCCGCGGCGGCGCGGGTCAACGCGGCGCAGGGTCTGCTCGAGGACCGGCTGGCCGATGCCATCGTCGCCGCCGCCGAGGAGGTCGCGCGCGGCGAATTGGACGAGCATTTCCCGCTGGTGGTGTGGCAGACCGGCTCGGGCACGCAGAGCAATATGAACGCCAACGAGGTGATCGCCAACCGCGCCAATCTGGCGCTGGGAGGCGCGCTCGGCACCAAGAGCCCGGTCCATCCCAACGATCACGTCAATATGAGCCAGTCGTCGAACGACACCATACCCAGCGCGATTCAGATCGCCGCGGCCTGCGAGGTAACCGGCGCGCTGCTGCCCGCGCTGGTGGATTTGCGCGACATGCTGGAGGAGAAGGCTGGCGCCTGGTCGGGCATCGTCAAGATCGGCCGAACGCACACGCAGGACGCGACCCCGCTGACGCTGGGCGACGAATTCTCGGGCTACGCGCGGCAGGTCGCGCTCGGGATCGAGCGGATCGAGGCGGCACTGCCCGGGCTCCATGAGCTTGCGCAAGGCGGCACCGCGGTCGGCACCGGGCTCAACGCGCCGAGCGGGTTCGGGAAATCGATCGCCGCCGAGATCGCGCAGGCGACCGGGCTGCCCTTCGTGACCGCGCCCAACAAGTTCGAGGCGCTGGCCGCGCAGGATGCGCTGCTGTTCGCGCATGGCGCGCTCAACACGCTCGCGGCGGGGCTCTACAAGATCGCCAGCGACATCCGCCTGCTGGGCTCGGGGCCGCGCTCGGGGCTGGGCGAGCTGGCGCTGCCCGAGAACGAGCCGGGCTCCTCGATCATGCCGGGCAAAGTCAACCCGACCCAGTGCGAGGCGCTGACGCAATTGTGCGCGCAGGTGTTCGGCAATCACGCCACGCTGACCTTCGCGGGCAGCCAGGGCCAGTTCGAGCTCAACACCTACCGCCCGGTGATGGGCTATGCCTTCCTGCAATCGGTGCGGCTGCTGGGCGACGGTGCGCGCAGCTTCACCGCCAATCTGCTCGAGGGGCTCGAGCCGCGCGAGGACAATATCGCGCGCGGGGTCGCCAATTCGCTGATGCTGGTGACCGCGCTGGCACCCACGATCGGCTACGACAACGCCTCGGCCATCGCCAAGACCGCGCACAAGCAGGGGACAACGCTGCGCGAGGCGGCGGTCGCGAGCGGGCATGTCTCGGGCGAGGATTACGACCGGATCGTCCGGCCCGAAGCCATGCTCGGGCCGGATCGGGATTGACGCCTCAACCGTTCATTCGATGATATAGGCGACGACCCGCCATTCGCCGTCCTCGCGTTCCAGCGTGACGGTTTCCAGCGCATCGGGCTTGCCGCTGAAATCGGTGCGGAATTCGACCGAACGATAGCCGTTCGGCGGGGCATAGACTTGCCGGTATCCGACCGCCACGCGCGAGGCGGCGGCACCCAGCGGGGTGCGGACCTGATCGGACGTGTCGCTCCAGACCTCGAGCGTGTTGCGAGCGCGGAACTGCGAGCCGGTGGCGTCGTAGCTTGCTTCCCAGTCGCCCGCATCGACATCGGCAAGCCATTCGCGCGCCGCCGCCTCGGTGGCGTGATCCACCGCAATCTGTTCGGGCGCGGTGTCGGGCGAGATTGAAGGGGCCGGATCGTGCGCTACGGCGGCGGCGAGGGCGAGAGCCAGAATGGCGGACATGGCGAGGATACCTCCGGTTATGCGTCGGTGTCCGGAATGGGCACCGTTCGAGGACCCGGAGGATTGCGCGTCCCCCTCACCCGACGCAGCCCCCAAATCCTCGTCGGCAAGAAAATCGCGGCCCTCCTGTGCCAGCAGCCGCCGCGCCGCTTCCTTGCTGCTGGTGACGCCCAGCTTGCGCCGCGCATCGCGCAACCGTCCGTTGATCGTGTGGACCGAGAGGTCGAGCGCGCGTGCCGACGACTTCGCATCGTGCCCGCGCAGGATCAGCCGCAGCGTCTCCTTCTCCTTGGACGTCAGCGTGGCGGTCGCATCCTCGTTCATCGTGCCGGGATAGGCCGGACCATCCGCCGACCGCCACCCCAAATAATTGGTATGTGTCCGCGGGCGTTGCTGGCGTAGGAACCCGTCATGGACATGCCCTATCACCCGCCGGTCAAGCATTCGCTCAGCATCCAGGGCCATCGCACCTCGATCAGCCTCGAGCCGCTGTTCTGGGAGCTGCTCCATGCCGCCGCCGCGGAAGAAGGGCTGCCGCTGAGCACGCTCGTCGCGCGGATCGACGCCGAGCGGATCGCCAGCGCGACCCCGCCAGGTCTCGCGAGCGCGATCCGGATCTGGCTGGTCGCGCGCCTGCAGGCGACGCACGAAAAAGGCGCCGGGATCGCTCCCGACGCCCTCTCGTCGTCACCATAAAGGATCAGTAGTTCGCGGGCGGGTCGCTCGCGGGGAAGGATTCGTCGATTTCCTCGTCGGTCTTCGACCAGTTCTTCTCGCCGGTGGGCGTGGCGCGCGGGCCCGAATCGCGGACTGCGCCGGAGGGCTGACCCTTGGCGAAGGCCACGCCGTTCTCGTCGACGCGGTTCTTCTCGTAATATTTGTAGCCGGCGTAACCGACGGCTCCGAGTGCTGCGAGCTTGAGTAACATGGGGTTCGTCCTTTGCTGTTCTTGCCCCGATCAACGCGGCAAGAGGCCAAAAGGTCCGCAGCCGCCGCGCTATTCGTCGCCGACCCGTTCGATTTGCGCGCCGACCAGCGAGAGCTTTTCCTCCAGCCGCTCGTAGCCGCGGTCGAGATGATAGATGCGCCGCACCTGCGTCTCCCCCTCGGCGGCGAGCGCGGCGATCACCAGGCTCATCGAGGCGCGCAGATCGGTCGCCATCACCTCCGCGCCGGTCAGCTGCTCGACCCCGCGGACGATCGCGGTCCGCCCCGACACCTCGATATCCGCGCCCATCCGCCTGAGTTCGGGCACATGCATGTAGCGGTTCTCGAAGATCGTCTCGGTCAGCACGCTGGTGCCCACCGCGCGGCACAGCAGGCTCATCAATTGCGCCTGCATGTCGGTGGCGAGCCCGGGGAAGGGCGCGGTCGAGAGGTTGACCGGCTTGAGCGGGCCATCGGCGCAGATCCGCAACCCGCCCTTCTCCTCGGTCACCGCGACGCCGATATTGCGCAGCGCGTGATTGGTGGCGAGCATATCGTCCGCCTTCGCGCCCTCGAGCAAAACGTTGCCCCCGGTGATCGCCGCCGCGCAGGCGTAGGAGCCCGCCTCGATCCGGTCGGGCATGACCTTGTAGGTAGCGCCGTTGAGCCGCTTGACCCCGTGCACGGTGAGGTCGGACGAGCCGATCCCCTCGATCTCGGCGCCCATCGCCACCAGCAGATTGCACAGGTCGACGATCTCGGGCTCGCGCGCGGCGTTGCCGATCCGGCTGGTGCCGTTGCACAGCACCGCGGTCATCAGCGCGTTCTCGGTCGCCCCGACCGAAACCAGCGGGAAGTCGAAATCGCCGCCGGGCAGCCCGCCATCGGAGGCGTTGGCCTTCACATAGCCCTGCGCCACCTCGATCTGCGCCCCCAGCGCCTCGAGCGCGTCGAGGTGGAGGTTGATCGGACGGTTGCCGATCGCGCAGCCGCCGGGCAGCGACACCGTCGCCTCGCCCGCGCGCGCCAGCAGCGGGCCCAGCACCAGCACCGAGGCGCGCATCTTGCGCACCAGATCGTAGGGTGCGACGGTCGAGGTGATCCGCGTCGCCTCCAGCGTGACCACACGGCCGAAATCCTCGGGCCGCTTGCCGGCGATCGAATGCGACACGCCGAACTGCGTCATGAGATGCTGGAAGCCGTCGATATCGGCCAGCCGCGGCAGATTGCGCAGCGTCACCGGTTCGTCGGTCAGCAGCGCGCAGGGGAGCAGCGTGAGCGCGGAATTCTTGGCGCCGGAGATCGGCAGCGTGCCTTCGAGGCGGTTGCCGCCGGTGATGATGAGTTTGTCCATGCCGGTGCCAATAGCGGCTTTGCAGGTCCACGCAAATATCGTCGGCGCGACTTGATCCATGTTGCTTGACGCCCGCGGCCGCTGGCCCGTAACCCCGACCCCATGACCACCCCCAAACCGATCAAGAAAGCCGTCTTCCCCGTCGCCGGGCTGGGCACGCGTTTCCTCCCCGCGACCAAGGCGGTCCCCAAGGAACTCCTCCCAATCGTCGACCGGCCGCTGATCCAATATGCGGTCGACGAGGCGCGCGAGGCGGGGATCGAGCAGATGATCTTCGTCACCGGACGCGGCAAGACCGCGATCGTCGAGCATTTCGACGTCGCCTTCGAGCTCGAGGCGACCATGCGCGAACGCGGCAAGGACATGGGCGTGCTCGAGGCGACCCATGCGACGCCCGGCGACGTCATCACCGTGCGCCAGCAGGTCCCGCTGGGGCTCGGCCACGCGATCTGGTGCGCGCGCGCGGTGGTCGGCGACGAACCCTTCGCGGTCTTCCTCCCCGACGAGCTGATGGTGGCGCAGGCGGGCGGCGGAACCGGCTGCATGAAGCAGATGGTCGAGGCCTATGGCGAGGTCGGCGGCAATCTGATCTCGGTGCTCGAGGTGCCGCGCGGCGAAGTCTCGAGCTACGGCGTGATCGATCCGGGCGAAGAACGCGGCAACCTCACCGAGGTGCGCGGTCTGGTCGAAAAGCCCGCGGTCGCCGACGCTCCCTCGAACAAGATCGTCTCGGGCCGCTACATCCTCCAGCCCGAAGTGATGCGGGTGCTCGAGACGCAGGGCAAGGGTGCGGGCGGCGAGATCCAGCTCACCGACGCGATGGCGCGGATGATCGGCACCCAGGCCTTCCACGCGGTGACCTTCGCAGGCCGCCGCTTCGACTGCGGCAGCAAGCTGGGCTTCATCGAGGCGACGCTGACGCTGGCGCTGGAACGGCACGACATGAGCGCCGATGTGCGGGCGATCGCGGAGCGGGTGCTGGCGGGCTAGGCGGCGAAGGAAGCACCGCCCCGGATCAAGTCCGGGGCGACGGGATGGGGGCAATTGTCCAGAAATTCGTCGGCCCAGACTTGATCCGGGCCCGGTGCTTTGCTCATCTGGCCCGATGGACCGGGAACGACGAGGCGGCTGGGTCTACATCATGGCCGACCGCTACCGCGGCGCGCTCTATGTCGGCGTGACGAGCGATCTGGCCCGGCGGGTGGCGCAGCATCGCGGCGGCACCGGCTCCGACTATTGCACCCGGCGCGGCCTGACTCGCCTGGTCTGGGCCGAACGCGGCGACGCTATCGAGACCTGCATCGCGCACGAGAAACGTATCAAACGCTGGCGCCGCGACTGGAAGTTCGCGCTTATCGAGAAGGCCAACCCCGACTGGGAGGACCTGTCCGCGCACCTGATCTGACGCCGCGCCCGAAGAACAGCACCGCCCCGGATCAAGTCCGGGGCGACGGGAAGGCAGAGCAACATCCCTAATTCGTCGGCCCGGGCTTCCTCAAAATCGTCGGCCCGGACTTGATCCGGGCCCGGTGCTTCGTTCATCTCACCCGATCCGTTAGCGCACCCGATCCGACCTCGCGCGCCAAGGCAGCACCGCCCCGGATCGGGTCCGGGGCGACGAGTTGCAGAGCTATACTCCTAAAACCGTCGGCCCGATGCCATAAATTCGTCGGCCCGGACTTGATCCGGGCCAGTGCTTCCTCACCCCCTCATGCCCGCCGCCGAACTCAGCTCTGCGGCTCGACGGGCCGCGAGGTTCGCTTCGCGCCATTCTTGGCCGAACCGCCGCCCTTGCGCTGGCTCGACACCAGCGCCTCGGCGCTCTCGGGCGCAACCTCGCCGTCGAAATTCGCGCCGTCATTCGGTCCGGCGGTCTGCTCGGCCGGTCCCTTGACCAGCCCCGAGAGCGTGCTGCCGTCCAGCCCGAGTTCCTTCATCAGCCCGTCGAGCACCGGCGCCTGCGCGCGATAGGCGAGCGCGGCGGTTACCGCGTCGCTCGCGAGATTGCCGGTGCCGCCGCCATTGGTTGCCGCACCGCTATGGCCGCCCCCGCTCTGGCCGCCGCCGGTCAGCCCGTCGACCTGGACGATCTTGATCGAATCGATCGCTTCCATCGGCTTGGCGCTCTCGCGGATCACCTCGGGCAGGACCTTGAGCAGCGCCATCTTGGTCTGCAGGCTGATCTGGTCCATCGAGAGGATGTTCGCCGCCTCGTTGATCGCCCGCTGGCCGGCCGCCTCGACCTCGAAGCGGATCCGCGCGGCTTCGGCGCGGAGCTTTTCGGCCTCGGCCTCGCCCTCGGCCTCCTGGCGGACCGCCTCGGCGCGGTTCGCGGCCGCATCGCGCTCGGCCTCGGCATCGACGCGGACGCGGATCGCGTCGCGCTCGGCCTGCTTGGTCGCCTCGATCAGTTCGATCCGCTTCTGGCGTTCGGCGATTTCGGTCTCGCGCGCGGTCGCCACCTGTTCTTCCGCCGCGACCGCCTTCGAGCGCGCTTCGTCGGCCTGGGCCTTGGCCTGGCTTTCCTCGCGGCTCTTGTTCTGGACCGCGATCTGCTGCTCCTGGCGCGCGATCTCGAGCGCGCGCTTCTGATCGATCCGCGCCTCCTCGACCAGCCGGTCGGCCTCGATCTGCTGCGCATCGACCTGCTTCTTGGCCTCGATCCGCGCGTGATCCGCCTCGCGGTTGCGCTCGGCCTGCTCGCGCGCGATCTCGGCGGTCTGGCCCGCGCGGCGCACCTCGACCTCGCGCTCCTGCTCGAGCCGCGCGTATTCCTGATCGCGGCTGATCTCGAACGAACGCTGGCTCGCCTCGAGATTCTTCGTCTCGATCTGGACCCGCGTGTCCTGCTCGATGTCGTTCCTGAGCTTCTTGCGCGCCTCGATCTGCTCGGTGAGCTTGGTGAGACCCTCGGCGTCGAAGGCGTTGTTGGCGTTGAAATGCTCGATCGAGGTCTGGTCGAGCCCGGTAAGCGAGACCGATTCCAGCTCCAGCCCGTTCATCGCGAGATCGTTGGAGGAGGCCTGCTGCACCTTCTGGACGAAATCGGCGCGCTGTTCGTGCAATTCGTTCATCGTCATGCCCGCGGCGACCGAGCGCAGCGCGTCGACGAACTTGCCTTCGACCAGATCCTTGAGCGCTTCGGGCACCATGGTGCGCTGGCCCAGCGTCTGCGCCGCCATCGCGATCGCACCGGCATCGGGGCGCACGCGGACGTAGAACTCGGCCTTTACGTCGATCCGCAGCCGGTCGAGCGTGATCAGCGCCTCGGCGTCGCGGCGGACCACCGGCAAGACCACGGTGTTCATATTGACCGGCATGGTCTCGTGGAACACCGGCAGCACCAGCGCGCCGCCGTTCATCACGACCCGCTCGCCGCCGACCCCGGTGCGGACGAAGGCGACTTCCTTGGAGGCGCGCCGATAGAGCCGCGCCAGCGTCAGCGCGACCACCAGGAAAAACACGATGACGACGACCGCCGGGATGGCCAGCTCGATCAGATTGTTCATTTACCCTCCTCCAGAATTCTCAGTCAGGCGCCCGTTCAAGTCGGGCGCCGGTATTCAGTCGGACGCCCGCGTCAGTCAGGCGACAATCGGCGCTCGGCGAGCGCGGTCGCGTAGAAGCTCTCGCCTTCGCGGCGCACGAGCAGCACCTCGTCGCCCGCATGCAGCTCGCTCGCGGCCTCGTGCGGTTCGACCATGACGTGATGCGGTTGACCGTGGTGATCGAGCGCGCGCGCGCGCGCGGGCGAACCGCTGCGCGCGATGCCGTCGGTGATGGTTGCGCGGCGGCCGAGCAGCACTTCGAGCGGGACCGCGCTCGTTTCGTCCTGCGGGAGGATCCGGCCCAGCGGGCGCACCAGTGCGCCGGTGGCGGGGAGCGCCGCGATCCCGGCCAGCGCGGCCGCGAGCAGGCGGTCGAGCGGCGCACCCGTCAGAGCCGCTGCGAGCGACTGCAGTCCGACCCCGATCCCGGCGAACAGCAGCAGGAACAGCGCCAGCCAGATCGTGAGGGGCACCCGGCCGATGCCCAGCAGCGTGAACAGCCCGTCGATCATGCCGCCCGGAACTGCGGAATCGCCGTCCGGGGCGATGTCGGGCCCGGCTTCGATCTCGGCATCGCCGCCGCCCAGCATGTCGCCCAGCCCCACCGCCTGGATGATCGCGAGCAGCAGCATCACCAGCAGCGCCGCCGCAAAGGGCATGTTGTGCGCTTCCAGCAGCGTCACACCCGGCTCGCGCCGGTATCGTAACAGGTGAATTTGCGCCCCATCCCCATGAGCGAAAGTCTATCAAGCGCCCGGACGAAGGGACAGGAAAATCGGACGGGACGAGCGCCGCGGGCGAGGCGAATTGCGCATTTTCCTACACGCCTGCGGTTTGCTAGCTTCGCACCGGCTCTTTCACATCGCGAAAATGACAAGGCAGCGCCGCCCGCCCCGCTGAAACGGCGCAGGGGAATGTGTTTCATCAACCAAACCCCGCTGCATTCACTCTGGCGCCGCAAGGGCTGAACGAATCGGGTCGCGAATCAGTGTGCGGCGAAGCGCAGCGGGAGCGTTTTCAGCCCGCCGACGAAGGTCGATTTGGCGCGCACCGGTTCGCCCGCGAGTTCGACGCTCTCGATCCGGTCGAGCAGCGCCTCGAACAGGATCCGCATCTCGAGCCGCGCCAGATGCAGGCCGAGGCACTGATGCGCGCCCGCGCCGAAAGCGAGGTGGCGGTTGGGGTGGCGCGAGGCGTCGAAGCGGCGCGGGTTCTCGAACTGCGCCGGGTCGTGATTGGCGGCGACGTAATTGATCATCAGCCAGTCCCCCTTGGCGATTTTCTGCCCGCCGACCTCGGTATCCTCGGCCGCGGTGCGCATGAAATGCTGCACCGGGCTGGTCCAGCGAATCGCCTCCTCGACGATGCCCGGCAGCAGCGAGCGGTCGGCCCTGACCCGCGCGAATTGTTCCGGATCGCGCGCCAGCGCCAGCATCGCGCCGGCGGTGCTCGCACTGGTGGTGTCGTGCCCGGCGGCGGCGAGGATGATGTAATAGCCCATCATGTCGCGGGAGTTGAGCGGTTCGCCGTCGATGGTGGCGTTGGCGATGGTGCTCGCGACATCGCCGGTGGGATGGGCGCGCTTCTCGGCGGTGAGGCGGGCGAAATAGGCCTCGAAATCCTTGACCGCGCCGGCGATCAGCTGGGTGATCTGCTCGGGCGTCATCGCCGCCATGCCCGAGCCGCTGAGCTCCTCGTCCTGCCCGCCGAACATCTGCTGGGTGAGCATCAGCATCCGCGCCTCGTCCTCCTCGGGCACGCCCATGATCTGCATCACCACATGCAGCGGATAGGGCGCCGAGACGAGCTTGACGAAATCGACGACCTTTGTTTCCCCGGCCCCTTCATCCCCACCCGCATCGACCAGCCGCTGCACCGTCGCCTGCGCCAGCTCGCGGATCTCATCCTCCACCCCGCGCAGGTTCTTGGGCATGAACCATTCCTGCGTGAGCTTGCGGTATTTCATGTGGATCGGCGCGTCGAAGGTGACGAGGCTGGCGACCAGATGCGGGCTGCCGCCGGTCAGCGATTTGGCGAATTCGATCCCCTGGGTCAGCGAGAACACCACCGATTGCGGATTGTTGAGGAAGGTGGAATTGTCCTTCGAGATCCGCATCACGTCGTCGTAGCGCGAGACCAGCCAGAACGGCGGGTGGATGCCGTCGGGCGATTCGACGCGCGCGACGGGAGCTTGTTCGCGCAGGGTGTCGAACAGGTCGAGTAGATCGTCCCATTGCGCGTAGCTCGCCGGGTCGATCACCGCGCGGCCCTGTTCGGGCGACAGCACCGACGCGGTCACGCCGCGACCTCGGCCTTCGCGGCGTATTCGTCGCGCAGCTCGCGCTTGTACAATTTGCCATTGGCCTCGCGCGGCAGCTCGGGGCGGAAGTCGAACAGCTTGGGCAGCTTGATCCGCGCCAGCCTGGGCGCGAGATAGGCGCGCAGCTCCTCCTCGAGCGCCTCGCCCGCCTCGGCCATGTCGACCGGCTGGACCACCGCCACAACCTGTTCGCCGAAATCGGGATCGGGCGCGCCGATCACCGCGGCATCCATCACCTTGTCGTGACTGATCAGCAGGTTCTCGACCTCCTGCGGGTAGATATTGACCCCGCCCGAGATGATCATGTGGCTCATCCGGTCGGTCAGATAGAGGAAGCCCTCCTCGTCGACATGACCGATATCGCCCAAAGTCATCCAGCCCCTGGGATGCATCGCCTCGGCGGTCTTCTCGGGATCGTTGTGATAGGTCGGCAGGATCGCGTTCTCGAAATAGATCAGCCCGTCCTCGCCGGGAGGCAGTTCCTCGCCATCGGGACCGCAGACATGCAGCGTGCCGTGGATCGCCTTGCCGACGGTGCCGGGATGGGTGAGCCAGTCCTCGGACTTGACCAGCGTCATCCCGATCCCCTCCGAACCGGCGTAATATTCGTTCACGATCGGCCCCCACCATTCGATCATCGCCTGCTTGACCGGAACCGGGCAGGGCGCCGCGGCGTGGAGCGCGCGCCGGTGGCTGGAGAGATCGTATTTCTCGCGCTGTTCCGGATCGAGCTTGAGCATGCGGACGAAATGGGTCGGTACCCACTGGCTGTCGGTGATGCGGTATTTCTCGATCGCCGCCAGCGCCTCTTCGGGGTCGAAGCGTTCCATCACCACGATGGTCGCCCCGAGGCGATGCGCGGTGCTGCACCAGCCCAGCGGCGCGGCGTGGTAGAGCGGCGCGGGCGAGAGATAGACCATCGATCCGTCCGCGGGCATGCCTGCGCCCATCACCGCCAGTCCGACCAGCGGCGACATTTCCTGAATGTCCCCGGTCTCGGGCGGGCGGGGGCGAACCCCCTTCGGCCGGCCGGTGGTCCCGCTCGAATAGAGCATGTACTGGCCCGGCGCCGGGTCCGCGAGCGGCTCGGCCGATTGCGCCGCGATCGCCGCCTCGAGATCCTCCTCGCCGCCCTCGCTCAGGATGAGGAATTCGCATTGCGGGCACTGCGCGCGCAGCTCCCCGATCACATCGGCGAATTTGGTCGAGGTGACCATCAGCCGCGCATCGGAATCCTGCATGATATAGGCGATCTCGGGTGCGGTCAGCCGGGTCGAGACCGGGACCATCATCGCCCCGGAACGTTGCGAGCCCCAGACCAGCTGGAGGAACAGCGCGTTGTTCTCCATCAGCATTCCGAAATGACCTCCGCGGCCCAGCCCGCGCTCCTTGAGCAGCCGGGCGAAGCGGTTGGCGGTGGCGTCCATCTCGCCATAAGTTACCGTCTCGCCGCTGCCCGCCATGATGATGGCAGGATGGTCGGGACGGGTCTGTGCGTGAACGATCGGATGCATGTCTCTCTCCCACGGGGCCTCTTGGCGGGCCAGCCGGTTGCGCTTCGAAACCTAACGCCTGCGCTTGCGCGCACAAGCAAAAAGGCGGCAGGTTTCCCCGCCGCCTTCTCAACTCCCGTCCAGGAAGTAACTCTGCGGTTTGGCCGCTTACTGGGCCGCCTGCTCCCCGCCCGCCAGCGCGAAGGTGCGCGCGGCTGCGGTCTCGAGCATATAGGGCGAGGGATCGACGGCGACGCCGTTGACGCGCACTTCGTAGTGGAGATGCGGACCGGTCGAACGGCCGGTCGAACCGACATAACCGATCAGATCGCCCTTCTTGACCGACGCGCCTTCGGACACGACGATCTCGGAAAGATGGGCGAAGCGGGTCTGGAGATCGGCGCCATGCTCGATCGAAATATACTTGCCGTAGCTGGAGAACCAGTTGGCGCGGCTCACGCGGCCATCGGCGGTGGCAAAGATCGGCGTGCCGGTCGGCGCGGCCAGATCGACACCCTTGTGTCCGGCGCGGCGGCCCAGCACCGGATGGATGCGGGTGCCGTAGTCGCTCGACAGGCGGGCGTTCTCGAGCGGCATGCGCGAGGGGACCGAAATCGTGGTGGTCAGACCGCCGGACTGCACCCGGTCGATCTTGTCCCAGCTGGCGAAGAGTTGGCGGAACTGCTCGTCATGCGCTTCTCCCGAACCCAATGCGGAACCCATCGAACCCTTGGTGGGCAGGTCGGTCTTGGCGACCATCTCGACGGTATCGGAAGTTTCGGCCTGGGCCGGCGCGGCGGCGATGATGGCGGCGGCGCCCAAGGTTCCCAGCAGAGCGCGACCCGCGGAGATGAAGAAATCGTTCATAAATCAGACCCGTCCAATGCTTGCGGCGCCCATTTCGGCGCCCTGCGATCCCGACCGACGACCCATTCCCCTGAGCCTGTCGATCTTTCGACGCTACGGCTGGAACCCCCCGCCGTGTCGTGCATTCATGGGTTAAGGGCGGAAGGGTTTACGAAGCAAGCGCGGCGTAGAACTCTAGCGACAGACCGGCTGCATGACGCGCCGAGTCGTTGAATGGAGGCTTCAACCGACCGGAAAAGTGCGTGCGGACGAGGTTTTGCCACGTTTCTTGCGGCAGTTTGTTCCCCTCTCCGCAAATTTTCAGAAAGTGCTTCGTCCCCAGGGCGACGTGGCGGATTTCGTCGTCAAGGATTCGCTCCAGAATCCGCGCACCATGCGAATCGCCTTGTGCCTTCACGCGCTCGAGCATGGCGGGGGTAACGTCGAGCCCCCGCGCCTCGAGTACCATTGGTACGATCGCCAGGCGCGCTGCGGGGTCATGCGCGGTGTCCTGCGCCGCCTGCCACAAGCCGTCATGCGCCGGGAATGCCCCGTAATGCGAGCCCAGCGCAGCGAGCTTGCGATCGAGCAAGGCGAAATGCATCGCCTCGTCCGCCGCAACGCTCAGAAAATCGGAGACGAATTCCTCGCCCCGCGCGCCCCCGAAGCGCCCCGCCATGTCGAGCGCCAGGTCGATCGCGACGAATTCGATATGCGCCAGCGCATGCCAAAGGGCGATTCGCCCGCGCTCCGACCCGCCTTTGCCGCGGCGCGGCATCTGCGTCGGAGGCAGCAGCTCGAGGTTCGCAGGCCATTCGGGTCGCTCGGGCATGAGCGGCGCTTCGTCTCGGGCGAGATCGAACGCCAGCCGACCCAGCCGCCAGTCGCGCGCGACCTTGCGCGCCGCGAAGACCTTGCCCGCGGGATCGCCGGTCAGCAGCGCGGCACGGATCGCAGCAGCGAGCGATGGCAGCGCTTCGTTCACGCCTCGCGCGCAGCCGCCAGCACATCTTCCGCGTGGCCCTTGACCTTGACCTTGTTCCAGACCCGCTCGATCCTACCGTCTTCGCCGACCAGATAGGTCGTCCGGATCATCCCCATATAGGTCTTGCCGTACATCGACTTCTCCGCCCAGATGCCCAGAGCGTCGGACAATGCCCCCTCCTCTGCATCGGTCGCGAGAGCGACGGTCAGCTCGTGCTTGGCGATGAAATTGCGATGCTTCCGGGCCGAATCCTTGCTGATGCCGAGCAGGGCCACGCCGGCTTTCTCGAACTCGGGCTTCAGCGCCGAGAAGTCCTTCGCTTCGGTCGTGCAGCCCGGCGTGTTGTCCTTGGGATAGAAGAAGAACACCGTCTTGCGACCTGCAAACTCGGAGGCGCGCACCGATTCGCCCTCCGGGGTTTCAAGCGCGATGTCGGGCATCGCATCGCCTTGCGCGGGAAATTCGCTCATCGATCCATCTCCAGTTTCTCGCCGAAGGTCTCGGCCCATTGTGCCGCCACCCCATGGCGCGCCAGGTCGAGCGCCCGCAAGAGCGAAGCGTAGTCCTCCTCCCGCGCCAGCTGCGCCAGCACCGCGCGCGCGGCAGGACCGGGTGCGCCCAGATCGGGTGCCAGCAGCCTCGAGCCGACCAGCACCCTCGTGAGCAGGCGATGATGCGCGCGCAGCTCGGGTGAGATCAACCCTCGCTCGATCAGTTCGGCAATCGCGGCGGAGAGATCGGGGTTGAGCGCGGTGCGTTCGCGCAATTGGAGAAAGTGGATCAGGAATTCCAGATCGACCAGCCCGCCGCGCAGAAGCTTGACGTCGAGCTCGCCGCGAGCGGGCTTGTGTGCCGCCATGTCGCTTCGCATCTTCACCACATCGGCCTGCAGTACGAGCGCGTCGCGACGGCGATTGAGGATCGCATCGACGATCGCAGCGACCTCGCGCCGCGCGTCGTTCGAACCGACCAGAACTCGCGCGCGGTTGAGCGCCATATGCTCCCAGGTCCAGGCGTTCTCGCGCTGGTACCGTTCGAAGGACGAGAGGCTCACCGCGAGCGGCCCCTGGTTGCCCTGCGGCCGCAGCCGCGTGTCGACATCGTAGAGCGCACCCTGCGCGGTGGGCACGCTCAGCGCCACCCCGACCCGCTGGGCCAGACGGTTGAAATAGAGCGTCCGACCCAGCGGCCGCGGTCCGTCGGATTCGCCCATCTCGCCATCGGTGAAGAGGTAGATCATGTCGAGATCCGAGGCGTGGGTCAGCGCCCCGCCGCCCAACCGGCCCAGTCCCAGCACCAGCAGCTCGCCATCGCCGAAGCGCCCGTGGCGCTCGGCGAACTCTTCCTGCGCCGCCTCGCAGGCTACCTGCACCGCCGCTTCCGCCACCCGCGACAGCGCCTCGGCGACATCGAGCGGATCCTGCGCCGCCTCGATCAATTGCACGCCCAGCGTGAAGCGCTGTTCGCTGGTGACGATCCGGATGCGGTCGAGCGCCTGCTCGTATTCGTCGCCGCGCTCGGTGCGGCGCATCATCCGCGCCAGATCCTCGGTCGAGCCGGGCAGATCGAAAGCGGTGCGATCGATCAGCGTGTCGAGCAGCTCGGGCCGCCGCGCCAGCTCGTCGGCCAGCGGCGCGGCCAGTGTCAGGCAGTCGACGAGCTGCTGGAGCAGGCCCGGGCGCGCCTCGAGCAGGCGGAACAGGTTGATCGCGCTGGGCAGCTTCTCGAGCAGGGTCTCGAAGCGCGCCAGCGCATGATCGGGGTCGGGTCCCTGGCCGAGGGCCGCGAACAATTGCGGCCGGATCGCGTCGAACGCCGCCTTGGCCGCCTCGCTCCGCAAGGCGCGGAACCCTCCCTCGCTCCAGCCGGCGATCCGCAGTGCGGCCGCCTCGGGGTCGGCGAAGCCGAAGTCGCCGCGCTGATCGGGCTCGGCTTGCGGAATCGGACGCCGGGGCGCGTCCTCCGCGATCAATTCGCCGAAATACCCGGCCACCGGGCCGCAGGTCTCGTCCAGCAGCGCCAGCATCGCCGCAGCATCCTCCAATCCATGCAATCGCGCGACCCCGTCGAGCGCATCGCCCGTGGGCAGCGTATGCGTCTGGCGATCGTCGATCATCTGCAGCCGGTGCTCGATGGTCCGCAGCGTGTCGTAGGCTTCGCCCAGCGTTCGCGCGGCCTCCGGCGCGATATGGCCCGCCGCGGCGAGCGCATCCAGCGCCGCCCGCGTCCCGCGCGCGCGCAGCGAAGGGTCGCGCCCGCCATGGATCAGCTGGTGGGTCTGGGCGAAGAACTCGATCTCGCGAATCCCCCCGCGCCCCTGCTTGAGATCGAAGCCCGGCCCCGGCTCGCGCGGACCGGAATAGCGCGTCCGGATCCGCGCGCTCAGCCCCCGGATCTCGTCGATCGCGCCGAAATCGAGGCTGCGGCGCCACACGAAGGAGCGGATCGAATCGAGAAAGGCCTCGCCGCGCGCGATGTCGCCCGAGGCGGCGCGCGCGCGGATGAAGGCGGCGCGTTCCCAGGTGAGCGCCGAGCTTTCGTAGTGGCTGGTCGCGCCCTCGAGCGAGATCGCCAGCGGGCTGACTTCGGAAGCCGGGCGCAGCCGCAGGTCGACGCGGAAGACATAGCCTTCGGCGGTCACGTCCGACAGCAGCCTGACGACCTCGCGCGCATAACGCTGCGCCGCCTCGGGCGGTTCGTCGCGTTCGCGGCGCGGCAGCACCTCGGCATCGTAGAGCAGGATGGGATCGATGTCGGAGCTGTAGTTGAGTTCGCCCGAACCATGCTTGCCCAGCGCCAGCCCGATGAAGCCGGTCGGGTCTGCATCCGGCACCCGGCGCAGGATCGCCGCCTCGATCGCGCGGTGCAGCGCGCGATCGGCGAACCCGGACAATTCGCGCATCACCTTGTCGAGATCGAACGCGCCGGCAAGATCGCCGATCGCCAGCACCAGAGCGAGCGCCAGCCGCTCGCGGCGCAGCGCCAGCCCAGCGTCCTCGATTCCGCGCCCGGCCTGCTTCGCCTTGAGCAGCGCCGCCTCGCCATAGCCGTCGGCCAGCAGCGCCTCGAAATCGGGGAGGCGTTGCAGCGAATGCGCGAGAAAGGGCGAATGCGCCTTGGCTCGCTGCAGAGCTGACTTCCAATCGCCATCCATGCGCCGCTCCTGCCGCGCTACGGCTTGCCCTGCAAGGTGCGAGGTGCAAGAGACTCAGGCATGCAAATCTCATTCCGGGACAAGACCATGACCCTCGCACCCCGCTTCCGCCACACCGCAGCTGCGCTCGCCGCGAGCCTCGCGCTCAGCGCCTGCGCCGCCACGACGAGCGACACCGCGCTCGATATTCCCGAAGTCGCCCAAGGCGATATCTCGCAGGCGACGATGGTGGACGTCACCCGCACCCTGTCCTCCGACGAGTTCGAGGGCCGGATGCCGGGAACGGTGGGCGAGGAGAAGACCGTAGCGCTGCTGAGCGAGCGCTTCGCCGCCGCCGGGCTGCAGCCGGGCAACAATGGCTCGTGGGTGCAGAAGGTGCCGCTGGTCGAGATCACCGGCAAGGATTTCGCCCCGCTGACGGTAACCGGCAGCGGCGAAACCATGTCCTTCGAGTTCGGCGACGAATGGGTCGGCGTGACCTACCGCGAGGATGCGCAAACCGCGTTGACCGAAAGCGAGCTGGTGTTCGTGGGTTATGGCGTGAACGCACCCGAGCGCGACTGGAACGATTACGAGGGGATCGACATGCGCGGCAAGACCGCGGTAATCCTCGTCAACGACCCCGATTACAACAGCCCCGATCTGGAAGGCCCCTTCAACGGCAAGGCGATGACCTTCTACGGGCGCTGGACCTACAAATTCGAGGAAGCCGCCCGGCAGGGCGCGGCGGGTGCAATCATCATCCACGACACTGCGCCGGCATCCTATGGCTGGAACGTAGTCGAGAGCAGCTGGTCGGGTCCGCAGGCCTATGCGCAGCGCGGCGAGAACGCGCCGCCGCTGACCAAGGTCAACGGCTGGGTGCAGAAGGATGTCGCAGCGCAGATCCTCGATGCTGCTGGTCAGGACCTTGCCGATCTTTCCGCCAAGGCGCGCAGCCGGGACTTCAAAGCGGTGCCGCTCGGGCTGAAGGCCTCGACCAGCTTCGCCAACGACATCCGCACCTTTCAGTCGCAAAATGTGATCGGTGTGCTGCCGGGTAGCGAGCGGCCCGACGAATACGTCATCCACACTGCGCATTGGGATCACCTCGGCCGCTGCAAGCCCGCGCCCGATGGCGACGACATCTGCAACGGCGCGATCGACAACGCCACCGGCACCGCGGCGCTGGTCGCGCTGGCCGAAGCGCATGCCAAGGCCGGCGCACCGGACCGTAGCCTCGTCTTCCTGGCGGTGACCGCCGAGGAATCGGGCCTGCTGGGCGCGCATTACTATGCCGAGAACCCGGTATTCCCGCTGGCGCAGACCGTGGGCGGGATCAACATGGATGCGTTCCAGGTCGCCGGCCCGGCGCGCGACGTGACGGTGGTCGGCCCCGGCAAGTCGCAGCTCGACGCCTATCTCGAGGCGGCGCTGGTTTCCGATGGACGGATCGCGACACCCAATCCCAAGCCCGAAGCGGGCTATTACTACCGCTCGGACCATTTCGCCTTCGCCAAGCGCGGGGTGCCGATGCTCTATATCGATGGCGGCGAAGATCTGATCGACGGCGGCCGCGCCGCCGGTGCGGCGGTCGCTGCGGACTACACCGAGAACCGCTATCACGGCCCCAAGGACGAGTTCGACGAGAGCTGGGACTGGTCGGGCGTGATGGGCGATCTGCAGCTCTATTACCGCATCGGCCGCGCGCTCGCGGCCAGCGAGAGCTGGCCCAACTGGAACCCGGGCGACGAGTTCCGCGCGATCCGCGACGCGGATTGCGCGGCAAGCGCGACGGGCTGCTGAACACCTTGGCCGAGTTCGTTTCATGGCAGTGATCATGCCGCCCGAATGGGCACCGCAGGACTGGTTGTGGATCGGCTTCCCGCACGACGCCGATGAGTGGCCCGATGTGCTGGCGCGCGCTCAGGAACAGATCGCCGCTTTCGCCAATGCGGTGGCGGAAAGCGGGCAGGAAGTCCGGCTGCTGGTCCGCGACGGTGCCAACGAGGCGCGGGCGCGGAGCCTGGTGAGCGGATCGGTGGTGCTCGAGCGGCGCGAATATGGCGATGTCTGGCTCCGCGATACCGGACCGCTGGTGGTTGTCGGCGAGAAGGGCCGCACCGCTCGCCGCTTCGGGTTCAACGGCTGGGGCGGCAAATACCTCATGCCCGGCGACCAGACGATCGGTGCCGAACTCGCGCGCGATGCAGGGTTGCCGATCGAGGCCAGCGACTGGGTGCTCGAAGGCGGTGCGGTGGACGGCGATGGCACCGGGCTCGCCATCACCACCGAGCAATGCCTGCTCAATCCGAACCGCAACCCGCGATTGTCGCGCGAGGAGATCGCCGCGCGGCTCGACCGCGATCTGGGCTTCTCCCGCGTGGTGTGGCTGGGCGACGGGCTGATCAACGACCACACCGATGGCCATGTCGACAATCTGGCGCGCTTCGTCGCTCCGGGGCGGGTGGCGCTGCCCCAAGCCACCGGGCCCGGCGATCCCAATGCCGAGATCTACGCCGACGCGGCGCGCCGCATCGAAGCAGCGGGTCTGGAACTCGTCCGCATCCCCTCGCCGGGTCTGATCACATCCGGTGACCGGATCGAACCCGCGAGCTACGCCAATTTCGCGGTGACCGGCCATCTGGTGGTGGTCCCGACCTTCGGCTCGATCCACGACGAAGCGGGTGTGGCGGCGATCGGTGACCTGTTCCCCGACCGCGCCACGATTGGCCTGCCCGCCGATGCCGTACTGGCGGGTGGCGGCGGTTTCCATTGCGCCAGTCAGCAGATGCCTTCGGCCACCAGCTCCGCCTCAAGCGCCGTTTAACCTTTCGTTAGCGAAACAGGCGGACAAGGATGCCATGGCTCAAACCATCGCTATCTCTCGCTCGCAGTGGGTCCCGTCGGGGCTGGCGGAAGTTCTGCGCGCAGCAATCGTAACCGGTTGCGCCCTTGCGCTGATCGCGGCCGGGCCGTTCGTACCGTTCTGAACCTTTAAATCAGGCGCAGCAGGGCAGCCAGCGCAGCGCCCCCCAGAACAATCCCGACGATGGCGCGCCAGACCGTATCGGCGATCCGGCCGGAGAACCGATTGCCCAGCGCATTGCCGATCAGCACGGCCGGAAACAGGAGCGCCGCCAGCAGCGGTAGCCTCAGCTCGAGCGCACCGATCGCTGCACCCGACATCAGACCCGAAGCGGCCGCGATGGTGAATATCAGCATCATCGAGGCCTTGGCGGTTTCCCGGTCGATGGCGCGGCCGACGTAATAGGGGACCACCGGCGGGCCGGGCATGCCGGCATAGCCCGTCATCAGTCCGCTCAATACCCCCACACCGCCGGTAGTAAGCCGCCCGGGGGAGGCGGCACCGCCGCGCGGCAGGATGATGGCGACGAAGGCCGAGCACGCGATTCCCGCGATCACGACCCGCGCGATCCCCGGGCTGGTTGCAGCCAGAGCGATCAGCCCCAGCGGCGTCGTCACCACGACCAGCCCCGCAATCCACCACGCCGATCGCTCGCTGCCCCGCACCAGCCTGCGGATCTCGAGCAGACCGATGGCGAGCGACAGGCAATTGGCGAGGATCACCGCGTCCAGCGGCGACAGCGCCAGCGCGAGGATCGGGACCAGCAGGATGGCCATTCCGAACCCGGTCAATCCGCGCACGAAAGCCGACCCGAAAGCGGCGAGAAGCGCCGTCGCTATCTCCAGCGCATCATAGGCCTCGAGCGGCGACATGTCCCGGCCTGGCGATCAGGGCCGCAGATCGGGGGGCGTCGCGGCGTCCTTGAGCATCGCGATCGCCTCGTCGAGCGTCATCACGGTCTGATCTTTCTCGCCCAACGTGCGAATCGCGACGGTGCCTTCCTCGGCCTCGCGCTTGCCCACCACCAGCAGATGTGGGACCTTCGCGAGGCTGTGCTCACGCACCTTGTAGTTGATCTTCTCGTTGCGCAGATCGCAGGTTACCCGAATCCCCGCCGCTTCCAGCTTCGCGGTCACTTCCTGGGCATAATCGTCGGCATCCGAGACGATCGTTGCGACCACCGCCTGCGTCGGCGCCAGCCAGACCGGCAGGCGGCCGGCGAAATGCTCGATCAGCACGCCGATAAAGCGCTCGAAGGTCCCGAAGATCGCGCGGTGGAGCATGACCGGACGGTGCTTCTCGCCATCCACGCCGATATAGGTCGCATCGAGCCGTTCGGGCAGCACGCGGTCGGACTGGATCGTGCCCACCTGCCAGGTCCGGCCGATCGCGTCGGTGAGATGCCATTCCAGCTTGGGCGCGTAGAAGGCGCCCTCGCCGGGCAGTTCCTCCCAGCCGTATTCCTCGGTCGCCATTCCGGCTTCATGCACCGCCGCGCGCAACTCGCTCTCGGCCTTGTCCCACATCTCATCGCTGCCGAAGCGCTTCTCGGGGCGCAGCGCGAGCTTGATCTGGTAGCTGAAGCCGAAATGACCGTAGACGCTGTCGACCAACCGGCAGAAGGCACGGACCTCGTCGACCACCTGCTCCTCGGTGCAGAAGATATGGCCGTCGTCCTGCGTGAACTGGCGCACGCGCAGAATGCCGTGGAGCGCGCCATGCGGCTCGTTGCGATGGCAGCAACCCATTTCGCCCAGCCGGATCGGCAGGTCGCGATAGCTGGTGATGCCCTGCTTGAAGACCAGCACATGCGCGGGGCAGTTCATCGGTTTCAGCGCCATCATGTCGCTGTCGCCGGCGATCAGCGGTGCGCCCGACTGCTCCGCCGCCTCGGGATCGGGGACGCTGTCGGGCACCGCGAACATGTTCTCGGCATATTTGCCCCAGTGCCCCGAACGCTCCCACTGGCGGACATCCATCAGCTGCGGAGTCTTGATCTCCTGATAGCCGGCGCCATCCATCCGGCGACGCATGTAGCTCTCGAGCTCGCGCCAGATGCGATAGCCCTGCGGGTGCCAGAACACCGAGCCATGCGCCTCTTCCTGGAGGTGGAACAGGTCCATCTCGCGGCCCAGCTTGCGGTGGTCGCGCTTGGCCGCTTCCTCGAGCCGCGTGAGATGCGCGGCGAGCTGCTTCTTGTTGAGCCAGCCGGTGCCGTAGATGCGCGTCAATTGCGCATTCTTCTGGTCGCCGCGCCAGTATGCGCCCGCCACCCGCATCAGCTTGAAGGCCTGCGGATCGAGCTTGCCGGTCGAAGCGAGATGCGGGCCGCGGCACATGTCGAGCCAGGAATCCTTGGCATCGGGATCGCCCGACCAATAGACGGTGAGTTCCTCATCCTCGGGCAGTTCCCTGGCCCATTCGGCCTTGAAGCTCTCGCCTTCGGATCCCCATTTTTCGATCAATCGCTCGCGGGTCCAGACCTCGCGGATGAGCGGCTTGTCGGCGGCGATGATCGCGCGCATCTTTTCTTCGATGGCGGGCAGATCGTCCATCGAGAAGGGATCGCGCGTGTCGGGGGCCTTCACGTCGTAATAGAAGCCGTCGTCGGTCGCCGGGCCGAAGGTGATCTGCGTGCCGGGCCACAGCGCCTGCACCGCTTCGGCGAGGATATGCGCGTAGTCGTGGCGCACCAGTTCGAGCGCGTCTTCCTCGTCCTTCACGGTAACCAGCGCCAGCTCGGAATCGCATTCGAAAGGGCGGCCGATATCGCGCAATTCACCGTTGACCCGCGCGGCGAGCGCCGCCTTGGCGAGCCCCGGGCCGATCGCCGCGGCGACATCGAGCGGCGTGCTGCCACGCTCCATCGCGCGCACCGAGCCATCGGGCAGGCTGATCTGAACTAGTTCCGTCATTGTCTGATCCGTATCCTTTGCGCCGCTCATGGCACAACCGTGCCTGCGCTTGAAGTGCGGCGTTGCTGGGGAAGGATAATCGGGAGGAACGCCGCACCGCCCGCTACCGGGCGGCGGGGCTGCGCGTCAGACCGCCAGCACCCGCCCCCGGAAATCCGAGGTGGTGGTGGTAGTCGTCGAAAGGCGCTGCTGCGACATGGCCGCCAAGCTAGTCTCTCGCGATGCGCTGTTCAAGCGGCTTGCCGTTTGGCTGGGTGGCGCCCTCAGGCCAATTCCAGCCTGCGGTCGCCCAGACCGGTCGAAACCCGCTGGGTCGCGACTACGCCCGCGCCGCGCTCGCGGATGCTCGAGAGGAAGCGGTATTCGCTCGTTGCGCGGGTGGGAGTGAGCTCCACCGCCATATAGCCGCGGCGAGAGGCGTCCATCCACACCAGCTCGGGGTTGAACTCGATACTGGCGCGTTCGAGATCGGCGGGCGCAAGCTGGGGCAGATAGGATTCGAAACCGGGCGAGGTGACCGATTGCACTCCGAATTCGACCCCGACCCGCTGTCCGGCATGACCAAGATCGAAAGACCAGGCGTTGTGGGTGTCGCCGGCCAGCGAGATCAGATTGGCATCGGCCGCCAGCGCCGCTTCGAACAGCCGCGCACGCGCCGCCGGGTAGCCGTCCCAGGCATCCATGTTGAGCGGCAATTCGGCGCGGCTCGCCAGTGCGCCCGCGACGATGCGGCTGCGGACGTATTCGGGAACGTCGGCGGGAAGCGAATCGACCAAGCGCGGCGAGGTGGCGAGCTTGCCCATCAGCACCTGCTGGACCAGCACCTGCCAGCGCTTGCCGCTGCCGGTGGAGCGCTTGAAGCCTTCCGCAAGCCAGGCCTGCTGCTGCGCCCCCAGCATTTCGCGCGACGGGTCGACGTAGTCGCCCTGGCGAAACGCGGTCAGCGCGCGCAGCATTGCTTCGGGGCCTTCCTGCCCGGTCAGCAGGCCGGCGAAATTGAATTGCTCGGCGCGTGCGGTGAGCCGTGTCTCGAGCCGGAACAGCGTGGCCAGATCGCCGATGTCATAGGTCGCCCAGGGCTCGTCCGAAACCGGCATCCACTCGCGATAGGCGCGCATCGCGGCACTCTTGCGGACGCTCCACTCGCCTTCGGTCTCGGGTTGGTGGTTCTGCGCGCCGCCGTGCCAACTGTCGTTGGCGCTCTCGTGATCGTCCCAGCCGGCGATCATCGGATAGACCTGATGCAGACGGCGCAGATCGCGATCGCTGCGATAGCTGGCGAAGCGCAGCCGGTAATCGGCCAGCGCCACGGTTTCGCTCAGCGGCGCGACCGGGCGTCCGGCAACGGCTTGTTCGACCGAGGGGTAGTTGTCGGGTCCGTATTCGTAGAAGTAGTCCCCGAGATGCAGCGCGCAGTCGAATTCGTTCGCAGCGGCGGCATGCGCATAGGCGTTGAACCAGCCGAAACCCATGTTGGAACAGCTGAACACCGCCATGCGGAAGCGCTCGGTGGGGCCCTCGGGCAGCGTCTTGGTGCGCCCTACATCGGAGGTGGCGCCATTGGGCGCGACGAAGCGATAATAGTACCAGCGGCCGGGCTCGAGACCTTCCGCGAAGGTCTTGCAGCAGCTGTCGTTGGCGGGACTCGCCAGCACCGAGCCCGAAGCGGCCAACCGCGCGAAATCGGCGCTGGGGCTGACCTCCCACTCCAGTCTCGTCTCCGCCGGGGCGACAAAGCGGGTCCACAGCAGCACCCGGTCGCGCGCCGGCTCGCCGCTGGCGACGCCGTGCGTGAACCCCGGCCCGCCAAATTGCGCCGAGAGCGGCGCGGCGATCAGCCCGGCGCCGAGCACTCCGGATTTGAGCAGGCTGCGGCGATCGAGCGGAGCAAGCGCGGCGGCAGCGGGGGGTTCGGTCTTGAACACGGCAATTCTCCTCCAGAGTCACGGCGCAGTGACCCCGCGCTGTGACTGCATCGTGACAGGAATGCCAGGAGGGATCCCTCGCCGAGGCGCCATGGAAAGCACGCTTGACACAGAGCGTCCACATATGACAAGTAAGCTTTACCAACTTACAAGGGGGCTTGACCAATGTCGACCATCACCAAGGCATTCTGCTGGGCCGCCGCCATCATCGCGGTAGCCATTGCGGGCCGCGTCCACCTCATTCCGGCGGAATCGGCCCGGACCTTGACCATCGTCCTGCCCGTGCTCGCGGTAGTGTCGCTGTTCAAATCGCGCAGCTGCGCCGTCGCCCGCCTTCGGAGCAACCGGGCATGAGCGGAACGAAAGAAAAGAGCACCGGACGATCGGCGCGGTTCTGGGCAGGCCTGCTGCTGGGCACCCTGGGCGCCATTGCCGGTCTCGCCTTGAGCGGCGCGATCGATGCGGACACCGCGCTGGTGCTGATGCTGGTCCCCGTAATCCAGACGATCCCGCTGATGCGCGCCGCCGGACGTCGCCGCGACGGATCGGCGGGCAGCCTATGCGGCAAGGGCGAAGCCCAGAAGCGCTACACCAAGCGTGTGGCGCTGTTCACCGCGCTGTACCTGCTCTCCTTCGGCGTCCTCACCTTCGCGACCGCCGACAGCGAACCCGCCTTCGCGCTGCGTTCGGTGCTGGCGGTGCTGCCCGGGCTGGCGGTGATCGGCATCTTCTGGGCGGTCGGCCGGCTGATCCTTGAGGAGCAGGACGAATTCATCCGCATGCTGGTCGTGCGCCAGTCGCTTATCGCCACCGGGATCGCGCTCAGCGCGGCGACGGTCTGGGGGTTCCTCGAAGCCGCGGACGTGGTGCCGCATCTCGACGCCTATTGGGTCGCGGTGGCATGGTTTCTCGGCCTGTTCGTCGGCGCGCTGTCCAACCGGATCGAATATGGTTCGTGGGGCGCGGTATGAAGAACCGCCTCAAGGTCCTGCGCGCCGAGCGCGACTGGAGTCAGCAGGCGCTTGCCGACCGGCTTGAGGTCAGCCGCCAGAGCGTCAACGCGATCGAAACCGGGCGCTACGACCCCTCGCTGCCGCTCGCCTTCCGCATCGCCGATGTGTTCGACATGCCGATCGAGGCGATCTTCCTGCGCGACTGAGTTGTGCGAGCGTGCTCTGACGGTTGCATTCGCGGCGCGCGGGGCCGAGAAGCGCGCGTCCATGACCGACACCCCGCAATTCCATGCCCTCCCCGATGGCCGCCGGATCGCCTACCGGATCAATCGCGGAAGCGGGCCGGCGCTGGTATTCCTGCCGGGCTACATGTCCGACATGGCAGGGAGCAAGGCGACTGCACTGTTCGACTGGGCCAGCTCGCGAAACCGGACCTGTCTGCTGTTCGACTATTCGGGCTGCGGCGAAAGCTCGGGCCAATTCGCCGACGGGACTCTGACGCGCTGGCGTGACGAGGTTCTCGGTCTGATCGAAGCGCTGATCGATGGCTCCGTGATCGTGATCGGCTCGTCGATGGGCGGCTGGCTGATGCTGCTGGTCGGCGAGGCGCTGGGCGCGCGGCTGGCGGGGCTGGTCGGCATCGCCGCGGCGCCCGACTTCACGCAGTGGGGCCGCTCGGCGCAGGACAAGGCGCGGCTCGAGGCGGGCGAGACCCTGCTCGATCCCAACCCCTACGGCCCCGAACCCACCCCGCTTCACCCCGGCTTCTTCGCCGATGGCCAGGCCAATCTGCTGCTGGAAGAGACGATCGCGCTCGATTGTCCGGTCCGCCTGATCCACGGCCAGCGCGACAGCGACGTGCCCTGGGAGATCAGTCTGCGCCTCGCGAAGGCGCTGCGTTCGGACGATATACAGGTCACCCTCGTCAAGGACGGCGATCACCGCCTGTCGCGCGATTCCGATATCGCGCTCCTGCTGAGACAGGTCGAAACCCTCAGTGCCAAAGGGAGCCACACGTGACCATCGCCGCCGCACTTCTGCTTGCCATGCAGGTCGGGCCCAATCCCGCCTCGACACCGCCGCTCGGGGCGCCCCCCGAACTCGAGGAGCAGCGCGCGCGCAGCGCTGCAGCCAGCGCGCCGCGGACCGCGCAGACTCCCTCGCGCCTCGTCGAATGCCTGCGACTCGCCGCCGATGATGCCGAATCGGCCTATGACAGTGCGACCAGCTGGCGCGCCAATGCGCGCGATGCGGAACGCGCGCAGGCGGCGCATTGCCAGGGTCTCGCGCTGGTCCGGATGGAGCGCTACCCCGAGGCGCGCGACATTTTCGCGGTCGCGCGTGGCGAGGTGGGCGACGACAACCCGACCTATCGCGCGCGGCTCGGCGCGATGGCGGGCAACGCCGCGATGGCGGGGCGGGAGGCGAGTGCAGCAATTCCGCATTTCGAACGCGCGATCGTGGATGCCAACATCGCCGGGCAGAACGACATCGCCGCCGGTCTCGAGATCGATCTAGCGCGGGCGCTGGTCGCCGCCGAACGCCCCGAGGACGCCATGGCCGCGCTCGACCGCGCGCGAGAAGCCGGCCCCGGCGATCCGCGTGCATGGCTGCTCTCGGCCAAGCTGTCGCGCCAATTGGGACGGCTGATGGAAGCCCAGCGACAGGTCGAGCAGGCTGCGGTGCTCGCGCCGCGCGATCCTGCCGTCGGGCTCGAAGCCGGGGTCATCGCCGCGCTCGCCAACCGCACCGAGGATGCGCGGCGCAGTTTCGAATCGGTCTTGCTCGTCGCTCCCGATGGCGCGGAAGCAGACCGCGCGCGCGCCTATCTCGCGCAATTGTCCGCCGAAGGAAATTCCCCGCAATGACCGATTTTTCGATTCTCGACCTGGTGCCCGTGCGTGAAGGCGGATCGCTGGAAGAGGCTTTCGCCGCCGCGGTCGATCTCGCGCGCGTCGCCGAGAAGGCAGGTTGCACGCGCTTCTGGGTTGCCGAACACCACGCCATGGCGGGAATCGCGGGCGGCGCGACCTCGGTCGTGCTCGCGCATATCGGTAATGCCACCTCGAGCATCCGGATCGGCTCGGGCGGCATCATGCTGCCCAACCACACCCCGTTCCAGATCGCCGAGCAGTTCGGCACGCTGGCGGCGCTGTTCCCGGGCCGCGTCGATCTCGGGCTGGGCCGCGCACCCGGCGCCGGGCCCGAGCTCCAGCGCGCGCTGCGCAAGGACCTCCACCGCGCCGCCGAAATGTTCCCGCAGGACGTGGTCGAATTGCGCGCCTATCTCGAAGGCGATCCGAACCTGCCGATCCAGGCGACACCCGGACAGGGCGCCGATGTCGAGCTGTGGATGCTGGGCTCGAGCTTGTTCGGGGCGCAGCTCGCCGCCCGGCTGGGTCTTCCCTATGCCTTCGCCAGCCATTTCGCGCCCGACCATCTCGATGCCGCGCTCGAGCTCTACCGGCGCAATTTCGAGCCTTCGGCGGCGCTCGACCGCCCGCATGTCATGGCTGCGATGAATCTCTTCTGCGCCGAGGACGAAGCCGAGGCCGAACGCATCGCCAGTTCGCAGCTACAATCCTTCGTCCGGCTGCGCACCGGCTCGCCGGGCAAGCTGCCGCCGCCGATCGAGGGCTATCGCGGCACGCTGCCCGCCAACGCCCGCGCCATGCTCGATCATATCGGACAGGCGAGCGCGGTGGGCACGCCGGCGCAGGTGCGCGAGGCGATCCAGGGCTTCGTCGCTCGCACCGGCGCCGACGAGATCATGCTGGCGGGCGCGACCTTCGATCCCCAAGCGCGGACCCGCTCGCTCGAACTGGCGATGGACGCGCTGCAAGACTGACCCTGCCCGCCCGCTCGCCCGGCCGTCCTCGGGTCGCTCCGTCTCGCTCAAGCAACGCCGCAACCCTTTCCGCCAAAGGTTGCGGCGCGACCCTGCGAGCCTTGCTTGCGGCAGCGCGAGGACCGGACTAGGGGCGGACACGTCAGGCGCGGCAAACACCGCGCTGCAGCCATTCCGGGCCGATGAGAGAGGGCCCGCTGAGAGGATACATGGGTTCGACTAAAGCTGCCAAAGGGCAGAAACCCGCCATTCCCGCCGGAGTGGTCGAATCGCTTGCCGCGCGCATGGAGGAATCGCTCCTTCCCGGCGATGGCGACATGGCCCGCGACCGGCTCGTGGAAGCTGCCCGCTTCGTCGCCGAAGCCGGGTTTCAGCGCCAGCCGGGGCGCGCTGCCATCGTGCTCGAATCCGCCGCCGAAGAGCGCCGCTTCATGCGTATCGCGCTGGTCAACGACGATATGCCGTTCCTGGTCGATTCGACCGCCAACGCCATCGCCGCCACCGGGCTGGCGATCGATCGCCTGGTGCACCCGGTGGTCCCGGTCGAACGCAATGGCGACGAAGAGCTGACCCGGGTTCTCGACAGCGATCCCGACGACGCGGCCTACGAATCGATGATCTACATCGAGACCTCGCGGGTCGATGCCCGCCAGCGCCGCGAATTGCTGGCGACCCTGCGCGAAACGCTGGCCGATGTCCGGGCTGCGGTGAACGACTGGCCGCAATTGCAGGAGGTCATGCTCGCCGACGCCAAGCGGCTCGAGGACGAGGAAGCCACAGCGCTGCTCGAATGGCTCAACAACGGCATGCTGACCCAGCTCGGTCATCTCGAGCGTCACCGCGACGGGACCGTCGTCGCCGCGCACGGCATCTGCCGCAAGAGCGCGCAGGACCTGCTCGCGGACACTTCCTACGACCGCGCCTTCGCCTGGTTCGACGACCCCGAGAAGGCCCGCGCGCTGCTGATCATCAAGGCCAACCGCCTCGCCCGCGTCCATCGCCGGGTCCCGCTCGACCTGTTCATCGTGCCGCGCCGCGAGAGCGGCAAGACCGTCGCGCTGTCGATCCATGCCGGGGTCTGGACCAGCGCGGCCCTCGCTGCGCCGCCGCGCACCGTTCCGCGGCTGCGAGCCCAGGTCGATGCGATCATGGAGCGGCTCGATTTCGATGTCGGCGGCCATGCCGGCAAGGCGCTGGTCCATGCGCTGACGACGCTGCCGCACGATCTGCTGATCGGGTTTTCGGATCACGATGTCGAACGCGTCGCCACCACCATGATGGCGTTGGTCGATCGCCCGCGCACCCGGCTGGCACTGGTCGAGGCGCCGCTGGCGCGGCACCTGTTCGCCTTCGTCTGGCTGCCGCGCGACATGCTGGCGACGCAGGTCCGCCTGCAGATCCAGGCGCTGCTCGAGGAAGGCGCAGGCGCGAAACTGCTCGACTGGAGCCTCGAAGTCGAGGGCGGCAATCTGGCGATGCTGCGCTTCGTGCTCGACATCCGCGATGGGAGCGATTCGCCCGACGAAAAGGCGCTCGACGAGCGGCTGCAGACGATGCTGCGCGGCTGGGGCGAAGCGGTCGAGAGCGAGCTGGCGACGCTGGGCGAGGCGAACCGCGCCGCCGCGATCGCATCGCGCTGGGCCGAGGCCTTCCCGACCGCATTTCGCGCCCAGTTCGGCCCCGCAGAGGCGGCGACCGATATCACCCGCCTGCGAGCGCTCGGGGTTCATGCCGAGCGCGGCGATCAGTGGCAGCGCGATGCGCGGATTTATCTCTGCCAGCAGAACAGCGGCGCGCAGTGCCTGCGGCTCAAGCTGTATCAGGCCGAAGGCAGCATGCCGCTTTCCGATGCCGTGCCCGCACTCGAGAACTTCGGTTTCCACGTCGACACCGAAATGCCCACCGTGCTCGACGACGGCAAGCTCGGCACGATCCACGATTTCGCCCTGACGCTCTCCTCGGGCGTCGAGGCCGAGGAACTGGTCGAGCGGGCCGAGGAAATCGAGCAGGCCGTCGCCGCCGTGCTCAACGGCGAGGCGGAAAGCGATCCCTTCAACCGCCTCGTTCCCGAAGCCTCGCTGAGCGCGCGCGAGGCGGATCTGCTGCGCGCCTTCTATCGCTATCTGCGCCAGGCGGGGATGGGCTTCACCATCTACACCGTGGTCGACGCGCTGCGCGGTGCGCCCGATGTCACCCGCGCGCTGATCGCGCTGTTCACCGCGCGCCACGATCCCGCCTTCGGCCCGGGCCGCGAGCAGGCGATCGAGGATGCGCGCGAGGCGGTCAAACGCGGCCTCGCCAAGGTCAAGGCGATCAACGACGACCGTCTGCTGCGGCTCTACAACGCGCTGATCGACGCGATTCTGCGCACCAATGCCTTCGCGCCTGCGGGCAACGAAGCGCTGGCGTTCAAGATCGAATCGGCGCTCGTTCCCAACCTTCCGCGGCCGATCCCCTGGCGCGAGATCTTTGTCTATTCGCGGCGGATCGAGGGTATCCACCTGCGCGCCGGAGCGATCGCGCGCGGGGGCCTGCGCTGGTCCGACCGGCGCGACGATTTCCGCACCGAGGTCCTGGGCCTGATGAAAGCGCAGCGGGTCAAGAACGCGGTCATCGTGCCGACCGGAGCCAAGGGCGGTTTCTATCCCAAGCTGTTGCCCGATCCCATCGCCGACCGCGATGGCTGGGCCGCCGAGGGTCAGGCCAGCTACGAAGTCTTCATCCGGACGCTGCTGTCGATCACCGACAACATTGTCGACGACGAGGTGGTCCATCCCGAGGATGTCGTCATCCTCGACGGCGAGGACCCCTATTTTGTGGTCGCCGCCGACAAGGGCACCGCGCGCTTCTCCGATGTGGCCAACGCGATCGCCGAGGACCGCGGCTTCTGGCTTGACGATGCCTTCGCGAGCGGCGGCTCCAACGGCTACGACCACAAAGCCATGGGCATCACCGCGCGCGGCGCCTGGGTCTCGGTCCAGCGGCATTTCCGCGAGATGGGTATCGACGTCCAGACCGATCCGATCGAGGTCGTTGGCTGCGGCGACATGTCTGGCGACGTGTTCGGCAATGGCATGCTGCTGTCGAAAACCATCAAGCTGGTCGCCGCCTTCGACCACCGGCATATCTTCATCGATCCCGATCCCGATCCGGCCGCCAGCTGGCAAGAGCGCAGCCGTTTGTTCGAGCTGACCCGGTCGAGCTGGGACGATTACGACAAGGATCTGATCTCGCGCGGCGGCGGCGTGTTCCCGCGCGACGCCAAGAGCCTCAAGCTGTCCAAGGCGGCGCAGAAGGCGCTCGGTATCGACCAGAAGGAGATCGATCCCGAAACTCTGATCTCGGCGATCCTCAAGGCGCCGGTCGACCTGATCTGGTTCGGCGGCATCGGCACCTATCTCAAGGCCGCACATGAGAACAATGTTCAGGTCGGGGACCCGAGCAACGACAGCGTGCGCATCGACGCGAACGATGTCCGCGCCCGGGTGATCGGCGAAGGCGCCAATCTGGGCGGGACGCAGGCGGCGCGAATCGAGTTCTCGCTCAAGGGCGGGCGGATCAACACCGATTTCATCGACAATTCGGCCGGGGTCGATTGTTCGGACAATGAGGTCAACATCAAGATCGCGCTCGCTGCCGCCCGGCGCGCGGGGCGCATTTCCGAACCCAAGCGCAATGCTCTGCTCGAGGAGATGACCGAGGAAGTCGCCGAACTCGTGCTCGAAGACAATCGCCTGCAGGCGCTCGCATTGTCGGTGGCGGAAATCGGCGGCGCGCGCTCTGCCGAAGCGCAATTGCGGCTGATCGAGACGCTCGAGGAAAACGGCAAGCTCGACCGCAAGACCGAAGGGCTGGCCGATCACGACGTGCTCGGTCGCCGGGCTAGCGAGGGCCTGGGGCTCACCCGCCCCGAGCTGGCGGTCCTGCTTTCTTCCACCAAGCTGGCGCTGCAGGATGCCATCGAGACGAGCCCGCTGTCCGAGAACGCAGCGCTCGAACCCATGCTGCTCAAGGCCTTCCCGACGCAGATGCGCGATCGCTACAAGCCCCAGATCCTCACGCACCGGCTGCGCCGAGAACTGATCGCGACCAAGCTTGCCAATCTGATCGTCAACCGCATCGGTCTGGTGCACCCCTTCGAACTCGCCGAAGAGGAAGGCGTGACGCTGGACCAGGTCGCGGGGGCTTTCGTGGTCGCCGAGAAGCTGTTCGGGCTGGATTCGCTCTGGGCTGCGATCGACGATGCGGCCATGCCCGAGCGCGCGCGGCTGCTGCTGTTCGACCGCACCGCCAAGGGCATGCGGATGCAGATGGCCGATCTGCTCAGCGCCGGCGTCGGAGCCGCCGACCCCGGCGAAAGTCTCGAAGCCTTCGGCCCGGGGGTGCGGACGCTTTCCGACGCTTCCGCCAGCCTGCTTGCGGAGGAAAGCCGCCAGCAATCGGTCCGGCTGTCCGACGAGCTCTCCGATGCCGGTGCGCCGGCGGACCTCGCGGAGCGGGTAGCGCATCTGTTCGAGCTCGACGGCGCGGTCGGGCTCGCCAAGCTGGCGCGCGAGCACGAGATCGATCCTCTGGACCTGACCAAGGCCTTCACCGGCCTGGGAGCCTCTCTGGGGCTCGACTGGGCGCAGGCGACCTCGGCGATGATGAATCCCGCCGATGTCTGGGAACGCCTGCTCGTCGCCGGTCTGGCGCGCGATTTCCAGCAGATGCGGCTCGACTTCCTGCGCCGCCTGTCGCGCCGCAAGGGCGCCAAGGAGGACATGCCGGCGATGGTCGATAAATGGGCTGCGGAGCATGTGGTCGCGGTGCGCCAGTTCCGCACCATGATCGGGCGCGCGCAGACGCAGACGCCGGTCGCGCCCGCAGTGCTCGCGCAGGTCGCCAGCATGGCGCGCAATCTGCTGTGTCGTTAGGCGCGGCTTGACCCGCCTGGCCATAACCGCGACATCGCTCGGCGATGGATAGCGCCGATATCGTCATCGTGGGCTCGGGCCATGGAGCCGCGCAGGCGGCGATCGCCTTGCGCCAGCAGGGTCACGATCAGTCGATCCTGATGATCACCCGCGACCGGACGCCGCCCTACGAGCGCCCGCCGCTGTCGAAGGAATATCTCGCCGGCGAAAAGCCGCTCGAGCGCATCATGATTCGCAAGCCCGAATTCTGGGCCGAGCGCGGCATCGAGATTGAGCTGGGCGCCAATGTCTCCGAGGTGGATTCGCTGGCGCACGAAGTCGTCCTCGGCGACGGACGCCGGATCGGCTACCGCAAGCTTATCTGGGCTGCCGGCGGCGACCCGCGCCGCTTGTCCTGCCCGGGCGCCGACCTTGCCGGCATCCACGCCATTCGCAGCCGCACCGATGTCGACACGCTGCGTGCGCAGATCGAGAAGGGCGCGCGGCGAGCGGTCGTGGTCGGCGGCGGCTATATCGGCCTCGAAGTGGCCGCCGTGCTGCGCAAGCTGGGCTGTTCGGTCACGCTGCTCGAAAACCAGGACCGCGTCCTCGGACGCGTCGCGGGCGAGGCGTTGAGCGCTTTCTATCAGGACGAGCATCGCCGCCAGGGCGTCGAGCTGCGGCTCTCGACCGGGGTCGAGCGGATCGAGGGCGAGGACGGGCGCGTCACCTCCGTGCTCGCCGACAATGGCGAGAGCTTCCCCTGCGAGATCGTGGTGGTGGGCATCGGTATCGTCGCGGCGGTCGGCCCGCTGATCGCTGCGGGGGCTGCGGGAACCAATGGCGTCGATGTCGACGAATTCTGTCGCACCTCGATCGACGACGTCTACGCGATCGGCGACTGCGCCGCGCATGCCAACCCCTATGCCGAAAACACGGTCATCCGTCTGGAATCGGTCCAGAACGCCAACGACATGGCCACCACCGCCGCCAAGGCGATCATGGGCGACAAGCAGCCCTACGACGCGGTGCCGTGGTTCTGGTCGAACCAGTATGATCTGCGGCTGCAGACCGTGGGCCTGTCGATGGACCACGATGCGGTCGTCGTGCGCGGCGATCCCGACTGGCGCAAGTTCTCGGTGATCTATCTGCGCGAAGGGCGCGTCGTCGCGCTGGACTGCGTCAACACCACCCGCGACTATGTCCAGGGGCGCAAGCTGATCGAGGCGCGCGCGGTGGTCGACCCCGCGCTGCTCGCCGACCCCGAGACCCCGCTCAAGGACCTGCTCTGAGCCGCGCGGCCGCCCAGTCGGCCGCTTCCGCAACCACCGGATCGGGATCGGCGCGCAAACCCTCGACCTGCGCCAGCAATTCGCGCCGCCCGCTGTTGCCCGCCGCATAGAGGCAATTGCGCACGAAGCGGTTGCGTCCGACCCGCTTGATCGGGCTGCCCGAGAACAGCTGGCGAAACGAGGGATCGTCGAGCGCGAGCAGCCGCGCCAGATCGGGCGCGACCAGCTCCTCGCGCGGCAGCAGCCTGGCATGCGCCTGCGCGGTCTGCGCGAACTTGTTCCACGGGCACACCGCCAGGCAATCGTCGCAGCCGTAGATCCGATTGCCCAGAGCGGCGCGGAATTCCTCGGGGACCGGCCCCTTGTGCTCGATCGTGAGGTAGGAAATGCAGCGCCGCGCATCGAGCCGATAGGGCGCCGGGAAGGCGTCGGTGGGGCAGGCGGTCTGGCAGGCGGTGCACGAGCCGCAGCTGTCGCGCAGCGGCGCATCGGGCGCGAAGGACAGCGTCGAATAGATCGCGCCGAGGAACAGCCAGCTGCCATGCTCGCGGCTGACAAGATTGGTGTGCTTGCCCTGCCAGCCGATCCCCGCCGCCTGCCCGAGCGGCTTTTCCATCACCGGGGCGGTGTCGACGAAGACCTTGAGCTCGCTGTCGGGTTCGCGCGCGACCAGCCAGCGGGCAAGCGCCTTGAGCGCCTTCTTGACGACGTCGTGATAGTCGCGCCCCTGCGCATAGACCGAGATCCGCGCCTTGTCGGGCGCGTCCGCCAGCGCCAGCGGATCGTTCGGCGGGGCGTAGCTCATGCCCAGTGCGATCACGCTGCGCGCCTCGGGCCACAGGCCCTGCGGCGAGACGCGCTGCGCCTTGCGGGCTTCCATCCATTCCATCGAGCCGTGGCGGCCCTCGTCCAGCCATTGCTCGAGCCGCTCGGTGCGAAACGGCTCGCCCGCCGCCGTGGTGAAGCCGCAGGCGGCGAAGCCCAGCCGCCGCGCCTCGACCCGCAGATCCTGCTGCAGGGCGGCGATATGCTCGGGCGAGGACAAAACTAGCTGTTGCTCCTGTCGACGGGTCGCGGGTAACCCGTGGTCATGCTTACCCAGACCGAGGCGCCCCCGCGAGGCGAAACTTCCGCTGGTGCGCAGCGCCCGCTCCGCGAACGCCCGCTCGCGATCGAGGCGAAAGGGCTGGTCAAACGGTTCGACGGCACGCTGGCGGTGGACGGGGTCGACATATCGGTTCCCGAGGGCGCGATCTACGGCATTCTCGGGCCCAATGGCGCGGGCAAGACGACGACGCTGCGCATGCTGCTTGGGATCATCGATCCCGACGAGGGCGTGCGGCGCGTCTTCGGGCATGATCGTCCGCACGATATCGCCCGGCTGATCGGCTATCTCCCCGAGGAGCGCGGGCTCTACCCGACGATGAAATGCGACGAGGCGATCGCCTTCATGGGCGCGCTGCGCGGGCTGACGCTCGAGGAGGGCCGCCGGCGCGGGCGCGCGCTGCTCGAGGCGCATGGTCTTGGCCATGCGATCGAGCGCCAGATCCGGCAATTGTCGAAGGGCATGGCGCAGACCGTCCAGCTGCTCGGCACGCTGGTCCACCGGCCGCGGCTGGTGGTGCTCGACGAGCCCTTTTCGGGGCTCGACGCGATCAATCAGGGCAAGCTGGAAGCAATGATCCGCGTGCTGGCCGCAGAGGGCACCACGGTGATCTTCTCGACCCATGTCATCCATCACGCCGAACGCCTGTGCGACGACGTCGCGATCATCGCCGGAGGGCGGGTGCCCTATGCCGGGTCGGTCGACGCCGCGCGCGACAGCATCCCCGCGCAGGTTCGGCTCGAGACGCGCAATCGCGACGGGCGCTGGCGCAGCGCCCTGCCCGATGATGCGCGTCACGATATCAAGGCCAACGGCGCCCATTTCTGGTGTTTCCCGGTGCCCGAGTGCGGGATCGAGATGCTGCTGAGGCAACTCATCGAGGGCGAGGCGGGCGTGCTGTCGCTGTCGGTCGAACGCGCCGGGCTGCACGACGCCTTCGTCGAGATCGCCGGAGCCGCTGCCGCGCGCGCGCTCGAGCAAGACAATGCCGCCGGAGTCGACGCATGAACACTACCGACAAGAGCCGGTTGTCGCTGTGGCAGGCCGCCTGGGTGGTGGCGCGGCGCGACTTCCAGGCGATCCTGTTCAGCAAGGCCTTCCTGCTGTTCCTGCTCGGCCCCATTTTCTTCGGGGCGATCAGCGTCGGTGCGGGCATGCTGGGCGCCAAGGCGGCCGACAGCGCCGAGCCGCCGCGGCTGGCGGTGATGCTGCCCGCCGCCGAGACCGAGGCGATCCTCCGCGCGCATCGCGAACTCGATGGGCTGATCAGCATCCCCCCGATCGAGCGCGTCGCACCCGGAGAAACCGAGCCCGACGCGCTTCTTTCGGACCGCGCGCGCAATCTCGGCGCGGTGCTGACCGGCTCGCTGGCCCGGCCGCGCCTGACCGGGACGCAGGACCAGATCGAGAGCTGGCAGGGCCGCGTGTCGCTGCTGGCGGCGCGGGCGCTGGGCCCGGATGCGGCCTACCCCGTGGTCGCGCTCGAGCGGACCCGGTCGAGCATGGCGAGCACCCGCAGCGCGCAGACCGGAACCGCAACCGCGGCGATCACCCTGCTGTTCCTGCTGACCATGCTGCTGGCGGGCATGGTGCTCTCCAATCTGGTCGAGGAAAAGGCCAACAAGATCATCGAGATCCTCGCGGCGGCGATCCCGATGGATGCGGTGTTCGTCGGCAAGCTGTTCGCCATGCTGGCGATCAGCTTCGTCGGGATCGCCGTATGGGGCAGCCTTGGACTGGCCGGGCTGGCGCTCGGACCCGCGACCGGTGCCGCGCTGCCGACCCCTGCGGTCGGCTGGCCGCTCTTCGTCGCGCTGTTCGTGCTCTATTTCGCGCTCGCCTATCTGCTGATCGGATCGGTGTTCCTCACCGTGGGATCGATGGCGGCCACCGTGCGCGACGTGCAGACGCTGTCGATGCCGGCCACGATCCTGCAGCTCGCGGTGTTCTTCCTCGCCACCTTCGCGATGACCGATATCGGTTCGCCGGTGGAGCTGTTCGCGGCGGTCTTCCCGCTGTCCTCGCCCTACGCCATGGTCGGCCGCGCCGCCCAGTCGCCCGATCTGTTGCCGCATCTGGTCGCAATCGCCTGGCAGGTTGCTTGGGTGACGATCTTCGTGCGCGGCGGTGCCACGCTGTTCCGGCGGCGGGTGATGAAATCGGGTCCGGCGACAGCCAGGGGCAAACCACGCAAGGGATTGAACTGGGTTCGCGCCCGGCGGTAGCGCGCCGCTTCAGTCCCGATTTGCAACGCACTATTGACACACTTGTCAGTTAGGCGGGATAGTGCGCCGGCATCACGGAGGCGACCGCAACGAGTCGTCCCGAGCGGGAGAGTATCATGGCCACCATCGCCCCCGAGAAGCCCCGGTTCCGCACGGAACCGAGCGCATATGAAGCGCTCAAGGAGCATTTCGACCAGCATCCCGACCAGCGGATGCACCATTCGCACAAATGGGATGTCAGCCGCTCGGACATCTATGCCGAAGATCGCTGGCAGCCGATCTTTCGCGAGATGCGCGAGGCCGGACCGCTGCATTACATCCCCGAAAGCCCATTCGGTCCTTATTGGGCGGTGGTCCAGCACAAGGCGATCCAGCATATCGAGGCGCTCCCCGACCTGTTCTCCTCGAGCTGGGAGCACGGCGGGATCACCATTCTCGAGCGCGCCGAGGACATCCCCGTCGAGGAGCGGCTCGAACTGCCGATGTTCATCGCGATGGACCGCCCCAAGCACACCGGCCAGCGCCGCACCGTGGCCCCCGCCTTCACCCCGGGCGAAATGAAGCGGATGGAGGCGGATATCCGCCAGCGAACCGGCGAGCTGCTCGATTCGCTGCCGCGCGGCGAGGTGTTCGACTGGGTCGACAAGGTCTCGATCGAACTCACCACCGGGATGCTCGCGCTGCTGTTCGGCTTTCCCTGGCAGGATCGCCGCCTGCTGACACTATGGTCGGACTGGTCGGGTGACACCGAACTCGCCAGCGTGCGCGAACTCGACCAGCTCCGGCGCAGTTTCCTCCACGAGATGGCAGCCTATTTCCAGATGCTGTGGGCCGAGCGCGCGCAGCAGGATCCGCAGCCCGATCTGATCTCGATGATGATCCATTCCGAGGCGATGAACCAGCAGAGCCCGGAGGAATTCATGGGCAATCTGATCCTGCTGATCGTCGGCGGCAACGACACCACCCGCAACACGATGAGCGGGATCATCCACGGCTTCGACACCTTCCCCGATCAGCGCAAGCTGTTCGAGCAGAACCCCGAGCTCATCCCCAATGCGGTCCAGGAATGCATCCGTTTCCAGACCCCGCTGGCGCATATGCGCCGGACCTGCACCGAGGACACCGAGCAGTTCGGCCAGTTGATCAAGAAAGGCGACAAGGTGGTGCTGTGGTACCTGTCGGCCAATCGCGATGAGCAGGTGTTCGACAATCCCGACAAGCTCGACATCACCCGCGAGAACGCGCGCCGCCACCTCGCCTTTGGCTACGGCATCCACCGCTGCGTCGGCGCCAGGCTCGCCGAACTGCAGCTGCGCATACTGCTCGAGGAGATGCACAAGCGCCGCATGCGGGTCCATGTCGCTGGCGATGTCGAGCGGGTCCGCGCGAATTTCGTCCATGGCTTCCGCAAGCTCGAGGTCGAAGTCACCGAATTCTGAGCCATCCGATCGGGGAGCCGGTCGCCGTTCCGCTGCTATTCAGGGGTGATCTGCCATCCATGGGCGCATGGACCATGATCACCCCTCGCCCGCTTTCGCACTGGATCGCCGCCGCGCGCTGACGCTGTTCCGTACGGGGATCGCCTTCTCCGCTCTTTCGGCCTGCGGCGCGGGCGTCGCCGAGGCGCGCAGCTTTCCGGTCGAGCTGAGCGAGGCGCAATGGCGCCAGAAGCTGACCCGCGCCGAATTCTACGTCCTGCGCCAGGAGGGCACCGAACGCGCCTATTCCAGCCCGCTCGACAAGGAGAACCGCAAGGGTCTGTTCGCCTGCGCCGGCTGCGGCAACAAGCTCTACGCGTCGCGGACCAAATTCGACAGCGGCACCGGCTGGCCCAGTTTCTGGGCCGCGGTTCCCGGCGCGGTCGGGACCGCGCGCGACCGCAAGCTGGGCTATGCGCGCACCGAAGTGCATTGCGGAGATTGCGGCGGCCACCTCGGGCATATCTTCGACGACGGCCCCAAGCCGACCGGCAAGCGTCACTGCATCAATGGCGTGGCGATGGACTTCTTGCCCGCCTGACGCTTCGCCAGCGGCATGCCGTCCGCCTGCGCCGCTGCGTCCCCCGGGCGCTTCGTCAGGCCTCGTCGCTCCTTACCAGAGAGGGGCATTGAAATTGGGCTGCCAGCACACCGAATTCGCGCAGCGTGAACGTGTTGTCGAACACCACGCCGTAGCAATTGTCCTTGCGCCAGCGCACTTTAGCCCGGACTTCCGGCATGTGCTTGCCCTGAAGGCGGACCGTCTGATCGAGCGCCAGGCGCGCATCGCATTCGATCGAGGCGCCCTGCTGCGAAAGGTTGGAGGTGACCGCCTCGCATTTACCCGCGAGCGTCGTGACGCTGAGCGGGATGACCAGATTGAGCCTTAGCTGCCGTTTGGGATATTTCCAGGTCTCACTGATCAGACCCTCGACCTCCACCTCATCGGCAAAGGTAAAGCTCGCCTCGCGCGCATTGGAGCGAACCTTGCGCAACTCGTAGCGGTCGCCGTTCTGGAGTTCGAGATCCATAATCTCGTCGCCGGGAACATCGTGGAACATGCGCAGCGAGATGCCGGTGCTCGAAACATCGCGTATAACGCAGACGAATTCGCCATGCGCCGACACCAGTTTCGCCGCGCGGATGAGCGACGTGTAGCGCTTTGCAGCGCGCTGATCGGCTTCGGCGATTTCATCGCGTCCAGCCGTGCTGTCGATCGACAGTGAATCCATTTGCGAGCCCACCTCTGAAGCGCAGGCAAGGCCATCCCTATGGTCTCGTCGCGCGACGCAAGATGCAGCTAGGCCGAAAAGGGTTAAGGCCGCCCTAATTATCGATTCTGCGAAGAGCGGAAATTCGATTGGACGGGCCCGGTGTCGCCCCATAAAGGACAAAGGTGGGCACTCAAATCATCGGCAAATTCTCGTCTCCCTCCCCTAGCCGTGTCCGCTTTGCGCCCTCATTCCGATCATTAGGCAGCCTCATTGCCTTGCCTCTAAGCGGACAATGTGGATTGGCAGAACTGCGTCTGCGTTCAGTCCGGCTTCTGGTTCACGCATCTTTCTCATGGTCCAGACAACGCCTCCTCAGCGCTGCCAGTGAATCAGATTATCGAGCCACCGGGAATCCCCTTAATGGGTTCTGAGCCTAGCCTAACATGGCTCGTCGACGCCGGAGCCATCCCAGCCAAATCTTGGCCGCATAGAGCCTACCTGCCCCTGCGCCTCGACGGTTGTCGATAACGAGATCGGATTGTTCGACAGTGCAGGCCGCCCTGTCAGAAATAGCCCTATGGCCAAATGAACGTGGACGGGCTTGCCCTACTATCGCGCAAGCCTGATTTCGAAGGCCGAAAACCCGTGTTGGACCTTCACCGGGCGGGAAGAGCGTGGGCGGCTTGGCCTCTTGTGAGCCGAGGAGGGCTCAGCCGCATTGAACGGCGTAGCCGCGGCCTGGGGAAAGGTCCTGCCTCATGCCGCTCGCTCGAAACCGCGGTCTCGATAATCCGCGCGGCGCGAACCAGACGGGGCGCGTCGGGCAGTGTCAGGCTGCGGTAGCAGATCAGGAGCCCCTTCCGACCGTCAAACGCGGTGTAATCCTCACAGGATTGTACTCGGCAGCCGCGCCGCACCAGGACCTCGTGGCCCGTGCGCCAACGGCGAAAAACAATCGCCAGGCGCTCTAGGTCAAAGGAATTCTCTCCCCTCGCGTGGTCGTTGGCTCCGCCCACACTGCAAAACGGCTGGGCCGGGTCTTCCGTGATGACGACGATGCGAGCACCCGCGGGCAGGACCTTGCCCAACCCGTCGAGCACACGCATTGCCGGCGCGGCCGGGCCGAAAATGCAAAGATCGCACCACAGCGCACCGATCGCAGCAATTCGTGTTTCAAGTTCCATCGATCAGGCGCTCGCTTCCTCGTCATTTCACCGAGCGCCTTTGTAGGGGGAGCCCGTTGGAAGCGCCGTTGGAGCCAGCGTTGAAATCGCAGCGTACCGCGTGGAAATCCTGATGCGGCGACCGACGACCGGCTCAGTTGGCGACGAAATCGCGCACCAGGGCGACGAATTCGGCAGAGGCCGTTTCGCGGCCCAGCAGCAGATGGTTGCTGCTGTCCAGCCCTGCGAAGCGCGCGTTCGGGATCTCGGCAGCGAGATGCTTGCCGGTTTCGATAGGAATGCGCAGGTCTCCGCGGCTGTGCACGATCAATGACGGCATTCATGGGGATCGAATTCCTTGTTCGGCAATGTGGCTGCCGGGCGCCGGAGTTGTTTTTATGAAGCGCCCGGCTGCGACCAAGACGGTCGGGCGATCGCGGTCAGGCGACCAGGGCCATTCCGGTCGCCGCTTCGATATCGATTTCGAACACGGTTGCAGCGAGACGCGCAGCGACGAGATAGGGATCGGCATTGGCCCCGGGGCGGCGATCCTCGAAATAGCCCCGACCCTTACCCTCGACATCCTGCGGGATCCGTATCGACGCCCCGCGATCCGCGCCGCCAGCCTTGAACTCGCTGATTGAGCAGGTTTCGTGAAGACCGGTAAGCCGCTGCTCAAGGCCGTCGCCGTAGACAGCGATGTGAGCCTCGTGAGCATGCGCCAGCAAACGCTCGGCCTTGTGGATCGCTGCCATTCCGTCAGGAGCGCGGGTGCCGGCACAGGAAAAATTGGTATGCATGCCCGAGCCGTTCCAATCGCCGGCAACCGGTTTGTTGGCCAACGATGCGATCACGCCGTGCCGCTCGGCGACCCGGTGCAGCAGGTAACGCGCGATCCAAAGATGGTCGGCGGTGTTGAGCAGGCCAGCATCTTCTTCCGCTAGGCCGCGGTAGCCGATCTGGAACTCCCACTGCCCCGGCATCACCTCGGCGTTTAAGCCGTAATACATGAGCCCGGCATCGATACAAAGACGCGCATGCTCTTCGGCGATTTGGCGTCCGAAGGCGCGATCGCTCCCGACCGAACAGTAGTACGGTCCCTGGGGCGGCGGCAGCCCCTGGTCGGGAAAGCCCAGCGGCCGCCCGTCCTGGATCAGCGCATATTCCTGCTCGAAACCGATCCAGGCATCGCGTAGCGCGGCGCCCGCGGCGAGCACCGTGCGCAGGCCAGCCCGGGTGTTGCCGCGATGCGATCGGCCATCGCCGTCGCTCACTTCGCACAAGACCAGAATGTCGCCGGGCGAGCGAAGCGGATCGGGCATCACCGCGACGGGGACGAGGCCGCAATCGGAATCGAACCCTTCCGCTTGGCCGGTCGACGAGCCGTCGAAGCTCCAGTACGGCAGGTCACCCGGCGCGGGGAGCTCTGCAGAGAGCGGGAGAAAGCGCGTCTTCGCGCGCAACGCCTGCGTGGGAACCGCTCCATCGAGCCAGATGTATTCAGCGAGAGCCATGATGCTGTCCTTTGTCGTTCGAAAGACGTCAATTGCGCTTTGCTTCGCCTGGTTTGACCGGAGCGCGCTCAGCGAGAGCGGTCTTCGGCTCAGGGCGACAGAATCTGGTCCCGCGCGATTTCGTGTTGTGATGTGCGGGGCCGACATTGCGCCATTCGCAGATCCGGCCACTCTCTTCGCTCGTCTGCGCCACTTTGATCGCAGGAGCGTCGGCAATGCGCGGTCGGGCTTCTACTGCATCCACAATGGGAACGAGCAGAAGCAGCGTGGCACAGATGGAGATGCCGAGATGAAGCGCGGCCCGCGGACGGGGTACTGAGTATGTCACTGGTGTATCCTTCGAATTGCGATGCGCTGGTGCTACGGGTGCATCGTGGGAGCGAGGATGGTGACCAGCGTTGTAATTGCGTTGAAACCGGCTTCAGTGGGCATAATCGGGGATTTCCCGCGCGTGCGCGGGTCTGGCGAGCCAAGGGCGCCGTGCCGCCCGGCTGGTCACGCCGACCAAGGGCGACGCCGGAGAGAGCCGGTCTCTCAGGCCGCCGCCCGTTTGTTGCTCCAAGTTGAGATACCCCTAGGGATCGATCCGACAGACAGCCGATGGACCATTCCAAATGAGAAATATCGCGATCTTCGAGAGTGAGCGCGGTGCCGGGTTCGTCGTGCGCACGGCGCCATCGCCGCTCGTTTGCGCCGAGGGAGTCTGGCTGGGTCGTGCATTGGACGGTCCGATTGCAACCGAGCCCGATTGGCTTCGGCGCAGGGCCGCCTTCGCGATGTTGGAGAACGGCTGGATGCATAGGATAGAGTCCAAATTTTCGACACTGCTGCTCGTTCAGGGCGGACTAAACCGCCGCAGCCCGAGCGTCAATGATATGTTATGGTGTATCATAGTCGCGGCATGGCTCCTGTTGCGATGCGTCCGGTGCCGGGAAGGCGAGCCTTCCCATCGTGCGATAGCCCCGCTGCTCGCTCGATGGCCAAGGCTATGGTTCGGTCGCGATCGGCCTCTGCGAGACCAGCAAGCATGGGGTTGCGCAAGATCATGGGATGGTCCCGAGTAAAGACTGCCATGTCGACCTCGAAGACGTGAGTTCTCTCGTGGATCTCGATATGATCGAGCCCTGCCGTCCGCATTTCTTTGGCGAAGTGGTCACGGTCGGCGAGAATGGCCCAGGCGTCCATCTCCACCGGCGCCGGAACGCCCGTTACCTCCTCGCGCGCCATCGCGAGGAACTGGTTGGGGCCGAAACCATGCCCATTGTCGGCCGTCGCCACCACCGCCAACCCGCCGGGGCGCAGCACGCGCGCAATTTCGGCCAGCCCCGCGCGCCAGTCCGGGAACAGAGGCACACCGAAGACCGAACACACGCGATCGAAGCTGGCGTCATCCAGAGCGAGCGCCTGTCCGTCCATCTGCCGGGCAACGATCGGCAGCTCGCCGATCCGCCCGGCGAGACGATCGACCATGGCTTGCGAGAAGTCGATCGCCGTCACCCGTGCCCCGCGCCGGGCGGCGGCCAGCGCGAGTGCTCCGGGGCCGGTGGCGACGTCCAGCAAGGTCAAGCCTGGTTCAATTTGTGCCAATTCGGCCGCATCCTCGCAGAACATCGCAGTGAAGGGTTCGGCGGAGGCGACGTATTGATCGGCGGTGTCATTCCAGAACTCGGCCGTCTGTATGGGAAGGGGCATTTTGAATCTCCAATCGGCTGGATGGCGGGCAACGCGCCTGCGCAGCTATACACTGAGAATGAGATGGTATAACGTGTGACTCGTCAAGGCGTGTCGGGCAACTGTGTTTCACATTGTGTCGCCGTCCTGTCATACCGGTTCGCGAAGCGGCGCTTGCGACCAAACACATACACTCCCGTCAGGAGACCCGAATGACCATCCGCATCAGCCGTCGAGGCGTCCTCGGCGCCGGGGCCATCCTTGCCGCGAGCCCGGCAATCCTGCGCGCACAACAGCTGTTCACCGCCTATCCGTTCCGCCTCGGCATCGCGTCAGGCGATCCTGCGGAGGACGGCTTCGTGATCTGGACCAGGCTCGCGCCCGACCCGCTCGAGCGGCACGGCGGCATGCCGATGGCGCCGGTCGAGGTCGAATGGGAGGTCGCACGCGACGAGCGGATGCGCGATATCGCCGCGAGCGGGACCGCCCTCGCGCGCCCAGAACTCTCCCACAGCGTGCATGTCGAGGTCGGCGGCCTCGAACCGGGGCGGCAATATTGGTACCGCTTCGCGATCGGGCGCGAGCGCTCGATGCGCGGCAGGACGCGCACCCTTCCGGGCGCCGCTGCCTCGGTCGATCGCCTGCGCTTCGCGGTCGCCGGGTGCCAGCATTACGAGGATGGGCTCTACACCGCCTATCGCCATCTGGCCGCGGAGGATCCGGACTTCGTCTTCCATTACGGCGACTATATCTACGAATACCGCAGCTCGCCCTTGCCGATCGGCTGGGACGGCCAGCCGCGCCGCTTCGTCCGCGCGCATGAAGGGCAGATGCTCTACGATATCGGCGACTACCGTCAGCGTTACGCGCAGTACAAGATGGACCCCGACCTGCAGGCCGCGCATGCCGCGGCCGCGTGGTTCGCCAGCTTCGACGATCACGAGATCGAGAACAATTGGGTTAGGCTGCAGGACCAGCAGGGCACGCCGCCCGAAGTCTTCGCGCTGCGCCGCGCGATGGCGCTGCAGGCATGGTACGAGCATATGCCGGTGCGCCGCAGTTCGCTCCCCGGACAGACCGGCATCGCCGCCTATCGCCGCGCCAGTTTCGGGGGTCTGCTCGATCTGCATGTCCTCGACACGCGCAGCTTCCGGAGCGACCAGCCCTGCGACGACGGCTTCAAGCCCGTCTGCGAGGTGGTGACGAACCGCGCGGCGACAGTGCTTGGCGAGGCGCAGGAACGCTGGCTGTTCGCCGGCCTCGCCGAGCGCCGGCCGCGCTGGAACGCGCTGGCGCAGCAGGTGATGATCATGCCGCTCGACCGCCGCACCGGCGACGAGCCGGAGGAAATCCGCAACATGGACAGCTGGGGCGCCTACGATGTCCCCCGCGAACGGCTGCTGCGCCAGCTGCGCGGCAAGAACGCGGTCGTCCTCACCGGCGACGAACATCAGACCTTCGCGGGCGAATTGCGCACCGACGGCGGCGACGGCGAGGCGGTTGCGGTCGAGCTGGTCACCACCTCGATTTCGTCCGGCGGAGACGGGGCCGATGTCCGGAGCGGGGCGGATCGCATCCGCGAGCGCAACCCGTTCCTCAAGTTCACCGGCGACCGGCGCGGCTACACGCTGTGCGAGGTCACCCCGCAGAGCTGGGAGAGCGCCTTCAGGGTCGTCTGTTCGGTGAGCACGCCCGACGCGCCCATCGCCACGCTGGCCACGGCCACCATCGCCGCGGGCGAACCCGCGCTGAGCATTGCATAAGGATCACGACGCCATGAACATCGATCGCCGCCGCTTCATCGGAACCACCGGCGCGGCATTCGCCGGACTTCTGCTCAGCGGCTGTGCGGGCCGGGCAGCTCCGTCCCTGTCCTCGCTCACGTCCTTTTCGGACTACGGTCCGCTGTTGCCCGATCCCGCGGGACTGCTCGATCTGCCCGCAGGTTTTTCGTATCGGCTGATCTCCAGCCTCGGCGACCCGATGGCCGATGGTGGCAATGTGCCCGACAAGGCCGACGGAATGGGCTGTCTGCCGCTCGGCGATGACGAGATCGTGCTGATCCGCAACCACGAACTGGTTCCGACCGACGACGCCGGCGGGCCGCTCGCCTCCGGCTACGGGACGCGCGATGGCCAGGTCGTGCCCGGCGGTACGACCAATATCGTGGTCGATGCCCGGACGCTCGAGCGCAAGCGCGAGTTTCGCAGTCTCGCGGGCACGATCCGCAATTGTTCGGGCGGGATCACCCCGTGGGGCAGCTGGCTGACCTGCGAGGAAGCCCCCACCGGCCCGGGGCAGCGTTATGGCGAGGGGCTGGCGCAGAACCACGGCTGGGTGTTCGAGGTGCCCGCCACCGCGACGGGCCTGGTCGATCCCGTGCCGCTCAAGGCGATGGGCCGCTTCAACCACGAGGCGGCCTGCGTCGATCCGGCGACCGGGATCGTCTATCAGACCGAGGACCGCAACGACGGCGTGCTCTACCGCTTCATCCCCGCAAGCCCCGGCAAGCTTGCAGCGGGTGGGCGGCTGGAAGCGATGCGGGTCGTGGGGCTCGCGGACACGCGCAACTGGAACGGCCCCGCGATGGCGCTCGGTCGGCGCTATTCGGTTGATTGGGTTGCGCTGGACGAGGTCGAAGCGCCTAAGGACGATCTGCGCCACCGCGCGCTCGCACAGGGCGCGACCCCGGTCGCGCGGGGCGAGGGCATCCACATGGGCACGGACGAACTCTTCGTTTGCTCGACCAACGGCGGCGCGAAGAAGCTCGGCCAGATCTTCAAATTCATACCCGGGCGCGGCGGTTCGCCCGATGCCGTCGAGCTGTTCTTCGAGAGCGAACGCGAGGACCAGTTCAATTACGGCGACAACCTCACCGTTGCACCCAATGGCCACCTGATCGTCTGCGAGGACCAGTATACCGAGGTGGTGGACAACCATCTGCGGGGCATCACGCCCAATGGCCACGCCTATGATCTGGGCAGATTGCGACTTCAGACCGAGTTGGCCGGCGGATGCTTCTCGCCCGATGGCAAATGGCTCTTCGTCAACGCCTATGCGCCCACGAAAACCATGGCGATCACGGGACCTTGGGCGGCGTAATCGTTGCGGGCAGCTTCTTACCCGTCAGCAGCTGCGGATCTTCAGCCCCGGAACGCGCCCTCGCCAGCGTCCGCGCCCGCATTGGCGTGGAAAAGCTGGGCGGCGGTCTTCGATCCTCGACAACGCCGCGAAGGAGGCGAGATTTTCGCATCCGGTCAGTTTGCCCGCACGTGACCCGGACATTGCTGGCCGCATCAAGAAGCGACGTGTGGAAATCGATAGCTTCAACGAAACACACAAGGTCCTGCGTCAATAGGTCGAGCGCGGTCCTACGCAGATAGCACCAGCAGCCGTTCGCAAGTTTGGGGCGCTGGTCTGTCAGAAGCTGTTGGAAAGTGCCCACACGGCGCGTCAGCAGATCGCACGCGCATACATCCGCGAAGTTCGGGTTGGAGAACATATCGAGATTTCCGGTGACAAGGACGCGCTCGCACACGGTGCTGCCGCTGTCGCTCGGTCAAAGAAGGCGGTGCCCATCTTTAACCGGAAATGGTGCGGGTGGCGGGACTCGAACCCGCACGATCAAGGATCAGGGGATTTTAAGTCCCCGGCGTCTACCATTCCGCCACACCCGCACTTGCGAGCGGGTTAGCCAGTCCGATGCGGGGCGACAAGCGAGAGAGTGAGGCAGACCGGTCTCGGCCGGTGCCACTTCCTACCTATTCGTCGTTGAGGACCCGCCGCATTTCCTTGCCTGGGCGAAAATAGGGCACGCGCTTGGCCGGCACCTCGACCTGATCGCCGGTGCGCGGATTGCGGCCCTTGCGGGCTTCGCGTTCACGGGTGGAAAAGGCGCCGAAACCGCGCAGTTCGACCCGGCCGCCTTCGGCCAGCCGCTGACTGATCTCGTCGAAGAAGATATCGACCACCTGTTCGACCTCTTCGGCGCGCAGGTCCGGGTTGTCCTTTGCCAGCGCCGCCAGGAGTTCGGATCGTATCATGTTGCTCTCCCGACCGCCTGTCCGGCATGTCAGCTGAATTCCAGTGGTGCGACCCGGCGGTTGGCCGGCGCGCGGTCCCGACCTTGGCCCAGACCTGCCAGAAAGGTCCCGTCGCGGCAAGTTAACAAAGGAATGTATTTCACGCGGCGCCCCGGGGCAGCAAGAGGTCAGGCAGGAGCGAGCAGGTCCTCGGCATCGAGCCCCAGCCGGTCGATCCGCTCGCGAATGAGCGGCCATTCTTCCTCGACGAACGATTGCCGCTCGCTGCGGCGCAACCGGTCGGCGGCACCGGCGACGACATACATGCCCACGCCGCGCTGTACCGCGACCAGACCGTCGGACTGGAACTGCTGATAGGCCTTGGCAACCGTCAGCGGGTTAGCTCCCTGCTCCGCCGCGAGCGCCCGCACCGAGGGGAGCATCTTGCCCTCGGCATAGCGCCCATCAATGATCGCCGCGGCGATCAAGTCGCGCAGCTTGAGATAGACGGGCTTGGATGGGTTGCTCATCGCATTTCCTAAACGGTACGCTGCTGCAGTGCCATAATACAGCGCGGCGCGCAAGGTTCCCACCTGGGCCGGATATCCGCATCCCAAGCGGTGGCCGATGTAACTAATGCTTCACATGATGACGCGAGTCGCTAGGGTGCGCGCGGTTGGGAGGCCTGGCACGCAAGATCAGGTCGGTACGCAAAGGGTTGGAATTTCCATGGTCGAGGGTCTTTTCTTCACATTCGGTTCCGCATTCGAGATGTGGGCGTTCAGGGTGGCGGTGATCGCTCTCGCCAGCTTCCTGATTGGCGGCATGGTGCTCGTCACCCGCCCGCAGGAAGAGGTCATCGGCCACCCCAAGGGGCTGTTCCTGCTCTTCATGGCCGAGATGTGGGAGCGTTTCTCCTACTACGGCATGCGCGCCCTGCTGATCTTCTACCTCGTGCAACACTGGCTGTTTTCGGACAGCGAGGCCTCGATCATCTACGGCGCCTATACAGCGCTCGTTTACATCACCCCGGTCCTCGGCGGGTATCTGGCAGATCGCTACATCGGGCAGCGCAAGGCTGTGCTCTTCGGCGCCGTCCTGCTGACGATCGGCCACTTCTTCATGGCGTTCGAGGGCGGCGGCGGTCAGGACGATCCGATCATCAACGTGTTCTGGCTTGCGCTGGCGCTGATCATCGTGGGCTCGGGCTTCCTCAAGGCGAACATCTCGGTCATCGTCGGCCAGCTCTATTCGCGCACCGACGTCCGCCGCGACCCGGCCTACACCATCTTCTACATGGGCATTAACGTCGGCGCGGCGACCGCGTCGATCATCTGCGGCTATCTGGGCCAGACCTATGGCTGGCAATACGGCTTCGGCCTCGCCGGCTTCGGCATGCTGATCGGTCTGGTTTTCTTCGTTCTCGGCAAGCCGCTGCTGCTCGGCAAGGGCGAACCCAAGGACCCGGAGAAGATCAAGGGTTTCAAGGAATGGGCGATCTACGGTGCCGGTCTGGCCATGGTCCTGCTGTGCTGGGCGGCGATCCAGTATCAGGAGATGGTCGGCTACGTGGTCGGCGGGTTCGGCGGCGGATTGGTGCTCTACGTACTGTTCACAGCAGTCACCAAACTTGCTCCGGACGAGCGTGACCGCATCTTCGCGGCGATGTTCCTCATCCTGACCTCGATCGTCTTCTGGGCGCTTTTCGAACAGGCCGGCTCTTCGCTCAACCTGTTCACCGACCGTCACGTCGACACTCAGGGCGTGAATGCCTCGATGTTCCAGTCGATCAACGCGATCTATATCGTTCTGCTCGCACCCGTCTTCGCCTTCACCTGGCAGACGCTGGCCCGGAAGGGCCTGGAACCGTCGACCCCGCTCAAGTTCGGGCTCGCCGTCATCCAGGTCGGTCTCGGCTTCCTCGTCCTGGTGTGGGGTTCGGAAACCGCAGGTCTCAACGTCCCGACCCCGGTCCTCTTCATCTTCCTGGTCTATCTGCTCCACACCACCGGCGAACTCTGCCTGTCGCCTGTGGGCCTTTCGGCAATGAACCGGCTCAGCCCGACGCATATGGCCAGCCTGATCATGGGCACCTGGTTCTTCGCCTCGGCGACGGGCAATTTCGCCGCCGGCCTGATCGCTTCGGCGACCGGGGGCGAAGGCGTTGGCGAGGAAGCGGGCAAGCAGGTCGTGCTCGACGTCTACAGCACCGTCGGCTGGTACGCGGTCGGGATCGGTGTCGCGGTCATGGTGGTCAGCCCGCTGATCAAGAAGCTGATGCATCTCGACACGCTGGTGGACGACAATGTCGGCGACGATCTCGAGGGCCAGAAGCAGGCCGGGATCGAGGCGCAGGAGGCCGGGGTACACCCCGCCACCGCGCCACAGATCCCCGGTGCGCCCGGCAACAATCGCCGATAAGGCTATCAAGGAGGCCGGGGCGCAACGCTCCGGCCTCTTTCAATTCCGCTACGACTTCACGAGACGAAACGAGGGGCACGATGAGACTTCCAGCCAGATTAGCGGCATGCCTGCTGGCGAGCAGCGCGCTCGCCGCCTGCGCCACCACCGACGGCGCCGACCGCAGCGCGACATCGTCCAGCACTGCAGCCGAGACCGGCTCGCCCTATGCCTCGACCTACCGCCCCTATCCCGGGCGCCCGATCGCGCTGGTGGGCGCGACCGTGTTCGACGGCACGGGCGGGCAGATCGACAATGGCACGGTGCTGTTCCGCGACGGCAAGGTGGTCGCTGTGGGCGATTCCTCGCTTTCGACCGAGGGCTACGACCGCGTCGATGCCACCGGCAAGTTCGTGACCCCCGGGGTGATCGACATCCATTCGCACCTCGGCGATTATCCGACCCCCAGCGTCGAAGCCCATTCGGACGGCAATGAGGCGACCAGCCCGACAACCCCCGAAGTCTGGGCGGAGCATTCGGTCTGGCCGCAGGATCCGGGCTTTTCGCGCGCGCTTGCCAATGGCGGCGTGACCAGCCTGCAGATCCTGCCCGGCTCGGCCAATCTGACCGGTGGACGCACCGTGACGCTCAAGAACGTCGCCGCGCGGACGGTACAGGGGATGAAGTTCCCCGGCGCGCCCTACGGCATGAAGATGGCCTGCGGCGAGAACCCCAAGCGCGTCTACGGCGGCAGGGGGCGGATGCCCTCCACCCGCATGGGCAATTTCGCGGTCAACCGGCAGATGTGGCTCGATGCCAAGGCCTATGACGGCGAAAAGCGCGATCTGGGCAAGGAAACGCTCAAGGGCGTGCTCGACGGCGAGATCCTCATCCACAACCATTGCTACCGGGCCGACGAGATGGCGCTGGTGATGGATATGGCCAAGGAGATGGGCTACAAGGTCACCGCCTTCCACCACGCGGTCGAGGCCTACAAGATCGGCGATCTGCTGCGCGAGAACGACGTCTGCAGCGCGATCTGGGCGGACTGGTACGGCTTCAAGATGGAAGCCTATGACGGCATCCTCGAGAACGCTGCGCTGCTCAACCAGGCCGGCGCCTGCGTGGTCATCCATTCCGACGATGCCAACGGCATCCAGCGCCTGAACCAGGAGGCGGCCAAGGCGCAGGCCGCCGGACGCCGGATGGGGATGGAGATTTCCGATGGCGACGTGATCGGCTGGATCACGCTCAACGCCGCCAAGGCGATGGGTATCGCCGATCAGACCGGCAGCCTCGAGGCGGGCAAGATGGCCGATGTGGTGCTGTGGAACGGCGATCCGCTCTCGGTCTATTCGCGCCCCGAGAAGGTCTGGATCGACGGCGCGCTGATGTTCGATGCGCTCGACCGCAAGCGCCGCCCGGTAAGCGATTTCGAGCTCGGCCAGCCCGGTGAAGGAGACGTGAAATGATCAAGCGCACGCTTCTCGCCGCCGCGGCGGCCTGTGCCATCGCCGTCCCGGCCGCCGCGCAGGATTTCACCATCGCCAACGCCACCGTCGTCACCGGCGACGGAAGCGAGCCGATCGAGAATGGCCATGTCGTCGTGCGCGGCGGCCGGGTGGTTTCGGTCGGCGCCGGCGCACCCGCTGCCGGCGGGACCGCCATCGATGCCGAAGGCCGCTGGGTCACCCCCGGGCTCTTCGCCACGGTCACCACGCTCGGCCTTTCCGACGTCGGCGCGGTCAGCGAATCGAACGACACGCGGGCGGGCGATTCGCCCTTCAGCGCCGCGCTCGATGCTGCGCCCGCGATCAATCCCAGCTCGCAGCACATTCTCGTCCACCGCGCCGCCGGCGTGACCCGCGCCACCAGCGTGACCATGCCCGCAAGCTCGATCTTCGGCGGGCAGGGGGCGATCATCGATCTTGGCGCCGACCCGCAGGCGGTTGTCCGTCCCCGCGCCTTCCAGGTCGTGGCGCTGGGAGAGAGCGGCGCCCGGCTCGCGGGCGGCAGCCGCACCGCGACGCATGCGCTGCTGCGCAACGCGCTGCGCGAGGCGACTCAGTTCGGCGAGGACGCCAGCATTCCCGGCCGCGCCTCTCGCCCGGGCGATATCCGCACCGGCGACGATCTGCCGATCGATCCGCGCATGGCGGGCGATGACGCGGTGCGCGGCGACGATGTCCTGCTCACCCGCTTCGACGCCGCCGCGCTGGTCCCGGTGGTTCGCGGCGAACAGCCGCTCTATGTCGCGGTCGAACGCGCTTCGGACATCCGCAGCGTCCTCGCGCTGCGCAGCGAATTCCCGTCGCTCGACCTCGTGCTCGTCGGCGCCAGCGAGGGCTGGCTGGTGGCGCGCGAGATCGCGGCCTCGGGCGTGCCGGTGATCGCCGACGGTCTCGACGACCTGCCCGAGAACTTCGAGGAACTGGCCAGCACGCAGTCGAACATCGGCCGCATGGTGGCCGCCGGGGTCAAGGTGGCGATCAACGCCTCCTCGATGGAAAATCCCCGCAATCTCAACCAGTATGCGGGCAATCTCGTCGCGCTGTCGCGGGTGCCGGGTGCCTCGGGGCTGAGCTGGGGCCAGGCCTTCGCCGCGATCAGCTCAATCCCGGCGGAGATCAGCGGCATGGGCGGGCGCGCGGGGGTGCTCGCACCCAATGCGGTTGGCGATGTGGTGATCTGGGACGGCGATCCGCTCGAGCTTGGCGCCATGCCGGTGCGGGTGTTCATCGACGGGGTCGAACAGCCGCTCGACAACCACCAGAGCCGCCTCAAGGAGCGCTATCGCGATCTCGACGAGAGCACCCTGCCCAAGGCCTACGACTGGTGAGGACCTGAAAGACATGCGGACCACCCTCATCGCGCTCGGCGCGGCCTTCGCGGCGGTCGGCTTCTATGCCGCGACCGCGCAGGACGAAGCGCCCGACCGTTCGAACGATCTCGCCTGGCACAGCGCGCAGCAGGCCTATCTGGGCGGGCTCGAAGCTGCGGACGGCTGGCACTGGATGGAGGGCGGCCTGCGCTGGCGGCTGCTCGAGGGCGACCGCAGCGGCGCGCGCCCGAGTGTCGCCGACGAGGTGACCGTCCATTACGAGGGCCGCTTCATCGACGGGGCGGTGTTCGACAGCTCCTACGAACGCGGCGAGCCCGCGACCTTCCCGCTCGCTCGGTTGATCCCCGCCTGGCAGGTGGCGATCCCCGAAATGGGCGTGGGCGATACGATCGAGATCGCGGTCCCCGCCGATCTGGGCTATGGTCCGGTCGGCAAGGGTCCGATCCCGGGCGGCGCGACGCTGGTCTTCAAGGTCGAGCTGATCGGTATCGGGGGACGCTAGACAGACGCTGGATAGACGCTGGATAGGGGGGAAGGCGATGGGCGGAGAGCTGACAGGCGCGGGCGGCGGGACACTCGACCCGGCGCTGATCCAGCTGATTGCCGGCAGCCTCGCCTTCGTCGGCACGCATTTCGCGATGTCGCACCCTCTGCGGCCTTGGCTGATGAAGCTCGGGCAGAACGGTTTCATGCTTGCCTACACGCTGGTCAGCCTCGCGGCCTTCGTCTGGATGGTGCTGGCGTTCAAGGCCGCGCCTCCCGGCGATCTGGGCGGCAGCGGCGAGCTCGGCTGGCTGCTCTCGACGCTGATAACCCTGCCTGCGCTGGTGCTGCTGATCGGCTCGCTCACCCCCGGCAATCCCGCGATGCCAACCCCCGGCGCCGCCGCCGCGGCGCGTGCCGCGCCCAAGGGCGTCTTCCGCATCACCCGCCACCCGATGATGTGGAGCTTCGCACTCTGGGCGGTGTCGCACATCCTCCTGTGGTGGAGCTGGCGCACCAATGTCGTCGGGCTGGCGATTCTGACCCTCGCGCTGCTCGGCGCGCATCTGCAGGACCGCAAGAAGCGCGCGCTGATGGGCGAGGACTGGCAGGCCTGGGAAGCGCACACCTCCTACTGGCCGCGCTGGAGCAGGCTGGGTGCTGCGGGTGCGAGGATCTGGATCGCCGCGCTGGTGCTCTGGGCCTTGTTGAGCTGGGTCCACCTGCCGCTGGCGGGTATACCAGCCGGCCTCTGGCGCTGGGTCGGCTAGCCCGGCGGACCCCGAATCAGCGGCCCCTGAACTGCGGCGCGCGCTTCTCGATCAGCGCGTCGACGCCTTCCATGTGATCCTCGGTCAGATGCATCAGCGCCTGCGTGTTCGCGGCCATCTCGAGCGCGGTGTCGTAGCTGGTCTCGCGCCCCTGACGCATCAGGTTCTTGGCGTGGCGCAGCGCATGCGGGGGCATGGCGGCGATCTTGCCCGCCAGCGTGTTCGCTTCGTCCATCAGCGCTTCGGGTCCGGTCACGCGGCTGACCAGCCCCCAGGCGCAGGCGGTCTCGGCGTCGATCACCTCGCCGGTGTAGAACAGTTCGGAAGCACGTGCCTCGCCGATGATGCGCGGCAGCAGCCAGGTGCCGCCATCGCCGGGGATGATGCCGAGCTTGAGGAAGGTCACTCCGAATTTCGCCTTGCTGGACGCGATCCGGATATCGCCCAGGCAGGCGAGATCGCAGCCCAGCCCGATCGCCGGGCCGTTGACCGCCGCGATCAAGGGCACGCGCAGGCCGTAGAGCGCACGCAGGATCCGGTGGATATTGTTTCGGTAATTGTCCGACAGGCCCGGAGCCGTGCCGCCGAAGGAGCCGCTGCGCTCCTTCATCGCCTTGATGTCGCCCCCCGCCGAGAACGCCCGTCCGGCGCCGGTCAGAATCACGCAGCGCACTTCGAGATCGAGATTGATTGCGTCACAGGCGGCGACGAAGGCATCCCCGTCGCCCGCGGCGCCAAGCGGGTTCATCGTCTCGGCCCGGTCGATCGTCAGCGTCACGACGTGGCCGGCGCGCTCGACTTTCAGCAGCCCCACCGCGTCAGGCCCGCGCTTCTTCCACGCCGGCGCTGTTGTGCTGCAGCGCGTTCAGAACCTTCTCGACGATATGCGGCGCGTTGAGCCCCGCTTCGTCATACTGCTTGGCCGGATCGTTCTGGTCCTGGAAGGTATCGGGGAGCCGCATGGTGCGGATCCGCAAGCCATTGTCGGTCAGCCCGGTGTCGCTGGCGTGGGTGAGGACATGCGCGCCCAGACCGCCCACCGCGCCTTCCTCGATCGTGACGACGACATCGTGGCTGCGCATCAACCGGTCGATCAGAGCGGTGTCGAGCGGCTTGGCGAAGCGCATGTCGGCCACGGTGGTGGAGAGGCCGCGGGCATCGAGCTGGTCGGCCGCCTTGCGCGCCTCGCCCAGCCGCGCGCCGAGCGAAAGGATCGCGACCTTGCTGCCCTCGCGCACGATCCGGCCCTTGCCAATTTCGAGCTTCTCGAGCGTCTCGGGGATTGCGACACCCACGCCGTTGCCGCGCGGATAACGGAAGGCGATCGGGCCGTCGTCGTACTCGGCGGCGGTGTAGGTCATGTGCGCTAGCTCGGCCTCGTCGGCGGCGGCCATAACGACGAAATTGGGCAGGGTGGACAGATAGGTGACATCGAAGCTGCCAGCATGCGTCGCGCCGTCGGCACCCACCAGCCCCGCGCGGTCGATCGCGAAGCGCACCGGAAGGTTCTGGATCGCGACGTCGTGGACCACCTGGTCGTAGGCGCGCTGGAGAAAGGTCGAGTAGATCGCGGCGAAGGGACGCATCCCCTGCGCGGCGAGCCCGGCGGCAAAGGTCACCCCGTGCTGCTCGGCAATCCCGACATCGAAGGTGCGATCGGGGTGGGCCGCGGCGAAACGATCGACCCCGGTCCCGCCCGGCATCGCGGCGGTGATCGCGCAGATCCGCGGATCGCTCTCCGCCAGCTTGGCCAGCGTGTCGCCGAAGACGTTCTGATAGGCGGGCGGACCTTTTGCGGATTTCGCCTTCTCGCCGGTGACGACGTCGAATTTGGGGACCCCGTGATACTTGTCGGCGCTGTTCTCCGCCGGGGCGTAGCCCTTGCCCTTCTGCGTCACGACATGGACCAGCACCGGGCCCTGCTCGCTGTCGCGAACGTTCTCGAGAATGGGGATCAGATGATCGAGATTGTGACCGTCGATCGGGCCGACGTAATAGAAGCCCAGCTCCTCGAACAGCGTCCCGCCGGTGACCATGCCGCGGGTGTATTCCTCCGCCTTCTCGAGGCTGGAATGAACCCGCTTGCTCATCTTGCGCGCGACCTTGGAGGCCAGGCTGCGCAGGCCGAGATATTCGCTGCTCGAGACCATTCGCGCCAGATAGGCGGACAGTCCGCCGACCGGGGGGGCGATCGACATGTCGTTGTCGTTGAGGATCACCACCAGGCGATTGCCCGCCTGCTCGGCGTTGTTCATCGCCTCATAGGCCATCCCTGCGCTCATCGCGCCATCGCCGATCACCGCGATGCCGCGACCATTCTGGCCCTGCATCTTGTTGGCCATGGCGAAGCCCAGCGCCGCGCTGATCGAAGTCGAGCTGTGCGCCGCGCCGAAGGGATCGTATTCGCTTTCCGACCGCTTGGTGAAACCCGACAGACCGCCGCCCTGGCGCAAAGTGCGGATGCGGTCGCGGCGACCGGTCAGGATCTTGTGCGGATAGCACTGGTGCCCGACGTCCCAGACGAGCCGGTCGGTGGGCGTGTCGAAGACGTAGTGGATCGCCACGGTGAGCTCGACCACGCCGAGCCCGGAGCCCAGATGCCCGCCGGTCGAGCCGACCGCATCGATAACCTCGTCGCGCAATTCGTCGGAGAGCTGGCGCAATTGTTCCTTGCCCAGCTTGCGGAGGTCGACAGGCAGGTCGACGGTATCAAGCAGCGGCGTCTGGGGTTTCTGACTCATAGGGTTAGAGCCTTACACAGGCTTTTCGAGCCTGTCGATGAACGCTTGAACGGCTCTCAGGCCGCGCAGGCCTGGCACAGTCCGCGCAGTTCGACCACCGGGCGGACCGCTGCGAAACCGGCATCCTGCCCTGCGGCGCGCAGCGCATCGGTCACGCGGCGATCGTCGAGATGGCTGGCCTTGCCGCAATCGTCGCAGATCAGGAAAATGCAATCGTGGCGGCAGCCGGGGTGGGTGTTGACCAGATAGGCGTTGGCGCTCTCGATCCGGTTGGCGAGGTTGTTGCGCACGAACAGGTCGAGGATGCGGTAGACGCTGTTGGGCGCCACCCGCTTGCCGCGCGAGGCCGAGAGATTGTCGGCGATGTCGTAGGCGGAAGCGGGGCGTTCGTGGCTGGCGAGCTCCTCGAATACCGAGGCGCGCATCCCGGTCCATTGCTCGCCGGCATCGGTCAGCGTGCGCTGCGCGGCGGCGGTGAGATCCTCGCCCGAATGTTCGGCATGCTTGTGTATCGGTGTGGCCATGCCTGGAAGGTAAGCCGGGTGGTGCCAGCTTGCAAGCAGGGGCGCGGGATCAGCCGGGCTTGAACTCGGCGCGATAGACGCCCGGATAGAGCCGCTTCAGCGCCGCCAGCTTGGGCACATCCCAGCGCAAGACATATGGATGGCGCGGGTTGCGGAGCGCGAAGTCCTGATGCGTGGCTTCGGCGGGGTAGAAGGTCCGTGCCTGGGCGACCGGGGTCACGATCGGCGCGTCCCATTTGCCGCTGCGCTTCATCTGCGCGAGATAGGCGCTGGCGACCCGGCGCTGTTCGGCGGTCAGCGGCACCAGCTCGGCGTTGTAATGTGGGCCGCGATCGGGGCCCTGGCGGTCCTTGAGCGTGGGATCGGCGATCACCGAGAAGAACACCCGCAGCAGCTGGTCGTAGCGGATCACCTCGGGATCGTAGACCACCTTCACCGCCTCGACGTGATCGGTGATCCCGCTCGACACGAGATTGTACGAGGCCTGGCGCTTGGTGCCGCCGTGATAGCCGGAGACCGCGCTGCGGACGCCTTCCACGTGGCTGAAGACCGCCTCGACGGTCCAGAAGCATCCGCCGGCAAAGATCGCAGTCTCGAGCCCCGAACCCTCATCCGCGACCACCGATGCCATCGGCGCAGCGACCACGCGCTGTGCCGCATTCGCCGGCTGCTGGCACGCCGAAGTGGCGAGAAGGAGCGCGGCGAGGGGGAGGAGTTTTCGGGGGCTCATTTTGTGCAAGATTACGCGAGTGCGCTTGTGAGAGTCGCGCTGAGCTCGGGGTTGCCGAGCGCGACGGCGAGGCCGCCGATCAGGAAGCCGAGCGCGAAGTTCACGTAGAGATTGCTGGAGGAGAGGGTCATGGCGGGATCTTTCTCTGCTTGTTCCAGCACGGGCTACACCAGGCGAGTTTGCGGCTCGGTTAATGTTGGTGTTGCCTGCCGTTCAGGCAAGCGGCTCAGTGGCGGAAGTGGCGCATCCCGGTGAAGACCATCGCGAGCCCGGCCTCGTCGGCAGTCGCGATCACTTCGTCGTCGCGGATCGAGCCGCCGGGCTGGATTACCGCGCTGGCGCCCGCCTCGACCGCGGCGAGCAGACCGTCGGCGAAGGGGAAGAAGGCGTCCGAGGCGACCGCCGAGCCCTGCGTGCGCGGCTCGGCCCAGCCGTAGGTCTCCGCCGCTTCGCGCGCCTTGAGCGCCGCGATCCGCGCCGAATCGCGGCGGTTCATCTGCCCCGCGCCGATCCCCGCGGTCGCGCCGTCCTTCGCATAGACGATCGCGTTGGACTTGACGTGCTTGGCCACGGTCCAGGCGAACAGGCAGTCGGCGAGTTCCTGCTCGGTCGGCGCGCGCTTGGTCACGGTCTTGAGCTGCGCCGCGGTGATCAGCCCGTCGTCGCGCGACTGCAACAGCGCGCCGCCGGCGATGGTGCGCAAGCTCATCCCGCCGCGCGCCGGGTCGGGCAGATCGCCGGTCAGGATCAGCCGCAGGTTCTTCTTCTTAGCGAACACCGCTTTCGCGGCATCGTCGGCAGATGGCGCGCAGACGACTTCGGTGAACACCTCGCTGATGGCCTCGGCGGTCGGCCCGTCGAGCGGGCGGTTGACCGCGATGATGCCGCCGAAGGCCGAGACGCTGTCGCATTGCAGCGCCGCCTTATAGGCTTCGATCAGGGTGTCGCCGGTCGCCACGCCGCAGGGGTTGGCGTGCTTGACGATCACCACCGTGGGCGGCCCGTCGCGAAACTCGGCGACCAGCTCGAGCGCGGCGTCCGCATCGTTGAGATTGTTGAACGACAGCTCCTTGCCCTGCACCTGCTCGTGATCGGCGAGCGACCCATTGGGCGCGAAGGCAGGGAGATAGAGCGCCGCCTTCTGGTGCGGGTTCTCGCCATAGCGCAGCGCCTGGCCCTTGCGGAACGGCACGGTGATCCGCTCGGGGAACATCTCGCCCTGATCGGCGAGCGCGAACCAGCTGGCGATCATCGCATCATATTCGGCGGTGGCGGCATAGGCCTTGGCGGCCATGCGGCGGCGGAAGGCGAAGCTGGTCGCGCCCTGACTTGTCTCGATCTCCGCGGTCAGCGCGTCGTAATCGGCAGGGTCGGTGACCACGGTGACGAAAGCGTGGTTCTTGGCCGCCGAGCGCACCATCGAAGGGCCGCCGATATCGATGTTCTCGATGATCTCGGGGCGCTCGGCGCCCTTGGCAACGGTGGCGGCGAAGGGGTAGAGATTGACCACCACCAGATCGATCGCACCGATCCCGTGCGCCTCCATCGCCGCGGCGTGTTCGGGATTGTCGCGCACCGCGAGCAGCCCGCCATGGACCCTGGGGTGCAGCGTCTTGACCCGCCCGTCCATCATCTCGGGAAATTCGGTGAGGTCGGAAATGTCGCGCACGCTCAGCCCGGCATCGCGCAGCGTCTTTGCCGTGCCGCCGGTCGAGACCAGCTCGACCCCGCGTGCCGCCAGCGCCGTCCCGAGTTCGACCAATCCGCTCTTGTCGGACACCGAAAGCAGCGCCCGTTCGATTTTCACTTCGCTCACCGCATTTATCCCATTTGTTTGAGCAGCCAGGGGAAATGTCCCCCGCTGCGCGATGCCAGTCCCTCGACGACCAATTGCTGGATCGGCTGCGGGCGGCCCTGCCCATCGACCCAGAGGCTTTCCTCGATCGCGAGTTCGCCTTCCTCGCCGCCCAGCCGCAGCTGCCAATAGCTGCCATCGGGAAGCGCGAGACCCGCGCCGCGGCGGTCCTCGGACAGGCCGAGCTCGATCCCGGGGCCGATGTGGAAGCGAATCGCGAACCCGATCTTGCCGCGCTGACCGCGCTTGCCCGCCGGGTCGAGCACATCCTCGCCGCGCAATTCGCGGCCGTCCTCGGACAGCACCAGGATGCGTCGGTGGATCAGCGCGAAACGCGAGGCATAGCCATCGTGGCAGGCCTCGAGCCTGGTGCCCTTACGCGCCGCCTGCCCGCTGCGGCGCGCGGGCTGTTCGATCGCGGCGCGGGTGATGTCGACTTCCTCGACCCCCTTGCCGATCTCGCCCTTGATGAGGACGGCGGTGGAATTGGCATCGTCGAGCACCAGCGTCGAATGCGCCGCGGTGGCGCGCAGCCCCTGTTCGATCCGCGCGGGCACCTGCCCGCCGGCGAGCGCGGCGCCGCCGCAATTGACGATGATCCGGTGCTGCCCCTGGGAGAATTCGAACGCCAGCGTCGAGGCGCAGCCGAAGCGGGCGTGGCGGCGGCGCGGCGGCGGCGCGGCGTCGAACTGGAGCACCGATTGGCCATGCGCGACATGCTGATAGCCCCATTGGCGCATGTCCTTGCCCGGACGCGCGCGGACCCCGCTGGCGCTTACCAGCGCGGCGAGCGTGGCGGCTGAGGTGGCGCCCGCGCCCTGCCACGAGCCCAGCCCGCCATCGCCGTGGCGCAGCGCCAGCAGCGGCGGCATCAGCATCGCCAGCATGGTGTCGAGCGCGCGCGGCGGGGTGCGCCCGGCCGCTTCGTAGCAGGCGCGCAGATCGATCAGCAGCGCGATCGCGTCCATCTGCGCCATCGGGCTGCGCGAGAGCATCCCGCCATCGTCGGAAACCGCCTCGCCCAGCGCGCGCAGCAGGCCCGCCTCGCCGAACAGCCGGCGTGGACGGCCATCGGGAAGCAGCAGCCCGGCGGCGGTGATCGCGCACCAGCCGGTCAGCGCGCCCAGCCCGTCCTCGGCGCGCTCGACATGGCGGTCGAGCCAGCGCGCGGTCGCGGCGATCGCCTCGAGCACGCGCGGGCGCAGCGCCTCGTTCTCGCCTGAGAGCACCAGCGGCGCGTGGACCAGCCAGGCGAGCAGCCGCTGGCCTGTGCTCTCGACGCTCCAGGCGGGGCCGCGGCCGGGATTGGCGAACTGGAGACCGGAGCTCTTCGCCGCGCCGATTCCGGGCCGCACGGTGTTGGCATCGAGCCAGGCAAGGATCACGCGTTCCGCCGCGGGGACGCCCTGTTCGCGCGAACAGGCGCTCGAGAGGTCGCGCAGCCAGGAAAAGCCGTGGACGACGCGCGCGAAGGGCGGGGTCAGCCGGGCGGAGGAGCCGAATTCCATCTGCGCGATCGGCGCGCGCACGCCGTGGACCAGAAAATGCCCCGCGCGCAGCGCCATCCCCGCGGCGCGGTCGCCCGCGAGCGGCGATTCGACCGTGGCGAGCAGCCGCAGCTTGGCGGGCTTGCGGAACGGCGCGGCGAGCAGCGCGCCGGGGACGCCGATACGATAGGCCCAGCGCAGCGCCGCATCGACCGGACCCGATGCGGTGGGGGCGAAATCGGCGAGCGCCAGCGCGCGCGAATTGTCGAGCGGCGCGGTCTCGGTGAGCGTCGCATCCTCGGCCGCAAGCGCGGTGGGCTCCTCGTCGGTGCCGAGCGGGAAGATGCTGCCTGCTCCCGCATTTGGCCCCGTCGCTGGCCCGGCGCCCTGCCCGCGCTCCTCGCGCTTGAGCGTGCGCAGGCCGCCTGCCATCAGGCGCCCTTCAGCGCGGCGATGTTGGCCGCGTAGCGACCGGGCCCGCCGGTGAAGGTCGCCGACCCCGCCACCAGCACGTCGGCGCCGGCCTCAACGCATTGGCGCGCGGTCTCGGGGTTGACCCCGCCGTCGACCTGGAGATGGATCGGGCGCCCGGTGGCGTCGATGCGGCTGCGGATCGCCTCGACCTTGGCGAGCTGCGACGAAATGAAGCTCTGCCCGCCGAAGCCGGGATTGACGCTCATCACCAGCACCAGATCGACCAGATCCATCAGATTGTCGAGCGCCTCGACCGGGGTGCCCGGGTTGAGCACCACGCCCGCCTTCTTGCCCAGCGCGCGGATCGCCTGAAGCGTGCGGTGGATATGCGGTCCCGCCTCGGGGTGGACGGTGATGTGATCGGCGCCGGCTTCGGCGAAGGCTTCGAGATAGGGATCGATCGGCGCGATCATCAGATGGACGTCGAAGGGCTTGGCGCTGTGCGGGCGCAGCGCCTTGATCACCTGCGGGCCGATGGTGATATTGGGGACGAAATGGCCGTCCATCACATCGACATGGATCCAGTCCGCGCCCGCGGCGTCGATCGCGCGCACTTCTTCGCCCAGCCTGGCGAAATCGGCGGAAAGGATCGAGGGGGCAATCAGCGGTGTGGTCATGGGCGAGTAGGGCCGTGGCGTAAGACCGGGGCGTTGCAACCCCGGCGGAGGTCGACTTGGCCGCGTTACCGGGGGGATGCCGCGGTTAACAAGGCGGTGGCCATGCGTTTTCCCCGGTTCGCGGCGGTGCTGTGCCACTTCGGGACGCAGGTGAGCCCGCGCGCGCGCCAATTCAGCCGCAATTCAGGGCCAAACCCCTAAACAAGGTGCAAATCGGGAGGCCCCGCCTCCGGCAGAAATCGGACAATCGACATGACCAGGACCTTCATCGCCCTTGGCGCCACGCTTGCTCTCGCGCTCGGCGCGGGGGGTACGGCCGCGCAGGCGCAGAACGGAAAGACGATCGCGCACAACCCGGCGCAATGCGCCGCGGGGGCCGGTCCTTCGGTCATGGTGACGATCAACGGCGTCTCGCAGAGCAAGGGAACGCTGCGGGTACAGAGCTATCGCGCGACCAGCCAGGACTGGCTGAACAAGGGTCGCTGGATCAACCGCATCGAGCTGCCCGCGCGCGCCGGCACGATGCGGGTCTGCGTGCCGCTGCCCGCCGCGGGCCATTACGGCATCGCGGTGCGCCACGACCTCAACAACAACGGCAAGACCGACCTGTCGAGCGATGGCGGCGCGATGTCGAACAATCCCAGCATCAACATCTTCAATCTCGGCAAGCCGAGCTACAAGAAGGTCGGTTTCGATGTCGGCAATGGCGTCGAGCGGATATCGATCGCCATGCGCTACATGTGATCTTCTAGCGCCGCTGCCCGCGGCGGTGCTTTCTCTTGGCGCGCCACAATTCCCACGCCGCGCCGGGCATCGCCAGCAGCGGATGCTTTGCGCGAAACGGCGTGACTTCGAGCGCGAGGCCGGTGTGGCGTTCGAGCTTCCACGCGCCATAGGCCGCCGCGCCCTCGAAGGTGGCGGTCGCCTTGGCGAGGCGCAGGATGTTGAGCGGCTTGCCCGCGCGGCGGCGCCAATGCCACCAGCGCAGCAGGCGCTCTCGTTCGGGCTTCGGAAGGTGCGGGCGCAACAGCTCGCCCTCGCGCTTGAACTCTAGCCCCTGCGCCTCCCATGCCAGCGGCAACAACCCGTCGAAATGCGATTCGTTGGCGACAAGGATCGAATCCTCGCGCCCCGGCTGCTCGATCCGGAATTCGGCCTGATAGGTGGCGCGGAACAGCGCGCGCCAATAGTCCTGCGCGCTGCCCTGCGCCGGGCCCAGCGCGGCGGCCAGCCGCGCGGCGGTCTGCGCCGCCTCGGCCAGCGCGGCAAGCGCCGCGCGGCGCGCGGGTTCGTCGGCCGCCCACACCAGCGCGCTGGGCTGGACGAAGCGCGCCCAGATCGTGGTGTCGCGCGAGCGCCCCGAAGCGGCGCGGGCGAATTGTTCGAGCGAGAGCGCCGCGATCTTGGCGCGCAGCACTATGCCGCCACAGGTCCATTCGCGGTAGCTCACGCGCGGCCAGATCCGCTCGCGCTGCGGGCCGGGCAGCAGCAGGTAGAAGTCGAGCACGCCCTCGAGCGAGCCGCTGCGCAGGTTCGAGCCGTAGAACAGCACCGCGCTGGCCCCCGCCTCTTCTGCGAGCATCCGCGCGAAACCCGCCACTTCGGCGCGCGGCGGAGCCTCTGCCATGGCGGCGATGCGGGCGGAGAGCGGCGCGCTCACACGGTGACGAAGGTGAGTTCCGGCCCCTGCGAGACAAGATAGCTGCCCGCAGGAAACGCCTCGCCGTCGAGGATGAACTGGTCGTCGATGATCATCTCGAAGGCCTCGGCCTCGCGCTGGTGCAGCCCCGCGCGCTCGAGCCAGCGCGGCTGCCAGCCGGCCAGGATCGCGGGCATGCAGGCCATCAGCCGGCGCGCCGCGCGGTCCATGACCGCCAGCTTGAGCCCCTCGGTCAAATCGCCGAACAGCTTGATGCCCAGCGGCATGCGGCGCAGCGTCGAGGCCAGCAGCAGTTCGCGGCGCGCGGGATCGCCGCGTCCCGAATGCGGCAGCGCCTGCCCGTCGGGCAGCAGCCGCAGATCCATGCCGACGCCGCGCCGCCAGGGGTTGCGGTCGCTTCCGAACACCACCTGCATCACGCCCCAGGCGGCGGTCATCCCCACCGCGAGACTGTCGAAGAAGCCGTAGCGGTGCGCGTCCTGCCCCGCGCGCACCCCGAGCGTGTAGGCGCCCGCGCCGAGGATGAAGCCGCGCAGCGGCGGACTGCGCCCGTCGAGCGCGGCGATGTCGATCGGCCGCCTTGTGACCGTGGTCCCGCTGGTGAAGGCGTCGATCGCATCGCGCAGCGACCAGTCGGCGGGTGCGCCCAGATCGACGTTGAGCGCGTTGGTCTTGCCCTTGGGGAGCACCGCCAGCAGCGGCCAGTCGTCGCCGAACACGCCGTAGCCGCAGGTCAGCACGTCGCGGACCGTCCCGTCGCCGCCGTTGATGATCAGATAGTCGATCCCGCCCGAGGCGAAATCTTCCAGCGCCGCGGCGATCTGGCTGCGCTTCTGGGGCGTCGCGACCATCACGTGGTGGCGCTCGCCCAGCGCGAGGTCCTGGCCCTTGTTGCGGTGGCTACGCGGGTTGTAGATCACCCCGATCCGCGCGCGGCGCGAGCTCAGCCGGCGCGAGTCCGAACGGCGCGGACGCCCGCCAGCCGGTCGCGGTCCGGCCTTGGACGCGGACACATCCGCAAATTCGTAGATCGAACTGTTCATACGCGCCTCGACACTGGCCCTTCCCGGTGGCTCGTGGACCCGCGATATAGGCGCACTCTGGGCCATTGCGAGGCGGTTTGTAACCAAATCGTCACGCAAGGCGCAGCGGACCCCGGCATTGCGACCGTGCCGGACATGAAAAAGGGGGCGAGGCATGACGCCCCGCCCCCTTCCTTCCTGGTCCGCAGGAATGCCCTCGAACCGGCGTTCGGCTTACCAGGAGGCCTGGAAACCGGCGCGCGCGCCGACCTCGCCCGAGTCGAAGCCGACCCCGACGCCGCCGGTCACCGCGGTGCTTTCGCTCACCCGCAGCCCGAAGGACGCCGAGCCCGCGACGCGGTCGTTGTAATAGCCGAAGCCGCCGGCCACGCCGAAGGTCTTGCCCGGCATGATGACCGGCGATTCCATCGCCAGCGCCAGCGCGACGCCTTCATTGGCTCGCCGCGCCTGGGTGCTGTTCTCCTGCGCCAGATCGAACAGCACGCTCTGGCGATCCTGCAGACCCATGATCGCGCTGCTGTTCCCCGCGATCAGGGCGGAATTGCCCGCGATTGCGGTGCTGTTGGCCTGAACGGCGGAGAAGCTCGCCAGATTGCTCAGCCCGGCGGAGGAGCTGACCCCCAGCGTGCCGTTGGCGTCGGCGGTCACCACCGCGATCGGTCCCATCTGCGAGGTGCTGCTGGCGCCCAGCGAGGCGACCACGACCTGACCGTCATTGGTGGCGGTGGCGCCATTGCCGATCGCGACCGAGTTCACGCCGGATGCGACGGCCTGATTGCCCATTGCGATCGCACCGTCGCCGCTGGCGGTGGCGGCTTCGCCGACCGAAACCGAGCGGACGCCCGATGCGGTGGCGAGATGGCCCAGCGCGGTGGCACGCTCGGCGGTGGCGTTGGCGCGCCAGCCATAGGCGGTGGCGCCCGCACCGATCGCCGAGGACTGGCCGCCGACCACCGTGGTCGAGGGCCCGCTGGCTATTGTCGAGAAGCCGGTGGCACCATCGCGATTGCCGCCGATGGCGATCGAATCGCCCCCGGTCGCCTGCGCGGTGTTGCCGATCGCGACCGAATTGCTTCCCGATGCGACCGAGTCTTCACCGCCGGCAAAGCTCTGATCGCCCGAAGCGGTGGATTGGTGGCCGACCGCGGTGCCCATCGCGCCCGTGGCTACCGCCTGCCAGCCAAGCGCTGTCGAACCCGGCGTGTTGGCAAGGCTTTCGCCGCCAAGCGCCGTGGTCGAATTGCCTACCGCCATCGCGTCTGCACCAAGCGCCAGGGCATCGACGCCGTCGACAACCGCGCCGTCGCCGTCGCCATCGGCATCGCTGCCGATCGCGATTGCGCCGACCTGCCGCGCTTCGGAATCACTGCCCAGCGCGATGCCGGCATCGTCGGTGGCCAGCGCGCCGAATGCGCCGCCATCGGTGTTGCCGCCAATGGCAATGCCGCCCCGGCCAAGCGCCGCGGCCGCTTCGCCCATCGAGGTAGAGGCGAAGCCTCCCGATTGCGCCAGATGGCCGATCGCGGTGGAGCGTTCGCCGGTCGCCTCGGCCTGCCAGCCGAAGGCGCTCGAACCCGGGTTCATCGCCACGCTCTCGCCGCCGACGGCGGTTGTGGAATTGCCCATGGCGACGGCGGTGTCGCCGACCGCCAACGCGTCGACGCCGTTGGCAATCGACTCATTGCCGATCGCGGTGCTGAAATCGGTCTGCGCATCGGCATTCTCGCCGACAGCGGTCGAGCGGACTCCCTGCGCGGTGGCAAGGTGACCCAGAGCGGTCGCGCGTTCGGCATCGGCGGCAGAACGCCAGCCCAGAGCGGTGGCACCCGGACCGCTGGCGAGGCTTTCGCCGCCGATCGCGGTGGTCGAGGGTCCGGTGGCGGTGGCCGGAGCGGCGCCCGCATCGTCGCTGCCCACGGCGACGGCATCGACGCCGTCCGCGACCGCGCCATTGCCGACCGCGGTCGCGCCCGCTGCGGTCGCGTCGGAATCGCTGCCGCATTCGGTGGCGTTGGTTTCGGAATCATTGCATTCGGGGGTGGGGTCGGCCTGCGCGGGCGAGGCGATGGCGAACATGGCGGTGCCCGCCAGCAGGGTCGCCGCGAGGCGGGTGTGGGTTGCGATCTTCATAGTGCTTTCCTTCCTTGTGGACCAGAAAGCCGATCGACGCGGGACATCCCCTCCCCAGCAGGACCCCGCTAGAGGCCAGGCTGCGCGAAACCCCGCGGGTCTCGGCTGCCTTCATGCGATGAAGGCGGCGCAGTTACCCCGCGGGTGGTGCATCGGATGCAGCGCCCGGTGAATTTATCTCAAGAGAGTTCGCAGGCTACTGAAATCCAACGGTGATTTCTCGCCTGGAGGATCAGACCCGGTCGAGTTCCCCGACCAGCAGGATCGGCATGGTCGGCGTCTCGTGACGCACGCCGCTGTCCTCCTCGAAGGTGACCGCAAGCGAGGCGCCGCCGACCAGCAGCGCGCTTTCCGCTGCCGACAGCTCGCGCTCGAACCGCCCGCTTTCGGGGATCGCCCCCAGCGAGACGGGCGCGCCCCCGGCGGGGATCACCCACAATTCGGGGGTCTGCCCCGGCTCGGCCTCGAGCCCGGCGATCGTCAGTGCCAGCCTGCGGTTCTCGATATCGACCACGCTGGCGAGCCTGCGCTCGGTCTCGGCATCCTGCAATTGCGCGATCAGCCGCTCGGAAGGCGCGGCGGCGATATCGGGCGGCACGACATCGGCCGGGCGCGGCGTCGCGAGGAACAGCGCCAGCGCTCCCGCGGCCAGTGCCCCCCCGGTAACCAGCGCCGCGAGGCTCCAATTGGATGCCCGACCGTCCGGCAGGGCCACGGGTTCTGCGGCAGCAGTCCCGCTCTCCGCATCGAGCCGCGCCTCGATCCCGCGCCAGACCGAGGCCGAAGGAAGATATTCTCCGGCCTGTTCGGCCATGGCGGCGAAGCGCTGCTCCCACCATTCGACCGCCTCGGCAAAGCCGCGATCGGCCAGCAGCTCGCGCTGCGCAATGGCGAGTTCGCCGCCTTCAAGCACGCCGAGCGCATATTCGCCGGCGCGGATGAAGGGATCGTCGGCTGCGGGGTCGCCGGCGGTGGGATCGAGCGTGTCAGCCACCCAGACAGCCCTTCAGTCCGGCGAGCCCGCGCCTGATCCAGCTCTTCATCGTGCCCAGCGGGACTTCGAGTTTGTGCGCCAGTTCGGAGTGGCTGAAGCCGTCGAAGAAGGCGAGCTTGATCGAACGGCGGTGGTCGGCCTGCAATTCCTCGAGGCAGCGCGCGAGTTCGGCGCTGTCCTCGCTGGCGCACAGCCAGTCGTCGGCGGGCAGCACGGTCTCGTCGGCGACCTCGGGCAATTCGTCGCCCGCGAGTTCGGCGCTGCGGCTCTCGCGGCGCAGGTCGTTGAGCGCGGTGTTGCGGGCGATCGTGCACAACCAGGCAATCGGGCTGCCCTTGGCGGGATCGAACCGCCCAGCGCGGCGCCACGCCTTGACATAGACCTCCTGCAGCAGGTCCTCTGCGCGCTCGCGGCCGCGCACGATCCGCACGATGGTGGCGAACAGCTTGGCCGATGTCATTTCGTAGACGGTGTGAAGCGCAGCGCGGTCGCCCGCAGCGACCCCGGCCATGGCTTCGACAAGTTGCAACCGGCGATCTGACATCGTGCTCCCCTGGGACCGCGCTGGAGCGAAGCTGGCGCGGTGTCAATCACCGGCTGGTCGAAAGCCGGTCCTCAGAGTGGAACCGTGCGACAGTGGAAAAAGCTGGTGCACCCGACAGGAAGATGGTCGGCACTCCGATCATTGGGAAATTGCCATCGAAATTGATAGCTGACGCCCGTCCTCTCCATACTTTCTCGAGGTTGCCCGTTATTGCGGCACGTCTTCTGCAATCTCTGGGCGGGGTCTCGCATTGGGCGATTGGCGGTATTTTTCGGCCAATTTCACCATATTGCCATAGGCTTGACGCAATTCCTCATGGGCACGGCCCAATTCGGCATGACGTTTTCGCAAAGCATCAGGCTCACCCGCCCGCGCTTCTAGGTTGTCTCTGAAAAGCGCAAGTTGCGCGAGGTGGCGGTTGTATGCACTATCGGGACGCAGTTGCGGGAGTGGCCGGGGAAACGTCAGGGCCATGTCCTGAAAGTCGCGCATCCAGCGCTCGCCTTCTTCCTGCCAGGATTGCAAATCTTCCTCATAGGCATGCAAGGTGCCGTCCAGCTTTTCCTGCGCTGCAGCGCAGCCCGCCGCACCCAGGATCGGCAGTGCCGCCAGCGAAACGGCCAGCAGAAAAGCGGCGGCACCGGGAGCGCGCAGCCCGGAAACGCGAGACGGCATAATTCCCATGGTGCGCATCCCTCGATCAATACGGCCGAACGTCTGAACAAGACAGACGGTCGGCCGGATTAGAAAAAGGGCGGCCCTTCTTTCGAAACACCGCCCCTCTCTATTTGCTTAGTGCCAGCGTCAGAAGCGGAATGTCACCGCACCCTGATAGCTCTGGTAGGACAGATCATCGCGCCAAAGGGTCGTTTCCGCCGATACCGACAGGCCGAGATTGCCGGCCTGATAGCCGATCCCGCCGCTTACTTCCGCCCAGTCCTGATCATTGCCCGGCAGGGCGAACGCGACAGCAGGTCCGGTACCGCCGACGAAATTCGCCGTGAAGGCGCTCGGACGGTCGGCGAAATCATGGACGTATTCGGCGTTCAGGAAGGGCCGGAAACCCTGCTTGCCAGCAAGGCTTACCCCGGCGCGCGCCTGATAGCTGTCGTAGTCGCCGATTTCGTAGGCAAGCGCAGGTCCGCCGCCGCGTTCGGCAACCTTCGAGAAGTCGATCCGCGCGGCGCGGAAGGCGACCCGAGGAGTGAGGTCGAACATCCCAAGGTTCAAGACCTTGCCCAGACCGGTTTCGGCAGAGAAGACAAATGCCGCATCTTCACCCGTGATGTTGAAGCTGCTGTCGGCCACCGAGACATTGCGGAAAGTCCGGGTGTTGTACACGCCTGCACTGATCTGCGTATCGAGGCGGAGATCCGAGAAGGTGGTTACGCCATAGAGCGTACCCTGGATGAGCTCACCGGAAGCCCCGCGACCCGATACTTGCTGGTTCGTGTCGATGTCGCTGTAGGTCAGGGCGATGCCGATCGCCCCATTATCGATGGCTTTCTCGAGACCGCCGCCGATGTAGAAACCGTCGAACTGATTCTCCTGCGTGAAGACAGTGCCGGGCATAGCCGCGCTGTCGCCGTCGATATAGCCGCCGGCCAGGAACCCGCTCACGTCGTCGGGCAGGACGCCCTGACGGTCGTATTCGCCAGCACCGACACCCATACCGGTCTGCCCGCCAAGCGACATCGCATTGGTGACGATGCCACTGGGGCGACCCACCACCGACAGACTGCCGCCCATCGAATTGCTGGCGCCCAGCTGGCTAAGGCGACCGCGGAGCAGCGTGTTGGTCACATTCAGCGCGGCGACGCCCATGCCCCCTATGGCCGCCTGCTCACTCGGCGCGAAGCTCTCCAGCGCGCTCTGGATGGTTGCGGCGTTCTGCAAGTCCAGCGGGCCGTACAGGTCGGCATAGCGACCGTATTGGACACGATTCTGATCGAGCAATTGGGCGAATGCGCTCTGGATCGGCGAGGTGCCGTCGATGACCGAAGCATAGGACGCCGCCGTAATCGAAAGCGTGATCGAGTTCGCGTTATACGTGAACTCTGGCTTCAGGATCGCGCTGATATCGGGGGATTGGAAGGCCCCTTCATAACCGCCCTCGGCCTGTAGGATGGTGTAGCTGTCGTTGTACCGGACCATAGCTCCGCCGACGGGGTTGAGCAGCACCGTGCCGCCGATGCTGGCGACACCGTTCAGGGGATTGTCGTCCTCGTCGAACTGCGTGGCATTGACCCTGATGAGATCGGAGGCGCCGTTGGGGCCGAAATCGACGCTGTAGAAGCTGCCCGAGGCGAGGATGATATTGCCGTTGAAGTCCAGAGTTCCGATCGAACCCATCGTGCCGGGTGCGACGATGCCCATCATGTTGGTGAAGAACGGAGTCTCCACCGTGCCATTGCCCGTCAGCGCACCGGTGAACAGCAGATAGTCGCTATTGGTCGACAGCGTGCCGTCGACATTCATCATGCCTGCCATCTGGGTGACGTCGATCAGGCTGGTAAGCGATCCGCCCGAAGTGATGTCGAGCGCGGCATTCTCACCGGCGATGGTGAATTTGTCGATGACGACGTCGGTATCGAGCGTGGTGGTGCCGGCTGCCGCCAAAGTGACGTCGAAATAGCGCGCATCGACCCGGTCGCTATCCGCGCTGCCGGGCGAGAAATCCCGGTTGCTCGGCACATATCCGCTCGCTCCCGGCAGGCCATTGGCCAGGCTTGCCTCCGCCAGAGCGATATCCGCAGCGGCTGCGGGCTCGATGCCTGCATTGCTGCGCGCATCGGCCAAGACGGTCATCGGATCGACCGCTCCGATGTTGTTGCCGTCAATCTCCAAGCCTTCGGGCTCGGTGATCGGAGTAGCTGGAACGATAATATTGCCTTCGTAATCGACCACATCGCCAGTCGCGAGGTCGAAGCAATAGACGCCGTCGCAGACCTGGCCGAATTTCCCATCGGTAGCATCGATGCCTTCACCGGGCGTATCGGGCACGCCGTTCACCAGCACGCCGTTCTCGTCGAGCACGAAGAAATTGGGGTCGAGCGCGCTCTGCCAGTGATTCGGATCGCTCCAGTTGCCGTCACCTGCCAGCGACTGCGTGTAGCGATAGGGGCTGTTGGCAACGATCCAGTCCCAGAACGGATAGAGCGGCTGATAAATGCTCGAAGTTCCGTAGGAGGAATCTGGCTGCCCCAAGAAGAACCGCGAACCGCCGGAGAGTACGCCGATCACCAGTTCACGGGCGAAGGTATCGGTCAGAATAAGCGGGCCACCCGAGTCGCCGCCCGCCGTGCTGCCCTCGGGATCGCGCGCGTCATCCTTGAAGAGGTTGAAATCGTAGATCGCCTCGCGGCTCGGATCGTCGAAATCGGTCTGATAGAGATTCTGCGGCAAGCCATAATCGCCCGGTCCGAACAGCCACTGGTTGCGATCGTTCAGCGACCCCAGAATACCGATAACGTTTTCTGCCGCCCGGCGGCGGAAATCGATCCCGGCGGTGGCGCCGGTCGCCCCGACGCCGCTGCGGCCATAGCCGGTGACGCGGACGTCGTAGCCCGTGCCATCAGCCGTATCGATGGTTCCCGGCGCCGGCAAAGGAGAGAAGAGCATGGCCCAGGTCGGGACATTGGCTGCCGGGGTATCGAGGACGGCGAGCGCGACGTCGGCTTCCAGGAACCCTTGCGCCTGCGGGTTCCGCAGAGAATCCTGATTGATCAGCATCTGCTCGACATTATAAACGAAGGCATCGGTTACCGTGCCGAAATCGGCCTGTATCCAAGCGCGGAGACCATCCAAGGCATCGGCCTGGAAGGCGAAGGCGGCGGGCAAGCCACCGCTATTGCTACCATAGGCATCGGCGGGGATGTCGTTGACGCAATGCGCGGCGAACAGAACGGTGCGGGGATTGATCAGCGTGCCGGTGCAGACGAAGCCGTCGGCGCGATAGAACTGACCTACGCCGGTCACATCCACTGCATCGTCGAAGAGCGAACCCGGCTCACCGGGAACGGGTGAATACCCTTCACCTGGGCCTGGAACGACGATCTGGGGCGCTTCGATCGCGAATTCGGGCACCTGGGCGGAAGCTTCGGAAACAGCGCTTCGCGAAAGGTCGGGAGCAACACCCGTCTCGTCATTGCTGCTGAATGCAGTATCTTCGGCGAATTCAGGCCCAACCTGACCCGCGGCCTGCGCCGCACTGGCCGTGGCCATGCAGATACCAGCCGTTGTCGTGAGCAAGATGAGCCGTCCGCTCAGTTTCTCTGTACCCGAAATCATAATCCAACCCTCTTACTTGCAATGGTATTTAGCCGATTGGTAACACTTCTCTAGGGGTGATCGATACTCAAATGTGCGGTGAGCGATTGCAAAGATCAGGCTGTAACAAGAATGGCACACCCGCCCTCAACTACGCTGGGTCGACCTGAAGGCGGACATGAACGAAACGACAAGATCAAGAAAAAATTTGGACAGACCGGCCCCCGCCAAAATTCCTTCGAACGCTTTCGCTCAAAGGCCAGCGCGCGCTCATCGACGGGCAGTGAAAGGCACATCGAAGCCGATATCATACTCCTCGAACGGCAACTGGCCGGCTCGGAAAGGCGCATTCCACCTGAGCTTATTGAGCGATTTGCAGCACTCATGCCTCAGCGCCTTCGGGTGGGAGGACCTGCGCCCCAGCGAAACTACGTGCGCAGCATTGTCGGAACGCGCCGGGTCAAGGACCTCATCCGTTCCGACATGGAAGATCATGCGGGATATCATGGCAGGCCGGTCGCGGATCATCGTCAAAACAAAAAAGCCGCGCGGCAAATCGATCGTCGAGGGCGGACCCGGTACAGCCACCGTCCGGTACAGCCACCCGGACGTTGGGCCTCATCGGCGGAATCCTGACTTACGCAATCAACCTTGGAGTGATCGATCACAATCCGGCGCACGGCATCAAGAAGCCGAAGTACAAAGGTTCGAGAACGTAGGTTGACCGAGGCGGAGTATGGTATCCTTGGGGAGATGCTTCGGGAGGCCGAGGCTAATGGTCGCTTCTGGCCGACAAAGGACATTATCCGCCAGATCGCACTGACGGGGTGCAGACGCGGCGAAATCAGCAGTCTCAAGTGGTGCGATGTTGATCTCGACGGCAGTTGCCTGCGCCTTTCCGAGAGCAAGGAGGGAAGGAAAATTTCGCTGTGCGTGCGCTTTTCGGCTTGAAGGATAATCAGCGAACCAGCCCACTGCCGCACGAACCGCAAAAAATGCTCTGACTGCGGCATATTTACGATGAACTGTCCCATTTGGGATATTCATTGCAGTCCCGTCACGGCGCATCCCCCGCCCACCGCAAATAGCAAGGGATCGCTATGATGAAGAATACCATGATGACCGCTGTGGGGATCGCGCTCATGGCAACCTCGATTTCGACCGCAGCTGATGCCAACCCCTTCAGGAACCTTCGCAATTCGGTCGAGAAGGTCAAGAAGGAGACGCGCGAAGTGGAAGAGGCGGTCGAGACAGTCGAGGAAGTCGTGGAAGCCGTCGATGCCGTCTCCGATGGCCGCGCGCCCTCGCTTCGCGGCAGCTCGAACCAACCGAGCTATCCCAAGACCGCGAGCCGCGGAAACTGGAAGGGCCGTGCCCCGGCAGCTCCAGCGAAGTTCGCCAGCATGACCCAATGTGCCAGCCTGAACTTGGGCAATGCATTCATCGCGCAGGCTGGCGATTACACTTTTTCCAAGGGTATCAGCACCGAAACCCGTGGCGGCCTGATCGAAAGGGAGCCGGTTCAAGCCTCCGGCTGCACCCTGCCCGGTGTCGGGTCGGGTGACGTGCTCTACGTCGAAGTCGACAGAGCGAATTTCAACACGCACGAATATGACATGCAGTGCATATCGTTTGATGGGAGTCAGCAGCTCGATAGGGCCTGGGTTCCGCCGACGAACAACTACGCCGGCAAGGACGTGATGCTGCACACCGGCCACAGCCTTGGTTTCGAACCGACCGCCACCGGGAGCAACTCTGCCCGTTCGGAAGCCTACGACAAGTACCTCGCTGCGCGTGGTCGAGCCATGATCACGTTCAACATGCCCGAGCTGCACACCGACAAGAGCGGCACGGACTTCTACTGCCAGTATTACAACAACAATACCGGCAAGAGCGCGGTCGCATTTACCTATCGCCGCAGCCCTGTTGGCCGGCCCTGAAAGCCGGCGCCACCTGATGCAGTCCCGCAAGGCGACAATTTGATCGTCGGTTTGCGGCGTGGCGGGCCCCTCCACCCAACCCTTTGGGGTCCGCCACGCCTTTTTGTCTCAACGGTCTAGTATCGATGGAGGATATTCTATGCGTTTCATCATCATTGCGAGTGCGGTTGCCCTTGCATTCGGCACTGCTCCAGCTGCTTTTGCCCAGTCCAGCGACAGCGAAGTGGTCAAGGATGGCTCTTGTCCCAAGGGCTTCAGCGCCTCGGGCTCGAAGTGCAAATCGGGCAGCAAGGTCGCGATCGTGAAAATCGGCAGTTGCCCGACCGGCTTCAAGACCAGCGGAAACTATTGCGTTGGCGACAACGGCGACTATGCCGAAGTGCGCGACGGCAGCTGTTCCAGCGGCCTCAAGGTCTCCGGCAAATATTGCGTGAAGAACTAGGATTCAGGTGCCGACACACCCGCTCTGCCGGGGGTGCCGGCATCGCATCCCTGAAGTCGCCTAGCGATCATCGAGGGCGCGCGCTTCGGCAAAGATCAGCTCGGGCCTCTGGAACAGGGAAAATCCGCCAAGTCCGGCGATCGGCCCGATCAAATCGACCTGTCGGCGTCTTGCAAAGGCCAGCATCTGCTCGGGCGTGGTCACCACATCCTCTTCCCCGACGACCAGCCTGATTGGCACCTCCCGGCTGGAAAGCCAGCGGGACCAGTCCAGCGTCATCAACGTAAACCCGTGTGCCATCGCCGCACCGAATCTGTCCGGCCGATTTTCCGCCGAGCGTCGCATCGTCATTGCGATGTCGGGCTGCCTCAGGATGCCCAGATCGACCTCGCTGTCCTGGAACAGACGGTCGACATAATGATGCGCCTGCCCCCGCATCGCCAGCCTGAAAACCGCTCTTACAAAAAGCTCGAAAAATCGCGGACTGCGCTGGCCAAGCAGCATCGGTGCACGCCACGCCGGGTTGATCGGTGTGTCCTGGGCGATTTCCGTAATCGGCAGCGCCATTCCGGCCAGGACCAGACCCTTCGCACGCCCGGGGAATTGATCGACGAGGGCAAGCGCATAAGCAGTCGAGAGACCGCACGCCACGACGGGGCAATCCTCGATTCCCATCGCGTCAAGAAAAGCAATCAAGTTGGCGACAAACGCTTCCACCCGCGCAGTTGCATTGAGATCGGCGTATGCACCAGTGTAGAAGGGCATCCAGGGGACCAGAAGCTCCAGTCCCGAATTTGCCGCCGCGTTTTCCGTGCGGGGTGGCAGAAATGGGCCCTCAAGCGCACCATGGAGCATCAGCACGGGGCGGCCACCCGCTTTGCCGTAACGCTCGTAGAGAATGTCCGACCCGTCGGGCAGCGTAATCCCGTGACCGAATGCGCGCTGTTTCGACCGGGCGATCCCGGCTTTGTGCAGCGCGAAAGAGCTGGCAAAGCCCGCGTACAGGGAAACCAGTTCGCTCTGCGAGCCGATCGCCAGTTTCCTGAGAACGCTCTTGAGCTGATTGCGAGCAGTCCCGACTGCCCGGCCGCGCGCCTGCGCGAATTCGTTCACGGTTCGCCCCTCGACGATGAAACGAACCAGTTCGGTCTCGGCCTGCGTAAGGTCGAGATTTTGCGCAAATTCAGGGCCAACCGCGTCGGACCAGGCCAGTGCTATCCGGTGGATGCGGATCTCGCGGTCCCCGTTGCCCGATTGGCGCGTAGCGACCGCGAGGGTTCCTCTGGTATCGCTGTCGCCGAGATGAAAGCGCAGAATAATGGACCCGCCGTTCGGAGGTGAGCGCAAAAGGTTGCGCAGGGCCCGTTCCGTTTCCTTGAGATCGCCCGCCAGCCAGGTACGGAAATCGTCGCCTATTTGAATCGTGTCGCCGTCCTGATCCGGTCCATCGATCGCACTGACGTGGAGCGTGTTGTCGAGGCACAACACAGCGTCGCCGACCGGGTTGGAGGCCCACGGGTTGCCTCCAGATTCCTGCGGCGGCTCCACGCCGAACTTGTTGAAATCGCTCGGCTCAAGGTCGGATATCGCATCGAAGAGGATTCCCGCCTGCGCGAAATGCGCATCGAGTTCCTTGCCGTCCCCAAACCCTGTATCCAGCGCACGCTCGATCCTGACCTGAAGTTCGGCAAGGCGGGATGGCTCGGCAACGATCTGGTAGGCCTGACGGATCATCTCGTCGGTATTGCCGGCCAAGGTTTCTTCTCCTGCTCCGCAAGGTCTTCAGCCTGCATCGAGCGCGAGCAGCAACACACTTGTTGGACGTGCGCAGTTGGGTTCAGCCCTCACGCACGGCCATATCCTATCTGGGATATTATCCTATCTGAGATATTCATCAACCAACCTGCGCAAGTGAAAGGATGTGTTCGTGTTCGACCACGCGCCGGGCGCGATGAGCGGGTTCGACAACCCGAACTCCAACGCCAATGTCGACACCATCCTCGACTTCACCAGCGGCGAGGACACGATCGAATTGGCAGGCAGCATCTTCACCCTGTTGTCCGAAGGCACGCTCGATCCCGACGCGTTCATACTGGTGACCGAGGCGCAGGATGCCGACGAGCGGATTATCTACAATTCCGATACCGGCAACCTGTTCTACGACGCCGATGGTGCAGGCGGAGCAGACGCCGTGCTGTTCGTCATGCGCACCTTCATCGGCGATCATTTCTCGTTGATCCCAAGCTTTCAATTTTTTGGCCGCTTCCTCGACGGGCGCTTTCCCATCTCGAGTTTTACGGTTCCAAACGCTCTCTCCTTTCCCGGTGAAGTCCTTATCCTGAAGAATTTCCTGTCGCAGCATGAACAGGAAATCCTGAGCCTCTTTCAGAGACGTCTGCGCGTTGGGACCGAGATCAAAGGGCGGCATCGCGGTATGCGCCCGAAGCGAGCAGTCTACTCCAGGATCCCGCTCATCCATGAGGAGGCCAATTTTTCTTTCAGCCTGGAGATAGCGCAGGATGGTCACCGATACCGTTTGGGTTACAGACAATCCCGAAAACCAAAGCGCGTTGAAGCTCGCAGCGAGTTCGTTCCTGCTGATTGGTTGGTCGACAATATCGCACCAGGCCTGATTTTCCGACACCTGAGATTGCCGCATAAACCGGATCAAGTCGTCAATCTGGGATTGGAAACTCTGCGGATCGACGCCGCTGTTCTTCGCGAAATTTTTCAGCTCATTTGCCAAAGCAGTAGCAAGTCTGGATCGGGAATGTCCTCAGGCGGGCGCTTCCCTCGGAGCTCCTCGTTCGATGTCGTATATTGAGCCAGAATCCACTTCAGCAAGATGGCCATTCGGCGGGACTGGTTCGCGATGTTCTCCGGTTTCATTTGGATCATGGTGGAACTGACGAAGCTTCCGAAGGGATTAGCCTCTACCTTGCGCGCTCTTGCAGCAACCAGCTGCAGATCATGCAAGCAATAGATCAGTCCGTGCTCCTTGATCACGGCTCGGACCTCATGCGGTTTCAAGTTTGATTTGGGATAGCCTGCGCGCAATAAGCTCAATGCAGATTTATGCCGGCCGCATACGATAGCCTCGAAGAGGGACCGATGGTCAGCTTCGATTTGCACCAATTTCCGGGCGTGCGATGCCAGATGCGCCAACGCAGTCTTCTGCGCGCCCATATCTGCTTTTCGAAACTCCGAACGCTTGATCGGGGCTGTTCTCCAACCCGCCACAGCATAAGCTATGTAGCGCTCGTTTTGCGCGACGGAGATCATCCGCCTGCAATGACGCAGAATTTCTGTATAGCCCGAAGGCAGCAACGCGCGCGGTAGCATGCATTCCTTCTCGGTCAGCAAACCGATCGGCAGATCGGTAATCGCTTTTAATGCCGGCGAGAAAATCGCAAAGCATTTGTCGCAGTCAGCGCCACCAAAGTTCTCCGTTCTGATTAGATTGTCAATATACCCTTTGAGGTCTATCGGGAGCGCAATGCTTCCTCCAAGCAAGCCAACATCTACCCGCATAACAGCGGATCTGGATTTTGATTCTTTATTTTTCTTATTTTTCAGCCTCCTTGCTTTCTCCTTTGCATTTTCTTTTAATTTACGTTTTTCATTCATTCTATCCGAAGTGTAGTTATGCTTTAGCTGCTGCCGTTTATAGAAATCTTTTTCTCTCGAGATTTCAGACGGAGATCTATTTATCCGCTTTTCACTCATAGGATCTCCATCCGCTTTCAGCCAAATCCTCCCTCAGAAAACGAGTCATAGCGGATTGGTGGCACATTCAGATTTTGCTCGCGTGATCTTTGAGGTGGTCCCGGAATTTCGGACAGGGTGCTAAGCTAATCCCGACCTGAGGAATGGACGGGAAATGAAGAAGACGAGGAAGCGCTACAGCGCGGATTTCAAGGCGAAGGTGGCGCTGGAAGCAATCCGGGGTGACCTGACGCTGGCGGAGCTGGCCGCGAAGCATGGCATCCACCACACAATGATCGCGGCTTGGAAGCGCCAGGCCATCGAGGGAATGGGGAGCACGTTCTCCGGGGCAGGCGAAGCAGCCAAGGCGGCCAGCGAGGCCGAGGTGGAGAAACTGCACGCGAAGATCGGCCAGCTGGTCGTGGAGCGGGATTTTTTAGCCAAAGCCTCCGGTCGATGAGCGTGGCACGGAGGCGATCGATGATCGAACCTGCTCACCACCGCCTGTCGATCGCGGCACAATGCCGCCTGCTCTCGATCAGTCGCTCGTCCTATTACTACGCGCCGGTCCCGGAGACCGAGGAGACGCTGGCGCTGATGCGGGTGATCGACGCGGCGTTCCTCGACATGCCGTGGTATGGCAGTCGCCAGATGGTTCGGCACCTGCGCCGGGAGGGCCACGAGGTCGGTCGCCGCCGTGTGCGGCGGCTGATGGCGAAGATGGGCTTGTCGCCGATTTACCAGCGGCCGCGCACGAGCGATCCGCACCCTCAGCACCGTGTCTATCCCTATCTGCTGCGCAAGCTGGCGATCGACCGGCCCAACCATGTCTGGTGCGCAGATGTGACCTACATCCCGATGCGGCGGGGCTTCTTGTATCTGGTTGCGGTGATGGACTGGGCAACCCGCAAGGTGCTGGCCTGGCGGCTGTCGAACACGATGGATGCCGGCTTCTGCGTGGCGGCTCTGGAGGAAGCGCTGGCGCGCTTCGGTCGTCCTGAAATCTTCAACACCGATCAGGGCAGCCAGTTTACCAGCTTCGCGTTCACCAGCGTGTTGCGCGATGCTGAGGTCCGGATCAGCATGGATGGTCGGGGCCGGTGGATGGACAATGTCTTCATCGAGCGCCTCTGGCGTTCCCTGAAATACGAATGCGTCTATCTCCACGCCTTCGAGACCGGCTCGGAGCTACGCGCTGGCCTTCGGCGCTGGATCACCTATTACAACACGCAGCGACCGCACTCGGGTCTGGCCGGGCGAACCCCGGCAGAGGCCTACGGGCGGATCAGCGAACCAGATCATGGGGGGCATGCCCCCCATGATCTGATGACCAGACTGGCGGCATAATCACATCCGGGATTAGCTTAACTTCGCCGCCAACCTGTCCAAGAAGGCGGGACCACCTCAGTCCAGCTAATTCGAATGACCGATAATGGGTCGGCACGAGAATTTCGGCTTTCGGCAGCAAAGGTGCTGAAGCCGCCTGGCAGGTTTCGAGGTCATGGCGAGTAGCTGGGAATGGCTCGTAGTGGGTGGGATACGGACTCTGCTATCCATTGCTCCTCAGAGCGCCGATGGTATAAAGCAATCTGGCTCCATTTTCCTACACGGGAATGACTACCTTGCTTCGGCCTAAGAAGAAAGAAATTCTGGTCACGCTATTGGCCGTGATACTTTTAATTACACAAGCATCAGTTTTCATTCGCCGCCTTATTGCAAGCATAAATGGTGAGCCTTTGCTCCTATTGTTATTCGATGATGCCCATATCGGTGATCCGGGGTTGTATTACCATTTCGTCGTCGCAGTTTATCTCGTAGCAATAGTTTGTTGTTTTGCGATGCTTTGGGCCGTGGGTCACAAATTCGGCAATGGCTGAAATGGAGGCGCAAGTTCTAGAACGTCGCGAACTGGGTCGTAAGCTCAACGGCCGCTTTCCAGCCGCCTCGCGGCGGAAATGGACAGGGAACAAACGACCCAGAAGCTGGCAGGCCTTGTGGTTGGCCGTCGATTAATCTTCGCAACTTCGCCGCAGCATAGTTAGCCTTTTTGAGCGCGCTCGAGCTCGGGCCGCATTCCGCTTTTTGGGGGTAGAATGCACTTTCGTGCCATTCGCATGCAGATATTGTTAGCATGCGAGACGACCCGAATGCATGCACTGTATAGAGCCGAGGTGGACTCGTTCATCGAGTCTGGAAAAGCCGGGCAGACAGCGGGTTGGCGACGCGACCCGATCTCGGTCGCGCAGCAATACCTGATAATTGAAATCTGCAAGCTCGAGGATATCGAAGACCCTGGGATCTTCAAAAAAGGACCCGCTTTCGATTGGCTTCGAGACCGCGGCGGCAATCCCCGGTTCCTAGCACGTCCTGCTCCAATGCCCTTGGAGCTATCGTGATCGAAAACTCCGGGTGTATCGATCAGGCAAAAGACATGCTTGCTTCAAAGGAACGGGAGTTTCTTGAAGCATCGGAAGAGGTCGAGGGGGCGCTGGCACTTGGGCAGTCTGGAGTGCCTGAGCTCGAAAGGCTCCACCAGATCGCTGCAGAACTTGCAGAGCTCGCGCAAAGCTTTTCCGATCGCATCCATATAGAGCTCAGCTCGTTCCTCGAATAGAAGCGGCCGCAGCCGTGAAGTGAGGTGGTCCCGCCTTCTTGGACAGGTTGGCGGCGAAGTTAAGCTAATCCCGGATGTGATTATGCCGCCAGTCTGGTCATCAGATCATGGGGGGCATGCCCCCCATGATCTGGTTCGCTGATCCGCCCGTAGGCCTCTGCCGGGGTTCGCCCGGCCAGACCCGAGTGCGGTCGCTGCGTGTTGTAATAGGTGATCCAGCGCCGAAGGCCAGCGCGTAGCTCCGAGCCGGTCTCGAAGGCGTGGAGATAGACGCATTCGTATTTCAGGGAACGCCAGAGGCGCTCGATGAAGACATTGTCCATCCACCGGCCCCGACCATCCATGCTGATCCGGACCTCAGCATCGCGCAACACGCTGGTGAACGCGAAGCTGGTAAACTGGCTGCCCTGATCGGTGTTGAAGATTTCAGGACGACCGAAGCGCGCCAGCGCTTCCTCCAGAGCCGCCACGCAGAAGCCGGCATCCATCGTGTTCGACAGCCGCCAGGCCAGCACCTTGCGGGTTGCCCAGTCCATCACCGCAACCAGATACAAGAAGCCCCGCCGCATCGGGATGTAGGTCACATCTGCGCACCAGACATGGTTGGGCCGGTCGATCGCCAGCTTGCGCAGCAGATAGGGATAGACACGGTGCTGAGGGTGCGGATCGCTCGTGCGCGGCCGCTGGTAAATCGGCGACAAGCCCATCTTCGCCATCAGCCGCCGCACACGGCGGCGACCGACCTCGTGGCCCTCCCGGCGCAGGTGCCGAACCATCTGGCGACTGCCATACCACGGCATGTCGAGGAACGCCGCGTCGATCACCCGCATCAGCGCCAGCGTCTCCTCGGTCTCCGGGACCGGCGCGTAGTAATAGGACGAGCGACTGATCGAGAGCAGGCGGCATTGTGCCGCGATCGACAGGCGGTGGTGAGCAGGTTCGATCATCGATCGCCTCCGTGCCACGCTCATCGACCGGAGGCTTTGGCTAAAAAATCCCGCTCCACGACCAGCTGGCCGATCTTCGCGTGCAGTTTCTCCACCTCGGCCTCGCTGGCCGCCTTGGCTGCTTCGCCTGCCCCGGAGAACGTGCTCCCCATTCCCTCGATGGCCTGGCGCTTCCAAGCCGCGATCATTGTGTGGTGGATGCCATGCTTCGCGGCCAGCTCCGCCAGCGTCAGGTCACCCCGGATTGCTTCCAGCGCCACCTTCGCCTTGAAATCCGCGCTGTAGCGCTTCCTCGTCTTCTTCATTTCCCGTCCATTCCTCAGGTCGGGATTAGCTTAGCACCCTGTCCGAAATTCCGGGACCACCTCAGACCGTATCCGTGAGAACTGAGTGGAAAGCTGACCGTTGGGCCGGATGCGCCAACGGGAACAGCGGGTCTCATGTTCGGTTCAACTATCATGCCGAACCGACCAATTCAGATGCTAATTGGGATCGCTGTAGCGATTAACCTGGCGAGCTGTTCAGACGGGCTCAAAAATCCGAGCGGCCAGGAGCCGCATGAAACGAAGGCGGAATCGGAAAATGGCGATAATGCGCCGTTCGCTGTTTCCGCACTGAGTCGACAGATGCCTCCCATGCTATCCTCCATCACCGGATCGCTCGTGTTTTCCGATGGCTGCCTGCGGGTAGACAACGGCAACTTCGCCTATCCGGTGGTATGGGCGGCCGGCACCAGATGGGACGCTCGGACGCACCGTATTCGAGATCCGAGAACTGGCGGCGCTGCGGCTGTGGGAACCGAAATCGAGCTCCAGGGCGGCGCAGTAACGGTTGATGAGAGTATCAACGAAGAACTTTCCGAACCTTTGCCGGAAAGTTGCTTGGGGCGCGTCTGGATGGGCATGCTAAATCTGCCGTCAGGCGACGTGGCGTTGAGGGCCACGATACGATGAAAAATTGCGCTTGGTTGATTGCCGGAGGACTCGTTCTCGCGGGTTGCGAGGGCGCGAATGGGCTGGACGTGCCGGGAGTGCCGGACGGTAAATTGCCGGGCGCCGAGCCCTACGACTGGCCGGTAATCCTGACGCGGAAGAGGCTCGACGCGATGGAGGCAAGCACTGCGGGCACGCTGGTTCGCCGTGGGCCGTGCTTTCACCTCAGTTCAGGCCCGGAAGAAGCGGTGATCCTGTGGGAGGAATGGCTGTGATCAAGGGTTGCAAAGAAAGAAGAGCTACGATGAGCGAATGGGCCATAGATATGTAAAGCTGGCATCCACTGACGATGTGGGTCCCTTCGTCCCGGGGCATATAAAGAGTCACTTCAGCGAACCGATACTCGCCATCCATTTTGCGAAAACCCAAGTGCAGGATGTCGTCGCCAGACGCTTTGGCGGCATGAGCGACCTCCAACGGATTGTCCTGTGTGCGACAGTCTCCAGCGACGATCGACAACCCCGATTTCAGCCCTTTTCCTTTTAACAGCATGTGGTGCACGGCGGTCACATAGCTGGCCATGACCTTGTTCTCGGCATCGATATTCATCGTGATTTTCCTTGATTTTCATCCCCCGATCAGGGGACGCCTTCACCTCCAAAAGTTTATTGGTTTAGTTGCGATATCCCGAAGGATGCCCATCCTGCGGGATATCTGTCGATCAATGACCTACCCGCCACCATTTGGTTTTGGGCGCGCTCATGGTGTCCCGCGTCTCTCAGCCGACGCATTTCCTCATCCGATCCGTCGAAGATTTGGGCGGGGCTTCTGTTTCCCAACGAAGCATGCGGAAGTTCGAGCGTTCGCCGAATTTCGGCACTGACCTTCAGCTTCCATTCGACGCGAATCAGGAAGTTGAGGAACCGATCCAGACGCTCACGATCTTGATCGTCGAAACCTTTTGGGATCACTCCGCAATCCACCAGCGCTGCCGCTTCTTCGTCCGAGATATTCAGCGCGATGCAGGCATGTGCGGCTCGATCCGGTGGGCATGCATGATGCCTCCAACCAGATCGAGCTGCCTGCTATCGGCGGGGGTCACCCGCCCCCACTTCGGTGGCTCTCCCAGATCTCGGTTAGAATTGCCTGCCCTTCATCGTGAACCAGCGGCTGATCGTATGGGGCGTGCCGCACCCCTAATCCGCCCAGCCGTCTCGGTAGAATCAGAAGGTGTGAATGGAGAGGGAAATCGGTTCCGATTACACCGGGGCTATGCAGGATGAGGACGGTGGCGAGCTCGCGTTCGCTGGCGATCCTGGTCGCGAACGACCTGGCCCGCTCCCAGGCGACGTGCATCCGCTCGCAGTCCTTCAACGGCAGCGTCCAATACGTCAGCAGCGCCGCTTCATTCGGTGCCGCGTAGCTATCGACCTGCCGCAGCAGCGTGTCTGGATCGGACAGGAAATCGTCGGCCCGGCTCGGCAGAATGACTTCCACACGCTCGGCGTTCGGCGACCAGTTCGATCGGTCAGATCCGGCGAAGTCGGGTCCCAGGTGGGCTTTTCGATAACCGAATTCATGTGCAGAATTCGAGCGGCCCCCGAAGGTTTTGCGCAGCACACCGAACGCGGTTCCCTCCGCCGCCGGCTGAGGATTGAGATATAGCCAGGACAACGGGTCCTTTTCGCACGGCTCTTTCCGCGCTTCCGGCTTCTTGGTCCGCGGCTTGCGTTTTGCGGTTGCCATCAGAAGGTCACCCCTCGCAGGAAGCGAGCGATCTCTTCATCCGCCTGCTCCCGCCCCGCCGCCAGTTCAGATGCCGAGGCCGCCGCCCGCCAGTGGATGGCGAGGCCGGTCTCCTGGACCTCCACGCTCCGACCGCCTTCATGAGTGAACCACAAAGCCCCGCCGATGCGACAGGGCCGCATATGGGTCAGAAGCATGGGTTCGACGGCTGTCCGGAGAACGATGTCCGCCTCAACCGGGTATTCGCCGGCCATCCGCGCTCGCCATCTTCCAGGCTTTCGTGCGCTGTCATGTAGAGGCTGGCACGCTCGGCCTCGCCGCTGCGCCACGCACGACCTTTCTTAGAGCCGAAACCGCGCGGGACGAATTCAAAATGGATCGATGAAAGTCCGTCCGAACCACAACGAGAGCTGTTCCCCCAGGTCCCGGCGTATATTTCCTTGATGCCCCTGTTGGTCAGTTTATGTGGCGTGCGGTTGGACCCGGAAGACCGATCTTCCGCTGGGATACGCACTCGCACCCGGCGGCGAAGAAAGGCTTCTGCTTCACGATCTGAAATCCGTTTGCGCCGACGGCGAGCGCCTTCGGCGACCTTCTCTTCGCGCTCGTTCGCCTTACGGGCATTCAGGTTGCGCGCGCTGCGCGCGCCCGCAGTCGCGGCCCGCAATTCGGGCGATCCATCCCTGATCTGGCGCATCGATAGCTGCACGGCGGCGCTCGGCTTTCTGGCTCATTTTTAGGGGGGTGGGCGCTTTTGGGTTTGACGACAGAAAAACCCTTTGTTGCGCACCACCCCCCTCTTCCTTCCCTGATTTAGGACCGCCTTACTCGGGGTGGTGCATCCTACCCCTGCGAAGCATATGCCTTTCGTGATGTTCGGACGATTGACTCCGGGTCTGGGCCAGACTTGCTCCGGCTTCGACAGCGTCAGCTTTGCGCCCAATCTCGGTCGTAAGACCGATCCCCGGCATCTCCCGAAAGCGGTCATTGAGGCCGCGTTGCGTTGATGTCCGCTTTCGGTCGACCCTCTCTGCTCGATGCCCGTTCTTTCTCCTTGGCCAATCACGGCCAAGGAGAAAGACGATGACATATTCACATCTAGACCCTGCCATGCAGAACCGCATCGCATCGATTGCCGAAAAGACGGTCGGGACCAAGCGTCCCCTGACCCAGAAGCAGATCTGGGCTATCCGTTTCTTTTTGGACCGCGAGGAGCGTTCGCGGGATCGGGTGCTCTTTGATCTCGCGATCGACAGCAAGTTGCGCGGCTGCGACCTGCTAAAGTTGAAGATCGGCAATCTCATGGCCGGGCCGGATATTCGGACCCGCGCGATGGTGATCCAGCAGAAGACCGGTCGGTCTGTGCAGTTCGAGATTTCCGCTGACGCTCGCGGCAGCCTTGCTGCGTGGCACCAGTGCCGTGGCGGCACCGCTGATGACTATGTGTTCCCGAGCCGTCTCGACCATGGGCTGCCGATGAGCACGCGCCATTATGCCCGGCTTGTCGATGAATGGGTCACCGCTGTCGGGTCTGCGTCGCCAGGATTACGGCACACATTCGATGCGGCGCACTAAGGCTGCGATGATCTATCGCGCCACGGGCAACCTTCGTGCGGTCCAGATCCTACTTGGCCACACCAAGATCGAGAACACGGTTCGCTATCTGGGCGTCGACGTGGAGGATGCACTCATCATCGCCGAGCGCACTGAAATCTGAGCATGAATGCGGCTGTCGGGCCCGCCCGATGGCCGCTTTTGGGGAAAGCCCAAAGGATCAGAATCGGCGGGGATGGGGTGGAAATCGGACATCAACGAATCCTTACAAAGATTCCTTCATGACCGTTGCGAATTTCAAGTTGAGACCCTTGTTGAGTCAGCGTGGCTCCATCGCCGGTCGCCAAGTTCCAATAAGCAGCCCGAATTGGATCATCAGGGCAACCCTCAAGATCAATCGAGATCATGCCATCTTGATCAGTGTCGCTCCACGCGTTGCAGCCGTCGTGCCCTCCGATTATTTCGTTGTCGCGGGTGATGAGCTTAAAGTCGGACCGGTGTTTACCGTCGATTGTAGTCGAAACCCATTCGACTTCCGGTTCGACCGAACAGGCAGCGACCAAAAAGGGTAGCAGGATCGCGAACCTCATAATTAAGCAGGAACGCAACTGCTCTTCATTTGTTCCGAATGTCTGGAAGTGGGTCGATACGAGAATTTCAGCTTTCGGCGGCAAAGTCGCTGAAGCTGCCAGACAGGTTCCGGGGGCGCGTCGGGAAGCTGGGAATGGCGTGAACTGGGCGCGAAGCGGACGAAACCTTTCGGCGAAACGGTCGTTACTTTGTGATGCGTTTCTCCAGACACTATGTTGTTTTGCTCGCGGGAATTTCAGCAGGTTGCACGTTAGCGGGGCAAACTGTTCCCACCGGCACCTCGGTCAGTTCCGCACCATATATCGCTCTTCAAAAACAGCTGCGAGCTGATGAAAACCGGATCCTTCTCACTGCAGCGCTACCTGGCCGCATAGTGATCATCAACGATTGCGTTTTGTTCGAGAGGCTCGACGGCGCTGTTGTTCTCCCAGTATTTGACTACAGGGTTGTCGCTGGCCGCGACCCTATCGGCGCATGGGTCTACGACCCCGTTTCAGAGCAATATTTTCGTCATGGCGCGAAGGTGTTCGCGGGCGGTGGGGGAAGCTCTGAGACCATCGCCGAGCTGGGAAGGCGCAAGGTGTTGCAACGTGCAGTTCCGCAACGATGCTCGACCGCAGTGACAGCCAAGCTGGCCCTGACGTTGAACCCAGGTCTCAACGCCGTCGGTTTCGATGATTAGACAAGCCGTCGGCGTCCACAATTTGGTCGGCACGAGAACTTCGGCTTTCGGTGGCAATGCAGCTGAAACTGCCAGGCAGGTTACGGGGTCGCGTCGGGTAGTCAATTCCATGACATCAACCATAATTCCACGACATCAACCATAATGCGATGTTTTCGTCCCAGACACACTGAACCGCCAGACTGCGGCCTCCTGCCCGATAAACATAATAGACGCGGGCTCTCCAGTAGCGAGCCGACGAACGCTCGCCCGCTATTCTAATGCGGGTGAAGGCATGAGTTTCGTCTGGCTGTGCTCGGAATTGCGGGAACCGCCGGGTTGCCCCCGTGCTCGGACTTAGTCGAATTTTCGAACCGCGTCATCCATCCCGTCCGGATCGACCAGACGGTTTGAGCCTAACCGCAGGCTTGCAGCCTTAATGTAACGCAAACCAGCCTCGTCCATGGGGTAGGGCATGGGAGCGGGCCAGCCCTGATCTCCTCCTGGTGCTGGCCGATTATTCGGCTCCATCTTTCGGTTCATCGAATTACAGAGGAACTGGTAGACGACTCCACAGTAGCGTTGTCGTTCAGCGGTCCGCCTGCAACAGCGTTCGGCGTGGCGGCCGCGCCGTGGCGGCTGAGCTTCTCTGCGTTGCTCTGGTAATATTTGTATCCAGCGTATCCGAGCGCCCCCAGGGCGGCGAGTTTGATCATGGTTCGTCCTCTCGTTTAGAATCCGCCCAACGCGCAATCTGCTGGAAGGGTCCGGTCCCTGGCGACTTGAGAATTAAGAGAGGCAGCTGGAGGTCGCTCCCCTCATGCCTCGATGTCGGCTATCTCTGGATCTCTACCGCGTCGCCGAACCGGATGCGTTCAAGAACCTCTCCGCATCCGTCAGCAATATCGATGTAATGCGTCAGGTTATTCGAGCCATTTCGGGCACTCTCTGCGGCCATCTCGCGAGTTTCACAGATGCCGTGCTCGCGGGCTGCCCCCAGATCGGGGAATTCCTCACCCTCATCATCGATCGCCGTTATGTCGTTATACAAGTTGAAAAAAAACGAGGCATAGGCGGTCTCCTTGAAAAAGGAGAATGCTCGCACCACAGAAACTTTCCTCGATTATCAAAGATGGATTTAGCCGCGTCCCAGCGGCACGATGCCAGCGCTAGCCCCTATTGAGGCTATCGACCAATTCAGCAATCCGTTCCACGGCGTCGCGGGTCTCGCCATCATATTTGAGAGCTTGCGCCTTGATGAAATCGCCTATCGTTGGATGCGCAAGATAGCCTATCGCTGCTGCCCTGTATTCCATCATGGCCTCGAGAAGCTGATCCATCGCTGCGGGCTTCTCCCGCGCCAGACCCGCCTTATCCGCCACGTGACGGGCGCAATGAGCGAGCTTATCTAATGCGTCCTTCATTGCCAAAGCCCCCGTTTTTTCAAACAAGGGCTAAGACATAAACTTCATTCGGTCAATCGCTTCGCCTTGCCGGAAACTAGCGTGTCATCCGGGGCGGAAAGACCGGGTCGATTGGAACATTAACGATTAAGGTTGCTTTATTCATTCTAGACCGTGGCAAACCGAATGACCGGATATGAACAACCGTGAACGACCTGTAGCCCTTGCGCTCGTGACTCAAGCCCAACTCGATATGTTGGGAAACAGCTTCAAGCACGTTTTCCGAAAAGGGGATAGCGGCGAGCAGTTCGATGACTTGTTGAGGGCATTTGACGGACCAGATGGTTGGTCATCGTCTTGGTCTGGAAGTTGGGACTAAATCCTTACGGACCGGTCACTAGGCCCGGCCACCTCCATCGCCGCTCCATGTCTCGCTAGTGCTATCGTCCGTCATTTGTGCAGGATTGGGTTTACACATCGCCCGCGCTTCCTCCGGCGAGCCGTCCACCCATTGACCCCAATCGTCGCGCTGCAACACCACTGGCATGCGGTCGTGAACGTCGTTCACACAAGCCTCGGTCATCACCATGGAATACGGCACGACCGCTATTGGGTCGGTGCCTGAATTTCAGCTTTCGGTGGCAATGCCGCTGAAGTTGCCAGGCAGGTTACGGGGTCGCGTCGGGTAGCTGGGATTGGCTTGAACTGGGTGGATAGCAGCCGTTGTCTTACGCCTCATTGCGCCTATCGAGGCCTGACTGTAATGCTGCGCCCCTCACCGGAGAGGAGAACACTCCCACTTTGGGTGAGTTCGATTTTTCGCGCCAGGCTCATCGCTTCCATCGCCTCTTCTAGCCGCGGCGGCCAGCCTATCGCACAGGGCGGTGGCATAAACTTCGAGGGAACGAAAATGGGTTTGTCGTAGGGGACGTTGTAGCGGATTGCGTCGGCGCGGAAATCGTCGCTGTCGACGGTGTAAAGAAACATCAGTTGGGCACAGCCAGGCTCCCATCGCACTACCTCGGCCCCTGCGGAGAATCCTAGCCAGGACCCTGCTTGCCCATTTGCGGTTGTGAGAGGCTCATCATTGATCGCCGTGACAAGCCATTCTCCTTCCAAGGTCGTTGGCGGTCGAATGTCATGGTCGACAGGATTTTCGGTGCATGCCGTTAGAGCCCAGACAAAAATCAGCCAGCCCATGAGGTTTCGCCACATCATGAGATTGCCGACACCCCCGTAGCATCGGCACGCCAGCCATTGCCTCGACGCCTCAGCACGAATTCGGCGCCCTTTGCGCCAAGATTGCCGAAGGTCGCATTGCCCCAGAAGGTCACTGTCCCATCGCGAGCGATATTTTCGATTCGGATAGAGTAGAGCATTGCCCTTGCACCGCTATAGATCACGACGGGATGAACATCGTAAAGGCCGAAAGCGCAGCTCGAGCCTTGTAGGACGGGTAGATCAGTCCATTCTGCGAATGCCGCCAAGGCATGAGCGGGCGGGTTTCGTGGCCAGCCGCCGCCTTCGGCTCTGACCATGACCAGACACACCGCCTGATGGTTATCGAATGGTCGCTGCTGCGCAAAAGCAGCTGCGAACATCGTCTCGATCTGCTCAGGCGACAGGCCACTTGTATCAGCATCACCTTGAGCTGAAGGTTTCATGCCCATTCGGAGAGGTGCCTCGTTTGGCCCACTCACACCGCTAGGTGTCGGTGGATGAGCGATATTGGAAGGTAACTCTACCGATGACGGTGACGAAGTTGCGTTCTCCTCGCTCTGTGGGATGGATCCGCAGCCGACCACCAGAACCGCCGCGATGAATGTAGCCGAAAGTCGCTTCATCCATCCTGCTCCATGAACTCCATAAGCCAGTTAGGTAGCGGCCGCTGGTGACCTTCAGGAGTTCGACACACGAATGAAACCAATCGCGTGCCAGCCGGGCAATCTGAGGCATTTGCTACTGGAAGCGGGGGGCTCATGATGGTCGAGGAAGCCATAGTCGATGGGGACGGCGGGCGATCGGATCCTGCTGGCTCTTGGGCAGCCTGTTTGCTTTCAAGCCATCGATATGCGCGGCGTGCCGTCGTTTCATCCAACCCGTAATTGTTCTGCAAAAAGCGAAGCGCGTTGGCTGCATAGCTCATGGTGTCTTGTTGGTTGCGCGCAGAGGCGCTCTCGAGCCCCTCCACCTTTATGACCTTTCCCGGGAAACACGCCTTCCTGATTGGATCGACAAGCTCGGGAGTGTCTATCTCCTGGACTGATCCCATGAAGACGACCACCTCCCCCACCCGCGCATAACCCGGGCGCTCACCATCGCCGAATGCGAGATAATGCTGGCCGTCGACGAACAAGCGCGCCCCAAATGGAAACAGGATGAGGGCGTCATCTCGATCCGCCGCGCGAAAACAGCCGTCCTTCAAGACCACTTTGACCTGACTGTTGATCGCGTTGAGGGGGCCGGCGGGGCGATCATGGCGCGGGAAGATGCGAACATGCTTTGCGATTTCAGCGGGCACGGCTTCATCGCGCAGAGCTGCCCTCGGTGGGTTGGAAAGCGGCACTACGGGCGCAGCGTTGAAGACCAGCTTGACCTGTTCGGGGATTGCCGCTCCCTTTCGTTTAGCCAATGCGCGAAATTCAGCTTCCGAGACAGAAATCTCGGCAGTGACCTCCTGAGTGCCGATCCCGGTCGCCTGGATGACCCGCTCCTCGCGGAACGTCTCCCATATATAGTCGGCAGCAGATTTAAGCTCCGCCAAAGACCAGCGCACCGTTACCCCGCGAAAAGTAGGATTATCGTTGTAACGCCGAAGGGTTTCCGGCCCATGGCGCAAGAACTCGAATACAACGCTTGGTTCGCCCTCATTATCGAAATGCAAATCAACGAAATTTCCCGCTTCTTCACGTCGGAGACGCTCGGCGAGCGTGTGCACCTCATCCCTCACGCTGTTTTGATAATCTGAAACCCGCATAAACTGTGCATCGGCAGCATCTTGCTCAGCCGTCCGCGGTTCAGGCTGTGCTGGCGGCGCAGGTTCATAATCAGCGGGTGGAGCGTCGAGTATCGTGGCGTATCCCCGCTCATTGAAGTCCGCCCGGAAAGGCTGGCTTGCCGCCATTGGACCTTCGTTTGCGTTTTCCGCAGCGCAGGCTCCAAGCAAAGCTAACAAGATCGGCCCAGCGATTAAGCCAATGTGTTTTCGCGTCATCATCGAGATATCCAAACTACTGCAAAGGCGATTGTTCGTTTTTGGAACACCCGTCTTTGGAATGCTAGCGCGCTAAAAACGCACGACACTCAAAATGGGCTATCACACCCTTTCAGGCACCACGGATCGGTTGGGGTCTTAATGTGATGCCCAAGCAGATCCGCGCAAAAATTTTGAGACCACCGAAAACCCGAAATTCTCATTGCGGATTGGAGTGAGTCGCAGCCATATGCTTCGATGACAAAAAGTCCTCGGCAAATGAGCGGGCTCGCAGGGGTCCTCGCTCTGTTGAGCGCTTGTGGCGATCCGGGCTTGAAGAAGGACGCGGAAGGTCGAGTTACCTACGACCGGGATCGACCGGTTGCTCCTGATAATGATCCCGCCATTGGCCACTTCACTCGAGAAAACGGCTGCATCATTTTTACTCGTAGCGATGGTCAACGCTTCCTCCCTACTTTGCCAAACGGCGCTGTCTATGTGTTTGAGCCAATGCGCAGCCTGTTTCAGCTTGATTGGGCCGTCACAGGTTGTGATGAAAGCAGTCCAGAAGTTCGGTCGCTTCGTAATGACCGCATAGCCGTAGAAAGCCGCGCATCGCCTGCATTCATAACGGGGTTCGCGTCGCCAAATCCGGCTCCGCCGATACCTGCTCCGCTTTGAGTTCAGCGTGGGTCGCGAACCGACGGTCTGCTTTTAAGCGCCAATACCCTTGGGGGGGGAAGGTCGCGAACTGGGTAGGTAACGCACCGTTGGCTCTTGAATCCCTAGGTTTAGGAGGCCAATCAGATCTTAAGGGTCCTCGCTAAAGTATCAGCCAGACCGCACTTCGACTCTATGCTACAAAAGACATTGATTAGAACCCGATCAACGTCTGGTGCCGTTTGGATTGGCGCAAAAAATATAACGATGCGGCGTCCGAACGAATACCTTCTTCCAAGCTCCTCCCTGTAATCATACGACGCGACTCGTGTCTGCAAACCATTAATGAGCGTATCCTGATAGGAGACTAAATCGCCGTCGATTTTACTCACCATACTCCTTCGATCGTGGACAACTGAAAGCTCTAAATCACTGTTGGAAAAGGAGAAGGGCTGCCCGAGCACCAAGCTGATTGGTCCTCCGCCGCCAATCTTGCCTGGGAGCACTATGGTTGCAGTTAGACTTTCTGCTGTCGCCAGGCCGGCTGTCGGCAGCTCGCTACTGGGGACACACCCGGTTACTGCTATGGCCAACAAGAGTGTTAAGACGCGCATCAAATCCCCTTCATCTCAAATTGCCGATCCAACATTAGGAACAGGCGACTGCCCGAGCAATTATAACCTGCACCCGCCAAACGGTCGAACCTTCATTGAATCAGCCTACCCGGCGCCCTAGAACGATTGCATGGGTATTTAACCTATGTATAGTAACTCGCTCAAGATTTGTGGGGCGGGCCAGCTCCAATCTGACCCTTTCATATGCGATCCGTTTAAAGCCTTCGGAGCTGGCCCCTTTTCACGGCAGGTTTCGGAGCCCCTTTTCGATTGTCGCCATGCACAAATAACTTTCAGGTTACTGCGCGGACGAAACAGCGAAAAACGTTTCGGAACAATGAGCAAAGATTTCGTTGGCGGGTAGGGCTGCGACTTTGTCAGTTAAGCCCCCGCCAAGTGCTACCGTATCACCCAATGTGACCTGCCCGCGCTCATCTGGGAGCACAATACTTAGCGAACCGTTTTGCCACCTCGTTTCGGTGCCAACTGGCCAAAGCGGCATTACGTTCTTGCCCTCCCGGACCACGATTATGCATTGTCCTGAGGTGGCCAATGTGCCGCTTAAACTCCCTGTCAGAAAGATGACAGGGCGGGCCGCGGGTGTGTCAAATGCGTTAAAGGCCAAGATCAGATCATTTGGATTTTCACGGACTGTATTACAGCCACCAGTCGCTAAACAGCCAGCCGCGAATAGGACCTTCTAAACAATATTTTATGTCATCTTATCACTATTTACCCCTGTAAAAGCCAAGGATCAAAGCTCGTCTTATGTGGCTACCAATCGGCGAGAATATAAGAAAGTGCAACCGACAGATACAGCAAGCGATCGGTGAACCGAGCGTGAGCGCCTACGCGAAGATTGGCTCCTCTTACCGGGCAAAAACCGTTAGGGTCCAAACCCAATCAGCCTCTTGAAAAGCGGCGGACACATTGATTCGAGGGTTCTCCACTGGATAGGAGGTTCTTGAACATGTCGCGTTCGTTGTTCTGGCTGTCGGATGAAGCGTGGGCGGCGATTGAGCCGCATTTGCCGAAGAACCAGCCTGGTGCACGTCGGGTGGATGATCGGCGAGTGATATCGGGCGTTTTGCACGTGCTGAAGGTGGGCTGCCGCTGGTGCGACTGCCCGTCCCAATACGGACCATCGACGACGATCTACAATCGCTTCAACCGGTGGTCACGGCGCGGGTTCTGGCTGAAGTTGCTCGATGCCCTTGTCGCTGCTGGGGCCGCGACACGCAGCACGGCAATCGACAGCACCTACATCAAGGCGCAGCGTTCGGCGTTCGGCGGAAAAGGGGGCGCTCGGATCAGGCGATCGGGCGCTCGCGCGGTGGCTGGACCACCAAAATCCATGCCCTCACCGATGTCGTTGGCCGGCCCTTCGCGCTGATGCTGACGCCGGGCAACGTCAGCGATGTGGCCGCCGCTCCCGCCCTTCTCGAAGGCGCCAGCGGGGTGCGCTATCTGCTCGGCGACAAAGGCTACGATGCGGATCGGCTGCGGCGTTCCCTACGCGAAACAGGCACCACTCCGGTCATCCCAGGTCGGCGAAACCGCAAGCGCACAATCCGCTATGACAAGCAGCGATATCGCGACCGTCGCCTCGTCGAAAATGCGTTCTGCCGCCTCAAGGAGTTCCGACGTGTCGCCACCCGCTACGACAAGCTGGCCGCCAACTTCCTGTCAGGTGTGGCGCTCGCCACCGCCGTCGCCTTCTGGCTGTGAATGAGTCTGGTCCCTAGCCCCATGGCTGAGAATGGGTCGTGACCTGCCTGGCATCTTCTGTGTGTCCGAATGCCATTGCGGACATTCACTAAGCCAACCGACAGAGTCCGGTTTCTGCAGGTCGATCCCCAAGAGCTGAAATTCAGCAGACGGCCCACAAGCCGCCAGACCGCTACCAGTGTGAGCTGCCGGTCAGGAAAGCGCCCTAATTTCAGACGTTGGGCGATCCAACGCAACCGCTCAAAAGCTGCCATTCGTATAGGCCTAGACTGCTGACAGCTACGCGCTTTAATCTAAGTCATTGCACTTCAGCCGCCATTCTCCCGAAAGAAGACATCTACATCGAACAGGCGGATTAGCTACGGCTGGTGATAGTCCGAAATGGCACCTTTGTAGAACTGGTGGCAGTAAACTCCCCTTCCCCGAAATCGATGACGTAATCGGTAATGCACCGGAATCCACGGCGCTCAACAGGTTAGGCTACGACCCCGAAACCTGCCATAAGATCCGCTGGAGGGATCGCATGCCATTATATTGGGATTGGTGCATGTGCGCCGAAGAGGTGACAGGCCGGAAGCGTCTGTGGCTGCTGACTGAAAAGGCCGGCGGACGCGAGCAGGTCTGGGCGCTGTTGCTCGAGACCGTCAGAAGCCACTACGATCATCTCGACCGCCTCGCCAGCGATGTGGCACGTCTTGGCTATGAGAAGGCGGCGGAGATTCTGCAGACGCGAATGCCCACCGATGGACGGGCGCGGTCAGGCGACCTGGGGGAAATTCTCGCTTCCGAACTAGCCGGAGATACACTGGGCTACCGAATCCCGGTCAAACGTCTGCGGTTCAAGGACGGTCGTAACATGGCGCTGCGCGGCGACGACTTCATCGGCGTGGTCATCTCGCAGCACGGCCAGCTCCGCCTGCTCAAAGGCGAATCTAAGAGCCGCCAAGAGCTGGCTAAAACGACGATCACCGAAGCGCGCGAAGCTCTGGACCGCGACGATGGACGATGCACGCCTGAATCCTTGTTGTTCGTCGCCGATCGGCTGCTCGACAGCAACGACGCCGCCGATCAGGCGCTCGGCCAGGCCCTGCGCGACGAGATTGGCCTGAAATCGTTGCCGACGGGCCGCATCGATCACATGCTGTTCACGCTCTCAGGCAACGCACCGCCGCCGTCGCTGAAGGCGGACCTGGACGGCGTCGGCGACGACCGAAACCAGTATAGCGTCAACGTTCGTGTCCCGGATCATGGCGATTTCATCGGGAGCGTTTTCCTCGAGGCGGCCAAACTTGGAAACCTCTGACGAACTGATCGCCTTCATCGTCGACGTGACCCAGGATGGCGTATGGGGCGGGCTTCTCAAGCGCGGGGCGGCCTGGTCGATCATTCGCCGCGAAGGTGTTCTTCCCGCGGACGCGCCAGCGCTTGGTCGCACGATCGAGACCGATCTCGCTGAATATGGCTTCGCGCTGTTGCGGGCCGCATTGGCGCTAAAGGAACGCGTTGGCGAGAGCGAGATCGGACGCAAGGGGTTCGAATTTGCGGCCAATGCCTTCGAGGCGCTGGTGCGCAACGGGGCGCCGGATTCAGCAAAGCGCAGCTTCCATCGCACGGTTGCCGCGGCCGCCTATCATCTTGCCGGTTTTTCGGCGATCGCCTTCTCGCTGTTCGGCGATCGCGGCAGCGGCTTCAATGAAAGTCCCGCCGAAGCCGCCCTGATTCTGCTGATGCTGCGCGATCTCGACGGCTTGCGCCGTCATGTTCGTGGGCGGTTGACCGATGACAGTTTGAGCGACGACGGCCTGTGGTTCGCGCTCGAACAGCATCATATCGACACCGACCAGGCGATTGCTGAAATCCTCAACTCGACGGTCTGCCGCGCGCTTGCCTATTATGATTTCGCTCTACAAACAGGTGAAGCGACGCTGGTCGCAGAGGCGATTGCGCTGCTCGACACGGGTCTCAACCTCGCCTCCGAAGCCGGTGTCGTCCCAGCCTGGTGGCTGCTGCGGCTCTGCCGGAACCTGATCGACGATCTTTGGACGCACTCGCTTCACGTCAATCTGCCACACGATGCCCCGCCGGGCGGCGACAAAACCTATCGAGACCTTCGGCGGCTATTCCTGGGATCTCTCTATGCGCGGAAGAACGCTGAGGTCGAGCTATGGCCTTCGCAGCGCGAGGCTGCACGGCGAGCGAGCGACTTAGCCGACGATCTCGTCGTCGCGCTGCCAACCAGCGCGGGCAAGACCAGGGTGGCGGAACTCACCACCTTGATGACGCTGGCGACGGGCCGCCGCGTGCTTATCGTCACGCCGCTGCGTGCCTTGTCGGCGCAGACTGAGCGCTCGTTTCGCAACACCTTTGCGCCGCTCGGTTTCTCTGTGTCGTCGCTGTATGGCGCATCGGGCATGTCGCCCGGCGATGAAGATGCGCTGCGGACCCACAAGGTCATCATCGCTACTCCGGAGAAGCTCGACTTCGCGCTACGGTCCGACCCGTCAATCATCGACGATGTCGGCCTGATCGTGTTCGACGAGGGGCATCTGATCGGCCCGACCGAGCGCGAGATCCGCTACGAGATCCTCGTCCAACGGCTGCTGCGCCGGCCGGACAATGCCGATCGCCGCCTTGTCTGCCTCTCTGCGATCCTGCCCGGCGGCGATCCTTTGACCGACCTGACGGCCTGGATTCGCTCCGATGCGCCTGGCGATGCGGTCGAGTCTGACTGGCGTCCGACCAGACAGCGGTTCGGGACGATCGCTTGGCAGGGCCAGTCTGCCAAACTCTGCTTTGACCTTGAGGCTGATGGCCCGTGGGTCGCGCGGTTCGTCGAGATGGCCGACGCGATCAAGCCACACAAAAAGGCGCGGCCGACCAGCACTAAGGAGCTGGCATTGTTCGCGGCTTGGGAATTTGCCGATCAGGATAAGCGCACGCTGATCTTCCAACCCCAAGCCAATTCGGTCATCGGCTACGGCGCGACCATCGTCGATCTGTGCGCGCGCGGCTATCTCTCGCCACTGCTCGACGACGAGGCAGCCATCGCCCGAGCACTGGAGATCGGGCGAGAGTGGCTCGGCGAAGATCACCCTGCCGTCGGTTGTCTCAGGCTCGGCGTCGCGATCCATCATGGCAAGCTGCCCAATCCGTTTCTGCGCGAGATCGAGCGGCTGCTGGCCGACGGCGTGCTCAAGGTGACGGTGGCCTCACCGACGTTGTCGCAGGGACTTAACCTTAACGCCGCCGTGCTGCTCGCGCCCTCGCTGTATCGCGCCGGCCAACTGATCAAGGGCGAGGAATTTGCGAACGTCGCCGGCCGGGCCGGCCGCGCGTTCATCGACGTTGAGGGCCTTATCCTCCACGTCATGTTCGAACCGGATGACTGGCGGCTGGGAGTCTGGCGCGGACTCGTCAACTCTGCGCGGCACCGCGCACTGCGCAGCGGCCTTATTCAAGTCATCAATCTGATCGTGGAGCGTATGGCGAGACAGGGCGCGTTCGATCGCGCAGACGCCGCGGAATATCTCGCAAATTCACGCGAAGGCTGGCTTGAGCCCGAGGACGCGGCCGATGGCGCTGACCTCAATGAGGAAGCCAGTGAGGCGGTCGAACAGGAACCCCTCGCCCAACTCGTCGAGAAACTTGACGCGACCGTGTTCGGTTTGATCGAAGCGCTGGATTCAGAGAGCGAAGACTTACCCCGCCTGCTGGACGAGGCCCTACAGGGATCGCTTTGGGCCCGGCAAGTCGACCGGGAAGGCCCGCGCGCGCGGGACCAACATCGTTTTATCCTTCAGGCGCGCGCCAGACTGATCTGGAATTCGACAACGCCACAGCAGCGGCGGGGCCATTTCTCGATGGGGGTCGGCCTCGAAGCGGGCCTCGCGCTCGATGCGATCGCCGAGAAGCTGGCTGCGCTCATCGATGACGGCGATCTCGCCGCGCTGCGCGGCGATGCCGAAGCATTGGGCGACGCGCTGGTCGGGCTTGCTGAACACCTGCTCGTGATACGCCCGTTTGCGCCGGACGCGGAGATTGTCGGCAACTGGCGCGATGTGCTGCGTGCCTGGGTCGCGGGGGCGAATGTCGGTGCAATCGGCGCGGACAATATGAAGCTCGTCGAGGACGTCTTCACCTACCGTCTGGTCTGGGCGCTCGAGGCGATCAAGACCCGGCGACTGACGATGGGTTGGGAGCCAGACATAATCGTCGGTGGGGCCGCCGCGGCGCTGGAAGCTGGCGTTCCGAATTTCATGATGTCGATGCTGGTGCGGGCGGGCTTGCCGTCGCGTCGCGCCGCAATGGCCGCGGTTCAAACCGGCGGAGCGGAATTTCTCGATGGCGCGGGCATGCGAGAGTGGCTGGTAAGTGATGCCATTGTCGCCCTTACCGATGCCGGTAACTGGCCAACGCCCGAGACGGCAGCGCTGTGGCAGCGATTCAGGGATGAGGCGCTCAGCGCTGCTATCCAGCGCTGGCACCGTGTTGCGGCGGACCGCGCGCTCGTCGGTCAGGTATCGCCCCCGCCGGGACTCTATCGGGTCGAGCGAGATGAAGGCGCGGGTCAAAACTGGCTAGTTACGCCCGACTATCGTCGCGTCGCACAGATAAGTGGTAGTGTGCGCATGACGCGACCTTGTATAATTGCTGCGCAAATCGTGGAAGGGGTCAGTGGAGTCCGTATAGAGCGCCTCGGCCGCGGGGTCCTACTCTGACTTCTTACGAAAGCTAGCCAATACCCGTGTCCGTTGACATTCACTCGCCATCACATGCGAGAATAAGCCGGGAGCGAGGGGAAGATCCGCAGTGATGACGTTGAATTACATAAGCTTGACAGCTCGCGGAAGAGTCCGTGCATTTATCCTAATCCAAGTGATTAGGAGTCGGTCCGATCCGGCTTCTCGGGCTGCCAGCCAAGAGCCGCAACCTTGAGCACCATGGCTGGCGCCACCTTGGCGGGCGCGCCTATCCGGGCGTCGCCAGCCCCGGTGTCGAGCGCATCCTGGGGCGGTTTGCACAAGGGGCTGATCAAATTGCGGCTCTGCCATGCCCGGGGCCGGTCCTACCTGCTACCAGACGCTCTAGTTGGTTTCGGAGGCACCCGCTTTTTCCTTCCGAGTTTCTTCGGCCCGCCTGAGCTCTTTTTCAAATTGTTGCCAAGCGGTTCGTCGTTCGGAACCAGGCACCATCAAGCAACGCTGTGTTTGGATGTTGCCGAGCCGCGCGCCGCAGTGGCTACGCGTGTGGCGGTCAGCTTCCGCTCCGATGATCTGGTGCGCGTCTACGAAGACGGCGCCCAGCTTTATCGTTGCACCTACCGCGCTCCACTGGCCTTCAAGCTTTCTAACCAAGTTGCGGGCAATTGCATCGAGCTTGCCAACGGCGATTTCGGCTTGATCGTCTATCATCACACCACCACGGAGAACGCCGCCCTGATCCATTCCAGTGGTGAGCTCTGGTCGAGCCCTAGGAACTTGGCCGGCACTTCGGAGCTCGTAAACGCGTCGCACCTCTACTTCACGACGCTGTCGACAATCGAGGACGAAGCGGACCTACGGCGCGTGGCGATGAGCTCTACTGCAACGATCGGATTTCAGACGACTTCCGACCGTTATCGCGAAGCGGTAGTTGACTTGCAGGTCTTAAAGGGAAGAATCGACGCGCGTGTTTCTGCTATCCGCTTCTTAGTGCCGCTTGGCATCATCGCCCCGGCGCATCTTCTGTATCATCCGCTGACGCGGGCAGAACCGGCCTATTATGAGGTGGTAGGACCGGAGATCGTCCGCGTAGCCATGAAGCCGGGCGTAGCGGGCGCGATCAACGGCGAGCAGATCGAGGTTGCGAACTCAGCGCTTAAATCGTTCAGCTATGTTGTCGAGGGAGATGCCTCCGGGCTGGACGGACTGGTCGAGCCGATGCGCGAGGCAAGTGCATTCGGCGTCGCCCACATTGAGGCGTTAAATTCTGGCCAAGATCTCTTTGAATTCTGGCAGGCTAACAAGAACCGCGATCTTCATTCTGGGCGAACCTTCGAAACCCGCATTCTGCGACGTTGACGGATCGGAAGAACGGAGGTGCGGATCACGTTCAACCGGTGCCCGAGTCTGGATGCTTTGAAGCTAGCTGAAATGACCAGCCATGGGTCTTAACGGCCCGAAGGGCTTGCTGAACGGACGTCCGCACCCCTGTCATACATGACCAAAAGCGGACTGTCGACAACCGGCCCAATTCCCGCCACACCCTGAGAACCTGAATGAAAGACCAGTGCTAGGATGCCGAAAAGCCACCGCGAACGTTGGCTTCTAGGTAATCTCATATTCTTCCTGCACGCAGGATCCTTAGCACTTCCAGTTCGACCGAAGGCGGCGGGCTTTAGAACGGTCTTAGGGGTAGAATGCACTTCGTCCTTCGTCGCCAGCCTACCTCAGGTGTATGGCGGCACGACCAGAGAAAAACGAACACCATACGCCGGGACCGGATACGTCCCAGCGCGTCGTCGTTCGTTGGTTGCCGCATATTCCGGTAATCGAGAACGAAGTCCGCTTTCTCGATAATCTGATAGGATCGGAATTAGCGGCTTTGTTCGGCGAGGAATTCTGACCATGGCTCATCACTCCCCCATACGCGTTTGCATCTATACGCGCGTGTCGACCTCGCGCCAGGCGGACAACGAACTGTCGCTCACCGATCAGATCGAACGCGCACAGCAGTGGTGTGACCAGAACGGCGCTGTCGCAGTGGACCAATTCGTAGAACCGGGTGCGAGCGCGATGGACGACGACCGTCCGCAGTTCCAGCAGATGATGCAACGCGCGACGAGCGACGAGCGGCCTTACGACGTTATTGTAGTGCATTCGCTCTCGCGGCTTTTCCGGAACGCAGAACATTTCATGGTCTACCGGGCCCGCCTGAAGCTCGCGAAAGTTACTATCGTCAGCATCACGCAGCCGTTTGGGGACGATCCTGCATCCGAACTCGCTGTCGGCATCCTAGCTCTGTTCGACGAATATCAATCTAAAGAGACCGCCAAGCACGTGCGTCGCACGATGCTCAAGAACGCGGCCCTCGGATTCTGGAACGGACAGACTCCGCCTCTCGGTTACAATACCTACGAAGCAGATCGAATTGGAGGCAAGAGCAAGAAGAAGCTAGAGATCAAGGATGAGGAAGCGCCGGTCGTGCGCAAGATCTTCGATCTCTACCTCGTCGGTCCGACAGGAGGAACGCCGCTCGGGATCACCCGCGTCGCTGCTTGGCTGAATGAAAACGGTTTCAAGTATCGCGGTCGTAAGTTTCACGTCTCCAACGTCCAAGCGGTGCTGCGGAACACCGCTTATGTCGGAGTGGCGATGTATAATAAGCGGGACTCGAAGAGCCGCGAACTGCGTCCCGAGTGCGAGTGGGTGCCGATCCCCGTGCCAGCAATCGTGAGCGAGGATGATTTCGCCGCGGCGCAGATTAAGCTGAGCGCGAGTCGCGTCGTTAATACACCCGCACGGGTCACGACTACCAACAACCTACTCATCGGCGTCGCAGTATGTGGGTGCGGTGGCGACGGCTGCGGTGGCGGCATGGTTGCCGCTACCGGCAAGTCGGGAGCGTATCGGTATTACGCATGCTCCAACCGGATGCGCTCGGGGCGGACCGCCTGCGCCGGGCGCCGTATTCCGCGCGACCAATTAGACGATGTCGTTATGAAAGCACTCAAAAAGCGTCTGCTTACGTCAAGCCGGTTGGAGGACTTGCTGGCCGGTTGGCTCGACATGTCGGAAAAGGCAGTGACGAACCGGCGCGAAGAGCTGCGCCAGCTACGCACACGCAAGACGAGCCTGGAAGCGGGAATCGACCGGCTTCTCGATCTCGTCATTCAAGGTCAGATGTCCCCGAGCGACGAACGTTTTTCGAGAAAGCTTCATCAAGAAAAGCAGCGGCTGGCTCAGGTGAAGGCCGACATCGCCGTGACCGAGCGTCAGCTCGCCGGTAGCATTCGCAAAATCACGCCAAAAGTCATCGAGCGTTTCACCCTCCTTATGAAGGAGCGCCTGAGTGATGCAGACCCGGCGATGCGGCGCTTCTACATCAAAGCGCTGGTGGGACGGGTGGAAGTCGGAAGTCAGGAGATTCGCATCTCCGGTAATGTTCGCACTCTAGAGAACGCCGTCGCGAATAATGGCGCCCCCGTATCCAAAGTTCGCAGCATCGAACGAGGATGGTGCACCCGACAGGATTCGAACCTGTGACCTTCGCCTTCGGAGGGCGACACTCTATCCAGCTGAGCTACGGGTGCCCTGTGCTTACGCATGCTTACGCGGAAAGATTTGCGATGTGAACCCAATCCCGTGTATTCATCCAAGCGTCTAAAATTCCGATCAATTCCTTCAAATCCAACCACCAAAACCGCCTTGACCTCTGCCTTGGGAGGGCAGCGCTCTATCCAGCTGAGCTACGGGTGCATGCTGGCCAGACGGTGGAGCGGCGCTCTAGCAAAGCGTGTTGGCTCGCGCCAGCGCTTATCGCGGGGTGTGTGCGCCGGCCAGCGTTAGCGATTTGGCAAGCTCGCCGGGCTAGCCTCAAGGGCATGAACGCGCTCCGTCATGAATTCGACCTCGCCCATACCGCCATGCTGCCGCCGGTCGGCGATGCCGACTCCGTGCCCTTTGCGCTCGCCATCGAGCTGGAGGCGCGCTGGGAGGCGCTCCACGATGCCGCCGATGCGGTGGCGCAGCTCGCGCAATTGGCGCATGAGCGACCGGTCGGCGCGATCGCGTCGCTGCCAGCACGCGCGGCGCGCGCCGGGGGCTGGCGCTGTCAGGCGGTCGCCAACGGAATCGACGATCTCGCGCTGGTCATGCAGACCGGGCTGCGCGCGCTGATCGGTGCCGCCGACAACGGCCGCGACACCACCGCCGCCGCGCTGACGCTGTGGCGCGAGTTCCACGCCGCCCGCCAGGCGATCTGCGCTTTCGTCGAGCCCGAGCTGGCCGCCGCCTGAATGGGCGCCTGAGCGGGCGGCTGAGCGGTCGCCTCGCCCAGCGGCGCGCCCCCGCGAGCTTGACGAGGTTGCCTTTTTGTTCCAGCGCAGCGGCATGGCCGACTCGCTTGCCCCCGCCCTCTCCCGCTCCTCCGATCCCGCGCTCGATTCCGAGGCCGCGAGTGCCCGCGCCGTGTGCCGCGGGATTGCGCGGCTGTTCGCGCGCAACGATATCTGGTGCCTGCCCGAGATGCCGCTGCGTGGCGGCCGCCGCGCCGATCTGATGGGGGTCGACCCCAAGGGCCGCGTCATCATCGTCGAGATCAAGGTCCAGCGCGGCGATCTGCTCGGCGATAGCAAATGGCCCGATTATCTCGATCATTGCGACCGCTTCTTCTGGGGGGTGCCGCCCGGGCTCGATCGCAGCCCGCTCGACGGCGAGGCCTACCGCCCCGATTGCTGCGGGGTGATCGTCGCCGATGGCTATGATGCGGAAATCCTGCGCCCCGCCCCGCTCCACCCGCTTGCCGCCGCGCGGCGCAAGGTCGAGGTCGAGCGGCTGGCGCGCGCCGCGCTGCGGCGGCTGACCGTGGCGGGCGATCCCGATTGCGCGCCCTGGGGCCAAAGCGAATAGGGGGCGACTAGGCGGGCGACCAGCACCCGGCGAGAGCGCACTAACTTCTGTCCTGCCCGCGCGGATTGCGGCATAGGCGGGGCCGCCATGCTCGCCGCCATCCTTCTCTCCACTCTCGCGATGACGCTGATCGTGGCGCTGCGCTATCTCGCCACCAGCGGGTTCTTCGCCTGGCTGACCGCGCGGCGCAGACCCGGCTACCACGCCAGGCTCGGTCCGCAGATGCGCCGCGAGATCCTCTGGTCGCTGGCCTCGGCGGCGATCTACGGCATTCCCGCGGGAATCGTGGGCTGGGGCTGGCAGGAGCGCGGCTGGACGCAGATCTATACCGGCTGGCAGGACTTCCCGCTGTGGTATCTGCCGCTTTCGGTGCTGCTCTATCTGTTCGCGCACGACACCTGGTTCTACTGGTCGCACCGCTGGATGCACCGCCCCCGGCTGTTCCGCTCGATGCACGCGGTTCACCACGCCAGCCGCCCCCCGACCGCCTGGGCGGCGATGAGCTTCCACCCCTACGAGGCGCTCACCGGGGCCTTTGTGATCCCGCTGCTGGTGTTCGTGATCCCGATCCATGCCGCGATGCTGGGGCTGGTGCTGGCAATCATGACGGTGATGGGGGTGACCAATCACATGGGCTGGGAGATGTTTCCGCGCCGGCTGGTTCACTCGCGGTTAGGAGGTTGGCTGATAACCGCCAGCCACCATCAGCGGCACCACGAGGAATACCGCTGCAATTACGGGCTCTATTTCCGCTTCTGGGACAGGGTCTGCGGCACCGATAAAGGTCTGAGCAGCGCCATATGAAACTTGCCTTTTCCCTGCTCGTGCTGCCGATCGCCGCGCTGTCGGGCGCCGCCGGGCACCCGCATAGGGGGACCGATGTCACCGTCACGGTAACGCAATTGCGCAGCGCCGACGGGCAGGTGCGCGCCTGCATGACCGGCGACCCGGACCGCTTTCCGCAATGCCGCAGCGGGACGGTCTCGCACCGCGCGGTGGTGGCGGCGCACAAGGGCGAGGTCACCGTCACCTTCCCCGATGTCGCCCCGGGCCGCTATGCCATCGCGCTGCTCCATGACGAGAACTCCAACGGCAAGGCCGACCGGGCGCTCGGCATGATGCCCAAGGAGGGCTTCGGCTTCTCGCGCGATGCCAAGGTCCGGATGGGCCCGCCGCGCTTCGAGGAAGCGGTGTTCGAGGTCGCCGAGAGCCCCAAGGCGATGGCCATCAAGATGCGCTACATGTTCTGACCGGCTGCCCGAAACCATGCCGCGGGACAATCGTGCCCGATGGTTAGGGATATGTTTACCACGGCCCGTCACAAGCAGGATGCAGACCACCACGCCCACAGGGCGCGCTTTCAGGGGTAGCATCGACGATGGACAGGCTAGGCGGCAGTTTCGGCTCGCGCGGAGCGTATGACGACGAGCCCGACTTTTCCGGCCCCGACTTCTCCGGCCCCGACTTCCACGGCGAAGACGACGACCCGATCGTCGAGGAGCCGCCCTCGCCCGTCGGGCAGGACGAGCGCCGGATGCAGGTGCGCGCCTACAATCACTGGGCGAGCCTGCTGGCCGACCGCAGTTTTCCATCGATCGAGGATCTCGATCCGGCCTCGCTGAAGGATTTCGGGCCCTATTCGGTGCTGCTCGATTTCACGCAAGGGGTGGAGAACCCCGGAATCGAGTATCTGGGCGAGCGGCTCGCCGAGGAATGCAGCGCCCAGGACGCTACCCACGCCATTCACGCGATCGACGCGGTCTCCGAGATACCCGCGCGCTCGCTGCTCAGCCGCATCACCGACCATTACATGCAGATCCTCGCCAACCAGGCGCCGATCGGGTTCGAGGCCGAATTCGTCAACCAGCGCGGCGCGACCGCGCTCTATCGCGGCATTCTGCTGCCCTATTCGAGCGACGACGAGACGATCGACTTCATCTTCGGGGTGATCAACTGGAAGGAAGTCGCCGACCAGCAGACCGCCGACGAACTGCTGCTCGAGATCGGTCAGGCGCTCGAGGCGGATGCTGCGGCGGATGCCTATGGGGACGAGGACAGGGCGGGGGACGAGCGCGAATCGATCGCGCATGACGTGCTCGTCTTGAAGCAACCGGTCCTGATGCACCGCGAAGCGGGCGAACTGCCCGCACCGGCCTTCGGTGGCGCTGTCTCCGGGGATGGGCCAGGCTGGCCGGCGCAGCAGTGGGACGATGAAGAGGACGAAGACGAAGACGAAGACGAGGACGAAGCGCCGCAGGGCGATTGGAACCGCACCGCCATCGGCGAAACCGCGCGCGATTACGGGCTGGACGAGGAATATGACGAACCCGAGCCGGAAGACGTTGATGAGGTGGTCGATCCGCTGGCCGACGACAGCGTCGGCACCGGGCTGTCGGCGCTGATCGGACGCGGGACCAGGCCGCGCCCGACGCTCGATCTGCCCTCGGCCTATGATGACGAAGACGCTGCGCCGGTGCCGCAGGCCTACGAGCCCTCCGAGCACGGTCCGCAAGTCGGCTTTGTCGCCGCGCCGCTTTCGACCGACAGCGACGCCCCGCAAGACGATGAATTCGACATCGACACTTTCCCCACGGGAGAAAACCGGGATGAGGCGCCCAGTCCGGGTGAAGCCGAGGGTCTCTACGGCTGTCTCGCCGCGGCGCGCGAGCTGGCGCTGGTCGCCAGTTCGAGCGAGGACCGCAGCCGCGACGCTCTCTACCGCGCGGTCGGGCGCGCCTACGATTTCAGCCTCGAGGCGGTCGCCGATCCCGAGGGCTTTCAGGAACTGATCGCCGACAGCGGGCTCAAGGTCCAGGAACGCGCGCCGATGACCCCGGTGGTCAAGCTCGTGTTCGGCGCCGATTACGACAAGACGCGGCTGACCGAATACGCCGCAGTGCTCAGCCATGCCCACCGGCTGCAGGTGACCCGCGGCTCGCTGGCGCGCTATCTCGGCGAGGCCGAGGGCGGGCTCAAGGGCGTGGTCCAGGCCGAGCGCCGCGCGCGCCGCGAGGAAGCTGGCGAAAAACTCGACGACGGCGCTTCGGTGCGCGATTCGCTGGCAAAGAAGCTGCGCGCGATCGAACCGCTCGCGCTCGACGATCTCGACCCCGAGGGCTGCGAGTTCGCGCTGGTGATGGTCCGCCGCACCGAGGACGGCGAATTGCTGGTGTTGGGCGAGGTGCCCGAAGACGTCCCGCTGATCGAACGTGCCGCGCGCAAGCTGCTCGGCTGACGCGCGAGCCAAAGCGATCGAGGGCAACAACCACTTCGTCATCCCAGCGAAAGCTGGGATCGGTCTCGGAGACGCGCTGCACCTGGGACCAGGCCGACAAAGATCCCAGCTTTCGCTGGGATGACGCTTCGCCGCAGATACCGGAACCAGGGGCTATCCAGTCGCGAATCGCCAAGCTAGCGCAGGGCGATGGCTCTGTTTCCTACCCAGCCCGTGCGCATCCAGCCCTATTTCGGCTACCGCAACCGCGAACGGCTGACGATCTCGGCTCGCGCTCTGCGTGCGCCGCGGCCCGGCTTCGACGGCAGCGGCCGGCTGCGCGCGATCCGCACCATGCTGTCGCAATTCGCCTCGCACGAGGTGGCCGATCTGCCGGTCGATCTGGAAATCCAGCATCCCGACGGGCGCCGATTGCAGCACCAGGGCGTGACCGACGACGAGGGCTTCGTCCATTTCGACGTGGAGCTCGAACCCGAATGGGAGCTCGACGCGCACAGCCAGTGGGAGGTGGTCGCCTTTCGCTGGGACAATCGCGATGGCGAGCAATGCGTCGAGGGGCATGTCCTGGCGCCGGGGAGCGAGGCGATGCTGGGCGTGATCTCGGATATCGACGACACCATCATCGAGACCGGGATCACCGGCAGTTTCCGCAAAATCGCGCGCAACTGGCGCCGCGTGGTGATGCAACTGCCCGACGAGCGGCTGCTGGTTCCCGATGCCGACGTCTTCTACAACGCACTCGGCGGCGGCGCGGTGCTGCGCACGGGCAAAGCGCATACCGGCGACCGGCTGGCGGCGACGCATCATCCCTTCTTCTACGTCTCCTCGAGCCCGTGGAACCTGTTTTCCTATCTGGTCGCGTTCCAGAAGAGCCGCGGCCTGCCGCTCGGCCCGCTGATGCTGCGCGACTGGGGACCCGACCGCAGCACCTTCGGCAAGGGCAGCCACGGCGCGCACAAGATCGCGGCGATCGCCCGAATCGTCGAGACCTATGATTCGCTGCAATTCGCGCTGATCGGCGATGATTCGCAAGGCGATCTGCTGGCCTTCTCCGAAGTGGTCGCGACCCATCCGGGGCGGGTGCGCGCGGTCTTCATCCGCCGCGCGGGCGATCCGCTCAGCCCCGAGGAGATCGCCGCGCAATCGATGATCGAGGCGGCGAACGTGCCGCTGTGGCTGGGCGACAGCTACACCAGCGGCCAGCAATTCCTGCGCGCGATCGGTCTGTCCCATGACGGCGAGGCCGAACGGATCGTCGAGGCGGTCGAAAAGCCCGCCAACACCGGCATTGGCACGGACATGGGCACCGCAAGCGCGCCGCAGCCGGAAGCATGAAGCCAATGGCGGCGTGGACGCTGGGCGGGATAGCGGCGCTGCTGGCGCTGGCCGGGCTCGGCTTCTGGATCGTGCTGCAGGTCAACAGCGTCGCCGTGCTCGATACGATCGACCGACTGACCGGCGGGACCCGCGATGTGACGCGCGTTGCGCAGGTCCGACTGGGCGAAGCTGCGACGCAGACGTTGTCGCTTTACCGCGCGCGCGGGACCGAAGAGCCCGCACCGGTGCTGCTGTTCGTCCATGGCGGCAGCTGGGAATGGGGCGACCCCAAGGATTACGGCTTCGTCGCCCGCTCGCTCGCGCCCGCGGGCTATGTGGTCGCGCTGGCAGGCTACCGGCTGGGCGAAGAGGGGCGCTACCCGGCCATGCTCCAGGATACCGCGCAGGCGGTCGGCTGGCTGCACGCCAATGCGGCGCGCTATGGCGGCGACCCCGGGCGGATCTATCTCGCCGGCCACTCGGCGGGCGCCTACAACGTCGTTCAGGTCGCGCTCGAACCGCGCTGGCTTGCCTCCGAGGGGGTGCCGGCGTCGGCGATTCGCGGCGTGGTCGGCATGGCGGGTCCCTACGACTTCTTCCCCTTCGACAAGGATTCGACCCGCGCCGCCTTTGGCGATGCGCCCGACCCGCAAGCCACGCAGCCGATCAACCATGCGCGCGGCGACGCGCCGCCGATGCTGCTGCTGACCGGGACCGACGACACCACGGTCAAGCCGCGCAACACGCGCGCGCTCGCAGAGGCGCTGGAGGACCTCGGAGCGCCGGTCGAGGCGCGCTATTACGACGGGTTCGACCACAGCGATGTGCTGGTCAGGCTCGCGAGCCCCTGGCGGCGTCAGCCGGGCCTGCGCGGCGACATCCTGCGGTTCCTCGACCGCACCGGGCAGGCTTCAGTTCCGGTTCAGGGCGAAACCCGCTAGCAAGACCGCGATGCGCATCCTCGCTCATGTCTTCGCCTTTTGCGCGCTGCTGGCCCTCGGAGTTCAGCCGGTCGCCGCGCAATCCATCCTGCGCGACGCCGAAACCGAGGATTTCCTCGACGAGCTCGCGGCGCCGCTGATCGAGGCCGCGGGGCTCGAACCCGGCAATGTCGATATCGTTCTGATCAACGACCCTTCGATCAACGCCTTCGTGGCCGGCGGGCAGGCCGTCTATCTGCACAGCGGACTGATCGACGCCGCCGACACCGCCAACGAGGTCCAAGGGGTGGTCGCGCACGAGCTGGGCCATATCACCGGGGGCCACATCATCCGCCAGGGCGACGGGATGGCGGCGGCGAACCGGATCTCGATCCTCTCGCTGATCGCCGGGCTGGGCGCCGCGCTCGCCGGCGCGGGCGATGCCGCGATGGGAGTGATGATGGCCGGCCAGCAAGCGGCGATGGGCAAGTTCCTCGCCTACAACCGCGGCGAGGAATCCTCCGCCGATGCGGCCGGCGCGCAATATCTTTCCGATGCCGGGATCTCGGGGCGCGGTTCGATCGCCTTCTTCAAGAAGCTGCAGAACCAGGAGTTCCGCTATGGCTACAGCCAGAGCGACGAGGCCGCCTTCACCCGCACCCACCCGCTTTCGGGCGACCGCATCGCCCGGCTGCGCGACAGCTATCAGCGCGATCCCGCCTGGGAGGAGCCCGAGGACGCGCGGCTGGAGCGCCGCTTTCGGCGGATCAAGGCCAAGCTTTCGGGCTATCTGGAAGAACCGCGGCGCACGCTCAACAGTTTCCCCGTCAGCGACACCGACGTGCCCGCGCGCTATGCCCGCGCCTATGCCTATCACAAGGCCGCCCGGGTCGATCAGGCATTGGCCGAGACCGACGCGCTGATCGCGCAGGATCCCGACGACCCCTATTTTCTCGAATTGCGCGGCCAGGTGCTGCTCGAATCGGGCCGCGCCGAGGAAGCGCTCGTCTCGCTGCGCCGCGCCACCGAACTGACCCGGGCGGAACCGCTGATCGCCACCCTGTTCGGCCATGCGCTGATCGCCACCGAGGACCGCGACAATTACGCCGAGGCCGAGGAAGTGCTTCGCGCCGCGGTGGCCAAGGACCGGTACAATCCCTTCGCCTGGTACCAGCTCGGCGTGGTCTATGCCGCGCGCGGCGACATGCCCCGCGCCCGGCTCGCCAGCGCCGAACAGCAGGTGATGAACCGCGAATATGCGATGGCGCTGCGCAGCGCGCAGGCCGCCGAGGCGGGGCTGCCCGAGGGGACGCCAGATTGGCTGCGGGCGCAGGATATCGGCATGCAGGCGCGCGCGCTGATCGAACAACAGACCGATCGCGGCGGCGGACGACGCTGACGCAGCGGGGGCAGGAACACATGAAAACCCATCTTATCACTGCGCTGCTGGCGCTGGTCTTCGGCTTTGCCGGCGCGGCGGCATGGTCGCTCAGCGGCTTGGGCAATCCGCAGATCCGCGACTATCTGGTCGCCAATCCCGAAGTCCTGCCCGAAATGGCCGGAGCGCTGCAGCAGCGCGAGAGCGAGGGCCGCTTGGCCGAGGTCGCGGGCGAGGTCGAAACCCCCTTCCCCGGCGCGGTGCTGGGCAATCCCGAAGGCAGCCGCACGCTGGTCAAGTTCACCGATTACGGCTGCACCTATTGCCGCGCCGCCGAGGCCGACGTCCAGAAGCTGATCGCCGAGAATCCCGAGCTGCGCGTGGTGGTGCGCGAATGGCCGATCTTCGACGGCAGCGAACAAGCAGCGCGCATGGCGCTGGCCGCGGCCAGGCAGGGCAAATATCCGCAATTCTACTCGGCGATGTTCGAGCTGGGCCCGCCCTCGCCCCAGACGGTCGAGGCCGCAGCGCAGCGGGCTGGCCTCGATCTTGCGGCGGCGCGGTCCTATGCCGAAAGCGAGGCGGTCACGCGCGAACTGGCGCAGAACATGGGGCTGGCGCAGCAGCTCGGCTTCACCGGCACGCCCAGCTGGGTGAGCGGCGAGCAGATCTTCCAGGGCGCGGTGGGTTACGAGGCGCTGGCCGAGGCGGTCGCCGCCGACGCACCGGCGTGATCCGGCGCTCAGGCCTGGCTGCGCTGGGGCTGGTGCTGGTGCTGGGGGCTCCGCTGGCTGCCCAGACCATCCAGCTCCCCGCCGGCACCGCTCCCGGCGAAGCGCCAACCGAACTCTCCGACCTGCAGTCCCGCGACGCGCGGCTGTTCGCGGTCGGGTGGCGGCTGGTCACCGCCAATGCACCGTTTTGCGAGCGCGTGATCTCCGCGAGCGGCGTGCTGCTCCACGATGCCGCGGCCTACGACCGGCCCGGCGCGGTCCGCAGCGAATTCGGGCTGAGCGGCGATATTGCGGTGCTGGCGGTGGCGCCGGGTTCGCCCGCGGCGCTGGCCGGTCTCGCCGCCAACGACACGCTGCATACGCTGAACGGACGGGTGCTCGAGGAGGCCTTCGCGCCATCCGATCCCGCCTGGCAGCGGCTGGTGGATATCAAGGATGCGCTCGATATAGGTCTGAGCGAGGGACCGGTGGCGCTCGAATGGAGCCGTCCGGGCACCGCGAGGATGCAGGGCTCGCTCACCGGAATCCCCGCCTGCGCCAGCCGCTTCGAGGTGCTGGCCAGCGGCTCGGGCGCGGTGGCCGATGGCGCGCGGGTGCTGCTGGGGCGCGACTTTCCCGGTTTCGGCTATCCCGAGGACGAATTCGCCGCCGGCGTCGCGCATGAGCTGGCGCACAATCTGCTGCGCCATCGCGCGCTGCTCGAGCCGCTGGGCCGCCCGCGCAAGCTCGTCCGTCTGACCGAACGAGACGCCGACCGGCTGATGCCGTGGCTGCTCGCCAATGCCGGCTACGATCCGCACGCCGCCGCGCGCTTCATGAAGCGCTGGGGGCCGCGCCACGGCGGCGGGCTGTTTCGCAAGCGCACGCATGACGGCTGGGACGAGCGGGCCGAGTTCATCGCAGCCGAGATCGTAACCGTCGAGCGGCTGATGGCGGCGGAAGGCACCGCCGATTGGTCGCGCCATTTCGCCCCTCAAGCCGGCGCGGAATCCCCGGACTAGGCGGCTTCCTCGTCGAGCGCCTTGGCGTATTGGCTCGCCAGCGGCTTCGCCATCACCCGGCGCACCGTCGGTTCGAAGAATTCCAGCGGTTCGCTGGCGTAGTCCGGATCGAACGCGGCCTGATCGTATTTCTCGCAGAATTCGCCGCAGGCTTCGTAGTGCTCGTGCCCCTCGAAGGCGTCGCGCGCGTTGCGGTCCATCCCCAGATGGTGGAAATAGTAATAGCCCTGGAAGGCGCCGTGATTCTGACAGATCCAGTGCAGTTCCTCGCTGACGAAAGGCTTGATGATCGCGGCCGCGACCTCGGGGTGGTTGTAGCTCCCCAGCGTGTCGCCCATGTCGTGGAGCAGCGCCATTACCACATAGCGCTCGTCGCGGCCGTCGCGGTGCGCTCGGGTCGCGGTCTGCAGCGAATGCTCGAGCCGGCACACTGGAAAGCCGCCGAAATCGCCGTCGAGCAGCTTGAGGTGTTCGAGCACCCGGTCCGCGACGCCCTTGGCGAAGGCGCGGTATTCGCCGCCGATGATCGCCCAGTCTTCCTTCGTGCCCTGCTTCATCTCGCGGAATTTCGCGCGCTCGGCCACGGCGTGTCCCGTCTGTTCGCTCACATCCATCGCATCTCTCTCCATATCCCGCGTCAAACCTATAGCCTAGCGACTGGCCTAGCCAGCCGCAAATGGGCTAAGGGCTGAGCACAATGGCGGTCCTGCCCATCCAACCGACGCCCTTCTTCGCCAACAAGAACCGGGCTTTCTGGTACCTGCAAATCTGCGGGTGGGGCGGCGCGTTCCTGCTGCGCGCGATTTCGGCCTTCGCCAACGAACAGCCGCTCGACTTTCTCGTCATCATCCTGATCCAGGCGGTGACCGGCTTCTCGCTCAGTCTGGTGCTTGCGGTGATCTACCGCCAGCTGATCAACCGCCGCCCGCTGGTGACCTGGAGCTCGACCGCGCTCGCGCTGGTTCTGGCGGTAGGGATCCACGCCTTCATCGACAGCTGGGTGCTCGATCTCGCGCGCCCCAGCGGCGAGACCGATTTCGTGCGGCTGTTCGTGGGGATCTATTTCTACGATCTCACCGTGCTGGGCGCGTGGTCCGCGCTCTATTACGCGATCAACTACTTCCTCCAGGTCGAGGAACAGGCCGACCGGCTCGAGCGCCTCGAGATGCAGGCCACCAGCGCCCAGCTCGAGATGCTGCGCTATCAGCTCAACCCGCATTTCCTGTTCAACACGCTCAATTCGATCTCCACGCTGGTGCTGCTCAAGCAGACCGAGCCCGCCAATGCGATGCTCACCCGGCTTTCCAGCTTCCTGCGTCACACGCTGGTCAACCAGCCGGGCAGCAAGGTGACGATGGCACAGGAGGTCGAGACGCTGATGCTCTATCTCGACATCGAACGGATGCGGTTCGAGGAGCGGCTGCAGACCGAATTCCAGGTCGATCCGGTTGCCTCGCAGGCCTGTATCCCCTCGATGCTGCTCCAGCCGCTGGTCGAGAATGCGATCAAATACGGAGTCAGCCCGCAGGAAGAAGGCGCCACCATCAGCCTGGTCGCGCAGATCATCGGGCCGCGGTTGCGGGTGACGGTGTCGGACACCGGACCGGGGATCAATCAGGGGATCAACCAGGGCGGATCGGAAGGCCTGCCGCCGACGCTGATCGGGTCCTTGCGGCGCAGCACCTCCACCGGCGTCGGTCTGGCCAATATCCGCAACCGGCTGGCGCAGGCCTATGGCGATGATCACCGTTTCGAGATTCGGTCTCCCGACAGCGGCGGGTTCGCCGTGCTGATCGAGATTCCCCACGAACCGGCCGAGTCCGCAGCGGACGAGCCGGGCACGTTTCCACCGCCGACGCGGCAACCGGGCGAGGGTCCGTCCGTTGTCGGACTGCCACTGCCGGAAAGGGCATAGGAAAAATATGACTATCCGCACCATCCTCGTCGACGACGAGAAGCTCGCGATCCAGGGGCTGCAATTGCGGCTCGCAAAGCACGAGGACGTCGAGATCATCGACACCTGCCAGAACGGCCGCGAAGCGATCCGCGCGATCAAGACCTTGCGCCCCGATCTGGTCTTCCTCGACATCCAGATGCCCGGTTTCGACGGCTTCTCGGTGGTCCAGGGGGTGATGGAGATCGACCCGCCGCTGTTCGTCTTCGTCACCGCCTATCAGGAACACGCGATCCGCGCCTTCGAGGCCAATGCGGTCAACTATCTGATGAAGCCGGTCGACGAGGACAAGCTCGCCGACACGATCGAGCGGGTGCGCAACCGCCTCGCCGAGAAGAAATCGACCGAGGAAGCCGAGAAGCTGATGAACGTGCTGTCCGAAGTCGCGCCGGGCGCGGCGGAGGAATTCTCGCAAGGGGAGGACGATGCCGCCTCGCGCTACGAGAAGCTCATCAACATCAAGGACCGCGGCCAGATCTTCCGCGTCGAGGTCGGCACGATCGAGCATATCGAAGCCGCGGGCGATTACATGTGCATCTACACCGGCGACAATTCGCTGATCCTGCGCGAGACGATGAAGGATCTCGAACGCCGGCTCGACCCGCGCAAGTTCCAGCGCGTCCACCGCTCGACCATCGTCAACCTCGACCAGGTCCGCCAGGTCAAGCCGCACACCAATGGCGAATGCTTCCTGGTGCTCGACAGCGGTGCCGAGGTGAAGGTCAGCCGCAGCTACCGCGATGTGGTGGCGCGCTTCGTGCATTGATTTGCGGCGCTCAGGCCCATCCGGGCCTGCGTTCTCGATGCTGATTCCTCCGCTACGCTTCGGGGCATCTGCGGGCGGCCGGTCGACCTTGCGGTCTGCTGGCCGCGGACCGGATGGACGATTTGCCGCGTCGGCGATGGGGCATATTCAATCCCAAAGCTGCCTGTCGCAAGCGCCCCAGGAGCGATCGTTGCCGCCGAGTAAATCTATTTTGGTTGAGCCGCTTCTGCTGGAATGGCAGTGATGGCACCGGTCTGTCCATCGGAGAAAGTCGTGAATAGTCTCGTCCGTGTATCTGCTCTGTTCGCAGCCTTTGTCATGCTGTCGGGCCAGGCACCCCCGCCAGATGCCGGCGATGGAACAGATTTTTGCACGCGTCTTGGCAAGAATATTGGTCTCGAAAAAATGAAAGCGACCGATGGCAAGAATGGTTGGACGGCAAACGCCTTGAATTTCGGGCAACGCTTCCTGTTTGGCGGAACAACGGCGACTTCGGTTGCTGTCGAACCCCTCGAGCCGGCCACCGTCGAAGACTACAAGCGGCTGGATGGAATGTGCGCTGCGGAGGGCAAGGGTGCTGTGTGCCGCCTTGTCGGGCCAATCAATTTCAAATTCGTGTGGAAAGGCAACACTACGATTACGCCTGTCCTCTCCGACGAGAGAGCCACGGTCATCGTTGAGGGTATCAAGACCACCTGCCAATCAGACATTGTGCAACCGGTTGAATAACCAGCGCCTCGGACGCGTCCCTTTTCCACCTGGTTAAAGCCATTCCCGGCTCCCCGACGTGACAGCAAGGCCCGTCCGGCCGCTTTAGCGCATTAGCCGCCTAAAGCTGGAATTCCCTGGCCGACCCAATGGCGGGTACCGGTCGCACCTTCCTGGTCACCGAAATCTGCCGCTACCTGAGCCCACACCTTTCAGCGGCCTTCTAGGGCGATTGCTGCCTAGCGGATTTTCTAACCGTTGTCGGGGTCAGCGGCCGAAATGCACGCGTTGAAGCTTTGTCCGACGAGGGTACACGGCAGTCCGCGCGGCTGACTTGCATTGCGGACTTTGCAGATCGTTCCATTGTTTCCTAGAGAACCTGAAGCGAACCCATCGGAGTGCTCCAACCTGAATTCTTCCAATCGGGCAGGCAGCGGCGACGTTCAGGGCCATCTTCGGGAAAGCGACGAAGGCGAGCGTCTGCGGGCGGAAAATTCGGCTTTGAAGGAAGAAATCGCCTCGCTGCGCAGACTTGTCGGCAACAGGGACATGGATGCGGATCGCGACGATGCCGTTCGAGAAGCGGTAGAACAGGAGGCTAGACGCGGTGGACGCGATCTCGCGGAAATGACCGCTCGACTCGATGCGCTTATTCGCTCCTCTTCCGAAGTGCGCTACCTGATCAACGCGGACTGGAGCGAGCTTGCTCAACTCTCGGGCGGTGGATTCATACCTGACACATCCGAGGACAACGTAGATTGGCTGGACGATTATATCCCCGAGGAACACCGGGGCCTGGTGCGGACGGAAATTGAACGCGCGATCGAAGCGAAGGACACCTATCACCTTGAGCACAAGGTAAACCGGGTCGATGGTTCGGTCGGATGGGCGCTATCACGCGCGGTACCCCTCTTCGACGAGAACGGCGGGATCAAGAGTTGGATGGGAGCGGCATCCGACATCACGGCCCGCAAAACTGCGGAGGAAACCCAGCAGGTCCTGAGCCAGGAGCTCTCTCACCGGATCAAGAACATCCTTTCTGTTGTTCAGAGCATAGCTACTCAGACACTTCGCACAGCTTCCAGTACCGAGGAAGCCCGGGAGGTCCTCGAAGCCCGGCTAAATTCTCTGGCGCGAGCGCAGGACATCGTGACACAGGACAGATACGCCGAGACTGAGGTCCGCACCCTGGTTGATGCTGCGCTTGCACCCTATCAGGATGCTGCGGAACGCATCTCGAAGGACGGGAGCCGGATCAAGCTGCCCGCGCAACAGGCGCTTGGCCTTTCCCTCGCCCTCCACGAATTGGCGACCAACGCGGCAAAATACGGTTCCTTGTCGAATGATGCAGGCACTGTCTCCATATCTTGGGACCTCGTCGATGACACATTCGTTTTCGACTGGCTCGAAATTGGTGCGCCCCCGGTAACTTCTCCTGCCCGCCGTGGATTTGGCTCGAGGCTGATCGAGCAGGTCGTCCCTTCCTATTTTAATGGCAAGGGCCGGATCGACTTCCAAAGCGAAGGAATACGATTTCGATTGGTGGGAGCCGCCAGCGGAATCGAGATCTCTGATTGAGTGCCCGAAAGCGGATTGGCCAGGAATCCCTCCAAAGAAGGGGACTGGACGTGCAACCGAGCAGTTCGGCCCGGCGACGGCTTTCTCGGCTTAGCCTCCTGAAAGCGGGCCTTCGGATCTTGGGAGCATCGAGATCGGCTTCGAACATCCGACGCTAGGGTCCACTGGGGCCAGAGGGCACATATGTGCGTTGAGGGGTGATGAGCAAAACTATCGAGGATCTTCAAAGCGAAATGGAAGCGGCGGCGCGCGCTCTCGATTTCGAGGAGGCACGGCGAATTCGCGACCGCATCAATCTGATGCGAGGCGGAGCAGATGCTGCCGAGGCTGCACAGGCCGACACGTCGGGTTTGGTTCGCCAGCAGCCGGGCGCCATGGGGCTTGGCACGAGCCGGCAACGGCCGGTTCCTCCGCCAGGCTGGAAACCACCGCCAAAGCCCGATCTCAATACATCCGGTCGGAAACGTAGGTAAGGATCGAAACGAAGGGCTCGGGTGCCGACCCGGCTCGCCGCACTTGAGCCTATGGTCATTCTGCGCCACTCCGCGCACATGACAAACTTCACCCTTCCCGGTTTCGATCTCGCAGCTTTCGTCCGCTCCACGCTGGCCGAGGATCTGGGCGAAGGCCTGCCCGGCGGGGGGCGCGACGTGACCAGCGAGAGCGTGATTCCTGCCGACGCGCGTTTTTCCGGCGTGATGGACAGCCGCGATGCGATCGTCGTCGCGGGGCTGCCGGTGGCCGCGGCGTTCTTTCGCGGGCTCGATCCGGAGATGGAGATCGAAGCACTGGTTGAGGAGGGGGCGCAGGTTCCCGCGGGGACCGAACTAATGAGGCTCTCGGGCAATGCGCGCGCCATGCTGACCGCCGAGCGCGCCGCACTGAACACGGTCCAGCACCTCTCGGGCATCGCCACCATGGTGCGCGACTATGTCCGCGCGATGGACAATCCCGCCTGCACGCTGCTCGACACCCGCAAGACACTGCCCGGCCTGCGCCACCTCGAGAAATACGCGACCCGGATGGGCGGCGCTTCGAACCACCGCATGGGGCTGTGGGATGCGGCGATGATCAAGGACAACCACGTCGCGGTCGCGGGCTCGGTGGGCGAGGCGGTGCGCCGCGCGGTCGCAGCCGGAATCGCCGAGATCATCTGCGAGGTCGATCGGCTGGACCAGATCGAACCCGCACTGCAGGCCGGCGCGACGCGGCTGCTGCTCGACAATATGGACCCTGCGACTCTGCGCGAAGCGGTGGCGCTGGTCGCGGGCCGGGTGCCGACCGAGGCCAGCGGCGGGATCGATCTCGCCACCATCCATGCCAAGGCCGGGACCGGGGTGGACTATGTCTCGGTCGGGCGGCTGACCCAGAGCGCTCCGGCGGCGGATATCGGGCTGGATTTCACCCCACTATGACCTGCGCGCCGTGATCCGCGCGGCGCCTTTGCTGCTGCTCGCCTGCGCGAGCCCGCTCGCCGCGCAGGCCTATCAGTGCCGGGTCCCGGCCACCGCCACAGCGCCCGAGATCAGCCGCGACGGCCCGATCCGCACCGCGCCGGTCACCGGCTATACGATGGCGCTGAGCTGGTCGCCCGAGTTCTGCAAACCGCGCGCCGGCCAGCGCAGCCATGCGCGGCAATGCTCGCGCCGCGAGGGGCGGTTCGGCTTCGTGCTGCATGGCCTGTGGCCGCAGAGCGCGCGCTTCTGGCCGCAATGGTGCCCGAGCAGCGCGCGGCCGACCGGGGCGCAGCTCGCCGCGCAGCTGTGCCGCAGCCCCTCGGCGCGGCTGGCGGCGCGGCAATGGGCCAAGCACGGCGCCTGCATGGCGCGCACCCCGCGGACCTATTTCCGGGTCAGCAATATCCTGTTCGATTCGCTGCGCTGGCCCGATCTCGACCGGTTGTCGCGCAAGGAAGCGCTGAGTGCGGGCGATCTGCGCGAGGTCTTCGTCGCCGCGAACCGCGGCTGGCGCAAGGATGCAGTAGGGATCAAGGCGAACGAGCGCGGCTGGCTGGAGGAAGTGCGGCTGTGCTACGACCGGCGGTTCCGACCCGCCGCCTGCGATGCCGCGCGCTTCGGGCCGGCGGACGATGCTGCCTTGAACATCTGGCGCGGGCTCTAGCTCGAGAAGAACGACCTTGGTTTGATCTGCTCCTCCCCCTTGAGGGGGAGGCTGGGTGGGGGTGTACCGCGCCGATGGGGCAGACGCGCGCCTGCGGCGCGCTCCCCCACCCCCAGCCCCTCCCCGGGGGAGGGGAGATTCAATCTTGTGTGATCCCGCGCTAGCGCCGCTCCCTGAAGAAGGCGCGCAGCAGTTCCGCAGCCTCCTGCTCGGCGATGCCGGAATAGACCTCGGGCCGGTGCAGGCACTGCGGATGATCGAACACCCGCGCGCCGTGTTCGACCCCGCCGCCCTTGGGGTCGGGGGCGGCGTAATAGAGCCTCGCGATCCGGGCATGCGCGATGGCTCCCGCGCACATGGCGCAGGGTTCGAGCGTGACCCACAATTCGCAATCGGTCAGCCGTTCCTGGCCAAGCTGGGCGGCGGCGGCGCGGATCGCCGCGATCTCCGCATGCGCGGTCGGATCGTGATCGGTGCGCGGGCTGTTGCCGCCCCGACCGACGATGCGGCCGTGTTTGACGACGACCGCACCGATCGGGACTTCGCCGGCGAGGCCGGCGGCGCGCGCCATTTCGAGCGCGCAATCCATATGCTGCCGGCCGAACACTGCGGGCCTTCCTTGCGGGGGGCCTAGTGTCGGGCCGGAGACAGGCTTATTCGTCGCCGGTGGCCGGCGTACCTTCGGCGTCGGGCTGGTTGACGTCGACATCGAGCGTCGGGACTTCGACGGTCTGGGTTTCGGTGCCGGTCTCGACCTGGACGTCGACGGGCTCGACGTCGTATTCGGGCATGTTGCCTTCTTCGACGCTCACTTCGGGCATGCTGCCTTCTTCGGTCTGGTCGACATCGCAGGCTGCGAGGCTCAGCGCCGAACCGGCGAGAATTGCTACGGAAAAGAACTTGTTCATCAGACTCTCCTTGGTGACGGTCTTCGGCTAGAGCCGGTCGGGAGGCTTGGCAAGATCAAACCCCGCCTTGACGATTCGCACAGCCAGCGCTAAGCGCGCCGCTTTCCGGGACAGGCCGGTTCTGTACAGTCACTGCAGGCTCAGGCTCTGCGGCAACATTCGAATGAGAGATTTATCATGTCGCGCATCTGCGAACTGACGGGCAAGGGCCGACAGGTCGGCCACAATGTGAGCCACGCCAACAACAAGACCAAGAAGGTCTTCCTGCCCAACCTCCAGAACGTCACGCTGATGAGCGAGAGACTGGACCGCAGCTTCAAGTTCCGCGTCTCGACGCAGGGCCTGCGTTCGGTCGAGCACAATGGCGGGCTCGACAACTGGCTGCTCAAGACCAGCGACATCAAGCTCAGCGACCGCGCGCTCAAGGTGAAGCGTGAGCTCAAGAAGTCGGCCGCCGCGGCTACCGCCGAAGCCGCCTAAGCGCGCTTCGTTTCCGCTTGGTTGTGCTGAAGGGCGTGCGGGATTCCGCGCGCCCTTTCGCGTGGCCGGCTACCCGCGCCAGTCGAGCGCGACCAGCAGGGTGCGCTGGAAGCCGCTGAGATTGTCGTCCGAGATCAGCCACAGGCGCGGGGCGCCTTGGCTGCCCGGCGCGCCGGGCTCGACCGCCAGCCCCTCGTAATTCTCCTGCGGGACGCGCTCGGGCAGCGCAACGACGCGGTCCGGACGCCACAGCGCGCCCTCCTCGATTCCCGCAGGATCGAGCACCGCGATCGCGCTGCCGAAGCGGGGCGGGAGATACCATTCGACGCTGCGCAGCAGCACCAGCACCGTGCCATCGGGGAGCTGCGTCATATCCACCGGGCGCGTCCCCTCGGGGACGGCGAAGGCGAAGGACACGCCCTCGTTGGCCAAAGCCGGGCCCAGAGTCGGATCGCCCGAAAACAGCACCGCCGGGTGGCCGCGGGCGGTCGAGCGCCGGCTCACCTCGGCGAGCACGACGAAGCGCCCGTCGGCGAGGCGGACCATCGCCTCCGGACCGCCGTTCGACGGCCAACGCTGCATCTTCGCGGGCTTCACTCGTGCCAGCCGCTCAAGCCCGGCCGAATAGCGCTCGACCGCGTTGCTGCTCTCATAGGCACCCCAGATCGTCCCGCTCGCGCGGTCCAGAGTCAGCGCTTCGAGATCGGCATCGCGCTTGTCGCGCCCCTCGGTGACCGCGAGTTCGGGGTAGTGTCCGCGCATCGCCGCGCTCCCCGGATTGTCGATCCCGAGCAGCGTGCCGGTGTCGCTGCCCGCCAGAAGCGATCCGTCGGCCAGCGCGATCAGCGCCGAATAGCCGCCGAAATCGCGGGTTTCGCTGTCCAGATGCCAGACCCCGACCAGCGCCAGCGGCGAATCGGGGGCGCCCGCCTCTGCGCTTCCCTGCGCCACCAGTTCGGCGGTCACGGGCGCCGCGGGATCGATCGGCAGGATGTCGGCGCGCCACCAGGTGAGCACCAGCATCCCTGCCGAAAATGCGCTCACCAAAATCCTGCGCCGCAGCGGCGCCCCGCGGACGGAAATCAGCCTTCGCCGACGAACAGCAGCGGATCGAGCCGCGAATCGCGCCAGGTCAGCCCCCAGTGAAGATGCGGACCCGTCGTCCTGCCCGAGGCGCCGATATCGCCGATGTGCTGGCCCTGCCGGACCCGCTCGCCCTCGCGCACAAGAATCCGCGAGCAATGCAGGAAGGCGCTGTTGAGCCCCTGCCCGTGATCGATGATCAGGAGCTGGCCCTCGAGGCTGAAATTGTCGACCGCCAGCACCACCACCCCGTCCGCGGGTGCCACGAAAGGCGTGCCGCTCTCGCCGGTCGCGATGTCGAGACCCGTGTGATAGCTGCCCGGCTCGCCGCGGTAGATCCGCTGCGACCCGAACCGCCCCGAGATGCGCCCGCGCACCGGCCAGACGAAATCCTGCCGCCAGCCCTGAGCCCCGGTTTCCTGCTGGCGCGCAAGATAGATCCGCTCGAGTTCGGGTGCGCGGCGTCGGCGAAAGGCCTCCGACGAGCTGCCGGGGCGGCGCGCGGCATCGACGCGCTCGAGGTTCCAGTCGCGCGGGGCGACCGCGACGGGACTGCGAATCACGCGCCCGTCGCCAAGCGTGGCGGCAAGCACCGCCTGCGTGGCCGCGTCGCGATCGAAAGCCGCGAAGAAATAGCCTTCTTCGTCGAACGCGAGTTCGGTGTCCTCCAGCGTGGCGGAGACCGTGCCCGGGGGAACTCTCCCGCGGATCCAGCCCCCTTGCGTTAATTCGCCGTCGAAACTGAAGACCTCAGGCCGCGACGGGGCCGGAGAGGGAGCGGGTGTGGGAGCGCGGGTTTCCACGGGGGCGCGGACGGGTTGCACCACGCTGGTCTGCTTCGGTTCGGGCACCGGAGCCCGCTCGTCGGCGGTGGTGCAGGCGGCGAGCCCGAAAAGGGTCAGCAGCGACGCGCCCGCAAGGCGCCGGATCACGGTTTCAGCCGTTGGGTAGCGAACTCCGCGCTCGCATAGGCTTCCTGATGGTGCACGCTCCAGTAGCGCAGCTCCTCCAGCGGGATCGCCCGTCCGCTCACCCCGCAGACCACGTGCTGGCCGGTGCGCAGCACGCGAAAGCCGTTGGGGCCGTAATGCAGCTTGGCTTCGCTGCCCGAATTGCGTTCCGATGACATCAACATGAGGGGTGCCCTAGCAAGCTGCGCTCACTCGAACAAATCGCTTTGTCGTCTGGGCGGTTCCGATGATCGCTTCGCGCGGGCCGGCTTGCCCGGGGACGGGGGCGATGACCGGGGCTTGGGACCTTCGGCTCCCTGGGGAGTTGCGCCCAGTTCGCCGTCGTGGAACTTGAGCACCAGCCGGTCCTGCGCAGCGGCATCGGCGCGCCGGGTCAGCGTCCGCCCGGCGCCGTCCATGACGCGAACATAGCCGCGCTCGAGCGGTCGGTCGGGGTGCAATTGCTCCGCCAGCCGCGCCAGCGCGTCGAGAGCCGCGCGCCGTTCGGCGATCGGTCGGACGACCAGCGCCGGGTCGAGCCGCTGGCGATCGAGTGCCAGCCGCGCGTCGCGAAACCCGCGCTGCAGCATCGCGGGCGAGAGCCGCAGCAGTCCCAGCGCCTCGCGACCCTTGCCCGCGCGGTCCCTGAGCGCGCGGCGTAGCCGCTCGCCCGCATCGTCGAGCCGCTGCGCCGGCCCCTGCAGCAGCGCCTCGGGCCTGGGCAGCCGTCCGACGCGCGCCTCGAGCCGCTCGCGCCCCAGCGCCACCGGGCGCAGTGCGCATTGCCGCTGACGGTGCGCGAGATCCGCCAGCGTCGCGGCGAGTTCGGCGCGCACCGGCACCGCCAGCTCGGCGGCGGCGGTCGGGGTCGGCGCGCGGCGATCGGCGGCGTAATCGGCGAGCGTGGTGTCGGTCTCGTGCCCGACCGCGCTGATCGTCGGGATCGAGCACTCGGCGATGGCGCGCACCACCACCTCCTCGTTGAAGCTCCACAGATCCTCGATCGAGCCGCCGCCGCGCGCGACGATGACGAGATCGGGGCGGTCGGGGTGGCCCTCCGGCAGGTCGGAAAAGCCGCGCACCGCCGCGGCCAGCTGGTCCGCCGAGCCCTTGCCCTGCACCAGCACCGGCCAGACGATGACGCGGCTGGGGAAACGGTCCGCCAGCCGGTGGAGAATGTCGCGGATCACTGCGCCGGTGGGCGAGGTCACCACCCCGATCGTGCGCGGCAGATAGGGCAGCGCGCGCTTGCGCGAGGATGCGAACAGCCCCTCGGCCTCGAGCCGCGCCTTGGTCCGCTCGAGCAGCGCCAGCAGCGCGCCCTCGCCCGCCAGCTCCATCCGCTCGATCACGATCTGGTATTTGGAGCGCCCGGGGAAGGTCGTCAGCTTGCCGGTGGCGATGACCTCGAGCCCGTCCTCGGGGGCGAAGGGCAGCCGCTGGCAATTGCCGCGCCACATCACCGCGTCGAGCACCGCCTTGTCGTCCTTGAGCGCGGCGTAGAGATGGCCCGAGGCGGCGCGCTTGACCCCCGAGAGTTCGCCGCGCAGCCGCACGAAGCCGAAGCGGTCCTCGACCGTCCGCTTGAGCAGCGAGGAAATCTCGCTGATCGAATAGGGCTGCGCGTTGTCGCCGTCGCCGCTGCGCGCTACGAGCCCGGCATCAGTTCCATCGTCATCCGGAGAATCGCTCGCCATGAATATCCTTCTGCTGGGGTCGGGCGGGCGCGAACATGCGCTGGCGTGGAAGCTGGCGCAATCCCGCCTGCTGGCCGCTGCCGGGGACAGTTTTTACGCCGCGCCGGGCAATCCGGGGATTGCCGACCACGCCCTATGCGTCGATCTCGACGCCGGCGACCATGACGCGGTCGGCAGCTTCTGCCGCGAGCAGGACATCGGGCTGGTGGTGATCGGCCCCGAGGCGCCGCTGGTGGCGGGGCTGGGCGACCATTTGCGCGCGCTGGGCGTCGCGGTGTTCGGCCCGTCGCGCGAGGCGGCGCAGCTCGAGGGCAGCAAGGGCTTCACCAAGGATCTGTGCATCCGCGCCGGGATTCCGACCGCGCGCTACGCCCGCGCGACCTCGCTCGAACAGGCCTGGGGCGCGCTCAAGAGCTTCGACGCGCCCTTCGTGCTCAAGGCCGACGGGCTGGCGGCGGGCAAGGGCGTGGTGATCGCCGAGACCCGCGAAGAGGCGCAGGAAGCGCTCGCGGACATGTTCGACGGCCAGTTCGGCAGCGCGGGCTCCGAGGTGGTGATCGAGCAGTTCCTGACCGGCGAGGAGGCGAGCTTCTTCGCGCTCACCGATGGCACCACGATCGTCCCCTTCGGCAGCGCGCAGGACCACAAGCGCGTCGGCGAGGGCGATACCGGACCCAACACCGGCGGGATGGGCGCCTATTCGCCCGCCCCGGTGCTCGACGAGCGGCTCCAGTCGCGGGTGATGGCGGATATCATCGAGCCTACTGTAGCCGCGATGCGGGCGGCGGGCATGCCCTATTCGGGCGTGCTCTATGCCGGGCTGATGCTCTCGCCCGACGGCCCGCAGCTAATCGAATACAACGCCCGCTTCGGCGATCCCGAATGCCAAGTGCTAATGATGCGGCTGGAGAGCGATCTGGGCGAGCTGATGCTGGCCTGCGCGCAAGGACGGCTGGCCGAGGCGCCCGCCCCCGAATTCGCCGACGACTACGCGCTCACCGTGGTGATGGCCGCCGAGGGCTATCCCGCGACCCCGAGGAAGGGAGGCGCGATCGCGCTGGGCGAGGCCGAGGCCGGCGGCGCGAAGGTCTTCCACGCGGGGACTGCTGCGCGCGAAGGCGGCCTCATCGCGACCGGCGGACGCGTCCTCAGCGTCACCGCGAGGGGCGCGTCGGTCACCGCAGCGCAGGCCGCAGCCTATGCCGCGGTCGACGCGATCGATTTTCCCGAAGGCTTCTCCCGCCGCGACATCGGCTGGCGCGAGATCCGGCGCGAGGCGAACGAGTCCGCCGGATAGCGCGGGGCGCCTCGCCTCAGGCGGTACCCGCTTCGACCAGCGCCTTGAGGTCCGCCTCGGGCCGCGCGCCGTAATGGCTGATGACTTCGGCGGCGCAGATCGCGCCCATTCGCAGGCATTTCTCGAGCGGTTCGCCGCGCGCATGGCCGGTGAGGAAGCCGGCGGCGAAGAGATCGCCTGCGCCGGTGGTGTCGACCACGCGCTCAACCGGTTCTGCTTCGGTTTCGGCGCGCTTGCCGTCCGCGATCGCGATCGCGCCCTTGGGACCGCGAGTCGCGACCAGCACCGGGACCTTGTCCTCGAGCGCGGCGATGCCGTCCTCGAAGGTCGCTTCCCCGGTCAGCGTCGCCAGCTCGCCCTCGTTGACGAACAGGATGTCGATCATCCCGTCCTCGATCAGCTGGCGGAAATCGTCGCCATGGCGCTCGATCACGAAGCTCTCGCTCGCGGTGAAGGCGACTTTTCGCCCGGCGTTGCGCGCGACCTCGATCGCGCGGCGCATCGCGCGGCGCGGTTCCTGGGGGTCCCACAGATAGCCCTCGAGATAGAGGATCGCGGCGCTGGCGATGGTCTCGTCGTCGAGCGCGGCGGGGGGCAGGAACTGGCTGGCGCCGAGGAAGGTGTTCATCGTCCGCTCGCCATCGGGGGTGACGAAGATCAGGCAGCGCGCGGTGGGCGGATTGCTCTCATCATTGCTGGTGGCGCGCGGCGGGGTATCGAAATCGATCCCGCCGGCGCGAATGTCGTGGCCGAAGATCTGCCCCAACTGGTCGTCGGCGACCTGGCCGATGAAGGCGCATTGCGCGCCCAGCGCCGACATCCCCGCCAGCGTGTTGGCGGCCGATCCGCCCGAAATCTCCCGCGCCGGACCCATCGCGTCGTAGAGCTCGTTGGCGCGCGGGGTGTCGACCAGAGTCATCCCGCCGCGATTGAGCCCGAGTTCCTCGATCAGCGCATCCTCGCAGGGGGCCATCACATCGACGATGGCGTTGCCGATGGCGATTACGTCGTAGCGGGGGTCGGTCATGCAGGCTCCGGTAGATTGCGCTTTGTCGTGGCCCGTTAGCGGCTCGTCCCCGGCGCGCCAAGCGCGGCGTTGACTTGCGCGGGCGGCGCGGCCAATCGCTGGCGCTCTGATGACCTCGCTCCCCCGCGCCCTTGCCCTGTCGGTCGGCCAATTGAGCGATCCCGCAATCCTCAAGGTGCTCGGCAAGAGCCTGGCGGTGACGCTGGGGATCTTCGCTCTGCTCGGCTGGGGTGCCAGCTTCGCCTTCGACGCAGGTCTCGCCTGGCTGGGGCTGGGCCAGGATTCGGGTCTCGGCACGCTGCTCGCGGTTCTGACGGTGCTGATCGCGGGCTGGCTGCTGTTCCGGCTGGTGGCGCTGGCGGTGCTGCAATTCTTCGCCGAGGATGTGGTCCGCGCGGTCGAGGCGCGGCACTATCCCGCCGCCGCCGCGGTGCCCGAGCTTTCCTTCGCCGCAGCCTTGCGCGGCAGCCTGCGCTCGACGGGGCGCGCGCTGCTGGTCAATCTGGCGGTCTCGCCACTCGCGCTGGTGCTGCTGTTCACCGGAGTCGGGCCGGCGCTGGTGTTCTGGCTCGCCAATGCGCTGCTGCTGGGACGCGAGCTGCAGGACATGGTCTGGCTGCGCCACCGCCGAACCGCAGAGGAGACCGCGCCCATCGGCGGGCCGGCGCGCTTCGTGCTGGGCGGGCTCGTCGCGGCGCTGCTCGCGGTGCCCTTCGTCAATTTTCTCGCTCCCGTGCTCGGCGCGGCGAGCGCCACCCATCTCGTCCATCGCGGAAGACAAACCCATGCTTAGAACCGGAGCCGCGCTGCTCGCGCTCACCCTGCTGGCCGGCTGCGTCACCGCGCCCGCCACCACGCCGCAGGCGCAGCGTCCGCCGGTGCGCGGCGAGGCACCCCCGCCGATGACGCCGTCTCGTCCCCAGGTCGCGCCCAGCACCGGCGGCTTTATCGCGCCGCGCGTGATGCAATTGCCCGGGTTGGAAACGGTCGTCGGCCGGAACGCCACCGCGCTTGCCAATGTGTTCGGGCCGCCGCGGCTGGAAGTTCAGGAGGGCGATGCGCTCAAGCTGCAGTTCAGCGGCGAGGCCTGCGTGCTCGACGTCTATCTCTACCCGCTCCGCCCGGGAGCCGAGCCGAGCGCGACCTATGTCGATGCAAGGCGGGCCAGCGACGGGATCGATGTCGATCGCGCCGCCTGCGTGGCGGCGCTCAGACGCTAGAGCCGAAATGACTTTTGATTGGCCCGATCTTCTCCTCCCCCTTGAGGGGGAGGCCGGGTGGGGGTGTACCACGCCGATGGCTAGGACGCGCACCTGCGGCGCGCTCCCCCACCCCCGGCCCCTCCCCGAGGGGAGGGGGGATTCCGCCTCATGTCATCCCATCTAGCGCCTAGCGCTAGACCATGAAGCTTTCGCCGCAGCCGCACGCGCCCTTGGCGTTGGGGTTGGCGAAGACGAAACCGGCGGTGAAATCGTCCTCGACCCAGTCCATCGTGCTGCCGACGAGATAGAGCACGCTCGCCCCGTCGATGTACAGCACACCGCCCGGCGTCTCGATCTTCTCGTCGAAGGGCGCTTCCTCGGTGACGTAATCGACCGAATAGGCGAGTCCCGAGCAGCCGCGCCGCGGCGTCGACAGCTTGACCCCGATCGAGCCCTCGGGCGCCTTGGCCATCAGCTCGGCGACGCGCGCTTCGGCACGCTGCGTCAATTCGACCGCGGCGGGGCGTTTCCTCAGGGTGGATTCGGCCATCACAGCATCCCCAGTTCGAGCCGTGCCTCGTCGGACATCTTGTCGGGGCCCCACGGCGGGTCCCAGACCAGATTGACCTGCGCATCGCGCACGCCGGGCACGCTGGCGGCGCGCAATTCGACTTCGCCCGGCATCGATTCGGCCACCGGGCAGTGCGGCGTGGTGAGCGTCATATTGACCACCACATCATTGTCGGCGGAGACCTCGACGCCGTAGATCAGCCCGAGATCGTAGATGTTGACCGGGATTTCCGGATCGAAGATCTCGCGGATCGCGGCGACCACCGCCTCGTAGAGTTCGCCGCCCGGCTCGCCCGCCTGCATGGCTTCGGGCTTTTGCTTGAGGAAGCCTTCGAGATAGTCGCGCTTGCGCTCGAGCTTTTCGCGCGGCGCTTCAGCGACGGGGGCGGCGTCTGGATCGACGGCGTCCTCGACCCGCGCGCGCGGCGGCTTTTGCAGCACCTGCTCGTTCGGAGCGGGGGCGGCGATGAAATCCTGGTCGTCGCTGGGCTTGTTCATAACGGCTTTCCTAGGCGAATATCTTGAGCGTGCGTTCGATCCCGCGGGCGAGGGCGGCGATATCGGCTTCGTCCGAATAGAGGCCGAAGCTGGCGCGTGCGGTGGCGGGAACCCCGAGGTGTTCCATCAGCGGCTGCGCACAGTGATGCCCGGCGCGGATCGCGACGTCTTCCTCGTCCAATATGGTGCCCAGATCGTGCGGGTGAACCCCCTCGATGGCAAAGGAGACGATTCCCGCCGAATCCTCGGGGCCGAACAGGCGCACCGAATTGAAGCTGCGCAGCATGTCACGGGTCTGGCGGGCAAGCGCGGATTCGTGCGCGAACAGCTGGTCCAGATCGAACGGCGCGAGATAGTCGATCGCGGCGGCCAGCGCGATCGCCTCGGCGATCATCGGTGTGCCCGCCTCGAAGCGCTGCGGCGGCGGAGCGTAGGTCGAGCGCGTGAAGGAAACCTGTTCGATCATCGCCCCGCCGCCCTGCCACGGGGGCATCGCCTCGAGCAGGCTCTCGCGCGCCCAGAGGACGCCGACGCCGGTGGGGCCGTAGAGCTTGTGCCCCGAGAACACGTAAAAGTCGCAACCGAGCGCGGCCATGTCGAGCTTCATGCGCGGAGCGGCCTGACAGCCGTCGAGCAGCAGTTTCGCGCCCACGCCATGCGCCAGATCGGCGGCGCGGCGGGCGTCGAGCACAGAGCCCAGCACGTTGGAGAGATGCGCCAGCGCGACCATTTTGTGGCGCGGGGTCAGCATTGTCTCGAGTGCATCCAGATCGATCCGCCCGTCCTCGGTCAGCGGACAGACGTCGATTGCGGCACCGGTGCGTTCGGCCACCATCTGCCATGGCACGATGTTGGAATGATGCTCCAATTGCGAGAGCATGATCCGGTCGCCTTCGCGCAAGTTCGCCATGCCCCAGCATTGCGCGACCAGATTGATGCCCTCGGTCGCGCCGCGCACGAAGACGATCTCGTTATCGCTCGCGGCGCGCATGAACTCCGCAACCTTCCGACGTGCGGCTTCGTAGCCCAGCGTCATCTCCGCGCTGCGGCCGTAAACGCCGCGATGGACGGTGGCGTAATTCCGGCCCAGCGCATTGCTCATCGCGTCGATCACCGCCTGCGGTTTCTGCGCGGTGGCGGCGGTGTCGAGATAGTGCCAGGGATTGCCGTCGGCAGTGACCATGCCGGGGAAATCGGCCTTAAGGTGCGTCCCCGCGAAGGCGGGGGCCTCGGGCATACTGGCGCTCCCCCGATCGAGGTCCCCGCCTTCGCGGGGACGCAAAGATGGGTTCGCGTTCACAGATGCTTGTCCAGCTTGTCGAGCGCGACCCGCATCAACCGCTCGCGCGTCTCGTCGCCATCCAGCCCCACCAGCGCATCGCCGATGAAAGCCTGAACCAGCAGCCGCCGCGACAGTTCGGGCGGCAGGCCGCGTGCGGCCATGTAGTAGCGGGCGGTCTCGTCGAGCTGGCCCACGGTGGCGCCATGCGCGCATTTGACGTCGTCGGCGAAGATCTCGAGCTGCGGCACCGCGTTGACGCTGGCGCCGCGGTCGAGCAGCAACCCCTTGAAATCCTGCGCCGCATCGGTCTTCTGCGCATCGCGCACCACATCGATGCTGCCGAGGAAATTGCCCGTGCCCTTGCCCCAGTGGACGCTGCGCACAGTCTGGTTGCTGGTCGCCTCGGGCTCGGCATGGATCACGCGGGTGACGAATTCGCGCACCGTGTCGCGCCCGCCCACGGTGATCCCGCCCATCTCGAAATGCGCGCCGCGGCCCATCCGGACCTCGATCTCGATTCGGGCGAATTCACCCGCGGCAGCGATGGCGAAGACCTCGCACCGCGCGCCTTCGCCGACGTTGATCCGCAGTCGGCGCAGCTCGGTCGGGGCGGTGTCGGCACCGTCCTCGATTACGATGACCTCGCTCCAGCTTTCGCCGGGTGCGATGTCGATCTCGCGCCAGACGTCGAGATCGACGCCCTCGAGCGCCTCGACCGCCGAATAGCGCCAGGCTTCGTCTCTACGAGTGGGGCGGGTCGCGGCTTCGCTCATGCGGCCATCACCCGGTCGTAGCCCTCGGCCTCGAGCTGGTTTGCCAGATCCGCGCTGCCGGTCTTCACGATCCGCCCCTGGCTGAGGATATGGACGTAGTCGGGCTGCACCACCTGGAGCAGCCGCTGGTAATGCGTGATCAGCAGCACGCCCTTGCCAGGCTGGCGCATGATCGCGTTGATCCCGTCGCCGACCACGCGCAGCGAATCGATGTCGAGCCCGCTGTCGGTCTCGTCGAGCACCGCGAATTGGGGATCGAGAATGCCCATCTGGACCATCTCGGCGCGCTTCTTCTCGCCCCCCGAGAAGCCGACGTTCACGTGGCGCTTGAGCATGTCCATGTCGAGCTTGAGCAGCGCGGCCTTCTCCTTGGCGAGCTTGAGGAATTCGCCGCCGGTGAGCGGCTCCTCGCTGCGGTGCTTGCGCTGCGCATTGAGCGCCTCGCGCAGGAACTGGACGTTGGAGACCCCGGGTATCTCGACCGGGTACTGGAAGCCGAGGAACATGCCGGCTGCGGCGCGCTCGTGCGGCTCCATGTCGAGCAGATCGTCGCCCTGGAACCGCACGCTGCCGCCGGTGACCTCGTAGCCGGGTCGTCCGCCCAACACATAGGCCAGCGTCGACTTGCCCGCACCGTTGGGGCCCATGATGGCATGCACCTCACCCGCCCCCACGCTGAGCGTGAGGCCATCGAGGATCTTGGTGCCGCCGATTTCGGCGGAGAGGTTGTCGATCTGGAGCATTGGCTGGGACATAGGACTTTCGTTCATTGGTGGGATCGGGCGCGAAACCGCGTCATCCGTCGGTGGGGGCGAGAGGGGAGGCAGCTGCGGATCCGGCGTTGGCGGTCAGATCGACGTAATCCGAAGCCGGGCAGCGACTGCGTTCGAAGGCGATCATCGCGGCAAAGCGCGAAACCTCGTTGGTCCAATTGGCGAAGGCTGCGCGATCTTCGTCGCTGAATTCATCCTTGGCATAACGCGCCTCGATCTTCGCAGAACCTGCAGCGACGAAGGCGTCGCGCCGCCCGATCAACGTGCGGATCGCAGCGACGCAGGCGCTCGATTCGGGTGCGGTCGCCGCAGCCTGACCGCGGCTCGCGCGATAGGTTTCCGACTGGCGCAGATTGGTGCCGATGGTCTGGTCGAGACTCCGACCGCGCGCCACATGAAGCCCGCGGACGGTCTCGAAGATTTGCGCGACATCGCCAGGCGTCGTCTCGGCACCGCTGGCGGAATCCGCCAGTCGCCGGAGCGCTGCCTGCTCGAACCGGGCGGCTTCGTCGGCGCAGCGCGGGATATCCTCGCGATACTGCACTTCGAATTCGCGGCCTCGCCCGATGGCGTAGGAGCCGCCCTTCAGGCAGCTATAGTAATCCTCGACATAGGGTGCGATCACCGCCGGATACTCGAGCACCCAGGTTTCGCGGTCCTCGGGGTAGAGCGCGGTGACGTTCTCGCTCGATTGCTGCGCGATCGCGAAGATGGCACCGATTGTCAGTATCGCGGGGGTAAGCACGGCGATCTCCTATCGATCCTTGGGGGCGTAAGCGCCGCGACTGCGGGGAAGGGAAGACGAGCGGGGGGATGGTCGGCTCTCCCGGCGCGCCTGCTGCTTTTCGGCGATTCGCTTGCGCATCGCGTCGCCGATCATGGCGGTCACTGCGTCGAGATCGGAGAGGATATCGGCGGCGGGGATGTGGATCACGCGGATGCCGACCGCGTGGAGGCTCTTGTCGCGGCGGGTGGCGAGCGCTTCGGGGGTGTCGTCCTCGTCGATCGCGATCGCGAGGCCCAGCGTGTGGCAGTTGAAATCGACGATCGCCGATCCGACTACCGCGTGGCGGGTGAATTTGTGGCGCCCGAAATCGGCCATGGCGAAACGCTCGGCCAGCGCCTTGTGCGCTTCGGATGAATGCCGCTTCATCTCGCGCGCACGGTCATGCAACACATCGAGCCGGGTTTCGGAAATCTTCCACCCCCGGCCCTTCTTGTTGAGCGTGGGGCCGGCGTCGTCCTGCTCGGATGGCGAGCGGAGGTTGAGGGTCTTGCGGTCAGTCATTCGGCTCTACCTGGGGGGCTTTTCCAGCTTCGGCATCTCGATCGTAGCGGGACATGTAAGTGGTCGGATCATAGCTGTCCGAAGCTCGTTGCTCGGCAAGAGCTGAGGCAGCGTTGACTGTGAAGCTCTCTTCCAAATCATCCAAGAACGCTGGGATTTTGGTTGCGAAGAACTCGTGATCCAACGTTCGGGGAGCATGCTCCCCAACCAAAGCGCGGAAGGCCGACCCTTCCGTCATCATGGTTTCTTCTGCGGCACTGCGCACCTGTTTGCATTCAGCGATCGCCCTGTCGATGACCTCATCGACCGCAAGACTAGTTCCCAGGCCGATATGCTCGGCACGGGACCCAAGACATTTTGCATACCCCTCAAACCCCAGACCGCGTTCAGCTAAAGGCAAAAAGGATGCCGGCTCCGCGGAGATCGTTTCGGAAGATGCAGCCGCGGCGTCACTTGCGAGGATCAATGGCAATAACAGCGCAGTAATCACCCAACGCTCCCCTCGAGCGAGATCGCCAACAGCTTTTGCGCCTCGACCGCGAATTCCATCGGCAATTGCTTCATCACGTCCTTGGCGAAGCCGTTGACGATCAGCGCGATCGCCTCTTCCTCGTCGAGCCCGCGCTGCTGCGCGTAGAACAGCTGGTCGTCGGAGATCTTGCTGGTGGTCGCCTCGTGCTCGATCTGCGCGCTGGGGTTCTTGACCTCGATATAGGGCACGGTGTGCGCGCCGCATTGCGAGCCCAGCAGCAGGCTGTCGCATTCGGTGCGGTTGCGCACATTCTCGGCATTGGCGCCAACGCGGACGAGGCCGCGGTAGGTGTTGTTGCTCTTGCCGGCAGAAATGCCCTTGGAGACGATGGTCGAGCGGCTGCCCGAGCCGTTGTGGATCATCTTGGTCCCGGTGTCGGCCTGCTGGTGATTGTTGGTCACCGCGACCGAGTAGAACTCGCCGACGCTGTCCTCGCCGTTGAGGACGCAGGAGGGGTATTTCCAGGTCACCGCGCTGCCGGTCTCGACCTGGGTCCAGGAAATCTTGCTGCGCGCGCCCTGGCACAATCCGCGCTTGGTGACGAAATTGTAGATCCCGCCGACGCCCTCGGCATTGCCGGGATACCAGTTCTGGACGGTGGAGTATTTGATCTCGGCGTCGTCCATCGCCACGAGCTCGACCACCGCGGCGTGGAGCTGGTTCTCGTCGCGCATCGGCGCAGTGCAGCCTTCGAGATAGGACACATAACTGCCCTTCTCGGCGATGATCAGCGTTCGCTCGAACTGGCCGGTGTTCTCCGCATTGATCCGGAAATAGGTGCTGAGCTCCATCGGGCAGCGCACGCCCTCGGGGATGTAAACGAAGGTGCCGTCGGAAAAGACCGCGCAATTGAGCGTGGCGAAGTAATTGTCGCGCTGCGGCACCACCTTGCCGAGCCACTGCTTCACCAGCTCGGGATATTCGCGGATCGCCTCGGAGATCGAGCGGAAGATCACACCAGCGCTCTCCAGCTCCTTGCGGAAGGTGGTGGCGACGCTGACGCTATCGAAAACCGCATCGACCGCGACCTTGCGCGCGCCTTCGACCCCGGCGAGCACTTCCTGCTCGGCGATCGGGATCCCCAGCTTGTCGTAGACCGCCTTGATGTCGGGATCGAGCTCGTCGAGCGAGCCGAGCTTGGGCTTGGCGCGCGGCTCGGCATAATAGAACGCGTCCTGGTAGTCGATCTTGGGATAGCCGAGCTTGGCCCAGTCGGGCTCCTCCATCTCCTGCCACAGGCGGAAGGCCTTGAGCCGCCAGTCGAGCATCCATTGCGGCTCGTTCTTCTTGGCCGAGATGAAGCGGACGGTGTCCTCGTTCAGCCCCTTGGGGGCGAAATCCTGCTCAATATCCGACGACCAGCCGTGCTCGTAGTCGGCGGCGCGGGCGGCGGCATCGCGGGCGTCCTGGTCCTGGAGGTCGAGGGTATCGGTCATGGTCGGGCTTTCGGTCATCTGGTCGGTCATCTGGGCGGTCATTGGGTGGCTCGCGACGGGGCCGCGGTGATGGGGTGCGCAGGATTCCGGGACGGGGGCTTGCCGCTTGCGGGCTGGCCCGCAAGCTGCGTCAGCGGGATGCCTGCGAGCGTGCCGCGCAGTGCCTCGTTGATCATCGGCCAGTGCGGGCGAACGCTGCACAGCGCATCGACATTGCACTCGCCGCCATCGGCGCAGGCGGTCAGCGAAATGGGACCTTCGACCGCCTCAACGATATCGGCGACGCTGATCGAGGCCGCGGGGCGCGCGAGCTGCAATCCGCCGCCCGAACCGCGCGTCGAGCGCAGCAGGCCGGCTGCCGAGAGCTTGCTGACCAGCTTCTGCACCGTCGGCACCGGGAGGCCCGTTTCCGCCGCCAGCGCGGCCGCGCTGGTCCGCCCCCCGCCGCAATGGCGGGCCGCCGCGCACATGGCGACCACGGCATAATCGGCAAGGTTGGAGAGGCGCATCGTCAATCGGGTTCTCAAATCGGACTAAATCGTTCCGATTGAGCACCTATGGTCGCAAAGGCGCGCTTTCAAGCCGTTTTCGACTCTTGCGAGTCGTTAGCATCCTCGTCGGAACCAATCGGCAGGCCGACCTGGCGCAGGTTCTTCTTGTTGAGCATCTCGGTGAGATAGGGCGAACTCGGATCGACGATCCGCGCCGGGGTGCGCCCCGCGAACAGCCGGATTTCGCGGATCATATGCGGCTGGTCGTAGAAGGCCTGGCCGATCTGCGCTTCGTATTCGATCGTCAGGCTGGGGAGCGAGAGCAGCGTCGCGGCGCGAAGCGCGCGGTATTTGCGCCGCAGCGCCACCGGCGAGAGGCCGAAATAGCGCTCGACCAGCCGCTGGGTCTGGCGGCGCGAATAGGGCGAGGCGGCGTAGAGCACGTCGATCTCGGGGAGGAAATCGCCCGCCAGCCAAGCGTTGGTCGCGGCGATGAGCTCGGGATGGCCGGGCTTGAGCGGCTGCATCGCCGCCAGCATCGCCGGCCCCATCTCCGCCACGCATTGCGCCGCGTCCTTTTCGCCGGCGCGATAGGCGGCGCACAGCGCCTGGCAGGTTTCGACCAGCATGGAGTCGAGCCAGTCGTCCGCGCGATAAAGCCTGTTGCCATGGGTCTTGGCGCACAACCCGGTCAGCGCCGCCCAGCCCAGCGGGCTGAGCGCGGCGCCGATCGCGTGGAACGGTCCGTCGACGCGGAACGGCGCGGCGCGCGAGAAGGGAGTGAGCAGATTGACCCGGTGCGAAGGGTCGACCCCGCCCTCGGGCAGACCCATCTCGCCTTCGCCCAGAGGGAAAAGGCTCAGATGGCCGATCGCCGCGGGCTGGATATCGCTGACCTTCTCGTCATCGCAGCGAAAGTGATAGAAGGTCGTGACGTAGTCGCTGAGCTCGGGCGACACGCCCAGATAATCGATCGCAAAGCGGTTGGCGGGGGTCAGTTGCCCCTGCCCGCCCTGTGCTGCCCCCGCCCCCGGCATCGGCGATCCCTATCCCGCGCCCTCCGCGGCGATCCATGCGTCGACATTCTCCTCCATAATCGACAGCGGCACCGGACCGCTGGTCAGGATCACATCGTGGAAGGCGCGAATGTCGAATTCGTCACCCAACCGCGCCTGCGCCCGCTCGCGCAGCTCCATGATCTTGAGCTTGCCGATCATATAGGCGGTCGCCTGACCCGGATAGACGATATAGCGCTCGATCGCCTTGCGGATGTCGCCATCGGGGTTGGGGGTGTTGTCGGTGAGGTACTGGATCGCCTCCTCGCGGCTCCAGCGCTTGTGGTGCAGCCCGGTGTCGACCACCAGCCGCGCGGCGCGCCACAGCTCCATCCCCAGCCGGCCGAAATCGGAATAGGGATCGGTGTAGAAGCCCATGTCCTTGCCCAGCTCCTCCGAATAGAGCCCCCAGCCTTCGGAATAGGCGGTCACCCCGCCGAAGCGGCGGAACGGGGGAACATCCCCCAGCTGGGTCTGGATCGAGAGCTGGAGGTGATGGCCGGGCAGGCCTTCGTGATAGGCGAGCGCCTCGAGCTCGTTCTTGCTCATGTCGCGCAGATTGTAGAGATTGACGTAATAGGTGCCCGGACGCGAACCGTCGGGCGCGGGACGCTGGTAGAAGGCCTTGCCCGCGCTCTTCTCGCGGAAGGCCTCGACCGGCTTGATGACCAGCGGATCGCTTGGCAGCGTCGAGAAGAACTCGGGCAGACGCTCTTCCATCGCGTCGAGCTTGGCTTCGGCATCGGCGAGATAGGCCTCGCGGTTGTCGTAATAGAAACGCTCGTCGGTGCGGGTGAATTCGAAAAATTCCTGCAGCGTGCCCTCGAACCCGACCTGCGCCATGATGGCGCGCATCTCGTCATGAATGCGCGCGACATTGTCCAGGCCGATCTGGTGGATCTGGTCGGGGGTGAGATCCGTCGTGGTGTAATTGGCGAGCAGCGCCTCGTAATATTGCGCGCCCTGCGGGAAGCGCCAAATCCCGTCCTGCGTCGGCGCGATCGCCTGCTGCCGCTTCATCTCCGCGAGCAGCCGCTGGTAGGCGGGGCGGGCATTGGCGTTCCAGGCGCGGGTCGCGGCTCCCGGCTCGACCCCTGCGCTCTCGCCAGCGTCGAGCGCGGCGACCTTCTTGCGGTAATCCTCGAGAATCGCGTTGTCGTCGCCTGCCGCGAGCAGGTTCTCGATATCCGAGACGACATAGGGATAGACCCAGTCGGGCGGCATCACCCCGGCTGCGGCGCGCTCGCGCGATTCGGCGGTCAGCGTGTCGATCACTTCGCCCAGCCCCGCGATCCGGCTGACATAGGCCTGCGCGCTCTCGGCGCTGTCGACGCGGTGGATGTTGATCAGGAAGGCGGGCAGCTGGCTCTGCGCGCCGCGCATCTGGTCGAAGACATAGCCATAGTCGCGAAACGGGAACAGCGCCGCGCTGCGCTGCGCCATGGCATCGAACAGCCGGTAGCTGAGCGCATCCTCGCGCGACAACTGCGCAAGATCATAGTTGGCGCGCATCGTCGCAGCGGTGGATTGCAACAGTTCTTCCTCGCGCGCTTCGGCCGCGTCGGAGAAATCGCCCCAGCGGCTGTAATCCTCGTCGCGGATGCCGCGATAGGCCTTTGAGAGCGGCGAGAGGGCAAGTTGCTGCGCATCGTAGGATTCGAACAGCTGCCCCAGGTCCTGATCGGGCTGCGGCGCGGCAATCGCGACATCATCGCTCGCGCCCGGCGTGGTGGCGCAGGAGGCCAAGGCCAGCGCCGCTATCGAAATTCCCACCTGTCTGAAACGCATCGCTCAATTCCCCTTGGCGTATTTGTACAAGGGCATGGCGCAAAACCTAAGCGATTGCCAGTCTTGCCCAAATCGGCGCAGCAAATTCGGCAGTGCAGGAGGACGCGGGCGAAAAAAGCGGGCGGCCCCCGAGGAGACCGCCCTTTCAGTAGAGGAACCCGCCGCAACGGCGTCGGGCCCTTCGGGTCGCAAGCAGAGTGTTACGCCAGTTCGGATGTTTTCGATTGTATGCAAACGACAGCCGCATTCCGCCCCCAACACACCGGGCCAGATCCGCACCCGCTCGACACCGTGCACCGCTTTGCCCATAGGCGGCGCCATGCTGTTCGACCTCGTCCGCCCGGCCGTCTTCGCGCTCGACCCCGAGCGGGCCCATCGCCTCACGGTCGCGGCGCTCAAGGTCATGCCGCGCCGCGGTCCCGCCCCTGCCGGACCGCTGGCCAACACGGTAGCCGGACTGCATTTTCCCAACCCGGTGGGCCTCGCCGCAGGTTTCGACAAGAACGGCGAAGTGCCCGACGCGTTGCTGTCGCTGGGGTTTGGCTTCGCGGAGATCGGCTCGGTCACCCCGCTCCCGCAGGTCGGCAACCCCAGGCCGCGCCTGTTCCGGCTGGCCGAGGATCGCGCGGTGATCAACCGGATGGGGTTCAACAATGAGGGCGGCGATGTCGTCGCGCGGCGGCTCGTGGCCCGCCGCGACCGTCCGGGCGTGGTCGGGGTCAATATCGGCGCCAACAAGGACAGCACCGACCGGATCGCCGATTATGCGCAGCTAACGCGGCTGATGGCGCCGCTGGCGGACTACCTCGCGGTCAATATCTCCAGCCCCAACACGCCGGGCCTGCGCGCGCTGCAGGACGAGGGCGCGCTGACCGGCCTGCTCGATGCGGTGATCGCAGCGCGCCGCGACACCTGCGGAGAAGCCGGCCCGCCGATCTTTCTCAAGGTTGCGCCTGATCTCGAACCCGCGGACGTGGACGCCATCGCCCGCATCGCGCTCGATCTAGATCTGGCCGCGCTCATCGTCTCCAACACGACCATCGCGCGGCCCGCCTTGCGCTCGCATCATGCTGCCGAGACGGGAGGACTTTCGGGCGCTCCTTTGCGCGACATGGCGCTGCAGCGGTTGCGCGATTTTCGCAGCGCCACCGGCGGCGCGATTCCGCTGGTCGGGGTGGGGGGCATCGCCAGCGCGGAGGACGCCTGGACACGGATCCGCGCCGGTGCCAGCCTCGTTCAGCTCTATTCGGCGCTGGTCTATCAGGGACCCGGCCTCGCCCGAAAGATGGTGCGCGGCATGGAGCGGCTGATGCGCCGCGACGGTTTCGCCACGATTGCGGAAGCGGTCGGGAGCGAATAGCAGGCGGGGATGATTACCCGCCTTCTCGCCACGCTCGCCCTGCCGCTCTCGCTTGCGAGCGCCGCCTCTGCCCAGCTTCCCGCGCCGCCGACCGCCCAGTCATCCCCGCCCACCGAACTGCCTTTCATCGGCAGCGTCAGTGCCGCCGACCCGCGCGCGCAGGCGGCGGGGATGGCGATGCTCCGGCAAGGTGGCAGCGCCACCGACGCCGCGCTGGCGACCATGCTGGCCCTGACCGTCGTCGAGCCGCAAAGCTCGGGCATCGGCGGCGGCGGTTTCTATGTCCGCGGCACCGCCGATGGCGGGATCGAGACAATCGATGGCCGCGAGACCGCGCCCGCGGGCGCGACCCCCGAGTGGTTTCTCGCCGAGGACGGCAGCGTGCCGCCCTTCATGGAAAGCGTCCTGAGCGGGCTGAGCGTGGGCGTGCCGGGCAATATTGCGCTCGCCGCGCAGGCCCACGGCCGCTTCGGCAAGCTGCCCTGGGCAACGGTGTTCGAACCGGCGATCGAACTCGCACGCGGCGGATTTGCGATCAATTTGCGGCTCGCGGCCTATCTGCAGGATACGCCCGAGCGCGCAGGAGCCGTGCCGAGCGCCCGCGCGCTGTTCTACGACGAGACCGGCCAGCCCTACCCGGCCGGACATCTCGTCCGCAACGAGCAGCTGGCGCAGACGCTCGAGCGGATCGCGGCGGAGGGCGCAGCAGCCTTCTACAGCGGCGAAATCGCCAAAGAGATCGCCGCGACGGTTGCCGCCAAGACTCCGCACGACGTGGCAATGACGCCCGGCGATATCGCCGGCTACCGCGCCGTCGAGCGCGATGGCGTCTGCGGGTCCTATCGCGGTTACCGGGTGTGCGGGATGGGTCCGCCATCGTCGGGCGGGATCGCGGTGCTTCAAATTCTCGGACAGCTCGAGCGATTCGATCTCGGGGGGCTGGGCGCGTTCAATCCGCAGACCTGGCATCTTTTCGTCGAATCGCAGCGGCTCGCCTATGCCGACCGCGAATTGTACATCGCCGACAGCGATTTCGTTTCGGTCCCGGTCGCCGGGCTGATCGATCCCGCCTATCTGGCGCACCGCAGCGACCTCATCTCGATCGAGACCAGCCTTGCCGAGGCGAGGCCTGGACGCCCTGCTGGTGCGGATATCGCGCTCGCTGATGGCGACGAACCCGAAGAGCACGGCACCTCCCACATCGCCGCGGTCGATCCCGCCGGCACCATGATCAGCTACACATCCACCATCGAGGGGGTGTTCGGCTCGGGCCTGATGGCGGGGGGCTTCTATCTCAACAACGAGCTCACCGATTTCAGCCGCAATCCTGCCATCGACGGTGTTCCGGTCGCCAATCGGGTCGAGCCGGGCAAGCGCCCTCGCAGCTCGATGGCACCGACCGTGGTCTGGGACCCGCAGGGGCGCCCGGTGCTGGTGATCGGCGCCGCGGGCGGACCGACGATCCCCGTGCAGACCGCGCGCGGCATCATCGGCGTCGTGGATTTCGCCCTTTCGGCCAAACAAGCGCTCGGCCTGCCCTTCATCATGGCTTTCGGCGACGCGGTGATGGTCGAGGAAGGAACCTGGCTCGAGACCGCGATCCCCGCGCTCGAGGCACTCGGCCATGCCAAGGTGGTCGCGCGCGAGGCCGCGCTCAAGGGCGGCGCGATCAAGCGCGAGGGTGCTATCTGGGAAGCGGCGCGCGATCCCCGGATCGACCTCGGTGTCACCGTACCTTGACGCGCCGCCGGGGCGCCCGCCACTTGCCGTAAACCGGCCAGCCGCCTAAGCCGCGCGACGCAGTCGATCTGCCAAGACAAAAGAGAATAGGGAGCCAGGCCGGATGCTGTCCGATATCGATGCGGCGAACAGTCTCGTCGAACTGTTCCTCAAGCGCGCCGACGAAAAGGGCGATGCGCCCTTCCTGGGCGGGAAATCCGCGGGCGAATGGCGCACCATCAGTTGGGCCGAAGCCGCCGACCGGGTTTGCCTGCTGGCCGAGAAACTGCGCGAGATGGGGCTCGAGGCGGGCGACCGGGTCTGCCTCGTCAGCGAGAACCGGCCCGAATGGTGCATCGCCGATCTCGGCATCATGGCGGCGGGTTGCATCACCGTCCCGACCTACACCACCAACACCGAGCGCGATCACGCGCATATTCTCGACAATTCCGGCGCGAGGGCGGTCATCGTCTCGAGCGAGAAACTGTCGCAGCCGCTGCTGCCCGCAATGATGCGCACCGGGATGGCCGAACACATCATCTCCTTCGACGGCATCCGGCAATATCAGGCGGGCGATCTCCAGGCGCACAGCTTCAGCGATCTGGTACAGGGCGACGCCGCGGCGGCGCGCGAAGCGGTCGACCGGCGGATCGCCGCGATCGGGCGCGGCGATACCGCCTGCATCATCTACACCAGCGGCACCGGCGGCGCACCGCGCGGCGTGCTCCAGCATCACGGCGCGATCCTGTGCAATGTCGCAGGCGCAGCCGAAGTGCTGATCGACGATTTCGGCCTTGGCGAGGAGGAACGCTTCCTCTCCTTCCTCCCGCTGTCGCACGCATACGAGCACACCGGCGGACAATATCTGCCGATCTCGGTGGGCGCGCAGATCTATTACGCCGAGGGTCTCGACAAGCTCGCCGCCAATATCGAGGAGACGCGCCCCACCGTCATGGTGGTCGTGCCGCGGCTGTTCGAGGTGCTGCGCACCCGCATCATCAAGCAGGTCACCAAGCAGGGCGGAATGGCCGCGAAGCTGATGGACAGCGCTCTCGCGCTGGGCGAGCGGCGGGTGGCGGGAAAGCGCAAATTCGGCGATGGCGCGCGCGATCTGGTGCTGGAAAAGCTGCTGCGCCCCAAGATCCGCCAGCGCTTCGGCGGGCGGCTCAAGGCGATGGTTTCGGGCGGCGCGCCGCTCAACCCCGAGGTCGGGACCTTCTTCAGCTCGATGGGGCTGACCGTCCTGCAGGGTTACGGCCAGACCGAGGCCGGGCCGATCATCAGCTGCAATCGTCCCTCGGCCGGCATTGCGATGGACAGCGTCGGTCCGCCGATGCGCGGGGTGGAGATCCGCATCGCCGAGGATGGCGAAATCCTCTGCCGCGGCGAGCTGGTGATGCACGGCTATTGGCAGAACAAGGCCGAAACCGAGCGGACGATCCAGGCTGGCTGGTTGCACACCGGCGATATCGGCCACATCGACCAACATGGCAGGATCGTCATCACCGATCGCAAGAAGGACATGATCGTCAACGACAAGGGCGACAATGTCGCGCCGCAGAAGGTCGAGGGCATGCTCACGCTCCAGCCCGAAATCGCCCAAGCGATGGTGACCGGCGACCGGCGACCCTATATCGTCGGGCTGATCGTACCCGATGCCGAGTGGGCGCTCGAATGGGCCACCGCCATGGGCAAGGCATTCGACTTCAAGAAGCTGCAGCAGGATCCGGAATTTCGCACCGCAGTGCGCGACGCGCTGGACCGGGTGAACCGCGAACTCTCGGTGGTCGAGAAGGTTCGCCAGTTCGCCTTCGCCGACGAGGCCTTCACCATCGAGAACGAGGAAATGACCCCGAGCCTGAAGATACGGCGGCACAAGATCAAGGAGCGCTACCAGCAGCGGCTCGACAGCCTTTACAAGGCGTAGGCGGCACGACCCGCCGGAAGGGCGCTAGGCGGCGATTTCCTCGATATATTCCGGATAGAACCGGGGGGCCCTGTCGGACCAGCCGGGCGCGGTCGCCGCGGCCTCGCTGAGCGACTGGAGCAAGAGCTTGCGACGCTGGGGCTGAATCTGCGGCAAGGCGGCGGCGGCGCAGAAGGCGCTGGGCAGCCACGGCCGCGAATCGGCGCCAAGCAGGCGCTCGTAAAGAAAGCGGAAGGCGGAGAAGCAGTCGATCCGCTCCTGCGCGAGATCGAAGGCGGCCACGCGGGTCAGTTTGCCGACGAAGCCCTCGACCGCGTCGAAACCGGTTGCGGTCGGGATCGACTGCCGCAGCGTCTTGAGTTCCTGATAAGCGACATACTGGCTGCGGATGCCGGCGTTCTCGCCCGCGTTGCGACCCCAGATCTGGAACGCGTCGCAGCGGCCGAGCCCGATGTCGAGGCTGCGGCGGATATAGCGCTGCTCGGCGGCGGTGAAGCCGGCGAATTCGCGCATTTCCGCAATGGTACCCGATGCCGTCGCTGCAATGGCCATGTCGGCACTCCCCTGTTGCAGTCCGGACTATCGGCCAAGATGGTTAACACCCGGTTTGCGCTGGCGAAGTTTGAATCGGTCGGCGCTTTGCGATGGCGGCCAGGCACGAAAAAGGCCCGCGGTTTCCCGCGAGCCTTCTTCTCGAAACGTCTCGGTCCGAAGGTCCGGATTCAGACCTTGTTGCCGAGCGCGCCCTTGACTTCGCCCTTGAGGTTCTGGGCTTCGCCCTTGCGCTCCTGGGCCTTGCCATCGGCGGTCATCGAATGATCGTTGGTCGCATTGCCCACGGCCTGCTTGGTGTTGCCGGCGGCTTCGTTTGCGATACCCTTGGCTTTGTCTGTCATCTCGCCCATGTCTTGTCTCCTGCATAAGTGAGCCGCACGAGAGGATGGGTCCTGTCGGCGGCAAGCCGCAGGAAAGGCGGCTATGACATTCAAGCGCGCGGACCCAGGTTCGGGTTCCGCGGTTTGCGCCCAAACGCCCCGGATTGCAGGCGGTTAGATCAATCCGGCCAAGGGACTGCTGGGATCGGCATATTTGCGGGTTCCCATCCGACCCGCCAGATAGGCATCGCGCCCGGCCTCGACCGCTAGCTTCATCGCCCGCGCCATCCGGATCGGGTCCTTGGCCTCGGCAATGGCCGTGTTCATCAGCACGCCGTCGCAGCCAAGCTCCATGGCCACCGCGGCATCGCTGGCGGTGCCGACCCCGGCATCGACCAGCACCGGGACGCTGGCGCCCTCGACGATCAGCCGGATGGTGACGCGGTTCTGGATCCCCAGCCCCGAGCCGATCGGCGCTCCCAGCGGCATCACCGCCACCGCACCGGCCTCTTCGAGCTGCTTGGCGGCGATCGGATCGTCGGTGCAATAGACCATCGGCAGGAAACCTTCCTTGGCCAGCACCTCGGTCGCGCGCAGCGTCTCGCGCATGTCGGGGTAGAGCGTGCGCGCCTCGCCGAGCACCTCGAGCTTGACCAGATCCCAGCCGCCCGCCTCGCGCGCCAGCCGCAGCGTGCGGATCGCCTCGTCGGCGGTGAAGCAGCCCGCGGTGTTGGGAAGGTAGGTCACCTTCCTTGGATCGATGAAATCGGTCAGCATCGGCGCCTTGGGCTCGCTGACATTGACCCGCCGCACCGCGACGGTGACGATCTCGGCGCCGCTGGCCTCGAGCGCGGCGGCGTTCTGCGCGAAATCGACATATTTGCCGGTGCCGACGATGAGGCGAGAATGGAACGTGCGGCCCGCGACGCTCCAGCTGTCGTCGCTCGGGCCGGACCCGCCGCCGACGAAATGGACGATCTCGAGCCTGTCGCCCTCGGCGACCGGGTGCGACGCGAGCTCGCTGCGCGGGGCGATGGTGCCGTTGCGCTCGACCGCGACCTTGGCCGGATCGAGCGCGAGTTCGCGGACCAGTTCGGCGATGGTGGTGGCGGTGGTGCGGCGGCTCTCGCCGTTGACGGTGAGGGTGATGGGTGCAGTCATGATGACCGCGAGATAGCGGTCAATGCGCGTTGCGCAAGTTCAGCACGTGCCCGAGCGAGACCAGCGCCACCCCGATGATGGTCAGCACGGCTTCCTCGAAACCGTGCGGGACGGCGAGCGCGCCGCCCATGAAGCTGAGCCCGGTCATCGCCACCACGAAGGGCGCGGCGCGGCGATGGCGCAGCGCGCCCCAGCCGATCGCGACCGCGGCGATCAGCACCGCGATGGCCAGGCCGATGCGGTGGATGTCGGGATGGAAGAAGAACTGTCCGCCGATGCCCAGACCCGACACGATCACGATGCTGGCCAGGCAATGCAGCGCGCACAGGCCCGACAGCACGATGCCGCTGCGATCGAGGCGGCGGCGAATCGGAGAGATGGTGCGCTGAAGCATCGCGGACCTATCTATGTGATAGTGTAACATTATACAAGCGCTACCCGGATATTTTCTTCGTCGGCCGCTTGCGCGCCGTGACCACAGGCTTGCCCGATTTGCACTTGCGCGCCCGGTGCCGCGCACTCAAACAGCCGGCCATGACCCTATCTCGCTCCCAACCCGCAGCCCGGCGTCCGGCCGCGATCGCCAACTGGCTGCTGTTTGTGGCCTTGCTGGTCGTCGTGATGGTGGCGGTCGGCGGCATCACCCGGCTGACCGAAAGCGGGCTCTCGATCACCCAATGGCAGCCGGTCACCGGGGCGATCCCGCCGCTGACCGAGGCGGACTGGCGTGCCGAGTTCGAACTCTATCGCCAGACGGGCGAATATCGCCAGGTAACCGGCCCCGCGGGAATGGACCTCGCGGGGTTCCAGTTCATCTATTTCTGGGAATGGTTCCACCGCCTGCTCGGACGCGTGATCGGGCTGGCCTTTGCGCTGCCGCTGGCGTGGTTCTGGGCCCGCGGCGCCATCCCCGCGGGCTACAAGCCCCGGCTGCTCGCGCTGCTCGCGCTGGGCGGGATGCAGGGCGTGTTCGGCTGGTTCATGGTCCGCTCGGGGCTCTCGGGCGAGATGACCGATGTCAGCCATTTCTGGCTGTCGATCCATCTGCTCACCGCCTTGTTGACGCTGGGCGGTCTGGTCTGGACCGCGCTCGATCTGCGGCGGCTGCAGCGCAGCGGCCAGCCGCCCGCGCGCTGGACCGCCATGGCGAGCTGGGTCGGAGCGGTGCTGTTCCTCCAGCTGCTGCTCGGTGCCTGGGTCGCGGGGCTCAACGCCGGCCACGCGTCGGACAGCTGGCCGCTGATGCAGGGCCGCCTGATTCCCGAATACGAGAGCTCGCGCGGGTTCCTGTGGGCTCTCACCCACGACCCCTTCCTGATCCATTTCCTCCACCGCTGGTGGGCATGGGCTGTGGTGGCCGCGCTGGTGGTGATGGCAAGACGGGTCAAACCGCTCGACCGCGCCGCGTCGCTGGCCATCCATATCACCTTCGGAACCCAGATCCTGCTCGGCATCGCCGCCGTACTGACGGGGGTCGCTCTGTGGATCGCGGTGGCGCACCAGCTGGTCGGCGCGCTGCTGGTCGCAGCCTTCGCCTGGGGCGCGCATGCATTGGGTCGCCGTTCCTAGCCGAAAGTCCCATCCGGCGACACTGTGGTATTATTATACCGCAACCCGAACGCGCGGATTTGCTTGACTTGCGCCGGGTGTAGGGCCATTTGCCGCCCGCTTCGCAGGTCCGGCAGCGGTCGGATTCGCGCAATCACACACTAGTAACGGAATCCAAAGCCATGAAGGCTCTCAGCAAGATGACCCGGTCGATCAAACCGGCCGAGGTCGAAAAGGACTGGCACATTATCGACGCCGACGGTCTCGTCGTCGGTCGTGTCGCCACGATCATCGCCAATATCCTGCGCGGCAAGCACAAGCCCAGCTTCACCCCGCACGTCGATTGCGGCGATCACGTGATCGTCATCAACGCCGAAAAGGTGAAGTTCACCGGGCGCAAGCTGACCGACAAGGTCTATTACCGCCACACCGGTCACCCCGGCGGCATCAAGGAAACGACTCCTGCCAAGGTGCTCGAAGGCCGCTTCCCCGAGCGCGTGCTCGAGAAGGCCGTCCAGCGCATGATCCCGCGCGGACCGCTTGGCCGCGACCAGATGCGCGCGCTGCATCTCTATGCCGGCACCGAGCATCCGCACGATGGCCAGCAGCCCAAGACGCTCGACGTCGCCTCGATGAACCGCAAGAACAAGGCAAGCAGCTAATGGTCGCCGACAACACCAGCGAAACCCCCGCCGACAAGAGCGCCGACGAGACCAAGGTCGACGCGCCGGAAGCCAACACCGAAACCGCGCCTGAGACTTCGACCGATAGCTCGTCCGAAGCCAAGCCCGAGCCGGCTTCCGAGCCCAAGGCCGAAACCAAGAGCGATTCGGTTTCCGATCTGGCCGACCTCAAGAGCATCGCCGGCGACGCTCCCGAGGGCGATTCCGCCGAGATCGCGCGGACTGCCAGCGTGCCGCTGCGCGAGCAGGAGCTCGACGCGCAGGGCCGTGCCTATGCCACCGGTCGCCGCAAGGATGCCAAGGCGCGCGTCTGGATCAAGCCGGGCAGCGGCAAGATCACCGTCAACGGCCGCGATCAGGAAATCTATTTCGCACGTCCGACGCTGCGGCTGATCCTCAATCAGCCGTTCGCCATCACCGATCGCGAAGGCCAGTACGACGTGATCTGCACCGTGCGCGGCGGCGGGCTTTCGGGCCAGGCCGGCGCGGTGAAGCACGGGATCAGCCAGGCGCTGACGAAGTACGAGCCCGCGCTGCGATCGACGGTCAAGGCCGCCGGCTTCCTCACCCGCGACAGCCGCGTGGTCGAGCGCAAGAAGTACGGCAAGGCCAAGGCGCGCAAGAGCTTCCAGTTCTCGAAGCGCTAAGCACCTGCCAGCCGGTTGCGATCGGCGAAACCTATCGAAGAAGGGCGGTCCTGCGAGGGACCGCCCTTTTTTCGTTGGATCTACGCGGATTGGGGAAATCTCTTCGCAGCTGCCCTAAGCATAAACCCTTGGATCGACCTTCTTGCTCCTCCCCCTTGAGGGGGAGGCCGGGTGGGGGTGTACCACGCCGATGGGGCAGACGCGCGCCTGCAGCGCGCTCCCCCACCCCCGACCCCTCCCCGAGGGGAGGGGAGATTCCCTCTTATGCAATCTGAATCTAGTGAACCGGGGGATCGGTCCGCGGGACCTGATGCGCGGGCGCGACGGGTTCGCCCGGGCGGCGCGGCGGCATCGCGTTCTCGGGCACGTCGTCGATCATCATCTCGGAGGTCCGGAAATTTTCCAGATTGCGGACCCGGACCTTGAGCGTCTCGCCGTCCCAGCGCAGTTCGTTGAAGCTGGGAGGAGTGGACCGGGTACGTTTGGACAGCGTGCCCGCGCCGATCATCCGCACCGGGCCATCGGCGGTCTGCTCCATGATATCGAAGGCATCGTGGACATGGCCGCTGATCACCGCCGCGACCGGACGTCTGGCCAGCGCGCGCAGCGCCTTGCCGCCGTGCATGGTCAGAGCGGTGCCCTCGGTGCCGACCTCGCGCAGCGGATGATGGACTGCGACCAGCGCCCGCGCGCCCGGGGGCAGCGCATCGATCGCGGCGAGGCACTTCTTCAGCGCGGCCTTGGTGACCCAGCCCTTCGACCAGTTGAGTCGCGGCTGCGCGCGCACTGCGGTCTTGAGCGGAACGATCGCCAGACCGGGCAGGTCGATCTCGCGCTCGACATGCTCGGACATCCCGCGAAACCGCTTGTAGGGCGTGAAGAAGCGCTCGATCAGATTGAAATAGGGCATGTCGTGATTGCCCACCTCCACCGTGACCGGGACGTCGAGCGACTGGATCCAGCGCGTCGCCGCAGCGAACTCCCTGTGGCGCGCGCGCATCGTCAGATCGCCGGTGATCGCCACCGCATCGGGGCGCTGCTCGGCGATCTCGCGCCGGACCCAGTCGATCGCCTGCTGGTCGACGAGGCCGAAATGGATGTCGCTGAGGTGGAAGAGAAGCTTGCCGTCAGTAGCCATGTTGCGACGCTAGCAGATCGACGCCGCAAGGGACCAGATCGAACTCGGCGCGGCTGCCAAGCTGGGCGGGTTCGCCATCGATGAGCACGCCCAGCGGCTGGCCTGCGCAGTCCTCGAGCACGACCCGATCCACCAGACCGAGCAGATCGTGCGGTCCTTCGCGAAAGCTGCGCCGCAGCAACGCCCAGCCCTGTTTCGCCAGTTCGCCGGGGGTATCGGCGTGGTAGGCGTCGACCTGTATCCCGCGGTGGCTCGGCGTCATCTCGATCAGCGGATAGCCCTCGGGGCGACCCAGATGCGGCTCGCGGCAGCGGACCTGCGGGCCCTCGGTGGTTTCGGTCATCGCCTCGCTGGCCTTGGCGGTGGTTTCCGCCACATCGCCATCGCGCATCGCCTCGCGCACCGAGCCCCAGGCGGTGCCCGGCCCGATCAGCAGCCCGGCCAGCGCATCGCCCGCCTTGCAGCGCGCCACTTCGGGTCGCCAGCGCCGCATCGCACCGCGCTTGTACCGCGCCAGGATGGTGCCGACGTCGCTTTCGCCGTGCATGCGGATGCTGAGGAGGTTCATCGTGCCGCCGGGCAGCACCAGCACCGCGCCAGACCAGCCGTAGAGACTGGTGATCGCGGCGTTGAGCGTGCCGTCGCCGGTGAAGATCGCGAGGCACCCGATCCCCGCCAGATCCAGTTCGGCCGCCGTGGGGATCTCCTCGTCAGGAAAGCGGATGGTGCGCTCGATCGAGAGGCTGGCGGTGCCGCAATGGCTCTGCAACTCCTCGAGCGCCGCTTCGCTGTTGCTGCCGCTCTTGGCGTTGGTCAGCAACCAGAGTTTGTCGGGCAGAGTCATGAAGCCATAGCGCTGGTCTAGCCCATCCGGTTCCCGCGCGATGAGAGGGATCACAGCCTGCCGGTCAGGATCGCCCAGGCCGAGAAGGCATTGAGAGCGCTGTAGATCGCATAGACCAGCGCCAGTCCCGGCCAGCCGTTGGCGACGAACAGCAAGGTCGCCAGCAGGATCGCGAATTCCAGCACCAGCGAGACCGGCACGGACGAGCGCGGCCGCATCCAGCCGATCCGCTCGATCATCGGGTGGCCGCTCTCCAGCACCGCCTTGTGCATCGCGAAATTGCCGATTCCGAGCAGAAAGATGACGATCAGCAGCATCGACCGGCGTTGTCGCTCGCCATTCGCCGATTGCCAAGGCCCCTTCGTCAGCAGCTTCGCGCATTTGGTCAAATGGCGCGTCTCCTTCGTCGACATGGAGGTGCGTCGACAAATGTAATCGCTCACTATCCTGGCTGCGAGACGCCCCTCTCCCCCCGAAGGCGGCGGTCGCAAGATGGAGGAATTGAGATGAAACCGATCCTTTGCATGGCTGTCGCCGTCGGCCTCGCGCTTCCGGCTGCGCCCGCACTCGCGGACGAAATCACCGTGAAATACGACGATCTGGCGCTTTCGACTCCCGCCGGTCAGCGCACGCTGGACAAGCGAATCCTGGTCGCTGCCCGCAAGGCATGCGGCGCCGACGTGCCCAACACGGGCACGCGAATCCGCAGCTCCGAAGCGCGCAAATGCGTCACCCAAGCCCAGCAGCAGGTGAAGCAACAGGTTGCCACGCTGATCGAGCAGCAGCGGTTTGGCGGCTGAAAATGGGTGGCTGACTGACCCCACAGTCGGCAACCCCGGAGCCCCGGTCGAACCAGTCCGCGACCGGGGCTCCTAAATTTCAGCCTAATTTTTGAGGATGGGAACCCGGCCGCGGGCCGATTAGCGCCCGGCCATCGCCTTGACCTTGGGCAGATAGGTCCGCCCGATCCGCAGCGCCTCGCCATCGTCGAGTTCGACCGACCAGACCCCCAGACCGTCGTGCCGCAGACCCTTGATCCGGTCGCGGCGCAGGATGGTGGAGCGGTGGATGCGGATGAACTGCGCGGGGTCGAGCCGCTCCTCGAGCCCGGCGATGGTCTGGAGCAGGAGATAGGAGCGATCCTCGACATGCAGCCGGACGTAGTCGCGTTCGGCATCGATCCTGTAGACCTGCGCGGTGGCGATCCGGACCAGTTCGGAGCGATGCGGAATCCACAATTCGTCGAGCCAGTCGCTTTTCGGGCGCGTCCCGGCGTCGCGCCGCGACAGCGCGCGCTCGATGGCGCGTTCAAGCCGCTCGCTCTTGACCGGCTTGAGCACGTAATCGACCGCGTCGAGATCGAAGGCCTCGACCGCGTAATTGTCGTGCGCGGTGACGAAGACCACCGCCGGGGGGCGTTCGTGGGTTGCCAGTTCGCGCGCCACCGACAGCCCGTCCACTTCGGGCATGGTCATGTCGAGCAGCACCAAATCGGGATGCAGTGCCTCGACCAGCCGCAGCGCGGCGGCACCGTCGCTCGCGGTGCCGACCACCGCGAGGTCTTCGATCTTGGCGCAGAGCACCTGCATCCGCTCGACCGCCAGCGGCTCGTCGTCGACGATCAGCGTGCGCAGTTTCTCGTTGTCGGTTTCAGCCATGCGTCACCAATGGTAGCCGGAGTTGAGTCTCGTAGCCGTCCAGCGTCGCGCCGGAAACCACGCTCGCGCGTTCGCCGAACCGCGCGAGCAGGCGGTCGCGGACATTGGCGAGCCCGATCCCGAACCCGGCCGAGGCGTTCCCCGCCTTGCCCGGCCCGTCGTCGGCCACCGTCAGCACCAGCCGCCCGTATTCCTCGCGCGCCGAGATCGTGATGGTCACCGGCCTGCGGCTGGCCGAGACGCCGTATTTGACCGAATTTTCCACCAGCGGCTGGAGGATCATGCCGGGCACCCGGTAGCCGCTCAGCTCGTCGGGCAATTCGAGACGGGTTCGCAGACGGTCGGGAAAGCGGGTGGTCTCGATCTCGAGGTAATGCCGCTGGAGATCGAATTCGTCGGACAGCGGCAGGTCGGCGGTGGGATCGTCCGCCAGGCTGTGGCGGTAGAAGGCGGACAGCGTCTGGATCATCTCCTCCGCCCGGTCGGCGCGCCCGGTCATCACCAGTGCGGAGAGCGAATTGAGCGCGTTGAACAGGAAATGCGGGTTCACCTGATAACGCAGGCTGCGCAGTTCGGCGGCCTTGGCGGCCGTGCGGAAGCGCTCCTCGCGGCGCTGGGCCGCCTGCGCCTGCGCGCCCGCCAGCAGCGCGAGATAGAGCGCCGCCCAGGCGAGCAGCAGGAAATAGCGCCCCAGCGCGATGTCGGTGAGCTGCTGCCAGCGGTCCGTTCCCGTCGGCGCGGGTGCCAGCAGGAGCGTACGCGGCGGTGATGCCGAACCCGAATCGCCGGCGTTCTGATCCAGCGTCACCGGCGCCACCGCAGGCACATCGACCAGCAGATTGCCGGCATCGTCGCGGTAGATGGCGACCCCCTGATCCTCGCCGATCTTCCTGGCCACCTCGTCCTGGATCGGATCGAACAGCACGCGGTTGACCTGCGCGATCGCCAGCGATGCGGGCAGCGCGGCGATCAGCGCGACCGCGATCTTCACCGCCAGCGGTCTGGCTTCGACCAGCCGAATGGCCAGCCACAGCAGCAGGGTGATGGCGGCTCCCGCGAGACAGACCACGCCGCGTCGCCAGACCAGCTCGCCCTGCATCGGCAGATCGACGACCGATCCGCGCAGCGTGATCAGGAGAAAATAGCACAGCCACAGACCCAGGATCGACGCCAGGACGATCCGGAAGGGTACGCGGGTGATGCGCGGGGACAGGTCTGTTTCTTCGTTCACTGCCCGCCGCAGTAGCGCCTCGGGGCTCGTGCAGGCCAGCGCGATGATCGACGCGATCGTGCGGTTGGTCGATGGGCGGCTTTGGGAGCCGGCCTTCAGCCGAGCAGCTTTTCCTCCGCGATCCGCTGTTTCCACATCGCCGGGGCGAGCGTGTGGACGTTGTTGCCGCGCGCATCGACCGCCACGGTAACGGGCATGTTCTCGACGGTGAATTCGTAGATCGCCTCCATCCCGAGATCCTCGAAACCGACCACTTCGGCCCCCTTGATCGCCCGGGCCACCAGATAGGCCGCGCCGCCGGTGGCCATCAGATAGGCGACCTTGAAGCGGCTGATCACTTCCACCGCATCGGCGCCGCGCTCGGCCTTGCCGATCATCGCCAGCAGCCCCTGGCCGAGCATGGTTTCGGTGAACTTGTCCATCCGCGTCGCGGTCGTCGGCCCGGCGGGTCCGACCACCTCGCCCATCACCGGATCGACCGGCCCGACATAATAGATCGCCCGCCCGCGGAAATCGACCGGCAGCTCCTCGCCGTTGCGCAGCATCTCGTCGATCCGCTTGTGCGCCGCATCGCGCCCGGTGAGCATCCTGCCAGACAGCAGCAGCCGGTCGCCATGCTCCCAGCTAGCCACTTCCTCGGGCGTGAGAGCGTCGAGATCGACCCGCTTGGCGGCAGCATCGGGCTGCCAGTTCACATCGGGCCAGGCATCGAGATCGGGCTGTTCGAGATAGGCGGGGCCCGAGCCGTCGAGCGAGAAATGCGCGTGGCGGGTGGCGGCGCAATTGGGGATCATGCCCACCGGCTTGCCCGCGGCATGGCAGGGCCAGTCGAGGATCTTGACGTCGAGCACGGTCGCCAGGCCGCCCAGCCCCTGCGCGCCGATTCCTTGCGCGTTGACCGCATCGAAAATGTCGATCCGCAGCTGCTCGAGATCGCTCTGCGCCCCGCGCTGCTTGAGCTGCGCCATGTCGATCGGCTCCATCAACGACTGCTTCGCCAGCCTGAGGCAATGCTCCGCGGTGCCGCCGATTCCGATCCCCAGCATCCCGGGCGGGCACCAGCCCGCGCCCATCGAGGGGATCTGCTCGACCACCCAGTCGACGATATTGTCCGAGGGGTTCATCATCTTGAACTTGGACTTGTTCTCGCTGCCCCCGCCCTTGGCCGCCACGTCGATTGCGACCCGGTCGCCCGGGACCATCTCGACCGAAAGCACGCAGGGCGTGTTGTCGCGGGTGTTGCGGCGGGTGAAGGCGGGGTCGGCGAGGATCGAGGCGCGCAGCTTGTTCTCGGGATGGTTGTAGGCCCGGCGCACACCCTCGTCGACCACCTCCTGCAGGCTCAGGCGGGAATCGAGGCGGCAATCCTGGCCCCATTTGACGAAGACGTTGACGATGCCCGTGTCCTGGCACAGCGGCCGGTGCCCCTCGGCGCACATCCGCGAATTGGTGAGGATCTGCGCGATCGCATCCTTGGCCGCGGGGCCTTGCTCGGCCTCATAGGCATCCCCCAGCGCGCGGATGTAATCCATCGGATGGTAGTAGGAGATGAACTGCAGCGCGTCGGCCACGCTTTCGATCAGGTCTTCCTCGCGGATAATTGTCATGTCGCTCATCGCCGCTTCGCTCCGTTTCGCAGATTTGCCGTGGTCCATGGCGGGGATTTCGCGATTGTCAAAGCGCTTGGCCGCAAGGGGCGTTCCGCCTACAGCAACAGGGCATTGCACCACCGTGTTATCTATGTAATACAGCAAGCGAGCTTCTGGATAGAATCATGACCACCACACTCGACCGTCCCGCCGATTTTTCCGCCGCCCGCCGCGCGATGATCGATGGCCAGCTGCGCACCAGCGGCGTCAACGAGCGCTTCGTGCTCGAGCGCATGGGCGCGGTCGCGCGCGAGGATTTCGTACCCGAACAGGCTCGCGGCATCGCCTATATGGACCGCGCGATCCGGCTGCCCGATGGCGGCTTTCTCCCCGCTCCGGTGTTCCACGGTGCCATGCTCGCGGAAGCGCGCCCGCGGCTCACCGACAAGGTGCTGATCGTCGATGGCGGGAGCGGCTATCTGGCCGAGCTTGTTCGCCCGCTGGTCGTCTCGGTCGAAACGATTTCCGCCGCCGAGGGTGCGCAGGGCAAGGCCGCGCTCGAAACCGCCGATCTGCTGCTGATCGACGGGGCGATCGAGGAATTGCCCGCCGAACTCGCCAAGCGGATCGTCGAGGACGGCAGGGTCGTCACCGGCCTGATCGATCGCGGCGTTACGCGCCTCGCCACCGGTCGCAAAACCGGCCAGTCGCTGAGCCTGCTGCCGCTCGCCGAGATGGGAATTCCGCGTCTCGGCCAGTTCGACCGACCGGCGAGCTGGAGCTTCTGATGCACCGCGGGGGGATGGTACGTCTCGGATTGTCCGGCGCGGCGCTGGCGCTCGTGCTGGCCGCGCCCGCGCATGCCGACACGCTGCAGGAAGCGCTGACCCAGGCCTATTTCAACAATCCCACATTGACCGCCGCCCGCGCGGATCAAAGGGCGACCGACGAGAACGTCGCGATCGAACGCGCCGCCGGGCGTCCGGGCGTGACGGCAAGCGGCAGCTATATCGAGTTTCTGAAACAGAGTTCGACCAGTTTCACCGCCCCCGAGCGAGCCTTCTCGGCCGGCGCCGATCTTTCGGTGCCGATCTATTCGGGCGGTGCCGTCAAGAACGCCATCCGAGCCGCCGAAGTGCGGGTCGGGGCGGGTCAGGCGGAGTTGCGGGCGACGCAAAGCGCGCTCTTCAGGCAGGTCGTCGCGGCCTATATGGATGTGCTGCGCAACGAAGCCATCCTGGGACTCACCGCCAATCAAGTGGACGTGCTCGGCGTCAATTTCCAGGCGACCAGCGACCGGTTCGAGATCGGCGATCTTACCCGTACCGATGTCGCGCAATCGCAGGCCCGGCTGGCGCTGGCCCAGGCCGATTTCCGCGGAGCGCAGGCCAATCTGATCGGCGCGCGCGAAACCTATATCCAGCTCGTGGGCGAGGCGCCGACCGACCTCCAGCCACCGCCGCCCCTCCCCAACCTGCCCGATTCGGTTGCGGTCGCCGTCGCGATTGCGCTCGAGGAAAACCCCGATTTGATCGCCGCCCGCGAGCGCGCCGATGCGGCCGAGATCGACATCGACGTGGCCGGTGCCGGTCGTTTGCCGCGCGTATCGCTCGTTCTCGGGGGCAATTACGACAATTATATCGGCACGCTCGGAGGCGTTGCCGCTCCGGGCGGTGTGGCCGTTCCCCAAACCACCACCGCCGCGCAGGCGGGGGTGCAGTTTTCCATTCCGATCTTCCAGGGTGGCCGCCCGGCCGCGCTGGAACGTCAGGCTCAGGCCCGAGCCGGAGCCGCGCTGGAACGGATCATCGCGGCGGAGCGGGACGTGATCGCCCAGGTGCGGGCTGCCTATGCCAGCTGGCAGGCGTCGCTTGCCATCATCGAAAGCTCGCAGACCGCGGTCTCCGCCGCCGCGCTCAGCCTCGAGGGCGTCCGCGCCGAGAACTCGATCGGCAATCGCACCGTCCTGGAAGTGCTCAATGCCGAGCAGGAACTGCTCAATGCGCGGGTCGATCTCGTGACCGCCAGGCGCAATGCCTATGTTGCCGGCTTCACCCTGCTCGCCGCGATGGGTCAGGTGGAAGCCCGCGATCTCGGTCTGGCCGACGAGGGCATGCTCTACGACCCGCTCGCCAATTACGACCGCGTGGCTGGAAAATGGTGGGGCTGGGAGCGGGGCCCGGACCCGGTGGTGGAAAGCACCAGCACCGTGGATGTCCCGGCGGCGACCGCGTTGATCGGTCCGGTCGACGAGCCCGAGAGCGATTCCATTTATTAACCTCGTTCAGCGATGCTATGCGCCGATTCGCGAAATTGCGAAGGCACGGGCGGCAAGCAGGGGCGAATGACTATGCATCAACCGGGTGAACCGTCGGTCGAAGAGATCCTCGACTCGATCAAGAAGGTGATCGCGCGCGACAACCGCGCCGGTGCCGTGGCCACCCGGCGCGAACGCGTGCGCACTCCGGCCAGCGCGAGCAGGGCCGAGCCCGCCGATGCCGGGCAGACCGAGGAAGTGCTCGAACTCGGCGAAGAAGCGATGGTCGCGCAAGACTCGGCGGCGGCCGAGTCCGGTTCCGACTCCGGTTCCGGGGACCGCGCGCAAACCTCCTGCGAGGAGGACGACGCGCCCCTCACCACCGAAACCGTCCGCGCCTCGATGCAGCAGAATTTCGAGGCGCTCGCCATGATTTCGCGGCCCGGCAAGCAGCCGCAGATCGTGCGTTCGGGCGAGACCTCGCTCGAGGCGCTGACCCGCGAATTGCTGCGCCCGATGCTGGCGCAATGGCTCGACGACAATCTGCCCGAAATGGTCGAGGACCTGGTCCGAGCCGAGATCTCGCGAATCGCCGGCAAACGCGACTGAACCTGCGCCCTGCGCAATCGCGCTTAACTTTGCCGCGCGGCGCGGCTACGCCTGCGCCATGAACACACGCTTCGGGCTCGCAACCCTCGCCGCCGGCGCCGCCGCGCTCTCGCTCGCCACCCCGCTCGCTGCTCAGGACCAGCCTGCGGCCCCGCGCCCCGCGATGAGCGCCGCGGATCTGGTCACCATGCCGCGGCTGGGTGCACCGAGCGTATCGAAGGACGGCAATCGCGCGGTCTATTCGGTCACCACCACCGATCCCGAGAGCTTCGCACGCAGCAGCGACTATTATCTCCACGACCTGACCGCTGCCCATGCGGCGCCGGTGCGGCTCGACCTCGGCGGTCCGGCCAGCAGCGTCATGTTCGGCGGCGACGGCTGGCTCTATTTCCTCTCGGACCGCGCTGTCTCCGAAGGCGCCGAGGAGCGCAGCCGCTTGTGGCGCGTCCAGCTCGGGCCGCAGGGAGTTGCCGGCGCGCCGGTGCTCGCCGCCGACCTCACCGCCGGGATCGACGGATTCGCGCTCGCTCCCGCGGGGGGCGCCGTGGCCGTCTGGGCGGAGATCGCGCGCGACTGCCCGACCTTCGGCTGCGAGGGCGATGGCAATGCGCATCTGCCCGGTCCCGGCGACGGACTGCTCTACGAAGGCGATGCCGGCTTCGTCCGCCATTGGGACAGCTGGGAAACCCCGGGCACCTACAGCCGCGTCTTCGTCTTCGGACTGGAAGATGGCCAGGTAACGGGCGAGGGCCGTGCGCTCGACGGCGCAGCGGGCGCGGGCGGTCCGACCGGCGACACCCCGACCAAACCCTTCGGCGGCGGCGAGGACGTGGCCTGGGCGCCCGACGGCTCGGGAGTCTATTTCGTCGCGCGCGAAACCGGGGCCGACGAGCCGATTTCGACCAATCTCGACATCTGGTGGTCGGACCTGTCGGGCGCTGCCCCGACCAATCTGACCGCTGCCAACGAAGCCACCGACGCACTGCCCACGCCTTCCCCCGATGGTCGCTATCTCGCCTATCTCGCGATGGCGCGGCCGGGCTACGAAGCGGACCGGATGGTCGTCCAGCTGCGCGATCTCGCCACCGGGCAGACCCGGGCGCTGACCCAGAGTTTCGACCGCAGCGTCTCCTCGCTCGCCTGGACGCCCGATTCGCGCTTCATCGTCGCGACCGCGCAGGACGTGCTCGACACGCCCGCCTTCCGCATCGATCCGCGCGACGGTTCGGTCGAGCGGCTCGACCTGATGGCGGGCCACGAAGCGCATATCGGCAACGCCACTCCGCTGGCGGGCGAGCGGCTGCTGTTCACCCGCGATTCGATCGGCGCGCCGCCCGAACTCTATCTGTCGCGCGGCTGGGAACAGGCCGAACCGCTGACCGATGTCGCCTCGACGCGTGTGGGCCGGCTCGCCTCGATCACCACCGAGCGCTTCACCTTTCCCGGCGCCGAGGGCGACACGGTCTGGGGCCAGATCACCAAGCCCGAGAACGCCGAGGGCCGGCTTCCCGCCATCCTCTACGTCCATGGCGGCCCGCAGGGCTCGTTCAACGACGGCTGGTCGACCCGCTGGAACCCGCGCGTGCTCGCCAGCCAGGGCTATGCGGTGATCTCGGTCGATTTCCACGGCAGCACCGGATACGGCCAGGCCTTCACCGACGCGATCAACCGCGACTGGGGGGGCAAGCCGCTCGAGGACCTGCAGAAGGGCCTCGCGGCGGCGCTGGCGCTCGATCCGCAGATCGACGGCGAGCGCGCCTGCGCCATGGGTGCCTCCTATGGCGGCTACATGATGAACTGGATCGCCGGGCAATGGCCCGAGCGCTTCGACTGCCTGGTCCAGCACGACGGGCTGTTCGATATGCGCAGCTTCTATTACGCGACCGAGGAACTGTGGTTTCCGCGCTGGGATTTCGGCGGCAGCTATCAGGAACAGACCGAAACCTACGAACGCTGGAACCCGGTCAATTTCGTCGACCGCTGGCAGACGCCGATGCTGGTGGTGACCGGCCAGAAGGATTTCCGCGTCCCCTACACGCAGGGCATCCAGAGCTTCACCGCGCTGCAGGAACGCGGCATCCCGAGCCAGCTGCTGGTCTTCCCCGGCGAGAACCACTGGGTGCTGGGGGCGAAGAACTCGCTCCAGTGGCACGACACCGTCTTCGCTTGGCTCGACCGCTGGCTGAAGCCCGATAGTGAATAGGCCGGAAAAGCCCGTCGAGAAGGCCGGCAAGGCGCTCGCCAAGGTGGCCGGCGACGAGATCGAGCGGCACATCTTCCTGTGCGCGCTGGCCGAGAAGCAGAAGTGCTGTTCGCGCGAGGAGGGCAAGCGCGCTTGGGGCTATCTCAAGACCCGCCTCAAGCAGTTGCGCCTCGCCGGGCCGCGCCGGGCCGATGGCTCGGGGGGCTTCCAGCGGACCAAGGCCGACTGCCTGCAGATCTGCACGGGCGGGCCCATCGCGCTCGTCTACCCCGATTACGTCTGGTACCATTCCTGCACGCCCGAGGTGCTCGAGCGGATCATCCAGGAGCATCTGATCGGCGGAGTACCGGTGGAGGACTACCGGCTGAGTCCGCTGGGCTGACCGGAGCTATTTGTCGTCGATCGAATCGTCGTGGCCGGTGCCCGAGGACAGGAACACCAGCCCCATCAGCGCGCCGGCCAGCAGCATGGTGAAGCCGATCCCCAGCGCGATGGCGATGTAATAGTGGATCGAGGCCGCGCTCTCGCCGTCGTAGAGCAGCGCGATCGCGAGCGCGACCACGCCCACGGTGATCAGCAGCATGAAGCGCATGATCCGCCGATAGCGCGCCCAGGCGAAGGCGGCGGTCTGCGGATCGTCGAGCGGGGAATTGCGGGCCATGCGCCGCACATGCGCATGCCGAGGAGCAGTTGCAAGGTTCGCGCGGCCCGGAAATCCCTTGCGCGAAACCCGGCGATTCGCCTTTTTCGGGGAAAAATGGCATTATCCCGGCAGAGCCGGACACCGGCCATGGGAGAGTTGCGATGGATATAGCCAGACTGATCGAATGCCGCGCAAGTTCGGATATCGTCACCTGCGAGGTCGACATGCCGGTGCGCGCGGTGATCGCGCTGCTCGACAGCCGCCGGATCGGCGCCATGCCGGTGATGAAGGATGGCGAGGTGGTGGGAATCTTTTCAGAGCGCGACGTGATCCATCGCATGGCCAGCGAGGGCTCCGCCTGTCTCGAGAGGTCGGTGGGCGAGGTGATGACCTCACCCGCGATCACGGTGGAGCGCGGGACCAAGGTGGACGATGCGCTGGCGCTGATGACGAGGCGGCGGATTCGTCACCTGCCGGTGCTCGACGGCGCGACCATGTGCGGCTTCGTCTCGATCGGCGATCTGGTGAAATCGCACATCGACGAGATCGAGAAGGAGGCCGCGCAGATGCGGCAATATATCACCACCGCTTGAGCGCGGGCCTGCGGGCTCCTACATGGGACGCATGGCCGATATGCTCACGCTCACCCCCGCCGCCGCGAAGCGCGTTGCCGCGATCGCGCAAAAGCAGGCCAAGCCCGCTATCCTGCGGCTTTCGGTCGAGGGGGGCGGTTGCTCGGGCTTCCAGTACAAATTCGGCCTCACCGATGCCGCCGGGGGCGAGGATCTGGTGAGCGAGACCGAGGGCGTGAAGCTTGTAGTCGATCCGGTCAGCCTCGATCTGGTGGCGGGCAGCACGGTCGATTTCGTCGAATCGCTCGGCGGCGCGGCGTTCAAGGTCGAGAACCCGCAGGCCGCCGCCGGTTGCGGCTGCGGGTCCAGCTTCGGGATTTGAATTAGACCCCTGCGGCGCTTTGCGGCACAAGCGCCGCCATGAAAATCGCCACATTCAACATCAACGGGATCAAGGCCCGGCTGCCCCGGCTCAAGGAATGGCTCGTGGAGACGCGGCCGAGCGTCGCCTGTCTGCAGGAAATTAAGACGCAGGACGAGGGCTTTCCCGCCGAGGAGTTCGAGGCGATCGGTTACAAATCGATCTGGCACGGACAGAAGGGCTTCAACGGCGTCGCGATCCTGGCCGACGGGATCGAGCCGGTCGAAACGCAGCGCGGGCTTCCGGGCGATCCAGAGGACGAGCACGCGCGCTATCTCGAGGCCGATGTCGGCGGAGTGCGGGTCGCGTCGATCTATCTGCCCAACGGCAATCCGCAGCCCGGACCCAAGTTCGATTACAAGCTGGCCTGGATGGAGCGGCTGCGGATCCATGCCGCCTCGCTGTGGGCGCAGGAGATTCCTACCGCACTGGTCGGCGATTTCAACGTGATCCCCGAGGACAAGGACGTCTGGTCGCCCCGCGCGATGGCCGGCGATGCGCTGATGCAGCCCGAATCGCGCGATGCCTATGCGCGGCTGCTCGCCGATGGCTGGACCGATGCGTTCGACACGCTCAACCCGCGCGGCGGGGTCTGGACCTTCTGGGACTATCAGGCGGGCGCCTGGCAGCGCGATCACGGCTTCCGCATCGACCATCTGCTGCTGTCGCCCGAACTGGCCGACCGGCTGGCGGCCGTGGGCGTCGACAAGACCCACCGCGGGCGCGAGAAGGCCAGCGACCATGCCCCGGTCTGGGTTCAGCTCAGAGAATAGCGGCTACCCCGTAAGGGGCGGGCGTTACGTCACCGATAGAAGATGTGGGTGTTGATCGTCGCGCGCGCCTGTTTGCTGCGGCTCCAGCTCGGGCGGACGTAATTGGCGTGGAAATAGAGCGAATCCTCGGCCTCGCTCTGCCACATTCCCTGATGCGCGATCCGCGCGATCGCCTTGGCGCGCTGCCATGCCGAAGATTCCCGACGCGGGCTCGGCATGCGGCCGTTCTTCACGAAGGAGAATTGCGAACGCTGGTGGACGACCCCGCAATAGCTCGACGGGAACTGGCGCGATTCGCTGCGGTTGATGATGACCTGCGCCACCGCGAGCTGGCCGTCGAGCGGTTCGCCGCGCGATTCGAAATAGACCGCGCCGGCCAGGCAATGCAGCTCTTCGGAGAGCGCGCCGTCGGTCGGGGTCGTGGAGACCAGCGCATGGAGCGAAGTCGCGTTCGCGGCCTGGTCTGAAATATCGGAGAAGTCGTCGCTGGGGACGCTGGGGATGTCCGCGGCCGGGATCGGCTGGACCACCGGCTTGGCCACGAACACCGGCATCACCTCATCGGGGAGCTCGGTCGATTCGGGCGCGGGATCGGATTCTTGCGCAAAAGCGCCGGAGGTTTCGGCTCCGGCGAAGGTCAATACTATGCCTGCGGCTACGGCCGCCGCAGTGGCAGTCATCGTCTTGCGAACCATCGATTTTGCAATATTGTGCGGTGAACGGACCCGTCGCAGGCTGGAACCGGACGCCGGATAACGGGCGCCTTCAAAATCGGTTCGTCACGGGCCTGCCGGCCATCCCCCGTCTGCGCGCTTGCCGATCGACCCTATTGCCGCACCAGCCGCCTGCGCTCACGAAGTGGGCGGGCAAATAGTCTCATTTGTAATCATGTCAAGTTAACCGGCGAGCGATGCGACGAAGCGGTCTGCGTCGTCGATATCCAGCTCTACGATCCAGCAATCGGGGTCCTGAGCGCTTCTGCGGGCAATATACCCTTGGATTTTACTTGGATTTTCAACGTCTTCGGCAGCGGTTACTGCGAAGTTTCGGCTCCCGTCGAGCTGCGGCATGCGTTCCCACAACCGCGCATTTCCGCCGCGTTGCAGGGTTAACAGCAGGATCGTCCCGGCGTCTTTCTCGCCGCGCGAGACGACGGTTGCGAATCCCCCGGCAGTTTGGGCGAGTCGCATGATTCCCGAGACTTCGAGATGCGCCGGAAGCCGCGCGCCCATCGCTCAGTCTCCGGCGGACGAATAGCCGGGCAGGCTGGAGAGCGCGATTCGCGAGCGCATGAAGGTGCCCGTGCCGCGCCCGATCTCCTCGCCATCGCCATCGACCAGCCGCGCCTCGGCCACCAGCACCCGCCGCCTGCCGCTGATCCAGCGCCCCTCGGCCACCACTCGTCCAGCGCGCACCGGCTTGGTGAAGTGAAGGTTGAACGAGGTGGTCAGCAGGAAGCGATCGGTCGCCAACGTGTTCGCCGCATAGAAGGCGGCATCGTCGAGCATCTTGAAATAGATCGTCCCATGCGCCGCGCCGGCAGCATGATAGCTCGCCTCGGTTACATCGAAACTGATCCGCGCGCGGCCCTCATCGAGAATCTCGAGCGAGGAGGCGAATTTGGAATTGATCGGCGCCGAGCCGTACAACCGCTCCAGCGCGCGGTAATGCGTATCGGCGCCACTCATCGAATACCTGCCTTCATTCTGTTCGAAATTGGCGAGCGGATCAGCGCGGCTCGACCCAGCCGATCGTTCCGTCGCGGCGGCGATAGACCATATTGTGGCGTCCGCTCGCGGCGTTCTTGAAGAACAGCGCCCCGGTTTCGCGCAGGTCGAGCATCATCACCGCATCGGCGACGCTCGCTTCGGGAATATCCGCGGTGGTTTCGGCGACGACCGCAGGCGAATCCTCCTGCTCGGCCTCTTCCTCGCTCTGCGAGCCGGCAAAGATCGTGTAACCGGCCTGCTCTGCCATTTCCGCAGGGACCGACTGGGCGTGATGGTCCTGCACCCGGCGCTTGTAGCGGCGCAGCTGCTTTTCCATTTTGCCCGCCGCCTGGTCGAAGGACTGGTGGACGTCATGCGCCTCGCCATGCGCCTTGAGGATCAGACCCTTGTTCACATGAGTCACGATATCGCTGCTGAAGGCGCCGCCTGGCGCCTTGCCGAAGGTGACATTGGCGGAATGCGCGCGGTTGAAATACTTCTGGACCATGCCGTTGAGCCGGTCGGTGACGTAATCCTGCAGCGCGCTGCCGGTGTCGATCTGGTGCCCAGAGACGCGGATATCCATGCAATCGTTCTCCTCAATCGTCCGTGCAGATGCCGATCCGGCTATCGCTGCCAAAGGGGCTGCTGCATCTGTGATAGAAAGGCTGCGTGGCGCGCGAGTTCCTCGACCGAGGCCGAATGCGGGCGCGGCGCGCGGTATTCGCCGGTCGGGGCGCGGCGGATCCGCGCCTCGGCCAATCCGGGCGTGGCGTGCGCCTCGACCTCGGCGGCGAGAGCCAGACCGATCTGCCGGCCGCCCTTGAGCTCGACATAGACCTGCGCGAGCAATTCGGCATCGAGCAGCGCGCCGTGCTTGACGCGGTGGCTGCGATCGATCCCGTAGCGCGAACACAGCGCGTCGAGCGACAGCTTGGCACCGGGGTGGCGCTTCTTGGCGAGCGAGACCGTGTCGATCATCCGCGTGAGGCAGACCGCTTCCAGCCCGCACAGGCCCAGCTCGGCGTTGAGAAAGCCGAAATCGAATCCTGCGTTGTGCGCCACCAGCGGCGAGTCGCCGATGAACTCGAGCAGCGCCGAGGCACCGTCGCGAAACAGCGGCTTGTCCGAGAGAAAGGCGGCCGAGAGCCCGTGCACCGCCTCGGCGCCCGCAGGCATGTCGCGTTCGGGATTGTAATAGGCGTGGAAGGTCTCGCCCGTGGGGACCAGATCGACCATTTCGACGCAGCCGATCTCGACCATCCTGTCGCCGGTTTTCGGGTCCAGTCCGGTGGTTTCGGTGTCGAAGACGATCTCGCGCATTCCGGGTTCTATCGGCCCGATTCTCGCCAGTTTCAAGGGGAGGGACGAGGCTCTTCGCGCAATCGCTCGATCAGCGCCTGGACCTGCGCCCGGGTCTGCGCCAGCGGCACCCCGGTCGGGATCACGTGATCGGCGCCTGCGCGCTTGTCCGCATCGGGGGTCTGGAGCGAGAGGATATGCGCGAACTTGTCCGCGGTCATGCCCGGGCGCGCCAGCACGCGGGCGCGCTGAACATCGGCGGGGGCGGAAACGACGATGACCTGATCGACCTGGTCCGCGCCGCCTTTCTCGAACAACAGCGGGATGTCGAACACCACCATCGGCGCGCTGCCGTGTTCGATCAGGAATTCGACCCGCCGCGCGGCCACCGCCGGGTGGACGATCGCCTCGAGCCGCGCGAGCGCCGCTTTGTCGCCGAAGACCTGTTCCCCCAGCGCATCTCGTTTCACGCCCTCGGGACCGGTGCTGCCGGGGAACGCCGCCTCGATCGCCTCGACCAGCGCGCCGCCGGGCCCCTGCATCGAACGCACGACCGCATCGGCATCGAACACCGGGACGCCCGCGCTCGCGAACATCTCGGCGACGGTCGATTTGCCCATCCCGATCGAGCCGGTGAGTCCGAGTATCAGCGGGCGCGTCATGCCGCGAGCCTGTCGCGCAATTCGACATCGTGTTCGCGCGGGGGCGGGGTGCCGAAGAAGCGCTCGAACGCGCCTGCCGCCTGCCCGATCAGCATGGCGAGCCCGTCGATGGTGGCGAAGCCGGCCGCGCGGGCATCGCGCAGGAAAGGGGTTTCGAGCGGATCAGTGACGATGTCGTAGGCGAGGCTCCCCGGCGGCGCATGGCTCCAGTCGAAGGCCAGCGGCGGCTGGCCGCGCATTCCCAGCGGGCTGGCGTTGACCACCAGGTCGCAGCAGCCTTCGCGATCGTCGAAGGCGAAATCGGTCGGGCCCGTGAAGGCCGTCAGAGGAACCGCGTGATGCTCGCCACCGGGTGCCAGCTCCTCGAGGATGGCGCGTGCCTTGCCCGGATCGCGCCCGGCCAGCACCAGCGTGAAACCTTCGCCGGCCAGTCCCGCCACGATCGCCCGCGCCGCGCCGCCGGTGCCGATTACCCGCGTCATGCGGAACAGGTGGCGCCTGGCGAGGAGCTCGGCGAGCGGCTCGAGGAAGCCGCCGACATCGGTGTTGCGACCGACCAGCGCGCCGTCCTTCGCGCGGTGGACGGTGTTGACCGCACCGACCCGCCGGGCAAGCGGTTCGATCCGGTCGAGCAGCGGCATCGCCGCCTGCTTGTGCGGCATGGTGATGTTGCAGCCGCGCCAGGCGGGATCGGCGCGACGCTCGGCGAAATATTCGGCGAGATCGTCAGGCGCGACGCGGGTTGCGCGATATTCGCCCGCCATCCCGAGCTTCGCCAGCCAGAAGCCGTGGATCGCCGGAGACTTGGATTGCGCGATCGGATCGCCGATCACTTCGGCGTAGGGCGTGCTCATCGGGGGCGTGCTCATTCGGGCAGGAGCCCTCGCTCCCGCAGCGCGGCGAGCACCTGCAGCAGCGGCATGCCGAGCACGGTGAACTGATCGCCCATCACGCTGGAAAACAATTGCACCCCGGGACCCTCGATCCGGAACACCCCGACGCAATAGGAGACCGCGGGCCATTCGGCATCCAGATAGCTCTCGATGAAGGCATCGCTCAGCTCGCGCAGCCGCAGCCGCGCGAAATCCGAGCCGACCCATACTATCCGCCCATCCTGCGCCAGCGCGGCGGCGCTGTGCAGCGTCATGGTCCGGCCCGAGAAGAACCGCAGATGCTCGGCGGCCTGTTCGCGGCTCTCGGGCTTGTCGAACCGGCGCCCCTCGACCTCGACCAGCGAATCGCTGCCCAGGACGGCAATGCCGGGGCGTAGTGCAGACACGTCGGCAGCCTTCGCCGCCGCCAGCGCCTGCGCGATCTCCTCGGCCTCGGCATCCGCCATTTCGGCCTCGAGCGCACGCTCGTCCACATCGGGCGACGCGACTTCGAAACGCACCCCCGCAGCCTCCAGCATCGCCTTGCGCGAGGCGCTCCCCGAGGCGAGGATCAATCCGCTTCCTTCCAGACCGTCTCGATTATCGGCGCTCATATCGGCTTGACCCCTTGCAGCAGCGTGTCGTCGCGGCGCTGCCGGTCGCCCAGCAGCTTGATGATCGCCGCGGCGGTTTCCTCGATCGAGCGCCGGGTGACGTCGATCACCGGCCAGCCATTGTCGGCGAACATCCGCCGCGCGAATTGCACTTCCGAAGTGACCCGCTCGGAATCGACATAGGAGGTCTGGGTCCGCTCGTTGAGCGTCAGCAGGCGGTTGCGGCGGATCTGCACCAGCCGTTCGGGGGCGGTGGTCAACCCGACCACCAGCGGATGGCGCAGGTTGAACAGCGAAGGCGGCGGCGGGCTTTCGACCACGAGAGGAATATTGGCGACCTTGTAGCCGCGGTTGGCGAGATAGATGCTGGTCGGGGTCTTGGACGAGCGCGAGACCCCCGCGAGCAGGATGTCGGCCTCCTCCCAGTTCTCCCAGCCGATCCCATCGTCATGCGCGATGGTGAACTGGATCGCCTCCACGCGATCGAAATAGGCCTGGTCCATCAGGTGCTGGCGCCCGGGCCGCCCCTGCGCCTCGCGCCCCAGCGCATTCTCGAGCGCGGCGGTCACTCCGTCGAGGACCGGCACCGCGGTCAGCGACAGCGTCCGGCAATGCTCCTCCAGCCGCGAGCGGGTTTCCGGATTGACCAGCGTGTAGAGCACGATACCCGGATTGGCGGAGAGTTCGGGCACGATGCGGTCGAGATGCTGGCGCGAGCGCACCATCGGCCAGAAATGGCGCTCGACCTCGGCGTCCTCGAACTGGGCGATCGCCGCCTTGGCGATCATCTCCAGCGTCTCCCCGGTGGAGTCCGAAACGAGGTGGAGATGGATACGGCTCACTGCGGCTCCCGGCCCTGTGGAGAAGAGCCGGCATAAACCACGGGACAGGCCTGACGACAAGTTGGGACCCCATTCCATACCCACTGCGAGTCATTTGCTCCCGTCGCTTGTCGACAGTTCGGCAGTGATGTGAACAGGCTGGGGACAGCAGGCATAAGTATGACTCGACTCCGCTGCAGCCGCGAGTCGGTTCGCCGGGCGAGCCTTTGCATCGCGGGAGAAATCGGGCAGGAACCCGCTATGCCCGATCTCCACAGGGCCAACAGACTCCATCAATCTATATATAAATCTAATTTTTTTGGATTGGACTCGCTCGATGCCCGGTCTCCTGCTCGATACTCTTGCCGGCAAGCGCGCGGCGAAGCCCCCCGTCTGGCTGATGCGCCAGGCCGGCCGCTATCTGGCGGAATACCGGGCTTTGCGCGCCGAGAAGGGCGGGTTTCTCGATCTCGTCTACGACAGTCCGTCCGCGGCCGAAGTCACGCTGCAGCCGATCGAGCGCTTCGGCTTCGACGGCGCGATCCTGTTCTCCGACATTCTGATCGTCCCGCATGCCATGGGCCAGCATCTGGAGTTCCTGGCGGGCGAGGGCCCCAGGCTGTCGCCGCGGCTGATCGATGCGGCGCTCGATAGCCTGCAGCCCGATCCCACCCGCTACGAGCCGGTCTACGAGACCGTGCGGCTGTGCCGGCAGCGGCTGAGCGATCAGGTGACCATGCTGGGGTTTGCCGGCAGCCCCTGGACCGTGGCGACCTATATGGTCGCGGGCGAGGGAAGCCGCGACCAGCACGATGCCCGCGCGCTGGCCTATCGCGATCCCGGGGCGATGCAGGCGATCATCGATGCCATCGCCGATCAGACGATCGATTATCTTTGCGGCCAGGTCGAGGCCGGTGCCGAGGCGATCCAGCTGTTCGACAGCTGGTCGGGGAGCCTGGCGCCGAGCGAGTTCGAGCGCTGGGTCGTGGCTCCCAACGCGCGGATCACCGCAGCCCTGCGCGCGCGCTTCCCCGAGCTCCCCGTGATCGGTTTTCCCAAGGGCGCGGGCGAGAAACTGCCCGCCTATGCGCGCGAGACCGGGGTGCAGGCGGTTGGGGTGGACGAGACCATCGACCCCGTCTGGGCGGCGCGCGAATTGCCCGAGGGCATGCCGGTGCAGGGCAATCTCGACCCGCTGCTGCTGCTGGCGGGAAGCGACGAGCTGGAGAAGCGCTGCCGGGTGATCCTCGACGCCTTCGCCGGCCGGCCGCATGTGTTCAACCTCGGCCACGGCATCGACCGCCGGACCCCGATCGCGCATGTGGAGCGGCTGCTCGCCTGCGTCAGGGGGTGACGCGGGCGCGCACGCTGCCTAAATGGGCGGGCGATGCAGGAAATTCTCTCGATGACCTATTACTGGCTCAAGGCCGGACACCTGATCTTCGTGATCTTCTGGATGGCGGGGCTGTTCATGATGCCGCGCTTTTTCGTCTATCATCAGGAGGCGCCCGCCGGGTCCGACGAAGCGGCGCGCTGGGTCGAGCGCGAGAGCAGGCTGCTCAAGATCATCCTGACGCCCTCGCTGGTGGTGGTGTGGCTGCTGGGCCTAACGCTGGTCGTCACCACCGGCGCGCTTACGCAAGGCTGGTTCCACGCCAAGCTGGTGCTGGTGCTGGCGCTGTCGGGCTATCACGGCTGGATGAGCGCCTATGCCAAGAAGCTGGCGCGGGGCGATTATGCGCTCAGCGGGCGCAAGCTGCGGCTGCTCAACGAGGTGCCGGGGCTCGCCGCGGCGCTGATCGTCGTGCTCGCGGTGATCAAGCCCTTCTAGGCCGCAGCCGTCCTGCCTGCGCTTTGGCGATTGACGCAGCCGCGGCGCGGTCCTAATTCGGCATCCATCCTACCGGTTACAGGTCCCGCATTCTAACGGGACCGGGTCCGCTTTCCCCAAGCCCGTCCTGCGCATCGTCTCGGGACAGACCTCGCGACCAACCCCCGATCTTGCCTCCGTTTCCATTCCCATTTGTTCGAGACCATCCATGCATCTCAAGGATCTGAAAGAAAAACCGCCCGCCGACCTGGTCGCGATGGCCGAGGAACTCGGGGTCGAGGGCGCGTCCACCATGCGCCGCCAGGATTTGATGTTCTGCATCCTGCGCGAGCTCGCCGAGGACGAGGAATACGAAGAGAAGATCATGGGGATCGGCACCATCGAGGTGCTGCAGGACGGTTTCGGCTTCCTGCGCAGCCCCGAGGCGAATTACCTCGCCGGGCCCGATGATATCTACGTCTCGCCCAACCAGGTCCGCAAATGGGGCCTGCGCACCGGCGACACGGTCGAGGGCGAGATCCGCGCGCCGCGCGAGGGCGAGCGCTATTTCGCTGTGACCAAGCTGACGCAGGTCAATTACGAGGATCCCGACCAGGTCCGCCACCGCACCAATTTCGACAATCTGACCCCGCTCTACCCCGACGAGAAGCTCTCGCTCGACACGCTCGATCCGACCGTGCTCGACAAATCGGCGCGGGTGATCGACATCATCTCGCCGCAGGGCAAGGGCCAGCGCGCGCTGATCGTCGCGCCGCCGCGGGTCGGCAAGACCGTGCTGCTGCAGAACATGGCCAAGGCCATCACCGACAACCACCCCGAGGTGTTCCTGATCGTCCTGCTGATCGACGAGCGCCCCGAGGAAGTCACCGACATGCAGCGTTCGGTGAAGGGCGAGGTGATCGCCTCGACCTTCGACGAACCCGCCAATCGCCACGTCCAGGTCGCCGAGATGGTGATCGAGAAGGCCAAGCGGCTGGTCGAGCACAAGAAGGATGTCGTCATCCTGCTCGATTCGATCACCCGCCTAGGCCGGGCCTACAACACCGTGGTCCCGTCATCGGGGAAGGTGCTGACCGGCGGCGTCGACGCCAATGCCCTGCAGCGCCCCAAGCGCTTCTTCGGCGCCGCGCGCAACATCGAGGAGGGCGGTTCGCTCTCGATCATCGCCACCGCGCTGATCGACACCGGCAGCCGGATGGACGAGGTGATCTTCGAGGAATTCAAGGGCACCGGCAATTCCGAGATCGTCCTCGACCGCAAGGTCGCTGACAAGCGCATCTTCCCCGCGCTCGACGTCGGCAAGTCGGGCACCCGCAAGGAAGAGCTGCTGGTCGAGAAGGACAAGCTGTCCAAGATGTGGGTGCTGCGCCGCATCCTCATGCAGATGGGCACGATCGATTCGATGGAATTCCTGCTCGACAAGATGAAGGATTCCAAGACCAACGAGGACTTCTTCGAGACGATGAACCAGTAGGGCGATGTCTGCCCCTCGGAGAGCCGCGATCACGGGCGCTCCTGGGGCGGGCAAATCGACCTTGCTGGCGGCGCTTGCGGAACGGGGTCTGGCCACCGTTCCAGAAGTGGCGCGACGAATTCTCGTGGCGCGCGAGGGAATGGAACTGCGCGCGAGGGACCCGCTCGGCTTCGCGCAAGCCATGTTGGAGGAACAGTTGAAGGCCTGGGAAGTGGCGCCTTCCCTTGGCCCGATCGTATTCGACCGGGGTTTTCCCGACATCGTCGGATTCCTTCGGGTCGAAGGGCTGCCCGTTTCCGCAGCTATCGATCGTGCCTGCAGGAGCTTGCGCTTCGACGGACCGGTCTTCCGGGCGAAGGCTTGGCAATCGATCTACCGTCCCGACGAGCAACGCCGCCAAACATGGAGCGAGGCAGTCGCGAGCGACGAAGCAGTGACCTCGGCTTGGCGCGAATATGGCTATAAGCCGATCGACTTACCCCAGACGAGTGTCTCAGTGCGCGCACGCTTCATCATCGCGCGTTTATGAGCCCTTGGTGCGCTCCAGTTGCGCGGCCATCATTTCCCAGACCTTATTCACCGCCTTGAGCGGGCGGACCATCACCTTGAAATCCCGGATCATTCCGTTCTCGTCGAAGCGGATGATGTCGACGCCGTTGACCACGATCCCCTCCATCTCGGTGGTGAATTCGAGCATCGCGTTCTCGCCGTCCACCAGTTCGCGCACATAGCGGAAACTGTCGTTGCCCAGCGTCTGGCCCGCCGCCGCGAGATAGGCGACGACCAGATCGCGGCCGCGCTGCGGCGTGTGCACCACGGGGGAGTGGAACACCGCATCGGGATGAATGATCGCTGCGAGATCCGCGGGCGCGCTACCCTTGGCCATTACCCTGTGCCAGCGCTCGAGGCCCTTGTGTGCGGTCATTCCACTCTCCTGAAGCTGTCGGCGCGCGCAGCCTGCCAATGACGCGCCAATGGGGTGGCAGCGGCATCCTGCAGCAGCGCGCCGGGTTCGATGAAGCTGTAGATCCGGTCGACCGCGTCGGACCGCGCCCCGTTGAGCCGCTCGCGCATGTCGTGCGGCTTGATGTCCCATGGCGTCTCGAGCCCCATCGCGACCACGATTTCCCGCAGCGATTTGAGCGTGGCGCGATGGAAACGCGCCACGCGCGGGGCCTTTTCCTCGACCACGAGCCCGCGCTGGCGCCATTCTTCCTGCGTCGCGACTCCGGTCGGGCAGTGGCCGGTGTGGCAGTTCATCGACTGGATGCAGCCCAGCGAGAACATGAAGGGGCGCGCGGCATTGCACCAGTCCGCGCCCAGCGCGAAGGATTTCGCCATCTGCGCGCCCGAATGGATCTTGCCCGCCGCCGCGATCCTGACCCTGTCGCGCATGCCGATCCCTACTAGCATATTGCGCACGAAGATCTGTCCTTCGCGCAGCGGCATGCCGACCGAATTGCTCAGCTCGAGCGGCGCGGCGCCGGTTCCGCCCTCGGCGCCGTCTACGGTGATGAAATCGGGATGCATCCCGGTTTCCAGCATCGCCTTGGCAATCGCGAAGAGTTCGTGGGGCTGGCCGACGCACAGCTTGATTCCGACCGGCTTGCCGCCCGACAGTTCGCGCAGATCGGTGAGGAACTGGAGCATCTCGATCGGGGTGGAGAAGGCCGGATGGGCGGCGGGAGAGACCACCGTCTCGCCCACGGGCACGCCGCGGGCCGCAGCGATCTCCTCGGTGACCTTGGTGCCCGGCAGCACGCCGCCGTGGCCCGGTTTGGCGCCCTGGCTCAGCTTGACCTCGATCATCTTGACCTGATCGGTGTCGGCATTGTCGCGGAATTTGGCGGGATCGAAGGAGCCATCGGGATGGCGGCAGCCGAAATAGCCGCTGCCGAGCTCCCAGATCAGATCGCCGCCCGGCTTGCGGTGATAGCGGCTGATGCTGCCTTCGCCGGTGTTGTGGGCGAAGCCGCCCATCGCCGCGCCGGCGTTGAGTGCCTCGATCGCGCGGGCGGAGAGCGAGCCGAAGCTCATCGCGGAGATGTTGAGCAGCGAGGTGGTATAGGGCTTCGAGCAGGTGCCGGCACCGACCTCGACGCTCCAGAATTCGGGAATTTCGTCGCGCGGGACGATCGAATGGCCCAGCCATTCGTACTCCTCGGAATAGACGTCGAGTTCGGTCCCCATTGGGTGCGAATCGAGATCGCCCTTGGCCCGGGCATAGACCAGCGCCCGCGCCTGATGGCTGAAGGGCCGCCCCTCCAGGTCGCTTTCGACGAAATAGGCCTGCGCGAAGGGACGCAGATCCTCCGCCAGCCAGCGAATGCGCGCAAACAGCGGATAATTGCGCCACAGCGTATGCTTGCGCTGGAAGAAGTCCCACACCGCCACTCCGGTGAGCGGGACGAGCAGCCACAGCGCCCAGTGCAGCGGCGGGACGAGCCAGGCGGCGGCAACCAGCGCGATCAGCAGCGCGGGGATCACATAGCGCAGGGGAAGCCGGTCCAAAGCCGGCTCCTAAAGCAGATGCTCCTCGAAGAAGTCCGCCGTCCGCTTGTCGGCCAGCTGCGCCGCCTGCTCGGCACGGCGCTTGCCGAATTCGGTCGCGAAGCCGTGATCGAGACCTTCGTAGTCGTAGAGCGTCACCTTGGGGTGATCGTCCAGACCTTCGTGCATGGCCTTCTGCGTGTCCTTGTCGACGAAGCCGTCCTCGGTCGGGATATGCAGCAGCAGCGGATGGGCGATGGCTTGCTTCTCGCGCAGCAGACCGTCGATGCCGACACCGTAATAACCCACGCTGGCGTCAACATCGGTGCGCGCAGCGGTCATATAGGCGAGCCGGCCCCCCAGACAGTAACCAACGCAGCCGACCTTCTTGCCGCCGCTTTCCTTGCGCGCCCAAGTGATCGCAGCCTCGATGTCGCGAATGCCCTGATCCTGGTCGAAATCGCCCATCAATTCGAGCGCGCGCTGGAACTCGGGTTCGACATCGGGATCGAGTTCGATCCCGCGCTCGAGCCGCCAGAACAGATCGGGCGCGACCGCCAGATATCCTTCCTCGGCGAGCCGATCGCATTTGCGACGGATGCCGGCGTTAATGCCGAAAATCTCCTGGATCACGACGATCGCGGCCTTGGGCGCGTCGGCGGGTCGAGCGACATAGGCCTTGAAGCTGTCGTCGCCGGCCAGGGTCGCAATCGAAACGGTCTCGCTCATCGGTCTTCTCTCCTTCGGGGGAATTTCGCGGTGCGCTTGCCTCGCGCGCTTTGCAGACCCAGATAGGCTGCACAAGAACTAACGGAGGAAGCCCGATGAAGGTCCATGTAGAAATCGATTGCACGCCTGAAGAGGCGCGCGCCTTTATGGGGCTGCCCGATGTCGGCAAGGCCAATGCGGTCTATGTCGACATGATGGCGGGCGCGATGAAGGGCGTTTCCGACACTGACAAGCTGCAGGAATATGCGCGCCAGCTCGCCCCGATGGGGCAGGCGGGGTTCAAGCTGTTCCAGAGCTTCATGGAGGGGGCGAACGCGAACAAGCCCTCGGCCAAGCCGGCCCCGGACGAATCCAAGACCTAGACGCGGCGGACCGCTTGCCCAGCGATACCATCTTCGCCGTCTCGAGCGGCGCGCCGCCGGCTGCGATCGGGATCGTCCGGGTTAGCGGGGCCTTTGCCGCCGCTGCGGCCGAGGCGCTGGCAGGACGGCTTCCCGCGCCGCGCCAGGCGAGCCTGCGGGCTTTGCGCGATACCGAGGGCGAAGTGCTCGACCGCGCGCTGGTGCTGTGGTTTCCCGGCCCTGCCACCGCCACCGGCGAGGATCTCGCGGAGTTTCACTGTCATGGGGGCAGGGCGGTGCTCGCCGCAGTGGAGCGCGCGCTGGGAAAGCTCGAGGGCTTGCGCAAGGCCGAGCCTGGCGAGTTCACCCGCCGCGCCTTTGCCAATGGACGCATCGATCTCGCCGAAGCCGAAGGGCTGGCCGATCTGCTTGCGGCTGAAACCGAATTGCAGCGCCGTTCGGCGCAGGCGGCGCTGGGCGGCGCGATCTCGGGCCAGGTCGAAAGCTGGCGCGCTGCGGTTCTCCATCTTGGCGCGCAGGTCGAGGCCAGTCTGGACTTCGCCGACGAGGACGATGTCGGGGATTTGCCCTACAGCTTCTACGGCGATGTCTCTGCGCTGGCGGACAGTATGGGCGAGTGGCTGGCGCGCCCGGGAGTCGAGCGGCTGCGCGACGGCGTCAGGGTGGTCCTCGCGGGGCCACCGAATACCGGGAAATCGACGCTTTTCAACGCTTTGGTCCGTGATGCAGCGGCTATCACCTCGCCGGTCGCCGGGACCACCCGCGACGTCATCGAGCGCCCGGTGGCGTTCGGCGGCGTTCCCTTCCTGCTGGTCGATACCGCGGGGCTTCACGAGGCCGGCGGTGACACGATCGAAGCGATCGGCATGGACCGCGCGCGCGAGCAGCTCGAGCGGGCCGATATCGTGTTGTGGCTGGGCCGTGAGGGGGAGGGACCGGCGGGCGCGCTGGAGATCCAGTCCCGCGCCGATGAAGTCGGGGAACCGAGCAAGCAGGCGCCCGACCATGTAGTTTCGGCTGTAACCGGAAAGGGACTCGCCGAACTCGAAGAAGATCTGATCGCCCGCGCGCGGTTGCTGCTGCCCAAGCCGGGTGCTGCGGCGCTCAATGCGCAGCAACGCGAGCGGGTAGGGGAGGCGGCCACGGCGCTTGGAGCGATCGCACCGGGCACCGACCTGCTGATCATCGGCGAGAACCTGCGCCAGGCGCGGGTTTCCTTCGATCGGCTGCTCGGCCGAGCATCGACCGAGGACATGCTCGATGCGCTGTTCGGGCGGTTCTGCATCGGCAAGTGATGTTTCACGTGAAACACGCGCTTTGACCTGAGGCTTTTGCTCGACTAATCCGCCAGCCGATGGCGCAATTCGATATCATCGTTGTGGGCGGCGGACATGCCGGGGTCGAAGCGGCGGCGGTCGCTGCGCGGATGGGCGCGCGGGTGGCCCTGGTAACTTTCGATCTCGCGACGATCGGGGCGATGAGCTGCAATCCCGCAATCGGGGGTATCGGCAAGGGCCATCTGGTCCGCGAGATCGATGCGCTCGACGGGCTGATGGCGCGCGCGGCGGACGCTGCGGCGATCCATTACCGCATGCTCAATCGCTCGAAGGGGAGCGCGGTCTGGGGTCCGCGCGTCCAGGCCGACCGGGTGCTGTTTCGCGCGGCGATCCAGCGGATGCTTCCGGCGCAGGGCGACATCGAACTGATCGCGGGCGAAGTAGCGGCTCTGCGGCTAAGCGGCGGACGAGTGGTCGGCATAGACCTGGCCGATGGTTCTGCGCTCACCGCCCAGCGCGTGATCCTTTGCACGGGGACCTTCCTTGGCGGTATTCTCTATCGCGGCGATGTCCGGCAAGAGGGCGGCCGCGTCGGAGAAGCCGCGGCGCGGCGGCTGGCGGAACAATTGCGCGAAGCCGAGCTTCCGATGGCGCGGCTCAAGACTGGCACTCCGCCCCGGCTCGACGGTCGCACGGTCGACTGGTCGCAGCTTGAGGAGCAGCCTTCGGATGGCGAGCAATGGACGATGTCGCCGCTCACGCCGGCGCGTATCAATCCGCAGATATTCTGCGCCATCACGCGCTCCAATGCGCGCAGCCACGAAATCATCGCTGCGAACCTCCATCGCTCGCCGCTGTTCTCGGGCGCAATCGGAGCGCAGGGCCCGCGCTATTGCCCCTCGATCGAGGACAAGATCCATCGCTTCGCCGATCGCGACGGGCATCAGGTGTTTCTCGAGCCCGAAGGGCTGGGCAGCACCATGGTCTATCCCAACGGGATCAGCACCTCGCTTCCCGAGGATGTTCAACTGGCAATGCTGCGGAGCATGGCGGGTCTGGAACGGGTCGAGATGGTGGTGCCCGGGTATGCGGTAGAATACGACCACATCGATCCGCGCGCGCTGGGTTCCGATCTACAGCTCAAGCTGATCCCGGGGCTCTATTGCGGCGGCCAGCTCAACGGCACCACCGGTTATGAGGAGGCTGGGGCGCAGGGGCTCGTGGCGGGGATGCATGCCGCGGCCGAAGCTCTGGGCCGCAACGCGCCCGCACTCGATCGCGCCAATTCCTACATGGCGGTGATGGTCGACGATCTCGTCCTCCAGGGCGTAAGCGAGCCCTATCGCATGCTTACTTCGCGGGCCGAATACCGCCTGCGCTTGCGCGCCGGGAACGCTCCCTCGCGGCTGACGGCGCTCGGTCTCGAAAGCGGTTGCATCGGCAACCAACGGGCCGAGTGGTTCACCCGGAGAGAGGCCGAACGAAAGGACTGGGACGCCCTTCTGGAAAAGACGCTGGGGCCGAAGGATCTTGCCAAAAAGGGGATCGCGGTAAAGCCGGATGCCGCCCCTAGGACGCTGGGTGAGTGGGTCCAGGGAGGGATCGTTGTTCGCGGCGGATTGGAAGCGCTGGCGCCAGAGGGTTTCACGTGGAACGAGGATCTTGCCACCGAGATGGTCGAGGATGCGCAATATGCCCCCTATCTTATCCGCCAGGAAGGTGAACTGCGCGATCTTCGCGCAAGCGAGTCCCTCCGCCTTCCCGCAGCTTTCCCCTATGGACAAGTGCCCGGGCTCTCGAGCGAAATGATCGAACGCCTGGAAATGGCCAAGCCTGCGACATTGGGATCTGCGTCAAGGATCGCGGGAATCACTCCGGCCGCGCTTGCCGCGGTGCTGGTGCACGCTCGCAAGCTGGTGAGCGCCGACCTGTGATCGCAAGCGAGGCCGATGCCAGAGACTTCGTCGCCGAACGCTGCGACGGCGATGCCCTCCGCAAGCTCGAGCGGCTCGTCGACTTGCTCGCGCAGGAGAACGGACGGCAAAACCTGATCGCCAAAGCCAGCGAGGAATCGGTCTGGACGAGACATCTGGCCGATTCGGCGCAATTGCTCGATCATGTTCCACGTGAAACACCCGGTTCGTGGCTCGATCTGGGCACGGGCGCCGGGTTCCCCGGCCTGATTATCGCTATCATGCGTCCAGACTGGACCGTCTGCCTCGTCGAATCCCGCAACCGCAGGATCGAATGGCTGCACGGTATCATCGACAGGTTCGAACTAGGGTGCTGCGAGGTGGAGGGCAGGCGCCTCGAACTCGTCGAGAGTTTCGGCGCCTCGGTGATCAGCGCTCGCGCCTTCGCGCCAATGCCCAAACTGCTCGATCTCTCGGCGCGCTTCTCCACAAGCGACACGATTTGGTTGTTGCCGAAGGGCCGGTCGGCGGCGCAAGACGTCGAAAGCCTTCCCAAGCCGCTGCGGCCGATGTTCCACGTGGAACAGTCGCAGAGCGATTCCGATGCCGGTATCGTGGTGGGGAAGGGGCAAGTGGAGCTGAAGCGATGATCACGATTGCGATCGCCAACCAGAAGGGCGGGGTGGGCAAGACCACCACCGCCATCAATATCGCCACCGCGATGGCCGCGACCGGCTGGAAAACGCTTTTGATCGATCTCGATCCGCAGGGCAACGCCTCGACCGGGCTTGGAATCGACAACGCGCACCGCGAATACACCAGCTATGACCTGCTGCTCGAGGAAGCGACGCTCGACCAATGCGCGCAGGAAACCGACATTCCGGGGCTCGATATCGTCGCCGCGACGCAGGACTTATCCGGCGCGGAGATCGAGCTGGTCCAGGTTGAGGACCGAACCGCGCGGTTGCGCCGCGCGCTTGCAAGCAAGGGGCAGGGTGGGTTCTCCTCCTACGACATCTGTTTTATCGACTGCCCGCCCTCGCTTGGTCTGCTGACTCTCAACGCAATGAGCGCTGCGGATACGATGATGGTCCCCTTGCAGTGCGAATTCTTCGCGCTCGAGGGGCTGAGCCAGTTGTTGCAGACGGTCGAGCGCGTGCAACAGCGCTTCAATCCCGATCTCGGGATCGTCGGTGTCGTGCTGACGATGTTCGACCGCCGCAACCGGCTGACCGACCAAGTCGCCGACGACGTCCGTGACTGCCTGGGGCCGCTGGTGTTCGAATCGGTCATCCCGCGCAATGTCCGGCTGTCCGAGGCTCCCAGCCACGGGATGCCGGCGCTGGTCTATGATCACCAATGCGTCGGCAGCCGCGCCTATATCGCGCTCGCCCGCGAATTGATCGGGCGCTTGCCCGAGAAGAGGAAAGCCGCATGAGCGACGGGACCGAAGCGGCCACCAAGGGCGCGGCGCGCAAGCGCAAGCTGGGTAGGGGCCTCGGCGCCCTGATGGGCGAGGTTCAGCGCGAAGCGCCGGTGGTTCGGCGCGAAGAGGATGGGGGATCGAACGAAGCGCCGGAACGATCGAGCGCAGAACCCACCGGTAGCGGGTTGAGGAATCTTCCCATTGCCTCGATCTCTCCGCTTCCCGGCCAGCCACGAACGCATTTCGACGAGGCGGCGCTGAGCGAACTGGCCGCCTCGATTGCCGCACGCGGTGTGATCCAGCCGATCATCGTGCGGCCCAAGGGCGACGGGACCTATCAGCTCGTTGCCGGCGAGCGTCGCTGGCGCGCGGCGCAGAAGGCGCGGCTGCACGATATTCCCGCCATCATTCGTCCGCTCGACGATCGCGAAGTGATGGCGCTGGCGTTGATCGAGAACCTCCAGCGCGAGGATCTCAATCCGGTCGAGGAGGCGCGCGCCTATCATCGTCTCTCCGAGGAGGAGGAGATGACTCAAGCCGAGATTGCCGAGATGGTCGACAAATCGCGCAGCCATGTCGCGAACATGCAGCGACTGCTCGCGCTTCCGGACGAAATTCTGGGCTTGCTGGCCGAAAGCGCGCTGTCGATGGGACACGCCCGCGCGCTGATCGGTCACGATGATGCCGTGGCGCTCGCGCATCGCGCGGTAAAGGACAAGCTCTCGGTGCGCGAGGTCGAGAAGCTGGCGCGCAATTCCGGCGAGCCCAGAACCGATGGACGGGCGGCCAAGCCGCGTTCCGGCGATGGGCCGTCGAGCGATGCCGATATCGTCGCGGTGCAAAACCACCTTGAGGAGTTTCTCGGTATGCCCGTGCGGATCACCTCGGAGAGCGACAGTTCCAAGGGTGCGGTCTCGATCCGTTTCCGCAGCCTCGACCAGCTCGATCTCCTGTGCCAGCGTCTGACCGGCGGAGAAATCTAGGAATCGCAGCCGCTTAAAGCATCGACCTAATGGGAAGTCGCGCGGCGCAACCGGCGGTGCATGGCTTTAGCACCCGTCTGCCGAGCAATTACGGCTGCGAAACGACGTACTCGCGATAGATCGGCTGCTGCGTCACCGGTACCGAAACGGGGACAAGCATATATTGCTGCCCCGGAACGGTCGTCATCGGGGCCGGGTTGTTGCTCGCGCGGTTGATGTAATCGTCGAGATAGACGCGGCATTCGTCGTAGCCGCTGCGAGTGCGGCGCGCATCGTTGCGATCGTCGATCGCATCGCCCACCGCCAGCCCGGCCAGCGCGCCTGTCCCAGCCCCGATCAACGTGCCTCCCAGGCGATCGCCGGAGCCGGCGACTCGGTTGCCGATCAGCCCGCCAGCCGCCGCGCCAAGCAGGCCGCCCAGAACCTGGCCCCGATCGCTGTCTTCGTAGGTGCTCAGCCTCCTGCTGCACTCCTCGAGCCAGGCATTGCGATCGAAGGCGACCAATTGCCCGCCGCCGGGAAGGAAGCCGGGCTGCTGCGGCGCAGTGGCATAGCCGTAATATTGCTGCGGAGCGGGAGCATAGCCGTAGCCATTGGCGGGGATCGAACGCGCAGCGACGCTGTAGGTCGGCTGGACCTGCGGAGAAGTCACGAAAACCACCGGCTTGGCGTCGGCGTAGGCATAGCTCGCCCGCGGAGGGGGAAGGATGATTCTGTCCGGCGCCTCCAGCGCGGGAGCACCGCGCGCCGGGATTACCCGCTGCGCGGTGGGTCGATTGTCGATCCGCTCATAGGCCACTCCATCCTGATAGATCACCCTGGGCGCTTCGACCGGCTGGCTGACCACTGCATCCTGCGCCGTCACCGGGGCCGGGACCGCGTAGAGATAGTCCCCGTCCTCGTAATAGATCTGCTGCGCGAGCGCGGGCGATGCGGCCAGCGCCGCGAGCCCCAGAGCTGCCGTGCCGGCGAGGAAACGAGCTGCCATGGAGAAAACCTTTCGCGAATCCGGGTGGATGGTTGAGGAAAGGTTTATCACCTCCGGGGTTCCCCGGCAAAAGCCCCGAAGCGGCGCTGTCCCGCCGCGGGGCGGTTTGTCCTTCAGATACGCTCGGCGAGCATCGTCGCGAGGGCTTCGATTCCCGCCCTGTCCTCGGCGTCAAACCGGCCAAGCGCGGGGCTGTCGAGATCCATCACCGCGATCACCGCACCGCCGCGCAGCACCGGGACCACCAGTTCGGACCGCGTATCGCCGTCGCAGGCGATATGGCCGGGGAAGGCATGCACATCCTCGACCAGCTGCGTGGCGCCGCTCTTTGCCGCGGCACCGCAGACACCCTGGCCGACGGGAATGCGGATACAGGCGGGCCGCCCGACAAAGGGGCCCAGCACCAGCTCGCCTTCGACCATCCGGTAGAAGCCGGTCCAGTTCACCTCGTCGAGGAACTCCCACAGCAGCGCCGCGACATTGGCCATATTGGCAACGCCATCGCGCTCGCCGGCGGTCAGCGCCTCGGCGGCCTGAAGCAGGTCGTGATAGAGCTCGGGCTTGGCCGTTTGGGCGGCGGGTCTGAAATCATACATAGGGGTGGCTATTTAGGGCGCGATCCCATTGCCGCAAGCCGAACACTGCCATAGAACTCTTCGCCATGACCACCGGCAAAAAAATCCTCATCGCGATCCTCGTCCTGATCCTGCTGGCGTTCGTCGCAGCGGCATACCTGCTGCGCGGCGATACCGCCGAGCTGAGCGTCGAGGCGGTCGCCGGCACCGACCCGACGCTTCAGGAACCGAACGAAGAGGGTTTTCCTACCGTCCAGATCGCCGAACCGGTCGGCTGGGCTGCGGACGAAAAGCCCGAGGCGGTCGAGGGTCTGGCGGTGACGCGCTTCGCCGAGGGGCTCGATCACCCGCGCACCGTCCACACGCTGCCCAATGGCGATGTTCTCGCCGCGCTCACCGGCAAGCCGGGCACCAAGCCCGAGGATGCCGACCCTTCCATCGGCACGAGGATTGAAAACTTCATCGCCGGCCTGCTGATGGGCAAGGCCGGAGCCGGCGGCGATCCCGTCAATGAAATCGCGCTCCTTCGCGATACGGACGGCGATGGCCGGGCCGAGGTGAAGGAGACGCTGCTGGACGGGCTCGATTCGCCCTCGGGCATGGCCTGGCGCGACGGAACCCTCTATGTCGCCAATCACGATGCGGTGCTGGCCTATCCCTATGAACTCGGGGCGGCCCGGGTGTCGGGAGAGCCGCGCAAGCTGATGGATCTCTCGCCGGGCGGCGGCCACTGGATGCGCAACCTGGAACTGCATCCCGACCGGGAACTGCTATATGTGGCGGTGGGTTCGGTTTCGAACATCGGCGATCAGGGTATGGAAGCCGAAGAGGGCCGCGCGCTGATCTGGGAATACAATCTCGAAACCAACACCCAGCGCGTATTTGGTGCCGGGCTGCGCAATCCCAATGGCCTCGATTTCAACCCCTGGTCGGGCGAGCTGTGGACCACGGTCAACGAGCGCGACATGCTCGGCTCCGATCTGGTGCCCGACTATCTCACCAATGTGCCGCTTGGCGCGCAGTATGGCTGGCCCTGGGTCTATTGGCGGGACAATATCGACCAGCGGGTCGAGGCACCGATGCCCGCCTATCTGACCGAATACGCGCGCCGCCCCGAATATGCGCTGGGGCCGCATGTCGCGGCTCTGGGACTCGTGTTCACCGAGCAGGGCTCGCGGATGGGCGAACGCTTCGATCACGGCGCCTTCATCGCGCAACACGGCTCTTGGAACCGCAAGCCGCCGTCGGGTTACAATGTGGTCTATGTGCCTTTCGACGAGCGCGGCAATCCGCAGGGCAAGCCCGTCACGGTGCTCGGAGGCTTCCTTCAGGGCGACGAGACCACGCGCGGCCGCCCGACCTGGGTCGAATGGGCGCAGGACGGCTCCTTGCTGGTCAGCGACGATACGGCCGGGATAATCTGGCGCGTCTTCGCACCCGGCGCGGAAGCTTCGCCGGAAATAGTCCGCGAACGCTCCGGTCGTCTCCCGCCGCAGCGGGAGTTGACTGGCGGAATCCGCGCGACTTTCGGCGAAGACGACTATGCGCGCGAACAGCCCGCGCAGTAGGCCTCAGCCGAGCAGCGCCTCGGTGCTGACCGCATAGAGCGATTCGGCTCCGGCGATCGCACTGGCTTTCAATCCGCTGGCCTCGGGCACGATCCGGTCGAGAAAGAAGCGCACCGTACCCGGCTTGGTCGCGGCCAGTGCCGGCGCCGCGCCCGCCTCAACCGCCGAGGCCTGTTTCGTCAGCTGCCAGCCCGCGACCGCCACCGCCATCATGGTGCAGAACGGCACGCTGCCTGCCAGCCGGTCGTCAAGGCTGGCTTCTTCGCGCATCCAGCGCGCCACCGCGGCGCATTCGCCCGCGAGCGCGAACAGCGCCGGTTCGTCGGCGCTCTCGCGCGCGATCTCCTCGAGCAGCCCGATCAGCGCCTGCCCGTCGTCGAGCCCGAGCTTGCGGGTGACGAGATCGGCGGCCTGGATGCCGTTGGTGCCCTCGTAGATCGGCGCGATCCGCGCGTCGCGCCAGTGCTGCGCCGCGCCGGTTTCCTCGATAAAGCCCATCCCGCCGTGGATCTGGATCCCAAGGCTCGCCGCCTCGACCCCGACATCGGTGCCCCAGGCCTTGAGCAGCGGGACCAGCACCTCGGCGCGCGCGGCGGCATCGGCGTTCCCAAGCGTGCCGCGATCGACCTGCCCCGCGGTGTAATAGAGCAACGCACGAACCGCCTCGGTCAGCGCCTTCATCCGCAGCAGCATCCGGCGGACATCGGGGTGCTCGAGGATCGCCACCGGGGTCCGGTCGGGCGATCCCGCGCGCGCCGACTGGATCCGGTCGGCAGCGTAATCCTGCGCCTGCTGGGTGGCGCGCTCGGCGATCTGCACCCCTTGCGTGCCGACATTGATCCGCGCGTTGTTCATCATCGTAAACATCGCCATCAAGCCGCGGTTCTCCGCGCCGACCAGCTCGCCGATGCATTCGTCATTGTCGCCATAGCTCATCACGCAGGTGGGCGAGGCGTTGATCCCGAGCTTGTGCTCGAGGCTGACGCAGCGCAGATCGTTGCGTGCGCCCGGGGTGCCATCGTCCTTCACATGATATTTCGGCACCACGAACAGCGAGATGCCGCGGCTGCCCTCGGGCGCATCCGGCAGGCGCGCGAGCACGAGGTGGATGATGTTTTTCGCCAGCTCGTGATCGCCCCAGGTGATGTAGATCTTCTGTCCCTTGATGCGGAACTTGCCCGCATGCTCGCCCTCGGTGATCGGCGTAGCGCTGGTGCGCAGCGCGCCGAGGTCCGAGCCCGCCTGCGGCTCGGTCAGGTTCATCGTCCCCGACCATTCGCCGCTCACCAGCAGCGGCAGATACTTCGCCTGCAGCGCCTCGCTGCCGTGATGCTCGAGCGCCTCGATCGCGCCGACGCTGAGCATCGGCAGCAGGTTGAACGCCATGTTCGCGGTGCCGAGGTTCTCGAGCACGTTGCAGGCCAGCGTGAAGGGCAAGCCCTGGCCGCCGAAATCGGCCGGGCTGGCGATCGAATTCCAGCCCTGCTCGACATAATGTTCGTAGGCGGCGGCAAAGCCTTCGGGGAGGCGGACCACCCCGTTCTCGAGCTTTGCGCCCTCGAGATCGCCGATCCGGTTGAGCGGCGCCCATTCGCCCGCGGCGAACTGACCGACGCCCTCGACGATCGCTTCGACCATGTCGGGCTCGGCGGCGGCGAAGCGCTCGCTGCGCGCCAATTCCTCGATCCCGGCGTTGACGCGGATGGCGAGCAGCTGGTCGGCGGTGGCAGGCGAATAGGTCACGATGGGCGATGTCCTCTTGGCAATAGGCGCCAGCGAATATAGCGCCCTGGCATGCGCGGCAAGAACGCTACGGAACGGGTGCCGGCGGATGCGGGCGGAATTGCGCGGGCGGCGCGAATCCTCAACGAGGGCGGGCTGGTCGCGGTTCCGACCGAGACGGTCTACGGGCTTGCGGCCCGCGCCGACAGCGCCGCAGCGGTGGGGAGGATCTATGCGGCTAAGGGGCGGCCGAGTTTCAATCCGCTGATCGTCCATGTGCGGGGGATTGCGGCGGCGCAGCGGCTGGCCGAGTTCGATGCTACCTCTACTGCCCTGGCCGAACGGTACTGGCCCGGGCCGCTGACGCTGGTCTGCCCGCTGCGCGGCGATGCCGGGCTGGCTCCTGCGGTGACCGCCGGCCTGCCCACCGTGGCGCTGCGCCAGCCGGCGCATCCGGCAATGGCCGCGCTGCTCGATGCGGTCGAGTTTCCGCTCGCGGCCCCCTCGGCCAACCGCAGCGGTTTCGTCAGCCCGACCAGCGCGGATCACGTGCTGGCAACGCTCGACGGCCGGATCGATCTCGTGCTCGACGGCGGCGACTGCGCGCAGGGGCTGGAGTCGACCATCATCGCCGTCCGCACCGACGGCCGGATCGAGACGCTGCGCGCCGGCCCGATCGCGGTCCCGGGTGCAGCGCCGCTCGGAGCGACGCTCGGTGTCGAGGCACCGGGGCAGACGCTCAGCCATTACGCGCCCGGAAAGCCGGTCAGGCTCGAGGCGGTGGCGCGCGAAGAGGGCGAATATCTGATCGGCTTCGGGCGCACCGCGGGCGATTGCAACCTGTCCGACCGCGGCGATCTGGTCGAAGCGGCGTCGCGCCTCTATGCCTGCCTTCACCTGGGAGCGAAGGCTCCGCAGCCGCGCATCGCGGTGGCGGCGGTTCCCGGCGAAGGGCTCGGTCTTGCAATCAACGACCGCCTGCGCCGTGCGGCGACGCCCGCCTAGACGGGCCCGCGGTCAGTCGTCCTTCGGCCGATAGGGGATGGTCGGGATGATCTGCTGCATTTCGGCATAGGTGTCGCGCGCATCGTCGCAGGCGCGGCGGTTGCCATCCTCGCAGGCGTCGAGCTGCTTCTCGTAATCGCGCTCGAGCTTGCCCAGCCGCTCTTCCTGGCGGCGGATTTCGCGCCCGCGGTTCTCGTCGCTTTCGGACTGGCTGGTGGTCGCCAGATCGACCCCCTTGCTGACGGCCCGGATCGGAGCGGTGGCGACATCGAATGCGGTTTTGGCGAGGCAACCGCCCAGGGCGGCGGGCAACAGGCAGACAAGCAGGAGGCGGCGAGGAATCATGGCGAACATCCTTTCGCCCGCTCCCTAGCCGCTTCCGCTTGCCCCGTCGTCCGTTGTCTGCGTCAGTTCTCTTCCTGCGACCAATCCTCGGTTCCCGCCAAGGGCTCCGCGCGCGTCGCGGGGTCGCTCGGAGCCTCGCGGCAATTGAGCTTGCCCGAGCCGACCGCATTGATGGTGCAGGTCGCGCGTCCGATCACCGTTACCTCGCCCGAGCCGAGGATATTGGCTTCGACCTTCCCATCCGACGCGAACTCGGCCGCACCCGATCCGGCAATGTTCACATCCGCGCTGCCAACTGCCAGATCGCCCATGTCCGAGCGGCCCGAGCCGACGATCGACAGGTCGAGTACGTCGGCGCTGCCGCTGGCCTCGTAGGCGCCCGATCCGGCCACGGTCATGGAGAAGTTGGTCGCCTGCACCTGTGCGGTGCGCACCGTACCCGAGCCCGCAATGGTGACATCGGCATCGCCGCTCAGCGAGGCGGCCTCGACGGTTCCCGAGCCGGCCAGCACGATCGAGCTGAGCGAGGGCATGGTGACGCGCACGGTCGCGCGTCCGTCGACATTGCGCAGATCCTTCTGGCGCATCACGCCGAGCGTCCCGTCGTCGATGGTGAAGCGCATCGCCTCGACCGCTTCGGAATCGCCGGTGACCGCAATATCGAGCACGGGACCTTGGGAAACGATCAGCGTGTCGGGGCTGGCCAGAACCACGCCGGTAGGCGCCTCGCCGCTGGTGTCGAGTTCGGCCAGCGGCACACCGTCGCCATCGCCGAAATTGATTTCCGCGCCGTTGCAGCCGGAGACGACGGTCCCCATTGCCATCGCCACGACCGGCGCTACCCGCTTGAGAAATCTGTGTAACATGAAAACCTCCTGCTGCGGTGCTCATCGCACCGGTGTGGATCGGCAGCCCGTATTGCCGATATAATACAGCAGGAGAGCGGGTTCAAGCCCGGACGGTTCCGCCGCTGCTCGCAAGCAGCGGGCATAAAAAAGGGGCCACCCGCGAAGGTGGCCCCCCTTTTTCTCGAGACATCGAAAAGCCGGCGTTAAGCCTCTTCGTCGGTGCCGTAATATTGCGGCGCGTGCTCGCGCAGAACCTCGAGGATCTTCTCGAGCGCCGCAGGTTCGTCGGTCTTTTCCATCGCCGCGAGTTCGCGGGCGAGGCGGCTCGAGGCGGCTTCGAAGATCTGCCGTTCGGAATAGCTCTGCTCGGGCTGGTCCTCGGGGCGGAACAGGTCGCGCGTCACCTCGGCGATCGACACCAGGTCGCCCGAATTGATCTTGGCCTCGTATTCCTGCGCCCGGCGGCTCCACATGGTCCGCTTGACCTTGGGCTTGGCCTTGAGCGTCTCCATCGCTTCCTTGAGCGTCTTGTCGCTCGACAGCTTGCGCATGCCGATCGATTCGACCTTGTTCACCGGAACGCGCAGCGTCATGCGTTCCTTCTCGAAGCGCAGCACATAGAGTTCGAGCTGCATCCCGGCGATTTCCTCGCTCTGCAACTCGATCACACGGCCCACGCCGTGCTTGGGGTAGACAACGTAGTCGCCAACGTCGAAGACATCATCGGCTTTGCTAGCCATGCTACAGATCCTTTCATCCCGGGCAGGTGGATCCGGGGAAAGCGATATCGCGAAAACGGCTCTCGCTGCGGCTTCGACGAACCGCAGACCTGAACCGTGAAACGACGCTTTTGGGGGTGTCCTGCCCTTTCGGTGTTACGCACCTGGCGGGAGCATGCCGCCAGGGTTGTTGCATTATATAGCACATCGTTCGCAATATTGCGAGTCCGTGTAATCCTGCGGTCGGGCGGCTTTGCTAGGAAGCTATCCTGTTGCGGACCGCGGCGAATTCGGCACCCAGCAACAGGAAGAAGGCGCTGAGATAGAACCAGGTGATCAAGACGATCACCCCGCCGAGCGAGCCGTAAGTCGCATTGTAGCTGGCGAAATTCGCCGCATAGATCCCGAACCCGGCAGTGGCGGCGATCCACAGGAGCGCGAACAGCGCCGCTGCAGGCCAGATCGCCTGCCATTCCGGGCCGGGCTTGTTCGGTCCGACGCGATACAGCAGGCCGGCACCCAGCGTCGCGAAGCCGAACAGCACGACCAGACCGATCACGGCGCCCGCGGGCCCGGGGATCGCGCTCACGGCAGCCACCACGCCGCCCATGATCGCCAGGCCGACCACCGCTCCCACGGTGATCGCGACGGCGATCAGATTGCCCCGCAGGAAACTGCGCGCGCTGTCGGCGTGGAAGGCGATGTTGAGCCCGGTCATGACCGCGCGCGCGCCATTGCGCGCGCCGAACAGCGCAATCCCGAGCGCGACCAGCAGGCTGAGAATTTTGCCTGTCTCGCCATCCTCGCTCATCCGGCGCAATTGCTCGCCGATGATATCGGCGGCTGAAGCCGGCAGGTTTTGCGCCAGCAAGGCGATATGATTCGAAACGGTCCCGGGATCGGCAATGAGGCCATAGCCGAGCACGGTGACCGCCAGCAGCGGCACCAGCGCCAGCAGCACGTAATAGGCGATCCCGGCGGCGATGATGCCGATGTTGTCGTCGCTACCCGCCGCCCACGCGGCTTTGATATGGTCGAAATAGGAGGCCATCGGCAAAGTTCGGATCAGTCGCCCTCGCCCGGTTCGGGGGTGAAGTACTTCTCGAACTTGCCTTCCTCGCCCTTGTGCTCGTCGGCATCCTCGGGGGGCGCCTTCTGGCTGGTGATGTTGGGCCAGTCGGCGGAAAACTTGGTGTTGAGTTCGAGCCATTGCTCGAGCCCGCCCTCGGTGTCGGGCAGGATCGCCTCGGCCGGGCATTCGGGTTCGCACACGCCGCAATCGATGCATTCGCTGGGATTGATCACCAGCATCGTCTCGCCCTCGTAGAAACAATCCACCGGGCAGACCTCGACGCAATCGGTGTATTTGCATTTGATGCAGGCGTCGGTGACGACGTAGGTCATGGGTCGGCGTGTCCTCGTGGCGATAGTGTCTGTGCCGCTGCTAGGTCGGTTTGGCCGTGCGGGTCAAGCATCCGGTAGCAGGCTCGCGCCTCCGCGGGCGGGCCGCGGCGGGTCGGCAGGGCGAGCAGTTCGACCAGCCGCACCTGGCTGCCCAGCGCAATGGTGAGCACGTCGCCCGGCGCCATGGGCTGGCTCGCGCGCGAAATCCGCTCGCCATTGCGGCGCAAGTGTCCGCTGGCGACGATCCCCGCGGCGAGGCTGCGCGAACGCGCAAAACGAAGGAAATAGAGCAGCCGGTCGACGCGCATCAGCGCATGAGTTTGGCCAGCTCGGCAAAGGCATTGCCTTCGACCGGCTGCGCGGGCGGGGCGCGCTCGGGCTGCCGCCGCGTCGGGCGCCAGCTCCAGCGATGGGGCCGCGGCGGCCCGAAGGCGCCCTCGGCCAGCGGGCGCGCGTGCTCGACCCGGAAACCGGCCTGTCCTAGCAGCCGCTCGGCATTGGCCTGTTCCAGCCCGATCGAAATCGGCAGCGCCAGATCGAGCACGAATTTGCCGCGGCGCTCGGTCCCTTGCGCCTTGGCGCGGGTCTCGTGCGCGGCGCGGAAGATCTTCTCGGCCAGATCGACGCGGATCGCCTGGCTCCCGGCGGGGCGATAGCCCGCAGGCAGCCGGCGCGTGCCGGCGATCACCGGCAGCATCGCGGCTTCGAGCGGACGCCGGTCGAGATCGAGCGCCGCGAGCAATTGGCGCGGGGCGGGCTTGAGCAGCGCGAGTGCAAAGACGTCGAGCGCCCCGAAGGTCACCCCGATCCGGCGCAGGAAGGGGCGCATCTCCTTGGGAAGATGCTCGATCCCCGCCTGCTCGCGGCTGACGAAGCCGTGCCCGGCGATGAGATTGAGCAGCAACGCCCGTGCCTCTGAGCCCGCCCCGGGATCGCGCGCCGCTTCCTGCAGTTTCGCCAGCGGTGCCAGCACCGCCAGTCTGGCGTCGAGCCAGGCTTCGAGCGACGCGATCAGCACCGCGCGGCTGGACGGCGGCAAAGCGGCGAGCTCGCGCGAGGGTTCGAGCACGGGGCGGACCGACCCGTCGCGCATCGCCAGCGTGGCAAGCACCTGCTCGCCCCAGCGCAGCGCGCCGCGGGAGAGCGTCACCGGGCTCGGCTCGCCCGCCGCCGACCCACCGGGCGCGAGCTCCTTCGCCAGCGCCTCGGCGCGCTCGCCCAGCAGCCGCGGCAGCGCCTTTTCGGCGGCGGCGAGCAGCATCTTGCGATCGGCGTGTCCGGCGGCGTGATCGACGGTGAAGCGCAGGCCCTCGAGCCGGCCGATCGGCTCCTCCTCGACCCGCACGGTGCCGTCGGCATCGATCGCGATCGGGAGCATTGCGGGATCTTCTCCCAGGGATTTCATCAGCAGTGCGGTCCTTCGGTTTACAAATCGTTCGGTCAGGCGGGCGTGCAGCGCATCGGAAAGGCGGGCTTCGACCGCGCGGGCGCGGGCGGCCATCTCGTCGCGCGCCAGCACCCAGTCGGGCCGCTGGCAGATATAGGCCCAGCTGCGAATCGCGGCGATGCGGCCCTGCAGCGTATCGATGTCGCCCGCCATATTGTCGAGTTCGGAGATGCGCGCCGCGACATAGTCGGCGCCCAGATAGCCGCCGCGCAGGTCTTCCCACAACCGCGCCACGAAACGCGCGTGGACATCGGGCCCGCGCTGGCGGAAATCGGGCAGCGAGCAGGCTTCCCAGAACCGCCGCACCTGGCCGGCACCGCGGATCGAAGCGGCCAGCGGTTCGTCGGCCAGCCGTTTGAGCGTGGCGAGATCGATCGCTTCGGGGGCGAGCCGCAGCGCCTCGTGCGCGGGCGGGGTCTCGAGATCGGCTATCAGCGTCGGAATCGAATCGAAGCGCGGCTCGGGCTCGCGCCAGAACAGCTTGGTCAGCGGGGCGAAGCGGTGCTCCTCGATCGCATAGACCTCTTCCTCGGTGAATTCGGGCGAGGGTCCGCCGCCCACGCCGCCGCCCAGAGTGCCGAAAGTCCCGTCGCGCTGGTGCCGCCCGGCGCGCCCGGCGATCTGCGCCATCTCCGCCGGGAGCAGCCGCCGGGTCCGGACTCCGTCGAATTTGGTCAGCCCGGCGAAGGCGACATGGGTGACATCGAGGTTGAGCCCCATCCCGATCGCATCGGTGGCGACGATGTAATCGACCTCGCCGTTCTGGAACAGCGCGACCTGCTTGTTGCGCGTCTCGGGGCTGAGCGCGCCCATCACCACCGCCGCGCCGCCGCGAAACCGGCGCAGCATTTCGGCCACCGCATAGACCTGCTCCGAACTGAAGGCGACGATGGCGCTGCGCCGGGGGAGCCGCGAGAGCTTGCGCGGCCCGATGTGCTTGAGCGTGGAGAAGCGCGGCCGCTGGGTGATCTCGGCCTCGGGGACCAGTTGGCGGACCAGCGGCGCGAGCGTCGCCGCGCCCAGCAGCATGGTCTCCTCGCGGCCGCGGGCGTTGAGCAGCCGGTCGGTGAACAGATGGCCGCGCTCGCGGTCGGCGGAAAGCTGCGCCTCGTCGAGCGCCACGAAGGCGCGGTTGCCGCCGTCGCGCGGCATCGCCTCGACGGTGCAGCACAGATATTTCGCATTGGCCGGCTCGATCCGCTGCTCGCCGGTGATCAGCGCGACATTGGCCTCGCCCTTGAGCGCGCAGACCCGGTCGTAGACCTCGCGCGCCAGCAGCCGCAGCGGAAAGCCGATCGCCCCGCTCGAATGACCGCACATTCGCTCGATCGCCAGATGGGTCTTGCCGGTGTTGGTGGGTCCGAGGACCGCCGTGATCGCATGATCAGCCACATATGCGTGATGGCAGCGGAGAGGCCCCGCGACAACCATTCAGCGCCCGCCTGCCGCACCTTGTCGCCCAAGGGACTCGGATCGCCGCAATTTAAACGGGCCTTAACTTTAATCCGCCAGGAAACTCGGCCAAGGCTGCGCGCGCGATGAAACGCGCAAAGGGTCGGGCCGCGCATCCCCATGATGCAGCGGCCGAAGCGGAGGTATCTCGCGTGTACACGTCCCCCGAGGACCAGGACCGGCACGGCTCCGGCTCCGGCGTCGGCTCCGGCGTCGGCTCCGGCGTCGACAATGGCTCGGTCGACAATGGCTCGAATAGCTCGGGCGGCAGGGCGCTGCCCGCGGCGCGGCTGGGGCACGACCAGATCGTTCGGGTGTTCGGGGGCAAGCCGGTGGATCCGAGCCCGGTCTTGCCGGCAGAGGGTTCTCGTCCTGCGCGAACCGCGGGGTTCGAACTGGCGCGGGATCTGAGCTGCGATATCGGCAGCCGCCGCTGGTTCGCGGGGCTGGGAACCTTCGTCGCGCTGACCGCGGCCGCGCTTGCTTTCTGGCCCGGCTATGCCCCGCTCGAGGCCGCGCCGCCGACGCGGATCGAGACCGCCAATATCGACGAATACCGCAGCCACATGATCATGCCGCTGGCGCTGGGCAGCGACACCGGCCGCCGGATGGGCGCCACCGCGCTGGTCCGCCCGCTCGCCGCGGCACCCGAACGCCCGCAGCTCCAGCTGGTGGCGACGCTGGCGCGCGGCGACAGTTTCGACCGGACGCTGCTGCGCGCCGGGGTGGGCCGCGAGGATGCCGCCAGAGTGGCGGCGCTGGTGAGCGACGCCATGGCGATCGACGAGATCGAGCCGGGCACCAAGATCGACATCACGCTGGGCCGCCGCAGCAGCGCGGATGCGCCGCGGCCGCTCGACCACCTCCAGTTCCGCGCCCGCTTCGACCTCGAACTGGCGCTTACCCGGCCGGGACCGGGCAGCGCCCTGTCGCTCGAACGCAAGGTGATCCGCGTCGACGACACCCCGCTGCGTATCCGCGGACGCGTCGGCAGCAGCCTCTACCGCTCGGCGCGCGCTGCGGGCGCGCCCGCCAGCGCGGTGCAGGCCTATCTCAAGGCGCTCGGCGATCATGTCGACATGGACCGCGAGATCGCCGCCGACGACACGTTCGACCTGATCGTCGCGCACCGCCGCGCCGCCACCGGCGAGCGTCAGGCCGGGCAATTGCTGTTCGCCGGGCTCGAAAGCGGCGACAAGCCGCGCGCGCAATTGATGCGCTGGGGCGAGAAGGGGGCCTTCTTCGAGGCCTCCGGCGTGGGCGAACAGCGCAGCGGGCTGGTCGCGCCGGTGCCCGGGCCGATGAGCTCGAGCTACGGCATGCGCCGCCACCCGATCCTGGGCTATCGCCGGATGCATTCGGGGGTCGACTTCCGCGCCCGCCACGGCACCCCGATCGTCGCGGTGACCGATGGCCGCGTGACCGGCGCCGGCCGGATGGGCGGCTGCGGCAATGCGGTCCGCCTGCGGCATGGGGGCGGCCTCGACACGCGCTATTGCCACATGAGCCGGATCGCGGTGCAGAACGGGCAGAGCGTGCGGCGCGGGCAGGTGATCGGCTATGTCGGCTCGACCGGGCTCTCGACCGGGCCGCATCTGCATTACGAAATGTACCGCAGCGGGCGCTCGATCAATCCTGCGGGCGTGTCCTTCGTGACCCGCGCGCAGCTCAGCGGCAGCGAGCTGCGCGAATTCCGCGCCACGCTTGCCCGGCTCAAGACGGTCGAAGCGGGGGCCGCGCTAGCCGAACTCGACCAGACCGAGGCGGAGAGCGCGGCGCGCGAGCCGCAGCGCGAGATCGACCGGCTCGACCCCCAGCGAGCCCAGCCGACCTCCTGACCCCGCCGCGCGCCAGCCGCCGCGCTCCATTGCACCGGGGGGGCGATTGCGGCACAGATCGCCGCATGGACGCCAGCTATCCCCACACCCGCCTGCGCCGCACCCGATCGAGCGGCTGGAGCCGCGCGCTGCACCGCGAGAACCGTCTCGCCCCGAGCGATCTGGTTTGGCCGCTGTTCGTCACCGGGGGCAAGGGGGTGGAAGAACCCATCGCCAGCCTGCCCGGCGTGTCGCGCTGGTCGATCGACGGGATCGCGGAACGCGCGAAGGAAGCGATCGCACTCGGCATTCCCTGCATCGCGCTGTTCCCCAACACGCCGGGCGAGTGCCGCAGCGACGGCGGCGAGGAAGCGTTCAACCCCGACAATCTCATGTGCCGCGCGATCAAATCGGTCCGCGACGCCTGCGGATCGGATATCGGGATCCTCACCGATGTCGCGCTCGACCCCTACACCAGCCACGGCCAGGACGGGCTGCTCGACGCGAACGGCTATGTGACCAATGACGACACGGTGGCGGTGCTGGTCGACCAGGCGCTGAACCAGGCTGCTGCGGGAGCGGACATCGTCGCCCCGTCCGACATGATGGACGGCCGCGTCCGCGCGATCCGCATGGCGTTGGAGATGGCCGGGCACCACAACGTCCAGATCATGTCCTATGCCGCCAAATACGCGTCGGCCTTCTACGGTCCGTTCCGCGATGCGGTCGGCTCGGGTGGGCTGCTGAAGGGCGACAAGAAGAGCTACCAGATGGACCCGGCCAACGCCGAAGAGGCGCTGCGCGAGGTTGCGCTCGATATCGCCGAAGGGGCCGACAGCGTGATGGTCAAGCCCGGCCTGGCCTATCTCGACGTGATCTGGCGGGTGAAGGAGCGGTTCGGCGTGCCCGTGTTCGCCTATCAGGTAAGCGGCGAATACGCGCTGATCGAAGCGGGTGCGGCGGCCGGCGTCGGCGACCGCGACGCGCTGATGATGGAGAAGCTGATCGCGTTCAAACGCGCCGGCTGTACCGGCATCCTGACTTATCATGCAGCCACTGCGGCACGCCTGCTCAATGGCTGACGAGCAGGGCGAGACCGTTGCCGAAACCGAGCGGCTGATCCTGCGCGACTGGCGCGATGGCGATTGGGCGCCGTTCTGGACGGGAACCAACACGCCAGCAGTCATGCGCTGGCTGGGCGGGGTTGCGGATGCCGAGAAGCGCGCGGGCGCGCAGGAGCGGCTGCTGTCCTATCGCAGCGAGCATGGTCACACCTTCTGGGTGGTCGAGCGCAAGGGCGATGGCGCGCTGCTCGGCTTCTGCGGGCTGAAGCGCAGCAATCAGGCCGGCGGGCCGATCGGCGCGATGGAAGTCGGCTGGCGCCTGCGCGAGGATGCCTGGGGGCAGGGCTATGCCCGGGAAGCGGCCACCGCCGCGCTCGACCTCGCTTTCGGCCGGTTCGGCGCACAGGAGGTCATCGCGCTGACGGTCGCCGGAAACGGGGCGAGCTGGGGCCTGATGGAGCGGCTCGGGATGGCCCGGCGCGAAGATCTCGATTTCGACAACGCCGAATTCGATCCCGAAACCGGGCGGATCATCGTCTATTCGATTGCGAAGGATGTCTGGCAGGCGGGGCGGATCGGCACCCTTGCCTGACATCGTGCTGGAGACCGCACGGCTGGTGCTGCGCACGATCGCCGAGAGCGATGCAGCCGAGCAGGCGCGGGTGCTCAACACCCCCGCCGTGATGCGTCATCTCGGCGGTCCGAAGGAATTGCACGAGATCGAGGCGCGTCATGCCAAGGCCATGGCGCTGCATGCGCAGGAGGGCTTCTCCTTCCTCATGGCGATCGAGAAGGAAACCGGCGAACTCGTCGGCCATTGCGGGCTGAAACGGGTCGATGCCGAAGACGCGAAGAACCCGGGCGATCTGGAGATCGGCTGGCTCGTGCGGGAGGATCGCTGGCGCCGCGGCTATGCGCGCGAAGCGGTCGAGGCGGTGATCGACTGGGCCTTCACCCGGCACGGCGCCTCCCATGTCGTGGCGCTGACCAGCCTCGCCAACGAACCGAGCTGGCGGTTGATGGAAAGGCTCGGCATGCGGCGGCGCGAGGACCTCGACTTCGCGGACCCGCGCTTTGCGCCCGAGGACAATCCCACGATCCTCTATGACCTGACCCGCGAGGAATGGTGCGCCCGCGCATGAGCGACACGGCGAGTGCACCGCCTCGCGCGCGCACTGCGCGGCTGCTCTTCGTCGCCACGATCCTGGCGGGAAGCTTCCTGTTGTTCCTGGTCCAGCCGCTGGTGGCGCGGATGGCGCTGCCGCGGCTGGGCGGCGCGCCCGCGGTGTGGAACAGCGCGATGCTGGTCTATCAGGCGCTGCTGCTGGGCGGCTACGCCTATGCCCATGCGATCGGGCGCTGGCCGATCGCGCGTCAGGCTACCGTGCACCTGGGCCTGCTGGTGCTTGCCGGACTGACGCTGCCGATCGCGCTGGCCGATCTGCCCGCGCCGAGCCCCGGGTTCGAGCCGCTGTGGGTCCCGCTATTGTTCCTGCTGACCATCGGTCCGGTGTTCTTCGTCGTTTCCGCGCAGGCGCCGCTGATGCAGCGCTGGTATGCGGCCGATTCCGGCGCGGGCGATCCCTACTGGCTCTATGCCGCCTCCAATCTGGGCAGCTTCACCGGCCTGCTCGCCTATCCGCTGCTGTTCGAACCCAATCTGTCGCTCGGCGCCCAGAGCTGGGTCTGGAGCCTTGGCTATGGCGTGCTGATCCTGCTGGTCGCCGCCGCCGCAGCGGCGCGCTGGCGGGCGGAGGGCGAGGGTGCACCCCTCGCGCCCGCCGCCGCAGAACCGATCGGCTGGCGGCGCACGTTGCTGTGGCTGGCGCTGGCGGCGGTGCCGTCGGGGCTGATGCTCTCGGCGACCACGCATCTCACCACCGATATCGTCGCCATGCCGCTGCTGTGGGTCATCCCGCTCGGGCTCTACCTGCTCAGCTTCGTCTTCGCCTTCAACGCGCGCAGCGCGCTGGGCCATACGCTGGCGCGCGTGGCCCCGGTGGTGCTGCTGCTGGCGGGCGGGATGGCGATGGTCAGCCAGGGCTCGGGCGGTCTCGCCACCGCCTTCGCCACGGTGCTGATGCTGTTCGTGGTCGCGGTCGCGCTGCACCGCCGGCTCTACGACGACCGGCCTTCGCCCGCGCGGCTGACCTATTTTTACCTGATCATGAGCGCGGGCGGCGCGCTCGGCGGGTTGTTCACCGCGCTGCTCGCCCCGGTGATCTTCGACTGGGTGTGGGAACATCCCATCCTCGTGCTCGCCGCTGCGGCGCTGCTCCCCAATCGGCCGCTGGTCGCCTGGATGGACCGGCTCGGGCTCGACCGCGCCGGGCGCCGGATTTCGATTCTTGTGCTGCTGATCCTCGCCACGGGCCTGTCGGGGCTGCTCTACCGCTGGCTGGTCGAACAGAACGACGCGCTGGTGCTGCTCGGGATGCTCGGCATCGCCTGGTGCGGGATCCTGCTGCTCGGCCATCGATGGGCGGTGGTGGCGGTGCTGGCGATGCTGATGCTCGGGCGCGGTGGCTATCAGACGCTTTGGGCGTCGATCGAGGGCACGCGCGAGCGCAGCTATTTCGGCATCTACACCGTCCGCGATCAGGACTATGCCGGCCTGCGCGAGCTGACCCACGGCACCACGCTCCACGGGCTGCAGTTCACCGACCCTGCCGAGCGGCGCGAGCCGACGACCTATTACGGCCGCGATTCGGGCGTCGGCGCGGCGCTGGGCGTCCTGCCGCAATTGGCCGGCCCCGAGGCGCGCGTGGGGGTGGTCGGGCTCGGGGTCGGAACGCTGGCCTGCTATCGCCAGCCCGGCCAGGCGTGGGACTTCTTCGAGATCGACCCCGCGGTCGTCGATTTCTCGCGCGGCGAGGACGGATTCACCTTCCTGCGCGAATGCACCCCCGACGCGCCGATCCACATCGGCGATGCGCGGCTGGTGCTCGAGACCTTGCCCGACGCACGTTTCGATGCGCTGGTGATCGATGCCTTCAGCTCCGACGCGATCCCGCTGCATCTCGTCACCAGCGAAGCCTTCGGCGTCTATCGCCGCAAGCTCGCCGAGGACGGTCTGCTGCTTATGCATATCTCCAACCGCTTCATCGACCTGCGTCCGGTGGTCGCCGCGCTGGCGGAGGAACATGGCATGACGGCAATCCTGCGCTCGGATCTGGACAAGCTCGGGCCCGGGATCAGCCCCTCGATCTGGGTGGTGATGTCGCCCGACGCCGGCCGGATCGCGAGGCTGATCGCCGTGCGGCGCGATCTTGAATGGGAGCGCCTGCCCGCTCCGGCACAGAGCTTGTGGACCGACGATTTCGCGTCCATCCTGCCTTTCATCCAATGGCAGAGCATCCTGGGAAAATGACATGAGCATCCACCGCCCCGGCGTCCGCATCGTGCCCATCCACGGCAAGACCCCGAAGATCCACGAGAGCGTCTTCATCGCGCCGGGCTGCACCATCATCGGCGATGTCGAGATCGGCGAGGGCAGCTCGATCTGGTACAATTGCGTGCTGCGCGCCGACGTCTTCACCATTCGGATCGGCGAGCGGACCAATGTCCAGGACGGCAGCGTGCTGCATTGCGACCCGCCGCGTCCCGGCGATCCCGAGGGCTCGCCGCTCGAGATCGGCAGCGATGTGCTGATCGGCCATATGGCGATGTGCCATGGCTGCGTGATCGAGGATCGCGGCTTCGTGGGCCTTGGCGCCATCGCGATGAACAAATCGGTGATCGGCAGCGACGCCATGCTGGCAGCGGGCGCGATGCTGACCGAGGGCAAGGTGATGGAACCGCGCTCGCTCTGGGCGGGGCGCCCGGCCAAGCCGATGAAGGAACTCACCGACGCCGCGATCATGGGAATGCGCGCCGGGGTGATGCATTACGCCGAGAACGCGAAACATCACGCCGAGGCCTTGGCGAATTCGCCGACCTGACGAGGCGGGCTCCCTGGGAGCGCCGCTCAACCCTCGATAAGCGGGCTTCCTCGCTCGATCCGGAAGGCTGCACCGCATAGCACCACGGCTGCGGCAAACGCCGTCGCCGCGGCAATCCGCGGTTCGTGGGAGGACAACCATCCGCCCAGCGCCGCGCCTGCGGCCAGGGTTGCCCATAGCATTCCGTAACCGCGCGTGGCCGGCCGCCCCTCCCCGGCCAGGCGCGCCGCCATCCCCTGCCCGAATTTGACCAGCGCACCCGTCATGTAGGTGACGCCGACAGTGACCTCCCCGCCGCGCGAAAAAACGTTGTTGGCGAGTCCCATCGCGATGGCGGCGAGGGTGAGGAACGGCCATTCGCGGCCCGCCCAGAGGCTTGCGGCGGCAAGCCCGAGCATCGCCGCGACCAGCCCCAGCAGAGCCCGCTTATGCCAGCCGCGCGCTCGCCGGAGAACGAGCGCGCCGCCGATTACTCCAATGAGAAAGCACCCGATCAACGCCAGCGGCACGGCGGCCATCGCCGGCGCGGAGGCAAGGTCCACGCCTAGCCGGGTCGTGTTGCCCGACATGAAGGAGGTGAAATAGCCCCCCGCCACCACGAAACCGGTGGCATCGACCAGCCCGGCCAGACCGGCAAGGCCGATGGCCAGTCGCTGGCGCGCGGGATCGTAGCGGTGCATCGGCCGATCATGCGCCCCGCGCCGGGAAACTCAATCCCTGATCAGCGCCTCCAGCGCCGCGATCCGGTCGGCCTCGTGCGCGGGCTTGTCCCAGCGGATGCGGTGGATCCGCGGGAAGCGCATCGCGAGCCCCGATTTGTGGCGCTTGCTCGCATGGACGCTGTCGAAGGCGACCTCGAAGACGAGGCTCTTGTCGGTCTCGCGCACCGGCCCGAAGCGGTTGACCGTGTTGCTGCGGACGTGGCGGTCGAGCTTCTTCAATTCCTCGTCGGTGAAACCCGAATAGGCCTTGCCGACCGGGAGCAGTTCGGCGCCGCCATCCGGGTCGCCCGCCCAGCAGCCGAAGGTGTAGTCCGAATAGAAGCTCGAGCGCTTGCCGCTGCCGCGCTGGGCATACATCAGCACGCAATCGACCAGCAGCGGGTCGCGCTTCCACTTGTACCACAGCCCGGTACGCCGGCCGGCGATATAGGGGCTGTCGCGGCGCTTGAGCATCAGCCCCTCGATCGCCTCCTCGCGGCTGGTCTCGCGGATCTGCGCCAGATGGTCGAAATCCGTAGCCTCGACGACCTTGCTCAGATCGAAATGGCTGGCGGGGAGCCGCGGCATCAGCGCCTCGAGCCGCGCGCGGCGTTCGCTCCAGGGCAGCGGCCGCCAGTCCTCGCCCTCGACCAGCAGCGCGTCGTAGAGCCGCACGAAAGCGGGCGCCTCGGCGAGCATTGTCTTGCTCACCGTCTTGCGACCGAGCCGCTGCTGGAGCGCGTTGAAACTCGCCGCGCCGCCCTGCGTCCGCTCGTTCTGCTCGCCGCCCTGCGCCGATCCGCGCACCAGCAGTTCGCCATCGAGCACCGCGGCGAAGGGCAGCGCATCGAGCAGCTCGGGGAAGGTGGCGGAGATATCGTCGCCCGAGCGCGAGAACAGGCGCGTCTGGGCGTCGTCGCCCTGGCCCGCGCGCACCAATTGCACGCGGATACCGTCCCATTTCCACTCGGCGGCGTAGTCTTCGAGATCGACGGTGCCGTCCTCGAGCGGATGCGCGAGCATGAAGGGCCGGAAGGTGGGCAGATTGGCGATATCGGGGGCGGGCTCGCCCTGCGCGGCCCAGGCGAACAGCTCGCCATAGGGCGCGTGGAGCCCGTGCCAATATTCCTCGACCTCGTCGATCGGCACTTCGAAAGCCTGCGCGAAAGCGGTCTTGGCGAGCCGGCTCGAAATCCCGATCCGCATCCCCCCGGTGGCGAGCTTGAGCAGCGCGTAGCGCCCATCGGCGTCGAGCCGGTCGAGCAGCCGCGGCAGCTCGGTGAGCACGCTCTTGCGGTTCATCGCGGTGAGCAGTTCGACCGCCTCGCTGACGCCGGGAGGCGAGGGTGCCGCCTCGGAAGCAGGCCACAGCAGGCTGGCGGTCTCGGCGGTGTCGCCGACGAAATCGCGGCTCAGCGTCCACAGCACCGGATCGACGCGTTCTTTCAGCAGCGTGCGGATCGTGCCCGATTTGACCGCGGGGAAATCGAGCCCGTCGGCCAGCGCCGCCAGCGCCCAGCCGCGATCGGGATCGGGGGTGGCGCGCAGATAGTCCGCGATCAGCCGCAGCTTCACGTTGCGGCTGCGGGTGTAGACCAGCGCGTCGATCAGGGCGGCGAAGGCTTCCATCAGGACTTCGGCGTCCAGCGGGTGGGATCTTTGCCCTCGGACACGGCGGCGCATATGCGCGCTATGCGCGCTGCGCGTGTCTCTGGTCTCTTTGCCGCCAGCAGACCTTCGAGCACCCGGCGCCTTGTGGCGAGCGAAAGACCACTCCAGGCTTCCTGCAATCCGGCCCGCTTCACCGCCAACGCCAGATCCGGCGGAGCCTCTCCGGATTCGGTATCCATCAGTCGCTCCCACGATCCATCGGCGCGCGCCTCGGTCACAGCCGCGGTGCCGGAGGGATGCATCAACTCCGCCTGCTCCAGCCACGCCACGCGCTCGCGGTTGGCCCGCGACCAGTTGCTGCCAGCTTTGCGCGGCGAAATCAGCAGCATGGTTCGCCGTGCATCGAGCGCGCGCGGCAAGCTATCGATCCAGCCAAAGCGGAGCAATTCGCAGACAATGTCATCATAGGCGAAATAGTGGGGCTCTCCCTTGCGGGCGGTGACCAGCCACACCGATTGCTTTTGCCGGTGATGTGCCTCGAGCCATGATGCCAGCGCAGCGCGGTCGGAGACTTCGATCCGGTCAAGTTCGTCCAGCCTTCTAGTCATCCTCGTCCTCATACCCGACCAGCGCCAGCGCGCGGGCTCGGCGCTGGTGGAGCTGGCACCAGCGCAGCAGCGCATCCTCGCGGCCGTGGGTGATCCAGTTCTCCTGCGCATCGACCTCCTCGATGGTGCGGGTCAGCTCGCCCCAGTCTGCATGGTCGGAGATCACCAGCGGCAGCTCGACATTGCGCTGCCGGGCGCGCTGGCGCACCCGCATCCAGCCTGACGCCATGGCGGTAATCGGTTCGGGCAGGCGGCGGCTCCAGCGGTCGTTGAGCGCCGAGGGCGGGGAGATGACGATGCTGCCGCGCATCTCGTCCTTGGTGTGATCCGCGACCAACCGCAGCTCGCCCAGCGCCACGCCGTGTTCCTCGTAGAGCCGGCACATCCGCTCCATCGCGCCGTGGAGATAGATCGGCTCGTGATGCCCCGCGGCGCGCAGCTCGGCGATCACCCGCTGCGCCTTGCCCAGCGCATAGGCACCGACCAGGACGCAAGCGTCGGGGTGCGCGGCGAGCCGGCCCAGCAGCTTGCGCATTTCCTCTGCGATCGGCGGATGGCAGAACACCGGCAGGCCGAAGGTCGCCTCGGTGATGAAGATGTCGCATTTGGTGACTTCGAAGGGCGGGCAGGTCGGATCGGCGCGGCGCTTGTAGTCGCCGGTCACCACCACCCGCTCGCCCGCATGCTCGAGCAGGATCTGCGCGCTGCCCAGCACATGGCCCGCAGGGATATAGGTCGCGTCGACCCCGCCTGGCAGCCGGATCGTCTCGCCATATTCGACCGGGGTCGCCCCTTCGCGGGTGTTGTAGCGCAGATCCATGATCGCTAGCGTCGCGGGGGTGGCGACGGTTTGGCCGTGACCGCCGCGCGCGTGATCGGCGTGACCATGCGTCACCAGCGCACGGTCGACCGCTCGCGAGGGATCGATCCAGCAATCCGCAGGGCCGACATGGATCCCGTGCGGTTCGGGCCGGATCCAGGAAAAGGGCGCTGCCATCCCCTAGTCAAATCCGGGGAGGGGCGAGCGTTCCCGGGCAGCCTCCGACAAGCCCGCTATTCGGGCGCGGCGCGGAAGCGGTGCAGCAGCTGCTTCAGCCCCGGTTTCTGTCCCTGCGCCAGCAGGCTGGCGCGGAACAGGCGGCCCAGGAACACGATCTCGAGCGCAATGAAACCGGCAAGCAACACGCCCGCGCCGACGATCTCCCACATCTCGATGCCTGCACCCAGCCGCGCCAGCACCGTGAAGGGCGTCCATATCGGAATCCAGGTCAGAACCTGCACCATCAGCCCAGTCTGGCCCAGCACGATCGCCTGGATCAGGAAGGTGATCGGCAGCAGGATCGCGAGCAGGATCGGCATCAGATAGCCTTGCGCCTCGCTCATCGAATCCGCCAGCGCGCCGATGGCGACGAACAGGATCGAGATCGCGATATATCCGGCGACGAAGAAATAGATCATCGCCAGGATGATCCCGGGCGAGGTCAGCGGCGCGAGCGCGGGGCGGATCATATCGGCGATCGCGCCATGGGTCGCAAAAGCCGCCACCGCGGCGCAGCCGACCCAGACGAGGATCATCGAAAAGCCGACCGCGAGTGCACCCAGCAGTTTGCCATACATCAGCTCCTCGGGGCGGATGCAGGCGAGCAGCGATTCGAGCAACTTGTTCGAGCGCTCCTCGACCGACCCCTGCAGCATCCAGCTGCCCGACAGCATCAGGCTCATCATCAGGATATAGGCCAGCGCCAGCGGCACGATCGAGCGGATCAGCAGCGCCTCGCGCGCGCCGCCGCCGGGCGGCGGAGTGCTCACCGCGATCGCCGGTGCGGCGGACTGGATCGCCGTCGCCTCCTGCGGCGAGAGGCCGCGCTGCGTGAGCAGCCGCTGGCGCAGATCGCCGGTCAGGACATCCTGCAGCACGGTGACGAATCCGGTCGAGGGCTGCTCGTTGGACCACAGCCGGATGGTGGGATCGGCGGGATAGCCCTCCCCGATCATCACCACCGTCGCCACCTCTTCCTCGCCTTCGGAATCGAGCAGCGCATCGACCCGCTCGTCGAGCTGCTCGTCACCGGCCGAGACCAGCGTCTCGGGCGCTTCGGGGAATTCATATTGCGGTGTCGGCACCTCGAAGCTCGCAATTTCCTCCGGCTTGACCGCGTCGAGCTTGGCGATCGCCGCATCGATCCCGCCCTGCGCGCGGAAGGTTGCGACATCGGCGGCGGTGTACCAGCGATCGTGCTGCGTCCAGGGCGCCTGCGGATCGGCCCGTTCGAGTTCGTGACGGCGGACGTAGCGCGACAGTGCGCTCAGCCGGTAGCGGTCTTCCTCGAACTCGAAGCGGTCGACGATCGCCTCGCGCGCGGCTCCGCCCGAACGGTCGAGCACCACCACGCGGGTCGCCTCGTCGTCGTCGAGCGCCTGACCGACGATCGGCCCCAGCGCCAGCGCGATCGGGAGCAGCATCAGCGTGAGCCAGAAGCTCTTCATGGCGGCGATCTGGCGGAACTCGCGCGCCGCCACGAGCATGATGTTCGAGCGGTTCATGGCCTTACCTCCGCATTGCCGACAAGCGAGACGAAGACATCGTGGAGATTGGCGCGGTGTTCCTCGAAGCGGCGCAGCGGCACGCCGGTGCTGGTGCAGCGCTCCAGAACCTCGCCGACCTCGGTTTCCGGTGCCAGCGTGATCGCCCATTCGTGCCAGCCCGCACCGAGGTCCTCGACCGGTTCGGCATGGCTTACGCCCGCCACCGCGGCGATGCTCTGCGGCGCCACCGCGGTGATCCGCGCGGGCAGCGTGGCGCGCGCCTCGTCGATCGTGCCCTCGAAGCGCTTGTGCCCTTTGCGCAGCAGCAACAGCCGGTCGCACAAGCGCTCGGCGTGCTGCATGACATGGGTGGAGAAGATCACCGCCGCGCCGCGCTCGGAGGCGCGCAGGATCTCGTCCTCGAGCAGCCCCTGATTGACCGGGTCGAGCCCCGAGAAGGGCTCGTCGAGCATCAGCAGCTGCGGGCGGTTGACCAGCGCGGTGGCGAGCTGGACCTTTTGTGCCATGCCCTTCGACATATCGGAAATCTTGGCGGTGGCGCGGTCGGCGAGATCGAAGCGGGCGAGCAGTTCGAGCCCGTGGCTGCGCCCCTCGGCCGGAGACATTCCCTTGAGCCGCGCGAAATAGACGATCGTGTCGATCGCGCTCATATGGCCGTAAAGCCCGCGTTCCTCGGGCAGAAAGCCGATCGCGGCGGTGTTGCGCTTGTCGGGCGGGCTGCCGAACACCGAAATCCGCCCCGAGCTGGGGCGGATGATGTCGAGCACCATCCGCAGCGTGGTGGTCTTGCCCGCGCCATTGCCGCCGAGGAATCCGAAGATTTCCCCCGGCTGGACCGCAAAGCTCAGATCGTCGACCGCAAGCACATCGCCGAAGCGTTTCGTCAGTCTCTCGACCTCGAGTATCGGCATATCGGCAATTCCCCCTTCGATCCGGACGATATGCCCGGCAAGGGAGTGCGACGGCAAGGCTTTCCTCTGCCGAAGGGGTGCGAAGGCCGACAAACCGCCTTCGGCACCCTCTGGCTCAGACCTCGCTGTCGTCCGTGCTTTCGCTCGTCGCGGCGTCGGGCTTGTCGTCACCCGGCTTCTTGGCCGCTTTCTTGCCCGCGGCAGGCTTGCGCTTGGCCTTGGGCGGGGCGGGAGTCAGCTCGAACGACGGCTTGTCGTCCTTGACGCTGACATGCACCTCGCCGCCATCGGCCAGCTTGCCGAACAGCAGTTCCTCGGCCAGCGGCTGCTTGATCCGGTCCTGGATCAGCCGGCTCATCGGGCGGGCACCATAGAGGCGGTCGTAGCCCTTGTCGCCGAGCCACTCGCGCGCCGCCTTGTCGAACTGGATATCGACATTCTGCTCGGTGAGCTGCAGCTCGAGCTGGAGGATGAATTTGTCGACCACCCGGCCGACGGTGTCCTTGCCGAGATAGCCGAACGGCACGATCGCATCGAGCCGGTTGCGGAATTCCGGCGTGAACATCCGCTTCACCGCTTCCTCGCTCGCGTCTTCCTTGCTGACATTGCCGAAGCCGATGCCCTGGCTCGCCATGTCGGCGGCGCCGGCATTGGTGGTCATGACCAGCACGACGTTGCGGAAATCGACCGTCTTGCCGTGGTGATCGGTCAGCCGGCCGTTGTCCATCACCTGCAGCAGGATGTTGAACAGGTCGGGGTGGGCCTTCTCGATCTCGTCGAGCAGCAGCACGCAATGCGGGTTCTGGTCGATCGCATCGGTCAGCAGACCGCCCTGATCGTAGCCGACATAGCCCGGAGGCGCGCCGATCAGCCGCGAGACGCTGTGGCGCTCCATATATTCGGACATGTCGAAGCGCTTGAGCTCGATCCCCATGATGCTGGCGAGCTGGCGCGCGACTTCGGTCTTGCCGACCCCGGTGGGGCCCGAGAACAGGAAGCTGCCGATCGGCTTGTCGGGATCGCGAAGACCCGCGCGGCTGAGCTTCATTGCGGTCGCGAGCTTCTTGACCGCCGGATCCTGCCCGAAGACGACATGCTTGAGATCGCGTTCGAGGTTCTCGAGCGCACGCTTGTCGTCCGAGCTGACCGATTTGGGCGGAATCCGCGCCATGGTCGCGATCACCGCCTCGATCTCCTTGGAGGTGATCTTCTTCTTGCGGCGGCTGGGCGGCACCAGCATCTGCATCGCGCCGACCTCGTCGATCACGTCGATCGCCTTGTCGGGCAGCTTGCGGTCGTTGATGTAACGCGCCGAGAGCTCGACCGCAGTCTTGATGGCATCCGGCGTGTATTTGACCTTGTGGTGATCCTCGAAAGCGCTGCGCAAGCCCTTGAGGATCTTGATCGTGTCCTCGACCGTGGGCTCGTTGACGTCGATCTTCTGGAACCGCCGCAACAGCGCGCGATCCTTCTCGAAATGGTTGCGGAATTCCTTGTAGGTGGTCGAACCGATGCAACGGATCGTCCCGCCCGACAGCGCCGGCTTGAGCAGATTGGACGCATCCATCGCCCCGCCGCTGGTCGCACCGGCACCGATCACCGTATGTATTTCATCAATGAACAGGATCGCCTCGGGCATTTCCTCGAGCTCGGACACGACCTGCTTGAGCCGCTCCTCGAAATCGCCGCGATAGCGCGTGCCCGCCAGCAGCGCGCCCATGTCGAGGGAATAGATCACCGCCTCGAGCAGGACATCGGGCACTTCGCCCTCGACGATCTTGCGCGCCAGGCCTTCGGCGATCGCGGTCTTGCCCACGCCGGGATCGCCGACATAGAGCGGGTTGTTCTTGCTGCGGCGGCACAGGATCTGGATCGTCCGGTCGACTTCGGGCCCGCGGCCGATCAGCGGATCGACCTTGCCGTTCTCCGCCTTCTTGTTGAGATTGACCGTGAACTGGTCGAGCGCGGTTTCCTTCTTGTTGCCTTCCTTGGCCGTATCCTCGCCGCCGCGCGCCTCGTCGGTTCCCTTGGGCGAACCCGCCTCGATCTGCTTGCCGCCCTTGCCGATCCCGTGGCTGATGAAGCTCACCGCATCGAGCCGGCTCATGTCCTGCTGCTGGAGGAAATAGACCGCATAGCTGTCACGTTCGGAAAACAGCGCGACCAGCACATTGGCGCCGGTGACGGTGTCTTTGCCCGAGGACTGAACGTGCAGGATCGCACGCTGGACCACGCGCTGGAACCCGGCGGTGGGCTGCGGATCGGCCTCGTCGTCGGATTTGAGCGACTGGTATTCCTGATCGAGGTACTGCCGCACCGCCGCGCCGAGTTCGGTGATCTCGACGCCGCAGGCCAGCATCACCTGTTTGGCGTCCTCGTCCTCGACCAGCGCCAGCAGCAGATGTTCGAGCGTGGCGTATTCATGCCGCCTCTCGGAGGCGTCGGCGAGCGCCTGGTGGAGAGTCTTTTCGAGATTTTGCGCAAAGCTGGGCATTCGATTTCTTTCGCTGATCTCGGAGCGCTGCAGGACCGGCGCCGCGAGAGGGGCAAAGGCCTAGGCCGGCAAATCCGGCCGCGGCTGTATCACGATAGCGAATATGGGGAATTTTGCGGCAAATTTGAGTCCCCCCATGACGGTTTCGCTATCGTTCAATCCTTTTTGCCGAACAGCGCATCGGCCGCAGCGCGGTGCGCGGCGGCGGCGTCGCGGTGACGCGTGACGCGGGCGATCTCGGCCTCGAGCTGCGCGATTCTCGCGCTCAGCTCGTCCTGCGAATAGGGGTCCAGATCCTCGGTTGCGAGGCGGTCGGCGGCGTCGCCGCGGGGCCTTGGTCTGTCCTCGGGATCCATCGCGTCGCATCATCGCCTTTGCGGCGCATAGCTGTCAATGGTCCGGTTGCGATGCGGGCCTGCGCGCGATACACCACGCCCGGACGACAGGGCTGGGGGAATATGGGCGATACAATTCCGGACGAGATGACGGCCATCGGCTACGACGAGCCGGGCAAACCCGAGGTCTTGCGCCCCGAGCGGCTGCCGGTTCCGCGTCCCGAAGGCGGGCAGGTGCTGATCGCGGTCAGCCACGCCGGGGTCAACCGCCCCGATGTCATCCAGCGCCAGGGCTTCTACCCGCCGCCGCCCGGCGCCTCGCCGATCCCGGGGCTCGAGATTTCCGGCACCGTGGTCGCGGTCGGGCCCGATGCCGCGCCCGAACTGCTCAATCAGCCGGTCTGCGCGCTGGTGACCGGGGGCGGCTATGCGCAATATTGCCTCGCCCAGGCGACGCATTGCCTCCACATCCCCGAGAGCATGTCGATGGCCGAGGCCGGCGCCATTCCCGAAACGCTGTTCACCGTGTGGCACAACGTCTTCGAGCGCGGTTGGGCGCGCGAGGGCGAGACGCTGCTGGTCCACGGCGGCACCAGCGGGATCGGCACCATGGCGATCATGCTCGGCAAGGCCTTCGGGCTGACCGTCGTGACCACCTGCGGCAGCGAGGAGAAATGCGTCGCAGCGCGCGAGGTCGGCGCCGATCTGGCGATCAATTACAAGACCAGGGATTTCGTCGAGCATGTCCGCCAGTTCACCGATGGCAAGGGCGCCGATGTGGTGCTCGACATGGTGTCGGGCGAATACGTCCAGCGCAATCTCGATTGCCTCGCCGAGGACGGACGCCATGTCACCATTGCGGTGCTGGGCGGGCTCAGGGCCGAGATCAACATGGCCAAACTCATGGGCAAGCGTCACACGCTGACCGGATCGACGCTGCGCGCCCGGCCGGACGAATTCAAGGCGCTGCTCGCCGACGAGATCCACAACCATGCCTGGCCGCTGTTCGAGGATGGCAGCATCCGTCCGGTGATGGACAAAATCTTTCCGCTCGAACAGGCCGCGGAGGCGCATGCGCGGATGGAAGCGGGCGATCACATCGGAAAGATCGTCCTCGAAACAGGCGCTTGAGCCTATCCGGGAGAGGGATTTCGGGCATCGTACCGAACTGCCGCAGCGCCTCGAATGCGCAATATTGACGCGGACCCGTCACCGAACTGTGAATCGCCTGTAACAATACCCGTGCAAGGGTAGGCAGCTCTTGCAGGAAGGGACGTGTGCGATGACGCAGCTGCCTACCGATCTCGCCAGCCTCGCCAATGTGACCAGTTTTCCGATCGCGCAGCCGGTCGTGCCCGAACGCACACTGGGCGAGAGGCGCAAATTCCGCACCATCTGGATCAGCGACGTCCATCTGGGCACCAAGGGCTGCAACGCGGCCATGCTGATCGATTTCCTCGACCACACCGACAGCGAGACGATGTATCTGGTGGGCGACATCATCGACGGCTGGCGGCTCAAGAAGAAGTTCTACTGGCCGCCCGAGCACAACGACATCGTCTGGCGCGTGCTCAAGCGCGCGCATCGCGGCACCCGGATCGTCTATATCCCCGGCAATCACGACGAGATGGTGCGCCCCTTCTGCGGGATGAATTTCGGCGGGGTCGAGATCAAGCGCGCCGATGTCCACACCACCGCCGACGACCGTCGGCTGCTGGTGCTCCATGGCGACGAATTCGACACCATCATGCTGGCGCACCGCTGGCTCGCCTTCGTCGGCGACGCGCTCTACCATGTCATGATGGGGCTCAACGGCTGGGTGAATGCGATCCGCGACGGGCTCGGCCTACCCTATTGGTCGCTGTCCAAGGCGGCCAAGCACAAGGTCAAGAACGCGGTCGAGTTCATCTCGAAATACGAGGAAGTGGTCGCCCGCGCCGCCTCCGAACGCGGGGTCGACGGGGTGGTCTGCGGCCATATCCACACCGCCGAAATGCGCGATTTCGACGGTATCGCCTATTACAACGACGGCGACTGGGTCGAGGGCTGCAACGCGCTGGTCGAGCATTTCGACGGGACGATGGAGATCCTCCACTGGCCCGACGAGATCGCCAAACGCGAACCGCTCACCGAGCCGGCGCAGGAACCCGACCAGGCCGAGACGCTGGAAGCGGCGTGAAACGCAGCGATCTCGCCGGCGGCGAGATGCCGTGGCTCGCCCCGGCTCCCGAGCAGTCCGGCCCTGAGCGGCCCGGTCCCGAGCGGCCCGGTCCCGAACGAATCGCGATCGTCACCGATGCCTGGTTGCCGCAGATGAACGGTGTGGTGCGCACGCTGACCACCACCTGCGACCATCTGCGGGCGCTGGGGCACGAGGTGATGGTGATCTCGCCCGACCAGTTCGCTTCGATTCCCTGCCCGACCTATCCCGAGATCCGGCTGGCGCTGACCCGCCCCGGCGCGGTGGCGTCGCGGCTGCGCGAGTTTGCGCCGAACGCGATCCATATCGCCACCGAGGGTCCGCTGGGGCTGGCGGCGCGGCGCTATTGCGCAAAGGCGGGAGTGCGCTTCACTACCGCCTACCACACCCAGTTTCCCGACTATCTCGCCAAGCGAACGCATCTGCCGGCGGGCTGGTTCTGGCGCTACATCCGCTGGTTCCACGGTCCTGCGCGGCGCGTGCTGGTCGCGACCGAAAGCATCCGCGCGGAATTGCGGGCGCAGGGGCTGACGCAGCTCCATCACTGGAGCCGCGGCGTCGATCTCGCCTGCTTTGCGCCACAAGCTCCGCCCGCACCCGAATACGCCGGTCTGCCGCGTCCGATCCAGCTCTATGTCGGGCGAGTCGCGGTCGAGAAGAACATCGAGGCCTTCCTCGCCAGCAACCACCCCGGCAGCAAGGTGGTGGTAGGCGACGGCCCCGCGCTCGAGCGACTCACGGCCCTCTATCCCGAGGCGGTCTTTCTCGGGCGGCGCAGCGGTGCGGCGCTTGCCGGCTGCTACGCGGGGGCGGATGTCTTCGTCTTTCCCAGCCGCACCGACACCTTCGGGCTGGTGACGATCGAGGCGCTCGCCTGCGGCACCCCGGTGGCGGCCTACCCCGTTGCCGGGCCGCGCGATATTCTTACCGACGAGGTCGGCGCGATGGCCGAGAATCTCGACCGGGCGATCGCCGCTGCGCTCACCCGCGACCGCCGGGCCTGCGCGCAATTCGGCGCCGGCTTCAGCTGGGCCGCAGCGACCGGCCAGTTCCTTGCCGGGCTCGCCGCGATGGAGGTCCAGCCCCAGGCGGGTTGAATGCTTGCTCAACGCCCGCATGTGGCGTAGAAAGGGGTTCCAGCGGCCGCTCCGAAAGGGGCGGCCCTTCTATTTTCAGTCCAGCGAAAGTTTGCCCAATGGCCGACCAACCCAAACCGCTCATGCCGCATGCGACCGCCACCTGGCTGGTCGACAACACCGGCCTGGCCTTCGAACAGATCGCCCAGTTCTGCGGCCTGCACATCCTCGAGGTCCAGGCGATGGCGGACGATCTGGCGAGCTCCAAATACACGGGCCGCGATCCGGTCCATGCCGGCGAGCTGACGCAGGAAGAGATCGAGCGCGGCCAGGCGGATGCCGGCTACGCGCTCAAGATGCAGCGCGCTCCGGTCGAGGTCACCCGCACCAAGGGCCCGCGCTACACCCCCGTGTCGAAGCGCCAGGACAAGCCCGACGGCATCGCCTGGATCCTGCGCAACCACCCGGAAATCTCCGATGCGCAGATATCCAAGCTGATCGGCACCACGCGCAACACCATCGGCGCGATCCGCGAGCGCTCGCACTGGAACATCCAGAACATCCAGCCCAAGGATCCGGTCACTCTCGGCCTGTGCTCGCAGCGCGAACTCGACGCCGTGGTCGCCAAGGCTGCCAAGTCGATCGTCGCCGACGAGAATGCGGCGGAGCCCGAGATCAAGATCCCCGGCACCAGCGACCGCGAGAAGCTGATCGAGGAATTGCGCGCCGAGCGCGACACCAATCAGAAGGCCGCCGCCGAGGCTGCGCAGGAAGCCGAAGCCGCCGCCTGGCTCGAGAACAAGCGCGCCGAGGAAGCCGCGGGCGAAACCAAGAGCTGACGCGAACCGCTCCGCTCTCGCACCCAGCCGCACAAGCGGCCGACAAAGGCAGGCGGACCCGCGATCCGCCTGCCTTTTTGCTTGCCTTTGGAGGCCAGCGCGTCATGTTATTGACATGACTGTCAATAAGCTTTTTCCGCCCGTTCCGGCCAGCTATGGCCATGCCCGGCCCTGGGACGCCGAGATCGTTCCCGAGCTGCTGCACGGTATCCTCGAGCGCCAGGCCCAAGCACGCCCCGATGCGCGTCTGGTCGAGTTCCTCGGGCGCAACTACAGCTACCGCCAGATCCACACCGAGGCGCGGCGTTTCGCCTATGGGCTGATCGCGCGCGGGATCGCACGCGGCGACCGCGTCGGTCTCTTCCTCCCCAACGTCCCTGCCTATGTCTCGGCCTATTACGGGGCGATGATGGCGGGCGCGGTGGTGGTCAATTTCTCGCCGCTCTACACGGTCGAGGAACTCGCTCAGCAGGTCGAGGATTCGGGCACGAGGCTGCTGGTCACGCTCGATGCGCCCGCGCTGCTGCCAACCGCGGTGAAGGTGCTCGACGGCTCCTCGCTCGAAATGCTCGCGGTGGCCCGCCTCTCCGACATGCTGCCGCTGGTGAAGAGCCTGGCGCTGCGCACGCTGCGCCGCAGCCAGATCGCCGCCATCCCCGATCGCGCCGATGTCGCGCCCTTTGCCGACTGGCTGTCCGACACGCCGAGCGCGCTGCCGCAACTCGAAACCGGCGATCTCGCGCTGCTGCAATACACCGGCGGCACCACCGGTACCCCCAAGGGAGCGATGCTCTCGCACGCGAATCTGTCGAGCAATGCGATCCAGGTCGACATGATCGACCCTTTCGATCGCGAGCAGGCCGATATCGTCATGGGCGGGCTGCCGTTGTTCCACGTCTTCGCCAACACATGCGTGCTCAACCGCACGGTGGTGAAGGGCGGGGCGATGGTGCTGGTCCCGCGCTTCGAGCCGGGACAGGTGCTGGCGACGATCTCGCGGACCAAACCGGTCGCCTTCCCCGGCGTGCCGACGATGTTCCAGGCGCTGCTCGATCACAAGGACTTCGGCAAGACCGACTGGTCGTCGCTCAGGATCTGCATCTCGGGCGGCGCGCCGATGCCGGGGCCCTTGCGCGAGAAATTCGAAAGCGCGACCGGTGTCCGGCTGGTCGAGGGTTACGGGCTCACCGAGAGTTCGGGGGTGGTCTCGACCAACCCCTATGAAGGCTTGCGCAAGCACGGCACGATCGGTCAACCGGTTCCGGGCACGCAGGTCATGCTGCTCGAGAAGGAAGACCCGACCAGGCTCGCGCCCGATGGTGCGCCCGGCGAGCTGGTCATCCACGGGCCGCAGATCATGCAGGGCTACTGGAACCGGCCCGATACGCAGGCGAGCGCCTTTGCCGAGCACGACGGCCAAAGCTGGCTGCGCACCGGCGATGTCGCGACCATCGACGAGGAGGGTTTCCTCGCGATCGTCGACCGGATCAAGGACATGATCGCGGTCGGCGGGTTCAAGGTCTTCCCGAGCCAGGTCGAGACAGTCCTGCTCGAGCATCCGATGGTCAAGGAGGCGCTGGTGATCGGCCATCCCGACCCCTATCTCGGCGAACATCCGATGGCCTATGTGACGCTCAACCAGGAGGAAGGCGTGGCCCCGCCCGCGGGGGACGAGCTGAAGGACTGGCTCAACGCGCGCGTCGGCAAGCACGAACGCGTGGAGGATGTGATCGTCCGCGCGGACCTGCCCAAGACGATGATCGGCAAGCTGGACCGCAAGGCGCTGCGCGCCGAGGTCCTGCCTCAATAAGGCGGGCCTACCGCCGCATCACTGCGCGATGGCGAGCCTGGGTTCGTCGCTGTTGGCGGCGTCCTGATGCTCGGTCCCGGACTCGAGGGCCTTTCCGGTCGCGCGCGGCGCGAAACGTCCTTCGACCTCGGCTCCCTGCTCGATCGTCAGCGCATCGTAATGGACGTCGCCGTCGATACGGGCGGTCTTGAGGATCACGAGCTCGCGCGCCGAGATCGAGCCGACCACGGTGCCCGCGAGACGGGCAGTCTCGGCCGTCACTGCGCCGGTGATCGTGCTGCCTTCGCCCTGAACCAGCGCGGCGCAGGCAATATCGCCCTCGACCGAGCCATCGATATGCAGGTCGGCGGAGGCCTCGATATTGCCGCGGATGGAAATATCCGTGCCGATGACCGAGAAGGTCGAGGAAGAATTGCGCGTTGCCATGGGTCTCTCGGTTCTAGCGGCTGGGACGCGCGGACGCGCGTCGGACTTCTTTGAGAACATTGGGAGCCGTCTCCAGGAATGGGCGGGGATTGACGGCCCGGCCGTCGATGCGGACTTCGAAATGGAGGTGCGAGCCGGTCGAACGACCGGTGCTGCCCATCGCGGCGATGGCGGTCCCGGCCTCGACCTGCTGGCCGGCCTGGACCTTGAAGGCGGAAAGATGCGCATAGCGCGTCATCAAGCCGCCGCCATGATCGATTTCGACCGTGTTGCCATAGCCGGACCTGCGCCCGACGAAGCTTACCCGGCCCTTGGATGCCGCGGCGATCGGTGTCCCCTGCGGACCGGCGAAATCGAGCCCGCTGTGCATCGCGCCGCGGCCGTTGAAGGGGTCGCGGCGGAAGCCGAAGCTCGAGGAGAGCCGGGTGTTGGCGGGCTTGAAGTGCGGCAGCGCGTCGAGCGAGGTCTCGAGCGCGCTCATCCGCGCGAGGCTCAGGCCGAGGCGTTCGAAGCGCGGGTCGAGAGCATCGTCGCTGCCGGTGGTGAGCTTCTCGAGCGGACCACCCATCGCCTCGCGCTCGGCGCGGCGCAGCACGGTGTCGGGGTTGAGGCCGAGAGTGCGCAGCGCAGCGGCGGCGCGGCTGGAGCGTTCGTCGGCGAAACGGGTCATACCTTCGACGAAGGCGAGCTGGCGCGCTTCGATCATGGCCAGGTCGGCGGCTTCGGGAACGACCATCGAGACCTTTTCGACCGTCGCGGCGGCGGCGGTATCGGAATCGCCTGCGGCAGGCACGATCACATCGGCGGGGAGCGAGGCGACCATGTCCTCGATGAATTTCTGGCGCCGCTGGAGATCGTCGGTGACCTCGTCGATATCGTCGCGGTAGTTTGCCAGCCGCTCCTCGGAATCAGCGACCCGGTGTTCGCGCTCGGCAAGCACGACGCGATCGGTGGACGCGCGGTATTGCGACCAGCTGATCGCTCCCAACGTCCCGATGAAAGCGAACAGAGCCGCCGCGCCGAGACCGGCGGCGGTCATTTGAACTCGCGAGGAGACGGTCACGAAGCGGACCTGGCCCTCGGAGCGCATGAAGAATTCCCGGTCGGGAAACCAGCTGCGCACACGGCGAACCCAGCCGCCAGCGGTGGTATTATCGGACAAATTCGACCCCGTCTTTTTGACTTCAGACCCTCGCCCCGGCCACTAACAGCGATTGTTAAGCCATGCGAATCTCAGCCCGCAGAAATGGCCAGAGCGAAAGCGTGGCGGGATGAACGGTTGATCGGCAGCGAATTTTATTGTGATTCGCGGGAACGAAACGCGCTGCAGCGTTTTGGAATGTGTCGATCCTCCGGGGATTCGCCTCTCGCCCTGCAAGCTGACAGCGCCGAATCGGCCTGCTACGCGAGTCGCGTGCCTGCCATTCCCCCTCTCGCACCCGGTCGTCCCGAGGTTTCTTCCGTGTTCCGAGTTCGTTTGTGAGCGCCCGATCGCGGGCGCGCCGACGGATCGGGCTATTGGGCGGCAGTTTCAATCCGGCGCATGGCGGGCACCGCCGGATTTCACTCTTCGCGAAGCAGGCGCTCGGTTTCGACGAAGTCTGGTGGCTGGTCTCGCCCGGCAATCCGCTCAAGCCCGAGGCCGGGATGGCCCCGCTCGCGGCCCGCTTCGCCTCCGCCACGCTGCAGGCGCGCCGCGCGCCGATACGCGTGACTGCGATCGAGCGAGAACTCGGCACCCGCTACACCGTCGATACTCTAAAGGTTCTGCGCCGCCGCTATCGCAAATTCGACTTCTGCTGGCTGATGGGCTCCGACAATCTGGCGCAATTTCACCGCTGGCGCGACTGGCGCGGCATTGCCCGCAGCATGCCGATTGCGGTGATCGCCCGACCCGGCTATGATGGCGCTGCCCTCGCGAGCCCCGCGATGGCCTGGCTGCGGCGCTTTTCCGTTTCCGCCGCCAGTCTTGCAAGAGGGGACGATTGGAGTGCGCCGGCTCTGGTGATTCTGCGTTTCGATCCGGACGAAAGCTCGGCCACGGCCATCCGCCGGGCCGATCCCGACTGGGTTGAACGCCTCGGTTCGCGATCTTTGCGCGACCAGGTGACACGCCGGTTGATTGCCGATCGCGCCGTCCGAATCGATCCCGAAGGCAGAACCCCGACCGGCATGGACGAGGAAACACAAGCACGATGACGTGCGTTGTGTCTTCATGCCCTCTCTTTTTCTCTACAGGAGTATGATCCACGCCGATGACTCAGGCGCACACATTGTCGGCAGCCGCCGACACCGCTCAGGCTCCGTCGATGCATAGCGACGGCACCGATCCGCTGCTCGACCTCGTCCTGCAGCATCTCGAGGACGATCAGGCCCAGGAGGTCGTGACCATCGACCTCGAAGGCAAAAGCTCGATCGCCGATCACATGGTGATCGCCTCGGGCCGCTCGACGCGTCAGGTCGCCTCGATCGCGCAGAAGCTGGCGGAGAAGATCAAGAAGGCCGGCTTCGGTCCGGTCAAGCTCGAAGGCCTGCCCGCGGGCGACTGGGTGCTGCTCGATGCCGGCGATATCGTCGTTCATCTGTTTCGCCCCGAGGTCCGCAGCTTCTACAATCTGGAGCGGATGTGGGCCTTCGGCGACGCGCCGCCGGCCGGCGCCGCTGGCACGGCCTAGGCCCACCCTCTCACCGGGAACGCGATCGTGCTGCTCCATGTGATCGCACGCGGCAAGCTGGGCCGCAGTCCCGAAGCCGAGCTGGTCGCCCGTTACGAAAAGCGGCTGACCTGGCCGACCCGCTTCACCGAACTGCCGGAGACCGGGGGGCGCGCACCCGAGCCCCAGACCCCGCATCGCACCGTGCTGCTCGACGAGCGCGGACGCGATCTGGGCTCGGAGGAATTCGCCGCTATTCTCGAGCGCTGGCGCGATGACGGCATCCGCGAGGCTCGCTTCGTACTGGGCGCCGCCGACGGCCATTCGCCCGAGGAGCGCGCCGGGGCGGACCTGCTGCTCGCTTTCGGCAAGGCGACCTGGCCGCATCTGCTGGCGCGCGCGATGCTGGCCGAACAGCTCTACCGCGCGACCACCATCATCGCCGGGCACCCCTATCATCGTGCGTGACCTGTCCGTTATAGTGACGTCATGACGCGCGTTCTTGCCGCCAGCCTGCTGGGCCTTCTTGCGCTCTGCTTCTGGCTGGGCGCCGACGGGCCGGGCCAGGCGCAATCCGCCTCGCGGTTCGAGGATGCGCCGCAGGCACGCGCCGCGCTTGCATTGGCGCGCCAGCAGGCGGTCCGCGCCCGCGCCCGCGCGGAGCGCTTCGAGCGCGAGGCCGCCAGTTCGGCGCAGGCCTCGGACAAGGCGCAGGCCGAATCCGCCGCGCTGGCGGCGCGGATCCAGCAGGTCGAGGCAGGGATCGGCATCGCCGAGGCGCAGCTTGCCCTGATCAACACCGAACGGCGTCTGCTCGACATCCGGCTGGGCGAGCGCCGCGAACCGATCGTCCAGCTCACCAGCGCGCTGCAGACGCTGGTCCGGCGCCCGCTCTCGCTCAGCCTGCTGGCTCCCGGCTCGCTGCGCGACACGGTCTATCTCGGCGCCGTGCTCGACAGCACCGTGCCGCTGGTGCGCGAAACCACCGCCGATCTGCGCGCCGAGCTCGACCGCGCCGCCGTGCTGCAGGGGGAGGCGCGCGACAATGTCGCCGCGCGCCGCGCCAGCGAAGCGCAGCTGGCGCAGCGCCGCACCGAACTGGTCGCCATGGCGCAGCGCGAGCGGATCGATGCCCGCCGGGCGGCCGGAGCGGCGGATCGCGAGGCGCTGCGTGCTCTCGCCTTGGGCGAGCGCGCACGCGACATCGACGGGTTGATCGAGGAACTCGAACAAGTCGGCGATCTGCGCGAGCGGCTGGCGGCGCTCCCGGGTCCGATCCCGCGCCTCTCCGATCCCTCCCTGGCCCGCACCGCCGCTGCCGCGCCGCCGCCTTCGCCCACGCCGTCCGCCACCGCCCCACCCCGCCGCTATCGCCTGCCGGTGGACGGGCGGCTGGTGGCAGCCTTCGGGTCACGCGAGGATGGCGGAGGACGGCGCAACGGATTGCAGCTCCTTCCGCGCAGCGGCGCGCAGGTCGTCGCCCCGGGGGCGGGGCGGATCGCCTTCGCAGGCCCCTACCGCGGCTATGGCACCATCGTCATCATCGAGCACGCCAATGGCTGGACCAGCCTGGTGACCGGACTGTCGGAATTGGCGGCGCGGGTCGGCCAGAACGTCGTCGCCGGCTCGCCGCTCGGCATGGCGGAGCTGCGCGATCCCCTGGTCGCGCTGGAGCTTCGCCGCGAGGGCGAACCGGTCAATCCGCTCGATTTCATCGTCTGACAGGATCGCAGGGCCTGCGTGCCGCTGCGCCTGCCGATGCGCCTGCAGGTCGCGCAGGACCGGTCGTCGATCCTCAGCTAGCGTTAACCGCGCACAGTGGATAGAATGGCGCGAGACATGATTGGACACCTGCCATGAAATTCGCCGAACTCGCCCGCAGCGCCGCGCTGGTCACCGCGGTCGCCCTGATCCCCGCCACCACCGCCGGTCTGGCGCAGGTGGATGCGCGCGCAGGGCCGGAATTCGCCAGCCTTTTCGCCGCCTACCAGCGGATCAAGGCGAGCTATGTCGAACCGGTCGAGGACGATGTGCTGATCCGCGGCGCGATCGACGGCATGCTCGCCGCGCTCGATCCGCACTCGGCCTATCTCGACGGTTCGGACCTTCAGCGGCTCGAGACGATGATCGACGGCAATTATTCGGGCCTCGGCCTCTCGGTCGTGCTCGAGGATGGCGCGGTCAAGGTGATCTCGCCCTTCCGCGGCAGCCCCGCCGAGGATGCCGGGATGAAGGCGGGCGACTACATCACCCATCTCGACGGCGAACTGATCTACGGCGGCGACCTCGACGAAGCGGTGGCACGGATGCGCGGACCCGCCGGCAGTGCGATCCGCTTGACCATCTTCCGCCCGGGCCGCGACGAACCTTTCGATGTCAGCGTGACCCGCGGCGTGATCGAGCTCGAGCCGGTCACCCATGAACTCATGCCGGGCAACATCGGCCACATCATGGTCAACGAATTCTCGCGCGATGTCGGCAGCGATGTCCTCGCATCGTGGGATGCCCTCAAGCAGCAGGCCAGCGGACGCTTGAGCGGTCTCGTGCTCGATATGCGCTCCAATCCGGGCGGCTCGCTCGACGAGGCGGTGGCTCTGTCCGACCTGTTCCTCGACGATGGCCGCATCGTCTCGCAGCGCGGCCGCGCGCGGGGCGAAAGCGTGGTCTACGAGGCGGAGACCGTGTTCCGTGGCGATATCGCCGAGGGCGTGCCAATCGTGGTCCTGATCGATGCTGGCTCGGCTTCTGCCTCCGAAATCGTCGCCGGCGCGCTGCAGGATCATCGCCGCGCGGTGATCATGGGCGATCGCAGCTTCGGCAAGGGCAGCGTCCAGTCGCTGCTGCCGCTGGGCCGCGATTCGGCCCTGAAGCTCACCACCGCGCGCTATTACACCCCAGCCGGCCATTCGGTGCAGGAAGGCGGGATCAAGCCCGATATCGCGGTCCCGCAATTGTCCGATCCCGATCTGGCCAAGCGCTCGCGCTTCACCATGCGCGAATCGGATCTGCGCGGACATCTGATCAACGAGCTGAAGCTCGAGGATTCGGCGCTCGAGACCGACAAGCGCGAGGACCCCCGCTTCACCAAGACCGCCGAGGAACTCAAGGACGAAGGCATCGAGGATTTCCAGCTGCATTACGCGCTCGAAACGCTGCGCCGCACCTCGCCCAATGCGGTGGCGGCCCGGCGCTAACGGCGCTATCGAGGCTCGATGACCGTTTCGCCATCCTTCCGCCTCGCGCGGCAACTGGCCCTTGGGATTCCCGCCCTCCTGCTCGGGGGCGCCTATATCTCGGAATACGGCTTCGGCCTGCATCCTTGCGAAATGTGCTGGTGGCAACGCTGGCCGCACTTCGCCGCGATCGCGCTGGCGCTGCTTTCGTTCCGCGCGCCGCGCGCAGGCTTGTGGGTCGCGCTCGCCGCGCTGGCGATTCTGGTTTCCGGGGCGATCGGCGGGTTTCATGCCGGGGTCGAATATGGCTGGTGGGAAGGGCTGACGGGCTGCGCCACCATTGTCCCACAAGACGGGATCAGCGCGCTGGATTCGATCATGAATGCTCCGATGATCCGCTGCGACGAGGCACCCTGGAGCCTGTTGGGGGTTTCGCTGGCAGGTTGGAACTTCATCATCTCGATCGCCGGGGGCCTCGCGATCCTCATTCTGCTTTCACGGAGCAAGCCTCATGCCCAAGCCTGACATCCACCGCATGATCCGCGTCGACCAGGCGGGCGAGTTCGGCGCGACCCGCATCTATGCCGGCCAGCTGGCGGTGATGGGCGACCGCGGGCCGCATTCGGCGGAGATCGCGGGCATGGCCGAACAGGAAGCGCAGCATCGCGCCAAATTCGATGCGCTGATGGCGCGTCGCAGCGTCCGTCCTACCGCGTTGCAGCCCTTCTGGTCGGTCGCGGGCTATGCGCTGGGCGCGGCGACCGCGCTGCTCGGCCCCGAGGCGGCGATGGCCTGCACCGCCGCAGTCGAGGAGGAGATCGACCGCCACTATTCGGACCAGCTCGACGAGCTCGAGGAGGATGGCGGCGATCCCGAACTGGCCGGAATGATCGCCGAATTCCGCGAGGACGAGCGCGAGCACCGCGATGCCGCGCTCGCCGCCGGGGCCGAAAACGCGCCCGCCTATCCGCTGCTCTCGGGGCTGATCCGACTGGGTTGCCGCACCGCGATCAAGGTGTCCGAGCGCATCTGAACGGGGAACGCCGCGCGTTCCGGCGCGCTTCAGGACTTATTCACGCCGCCGCGCCCTTACTGACGGGCCGTTGAGAGGATTACCATGACCAGACGCCCGCTTGCCGCCCTGATGCTCGCCGCCGCAGCCTGTCTTGCGAGCCCGCTCGCCGCCCAGGGCAGCGGCGGGGACAAGGTCAATATGGTCATCCTCTACGGCGACGATGCCGCGCCCGAGCCCGTCGGCGACGAGATCGTCGTGGTCGCCCGGCTGCCCGAGGCCGACCGCTTCCGCATCCCCGAATCGCTGCGCTACAGCGACAATCCGGCCAACACGAGCTGGGCCGAGCGGGTCGAGCGGCTCGATATCGTCGGCGATTTCGGTATCCTGTCTTGCAGCCCCGTCGGCCTTGGCGGTTCGAGCGGCTGCACCCAGGAAATGATTGCCGCTGCCTATGCCGACCGCGAGAATGCCTCCTCGGTCCGGTTCGGTCAGTTGATCGAGGCGGCGCGCGCCGAACGGCTGGCGCAGATCGACGAACTTGCCGCCGAAGAGCAGGAACGCGTCGAGCAGATCGAGCAGGAATATCTCGAGCGGCTCGAAAGCCAGCGCGATGCCGAACTGTCCGCGACTGCGCGCGACGCCTCGCCGCCGCCGCTCATCGATCGTTCCGAACGCATCCCGCCGGCCGAGCCGTCGAAGGATACGCCGTTCGACGACGACAGCGAAATCGTCCAGCCGCTCGGACCGCAGGTCCCGGCGCGCGAACCCGGCTCGTGATGCGGGACTGACACGGGCCCTCGAACTGCGCTAGAGCGGCAGGGATGACCCAGCCGCGCAAGATTCTGACCGTGTTCGGGACTCGTCCCGAAGCCATCAAGCTGTTCCCGCTGATCCACGCGCTGGAGGCGGACGAGCGCTTCGTCTCGCGGGTCTGCGTCTCGGCGCAGCACCGCGGCATGCTCGATCAGGTGCTCGAGATTACCGGCATCGCGCCGCATCACGATCTCGACCTGATGACCCCGGGGCAGACGCTCGATGCGTTGACCGCACGTGCGCTGACCGGGATCGGGGAGGTGCTCGATCGCGAAAAGCCCGACCGGGTCGTGGTCCAGGGCGACACCACCACGGTGATGGCCGGTGCGCTCGCGGCCTATTACCGCCAGATCCCGGTCTGCCATGTCGAGGCAGGCCTGCGCAGCGGCGACATCCACCATCCCTGGCCCGAGGAGGTCAACCGCAAGGTCGTCGGCACTTTCGCCGCGCTGCATTGCGCACCCACCGAGACCGCCGCCGCCGCATTGCGGCGCGAGAATGTCGATCCCGCGACCATCCAGGTCACCGGCAACACGGTGATCGACGCGCTGCAATGGGTCACGGCGAAGATCGCCGCGCAGCCCGATCTGGCTTCCGGTCTCGTCCCGCTCGAGCAGCGCTTTGCGGGCAAGCGGATCATCGGCGTGACCAGCCATCGCCGCGAGAATTTCGGCGAGGGGATGCGCGGGATCGCGGAGGCGGTGCGGCGGATCGCGCAGCGCGACGATGTCGCGGTGATCTTCCCGGTCCATCTCAACCCCAATGTCCGCGCTGTGATGGAGGCCGAGCTCGCCGGGCTCGACAATGTCGCGCTGATCGAACCGCTCGATTATCCGCATTTCGCCCGCCTGCTCGATATTGCCACGCTGATGCTGACCGACAGCGGCGGGGTGCAGGAAGAGGCGCCCGCGCTGGGCAAGCCGGTCCTGGTGATGCGCGAGACCACCGAGCGGCCCGAAGGAGTCGCGGCCGGAACCGCGAGGCTGGTCGGGACGGATCCCGACGTCATCGTAGCCGAGACGGCACGGCTGCTCGACGACGCGGAGGCCTATGCCGCCATGGCCCGCGCGCACAATCCCTTCGGCGACGGATGCTCGGCGCTGCGGATCTGCGATCTGCTCGCGGAGTGATCCGCACCGGTTTGCGCGCACGCGTTACTGTAAAATTTACCGACAGAGACTAGGGCCGGGGCGAACACTTCAGGGAAACGCTATTCATGCGCGGTGATATCAAACCCGACGTCTGCGTCATCGGCCTGGGCTATATCGGCTTGCCCACAGCGGCGATCATCGCCCGCTCGGGCTGCCCGGTCCACGGGCTCGACGTCTCGCAGAGCGTGGTCGACACGATCAATCGCGGCGAAATCCATATCGAGGAGGTCGATCTCGACGGGCTGGTACAGGCGGCGGTCCAGCGCGGGCTGCTCACGGCCTCGACCCGGATCGCGCCCGCCGATGTCTTCGTCATCGCGGTGCCCACGCCTTTCGCGAAGGACGGCAATCACACGCCCGACACCAGCTATGTGATGGCGGCCGCAGCCCAGATCGCGAGTGTGCTCAAGAAGGGCGACACGGTGATCCTCGAATCGACCTGCCCGGTGGGAACCACCGGAGCTTTGCGCGATCTGATCGCCCGTGAGCGCAGCGACCTGGCGCTGCCCGGCCTGTGCGAAGGCACGCCCGACGTCTCGATCGCCTATTGCCCCGAGCGCGTGCTGCCGGGGAAGATTCTCGAGGAGCTGACTCACAACGACCGCTCGATCGGCGGCATCACTCCGCGCTGCGCGCGCAAGGCGCTGGCCTTCTACAAGCGCTTCGTGAAGGGCGAATGCGTTACCACCGATGTCCGTTCGGCGGAGATGACCAAGCTGGTCGAAAACGCCTTTCGCGACGTCAACATCGCCTTCGCCAACGAGCTTTCGATGATCGCCGACCGGCAGGGGCTCGACGTCTGGGAGGTGATCCGCCTCGCCAACCGCCACCCGCGGGTCAACATCCTCAGCCCCGGGCCCGGGGTCGGCGGCCATTGCATCGCGGTGGATCCCTGGTTCATCGTCCATGGTGCGCCCGATGATGCCCGGATCATTCGTCAGGCGCGTGAGACCAACGACGCCAAGATGGCGCATGTGCTGGCCCGCGCCACGGCGCTGATTGCGGCGCATCCCGATCAGCGGGTCGCCTGCCTCGGACTGGCCTTCAAAGCGAACATCGACGATTTCCGCGAAAGTCCCGCGCGCTTCGTCGCCGCCGGGCTGGCGCGCGAATTCGGCGAGCGGGTCCATGTTGTCGAACCCTATGCCGGTGAACTCCCGCCCGAATTCGACGGGACGGGCGCCCTTCTGGTCGATCTCGACACCGCGCTCGAGGAATGCGGCATCATCGTGGTGCTGGTCGATCACGACATCTTCAAGGTCGTCCCGCCCGAGGAGCGCGAAGGCGCGCTGGTCTACGATACGAGGGGCATCTGGCCCGACGTCGCCTGAGCCTGGCCCGATCCGCGCCGCCGCCGTCTAGACGCCGTGATAGTCGCGGTACCAGCGCACGAATTGCGGCACGCCTTGGGCAATCGAGGTGGTTGGCTCATAGCCATGATCGTTTCGGATCGCTTCAATATCGGCATAGGTTCTCTCGACATCGCCCGGCTGCATCGGCAGCAGGATACGCTCCGCCTTGCGCCCGCATGCCTCCTCGAACAGCGCGATCACCTCGAGCAGATGTTCCGAGCGGTTGTTGCCGATGTTGTAGAGCGCATGCGGCTTGGTGCTGCCGCCAGCCTTGGGCGTGCCGTCGTCTGGAGGCGGTGAATCCAGACAGGCCAGCACGCCCGCGACGATATCGTCGATATAGGTGAAGTCGCGGTACATATCGCCGTGGTTGAAGACCTTGATCGGCCGTCCCTCGAGGATCGCGCTGGTGAACAGCCACGGGGCCATGTCTGGGCGGCCCCAGGGGCCATAGACCGTGAAGAAGCGCAACCCGGTCAGCGGGATGCGGTAAAGATGCGCATAGGTCTCGCTCATCAGCTCGTCGGCGCGCTTGGTCGCGGCATAGAGCGAGACCGGGTGATCCGCGCGATCCTCGACCGAGAACGGCAGCTTGGCATTGCCGCCATAGACCGAGGAGGAGCTGGCGTAGACCATATGCTCGACCTTGCGGTGGCGCGCCACTTCGAGCAATTCGAGATGACCGGCGATGTTCGAATGGGCATAGGCGCGCGGATTTTCGAGCGAATAGCGCACGCCCGGCTGCGCACCCAGGTGGACGATGCGGTCGAACTCTTTGCCCTCCAGGGCCGCGCCAAGCGCAGCCGGATCGGCGAAATCCACCCCGAGAAAATCGAACGCCCCATCAGCTGCAATGCGCGCCCGCTCGAGCCGTGCGCGTTTGAGCGCCAGCGAATAATAATCGTTGCAATTGTCGATCCCGAGCACCGCGTCGCCGCGCGCCATCAGCGCCATCGAGACGGCGTTACCGATGAACCCGGCCGCTCCGGTGACTAGAACCCGCATCGCACTCTCCGCCCGAAACTTCTCTGCGTCAGTCCGCTCAACTCATCGCGCGCAGACAGCCGATCGCAATCTGGCCGCGTTCACTGGGTTCGGGGATTTCTTCGGCCCGCTGCAGGCGATCTGCCGCGATATCGGCGGTGGATTTGTTTTCCGCAGAGCCGAGTTGCTGCACCTGGTTGTTGTACACCGTGCGGACCTGATCGATTGCGTTGATCATCGCCGTGTCGAGCTGGCCGCTTTCGGACAGTTGCGCATACACCGATTCCAGCGCGATACTGCAAGTCTGGGCGCGGTCGTAAGCGCTCGTTTCAGCCGACAGCGCCTGAACGTTGCCGATCGACAGCGCCAATGCCGCCCGCTTGTCCTCTTCGCTGAATTCGCGCGCCCGATCCGGCGTTTCGCCTGGTGCAGGCGCCGGTTCCCCGGAGCTGCATGCCGCAAGCAGCAGCGAAACGGACATCACCAAGATTGCAGGAAGGCGAGGGCGCGAGGTTCTCAAATGGAGCATGGGCCTACTAATGCCACAATTGGATTTGCGCAAAACATCAAATCGCCCGCTCGCACCGGCCCTTCGAACACAGGCCTAGCGCTGCGGACGTCGGCTCCATCCATTTGACACGCCGATGTTTTCTCCGCGCCCTCGGATCGCGGCCAATGCATGCTGCGCGGGTCCCGCCGACCGAGCTGTTGGCAGGCATTCTCTCTAGGCGAGGAGCCCGAACCGCTGCTGTCGAGCAGCGGCATCTTTTCTTTACGTTCGCAAACCCCCCTCTTATAAGGCGCCATCTTGCCGTCGAACCGGACCTTTCATCTCAAAATGCGTAATTTTTTCCTTTGCATATCGGCCGGTGTTGGCCTGGTCGGCTGCGCTGGGCAGCCGCCCATTCAATCGACTGCCGATCTGACCGTCATCGAAGACAGCATGACGCTTCCGGCACCCGGTCGCACCGATCTGGCCGCAGCCGACCGAGTTGCGCTGATCGGCCCGCTCGATACGATCACGGTGCGCGTCTTCGGCATTCCCGAGCTCGGCGGGCAAATGCAGGTCGATACCAGCGGCCGGATCGCCATGCCGCTGATCGGGGCGGTCGATGCCGGAGGCAAGACCGCGGCCGAGCTTGCCCGCGACATCGAAGTCGCGCTGGCTCAGAATTTCGTTCGCGATCCCGATGTGACGATCAACATCAACAGTTCGGTCAGCCAGGTTGTTACCGTCGATGGGCAGGTCGTGGAGCCAGGTCTCTATCCGGTAACCAACCAGATGACCTTACTGCGCGCGGTAGCCTCGGCCCGCGGTCTGACCGAGTTCGCCAAGGAAGAGGATGTCGTCATTCTTCGCACCGTCGATGGTCAGCGGCTTGCGGGCCTCTACAACATCGGCGCCATCCGCCGCGGTCTCTATGCAGATCCGGAGATTTACGCCAACGATCTGATCGTGGTCGGTGATAGCCCGCAGCGGCGCCTGTTCCGCGACTTCATCGGTGTTGCCCCGCTTCTTGCCGCACCGGTCATAGCAATTTTACAGCGTTAGATCCGTCAAAATTATGAACACCTTTGCAAGCAGCCCCGACGAGCGGCGCTCCGATCGAAACCCTGAGGCGAGTGCCCCCTACAATTCGGCAATCGCGCTGGAGGAGCCTTCTATCCTCCAGCACTACATGCGCATTGCGCTGCGCTGGCGCTGGGTCATTCTTGGGGCGACCATAGCCGTGATGGCGCTCGGGCTCGTCGTCACCTTGCTGATGACCCCGCAGTATACCGCCGCCTCGACGATCGAGATTCTGCGGGAATCCGACCAGGTTACGAGTTTCGAAGGTGTCGAACGCGAAACCAGCGTTGCGGATCAGGAGTTCTATCAGACCCAATACGGCCTCTTGCGCGCTCGAACGCTTGCCGAACGGGTGGCTACCGAACTGAACCTGGTCGACGATCCCGATTTTTACGAAATGTTCGGCGCCGCGGAAGAAGGCGAGGCAGCCTTTGCGATCAATAACGGTCGTTTCCCGGCGCAGGGACGGGCGCAGCGTCTGCGGATCGCGGGCGAAGTCCTGCTGGACCATGTCAGCATCGAGCCGACCCGTCTGTCTCGGCTGGTGGATATTCGCTTCACCAGTCCGGATCCCGCATTCTCCGCCAGCGTGGCCAATGCCTGGGCGGAAAACTTCATCGAATCCAATCTGGAGCGCAAGCTTCAGTCGACCTCCTACGGCCGCGACGCACTTCAGCGCCAGCTCACCGATTACAAGCAGCGGCTCGACGAATCCCAGCGCCAGTTGGTCACCTACGCCTCGAACCAGGAGATCATCAATCTCCCGGCTACCAGCGAAGGCGCGCAAGAGCGCCCGATCGTGGCGGACAATCTTGCCGCTCTCAATTCGGCGTTGAGCGAGGCGATTGCCGATCGCATCGCTGCCGAATCGCGCTTCCGCCAGGCCGGCAGCGCGGGCGGCACCGCCGCAGCCCTGCAAAACACCGCGATCAACAATTTGCGCCAGCGGCGGGCCGAATTGGCGGCGGAATATCAGCAATTGATGGTTCGGTTCGAACCGGGCTATCCTGAAGCGCAGGCGATCGAACAGCAGATCGATGCGCTGGACAGCGCGATCACGCGCGAGGAATCGCGCGTATCTGGCTCGGTGCAGGCCGAATATCGCCAGGCGGTCCAGCGCGAAAGCGCACTCGAGACGCGGGTAAACGCTCTGAAGGAAGAGTATCTCGACCTGCGTCGGCGCTCGATCCAGTACAATATTTTCGAGCAGGAAGTGGACACCAACCAGGCTCTCTACGACGGCCTTCTCCAGCGATTCGAGGAGATCGGCATCGCCGGCGGCGTCGGGGTCAACAATATCGCGATCGTCGATCTGGCCGATATCCCGCAAATTCCGTCGAGCCCGCGCCTGGTCCTCAACATGCTTATCGCGCTTCTGGGCGGCTTGCTGATCGGGGTGGCGATCGCCCTGGGTCTCGAGCAGCTGGACGAGTCCATCGGCGACCCGACCGAATTGCAGCGCCGTCTCGGTCTGCCGCTGCTCGGTTCGGTGCCGAAGGTCGAGGAAGAGACCCCCCTGGAAGCGCTGACCGATCGCAAATCCGAACTGGTCGACGCCTATCTGGCGGTTCAGACGAATCTCGGTTTCACGACCGAGCATGGCATTCCACGCGCATTTTCGGTGACGTCCACGCGTCCTGGCGAAGGAAAGTCCACGACCGCGTTGGCACTTGCCACGATCCTGTCGCGCCAGGGGCGCAAGGTCATCTTGGTGGACGGCGACATGCGCTCGCCGTCGGTGCACCAGTTGGCCGGCGTCGACCACGACCGCGGATTGAGCAATTTCCTCACCGGCGAAGATGCGCTCGACAGCCTGATCTTCCGGATAGAGGACCTTGGCGTGGATGCGATGACTTCCGGCCCCATCCCGCCCAATGCGGCCGAACTGCTCACCGGCAACCGCCTTTCCCAGATGGTCGAGCGGCTGCTGGTCACCTACGATCACGTCGTGGTCGACAGCCCTCCGGTCCTCGGCCTCGCCGATGCGCCGCTGATCGGCTCGCAGATGGAAGGCGTCATCTATGCGGTCGAATCCCACGGAATTCGGACCACCCAGGTGAAGACCGCGCTCGGACGTTTGGTCAGTGCTCGGGTCAAGGTGTTCGGGGGGATCGTCACCAAATTCGACGCCCGCAAAGCGCACTTCGGCTATGATTACGATTATGGCTACGGTTACGGGCGAGACGCGAAAACAGCGTCAGCCTGATGCCGAAGCGAAGCCGCCGCTCCGTCTCCCGTCGCACGGCACCGCGTCGCTCGCTGCGCAGTTGGATGGGGCGCGGCGCGCTCGCGCTGGGCGCCGTTACGCTCGGCCTGGTCAGCGTTGCCGATTCTTTCGCGCGGCTGGTTGAAAAAGTAGACCCCGCGCGCGCTGCGATGCTCGCTCCAGGCAACGGGGTCATTCTTGCCGCGAGCGCCCAGCAGGCGTTCACCATGGCACCGAGCGAGGCTGCGGATTCGAACGCGGCCCGCCTGGCGCGCCTTGCGCTGCGCCAAGATCCGACCGCCGTCGAAGCGCTCAATGTGCTCGGGCTGCAGGCGCAATTGCGGGGAGAAACCGAGCGGGCAAGGGAGATTTTCCAATATTCGCTGCGGCTTTCGCGGCGCGAACTTCGGCCGCAAATCTGGGCGATCGAGGAAGCGGTCAATCGCGGAGATATCGCCGCCGCCTTGCGCAGCTACGACATTGCACTGCGCACCTCCAAGGAAGCGCCGAACCTGCTCTTGCCCAATCTGGTCTCGGCCTTGGCTGAACCGAAGGTGCGGGCTGGCCTCCTGCCGATAATGGCCAGCGATCCTGTCTGGGCCAATAGCTTTCTGCAGCGGGTCGCCACCAGCGGGATTGCTCCGGTGGCCGGACTGGCCTTTTTCCGCGAAGGCGAAGCGGTGGATCTGCCCGTCAACGATGATCTGCGGGCAGCCTTGGTCAATGCACTGCTTGCCCAGGGAGAAATCCAACCGGCTTGGAGCTATTATTCCGAATTCCGCCGCGATGCGGTGCGCAACCGCTCGCGCGACCCGGATTTTGCCCTGAATGCTGATATCCGGGCCGTTTTCGACTGGATGCCAAGCGCCCAGTCGGGGGTTTCCGCCGCCATTCTGCAAGAGGGTGAGGGCGGAATCCTCGATTTCTCGCTGCCCCCTTCAACCGGAGGCACGCTGGTGCAGCAAACCCAGCTGCTTCCGCCGGGTACGTACCGGATCTCGGGACGCAGCCGGGGCATCGAGCAATCCGAACGGTCGCGTCCCTATTGGGCGCTGCTCTGTCAAGACGGGCGCGAGCTTGGACGCGTCGAGGTCCCCAATTCGGACATCGAGAATGGCGCATTCGGGGGGCAAGTCAGCGTTCCGGGCGATTGCGCCGTGCAAATCCTGTCCTTGATCGCGCGCGCATCGGATGACATCACCGGCGTGTCGGGCCAGATCGAACGGGCAGCGCTCGTTCCGTCAGGAGAAGTACGATGATGCGTGCAAGACCAGACAGATGGGTGTTGCTGGGCGCGGCGGCGGTGCTGGCCGGGGTCCCAGTGCCGGCCTCAGCGCAGGAAATCCCGCCGCAGGATCCCACCGAGGAAGCGGAGGAGATCGACCAGGCGGAAACCCAGAACGAGGGACTGCAACGGACCGCCCGCACCGCAGAGACCGGCATTGGCGAGGTCGGCCAGCGCCAAACCGTGCGCGACGGCCCGGCGATTCAGGAGCCGCTGGGCCGCATCGATTCGCGGATCAACAATCGGATTCAGAATCGCATCCGCAACCGCATCGACCGCAATTACGATCCCACTGCGAATGCGACATCGCCCTACGAAATAGCCGATCGCCAGACGCGCGCGGCGCAAGACCGGCCTCGATAGAGGCGCAGCCCGGGTGACGGGAATCGGGGCTTGCTCGATGGCGATCCGGTCAGTTCAATCCAGCGCGATATCCGGCGCGTCTTCCTGCTTCATTCCCACCACGTGATAGCCGCCGTCGACATGGTGGACCTCGCCGGTGACACCCGATGACAGGTCTGACAGGAAGTAGAGCCCCGACCCGCCGACATCGTCGATCGTGACGTTCCGGCGCATCGGCGAATTGAGCTCGTTCCAGCGCAGGATGTAACGGAAGTCGCCGATTCCGCTGGCGGCCAGCGTCTTGATCGGACCCGCGCTGATGGCGTTGACGCGGATGTTCTCGGGGCCGAGATCGTTGGCGAGGTATTGTACGCTCGATTCCAGCGCCGCCTTGGCGACCCCCATGACGTTGTAATGCGGGATGACCTTCTCGGCGCCGTAATAGGTCAAGGTCAGGATCGAGCCGCCCGAGGGCATCATGGCGCGCGCCCGCTTGGCGACCGCCACCAGCGAATAGGCGGAGATGTTCATCGTCATCAGGAAGTTGTCGAGACTGGTGTCGACGTAGAGGCCGCGCAGCTCGTTCTTGTCCGAGAAGCCGATCGCGTGGACCACGAAATCGATCGTCTCCCAGCGTGATCGGAGCGCGGCGAAGGCCTCGTCGAGCGCGTCCATGTCGGAGACGTCGCATTCGAAGACGAAATCGCTGTCCAATTGCGCGGCAAGCGGGCCGACACGCTTCTTCAGCGCCTCGCCCTGATAGGAGAAGGCCAGTTCGGCGCCCTGTTCGCGCAGCTTCTTGGCGATGCCCCAGGCCAGCGACTTGTCGTTGGCGAGGCCCATGATCAGCCCCCGTTTGCCTGCCATCAATCCGCTCATTCGGCATTCCCTTCGGTGTTCGTTTCGTGGTGTTGCGTGCCCGGTTCGTCCGCGGCGAGCGCGTGGCGTTCTTCCTCGGGGGTTTCGGCCAGAGCGGCGTTGAGTTCGGCGCCGAGCACCACGCCCAGCCCCACCAGCCAGAAGAAGAACAGCGCGATCATGATCCCGGCAAGGCTGCCATAGGTGAGATCGTAGGTGAAGAAACTGCGCAACACGATCGGCATCAGGACCGCGACCAGGATCCACCACACCGTCGTCAGCAGCACGCCGGGCCATTTGGGGTAGCGGTTGTCGCGGTATTGCGAAGGCGTGAGCGTGTAGAAGATCAGGTAGAGCGATCCGAACAGCCCGAGCGCGGGGACGATCCGGGTCAGCCGCAGATCGTTGACCCGGTCGACCAGCTGCGGGAAATAGGCCTGGATCACCTCCTGCGCGGCGCCGATCAGGAACTGCGCGATGAGCGAGAGCATCAGCAGAACGACCGCGCCGACGATCACCCCGGCTGAAAGCAGACGGTATTTCCAGAAGGCGTACATCATCTTGGTGCCATAGGCGCGGCGCAGGATGTCGCGGATGGTTTCGACCAAGCTGCCCACGGTCCACAGCGCGACCAGCGCGCCGGCCCACAGCAGCCAGCCGCTGCGCGCCGAGATCACGTCGCGCGCCACCGGTTCGATGACATTGCCCACCACCGGCGGAAGCGCGATCAGCACGGCGTTGATGCTGGCGGCGCGGTCGCTTTCCTCGCCGACCAGCGAGAACAGCGCGGCGCCCAGAATGAAGAACGGAAAGATCGAGAAGATCGCCAGATAGGCGAGATTGCCGGCGTGGATGAAGCCGTCGTTGAAGGTGCCGACGGCAGTGCGTTTCATCACCTCCCAGGCCTTGGTCCCCGGACCCAGCTGGCGGACCATGCGCCCGTGCAACCCGTGCGCCTGTTGTCGCCGCGCCTCGGGCGAGAGCGACTCGACCGGGCGCTCCTTGATTTCGGGCGAACTCTCCGGCGCGGCATCCCGCGCAGCCTTCAGCAAAGGGTGCGGAGCCAAGGGCTAGACTCCCAGCTTCGCTCTGGGATCGCTGTCGTCCTTCCACCCTTCGAGCCGTTCGGCGAGCGGGCCGAGATCCTCGGGCAATTGGATTTCGAGAGTGACCAGCTGGTCGCCGCGGCCCCCGGCCTTGCGCGAGAAGCCCTTGCCCTTGAGCCGCAGCACGGTGCCGCCGTCGGTCCCCGGCTTGATGGTCATCATCACCGGTCCATCGACGGTGGGAACGCGCACCTTGCCGCCGCCGACCGCCTCGTCGAGCGTGATCGGGAGGTCGAGGCGAACATCGTCGCCTTCGCGGCGAAACACATGATGTCTGTCGATCTCGATCGTCACCAGCCCGTCGCCCGCGCCGCCGGGGCCCTGCTCGCCCTTGCCCTTGAGCCGCATCTGGGTGCCGCTTTCCACGCCCTTGGGCAGCTTGAGATCGATGGTCTTGCCGTCGGAGAGGGTAATGCGCTGATCCTTGAGCGCGGCGGCCTCGACGAAGGGCACGCGCAGGCGATAGCCGATATCCGCACCCTTGCTCGGAGGCGCCTGCGGACCGCGCCGCGCGCCCCCGCCGAAACCCGCGCCGGTGGTTCGTCCGCCACCGAACAGGCCTTCGAACAGATCGCTCAAATCGACGTCCTCGGTGCCGCCGCGCTGGAAATCCTCGGGCCGGTATCCGCCCTGGCCGCGCGACTGGCCGCGCGAGCCGAAACCGCCCCCGCCGCCTGCGAAGGGATGGGTCGGATTGCCCTCCATATCGATCTCGCCGCGGTCGTATTGCGCGCGCTTGGCCTTGTCCGACAGCAGATCATAGGCCCTGGTCGCTTCGGAAAAGCGTTCGGTGGCATTGGGATTGCTGGTGTTGCGGTCGGGGTGAAGCTCCTTGGCGAGCGTGCGATAGGCGCTCTTGATGTCCTTTTCGGACGCGGTGCGGGGTACGCCAAGGGTGGAATAGGGATCGGCCATGGCGTGTTAGCTAGGTGGAGCAGTGTCCGAGGGCAAGCACGATGGCTTTGCCAATGCGGGCGAGGGCGTTAGGGCGTCGTCCCATGGACAACAAAAGCGCCATTCCGCAAAGCGATCCTATCGATCTGTTCGAGACCTGGTTCGCCGAAGCCCGCGCGAGCGAGCCCAATGATTCGAACGCGATGGCGCTCGCCACCGCGACTCCCTCGGGTGCGCCCTCGCTCAGGATGGTGCTGCTCAAGGGGCATGGGCCGGGCGGCTTCACCTTCTTCACCAATGCGCAGAGCCGCAAGGGCGAGGAAATCCGCGCCAACATGCAGGCGGCGCTGCTGTTCCACTGGAAGAGCCTGCGCCGCCAGATCCGGATCGAGGGGCCGCTCGAGGAAGTGAGCGCCGCCGAGGCGGATGCCTATTTCCATTCGCGCCCGCGGGTGTCGCAAATCGGCTCGGCGGCTTCGGATCAGTCGCGGCCGTTGGCCGAACGAGCGACCTATTTCGCGCGGGTCGAGGCGCTTGCCGAGCAATATCCCGAGGGCGATATCCCCCGCCCCGCCCATTGGACCGGATTCCGCCTCGCCCCGCAGCGAATCGAGTTCTGGCTCGACCGCCCCAACCGCCTGCACGACCGCCGCCTGTTCGCCCGTGCGGGCGAGGGGTGGACGGACACGCTGCTTTATCCATGAAGCGCTCCACGCTCGCCCGCTCCGCCGCCGTCGCCTCGATCACGGTCGCCTTGCTGCTGGTGACGCTCAAGACCTGGGCGAGCTGGCGCACCGGTTCGACCGCCATGCTCGGCAGCCTCGCCGATTCGGCGCTCGACCTGGTCGCCAGCCTCGCGACGCTGGTGGGGGTATGGTTCGCCGCGCAGCCCGCCGACCGCGAACATCGCTTCGGGCACGGCAAGGCCGAGGCGCTGGCGGCGATGGTGCAGGTGGTGCTGATCGCCATATCCGCCACCGCGATCATCTTCCGCGCGGCGATGCGGCTGGTCGAAGGCGGCGAGACCGCGGCCGCGCCCGAAGGCATCGCGGTTTCGACTATCGCCATCGTCGCCACCTTTGCGCTGCTCGCCTGGCAGCGAGTGGTGATCGCGCGCACCGGCTCGGTCGCGATCCATGCCGATCATGTTCATTACCAGTCCGACTTGCTGCTCAACCTCGCGGTGATCGCGGCGCTGGTGCTCGACCAATATGCCGGCTTCGGGCTCGCCGATCCGCTGTTCGGCCTCGCCATCGGTGCCTGGCTGCTGTGGGGCGCCTGGTCGGCGGCCTCGACCGCGGTGGATCAATTGCTCGACCGCGAATGGCCCGACGAGAAACGCGAGGCCTTCGTCGCGGCTGCGGCGCGCCATCCCGAGCTCTCGAACCTGCACGATCTGCGCACCCGCACCAGCGGGACGCAGGATTTCGTCCAGTTCCACGTCGATCTGCCCGGCAGCATGACGGTCGAGCAGGCGCATGACGTGATCGAGCGGGTCGAGGCGGATCTGTGCGGGCGGTTTCCGGAAATGGAGCTGCTGATCCATATCGACCCGCAGGGCCATATCGACGAGCCGAACAATCCGCTGGTCGAGGAAAACGAATTCGATCGCCTCGGAGGAGCCACCCCATGACCAAGCTGCCCTATTGGCATGTCGATGCGTTCGCCGACCGCCCCTTCGCGGGCAATCAGGCTGCAGTGATGCCGCTCGAGAGCTGGCTCCCCGACGCGGTGCTCCACGCGATCGCCGAGGAGAACAATTTCGCCGAGACCGCCTTCGTGGTGCGCGACGAGAGCGGCGCGGCAGACTGGGAATTGCGCTGGTTCACCCCCACCAGCGAGGTGAAGCTGTGCGGCCATGCGACGCTGGCGAGCGGGCATGTGCTGCTCACGCGCGACGGGGGGGAGGCGGTGAGCTTCCGCACGCGCCATGCGGGCCTGCTCCATGTCCGGCGGCAGGGCGAGGGCTACGAGCTGTCGCTGCCCACCAGCCGGGTCGAGGAACTCCCCGTGCCGGGGCTGCTCGAGGCGCTCGGGATCGACGCGCCGATCTACGACACGGTCGAAGGCACAGAGGAGACCTCGATCGTCCTGCTGGAATCCGAGGCGCAACTGCGCGCAATGGCACCGGACATGCGCGCGCTCGAACAGATCGACCGCATGGCGATCTGCACCGCACCGGGCGACACCGTCGATGTCGTAAGCCGGGTGTTCGTCCCCGCCTGGGGCGTGCCCGAGGACAGCGTAACCGGCTCGGCCCACGCGGTGCTCGCGCCCTTCTGGGCGGAGCGGCTGGGGCGGACGAGCTTCACCGCGCATCAGGCCTCGCAGCGCGGCGGCGATCTCACTTGCCGGCTCGAGGGCGACCGCGTCTGGCTCGGTGGCCCCTGCGTGACTGTGGTCGAGGGGACCTTCTACCTCCCGGACTGACGCCGGGTACCATCCCGGTTCAGCTCTGCGGATAGAGCTCCAGCACATCCGCTGCCTGCTGCAGCATCGCCCGGCGCTGCGGGGCGTCCGAATGGCCCAGCCGCACCAGCGTCACCCGCTGGCTGGGCGAGACCAGCGCATATTGGCCCATATGGCCGATCATCGCGAACAGGCTTTCGGGCGCGCGCTCGGGGATCAGCGGGTGGTCGGCCTCTCCGGTCGGGCGGTTGAGCCAGGTCTGATAGCCGTAATGCGGCGATTTGGGGCTGGGGGTGACCATCTGCTCGATCCACTGGCGTGGGACCAGCTGCGCGCCGCGATAGGAGCCCTTGTTGCGCAGGAAATCGGCGAACCGCGCCCAGTCGCGCGCGGTCGCATGGATCAGGCTGCCGCCGATCAGCGTGCCGCTGGCGTCGAATTCGGGCACCACCGAACTCATGCCGAGCGGTTCGAACAGCCGCGCATGGAGATAATCCGCCACCGCCTGTCGCCGGTCCTCCGGATCCTCGCTGTCCGTCAGCGTGCGGGCGGCGATGTCGGCCAGGATGACGGTGGTGTTGGAGGAATATTCGAAGCGCTCGCCCGGTTCGGCCTCGAGCGGCTGCTCCTCGGCCCAGCCCGCCATATCGTCGCGTCCGTCGAGGAACAGCATCCGCACCTCGCTCGATTCGACCGGCACCGGGCCGGCCTCGGTATGATCGAGCCCGCTGCGCATCTGGAGCAGGTGGCGCAGCGTGATCTCGCTGCGCGCATCGCCCGGGCGCTGCCAGGCGGGCACCGGCGCGGGGGCGCCGAGCTCGAGCCGCCCGTCGGCGACAAGCATGCCGATCATGACTGCGGTCACGGTCTTGGCCATCGACCAGCTAATGAAGCGGGTGTCGGCGTCATAACCCGGGGCGTAGCGCTCGGCGGCGATTTCGCCCCCGTGCAGCAGCACCACCGCGCGGGTCTCGCCCAGCCCGTCGCGGGTGAACAGGTCGTCGATGGCGCGCGCCAGCGGGCGCCGCGCCGCGCCGGGGTCGTCCTTCACTGCGGCCAGCGCGGCTTCGGTCAGCGGCGGTTCCTGCACCGATGCGGTGTCGGAGCAGGACGCAAGGCTTGAGGCGCTGGCGAGGATGGCGATAAGGGGTGCGAGCCGCATGGTCATGCGGCGTAACTCGCATGGGGGTTCTCGGCTTGGCAACGTCAAAATCAACCCGGTCGAGATCGACCGCACGGTCGCGGCGCTGGCCCTGGGTGGTGCTCGCGCTCGCGGTGCTGCTGGGGATCGGCTGGTGGTATGTGCGCGACGGTGTCACCGGCAATGCCGCCGCCGGTACCGCCTATGCCGCGCGGGTCGGGTGTTCGTGCCGCTATGTCGCGGGCCGCAGCCTTGAGGATTGCTCCAAGGACAAGCTCGCCGGGATGGAGATGATCCGGCTGAGCGAAATCCCCGAAGACCAGAGCGTCACCGCCAGCGTGCCGCTGATCGCCAGCGAGACCGCGCGCTATCGCGAGGGCTTTGGCTGCGTGCTGGAGCCTTGGGAGGAATGATTCCGCAACCGGCGGCGGTTCACGCTTGGTTTCAGGCGGCGCCGGTCTCGGCAATCCACCCGCCGCCGACCACCCGCTCACCCGCATAGATCACCGCCGCCTGTCCGGGCGCGACGCCGTATTCGGGATTTTCGAACCGCAGGGTGACCGATGCATCCTCGCCCAGTGGCCCTTCGACCCGCACGGGAACCGGCTTCGATAGCGATCGGACCTTGGCGGTCAGTGGCCCGTCAGGAAGCGGGCCGATGCGGTTGGTCTCGATGACGCGGGCGCCCGTCACCGCCAGCATCCGCCGCGGTCCGACCCGGACTTCGCGCGAGGCCGCATCTATGCCCACGACATAGAGCGGTTCGGCCTGCCCGCCGATATCCAGCCCGCGTCGCTGGCCGACGGTGTAGTGGATCACGCCCTTGTGCTGCCCCAGCACCGCGCCGCTCTCGGCATGGACGATATCGCCCGCGATCCCGCCTTCGGGACGCAGGCTGCGGACGATCTTGGCGTAATCGCCATCGGGAACGAAGCAGATGTCCTGGCTGTCGGGCTTGGCCGCATTGCGCAGGCCCGCCTGTTCGGCCAGTCGCCGCACCTCAGGCTTGGGCAGGCCGCCCAGCGGGAAGCGCAGATAGTCGAGCTGCGTCTCGGTGGTGGCAAACAGGAAATAGGACTGGTCGCGCGCGGGATCGAGCGCGCGTTGGAGTTCGGGGCCGGCGGGGCCCATGGTGCGGCGCACGTAATGTCCGGTGGCGAGGCAATCGGCGCCCAGTTCGCGCGCCATGGCGAACAGATCGGTGAATTTGGGCCCCATGTTGCAGCGGATGCAGGGCACCGGGGTGCGGCCAGCGAGATATTCGTCGGCGAAGGTCTCGACCACTTCCTCGCGGAAGCTGCTCTCGTGATCGAAGACGTAATGCGCGATACCCAGCCGGTCGGCGACCGCCTGCGCGTCGCGGATGTCGTCGCCGGCGCAGCAGGCGCCCTTGCGCCCCGTCGCCGCGCCGAAATCGTAGAGCTGCAGCGTGATTCCGATCACTTCGGCGCCGCTTTTCGCGGCCAGTGCGGCGACCACCGAGCTGTCGACCCCGCCCGACATCGCGACCACGATGCGGCATTCGGCCGCGGGGCGCGGCAGGTCGAACAGCGCGGCGGCGTCTTCGGGGCGGGTCAGCGGGTCGGGGCCGGGATCGCGGCCCTGATTATGGGGCGCGTCGGACGCGAGAAGGGCGGGGTGGGCGGCGAAGGTCATGGGCCGCGGCCCATACACCGCCGTGGGCTCGCTGGCCAGCCAGGGGCGGGGCGCAGGCCGGAAGCGGCGTTGCATGCTCTCTTTGCAGGACCGCGGGGAGCGCGCGGGCGATTCGATTTCGCTCCGCATCATGTTTCACAGACTGTTTACCACATCCCCTTATAGCTCGACCTCATGTTCGAGGGTCACATCAACACATCGCAGCCGGAGACCCGGAGCGACTCGCAGGATTTGCGCCAGTTGCGCTGGACCGATCTCGTCGCCCGGCTCGCGGCGACTCGAGATCTGCGCGAGGAGCTGGGCCATCCCGGCGAGGCCGGATTCGCGGGATTTTCGACCTCGCTCCCCGAGCTCGGCGAAAAAGGTAAACGCGGCGGTAACCAGGATATTTTAAGGCATGGAAAATTCACCCGTTCTAAGCCTGCAGCCGCCGCGAATGACGCGGCCCAAGGCGACCGGGACGACACATGATTGAAAACCAAGACATCCGCCCAGCTCAGGTCATCGGCCCCCTCGGTGAACCGCTGACGATCGCCGACCTGCCCTCGCCGCAGACCAAGCGCTGGGTCGTGCGCCGCAAGGCCGAAGTGGTCGCCGCGGTCAATGGCGGGCTGCTGACGATCGACGAAGTGCTCGAACGCTATGGCCTCACGCTCGAGGAGTTCGCCTCGTGGCAGCGCGCGGTCGACCGCTCGGGAATGCAGGGCCTGCGGGTGACGCGGATCCAGCACTATCGCGACCTCTACGAGCGCCAGCTCAAATACTGACCGACCCGGCGGCAAACCGGAGCAAGGGTTCCTGCAGCGATGCGGGAACCTTTTTGCTATCCGCTGGATAGTCCCCTGTAACCCGGCGCCCCGGGAACCGTTTTTCCTGCACGACCGTTCCAGCGGCATCAGCAAAAACGAATAAGTACAAACAGGAGGAATATTATGGGTTGGATTATCGCTATTATCGTCGGCGGCATCATCGGCTGGCTCGCCAGTCTCGTGATGAACCGGGATGCCTCGATGGGCATTTTCTGGAACATCGTCGTCGGCATCGTCGGCTCGTTCATCGGCGGCTTCATCGGCTCGCTGATCGGCGTCGGCGCAACTCTGACCGAATTCAGCCTCCCCGGACTGCTGATGTCGTTCCTGGGCGCCATCGTGCTGCTCGCGATCGTCAACATGGTTCAGCGCGGCCGCGCTCGCTAAGCCCGCACTATAGCAACGGATCAGGGGCGGTTGGCGTGATGCCAGCCGCCCTTTTTCTTGTCCGCTACCCCCGTGACTTCAGGTCCGACCGCCTGTCGCTCGTGGTTTGCGCATTGCCGCCGGTCGAACCGCAGATTGCCCTTGCCCGCGCTCGCGAGTAGGGCGATTGCGAACTGCTCCTTGCACAGAGTGATATAGTCGGATAACACACCTGCAAGTTCTGCAAGCCGAGGCATAGGCGCGATGAATTACGAAACGACCGTCACGGGCGAGGGGGGGCAACCCCTGACCAGCGATTTCGAATCGCTCGAAACCGAATCCCGCACGCGCAGCCGTCGCCGGCTGTTCATCGTGCTCGGCATCATCATCGCTGCGCTGATCGCGGCTGCGGTCGCGTGGCAGATGACGAGTTCGGAAGCCGTACCCGTCGCCGATCGCGACGGCCAGCTGCCGACCGTCACCGTCATCGCGCCCGGCCAGACCACGGTCGAGGGCGAGATCACCGCCACCGGGACGCTCGCCGCGCGGCGCGAAATGCCCGTAGGCGTGGTTGGCGAAGGCGGCCGCGTGGTCTCGGTGCCCGTCGATGCCGGCGACTGGGTCAATCAGGGCCAGGTGCTCGCGGTGATCGATCGCTCGGTCCAGTCGCAGCAGGTCCGCAGCGCCCAGGCGCAGATCGAAGTGGCGCGGTCCGAAGCCAATCTCGCGCAGGCCAATCTCGACCGCGCGCTGCAGCTGGTCGAACGCGGCTTCATCTCCAAGGCCGATGTCGATCGCCTCACCGCCACCCGCGACGGCGCGGTCGCGCGGCTTGGCGTCGCGCAGGCGCAGCTCGGCGAGCTGCAGGCGCGCAACGATCGGCTCAACATCGTCGCCCCCGCCGCCGGGCTGGTGCTGTCGCGCGATGTCGAGCCCGGCCAGACCGTGAGCGCCGGCTCCGCGCCGCTGTTCCTGATCGCCCGCGGCGGCGAGATCGAGATGCTCGCGCAGGTCGGCGAGACCCAGCTGAGCAATCTTTCGACCGGCGTCCGCGCCGAAGTGACCCCGGTGGGCAGCGACAAGAGCTATATCGGGCAGGTGTGGCAATTGTCGCCGGTCATCGACGCCCAGAACCGCCAGGGCACCGCACGGATCGCGCTGTCCTACGAACCGGGTCTGCGCCCGGGCGGTTTCGCTACCGCACAGATCGCCAGCGGGACGGTGGTGGCGCCGGTGCTGCCCGAATCCGCGGTGCTGTCCGACGACGAGGGCGCCTTCGTCTACATCATCGACTCCGACAACAAGGCGCAGCGCCGCTCGGTCACCACCGGCTCGGTAACGCCCGCTGGCATCGTCGTCACCGAAGGCCTGACCGGAAGCGAGCGCGTCGTGCTGCGTGCCGGCGGCTTCCTGACCGAGGGCGAGACGGTCAATCCGCAACTGGTCGAAAACGACGGAGCCTGACGGGCGATGAACTTCCAGAACATCTCCGCCTGGTCGATCCGCAACCCGGTCATCCCGCTGGTCGCGTTCATCGGGCTGCTGTTCGCCGGCCTGCTCAGCTTCGCGCAGATGGATGTCGTCAACAATCCCGACATCGAATTCCCCGCGGTCAACGTCTCGATCTCGCAGCCCGGCGCCGCGCCGACCGAGATCGAGAACCAGATCACCCAGCTGGTCGAATCGGCGGTCCGCTCGATCAACGGCGTCAAGACGATCAATTCGACCGCCAGCGAGGGCAATTCCAACACCTTCATCGAATTCGAAATCGGCATCGATCCCAATGATGCGGTCGCCGAGGTCAAGAACGCAGTCGACACCGTGCGCGGCAGCCTCCCCGAGGGGATCCTCGAACCGCGCGTCTCCAAGGAAGAGATAGCCGGCGGCTTCCTCGCGATCTACGCGGTCGAAGCCGACGACATGACGATCGAGCAGCTTAGCTGGTTCATCGACGACGTCGTCGCCAAGCGGCTGCTCAGCGTCGAGGGAATGGCCGAGGTCAACCGCTTCGCCGGGGTCGATCGCGAGATCGAGGTCATTCTCGATCTCGACCGGATGCAGGCTTACGGCGTCACCGCCAGCCAGATCAACCAGGTGCTGCGCTCGACCAACGTCGATGCCGCGGGCGGCATGACCGAGGTCGGCGGCACCCGCCAGTCGGTCCGCGTGCTGGGCAGCAGCGAGAGCGCCTATGAGCTGGGCCAGCGCCAGATCCAGCTTGGTAATGGCACCACGGTCAAGCTGTCCGACGTCGCCACCGTCCGCGACGGCTATTCCGAACGCACCTCGATCAGCAAGGTGCGCGACAAGGAAGTCGTGAACTTCGCGATGTCGCGCGCCAAGGGCGCGTCGGACGTGACCACTTTCGACCTCGCGGTCGAAGAAATCGCCGCGATCGAGGCGGAGAACCCCGGCGTCACTTTCGTTCCGCTGTTCAACACCGTCAAATACACGCTCGAGCAATATGAAAGCTCGATGGCGGCGATGATCGAGGGCGCCATCCTCGCGGTCGTGGTGGTGTTCTTCTTCCTGCGCGACTGGCGCGCCACCGCCATCTCCGCGGTCGCGATTCCGCTCTCCGCGATCCCGACCTTCTGGTTCATGGATCTGCTCGGCTTCAACCTCAACCAGCTCTCGCTGCTCGCGCTGGGTCTGGTGGCCGGCGTGCTGGTCGACGATGCCATCGTCGAAATCGAGAACATCGTGCGCCACATGCGCATGGGCAAATCCGCCTATCAGGCCTCGATCGACGCCGCCGACGAGATCGGCCTGCCCGTGGTCGCAACCAGCTTCTGTATCGTCGCGGTGTTCCTGCCCGTCGGGCTGATGCCCGGCATCCCCGGCCAGTTCTTCAAGAATTTCGGCATCACGGTGGTTATCGCGGTGCTGATGTCGCTCGCCGTGGCGCGGATGATCACTCCGATGCTGGCAGCCTATTTCCTCAAGGCTCATGGCCACGCCGAACACGGCGAGGGCAAGTGGATGGACCGCTACATGCGGGTCCTCGAATGGACGCTCAACCGCGGCAAGATGTTCGCGAAGCGCGAATCCGTCGAGGCCCCCCGCCACCGCTTTGTCTATGCGCTGAGCCTGCTGGTCACGGTGCTCGCGATGCTGGCAGCCTCCGCCGCAACCGTCTTCACGGTCTATGGGCTCATATCGGGTTTCGACGTGCCCACCGTCATGGGTAATGCGGTCACGCCCGCTGACGCCGATCCCAACGATCAGGGGATCGCCTTCTTCCTGGTCGAGAAGCTTTTCGCCGTTCTCGAGTTCGCCATCGCGCTGGGTGCGGGTTTCCTCGCCGCGCTGCTGGTGCTGCAACTGGGCCGCCTGCTGACCTCACTTGCCGGCACAAGGGTGCGCAACAGCTGGCGTTATTTGTCGGCGCGGTTCCTCGATCACCGCATCTGGATGGTCGGGATCGGTTATTTCGCGCTGCTGCTGACCATATTGCTGTTCATGAACGTGCCGGCCCAGTTCCAGCCGCTTACCGACAGCGAAAACTCGCGGATCGAGATCGAGATGGTGCCCGGAACCACGCTCGAGACGACTGAGCGGGTGACCGACCGGGTCGCCACGCTGCTCTACGAGCAGCCCGAGGTCGATCTCGCGCTCGAGCGGGTTCGCGAAGGGCAGGCCACGCTCTACGTCACGCTCAAGGAAGATCGCGAGCGCACCTCGATCGAGTTCGAGCGCAGTCTCGCTCCCGCTCTTTCGCAGATCCCAGATGCGCGGGTCCGCTTCGCCTCGCAATCGGGCGGCTTCGGCAGCGGGCGCGACATGACCGTCATGCTGGTCGGCTCCGACCCCGAACTGCTCGAACAGACCGCGGCGACACTTGTCGAGCAGATGAAGGGGATCGACATGCTGGTCGCCCCGCGGATCAGCGCCGATATAAATCGCCCCGAACTGATCATCCAGCCGCGCACCGATCTCGCAGCCGAACTGGGCGTCACCACCGCCGAGCTCAGCCGCACGATCCGCATCGCCACGATGGGCGAAATCGAGCAGAACGCGGCGAAATTCTCGCTGTCCGACCGCCAGATCCCGATCCGGGTCAAGCTGCCCGAACTGTCGCGTGAAAGCCTGGTGACGATCGAGAACCTGCCGGTCCAGACCCGTAGCGGCGGTACCGTACCGCTTTCGCGTGTCGCCGAGATCAGCTTCGGATCGGGACCGACGACGATCCAGCGCTACAACCAGAACCGCCGTGTGCTGGTCGGCGCCGACCTCGCGCAAGGCGTCATCAAGGGCGAGGCGCAGGCCGAGATCGACGAGCTTCCGGTGCTGCAGAACCTGCCGCAGGGTGTCGCGCGCGATGTGGTGGGCGAAGACGAATGGCAGGCCGAGATGCTCAACAGCCTCGTCATCGCGATCCTGTCGGGCTTTCTGCTGGTGTTCGCGGTGCTGGTGCTGCTCTACAAGCGGCTGATGAGCCCGCTGGTCAACATGACCTCGCTGCTGCTGGCGCCGCTGGGCGGTATCTTCCTGGTCTGGATCATCGGTCAGCCGCAATCGATGCCGGTCTATATCGGCGTGCTGCTCTTGCTGGGGATCGTTTCCAAGAATTCGATCCTGCTGATCGATTTCGCGATCGAGGCGATGGCCGACGGCAAGGAGAAGTTCGCCGCGATCATGGATGCCGGGCACAAGCGCGCCCAGCCGATCGTGATGACCACGGTGGCGATGACCGCGGGCATGGTCCCGGTCTCGCTCTCGGGCGTCTTCGGCTCGGGCGACGGTGCCTTCCGCGCGCCGATGGGCACGATGGTGATCGGCGGGCTGATCCTTTCCACCGTCCTCACGCTGCTGATCGTGCCGGCGGGCTTCAGCCTCGCGGACGGCGTCGAACGGCGGCTCGGGCCGTGGATGCGGCAGCGCTTCCTGACCTATCGCCCCGGCGACGAAGATGGCGATTCGCGCAAGGGGGAGGTCGCTCCTGCCGAGTGACGATTCCCGCGGCGGCTTGATGACCGGGGCCGGGCCGCGGCGCGTGTCGGGCGACATGCTCAACCAGGACCGGGTGCGCCGGATGCGCTGGACCGCGACCGGCATGCTCGTGGTCATGGCCGCGGTGTTCGTGCTTTCGGGCCGCTATCTCGAATTGCATCCCGCCTGGGGCTATGTCCACGCCTTTTCGGAAGCGGCGATGGTGGGCGGGCTGGCCGACTGGTTCGCGGTCACCGCGCTGTTCCGCCGCCCGCTCGGCCTGCCGATCCCGCACACCGCGATCATCCCCCAGAACAAGGACCGCATCGCCGACACCATGGCGCAGTTCCTGCGCGAGAATTTCCTCACCCCCGCGGTGGTGGCGCGGCGGATGCGCGCGATGAACCTCGCGCAGGCGGTCGGCCGCTATCTCACCGAGCCTGGCGAGCAGGGCGGGGGCCGGATCCGCGCGGGTGCCGGTGATCTTTTCGTCGAAGTCCTCGAATCGCTCGATCCCGACCGGCTAGGCGGACAGGTCCGCGGCGCACTCAAGACCGGGCTCGACCGGATCGAGGTGGCGCCGCTGCTCGGCCAGATGCTCGAGGCGATGATCGCCGACGGACGTCACCGCCCGCTGATCGACAGCATCATCCGCTGGGCCGGGCTGGTGCTCGAGGACAATGAGGACATGGTCCGCGCGATGATCAACCAGCGCGTCAACGCGCTGCTGCGCTTCACCGGGCTCGACGAGCGGCTGGCCAATTCGGTGCTCGACGGGCTCTACCGGATGCTCGCCGAAGTGCTGGTCGACCCGCAGCATCCCCTGCGCGCCAAGGTCGAGGACGGGTTGGCGGACCTCGCCAAGGGCCTGCGCGAGGACCCCGAACTGCAGGCCAAGGTCGAGCGGATCAAGCACGAGATGCTCGACAATCCCGCCATCGCCACCTGGTGGCAGGGGGTGTGGGAACGGCTGCGCCACCGGTTGATCGAGATGGTCCGCGGCGGCGGAAGCGGCGAAATGCGGGAGCGGCTCACCGACAGCCTCGCGGAAATGGGCGCGGCGCTGCGCGACGATCCGCGGCTCCAGCAACAGGTCAACCGCTTCGCCCGCCGCACCGCGGTCGGGCTGACCTCGCGCTATGGCGGACAGATCGTCCGGCTGGTCTCCGAGACGGTGCGCGGCTGGGACGCCAGCACGATCACCGGCCGGGTCGAGAACGCGGTCGGCCGCGACCTGCAGTTCATCCGCATCAACGGCACGCTGGTCGGCGGTCTGGTGGGGCTGACGCTGCATTTCCTCAGCGGGGTGTTCTGAGACCCGCTGCCGCGCTGGGCTCGCTACCGCTCGGGCATCACAAAGCGGATCGTGGTGCGATAGAAAGAGGCGATCGGCTGTCCTTCGGCACCTAGCGCGGGTTCGAAGCGGGCCCGCTGCATCAGCCGTTTGCATGAGATCTCGTCGAAATCCGCCCCGCGGGTCGAGCCCTGGATATGGCAATCGCTCGGTACGCCGTCGGGACCGACCGAAAGGCGAAGCTGCACCAGCCCCTGAACGCCCATCGCTACCAATCCCAGCGGATAATCGCGAGTGTTGAGCCATGTCCCTGGATTGTCCTTGGGAATGGCCCGCCGCGCGAGCTGGGCATGCTCACCGACGTCGATGCCCCAGTGCTGCACCAGATCGTCCGTGCATTTGCGCATCGCGGCCATCGGCGGCCCCATCGGCCCCAGAGCCAATTGCAGGGGGGTGCGCCCGCCTCGGGTATTGGTCAGCCACTCGATGCGCGCCTCGCGATCGGGCGAGAATTTCTGCGCGAAGGGATCGGTTTCCCGAGCATATTCCGCGAGAGCGGATTGAGGCGGGGAGGTCGTTTCCCCTTCATCGTCTCCGGCGAAGCCTGCGCGAGTCATGATCAGCGCAGGCTTGTATTCGCTCAGGTCGCCCAGCGTCGCCCTCTGTTCGCGCACCCGTTCGTACTGGCCGAACTGCAAGCTGTATTCGTCGTTGCTGTCGCGCGACGCGATAGTGCGAACCGGCTTGCCAGCGACTACCATCGCGAACCCGTCTCCCGGGCCGTAGCGTTCGATGTAAAAAGCGGTCCTGTCATCGCCTTCGCCGAAAATTCGCATCAGCCGACAGCTCTCGTCGGCAAAGTTCAGATTCCAGGCGGAACTCGGTTCGAGCACGACGGGCTGATCGGCAGCGAGTGCAGCTTGTGCGGTGACGGCAATCGATACTGTAGCGCAGAGTATGAAACGAAGCATGGCGACCCTCCTGCCGCTGAGCTTACCGCAGGAGAGCCGCCATGATCAAACGCGAAGTAGAACCGGCGTCAGAGCTTCTCGGTCAGTTCCGGCACCGCCTTGAACAGATCCGCCACCAGGCCGACATCGGCGACCTGGAAGATCGGGGCGTCCTCGTCCTTGTTGATGGCGATGATGGTCTTGGAATCCTTCATCCCCGCAAGGTGCTGGATCGCGCCCGAGATACCGATCGCGATATAGACTTCGGGAGCGACGATCTTGCCGGTCTGGCCGACCTGGTAGTCGTTGGGGACATAGCCCGCATCGACCGCGGCGCGGCTGGCGCCGACGCCCGCGCCGAGCTTGTCGGCGAGCGGCATGATGATCTGTTCGAAGGTCGCCCCGTCCTTGAGCGCGCGGCCGCCCGAGACGATCACCTTGGCGCTGGTCAGTTCGGGACGCTCGCTGGCGGCGATTTCCTCGCTGACGAAGCTGGAGACACCCGCATCGCCGGGGCCCGACACGTCTTCGATCGTCGCCGAGCCGCCCTCGGTCTCGGCCTTGTCGAAGGCGGTGCCGCGCACGGTGATGACCAGCTTGGGATCGGAGGATTCCACCGTCGCGATCGCGTTGCCGGCGTAGATCGGGCGGGTAAAGCTCTTCTCGCCCTCGACCGAGAGGATGTCGGAGATCTGCATCACGTCGAGCTGCGCCGCGACGCGCGGGGCGATGTTCTTGCCATTCGTGGTGGCCGGGAACAGCACCGCATCGTGGTGGCCCATCAGGTCGACGATCAGAGGAGCGACGTTCTCGGCCAGCGCGTGCTCGTAGGTGGCGTGGTCGGCGACATGCACCTTGCCCACGCCGGCGATCTTGGCGGCCTGCTCGCCCACACCACCGCAGCCGCTGCCCGCGACCAGCAGGTGGACTTCGCCCAGCTGCGAGGCGGCGGTGACGGTCGCCAGGGTGGCGTCCATCATCTTGCTATTGTCGTGTTCGACCCAGACCAATGTTTTCATCTTGAATTCCTTGTTCGTGTCTTACGGCCAGCAGCTGCCGGGAGGGCCGCCGCAAGAATATCCCGAGGTGACCCAAAGGATATAGAGATAGATGCTCAGCAGCGTCGCAGCGCTCCCCGCGGCGAAACCAACCTGGGAGGCCGCTTGCCCATCTATGCGATGCCCAGCGCCTTGATCTTGGCGACCAGCGCATCGACGTCGGCGACCTTCTCGCCGGCTTGGCGAACGGGCGGCTCGGTGACCTTGGTGGTGGTCAGCCGCGGCGCGGTCTCGACGCCGTAGTCGGCGGGGGTCTTGCTATCGAGCGGCTTCTTCTTGGCCTTCATGATATTGGGCAGCGAAGCGTAGCGCGGCTCGTTGAGGCGTAAGTCGGTGGTGACGATCGCGGGCAGGGTGAGCTTCACCGTCTGCAGGCCGCCATCGACCTCGCGCTTCACTGTGACCGAATCGCCATCGACCTCGACGGTGTTGGCGAAGGTGCCCTGCGGCCGGCCCAGCAGCGCCGCCAGCATCTGGCCGGTCTGGTTGCTGTCGTCGTCGATCGCCTGCTTGCCGAGCATGACCAGCCCGGGCTGCTCTTCCTCGACGATGGCCTTGAGGATCTTGGCGACCGCGAGGGGTTCGACCGTGTCGTCGGTTTCGACCAGTATCGCGCGGTCGGCGCCCATGGCAAGCGCGGTGCGCAGCGTTTCCTGCGCCTTGGCGGGGCCGATCGAGACCACGACGATCTCCTCGGCCTTGCCGGCTTCCTTGATCCGGATGGCTTCCTCGACCGCGATCTCGTCGAAGGGGTTCATGCTCATCTTGACGTTGGCGAGATCGACGCCCGAGCCGTCGGCCTTGACCCGCGGCTTGACGTTGTAATCGATGACCCGCTTTACGGGCACGAGGATTTTCATGCGCGAAAGTCCCTTTCTGAGATCTGCAAAACGGCGCGAATGGGCCGCTTTCCTAACGAATGCGTGGGCGGGACATTGCGTTCCGCGTGGCTCAGGTCAAGCCCCCGGAGGGGAGCCCGCTTTACCGTAACGTCAACCTGAGGTCGTCCGGTGAGCGGTTGGCGAGCGCCGGGCCCGAATCACCCGGGCGACGCTCGCAACCGCTGCCGATCCGCCGCGTCAGGCGGCCTTTTTCACTTCCGCGACGATCTTGCGCGCGGCATCGCCGAGGTCATTGGCGCTGACGATCGGCAGGCCCGAATTCTCGAGGATTTCCTTGCCCGCCGCGACATTGGTGCCTTCCAGCCGGACCACCAGCGGAACCGAGAGGTTCACGTCCTTGGCCGCCTGGACGATACCGTTGGCGATCACGTCGCATTTCATGATCCCGCCGAAGATGTTGACGAGGATGCCCTCGACCGCGGGATCCTTGAGGATGATCTTGAACGCCGCGGTCACCTTCTCGGTGGTGGCGCCGCCGCCGACATCGAGGAAGTTGGCGGGGAAGGCGCCGTTCAGCTTGATGATGTCCATGGTCGCCATGGCGAGCCCGGCGCCGTTGACCATGCAGCCGATGGTGCCATCGAGCTTGATATAGGCCAGATCGTATTCGCTCGCTTCGACCTCGGCGGGATCTTCCTCGCTCTCGTCGCGCAGCGCCTGCACGTCGGGGTGGCGATAGAGCGCGTTGCCATCGAAGCTCATCTTGGTGTCGAGCACCAGCAGATTGCCGTCTTTCGTTTCGACCAGCGGATTGATCTCGACCATCTCGCAATCGAGCTCGATGAAGGCGGTGTAGAGCTGCTTGGCGAGCTTCTGCGCCTGCTTGTTGAGATCGCCCGAAAGCTCGAGCGCAAAGGCGACCGCGCGGCCGTGGTGCGGCATGAAGCCCTGCGCGGGGTCGATGGTGATGGTGGCGATCTTGTCGGGCGTGTTGTGCGCGACATCCTCGATGTCCATCCCGCCTTCGGTGGAAACGATCATCGCGACCTGGCCGCTGGCGCGGTCGACCACCATCGAGAGGTAGTATTCCGAAGCGATGTCGACGCCGTCGGTGACATAGAGACGGTTGACCTGCTTGCCTTCGTCGCCGGTCTGGATCGTCACCAGCGTGTTGCCGAGCATTTCGCCCGCGTCCTTCTCGACATCCTCGATGCTGTGCGCGAGCCGCACGCCGCCCTTGGCGTCGGCGGGCAGTTCGCTGAACTTGCCCTTGCCGCGGCCGCCGGCATGGATCTGCGCCTTGACGACATAGAGCGGCCCGGGGAGTTTCTTCGCCGCCGCGACCGCTTCCTCGACATTCATCGCCGCGTGTCCGACGGGGATGGCGATGCCGTGCTTGGCGAGAAGTTCCTTGGCCTGATATTCATGGATGTTCATTTGGGGAATGTCCTTGTCGCGCCGCGAAGGGGGGGTGGAGGTTTCGTGCCGCATAAGCATGTCTGGGCGCGCTTGAAAAGTGTCGGCTTCGGGTGCAACTGCGCCGCTTCTTCATGATCGACAGCCAGCGCCTCGAATCCATCGTCCGCGAAGCGGGCCGCATCGCCCACGATCTGTGGCCGGGTGCGGGTCATTCCGTGGCGAGCTGGGAGAAGGAACCCGGCGCCCCGGTCTGCGAAGCGGATATCGCGGTCGATACTTTCCTCAAGCGCGAATTGGGCGCGCTGCTGCCCTCGGCGGGCTGGCTGTCCGAGGAGACGGTGGACGATCCGGCGCGGCTCGCCAATTCGCTGATCTGGCTGGTCGATCCGGTCGACGGGACGCGCGATTTCATCCGCGGGCGGCCCGGCTGGTGCGTCTCGGTGGCGCTGGTGAGCGCGGGGCGGCCGCTGATCGGCATTCTTGCCGCCCCGGCGCGCGGCGAAAGCTGGAGCGCGGTCGCCGGGGCGGGGGCGATGCGCAACGGCGCGGTGCTGCGCGCCTCGACCCGGGCCGAGTTTCCCGGGGCGCGGGTTCCCGCCGATTCGCTCGCCCGCGCCGACCGCGATCTGTCGCTGGTCGACAAACCCAATTCGATCGCGCTGCGGATTGCCATGGTGGCGGCGGACGAGGCCGATCTGGTGGCGACGCTGCGCTGGGGCTTCGAATGGGACATCGGTGCCGCCGCGCTGATCGCGCGCGAAGCGGGAGCCGCGACCACCGATGCCTTCGGGCGCAAGCTCGATTACAACAAGCGCGATCCGCGCGCCTTCGGAGTGATCGCCTCCGCGCCGGGGATCCACGGAGCTGCGGTCGAGCGACTGGCAGGGCGCGCTGCCACGATCGGTCGGAGAAACGCCTAGCTGGTCGAGCCGGGGACAAGAGGCCAGGCCCGTGCGGACAAAGGAAAGGGGCCGATCCTGCGACCGGCCCCTTCCGTTTTTCGTTCCGTCCTCGAGAACGGAGCGGGAATTACATCCCTTGCGCGGCCTGCGCCTCGCGGACGTCCTGCTGATCGAACGGGATGATCTTGATCTCGACCCGGCGGTTAAGAGCGCGGCCCTGTTCGGTCGCATTGTCGCCGACGAAATAGCGCGGATCCTCGCCGAAGCCTTGCGAACGAATGCGCGAGGCGGCGACGCCGCGGCTGGTCAGATAGCTCGCCACCGCCTGGGCACGCTGCTCCGAAAGCCGCTGGTTGAACGAATCGGAACCGGTCGAATCGGTGTAGCCGTAAACGTCGATCAGGCTGTTGGGATATTGCGTCAGGCTCTGCGCGACGCGGTCGAGCGTGTTCCGGAAGGTCTGGTTGATCGTGTAGCTGCCGGTCTGGAAGGTGACGCCGTCGGGCAGGTTGACGAGGATCGCCTCGCCGCCATCGACCTGGCTCACATCGACCCCGGTGCCCGCGGTCGCTTCCTCGAGCTCCTTGATCTGCTGGTCCATGCGGTAGCCGACATAGCCGCCGGCCGCGCCGCCGCCGACCGCGCCGATGATGCGACCGGTCTTGCCGCCGATCACGCCGCCGAGCAGGCCGCCCAGCAATGCGCCGCCGCCGGTGCCGAGCACGGTGCGCGAGATTTTCTGCTCGCCGGTGTTGGGATCGGTGACGCAGGCCGAAACGCCGAGCAGCGAGACGGAAGCCAGCGTGGCGACGAGAATTCTGGATTTTTTCATGGAAATTCGGTCCTTCTTCAGCGGGGTCCCGGTTCGGAGATTCGATCCGGATCGACCCAGCATTGGGATAGTTGAAGAGCGCGCCCACTCCGCGCCTGCCCCTTCAAACTCGCGAGGACCACAGGCGTTCCGCGATGAAGGCGCCGTGAATGCCGGTGTGAAGGCTGGCGTGAATGCTGGTGTGGCCGCGCAATTGTGCTAGCGCTGGGCCGGTGACACCCTTTCCCTGGTCCGACCTCTTCATCATCGCGGGGCTCATCCTGCTCAACGGCGTCTTCGCGATGTCCGAGCTGGCGATCGTTTCCGCCCGCACCGCGCGGCTGCGCGGCGCCGCGCAGAAGGGTACGCCCGGCGCCCGGACCGCGCTGCGGCTGGCTTCCGACCCGGGCAAGTTCCTCTCCACCGTGCAGATCGGCATCACGCTGATCGGGATCATCGCGGGCGCCTATTCGGGCGCCAGCCTCGGCGGACCGGTGGGCGAGCGGCTGGCGGCGCTGGGAGTGCCCGGGCAATGGGCCGACCAGGCCGGCTTCGCGCTGGTGATCGCGCTGACGACCTATTTCAGTCTCGTCGTCGGCGAACTCGTACCCAAGCAGGTCGCGCTGCGGCTGGCGGTGCCGATCGCGCTGGTGATGGCGCGGCCGATGGCGATACTCTCGCGGGTCGCCGCGCCGCTGGTCTGGCTGCTCGACACCTCCTCGGCGGTGCTGCTGCGGCTGCTGGGGGTGCGCGCCTCGGGTCAGCCGGCGGTGACCGCGGAAGAGCTGCAGATGATCTTCGCCGACGCCACCCGCTCGGGGGTGATCGAACACGCCCAGCACCAGATGCTGCAGGGCGTGGTCCGGCTGGCGGACCGCCCGGTGCGCGAGGTGATGACCCCGCGCAACCAGCTCGACTGGATCGACGCCGATGCCGACACCGACCAGATCCGCGCCACGATCGAGGCCAGTTCGCATTCCTGTCTGCCGGTCGCGGAAGGGTCTCCGGACCGGGTGGTGGGGCTGGTCAAGGTGCGCGAGGTGCTCGCGCATATGGTCGCGGGGCGGCCGGTCGATCTGCGCGGGATGATGCTGCCGGCCGAGGTCGTTCCCGACCAGCTCGACGCGGTCGACGCGCTGCGCGTGCTCCAGCAGGCCGATGTCGCGATGGCGATGGTCCACGACGAATACGGCCATCTCGACGGGATCGTAACCCCGGTCGATGTCCTCACCGCGCTGGTCGGCGATTTCGCCAGCGACCAGGAGCATGGCGAGACGCCCGGGGTGATCGAACGCGAGGACGGCTCGCTGCTGATCTCGGGCGCGCTCTCCGCCGATGCGCTGAGCGACCGGCTCGGTCTCGCCTATGACGAGGACCGCGAATTCGCCACCGCGGCGGGCTTCGTCCTCGCGGTGCTGCGCAAGCTGCCCGAGGAGGGCGAGTATTTCAGCGAGCAGGGCTGGCGCTTCGAGGTCGTCGACATGGACGGCCGCCGGATCGACAAGCTGCTGGTGTCGCGCGAAGGCCCCGAGCCCGCGGCCGACGAGTTCGGCGGGGACTGAGCCCCCGCCGGAAGTCCTAGCCCGGGATCACGGCCTGCGCGCCGGCGCCATCGCCTTCGGGCGCGGCAATGATGTCGCGGGTAACGCGGCCCTTGGCCACGGTGTTGGTTTCGGGATCGCCCACCGAGGAGCGGATCCCCGGGGCCGCGGCACCGGCCCGATCGAGCGCGCTGGTCTCGACCGCGCTGCGCTCTGCCGGACCGCCGAACAGCGCCTCGAGCGCCTGCTGCGAGGTGGCGCCTTCCGAGGGGCGCGGGGCGCCCGGAGCGGGGGGCACGAGGTTGAAATCGGGCGGCACCACCAGCGGCGCCTGACGCTGGACGGCGAATTCGTCGGGCCGCTCGCGGTTGAGGAAGCCGCCGCCCCCGCATGCGGACAGCATGGTCGCCGAGAGGGCGAGCAGGGCGAGGGTGTGGTGCTTGGTCATGAAGTCTTCTCCGCGGCGGAAGGCGCCGTTTCATCCATCAGGTCGTCGACATTGTCGCGTATGAGAAAGGCGCGGGCAAGGATAATCACCACGCCGATCGTGATCGCCGCATCGGCGACGTTGAAGATCAGAAAGGGCCGGAACTCGCCGAAATGCAGATCGGCGAAATCGACCACATAGCCCAGATCGTAGCGGTCGCGGATATTGCCCAGCGCCCCGCCCAGGATCAGCGCCAGCCCGAAGATCTCGCCCAGGAGCCGCTCGCGCAGCATCCACACCGTCACCACCAGCGCGATCAGCGCGGTGACCGCGACCAGCGCCCAGCGCGCCTCGGGGCTGGTCGCCTCGAACATGCCCAGCGACACGCCGAAATTGCGGGTGAAGCGCAGGTCGAAAAACGGCAGCAGCTCCATCGCATCGCCCACCCGGTCGATCCCGAGCCGCTCGGTGACGAGCCATTTGCTCCATTGGTCGAAGCCGAAGATCCCCAGCGCGATGCCGCAGCCGATCAGGCGGTTGCGCAGGGTCCGGGTCATGCCGCCCCCTCGCTGCGACCATCCAGATGCGCGACCACATCCTCGCAGCGATCGCACAGCGCGCCGTCCTCGGCCACGCTGGGGAGCAGCCGCCAGCAGCGGCCGCATTTGTCTTCGGAGGTGCGGGTCACTGTCACCGCGTCGCTATCGTCAATCGTCACTGACGCGGTGATGAACAGTTCGGCCAGCGCCGCCGCGTCGAAGCCTTGCGGCACGCGCGCGGCGGGGACCACCACATCGGCCTCGAGGCCCGAACGGATCACCTTCTCGCGGCGCAGCGGCTCGATCGCCTCCATCACTTCCTCGCGCAAGCTCCGCAAAGCGTCCCAGCGGCTCTGGTCCGCCTCGACGCCGGGGACCGCCGGCCATTCGAGCAGATGGACGCTGCCCCCCTCCTCGCCGGGCGCGGCGGGATAGCGCGTCTGCCACACTTCCTCGGCGGTGAAGACCAGCACCGGCGCGGCGTAGCGCACCAGCGCGTGGAACAGCAGGTCGAGCACGGTGCGATAGGCGTTGCGGCGGGTGCTGTCCGGCCCGTCGCAATAGAGCACGTCCTTGCGGATATCGAAATAGAAGGCCGAAAGGTCTTCGTTGCAGAAATCGACCAGCAAGCGGGTGTAGGCGTTGAAATCATAGGCCAGCGCCGCCGCGCGCAATTTGCCGTCGAGCCCGGCGAGCAGCGCCAGCACATAGCGCTCCAGCTCGGGAACCTCGCCCGCATCGCCCATATCGCCGACGAAGCCATCCAGCGCGCCGAGCAGATAGCGGAAGGTGTTGCGCAGCTTGCGATACTGGTCGGCGACCCCCTTGAGGATCTCGTCGCCGATGCGGTGATCCTCGGTGTAGTCGACGCTCAGCGCCCACAGCCGGATGATGTCCGCGCCGTATTGCTCCATCACCTTCAAGGGATCGATGGTGTTGCCCAGGCTCTTGGACATCTTCTTGCCCTGGCTGTCCATCGTGAAGCCGTGGGTCAGCACCTGGTTGTAAGGCGCGCGGCCGCGGGTGGCGCAGCTTTCCATCAGCGAGGACTGGAACCAGCCGCGATGCTGGTCCGAGCCCTCGAGATAGAGATCGGCGGGCCATTGCAGCGCCGGCCAGCGCCCGCTTTCCAGCGTGAAGACATGGGTGCAGCCGCTATCGAACCAGACGTCGAGAATATCGGTGACCATCTCGTAATGGCCGGGCGTGTAATCGGGGCCGAGCAGATCGGCTTTCGCCGCCTCGTTCCAGCCGTCGACTCCGTGGTCGCGGATGGCGGCGACGATGCGCTGGTTGACCGCGGGATCGCGCAGATAATCATTGCCGCCCTTCTTCACGAACAGCGTGATCGGCACCCCCCAGGCGCGCTGGCGCGACAGCACCCAGTCGGGCCGCCCCTCGACCATCGAGCGAATCCGGTTGCGGCCCTTCTCGGGGATGAAATCGACGCGTTCGATCTCGCTCAGTGCTCGCTCACGCAGCGTCGAGCCCCTTCCCTTGAGGGAAGGGGTTGGGGATGGGTGTTCGGCGTCCGCAGACGTGGGACCCCCCACCCCCGGCCCCTCCCCCGAGGGGAGGGGAGAGGAAAGGTCGCGGTCCATCGGCACGAACCATTGCGGCGTGCAGCGATAGATCACCTTGGCTTTCGAGCGCCACGAATGCGGATAGGAATGCGCGTAATCCTCCGAGGCCGCCAGCAGCGCGCCGGCCTCGCGCAGGTCCGAGCAGATCGGCCCGTCGGGCGCGTTGAAGGGCTTGTTGATCACCGCGCGGCGGCGTTCCTTGCCCTCGGCGTCGAGATCCCCGGCGCCCAGCCACGGCCAGTCGTCGCGGTAGCGTCCGTCGTCCATCACCGCGAACACGGGTTCGATGCCGACCGTCTTGCACAGAGCGAAATCGTCCTCGCCGTGATCGGGCGACATGTGGACGAGGCCGGTGCCGCTGTCGGTGGTGACGAAATCTCCCGCGAGGAAGGGGCGCGGGCGCGCGTAGAATTCGAGCGCCTTCTGCCACGCCGCGTCGCCTGCGGTCGCGCCACCCTGCTCGCCACCTCCCGCCGCGTCGCCCCGGACTTGATCCGGGGCCCCGCTATCTTCCTGCGCCGCGCCCGAAGGCAGCGGGGCCCCGGCTCGGGGGCCGGGGCGACGGGATTGGAGGAATTCGTAGATCGGGTGACGGGCGAGCGTTCCGGCGAGTTTTGACCCGATCAGTGTATGGGCCTCCATCCAGCCAGCCACATCATCAGCTGAAACAATATTCGCCTGACCGGGAGCATCGACAACCTGAAGTCCAGAACGAGCCAGGAACTCGTCGCGAAGCTCATGGGCAACAAGATACTTATTACCATCGTTCGCGTTCAATAGCTCGTAGGCAACATCCGCCCCATAGGCGATCGCCTGGTTGACCGGGATCGTCCACGGCGTCGTCGTCCAGATCACCGCATAGGCGCCGCGCAACTCTTCGATCGGCGATTCCACAATCTCGAACGCCACATCGATCTGCGTCGAGACGATGTTCTCATATTCGACCTCGGCCTCGGCCAGCGCGGTCTTTTCGACCGGGCTCCACATCACCGGCTTGGACCCGCGATAGAGATTGCCGCTTTCGGCGAATTTCATCAGCTCGCCGACGATCGTCGCCTCGGCCTGGAAATCCATGGTCAGATAGGGATTGTCCCAATCGCCCAGACAGCCCAGCCGCTTGAGCTGTTCGCGCTGGGTATCGACCCAGCCCTGCGCATAGGCGCGGCATTCGGCGCGGAATTCGGCCGGGGGGACCTCGTCCTTGTTGAGCTTCTTCTTGCGGTACTGCTCCTCGACCTTCCACTCGATCGGCAGGCCGTGGCAATCCCAGCCCGGGACATAGGGCGCATCCTTGCCCAGCAGCGTCTGCGTCCGGCAGACCATGTCCTTGAGCACATGGTTAAGCGCATGGCCGACGTGGATGTCGCCATTGGCATAGGGCGGACCGTCGTGGAGGATGAACTTCTCGCGGCCTTCGCGTGCGGCGCGCAGCTCCTCGTAGAGCTTCTCCTGCTGCCAGCGCGCGAGGATCCCCGGCTCCTTCTGCGGCAGCCCGGCCTTCATGGGAAAATCGGTCTTCGGCAGGAAGACGGTATCTCGGTAATCGCGCGGTTCGGTCATGGCGGCGGGCCTTAGCCGGGGCGGAAGGTTTGAGCAATTTGTTCGCGCGCGGGGCGAGGGTGAGGTTTGGAGTTCGCGCTAAGACGCTAAGGCGCGAAGGAAGAGAAGAAAGCAAGGGACGGATTATCGCGCGCTCTTTCCGCGAAGCGGAGAGAAGCCACACGAAAGCGGCTTCGCCGCAAATCATGCCAAAATCTTGGCGCCTTAGCGTCTTGGCGCGAAACCTATCCGAGCAATTCCCGCGCCCGCGCGCAATCGGCATCCATCTGAACCACCAGCTCCTCGAGCGAATCGAATTTCGCTTCGGGCCTCAGGAAGTGATGGAACGCCACCTCGATCTCCTGCCCGTAAAGATCGCCCGAGAAATCGAAGAAATAGGGCTCGAGCAATTCCTTGGGCGGGTCGAATTGCGGGCGGATGCCGACATTGGCCGCGCCCTTCAGCACCTCGCCCGTCGCGAGGATCCGTCCGGTGACCGCGTAGATGCCGTAGCGCGGACGCAGATAGTGCTCGATCGCGAGATTGGCGGTGGGATAGCCGATGGTCCGGCCGCGCTTGTCGCCATGCTCGACCACGCCGCGGATCGCAAAGGGGCGGGTGAGTAGCCGCGCCGCCTCCTGCGGATCGCCCTCTTTGAGCGCCTCGCGCACCCGGCTCGACGAGATCGGCTGCCCGCCATCCATCACCGCGCCGACCGTGCGGGTTTCCAGCCCGCGCTCGGCCCCAAAGCCGCGCAGCAGCGCGACATCGCCCTTCGCGCCCTGGCCGTATCGGAAATCCTCGCCGGTCACCACGCCATGCGCGCCCAGCCGCTCGATCAGGATCTGCGCGATGAAATCCTCTGCCGGGGTTCCCGCCAGCGCGCCGTCGAAATGGAACACCAGCATCGCGGTCGCGCCCGCGGCGAGATAGAGTTCCTGCCGTTGTTCGAGCGTGGTCAGCCGGAACGGCGGCACCTCGGGGCGGAAGAAGCGCACCGGGTGCGGGTCGAAAGTGGCGATCACCGCGGGGCGACCCTCGGCGCGCGCCCATTCGATCGCCTCGCCCGCGACCTGCTGGTGGCCGAGGTGGAACCCGTCGAAATTGCCCAGCGCGATGATCGCGCCGCGCAGGGGTTCGGGGACCGGCTCGCGGTGGTCGAGCCATCTCATGCCCCGCCCCCAGGCTTTTCTTCCGGAAGCTTGCGATAGGTGACGAAGGAATAGGCCGGCTGGTCGTCTTTCGAGGGATGGTCCTCGCGCGCCGCGATTTCCCAGAGCGCGCCCAGCTCGGGCATGAAGACGTCGCCCGCGAAATCGGCGTGGATCTGCGTCACCTCGGCGCGAACCGCATGGTCCATGAAGCTGTCGAAGATCGCCGCGCCGCCGATCACCGCGATCTTGCCCCCGTTTTCGGAGTCGCCCTGGCCCGCCGCCGCGAGCGCTTCATCGACCGAGCGGACGACTTCGGCGCCCGTGCTGTCCCAGCGCTCGCGCCGCGTCAGCACGATATGGCGCCGCCCCGGGAGCAGGCCGGGCAGGCTCTCGAAGGTCTTGCGCCCCATGATCATCGGGCAGCCCATGGTCAGCGCCTTGAAATGCGCCAGATCCGCGGGGAGGTGCCAGGGCAGGCGGCCCTCGCGCCCGATCGCGCCATTGGCGGCGCGGGCGTAGATCAGGAAGACGGTCTGGGTCACGGGTGGGTCTGGCGGCTCTGGCGGATTTGGCGGGTCGGGCGGATCAGTCTGGTGACATGGCCCATCTTGCGCCCCTCGCGCGCCTGCTTCTTGCCATAGAGATGCAGATGCGTGTCGGGCTCGCCCAGCAGCGCCTGCGCGCTGGCCGAATCGGCGCCGATTAGATTGGTCATCGTCACGCTCTCGGCGACCGTGGCGGTATCGCCCAGCGGCAGCCCCGCCACCGCGCGCATGTGGTTGGCGAACTGGCTGGTGACCGCGCCCTCGATCGTCCAATGCCCCGAATTGTGGACCCGAGGAGCCATCTCATTGAAAACAGGCCCTTTTTCGGTCGCAAAAAACTCCAGCGTCAGCACCCCGACATAATCCAGCGCATCCGCCACAGCCTTCGCCAGGGCATGTGTTTCATCAACTTGCGCCGCGATTCGCTCGCCCGCCGGGAGCGAGGAGGTGGCGAGAATCCCGTCGTGGTGCTCGTTGCGCGCCGATTCCCAGAACCGCACATCGCCGTCCTGCCCCCGCACCAGAATCACCGAAAACTCCGCCGCGAAATCGACGAAGCCCTCGTAGACCGCCGGGGTACCGGACAATTGCACCGACTCCGCATCATGCGCCGATTGGATCCGCCACTGGCCCTTGCCGTCGTAGCCCTGCCGCCTTGTCTTGAGGATGCCCGGCGCGCCGATGCGCTCGACCGCCGCGACCAGATCGTCGCGCGAATCCACCGCGGCGTGGAGCGCGGGGCGCCCGCCGAGCCCCTCGACGAAGCGTTTTTCCGTCAGCCGGTCCTGCGCCACTTCGAGCGCCTTGCGCGGCGGGAACACCGCGCCGACCGGCAGCGTGTCGAACACGCTCAGCGGCACGTTCTCGAACTCATAGGTGATCGCGTCGCATTGCGCGGCGAAAGCGGCGAGCGCGGCGGTGTCGTCCCAGCGCGCGACGAAGAAATCTGCGCAGAGCGCGGCGGCGACATTGTCGCCCTCGGGCGCAAAGCCGACGCAGCGATAACCCAGCCGCGCCCCCTCGATGGCGAGCATGCGTCCCAATTGTCCCCCGCCGAGGATGCCGATCGTGCTGCCCGGTTTCAGCATCAGTCCTGAGGCCGTTCCGCCACCGCGTCGCTGCGCGCCTGCCGCCAGGCCTTGAGCCGGTCGGTGAGCGCCGCGTCGCCGCCCGCCAGTATGCTCGCGGCGAGCAGGCCGGCGTTGGTCGCGCCAGCCTCGCCGATCGCCAGCGTTCCCACCGGGACGCCTGCGGGCATCTGGACGATCGAGAGCAGGCTGTCCTGGCCGCTGAGCGCGCGCGACTGCACCGGCACGCCCAGCACGGGCAGATGCGTCAGCGCCGCGATCATTCCCGGCAGATGCGCCGCGCCGCCCGCACCGGCGATAATCACGCTGATGCCGTCGCCCTCGGCTGCGCGGGCAAAATCATACATCCGGTCGGGGGTGCGATGCGCCGAGACGATTCGCACGTCGGTGGCGATTTCGAGCTCCTCCAGAACCGCGGCGCAGTTCTTCATCGTCGGCCAGTCGGACTGGCTGCCCATCACGATCGCGACTTTCGCAGCCTGCGTCATGCTCACGCGTCCTTCAGGTAATAGCGCTCGCCCGAGGGGCGCAGATTGTCGCCGAATTCGTAGACGATCGGCTGGCCGGTGGGAATCTCCAGCCCGGTGATTGCCTCGTCGGAAATGCCCGAGAGATGCTTGACCAGCGCACGCAGCGAATTGCCATGCGCCGAGATCAGCACCGTCTCGCCGCTCGACAGCACGGGCAGGATCGCGCTTTCCCAATAGGGCAGCACGCGTTCGATGGTCAGCTTAAGGCTCTCGGCGCTCGGCACCGGCACCCCGGCGTAGCGCGGGTCCGCCGAGAGATCGAACGCGCTGCCCTCTTCCATTGGCGGCGGGGGCACATCGAAGCTGCGGCGCCAGATATGGACCTGCTCGTCGCCATATTTGTCGCGCGTCTCCTGCTTGTCGAGCCCGGTCAGCCCGCCGTAGTGCCGCTCGTTGAGCCGCCAGTCCTTGGTCACCGGGATCCACAGCCGGTCGCAGGCCTCGAGCGCGAGATTGAGCGTCTTGATCGCGCGGGTCTGGTAGGAGGTGAAGGCCACGCTGGGCAGCAGACCGCGCTCTGCGAGCAGGCGTCCCGCGGCGATCGCTTCCTCGACGCCCTTCTCGGTCAGGTCGACATCCCACCAGCCGGTGAAGCGGTTGGCGAGGTTCCATTCGCTCTGGCCGTGGCGAGCGAGAATGAGTTTGGGCATGAATGCTCCGGACAGATCCTAGGAGCGCGCTGCGTTAGCCGCCCGGATCGGGTTTTGGAAGCGCCGCGTCCGATTCGTTCTGCTGGCGCGCCTGCGCCTTGCGGCGACGCAGGTTTTCGCGCAGGCGCGCCGCCAGCCGTTCCTCGCGCGCCGCCTTGGGATCGGGTTTGTCCATGGCGGCGCTTGTGGCGGCGAAGCTCGCCAAGCTCAAGCATCGCTTGACATTGGTCCCGGCTCTGACAATAGCGCGCGCCTCCTCAACCCCCTCTCTGGGGGCAGGGTCCGTGCTGCTGTAGCTCAGTGGTAGAGCGCGTCATTGGTAATGACGAGGTCGGGAGTTCAATCCTCCCCAGCAGCACCATTATTTCGAGGGTTCAGCCGCCCTCGAACAGTGAATCATTCAAATACCGTGGGAAGTGTCCGGGTCTGTCGGCTGCCAATCGCCTGGCCCGATTTCGGCCGCGACCTGCGGTGCTGCAAGCGCCGACGAGTGCTCGGCACGGCCCACCCCTCCACCATCGAAGCTCACGACTGCATGAGCGGCGCGGCCCTTCCGTTGCCGCTCGAACGACCAGTTTTTACAATGTCCTGGGAACCAGAAGCGCACGGTTTCTGTCTGTTAGAGAGAGCCCACCTTTCGACAGATGTTGGAAATCGATGAATTCACCCAAAGCAGCCGCAACATCTCGAGAGCCCAAAACGCGTGGGAAAGGCGGTTCGCGCCTCCAATTGCGCGATCGCGCGCGCCTCGTTGTGGAGGATTTGAGCCCCACGGTCGCGGGCGGTCCTTTTGCGGTGAAGCGGGTGGTCGGCGATGACGTGACGGTTGCGGCGACGATCTTTGCCGATGGGCACGAGCAATTGGCCGCCGAACTGCGCTGGCGGGCGATCCCCGACAGGTCGTGGCAGTGCAAACCCATGAAGCAATTGCCCAATGATCGCTGGAGCGCAGAGTTCGCGATCGAGCGGGCCGGCCGATACGAGTACGTGGTCGAAGGCTGGATCGACCAATTTGGCGGCTTCCGGCGCGATTTCGCGAAGAAACTCGAGGCCGGCGTGGCGCAGCCGGTCGACGAAGCCGAAGGGCGGGCGCTTGTCGAACAGGCTGCGGATGCCAGCAAGGGCAAGCTCGCCGCCGCGTTGAAGGCGAAGCTTGCCGAACTGGACCAGGCGAAAGAAGAAAGCCGCGCCGGCCTGTTGCTCGACAAGAGTCTGGCGCTGCTCGTCCGGAAGGCAGACAGCCGGCCCCATGCGCTGCGCTCGGAGCCGCAAATCGTCGATGCCGAACGGATCGAAGCGCGCTTCTCGAGCTGGTACGAACTGTTCCCGCGCTCGATGACCGACGATCCGCAGCGCCACGGCACCTTTGCCGATGTGATCGAACACCTGCCCCGGGTCCGCGACATGGGCTTCGACACGCTGTACTTCCCGCCGATCCATCCGATCGGCAGGACCAACCGCAAGGGTCCGAACAACACGCTGACGCCCGGTCCGGACGATCCCGGCAGTCCCTATGCCATCGGCAGTGCGGAAGGAGGCCATGACGCCATCCATCCCGAGCTCGGGACCTTCGAGGATTTCGATCGTCTCGTCGCTGCCGCGGCGGATCATGGGCTCGAGATCGCGCTCGATTTCGCCATCCAGGCCGCGCCCGACCATCCCTGGCTGACCGAACATCCCGGCTGGTTCGCCTGGCGTCCCGACGGCAGCATGAAATACGCCGAGAACCCGCCGAAGAAATATCAGGACATCGTCAATGTCGATTTCTACGGCCCCGATGCCGTGCCGGGCCTGTGGGAAGCGCTGCGCGACGTCGTGCTGCTATGGGTCGATCACGGGGTGAAGACCTTCCGGGTCGACAATCCCCACACCAAGCCGCTGCCCTTCTGGGAGTGGATGATCGGCGAGGTCCGGGCGAAGCACCCGGAGGTCATCTTCCTGTCCGAAGCCTTTACCCGCCCGACCATGATGTACCGGCTCGCCAAGATCGGCTTCAGCCAGTCCTACACCTATTTCACCTGGCGCAACGAGAAGCAGGAGCTGATCGACTACATCACCGAGCTCACCACCGAGGCGCCCCGGGAGTTCTACCGCCCGCATTTCTTCGTCAACACGCCCGACATCAATCCCGGTTTCCTCCAGACCGGGGGGCGGCCGGCCCACCGCATCCGTGCGGTGCTCGCCTCGACGCTGTCGGGCCTGTGGGGCGTCTATTCGGGCTTCGAATTGTGCGATGCTACCCCGCTCGGCCCGGGCAAGGAGGAATATCTCGATTCGGAGAAGTACGAGATCCGCCCCCGGCAATGGCGCAGCGCCAACGACATCGTCGACGATATCACCCGGCTCAACACTCTGCGGCGCGAGAACGAGGCGTTGCAGACGCATCTCAACACGCGGTTCTACGCAGCCGATAACCCGAACGTGCTGTGGTACGGCAAACCTTCGCCCGATGCGGGAGCTGGTGGCGAGCTTACCGAGATGATCGTCGTGATGGTAAGCCTCGATCCGCAGAATGCGCATGAATGCCATTTCGACGTTCCGCTGTGGGAATTCGGTCTGCCCGACGACGCAATGGTGGCGGTCGAGGATCTGTTCGGAGGCTACCGCTTCGACTGGTACGGCAAGGTGCAGCACATCCGCCTCGATCCCGACGAGCCGTTCCGCGTGTGGCGCATTTCCGTGCCGGGAGTGCCCGCATGACCAAGCACCAACCCGTCACCTCGACCGCCACCATCACCGGGTCCGACGATCCGTACTGGTACAAGGATGCGGTGATCTACCAGCTCCACGTCAAAAGCTTCTTCGACGCCAACAACGACGGCATCGGAGATTTCAAGGGGTTGATGCAGAAGCTGGATTATATCGCCGATCTCGGCGTGACCGCGATCTGGCTGCTGCCCTTCTATCCGTCCCCGCGGCGCGACGACGGCTACGACATCGCCGAATATCGCGACGTCTCGCCCGACTACGGGACCATGGACGACGCGCGCGCCTTTATCGAGGCCGCGCACCGGCGCGGTATTCGCGTCATCACCGAACTGGTGATCAACCACACCAGCGACCAGCACCCATGGTTCCAGGCCGCGCGCAAGGCGCCCCCGGGCAGCCCGGAGCGCGATTTCTACGTCTGGTCGGACGACGACAAGCTCTATTCCGGTACGCGGATCATCTTCCTCGACACCGAGAAGTCGAACTGGACCTGGGACGAGGAGGCGGGCGCCTATTTCTGGCATCGCTTCTATTCGCACCAGCCCGATCTGAACTTCGAAAACCCGCAGGTGCTCGCCGAGGTGCTCTCCGCGATGCATTTCTGGCTCGATGCCGGGATCGACGGGCTGCGGCTCGATGCGATCCCCTACCTGATCGAACGCGACGGCACCTCCAACGAGAACCTGCCCGAGACGCACGACGTGCTGAAGAAGATCCGCGCCGATCTCGATGCGCATTACGAGGGCAAGATGCTGCTGGCCGAAGCCAATATGTGGCCCGAGGATACGCAGGCCTATTTCGGCGGCGAGCCGGGCGGAACCAGCAGCGAATGCCATATGGCGTTCCACTTTCCGCTGATGCCGCGGATGTACATGGCGGTGGCGCAGGAAGACCGCTTTCCGATCACCGACATCATGCGCCAGACGCCGGACATCCCAGAGGATGCCCAATGGGCGATCTTCCTGCGCAATCACGACGAGCTGACGCTCGAAATGGTGACCGATGCCGAGCGCGACTATCTGTGGGACATCTATGCCGCCGACCGCCGCGCGCGGATCAATCTGGGCATTCGCCGCCGGCTCGCCCCGCTGATGGAGCGCGACCGGCGCCGGATCGAACTGATGAATGCGCTGCTGCTCACCATGCCGGGCACGCCGGTGCTCTATTACGGCGACGAGATCGGCATGGGCGACAACATCTTCCTCGGCGACCGCGACGGGGTGCGCACGCCGATGCAATGGTCGCCCGATCGCAACGGGGGCTTCTCCAAGGCCGATCCGGCCAGCCTGACGCTGCCGCCGATCCAGGATCCGCTTTACGGCTACGAGGCCGCCAATGTAGAAGCGCAGGAGCGCGACCGCCATTCGCTGCTCAACTGGATCAAGCGCATGCTGGCCGTGCGCAAGGATCATCACACTTTCGGGCGCGGGAGCCAGACCTTCCTGCGGCCCGCCAACCGCCGCATCCTCGCCTATCTGCGGCAACATGAGGGCGAGACCATCCTGTGCGTGGCGAACCTCTCTCGCACCGCGCAGGCAGTCGAACTCGACCTCCATGAATTCGAGGGGCGGGTGCCGGTCGAATTGACCGGCGGCACGACCTTTCCCAAGCTCGGCAAGCTGCCCTATCTGCTGACCCTGCCGCCCTACGGCTTCCTGTGGTTCGAACTGACCGACGAGGCGCAGGCGCCCGAATGGGCCAGCGCCGCACCCGATGCCGAAGTCGAACGTCACACCTTCGTCCTGCGGCCCGATCTGGCCGACGTCGCGCAAGGCCAGAGCCGCCAGGTGCTCGAGCACGACATCCTGCCCGACTACATCCCCCACCGCCGCTGGTTCGGGGCCAAGGACGAGACAGTGAAAAGCGTTGCGATTCAACGGCTGACGCCTCTGCCTGGCGCCGAGGATCTGCTGCTGGGCGAGATCGAAGTCACCACCGATTCCGGCTCGGCGCGTTACTCGCTGCCGCTGGGGATTGCCTGGGAGGGGCGGCAACACGGCCCCTACGCTTCCAATCTCGCGATCGCGCGGGTCCGCCGCGAACGCCATGTCGGGCTGCTCACCGACGGCTTTGCGCTCGAGGAATTCGCCCGCTCGGTCGTCGCCGGCATTCGCGACAATGCGAAGCTGGCAAGCGAGGGCGGAGAACTGCGCTTCGAAAGGACTGCGGCCTTCGATCTCGATCCCGGCGCCGAACCCGAGTGGCTCGCCGCCGAGCAATCCAACAGCACGATGGTGCTGGGCCAGCAGGCGGTGCTCAAGCTGCTGCGCAAGCTGGCACCCGGCGAACATCCCGACGCCGAGATGGTCGATTATCTGGTGACGCATGGCTTCGCCAATGTCCCACCCGTATTCGGCACGGTGAAGCGGGTTTCGGGAAGCGAAGAGACGCTGGTCATGCTGCTGCAGGCCTTCGTCTACAATCAGGGCGACGGGTGGCAGTGGACGCTGGGGGCGCTGGAGCGGCTGGCCAGCGACACCGACTGGAGCTTCGACAATTACGAGAATTTCGCCGCCAATCTGGGGCGCCGGCTGCGCGAGATGCACGATGTTCTCGGCCGGGAAACCGACGATTCGGCATTCGCTCCCGAAGTGATGACGCTCGAACAGGCGGACAAGCTGGGCGGCCGGATCAAGGGCGAGGTCGACACCGCGCTCGAACGGCTTCGCGGGACTTCTCACGACGAGAATACCGCTCGGCAGGTCGAGCGCCTGAGTGCCAGTCGCGATACCCTGATCGACCGGATCGGCGAGGTCGCCCGGCTCGCCGAGGGTCGGCGACGCACCCGGATCCACGGCGATCTGCATCTGGGCCAGGTGCTGGTGACCGGCAGCGACGTGATGATCATCGATTTCGAAGGCGAGCCGACCCGTCCGCTGGCCGAGCGCCGGGCCAAGGATCTGCCTTTGCGCGATGTGGCGGGCCTGGTGCGGTCCTTCGACTATGCCGCCGCCATGGCCGAGCGCGGACGCGTGGCCGGGGCTGACACCTGGGAGGCCCGTGCGCACGAAGGCGCGGCGATCTTCCGCAGCCGCGCAGTCGAGGCTTTCCTCGAAGGCTACCGCAGCGAAACCGGCGAGCACGATCCGTTGCTCGACCTGCTGGTGCTCGAAAAGGCCGCCTACGAGGTGTCCTACGAAGCGGCGAACCGCCCCGACTGGATCGGCGTTCCCGCAGCCGGGCTGGCGCGCGCTGCCGAGAAACTGCTTTCCGGAGACAATGAATGACCGCATCCGAAGACATGCTCGGCACCGCTGCCGCCGCCCTGCTCGAGGGGCGCCTCGACGATCCCTTCGCGCTGCTCGGCCCGCATGAGAGCGCAGGCGGAACGACGGTGCGCACATTTCAGCCCGGCGCACAGATGGTCGAGCTTGTGACGCGCAAGAAAGGCGCGCCACGCGGTACGCTGGAGGAGGTGGCCCCGGGCCTGTTCGCGGGGAAGCTCAAGAAAAAGAACGACGAATATGCGCTGCGGATCACCTGGCCGGGCGGGACGCAGCAGGTGACCGAAGATCCCTATTCCTTCGGTACCGTGATCGGCGATTACGACCTCCACCTGTTCAGCGAAGGCCGCCACCTCGAACTGGCGCGCGTGTTCGGCGCGCAACCCAAGGAGATGGAAGGCGTCTCCGGAGTTGCCTTCTCGGTCTGGGCACCCAATGCGCGCCGGGTGTCGGTGATCGGCGATTTCAACATGTGGGACGGACGCCGCCACCCGATGCGGCTGCGGCATTCCGCCGGCATCTGGGAGCTGTTCGTTCCCCGGCTCGGCGCGGGCGAGCTCTACAAGTTCGAAATCGCCGGAGCCGACGGCAATGTGATCGAGAAGGCCGATCCCCTGGCGCGTGCAACGGAGGTGCCCCCCGGCACCGCCTCCATCGTCGCGCCCGCACCGGAATTTACCTGGAGCGACGACGACTGGATGCAGGAGCGCGCGGAGAGGCATGCCCCCGATGCTCCGATCGCGGCCTACGAGGTTCATGCCGGATCGTGGATGACGAATGACGAAGGCGGTCCGCTCAACTGGCAGGCCATGGCGCACAAGCTCGTGCCCTATGTGGCGCAGATGGGGTTCACCCATATCGAGCTGCTGCCGATCATGGAGCACCCCTTCGGCGGGTCGTGGGGCTACCAGCCGCTGTCGCAATTCGCGCCCTCCGCCCGGTTCGGCTCGCCCGCCGATTTCGCCGGCTTCGTGGACGCCTGCCACCGCGCGGGCATCGGCGTCATCCTCGACTGGGTCCCGGCGCATTTCCCCACCGATGCCCACGGCCTGGCGCAATTCGACGGCACGCCGCTCTACGAGCACGCCGATCCCAAGGAAGGTTTCCATCAGGACTGGAACACGCTGATCTACAATCTCGGGCGGCGCGAAGTCTCGGGCTTCTTGCTGTCGAGCGCGATGTGGTGGCTCGAGACCTTCCATATCGACGGGCTGCGCGTCGATGCGGTCGCTTCGATGCTGTACCGCGATTATTCGCGCGAGCACGGCGAATGGGTGCCCAATGTCCATGGCGGGCGCGAGAACCTGGAATCGGTCGCATTCCTCAAGGCGATGAACGAGGCGGTCGCCGACCGTTGCCCCGGTGCCATGACCATCGCCGAGGAATCGACCGCTTGGCCGGGCGTCAGCGCGCCGGTGGCGGAAGGCGGGCTGGGCTTCGACTACAAGTGGAACATGGGCTGGATGCACGACACGCTCCAGTACATCGAGCGCGACCCGGTCCATCGCGGCTGGCATCATGGCGAGCTGACCTTCCCGATGGTCTATGCCTGGTCGGAGAAATACGTCCTGCCGATCAGCCATGACGAGGTCGTCCATGGCAAGGGCAGCCTGTGGGACAAGATGCCCGGCGACCGCTGGCGCAAATTCGCCAATCTGCGCACCTATCTGGCGTTCATGTGGACCCAGCCGGGCAAGAAGCTGCTGTTCATGGGCTGCGAACTGGGCATGGAAAAGGAATGGAACCATGACGAGGGGCTGCCCTGGCACCTGCTCGAACAGCCGGATCATGCGGCCGTCCAGCGCCTGCTGGGCGACCTGAACAGGCTCTATGTCGGGGAACCCGCGCTCCATGCCCGGGACTGCGAGCATTCCGGCTTTTCCTGGATCGTGGGAGACGATGCGCGCAACAGCGTCTTTTCCTTCGTCAGAATAGCCGAGGGGCACGAGCCGATCGTCGCGGTTTTCAACATGACGCCCGAACCGCGCCATGCCTATCGCATGGGGCTGCCGCAGGCCGGACCCTGGCACGAGATTCTCAATTCCGATGCGATGGATTATGGCGGCGGCAATATCGGCAACTCCGGCCTTGTCGAAGCCGATGGCGACCCCCTGCACGGGCAGGCCGCGTCCGCCGAACTGACGCTCCCGCCGCTCGGCGCGGTAATTCTCAAACCCGGAGTCGCCAACCAGTGATCGAGGTTCCCGACCGGCTGCAGGCCGGCTCACCCTATCCGCTAGGCGCGTCGTTCGACGGGCTCGGCGTCAATTTCGCGGTGTTCTCCGCCAATGCCGACAGCATCGATCTGTGCCTGTTCGACCCCAGCGGTCGGCGCCAGATCGCCTGTCTCCCTCTGCCGGAATGGACCGACGAAGTCTGGCATGGCTATCTGCCCGGGGCCAAGCCCGGCCTGCTCTACGGGTTCAGAGCGCATGGCCGCTACGAGCCCGAGAACGGCCACCGGTTCAATCCCAACAAGCTGCTGCTCGACCCCTATGCGAAGATGCTCTCGGGCTCGGTGCGCTGGACCGACGCGCTGCATTCCTACCGGGTGCGTTCGAGCCGCAAGGATCTCAGCTTCGATCGGCGCGACAGCGCTGCGGCCATGCCCAAGGCGGTGGTCACCAGCGATGCCTTCGACTGGACCGGCGATGTCCGCCCGAACACGCCCTGGACCGAGACGGTGATCTACGAAGCGCATGTGAAGGGGCTGACCCAGCTTCTGGACGATGTGCCCGTGACCGAGCGAGGCACCTATGCGGCGCTCGCCCATCCCAAGGTGATTGCGCACCTCCAGCATATCGGTGCCACGGCCATCGAACTGCTGCCGATCCATGCTTTCGTGCAGGATCGCCGTCTTCAGGAAGCCGGTCTGACGAATTACTGGGGCTACAACACGCTGTCCTTCTTCGCCCCGGAGCAGCGCTATCTCGCCGACGATGGCGACGAATTGCGGATTGCGATCCGGCGGCTGCATGCCGCGGGGATCGAGGTCATCCTCGACGTGGTCTTCAACCACACCGCCGAGGGCAGCGAGCTGGGCCCCACCTTCAACCTGCGCGGTCTGGACAACGCGACTTACTACCGCCTCGTCGAAGGCGAGCCGCGCTATTGCGTCAACGATACCGGAACCGGCAACACGCTCGACCTGTCGCATCCCCGGGTGCTGCAGATGGTCGCCGACAGCCTGCGCCACTGGGCCACCAGCTACCGGGTCGACGGCTTTCGCTTCGATCTGGGTGTTACGCTGGGCCGCGACGGCAACAACGGCTTCGATCCACGGTCCGGCTTCTTCGACGTCCTGCGCCAGGACCCGGTGCTCAACGGGCTCAAGCTGATCTCCGAACCTTGGGACATCGGCCCGGGCGGGTACCAGCTCGGCAATCACCCGCCCGGTTTCGCCGAATGGAACGACAAGTTCCGCGATGCCACCCGGCAGTTCTGGCGCGGCGACGCGGGCATGCGCCCCGAATTCGCGCGCCGGATCGCCGGATCGGCCGACCTGTTCGACCGCCGCGCACGGCGCCCTTGGGCCAGCCTCAACTTCGTGACCGCGCACGACGGCCAGCCGCTGCGCGACGTGGTCAGCTACGAAGAGAAGAACAATTGGGCGAACCAGGAAGAGAACCGGGACGGCCATTCGGAAAACTACAATTGCAATTGGGGGGCCGAAGGACCCACCGACGATCCGGCCATCGAGGAAATCCGCAACCGCGTCTCGCGTTCGATGCTCACCACGCTGTTCGCCTCGCTCGGAACCCCGATGCTGCTGGGAGGCGACGAGTTCGGCCGTTCGCAGCAGGGCAATGACAACGCCTATTGTCAGGACAACGAGATCAGCTGGTTCGACTGGGAAAAGGTGGATAGCGAGCAGGGGCGGGCCTTAAGCGACTTCGTCCGCCGCCTCACGGACATGCGCCGCAATTATCCGCTCATCCGGGCGAACAATTTTCTCCACGGCGATGTCGAAGTGGCCGAGGGCATTCTCGACATCGACTGGTTCGACGAACGCGGGGAACACCTGAGCGCCGACGACTGGCACAATGAACAGGGACGCGCGCTGGTCATGCGCCGCGCGCATCGCCTCGCCGACGGCAGCATCGAAGCGGTGACGCTGCTGATGAACGGCAGCGGCGAAACGCTCGACTTCCGTCTGCCGCCACCCGCCGAACTGCTGCGGATGCTGGTGATCGACAGCGCCGATCCGCAAGCGCCCGAAAGCGAGGTTGGAGATGTCATCAAGGTCGAGGATCGCGCGATCAAGGTCGTCGTCGGCACCGGGAAGATCGATTGATGGCGAGGCGGTGGGGGCCCGAACTGCTTGGTGATGGGGCGCGTTTCCGCCTCTGGGCACCCGATCGCGAAACGGTGACGCTGGAAATTCGCGGCGAAGAGTCGTTGCCGATGAAGCGGGAGAGCGAGGGCTGGTTCGTCGGCGAAGCTCCGGCCCGGGCGGGGATGCGCTACCGCTTCCGGCTGAGCGACGAGCTCGCGGTCGCGGACCCGGCCTCGCGAATGCAAGACGGCGGTGTCCATGGCTGGAGCGTGCTGACCGATCCCGAAGGTTTCGACTGGCAAACCCGCGACTGGACCGGCCGGCCGTGGGAAGAGACCGTGATCGAGGAAGTCCATCCCGGCGTACTGGGCGGCTTCGCGGGTGTTGCGGAGCGCCTCCCCGCGCTTGCCGAACTCGGGGTGACTGCGGTCGAGCTGATGCCGGTGGGGGCGTTCTCGGGAACCCGCAATTGGGGGTATGACGGAGTGCTCCCCTATGCGGTTGCCGAAAGCTACGGTTCGCCCAACGAGCTGAAGGCGCTGGTCGATCGCGCCCATGACCTCGGGCTGATGGTCTTTCTCGACGTGGTCTACAACCATTTCGGGCCCGACGGGAATTACCTCGGCGTCTATGCGAGCGAGTTCTTCGACGAGCATGCGCACACCCCTTGGGGCGGCGCGGTTGCGGTGGCGCGGGAACCGGTGCGCCGCTTCTTCATCGACAATGCGATGATGTGGCTGGACGAATACCGCATCGACGGCCTGCGCTTCGATGCCGTGCATGCGATCGCCGACGACGAGTTCCTCGATGCCATGGCGCGCGAAATCCGGGCGAAGCTGCCCGGCCGGCACATCCATCTGGTGCTCGAGAACGAAGGCAATGATCCCGAGCGGCTCGCACCGGGCCTCTACGACGCGCAGTGGAACGACGATTTCCACAATGTGCTGCATGTGCTGCTGACCGGCGAGACCGAAGGCTATTACCGCGGCTTTGCGCAGGATGCGACGCACAAGCTCGCCCGCTGTCTGGGCGAAGGCTTCATCTATCAGGGGGAGACGCCCCCCGGCTCCGACCACGCGCGCGGCAAGCCCAGCGGGGATCTGCTCGCCACCCGCTTCGTCTCCTTCCTGCAGAATCACGACCAGATCGGCAATCGCGCCATGGGCGAGCGGCTGGTGCAGCTGGTCGATCGCGACCGCCTGCGCGCCGCGACCGCGCTGCTGCTGCTGTGTCCGCAGATCCCGATGATCTTCATGGGCGACCGCGAAGGCAGCCGCTCGCCCTTCCTGTTCTTCACCGATTTCCACGACGAGCTGGCCGATGCGGTGCGCGAAGGCCGCCGCGGCGAATTCGCCGGCTTTGCCGCTTTTGCCGACGAACGGGCGCGCGCAAGCATCCCCGACCCCAATGATCCCGCCACCTTCCGACGTTCGCGTCCCGAGCCGGGGCCGGACGCCGAGGAATGGCGCGGCTTCTACCGCGACCTGCTCGCACTGCGGCACGAGGCGATCGTCCCGCGGCTGAGGGGCGCGAGAGGACTCGGCGCGGAGGTGCTGGGCGAAGGAGCCGTGACTGCGAAGTGGCGGATGGCCGACGGCGCCGAGCTCGCGATCGCCTTCAACCTCGGCGCAAAGCCGGTGGATTTCCCCCCGCAGGAAGGAACGCTGCTGTTCGAGCTTGGAGAGGCGGGGGAGCCGGCAAGTCTGTGCGGCTGGATGCTGCCATGAGCGCGCTGCACGATTTGGCCCGGCAGGCAGGCCTGCAGATCGAGTGGGAGGACGCCGCGGGTCGTCCCCAGCGGGTCGCTGACGAGAACCTCGTCCGCATCCTGACGGCGCTGGGCTATCCGGCGCAGGACGATGGCGAGCTGACCGAGAGCCTGCGCGCGTGCCGCGGGGATCAGCAGCATCGCAGCTTCGTCTCGTCCCGGAGGAACGAGGCCTTTGCCCTGCCGCAAGGTTGCGGGACACCGGGATCAGCTGAGCTCGATCTTGATGACGGCACGGTCCGATCGGTCCGCATCGCAGAGACGGCGGGCGGCCTGCAGGTGCCTCCCATTGCCGAGATCGGCTACCACACGCTGCGCGGATCGGACTGGCAGCTCCGGGTGGCGATTGCGCCCGAGCGCTGCCTCGGCATCGGTGATCTGGCACCTGGACGGCGTCTCTGGGGCCCGGCGGTGCAGATCCCTTCGCTGCGCGATCGACAGGAGCGCGGCTTCGGCGATTTCGGGACCTTGCGCGAAACGGTCCGCCAGTTCGCCGAAACAAGCTCGGCGGGGGCGCTGGCGATCAGTCCGACCCACGCGCTGTTTCCCGCCGATCCCGGGCGCTACAGCCCCTATGCCCCCTCCAGCCGCCTGTTCCTCAACATCCTGTTCGCGGATCCAGGTCTGATCGCGCAGCCTCTGCCGCCAGCCTCGTCCGATGAGCTGATCGACTGGGACCAGGCGATCCCCGCGCGGGTCGAAGCGCTCCGCGCCGCCCATGCCGCCTGCGGCGCGGATGTCCGGGCGAAGGTGCAGGCCTATCGCGAGCGCATGGGCGAGGAGCTGGAGCGGCATGCGATCTTCGATGCGCTGCACGCGCATTTCTTCGCCGGCGGCGCGCGCGGCTGGCAAGACTGGCCCGTCCAGTACCACGATTCCGGGAGCGAGGCGGTCGCCCGCTTCGCCGCGCAGCACCGCGATGAGGTCGATTTCTTCCTGTTCGCGCAGTGGCTCGCGGCCGAAAGCCTCGATGCCGCACAAGGGGCGGCGCGCGAGGGCGGAATGCCGGTCGGCCTCATCGCCGACCTTGCGGTCGGAATGGACGGCGGCGGCAGCCATGCCTGGAGCCGCCCGGGCGATCTGCTCGGCGGGTTGTCGGTGGGCGCACCGCCCGACCTGCTCGGTCCCGACGGGCAGGACTGGGGCCTGACCACTTTCTCTCCCGCCGCCTTGCAACGCACCGGGTTCGAGCCCTTCATCGCCACGCTGCGCGCAGCCCTGCGCCATGCGGGCGGGATCCGGATCGATCATGTGCTGGCGCTGAACCGGCTCTGGGTCGTGCCGCATGGGGGCAGTCCGGCGGACGGCGCCTATCTCACCTATCCGCTCGACGACATGCTGCGCATCCTCGCGATCGAATCGCACCGCGCCAATGCGGTGGTGATCGGGGAGGATCTGGGGACGGTGCCCGAAGGGCTGCGCGACCGGCTCGAGGCGGATCATGTGCTGGGTATGCGGGTGCTGTGGTTCGAGCGCGATGACGAGGGTGGGTACATTCCGCCCGAGCGCTGGCAGGAGCAGGCCGTCGCCATGACTGGAACGCATGATCTGCCATCGATCGCCGGGTGGTGGCAGGGGCGAGACATCGACTGGACATGGGCGCTGGGGCGTTCTTCTCCGCATGCCAACGAGACCGAGGCTCGTGCTGCTCGCGGACAGGAACGCGCCGATCTGTGGGAAGCGTTGGTCGCCAGCGGCGCGGCCGCGGGGCCGCAGCCGGATATCGACAAGCCGGCCCCCGTCATCGAGGCGATCCTGCGCCATGTCGGATCCACGCCCTGCGAACTGGCGATCATCCCGCTGGAAGATATCATCGGGAGTGTGGAACAGCCCAATCTCCCGGGCACCACCGACCAGCATCCCAACTGGCGCCGCCGCATGCCCGCCGCGACCGAGGATCTGCTCGCGCGTACGGAGGTCGCGCGGCGGATTGCCGATCTCGGGGCCAGCCGATCATGACCCCACGCGCAACCTACCGTGTCCAGTTCAATCGCGATTTCCCTTTCGCCTCCGCAGAAGAGATCGTCCCCTATCTCGGCGAACTCGGGGTCAGTCATGTCTATGCCTCGCCGATCACCGCTGCGGTTCCGGGTTCGCAGCACGGCTATGACGTGACCGACCCGGCGCGGGTCAATCCCGAGCTTGGCGGCGAGGAAGCCCTGCGCAGCCTGGTCGCGGCACTGCGCGCGCGCGGCATGGGCCTGATCATCGACATCGTGCCCAACCACATGGGTATCGCGGGCGGGTACAACCCCTATTGGAACGATGTGCTGCGCCATGGTGAGGCGAGCGAATATGCCCGCTGGTTCGACATCGACTGGTGCGAACCGCTGCTGCTGCCGATCCTGGGGGCGCCGCTGCCGGAGGTTCTGGCGGCCGGCGACGTGACCCTCGATCGCAGCGCCGCCGAACCCGAACTGGTGCTCTATGGCGAACAGCGCCTGCCGCTTCGCCGCGAAGACCACGCCGCGCTGCCGGGGCCGGACGATCTCGAAGGCCTCGCCGCGCTGCTCGGCCGCCAGCACTATCGCCTCGCCTGGTGGCGGCAGGCCAATGACGAGCTCAACTGGCGGCGGTTCTTCACGATCAACGAACTGGCCGGGCTGCGGATCGAGGACCCGGACGTCTTCGAGCGCACCCACGAGCTCTATTTCCGGCTGTGGCAGGAAGGCCTGATCGACGGCGTGCGGATCGACCATGTCGACGGTCTCTCCGATCCCGCCGGCTACTGCCGCAAGCTGCGCCAACGCTTCGACGCGCTGGCGCGCCCCGCCGACGCTCCACAGGGCCCGGCCTATATCGTGGTCGAAAAGATCCTCGGTCCGGGAGAAAGCCTGCCGCGCGACTGGGGTGTCGACGGCACCAGCGGTTATGATTTCATGGAAGAGGTTTCGGCGCTGCTCCACGACCCCGCCGGGGAAGCGGAGATCCTCGCGCTGTGGCACGAATTCAGCGGTCGCACCCTGACCTTCCGCGAGGAGGAGCTCCAGGCGAGACAGGACATGCTGTCCTGGGACTTCGAGAGCCAGCTGCGCGCCTGCACCGACAGCTTCCTGGCACTCGCGCGGTCCGATCCGGGTTCGGCGGGTTGGACGAGCGGCATGCTGCGCCGGAGCATCGAGCGGCTGATCTGGGTCTTTCCCGTCTACCGCACCTACGGCACCGGGACCGCCGCACCGCCCGGCGATGCTGCGGTTCGGGAACGTGTGCGCGAAGATGTTGTACGCTTCGTCCCGCCGGGAGAAGCGGCAGTCGCCGAGCGGGTTCTGCAATGGCTGGGCGGCAATGGTCCCGGCGACGCGAATCTTGCCGCCGAAGCCGTTCGCCGGTTCCAGCAATTGTCAGCGCCGATTGCGGCAAAAGCAGTGGAGGATACCGCGTTCTACCGTTTTGCGCCGCTGCTCTCGCGGCTCGACGTCGGCTTTGACGCCGATCGTATCGCCAGCTCGGTCGAGGATTTCCATCGCGCCTGTTCGGATCGCCTCGATGCCTTCCCGCTGGCGATGCTTGCCACTGCCACGCACGATCACAAGCGCGGCGAGGATGTACGCGCCCGGCTCGCCGTGCTTTCCGCCATTCCGCATGTCTGGCGGCAAAGGGTGGAGGCCTGGGACGAACTGGCGGGAGGCAAAGACTCCGGAGTCGCCGCGGCGGACCGATACGCGCTCTATCAAATGATCTACGGATGCTGGCCCGACCGGCTGCAATCTGGCGATCGCGAAGGTCTGACCGCCTATGCTGAGCGGCTGGTCGCCTGGCAGGAAAAATCCCTGCGCGAAGGCAAGTTGCGGTCGTCCTGGGCAATGCCGGACACGAAGTATGAAACGGCCGCGAGGCAGTTCCTCGAAAGCCGGCTCGATCCCGCACGAAGCGGCGGACTGGCGGCTCCGATCCATGGATTCGTCGTCGAAACCGCCGGTGCGGCATCGGCCAATATGCTCGTTCAGGCGGGTCTGCACTTTACGGTTCCGGGCGTGCCCGATTGCTATCAGGGCTGCGAACTTCCAGATTACAGCATGGTCGATCCCGACAATCGGCGCCCGGTCGATTTCGTCCAGCGGCAGCAAATGCTCGCGAAGGCGCTGCCAGCCCATCCCAAGCTCGAGCTCGTCTCCAGGCTGCTGCTGCTTCGCCGCAAGTTTCCGCAGGTGTTCCTGCGCGGCACCTACGAGCCGGTGGCTTCGAGCGGGATACGCAAGGACCATGTCCTCGCATTCGAGCGGCGCCGCGGCGATATAGTGCTGCGCTGCGCTTTCGCGCTGCGCTGCGCCGAGTCCATTACGGGTTCGGACACGACCATTCCGCCCAGGGAATGGTGGGCCGATACGCAAGTGCATTTCGGCATCGGCGATAGCGCCGCGGCCGATCTCTTCGGGGGATCTCCCGTCTTTGTTAGCCTGGAAGATCCGGATGGGCCTTGCTCTTCATCGGTGATCGGGTCCTAGGCACAGCAGGAGCAGCCAGTTCGGTGGAGGCCGCAGATCACGACCAGCCTCGGTCCCGGATATGTCCGGCAGGCAAGGCGCCGATGCAATTGGGCCCATCGCCCGACGACCCATTCATAGCACTTGAAAATCAAGCCCGGTTCACCGAAACTTCCCCAATGATTCGTTATAGTTACTCCTCGACTTTCGGCGGCCCCATGTACACCGGATCTGCGGCATGACCCGGCCTTCGGCGCAGCGCAGTTCCGCGCTGCTCCAGCAGAGATCGGCGCTCGCCAGCTTCGGAGAGCTCTCCTTGAAATCGGAAGATCTCGATGAGATCCTCACCGAGGCTTGCCGCCTGGTGAGCGAAGCTCTCGACACCGATCTCGCAAAGGTGATCGAACTGCGCGACGGGGGCGTTTCCCTGTTCGTCCGCGCGGGTGTGGGCTGGAAAGCCGGGGTGGTGGGCGAAATATGCCTCGAACGCGACCCCGGCTCCTCGGAAGGAAGGGCGCTCGAAACCGGCGAGCCGGTCATTTCCCCCGATATCGCCACCGAAGACCGATTCGAATTCGCCGAGTTCCTGAAGGAGAATGGCGTCCGGGCACTGGTCAACGTCATCATCATCGGCGGCCATGACAAGCCGCCCTTCGGCATTCTGCAGGTCGATAGCCGCCAGCCTCGCGATTTCAACGAGGACGACATCTCCTTTCTGCGTACCTATGCCAATCTGCTGGCGGCGGCCGTCGACCGGATGCAGACCGACAGCGAGCGACGGTCCGAGCAGAGCAGGTTGGCAGCCAGCGAGGCGCGCCTGCGCACTCTGGTCGAGGGTATCCCGCAGCTGGTGTGGCGCTCGGCTGCAGGCGGGAACTGGTCGTGGTCCAGCCCCCAGTGGCGGGAATTTACGGGTCGGTCCGAAGACCAGAGCCTTGGCAGGGGATGGCTCGACGCCTTGCATCCCGACGACCGCGAAGGGGCGATACAGGCGTGGAACAGCGCCGACGGCGACAACCCGCTCCAGGGCGAATTCCGGATCAGGAATGCGGCGGGCGATTATCACTGGCACCAGCTTCGTGCAGCTCCGGCTCGAGACAGCGACGGCACGGTGATCGAATGGCTCGGCACGGCAACCGACATCGACGAATTGCGCCGCTTGCAGACCGAACAGCGCATGCTGGTGGCGGAATTGCAGCACCGGACGCGCAATCTGATCGGAGTGGTGGACGGCATAATCGGACAGACGCTCAGAGGCGCGTCGCTGTCGGGCGAGGTTCGCGAAAAGCTCCAGGGCAGGCTGCAGGCGCTTTCTCGTGTGCAAGGCCTGCTGTCGCAGTCGCATCAGGAATCGATCACGCTCGAGCGCCTGATCAGTCTCGAACTGGAGGCGATGGCAGCGGATCGCAACACGGATCGGATCGAGGTCGCAGGGCCGCACGTATCCATCGACGCCTCCAGCGTGCAGACCTTGGCGCTCGTGCTCCACGAGCTTGCCACCAATGCCCGCAAATACGGCGCTCTCAAGCAGGAGAATGGTACGCTCAGAGTGGCGTGGGAATGTGTGGATTATGGCCAGTCGTCCGGCCTGCAACTCACATGGCGGGAAGAGGGAATTTCCATCGCGCCGGGTGCGCAGCTCGGCGCGGGCTTCGGCTTCTCGCTGATCAAACGAGCCATTCCGCACCAGCTGAATGCCAAGACCCGGCTCGAGTTCGGCGACGACTGGCTGACGTGTACAATCGTGCTTCGGCTCAAGGGAGAGCAGAGGCTTCATGTCTGAGGAACCAAGGGCTTTGCGAGTTGCCGACAAATGCGTGCTGATCGTCGAGGACGAGTTTTTGATAGCTTTCGACATTGCCGATCAATTCGAGGCCGCAGGAGCGCGGGTGCTGGGCCCCTTCGCCGACGTGCCGACCACGTTGCAGGCCATCGAACACGGCGATGTGCCGGATGCGGCGGTGCTCGATGTCAATCTGGGGGGCGAACGGAGCCTCCGCGTCGCACAACGGCTGGCGCAAGACGATATCCCGTTCGTCTTCGTAACCGGCTACGACAGCAACTGCCTCCACGAAGAGCGCACGCTGGCGCCGATCCTGCAGAAACCCTTCGCTTTCGACGCCGCTGTCGCCGCCCTGTTCGCGAACTGATCGCCTGGGCATGCGCGAGCGCGGAGGTGCTTGCGCAATGCGGCGCGCTGCTCCACCTCTCCGCCCGGACTTGAGGGAGGACACGGCCGGCATGCATTTCCAGCTTACCGAACAGCAGCGCGAGCTGCAGGACAGCGCACGCAACTTCGCGCAGAAGGAGCTGCCCGAGCTCGCCCGCGAGATGGAGACGAAGGATTTCTCCGTCCCCGCCGAGATGGTCCGCCGCTATGGCGCAATGGGCTTTCTCGGGGTCAATCTGCCCGAGCAATATGGCGGGCTGGGGCTGGGGCATTTCGAGGCGATCCTCGTGCTCGAACAATTCGCGATGATTTCCAACGCGGTCGCCTTCCCGGTGTTCGAGGCGCTGGTCGGGCCGGTGCGCACGCTCGAGCGATTCGGCTCGGAGGAACTCAAGGCGCGGATCATCCCGCAGGTCGCCGCGGGCGAGGCGACGGTAGCCGTCTCGATGTCCGAACCCGATGCCGGGACCGCGCTGACCGAGCTGACCACGCATGCCAGCGACGAGGGCGATCACTATCGGCTCAACGGCACCAAACGCTGGACCAGCGGCGCGGGCCATGCGCGCTATTACGTCACCTATTGCCGGCTGTCGGACGAACCGGCTGCCAAGGGGATCGGCGCGCTGCTGGTCGACAAGGAAATGGACGGGGTCTCGTTCGGCGCGCGCGAGGAGCTGATGGGCTTTCGCGGGATCGAGACCCGCGACATCCTGTTCGACGATGTGAAGGTGCCCAAGGCCAATCTGGTGATCGGCGCGGGCGGCTTCGGCCAGCTGATGCAGGCCTTCGGGCTGGAACGCTGCGGCAATGCGACGCAGAGCCTCGGTCTCGCGCAGGCCGCGCTCGATCAGGCGATCGCCTACACGCAGGAGCGCAAGGCCTTCGGCAAGCCGATCGTCGACTTCCAGGGGGTGCAACTCAAGCTCGCCGAAATGGCGATGCGGGTCGAGGCCGCGCGGCTGCTGATCTACCGCGCGGTGGTCAACTCCGCCGAGCAGGAGGGCGGGCTGCCCTCGGTCTACGAAAGCAGCGTCGCCAAATGCTACGCCAACGAGATCGTCCGCGAGGTGACCGCGCAGGGCATGCAGGTGATGGGCGGCTATGGCTATCACAAGGAATACGGGATGGAGCAGCGGCTGCGCGACGGCTTCGCCTGGGGAATCGCGGGCGGGGCGATCGATGTCCAGAAGACCAATATCACCGCCGCGATGATCGGCCGGCGGTTCGACCAGCGGCGTTGATTCGGTGCAGTGTATTGCCTAGATACGACGCCTATGGATGATCCGATCGAAGACGACGGCCCGCTGACGCCGCTCGACCCCGGCTACAGGTCGGTGATGCGGATCGTGACCGCGATCTGGCTGGCGATCCTGCTGGCTCCGGCGATCGCCGCCGAGGTCGCGATCCCGGGCTGGCACGGCGTCGTCGTGGTCCCCTATCTGCTGCTCGCCGCGGCCATCCTGCTGCGCCTTCCTCAGCGCCGCTGGCAGGCGCGCGGCTACCGGGTGGCCGACGAGCGTCTGCGGGTGGTCAGGGGGCTTTTGTTCCATTCGGACACGGTGGTGCCCTTCGGACGGGTCCAGCATATCGATGTCGACCAGGGCCCGCTCGAGCGCGCCTACGACATCGCCACGCTGACGGTGCACACCGCGGGCAGCCACAACGCCTCGGTCCATCTTCCCGGGCTCAAGCACGCCGATGCGCTGGCGATGCGCGATGCGATCCGCGCGGCGATCCGGCGCGACACGCTGTGACGGGCGACCGGCCCCCGCCGGATAAGCGGTATGTTACCGTGCCTGCTACGGCACCTGCCCCGTCACCTGCCACGCTGCCGGTAGCAGCCGGGCAGGAGGAGAGTGCCCCCGACGATGCGGGCGAGCCGCGGCGCACCGATCCCAGGAGCTTCATCGTTGGCGCGGTCGCCTCGCTCGGGCAGGTCGCGCTTCCGCTGGCCTTCGGCGCCTATGCGGTGCTCGACGGCGAACCGGCCCGGCTGCTGTTCGCGATCCCCGCGGTGCTCGCCATCCTCGCCATCAGCACCGCGCTCGCCTATCTTCAGTGGTACCGCTTCACCTATCGCATCGGCGCGAGCGACATCCGCGTCGAGAGCGGCGTGATCGCTCGCGCCGCGCGGTCGGTACCCTATGAGCGGATCCAGGACGTCAGTCTCGAGCAGAAGCTGCTCCCGCGGCTGTTCGGGCTGGTCGAGGTGCGGTTCGAGACCGGGGCCGGGGGCAAGGACGAGCTCAAGCTTTCCTATCTGACCGGGGCCGAGGGCGAGCGGCTGCGCGAGGTCGTCCGCAGCCAGAAGGACGGCGCGGTTGTCGCGACCGATGCCGATACCGATACCCTCGCCGAACCCGTCGAAGCGCCGCCCCCGCTGTTCGCGATGGGGCCGCGCCGGGTCGTCACCTTCGGGCTGTTCGAATTCTCGCTCGCGGTGGTCGCGGTGGTGGCCGGCGCCGCGCAGCAATTCGATTTCCTGCTGCCCTTCGATTTGTGGGATTTCGACGCCTGGCAGGACCGGCTGGCGGGTCCCGGGCGCTGGCTCGCCGGGCTGGGCGTCGCCGCGCAGATTGCTGGCGGGATCATCGCCGTGGCGACCTTCCTTGCGATCGGCTTCGCCACCGGGCTGGTCCGCACCGCCCTGCGCGAATGGGACTTCCGCCTCGAGCGGACCGACAAGGGGCTGCGCCGCCGCCGCGGACTGCTGACGCGCACCGATGTCGTGATGCCGATCCACCGGGTGCAGGCGCTGCGGATCGGGACGGGGGCGGTGCGCCGCTGGTTCGGCTGGCGGGAGCTCAAACTCGTCAGCCTGGCGCAGGACAGCGGCTCTGCCAACCACAGCGTCGCACCTTTTGCGCAGGCCGAGGAAATCGCGCCGATCGTCGCGGTGACGGGGTTCCACCTCCCGGGCGAAGGGCTCCAGTGGCAGAGGGCTACCAGCCAGTACCGGACCGATCGGGTGGTACTGGCGGGTCTGGCGCTTTCGGCAATGACCATCGGGCTGGCAGTGGCGGGGCAGGGCTGGCTCGTGGCGGTCCCGCCGCTCGGCTTCGCGATCATCGCGGCGCTGGAATTCGCCAACTGGCGCTTCGTCGCCAATGGCTTCGATGCCAGCCAAATGTTCACGCGCCGCAATTTCCTCGCGCCGCGGATCGCGATCGCCTCGCGGGTCAAGCTGCAGTCGGTCGAGATCAGCCAGGGGCCGATCGCGCGGCGCCGCGGCTATGCGACGCTCAGCCTCGGGCTTGCCGGGGGCAAGTTCGCCGTCTCGGGAATATCGCTCGAGCGGGCGCGGCAGTTGCGCGCCGCGGTGCTCGAATCGATCGCAGGCCGCGACTTCAGCGAGCTGGTCTAGGCGCGCAAATCGCTCCAGCCGGGGTTCTCGTCGAATTTGGCAGCGACATAGGAGCAGGCGGGCACGATCCGGAAGCCCTGCTCGCGGGCGTCGGCGACCAGCGCTTTCACCAGTTCGCCAGCGACACCCCGGCCGCGCAGCGAGCCCGGGACGAAGGTGTGCTCGGCGACCCGCGTATCGCCGCGCGCGGCCCAGGTCAGCTTGCCGGTCGCATCGCTGTCCGCGACCCGCGCGACATATCCGCCGCTGGCGCCATTCTCGTGTCGTTCGATCGTCACATCGGTCTCGGGCATGGGTGCGGGATCCTTTCGCTGTCTTGCAAGCAACGCCCGCCGCTCTATGGGCGTTCCGATGCAATTCCTCTCCGACAACGCCGCCGCCGTCCACCCGCTCGTCTGGGAAGCGATGCGCGCCGCCGACACGCCCGATGCGCCCTATGACGGCGACGACTTGTCGCGCGAGCTCGACGCGCGCTTCTCCGATCTGTTCGGGCGCGACTGCGCCGCGCTGTGGGTCGCCACCGGCACCGCCGCCAATTGCCTCGCGCTCGCGACCATGGTCCAGCCGCACGGCGCGGTGGTGTGCCACGAGGAAGCGCATATCGAGATGGACGAAGGCGGCGCGCCCGGCTTCTACCTCCACGGCGCCAAGCTGCTGCTGGTGCCGGGGGAGAGCGCGAAACTGACCCCCGACGCCCTCCGCGCCGCGATCGATCCGATCCGCGACGATGTCCACCAGGTCCAGCCGCATGCGGTGTCGATGACCCAGGCGAGCGAATATGGCTGCGCCTATCGCCCCGACGAAGTGGCCGCGATCGCCGCGCTGGCGAAGGAGCGCGGGCTGGGGCTGCATATGGACGGTGCGCGCTTCGCCAATGCGACCGCCTTTCTCGATTGCACCGCTGCCGAGGCCGCCGGCCCGGTCGACGCGCTCAGCTTCGGCTGCATCAAGAACGGCGCGATGAGCGCGGAGGCGATCCTGTTCTTCGATCCGGCGGCGGCGGATGTCGCGCGCTATCGCCGCAAGCGTGCGGGCCATCTGCAGTCCAAGGGTCGCTTTCTCGCCGCGCAATTGCTCGCGATGGTGGAGGGCGACCTGTGGCTGCACAACGCCCGCGCCGCCAATGCCGCGGCGCAGGAGATCGGCGGTGCCGCCGCCGACCGGCTGATGCATCCGGTCGAGGCCAACGAATTGTTCGTGCGCTGCAGCGCCGCGGAGCGCGAGGCTTTGCGCCAGCAGGGCTTCGGTTTCTACGACTGGGGCGCGGATGCCGCGCGCTTCGTCACCGCCTGGAACACGCGAGCAGAAGACGCCGCAGCGCTCGCCCGGACGCTCTCGGGCCTGTGACCGCCGCTGCGCCCGCAAATCCCGCCGATCACGCGCTGCTGCGGCCGCGGATCGTCCTTCCCTTCCTCCTGACCGGGATCATCTGGGGTTCGACCTGGTGGGTGATCACCGACCAGATCGACGGGGTGGCGCCAAGCTGGTCGGTGGCGATCCGCTTCGCCGTCGCCACCCCGGCGATGTTCCTGCTGCTGCTGGCGATGCGCAAGACGCTGAGGATCGGCAGGGCGGGGCACTGGCTCGCGCTGGCGATCGGGGTCACGCAGTTCTGCGGCAATTTCAACTTCGTCTACCGCGCCGAACTGCATCTCACCTCGGGGATCGTCGCGGTGCTCTTCACCATGCTGATCGTCTCCAACGCGGTCTTCGGCTGGTGGCTGCTGGGGCAGCGGATCACGCGCAATTTCGTCGCCGGCACCCTGGTGGCGCTGTGCGGGATCGCGCTGCTGCTGTGGCACGAGGCGGGGCTCAACCCGCTGGGCGGATCGATCGGACTGGGGATATTCTGGGCCGTTCTGGGCATCCTGTGCGCCAGCATCGCCAATGTCGTCCAGGCCAACCCGACCGGGCGTTCGCTGCCGATGGTGAGTCTGCTCGCCTGGGCGATGCTTTACGGCACGATCGCCGATTTCGCGCTCGCCTGGTGGACCGCGGGGCCGCCGGTGCTGCCCGACCGGCCAAGCTTCTGGCTCGGGATCGGCTGGCTGGCGCTGGCGGGCAGCGTGGTCACCTTCCCGCTGCACTACACGCTGGTGCGCCAGATCGGCGCGGGCCGCGCGGCCTATAACGGCATCGTCACCGTGATCGTGGCGATGCTGCTCTCGACGCTGTTCGAGGATTACCGCTGGACCGCTTGGACCGCGCTGGGGGCAGGGCTCTCGCTGTGCGGTCTGGTGATCGCGCTGCGCGCCCGCAGCGTGCCGACCCCGCCGCTCGGTAGCGCAACGCTAGAGAAGCCCGCGTAGCCCTTCGCGATAGGTCGGGTAGGCCGGGCTCCAGCCGAACACGCGCCTGGCCTTGCCGTTGGCGACCCGGCGGTTCTCGGCATAGAAGCCGCGCGCCATCGGCGAAAGCCCGGCCTGTTCGATGCTCTGCAAGGGCGGCGGCTCGATCCCCAGCAGGCGGCAGGCCTCCTCGATCACCGCGTTCTGGCTGGTCGGGAGATCGTCGGCGAGATTGTAGGCCCCCGGCGGCGCACCGCGCGCAATGGCGGTGACCACGCCCGAGACGATATCCTCGACATGAACCCTGCTGAACACCTGGCCGGGCAGGTCGATGCGATGCGCCTTGCCCTCCCGCACCCGCTCGAAGGCGCTGCGCCCGGGGCCATAAATCCCCGGCAGCCGGAACACACGCGCGCCCAGCTCCAGCCAGCGCGAATCGCATTCCGCGCGCGCGCTGCGGCGGCCGGTCCCGGTGGGGGAGGCCTCGTCGACCCAGGCGCCCTCGGCATCGCCATAGACCCCGGTCGAGGAGAGATAGCCGAGCCACTTGCCCGCCAGCGCGTCGGCATAGAGGTCGAGCACCGGGTCGCTGTTTTCCGAGGGAGGGACCGAGGACAGCACATGGGTGCATTGCGCGAGCGCCTCGCGCACCGCATCGCGATCGGCGAAATCCAGCTCCCCGTCGCTGCCGGTGGCCACCACCTCCCAGCCTTTCGCACCGAGCGCTTGCGCGATCCGCTTGGCGGTGTAGCCCAGGCCGAAAATGAACAATCGCGACATCGGTTCGTATTAGCCCAAAGCTCCCCATATGAAAGCCTAGCGCTTGGAAGATTGGAATCACCGCTCAATGGATATCGCCCGCACGCCCGCCACCCCAGATGGCAACCCCGAAATGGCCGATGCCGCGGTCGAGCCGCACGCGCCCGCCCTGATCCGGCGCGAGGATTACGCACCCTTTCCCTGGCGGGTGGCGGCGACCCATCTCGATTTCGACCTCGGGCTCGAAAAGACCCGGGTCGAGGCGAGGCTGACGCTCGAGCGCAACCCCGAAGCCGAGCGCTCGCCCACGATCCGCCTCAATGGCGAGGGCATCAGGCCGCTCGAGGTCCGCTGCGACGGCGCGAGCACCAGCAGCCACACGATGGAGGGCGACGATCTGATCGTCACCCTGCCGGGCGATGCCCACGAGCTGACCCTGGTCACAGAGATCGACCCCGCGGCCAATTCGCAGCTGATGGGGCTGTTCGCCTCCAACGGCATGCTCTGCACCCAATGCGAGGCCGAGGGCTTCCGCCGGATTACCTTCTTCCCCGACCGCCCCGACGTGCTCAGCGTCTACACCGTGCGGATGCGCGCTCCCAAAGCGGAGTTCCCGGTGCTGCTCGCCAACGGCAATTGCACCGCCGAGGGTGACGACGGGGACCACCACTGGGCCGAATGGCACGATCCCTGGCCCAAGCCGTCCTATCTGTTCGCGCTGGTGGCGGGCGATCTGGTCGCGCGCAGCGACAGCTTCACCACCATGGGCGGGCGCAAGGTGGCCCTTAATATCTTCGTCCGCGATGGCGACCTGGACCGCACCGAGCACGCGATGGAGAGCCTCAAACGGGCAATGGCCTGGGACGAGCAGACCTTCGGGCGCGAATACGACCTCGACATCTACAACATCGTCGCGGTCAGCGATTTCAACATGGGGGCGATGGAGAACAAGGGCCTCAACGTCTTCAACACCAAATACGTCCTCGCCGATATCGATACCGCCACCGATGGCGATTTCGATGCGGTCGAGGGCGTGATCGCGCATGAGTATTTCCACAATTGGTCGGGCAACCGCGTGACCTGCCGCGACTGGTTCCAGCTCAGCCTCAAGGAAGGCTTCACCGTGCTGCGCGACCAGCTGTTCAGTCAGGACATGGGCAGCGCCCCGGTCAAGCGGATCGGCGATGTCCGCGTGCTGCGCTCGGTCCAGTTCCCCGAGGATTCGGGCCCGCTGGCGCATCCGATCCGGCCCGATAGCTATCAGGAGATCTCGAACTTCTACACTGCGACGATCTACAACAAGGGCGCCGAGGTGATCCGGATGATGCGCAGCATGGCGGGCGAGGAAGCCTTCCGCAAAGGCTGCGATCTCTATTTCGAGCGCCACGACGGCGAGGCGGCGACCTGCGAGGATTTCGTCACCGCGATCGAGGACGGGGCCGGGCTCGATCTCGAGCGATTCCGGCTGTGGTACTCGCAGGCGGGGACGCCCAGGGTGACGGTCGCGCTGGCGCACGAGGGCGAGACCGCGACGCTGACGCTGTCGCAGGAAGTCCCGCCGACCCCCGGCCAGCCCGACAAGCAGCCGATGCCGATCCCGCTCAGGATCGCGCTGTTCGACCGCGACAGCGGGACGCATTCGGGCGAACAGTTGGTGGTCCTCAACGAGGCCAGCGAGACGCTGCGTTTCGAAGGCTTCGCCGCGCCGCCGGTGCTGTCGGTCAACCGCGGCTTTTCCGCGCCGGTGCGGATCGAGCGCGAGATTGCGCGAGACGAGCTGACCTTCCTCGCCGCGAGCGACGACGATCCCTTCGCGCGCTACGAGGCGATGCAGGATCTGGTGGTCGGGCATCTGGGCGATGTCGTCGCCGGCGGGCTCGCTGCCGAGGAGCGCGAGGCGGGCCGCGATGCGATCCGCACCGCGCTGGGCGCGGTTCTGGCGGACGACCGGATCGACGACCAGATGCGCGGCGAGCTGATGATGCTGCCGGGCGAGACCTATCTGATGGAACAGGCGCTGGTCGCCGATCCGGGCGCGATCCACAACGCGCGCGAGACGCTCAAGACCTGGCTCGGCCGCGAACTGGGCGAGGAACTGGCCGGGCTGCACGAGCGCGCCAGCCGGGCCCCTGGCACGCTCGACCCCGCGGCACAGGGCGCGCGCAAGGTCAAGACGCTGGCGCTGACCTATCTCGCCGCCGCCGATCCGCGGCGCGCCTCGCAGATGGCCGCGGCGCAATATGACGGCGCCACCACCATGACCGACCGCCAGGGCGCGCTGATGGTGCTCGCGGGGCTCGAAACCGCGGATCGTACGGCCAAGCTGCTCGATTTCTACAACCGCTATCGCAGCAACGACCTGGTGATCGACAAATGGTTCGCGCTGCAGGCGTCCTCGCTCCACCCGCAGGCGATCGAGCATGTAAAGTCGCTGCGCAATCACGGCGACTTCACGCTGCGCAACCCAAATCGGGCGCGGTCGCTCTACATGGCCTTCGCGGGCAATCCGCAGGCCTTCCATGCGGCCAGCGGCGAGGGCTACCGCCTGATCGCCGATCTCATTCTCGAGCTCGATCCGATCAATTCGCAGACCGCGGCGCGATTCGTGCCGGCGCTGGGACGCTGGCGGCGGATCGAGCCGGGACGCGCGGCGCTGATGCGCGGCGAGCTCGAGCGGATAGCGGGCGCTTCGCAGCTTTCGCGCGATACCTTCGAGCAGGTGAGCCGCTCGCTTGGCTAGACTGCTCAGATCCCAGGCGCTCGAAGGGGTGCCGCATGGCTTTTCGAAGAAGGCGGGCGCCGCAGCGCAGGATATCCTGCCGGACGGCGCACTCGTCCGGGTGAAGCAGGTCCATTCGCCCGATGTCGTAACCGTTACCGGCGAATGGAGGGGCGCCCCCCCTGAGGCCGACGCGATGGTCACCGACCGCGCCGGGCTGGTCCTGGTAATCGTGACCGCGGATTGCGCCCCGGTGCTGTTCGCCGATCGCGAGGCCGGGGTGGTGGGCGCGGCGCATGCCGGCTGGCGCGGTGCAAACCAGGGGGTGATCGCCAACACGGTCGCGGCGATGGCCGCGCTTGGCGCCCGTCCCGAAAAGATGGTGGCAGTGATAGGCCCCTGTATCGCGCAGGAAAGCTACGAGGTCGATGCGCCGTTTCGCGAGCATTTCGGGGAAGGGGACGCGCCGTTCTTTCGCGTCGGGAGCGCTGGCCACTGGCAGTTCGATCTGCCCGGCTATGTTGCCGCCCGGCTCGAACAGGCGGGGGTGGGCTGGATCGAGAGCCTCAATCGCGACACCTATGCCGAAGCCGGCCTGTTTCATTCCTACCGCCGGGCCAGCCATCGCTGCGAGACCGCGGAGGGGCGGCAGATCTCGCTCATCGCCTTGCGCTGAAGCGTATTCCCCTTGCCAAAATCGCGGTTGGCAAGGTGTGCCATTGCGTTTAGAGGCCCCTCAATCCGGCAATGGGAGACCGCCTCGTGCGCGTCTCCCCCGACCCGATCCCCGAGATCGCGGAAGGTCAGCCGGACGAGCACTTCTTCTGGCCCATCTTCGGGCCTCCAGACTGAATAGAGGCAGGTAGGGCACCGCTCTGATGGCAGATACCGCTGCAACCGCGAACAGCGAAATACCCGTAGTCCCCGTGGACGACGGCGCGACCGATGGCGTGCGTCGCCGCGACTTCATCAACATCGCCGCGCTCAGCACGGCCGGCGTCGGCGGCGCGGCGGTGCTGCTGCCGCTGATCAGCCAGATGGCACCGTCCGAGGACGTTCTTGCCGAGAGCGTCACCGAGGTCGACGTGGGCGATATCGAGCCGGGTCAGGCGATCAAGGCGGTATTTCGCAAGCAGCCGCTGTTCGTCCGCCGTTTGACCGAAGCGGAGATCGCGGCGGCCAATGGCGTGTCGGCCGACAGCCTGCGCGATCCGGCAACGTTGGACGAGCGCACCAAAGAGGGGAACCACGACCTCCTCGTGACCATGGGCGTCTGCACACATCTGGGCTGCGTCCCGCTGGGTGCCGCCGAGGGCGAGGTGAAGGGCGAGTTCGGCGGCTATTTCTGCCCCTGTCATGGGTCGCATTACGATACCGCGGGTCGCATTCGCAAAGGTCCGGCGCCGACCAACCTTGAAGTGCCGGAATATGCTTTCACCTCCGACACCACCATCACCGTCGGCTGAGGTTGTAGAGACTAGATCATGAGCTTTCCCTGGGCACGCCAGTACGAGCCGAAGACCGGCCTCACCAAGTTCCTCGACGAGAAGCTGCCCTTGCCGCGCCTCGTCTACAACGCGGTGGGTGCCGGCTATCCGGTGCCGCGCAACCTCAACTACATGTGGAATTTCGGCGTTCTCGCCGGCTTCTTCCTCGTGTTCCAGATCGTCACCGGCGTCGTGCTGGCGATGCATTATGCCGCCAATGCCGAAGTCGCCTTTGCGACCACCGAGCATATCATGCGTGACGTCAACTGGGGCTGGCTGATGCGCTATGCCCACGCGAACGGGGCGAGCTTCTTCTTCATCGTGGTCTATATCCACATCTTCCGCGGCTTCTTCTACAGTTCCTACAAGGCCCCGCGCGAGATGATCTGGCTGCTGGGCGTGGTGATCTTCCTCCTGATGATGGCCACCGCCTTCATGGGATACGTTCTGCCCTGGGGCCAGATGAGCTTCTGGGGTGCCAAGGTGATCACCGGCCTGTTCGGCGCGATTCCGCTGGTGGGCGAGCCGATCCAGATCTGGCTGCTGGGCGGCTATGCGCCCGACAACGCGGCGCTCAACCGCTTCTTCAGCCTGCACTTCCTGCTGCCTTTCGTGATCGCCGGTGTGGTGATCCTGCACATCTGGGCGCTGCACATTCCGGGATCGTCCAATCCGACAGGCGTCGAGATCAAGCAGGAAAGCGACACGGTGCCGTTCCACCCCTATTACACGGCCAAGGACGGCTTCGGGCTGGGCATTGCGCTGCTGGCGCTGTTCATCATGGTGTTCTTCCTGCCCAATGCTTTGGGGCATGCAGACAATTACATCGAGGCCAACCCGCTCTCGACCCCGGCACAAATTGTCCCCGAATGGTATTTCTATCCGTTCTACGCGATCCTGCGCGCCTTCACGATGGACTTCATCCTGCCAGCCAAGCTGTGGGGCGTGCTCGCCATGTTCTCGGCGATCCTGATGTGGTTCTTCCTGCCCTGGCTGGATCGCTCGCCGGTGCGCAGCGGCCATTATCGCCCGCTGTTCCGCAAGTTCTTCTGGTTCGGCCTGATCCCGACCATGGCAGCTCTGTTCTATCTCGGCGGGGCACCGGCAGAAGAGCCCTACGTGATGTTGAGCCAGATCTTCACGGCCTATTATTTCCTGCACTTCCTGGTGATCATCCCGATCGTCTCGCAGATCGAACGGCCCGAGCCGCTGCCCTATTCCATCACCGAAGCGGTGTTGGGGTCCGACAAGAAGGCCGTGCTCGGCGAAAACACCGAGCCCGCGGTTTGACCGCGCTGAAAGCTACGAGAGAAGAGACCTTCGCATGATCCGGATCATCGCAATCCTCGTCGGCCTCGGCTTCGCAGCCGTCGCCCTGATTTCCTTCTCGGTGGGCGCCTATACCTACGCGACCGAAGAGCCCATATCCCATCTGCCCTATGAAGAGCCGATGGATATCGACTATTCTTTCGATGGTCCGCTCGGCACCTGGGACATCGCCCAGCTGCAGCGCGGCTACAAGGTCTACAAGGAGGTGTGTTCGGCCTGCCACAGCATGAAGTTCGTGGCGTTTCGCGATCTGGCCGATCTTGGCTATTCCGAAGCCCAGGTGAAGGCCGAGGCCGCCACCTGGCAGGTGCCGGGCATCGATCCCAACACCGGCGAAGCGACCTCGCGTGCGGGTGAGCCGACCGACTATTTCCCCTCGCCCTATCCCAATGCGGTGGCGGCTGCTGCAGCGAACAACAATGCCATTCCGCCGGACCTGTCCCTGATGACCAAGGCGCGCGAGGACGGGACCAATTACGTCGCTTCGCTGCTCCAGGGCTATCAGGCGCCTTCGCCTGAAGTATTGGCTGAGCATCCAGACATCGCCCCAGGGCCGGGTCTTTACCACAATGTCTACTTCCATAACCTCAACCTGGCGATGGCGCCGCCGCTGATGAACCCGGGCCAGGTCACCTATGACGACGGCACCGAAGCGACGATCCCGCAGATGTCGCAGGACGTCGCCGCATTCCTGACCTGGACCGCCGAACCCACGCTGGTGAAGCGCAAGCAGACCGGCTGGCCGGTGCTTATCTTCCTGCTGTTCGCCACCGTGCTGGCCTATATGTCGAAGAAGCAGATCTGGTCGGCGGTCAAACCGAAGAAGCATAAGGACTGATCGCGATCCGCGCGTTCCTGAAATCCGGCCCCTCGCATCCGCGCGATGCGGGGGGCCTTTTTGTGTCGGGGCCGTCATGAGCCCGGACGAGCTCAAGGCGCTGGTCCGCACCGTGCCGGACTTTCCCGCACAAGGCATCCAGTTCCGCGACATCACCACGCTGATCTCACATGGCGAAGGCTTTGCGGCGTGCGTCGGCCATCTTGCGGCTGCAGCGCGCGCGGGAGGGGCCGAGGCGATCGCGGGGATGGAGGCGCGTGGCTTCATCTTCGGCGCCGCGGTTGCGGTCGAACTGGGGATCGGTTTCGTGCCGGTGCGCAAGCCGGGCAAACTTCCGATCGAGACCATCGGGATCGACTACGCCCTGGAATACGGCGCCGACCGGCTCGAGATGGACCCCGGAGCGGTGGCGCAGGGTCAGCGCGTGGTGCTGGTCGACGACCTGATCGCCACCGGCGGAACCGCCTGCGCGGCGGCGAGCCTGCTGCGCCAGGCCGGGGCGGTGGTTGAGCATGCCGCCTTCGTCATCGACCTGCCCGACCTTCAGGGCGCGCAGCGCCTTGGCCAGCTCGACATTCAGGTCGACGCGCTGATGCGGTTCGAGGGCGGGTAGCCGGCTTTTCGCATTAGCGGTTGGAAACACCCGCACCCTCGTGCATTCCTAACAGGCGCCGTGAGCGTGACCGCGCGTTTCGCGTTCCATCGGCCTGCAGGGGGCACCGGCTCAAACCATGCAAGATCAAACGCTCGTCATCGCCGTGGTCGGCGTCCTGGGCATCGGCGCTCAGTGGATCGCCTGGCGCAGCGGCTGGCCGGCGATCGTGCTGATGCTGTTCGCCGGCTTCATGGCCGGACCGGTGTTGGGCCTGTTCGATCCCGAAGCCGTGTTCGGCGACCTGCTCGAGACGATGGTCTCGATCGGGGTGGCGCTGATTCTGTTCGAGGGCGGGCTCAGCCTCAATTTCCGCGAATTGCGCCATTCGGGGCAGGCGGTGTGGCGGCTGGCGACGATAGGCGTCCTGGTCGGATGGTTCCTCGGCGCGCTGGCCGCGCATGAAGTCGCCGGGCTGGTGCTGCCAGTCGCGGTGCTGTTCGGCGGGATCCTCGTGGTCACCGGCCCCACGGTGGTGATCCCGCTGCTGCGCCAGAGCTCGATCCAGACCCGCCCGGCCTCGATCCTCAAATGGGAATCGATCGTCAACGACCCGACCGGGGCGCTTTGCGCGGTGATCGCCTATGAATATTTCCGCCTGTCGGTGGACGGCGCTACGGTGTTCGAAGTGGTGCCGCCGCTGCTGATCTCCGCCGCGCTTGCCGGCCTCCTGGGCTATGTCGCGGCCGTAATCATTGCCTGGGCCTTTCCCCGCGGCGCGGTCCCGGAATATCTCAAGGTGCCGGTCCTCCTGACCGCGGTCATCGGCGTCTTCGTGCTGTCCAACCTGATCGAGCATGAGGCGGGTCTCGTTGCCGTGACCGTCATGGGCATCGCGCTGGCCAATATGAACGTCCAGAGCCTGCGCAGCATCCACCCGTTCAAGGAGAACATCGCGGTCCTGCTGGTGTCCGGCATATTCATCCTGCTCTCGGCCTCGCTCGAATGGGGCGATCTGGAATATCTCAACTGGCGGTTCGCCGCCTTCCTGCTGGTGCTGCTGTTCGTGGTCCGCCCGCTGACAATCGTGATCAGTCTGGCGGGCAGTTCGATCCCCTGGAACGAGCGGCTGTTCCTCGCCTGGATCGCCCCGCGCGGTATCGTGCTGGTCGCCATCTCGGGCCTGTTCGCGCTGCGGTTGACCGAACTGGGCTATGACGATGGCAATATCCTCATCGGATTGAGCTTCGCGGTCGTGGTCACGACCATCGTCGCGCATGGTTTTACGGTCGACCTCGTCGCGCGCCTGCTCAAGGTAAAGGGCGCGACCCGGCCCGGCCTGCTGATCGTCGGCAGCACCCCCTGGACGATTGCGCTCGCCAAGCAGATGCTCGATCTCAAGACCCCGGTCATGGTGGTCGATTCCAGCTGGCAGCGCCTCGGGCTCGCGCGGCAAAAAGGGGTGCCCTTCTACCACGGTGAAATCCTCAACGAGGCAACCGAGCACAATCTCGATCTCGGCCCCTACCAGGTGCTCGTCGCCGCGACCGAGAACGAGGCCTATAACACGCTTGTGTGCAACGAGTTCGCTCATGAGATCGGCCGCGATTCGGTCTATCAGCTCGGCGAGGCGGGCAATGATTACGACCGCCACTCGCTGCCCGTCGCATTGCGCGGGCGGGCATTGTTCGAATCGGGCTGGGGTGTGACCGAGACCAACGAGCGCCAGAAGGAAGGCTGGGTTTTCCGCAAGACGAGGCTTTCGGAGGAATTCGACTACGAGGACGCGCAGGAAAAGCTGCCCGAGAGCGCGCATATGCTGCTGCTGCTGCGCGAGGGCGGGCGGATGCGCTTCTTCACCCACGCGGCCCGGCCCGAGCCGCGCGCGGGCGATATCATCGTCACCTTCACTCCGCCGCAGCAGCGCACTGCCGAAGAGGTTGCCGCCAGGCGGGCTCGGAAGGGCGGACCCAAGCCGGAACCAGCATGAAGAGAATCGTGATGAAAAGAAGCGCCACCGCCGCCACCATCGGCCTCGCCGGGGCCGCGCTCCTGTTTGCGCTTGCGGGATGCGAGCGGCAGCAAGCCCCGGCCGAGCCCGCAGCGAGCGAGCCGGCGCCGCAGCCGACCTCGATCATGCGCGATGATCTCGACGATTCGGTGCTCCCGCCGCCCGAACCGCAGCTGGCCCCGCTCGATGCGCGGATATCCTTCTCCGACGGGGGCGCGGAGCTATCCGAATCGGCGAAGGCCGAATTGGCCAGCATCCTGCGCTCACCGCAGATTGCCGAGGGCGGTGCGATCGAGCTGCGCGCGCACAGCGATTCGGCGGGCACCGACGACGCCAATCTGCGTGCGTCCCGCCGCCGCGGCGAAGCAGTGCGCGATTATCTGGTCGAAAACGGCGTAGCTCCGGAACGGATAACGATCATTGCCTTCGGCGAGCAGAACCCGCTGCAACCCAATGCCCGCCCCGACGGAACCCCCAACGAACCGGGCCGCGCCGCGAACCGCCGCGTCGATCTGCACGTCGCTCTGCCCGACGGCGAAGCGGATGCGGAGGTCGATCTTATCGAGACAGACGAGCAACCAGTCGCAGATCCCACCGGCACCGCGCGCGAATCCGGTTGACGCCGCGCGCCAAGAAATGGCATCTGCGCGGCTCAAGCGGGCGGGTATAGCTTAGTGGTAAAGCTCCAGCCTTCCAAGCTGGCTATGCGGGTTCGATTCCCGCTACCCGCTCCATTATCCAGCCAAACCCGCAGAAAACCGCCATATCGGAGGCGGTTTTGCCGTATCTATACCCCACACTGGTACACATAGCTTCTCACGCAGGTGGCCACATAGCGTGTTGCGCCTCGCTCCAGCGCGAGGGCCTTTAAGCCATGCGCAAGCAAACTTTTCTGATTCGCAAAGGCGCCCGCTATCACTTCCGGCGCCGCCTTCCCTCTGCGGGCAGTGCCGATAACGGTGCTCTAACCCTTTCCCTGCATACCGCCGATCCTGCCGAAGCGCGCCGCCGGGCGCGGCGCCTCGCCGTGCGATGGGATGAGATTGCGATGATCGAGGGTCAGAAAATGAGGAGGGCCAACCTCACGGTGGCTGAAATGCAGGCAATCTTTCGCGTCGGCTTGGAGGAGGAGCTGGCGATCGCCGTAGGTGATCTCGCTGCACCGCGAAAATTCCGCGAAACCGATCCTAGCTCAGGGGAGCTCTTTGTCGCAGCCTACGAAGCCATCCGCCAGGTGCGGGCTGATGCGGATCATGTGCCGAGCGAAGTTCTTGATAAGGTCGCGCGAGGGTGGGCGCAGAAGGACCGCAATGCCCTTGAAACGCTGTTGGAAGTGTTCGTCAGACCAGATGACATCAAGGACACGCGGATCACCGCTGCTTTGGAACAAATTGGTGCTCCAGTCGGCGAAAGCACGATCCACCAAGGCCGAGGCAGTCTGCTTCGCGGAATGATCGAAGCGCATAAGCGGGCTGAACTGTTTCACCATCCGCTGATCCAGGCAACGGGTGATGCGATCAGCAGCCTTCTTGACAACAACCTCGTGTTAGAGGCGCGGCGATCGCAGTTGCCGGACCTCGTCCCGCCTTCGGCAATCACGGTCAGCGAGAGCCACGCGGTTTCACCTGTCCCGGAGGGAAACCTTTTCTTTGCGCGGGTCACCGAGACCCGCTTCAGCGAACAGATCGACGAACTCCACGATAACCTTTTCACGGATCGGGGCTGGCAGCCGGATCAGGGAAAGACCCGGCACATGCTGGAGGCATTTGCCTGGCTAACCGGGGACAAGAAGATGTCCGACTACGAGCCGTCAGATGTCAATCTGTATGTTCGACGCATGGCGCTTATTCCCAAAAACTTCATCTGGGGGCATCTGCATAAATCCGGCGCAATGGCTGAGCCTTTCGTTCCCAGCGCATTTCCGAAGCCGAAGGCCAGTGAGCGACGGTCAGATCGAACTATCAACAGTCATCTGAGCAAGCTCGAGGCCGCGGCTCGAGTTCTCGAAGACACGCATTGGTTGTCGAAGCACGGTTATGGGAAAGTGATGGACTTCGGGAAGGCTCGAAAGACCATCATTCAGGACGATAGCGATCCGATGCGCATGCCGCTGACCGAAGAAAACCTGAAGGTTCTCTATGGCCTGCCGCTTTGGCAGGGCAGTGGTGGAGCCCTCTCCCGGCTAAAGGAAGCTACTCGGCCGAAAATTTATCAGGATGCTGCCTACTGGGTGCCTCTGCTTGGCACCTACGCGGGCATGTCCCGCGAAGAGGCGTGCGGGTTGGAACAAATCGATCTTGGGCTGGACGCCAAGACGCCATACGTTCTTATTCAGGCAAATATGACAAAGAGCAAGGATGGCGAGACACCTGGTGGGTTGAAGAGATCTTCGCGCCGCCGGGCCCTGCCTTTGCACCCGCAACTGCTCAGGCTCGGCTTTGCCCGCTACTGCGATAAAGTAGCAGCCGAAGGCTGGGATATGATTTTTCCCGAACTGTATGGCGAGGTAAATGATGAGGGCGAGTTTGTTCGCTGGACCAAGGCGGGAGGGCCCAAGTTCTATTCGGTTGCCTGGCGACCCGTCATCGACGCCGCCCATGCCATTCTGCCGCTGCCCAAGACCTCCGGCGGCAAACATGCCGACTTCCACTCTCAGCGCACGTTCCACTACAGTGCGATGGCGGCGGAGGGCGTCAGCGAGGCGTTATTGGCTCGTCATGTGGGCCACAGTCAACGCACTACCGGCGGCCGGAACTATAATCGTCGAGCACTGGCCCTGGGTGAGGAGAGCGAACTGGCTGAACGATTGAAGGTACTGGAACGTGAGGTGCCAAACGTCACAGAGCACGTCCCTACACCCAAGGAGGTAAACTTGCTTCATGTGAACAAGCGGTCCAGGGTGGGCTCGGCGAAAGGACGCAACGCTTCTACGCGGTTCCTTGCCTGAAGTCTTTCTGTTTTGGCGAATGCGGATGCAAAAAAGGGGCGTCTCTAGGCGCCCCTTTCTTCACGCAGGTGCCAGGCGCCCACTTGCTCTCTCTCAGGCGCGCCAAGCGGCATGGCTGGCAAGCAGCTCGCGGCGCATGCGCGGCGAGCAAGATCCGAACATCCAGCACACCCATGCGGCTTGCGCTTCGGTGCCGATGCGCGCGATCCGCTGGAGCGGCGACGGGTTGGATCCGTACACCTCGAGACCGCCGATGCGGGCTGCATCGACGAGCTGGTCGTGGGGTATGCGAGCATGGATGTTCGCGACCAGCCCTGAGCGTGGAACATAGTCCAGATACTCGGCCGGAAACGGCATGCGCTCGGTTACATACTTTGGTGCATGCGGCGGCGCGGGCACATGGATCAGCGCCTTGCTCTCAGGCGTAAACAGCTTACGAATGGCGTCCCGCATGCGTTGCGGGTCATATCCTGCGCCGTAGCCCTGAGCGTGAGATGAGAACGCGGCTTCACCCCGCCAGCGCCGGCTCACGATCAGCGCCCCGTAGCCGAAAGGCGCTCGTGGCTCGTAACTGTTCGGCGGTGAGAGAAGCGAAAGCACGACCATGCGTTCGGGAATGGCGGAGTGGTATCGGTAGTGCATGAGATAAACTCCAAATATGCTGGCGGGCGGTCATCACGAAGATGCCGCCCGCCATATGGTTGCCGTCAATGTGAGGCGTTGATCCGAACTCAAGCGCGCTCGATCGGCTCGTCCGCAAACCGCAGGTGGAGGAAATGCTCGGTGAGGGCCTGCGCTCCGTCGCGGCGGGCGATCGTCGTCCAGGCTTCCCAGCGGTCGAGCCGGTGGATGAGCCAGGCGAACAGCCGATCGCGCGCATGATCGTCGGCGAACTCCATGGTCCACAGCACGCGCGCGAGCGGGATGTTCGCGCCTTCGGGCTCTCCGACCAGCTTAATGCCTGGCCCATCACCGATCTGTTCCCGCAGGAACCGTCCAGGCAACCGTGCCGCGAACGCTTCGTTCACCTTGAAGATGCGCTCGCATTCGTCACGCGTCTCTCCCCGGTCGAGCCCGCGCCACGGCGCGATGGTGGGAAGCCCGACGGGGATCGGCGCGCTGCCCGCCGAGCGGGTGCTGGCAAGCGCAACCAGAATTGCGTGCCCCTCGGGCGTCAGCGAACCGGCCAGGCCGCCAGAGAGCTCGTGCCCCGCAAGCCAGGATCCATAGTGATGAGCGACATTCCACGACCCGCAGAACAGGTCCGTGACCTTCTCCTCGATATAGATGGTCCGCCTGTCGATCGCGGCGAGCACCGCGAGCAGCAACTCGGTCTGCTGCTCGAATTGCCAGTCGGAACCGCGGTGCATCCCGAGCCTTCCGCACCAGATGTAGTCGCGCAAGGAAGCCCAACGGGTTCCGGTCTCGTCCACGAGGTGAGGGTATCCGTCCGGATCTGCGGTGCACCAATAGCCGAACGGCAAATTTGCGTTGCGGCGCTGTTCGTAAGGAATGCTGCGCTCCATGATCAGTGCCCTCCCGGCTTGCCGAGCCGAGGTGGCGATCCGGCGAGCTTCGGGGCGGCGTCGATCGCGGCGGCGCCACCCAACTGCTTCAGCTGGCGCGCGAGCCCGATGGTCTCGCAATACATATAATCGATCGAGCGATAGATCTCGCCTTCCTCGCGTGCGAGTACCGGCTTCGAACCCTTGGGCACCAGGTCACCGCCTTTGTCCGCAGTGAATCCAAACCACCACGCGTCGTCGTCGGTCGTCTTGTCAGCCGCAGTGGGACGGGTCCGACTCTCATGATGCACATGGCAGATCTGCGTCTCTGCCGGGCCGCGCTGCGAGCACAGTTGGGAATAGTCGATGCCGCCATGCGGATGAAGGTTCGCGCTCGGCGGAATGGCGTCTTCCCGGTGGCCGTACAGGGCATGTCCGGGACCAACCGCAACATATCCTGACCAAACGCCCGAAGGCTGGCGCAGCAGGATGCAATCGAGGCCGGTCTCGGCATCGTGCCAGGCCAGCTTGTCGATCGGTTCCGAGGACCACGGACCTTGTCCGCTGGGGCGGCGATCCTTGATGACGTAGAGCTGCTCAGGGCGGATCTCGGTATCGGCGATCGCAATGCGGTCGGGCAGCCTTGCAAGGTTGGTGTTCTTCACCGGCGCCAGGGCGCGGCTGCTGGTCGATTTCTTCTTGGGCATTTTCAAATTCCTGTCAGGCATAAAAAAGGCCGCTTGTCCTTCATGGACAGGCGGCTCGTGGAAGGTCCGCAGCGTAGCGAACCGGGTGACGCGGTGATGGATGTTCGAGGCCCGTGCCGGCCTCTTTTGCGCTGATTTCTAACTCATCTTTTCCTCCTCAATCCTTTTCCTGATCTCCCGCCGATCACAGTCAGCCTCGATGCCGCTCACGCAGCGGCTCGGTAAACCACACCCCGTAACTGGCTGGCGGCCTTCTCGCCCCGCGCCCAAGGTGCGAAGGTTTTCCTTGCAAACCCGCTGGTCGGGATCGCCGACAGCGTCGCATCGGCGATCGCCGTCATGGTATCGGCGCGGTGGCACTCGATCTCCCGATGCGCTGCGAGATGGCGCACCGCCAGCACGGACGTGGTCAGGACATCGGCGAGCACCTGGTCGCGCACGGCCGACCAGTCGCCCGCTTCGCATAGCACCCCGATCTTTTTGGATGGGCTGGGCTTGGACGGAACGCTCACCGCTGCCGCCATTTCTGGCAAGTGCACACTATCGGCCTGCACACACGTCGCACGGCACAGATCGAGCCGCTCCCTGGCATAGGGCGAACCATCGATCAGCTGGTGAGGCAGTTGAAGATCGAGCGTTGCCGCCGCTCGGCGCAGGACGGCAAGATCGCGCGCTTCGCCGCCCCAGGTGGTCACGATGGCGTCGGGGTTGTTCTCGAGCGTTGCAAACAGGGCCGAGACCATGGCCCGCTCGTTCATCTCGCCTGCGGCAAGAACGAAAGGCCCCTCGATCATCGGAACCGGTTCGCCTCGGACGAACTCCATCTTCATCCAGCAGACCGCCGCTACCTGATGAAAAGGCCAGCGGATCTTCTCCTCCGCATCTTTTCCTTCGGCAATGCTGTAGGCCTCGTAGCGGGAGCGATCGAACAGGAACTCCAGGTCGACAACGATCCAGCTGCGGGAGCGCGGTGCTTCTGCGTTCCGAGATCGCGCAGCGAACAGGCGTGCTTCGTGCTCCAATTTGCGGGCGAGGCGATCAATGTCGCTGTCGATCGCTATGATGTTGCTCATGTGCTTTTCCTCATTGCGCGCCGGCTCCGGCCGAGAGGCAGGCCCGGCGCAAATTGAACGGTGGTTTTGGAACGTGCGGCGATCGCCGCGTCAGCGATGCCGTTCGCCTGCAGTGATCGTGCGCGTGCTCATCGCCGGCAGGCCATTGCGGTAGCCCCACGCTTGTTCGTGCTCGACCTTCTGCGGCAACAGCTCGATCTGCCAGAACGGACCATCGGGGTTCCACCTGTAGCCGCGGGAGCGGAGCAGGTCCTTCTTGGAGAACGGAGCGCGCTCTGCCTGCAACATCACGGTGACGCTTTCGGTCGCTTCGAGCAGGCGCTGGAGATGCGTTTGCGGCCGTCCCTTCAGCCACGCCGTCCGGCTTTCACGGAGCATCCAGAACAAAGACCAGACATCGGCCGCTGCCCGATGAGCTGGAGAAAACCAGCCATGCTGCATCAGCAGCGCAGTTTGAGCGCGGCCATCGAGGCCAAGGCTAAGCCAGGGAATGTCCCGCATACTGCACGCCCAGGGCTTACCAGCGATCGAGGGATAGCGTCGCTCCAGCCAGCTGATCTCGAAGGCGCAGTTATGAGCCACGAGAATGTCCGCGCGGTCGAGCATTCCAGCGACGAATGCGTCGGGGATGGCGTGACCGGTGAGATGCTGATTAGCGAGACCCGTCAGCATCGTGATTTCCGGCTCCAGGGGAATGCCGGGATCTTCCTTCCAGGAATGTGGGCCAAAGTGCCCAACAACCGCACCTTCATCGTCAACGAACACCATCATCAGCGCGAGCTCGATGATTGCGTTTCGCTCGGGATCGAGGCCGCTGGTTTCGAGATCGATGATGCACAAGCATCGCCCGGCTGGTGGCGTACCATTTCCCGGCATCATGCTGAAGGGTTTAGGCACCGCGCGCAGGACGCGGTAATTGCTGTCGGTCTCGAGGCGCCGGGCGGCGTCCTCAAGATCTGAATTTAGGTAATCGATATCCATTGTTGGTCCTTCCGGTTCGTGTCCGAACCGGCGAGGCGGAAGCTTGAGCGTTTACACTCATTTTCCTCCACCCTGCCGGTTCACCCGGCAGGTCACGATGAAGGTCCAGAAATCCTCCGGCCCCAAGCTGTAAGCGAGCGGGTCCGTCAATCTCCAAGGTGTCGCCGACACCGCCCCAGGACCCCTGCAGGGGCCGCACCACCAAGGGGCCGAAACGGACCCGTGCGAACGCCCGCGTTCGCTACACTCGGAAGGACCCTGGTCCGAACGAGCGCAGCAATAAGGTTTGAAACTCGTTGCATCCCTTATTGCGGTATTGCGCCTAAAAAGCCGAGTTCGAACGCCAAGATCGTTTTCGTTCGGAAAAGGAATTCACGAGGGTATCCGAATGTATGCTGTTGCACCGTTCGGATTGAACGAGCCCGATTTCGAGTATCCATCTGCCCCTTTAGGCGTGGTCTGGAAGTTCAGTGGCAGGACTGCAGACCCTTTTCCATCTGCGGCGGAAAAATTTTTGCCGACCCATTTGGGGTAGAAAAATTTCCATCCTAAAATCGGGGCATGAACACGCCCGACCCCCTGGACACACTGCTGGTCTCAGCCCTGCAGGAACTCACCAAAGACCTTCCCGCAGAGGCCTCGGCTGTCGCTGCCTATCTGCAGCTGGAGCAGATGGCCTGCGAGGTCGATGACAAGGGCAATCCCACCAAGCAGGCGCACCGGGCGAGAGCCCGCTTGCGTAACGGTCTTCTGGTCGAGGAGACCAGTGAAAAGTCCAAGACGAAGGTCAGGCAACAGAAGGAGAAGACCGAAAGGGAGATCGCTAAATTCATCGGCAGGGGCCTAGTTCTCCTGGTTGCAAACCGGACATACGATCGCAAGCTCGGCCATATCGAAGCGCATGAAGCACGCCTTCTCCCGGCAGAGAAAAGCCGCGAGCAGCACGATCCCGAGAGCCGGTTTGCGCTGGCGCAACCCTTCATCGACAAGCTCGTGGAGCACGGCTGTTCACCCTCCGCGATGGGCAAATTGAAGGCCTCGATGGCGGACTTCATTGCGCTTCTCATCAACGCCTATGCCACCGATCCCAAGCTCGAGAACCCCGACAATATCTGGAACCGCGTCGTTCGCGCTGGTGTGCTCGAAGCTTATCAAAAGAACCTCGACGAAGACCATCTCAGGGCCATCGCCCAAGCTGCCTGCGAGCGCGACGCACAGGATAACGAATGGGCGAAAAAGGCGATTGAGGAACTCAGCCTTCCTGCAGGAATGGACGCGCAATTTCTCGAAGGGGCTGCACGTATCCGGGATGCTGCCACGAGCCTCAGCCCGGGCGAGGGAGAAGCCTATTACGATGCGATGATCGTTCAGGACGAACGCGACGTGGAGCTGCTGGCGAACGTGCTGGGTCTTGATCCGCAATCCGATCGTCTGCGCCTGATGACCGTTCTCGATATCACGAGGAAGGCAGCGCAGCCTCTCGCTCCAGACTGGAAGCTGGAGATGCAGCTGGTCATCATGAAGCAGGAGATCGACCAGATCGCGCCGCATGAGAAATGGAGCAGGGATTGGCAGAAGGAGCTTCTGGAGAGGCTGGAGATCCTCGCCGAAAGGCTCGACACGATGGATAGCGTCCAAGCATTCAACGCGCTGCTCCAGAACGGCCTTGCCGCCTCCGAGGCAGACTTCGAGTTCCTTCAGCGGCTCGAGCGAGACATCGCCGACGGCTTATTCATTTCGCTCGAGAACAAGGTGCGCGACGCCTGCAAATCCGCAAGCCGGTTCAAGATTTTCGAACGCGACGTTCGCTACGATTTCGAAGGTGGCTACCAGGATATTCAGGCCCGCGAGTGGACCGGCGAAGACTGGATCAAGGTCTACGGTTCGTTGCCCGGGGAGGACAGGGAGCATTGCCCGAACGAGGAAGTCGATTTCTACAACATTGCCGCAGAGGCTGAGGGCGAGGACTTCGATGCCGTCGTTGAAGCGGATCCAGACTATATCGAAGCAACCCTCAATCTCCCGCTGATCGAACCCGCGGAGGAGAATTCGCCTGTTGGCTTGTCGGCCCCTGATGCCAGAGACGTGGCTGGCAATTCCCCTGTGCGGGGCGATGAGAACAATCCTGATGGCGACCCGGCAAGCGCGGCGCCCGCGAGCGATATTATCCCTCACCATGCACCTGGACGAGCAGGCAAGGACTCGCCGCGCCTGCGTCCGACACCACTGTTCACCCCCGATAAGGAGCTCTGGGAGGATGACTGATAACCTTGTAAAAACCGATCCCGGCGTAGGCATCTTGCGTCAGCACATGGACGAGCAATGGAAGGCCACAACTTCCGTGCTGACCATCCATCATCCGCCGGACGCTTCGGTCGCTCCAACCATATTTATCGCAAAGCGCTACGGCGGAACAGGTGCCAGCATGGGGGCACTCATCCTCGAGTTCTTGCTCCAGCAGGAGGCGCTCATTATCGAGGTCGGCGGCAATCGCTGCCCGGCCTTCAAGCAGCGGACGCCGGATCGTCATGCCCATTTCTCTTCGAATGGCAGCGACCCGATCGCTCCTGCCCTGGACCTTCGGCTCGCGCATCCTGGCCGCGTTGCGATCCTCGAATTCGAACCTGCTCTCTATGCGCGGACGCTGGATATCGCACAGACCTACACGAGCTTTGCCGGTGCCGGCCCGCCGATGTTGGTCTACATCTGTCGTAAGCAAGAAGCGGCACCGCGCTTTGCTCATAATGCCCAGGCGAGAGGGCTGGGCGAGCCGGTCGTCTTGCGCGAGGCCAGGCAGAGGGTGGGTGAGATCACGCCGGACCAGCTGCCACTTCCGTGGCTCGCCGAGGCGATCACAAACACCGTCTGGGACGAAGGGGTAGGCCTGGAAGAAGCGCTCAGACGATGCTCGGGCAGCTGGACGCTACAGGAAACCCGGCTGAATCTCGGTCGGTTCCTCAACGCGCTACTGGAGCGATAGAATGACCTACCTGGAAGAGCTTTGGCGCTCGCTGTTCAGCAAAGACATCACCCCTCTCGAGCTCGACGTGATGGAGGGCGTGATCGCCAGGTTCGATCGCGATGAGCCTATCGTCATGCTCGCCGCGATTCTTGTTCGCATGCTCTTTCTCGTGCTCATCGAGCACAAGGCCAGCCCTTTCACCGTGCTGCGTAATTTCGCGCAGGCGATGGAAGAAAACCGACGGGCGACGGTGCTGATCACCGCGACCTATGAAAAGATCCAGACCGATCTTCACGGGCTGCGGGAGACAACCCGGGCGACGCAAGAGGCACTCGTGGAAGCGCGTGAACTCGCCCAGGCGAAGGTTGGATACGATCCAATGTGGGGCTTTCGCCCTGATCCCTCGCCTGGTGAGCAAGCCCGCTTCTCGCCTCTTGCGATCGCCGCGCTGATCGCTGGTTGCTGCGCCGTCAGCTTCATCAGCTGCACCACCGCGTTCATGATTTTTCTTGGGTAGGCGGAGTGAGCTTAATGCAGAAGGAGTCTTCGAGATCGCCGGTGGCAAGCGGCATGCCGACGTGCCCAAGGCGTGGACAATGCACTAATGACTGAAGTTTGGATAAGCCTCGACGTCTACGGACCTCAGTCGGAGATCGAGCGGTTCAGGAAACTGTGCCTCGCTCCTGCCTTGCATGGGGCCAACGTCAAAGGGGCGCTAGATATCGTTAGAGTTGTCCGCGATCTTGCAGACAGCGAACCAACCTCGACGGCTATTGCGTGCTTCGGGGAAGCCTGGAATCTGAGGTAGGATGCGCAGGAATCACCAGGCTCGTGGCTGCGGTTTCGACATGACGGAGTTCCACGAGGAGTTCTTTCATTGTCTTGCCCGCGCTTTTCCTGCGCTCGCATTCTACTGCCATTGCATCGGAAGCGATGATGAATTCATGGGCTATGGCTGGTTCAATGGGCGTAAGGCCAGCGAGGCATTCGCCTGTTTTGATGTGCTCGAGGACTACTGGTCCCTGAGGTCAGAAAAGCGCGATCCTCTGACTCATCTAATTCACGAGCGCCGCGTTGCTGCCATGCAAGGCAAGGCCCTGCTGGCGTCGTTGGCTGAGCTGCGAGATGCTTTTGAAGATCAGAGGATGCTAACCCGAAGGAGCCAAGTTCCGTAATCCGACGCCCGCTTGCAGCTCCTCGGGCTCGAGAGGCGGTCAAGCTCAGCTAACCACCGACCTTGCTACTGCCTCGAGGCAAAGGAGGATGATGAGGATTTTTTTACGATGAATGCCGAGCAAAACAGGGCAACTCTCATCTATTCCTCAGCCAGGCATCCGCGAACCGGCCGATCCTATGGAAGGCCCACCGACTCCGCACTCAGAATGCGGCCGTTATTTCGGCTCCAGACCGGCCGTTGCGCCTTGTAGCCGGCCGCTTTGCGAGCGGCCGGGCCGAGCGTGCGGCTAATGCCGGTGCGGCGCCCCACGATTGTTCCTTGAGGGGATATCTTCTTGATCCCCAAACGAAACGCATCAGCCGGTCTTATGCCTTCGAGAAGATACTTGCGAACTGCCACGCTATTTCCAACACGCTCAACCTTCACCGTCCCTTTCGGCGCCGGATCATGGTTTTGGGCGCGCTTGCGCTGTGCATTTCCTTTTTGTTCGAGGCTTGTTACCCAGCGGGGCACGAGATCGGTGAACTCGTCGATCAGTTCTTCAGGGACGTGCACCAACCAATGCACGTGGTTTTTCTCCCGGACATAGACATAGTAGGGCGCTACCGAGATGCCTAGCTGATCGCACCGCGTGCGCAGCCACCGGCAGAACCGCTGATTTCTCATTGCAGCGAAATTATCCTGCTTCGAGCTAGTCAGATTCCATTGGATGGTAACGAACAGGTTGAGGGAGACCGGCGCACTGACGTTAGCTGGCGGGCAGCCGTGGCGCGATTGGTGCCCACCCTGGGGCCGCGCGAACCTGCAGGCGTGATGAAGGGTTTTCGCCGATGCGAGGCTGATGTGGGTGCTTACCCTGGTTTTCCGGCACGATTGCGTATGCATAGCTATCTCTTCGTCGAGTTTGTTCCTGGGACTGCGCATAATGCTAGAAGGATGGTTTCATGCGGAAGCCTAGCTATTTTTTCAGTCGGTTGAGAGGTGTGCAGGAACAGGACAGTTCCGAGGTTCGACAACCTTGAAGCTGTGCTGCGATCCGATGGGCTAGCTTACGCGACCTGCACCTTTGCATCTGCAGCAGATTATCGCTTTAGAACAATTGGTCGTTGTCATATCGACAGCCCGCTAGATCTGCGGGCGTTTCCACCGGCTCATCCGGATCCTTGCGCGCGCAATAGCGGTCGACCAACTGCGAAGCTTCGGGGCGCAGCAGCACGGTAAAGCGCACCACCTCCTCCATCACATCGAAGATCGGTTAGTAATAAGGAGAAGCTTCATCCGCTCCGCTTCGTCGAATTGCGCATTGGCGTTCGCCAATGAGGGCTGGTTTGGGATGATCACCATCCCGCATCAATGCCCGAGTATGCAGAGCGCGTTCATGGTGATGAAGCTCTGCGAGCCGGCACTGACCTGCATTGCTGCCAGCGTACGCCCCTGCGATCAGTCTCGTCGGGGCGGCGCATGTGGGCGCGGCGCAGATGCCGGGCAAGAATGCAGGGCAGGGCCTGATCCTGCCGCCTGAGCCAAGAGGCGACGAGCTCGAGGGGCTGCTCCAGGTCGAGCTGGCACAGGAGGCACAAAGCGCTGCGCCGAAGCGCAAATCGCCGACCGATGTCAAGTAGGCGGTCCGAGACCGTGCGAGCCAGCCTCCAGCGGCGCGGAGAGCCCATGCGGAAGAGGCCCTCCGAATGGCGCCGAACCGGCCCAGTGGAGCAGGCCGAGACACCGCCGCAGGATCGGCGGAAGCGAGTGTAGAGCGGATCCTCGAGGATCTGGCAGCGCAGGACGGCGCGACCTTTCGATTGCCCAGCGCCCTCTTTCGCGAGCTTCTGACCTCCTGCATCAGCCCGAGGTGATCAGCGCGCATGTCGATATGCTCGAGCTTCGGCGCTCGTTTGCCTTCGCTCTCTCAGACATCGGCAAACTCGCTAACCGCGCGCTCCACGATCGAACGGCTGGCCGAGGCGTGGAGGAGGATGTGCTCGCGCCCTATCTCACGATCGCGGTCGCCGCGCTGCACGGGCGCAGCCGGCCCAACGAGGACGAGCTGGCGCGGGTATACGGCAGCTCCTTGCCGGATCGCACCCGCCGCCTGCTCCATCATCTGGAGCGCAGCGATCTGATCGCGTTGCGCAAGGATTTCGCCGGGGTGCAGCCTCGCGGATCAAAGCTGCAGAGTTCTGCGACAGCTATTCGGTTTGCTCGGAGATCGGAATTGGCTATTCGCCCGCGCATGTCTCGTCATTCCGCCGCCGCCCCCGATCGTGCATCGACCCTCTCCTTCTGGTCGCTGATCGCCTTTTTGTCGATCCTGTGGATAGCGGGCGGCGCCTCGCGCGCCGATGTCCTGGGCCAATCGGTCGTCCGCTTTTCCGCCTGGTCGATCATCGTGGTGGCGATCCTCGCGCTGCCCAGGGTGAACTGGCGAGCGGTGAAGGAGCCGGCGATCATTCTGGGCGCTGCGGCATTGCTGGTTGCCCTGCAGCTGGTTCCGCTGCCGCCTGCGATCTGGACCGAACTCCCAGGTCGGACGATCTTCACCGAGGCGGCGGTTCTGATAGGAATGGAGCAACCTTGGCGCCCACTTTCGATTTCGCCGAGCGGCACCGCCAACGCACTGGCCTCACTGATCGTGCCGGCGGTGGTCCTGCTGCTGGCGGCGAACCTCACCCGCGAGCAGCACTGGCGAATCGCCATTTTTGTTCTCGGCCTTGTAGGGACGGGAGCCGTCCTCGGCGTGCTGCAATTCTCTGGCGCACATTTCGACAACCCACTGATTAACAACGTGAACGGCGCGGTGGCTGGCAATTTCGCGAACCGTAATCATTTTGCACTATTCTTGGCAATCGGCTGCGTGCTTGCGCCCGCATGGGCATTTCGCGATGAGGCGCCGCTGTGGAAGTTCGGAACAGCTATTGGACTAATCTTGATCTTCGTACTTATGATACTTGCCACAGGATCACGGAGCGGTTTGCTGGTAGCCTTGTTGGGAATTGCGGCCACCTCTTTTGCGTTCCGTAAGCGAGCGGCGCAGCGGATTAAAAAAATCTCGCGAAAAATAGCTGCACCGCTCGCTTTGGTGACGTTGTCTTTTCTGGCCGGAGTAATTTGGCTAAGCGTTTATCTTGATCGCGCTGCTTCGATTTCCCGGGCAGCCACACTTGAAAGCCGAGCGGATTTGCGCCTAGAAATATGGCCTGTGGTGGTCGATATGGTGTGGAATTACTTTCCAGCCGGAGTCGGCTTTGGCACTTTTGATCCGGTGTTTCGTATTGGTGAGCCTGACGCTTTATTAGCCCCTCAATACATTAATCTAGCGCACAACGATTGGATACAGATCTTCCTCGAAGGAGGGGTAGCTGGCATGATTTACCTTGCTGCCACGTTTGTTTGGTTCACTCTGCGATCCTTTCGTGCATGGAGATCGTCCGGAGCGGAGACAGGGTCTCGAGTTCTCGGTAAAACCGCCTCGATCGTGTTGGTCCTCATATCAGTTGCGAGTCTGACTGATTATCCCGGAAGGACACCAATTATGATGGCTTTGTCGGCGCTTGTTGCCGTTTGGCTTGCGAATGTCTTTTCTAGAAAAGAATTGGATCGAACGTCAGCCTCAGGTGACTAGGCTCAGGACCTGTTAAAAGGGGTGGCAAGCCGGATCAGCTGATGATCGATGCCACGCATCTCAAGGCTCACCGAACAGCGGCAAGCCTCTTAAAAAAGGGGCTCTTCCCAGACGTATCGGGCGCACCAACGGCGGTCTGAACTCCAAGCTTCATGCGGTCTGCGATGCCTTGGGGAGGCCTCTGATCATGCTGCTGAGCGAAGGCCAAATGAGCGACTTCAAGGGCGCGGCGCTGATGCTCGACGCGCTCCCCAAGGCCAGGGCACTGCTCGGCGATAAGGGCTATGATGCCGACGGGTTCCGCGCTGCTTTGGCCGACCGCGGGATCTCCGCCTGCATCCCTTCAAAAGCCAATCGGAAGCTGCAGATCCCGCACGATCGCATACTCTATCGCCAGCGCCACAGGGTCGAAAACATGTTCGGCAAACTTAAGGACTGGCGCCGCATCCACACGCGCTACGACCGATGCGCCCACACCTTCATGTCCGCCATCTGCATCGCCGCAACCGTCATCTTCTGGCTCGATCAATGAGTCCTGAGCTACCCGTCTCGCTCTTCAAAACACGATTTCTGCCGAGCGAACCGATGTATATCTAGCTGCTCGGCGATTCTTTTACGCGGCCCGCGACGGCCCTTCCCACGGAGAACATTCGCAGTTATCTGGGCGCCTCAATGATGCGGTCGGACGAACAGTGCGCACCGATCCAAGGCAAGGCGTTCTTTTCGCCTCGGAGACTTTTCTATGGATATCAATGAAGAAACGACAATCGTGGTTGTCGGGCTTGGTTATGTTGGCCTGCCATTGGCGGTCGCTCTTGCTCGCAGTTACCCGACCGTGGGCTTCGACATCGACGAACGGCGTATTTCCGAACTCCGGCAAAACCATGACCGGACCTGCGAGCTGGAAACTGAGCAATTGCGCGCATCGGCGCTGAAGGTGACGTCGGATCCCAACGAAGCTCGCGGGGCCGCTGTTTACATTATCACCGTTCCCACCCCGGTAGACGAAAAAAACGCGCCGGATTTGCGGCCGGTGCTTGCAGCAAGTCGCAGCGTCGGTGAGATGATCGACCCGAACCAGCCAGCGATCGTCGTATTTGAGAGCACCGTCTATCCAGGGCTCACAGAAGACCTTTGTGGGCCGACGCTCGAAATGGCCGGCAATTTGACACGCGGCAAGCATTTTTGGCTGGGCTACAGTCCGGAGCGGATTAATCCGGGTGATCGTGAACATACCGTCGACCGGATCGTTAAGGTGATCGCCGGGGAGAATGAGCAGGTCGTCGATGCGCTCGACACACTCTATTCGAAGGTGACCAGTGCCGGAGTGTTCCGCGCAGCTTCAATCAAGACTGCTGAGGCTGCCAAAGTCATCGAGAACGCTCAACGCGATATCAACATCGCCTTCATGAACGAAGTCACCCGCATTTTCGCTAAGATCGATTTGTCGATCTGGGGCGTGCTCGCGGCGGCAGAAACCAAGTGGAACTTTCTCAAATTTAAGCCTGGGCTAGTTGGTGGGCACTGCATCGGAGTGGACCCCTATTACCTCAGTCACCTTGCCGAAAAACTGGGACATGAGCCGCGCGTTATACTCGCAGGACGCGCAATAAACGACGATATGGGGGATTGGGTCGCTGGTGAGTTGGTTGCACATCGTGAAGACAATCTCGAGGGTAATGACCGGTCTGCGCTGGTTATGGGCCTTTCATTTAAAGAAAATGTTCCGGACCTTCGTAACTCAAAAGTCATCGATCTAGTGCGCGGCCTGACCCGACGCGGTTATGACGTTACCGTTCACGATCCGCTGGTCGACCAAGACGAGGCACTGCGCGAATACGGGTTGACCCTCGACCCTGACGCGCTTTCGAAACGGTATGATTTAGCCATATGCGCGGTGGCGCATGACGTTTACCGAACGCTCGGAGGCGCGCGCATTGCCGGTCTCGTTCGCGACGGCGGCATTGTAGCCGATCTCAAGGGTATCTGGCACGACGGCCGGTTGCCTAGCGCCGTGCAGAGCTGGACTCTTTAGGAAGTTGTTAAAGGGGACATGAATACTCTCATCACCGGCACTGCCGGCTCCGGCTACGCGTGCGGTCGCAAGGCATTGGTCGAGCTGAAGCCGATGCAGCCAGGGGACATACGCGATAATTTCGCCGACATTACCGCCATCCAGAACGACGTTGGCCTTGCTCCGACAACCTCGATTGACGAGGGCATGCCCCGCTTCGTGTACTGGTAGAAAAGTTATCACGAGCTAAACTGAAGGACCGCCGCACATGCTCAACACCCCTTTGGCGCCTTGGCCGAGTTTCACCGAGGAGGAAGTGGCTGCTGTCGCGAACGTGGTGCGCAGCGGCCGGGTGAATTACTGGACGGGCGAGGAAGGCCGCGCCTTTGAGCGCGAATTCGCTACGGCAATCGGCACCAAACATGCCGTCGCCGTCGCGAACGGCACTCTGGCGCTCGATCTTGCCCTCAAGGCACTTGGTATTGGGCCAGGCGATGAAGTGGTGGTCACGCCGCGCACTTTCATCGCATCGGCATCCTGCGTCGTCAATGCGGGCGCCACGCCCGTCTTCGCCGATGTCGATGGCGACAGCGGCAACATTTCTCCAGCGACTGTCGCCGCGGTGCTGACGCCAAGCACCCGCGCAGTCATCTGCGTACACCTCGCCGGCTGGCCGTGCGACATGGACGGGTTGATGGCGCTCGGTGAGAGCCATGGCTTCGCCGTCATCGAGGACTGCGCCCAGGCACACGGCGCTCTTTATGACGGCCGCCCAGTGGGGTCGATCGGGCGGATCGGCGCATGGTCCTTCTGTCAAGATAAGATCATCACCACGGGCGGTGAAGGCGGAATGGTCACTACCGACAATGATGATCTTTGGTCGGCCATGTGGTCGTTCAAGGATCATGGCAAATCATGGGACGCCGTTTACGAGCGCCAGCACCCGCCGGGTTTCCGCTTTCTGCACGAGAGCTTCGGGACTAACTGGCGAATGCTGGAGGTGCAGGCGGCTATCGGACGCATCCAGATGCGCCGTCTGCCGGACTGGACCGCGGCGCGGACGCGCAACGCGGCACGTTTCAAAGAAGTGGCTGACCGCTACGCCGGCGCCTTGCGGACCCCGGTGCCACGCCCGAAGGACACCCATGCTTATTACCGCTTCTACACGTATGTGAAGCCCGAAGGACTCCGCGACGGTTGGACCCGCGACCGGATCGTGTCGGAGGTAACCGCCCGCGGCGTGCCCTTGTTCCAAGGCAGCTGTTCGGAAGTCTATCTTGAAAAGGCATTTGAAGGCACCGTCTGGGCACCGCCCGAGCGGCTTCCGACGGCAAGGGAACTGGGCGAGACGAGCCTCATGTTTCTCACCCATCCCACGTTAGCGGACGAGGATTTGAACCGCGTCTGCACCGCCTTTGCCGCGGTGATGACGCAGGCGTCGCGCTGAGCGCCGGCGGTCAGAAAGAAGGGACCCCTTTCAGCACTGAGAAATGGGCTTGCCCACGCGGGAACGATAGCTTGCCAGATTCGCCGGGGGTTGCGAGGTCACGGAGCTGGATTCCATTAAGCCGTCCAATGCGCTGTTCGAAGGCGTAGACGTAATGGCGCGGGCTTCCGCTGATCCCCCCGCCTTCGATCGAGACCCCCTCCAGCGCGCGCTCTCCAAGCTGCGTCAGGACGATCGACACGGGGCCGCCCTCGATCCTGTTCCCCTCCAACCGAATCGCGCCGGTGTCGATATCGATCGCGAAATCCAGCGGGCGGCCGCGGCTAAATCGGGCGCCGGTCGGCGGCGCGGGGGCCCAGCCGCTCTCGATCGCGATTCCGGCCCCGGTGAACCCGGTGGCATCGATCTCGTTGGCGACCACCGCGACGTCCCGCACAAAGGCGAGATAGATGCCGTAGCGCCAGTCGCCGGAGATACGATTGTGCGCGATCCGAATGCCGGTGCAGTAGGTATAGGCTTGGATCGCTCCGTCGTCGTCGAGGCGGCGCGACACGCGGTCGGAGCGGATAACGTTATGTTCGATCGCGATGTCGCTGCAGCCGTTCGCGAGATGGATGCCGGAGCTTCCCGCCTCCAGGCACTGGTTGTTGCGGATGCTGCCGTTCCGCGCGCTCGGACTGGCGATGATGTTCCGGGCTGACTGGCCGACGAGAATGTTGTCCGCGCAGACGAACCCGTCCGCTCCGAAAAACGCGATGCCGTGGGTTCCGCCCTCGACCCGATTCCCGAGGACCTGATTGTCGCGAGTGGTCACCGCCAGCGCGACCGGGCGGCCGCGGCGCTCGATGCCGCCCAGCGGGCTCGCCGTCTCACCGACGATATGGATTCCGAACAGGCCTGCCGCGCCGCCGGCGCCGGCCGGGAACAGTACCGAGTTGCCAGAGATGCGGTTGCCGTAGGAATGGGGGAAGTTCAGCCGGATCGCGTCGCCGCCGTCGTGAACGAGGTTGCGCACCTGGCACCCTTCGATGGCGGAGTTGCGAAGGCCTACGGCGAAGATTCCGCGGCGGGCGATTCGGCCGCAATCGATGTTAACCGAAATTCGAAGGTTCTCGACGGGACGGCTGCTTCCGCGGCCGCCGACGGTGACCACTGCTTCGGGCGTCGCCGACGTGCCGACCAGTAGGCCAGGGCCCTCGATATAGGCGAGGCCCGGGAGCAGCCGCACCTCGCGCACCCTCCAGCTGCCGGTGGGGACGTGCACACCCGTCCGGCGCGCCGTCGCAGCCCGGATCGCGGCGGCGAATGCGGCTGTATTGTCAATTGATCCGCCGCTTTTCGCACCGAAGTCGAGTATCGACAGCGCGCCCACACTCGGCGCGCCAGCCGCGCCGCGCGGCAGCGCGAGCGTTGCGGATAGGCCAAGCGCGGCGCCGCTTCCGCCAAGCAGCAAATCTCGGCGAGAGATGCGGGGAATGTGCAGGCGGGGAGGAGGGTCAGGCTGCATGGAGGCACCTTAGGCGGTCCGAGCTGAACCTTCACTGTCCTGACCGGCCCCCACCGAGTGGTCCGGGTTGATTGTTAGTGCATTGTGGCCTCCTGCGCCATTGCCGGCTGGAGGTGGAGCGAAGCGGAACCGGAAGGCGGCAATGGCAATCTTACGGTTTCGGGGGCAGGCGGCCGATAGCCAAGGCTGCTGTGCGGACGGACGGTGTTGGAGTCTTGGCGCCAGGCCTCGATCAGGACCTTGGCCTCAGCGAGACTGTAGAAGATCTCGCCATTGAGCAGCTCGTCACGCAGTGAGCCGTTGACCCGAAGGGCGGCGAAGCCAACCTCTCGTTGTAACCATTCTCCCAAGGCGATCCCGGGGCTATGTAGAGCGTCTTCACCCCGATGCAGGCGAGCCACTCCTGCACGGCAGTAGCGATAAACTCCGGACCATTGTCGGACCTGATATGGGCAGGTGGCCCCCGAGAGACGAACAGGTCAGCCAGCGCCGCCAGCACGTCTGATGCTTGAGCTGGCGCGCCACGACCAGAGCCAAGCATTCGCGGCTGGCCTCGTCAATGATGGTCAGGATTCGGAACTTGCGGCCATCATGGGTGCGCCCTTCGACGAAGTCGTAAGCCCACACATGCCCTGGATACTCTGGCCGCAAGCGGATGCACGAGCCGTCGTTCAGCCATAGCCGCCCGCGCTTTGGCTGTTTTTGCGGCACCTTCAGTCCCTCTTTACGCCAGATCCGCTCAACCCGCTTGCGGTTCACTTGCCACCCTGCGTCACGCAGCAATGCCGTCGCCCGGCGATGGCCGTAGCGGCCATACTGCTTCGCCAAGGCAATAATGTCATCGGTGAGCTCATGCTCATCATCGGCCCCGCACGGCACCTTGCGCTGCGTCGATCGATGCTGGCCGAGCACACGGCAGACCCGCCGCTCGGATACTGACCTCATGCCTCTGATGTGATCGATGCAGCGCCGCCGCCGCACGGTGCTCAGAAGTTTTCCCGGGCAGCCTCCTGGAGGATCAGCTTGTCCAGCGTCAGATCCGACACCGCACGGCGAAGCCGAGTATTTCCTTCTCCAGCTCGTTGGCTACGCCGCCCTTCGGGTCATCCGCCGAGCCTGGTCGACCTTCAGGCCGCCATACTCCCTGCGCCAGCGGTAATAGGTCTGCTCCGTGAACCCGATCCGCCGGCACGCCCCGGGCGTGATTCCACCCTGCGCGAGCACGATCTCCGCCTCACGCAGCTTGCCGATGATCTCTTCCGGCTTGTGCTTCTTCGATGGCATTCCTCATCTCTTTCATGGTCCAGACTAAAACAGTCGATGGACCACTCAGAAGGGGGCAGCTCAGTCGACCTCTTCAAACGCTGGACAGGCGAACGTCAGTCTGCCACCATCATTCGGTGACCGACCTTTTAGATCCCGGCTACTTCCGAAGCGACGAACTTCGCTCTCTCGGCTTTGCCCGAGTGGGCGAGGGGGTAGCGATCGCACGGAATTGCACGATCGTCGGCATGGAGAACATCACGATCGGCGATTACGTACGGATCGACGGCTTCACGACCATCGTCGCAGCGCGCGGAACACTTCGGATTGGAAGTCGCGTCCACATTGGCTCTACCTGCGTTCTTGGCGCGAGAGGGAGCATCTGGCTCGAGGATTATTCGAGTCTTTCGCATGCCGTCCGGATCCTTTCGGCGATTGACGATTTCAGCGGCCAGGCGATGACCAATTCCACGTTGCCGCCGGAGGTAGTCCGAGTGCAAGCGGCGCCCGTGCGGATCGGGCGCTACGTCCCGGTTGGAACGGGCAGCGTGGTGCTCCCGGGGGTCGAGATCGGCGAGGGCGCTGCGGTGACGGCAATGTCCGTGGTTGCAAGTTCGCTTCCCGCGTGGACAATCTGCGGCGGCGATCCGGCTCGCGAGATCAGGCCGCGTTCGAAGAACCTGCTCCAGCTCGAACCAGCGCTCTTGCGCGGCTGAACGGGCAGCCGTCAAACTGGCCGAAGAGCCTGATTTGAAAGTTCATCAAGCATACCAGTATCTTGCGGTGCGCCGTGCGAGCGTACGAATTTAGGCGGTGTGCGCCCATGCCGTTGAGCTTTCGATGGTTTCTTTCAATCGTTGGCCAATCGCTTGCACCGGCCCAGCCATGCAAAGGTTCGCTCAACCACCCAGCGGCGTGGCAGAAGAACGAAGCCTTCGGCTGTATCGGAGCGTTTGATGATTTCGATTGTCCAGCTTCCGTAAGCCCTGAGCTTGTCTCCGGCGTAGCCGCCATCGGCGAATACATGGCGCAACCAGGGGAACCGGAAACGGACCGCTTTGAGTACATCGACTGCACCATTACGCTCTTGGACAGCGGCGGGGTGCACGAGGATGAAGATCAGAAATTTGCAGGTGTCGGTGAGGATGTGACGCTTGCGGCCTTTGATTTTCTTACCTGCGTCATAGCCCTAGACCCCGCCGCTTTCCTTGGTTTTGACGCTTTGGCTGTCGATCACTCCGGCCGATGGTGAGGCCTCGCGCCCCTCATTTCCCGCAGGTTCATCACCAGCACGGTGTTGATCGTCTCGAACAATCCTGCGTTCCGCCAGCATAGAAATACCGCCGCACCGTCGATACCGGCGGGAAGCATCCGCCACGCGCCGCCGCTCGATGCAACGTAGAGCAGCGCATTCAATACCTCGCGCATGTTCGTCGTGCGCCGCCGCCCGCCGGACTTCGCAGGCGGGATGAACGGCGCGGTGACCGACCACTCTCGGTCGGTCAAATCGCTTGGATACCGCAATCCATCGCGGCTATGCTCGCGACGAGCGATGCGTCTCCAGCGCAATCCCGGCTATCGGGTGCTGCGGGCGGTGCCGCCGTCATTCAGTAAAATGCCAGAGAACGGATGCCCGCCCGATGGAAAGTGCGTGGCGCTGGTTGACTTGGAAACATCGGGACTCAACCCGGAGAAGGACAAGATCATACAGCTGGCGCTGATGCTCGTCTGGCTGAACGATGCTCACGAAGTGGTGGGCCATTTCGTGCCGATGGCGTGGTTCGAGGATCCGGGCATTCCCCTCGACCCCAGGATTACGATGCTCCCATCGATCAGGTCACAGGATCTGAACGGGAAGAGTATCCCCGTTGCAACAGTCGTAGGAGTGCGCTCACGAGCCGACCTGCTCGTGGCGCACAATAGAGGTTTGAGATCGGATGGCTGGAGCGGCGGTATCCCGAACTCAAAGACGCCGCGCAGGGCTGCAGATGCGCGACATCGATTGGCTGACGGCCGGGTTGGATGAGCGAGCCCAGCAACACCTTCTCGCCCAGCATGGCTCATTCGCTAATGCGCACCGAGATGATGACGATGTGCGCTCGTTGTTCGTCCTTTTGACCCAGCGCCGCAAGGGCTGGGGAGCGGACGAGCGGCGCACCCACATGCAGCGTCTGCTGGCTGGAGCTCAACAAACGACGACCATGGTCGAGGCGCAGGGTGCGCCGATTTCGAAGAAGGACCTGCTTAAGGCCCCAGGGTATGCGCGGGACCGGATGGATCTCTGGTTGATGGAGCGTATCGATCGTTGGCCGGTGTGGGGCAAGCTGGCTCACCGGCGTGGTGCGCGGGCGCTCAGCGAAGACCTCATGCAGGTCAAGTTTTCTGACGAACCGATCGAGCGGGTGTGAACAAGGGGCGGCTGTTGCGGCGGCCGCCGCCTTTTTTGCATCCGCATTCGTCCACGCGAGGACTGTCGCAATCCCGAAAGTTACGTTTTGATGCCCGCTTCGGTCGGAAGCCCAAAGTTTCAGGAGGTTTTACTTCTGCGGTAGCCCAGCCTTCGATCGCTGCCGGAAAACCTTCTGGTGGGTCTTCCTGCCTGGGTGCCACCCGTCTAACTCTCCTCACTGTGCGGGCGCAGATCGAAATAGGCAGGGATACCGACGGGCAAAGCGTACACATCGATATCGAGGAGCTACTCGGCACGCGCCTGCTCGTGTAGGGTAATTCCGGATCTGGGAAATCGCACCTGCTACCTCGCCTGCTGGGGCAGAGCGCGGATCTGGTCCAACAGGTTGTCATTGATCCCGAGGGCGATTTCAGCAGCCTTGCCGACGAGTTCGATCATATCGTCACCAATGGTGCGGCGCACTCGCCGGCAGAGATCGAGGCGCTGGCGCGCAGGGTGCGGCAACACCGCGCTTCGGTCGTGCTGGCGCTCGAGGAGCTCGAGGTGGAGCAGCAGATCCGATGCGCAGCGTTGTTTCTCACCGCGTTGTTCGACGCTCCGCGCGAGTACTGTTATCCGGCGCTGGTGGTGGTGGACGAGGCGCAGATGTTTGCCCCCGCGGCGGCGGACGAGATGGCCGAGGACACGCGCCGCCTGACGCTCTCGGCGATGAGCAATCTCATGTGCCGCGGGCGCAAGCGTGGACTAGCCGACGTGGTCGCCACGCAGCGGCTCGCCAAGCTTGCGAAAAATGTCGCCGCCAAGGCCTCGAATTTCCTCATGAGGCACACATTCCTCGATATCGACATGCACCGCGCCGCCGATCTGCTGGGCATGGACCGCAGACAGGCCGAGCGCATCCGCGACCTCCAGCGCGGCCAATTCCCGGGGCTGGGGCCGGCGATCAGCCGTCGCCCGGTGGCGGTGCATGTGGGCGCTCCGCAGACATGGGGCAAGAACGCCGCGCAGGGCCTAATGCCGCTGCCCGAAACCAGAGGCGACGAGCTTGAGGCGTTGCACCATGTCGAGCTGGCGCAGGAAGCGCAGAGAACCGCGCCGCTTGTGGCCGCGTCGAAGCGGAGTTCGGTTATCGATGTCGAGCAGGCGATTCTGGATCGCGCCAGCCAGCCTCCGCAGCGGCTAATGGATGCGGCCGACGCTTCGCCGTCGATCGCCATCAACACCGCAGGGGCCGAGGAGACCGAAACCGGGTCGGCAGAGGAACAGGCTGAGGTGAGCATCGAGCGGATCATAGAGGATCTGGCGCGGCAGGATGGCGCCACCATTTGATCGCCCGGCACCCTGCTCCGCGAATTTCTGACCTGCTGCCGCCAGCGCGGCGTGGTCAGCGCACATATCGGCATGGTCGAATTCCGACGGCTGCTCGCCTTCGCACTTTCAGGCATCGGCAGTCTTTCGCTACCCGCACGCGCGACAGTCGAACGTCTGGCCGAAGGTGTCGGTGAGGATGTGCTGCGCTTCAAGGCCGCAATCGGCCTGACGAGGACGAGCTGGGGCGTGTCTACGGCAGCTCATCATCAGGTCGCATCCGCCGGCTGCTCGATCATTTGGACGCGAAGTAGTCTGATCGCGGTTCGCGAGGATTTTTGGCGGCTTGCGGACGATCACAGTACTAGCCCTTGAAGGCCTTCTTGCCGATTGAGAAGCCGTGGCGGCCCTCGGCGGCCGAAGTTTGTGACAGGTGGTCGGTTTGCTGGGAGAGGGGAACTGACAATTCGACTGCGCAAGTCTCGTCATTCAGCCGTCACACGCCGGATCACGCACCGACTCTCTCCTTCTGATCGCTCGCCGACTTTCTGTCGATCCCGTAGGTTGCCAGGGGCGCTTTTTGCGCCGATGTCCAGAGTCAGTCTGTCGTCGCTTCTCCGCTTGTTCAGCCTCGCATGACTTACTGGCACTAAACACCTAGCGGCCCTCGCGACTTCGGGCTAGCATGCGCCAGAGAGGGTGACGGAAAGGTTGAAATGACAATCGGACGACTAATCATCGTGGGCGGGGGCGGCTTCGGCAGAGAGCTTCTGTGCTGGGCCCGGGATTGCATTGGGGCGGGCACCCTGCCTGCGGTCGCAGGATTTATTGATGACGATCCTAATGCGCTCGCCGGTTATGAATACGACGTAGGCCAGATCGGCAGCGTTGCCGACTTCCAACCCCAGCCGGGGGATCAGCTCCTCCTCGCCATCAGCGAGCCCGAGGCCAAGAAGCGGGTCGCCGAGAGGCTGGCCGAGCGGGGCGGAAAGTTCGCCTCGCTCATCCATCCGACGTCGGTCCTTGCTCACAGTGCACGGATCGGTGAGGGCGCAATCTTCTGCCCGCTGTCACTAGCCTCTGCCGATGTCCGCGTTGGTCGCCACGTCACAGTCAATGCAATATCGAGCATCGGCCATGACGCCTCGGTCGGCGATTACACGACGCTCAGCGCGCATGTCGACATCATGGGCTTTTGCTCAGTCGGGTCGCAAGTGCTGATCGGGTCGGGCGCCAAAATCCTGCCCAAAGTCACGATCGGCAATGGCGCGGTGGTCGGCGCAGGGTCGACGGTCTATCGCCAAGTCCGTCCGGGAACGACGGTGTTCACGCCGCCAGCGAAGGCGATGAAGAAGGCGGAGTAGGTGCGATCGGCGCGACCTCTGCCGGGTAGATCGGCTTTTCCTGTAGCCTCACCTCGAGTGCAATTGGGCGGTGCTCGCATACATCGTCCGGGGAAGAGCGCGGTGGCGACAAGCGACATCCCCCCGCTCGCCACCCCGGACAGGATCAGCGAACCGTTTCTGATTGGCACCTGCTTTCGATCAGGACGACGAGGCGAACTGAAGTGATGTCTCCGGCAGCGTCGAATTGGTCATGACGCGGCAATGAAGAATTTCGCCCGCCAACAGAACACGCCCGGGCGGGGGCTAAATATTCGTCTAGGATGGCCCCCGCCGCGGGCGCGAGTCACACTAGTCTCAATTTCAGATAGAAGGAATCCGAGGGGCTTCCCAACCGGTTTCGATTTCTGATTCCACCTGCTGGCTGGGTGGCGATCGTGGAATTGAGCGAAATGGCGCCTATGTTTCGCGACTCGTGACGTGATGTCGTGGACGGCTCTCGCACCAGCCTAATTGTGGCAAGGTGCAGTCGTTGTAGGTCCATGTGTGGACGGCCCCCGCTGCGCAAGAGTTTTTCTGCGGTGATGATATCGGTCGGGTGCATCCATGTGTTCGGCCTGTTCGCGCAGCACCATGGCTGCTGGCCCTGATGAAGTCCGCAGATTGGCTCCCTAATCACGTCATCGCGCTCGAAGCGCTGTGACCCCCTGGGTTTCACCAACCCCCGGTCTGACCGGTTCGTCATCACTACTGAGCTGCCCTTGCGCCATCCTGCCGTTCGAAGTCGAGCGAGCGGCGAGGATAATTTTTACACGGCCGCGGGCGTGTAAACCTCCTTACGCGCCATCACCGCCCAGGCGATCCGCGCTGTCTTGTTCGCGAGTGCCACCGTCGCGATCTTCGTTGGCTTGCGCTCGAGGAGCTTCGCCATCCAGGGTTGGCGAGACGCATCCTTGCGCGCCATGCGCATAACGGCGGTCGCGCCGACCACGAGAAGTCGTCGAAGGTAGCCATCGCCCTGTTTCGTGATCCCGCCAAGTCGCTCCTTGCCACCGGAGCTGTGCGGTCGTGGTGTGAGCCCAAGCCATGCTGCAAACTGTCGTCCCGATCGGAACAATGATGCATCTGGCACAGCGGCTGCGATGGCTGATGCGGTAATCGGACCGATGCCGGGGATTGTCGCGAGACGACGGCTTGTCTCATCATTGCGATGCCATGCAAGGATCTGTGTTTCCAGCCGGTCTATCTCGCTGGAGAGCGCTCTCAGCTGTGCGGCGATGCCGTGAAGCGCTGATCTGGCATGAACAGGCAGTTTGCTTTGCTCGTCCTGGAGCGCCTTCAACGATGCGGTGACCCCTCCGGCACCCACGCGGGTGACGATCCCGTATTCAGCAAGGTGCCCTCGCAGTGCGTTGATCAACATCGTTCGTTGCCGGACCAGAAGATCTCGGCTCTTATGGAGCATCAACATCGCTTGCTGCTCAATCGTCTTCACAGCAACGAAGCGCATCGTGGGACGGGTCACCGCCTCGCAGATCGCCTCGGCATCCGCCGCATCGGTCTTCCCGCGCTTTACGTATGGTTTGACGTAGGCTGGTGGCATCAAACGCACCTCATGGCCCAGAGCCATAAGCTCGCGGCCCCAGTGATGCGCCGATGCGCAGGCTTCCATGCCGACCAAGCACGCCGGCAAATCGGTGAAGAAGCGGATCACCTCAGCTCGCCGCAGCTTGCGCCGGACAAGGACTTCACCGTCACTCCCAATTGCGTGTACCTGAAATACGTTCTTCGCCAGATCCAATCCGACGGTGACAACCTCTTTCTCCATGGAACGACTCCTAGACGTGGACCTACAACGACTGCACCTTGCCACAATTAGGCTGGTGCGAGAGCCGTCCACGACATCACGTCACTCGCCCAAGAAGAGCGTTCGAAGCTCTGCGCTTCCATAATCGCGCGGTCGAACGGAATGCGGACTGGGCGGCGTTCGTGAAGAGCCAAGCTGTCCAATAGGTCCTAGTTAGCCGCGACCTTCTAGCGAGCCATATAGCCGCCGTCGACGACTAGGGAGGTGCCCGTGATCCAACGGCCGCCTTCGCCCAGCAGGAAAGCGACGGCGTTGGCGATGTCGTCCGGAGTTCCGAAGCCGAGTAGATGGCGCGCCTCGTAATCGGCGACGCCTTCCTCGTTCATGGTCTTAGAGAGCCGATCGTGCATCTCGGTTGCGACCGCGCCCGCGACGATGTCATTCACGCGAATGCGGCGCGGCGCAAGCTCGCAAGCGAGCGATCGGACGAGGCCGCCGATCGCTGCCTTGGCCGCCGAATAAGCTACCATGCCAGCCGTTCCGCGCGAGCCAGCAACGGACGACATGAACAGGATCGAGCCGCCGTCGGCGACCACGTTTTTCTGCGAGGCTGCGCGGGCGATGCCAAGCGCGGCCTGTATGCTGCTGCCGAACAGGCTGTCGATCTGGGCTCGCTTAGTCATCCGGATGGGGCGAACGAGCTCAGCGCCTGCTGCGTGAAAGATGCCATGAAGCTCGCCATGCTCGCTGGCCGCGCCCTTAACTAGATCGGTCACCTGATCGGGATCCTCAAGCGTGGCGGGAAGAATGACACAGCAGTCGCCGCCGACCATGGCCGCGGTCTCATTCAGCCGAACCGCGTCGCGGCCGTTCAGGATCAGCCGGGCCCCGAGGCGTCCGAGCAGGAGGGCACTCGCTCGCCCTAGACCCGAGGAAGCGCCTGTCACGAAGATTGTCTTTTCGGCCATTGAGACGCCATCGAACAGTGTCATGACTGCTCCTTAATGCAAGAGGGAGAAAGAGTACCGATCCACGCCTCCCACTTATCGGGTCCGACGCGCTCGGGTTAGCCCGCAAGGGAATTCCTCTGCTTCAAGGGCCGCGCGGCTGGCTCCAGCATCACCTCCGAGAAACTCCTTCGGAAGTGGAGCACCTTTTCCTCGTTTGAGGACCAGAAGAGTGGCGGGTCCGGCGACCAGCTGGTCACGGGGACGCGCTGGCAGATTTCGTGATCCTCGTTGAACGTCTCTCGATTGAGCGAGGCGGTCGATTCGAAGAAGGGCTCGAGCAGCTCTGGCTTGGTGCCCGGGGCGAGCTTAGAGGCGTAGAGGCGACTGACGAAATTTGTATTCTCGCCGATCCCAGGCAGGAAATTCTGCATCGAGTAGGAATAACCGTAGGTCGACGACAGCATCGTAAAAGGAAACAAATAGATGCTCATATAGCCCTCGAACTGGAAGGGCAGTTCAAACATCCTGTTGAGGCGTTTGAGCCGCTTCGCGGTCCGCTCGTCGCCGACCTCGCTGTACCACACTGAATTGCGGCCGTGATAATCGTTGCGGCCGGGCCCCAGCCGAAGGCTGCCGAGGGTCTCCGGATGGACGAGCGAGATGTGATAGGGCTCAAGTGCATTTTCAATCGCAATCCGCCAGTCGCACTTGTATGTGAAGCCGTTATGATCGACGCGGCGATCAAGGCCGGTCGAGATTGTGGCGAGCAGATCGACAACACCGATGAGCTGCTCAGCGAGCGAAACCAGCGGACTGCTGGCGACGAATAGGAAGTCGCCGAGCCACTCCATCTGCAGCCGAGCGAGGTCGGCCTGCTCGATGGGACAATGACTAAAGGATTCCTTATGGCCCACCAGAAGGCGGCCCTTGCGGTAAGACCAACCGTGGTACCGACAGACGAATCGCTGCTCGCCGTGGCTGCCGTCGAAGATTCGCGCGCCGCGGTGGGGGCAGCGATTGTCAAAAGCGACCGGCGAGGAGCCATCGTTGAACACGACAACTTCACGACCGCCGATGTCAAACCGAAGATACGCGTAAGGGATCGTGACTTCGCTGCGATGGCAGAGAAGGTGCCAATGTTCGTCCCACAGTGCCTCGATGTCGCGCATTTAAAAAATACCCCCCTCTTTCCGTAATTGCCGCGGATCAGGCGACGATCGTCTCGCAGCACCTGAGCGGCCCAACTTCAAGCGAAGCTGATGCCCACGAGAAGCCAACCCCGAAGCCGAAAAGCCCCAGGCGCAAGCTACGCTCACGCAGGATCGGGGCAAGGTCATCGCTCATGAGTAAGGGAATGGTGGCGCTGCTCGTATTGCCGTAGCGGCCGATATTGATCGGGACCTTCTCAGCTGGAAGCTTGGCCTTCTTTGCGAGATGCTTGATCATGAATTCGTTGGCTTGGTGCATAAGGAAATAATCATGCGCCTCCGCTGTAGTTCCGGATTCCTCGACCGTGCTTTTGATCAGCTTTGGCACCGCGCCGAGAGTGAAATTGAAGATCTCACCCCCGTCCATGTACAAGGCATCCCGCCTCACATCGGGAAAGAGCGTGCTGGCCGGCTGCTTGTAGCCACCTTCCGGAATGATCAGTTTGTCTTCGCCGCGGCCGTCGGTGCCCAAGATGTAATGCGCGACGGTCGTGTCGCCATCGTGGCGCTCAATCGCGGTGACCGTCCCAGCATCGCCGAACAGCATCGCTGTGGCGCGGTCGGACATGTCAACGGTTTTGCTGATTGTGTCGCCGACCCCAAGTAAGATGCGCTCGGCGGCGCCGGACTGAACGATCATCATCGCCAGCCAAAGGCCATAAGGATAGCCGGAGCAGCCTAGATTCACGTCAAAAGCGAGGGCGCCGCTGCGCAGGCCAAGCCGACCGTGCATCGCGCACGAGGTCGCCGGAAGTCGATAATCAGGGGTTTGCGAAACGAAGATTACGCCATCAACGCTGTCCCGGTCCCAGGCAAGCGTTTCAAGCAAACGCTCGCCGGCCAACTGGCAGAGGTCTGCGGTGGTTTGCCCCGTGGCCGACCACCGCCGCTCCCGAACGCCGGTCATCTTCGCTATGTCGTCGACCTTGCTGCCGAAATCGGCGCGAAAATGCTCGTTGTGGACGACTTGGCTCGGCACAGCCGAGACCAAGCCAACAATACGGGCTGCCCGCGTGATTGCCGATTGGCCGCTGGACAAGCTCAATCCTCCGCCTTTGCAGCGGCGATAAGCTTCTCGATGTCGGCGATTGTTTTGCACTCGACCAGCGCATTGGGGCTGACCGCGACGCTATATATCTCGTCTATCAAGGCAATGGTCGAGACGACCGCGAGCGAATCCCAAGCCAAGTCTTCAAGACGCACGTCGGCCGTCACCTCGTCCGGCTCGATCTCGAGGATGTCAGCCATGCCTTCCGTGAACTCACTCATTACATTCTCCGAAATACTTACCAGATTATACTCGCGCCGGCCCAAGACAACCCGACGCCAAAGCCGATCAGGAAGGTTTGCGTACCCCGGCTAAGTCGCCCCTGGGCGAGGAGCTCTTCGAGCACGAACGGGATCGTTGAGGAGACGGTGTTGCCGATCTCTTCGTAACGTCGAGGCACTTTCGCCTCAGGCAGCCCCAGCTTTTTCTGCAACGCGTCGAGCATGAACTTGTTGGCCTGATGCAGGACGACGAAATCGACCTCTTCAGCCGCCACGCCGGATCGCTCGAGCAATTGCGTAAATGCGCCGGGAACCTCGCGCAGCGTGAAGTTCATTACGTTGCCGCCGTTCATGTAAAGGTTCTCACGTGAACGGATGTTACCGGCGCCGTCATCCGCGGCAACGCCCGTCGCCGGAGAGCAAGGGGTGCGGAATCCACCGGCCTCAACAATCAAATCCTTGGAACCGCGCCCGTCGGTGCCGAAGACGAACGGCCCGATCGCGCCATCGCCTGCGGTGATCAGAGTGGCTGCGGCTCCGTCTCCAAACAAAGTCCGAACACTCTTGTCCTGGTCGTGAATATACTTCGAATAGGTGTCCGCCGTCACCAGTAGCACGTTCGAAGCCGCACCGCTGGCGATCAGGCTTGCAGCGACCGACACGCCGTAAACAAAGCCGGAGCAACCGAGATTGATGTCGAATGCGCCAATGTCCCGCCGCAGCCCAAGGCGATCCTGCAGGATGCATGCAGAGGTCGGCAGGATGTAGTCCGATCCCTGCGTGCAGAGGATTAGAAAATCTACGTCCTCACGATCTAGTACGCCCGAATTAAAGAGCTTCTCGGCAGCGTGAAAGCCCAGATCGGCAGCAGTCTCGCCCGGGGCCGCCACCCTGCGCTCACGAATGCCGGTCTTCGCCAGGATTTTTTCGGCCGGCCAGTCGGGAAATGCGGTGGCTAGCGTCTCGTTGTCGAGGACGCCATCCGGCACGTGCGTCGCGATTGCACGAATCGAGGCGCAAATGGCAGGGTGCTTGATGTCATGGAGCAAGGAAAAGAAGTCCGTCGTTATGTACCGCTGCTGGCGAGTAGCGCTCGTAGCACACTCATGCACGAGGTATAGAAAAGATTTGGTCTTTGCCTGCCGACGGGCGGTCGAGCCCGGCATGCGCTGCAATTGAACACGACCAATCGCGGCTCGCATCTTGAGCATGCGCCAGTTTGCGCCGAAGCTTGCCGTGAAACCGGCCAAATTTGGGAGGATGCTCGCGCTCGTAGACCGCTTCCCAGCTCTTGCCGTGGTCCTTGAACGACCACATCCGCGGGCATAGCTCCGGGTCGTTGCACGTGACCATGCCCCCTTCCGGCCGGTCGTCCTGATTGACAAAGTACGCTGAATCACAAGATGCTGGTATTGCTCAACAACTTTCGGATCGGGCTCTTAGGCGAGTCTCATACCGATGTCACCGGCCATGGTCCAGACGTGTATTCACATAGATTCTCTCGGTTTCTCAGCGTACTAGGTGGCCGGCAAGAGGCACTCCCCGGCAGCCTTCGGCCACCGGGCGCTTTGCGGCAAAGTTCCAGCCGGCTCCGATGATACGGACTTTACTCGGCCGCTCGGTCCTTCAAGAGTGGGATTTGTCAGGATCCAGGCCCCCGGAACGGCGACATCGTTGCATGCCCTTCCTGACTGATGCCCTCCCGCCGCAAGACTTTCAGCAAGGTCAGCCAAAGGATTTTGGCGTCCAAGCCTATGGAACGGTTGTTGACGTACCAGACGTCCATCGCGAGCTTGTCGTCCCAACGCAAGCTGTTGCGGCCATTTACCTGCGCCCACCCAGTGAGCCCGGGGCGTATCAGATGCCTGCGCGCTTGTTCGGGAGAATAGAGGGGAAGATATTCCGGCAGCAGCGGACGCGGGCCGACCAGAGCCAGATCGCCTTTCAGCACGTTGATCAGCGACGGCAGCTCGTCGAGGCTGCTCGACCGAAGAAACGATCCGAACCGCGTCACACGATCGGCATCCGGCAGCAGCTCGCCCTTCTCGTTTCTCTCGTTCGTCATGGTGCGGAACTTGTAGATGTGAAAGATCCGGCCGTGGAGACCGGGCCGCGCCTGACGAAAGAAGAGGGGGCGGCCCAAAAACAGCAACGTTCCAATTGCCGTCCCGGCGAGCAACGCCAGCAGGAGCGGGGCGGCGGCAAACACGATCAGCAGCTCGAAACTGCGCTTCAGCACGACTGCGCCTCCACCCCGGGTCGGGAACCGCGGGGATCCGCAGCTGGACCGGCGGCGGCGGACGCTATGTCGATTTCCGCAAGAATGATCGCATTGATCCGGTTGACGTCGAACCACTCCTCGGCGAGACGACGGCTCTGGATCCCCATTCGAACGGCGAGCGTCGGATCCTTGACGAACCGCAGCAGCGCTTCAGCGAGGGCGTCGGCGTCGCGCACCGGCACCAGAAATCCGTTCATTCCCTCCGCAACGGTATCGCGGCAGCCCGGCGCGTCGGTGGTGACGACCGGCCTTCCCATAGCCATCGCCTCCTGCGTGCTGCGCGGCTTGCCTTCGCGATAGGATGGCAGCACGAAGACGCTGCACTGCGCAATCAGGTCGCGGACGTCGGCGACATGGCCATGCCAAAGGAGCAGCCCCTCCTCCTCCCATGCACGCACCTCCTCGCCGCGCAGTCCGCCGGGATTTGGGTCGGGACCGCCGGCGAGATGGAACTCGACGTTCGGGCAGGCGGCCTTCACGAGCCTCGCCGCCTCCGCATATTCACGTATGCCTTTCTCACGCAGAAGCCTTGCGACGAGCAGGAATCGGACCGGACCGTCGGGCACCGGTGCGGGGCGGAAGCGGTCAAGATCGATGCCGGTGCCTTGGATGAGCACGGTCTTGTTCCGCGGGAGAAGGCCTGATTCGACCAACTCTTCGCGGTCGTCAGCATTGTGGAAGAAGACGCGTTCGCAGGCAGCGAAGCCAATGCGGTAAAGGAAGGAAACGCCGAAGCGGAGCGCCTTTCGGGCGAGGCCTTCGCGCTCGCCGTCAGCCGTATAGACATAGCCCATGCCCGCAACCAGCGCGAAACGCCGGGGCACGCCGGCGCGCTTCGCCGCAATGCTGCCGTAGATTACGGGTTTGATGAAGTAGCCGAGCGCTGCATCGGGGCGGAGCCGGCGCAGGAGGATGGTGAGCCGGTACATGTCGGCGAGATCGCGTAGCGGACGCGTGCCCGTCCGGTCCAGTGAGATATCGACCGGGTGGGCACCGAGCTGTCGCATCGCCGAGCGCGCGTTCTCGTCGAAGTCCGGAGCAAGCGCCCAGACCTTCGCTCCATTCGCCACCATCGCGCGGATCAATGACCCGCGGAAGTTCGACAGAGAAAGCGCGTTGCTTGAGATCAGGGCGATCGAGCGGACCGAGCCTTCTCCGCCCGATCCGAGCGGAGGTTCAGACATGGACACGCACTCCGGCTCGATCGGCGATGGGGGCGGCGCTCCGGTTCTCGCTCCACAGTGCTTGAAACATCAACAGGTTCCAAAGTCCGTGCGCTCCCACCCCGCTTCGCGAGGTCGCGCGGAATCGGCGCACGGCCGCCGGGTCGAGTTTGCCTTCCGAGGCAATCCCGGTCTCGTCGAGCTGTTCGTCCACCCAGCCGCCGAGCGGACCTCGCAGCCAATCGGCGAGCAGCAGCCCGAAGCAGGACTTAAGCCGCTTAATCAAACTGCGCGGCACATAGCGGTAGAGCGCGTCGCGCTGAATGCGCTTGCCGGTGCCGCCGGCGATTTTGGCCGACATCGGCACCCGCCAGGCGAACTCGACAACGTGATGGTCGAGATAGGGAACCCGCGCCTCAAGACTAGCCGCCATATTGGCACGATCAACTTTAGAAAAAATGTCGTCAGGAAGGTAGGTAAGCTTATCCAGGTGCAACATGTGCTGACGGAAGTCGTCGATTGGTGGCATCTGGGGAAACAAGTGTCCGACGGCTCCGAAGCCGCGCACCAGATCGGCGAGGCCACGAACCGGCTTAATGCCGGTACGGCCCATCCTGATATCGATCGGTTCGGTACCGAAGCCACAGAGCCGCTCGCGCAGGGCATCATCATAGTCGGGAGCGAGCGCCCATACGCGCCAACCGCGATCGGCCATGGCACTCAGCAGCGGCCCGCAGAAGTTCACCAAAGATCCGGCGTTAGTCGAGATTACAGCGATCGATCGAAGCGCTTTAGGCATGCTGAAGCAGCTCCGCCGGCCCCGGGGTTGCACGGGCTGACTGGCCATGCGCGTTCCACCAAGCCTGAAACATCAGCACGTGCCACAATCCTGCAGTACCGGCATGGTTTCGCAGACCTTCGATTTTCAGGGCCTCGACTCCGTCAGGATCAAGGATCCCGGCCGCCCGGATGTTGCTCTCCGCAAGCAGATCGTTGCACCATTCCGAGAGCGGACCGCGAAGCCATTCACCCACGGGCAGACCAAATCCCATTTTTGGCCTCTCGATCAGGGGGCGAGGGACGTGGTCGTACAGGATGTCGCGCAGGAGCGTCTTGCCAACGCCCTTGTCGATTTTTGCATCCATGGGCAGACGCCAGGCAAACTCCACCACTCGGTGGTCCAAGAAGGGAACTCGCGCCTCGAGGCTGACGGCCATACTGGCCCGATCCACCTTCGTCAGGATGTCATCGGGCAGGTAGGTCAGCGCATCGAGGAACATCATCTCGTTGCGAAAGTCGTCAAAGGAGACATTTGAGCCCGCGACGCTTGCTCCTTGGTTTCCGCCGATTACGAGCAATTCGGGCTGGTCGATACTCGACACTAAGCGGCGATACATGGCGCGCGAGGTGGAAGAGTCGAGCACGTGTCCGATCTTGTGAAGACGTTGGCGCACGCCGGGAGGGCGCTTGGACGGGCTCATGAGTCGCGAAGCTGTGTCGACCATTCTTGCTGTCCAGGGGGACCGGCTCGCGCCCGCAATAATGCTGCGAAGCGGTCGCGGAATGCGAGACGCCCCGTTCCACAGTCGCATTGCGACCGAATATCGATTATACCCGCCGAACAATTCGTCGCCGCCGTCGCCGGACAGGCTCACCGTAACGTCGCGACGGGTCATTTGACTGACGAGAAAGGTGGGTATCTGAGATGAGTCAGCAAATGGCTCGTTCCAGATCCCGGGAAGGCGCGGAATGATGTCGAGCGCATCTTGATGAGTGACCTCCAGCTCCGTGTGCCGCGTGCCTAGGTGCCTCGCGACATCCCGGGCGTAACCGGCCTCATTATAAGATTTATCGGCGAACCCGATAGTGAAGGTCCGGACCGGCTCAGAGGATTGAGCCTGCATCAATGCGACGATCAGTGATGAGTCGACTCCGCCTGATAGGAACGCGCCTAACGGCACATCGGCCTCCATTCGCCGTCCCACCGCATCGCTCAGCAAGGCTGCTAGCTGTTCCTTCAGCTCGGGACCCTGCGGCAGAGGGTCGCGCGCGCCGGACAAAGCAATATCGGCAAAGTCCCAATAGGCAACCGGCTCGCCTACGGCACGCCCCCCGTCGCTTACCTCCACCAAATGGCCTGGCAGGAGCTTAGCGATGTTTCGCCAGATGCAGTGCGGCGCGGGAACGTAGCCGAAGCGCAGAAAGGAGGTGAGAGCGCTGCGATCGAGCTCCCGCTGGAAATCCGGGTGCGCTTGAAGTGGTGCCAGTTCCGATCCGAAGAGGAATGTCTGCCCCATGCGGCCGAAGTACAGCGGTTTCTCGCCCATCCGGTCTCGCGCGAGCACCAATGCCCGCCGCGATCGATCCCACACGGCAAAAGCAAACATCCCGTTGAGGCGGTCCAGCGTTCCGCGAATGCCCCAAGCGTCCAAGCCGGCGACGAGCACTTCGGTGTCCGAATGGCCGCGCCATTGCGGCGCTTGACCGGCCGCCTCCAACTCGCGGCGCAGATCGCGGAAATTGTAGATTTCGCCATTATAGACCACGACGAATCTCCCGGAGGGAGATGCCATCGGTTGGTGTCCCTCGGTCGAAAGGTCAATGATGGCGAGCCGACGATGGCCCAATCCGAGACCTGCCTGATCGTCGAACCAGTAGCCGTAGTCATCAGGGCCGCGGTGCGCGATCGCGTCCGTCATTGCTTGCAGCTGCGGCTGCTGCGCTGATGCCTTTCCCGACGCTGTCCAAAAGCCTGTGATACCGCACATGGATGATAGAACCCCAAAGAAAGGAAACAGTAGCTTACGTCAGCGCACCCGAGTAGCCGCGGCACTTTGCAGGACCGCATGAACGGTTGGCGCTGTCGCGGCAAGTGAGTATCGCTCGACACATCGTTTTCGGCCGCGGCGCCCGAACGCTTCCCGCTTCGCCGGGTTGGCAAGCAAGGTTTCCAAGCTCAACCGCCAGTCATTTTTAGTCGCGGCCAGCCATCCCGTTTCGGAATGGCTCACAATCTCTGTGTTCACGCCCACGGGCGAAGCGATCACCGGCAACCCACAGGCCATGTATTGGATCAGCTTGTAGCCGCATTTGCCCCTTTCAAAAGGAAGATCCAGCAGCGGCATGATGCCGACGTCAAACCCTTGTAAATCGCCCAATTCACCGGCTTCGGTCCAGTCAACGGCATCCACTCCGGGAATGCCTCTCGATTGCGGACCCGCACCCACTACACGAAACTTTGCCCCGTTCGCTGCGCACACATCTAGAATTGTCTCGAGCAGGGGGACAACGTTCTTCCATGTACTTGGCGAACCGATCCAACCTACGACGGGTGCCGTGTTCCGCCGGGATGCCAGTGGAGTGAAGCGTTCGGTATCGACGACTGTGGGGATCAATACGGAGTCCCGGCAGAATTGGGCCGCATAATCTAGAAGATATCGATTGCCGCACATGGCGGCGGTAGCGCCACGGAGTAGAGGTGCAAGCTTCCGGCCAAGCACCGCCCGCACCATGCGGTTAGGATGGGCATCGTACATGTGGAAGATGGCATCGTCGTAATCGAGAACGACTGGAACGCCTGCAAGATAGATCAGTCGTTCGAAGACGCCTGGCAAATAGGGGAACAACTCGTAATGCACCCACAGCACGTCGTAGCGACGGCTCGCAAGCAGGGCCCTCGCCCGCCCGACATAAGCGTGTAAAGCTGCAGTTGGTGCAGTTCTCTCTCCGCCCATGGTGCGCTGCAGTCGCGGGCCATCGATCAGGGGGGCAAGATCAAGTTCCACCTGGTGATCGGCCAAATAAGGCTGGTAAAGAAGGAAGCGCTGGCGCGCACTGGCTGCCACTGGGCCGTATTTGGTCAATGCTAGGACACGCATCGGTCAGCTCTTGATACCGCACGGCACCCGGGGTCGGTCGCACTCATCGAAGCGGATATCTCCCAAACCGCACACCGCCATCATCTCTACAATATCAGCTCCCGTATCGCGGTGCTCAAGCTTGGTACCGCACCGGTCGAGAGAATCTGTTCGCATCATTTGGTGGGTCCTGTTCCGGTACGAGCTGAGCAAAAGCTGCTCATGCGCACCTTAATCTTCTCGATGAGGCACGCGGTGCGTGCGAGAGGTAAATGCCCGCGGCAATGATCTCCGTTACCATGTGGCGGAGCGCAAATGGAAGACGGCTTATCGCCCAACGGCTAAGGTCGCTCACATCCCAGAGATTGCGAAACCAAGCCGACCGATTGCCGAAGCGGTAATACAAGGTCGACCAGAGATGGCACGCCGGGCTGAGCCAGCGCCCCCCGTCTGCCATCGCCTGGCAGGCGCGGGATGTGGTCGACAACCGGAAGGGACAGCCATTATCCTGACCTTCAACCGCGAGCGGTATGTGACGGGCGCCAGCGACGGCAAACCTGGCCCTAGGCTCATGCGCTAGGCGCTGCTTGGACAGCCAAAGCCATTGGCGGGGGATACATGCAGAGCAGCTTCCCGAGCTTCATGACCATCAAAACCGCCGAACGGCACGAGCCTCAACGAAGGTGAAACCCTTCGGCATCGACCGGCCTTCGTCAAAAGGAAAGCCAGCAAAATGCTGCCCAAGGATCGCCTTCTGCTCGTCAAGGGTGAGGACGGACTGATCGTAAGCGGACCACTCCTCGCCGTATCCGTCCACCGTCTCGGCATTGCGGTTGGGCTGGTTGTCAATCACGATAGGTCAATACCTTCCTGGTTGGTTTCCCTCGAGGCACGCTCTTGAGGCGTCACGCGCCGAAGTGTCGCGGTTCTCGACGCCGCCGCCGGCTGTAGCCGCCGCGCTTCGCGCTGATCGCGCTTTCGAAGGGAGATCGCTGTACTCAAGATTGCAGGAAGGCTGCCCAGATACATGCGGTAGCCTCTGAGAGTATCGCCAATCTGCCTCTTAGGCGCTGAAGCGGCACAACGTGCCAGAAGTTCAATTGTCCAAGTTAGAAACAATAAAGTTGCCCCTGCCAATAATCCTTGAGATTTGAAAATAAATAATGTCCTGCTTCGGAGGACGTAGAAAAGCCGGTGCGCCTTTACGTTGCCGGAGCTCCCCCCTCCCAGATGATAGGCTTGAGCATCTGCAAAGTGGTAGGTTAGCCAACCCGACTGTTTCGCTCTAAGAGAGAAGTCTACCTCCTCAAGATAAACGTAATAGCGCTCGTCCATCCCGCCCAGTTCGGCATACAGCTTCGACCGAATCAGGTAGAACGCGCCCATTACTCCGTCCACCGGCCGCGTAGTCTGGTGATCAAATTCGAGCATAAAGTGCGGTTTGAAAATACTTGGGAGCAGGTGATCAAGGCGCAGCGCGTGCCCAAAATATCGCCCCAGTGTCGGAAAACGGCTGCAGGTCTTCTGCACTTTCCCCTCCTCACCGACGAGCTGCACGCCAGCGATCCCCGCCGCTTGACCCTCCGTCGATTCCATGAAGCCAAGGACCGAAGGCAAACCACCCGGCAGCAGCCTGGCATCCGGGTTAAGGAGAAGTATGTACGGCGCGGTACAGTAGGCAGCGCCGCGATTGCAGCCCCTCGCGAAACCTAGGTTTTCACCGGCGAAGATGATCCGCGCCCGCGTGCTGAGATCGCCGAGATCGGCTGAGCCATCCGTGGAGCCATTGTCGATCACGATCACCTGACCGACGCCTTCGGGGAATGCCTCTATCGATTCGAGGCACTCGCGAAGCAACGGTCCGGCGTTCCAATTTACGATAACGATATCGGCCTTCACGCTCGTCACTGCTCATACCTCGACGGTGGCACGCCGGGGAGAAGGCGATAGCGAAGAGGGGCCTCGCCTCTCGTCCGGAAGGAGGCCCGTCCCAAAAATGGGTTTCAGTAAGACGAGATAGACCACCAACAAATAGAGTAAACTTGTGAGGGAAAACTTCCAGTCGAAGAAGGGAATCATGCAAGGAAAAGCCATCCAACCGTACATCATCAGGCATATTGGTTTGTCTGGTGTCCTGTTCCATACCCAGGACCACACGCAGGAGAACAGAAACGGCAGCAGGATGACTCCCGCCACCCCGAAATCGCGGTAGGGCGAGCCGATGAAAGTATACACGTTGTACTCGGTGTTAAAGACGCTGAGATCCTCGGGCTCAATGCCGCCAGCAAGCAGACTGGCGATCGTCCCGAACGAGTTCAAACCCCAATCCCGATGAGCGAGCGGTAAAATAAAGGCGTCGAAGGCGTGTATGGCATAGCCCATGTACCAGACGATAAATGATTCTCCAGTCGCTGCCGTGTCCTTGTTTGCGAACTCGGCGTACAGGATCGTTCCCGTGAGGAGGAGCAAGGCCGGCCCTATGAGGGGCCAAAGACGCCGTGTCCTGACGTAAAGTAGGAAAGCCATAGGTGAAATATAGAAAAAGAGTCCGGTTCTCGCGACGGCGACAAACGACATGAAGATCGGCGCGATGAACATAACGCAACCAAGGACCTGCACCCAGAGACGCCGATTGAGGATGAGAACTGACCCCAGCGCTCCCGAGAATAAAAGAAAGTGCCCTGCTCCGTAATAAGAGAAGTCCTGACTCTCAGCGGTTCGCAATGCGACGCCGAGTTCGAACATTCTGAACATCGCCGAGCGCTCTTGATAAACAAAGGCAATTAGCACGGCGCCAATTATCGCCAGGACAGCGTAGATGTATACCAGATTCACGGACCGAATAAGACTGAGCACGAAAAAACTGCGCCCTGGGTCAGGAGAGGTAACCGGCTTCATCATCGATGTGGTTAACGCATCACCCGCCAAAAACATTGTCAGACCCGCCGCGTAGAGCCAGGGCACAGCTGCATGGAGCGTTTCGAAGCCAAAGGTACTATAGGTCACGGCTAGTCCGACAACGGAGAAGATACCCATCAAAAATGATGGGCGCCAGATGCGAGCAAAGGGAGTCTTATTTGGGATCAGCAGCGCTGCCACACTGACAAGAATGGCAGCGAACAACGCAATCATCGGTCCTCTCCTGATGGAATCGCTCTACGGGGTAGAGCACGGCTTCGCGTGATCGCTACGAACATGCCCACAAGCGCAGCCGAATACGTCAGAAAATGCGCAATGGCCACCCCTTCGAAACCAGCGCGAGCCACGAGCACATAGCTGAGTCCCACAAATAGGGCGGCGGTTAGGATTTCCGTCGCGACGTAGGCGCGTACCATCGCCTTGCCGATCATCACGTACGCCAGGAACCAACTTCCGACCCGAACGGTATCGCCGGCCAGCTGCCAAGGGAACAGCTCCTCCATTGGGAGGAATTCGCGCGTGAACAAGGTTAGGATGATGAAGTCACGCAGCATAAATGCAGCTACGGCCGCAGCGGCGAATAGCGGTACGATGAATCTGCTACCCTGCCATATCTCCGCGCGGATATCTTCCCAGGAACTCAGCTCGGCGATCCGCGGCAAAAAGTAGAACGCCATCGCCTGCGCGACCAGCATCATGTTTAGCTGGCTGATCTTGATCATGCCGTCCCACAAGCCTGCTGTCTCAATGCCAAATTCACGAACGAGCAACAAGCGGACCGCGATCTGTCCTGCGTTATTGGCTAAGGCACTGGCGCCAGCCATCACGGCAAAACCGAATAGCCCTAACGCCACCGTCCTGGAAAAAGGTGCAGAAAACAAGCTTAGCCGAAACCAAAGCTTCCGCCTGCAAAGCCATACCGTCAGGAAAAACAAGACGGCCTGGTTCGTCGCCACCGCGATCAAAGCACCACTTAACCCGAAGAAGTGGGTAAGCACTGCCATTGCGACAAGGATCAGAATCGAGCCCCCAATGTTCGCGAGCACGTAAGTGCGTAGGTCCTTTTTGCCGTTGAGAACGGCCATCAGCATGGTGTTGAGCGAGAACAACGTGATGCTGGCTGCCAACCAGATAAAGACACTGCCGAGCGCCGGGTCTCGCAGAAAATAAGCGGCAAGCGAACGGTTGAAGATTGTCAGCAGGACCGCCATTGTCATCGAGGCAATGAGAATGATGCGGGTAGCTGTGGACCAAAGTGAGGCCTGCCGTTGCTCGTCGCCCTGATACTCGGCGGTAAATTTGGTTACACCATTGTTGACGGCACCCCCGCACACCGTGAAGACTAGTTGCACTGCGTTCTGAAACTGTCCAATGGTTGCATAACCGGCTGGCCCGATCAACACCGCGAGGATCTTGTTGAGCAACAATCCCGTCGAAAGACGAACGCCGACCGACAGACCGGTCCACCAGGTAGTGCGAACAATACTCATTGCACTGATCTCTGGTGCTGGTTCCACGCGTGGCTTAGCCAGCAGCGCGATATTTTTCGTCCAAAAAAAAGCGCCACTACTTTTTCCTTCACTATACTGAGTGAGCCTTCCAAGTGCGGCTCTAATATGGGCATGATTTCAGATAAATAGGTGTTCGACTATACTGCCGCACACAAATTTCCCCGAAAATGGGTATGCGCCTCGATAGCTGTGGGTGCAGAAAAGCTTGCCTTCGGGTCTGAATGCCCCCGTTTTTACAACTCCTCCAAACGGTTTGCCGATCTTCCAACTTGTGCTGAATGAGCTCGGTGAACATTTCCTTGGTCGCCCGGCCCTCGAGATACGCCCTAGGCAAGTCAGATCGCCGATGTCGGGTACTCACTTGTGGCCATCGGCTCAAGCGGGACCTCACGGGCCGACATGCCAAAAGCAAGTGTCCCTTCTGGGGCCGCGACAGCGGCACCCTTCCAGTGTCTGCGAAATTTAGAAATGGCGGGCCCGTTCGGCGTGGAACTCCCAGCGCATCCGCAAGTGTCGTCGGCTGCCTGATCTATCATTCGGGATGCGGCGAGCCAGGGCAAACAATGAGCCAAGGACAATCTCCGGATGGTCACAATGGCAATCTTTCGAACAACGGACGAGGAGAGCGTGCTGAGCTGAACTCCATTGGCGAAACTGTGCCAGTCGGCTATTGGCCGCATTCCAGCCCCATGACCGGACGACTTAGGAATCATGCAAGAAATAACTAGAAAGCGTCTCGTCGACGTTTTGCTGAGGCTACCGCGACCGGCCAAACGCGCAATCGCTCTCGGCATGGATGCAATAATTTGTGCCGTAACGGTCTATCTCGCTTTTTACCTTCGTATGGGTGAGTTGGTAGATCCCTTTACCGGCGTGCCACACCCTACGATGGGTGCGATCGCCATCGCTCTGCCTATTTTCGTGATAATGGGGCTCTATAGAGCGATCTTTCGCCACGCTGGGTTCGGCGCGATGCGCTCGGTTGCGCGCGCCGTCGCCCTCTACACGGTGCCATACGTCATTATCTATACAGTGGTCGGTGTTTATGGGGTGCCGCGCACTGTCGGCCTAATCCAGCCAATGCTGCTGTTTCTTTTTATAGCGGCGTCTCGCCTCCTTGCGCGAGCCTATCTCGGTGTATCTTATCGTGCCTTGTGGGTCAGCGAAGAGCGCCCGTCCGTGCTCATTTACGGCGCGGGCCGGGCTGGGCGCCAGCTTGCGAGCGCGATTCGCGCGAGCGGGGAAATGCGACTGGTTGGCTTCCTCGATGACGATCCCGACTTATGGCGCTCGACGATCAACGACACCAACGTGTTTTCGCCGGCGCAGCTCGAAAAAGTGGTCAGCCGCAGGAATGTGACTGACGTGTTGCTTGCCATACCTTCGGCCACGCGGTTGCAGCGCAAGGAAGTGGTCGACAAACTCCGTCCGCTAAAACTTCGCGTGCGGACTCTCCCCGGCCTGATGGACCTTGCGCGGGGTTCGGTGTCCGTCGGAGCCCTGCGTGATCTGGAAATTGGCGACCTGCTGGGGCGCCCCACTGTATCGCCCGATCCAGCACTGATTCGCCGCAATATTTTCGGAAAGACCGTACTCGTGACGGGCGCTGGTGGTTCGATCGGAAGCGAGCTGTGCCGCCAAATCGTAGCGACGCAGCCTGCCCGGTTGGTGCTCGTGGAGAACGCGGAATTTAACCTTTTCGCGATCCACCGCGAATTAGTAGGCAGTGAGCGCGCACGTCAAATCAATCCTGATAGCATTATTCCGGTGCTCGGCTCTGTGACGGACCAACGTCGGATGGATGAGGTCATCGCCGAATTTGCGCCAGACACAGTATTCCACGCGGCCGCTTACAAACATGTCCCGCTGGTAGAGCACAATGCGACGCAGGGCATCGCTAACAACGTCTTCGGAACACTTACGATCGCCCGTGCAGCTCAGCGCCACGGCGTTTCCAATTTCACCCTCATCAGCACTGACAAGGCCGTGCGCCCGACCAGCATTATGGGGACGACTAAACGCTTAGCTGAAATGGTGGTGCAGGCCATTGCTGAAGAGGGCACGGGCACGCGCTTCTCGATGGTTCGTTTTGGCAATGTGCTTGGTTCGAGCGGATCGGTAGTACCCCTTTTCCGCGACCAGATCACCGCTGGTGGACCTATTACGATCACCGACGAAAAGATCACCCGTTATTTTATGACTATTTCCGAAGCGGCGCAGCTCGTACTCCAGGCGGGCGCGATGGCGAACGGCGGCGAGGTGTTCTTGCTCGACATGGGCGAGCCGGTGAAGATCGTGGACTTAGCGCGTAACATGATCGAATTGTCTGGCCTGAGTCTACGCGACGAGAGCAATCCTGGGGGCGACATCGCGATCCAAACGATCGGCTTACGGCCCGGCGAAAAATTGTACGAGGAACTGCTGATCGGCAATAAGCCGCTCCAAACGGAGCATCCTCGCATATTGCGCTCGCGCGAGGATTTCTTTTCATGGGATGATCTTGCTCCTGCCCTTGAAGCTCTGCGGAAATCAATTGCGGCGGGCGATGCAGCATTAGCGCGAGACCAGATCATTGCACTGGTCCCCGAATTTCAACCTCAATCGCCGCTCGTGGATCTTGTTTCCCGCGAGCGGGCGATCCGCGTGGCGAACGCTAAGTCGAAACCGCTGGATGCGAAAGACCTGCTAGTTACAGCGAATGGCGCCACCGTCACGCCAATCGAGAACCTCAAGCGAACGAGCAATTAGGGCGATTCTTCTAGACGCTCTTGGCTGCCAGCCGTGTGACTGTATTTGCGAGCGAAATTTGCCAGCATGGCGCCTCATAGCCGAACGTGCTGCCAAATTTCGCGCTGTTGAGCCGCGAATTGGCGGGGCGAATCGCTTTGGTTGGATATTCGCATGTGGGGACGCCGGCCACCGCACAGGTTGAGCCTCCATGTCTGGCGCTCTCGACGAAAATTGCACGAGCGAAATCAGCCCAACTCGTCGAGCCGGTTCCGGCGAAGTGGTAGCACTCATTGGCGCCGTGGCGGGGTTCGTGTTTCCAGCGATCGGCCACAGCAAACAGCGCGTCAGCGATATCGAGCGCCGAAGTCGGGTTACCGTGCTGGTCGTTGACGACTTCAAGCGCGTCTCGCGCTTCGGCGAGACGCAGCATGGTCTTGACGAAATTGCTGCCGAAAGGGCTATAGACCCAGGCCGTGCGCAAGATCGCAAAGGTCGCGCCCGAGGCAGCGAGCGCCTCTTCGCCTGCCAGCTTGGTCTTTCCGTAAACACTGATCGGCCCAGTCGGGTCGTTCTCGTGCCAGGCACGATCGCCGCTACCGTCGAACACGTAATCGGTCGAAAGGTGCAGTACCGGTGCGCCAATCGCGGCGGCTGCGCGGCCGATCTGGCCGGGCGCCGCGCCGTTTAACGCCATCGCGAGTTCCGGCGTGTCTTCGGCTTGGTCGACCGCGGTATAGGCAGCGGCCGAGATAACGAGGTCAGGGCGCACGCCATGGATGGTACGCACGATGCTGTCAGGATCGGCAAGGTCGAAACCGGGCCGTGCGGTGAAGACGAGCTCGTGCGCCTCGTTGCGTTCGGCGAGCGAACGGGCGACCTGCCCCTCGCGCCCGGTGACGAGAATTTTCATTCGTTGCCGCCGAGACGCTCGCCACCATATCTGCCCGAGCGGATCGGACCCCACCACCATTCGTTATCAAGATACCATTCGACGGTCTTGGCAAGGCCGGTCTCGAAGGTTTCTTCCGGCGTCCACCCCAGGTCTCGTTCGATCTTTCTGGCGTCGATCGCATAGCGGCGGTCATGGCCCGGCCGGTCGGTGACGAAGGTGATCAGTTCGCGGCGGCTCTTGCCGTTTTCTAGCGCCTGGCGCTCGTCCAGAGCGTCGCAGATCGCTTCAACTACCTGCAGGTTGGTACGCTCTTGGTTGCCACCGATATTGTAGCTCTCACCGACCGCGCCTTTGGTCAGCACGGTAATTAGCGCACGCGCATGGTCGTCCACATAGAGCCAGTCGCGCACGTTCTCGCCCGTGCCGTAGACCGGCAGTGGCTTGCCCTCGAGGGCGTTCAACGTGACCAGCGGGATCAGCTTTTCCGGGAAGTGATAAGGCCCGTAATTGTTCGAACAGTTGGAGAGAACCACCGGCAGGCCGTAGGTCTCATGCCATGCGCGCACGAAATGGTCGCTCGCCGCCTTGCTCGCTGAGTAGGGCGAAGAGGGCGCGTAAGGGGTTTCCTCGGTGAACAGCGTCTCGTCGAAATCGAGGTCGCCGAACACTTCGTCGGTTGAGATGTGATGGAAGCGGAAGCCGTCTTTTCTCGCTCCTTTGAGCCCGCGCCAATATTCGAGCGCAGCGTCGAGCAGCCGGAAGGTGCCCACGACATTGGTCTCGACGAAGGCGCCGGGCCCGTCGATCGAGCGATCGACATGGCTTTCGGCGGCGAGGTGCATAATCCCGTCGACCTGTTCCTCACGCAGGAGGTTCAACACCATCTCGTTGTCGAGGATATCGCCTTGGACCAGTCGGTGATTGTTCGCGTTCTCGATGACCTTGAGGCTCTCGGGATTGCCCGCATAGGTCAGCTTGTCAAGATTGATCACGTCTTTACCGTCGCGGACAAGTTGGCGAACCACTGCCGAGCCGATAAACCCGGCGCCGCCGGTAACGAGGATGGTTTCCATGCCTTCAGCCTTCGTAAGTGAACGGGGTATCGAAATCAGCGAACAGCGGCGCCTCGAGGTCCTTCGCCGACAGGGTCGGCTCGCCACCGAACGCGGGCCAGTCGATCCCCAGCGCCGGGTCGTTCCAGAAGATTGCCCCTTCGTGGTCTGGGGAATAGAGGTCGGACACCTTGTAAAGCACTTCGGTGTCAGGCTCGATGGTCATGAAACAATGCGCGAAACCGATCGGCACGAGCAATTGGTTCCACTTGTCGGCAGACAAGGTCACGCCGACATGCTGGCCGTAAGTCGGCGAGCCCTTGCGGATGTCGAGCGCAACATCGTAGATCGCGCCGCGCAGCACACGCACCAGCTTGTCCTGCGCCACCGGAGGGCTTTGGAAATGCAGCCCGCGCACCGTTCCGACGGTGGCGGATAGGGACTGATTGTCCTGGATCCAGTCGATCTTGATCCCTTCGTCCGTGAAAGTCGAGCGCCTGAAGACTTCGGAAAAGAACCCGCGATTGTCGCCGTATTTGGGAGGGATTACCTCGACCACTTCGGGGATCGCGTGACGAATGAACTCGGTCATGCCGGTTGCTCCACCAGCTTCCGCAGGTAGGCGCCGTAACCTGTCTTGCCCATCGCATCGGCCCGTTCGAGCACCTTGTCGGCGTCGAGCCAGCCCTGCCGAAAAGCGACTTCCTCGGGACAGGCAATCTTGATCCCCGTGCGGTGCTCGATCGTGCGGACGAAGCTCGAAGCCTCGTGAAGGCTTTCATGGGTGCCGGTGTCAAGCCAAGCATAGCCGCGCCCAAGCTGCGTAATGTGGAGATCACCGCGCTCCATGTAAGCGCGGTTGACGTCGGTGATCTCGAGTTCGCCGCGCGCGCTCGGCTGCACGTCTCGGGCAATGTCGACCACGTCCTTGTCGTAGAAATAAAGGCCCGTCACCGCCCAGTTGGACTTGGGGTTGGCGGGCTTTTCCTCAATGCTGGTCGCCTTGCCAGTGGCGGGATCGAAGGCTGCAACGCCGTAGCGTTCAGGGTCGTCGACATGGTAGGCAAAGACGTTGGCCCCGCCTGCTGCGGCCTCTTCGGCGGCGGCGCGGCATTTCTCGCCGATCTTCTCGCCGTGATATATGTTGTCGCCGAGGATCAGCGCGCTTGGCCCCCCTGAGACGAAATCCGCCCCGATGATGAAGGCTTCGGCAAGACCATTGGGTTCGGGCTGGACAGCATAGCTCAGTTCGATCCCGAAGGCCGAGCCATCGCCCAGCAGCGCCTCGAACATCGGAAGATCGCGCGGGGTAGAAATCACCAAAACCTCGCGGATCCCGGCCAGCATCAGCACGCTAAGCGGATAGTAGATCATCGGCTTGTCGAATACAGGCAGCAACTGCTTCGAGATCGACATGGTCGCTGGGTAGAGCCGCGTTCCGCTTCCACCGGCAAGGATGATGCCTTTCAAAGTGTATCCCCATTTGATAATCATCAAGACCGGGGCTCGGTAAAGGCTCAGGTTAGCCCTGTCACCCTGATAAACATTCGATCCTGGAATAGCGTGGGCATGGCCGCTACGGCCATCGCCGGGCGACGGCATTGCTGCGTGACGCAGGGTGGCAAGTGAACCGCAAGCGGGTTGAGCGGATCTGGCGTAAAGAGGGACTGAAGGTGCCGCAAAAACAGCCAAAGCGCGGGCGGCTATGGCTGAACGACGGCTCGTGCATCCGCTTGCGGCCAGAGTATCCAGGGCATGTGTGGGCTTACGACTTCGTCGAAGGGCGCACCCATGATGGCCGCAAGTTCCGAATCCTGACCATCATTGACGAGGCCAGCCGCGAATGCTTGGCTCTGGTCGTGGCGCGCCAGCTCAAGCATCAGACGTGCTGGCGGCGCTGGCTGACCTGTTCGTCTCTCGGGGGCCACCTGCCCATATCAGGTCCGACAATGGTCCGGAGTTTATCGCTACTGCCGTGCAGGAGTGGCTCGCCTGCATCGGGGTGAAGACGCTCTACATAGCCCCGGGATCGCCTTGGGAGAATGGTTACAACGAGAGGTTGGCTTCGCCGCCCTTCGGGTCAACGGCTCACTGCGTGACGAGCTGCTCAATGGCGAGATCTTCTACAGTCTCGCTGAGGCCAAGGTCCTGATCGAGGCCTGGCGCCAAGACTCCAACACCGTCCGTCCGCACAGCAGCCTTGGCTATCGGCCGCCTGCCCCCGAAACCGTAAGATTGCCATTGCCGCCTTCCGGTTCCGCTTCGCTCCACCTCCAGCCGGCAATGGCGCAGGAGGCCACAATGCACTAACAATCAACCCGGACCACTCGGTGGGGGCCGGTCACGCATGCCGCTGTCCACCTCGGCCTTCTTCACCCACTCAAGCAGCATGTAGGTTGAGCAGCCGGATCTTGCCTGCTATCGATGAAACCGCCGGCCAGTGCGATGAATGCTCCTTCTCGCTGTCTAGCACCATCCGCACTGCCCGTTCGCGGACCTCAGGTGAAAACTTGTTCGTCGTCTTGCTCATTGACCCTTCCTCTCGAGAGTTGGGTCTCCCGCAATCCTAGCGCGGTTCAGTGGCTTCACCGAGTGCCAGTGTAATGGATAGCCAAAGAGCTTGATAGCACTGCAGACCGGAGCCTATACGCGCATGCCATGCGCAAGATCTTCATCACCGGTTCGGCCGGCTTCATCGGCTTTCATCTCGCCCGCCATCTGCTCGACGAAGGCTTCGCAGTCGTCGGTTATGACGGGATGACCGATTATTACGATGTCCGCATCAAGCAGCGCCGCCACCAGATGCTGCAGCAAAATGAGCGTTTCTCGGCCCACGAGGGCATGCTCGAGGATGCGAAGAGTCTGCGCGAGCTGATGCTTGTAGAAAAGCCCGACGCCATCGTTCACCTCGCTGCGCAGGCCGGGGTTCGCTACTCTCTTGAAAACCCGCGCGCCTATCTCAATTCCAACCTCGTCGGCACTTTCAACGTGATGGAGTGCGCGCGGGAACTCCAGGTCGCTCACTTGCTGATGGCCTCGACCAGCTCGGTTTACGGCGCCAACGAGGAGATGCCGTTTTCCGAGTTGCAGAAGACCGACACCCCGCTGACGTTCTACGCAGCGACCAAGAAGGCGACCGAGGCGATGGGCCATTCCTACGCCCATCTCTGGAACCTGCCGATCACGATGTTCCGTTTCTTCACCGTCTACGGCGCATGGGGCCGCCCCGACATGGCACTTTTCAAATTTACAAGGGGTATCCTGAACGGCGAGCCGATCGACATTTACAATCACGGCAAGATGTATCGCGATTTCACCTATGTGACCGATTTAGTGCGCGCCATTCGCCTGCTGATCGATACCCCACCCGTCCGGCCCGAAAACGCGTCTGATATTCCGGATTGGGATTCGCTCTCCCCTGCCGCGCCCTATCGCGTCGTCAATATCGGCAATAATAGCCGTGTGCGGCTCGAGGAATTTGTCGATGCGATCGAGGCCGAATGCGGAGTGAAGGCCCAGCGCAAATACATGGACATGCAGAAGGGCGATGTCCCCGCGACTTGGGCCGATGCGACGTTGCTCGAGAACCTGACTGGCTACCGACCGCAAACCGACGTGCGCGAGGGAATCAAACGCTTCGTTACCTGGTATCGTGACTATTACGAGGTCTGATTTACCTCGTAGTTACGAGGAGCCGCAGGCGACGCGGCAATCAGTGGGAAGCCCTCGGAGACGTATTGGAGTACTTCGCTTTTTAAGCAAAAACTGATGCTAATCCTCAAGCTGGCATCGCGCTATAATGTCAGCCTAGGCCGTGTTGGCAAGAGACTTCAGCCGTAGGCGTGTTGCGGCGGCGAGGTTGAGGAAGCTCTCGAAGGAGATGTCGGTCTTGTCGTAGCGGGTGGCAATACGACGCTGTTGCTTCAGTTTTCCGGACATTCGCTCGCCGCGGTTGCGGTCCTTGTAGCGGCGATAGTCGGCATGTTCGGGCACCTTGCGGTTCGAGCGAGGCGGGATGATCGGCAGGATGCCCCGAATCAGCAGGCTTCCGCAGAAGCGGTCGCCATCATACCCTTCGTCCGCCAGCAGTGCCTTGGGCGCCGCGACCGGGATCGCCATCAGCGGCTCGGCGGCGGTGTAATCGGAAGCCTCACCGCCGGTCAGGATGAAGCCGACAGGCAGTCCTTGATTGTGTGCTTCGCACGCCTACGGCTCCGCAGCGGGCGTGGATCTTGCTCGTAAAGCCGTCGCGTGATCGACCAAGAGCGTTCGCACAAGCCCTCCTCTTCCGCCCGCTGCCGAGACGTGGCCGCGAACGCTGGTGCTGTCGATCATGTGCTGCCAGTCGTCGGTCAGCCCCAGATCGACCAGCGTTTGCAGGAGAGCATCCCAGACACCCTGTTCTGCCCAGCGCCGAAACCGGACATAGACCGAGTTCCACTTGCCGTATCGCTCGTGCATGTCGCGCCAGGGACAGCCGACCCGCAGAACGTGGAGCATACCATTGAGGAAGCGCCGATTATCGCCCGCTGGCCGCGCCCACCGGCCTCGCTCAGGCGGTAGCAGCGGCCCCATCAGTTCCCACTCCGCATCCGACAAATCCCCGCGACCCATGACTTCTCCGCAAAAAAGCAGTCTTGAATCAGAAGCGGGGCCATTAGGGAATCCCTTTTGTCAACACGGCCTAGACTTCGTTCACGATCAGATGGCGTCTGGAAGGCGGTTCCGCGTGCTCAACATCGTCGACGATGTGACCAGAGAGTGCCTGCTATCGGTATCGGACACATCGATCTCGGGCCGCCGTGTCGTGCGTGAGCTAGCCGAACTGATCGCCGAGCCCGGCAAGCCCGGCATGATCGTCAGCGGAGTCGCAGACGGCGCGCAGCGCCACAACGGCACGAAGCTCAACAGCAATGTGGTGCTGGCATGGTGCGGGGAGATCGGAGTGGAGTGGCATTACATCACGCCGGGCAAGCCAATGCAGAACGGCTTCTGCGAGAGCTTTAACGGCGGAATGCGCGATGAACTGCTGAACGAGACGCTGTTCCTCAGCCTCGCTCATGCCCGCGTCGAGATCGCGGCCTGGGTTGAAGATTACAACCGGGGAGAGACCGCACTCATCTTCGGCAATTACGATGTGGAGCGCAATCCAGCGTGACACGAAACTTTCTATCGTGGCATCAAAGCTAGCAACAGCATAAATTGGCACAACGAGCGCCATCATGAGGAAAGCCAGCATTTCGATTTCGCCGAGCTTCACAGTAGCGAACGGCGTCATGCCGAAGGCCGAATCGAATACCTGTCCAATGGTCGAGCCAAGGAAGTGTGGGTGTTCGCTGGCATCCGTTGTGGCGAGATTCTCCCGCGATTTGGAGCAGGTTCCCGATCCATATGACCTCTGAAGGGGTGGCGGCGCAGCCAATTGTCTTTAGGCGTTCAAGCTTCGAAAAAAATTCCTGTAGAAAATTCAGAGGTGTGATGCAGTGCCGCGCCAGCGCCACATTGACCTTCCCACATAGCAGGCTACAAACGGTTTCACGCAGTCAGAAACCCACGGTTTTCTGCGGGGCTTGGCGTGTGGGTAAAGCGGATCAGAATCCCGCTATCTGCCCCAGCTTCCGCAAATGGCGGCTATTCCCGACCCGAGTTTCTCATCCATTCGACCATGTTGATCTAGCGCGATGCGCGAGCGGAGCGTCGATACGATGCTCGGGTTCAGGCCTGCAGCTCCGAGTCATTCCACCCTCGCAGCCTGACTACCGCCCCGTGGTCCTGGTCGGATAACCTTCTCGCTGGCCTTTCCGCCGCGGGTCGGCGCGTCTAATACCCTAAGTGTGCGGGCGCAGATCGAAATAGGCAGGGATACCGAAGGTCAACCGGTTCCCATCGATATCGAGGAGCTGCTCGGCACGCGCTTGCTTGTGCAGGGCAATTCCGGGTCCGGAAAGTCTCATCTCCTGCGCCGCCTGCTCGAGCAGAGCGCCGAACTGGTCCAACAGGTGGTGATCGATCCCGAGGGCGATTTCAGCAGCCTGGCCGACAGGTTCGATCACATCGTGATCGATGGCGCGGCGCATTCTCCCGCAGAGATCGAGGCGCTGGCGCGGCGAGTGCGGCAGCATCGGGCCTCGGTCGTGCTGGCGCTCGAGGAGCTCGAGGTGGAGCAGCAGATCCGCTGCGCCGCGCTGTTCCTCACTGCACTGTTCGACGCTCCTCGGGAGCATTGGTATCCCGCGCTGGTGGTGGTGGACGAAGCGCAGATGTTCGCCCCTGCTGCGGCCGGCGAGATGGCTGAGGATACGCGCCGCCTGACGCTGTCGGCGATGACCAATCTGATGTGCCGCGGTCGCAAACGCGGGCTTGCCGGGGTCGTTGCGACCCAAAGGCTCGCGAAGCTGGCGAAGAACGTTGCCGCCGAGGCCTCGAACTTCCTGATGGGCCGCACCTTTCTCGACATCGACATGCAGCGCGCCGCCGATCTTCTGGGGATGGACCGCCGGCAGGCGGAGCGCATTCGCGACCTTCAGCGCGGACAATTCCTGGGGCTGGGGCCGGCGATCAGCCGCCGTCCGGTGGCGGTGCAGGTGGGCGCGGCGCAGACGGGCGGGAAGAATGCCGGGCAGGGCCTGATGCCGCTGCCGGAAACCGGTAGCGACGAGCTGGAAGCGCTGCTGCATGTGGAGCTGGCGCAGGAAGCGCAGGGGAACGCACCGCGTATCGCCGCCGCCAAGCGTAAATCGGCGACCGATATCGAACAGGCGATCCTAAATCGCGCCAGCCAGCCTCCACCGCCGCAGCGGGTCGAAGCGGAAGAGGGCCCAATTCCCTCAATGGCCGCCGAAACCGAACCGGTTGACGATGCCGAAACCCTGCCGGCGGATGAGACAGCAGAGGTGAGCGTCGAGCGGATCGTCGAGGAGCTCGCCGGGCAGGACGGTGCCACCTTCCGATCGCCCGCCACCCTGTTCCGCGAGTTCCTGACCGCCTGCCGCCAGCGCGGCGTGGTCAGCGCGCATATCGACATGGCCGAATTCCGGCGGCTGTTTGCCTTCGCGCTTTCAGGCGCCGGCAGACTATCGGCAAATGCGCGCGCGACGATCGAACATCTGGCCGAGGGCGTGGATGAGGATGTGCTCGCTCCCTATCTCGCAATTGCCGTCGCAGCGGTTCACGGGCGCAATCGGCCGGACGAGGATGAGCTGGCGCGGGTTTACGGCAGCTCCTCGCCGGGCCGCATCCGCCGCCTGCTCGACCATCTCGAGCGCAGCAATCTGATCGTGGTCCGCGAGGATTTCGGCGGGGTGCGGACGATCAGCGTGCTGGGTCTGGAAGGCGTCGGCGCCGAGTGAGGAGACGCGGGACCGGGGGCAGCCGTAGCCTGCGCCACCCATTCGATCCGATCGCGCCGTTCATTTGGCTTTCGTGCTAAAGCAGGTAGCTCTTCACAGGCCGATATTGTCAATCAGCCGGGTGCCGCCGATCCTGGCGGCAACGAACAGCCGCGCCGCATCCTCTCGCTGGCCCACCCGCTCGAGCGTGGCGGCGTCGCGCAGTTCGGCGTAGTCCACGCTGTCGAAGCCGCCCGCGACCAGATCGCCGCGCAATCTGTCGAGTGTCTCTGCCACCGCCGATCCCGAATCTATCGCTGCCGCCGCCTCACGCATCGCGCGGGGCAGAACAGCGGCCTGTTCGCGCTGCTCGGGGGTGAGATAGGCGTTGCGGCTGCTCATCGCGAGGCCGTCGGCTTCGCGCACCGTGGGAACCGCGTGGATTGCGCTCGCCTCGGGCTGGGTAAGGTCGAGATCGCGCGCCATGCGCCGAATCACAGCGAGCTGCTGCCAGTCCTTCTCGCCGAAGAAGGCGAGGTCGGGCCGGACCTGGTTGAACAGCTTGCAGACCACGGTGGCGACGCCGTCGAAATGACCGGGCCGGTCGGCGCCGCACAGGCCTGCGCTCACCCCCGAGACCGATACATTGGTCGCATAGCCCGCGGGATAGACCTCCTCGGGCGCTGGCGCCCATAGCAGCGCCACGCCTTCGGCCTCCAGCAGCGCCGAATCGCGCGCCATCTGGCGCGGATAGGCCTCGAGATCCTCGCCCGCGCCGAACTGGCGTGGATTGACGAAAATCGAGGCGACCACGTGATCGGCCTGGCCGCGCGCGGCGCGGATCAGTGTCAGATGGCCCTCGTGCAGCGCGCCCATGGTCGGCACCAGCGCCACGCTCGCGCCCCCGCGGCGCAATTGCGCCACTTCGCTTCTCAACATGTCGAGCCGAGTGATGGTTTGCACGCGCAATGCCCCTCCCGTAAGGCGAATGGCCGTCATCGCGACCGGGCTGCTGCCCTAGCCGCTATGCCTGCACCGATAAACCGACCAGATTGCCCTCCGCGCTATAAGGAACGCCCGCAAGTGTCCTCGACCCGTCCGCACCGCATCACCTTCGCCAACGAGAAGGGCGGGACGGGCAAGTCGACCACTGCGGTCCATGTCGCGGTCGCGCTGGCCTATTCGGGCAAGCGTGTGGTCGCCTTCGATCTCGATCACCGCCAGCGCACGATGGACCGCTATTTCGACAACCGCGCCGGGACGGCCGAGAAACGCGGCATCGATCTGCCCTCCGCCGAATGCCATGTCGTCGGCGATTGCGATGCCGAGGCGTTCGAGGCTCTGGTCGCGGAGAAGGCGGCGGGCGCCGATTTCATCCTCGTCGACACGCCCGGCCGCGACGATCCGCTGGCGCGTCACAGCGCCGGTCAGGCCGACACGCTGGTAACTCCGATGAACGACAGTTTCGTCGATTTCGACCTCATCGGCCAGGTCGAGGGCGACAGCTTCAAGGTCAAGAAACTGTCCTTCTATGCCGAGCTGATCTGGGAGGCGCGGATCCAGCGCGGGCGCAAGCAGATCGAGGAAAACCGCCCGCCGATGGACTGGGTCGTGGTCCGCAACCGCAGCGGCTACACCGAGGCGCGCAACATGGCGCGGCTCGAGAAGGCGCTGGGCGAAATGGCCAAGCGGGTCGGCTTCCGCGTCGCCAAGGGCCTGTCCGAACGCGTGGTCTATCGCGAGCTGTTCCCCTCGGGGCTGACGCTGCTCGACAAGGGCCATCTGGGCGATCTGGGCACCAGCCATCTGGTCGCGCGGCAGGAATTGCGCGGGCTGGTCGCCAATCTGCGGCTCCCGGGTCTTGCCGGGTCCGAGGCTGCGGCGGCATGATGCGCATCCTGGTCATCGCGGTGGTGATCGCGCTGGCCTGCCGCCTGCTGCTCGGCAAATGGCCGTGGGAGTATCTCCAGACCCGCTCCGCCGGGGGACGACAGCTCGCCCAGGCGCGGCGTCTGCTCGGGGTCAGCCCCAAGGCCAGCCGGACGGAAATCCGCGAGGCGCATCGTCGCATGGCTGCCATATTGCATCCCGACAGAGGCGGCAGCACCGCCAAGCTCGCCGAGGTCAACGCCGCGCGCGACCTCTTGCTTGCGCGCCTGCCGCAGGACAATATCTCGCAAGAACCACCGGAGTCGCCACAATGAGTCATGTTTTCGATCCCACCGTGCTGCGCGAATACGACATTCGCGGGATCATCGGCGAAACCCTGGGGCCCGACGATGCCCGCGCGATCGGGCGGGTGTTCGGCTCGATGCTGCGTGAAGCGGGCGGCAGCAGGGTGGCGGTGGGTTATGATGGCCGGGTCAGCTCGCCGATCCTCGAGCACGCGCTGGTCGAGGGGCTCAACGCTTCGGGCTGCGATGTCGTCCGGATCGGCATGGCGGCGACTCCGATGCTCTATTACGCCGAGGCGTCAGACGAGCAGATAGACGGCGGCATTGAAATAACCGGCAGCCACAATCCCGCCAATTACAACGGCTTCAAACTGGTATTCCAGGGGCGTCCGTTCTTCGGCGCCGATATCACGAGGCTCGGGGAACGCGCCGCCAAAGGCGAATGGATGGACGGCGTCGGCACCTCCGAAACGCGCGCAATCATGCCCGCCTATATCGAGCGGCTGCTCGCCGGGCTCGACGGGGTCGATCCGGCCGCGCTCGCCGCGATGCGGATCGGCTGGGACGCGGGCAATGGCGCCGCCGGCCCTGCGCTCGAACAGCTCGTCGCCCGCCTCCCGGGCGAGCATCACCTGCTCTACACCGAGGTCGACGGCAATTTCCCCAACCACCATCCCGACCCCACGGTCGAGGAAAATCTCGAGGATCTGCGCGCGCTGGTGGCCGACAAGGGGCTCGATTTCGGAGTCGCCTTCGATGGCGACGGCGACCGGATCGGCGCGATCGACGGCGAGGGCCGCGTGATCTGGGGCGACCAGCTGCTGATGATCTACGCCGAGGATGCTTTGTCGCGTCACAAAGGTGCTACCGTGATTGCCGATGTGAAGGCCAGTCGTGCGCTGTTCGATCATGTGGCGCAATGCGGCGGCGTGCCGTTGATGTGGAAGACCGGCCACTCGCTGATCAAATCGAAAATGAAGGAAACCGGTTCCCCGCTGGCGGGCGAAATGAGCGGTCATGTGTTCTTCGCCGACGATTATTATGGCTATGACGACGCGCTCTACGCCGGGGCCCGGCTGATGGCCGCCAGCGCGCGGCTGGGCCGTTCGGTGACGCAATTGCGCGGCGCGATGCCGGCGATGGTCAACACCCCCGAAATGCGCTTCCAGGTCGACGAGAGCCGCAAGTTCGCCGCCATCGACGAGGTCAAGGCGAGGCTCGCCGCCAGCCCCGCCGAGGTCAATTCGACCGACGGCGTGCGGGTGACCAGCGCCGACGGCTGGTGGCTGCTGCGCGCCTCCAACACGCAGGACGTGCTGGTCGCGCGCGCCGAGAGCGACAGCCAGCAGGGGCTCGACCGCCTGCTGGCGCAGATCGACGAGCAATTGGCGCTCTCGGGGCTCGAGCGTGGGGCGAGCGTCGGGCACTGAGCGCTGCCTCCGGCGCTGTGCCAGCGTGACCGCGCGCCCGCTTCCTCCCGAAATTGCCGCGTGGTTCGCCGCGCGCGACTGGCGGGTGCGCGATCACCAGAGCGCGATGCTCGCGGCGAGCGATGCGGGCCAGCACGCGATGCTGGTGGCGGACACCGGCGCGGGGAAGACGCTGGCGGGGTTTCTGCCCACGCTGGCGGATTTCGCGCCCTCGCGGCTGGTTGGCGCCGCGGCGCCCGAGGGGCTGCACACGCTCTACATCTCGCCATTGAAGGCGCTGGCGCATGACGTGCAGCGCAACCTCATCACTCCGATCGAGGAGATCGGCCTGCCGATCCGGGTCGAGACGCGCAGCGGCGACACGCCGTCGGACCGCAAGAAGCGCCAGCGCACCCGCCCGCCGCATATCCTGCTGACCACGCCCGAGAGCCTCTCGCTGCTGCTCTCCTTTCCCGACAGCCTCGAACTGTTCTCCAGCCTGAAACGCGTGGTGATCGACGAGGTCCACGCCTTCGCCACCGGCAAGCGCGGCGATCTGCTGGCGCTGGCGCTCGCGCGGCTGCAGGCGATCGCCCCCGACATGCGCCGCTCGGCGCTCTCGGCGACCGTCGCCGAGCCCGAGGCGTTCCGCGAATGGCTGGCGCCCTGGGGCGATATCGACAGCGTGGCGCTGGTGCAGGGCGAGCAGGGTGCCCCCGCCGAGGTCGATATCCTCCTGCCGCAGGAAGAGCGCGTCCCCTGGGGCGGGCACGCCGCGACCTGGGCGATCCCGCAGCTCTACGAACAGATTCGCGCCAATCGCACCACGCTGGTTTTCACCAACACGCGGTTTCTCGCCGAATACATCTTCCAGAACCTGTGGGACGTGAACGACGATACCTTGCCGATCGGGATCCACCACGGTTCGCTCTCGAAGGAGGCGCGGCGCAAGGTCGAGGGGGCGATGGCGCGCGGCGAGCTGCGCGCGCTGGTTTGCACCGCCAGTCTCGACCTCGGGGTCGACTGGGGGGATATCGACCTCGTCGTCCAGATGGGCGCGCCCAAGGGCTCCTCGCGGCTGCTCCAGCGGATCGGCCGCGCCAACCACCGCCTCGACCAGCCCAGCCGCGCGCTGCTGGTGCCGGGCAATCGCTTCGAATTCCTCGAGGCGACCGCGGCCAAGGAGGCGGTCGACGAGGGCCAGCGCGACGGCGAGGACTTCCGCCCCGGCGGGCTCGACGTGCTGGCGCAGCACGTGATGGCCTGCGCCTGCGCGGCGCCGTTCCACGAGGACGAGCTGCTGGCCGAAATCCGCTCCAGCCTGTCCTATGCCTGGGTCGACGAGGCGGTGTGGCAGCGGGTGCTGACCTTCGTCTCGACCGGCGGCTACGCGCTCAAGGCCTATGACAGGTTCAAGCGGATCACCCGCGACCGCTCCGGCATCTGGCGGCTGACCCATCCCGAGCAAGCGGCGCGGCACCGGATGAACGCCGGGATCATCATCGATTCCGAGATGCTCGAGGTGCGGATCAGCGCGCGCGGCGGGCGCGGCGGGCGCGCGCTGGGCAAGGTCGAGGAACGCTTCGCGGCCTCGCTCTCGCCGGGCGACACCTTCGCCTTTGCCGGCATGAGCCTCGAGGTGGTCAAGCTGCAGGACATGGAGGTGCTGGTGAAGGCCGCGAAAGCCTCGGCGATGATCCCCAGCTATGGCGGCCAGCGGTTGCCGCTGACGACGCATCTCGCCGAGCGCGTGCGGACCATGCTGGTCGATCGCGCGGGCTGGGCGCGCTTCCCCGACGATGTCCGCGAATGGCTCGAGGTGCAGGACTGGCGCTCGCAAATGCCCGGTCCCGGGCAATTGCTGGTCGAGAGTTTCCCGCATGGGCGACGCTTCTACACCGTCTATTACACTTTCGAGGGCTGGAACGCGAACCAGTCGCTGGGCATGCTGATCACGCGGCGGATGGAGGATCGCGGGCTGCTGCCCGGCGGCTTCGTCGCCAACGACTATTCGCTCGCGGTCTGGGGGCTGAAGCCGGTGGCGGACCCGGCGCCGCTGCTCTCGCCCGACATCCTGCAGGAAGAATTCATCGACTGGGTGCAGAATTCGCACCTCTTGCGCCGCGCCTTCCGCGAGGTGGCGGTGATCGGCGGGCTGGTCGAGCGCCAGCACCCGGGCAAACGCAAGACGGGCAAGCAGGTCACCTTCTCGACCGATTTGATCTACGACGTGCTGCGCAAATACGAGCCCGACCATGTGCTGCTCGAAGCCGCCTGGGCCGATGCGCGCACCCGGATGACCGATGTCGGCCGGCTGGGCAGCCTGCTCGACCGCGCCGCCGAGCAGTTGGTCCATGTCGAGCTCGACCGCGTCAGCCCGCTGGCGGTGCCGGTGATGGTGATGATCGGCCGCGAGGCCACCCCGCAGGGCGCGGTAGACGACGAATTGCTGCTCGAGGCGGAAAGCCTGGCGGGCGCCGCGATGCGGGTCGAGTAACGCCCGCTGGGGAGGGGGCTGCCCCCACGCGGGACGGAGGCCCCGGGCCCGCCGCCGGCGAAGGGGTGGCAGGCAAAGAAAAGGGCGACCGAAGCCGCCCTTTCAGTGTCTTTTTCGATGTCGCCGTCGCGTTACTGCGCGACGACCCCGCCGGCACCGAAGGTGCGGTAGCGTTCGTTGCCGACGAAGCCGAACTTCGTCACGCCGCTCGCCTTGATCACGTTGAGCACGCGGGCCGAGAGTTCGTAGCTCGCGGTGCCTTCGGGCTCGAACTGCAGTTCGGGCTCGGGCACGATGTCGCGCGTGATGTTGAGGTTGCGGACCAGTTCGCTCTCGTTGAGCACCTCACCATTCCAGAGAATCTCGTCGGCCTGGGTCAGGACGATCTTGTTCTGCTCCGGGTCGATCTGGTTCTCCGGCGGAGGGTTGGGGTTGGGCTGCGGCAGGTCGATATCGACCGAATGCGTCGCAACCGGGATGGTGATGATGAACATGATGAGGAGAACGAGCAGGACGTCGATCAACGGCGTCATGTTCATCTCGAGCATCGGGGCGCCATCGTCCTTGCCGCCTGACATTGCCATGATTGATTACTCCTGAAATCTTTACGCGAGCGGCGGCTTAGCCGTTCGGATCGACCGGGTTGGAAATGAAGCCCACGGTCGGATAACCGGCTGCCTGGACGTTGTAGATCGCACCCGCAACACAGGACCACGGAGCGTTCACGTCGCCGCGGATGTGAACCTGCGGGATCAGCTCGGGATCCGCCATGATTGCCTCGGGTCCGCCTGCGCGCTGCACGATATTGTCGAGCCGTTCGAACGCCCGATCATACAGTTCCTCGGACGAAACCGGGGTGATGTTGTTGAAATAGACCCGGCACGCCCCATCGCGGGATGCACCCTGAAAGCCCGGCTCGCCCGCGCTCAACCCGCTCTGATCGGTCGTGCTGACCGTCAGCAAAAGGTTTTCGACCTTGTCGGCCGATTCCACTGATTCGAAGATCGGAATGCGCAGCTTCTCGATCGTCTGGATCGCGACCGGAACCGCGATGAGAAAGATGATGAGGAGTACGAGCATCACGTCCACCAGAGGGGTCGTATTGATGTCCGACATCGGCGTTTCGGTGCCGCCGCCTACCTGAACCGCCATGGCCTATCCTGTCCGTAGCTTGAATTGCTTGTTGGTGAAGAAGGGGAGGGCCGGACGCATCGCGCCCGACCCCGGCCCGCTTACTTCTTGATCGTGGTCGATGTGGTCGTCGTCGTTCCGCCGGCCAGCGGCTTGGTAGCCGTGCTGGTCGTGCCCGGACGGGCCGTCGCCGGAGCAGCCGAAGCCTTGGCAGCGGTCGTCGTCGAGTTCGACGTCATCACCGCCGGCTTCACCGTGCCCTTGGAATTGACATAGGCCAGCAGGTCGGTCGAGAATGCCGAAAGGTGCTCGGAGATACGACGGTTGCGGCTCTGCAGCCAGTTGTAGGCAAGCACCGCGGGAACCGCGACGAGCAGACCGATGGCGGTCATGATCAGCGCTTCACCAACGGGGCCTGCGACCTTGTCGATCGAGGCCGAACCGGCGAGGCCGATGTTGATCAGGGCGCGGTAGATGCCGATAACCGTACCCAGCAGGCCGATGAACGGTGCAGTTGCACCGACCGATGCGAGGAACGGAAGGCCGCCGGCGAGCCGTGCGTTAACATAGGCTTCCGAACGCGCCAGCGAACCGTGCATCCAGTCGTGGGCTTCGAGGCTGTCGCCCATCTTGTCGTGCTTGCTTTCAGCGTCGACCGTGTCGTCGACCAGCTGACGCCAGGCGCTGTTCTTCTCCAGCTTGGTGGCGCCTTCCTTGAGGCTGTTGGTCTTCCAGAAATTGTTCTGGACGTCCTTGTACTGGCGCATGATCTTGTTCTGCTCGAAGAGCTTGGTGAACAGGATGTAGAACGAGCCGACCGACATGATGACGAGCACGCCGAAAATGGACCAGGCGATAACGCCGCCCTGTTCCATGGCTTCCATGAAGCCGAACTGATTCTGCGGTGCCGCTTCGCCCGCGACGGCAAGAATTTGAGTAATCATAGCGAATGGTCCTTGTCGATAAAGGTCAAATTAGGTTTGTGCGCCGGTCAATCCGGCAAGACATATCGGATCGATTGCGTCGTGGTCGACGAGATCGGATCGCCCGCCGCATTGAGTGCCGGATTGTACCGCGCATAACGCTGCATTCCTCGGCAAGCGGCTTCGTCAAGCGCACTGGAACCGGAGCTTCCCGATACCGAGCACGCTTCCACCCGACCATTCGCGCCGATCGTGATGCGCATGGTCACCGTACCCTGCTCTTCCTGACGAAGAGCGCGGGAAGGATAGTCGTTCTGAATCCGACCGGCCCAGTTGCCCTGATCGCGAGGCGAGGCGCCGCGCGCCTGGGACGGAGGTGCCGGTGGCGGCGGTGCGGGCGGTGCGGGACGCGGCGCCGGCGGTGCGGGCGGCGGAATCCTTACCTGAACCGGTGCGGGCGGCGGTATCGTGACCGTCGTCCGGATGTCCGGGGGCCGTGTCGATATGTTCATCGGCGGCGGCGGAGCCACGGGAGGCGGCGGGGCCGCGGCCTCGGGCTGTGGCTCGGGGGGCGGCGGTTCTTCCTCCGGCTCCGGGGGCGGCGGCTCTTCAACATCGATCGTCGTCACCCGCTCGATCATCTTGGTCGCCGCCTCATAGGCGAGACCGGTGATCAGCGCGTAACCGAGAGCAATATGAATCAGAGCAACGATGATAATCGCGATTACGCGATTGCCACTCATCTGTTGGTCAGCATAAGCCATTCGGTCGCATCACTCCATCGTACACGCCGGAATGCTCCGGCGATTAAAGCACCTTGCCACGACCAGCGTCGCAAGGTGCCAAAAAAATATCCGTCAGCATCCCATCGGTATTCCCAAGGACCAAAGGCCCAAAAGGTTTCCGAAATGACCCACCGCGAACCCGCCAAAGCAATTTTATATCATGCGCTTCGGTCTGGTCGCGTCTTTACCCATCATGCCGATGCACCGCAAACGCTTTATCGGTTAACCCCGGATTCAGTGCACCTCGGCTTGGAACAGGCAGAGCGCGCCGCCATTCTGATTTTACCTGGCGGGCCAGTTTCGCCGTCCCTATTGGAAATCTCTCGATGAACAACGCCCCCCGCATGGTTCTGCTTTCCCTCGCCGCCGGGCTGGCAGCGGTCGCCGGTCCGCTGGTTGCGCAGGAGCGTCCGGCGCCTGCCCCGCCAGTCGCCACCTCCGGCCCGATTGCCGGCCCGAACTCTGGCCCGGCCTCTGGACTAACCTATGCCGATCTGGTCGATCTTGCCGAGGGGACGCCGCTGGTCATCCGGGCCAGGATCAAACAGCAGGCGCAGGTTTCGCCCGAGCGTGCGCCGGGTCTCGCCCCGGGGTTCGCGCGGCTCTATATCGAAGCCGATACGCTGGCGCTGCTCGCGGGCAATGTGCCGATCGGGGAATCGCTGCGCTATCTCGTCGACGTGCCGTTCGACGCGCGGGGCAAGCTCCCCAAGCTCAAGAAGCAGGAGGTGATGCTCTTCGCCCGCCCCGTGCCGGGGCGCCCGCGCGAGGTGCAGCTGGTCGATCCGCGTGCGCAGCTTGCGGCCACTCCCGAGCTCGAGAGCCGGCTGCGCCCCGTGCTGGCGCAACTGGCCAGCGCCGACCGGCCCCCGGTGGTCACCGGAGTACGCGACGCCCTGTCGATCGCCGGGACGCTGACCGGGGAATCGGAGACCCAGCTGTTCCTCGACACCGCCAACGACGGTCCGGTCTCCGTGACCGTCGTCCGGCGGCCCGGAATGGAGCCGCGCTGGGGCGTATCCTGGACCGAGATCGTCGATCAGGCGGCACGGCCGCCCAAAGCGGGCACGCTGGCCTGGTACCGGCTAGCCTGCGGCCTGCCCGAGCAGTTGCCGGCCGACGCGAACCTGGCACGCGACGAGGAAAATCGCGCCCGCGCCGCCGAGGATTATGCGCTGGTGATGGCCCGCCTCGGCCCGTGCGAGCGCAACCGCAGCTAGCCCCGCGCCAAGACAAACTGGTTCCCGCGTGCCCATGCCTTGCGCTAGGCGCGGCGCCATGGACCAGCATTTCACCCACCGCTTCCGCGTGCGCTACGCCGAGGTCGACCCGCAGGCGGTCGTCTTCAACTCGCGCTATCTCGAATATGCCGACATCCTGGTGAGCGAATTCTTCCGCGACCGGCGGGCGCACGGCCTGCCCGACGGGATGGAATTCCATATCCGCCGCGCCGAGGTCGATTACCTTCGCCCGATCCGCTCGGAAGAGCTGGTCGAAGGGCGGCTGAGCGTCGAGCGGATCGGCACCACCAGCATGGCGATGCGGATCGCGCTTCACGGGGTCAACGAAGCGACCGGCGCGGCAGACGATCTGCGCGCCGAGATCCTGCTGGTTCAGGTCCATGTCGATCTTGCCACCGGCCGGCCGCTCGCGATCCCCGATTCGCTGCGCGCGGCCTTCGGCTTTCCGGTCGCCGAGGCGGTCCATGCCTGAGCCGCTGCGGATCGCGCTCGCCGGGCTGGGGACGGTCGGCACCGGGGTGCTGCGGCTGCTCGCGGCCAATGGCGAGGTTCTGGCCAGGCGCGCGGGCCGCCCGATCGAAGTGGTCGCCGTCTCGGCCCGCGACCGCACACGCGACCGCGGCGTGGATCTGAGCGGCTATCATTGGGCGGACGACATGACCACGTTGTCTATGCGCGATGATGTCGATGTTGTGATCGAACTGGTCGGCGGTTCCGACGGTCCGGCACTCGCCTTGGCTCGTGATTCGCTCGCCAATGGCCGCCACTTCGTCACCGCCAACAAGGCGATGATCGCGCTCCACGGCATGGAACTCGCCGAGATCGCCGAAGCCAATGGCGCCGCGCTCAAATTCGAGGCCGCGGTCGCGGGCGGTATTCCGGTGGTCAAGGGGCTGCGCGAAGGCGCGGCTGCGAACCGCATCGAACGTATATCCGGAATTCTCAACGGCACCTGCAATTTCATCCTCTCCGAAATGGAGCGCAGCGGCGCAGATTTCGCCGATGTGCTGACCCAGGCGCAGGCCAAGGGCTTTGCCGAGGCCGACCCCGGTTTCGACATCGAAGGCGTCGATGCGGCGCATAAACTCGCCATTCTCGCTGCGATCGGCTTCGGCTCGCGGATCGATTTCGGCTCGGTCGCGATCAGCGGGATCACCGAGGTCGGTGCCGCCGACATCGCGCGCGCCGAAACGCTCGGATTTGTCATCCGCCTGGTCGCAGTTGCGGATTGCGACACGCAAGGGCCGGACGCGCCCCGGCTTTTGCAGCGGGTGCGGCCCTGCCTCGTCTCCAAGAACCACCCGCTGGCGCATGTTACGGGACCCACCAATGCGGTGGTGGTCGAGGGGAATTTCTCGGGCCGCCTGCTGTTTCAGGGCGCTGGTGCCGGTGATGGACCGACCGCGAGTTCGGTGGTCGCCGATCTGGTCGACATCGCCCGCGGCGACACCGGACTGCCGTTCTCGGTGCCGGTCGCCGATCTTCAGCCGCTACAGGCGGCCGATCCCGGACACCGGGTGGGCCGCGACTATCTGCGCTTCACCGTCGCCGACCGCCCCGGTGTGCTGGCCGAGATCACCGCCGCCATGCGCGATGCCGACCTGTCGATCGAAAGCCTGATTCAGCAGGGGCGTTCGGCCGATGGCGGCGAAGTGCTGGTGGCGATGGTCACCCACGAAGGGCCCGAGCGCTGCGTGACCAAGGCGCTCGAACTGCTCCAAGGCTCGACCAGCCTTACCGCTCCGCCGCTGGTCCTTCCGATTCTGCGCGACTGACTTCTTCGCCGTCGAAGTCAGGGGCCGGAGGCAGGCCAAGCTCCTCCGCTATGATCGGCGAGACCTGTGCGCGCCCGGCGTCACCGCCGCTGCCCAGCGGAGCCAGGCCGCGCGCGATCCTGTCCGCATCGGATCCGGGCGGCGCTTCGGGGAGCGCCGCGAAGTCGATCATGAGCGCCGGCGGCGGCGGGCATTTCTGCAGTCCCGGAATGCAAAGCCCGCCGATGGTCGGTGCGCCCGTGAAGATGCCGCAATTGGGTCCGCACGGATCGACCGGCGGCGGATTGTCCTTATTCATGGTTTCGGCGGCGTAGCGCCGTTCCCAAGCACCTTGGTCCCAGACGCCGTCGGTGTTTTCGCCGCTCCGTCCGCACACCACGATCTCGCCCGAAATGACGGTGGCGAGATCGTCCTCGACGCAGGGGACCGCCGCGCTTTCCTCGTCCTCTTCCTGGACCGCTTGCGTAACCAGCAGGTCGATCCGCTGCGGCGGACCCGACTCCTGCGCCAGTGCCGTTTGGCCGATGCCGAGCACCAACAAGGCGGCGACTGCGCCCGCGTGTCTCGACATTGCCATGCTCCCTGTATATCCGCGCGCCAAACTCGCTTCTGGGACTGAACCGACTATGAACCTGCCAGCCGACAACCCGCTCGACCGCATTCTCGTCCTCGAAATGGTCCGCGTGACCGAGGCCGCCGCGGTTGCGGCATCCAAGCTGGTCGGTCGCGGCGACGAAAAAGCGGCTGACGCTGCCGCGGTCGAGGCGATGCGCAAGGCCTTCGACGAGCTCTATATGGACGGCACCGTCGTGATCGGCGAGGGCGAACGCGACGAGGCACCGATGCTCTATATCGGCGAGAAGGTCGGCGGCGCACCGGGCAAGGGCCCCAAGATCGACATCGCGCTCGACCCGCTCGAAGGCACCACCATCACCGCCAAGGCTGGCGCGAATGCGCTGGCGGTGCTGGCCGCCGCCAAGCAGGGCGATCTGCTCAACGCGCCCGACACCTATATGGACAAGCTGGCGGTCGGCCCCGGCTATCCCGAGGGGATCATCGATCTCGCCAAATCGCCCAGCGATAACGTCCGCGCGGTCGCCGAGGCCAAGGGCGTCGAGCCATCGGAGATCATCGTCTGCGTCCTCGACCGGCCGCGCCACACCGATCTCATCGCCGAACTGCGCGGTCTGGGCTGCGGCGTGGTGCTGATCGACGACGGCGATGTCGCCGCGGTCATCGCGGTGACCGACGAGGACACCACGATCGACATGTATATGGGCCAGGGCGGCGCCCCCGAGGGCGTGCTCGCGGCGGCGGCGCTGCGCTGCGTCGGCGGCCAGTTCAACGGCCGGCTCGTCTTCCGCAACGAGGAAGAGAAGGGCCGCGCGCGCAAGCTGGGCATCCCCGACGATCAGTTCGACCGGATCTACAAGCTCGAGGAGCTGGCGCGCGGCGACTGCATCTTCGCCGCCACCGGCGTGACCGACGGTTCGCTGCTCGCCGGCGTGAAGCGCCGCCGCGGCGGGCTGATGACCACCGAGAGTGTGGTCATGCGCGCCAGCAGCGGCACGGTGCGCTGGATCAAGGGCGAGCACAAGACACGCTAACGCACGAGACTGCACATTCGGCTCGCCCGCATCTCCCGGTTCCTGCCGGAAAACCGGCCGCCCGCGTGTTGCAATCGCGTGACGCTAAGCTAGGCGTTGCGCGACGCGCTGACAGGGATTCGTTCGCATGAAAATCATGGCCGCCAATTCGAACCTGCCGCTTGCCCGCGCGATCGCGGCCTATCTCGAAATGCCGCTGGTCGACGCCGGTGTTCGCCGCTTTGCCGACGAGGAAATCTTCGTCGAGATCCACGAGAACGTCCGCGGCGAGGACGTCTTCGTGGTCCAGTCGACCAGCTACCCCGCCAACGACAATCTGATGGAACTGCTGATCTGCATCGATGCGCTGCGCCGCGCCTCGGCCAAGCGGATCACCGCGGTGGTGCCCTATTTCGGCTACGCGCGGCAGGATCGCAAACCCGGTCCGCGCACCCCGATCTCGGCCAAGCTGGTCGCCAATCTGATCACCGAGGCCGGGGCCAGCCGCGTGCTGGCGGTCGATCTGCACGCCGCCCAGATCCAAGGCTTCTTCGATATCCCGACCGACAATCTCTACGCCGCGCCGGTGATGGCGGCGGATATTCAGGCGCGCTACGGCGATCAGGACCTGATGGTCGTCAGCCCCGATGTCGGCGGCGTGGTCCGCGCCCGCGCGCTGGCCAAGCGGCTCGACAACGCGCCGCTCGCGATCGTCGACAAGCGTCGCGATCGCCCCGGCGAGAGCGAGGTGATGAACATCATCGGCGAGGTGAAGGGCCGGCACTGCATCATGATCGACGACATCGTCGATTCGGGCGGGACTCTGTGCAACGCCGCCGAGGCGCTGCTGGCGCAGGGCGCCGCGAGCGTGGCCGCCTACATCACCCACGGCGTACTTTCGGGCGGCGCGGTGGCGCGGATCAACAAATCGTCGCTCAAGGAACTGGTCATCACCGACACCATCCGTCCCACCGACGATGTGCTCGATTCCGACCGGATCCGGATCCTCACCATCGCCCCGCTGGTCGGCGAGGCGGTGCGCCGCATCGCCGACGAAAGCAGCGTCTCCAGCCTGTTCGACTGAGATGGCGAGCAGCGCCGATCTCGCGCTCGCCCACCGCCTCGCCGATGCGGCGGGCGAGGCGATCCGGCCGCTGTTCCGCGGGAGCTGGACCGAGGAGCGCAAGAGCGATTCCTCGCCCGTGACCGAGGTCGACCGCGCCGCCGAGGCGGCGATGCGCGCGATCCTCGAAGCCGAGCGGCCCGGCGACGGCATTATCGGCGAGGAATACGGCACAAGCAACGAGGGCGCGGCGCGCCAATGGGTGCTCGACCCGATCGACGGCACCATCAGCTTCATGGCCGGGCGGCCGATCTTCGGGACGCTGATATCGCTGATGGAAGGCGGCTGGCCGGTGCTGGGCGTGATCGACCAGCCGATCGCGAAGGAGCGCTGGGTGGGGCGGATCGGGCACGAGACCACCTTCAACGGGCGAGCCGCGCGCACCCGCTCGTGCCGCAGCCTGGGCGATGCGGTGCTCGCCACCAGCAGCCCGCATTACTTCTCCAGCGAGGAGGCCGATCACTATATGGCGCTCGCGCAGGCGGTGGCAAAGGACAAGCGGCAGGGCATGATCGTCTATGGCGGCGACTGCTACAATTACGGGCTGCTCGCCTCGGGCCATCTCGATGTGGTCTGCGAGGCCGGGCTCCAGCTGTTCGATTTCGCCGCGCTGGTGCCGATCGTCGAGGGCGCGGGCGGGATGATGTGCGACTGGTCGGGCGAACCGCTCCACGCCGAGAGCGACGGGCGCGTGCTGGCGCTGGGCGAACCGGCGCGGCTCGAGGATGTGCTCGAGGCGATGGGGCGCATCGAAGCAACCGACCACGACCACGACCACGACCATGACCACGGGCACTGAGCGCGCGGCGGCCGGTTCGACGGGCATGAGCACCATCCTCGTAACCGGCGCGGGCAATGGCATCGGCCGTGCCACACTTCTCCATTTCCACGGGCTCGGCTGGCGCGTCGCCGGGCTCGACACGGATACCGAGGCGCTCGCCGAATTGCGCGCGGCGCTCCCCTCGACCGACGCGCTGCTGCTGACCTGCGATGTCGGCAAGGAAGGCGAGGTCGCCCGCGCCTTCGCCCGGATCGAGGACTGGCTGGGCGGGGCGGGGCTCGATTGCCTCGTCAACAATGCCGGGATCGCCGATCCCTATTGCGGGCCGCTGGCAGACCTTTCGCTCGCCGACTGGCAGAAATGGATCGATGCGAGTCTGACCGCCGCCTTCCTGTGCAGCCGCGCCGCGGTTTCGCTGCTCGAACGCACCGCCGATGCGGGGGCCCCAGCCAGCATCGTCAACATCTCCTCGACCCGCGCGGTGATGAGCGAGCCCGAGTGCTTCGCCTACGCCGCCGCCAAGGGCGGGCTCGATGCGCTGACCCATGCAATGGCGGTCTCGCTCGGCCCCGCGATCCGCGTCAACGCGGTCCGTCCGGGGTGGATCGAGACCGGACCCTGGCAGAAGACCGGCCGCCGCAGCCAGCCCGCGCACCGTCCGCGCGACCGCGACCAGCACCCCGTCGGCCGGGTCGGGCGCTGCGAGGATATCGCCGAGGCGGTCGCCTATCTGCATCACGCCGGCTTCGTGACGGGGCAGCATCTCAACATCGACGGCGGCATGACCGGCAAGATGATTTACGAGCACTGATGGCTGCGGCGGGCCCCCTCGACAAGCGCACCGCGCTGGTGACCGGGGCGGCGCGCGGGCTGGGCTTCGCCATCGCGCGCGGGCTGGCGGAGGGCGGGGCGCGCGTCTGGCTCAACGGGCGCGACGAGGCGGCGTTGGCCGCAGCGGCGAGGGAGATCGGCCCGGCGGCGCACGCACTGGCCTTCGACATCGCCGACGATTCGGCATGCGAATCGGCCTTCGCGCACGTCGCCGGGAAGGGCGGGCTCGACATTCTGGTCAACAATGTCGGGCAGCGCGACCGGCGCCCTCTCGAGGATCTCCGCCGCGGCGACATGAGCGCGCTGCTCGACACCAATCTGGTCGCCCCCTTCGACCTGGCGCGCCGCGCCGCACCGCTGATGCGGGCGCGCGGCTACGGGCGGATCGTCAACATCACCTCGATCGCCGCGGAAATCTCCCGCGGCGATCCGCTCTACACCGCCAGCAAGGGCGGGCTCGCCGCGCTGACCCGCGCGCTGGCGGCCGAGCTCGGCGCCGCCGGGATCACCGTCAACGCGGTCGCGCCGGGCTATTTCGCGACCGAGGCCAATGCCGCGATGGTCGCCGATCCGGAAGTCTCGGAGCACCTCGCGCGGCGCACCTCGCTGGGGCGCTGGGGGCAGCCGCAGGAGATCGCCGGAGCGGTGGTCTTCCTCGCTTCGCCCGCCGCCAGCTACGTCACCGGGCAGACGCTGGCGGTCGACGGGGGCTACCTCAGCCACTTCTGATGCTTGCCTTTGCGGGCAAAAAGGCTATGTGCGCGAACTTCAACGACACGTGATTCATGTGCCGGCCTGGCGACAAGGGCTGCCAGGGCTGGTTCGACGTGTCTCTGCAAGGAGATGAAAATGCCCAAGCTGAAGACCAAGAGCGGTGTGAAGAAACGCTTCAAAATCACCGCCACCGGCAAGATCAAGCACGGCGTCGCTGGCAAGCGCCACCGGCTGATCAGCCACAATGCGAAGTATATCCGCCAACACCGCAGGACCAAAGTTCTCTCCAAGGCCGACAACGCCGCGGTGAAGAAATGGGCCCCCTACGGGCTCGGATGAGCCCTCGGTTTAAGGAGAAAGAGATATGCCTCGCATCAAACGCGGCGTGACCACACGCCAGAAGCACAAGCGGCTGCTCGACCAGGCCAAGGGCTATCGCGGTCGTCGCAAGAACACCATTCGCGTTGCGCGTCAGGCGGTCGAAAAGGCCGGCCAATACGCCTATCGCGACCGCAAGGTTAAGAAGCGCAACTTCCGCGCCCTGTGGATCCAGCGCATCAACGCGGCGGTCCGGGCCGAAGGTCTGACCTATTCGCAGTTCATGCACGGCGTGAAGCTCGCCGGGATCGAACTCGACCGCAAGGTGATGGCCGACCTCGCCATGAATGAAAGCGCCGCCTTCGGTGCGATCATCAAGCAGGCCAAGGGCGCGCTTCCCGCCTGATCCTTCGCATAAGCGAAAGGAAAGAGCGCCGCCCCTCCCGGGGTTGGCGCTTTTTCTTTGCCCGGCTTTCGGCTAGCGAGCCCACCCATATGACCAGTGATCACGAACAGACCATCGCCGACACGCTCAAGCGGCTCCACCGCACCGACGACTTGTCCGGGATCGAAGCGATCCGGGTCGAGGCTTTGGGCAAGCAGGGCTGGCTCAACCAGCTGATGAAGACGCTGGGCAAGATGAGCCCCGAGGAACTCCAGGTCGAAGGCCCGCGGCTGCAGGGCATGCGCGCGCGTATTTCCGAGGCGATCGACGACCGCAAGGCCGTGCTGGAGGCTGCCGAGCTGGAACGGCGGCTGGCGAGCGAGGTCATCGACCTGACGCTGCCCGCGCCCGAGACGCCCATGGGCTCGGTCCACCCGGTCAGCCAGGTGATGGACGAGCTCGCCGAGATCTTCGCCGACCTCGGCTTCTCGGTCGCCACCGGTCCCGAGATCGAGGACGACTGGCACAATTTCACCGCGCTCAACATGGCCGAGACGCATCCGGCGCGCGCGATGCACGACACCTTCTATTTCGGCGAGCAGGACCGCGACGCGGAGGGCAACCGGATGCTGCTGCGCACCCACACCTCGCCGGTCCAGATCCGCGCGATGATGGAGAACGGTGCGCCGATCCGGCTGATCGCCCCGGGCCGGGTCTACCGCTCGGACAGCGATGCGACCCATACGCCGATGTTCCACCAGATCGAGGGGCTGGTGATCGATCGCGATATTCATCTCGGCCATCTCAAATGGACGCTCGAGACCTTCCTCAAGGCCTTCTTCGAGCGCGACGATATCGTGCTGCGGCTGCGGCCCTCCTATTTCCCTTTCACCGAACCCAGTGTCGAGGTCGATGTCGGCTGGCAGGACGTCGATGGCCGCCGCGCGCTCGGCGGCGATGGCGATGCGCCCGGCCACGGCTGGATGGAGCTGCTCGGTAGCGGGATGGTCAACGCCCGGGTGATCGAATTCGCCGGGCTCGATCCCGAGCAATGGCAGGGCTTCGCCTTCGGGGTCGGGGTCGACCGGCTGGCGATGCTCAAATACGGGATGGACGATCTGCGCGCCTTTTTCGACGGCGACCAGCGCTGGCTGGCGCATTACGGCTTCTCACCCTTCGATCAGCCGACGCTTTCGGGCGGTGTGGGAGCGCGCGCATGAAATTCTCGCTCGAATGGCTCCGCCACTTCCTCGACACCGAGGCTTCGACCGCCGAAATCGCCGCCGCACTCAACGCCATCGGCCATGAGGTCGAGGGGATCGAGGACCCGGCGCAAAGGCTCGCGGGTTTCCGCGTCGCCCAGGTGCTCACCGCCGCGCCGCATCCCGATGCCGACAAGCTTCAGGTGCTCACCGTCGATGCCGGTGACGGCCAGCCGCTCCAGGTCGTCTGCGGCGCGCCCAATGCGCGCGCGGGGATGAAGGGCGTGCTCGGCCTGCCGGGCGCGGTGGTCCCGTCCAACGGGATGGAACTGCGCAAGAGCGCGATCCGCGGGCAGGAATCCAACGGCATGATGTGCTCGGTGCGCGAGCTCGAGCTGGGCGATGCGCATGAGGGCATCATCGAGCTTCCCGAGGACGCGCCGGTCGGTGCGAGCTTCGCCGATTACCACGCCGCGTCGCCGGTGTTCGATGTCGCGATCACCCCCAACCGCCCCGACTGCATGGGCGTTATGGGGATCGCGCGCGATCTCGCTGCAGCAGGGCTGGGGACGTTCAGGCCGGTCGAGGTGCCTGTGATCGAGGGCGCTTACGACTGCCCGATCGACATCCGCACCGAGGATCCCGAGGGTTGCCCCGCCTTCTACGGCCGCGTCATCCGCGGGGTGTCCAACGGCAGCTCGCCCGAATGGATGCAGCGCCGGCTGCTCGCCGCGGGCCAGCGCCCGATCTCCGCGCTGGTCGATTGCACCAACTACCTGATGCTCGCCTGCGGGCGACCCGCGCATGTCTACGACCTCGCGACGCTCTCGGGCGCGATGGTCGCGCGCCGCGCGGTTGCGGGCGAACGGGTCGAGGCGCTCAACGAGAAGACCTATACGCTGGGCGAGACCATGACGGTGATCGCCGACGAGCACCGCGTCCACGACATCGCCGGGATCATGGGCGGGGCGCATTCGGGGGCGAGCGAGGGCACGACCGACGTCCTGCTCGAGATCGCCTATTTCGACCCCGAGCGGATCGGGGTGACCGGGCGCAGGCTTGGCCTCGCCAGCGATGCCCGCACGCGGTTCGAGCGCGGGGTCGACCCCGCCTTCCTCGACGAAGGGCTGGCGCTGCTGACCGATCTTATCCTCAAGTGCTGCGGCGGCGAGCCGAGCAATGTGGTCCGCGCCGGAGCGCCGCCCGCCGAGGCCAAGCACATCGCTTTCGACCCCGCGCTGACCGCGCGGCTGGGCGGCGTCGAGGTAGCGGAGGCCGAGCAGCGCCGCATTCTCGAAGCGCTCGATTTCGCCGTGGCCGACGACTGGCACGTCGGTGTCCCGCTGCGTCGCCACGACATCGAAGGCCCTGCCGATCTGGTCGAGGAAGTGGTCCGCATCCACGGGCTCGGCAAGGTGGCGAGCGTGCCGCTGCCGCGCCCGGATGGCGTTGCGCGGCCGACCGCGACACCGGCGCAGCAGCTCGAGCGCAGGCTGCGCCGCGCTGCCGCCGCGCGCGGGCTCAACGAGGCGGTGACATGGTCCTTCCTCCCCACTGCGCAGGCCGAGCATTTCGCCGACGGCAACGTGCTCTGGGTGCTCGACAATCCGATCAGCGAGGACATGAAGGCAATGCGCCCCTCGCTGCTCCCCGGACTGCTCGCCGCCGCCGCGCGCAACGCCGACCGGGGCCTCAACGGATCGCGGCTGTTCGAGATCGGCCGCCGCTACCTGCGCGGCAAACACGGCGCCAGCGACGAGCGCGCGACGCTGGGCCTGGTGCTGGCGGGCCACAAGACTGCGCGCGGCTGGTCGAGCGGCAAGACTTCGGCTTTCGACGCCTATGACGCCAAGGCCGAGGCGCTCGCGCTGCTCGAGGCGGCCGGTGCTCCCACCGCCAATCTGATGGTGATGGGTGAGGCGGGCGACCAGTTCCACCCCGGCCAGTCCGCCACGCTGCGGCTCGGACCCAAGAACGTGCTCGCACGCTTCGGCGCGCTGCATCCCGCGACGCTCAAGGCTTTCGATCTCGACGGGCCGGTGATGGCGGCCGAGATCTTCCTCGACGCGATCCCCGCGAAGAAGGGCAAGCCGACCTTCGCGCGCCCCGCCTATGCGCCGCCGGCGCTGCAGGCGGTCACGCGCGACTTCGCCTTCCTCGTGCCTGCGGAGCTCGCCGCGGGCGATCTGCTGCGCGCGGTCGGCGGGGCGGACAAGCAAGCCATCGTCGGCGCACGGGTGTTCGATGTCTTCACCGGGCAGGGCGTGCCGGAGGGCCGCAAATCGCTCGCCATCGAGGTGACGCTGCAGCCCGGCGAGAAGAGCTTCACCGACGAGGAGATCAAGGCGATCTCGGACAAGGTGATCGCGGGTGCCGCCAGGCTCGGCGCGGAGCTGCGGGCATGAGCCGGACCGCGCTCGTCACCGGCGCCACCGCGGGGATCGGCGAAGCCACGGTGCGCGCGCTGGTCGCGAGCGGCTGGCGCTGCGTGGCCACCGGGCGGCGCGCCGAGCGGCTGCAGGCGCTGGTCGACGAACTGGGCGCGGACAAGGTTCACGCGGCGGCGTTCGACGTCACCGACGAAGCTGCACGCGACGCCGCTCTGGATGCTCTGCCCGAAGCGTTTGCCGGAATCGATCTGCTGGTGAACAACGCCGGGCTCGCGCTGGGCACATCGCCCGCGCAGGAGAGCGATCTCGCCGACTGGAAGACCATGATCGCGACCAATGTCACCGCGCTGGTCTCGCTCACCCACAAGCTCCTGCCGGGGCTGATCGCGCGCAAGGGGGCGGTGATCAACCTCTCCTCGGTCGCGGCGAACTATCCCTACCCCGGCGGCAATGTCTATGGCGGGACCAAGGCCTTCGTCAGCCAGTTCACGCTCGGCCTGCGTTCCGACCTCCACGGCACCGGGGTGCGCGTGACCGCGATCGAGCCGGGCATGGTCGAGACCGAATTCACCCTGGTGCGAACCGGTGGCAACCGGGACGCGCACGAGAAACTCTACGGCGGCGCGCAGCCGATGACCGCAGCGGATATCGCCGAGACCGTCCGCTGGGTCGCCGAACTGCCGCCGCATCTCAACATCAACACGCTCGAGCTGATGCCGGTGAGCCAGAGCACCGCCGGCTTCCGGATCGCGCGCGAGCACCATTGAACCTTCCCCGAGTCCCCGCGAAGGCGGGGACCTCAGGCGGTTGCGAGCCGCCGGCTGAGGCCCCCGCCTTCGCGGGGGCGCGGAGAGAGAAAGACAGATCATGATCTCCAATCGCCGCACCTTCGCCATCATCTCGCATCCCGATGCGGGCAAGACCACGCTGACCGAGAAGCTGCTGCTGCAGGGTGGCGCGATCCATCTCGCGGGCGAGGTCAAGGCGCGCGGGCAGGCGCGGCGCGCGCGGTCGGACTGGATGAAGATCGAGCAGCAGCGCGGCATTTCGGTGACCAGCTCGGTGATGACCTTCGAGCGCGACGGGATCACCTTCAACCTGCTCGACACGCCCGGGCACGAGGATTTCTCGGAGGACACCTACCGCACGCTGACCGCGGTCGATTCGGCGATCATGGTGATCGACGCCGCCAAGGGCATCGAGCCGCAGACGCGCAAGCTGTTCGAGGTCTGCCGGCTGCGCAGCGTGCCGATCATCACCTTCGTCAACAAGGTCGATCGCGAGGGCCGCCCGGTGTTCGAGCTGCTCGACGAGATCGCCGACATGCTCGCGCTCGATGTCTCGCCGCAAATGTATCCGGTGGGGATGGGCGGCCAGTTCGAAGGCGTGCTCGATTTCGCCACCGGTTGCATCGCGCGGCCAGAGGGTCCGTCGAAGGAGTTCCAGGGCAAGCGCGATTCCGACGCCGAAATCCCCGCACAATTCGCCGAGGAGATCGAGCTGGCGCAGATCGGCTATCCCGAATTCGATCTCGAGGCCTATCGCAACGGCGATCTCACCCCGGTGCTGTTCGGCTCCGCGCTCAAGAATTTCGGGGTCACCGAGCTGATCGACGCGATCGCCCGGATCGCCCCGCCGCCGCGCCCGCAGCCCGCAGGCGACGAACAAATCAGCCCCGATCGCGACGAGGTCACCGGCTTCATCTTCAAGGTCCAGGCCAATATGGACCCCAACCATCGCGACCGGATCGCCTTCATGCGCCAGGTCTCGGGCACCTTCAAACGCGGCATGAAGCTCACCCCCTCGGGGCTGGGCAAGCCGATCGCGATCCATTCGCCGATCCTGTTCTTCGCGCAGGATCGCGAGATCGCCGACACCGCCGAAGCGGGCGACATCATCGGCATTCCCAACCACGGCACGCTGCGGGTGGGCGACACGCTGTCCGAGAAGAACGAGCTGCGCTTCACCGGCCTGCCCAATTTCGCGCCCGAGATCCTGCGCCGCGTCCAGCTGCGCGACCCGACCAAGACCAAGCAGCTCAGGAAGGCGCTCGACGATCTCTCCGAGGAGGGCGTGATCCAGGTGTTCTATCCCGAGATCGGCGGGCAGTGGATCGTCGGCGTGGTCGGCCAGCTCCAGCTCGAGGTGCTCGTCTCGCGGCTCTCGGCCGAATACAAGGTCGAGGCGGGGCTCGAGATGGCGCCCTTCTCGACCGCGCGCTGGCTCAAGGGCGAACCCGCGGCGCTCGACGATTTCGAGAAGTTCAACCGCGCGCATCTGGCGCGCGACCGCGACGGCGATCTGGTGTTCATGGCCAAGAGCCCGTGGGACGTGAACTATCAGGAAGAAAAGAACCCCGGCCTGACCTTCTCGGCGACCAAGGAGCGCTAGGATCGTGAGTGCCCGCGCAGGCGGGGACCTCGGGCGGAGGCGCGAAACGCCTGGGATCCCCGCCTTCTCGGAGGATCACCAGGAAATTGAGGTTTGCACAGCGCGCTCCGATGCGATTAGGCCGCACACATGACCCACTCCGGACCCACTTCGCAAACCTTCATCTCGCAGCGGCTGCGGCTGCACTACGTCGACTGGGGCAATCGCGGCAAGCCGCCGCTGGTGCTGGTCCATGGCGGGCGCGACCATGCGCGCAGCTGGGACTGGGTCGCGGAGCAGCTACGCGACGACTGGCATGTGATCGCGATGGATCACCGCGGTCACGGCGATTCCGACTGGGTCAGCGACGGCAACTACCAAACCAGCGACATGGTCTACGATCTCGCGCAGCTGATCCACCAGCTGGGCGTCGGGCCGGTGACGATCGTCAGCCATTCGATGGGCGGAAACGTCTCGCTGCGCTACGCCGGGACCTTTCCCGAGATGGTCACCAAGCTGGTCGCCATCGAAGGGCTCGGGCCCAGCCCCAAGCGCCAGGCCGAAATGCGCGAGACGCCCTATCCCGAACGCGCGCGCGAATGGATCGACAAGAAGCGCGCCGCCTCCGCGCGAGCCCCTCGCAAATACGAGAGCATCGAGACTGCGTTCCAGCGGATGATCGAGGAGAACTCCTACCTCACCGAGGAACAGGCGCGGCATCTCACCATCCACGGGGTCAACCGCAACGAGGACGGCACCTACACCTGGAAGTTCGACCCGCATCTCAACGTCTGGCCGGTCGAGGACGTCGCCGACGAATTCCTTTACCAGACCTGGGCCGCGATCGCCGCGCCCACGCTGCTGCTCTACGGCGCCGACAGCTGGGCCTCCAACCCCGAGGGCGACGGACGGCTCGACCATTTCAACACCGCGCGCGTGATCGAATTCGAGAAGGCCGGTCACTGGCTCCACCACGACCAGTTCGACCGCTTCATGGCGGTGCTGGCGGATTTCCTCTGACGCCGATGCGGCTCACCTTCGCCAGCTACAACATCCACAAGGCGATCGGCCGAGATCGCAAATGCGATCCCGAGCGGATCATGGCGGTGCTGCGCGAGATCGATGCCGACGTGATCGTCCTGCAGGAGGCCGATCGCCGCTTCGGCGACCGCGCCAGCGTGCTGCCGCGCGCCCTGCTCGACGACTACCCCTGGAAGGTCGTCGATGTCGCGCGCCGGCCGCGCAGCATCGGCTGGCACGGCAATGCGATCCTGGTCCGCCGCGAATGCGAGGTGCAGGATGCCGAGGCGCTCCATCTGCCCACGCTCGAGCCGCGCGGCGCCGCCAATGCGGTGGTCCGGATCGAGGGGCGGAACATCCGCATCATCGGCACCCATCTCGACCTCTCGGGCCTGCGCCGCCGCGACCAGGTGCGCGCGCTGCTCGATTTCGTCGCCAAGACCACCGAGGATTGTCCGACGATCATCGGCGGCGACTTCAACCAGTGGGGCCGGTTCACCGGCGCGATGCGCGAATTCGGCGACGACTGGCACGCGATCTCGCCGGGCCCGAGCTACCCCAGCCGCGGCCCGATCGCCCGGCTCGACCGGATCGTCACCTCGCCCAGCTGGACCTGCCGCGATGCCCATGTCCACCACAGCCCGCTCGCCAGCGTGGCCTCGGACCATCTGCCCGTCTATGCGGAGCTCGATCTGCCTTAAATCTAGGCAGCCGCCCAATCCTTGGGCGGAAGTTTAATAAAGATTATCCCCACGAGCCTCCGATTGACGCCAAATTGCGTCGATTGTTGTGTTGGCACAGCAATTGCAAAGCTCTTCCTCGCCGGGAACGGGTCCGGCAGCGATAGCTCAGGGGGGGCCGCGTGAAATACATCATCGCCGTCATCAAGCCGTTCAAGCTCGACGAGGTGCGTGAAGCCCTCGGTTCGATCGGGGTTGCGGGAATGACCGTGTCCGAGGTCAAGGGCTTCGGACGCCAGAAAGGCCAGACCGAGATTTATCGCGGGGCCGAATATTCGACCAACATGCTGCCCAAGGTGAAGATCGAGGTCGCCGCCAGCGACGATCTCGCTGCCCAGGTGGTCGAGACGATCCAGCAGACCGCGAGCACCGAGGCGATCGGCGACGGCAAGATCTTCGTCTTCGATCTCGCCAGCGCCACGCGCATCCGGACCGGCGAGACCGGCGACACCGCGCTATGACCCGAGGGGACAACACCATGAAACGCACACTTTCACGCTCCGCCGCCCCGGCGCTGGCGGCCTTAGCGCTGGCCGGGGTCGGAATGACAGCACCCGCCCTGGCGCAGGACGTCGCCGATCCCGCTGCGCTCGCCGCAGCCGAGGCCGTTTCGGGGGGAACGGCCTACATTCTCAACACGCTGCTGTTCCTGATCGGGGGCTTTCTCGTCATGTGGATGGCGGCGGGTTTCGCCATGCTCGAAGCGGGGCTGGTCCGGTCGAAGAACGTTTCGGTTCAGTGCCTCAAGAACATCGGTCTCTATTCGATCGCCGGGTTGATGTTCTGGGTGATCGGCTATTCGATCGCCTATCCGGGCTTCGAGGGCGGGTTTTTCGGGATCGGCGATTTCCCCTATGCGATGCAGGGTGTGGGCGAGGCGGATACCGAAACCGGCTATTCGATTGCGTCCGACTGGTTCTTCCAGATGGTGTTCTGCGCCACCACCGCCTCGATCGTCTCGGGCGCGGTGGCCGAGCGGGTCAAGCTGGTGCCCTTCTTCATCTTCGTTACCGTGCTGACCGGCTTCATCTACCCGGTGATCGTCAGCTGGGAATGGGGCGCAGGCTGGCTCGACGCGATGGGCTTTTCCGATTTCGCCGGTTCAACCCTGGTCCACTCGACCGGCGGCTGGGCGGCGCTGATGGGCGTGCTGATCATCGGCCCGCGGCTGGGCCGCTACGGCAAGGACGGCAAGGTTGCGGTGTTCCCGGGATCGAGCATTCCGCTCGCCACGCTGGGCACCTTTATCCTCTGGCTCGGCTGGTTCGGCTTCAACGGCGCCTCGCAGCTAGCGATGGGTACGATCGGGGATGTCTCCGATGTGTCGAAGATCTTCGTCAACACCAATATGGCGGCTGCCGCCGGTGTGGTCGTCGCGATCATCGCCACGCAATTGCGCTACAAGAAGGCCGATACGACCATGGCGCTCAACGGCGCGCTGGCCGGGCTCGTGGCGATCACCGCCGAACCGCTCACGCCCAATGTCGGGATGGCGATCATCATCGGCGGGATCGGCGGGTTGCTACCGGTGATCTTCGTGCCGATCCTCGACAAGTTCAAGATCGACGACGTGGTCGGCGCAATCCCGGTCCACCTCGTTGCCGGCATCTGGGGCACGCTCGCGGTGCCGTTGACCAACCCTGCGGTGCCCTTTCTCGCCCAACTGACCGGCGTGGTCGCCACCGGGGTCTTCGTCTGCGCGCTGTCGGCTATCGTCTGGTTCGCGCTCAAGGCCACCATCGGGGTGCGCCCGAGCGAGGAAGAAGAGCTGGCGGGGCTCGATCTCAGCGAGACCGGCATCGAGGCCTATCCGGAGTTCGCCCGAACCTCGGGGTCCTAAAGTTCGGCGGGGGCGCTTCTCTCTCTCCTCTCGGCGCCCCCGTCTTAATGTGTTCCTCCTGCGAACACCGACTGCGAAGGGCCGGAACCTTGCGAAAGGTTCCGGCCCCTTTTTTGTCATGAATATGCGCCTTGGGGGTGTGCCGGGCCACTGGCCTTGACGCGCGCCTGCGGCGCGCTCCCCCACCCCCGACCCCTCCCCGAGGGGAGGGGGGTTTTCAGCTTATGTGATCCCGCGCTAGTCGAGTGCCGTTTTCACGAAATCGGCGCAGCGTTCGCCGATCATGATGCTCGGCGCATTGGTGTTGCCCCCGATCAGCCGCGGCATCACGCTGGCATCGGCGACCCACAAGCCCTCGATCCCGCGCACGCGGAGCTGCGGATCGACCACGCTGTCCGCATCGCCCCCCATCCGGCAGGTGCCGACCGGGTGGTAGACGGTGTCGGCGCGGTCGCGGATGAGGTGATCGAGCGCGGCATCGTCCTCGAGATCGATGGGATAGCGATCCTTGGGCGCGTATTGCGCCATCGCGGGCGCCTCGACGATCCGGTGCGACAGGCGCACGCCCTTGCGCAGCACTTCCATGTCACGCTCGTCATCGAGGAAATTGGGATCGATCACCGGCGCATCCCCGGCATCGCGCGAGCCGAGCCGGACGGTTCCGCGGCTCTCGGGCCGCAGCACGCAGGCGTGGAGCGAGAAGCCGTGTCCCTTCACCTTCATCCGCCCGTGATCCTCGAGCATGGCGGGGACGAAGTGCCATTGCACATCGGGCGCGGGCGCATCCTCCATCACCTTCCAGAACCCGCCCGCCTCGGCATAGGGCGTGGTCATGATCCCGGTCCGCTTGCGGCGGTGCTCGACGATCGCCTTGACCATCCGCACCGTCCCCGCGAGGCTGTCGCCGATGAAATCGGTGCTCTCGGTCTGCCAGCTCGAGACATAGTCGACATGGTCCTGGAGGTCGGAGCCGACCGCCTCGCAATCGCGCTTCACCGTGATCCCGTGCTCGGCCAGATGCCCGCCCGGACCAATCCCCGATAGCATCAGCATCTGCGGCGAGTTGAACGCGCCCGCCGACAGCACCACCCCGCCGCGCGCGCGCACGGTGCGCTGCCTGCCGCCGACCGAATAGGTGACCCCGGTCACCCGGCCCTCGTCGATCTCGATCTTCTGGACGGTCACCCCGATCCGCACATCGAGATTGCGATTGCCGCGCAAGGGCTCGACATAGGCGCGCGCCGCGGACCAGCGTTCGCCATCCTTCTGCGTCACCTGATAGATGCCGAAACCCTCCTGCCGCGCGCCGTTGAAATCGCGGTTGTGCGGCAGTTGCAGCTGCGTCGCCGCCTCGACGAACGCCTTGCTGCCGGGGTTGGGCCAGTGCTGGTCCGAGACATGCAGCGGTCCGTCGCCGCCGTGAAAGGCATCGGCGCCCTGCTCGTTGCTCTCGGCGCGTTTGAAATAGGGCAGCACGTCGTCATAGCCCCAGCCGCTGCAGCCGAGTTCGGCCCAATGGTCGTAGTCCCAGCGGTGCCCGCGGATATAGATCATCGCGTTGATCGCCGAGGAGCCGCCGAGCCCGCGCCCGCGCGGCTGGTAGCCGACCCGCCCGTTGAGGCCCTTCTGCGGCACCGTCTCGTAGCGATAATTCGAGCCCTGGCGCAGAAAGGGCATGAAGCCCGGGGTCTTGATCAGCACGGTGTTGTTGCGCGGCCCCGCCTCGAGCAGGCACACGCGCTTGCCCGCTTCGGCCAGCCGCCCGGCCACGGCGCTGCCGCCGCTGCCCCCGCCGACAACGATCACATCGAATTCGTCCATGTTCTCTCCTCTTCCGCGGGAGAGGTTACGCAGGCTCGCCCGATCCGGCAATCGGGTTTTCCTCTGCAACCGGTTTGCCGGTCACGTCGCCGCGCCGCGCTTCCCAGCGCGCGCGGATCGTGGCGCTGGTCTCGCGGCTGCCGTCGTGGCTCCAGCCGGGCTCGCGCAGCAGGTAGGACAGCTTGTGCTTCCACGGCGCGCGCCACATATCCTGCGCGATCCCGATCCATTCGTGGAACACCGCCCACAGCAGGTTGAAGCTGCCGAGCTGCTTGACGATACCGTAGCGGATCGCCTCCTCCTCGGGGCGCTCCTGCTCGAATGTGCCGAACATCCGGTCCCAGACGATGAACACGCCGGCGTAATTGCGATCGAGATAGCGCGGGTTGGTGGCGTGGTGGACGCGGTGATGGCTGGGCGTGTTCATCACGGCCTCGAACCAGCGCGGCATTTGCCCGATCGCCTCGGTGTGGATCCAGAACTGGTAGATCAGGTTGAAGCCCGAAACGATCGCCAGCATCGCCGGGTGGAAGCCGAGCAGGACCAGCGGCAGACCGAAGGCGAAGGACAGCGCGAAGAAGCCCGTCCAGGTCTGCCGCAGCGCGGTGCTCAGATTGTAGTGCTGGCTGGAATGGTGGTTGACGTGGCTCGCCCAGAACCAGCGCACCCGGTGCGCCATGCGGTGGAAGACGTAATAGAGCAGGTCGTCGAGCACGAAGGCCAGCGGCCAGGCCCACCACACCGCCCACCAGCTCTCGCCGAAGTCGAACAGCCGGTAGTCGTAGAGCCACAGCGCCGCGGCCAGGATCGCCCCGCCGAAGACCACGCCCGCGACCGTGCTGCCCAGCCCGAAGGCGAGACTGGTGAGCGTGTCGCGCGGTTCGTAGGCATGCGGGCGCTTGCGCCGCGCCCAGAGCATCTCCGCCAGCACGAGCAGGACGAAACCGGGGACGGCATAGGCGACGGGATCGAATTCGGGCATGTCAGTGCGGTTTGATACTCTCGATATGCCGAACCCAGAGCGAAGGATCGTCGAGCTCGAGCCGGACCCCGCCGTAGCGCTTTTCTGCCGTATCGACCACCAGCGCGTCGCCGTCGATCCGGGCGTAGGCTGCCGGGGTCAGCACCCGCCCGGCGAAATGGGTGCCGTGCTGGCGCAGCAGCAGGATCTGTCCCGCGTCATCGCGCAGCAGCGCGGCGCGGCCTGCGCGGTCGAGCGCGATTTCGACCGGCTCGAAGCTGTCGGCCGCCTCGCTCGCTTCGCGGCGTGCATCGGCCTCGCTCTCAAGCCGCCGCGGCGCGCCCAGCTTGAGCCACCAGGCGAGCGCCGCCAGCGCCACGATCGCGGCGAGCGATCCCACGAACTGCAGGAGGGCGGGCGGGATTTCCATCGTGCGACGGATTGGCACGGCGGGCGGATTGCGGCAAGCAGGGGCCTCAACAGGGGAAGCACACTATGAAACGATCCGCCCTTTTCGCAGGGCTCGCCCTGTTCGCCGTCCAGCCGCTGCTGGTTCAGCCCGCCTTCGCGCAGAGTGCCGACCCGGCCGCGATCGTCGAGGGCGAGGCCGAACGCACCGCCCGGGTTGCGAAGCAATTGTGGGACTGGGCCGAGCTCGGCTATCTCGAGACCCGCTCGACCCGGCTGCTGCAGGACGAACTGGCGGCGGAGGGCTTCACCATCACCCCAGGCGTCGCCGACATCCCCACCGCCTTCGTCGGCGAATGGGGCGAGGGCGGGCCGGTGATCGCGATCCTGGCCGAATTCGATGCGCTTCCGGGGATCTCGCAATCCGCCTCGCCGAGCCGCGAGCCGCTCGCCGACAAGCACGCCGGCCACGCCTGCGGGCACAATCTGTTCGGCGCCGGCTCGCTCACCGCGGCGATCGCGGTCAAGCGCTGGCTCGAGGCGACGGGCACCCCGGGGCGGATCCGGCTCTACGGCACGCCGGCGGAAGAGGGCGGCTCGGGTAAGGTCTATATGGCGCGCGCCGGACTGTTCGACGATGTCGACACCGCGATTCACTGGCATGCCGCCGACGAGAACAGCGCCGCGGCGCGCACAGGTCTCGCCAACCGTTCGGCCAAGTTCCGCTTCAAGGGCGTCTCCGCGCATGCCGCCGCCGCACCCGAGCGCGGCCGCTCGGCGCTCGACGGGGTCGAGGCGATGAACATGATGGTCAATATGATGCGCGAGCACACCAGCATGGACACCCGCATCCATTACGTCATCACCGAGGGCGGCTCGGCGCCCAACGTCATCCCCGACAGCGCGGAGGTGTTCTATTACGTCCGCCATTCGGATGCCGACGAGGTGCGCGCGCTGTGGGAGCGGCTCGAGGCGGCCGCCGAGGGCGCCGCGCTGGGGACCGGGACCGAGGTCAGCTGGGAGATCATCCACGGCAACAATCCGCTGCTGGTCAACCAGTCGCTGGCGCGGATGATGGATGCCAAGCTGCGCGAGGTCGGCGGGGTGACATATACCGCGGAAGAACGCGCCTGGGCGGAGGAGATCGCGCAGAGCTTCGGCGAGCAGGCGCGGCCGCTGGAGAGCGCGGGCGAGATCCAGCCCTACGGGACGACGCTGGGCTATGGTTCGACCGATGTCGGCGATGTCTCCTGGACCACCCCGACCGTGGGCGTCACCGCCGCCGGCTGGGTCCCCGGCACCAGCGCACACAGCTGGCAGGCGGTCGCGGCGAGCGGCACGTCGATCGGCGCCAAGGGCGCGCAGGTCGCGGCCAAATCGATGGCGCTGATGGCGGCCGAGCTGTTCCAGAACGAGGAGCTGCGCCGGGCGGCGCGGGCGGAGTTCGATGCCTCGCGCGGGGCGGACTACGTCTACCGCTCGCTGCTGGGCGACCGCGATCCGCCGCTGGATTTCCGCCGCTAGGGTGCGATGCCATAAGCTGCATTCCGCCCTCCCCTCGGGGAGGGGTCGGGGGTGGGGGAGCGCGCCGCAGGCGCGCGTCCAGACCAGTGGCGTGGTACACCCCCACCCGGCCTCCCCCTCAAGGGGGAGGAGCGAGGTGGGTCAATCAACCGTCGTTATGCTGTCGCCCGGTTATTGCTGCGCCTGTTCGGCGAGCTCGATCATAACCGCACGAACCGGCGTCAGATCGTAGCCGGCGGCGTTTGCCGCGCGTTCGATGGCGGCGGGGTCGCGGCCACCGCGCGCTTCCGCCAGAGCCCAGAGCAGCGTCGAGCGCGTGCCCGTGCGGCAATAGGCGAGGACTTTGCCCTCGGCATTGTCGAGCGCGGCCTGCATCGCTGCAATGCGCGCGTCGTCGAAGCCCGAGGAGTCCACCGGGATCGCGGCATAGTCGATCCCCGCCGCCCGCGCCGCGGCCTCGATCGTCTCGCCGTCGGGCTGGCCGGGGGCCTCGCCGTCGGGGCGGTTGTTAACGATCAGCGTCACGCCCTGCGCCTCGGCCCCTGCGATATCCTCGGGCGCGATCTGGCCCGCGGCAAAGACCGTGTCGGAAAGCGTCCTGAACTCGCTCATGCTTCGGCTACCTCAGTTTGGCGCATTCTCTGCCGCCGGTTGCGCTGGACGATGTTGAGGATTTCCACCCCGACTGAGAAGCCCATCGCGGCGTAGATATAGCCCTTCGGCACGTGGAAGCCGAAGCCGTCGGCGATCAGCACCACCCCAATCATCACCAGGAAGGCCAGCGCCAGCATCACCAGCGTCGGGTTGTGCTCGATGAAGCGCGCCAGCGGGTCGGCCGCGACCAGCATGATGCCCACCGTGATCACCACTGCGGCGACCATGATCGGGATATCGTCGGTCATGCCCACCGCGGTGAGGATCGAATCGACCGAGAACACCATGTCGATCGCCACGATCTGCGCGATCACCGCGCCGAAGGTGGCGGTCGCCGCCTTGGCGACGCCGGGGGTCTTGTCGAGCAGATCGCCCGAATCGTCCTCGGGCTCCATCGAATGATGGATTTCCTTGGTCGCCTTCCACAGCAGGAACAGCCCGCCGGTCAGCAGGATCAGGTCGCGTCCGGAAAAGGCGGTGTCGAAGCTGGGCTCGCCATATGCGCCGGGCTGGCCCTGAATGCCGAGGTCGAACAGCGGGGTCTGCAAGGTCACGAGCCAGCCGATCAGCATCAGCAGGCCGATCCGCATCACCAGCGCCAGCATCAGCCCGATTCGCCGCGCGCGCTGTTGCTGGTGTTCGGGCAATTTGTTCGACAGGATCGCGATGAAGATCAGATTGTCGATCCCCAGCACCACTTCGAGCGCGATCAGGGTGAGCAGCGCGAGCCAGGCGGCCGGGTCGGAAAGCAGAGCGAGGATGTCCATCGTGCGCCCTTGCCGCGCTGACGGACATTTCGCAACATGAACCTGAGGCAAATACCCGCCTGAAACACCATGCGAAAATGTCATATTTCGGCTTCAGACCGGGGTTCAACGTTAAAACATTCGCTTGGTCGCGGTTTTGTGGCTATGTAGGGTGTTGTAATGGGCGGGAGTTTCCGAACGAATCACGATCGGACTCCGCTTGCGCCGGGTTTGCCATGCGGCCCGCGATCCGGCGTTTCACTGCGGGGCGGCGCGATAAGGTACGATTTGAATCATGGGTTACGATAGAGGCCGCCGTCGGGGACGGGACAAGCGCGACGGATTTGGAGAAGACGGTTTCGAGCCAATGGGCGGCCCGTCGGAAGGATTCGGATCGTCGGGCGGTTTTGGGGGCGGCTTCGGCGGTGACCGGGGCGGCTTCAACAATGATCGCGGCGGCTCCGGCGGCGGTGGCGGCTATCGCGGCGGCGGTGGGGGCGGTGCTCCCGGTCGCGGCGGACCGGGCGGCGGCGCCGGCGGTGCGGGCGGAGCAAGCCGCATGCCCGCGCAGGTCGTCGGCACCGGCAAGGGCAAGGTCAAATTCTTCAACGCGCAAAAGGGCTTCGGCTTCATCCAGCAGGATGGCGGCGGTGAGGACGTGTTCGTCCACATCAGCGCGGTCGAACGCGCCGGTCTCGAAAACCTCGGCGAAGGCCAGGAGCTGGAATTCAACCTCGTCGATCGTGGTGGCAAGGTCTCCGCGCAGGATCTCCAGATCCTCGGCGATGTGGTCGCAGCCCCGGTCGACGCTGGCCCGCCCAAGCGCGAGCTGACCGGCGACAAGGCCAGCGGCACGGTCAAGTTCTTCAATTCGATGAAGGGCTTCGGCTTCATCACCCGCGATGACGGCCAGCCCGATGCCTTCGTCCACATCAGCGCGGTCGAACGCTCGGGCTTGTCGGGCATCGACGAAGGCCAGCGTTACGAGTTCGATCTCGAGGTCGACCGACGAGGCAAGTATTCGGCGGTCAATCTCGTTCCGGCGCCGGAATGAGGCGAGCCGCGCCAACGGTTTGACGGCCACGGTTTGACCGTCATGGTTTGACCAGGCGCGCGCGGGTCAATAGACCCCGAAGCAGACGTGAATGGCGGTTCCCTCACGGGGCCGCCATTTGCATTTGCCCACCTGTCCGTCCGTCCCTTTTGCCAGTTTCAACGCGCCCGTTCGCTTCCGGAGGTCCCATGTCGATTTCGCCGCTGATGCCCGTCTATCCCCGTTGCGGGGTTCGCCCCGTGCGCGGCGATCACTGCCATCTGATCGACGAGGACGGCACGCGCTATCTCGATTTCGCCAGCGGCATCGCGGTGAACCTGCTCGGCCACAGCCACGACGGGCTGATCGGCGCGATCCAGCGCCAGGCCGAGACGCTGATGCATGTCTCCAACCTCTATGGCAGCCCGCAGGGCGAGGCGCTGGCGCAGCGGCTGGTCGATGTCACCTTCGCCGACACCGTGTTCTTCACCAATTCGGGCGCCGAGGCGGTCGAGACCGCGATCAAGACCGCGCGCGCCTATCATCAGCACGAGGATGGCGATGCCAACCGCACCGAGCTGATCACCTTCACCAACGCCTTTCACGGCCGCACCATGGCCACGATCAGCGCTTCCAATCAGGAGAAGATGCACAAGGGCTTCGAGCCCCTGCTGCCCGGCTTCGTCTATTGCGAGTTCGACGATCTCGAGGCCGTGCGCGCGCTGGTCGGGCCGCGCACCGCGGGCTTCCTGGTCGAGCCGATCCAGGGCGAGGGCGGCATCCGCCCCGCCAGCCAGGCCTTCATGCAGGGCCTGCGCGATCTCGCCGACGAACACGATCTGATGCTGGTGCTCGACGAAGTCCAGTGCGGCGTCGCGCGCACCGGCAAATTCTACGCGCACGAGCATTACGGCGTCGATCCCGATATCCTCGCCACCGCGAAGGGCATCGGCGGCGGCTTCCCGCTGGGCGCCTGCCTCGCCACCGAGAAGGCCGCCCGCGGCATGACCTTCGGCACCCATGGCTCGACCTATGGCGGCAACCCGCTGGCGATGGCCGCAGGCACTGCGGTGATGGACGCCGTGGCGAACGAGGAATTCCTCGCCGAGGTCACCGAGAAGGGCGAGCGGCTGCGCGCCCGGCTCGAGCAGTTCATCGGCAATTACCCCGAGCTGTTCGACAGCGTGCGCGGCAAGGGGCTGATGCTGGGCCTACGGATGAAGATCGAGAGCCGGCCCTTCTTCGTGCATCTGCGCGACAACCATCAGCTGATGACTGTCGCAGCGGGCGACCAGACGCTGCGCGTCCTGCCCCCGCTGGTGGCGGGCGATGCCGAGTTCGAAGAATTCTTCGACAAGCTCTCCGCCGGCGCAGCCAGCTTCACCATGCCCGAGCCCGCCTGATGGCTGGTGGGGGCACCAGTGCTGAGATGCAGGTGCGCAGCTTCCTCGACCTCTCCGATGCCGGCGGCGACGCGATCGCGGCAATGATCGGCGATGCGCAGACCCGCAAGGCGGCGCGCGCGGACTGGCCCAAGGGGCGCGCCGATGCCGATGCGCCGCTGGCGGGGCATGTGCTGGGGATGATCTTCGAGAAGAACTCGACCCGCACCCGCGTCAGCTTCGACATCGCCATGCGCCAGCTCGGCGGCTCCGCGCTGATCCTCGATGCCGCCACCACCCAGCTCGGCCGGGGCGAGAGTATCGCCGACACCGCTCGGGTGCTCAGCCGGATGGTCGATGCGATCATGATCCGCACCGACGATCACGCCAAGGCGCAGGCGCTCGCCGAGCACGCCACCGTGCCGGTGATCAACGGCCTCACCGACCGCTCGCACCCCTGCCAGATCGTCGCCGACCTGCTGACGGTGATCGAACACGGCAAGCCGCTCCCCGGGCTCGAGCTCGCCTGGCTGGGCGATGGCAACAATGTGCTGCATTCGCTGCTCGAGGCGGCGGCGCTGATGAAATTCAACATCCGCGTGGGCGCGCCCGAGGGCTACGATCCCCAAGACGAATTCCTCGCGATGGCGCACGATGCCGGTTGCCGGGTCACGCTAACCCGCGATGCGGCCGAAGCGGCGCGCGGCGCGGATGTCGTCGTCACCGACACCTGGGTCTCGATGGGGCAGGAGCATGCCGAGGCCAAGCTGGCGGCGATGGCGCCGTTCCAGGTGGATGCGGCACTGATGGCGCTGGCCAAGCCCGATGCGCGCTTTCTCCATTGCCTCCCCGCGCATGTCGGCGAGGAGGTTTCGCAGGAGGTTTTCGAAGGCGCGCAATCGCTGGTCTTCGACGAGGCCGAGAACCGCATCCATGCGCAGAAATCGATTCTGCTGTGGTGCCACGGGAAGCTCGCGGCGGGCTGAGGGGGTTCGGGCGCGAGGGGGCCTTAAAAGCGCAGCATCCCAGCCCCATATGGCGCGGATGACCGATCTCGAAGAAACCTTTTCCGAGCGTACGCTGGGCTTCAGCATCCCCTCGCGCGACGCGCGCGGGCGGCTGGTGCGGCTCGATAGCACCGTCGACGAAATCCTCTCGGCGCACGCTTATCCGCCGCCGATCGCCAATCTTCTCGCCGAAGCGCTGGTCCTGACCGCGCTGATCGGCAGCCTGTTCAAGGACGATGGCTCGCAGGTCACCATGCAGGCGCAGACCGAGACCGGCGCGGTCAATCTCTTCGTGTGCGACTACCGCGCCGGGGCGCTGCGCGGCTATGTCGATTTCGATGCCGACGCGCTGGCCGAACTGGGTGCCAATCCCACGCTCTACGCGCTATTCGGCAAGGCCTATCTCGCGCTGACCTTCGACATGACCGACGGCCGCGGGCGCTCTCAGGGCATCGTTCCGCTGGAGGGCGACAGCCTGGCGCGCGCCTGCGAGGGTTATTTCGTCCAGTCCGAACAGCTCCCGACGCTGATCCGCACCTCGGTGACGAACGGGCCGCAGGGCTCGCGCGCCGCCGGGATGCTGGTCCAGCATCTCGCCGATGGCGAGGAGGGCCGCGAGCGGCTGCATGTCCGGCTCGATCATCCCGAATGGGAGCATGTCGCGGTGATGGCGGGGTCCTTGCGCCACGACGAACTGCTCGATCCCGCGCTGTCGCTCGAGGCGATCGTCTGGCGGCTGTTCCACGAGGAAGAAGAAGTCCGAGTCACGCGCGGGGCTCCCGTAACCCGTGGTTGCCGCTGCACCGCCGAACACTATCAGTCGGTGCTGACACGATTTCCAGAGTCCGAGCGCCAGGAGATGCGCGACGAGGATGGCATGATCGTAGTCGATTGCGCCTTCTGTTCGCGCAAATTTCCTATCGCGGCATGAACGTTTGGTCGATGGAAAGACACGGTTCATCTATGGTAATGAATATGACAGCGGCATCGCTGCTAGTTTCGGCACGCAATCGAGGTGTGACATGCGCAAGTTTCTTTTGACGTCTTTGGCGGGACTTGGCGCAGTCGGAGCGCTGACGCTGGCGGTTGCGCCTTCCGCGGCACAGAATGCCAACCTCGCCCTGTTCGGCCAGCTGGATCGGGGCGAGTGGGAACTGCGTTTCCGCGATGGCGAGCCCAGCCAGCGGATTTGCCTGCGCGAAGGCACCGAGCTGATCCAGCTTCGCCATCGCGGGGCCAATTGCAGCCGTCTGGTGGTCGAGAATGGCGCGAACCAGGTAACGGTGCAGTACACCTGCCGCGGCAATGGTTACGGCCGGACCAGCGTGCGGCGCGAAAGCGCGACGCTGGCCCAAATCGAGAGCCAGGGCATCGCCGGGGGCAGGCCGTTCCAGTTCTCCGCCGAGGCGCGCCGCGTGGGTTCCTGCCGCTGACGCTTGCGCCGATGCGGCCGCCGCCCTAGCGCGGCGTGGATGAGCGATCATACACAGACTAGCCTGGGCCCGGCGGTGGTTCTGCTTTCGGGCGGGCTCGATTCGATGGTCACCGCCGCGCTCGCGCGCGAAGCCGGGTACGAACTCTACGCCCTCACGATCGATTACGGTCAGCGTCATGTCCGCGAGCTCGAATCGGCGCGCGACATCGCCAGGCGGCTGGGCGCGGCGCGCCATGTCGAACTCCCGCTCGATCTGCGCCGCTTCGGCGGATCGGCGCTGACCGACGACATCGACGTTCCCAAGGGGGGCGTCGAAGAGGGGATCCCGGTCACCTATGTGCCAGCGCGCAACCTCGTGTTCCTGGCGCTGACCACCGCCTTCGCCGAGACCGTCCACTCGCGCGACATCTTCATCGGCGTCAATGCTCTCGATTATTCGGGCTATCCGGATTGCCGCCCCGAATTCATCGCCAGCTTTGCCGAGACTGCACGTCTGGGGACCAAGCAGGGCGTCGAGGGCGGGGCCTTCACCATCCATGCGCCGCTCCAGCACATGACCAAGGCCGATATTGCCCGCGAATGCGCCCGTCTGGGGCTCGATCCGGCGTGGAGCTGGTCCTGCTACGACCCGACGCCCGAAGGCCTCGCCTGCGGTACCTGCGATTCCTGCCGCTTGCGGCGAAAAGGCTTTGCCGAAGCGGGGCTTGCCGATACCACCCGCTACGACCGGGACATAACCCGGGTATAGGGAGTGGACATTGACCGAGGATACGAAGACCGCGCCAGCGACCGAAGTGCCGAGCGTGGCCCCCGACGCCAACGTCCCGGCCTACAGTTGGTACGCGCTGAGCGTGCTGGTGCTGATCTACGTCCTGAACTTCATCGACCGGCAGATCCTCTCGATCCTCGCCAATGACATCAAGGCCGATCTGGGCGTCGACGATGCCTATCTGGGTTTCCTTTACGGCACCGCATTCGCGATTTTTTACGCGTTGTTCGGCATTCCGCTCGGCAGGCTGGCCGATAGCTGGAAGCGCGTGCGGCTCATGACGATCGGGTTGACGGTCTGGTCGGCGATGACGGCCGTGTCGGGTTTCGCACAAAATGCTGCCACGCTGACTGCCGCGCGCATCGGCGTGGGCGTCGGCGAAGCGACCGCCAGCCCCTCCGCCTATTCGTTGATTTCCGACTGGTTTCCGGCCCGCCTGCGCGCCACCGCGCTCGCGATTTACTCCTCGGGCATCTACATCGGCGGCGGCATCTCGCTCGCCATCGGCGGCTTGGTCGTCGATCAGTGGAACGAAGCCTATCCCGATGGCGGCACCTTCGGCCTGGCCGGATGGCAGGCGGCATTTATCGCCGTGGGCGTCCCCGGGCTGTTGCTGGCGATCTGGGTCGCGACGCTTAAGGAGCCGGTGCGCGGGGCAATCGACGGCCTCCCCACAAAGGAAGATCCCCACCCGTTTCGGGGCTTCGTCGGCGAACTCTATACGGTCATTCCGCCCTTCACTTTCCTGGGCGCCGCCAAGCGCGGGGTAGGAGCGTTGGCCGTCAATATCGCCGTGCTGATCGCGGCATTCGTGGCTGCCTATGCTTTGACGAACCTGCTGGAGTCCGGCGAGGGGGTTATTTTCACCGCAATTACGGATCAGTGGACTCTTCTGGCGATCGGTTATTATTCGGTGTTCTGCTGGGCGAGCGCATTGCGACAGCGCGATCCGCCGACCTTCCGCCTGACGTGGGGATCGCCCGCATTCCTGTGCACGATCCTGGGCTATGGGACGGTCGCCTTCATGGCCTACTCGGCATCCTATTGGGGAGCGCCTTACGCAGAGCGGGTGTTCGATCTGACCAAGAGCGAGCTCGGTTTCTGGCTCGGCGGCGGCGGCGCAGCCGGTGGTTTCCTCGGTGTGATTCTGGGCGGGCGTTTGGCCGATGCCCTCTTTACACGCCATCTCTCCGGCCGAGTCTGGGTGATCCTGTTCGGGCTGCTTTCGCCGGTACCGTTCGCAATCGTTCAGTACACGACCGAAAGTGTCGTGCTATTCATGATCCTGAACGTGGTGGTGAGCGCCTTGGCAGCAAGCGCGCTGGGCGCCGCGGCGGCGACCAGCCAGGCGCTCGTTCTGCCCCGGATGCGCGGCTTGGCGACCGCCACGTTCTTCCTCGCCACGACCCTGGTCGGTCTGGCCCTGGGGCCGTATACGGCAGGCTACGTATCGGCCAGAAACGGCGGCGATCTGAGCGCAGGGGTGCTCGCCACCTTGTGGATCGTGCCCATAGGCCTCGCGGTGCTAATCGCCGCGATCAAGCTTGTCCCGCCCGCGATGGAGAACCTGCTCGATCGCGCCCGCGCTGCCGGAGAGCCGGTCGACTAGCTGCGCTGAAGGACCCCGCAGGCAATCCGCGAACCCGCGTCGCCAGCGGGGTCGGTGCGGTAATCGTCGGCACCGGCATGGACGACCACGGCCGTCCCGTCGGCGTCGAAGATCTCCTCGAGCGCGGATGAAGGGTTATCGCTGACATCGACCGTGGCGCTGGCGCTGCCCGAGGCGTTGACCTGCAGATTGGGCATATCGCCCAGATGGCTGCCATCGGGCGATAGCCGACCATGGCTGCGATTGTAGGGATTGAGATGCCCGCCGGCGCTGGTGAAGTCGGGTGCGTTGCAGGCGCCCGTGGTGTGCAGGTGGAACCCGTGCGGGCCCGGTTCCATGCCGTTGACGGTCACTGCCAATGAAAGCTGGTCGTCATCGGACAGCAGCCGCGCGGTTCCCGCGGTCCGACCGTCGGCGAAGCTGAGTGTAGCGGTTCCCACCTGCTCGGTGGTCAATTCATTGGCCACGTCGTCAGCCATGTTTTCGACGGTTGCGCAGGCTGACAGCGCGGTCGCGCCCAGCAGGATGATCGGAAAGCGGATGGACATCGTTTGTCTCCCAAAGTGGTTGAAGGGTCGGCACTCGATCATCCAACGAAAAAGGGGCCGGATTGCTCCGGCCCCTCTAACTTATTGACGCTGTGCGTCAGACTTACATGCCCGAACCCGGACCGTAGGTCACTTCGACGCGACGGTTCTGCAGTTCGCGAACACCATCGGCAGTCGGGACGCGCGGCTGCGTTTCGCCGAATGCCTGGCTGTTGATCCGCGCATTCGGGATGCCACGTGCACCAAGGTAGTCGCGGACCGAAGCGTTGCGACGCTCGGCGAGACCCTGGTTGTAGTCCTGCGTACCCGAACGGTCGGTGTGACCGGCCAGCATGACCGAAGCCGTCCCGCAGTTGGCGTAAGCCGTAACCGCGTTGTCCAGGATCGTCGCTGCTTCCGGAGTGATGTCCGATTTGTCCCAGTTGAAGAAGACGATGTACGGACCCGTTTCGCAGACCTGCGCCGGGGGCGGAGGAGGCGGGGGCGGAGGAGGCGGCGGGGGCGGCGGGGGCGGGGGCGGCGGAGCCACCGGAACGACCGCAGCCGGAGCGCCGAAGTTGTAGCTCAGCGTACCGAGGATCGAGTGCGTGCGCACATCGCCCTGCAGCGTACGACCGAGCGCATCGGTGAGCTCGACATTGTCCGAAGTGAACATGCGATACTTGAGGCCGACATCGACATTGTCGCTCAACGGAGCGCGAACGCCCGCCAGGACCTGCCAAGCGAAGCCGCTGTCCGAATCGTCGAACGAAGCGGGCTCGCTGCGGTCGATGAAGCCTTCCATGCCGGTGCGCGCAACGCCGACACCGCCGCCGACGAAGCCCTGAAGGCCGTCATCGGGACCGAAATCGAACATGCCGTTGAGCATGAAGCTCAGGACGTCGAGGTTGCCACCAGCGGCGTAAAAGCCGGGAGCTGCAACACCCGCGCCAACGCCGACACCGGTGTTGCCAACGGTAACCGACTCGAGGTCGGCATCGCGGTAGCTGGCTTCGGCTTCGAGACGGAACGCCCCGAAGTCATAACCGACGAAGCCGCCGACGTCGTAGCCCTTGTCGGCTTCGACGATGAGTGTGTCACCGGTCGCGCCGATGTCGAAATCCGTGTCTTCGACGATCATGGCACCGCCTTCGACGCCGACGTACCATTGTCCGTCGCGTGCGAGGGCCGGCGAAGCCAGAGCCGTCGAAGCCATCGCCATTCCTATGACGAGTTTCCGCATTATAAATTCCCCTTATTGCGTATTTAAAGCCACCGAGTGGCGCGATATCTAACTTTTACCCACTTGGGTGGCAAGCGGACAATGTCCGGAACTGTTGCAAGAATGCCGCTATATGGCTCATCTTGTAAACATTGCGATGGATTCCGTCCGTCCGGCGATTGGAACGCTGATGTCCGGTGGTGGTTCCCGTCAGGTCGAAGGAAAAATTCCCGAATGCCGCAAAGCGCTTATAAGCGCCACAATCGCGAGGCGGGCTTCGGTGTCGACTGTCGTTCCGCCGGCCGGCTCGGCGGGCTCCGCGGCCACGCTCCATCCATTCGAATAGATAGAGATTTGACCGGTGTCGATCCGTCTCACGCTGGCGCGCTGCGTGGGTGACTGGAACAACCAGGCTGACCCCTGAAACACCGCGATCGCCTCATCCGCCCCCTGCCAATCCCCGGTCGCGCCGGCGGCGACCAGATAAGCATCGCCCGGCTGCGGGTCGGCCGGAGGCTGCGCGCGTTCGTCGAGTACGCTCGCCTGCACCAGCGCATCGAGCCTCGCCAGCGCCTCGTTGACGAAAAACTCCTTCTGAGCTTGACCGGGATGAAGATAGGGAAGGCCGTGGCGAGGAGAGCTGGATCCAAGGGCGTAGGGTTCGGGCATGGGATTATCTCCGGAAACGGGGTTCAAGGCAGGGTCGCAAGCAACAGCGCTGGCGAGCGGGCGTAGCTGCCGATCTGGCGGACCCAGATGGGGGTGCCGGGGGGCACGGCAGCGAGCAGGGCGGGGTCGAGCGCGAATTGCGGCACCGGAGTCTCATACAGTCCCAGCGGATCGCTTACCTGTCCCAAGCCCACTTCGTAGCGTTCGCGCTCTTCGACCAGCGGGACGTCGACCGCGTCGGGCCAGCGCCAGCCGCCGCGGGCACGGCGGGTCCAGCGCAGCGCCAGCGCGCCATTTGCGGCGAATTCGGCATGGGCGTGAACCGGCGTCGGCGGGCGGTCGGAGATGCCGCGCAGCGCAATGGGCGAGAAGACCGGCTGCTCATCCGCATGGCCGATCGCGGCGAGTGTATCGTCGCTGCCCAGCACGGCCGGATCGATCGCCACCAGCCGCTCGTCGAGCAGGATGACCGAAGCGCCCGCGCTATGGCCGCCCAGCGCCGTGCCCTCGGTCCCGCCGCGACCGCGCAGCAGGCCGGTCGCGATCCATTCGCCAGGCAAGAGCTCGATCGCATCGAGGAACTGGAGGATTTCGCCGCCGACCAGCAGACGGTTCTCGCCATTGGCGATGCCGGTGCGGGTCGTCGGCGCCAGCACCATGTCAGAATTGGCGAGACGCACCGAAAGCTGCGCCTTCTCTTCTATCTTCAGCGAAGGCGACGGCCCCAGCGGGGCGAGCAGGCTGCCCATCACCGCGCGTGCCGGACCGGCGGTGCCCAGCGGGATCAGCGCGCCGCCGCGATCCGCATAGACGGTTGCGCCCGACCATCGACCCTCTTCTGCCGCAACCGCCGCGTAGACGGTGCCGCGTTGCGGGGTGGAGCGCCCGTCCCAAGGCAGCTCGAAGGCCTCGAACAGCGTCTTGCCGGGGAGGCGATCGGCTGGCGACCAGGGCGTGCCGGGACTGGCGGGCTGGTCTGCGACGTTGCGAGGCACATGGCGGACAAGTTCGAGTTCCACCCCGGTCTCGCGCCATTCCCACGCCTCGACCAGAAACTGCGCGGCACTCCCGGCCAGGCTTACGCGGGTGCCGGGGCGCAATTCGGGGTCGAGCTCGGCGATCCGGTAGTGCAACTGTTCGCGCGTCTCGATGCGCCGGCCCGCAACCCGTTCAGCCAGAGCGCGCGCCGCTTGCGGCAACAGCGCGGCGGGAAATTCCAGCAGTCTCTCTGGCCCGGTCGGCGCGCGAGCCGCGTGGCGCTGGACGCCGGATTGATAGTCGCTTTCGACATCGTAATAGCGCAGGCCCGCGATCGCCTCGGCATCCTCTCCCTGCCATTGGCGGCGGGTGCCCCCGGCTCGTCCGAAATCCCCTTCGGGCGCGGCGACCGGCTCGGGCAGCCGGCGAATCGCGCCAGCAGTCGCGATGCTCCGCAACTGCAGGGGCGAGGCGGTGGCATCGGGGATCAGCCGTTCGACGCGATCGAGCAGCGCCAGCGACTGCGCGATCGCGCCGCCTTCGAGCGCAAAGCCCTGCAGGCCGGGGATCGCGGCCTCGGGCGCCGCCACTCCGCCCACCGGATCGAGCAGCGCGCCGAGCAGATCACCGCCGCTTCCGGCGAAGACCTCGAATGAGAGCGCGGGGATGCGGTTGCCGAAATCCGCCAACTGCAGATCCTCGAATACGACATAGGCGCGCTCGCGATAGGCGGGGCATAGGCTGCCGAGCGCGGCCGCCATCAGCGGGTCGGGCGGCTGATCGCCATGGCCGGTGTGGAGCCGCATCGCACCGCCCGTCTTGAGATCGCCCGCCGCGCCGCGCAGCAGGTTGCCGTCGGCCCAGATCCGCCCCACGCCGTCGATGGGATGGCTGGCGAGCAGCACCGCGAAGGAGATGGCATAGCTGTAGGCGGTTGTCTTGGGTTGGCCCTTGCCGCCGCTGGTCTCGCTGCGCTCCTGCAGATCGGTCGCCCAGACGATGGTCCCCTCGACGCGCATCCTTCCCACCGGGCGCGCGATCGGCTGACCATAGGTCGAGGTGGTGATCGCCAAATCCTTGAGCCGCGGGCCTTCGCGCCTGCCGCCGCCCGATATCTGCCCGTCGATCTGGTTTCCGGCCAGCGCACCGATAGCGCCGCCCAGCGGTCCGCCCAATGCCGTGCCCAGCGCGCCGAGGATGAGTGTGGCCATGGTCGGTTCCTATCGGTCTGGGCCGAAGCGCCAGTGTGTCAGCAGCGCCCAGCCGTACCGGCGCGGCTGGCGGACCACGCGGCGCAGGCCCGCATGGGCATGGATGATGGTGTCGGCGTCGCCGGCGATGACGAGATGGTGCTGCGCGGGTCCGACCAGCAGCAACAGGACATCCCCGGGCTCGACCGCGCCCTCGACCGTCTCGAGACCCGCGGTCCCCGCGAAGGCCAGCCAGGGTGCGATATCGGTGTTGCGCAGACGGTAGCCCGCTGGCGCCAGCTCGGGTCCGCCGCTGCGCGCGAGCGCCAGCGCCACCAGCCCGATGCAGTCGAGCCCGGTTGCAGCATGGCGTCCGTGCAGACGGAAGCGCGTGCCGACCAGCGCTTCGGCCTCGCGCAGAAAGGCGGCGCGATTGAAATCTCGGGGCATCGGGCTCATCGCGGCATCGGATATTGCGCGAGCAGGTCGTTGCCCGGGAGGAAGGGTTCGCCCTGGAAGTTCGCCGCATTGCCGAAGCGGGCGCTACAGGTAGCGACGGTGTGGTCGCAGCCCTCGCGCAAACTCGCACCGTCGCCCACGGCGCTGGCCTCTTCGAGCGGTCGGTCGAGCACAAGGCCCTGCGCATCGGCGGAGAGCACCGTGGCGCGCAGGCCCCTCAGCGGTCCGTCGAGCCAGCGCAGCTCGCCTTGCGCAAAGAGGGCCGGGTCGATCCCGGCGAAACGCACCCGATTGGCCTCGTAGTCCATTGCGCTCACGACGGCACGGCGGGTGAAGCGCGGCGCGGACAGTGTGCAGCCCACGTCGCAGAAGCGCGCGCGGCAGCCGGGGCTGGTGCGCGGGATCGGATCGCGCGCGAGATCGGATTTGGCCGACTGCAATTGCGCGACGAAGCCGCCGTCCTCCTCTACCAGCCCGGCGATCCGACCGCGATAGAGCACTGCCGCGTCGCCGCTTTCCCAATCCAGCGCGCCGATCGCGATCCGCGCGCCCTCGTAACGTCCGCTTTGCATATCCGCGGCGGAAATCGCCTCGTGGCTGAGCGCGCCCTCCACCTCGACCCCGTCGTCGGCGAAGCCGCTGGTGCGGCGGATCGAGGAGGGCACCATGCCGGGCGCGGCGCGGTGGAGCACGCCATCGAACCACAGATCGCGGTCGTGGGTGGTGAAACCCAGCGTCACCCCGTCGCGGCGATGAATCCGCCAGAAGCTCGCCACCGTATCGAGCGGCCGGTCGAAGAAGACCCGCGTCATGGGGCCTCCTCCTCGCGGATTTCGACCAGCGGCACCGAGGGCGCCTCGCCGGCGGCGAAGCCCGCGCCCGAGACGTTCAGTCGGTCCTCGGCGAAGCGCACCGGCACGTCGAACAGGAAGCCTGCCGCGACCTCCTCGCCGATGCCGGGCGCGGCGGCGAAGACCACGCGGCCCTTCTCGCCCAGCGTCCAGTCGAAGCGCTCGATCCCGCCCACGCTGACCCGCAGGGTCTCGGGGTCCGGGCGGGTGATCCGCCGCCGCTGCTCGCCGTAACGCTTCACCAGCGCGAAGTCGGCGCGCAGCCCGTCGCCGCTGCCCAAGGGCTGGTCGGTCGGCGTCGGCACACCGGACATACCATTTGAACTGTGATCGAAGGGATCGCGCAGCCGGAAGCCGGTGGCGGGGCCGTGGCGCGCGCGGAAGAAGGCAAGCAGCAGCGCCAGCTCCTCCTCCGAGCGGATCCCGGGCCCGACATCGAAGGTCAGCCGCGCATCCGACCACAGCGCGTTGCGGCGCTCGTGGCCCGAGGCGGTGACCGCGACCGCGGTCGAGAACTCGGGGCTCACCGCGGCGTCGCGCCCGAGCGCGAGCGGATAGGCGATATCGTCGAAAGCGTTCACATCGGTCTCCGGATCGGGGGGCAGGCGGGTGTATCCGTCGCGCGCGACCTGCGGCAGCGCCCAGACGTAGCGCTGGGTCACCCCGCGCTGACGCGCCTCGTCGAGCCCGGCATCGATGCGTCGCCAGTAGGAATCGGCATCCGCGGCATCGAGCACGAAGCCCGAAAGGTAGTCCTGCCGGTCGAGCGGATAGCCTAGCCGCACCTGCGCCTCGGCATAGCCGCGGCGGCGCTCGGCCGCGGCGCCCGCGGTGAGCCAGTCGTAATCCTCCAGCTGCAAGCGATCGAAGGCGGGCCATGCCCAGCCCATTGGCAGGTTCGCGCGCTTCAATTCTGGCATGGCCGGGTCGAGAATGGTCGGGGTGAAAGCCAGCAGCAGCACTTCGGCGGGTCCGTTCGCCGCCGCGCGCACCGCCTGCGTCAGCGCCGCGGTCGATTGCGCCAGCCGCTCGCCCAGCCAGTCGAGAAAGCCGCGCTGCGCCGCATCGAGCGGCTGCGTCATATTGGCGATCTGCGGCGGCGGCTCGGGCAGCAGCGCTCGCACCGCATCGTCGTAGAAGCACGGCGTGCCGCCCGGCATCACCCACCACCACGGCTCGCCGATCTGGAACAGCACCGGCAGACCCGCGTCCTCTGCGAGCGCGACGAAGCGCGCCGCGACCGCGTGGAGCCAGCCCATCGCGACATCGTTGGCGGGCGAGAGCAAGTTGGAGGGCGGATCCCAACCTGTCGTTGCGGGAACGCCCTCGAAACTCGTCTGCCGCCACGCTGCCGGGCAATGCTCGGCGAACAATTCGTAGGACAGCGACAGGATCGGGGCGAGCCCGGCCTCCGCGAGCGCGGCGAAATAGGCCTCGTGCCAGCGCCGCGCCGGGGTGCAGAGCGCGCCGTCGACGGCGACCACCAGCCGGCCCTCGCCGGGCTCGAGCCGGAAGAAATGGCTCATCCCCAGATAATGCACCACGCGGTCGCGATAGCCGAGCTGCTCGATCTGCCGCACCAGCCGCGCGGGCGTCTGGTTGAAGGCATCGTCATAGGCACTGGCCATCCGCTCGCCATGCGCGGGCAGGATGGCATCACCCAGCACCAGCATCGCGTGGTCGCCGTGGCAGGTGATGGCGGAAAGCTCGGCCCAGCCCTCGGTGCGCTGCGGCAAGGGGGCGGGGCTCCCCCCGATATAGCCCGGAGGCACCAGCGAGATGAACATCCGGTCGATGTCCGCGGGGTGGATCGGCTCGCCCGGCAGGCCGTAGCCCGATTGTAGCTGCGAGAAGGGCAGCACCACCGCGGCGTCCTCGGGGGTGCCGCTGGCGTAGTTCCACAGCCGGACATACCACACCCGCGCGGTGCCCGCGGCGTCGCGGCCCTCGATCGTCAGCGTCGGCCCATTGGGCTGGTCGAGCGGGATCACTCCGTCCGAACGCCAGCGAAAGGCCAGCACCGTGTGCGCGTAATTGCGCCCGGTCTCATAGGCGAGCAGCGGATGGTCGAGCGTATCCTCGCTCGCCCAGATCAGCCCCGCGAGTTCGCCCGCCAGGTGAAACTCGCAATCCACCCGCAGCGATTGCGGACCGGTGGTGACCACGCTGGCCATCATCGGGCGAGGGAAATTGATCGTCCAGAAGCGCGGATCGAAGCGCTGGATCGCGTCGCTCTCCTGCCCGTCGCGGGTCCGGGCCAGCCAGAATGCCATGGTCGGTGCCTTTCTGTTGGAGCATGATGATCTTCTATGGACCCTAATTGCTCCTCCCCCTTGAGGGGGAGGCCGGGTGGGGGTGTACGACGCCGATGGCCTGGCCGATGGGGAGGACGCGCGTCTGCGGCGCGCTCCCCCACCCCCGACCCCTCCCCGCGGGGAGGGGAGAGGGAGACTCCATTCCACAACAGCGCACTCCAATGCGGCGGGGTCACTCCAGCAGTGCGCGGCGCACCGCGCTGGCGATCTGACGCGAGGAGCGGCGCAGGGCGGCCGGAGCACTCGCCCCCCGCTCGGCGTTGAGCGCGATCGCCACGCGGACCTCGCGCGGGCCGCTGCCTGCGGCCTGCATATTCGGCTCGACTCGCCCGGCGCTGGCGGGGACGAACAGCTCAGGCCCGCGTTCGCCCACCAGATAGGGTCGCTGCGGGGAAACCAGCCCGCCGGTGGCGCGCCCCGGCAGCCCGAACAGCGCGCCCAGCGTCCCGGCCAGCAATCCGCCCACGCCGCCGCCGGTAGCCGCGCCGCCGAAGATGGAATCGAGCCCGAGCTGGAGCGCCTGCGCGGCGATCTGGTCGAGCGCCCGGGCAGCGGCGCGCTGGAGGTCGTCGAAGCCCAGGCTGCCTTTGCGGATCGCGCCCAGCAGGCTTCTCTCCAGCACCCCGCCCGCGCGGTCGAACCCGTCGAGCAACTGGCTGTCGAAACTGCTGCGCATCGCGGCGATATCGGCGGAAAAGCCTGCGGTGCTCGCGCGCACTTCGACCATCAGCGTGTCGAACTCGTCATCCATGGGAGGCATCCTTGGCGATCAGCCGCACGATCTCGGCGCGACTGGGCGGGGCGGGGGAAGCACCGGCGAGCGGGGCGAGCGACAGCGCCAGCTCGGCGGGGGTGGCGGCCCAGAAAGTGTCCGGGCGCCAGCCGAGGCCTTGTGCAGCGAGCCCGGCAAGCTGCGCCGCGCTCTCGGCGAAGTGCTCGCTCACGTCGCGCCGCGCAGGATTTCGCCGAGCAGCGCGCGTAGCGGCGCGGCGCAGCGCGCCAGCCCCATCGCCACCACCGCCTCGCCGACCTGTTCGCGGCTCGCGGCCTCGCGCTCGGCAAGGCAGTGCCAGAACAACGCGGCGATCTCGGCGATACGAAGCTGTCCTTCGCCCGCGCGCTCGACCAGCGCGAACAGCGGGCCCAGCTCCTCCTCGGCCGCGACTAGCGCCGCGAATGTCGGACGCAGCAGCAGCTTGCGCCCTTCCAGCTCCAACGTCGCTTCGCCGCGCAGGGGGTTCGCCGCGCCGCTCATGCGGGCACTACCGCGCCCGAGCTTTCGAGCTGCAGCGCATAGGTGCGCTCGCCGTTGAAATCGCCGGCATAGTCGAGCCGCTGGACGAGGAAGCGCCCGCGCATCCGCGCGCCGTCCTCGAAGGAGAGTTCGTAATCGTCGAGCGTCCCCGCCAGCGCATGGGTGCGCAAGCTCGCCTCGGCGGAGCTGCCGAGGAATATCCCGCTGGCGCTCACCGAGACCGAACGCGTGCCGGCGCCAGAGAGCAGCTCGCGCCAGCCCCCCGATTCCTTGTGGGTGACGACCACCGTGTCGCCATTGACCGACATCTGGGTGGTCCTGAGGCCGGCGACGGTCTCGTAACCGGCGGGCGGGCTGGCACCATCGCCGATCTTGAGCAGGAAGGCGGCGCCTTTCTGGGCGGTCATGGGCATTACTCCTCTGGATGTGCGAGCAGGCGGAAGGAATATTCGAGCAGCACCGCGCGAAGACCGCGGGGCCTGCGTTCGGCGCGGCTGCGCAGGAACTGGGTGACCACCACGCGGTAGCCCGGCTGGACCGGGGCGAGCGTGGCGATGCGGCGTTCGATCGCGTTCACGGTCGCGGCCAGGGACTCGACATCGTCCTGCCGCTCGACCAGTTCGAGCGCGATCCGGACCTCGCGGCCCGTGTGGGTCTTGGTGCTCCAGTCGGCGCTGGCGCTGGCGGCGATGCCGAGCCAGGGCGGGCTTGCGGCGACGGGGCTTTCCTCCTCGACCGCGTTGAGCGCGGCGACGAGCGTGGCATCGGCGCGCAGCCAGGCGATCAGATCGGTGCGAAAGCGGCTTTCCATAGGTCAGCCTCCCTTGGTGAACAGCGGCCACAGGCGTTGGGCGGAGCGCCAGGCGGTGCCGTGCCGGCGGGCAGCGCGGCGCTTCTCGGCATGCGCCTCGGCGAGCCGTGCAGCGCGCGCGGTCAGCGCGGCGGCGATTCTCTCGAAACCGCCGCTCACAGCTGCAGCACCCGGAACGGGCGCCACAGCGCCGCGATCGCGGCAGGGGGCGAGGCGTCGCTGCCGCTGTCGCGGGTCCGGTAATGATGCGCGGCGAGCCGGATCACGCCCTGCGCGAGGCCCGGAGGCAGCGCCGCCCAATCGGCCTCGAGCCCCGCCTCGAACCGCACCGCCAGATGCGTGCTGGGGGTCGGCTGGACGATGCGGAGATACCCGCACCCTTCGCTGTCGATCCGGGTCTCGTAGCCGGTGGTCAGCGCGGTGCGCGTACCGTCGGCGGCGACCTCCTCGACCGCCAGAATTTCGCGCACCGGACGGGTGGCGAGCGGCTGCCAGCCCGGCACCGCGGGCAGGCGCTCCTCGAACTGGGTCGCCAGCGGCACCAGCCGCGTGAAGCCCTCGCACAGCGCGCAGGCGGCGTGGAGCAGTTGCAGCAGCAGCGCGTCGTCGCGCGCGGTGCTGATCGCCAGCCATTGCCGGCACTGGTCGAGCGGCGCTCCCGACAGATCGGGAAGCGCCACGATAGAGCGCGTCATGGCGAAGCTCCTTCGGGTTCGATGGAAATGGGTGGCCCGCCCGCGCCCCGCAGGGGGACGGGACGCAGGCGGGCCAGGCGCGCGGCAGGGGGTCCGCCCGCCAATCGGGTCTTCGTGAAGCGGCCTAGGCCTCGATCTTGAGCAGCTTGATCGCCGCGCCGTCGAGCACCTGTCCGCCCACTCGCCTGGTGGCGTAGAAATGGACGAAGGGCTTGTTGGTGAAGGGATCGCGCAGGATCTGCGTCGCGCTGCGTTCGGCGATCAGGTAGCCGTGGCGGAAATTGCCGAAGGCGATCGGGCAGGCGCCCGCACCGACATCGGGCATGTCCTCGGCCTCGACCACCGGATAGCCCAGCAGCCGGTCGGGCTGGCCCTCGACCATTCCGGGTTGCCACAGGAAGCCGCCATCGAGCGTGCGCAGCTTGCGCACGCTGGCCAGCGTCGCCGAATTCATCACGAAGCTCGCGCCCTGGCGGTGGCCCGCCTTGAGCGTGTGGACCAGGTCGATCAGCCGCACCTCGGGCTCGCTGCCAAGGTCCGTGGCATTGCCCGAGCCGATATATTGCAGCGTGCCGAACGGGCGCACGCCATCCGCGGCGCTGGTCGCGGGAGCGTTGAGAAAGCCCTCGGGCTGGTCGAAGCCGGTCCCGTTGACGAAGGCGGCGCCCTCGGCGCGGGCGAATTCCATCGCGATCTCGGCCGCCAGCCAGGCCTCGAGATCGAACCCGGCATCGTCGAGCATCGCCTGGCTCGCCGCCGGATTGGCGTAGAGCTCGCCGCTCGGCGGAGCGATTTCGGCGAAATTCGGCGTGTCGGTCTCGGGCCTCGCCGCGGTCTCGCTGACCCAGCCGCTGGCGGTGCCGCCGGTGGTGACCAGCTTGCGATAGCCCGCGCTGCCGGTCTGGACCACCTGCGCGATGGCGCGGATCGGGCTGATTGCAGTCAGTTCGCGGGCGATGGCGGCGTCGATCTGGCGCGGCACGGCATAGCCGCCGTCGGCGGGCACCGTGCCGCTCAGCGATTTGACCTCGGCCTCGCGGCCGCGGCGCAGATAGCCGTCGACGAAGCCTTTCACTTCAGGGCTCTCGCTCTCGCCGCCCGCCAGCGCGGGCCGCACGGCGGCGCGGCCGATCCGGTCGACGCGCGCCTTCACCTCATCGACATCGGAACGTAGCGTCGCGATGGCGCTCTCGGCGCGGTCCTGCCGGGCGACCAGGTCGAAGCTCGCTTCGAGCGGGTCGGGCGCGGTGGCGGGATCGGTTTGGGGGAGGGGCATATCCATGGGGCAGTTCACCTTTCGTTGGGGAGGTGGTCGGGGTTGGAGCGTCAAAGCGGTGTGAGCCCCCGCGAAGGCGGGGGCCTCGGGCGGTCGTTCTCAAGGCAGTTGCGGAGCGCCGGAGGCACGAGGTCCCCGCCTTCGCGGGGACTCAGTTTGGGTCTCAGGAGTGAACCAAATGGACCCGCGCGCCGTGCTGGAGCGGGTGGGTGACAAGGCTGACCTCGAGCAGTTCGATCTCCGCGAGGATCCGCCCCGCGGGCGTCAGGCGATAGCCGCGGGCGCGGTAGCCGAAGCTCAGTCCGTCGACCTGGCGGAGCGCCAGCAGCGCGGCAGCGCGGCTGTGCGGCTGGCCGAGCGTCGCGATGATCCGAAGCCCGCGCGCATCCTCGCGGGCGTGCTCGACCCAGCCGATGCGCTGCTCGGGACGGTGCTGCCAGTAGAGTGCCAGCGGCGTGTTCCGCTCGGCGAGCGTGGCGGCAAAGGCACCGGGCAGGATGGTGTCGCGCGCGGCATCGGGCTTGCCAAACAGCGCGGCATACCCGGCGATGCGGATTCCTGACCCGCAAGCGCCATTTCTCCCCTCCCTTGAGGGAGGGGCCGGGGGTGGGTGTACGGCGCGAGTAGTTGAGGCCGAACCCCCACCCCTAACCCCTCCCCCCAGGGAGGGGGACTGGGAGGGGGATTGGAAGGGCAGCGATGTCGCGATCCCCCCGCTCATCCCAGCATCTCCGCCGCGCCCAGCCGGATCGCGATCCCGACCAGCAGCAGCGCCAGCACCCCGCGCACCAGCCACTCGATCGCCGCCTTCCAGGCGCTCGCCTTGGCATCGCGCCAGGCCGAGAGCAGCTCGCGCAATTCGTCGATATCGTCCTGCGCCTCGTCATCCCCGAGGCCCAGCCGCTTGAGCGCGCGCTGCGCCCCCAGCTCGCTCGCCTCCTCGACCATGGCGCGCAGGGTCACGATCGTAGCGCCCTCGGCGCGCGCCTGCGCCAGCAGCCGGGCGAGCATCTCCTCGGTGCTCATCGCGCGTCTCCCGATGCGGCGGTGGTGGCGGCGGCGGGCAGCCCCAGCAGCACCCGCTTCTCGTCGGCGGACAGGAAATCCGCCGCCGTCACCGTGCTCCACAGCGTCTCGCGGTCTTCCGCCAGCGCCGGCACATGATCGAGATCGACATGCATCGCCGCATCCGCGAACCACGGCGAGAGCCCCGCCGAGAGCGCGTCGAGCACGCGCTTGGCGAGCGGCAGCAGCGTGAGCCGCCACAGCGCGCGGTTGGCCTCGCGGTAATTGGCATAGGTGTTGTCCCCCGGCAGCCCGAGCAGCATCGGCGGCACCCCGAAGGCGAGCGCGATGTCGCGCGCCGCGCCAGCCTTGAGATTGGCGAAATCCATATCCGCGGGCGAGAGCGCCATCGCCTGCCACGACAACCCGCCCTCGAGCACCATCGGCCGCCCGGCATTGGCCGAGCCCTGGAAGGCATCCGCCAGCTCGCTCTTCAATCGCTCGAACTGCTCGGAGCTCAGCCCCGCCGCCTCGCCGCCGTCATAGACCAGCGCGCCCGAGGGCCGCGCCGCATTCTCGAGCAACGCGCGGTTCCAGGCCGAGGCGGCGTTGTGCACCGCCACCGCCTGCCGCGCGGCGCTCAGGCAGCCCGCGCCGTAGTGGTCGTCCGCGGGGTGGAAGCACTTCAGGTGCAGCAGATTGGGCCAGCCCGCCTCGTCCTCGAGCGCGATGGTCCGGCTGTGCTCGGCGAGCCGGTAGCGATAGGCCGCGGGCCAGCCATCCTCTCCCGCGACCACGCTCATCCGCTCGGGCCGCAGCGGGTAGAGCTCCACCGGCGCGCCCGCGCCGTCGCGCAGCACCTGCACATAGGCATTGCCGTGGAGCAGCATCTGCGCCGCCAGCACCTCGAGCAGCGGCTGGCCGGTGCAGGAGCGGTCGACCAGCTTCGCCAGCGCCGGATCGGCCACCGCCAGCGGCGCGCCGCCGACCCCCTCGGCGACGATCCGCACCGCGCGCTGCGCCACCGGATTGGCGAGATAGGCGGCCTGCACCGATTGCGCATAGTCGAACGCACTCTCGCGCGGCTCGCCGGCAAAGACGCTCGCCCAGGGCGAGACGAAACCGCGCGTCAAAGGCACGCGAACGGGCCCCGCGCCCTTGAAGGCGGAGGCCAGAGTGGTGAGGAAGGACATGGGGGTACCTTTCGCTGGAACGAGACGGTGGCTCGTTGTCGAAACTGTGGTTAGGATGGCTCGATGCGATTTGGGCTCTGTCTCGCATTTGTTTTTTCGTTGCAGGCTTGCACTGCTGAGCCTCACGGCCCGCCTGCCGATTGTGCGCTAGCGAAGGCGCAATTTCCGAGTTGTTACGAAAAGTATATCGAGAGCGAGGGAAGCACCTCCCTCGGTTTCGAAGCGATGTGGTATGCCTGCGTCCCACACTCGGAGCCGAAGGTCATAGAAGGTTCGTGGGCTTCGGATTTCGAATGGAACGCCTTCTTCGAGGGTCGTCACCCGACGCCGAGAGAGGCTTTTCCGGATGATCTGCCCCCCAGTTTGGCTTTCCGAAGCGGAGTGAACAGCCCTGAGCGAGCGGACAATGCTGCCCGTCTGTGGTCGATCAAGTTCATTGGTCGCGAAGAGACCTGCCGGCTATTCCCACATATCCCGCCGACATTCTTTGCGGAGGAAATCTTGGAGCAACGCCTGATCTGGGAGGTGGCGGGCTACCCCACTTATACGTTCGAACCGATTGGGCCTTAAAGACTACGTATTCGCGGCCTAACCCTTCTCCCAAGCATCAGTTCGGTCAGCGCCCAGACCAGCGCGTCGGCGCGATCTGGCGAGCGGCCGGGCCCCTCGTAGCCGCCGCCCGCCATCAGCCCGCACAATTGGTCTTCGAGCGCGGCGAACAGCGCGGAGTGGCGCACGCGGCCCGCTTCGTAGAGCATCGCCACCGGCTCGGCGCGGGCTGCCTTGCCGCGGCTGGCGTGGACCAGCTTCAGCGGCAGCGAGAATTCCGCCGCGCGCAGCACGCTGGCGACCATCGCGCCGCCCTGGTTGGCTTCGGCGACGACGCGGTCGGCGTGCCACGCCCGCGCCGCCTCGGCCACGCCGCGCGCCCAGCGCTCGGGCGAAGGCTTCGCCAGCGAGCAATCGGCGAGCACCAGCGCCACGCCGTCCGCGCCCAGCCCGGCGACCACGATGCCGCATTCGTCGCCATGGCTCGATGCGGGGGGATCGACCCCGACGACCACGCGCAGCAGCGCGGGCCGCTCGTCCTTCGCGTCCTCCGCGCGGCAGCGCTCGAGCAGCGAGCGCGACCACAGCGCCCCCTCGACATCCTCGAGCAGTTCGCCGAGCAGCTCCTGCCGCCCCAGCGCGGTGCCCGCGAAGTCGCGCTGCACCGCGTCCAGAAACCCCGGCGGGAGGTTGTCGGCATTGGCCGCGGTCGGCCCGCCGGTCAGCGCGATGGCGTCCTGCGCGATCAGCCGCCGCAGCAGCGGGACCGCGCGCGGGGTGGTGGTTGCGGCGACGCGCGGGTCGCGCCCGAGCCGCAATCCCAGCAGCAGATTGTTCCAGGCGGCCTCGGCCCGCCCGCCGCTCTGGTCCCATTTGGCGATCTCGTCGCCCCAGGCATGGCTGTGCTGCGGCCCGCGCAGGCTTTCGGGCTCGGCGGCAGAATAGAAGGTCGCGCGCGCGCCGCCGGGCCAGACCAGCTGCCGCCGCGAGGGCTCGAAGCGCGGTCGCTTGCGCGGCGAGGCGATCGCCAGCAGCCCGCTCTCGCCCTCGACCATCACCCGCCGCGCCTCGCCCAGCGAGGCGGCGACCAGCGCGATCCGCGCGGTCGGATCGGCCTCGGCAATGGCGCGGACCCATTCGGCGCCCGCGCGGGTCTTGCCGAACCCGCGCCCCGCCATGATCAGCCACAGATGCCAGGCTTCGGGCGGGGGCAACTGACCGGGATGCGCCCAGAGCCGCCAGTGGCGCCCGAGCGCGGCACGCTCGGCATGGGACAGCAGCCGCAGTTCCTCGCGGCGCTGCTCGGGCTCCAGCCCCAGCAGCGTCTCGGCGCGGTCAGACCGGCTCATGGTCGCGGCTTTCGAGAACGGGTTCGGGCGTGCTCTCCGGGGCAATCTCGGGCGCGGTGTCGTGCGCGAGGATCAGCGCATTGGCCGCGCGGCGATTGCGCATGTCGTCGATGAAGGTGTCGATCCGGTCGAACACCGCCTGCTCGTCCTCCTCTTCCTCGCGGAAGGCGCGCTCGCGGGCCACCGTCTCGCGGTGCGCGGCGAGCAGCCGCAGCGCCGAGGCGACATCCATCTTGTGCTTGGGTTCGGGGTCGCGAAGATAGCCCAGCACCTCCATCTCGAGATGCTGATAGCCCTCGATCAGCGCCGCCAGCCAGCGCGCCGCGAACCCCGGATCCTCGCGCCGCAGCGCATAGGCCTTGCCCGGCACCACCCGGGCGCGCCACGCCGCGGCGGTGACGTTGGAGGTCTCGGCCAGCGCTTCGAGAAAGCGATCCGGCCATTCGGTTGCGACGGTTCGCGCCCCGCGCCGCCTGCGGACCACGCGCCCGGTGGCGGTTCTGGTGTCCTGATAGCGCTGCAGGAACGCCGGATTGGTGCTCGCGCGGCTGTAGACGGTGGTGGGGTGGATCCCGGTCAACCGGGCGGCAGCGGCGACGGACAGGCCGCTACGCAGCGCGGCGAAGAATTCGGGCTCCCACGGGCGCGGCTGGTCCTTGGCTGGTTTGGTGTCGGTCATGGCTGGGGTTTCCGGAAGCTGGGGCGAGCGGGGCGACCCGATGCGTCCGGACCGAGGGGTTTGGGCCAGACACGCGAACGGGCGGCGCCGGAATGACCGGCCCGCCCGAAATCGAATCACACTATCGCGATGTTCCGGATCTCTAACCTTAGAGCGTCGCAATGTCAAGCATTAAAAACCAAATAGGTTAGAGAGAGCGCGGTCAGTGGGGCCATCGATCCCGCTTGCCAGCACTCTCCGCAGCCCGTAACCGGCGCGCTATCTTGCGGGATGAAGGGCCGGGTCGGATGCTGCGCAGTCTCTACAATTGGACGCTCGAGAAGGCTGCGCATCCGCATGCGCTGTGGTGGCTTGCCGCCTTCAGCTTCATCGAATCGAGCTTCTTCCCGATCCCGCCGCACCCGCTGCTCGGGCTGATGTGTCTCGCTGAGCCCAAAAAGGCGATCCGCTTCGCCGCAGTCTGCACCGGCGCCTCGGTGCTGGGCGGATTGTTCGGCTATCTGATCGGCTGGGGGCTCTACGACACGATCGGCGCCTGGCTGATCGGCGCGCTCGGGTTGACCGAGGCCTTCCCCGTCGCCGCCTGCCACTTGCGCGAATATGATTTCGAGGCGATCCTGATCGCCGGCGCCACCCCGGTACCCTTCAAGCTGCTGACCATCACCGCCGGCTTCATCGGGATGAACCTGGTCACCTTCGTGCTCGCGAGCATCGTCGGACGCGGGCTGATCTTCATGACCGTGGGTGTCTTGTTCCGCCTGTTCGGGGCGCCAATCAAGCTGTTCATCGACAAATACCTCGGTCTGCTCACCACGCTGTTCGTGCTGCTGCTGGTCGGCGGGATCCTCGCGGTCACGATGATCGACACCGGCGATGATGAAGGCGCGTCCGGCCCCTGCTCGCAGGCGACCGAGGTGAACCCGCTGGCGTAACGCGCGGAGGGCATGCCCTCCGGTCTCGTCATTGCGAGCCGCCGCAGGAGGCGCGGCAATCCACGGCCCGGCCGCGCCGCCCGGTCAGCCCTCGAACTTGATTTCCAGCGTGATCTCGGTGTCGAGCAGCCGCGAAATCGGGCAGCCGGCCTTCGCTTCCTGCGCCAGCTCGTCGAACTTGTCGCGAGCCATTCCGGCAACCTTGCCCTTGGTCGACAGCGCCGATCTGTTTACCTTGAACCCGGCATCGTCCTTTTCCAGCGTGACCTCGGCGCTGGTCGCCACCGAGCCGTCCTCGAACCCGGCCTCGGCCAGCTTGAACGACAGCGCCATGGTGAAACACGCCGCATGCGCTGCGGCGATCAGCTCCTCGGGATTGGTCCCGGCCTTGTCCTCGAAGCGGGTCTCGAAGCCATAAGGCTGCGCCGACAGCGCCCCCGATCCGGTCGAGATATGGCCCTTGCCCTCTTTTCCGAGCCCCTGATAGCTGGCGCTGGCGGTGTTGGTGGTCTTCATAATGCGTCTCCTTCACAGGAGAGACGCCCCGGTGGGGGGCGATGTTCCGGGGGCGGGGTTGCCGCTCCCCGTTCTGCCTCAGATAATTCCCACCGCCTTGCCCGCGCGCTCGAAGATTTGCAGGATCGTCGCGACCTCTTCCTCGCTGTGCTCGGCGCAGAGCGAGCAGCGCAGCAGCGTCATATTCGCAGGGGTCGCGGGCGGGCGCGCGAGGTTGACGTAGAGCCCCTCTTTCAGCAGCGCCTCCCACATCGTCGCGCCCTTTTCCAGATCGGGCATAATCACCGCGATGATCGCGCTCTGCGCCTCGGGCGTGCCCAGCGAGAAGCCGAGTTCGCGCAGCCCGGCGTGGAGATTGCGCGAATTCTCCCACAGATGCGCGCGCTTGTTGGAACCATGCATCAACTTGCGGATACTGGTCGCGGCCGTCGCGACCACGCTGGGGGGCAGGCTGGCGGTGAAGACATAGGGGCGGCACACCAGCCGCATGATCTCGAATTTGGGATGGTTTGAGACGCAGAAGCCGCCCACCGTGCCCACGCTCTTGGAGAAGGTGCCGATGATGAAATCGACGTCGTCGATCACCCCCTGGTCCTCGCAGACCCCGCGGCCGTGCTCGCCGATGAAGCCCATCGAATGCGCCTCGTCGACCAGCACCATCGCGCCGTTCTCCTTGCAGATGCGGACCATCTCCTTGAGCGGCGCGACATCGCCGAGCATCGAATAGACGCCTTCGAGGACGACCAGCTTGCCCGCGCCGGCGGGGATCCGCTTGAGCCGTTTTTCCAGTGCCGCGACGTCATTGTGCTTGAACGGCACGACCTCGGCATTGCCCAGCGCGCAGCCGTCCCAGATCGAGGCGTGGCTGTCGATGTCGAGCACCACGTAATCGCCCTTGCCGGCGATGGTCGAGATGATCCCCAGATTGGCCTGGTAGCCGGTCGAGAACACCATGGCGTGATCCATGGCGTAGAATTCGCGCAAGGCATCCTCGCACTCGCGGTGGCCCTGGTAGGTTCCGTTGAGCACCCGGCTGCCGGTGGTGCCGCTGCCGAAGTCCGTAAGTGCCTGTTTTCCGGCCTCGATCACGTCGGGATCGAAGGTCATCCCCATGTAATTGTAGGTGCCGAGCAGGATGGTCTCGCGCCCGTTGCAAATGGCGCGGGTGGGGGAGAGAACCTTCTCCATCACCAGGTTGAACGGGTCCTCGATCCCGGTGTCGAGCACGCTCTGGCGCATCGCGATGAAATCGTCGAACTTGCTGAACAGATCGGGCGATTCGCCGGTCAGCTCGGGCGGCTGGTCGGCCTGGATGATGCCCTCGCTCATGCGCCCGCCTCCCGCGCGGCCTCGAGCCGGTGGACCGCATCGATAAGCTGGCCCCAGCGCTCGATTTCGGCCTGCTCGTTCATCGTGATGATGATATCGAACTCGTCCTCGATCGCGGCGACGAAATCCATCACGGTCAGGCTGTCGAACTCGAGATCATTCTGGAACGAGGTGTCCTCGGCGATGGCGACGCCCTTGGTGTTGAAGGGCGCAACCTGCGTGCGGATGCGACTGTCGACTTCGGCTCTGTCCATTATCCATGGTCCAATTCTGTCTGGCGGCGGAGACGATATCCCCCGCCGCATAGGCGCGGGTCAAAGCGGCTCGACCGCCCGCTTGTCAAGCGTCCGCCTCCTCTGCGGCGAGCGATGGCGGCAAGCGGATGAAGCGCGGCTGAAGTGCTCAATCGCCCAGCAGCGCCTTCACCGCCGCCATGAAAGGGCCGATCGAGACAGGCTTGGCGAGATAGTCGCTCGCGCCGGCATCGCGGATCCGCTCCTCGTCGCCCTTGCCGGCATAGGCGGTGACCGCCAGCATCGGTGTCTGCGCGAAGGCAGGATCCTGCTTGAGCTGTGCGATCAGGTCGATGCCGGAGATATTGGGCAGCTGGATATCCATGATCACCAGCTGCGGATCGTACTTCCTCGCGGTCTCCACCACGTTCTGCCCGTCGGCCACCGGCACCACTTCATAGCCATTGGCCTTCAACACGTCACAAAACAGCTTACGGTTGAGGTCGTTGTCCTCGACAACCATGATTCTCTTTGCCACGGACCACGCTCCTGCTCGCTATCCGGCGGGCGTTAGGGCTTTCACGGGAGGCTGACAATTCTTGAGCGCAGACAGGCCGGCGAGACAGGCACAGGCTCGGGCACGGGTAAAGCCGAAGCGCTGGCCCTGGCCGCGCTGGTGTGGATACTCGAGGACGAGCGCCGCGCCGAACGGCTGCTGACGCTCTCGGGTCTCACGCCGGACCAGCTGCGCGACGGGCTGACCGACCCCGCGGTGCTTTCGGCGGTGCTCGACTTCCTCGCCGCGCACGAACCCGACCTGCTTGCCGCCGCCGAGGCGCTTGGCGTTCCCCCCCAGCGGATCATTGCCGCGCAACGGAGCCTTTCCGCATGAACCGCCCGCTGGTAATTTCCGATTGCGACGAGGTGCTGCTGCACATGGTCGCGCATTTCCGCGACTGGCTGGGTGAGGAGACGCAGGTCGATTTCCGGATGGATGGCGCCGATTTCGGCACCGCGATGCGCTGGCGCGACAGCGGTGAGCCGCTCGAGCAAAAGGACATCTGGCGCTATCTCGGCCAGTTCTTCGACACCCAGATGGATCGGCAATTGCCCATCATCGGCGCGATCGACGGGATCAACACGCTCGCCGAGAAAGCCGATGTGGTGATCCTCACCAATCTCACCGACGAACACCAGCTGCATCGCGTCGAACAGCTCGCCAAGCATGGCGTGAACGCCAAGGTCTACACCAACCAGGGCCCCAAGGGTCCCGCGCTGCAGCGCATCCTCGCCGAATACGAGCCCAGCCGGGCGATCTTCATCGACGACCTGCCGCAGCACCACCAGTCGGCGCGCGAAACGCTCGCCGCCGATATCACCACGCTGCATCTGTGCGGCGAGCCGGCGCTGGCGCCGCATATCGACTGCGCGCACCAGGCCGGCCACGCCGACGCCCGCATCGACGACTGGGCCACCGCGCTGCCCTGGCTGCTCGACCGTATCGAAGGAAAACCCTCATGAGCATATCCGCCCGCCTCGAAACCCTCGGCATCGACCTCCCCAAAGCCGCCGCCCCCGTCGCCAGCTACCAGCCGCTGGTGGTGCAGGGCGGCTGGTGCTTCGTCTCGGGGCAATTGCCCTTCATCAACGGCGCGCTGGTGACCGGGAAGCTGGGGGCGGATGTAAGCCTCGAGCGCGGCCAGCAGGCGGCGCGCGCCTGCGGGCTGATGATCCTCGCGCAGCTCGAGGCCGCAGGCCTGCTCGAGCGAGTCACGCAGGTCGTCAAGCTGGGCGGCTTCGTCGCCTCGACGCCCGAATTCACCGACCAGCCCAAGGTGGTCAACGGCGCCTCGGACCTGATGTTCGAGGTGTTCGGCGAGAGCGGCCGCCACGCGCGCAGCGCGGTCGGCGTGCCCGTGCTGCCGCTCGACGCCGCGGTCGAAGTGGACGCCATCCTTGCCGTTCGCGACGCTTGATCGCCTGCTGACCACGCCGCCCGACCCCGCGCGGGTCGGCTGGCTGCGCGACTGGACCTTCGCGCATCGCGGGCTCCATTCGGATGGCGTGCCCGAGAACTCGCTCGCCGCCTTCGCGGGCGCGATCGCGGCCGGCTATGGCGTCGAATGCGATATCCAGCGCAGCCGCGACGGCGAGGCGATGCTGCTCCACGATTGGGAGCTCGAGCGGCTGACCGGGGTGGATGGGCCGCTGGCGGCGCACAGCGCGCAGGAACTGGGACAGATCGCGTTTCTCGATACCGAGCACCGCATCGCCCGGCTGGGAGACCTGCTTGAACTGGTCGCGGGCCAGGTGCCCATCCTGATCGAACTCAAGTCGCGCGCCGGCTACGACGTCAAGCGCTCGTGCCGTGCGGTTGCGCGGGCGCTGGAAGGCTACCAGGGTGCGGTTGCGGTTATGAGTTTTGACCCGCGTGTGCCGAAATGGTTTGCGAAGCATGCGCCAGAGCCGGTGCGCGGGCTGGTCATCAAGGAGACCGCCGACGGTCCGACGCCGCACCGCTGGCAGCGCCACCTCGCGCTCTGGCACGCGCAGCCCGAATTCGTCGCCTACGACATCCGCGCGCTGCCCAATCCGCTGTCGGTCAGCCTGCGCGCGCGCGGTTTCCCGCTGCCGAGCTGGACCGTCGACACGCCCGAAAAGGCGCGCCACGCCGCGCTCCACGCCGATGCCCCCATCGCCGAGGGCGAGGGCTTCGCATGAGCGACGCCTCGCTGGTTGCAAAAGTCGGTGGCTCGGTGGGCGCTTTCGCCCGGGCCGATTGGGACGCGCTCGACCCCTCGGGCAATCCCTTCGTTTCGCACGCCTTCCTGACCGCGCTGGAGGATTCGGGCAGCGTCGGCGCGGGCACCGGCTGGCAGGCGGCACCGATCGTCATCGAGGATGCGCAGGGAACCCTGCGCGCCGCCATGCCCGCCTATCTCAAGAGCCACAGCCAGGGCGAATATGTCTTCGATCACAGCTGGGGCGACGCCTATCAGCGCGCGGGCGGGCGCTATTACCCCAAGCTGCAGATTGCCGCGCCCTTCACCCCCGCCACCGGCCCGCGGCTGCTGATGACGGACGAGGCGCTGGCCGGGCCGCTGCTCGCGGCTGCAGAGCAGCTCTGCGCGCAGAACGGGTTTTCCTCCGCCCATGCGACCTTCATCGAGGCGGGCCAGCACAAGCTGTTCGAGCAGGCGGGCTGGATGCTGCGCCACGACGTCCAGTTTCACTGGCACAATCGCGATTACGCGGGTTTCGACGATTTTCTCGCCGACCTGTCCTCGCGCAAGCGCAAGGATCTGCGCAAGGAGCGCGCCGCGGCGCAGGGCGCGGTGACCATCCGGCGCCTGCGCGGTGCCGAGATCCGGCCCGAGCACTGGGACGCGTTCTGGATTTTCTATCAGGACACCGGCGCGCGCAAATGGGGGACGCCCTATCTCACCCGCGAGGCCTTCGACCTGTTCCAGCAGCGGATGGGCGATGCGCTGTTGCTGGTGCTCGCCTTCGAGGACGATGAGCCGGTGGCGGGTGCGCTCAATTTCATCGGGCGCGACGCGCTCTACGGCCGCTATTGGGGCTGCACGAAGGACATCCGCTTCCTCCATTTCGAGCTGTGCTATTATCAGGCGATCGACGCGGCGATCGAACTTGGCCTGACCCGCGTCGAGGCTGGCGCGCAGGGCGGGCACAAGCTGGCGCGGGGCTATGAACCCGTCACCACCGTCTCGGCGCACTGGATCGCCGAACCCGGATTTCGCGCGGCGGTGGAGGATTTCCTCGCCCGCGAGCGCGAAGGCGTGGCGCAGGACAAGATGTTTCTCGGCGAGCGGACGCCCTTTCGCAAAGGCTAGGGCCGCGCGGTCGAACTAGGCGGCGCAGCGGCCTTCCATTCCCAGCCATTCGCGCGCCCGGCGCTGGGCTTCGGCGATTTCGCGCGCGGTCATCTCGTCCGCAATATCGGCGCGGCACCAGGCGGCTTCGTCGTGACCGCGCGAGGCGGCGATGTTGAACCATTTGTGCGCCTCGACCATGTCGCAGACCACCCCGTGGCTGCCGGTCGAGAACGCGACCCCCAGATCGTAGAGCGCATCCACGCTGCCGCCGGTGAAGGCTGCGAGACATTCCGCGATCAGCGCATCCGCCTCTCCTCCCTGAACCACTTCGGCGCATCCGCCCTCGATTGCCTTGAATTGCATCGAATTTCCCCCGTTCGGGCCGGCACCCTCTTCAGCCGACGCTCCATGCCTCCCAACTTATGGTCAAGAAAAGGTTAACGCGGCGCTCGAAAAGCGGGCCGGCGCGCGTGGCAAGCGAGGGGAAACCGCAACAGCTGGGGTGCCGGCGCGGGCGGTCCCGGCATTGCCGCTTGTGCCGCCCCTGAGCCGAGCCTATAGGCCGCGCCCAACGGATACTCGTGGGCGCCGCCGGAAAGATCCGGGGCGAGTGGGTCGGCGGTGGTCCGGTACGAATAGAGGGTTGAAACAACGGGATAGAGGTCGATGGTCGGGACGGCGTCCGCAGAAAAAGCAGACAAGGAAGAGCTGGTCCGGATCAGGCAGACGGTCGGCAACGACTATCTGCCCGGCGAGGACGAGCCGTATATGTCTCAGCGCCAGCTCGACTATTTCCGGATGCTGCTGCTCGAGTGGAAGCGATCGATCCGCAATTCCGCCGAGCACACGCTGCAATCGCTCCAGGACGGTCCGATCCGCGAGCCCGATGTCGCCGACCGCGCGTCGAGCGAGACCGACTGGGGGATCGAACTGCGCACCCGCGACCGGCAGCGCAAGGTCACCGCCAAGATCGACGCCGCGCTGCGCCGGATCGACGAAGGCGAATATGGCTATTGCGAAGTGACCGGCGATCCCATCGGCCTGAAGCGGCTGATCGCGCGCCCGGTGGCGACCATGACGGTCGAGGCGCAGGAGGCGCACGAGCGCCGCGAGAAGATTTCCCGCGACGACTGAAGCAAGGCCCGCAAAGGGGCGGACAATCGCGCTACTGCTTACTCTTTGTTCAGCCTTTGTTGCTAGCCAGAAGCCGGTCGCACAAATAGCGCGGGCATCACATCCGGCGCGAGCGCACAAGAGGAATTCACCACCATGTCCGCTGTCGATACGCGAAATCTGGATCGCGACAGCCTGTTCCTGATGGCGCAGATCAGCTTCGACGGGAGAGGCGAATCCGTGCGCGGCAAGGTTCGCAATCTTTCGGCCGGCGGAATGATGGTCGAGGGTGAATTCGAGGTCGAACGCGGTACTCGCCTCACCGCCGAACTGCGCAATGTCGGCAAGGTGAAGGGCAATGTCGCCTGGGTCCAGGGTTCGCGCATCGGCGTGGCTTTCGACAAGGAAATCGATCCCAAGCTCGCCCGCGCCCCGGTCGGCACCAAGGGATCGGAAGTGCCTTCTTTTGCCCGCCCGGTGCTCGACGCTCCGAGATATGACGGCACGGATCGCAGCATCCGCCGGATTTAGGCGCGCGCCTGCAGCTTGCTGCTGACGCACGGTCGGCCACCTGCTAGGCCTCGGCGCCAATCATGCGCCCCCTTTTTGCATCGTCCTTTCTGATCGCGCCGCTCCTGATGGCGCTGGCCGCCTGCAGCGCGAGCGAGGGCGACGGCGTGACCGATGTGGCGATCATCGGCACCCAACAGGGCCTCTTTGCCGACGGACTGCGCCTGCCCTTCGAAGGCCAGCACCTGCGTGCTGCGACGCGGCAGGGGCTGGTTGCGCTCGACGAGCAGGGACAGGTCGTGCCCGCCATAGCCGAACGCTGGATCGTGACCGACGATGGCGAAAGCTACATCTTCCGGATCCGCGAATTCGACTTCCCCGATGGCGACCGCCTGACCGCCCAAGCGGTGCGCGCCTCGCTCAACCGTACGCTTGCCGCGCTCGAGGGCACCACCATGGGGCTCGACCTCGCCAAGATTCGCGACGTGCGGGCGATGACCGGGCGCGTGGTCGAAATCCGCCTCAACAGCCCGATGCCCGATCTGCTGCAATTGCTCGCCCAGCCCGAAATGGGGCTGGTGCTCGGCGAAGCGGAGGTCGGCCCGATGCGCTTCGCCCGCGATGGCGCAGCCGCCGATCTCACCCCGCTGCGGCCCGAGGAACGCGGCCTGCCCCAGCAACCCGATTGGGAGGAGGCAGTGAACCCGGTGCGGGTCTATGCGGTCGATGCCCGCGAGGCGACCGACGGCTTTTCCTCGGGCCGCTACGATCTGGTGCTCAACGGCCGGCTGGTCGATCTGCCGCTGGCGGATATCGGTGCTCTGGCGCGCGGGACCATCCGTTTCGATGCCGCTCGGGGGCTGTTCGGTCTCGATATCCGCCGCGCCACCGGATTTCTGAGCGCCCCCACCAATCGCGAGGCGCTCTCGATGGCGCTCGACCGCCCAGCGCTGATCGAGCCGTTCAACATCGGCGGCTGGATTCCGACCACCCGGGTGGTCGCGCCCGGCCTGCCCAATGACGATGGCTCGGTTCCCGAACGCTGGATCGCGCTGTCGATCGAGGAACGCCGCGCCGAGGCGGCGCGGCGAGTGGCGGCCTGGGAGGCGCAGAACGATGCCGAGGTCTCGCTGCGGCTCGCGCTGCCCGAAGGGCCGGGGTCGGACATCCTGTTCGATGAACTGGCGGGGCAATATGGCGAGATCGGAGTTGCGCTGGAGCGCGTCGGGATGGAAGATCGCAGCGATCTGGCCTTGCGCGACCGGGTGGCGCGCTACGCCGGGGCGCGCTGGTTCCTGAACCAGTTCAACTGCGCAGTGTCGCGCGCGCTGTGTTCCCCCGATGTCGATTTCCTCGTCGAACTCGCCGCCGAATCGCGCGATCCCGCCGAACAGGTGAGCTATCTCGCCGAAGCGGAAACCGCCTTTGCCGCCTTCAATGGCTACATCCCCATCGGCGCACCGATCCGCTGGTCGCTGGCGCGCGCGGAAGTGGTCGGCTTCTCCGAGAACCCCTGGAACTTCCACCCCTTGTTCCCGCTTTCGCGCGCGCCCATGTAGAGCCGATGCAACCGCAAGACCCCAAGCGCCCGATCCCGATGGGGCTCGACCTGCCGACCGGCAACGATCCGGTCGCGATCCGCCGCCGGGTCGAAGCGCTCGAACAGGTGCTCGAGCGCAGCTTCCGGATCCCGGGGGTGAACTATCCGGTCGGGCTCGATGCGATCGTCGGGCTGGTGCCGGTAGTGGGCGATCTGATCACCGCGGCTATGGGCGCCTATATCGTCTGGGAGGGCAAGAACCTCGGCATGCCCAAGTGGAAACTGTGGCGCATGGCGGGCAATGTCGCGGTCGACACCGCGATCGGCGCGGTGCCGCTGGTCGGCGACGCCTTCGATCTGGTGTTCCGCTCCAACACGCGCAATCTGCGGATCATCCGCAAGCATCTCGACAAGCACCATCCCGCGGCGCGGGTGATCGACGGGTAGTTTCGCAACCGTGCGGTTCGCGCTAGGGCAGCCGGCATGACCGCAGACGTAACCTATGCCTCCTATCTCGATCTCGACCGCATCCTCGCGGCGCAGCATCCTGCCTCCGATGCGCATGACGAGATGCTGTTCATCATCGTCCATCAGGCGAGCGAGCTGTGGCTCAAGCTGTGCCTCCACGAGCTGCAGGCCGCGCGCGACTGCATCGCCGCCGACGATCTGCGCCCCGCCTTCAAGATGCTCGCCCGGGTCGCGCGCGCGCAGGGGCAGCTGATCCAGAGCTGGGACGTGCTCTCGACCATGACCCCGCACGATTATTCCACCCTGCGCCCGCATCTGGGGGGATCCTCCGGGTTCCAGTCGGCGCAGTACCGGATGATGGAATTCCTGCTCGGGGGGCGCAATCCCGACATGATCACCATGCACGAGGCGGTGCCGCCCGTGGCGGCGGAACTGCGCGCCGAGCTGGAGCGGCCCAGCATCTACGCCGCGGTGGTGCATCTGCTCGCGCGCCGCGGCTTCGACCTGCCCGCCGATGTGCTCGAGCGCAACCACGGGCTCACCTGGGAGCATTCGCCCGCGCTCGAGGCGGTCTGGGCGGAAATCTACCGCAACCCGCAGGACTGCTGGGATCTCTACGAACTGGCCGAGAAGCTGGTCGATCTGGAATACCACTTCCAGCGCTGGCGCTTCGGGCATCTCAAGACGGTCGAGCGGATCATCGGCTTCAAGAGGGGCACCGGCGGCACACCGGGCGTGCCCTATCTCGCGGGGGTGCTCAAACAGGCCTTCTTCCCCGAACTCCTGAGCGTGAGGACCGCGCTTTGACCAGCTGGAAATCCGCGCGCCGCCTCTGGGATATCAGCCAGGTGCTGCGCCCGGGGCTGCCGGTCTGGCCGGGCGACACCGAGTTCGGGTTCGAGCGGAGCTGGAAGATGGAGGAGGGCTCGCCGGTCAACGTCGGCCGGATGAGCATGAGTACGCATTCGGGCACCCATGCCGATGCGCCGCTGCATTACGCGGCAGGCGGGCTCGACGCCGCGGGGATGGAACTCGATCCCTATATCGGCACCTGCCTGGTGGTCGATGCGCGCGGGGTGCGCGGCGCGGTGGATGTCGCCGACCTGCCCTCGATCGACAGCGCCGACCGCGTGCTGTTCCGCACCTGGGACGCCTTCCCGCACGGTGAATGGCGCAGCGACTGGCTGCCGATCGCGCCCGAGACGGTGGAATGGCTGGCGCTGCAGGGGGTCAAGCTGATCGGCACCGACGCGCCCTCGGTCGATCCGCAGGAGAGCAAGACCATGGCGGCGCACAAGGCGGTGCTCGAGCACGACATGCGGATCCTCGAAGGGCTGGTGCTCGATGAGGTGCCCGAAGGCCGCTACGAGCTGATCTCGCTGCCTCTCAAGGTGGCGGGCGGCGATGCCGGGCTGTGCCGCGCTATTCTGCGCGAGCTGGCATGAGCGCCGACATGCAGCAGCGCGCGCGCGAACTCGACGCCGCCGATCCCCTTGCGACCTATCGCGAGCGCTTCGTCCTGCCCGAGGGGGTGATCTATCTCGATGGCAATTCGCTGGGTTGCCTGCCCAAGGCGACCCCGGCACGGCTGGCCGAAGTGGTGGCGCAGGAATGGGGCCAGGACCTGATCCGCAGCTGGAACAGCGCCGACTGGATCACCATGCCCCAGCGCGTCGGGGGCAAGATCGCCCCGCTGGTGGGCGCGCAGCCGCACGAGGTGATCGCCTGCGACAGCACCAGCGTAAACCTCTTCAAGCTGATCTCCGCCGCGCTTGCTATGCAACCCGGGCGTAAGGTGGTCCTCAGCGAACCGGGCAATTTCCCCACCGATCTCTACATGATCGCCGGGCTGGAAAAGCAGGGGCTGGCCGAGCGCCGGCTGGCGGAGCGCGGCAAGCTGGTCGATGCGCTCGACGACGGCGTTGCGCTGCTGATGCTCACCCATGCGCATTACAAGACCGGCGAATTGTTCGACATGGTCGACCTGACGCGCGCCGCGCACGAGGCGGGCGCGCTGGTGCTGTGGGATCTGTCGCATTCGGGCGGTGCGCTGCCGGTTGGTCTCGACGCCTGCCGGGCCGATTTCGCGGTCGGCTGCGGCTACAAATATTTCAACGGCGGACCCGGCGCGCCCGCCTATGCCTATGTCGCCGAGCGGCATCTGGAGGAGGCCCGGCAACCGCTGACCGGCTGGTTCGGCCACCGGGCGCCCTTCGCCTTCAGCGACGATTACGAAGCCGCCCCGGGGATCGAGAAGCTGCTGTGCGGCACCCCGCCGATCCTCGGACTGGCGGCGCTCGAGGTCGGGGTGGAGCTGATCGCCGAGATCGGGGTGGACCGGCTCTACGCCAAATCGCAGGCACTATCGGAATTCTTCCGTACCTGTCTTGCCGCCCACGGGCTCGATCTCGACCTCGTCAGTCCCACCGATCCCGCGCAGCGCGGCAGCCAGCTCTCCTTCCGCCACCCCGAGGCCTATGCGCTGAGCCAGGCGCTGATCGCCCGCGGCGTGATCGGCGATTTCCGCGACCCCGACATCCTGAGGCTCGGCTTCGCGCCCGCCTATCTGCGGTTCGAGGATATGGCGGAGGCGGCGCGGCATCTGGGGGAAGTTTTCGCGAGCGGGGAGTGGCAGCGGCCCGAGTATTCGCAGCGGTCGGCGGTCACCTAGCCGTAATTCGTCATTGCGAGCGAAGCGAAGCAATCCACGACGGGAAGCGAGCCATTAGCGGGCGCCCCACCATGGATGGCGTCGTCGCTAACGCTCCTCGCCATGACGAAAGGGTGGTAAGGGAGGGGAGGGATAGGGACTGCCCAACCCACCCTCGTCATTGCGAGCGAAAGCGAAGCAATCCATGGCCCAACACCGCTATTTCCAGCCCGCGGTCTACCTCATGGCCAATCACCGCAACGGGACGCTCTACTGCGGGGTGACTTCGGATCTGCCCCGGCGAGCCTGGCAGCATCGCGAAGGCGAGGTGGAGGGTTTCACCCAGCGCTACGGGTGCAAGCGGCTGGTATGGTTCGAACTCCACGCGACGATGGACTACGCGATAGCCCGCGAGAAGCAGCTCAAGGGTGGATCGCGAGGTAAGAAAATCGCGCTGATCGAGGCGGCGAACCCGGAATGGCGCGACCTGTTCTTCGAACTGCAGCGATAGCACCATGGATGGCGTCGTCGCTGCGCTCCTCGCCATGACGAAGGTTTGTGGTCACCACCCGACTAACCCGTCATCGCAAGCGAAGCGAGGCAATCCATGGCCCGGCCTCGCCACCCTCGCACCGCAAGCGGTCTAGGCCTCCAGCTCGATGTCCCAATAAAGCCAGTCGCGCCACGTCTCGTGCAGATAGTTGGGCGGAAACTGCTTGCCGTGCTGCTGCAATTGCCAGTGCGTCGGGCGGATCGGTTCGGCGTAGAGCTGCATCCCCGCCTGCTGGGGCGTGCGCCCGCCCTTCTTCATGTTGCAGGGGGCGCAGGCGGTGGCGATGTTTTCCCAGGTCGTCCGTCCGCCCAGCCGCCGCGGCAGGACGTGGTCGAAGGTCAGATGGCTCTGGCTGCCGCAGAACTGGCAGGAAAACCGGTCGCGCAGGAACAGGTTGAAGCGGGTGAAGGCGGGAAATTCGCTCGGTTTCACATATTGCTTGAGCGCGATCACGCTGGGGATCTTCATGTCGAGCGAGGGCGAGTGGACGTGGCGATCGTAGCTTTCGATCACGTCCACCCGGTCGAGGAAGATCGCCTTGATCGCGGTTTGCCACGGCCACAGGCTGAGCGGGTAATAGGACAGCGGGGTGTAGTCCGCATTGAGCACAAGCGAGGGGCAGGACTGGAGATCCCGAGAAGGGTCCTCGTCGCTGGTGCGGAACCTTGCGGCCCGTTCGATCAGTTCGGCTCTCAGCACGTCGAGCGTTCCTCCGATGCAGCGAGAATGCACTTGCAAGAAAAAGCGTCAAGCCTGTTACAGACAGCCTATCCACAAACTTGTCCCGCCACCCAGTGACCGAGGCGCCACTTTGACCGTCACCCGCTTCGCTCCCAGCCCCAACGGTCCGCTGCATCTCGGCCACGCCTATTCGGCGATCGTCGCGCATGATCTCGCGCGCGCGGCGGGCGGGCGCTTCCTGCTGCGGATCGAGGATATCGACGGCGCGCGCTCGCGGAGCGAACTGGCCGAAGACTTCCGGCTCGATCTGGCCTGGTTGGGGCTGGAATGGGACGAGGTGCCGGCGCAATCGACCCGGCTGGCCGACTATGCGCGCGCGGCGGAGGCATTGCGCGGGGAAGGCCTGCTCTATCCCTGCAGCTGCACGAGAGCAGAAATCACCGAGGATGCCGCGAGCATCGGCCCCGAGGGCCCGGTCTATAGCGGGCGCTGCCGGCGCGAGGGTCCCGTCGAAGGGCGCCCCGTTGCCTGGCGGCTCGATGTCGCAAAAGCGCTCGCCGTCACCGGCCCGCTGAGCTGGACCGACGCGCTCGCGGGCGAGCAGGCGGCGCGGCCCGAACTGCTTGGCGACGTCGTGATGGTGCGCAAGGACGAGCCCGCGAGCTATCACCTCGCCGCCACGCTCGATGATGCCGCCGACGGCGTCACGCTGGTCACCCGCGGGCAGGACCTGTTCAGTGCCAGCCATGTCCACCGGTTGCTGCAGGCGCTGCTCGGCCTGCCCGTGCCGCGCTGGCACCACCATCCGCTGTTGCTCGATGCGGAGGGCAGGAAGCTCGCCAAGCGGCGCAATTCGCCCTCGCTGGCGGACCGGCGGACAAGGGGCGAGGATGGCCTCTTGCTTGCCGCGCAACTGCGCTTGCACCGATTACCGGCTGGCATTTCGCTCGGCAGCGCCTAGATTGCTTGGGCTATGAACACATTCCTCATCATCCTGCTCGTCATCCTGTGTCTCTTCGTGGTCGTCTCGCTGGTGCGCGGGATCGTGGCCTTCATGAAGACCACCAAGATCGATCTGGAGACCGGGCGGGGCGAAACCTCGACCGACATGCAGGCGATGCAGAACAAGATGATGTTCGCCCGGATCAAGTACCAGGCGCTCGCGGTCGTGGTCGTCGCGGTGATGCTGATGATGGCGCAATAGCGCCGCTGCCGGGGCGCGCCGCCCCGGTTGCTTTCACGGCCCACATGATCGAGGGACGTCCCCGGCATTCGCCGATACGGTCGACGACAGGGATGGACGATGGTCAAGCTCAACAAGATCTACACGCGCACCGGCGATGACGGCACCACCGGGCTGGTCGACGGCTCGCGGCTGGAAAAGCACGCGCCGCGGATGGAAGCGATCGGCGCGGTCGACGAGGCCAACAGCGCCATCGGGCTTGCGGCCGAGCTTCCCCGCGCTGCCGCTCATCGCAGCGTCGATGCCGGGAAACTGAGCGAAGCGCTGTTCCGAATTCAGAACGACCTGTTCGATCTGGGCGCCGATATCGCAACCCCGGCGGCAGAGGGCGACGATTTCGCGCCCTCGCAGATGGTGCTGCGGATCGTCGCGGCGCAGGTCGACTGGCTCGAGGCGCGGATCGACGAAGCCAATGCCCGGCTCGAGCCACTGACCAGCTTCATCCTGCCGGGCGGCAGCGAGGCGGCGGCGCGCACCCATATCGCGCGCGCTGCGGTGCGGCGGGCGGAGCGCGCGATGGTCGCGCTCGCTGCGGTGGAAGCCGTCAACCCGCAGGCGCTCGCCTATATCAACCGGCTGTCCGACTATCTCTTCGTCCTCGCGCGGGTCGCCAACGCCGATGGCGCGGACGATGTGAAATGGGTCCCGGGCGCGAACCGCTAGCCAAGCACGGCTCTGGCGGATAACAGCCGCACTTTGCTGCAAGTGCGAAGGGATTATCGATGACCAAGCCGATGACCGAGACAGTGGCCGTGATCGGCGCGGGCCAGATGGGTTCGGGCATCGCCCAGACCGTGGCGATGCATGGCGTCGACGTCCTGCTCGCCGATGTCGATCTCGCCACCGCGCAGGCCTCGCACAAGGGCATCGACGCCGCGCTGGGCAAGCTTGTCGGCAAGGGCAAGCTGGAGATCGCCGAGGCCGAGGCCACGCTCGCGCGGATCACCCCGATCGGCGACTACGCGCCCATGGCGCAGGCCGATCTCATCATCGAGGCCGCCACCGAGCGCGAGGAAATCAAGCAGGCGATCTTCGAGAAAGTCGGCAAGCTGCTGGGCGCCGAGGCGATCCTGGCGTCCAACACCAGCTCGATCCCGATCACCCGCATGGCGAATTTCTCGCCCGATCCGGCGCGCTTCATCGGGCTGCATTTCTTCAACCCGGTGCCGGTGATGAAGCTGATCGAGGTCATCCCCGGGCTCGCCACCAGCGAGGAAACCACGCAGCGCACCGTGGCCTTCGCCGAGGGGCTGGGCAAGGAAGTGGTGCTCAGCCAGGACCAGCCCGGCTTCGTGGTCAACCGCATCCTGCTGCCGATGATCAACGAGGCGGTGTTCGTGCTCGGGCAGGCGACCGCAGGGATCGCGGATATTGACAAGGGCTGCCGTCTGGGGCTCAACCACCCGATGGGGCCGCTGCAGCTCGCCGATTTCGTCGGGCTCGACACCTGTCTCGACATCTTGATGGTGCTCTACAAGACCACCCGCGATTCCAAATACCGGCCCGCGCCGCTGCTGGTGAAATATGTCGAGGCCGGCTGGCTGGGTCGCAAGACCGGGCGCGGCTTCTACGATTACACCGGCGAGGAACCGGTTCCGACGCGCTAGGTGGAACCCTCGGCCTGCGCTGCTCGTTCTGGCTCCGAAGGAGGTTCCAATGAGCGACAACAAGAACACCAAGCCCGACGTCGGCGAGAGCAAGGAAGAGCGGATGGCCGACCAGGCCCCCGAAATGCACAATGACGAGCAGGACGATCACCGCAACCAGGCGCAGGAAGTCGCCACCGAGGCGCAGCAGCTGACGCCGAATACCGGTTCACCCACCGAGAGCGTCAAGAGCGGCAATTCCTCCGGGCTGATGAACGATTCGACCCAGGACCTGGTCGATCACATGCGCGACATGGAAAGTTCGGGAAGGGTGGATATGGATGCCTTCAAGGGCGAGCCCAATCACGACGACAATGTCGACAAATTCGGCAAGGAGCACAAGCCCGACGGGCTGCGCGGCGACGGCACCTGATCTCGGTGGTCTCGCGGGCGGTCAGGCGGGATCGCCGGGTTCGGCCGCTTCCCGCTTGAGTTCGTAAAGCAGGTCGAGCGCCTCGCGCGGGCTGAGCCGGTCTAAATCGAGAGCCTCGAAGCGGTCGCGCAAGCCATCGCTTCGAGGCTCTTTCGCCGCCGCCATGCTGGCCGCGAACAGCGGTAGCTCGCCCAGGCCGGCCGCCAGCCCGCCGGTTTCGCTGCGTCCTTTCTCGAGCTTGTCGAGCACCGCCTTCGCGCGCTTGAGCACGGGCGGCGGAACCCCCGCTAGCCGCGCCACCGCGAGCCCGTAGCTGCGATCCGCCGCGCCCTGCGCCAGCTCGTGGAGCAGCACCAGATCGCCCTTCCATTCGCGCGCGCGGACATGGTGAAGGCTCAATGAATCGCAGGTCTCGGCCAGCCGCGAGAGCTCGTGATAATGCGTCGCGAACAGGCAGCGGCAGCGCAGGGTCTCGTGCACCGCCTCGACCACCGCCCAGGCCAGCGCCATCCCGTCATAGGTCGAGGTCCCGCGCCCGACCTCGTCGAGGATGACGAAACTCCGCTCGGTCGCCTGCGCGAGGATCGCCGCGGTCTCGACCATCTCGACCATGAATGTCGAGCGCCCGCGCGCCAGATTGTCCGAAGCGCCGACCCGGCTGAACAAGCGGTCGGCGATGCCCACGCGGGCGCTGGTCGCGGGGACGAAGCTGCCCGCCTGCGCCAGCAGCAGGATCAGCGCGTTCTGGCGCAGGAAGGTCGATTTGCCGCCCATATTGGGCCCGCCGATCAGCCACAGCCGGTCCTGGGGCGAAAGCACGCAGTCGTTGGCGACGAAGCGCTCATTGCCGCGCGACAACGCCTGATCGACCACCGGATGGCGCCCCGCCTCGATCTCCAGACAGGGCTCGTCGACCAGTTCGGGCCGGCACCAGCCGCCCTCGACCGCGCGTTCGGCGAGCCCTGCGGTGACGTCGATCCGCGCCAATGCCTCGGCGGTCGCGGCGATCGCCTCGCGGCGGGCCACCACTTCTTCGACCAAGGCCTCGAAATGCGTCTCCTCGGCCGCGAGCGCGTGCCCGCCCGCCTCGGCGATCCTTGTCGCCTCCTCGTGCAGCCCCAGCGAATTGAACCGCACCGCGCCGGCCATGGTCTGGCGATGGCTGAAGCCGCTGTCCGCCGCCATCAGCCGGTCGGCGTGTTTGGCGGGCACTTCGATGAAATAGCCCAGCACCTTGTTGTGTCTGATCTTGAGCGAGGGGGTGCCGGTCTCGTCGCGATATCTCGCCTCGAGCGCGGCGATCGCGCGGCGGGCGTTGCCGCTTGTCTCGCGCAAGGCGTCGAGCGCGTGGTCGTAGCCCGCGGCGATGAATCCGCCCTGCGAGCGCTCGGTCGGGGGCGAGGGCACCAGCGCCAGACCCAGATGATCGACCAACTCGGCATGCCCGCCCAGCGCCGCGGTCGTCCGCGCGAGCAGCTCGGGCAGATCGGTGCCGGCCTGCAGCAGATCGCGAATCCGCCGCGCCTCGGACAGTCCGTCGCGTACTTGGCCGAGATCGCGTGGGCTGCCGCGGCCCGCGACCACCCGCCCCAGCGCACGGCCGATATCGGGCGCCCCGCGCAGCAGGGCGCGCAGATCGGCGCGCAGCAGCGGGTCGGCCTGGAAATGCTGCACCGCCGCCAGCCGCGCGACGATCGCGGTCCGTTCGGCGAGCGGTGCGGCCAGATCCTCGGCCAGCAGCCGCGCGCCCGCGCCGGTGACGCAGCGATCGACCGTCGCCAGCAGGCTGCCCTCGCGCCCGCCCGATTGCGCGGCGAGAATCTCGAGGCTGGACCTTGTGGCGGCATCCATCGCCAGATGCGCCGCGGCCCCGCGCGCGCGCGGCGGCAGCAGGAAGGGCATCTCGCCGCGCCCGGCATGGTCGAGATAGGCCAGCAGCCCGGCCGCCGCGGCCAGCATGGCCCGCGTGAAATCGCCCAAACCGTCCAGCGTGGCGAGCCCGTGCAATTGCTTGAGCCGCGCCTCGCCATCCTCGCTGCGGAATTCGCCGCGCGGTCGCAGGGTGGCGCTCTGATCCCCCGCGTAGGCGGGGGTCTCGGGCCGCTGGCGATCCGCTTGTGGCCTGAGGTCCCCGCCTAAGCGGGGACTCGTCGAGCTTGCGCCCCAATCCTCGGGCACCACCAGCTCGCTCGCGCCCAGCCGCGCCAGCGCCGCCTCGAGCGCCTCGGGCGCGCATTGTTCCAGCTCCATCCGCCCGGTCGAGATATCGCAGGCGGCGATCCCCACCGCATCGCGCAAGGGAGCGATCGCGACCAGCAGATTGGCGCTGCGCGGGTCGAGCAGCGCATCCTCGGTCAGCGTGCCCGCTGTGACGAAGCGCACGATGTCGCGCGCCACCAGCGCCTTGGAGCCGCCGCGTTTCTTCGCCTCCTCGGGCGTCTCGACCTGCTCGGCGATCGCCACCCGGCAACCGCCGCGGATCAGCCGCGCGAGATAGCCTTCCGCGGCGTGCACCGGCACCCCGCACATCGGCACCGGTTCGCCGTCATGGGCGCCGCGGCTGGTCAGCGCGATGTCGAGGATGCCCGCAGCGACCCTGGCGTCGTCGAAGAACAGTTCGAAGAAATCGCCCATCCGATAGAACAGCAGCGCATCCCCCGCCTGCTGCTTGAGTGCGTGGTATTGCTGCATCATCGGGGTGTCGCCGCCGGCCATGCTGCCCGAGTGCCAAGCGCGGGGCGATTCGGGAAGCGCCGGGGCCCGGCCTTTCCCCTATCGCTTCGCGGGATCGGGGGTTAGGGCGGGGCCGAAAGCGAATGGAGATGCCAGATGGCCGAAGAGAAGCAGACCGGTTTCACCGAGCGCGAGGCCCTGTTCTACCACGAGACGATCCGCCCGGGTAAGATCGAGATCGTCGCCTCCAAGCCGATGGCCACCCAGCGCGACCTCAGCCTCGCCTATTCGCCCGGCGTCGCGCATCCGGTCCAGGCGATCGCCGACGATCCCGCCAACGCCGCGCGCTACACCGCGCGCTCCAACCTCGTCGCGGTGATCACCAATGGCACCGCCATCCTGGGCATGGGCAATCTCGGCGCGCTCGCCGCCAAGCCGGTGATGGAAGGCAAGGCGGTCCTGTTCAAGCGCTTCGCCGATGTCGATGCGATCGACATCGAGCTCGACACCGAGGATCCCGAAGCCTTCATCAACGCGGTCGCGCTGATGGAGCCGACCTTCGGCGGGATCAATCTGGAAGACATCAAGGCGCCCGAATGCTTCATCATCGAGGCCGCGCTGCGCGACCGGATGAACATCCCGGTGATGCATGACGACCAGCACGGCACCGCGATCATCGCGGTCGCGGGGCTGATCAACGCCTGCGAGCTGACCGGGCGCGCGCTCAAGGACTGCAAGATGGTGGTCGCGGGCGCGGGCGCCGCGGCGCTCGCCTGCACCGCGCTGGTCAAGGCGATGGGGATGCCGCACGAAAACGTCATCGTCTGCGACCGCGACGGCCCGATCTATCGCGGCCGCGAGGAAAGCATGGACCAGTGGAAGAGCGCGCATGCGGTCGACACCGACGCGCGCAGCATGGAAGAGGCGCTGGTCGGCGCGCATATCTTCCTCGGCCTTTCCGCCGCCGGGGCGCTCAAGCCCGAATGGGTCGCGCATATGGCCGACCAGCCGATCATCTTCGCGATGGCCAACCCGGTCCCCGAGATCATGCCCGAAGAGGCCAAGGCCGTGCGCCCCGATGCGATCATCGCCACCGGGCGCAGCGACTATCCCAACCAGGTCAACAACGTCCTGGGCTTCCCCTTCATCTTCCGCGGCGCGCTCGACGTCCAGGCGACCACGATCAACGAGGAGATGAAGATCGCCGCCGCCGAGGCGATCGCGCGGCTGGCGCGCGAGCGCGTGCCCGAGGAAGTCGCCGCCGCCTACGGCGTCAACCACACCTTCGGGCGCGACTACATCATCCCCGCGCCCTTCGACCCGCGGCTGATCGAGGTGGTCTCCTCCGCGGTCGCGAAAGCGGCGATGGATTCGGGCGTCGCGCTCAAGCACATCGAGGATTTCGAGGACTACGCGCATCGGCTCAAATCGCGGCTCAACCCGACCACCGCCGCGCTGACCAATATCTACAGCCTCGCCAAGGCCAACCCCAGCCGGATGGTCTTCGCCGAGGCGGAAGAGGAAGTGGCGCTGCGCGCCGCGATCCAGTTCCGCGATTTCGGCTATGGCGAACCGATCCTGGTCGGCCGCACCGAGAAGGTGCGCGAGAAGCTGGTCGAGCTCGCGGTCGACGATCCCGACAGCTACATCATCGAGAATTCGGCGCTGTCGGACAAGGTCCCGGCGATGAACGCCTATCTCTACAAGCGGCTGCAGCGGCGCGGCTACACCGAGCGCGATGTCGCCCGGATGGTCAATCAGGAGCGCAACGTCTTTGCCGCGCTGCTGGTGGCGCTGGGGCATGGCGATGCGATGATCACCGGGCTGACCCGGACCTTCAGCCAGAGCGCGCGCGAAGTGGGCCGGGTGCTCGATCCCAAGCCGGGTGCGACCCCCTTCGGCATCCACATGATGATCGGCAAGAACCACACCACCTTCCTCGCCGACACCACCATCAACGAGCGGCCGACCGCCGAGGAACTGGCGCATATCGCCACCGAGACCGCCTATGTCGCGCGGCGGATGGGACACGAGCCGCGGGTCGCCTTCCTGTCCTATTCGACCTTCGGCAACCCTTCCGGCCAGTGGCTCGACAATATCCGCGCCGCGGTGGCGCTGCTCGACGAACGCGATCCGGGCTTCGAATACGAGGGCGAGATGGCCCCCGATGCCGCGCTCAACCCCAAGGTGATGAAGCTCTATCCTTTCAGCCGCCTCTCTGGCCCCGCCAATGTGCTGATCATGCCCGGGCTGCAGTCGGCCAATCTCTCGGCCAAGCTGCTGCGCGAGCTGGGCGGCGAGGCGACCATCGGACCGATGATGATCGGGATGGAAAAACCCGTCCAGATCGCGCCGATGACCGCGATCGCTCCCGATATGCTCACGCTCGCGGTGCTGGCGAGCGCGGGGGTCGTGGGGTAGCCTCGGGCGCGCGGCATTCGCTGCGGGCCGGCCGCCTGAAACGGGGCCGGCCTATGCCGGAGCGTCGCCCATCCGTTCGCCCAGACGCACGGGTCCTTCGGGTTTCCAGTCGCGATTGAATTCTATCGCGCCGCAGCCGAACAGCATGACGATCGTCGAACCGAGCAGGAACCGCCCCATCTCATCGCCCTGCGCCAGCACGATATCCCGGTCGGGATAGGTCCATTCGGCCAGCTTGCCGCTGCGTTTCGGGTTCACCACCCCGTGCCACACCGTCGCCATGCTGCCGACGATGGTCGCGCCGACCAGCACCATCACGAAAGGGCCGTGCGCGGGAGAGTCGAACACGCAGACCACGCGCTCGTTGCGGGCGAACAGCCTGGGCACGCCGCGCGCGGTGACGGGGTTCACCGAGAACAGCGCCCCGGGCACATGGATCATTCGGGTCAGCCTACCCTCGCAGGGCATGTGCAGACGGTGATAATCCCTCGGCGACAGGTAGAGATTGGCGAAGCTGCCGTGGCGGAACTGCGCCGCCAGTTCGGCGTCGCCGCCGACCAGCTCGGTCGTGGTGAACCGGTGCCCCTTGGCCTGCACCATGTGGTGATCGTCGATTCCGCCGAACTGGCTGATCGTGCCGTCGACCGGAGAGACGAAATCGGCCTCGGCGATCGGGCGCGCTCCCGCCCTCAGCGACCGGGTGAAGAACTCGTTGAAGGTCTGGTAGCTCGCGATGTCCGCATTCCCGGCCTCGCTCATGTCGACACCGTATTTGCCCGCAAACCAGCGGATCAGCCGCGTCGTCCTTGTGCCCGCCCGCGCGCCGGCGATGCGGCCGGCCAGGACGGTCAGCGCCTGCTTGGGGAGCAGGTACTGGGGCAGAACTTTGAATCGATCGAGAATGGCAAACCTCAATTGTAAGAACCGCAATCGCGGTACGATGGGCTGAACGGCCAGCGATCCCGCTCCTAGCTCAAACGCAGGAAGAAATCCTCGCGTTCCTACGCCAGTTCGCGAGGCCTCGGGCAGGGCGTGCGAGGGCGAGACTCTCGAAACCGACCGGCTCGCCCGAGATATTCGCCGATTAACACGGCTGACACCAAGCCGTAATTCGGGCGTCACAACGCTCCTCCAATGCCGCCCTACCGAGGGGGTCCGGCTGGGGAGATATGCATTCACGGTTCGCCGGATTGCGCTGCCGCTTGCAGCAGCCGTCCGGTCACCCGTGGCTGCCGCAGCCGGGGCCCCGGACGGATGCGACCGACTTCAGCAGCATGCGCATAACCGCCGCGGCCACAACGGCACGGGCGAAACGATGGATCCGGCGGGGGGATGAACTTGAGCGCGACAGCACCGACCAAGTCATTTTTATGAGGGACCAATCCAGATGAGAACTTCACGCCATGGCCTCGGCCGTTCGACACCCTTCATGCTCGGTGCGGCGATCGCCGCCCTGGCCGCCGTCCCCGCCGCCGCGCAGAGCGAGGAGCAAATGCCCGTGTCCGATGATGCCGCCGAGGAGACGGCGGCCGATGACAATGTGATCGTCGTGAGCGGATACCGGCAGAGCCTCGAGCGCGCGATCGATCTGAAGCGCGAGACGATCGGGTTTTCGGACTCGATCGTCGCGACAGACATCGCCGATTTCCCCGAACAGAACCTGTCCGAGGCGCTGCAGCGCGTTCCCGGCGTGACAATCGAGCGCGACAAGGGTCTCGGCACGCGCGTCAACGTCCGCGGCCTGCCGACCGAATTCACCCATGTCACGATCAACGATCTGGCCACCGCGTCGGGATCGGGTGGACGCGATGTCGAATTCGACATGTTCGCATCGGAACTGATCCAGACCGTCACGGTCTACAAATCGCCGACCGCGGCGCAGGAAGAGGGCGGCATCGCCGGCAGCGTGGCGATCCGCACCGCGCGGCCGTTCGATTTCTCGGGCCTGCGCGTGGTCGGCTCGGTCGAAGGCGCCTACAATTCGATCTCCGAAAAGATCGACCCGCAGGCCTCGCTGCTGGCGAGCAACACCTGGGGCCCGTTCGGGGTGCTGATTTCGGTCGCCAAGGGCCAGCGCAGCAATCGCACCGATTCCAATTCCGGGATCAATTTCCGGCCCATTTCCCGCTGGACCGACCGGGGCAATGCGCAGACCGATCAGGCGGTCGCGGTGCTCGAGCGGGACGCGGGGATCATTCTCGAGCCGGACAATGAGGACCAGGTCAACCGAGTGGTGTTCCTCGACAAGGTCGGCGACCGCGTGATCGTCAACGATCAGGACAAGCTGGGCTTTTCCGGCTCGCTGCAATACCAGCCGAACGACGATTTCAGCCTGACCTTCGACGGCTTCCTCGGTTCCTACGACACGGTCGAGGACGAATACGACATCGCCGCCTATTCGGCTTCGAGCCGCTCCACGCTCGACACTATCCACGAATATGACGACACCACCCTGTCCGAATACGGGATCGCGGTCCTGCGCGACGTGTCCTACACCGCGACCCAGCACGAATTCCTCAGCAAGGAACGGGTCAACGAAACCGATTACCGCCAGTTCGGCGGCGAGCTGGATTGGACCCCCGGAAACTGGTCGATCAACGTGCTGGGCGGCTATTCGGGCGCGGAAAAGACGCTCGACTATGCCAACCTCAAACACGTCGCCTACGCGCCGTCGCGCACCCGCTACACCGAGACCGGCGGCGAGACGATCCCGAGCGATGATCCCACTACGATCGACATGTACAATTCGCCCCAATCCTATCTCTTCGAAGCGTATGAAACGTCTTACGAAGCGATCAAGGACGACAAATATGCGGCCCAGGTCGATCTCGCTTACACCTTCCCGAGCGGTGGCCTGCTCGGCCTGAGCGCAATCCGCGTTGGCGGGCGCTTCACCGACAAGACCAAGGAGCGCAATTACGGCGAGGAGAAGATCCAGGGTCCGACCCGGGGCGACAGTTCCTATGTGAACAAGCGCACGTTGGCCGACAGCGAATTGCAGGACGTGATCGATATCGCGGGCGGCAAGAAATATCAGGCCGGCGACCTCGCCTGGCAGCAGATATCGAACGACTATGCCCGCGATTTCTTCCGCCCCGACGGCTTCCTCTCGCCCTTCGATGACGGGCAGTTCTACCGGGTGCAGGAAGAGACCTGGGCCGCCTACGCGATGGCCGATTTCGACTTCGACATCGCCTCGGTGCCGGTGTTCATCAATGCCGGTGCGCGCTATGTGAAGACCAGCGTCCTGTCGGCGGGCTACTTCCAGATCCAGAACCCCGACGGCACGACCGGCTTTTCGGACGAGCCCGTGTCGAGCGAAGGCGAGTACGACAAGATCCTGCCCGCGGTGAACGCCAATGCGGAACTGATCGACGGGCTGATCCTGCGCGGCGCCGCCTCGCAGACGCTGATCCGCCCGGCGCTGACGGATCTCGCCTACAAGCGCACCGCCAGCTTCAACAACTTCCGCTACACCGATGGCAACCCGAACCTGAAGCCGACCTATGCGGACCAGTGGGAAGTCGGGCTGGAATATTATTTCGGCTTCGGCGGTCTGCTGTCGGCCTCCTATTTCTGGAAGAACATCCAGGGCGTGGTCCAGAACGAGCTGACCGGCGTGGTCCGGCATGTCACCAAGTACAACGCCAATGGCACGATCGACGGCGTCTATGATTTCGACGTCTACCAGCCGGTCAACGCCGAAGGATCCTACGATGTCAGCGGCGTGGAACTGGTGGCCGTGGTTCCGTTCGGAATGCTGCACAGCGCGCTCGAGGGGTTCGGCATCAACGCCAATTACACCTTCCTCGACAGCTCGCTGACCGGCGAATCCGACATCGACGTGCCCACCTCGCCGGTCGGGTTGGCCGACAGCACCTACAACGCCACCGTCTATTACGATGACGGCCCGGTGCAGCTGCGCGTGTCCTACAACCACAAGGGCGCCTATGTGGAGCGGATCGAGCGCAACATGTTCCCGGTCTACCGCGACGCCTATGGCCAGTTCGACTTCGCTGCCAGCTACCAGCTGACGCCGAACTTCCGCGTCGAATTGCAGGCGATCAACCTGACCGACGAGAAGACATCGGGGTACACGATCGATCCTTCCTTCCCGACCACCTACGAGTTCTCGGGAAGCCGGATCAGCCTGGGCGTCCGCGCGCAGTTCTGATCCGGAAGTTTAAGAAAATTGATGCAAGTGGGGCTCCCTCCTGCTGGAGGGGGCCCCTATTCGTTCGAGCGGAGAGCCTCGGCGATTTCGCCTCTCGCTTTGCCGCAATGCCTGCGTCGCGCGGTCTATTCGGTGATGCTGCAGGCGGCGTCGCGGCGTACCGGATTGGCCCGCGCCGCCACGCCGCCGGGCAGGCCGACCCGATAGTCGGAGAAGCGCGGGTCGCTCCACAGATAGTCGGTCGAGATATACTGGGCGCCGCTCGCCAGGGCGGCCTGGAAGCGCGTGTCGTCGCCGGCCCGCGCCTCGCGGGTGTCGGCATCGGCGCGGGTGCGGACCAGGAACCCCGCCTCCACGGCCTCGCGGATCCTGTCGCCCTCGGCGATCGGATCGTTGAGCGTGAGATAGGCTGCTGCTGGCGAGTGTTCGTCGGTGTTGATGAAGAACACCCGCCCCTCGAGCGAGGCGCGCTCGCCGCGATAGATCGCAACCTTCTCCGGTCCTTCGTCCAGCGCGAACAGGAACCTGCCCCGCGCCTCGTCCAGCCCAGGCCAGTTGTTGGCGAGCACGGCCTCGCGCAAGCTGGCATAATCGCCCTGCACGTCATCCGGAGTGATGAGCTTCTCGGGCGGCAGGACCGAGCGGATCTCGGCGTCCAGCGCATCGAACGCTGCCTCGTCGAACCGCAGGGCGGGCCGGCCCAGAGCCTCATTGTCCGATTCCTTGGCGTTGACCATCAGCAGGATCGGGACGTGGCGGGGATGGGCGTCGGACCAGTCGCGCAAGATGCGAAGACATTGTTTGAGCTGTAGGCAGGTACTGCCATTGTCGATTCCGGCGATGTGCAGCACCTTGAACCCCGGCGCGTCCAGTTCCGGGATCGCTTCGCCCGGAACCGAATAATAGCCGCCTTCCGGATCGCGATTGACGTCCAGTTCGATCTGCCTCGCACCGCGATCGAGCTGTTCGTTCAGCGGACGGTGGGCATAATCCAGCGCTTCGGCGGCGCGGGCATCTTTCTTCCGGATCGTCTCCATCACCTCGAGCGGCATCGGCAATTTGTAACTGTTGTGCGTCCCGACAGCGCTGATGTCGTTTACCCGCAGCGGGGCTACGGCTTGTTCGTTGGCCCGATCGCCGGCCCGATCGTCGGCCAGGTCGTCGGTTGGGGTACAGGCAAGCAGCAGCGAGAGCAGGAGCATGGGTATTCCCTAGCAACAGACGGATGTGTCGCTCCAGGAAGCACAGAAATATGGCACCCTGATTTCGGCGCCTTGCCATGCCCTCGGTCTGCGCTCTGATCCGCCCCGGCTGGCGCCCGGCACGATGGGTGCCGGGCGGAAGGCCGAGCGGGCGCAGCGGTTCTCATCCGCGCCCGCTCTAGTGGCTCAATATCGAGCGGTCAGCGAGACGATCGCCTGGCGCCCGTTGGCGGGGACCGCAAAGTGCGGGTTGCGCAGCTTGGTGATGTAGCGCTCGTCGCCGACGTTCTTCACGTTCACCCGCAGGGCCAGGTTGGGATTGAACTCATAGGCCGCGAAGGCATCGACGCGGACGTAGCCATCGGCAGAGATCAGGTTCCCCGCATCGGCAAAGCGTTCGGATTGATGATAGACACCTCCGCCGAAGCTGAAGCGTTCGCCCACGGCCATATTCGCGGTCAGCGAAAGATTGTGTTCCGGAGTGTTCGGCAAGAGATTGCCACCCCCCTGATCGCTGTCGATGAAGGTGTAGCCGCCGAACAGCGAGAGCGGGCCGGCTTGTCCGGTAGCCCCGATCTCGAAACCTTCGATGCGGGCGGAAGCGATGATCTCCGTCACTTCGCCCAGCGGATCGGTGTTGATGATATTGTTGCGGTCCACCCGGAACGCGGAGGCGGAGAGCTGCATGGCTCCGCCGAACAGATCGGCCTTTGCGCCGATTTCGTAATTCTCGGTTTCCTGGGGAGCATAGGTGTCGTTGCTGATCGCGATATTGCCCGAGCCCGCGCCGACATCGGTGCCCGGAGGGTTCTTGGCATTCGCATAGGAGGCATAGATGCTCGCCCAGGGGACGGGCTTGTAGATCGCGCCGGCCTGCCAGCTGACGAAATCGGTCTCGACGCTGCCGCGGAAGGGCCCGCCGCGGCCGCGGCCCGAGCCCGACGCGCGGTAATCGGTGTAGCGGATGCCCGCGTTGACGATGAGCTGCGGGATCAGGGTAATCGAATCGAAGGCGTAGAAGCTGATATCCTCGGCCTGCGAAAGGCTCGGCGTGGTCGCGGGCGCGATCGCGCCGTTCCATGGATCCGCAGGGTCGGGGTTGAGCAGATCGGTGCAATTGAACGCGGCGATCGCTTCGGCCGGACAATTGCGGTCGCCGGTGTCGACGCTGTAGGTGAGGTTGCTTGTGTCGGCCCAGCTGTACTCGGCGCCGATCGACAGATTGTGCAGGATAGAACCGGTCGCGAACTCGCCGGAGATGTTGGCATTGCCGGTCATGGATTCGGTGTTCGAATTGCGGCTCTTGATAGCCCGCCAGACCTGGCCGTCGACCACGTTGCCGGCGCTGTCGTCCGGATTGGTGACGATATAGTCCATGTCCGAATCGGAGTACCGCAGCAGCGCCGATGCGCTCCAGCCGTTGCCCAGATCATGATCGAACTGGAAGGTCGTGGTATCGACCCGCGTTTTCTGGAAATCGCGGACCAGCAGCCCGTAGAAATTGTCGGGATCGACATCGGCAGGAACCCGCCGACCGTCGGCCAACTGGCCGCGCGAGGTCAGCGGGATGCCGTAATCGGGCAATTGATCGCCCTCGAAATGGTAGTGGGTCAGGCTGGCGACGGTGTTGGTCCCGATCCCGTAGGCGATCGAAGGGGAGATGCCCCAGCGGTCGTCGTAGACGGCGTCGCGGCCGGGCGTCTCGGAATCGTGGAACAGCCCGACGATGCGCACTGCCACCCGGTCGCCGATCTGGCGATTGACGTCCGCGGTGACGCGGTAGAGGTCCGAGGTTCCCACCGATCCGGTCGCCGAGGCGAAATTTCCTTCGCGCGCGGTCTTGCTGACCAAGTTGATGCCGCCGGCTGCCGCGCCGCGACCGCCGAGAGCGCCGCTGGGGCCTTTGAAGACCTCGATCCGCTCGACCGCGAAGGTTTCGCGCGTCTGCGACCCGATGTCCCGCGCCCCGTCGACGAACACGTCGCCCGTCGCATCGACGCCGCGGATAAGAGGGATGTCTGCCGCGGCCGTGCCGCCTTCGCCGGCACCCAGGGTGATACCCGGAACCATCCGCAGCGCTTCCTCGAACGAATAGGAGGCGGTCTGCTCAAGGGTCTCCTCGGTCACCACGTTGATCGTGCGCGGCGTGTCGAGAATCGGCGCGGTGGCCTGATCGATGCTCAGCTCGTCGGGACGATCGCCGGTCACCACGATCGATCCGTCGGGGTCGATGCCGTTTTCGGCTGCCGCCGGGGCGCTGGCGATGAAGCCGACGCATCCCAGCGCGAGGAATGGTGCGGTGCGGGTGAATTTCGATCGTGTCATGGCTGTGCTGGCCTCCCTGTTCTGCTCTGGGCGCGCCTATGGGAGGCCGGGTCGCCGCTGTCAATGCAAATGCAACTTAGTCGCAATAGCGTTGTTGGGCGGTAGGCATGAGCAATTGCGGCCTCAGGCGTCGGCCCAACGGCGCATCAGATTGTGGTAGAGATTGGTCAATTGCAGGACCGCGTCGTCGGTGGGCCCGCGTTCGGCACTCAACACCCGGACGGTCCTGTCGAGGCGGTAAAGCTGCTCGCGTTCGCCGGGATCGCGGACCATGCTTTGCAGCCAGAAGAACGAACCGAGGCGCACGCCCGACGTCACCGGGGTGACGCGGTGGACGCTGGAGGCGGGATAGAGCACCAGGTCCCCGGCCGGCAGCTTGACCCTGTGTTCCCCGAACAGATCCTCGATTACGAGCTCTCCGCCCTCGTAGCTGTCCGGCTCGGCGAGAAAGAGGGTCGCCGACAGATCGCTGCGGATCCGGAAATCGGTCCCCTCGAGACGGCGGATCGAATTGTCGACATGGGCGCCGAACGCCTCTCCGCCCTCATAGCGGTTGAAGAGCGGCGGAAACACCTTGAGCGGAAGCGCAGCCGCGATGAATTCGGGCGCGTGGCCGAGCGCATCCAGCACCATTCTGCCCGCGGTCTTCTCGGCTTGGCTACCCTGGCGCAATTGCCGGTTCCGCTTGGCGGAGCGCGACTGATGGCCCGAAGTCTCGTTGCCGTCGACCCACTCGCCGCTCTCGATCAACCGGCGAAGCTCGAGCACCTGCGCTTCGTCGAGCACCCGTTCCACGCGAACCATCATGCGTTCTTCATCCTTCCAGCGCTGCCGGGCGAGGAGCGCCATCGCCCGTTCCGAAACTCTCGCGACTGGATGGGATACATGCAGACCCGAGCGATATACGACGGCTTATCGCCCCTCGCGGGGATGCGAGTGAATGTCAATTGCAGTAAGCCGGTGTTGCGGCGACGGTCCGGATACGGTTGAACCGGGTTACTGCTCGGGCGGATACGACCCGCCCGAACGAAAAACGCTCAAAAAAAAGGGGGCTGGATGGTTCGGGGGTTACGAAATCCAGCCCCCAGGACGGCGAAGCCTGTTCGTCATGGGGGATGAGGGGGGAGACGAACAGGCTCCGACACTGATGTCTACTTGCGCTCGATCACAGCTTGAAGCTGATCGATGCGCGCAGCCCGTAGCCGATCTCGCTGTTGCGCTCTTCTGCGGAGAGTTCGCCCGAGAGGGTGTAGAACTCGTCGCCGCCCACGCCTCTCAGGCGGCCGAACCAGCCACTCGATTGCTGGTCGGGCAGGAGCGTGAAGCTCTCGCCGGTCCCGAAGCGGGCGGTGGTGGCGCCGATATCGCCCGCGAGTATCTCGCGCCGTCCGCCTTCGGCCTCGATCCTGGCCCAGTTCCGGTCCCGGCTGCGCATCCCCAGCAGATCGACACCCGTGGCGATGGCCAGATTGAGGCCGGTCTCGTCGCTCGTGCGATTTTCGATCGTCAGGTCGAGCGCCTTGCCGCCGCCGGTTTCGGTGTAGCCGTCCTCGCTGAGCCGGATATAGTCGAGGGTGATCGAGGGCCTGATGAAGAAGAATTGCGAGCCGCCCTCGACCGACGCCCCGCCGACGAAGGAGACGACATTGCCCGACCATTGGCCATCGATCGTCCGCTCGATCTTCTTGTCGCCGTTCATTCCGACAAAATAGCGCGAGCCCTCGAAGTCGGAGAAGCCGTAGGAACCGCGCGCGAAGCCCGAGAACGCGCCCCAGTCGCCCCGCCAATAGGCGGCCGCTTCATAGGTGTTGGAGATGACATTGTTGTCGATACCCGAGTCATGCCGGTTCCACAGCCAGGTGCCGGTGGCGCCGAGCTTGCCGACCCCGGTGGCAAGCTCGAGTCCGCCCGAGAAACCGAGGCCGTCGAGATCGTAGCTGGCGGTGTCGCCTTCGCCTCTGGTCGAATCCCAGCCGGCGAAATCGAACAGGACGCTCAGCTTACCTTCCTGTTCGATCGGCGTGTCCGGAGTGGCGAGGGTGCGCGCAAAGGTTCGGAGCCCGAGGCTTATGCCGTCGAAAGCGCCGCCGGCGTGATCGGGCAGGGTCTGCGCGACGGATGCCTTGAAGACATTCGCCTCGGTGATGCCGAGAAAGACCCCCGCCACCTCCGCGTCAGCGGCGAGCGCGCGGTAGAGCGAGTCGTAGGCCGCTCCCTCGGAGCGATTGAGGCCCAGATCCTTGGTTTCCTTGCGATCGATATCCACGCTGATCGTGCCCGCCGCCTCGTTCACGGCCAGGGCAGCCTTGTACATGAAGGGAACGAGGGCGCTGTCGGCGGCGAGATTGCCCGCTCCCACGAGAGTGCCGGCCTCGATCACCTGATACAGGCCTTCGGCCTGCGCGATGTCGGTCAGCCGCAGCTTGAGCTTGGAGCCCTTCTCGAAGCTCGCGGTACCGGCGACGGAGATGGCGGTCGCGGCATTGGCCTGCTTGCTCAGTGTGGCTCCGATCACGCCATTGGCGCCGACCGCCAGCGACCCGATTGCGGTCGGGGCGGTGATATCGAGCAGGCCGCCATTGACCGCGACGGCCAGGTTCTGACCGCCCTGCAGCTTTCCGGCGAAGACCGATTTGTCGGCGATCGTCAGCGAACCGTTGCCGCCACCGAAATCGGCGGTGCCGGCAAAGGTCGAAGTCCCCGCAAGCGAAAGAAGATCCGCCTGGCCGCCGAGGACCGCGGTCCCGACGAACTGGCCATCGCCGCTCAAGGCCAGACGGTCGACCCCGGCGCCGAACGTGACGCCGCCCTTTACCGCGCCGTCGGCGATTTCGAGCACATCCGCGCCCGCGCCGAACCTGATGTCGCCTTCGATCAGCGGTGCCTCGATCCCCGCGCCGACCGCCGTCTGGCGGACGGTGGCTCCCGACGCCGCCGAGGACAGATCGATTGCGACGTTTCGCCCCGCGGCGGAGCTGGCGCCGGTGGCGATGATCTTGCCGCTGTTCTCGACGAGCTTCAGCGAGCCGCTGCGATCGACGATGGCGCCGGCGAAGGCATCATTGCCGCCTGCCGTAGCCTTGATCGTGCCGCTGTTGCGGACAAGCGGAACCTCGGCCCCGGCTTCGACGAGCACGGCGATCGAACTTGCTGCCGCCGCCTTGCCGCCTGCAGCGCTGATGGTGCCCGAATTGCGCAGCTCGGGCACGCCCGCGCCGCTGCCGAGACGCAGCGCGGTGGCGCTGGAATCCTTCGAGGTGGCGGTGATCGTGCCGGAAACGGCGATCCCGTTGTTGACGCTGACCGCACCGCCGCGCCCGCCGATCACCATGCCATTGCCCGCGACGCCGGCGTAGACGCCATGGCCCGCAATCGCACCGTCGACGACGATGCCGAAGCCCGTCCCCGTACCGGGCACCGCGCCGATGACGATATCGCGATCGCTCGCGCCGATCAGGACGGCCGGAGCCGCTCCGTAGGAGGTGACCTTGGCGCTGCCTTCCTTGGCGTCCGCCAGCCCGTCCTTGTCCTCGTCGGCATCGTCGGGCTTGGTATCCTTGGGCGCGACGGCAAAGATGATGCCTTTCGCGACGCTGCCCTCGACGAGCACAGCGCTACCCCCCTGCAGCAGATCGTCGCTGTCGAGCTTCGAGGCGTCGGTTGGAGGCGCGGGGTAGCGATATCCGGTGGAGGCAATCTCGCCCTGTACGGTGAGGCCGCCGCCGATGTCGCCGCCGAACCGCGCTCCCGTCGCCCCCGCTCCGCTGGCTGCGACGGTGCCCGCAAGCCGCACGTCGCCCGTGACCGCGCGCACATCGACCCCGACGCTGTTGTCGCCGAGGACCGTCGTCTTGCCGTCGTGGACCAGTCCGCCGGTCAGCGTGTCCTGCACCAGGATGCCCGCCGAATTGTTGCCCTCGACCGAGATCGTGCCCGTATGGGAAATCTGCCCCGCAAGCTTGCCCTGGACGCGGATCGCGGCGCGATTGCTTCCGACCGCGAAGGGACCATCCAGATCCTTGTCGTTGTCGCTGTCGGTGGGGGCGTAGGTCTCATCGACCGTGATCGTACCCGAGTTCGTAATATTGCCCGTACGATCGCCCGCCACCACGATCCCGCTGCCTCCTTCGGCATTGGTGACCACGATCTTGCCTTCGTTGACGACCGCGTGGTTGCTGTCGAGCGTGATCGCCGCGCCGGAGGTCAGTTCGACCGAGCCCTTGTCCGTGACCCTCACCGAATCGCCTGCGCCGTTCTTGAGCGCCGATGTGGCGACCGGTGTGGTCCGCCGGCTGTCGACGGTGGTCTGGGCGGCAAGCGGCGTGGCCAATGCGGCGATGGCGGTCCCGGCAAGCAAATAGCGATTCATAAAGTCCTCCTCGTGGATCAAGAGGAGGACGGAGCCGATCGACCGCGACCTTGATGCGCGATCGAGAAAACCGCTTCGCCGGGGTTGCTTGGGCCTAGAAGGAGAAGTCCAGCCCGAACCGGATCGTGCGCGGGCGCAGCGGGGTGACCTGGTCGCGGCCCACCACGAAGGGGGTGCCAAGCGCAAATCTGTTGCCCCGCACGTCGGCGAGATTGGTGACCGAGATCGTCGCGCCGAGCCGATCCCGAGCGATGCGCGCAATCAGCCCGCTGTCGAGATAGTCTCCCTGCAGCTCTCCCAGCTCCGGGCCGATACCGAGGCGCGACTTGCCGATGTAGCTTGACCAGGCCTGGATCCGCAGATCGAGATCGCGCGCAATTCTCGCGGAGTACTCGAGCCCCAGACGGCCGGAGAAGCGGGCGATATTCGGGACGTGGTTCGTCCGCGAGAAGAGCGCCAGACTCGGTTCGTCGATCCGGCTCTCGTTGAAGGTCACGCCCGCATCGAGCCGAAGTTCGGGCAGCAGATTGACCCCGAGAACCGAGCTGGCGGTCCAGACGCGCCCGTCGCCGATATTGGCCGTGCTGGGCAGGCCAAGCTCGTCGATGAAATCTGCCTGGATGTCGGACCACCTCGTATGGGACACGCTCAGCGTCAGATCGAAGGGATCTCGCTTGGGGCGGCCGTGACGCAGGCCGAACTCCAGCGTGGCGGCGCGATCCTGTTCGAACCGGCTGACGAAATTGCCCTGGATCGCGAGACCGCCGGGCCGGAACCCCTCCTGATAACGGACGAAAAGGCTGGTTGCCGGTGCGACTTCGGCGAGCAGCGAGGCCGAAGGCAGGAACGCCCCCTGCTTGCGGCTGGCCGTAATTTCCGTGCGGACGAAAGCCTCGGCGACATCCTGCCCGGAGCCCCCCAGCCATGCGTGCGTATAGCGCGCGCCGACAGTCGCGATCAGGCCGTCGCGGAGCCGATAGCTCGCTTCGCCGTAAATCGTGGCCTCGGTGATGGTGTTGAGCACGCCCGGCGAGGCGCTGCGGCTATCGGGGGAACCGAGCGATCGCGTCAGACGCGTGCGGTTGTCGATGAGGCTGAGCCCCGCAAGCCAGCCGAACCTTTTCGACAAGGGAACCCAGAACCGCGTTTCATGGGCGAGCATGCGCGTGTCGTTGCGCTGCAGGAACAGCCGGTCGGGGCCATTCGGGGCAGTGGCGTCGTAACGCTCCTGCAGTTCCTGGCGAGCGAAACCGCTCGTGGAGCGGATCTCGATATCGCGGAACAGGCCGGAGACGACGAACTGGCCATGCAGATATTCCGCTTCGGAGCCTTCCTGGACCTGCGCCGAGTTCTCGAGCGGTGCTCCGCCGCGATCGGCGTACTGGCTATCCTCGGCCTTGCTCGACTGGGCCAGCCCGAGAAGCTCTACCGTCCAGTCCTCGTCCAGCTCGACATGCACGGATGCGCGGCCCGCCAGAATGTCCGCCCGGTTGACGTCGATCCGGCCGAGATTGGGTTTGTCGATATAACCGCCTTCGCGGCTCGCATCGATCGATACGCGCAGCGCGGCCCGTTCCCTTCGCAGCGGGATATTGGCGGTCGCGCTCAGATCGCCGCCGGGCGAACCATGCTGGGTCAGCGCGGCCCCCGCCATTCCCCGGATCGAGGCGACATCGAGTTCCGGAGCGTGGGGAACCAGCCTGATGATGCCTCCCAGCGAGCCCGCCCCGTAAAGCGTGCCCTGAGGGCCCTCGAGCACCTCGACCCGTTCGAGGTCGGACAGCCGCAGATCGGGATCGGGAGCGTTGTAGCTCAGCCGCAGATCGCCCAGATACTGCCCGACGGTCGCCTGGGTGGGGCCCGTAAAGCTGGAATCCGCGATCCCGCGAATGAACAGCTTGTTGCGCCCGCTGCCAAGATGGGTCGAGGATACCGTCGCTATCCGCTGGGTGATCTTTTCCGTGCCGCCGACGCCGCCCAGTTCGAGCGATTCTCCGTCGATGATGGCCACCTGCGCTGCCAGTTCGGTCAGGCGCGTGTCGCGCTTGCTCGCGGTCACGACGATGGGCGGCCCCGGCTCCGGGATCGGAAGCGGATCGGGTGCGGCCGGGCGCGCGGGGGCGGGCAAGGGCTTGGGCCGGGATGGGCGAAGCGCGGACCGCTTGGGCCGCGGCACGATCTTCCAGGACGACTTCCCGACCCGGACGGCTTCGCCGCCGACCGACCGGGCCAGTCGTCGCACCGCTTCCTCCGCGCCCATCCTGCCGCGGATGCGCGGCGAGCGCCTTTCGGCCAGCACCGGATGGGACACGACGATGCTGCTGCCGGTCTGGCGAGCGATCGAGATCACTGAATTGGCGACGGTCCCCGCCGGAACGTCGATCGCGACATCGCGCGCCGCGAGCGAGACCGGAAGCGCCAGAAAGCCCAGCGCCAGAGCGTAGATCCCGAAGCGCATCGTCAGGGTGCCGTCAAAACCCACGAGCCGGCTTCGCGGCTCACCTCGACGCCGAGCAGGGGGCCGAGCTCGGCGGGAGACTGGCGAAGGGCGGAGACCATGATGCTGCCCGATACCAGATGCGACGCGCTGTTCGGCCCCACGGTGTAGTCGATCCCGCTCGCGCGTCTCAGGTCGATCGCCACCTTTTCCAGCGGTGCGCGGCGGAAGGTCAGGCGTCCGCTCGTCCATTCGCCGACCTGATCCACGGGCACCTGCGACACCACGTAATCGCCGGAGGTTTGCGAGAAGCTCAGCACTTGTCCGGGCTCCACGCGCACCCGCTGCTCCGCCGGATCGTAGATCACCAGCCCTTCCGAGACGGCGACATCGACGCTCGCGAGCGACAGATCGACGTCGAAGATCGTGCCGGCGTCCACCAGCGTCCGGTCGGCGACCTCGACCACGAAGGGATTGCTGCTGTCATGGATGACCGTGAAAAGTGCGCGCCCCTCCTCAAGGCGAGCGGAGCGTTCGCCGACGATCTCGATCCGCGAGTTTCCTGCGAGCGCGACCTGGCTTCCATCGTCCAACTGGATCGTGCGCATCTCGCCGGGCGCCGTTTGATAGGTTTGGCCCGGCGACTGGAACTGCCAGAACCCGATCGCGAGAAATGCTACGAGACAGGCGGCGATCGCCGGTCCCAGCCAGCGACCGCGCGCGGCGGTCGCAGCCGGTTCTTGCGCCGCATCGTTCGCCGCCTCGGGCGCCGCGCGCAAGCCGTCCGCCCCGTCGGCGACCGCGGCCAATACGAAATCATAGGCCTCCGCATGAGCGGGCGAGATCTCGAGCCATTGCGTGAAGGCATCCCAATCGTCGAACGCGGGATCGCTCGTCCGCACCGACCAGCCGATAGCTTCCTCTTGCATGTTCGGGTCAATCGCCATGGGTTTGTGCTCCTTCGAGTATGACGGAGACATTGCGCTCATTCCTCATCGAAGCGCTCCTTGAACCCGCTGAGCAGCCGAAAGGCCTTGCGCAGATCGCTTTCGACCGTGCTGATGCTGACGGCGAACTCGCGGGCGATCTGTGCCTGCGGAATTTCGTCGATCCGGGCGCGGCGGAAGATCGCAACCGCGCGGGGCGAAAGCCCGGCCAGCGCTTCATCGACCAACCGGGCATGCTGCTGACCCATGACGACCCGGTCGGCGGACGGCTGGTCCGACACGCCCGAACGCGCATCGGATGTCGTCTCGACCCAGTCCCGCTCGCGGCGCCGGGCCTGCGACACCGATCGATAGCGATCGACCATCAGGGCGTTGGCCGCGCTGAAGATATAGGAGAGCGGCGCGGCGATGGGTCCCGCGGGGCGGCTGCCCATGCGCAGCCAGAGCTCGTGATAGAGGTCCTCGGCATCCTCCCCCGCACCGCGCGCGAGCAGAAACCGGAGCACGCGGTCGCGGTTGTCCAGCAGGACCCCCTGCAATCCGCCGTTCGGGTGCTCGTCTTGCATAGCTGCCCGTAATCCGCTTGAGGCCACGGGGGCCACTCCTTTTTGAGCCCCTTGGCTGAGCGAGACCATACGAGGCGAGAAGAGGTAGGCGTCGGCGGGCTGTCTTCGCTTGAAAATTCGCCCATCCGTTCTATACCTTATGGTATGGAAAAAGTCGCAACCAGAGGACGCCCGCGCGAATTCGATCTCGAGGATGCCCTTGCCGCCGCGCTGCGCGTGTTCTGGCAGAAGGGCTACGAGGGCGCATCGCTGTCCGATCTGACCGAAGCGATGGGGATCACCCGCCCGAGTCTCTATGCCGCCTTCGGCAACAAGGAGGCGCTGTTTCGCCAGGCTCTGGATCTCTACGAGAGGGACAAGCTCGCCTATATCGGCGAGGCTATTGCAGCGCCCACGGCTCGCGCGGTCGCGGAGAACCTGTTGCTGGGTGCGGTCGACGTGGCGACCCAGGGCGTGGCTCGGGGCTGCATGGGCGTGATCGCCTCGGTCGCGTGCCAGAGCGTCGAGCCGTCGATCCGCGACGATGTGAACAGCCGGACCGAATCGTCCAAGCAGGCGATGGTCGATCGGATGCAGCGCGCGATCGACGCGGGCGAATTCACTGCGCCGACCGAAGCCAATGCGATTACCCGATATCTGCTCGCCATCATGCAGGGCGTGTCGGTCCAGGCCCAATCGGGCGCGACGCGCGACGAACTCATGCAAGTCGCTGATTCGGCAATGCGATCCTGGCCCTCGCGATAGAGGTGGCTCGCCCGACCGGGTAATAAATATCGGTCGGTACACAAAAAGCGCTTGACCTGAACGGCGCATTACATACTTAGCGGTACAGAAGGTCGAACGGGCAGGAGCCGGTTCGATCGGCCGCATGATGCGTCCAGCCAGTGATGAACCGATTGTCCGGTTCCGAAAGCACCGCGCTTCCGGAGGCGATGGCACTCGCCAGTATAAGGTCAGCCCAACCGATGTTCGATACGCCCATCGACCGCCTGAACGACGCGCCCGCCGCCGACCACCGCGAGAGGGTGGAATTCGGGGCCGACGATCATTTCGACGACGCGGATTACGCCCCGCAGCAAGCCAGCCAGCCTTCCGCGAAGCCGAAGCGCTTTCGGCTCTGGGTTGGCGCGCTGATCGTGTTGTCCCTCGCCGCGACCTGGTGGTTCCTCGGTGCGGCGACCCCCGCGCCCGCCGCGCCCCCGATGGCGGTGGTGACGGTCGCGCAGCCGCTCCAGCGTTCGATCAGCGAGTGGGACGAATTCATCGGGCGCTTCGAGGCCAGCAGCAGCGTCGAAGTGCGCCCGCAGGTCTCCGGCCAGATCGCCCGGGTGCATTTCACCGACGGGCAGATGGTCCGGAAGGGCGCGCCGCTGTTTACCATCGATTCCCGCACCTACCGCGCGTCCTTCGATGAGGCCAAGGCCGAGGTCGCCGCCGCGCAGAGCGCCCTGGCTCTGTCGCGCGCCGATCTCGCCCGTGCGCAAGGGCTCGTGGCGGAGGACGCGGTGGCGGCGAACGAAATCGATCGTCTGCGAGCCGGGGTGCGCAACGATGAAGCCGGTCTCGCCGCGGCGAGGGCTCGCGTAGCGTCGCGGTCGCTCGACGTGGAGTTCGCCACCGTTCGCGCACCGATTTCGGGCCGCATATCGGATCGCCGGGTCGATGCGGGCAATCTGGTTTCGGGCGGCGGCGGTGCCGCCGCCACGCTCCTGACCACCATCGACGCCATCGATCCGGTCCATTTCGAGTTCGCCGGTTCGGAAGCCCTGTTCCTCAAGTCGCGGCGCGAGGGGCTCGGCAAGGGCGCTGCGGTCGAGATCAAGCTGCAGGACGAGACCGACTACAGCCGGCGCGGTCGGCTCGATTTCACCGACAACCGGATCGACGGCGATTCCGGAACGATCCGCGCCCGGGCCGTCGTCCCCAACCCCGACGGTTTCCTCGCCTCGGGACTGTTCGGACGGATGCGGCTGGCCAGCGGCGGCACCCGCGAGGCGCTGCTGGTGCCCGATGCGGCCGTCACCACCGACCAGACGCGCAAGCTCCTGCTGGTGGTCGGGAAGGACGGGACGGTCGCGGCGCGAGCCGTCGAACTCGGCCCGCTGGTCGGAGGCCTGCGGGTGATCGAAAAGGGCCTGGAGGCCAACGAGCGGGTGGTGATCGAGGGCGTCCAGATGGCGATGCCCGGCCAGAAGGTCACCGCCAAAGCGGGCCGGATCGCCCTGGCACGGCAGCGGAGCGAGGTGCCGGCAAAGGCGCCCGATGCCAGCCGCTCCGCCTTCGCCACGCTGGCCGATTAGCCGCTACCCGACACCGCCCGATCCCGAGTTCCACGCGTCCAACGACGCCCGGAGTGCGCCCATGCGAATTTCCCGTTTCTTCATCGATCGCCCGATCTTCGCCAGCGTGCTTGCCGTGCTGGTGACGCTGGTCGGGGCAATTTCCTACTTCTTCCTGCCCATCAGCCAATATCCCGACATCGTGCCCCCGACGGTTACCGTCACCGCCGTCTATCCGGGCGCCTCTGCCGAAACGGTGGCCGATACCGTGGCCAATCCGATCGAGCAGGAGATCAACGGCGTCGACGGGATGCTCTATCAGGGAAGCGAATCCACCGGCGATGGCCGGATGACCATCACCGTCACCTTCGCCCCCGGGACCGATCTCGACGAGGCGCAGGTGCTGGTCCAGAACCGCGTCGCCATCGCCGAAGCGCGCTTGCCGGAAGAAGTCCGGCGTCTGGGCATCGTCACCCGCAAGACCACCCCCGACTTCCTGATGGTGGTCAATCTCGTCTCGCCGGACGGCTCGCTCGATCGCGAGTATATTTCGAATTACGCCCAGACCCGGATCAAGGACCGGCTCGCCCGGCTAGAGGGCGTGGGGGACGTCCAGATGTTCGGCCAGCGCGAACTGGCGATGCGCGTGTGGATCGACCCCGGCCGGGCCGCCGCGCTCGGCCTCACCGGCAGCGATGTGGTGCGCGCACTGCGGGCGCAGAACGTCCAGGTAGCCGCCGGCACGCTGGGCCAGCAGCCGAGCCCCGGATCCGCCTTCCAGCTCAATGTCGAGACGCAGGGCCGGTTCACCGATCCCGCACAGTTCGGAGAGGTCGTGATCCGGACCGACGACCAGGGTCGTCAGGTCCATGTCAACGACGTCGCACGGGTCGAGATCGGCGCCGCCGACTACGCGACCTCCGCCTATCTGAACGGAATGGATTCGGTCATCCTGCCGGTCTTCCAGAAGCCGGGCTCCAACGCTCTGGCCGCGGCCGAGGGCGTCAAGGCGACCATGGACGAACTGTCGGCATCCTTTCCGCAAGGGATGGAATACCGGATCGTCTACAATCCCACCGAATTCATCGCGCAGAGCATCGACGCGGTGCTCCATACGCTGCTCGAGGCGGTGGTGCTGGTGGTGCTGGTGATCATCGTCTTCCTGCAGAAGGCGCGCGCCTCGCTCATTCCCGTGCTGGCGATCCCGATATCGCTGGTCGGAACCTTCGCGGTGCTCGCGATGCTCGGCTATTCGCTCAACAATCTGTCGCTGTTCGGACTGGTGCTGGCGATCGGGATCGTGGTGGACGACGCGATCGTCGTGGTCGAGAACGTCGAGCGCAATCTGGAAGCGGGTTACAGTCCGCTCGAGGCGGCGCGGCGTTCGATGGACGAGGTCGGCTCGGCGCTGGTGGCGATCGTTCTGGTGCTGTGCGCGGTGTTCGTGCCCACGCTGTTCATGGGCGGCCTGTCGGGCGAATTCTACAAGCAGTTCGCCGTGACGATTTCGGCCGCCACCGTGATCTCGCTGTTCGTGTCGCTCACCCTCTCGCCGGCGCTCTCGGCACTGCTCCTGCGGCCGCACGAGGATCTGCCTGCCGATGCTCCGGCCTGGCGCCGCGGGATCGACCGCGCGGGGCAGCGCTTCAATGCGTCCTTCGAGCGTTTCAGCGACTGGTACGCGCGCCTGACCGCGACATTGGTGGGCATGCCCCGGCGCATGATGGTCGCCTACGCCATCCTCATCGGTCTCACCGGAGTAACGCTGGCGGTTACTCCGACTGGCTTCGTCCCGCAGCAGGACCAGGGCTATTTCGTGTCGGTCATCCAGCTTCCCCCCGGCTCCGCCACCACCCGCACCGACGACGTGATGAAGAAGGTGGCGGATCGCGTCCTGCCGATCGAGGGGATCACCGGCGCGGTGATGCTCTCCGGCTTCGACGGCACGACCCAGACGCAATCGGCCAGTTCGGCCGCCGCCTATTGGGTCCTGGACGATTTCGATGCCCGGCAGGGCAAGGGCCAGTCGGTGGACGAGCTGATCGCCGCCGCGCAGGCCGCGACTGTGGACATCAGCGAAGCCCGGCTCATGATCGTCAAGCCGCCCGTCATCCAGGGCATCGGGTCCGCCGGCGGCTTCCGGATGATGCTCAAGGACAATTCGGGGCAGGGCTATCGCGCGATGCAGGAGGTCGCCAACAGCGTCATCGCCAAAGCGAACGGGCAGGAGGGTCTGGCGGGCGTCTACACCTTCTTCGACACCGGAACGCCGCGCGTGCGCAGCGATATCGACCGGGAAAAGGCTCAGATGCTGGGGGTCGCGCCGGGCGATATCTTCGACACTCTCTCGGTCTATCTCGGCAGCGCCTTCGTCAACGATTTCAACCTGCTGGGCCGAACCTACCGCGTGACCGCGCAGGCCGAGGCGGATTACCGCGACGATGTCGCCGATATCGGCAATCTCCATGTCCGTTCGGGCAATGGCTCGATGGTACCGCTGAGTTCGGTCGCCAGTTTCAGCGATACGACCGGTCCGTACCGCGTCTCGCGCTACAATCTCGCGCCGGCCGTCGCGATCGACGGCGATACGGCACCCGGCAGTTCGACCGGCCAGTCGCTGACGACCATGGAAAAGGTGGCGGCGGAGACCGTACCGCAGAGCTATTCCACCGAATGGACCGGGATCGCGTACCAGCAGGCTGGCACCGGCAACACCGCGATCTACGTCTTCGCTCTCGCGGTCCTGCTCGTCTTCCTGGTGCTGGCGGCGCAATACGAAAGCCTGATCATGCCGCTGGCGATCATCCTGATCGTGCCGATGTGCCTGCTGGCCGCCATGATAGGCGTCAATCTGATGGGGATGGACAACAATGTCCTCACGCAGATCGGCCTCGTCGTCCTCATCGCCCTGTCGGCGAAGAATGCGATCCTGATCGTGGAATTCGCCCGCCAGGGCGAGCGGCTGCACGGGCTTTCCCCCGTGGATGCCGCGGTCGAGGCAGCGCGGACGCGGCTTCGCCCGATCCTGATGACCAGCTTCGCCTTCATCCTCGGCTCGGTCCCGCTGGTGGTGGCGACCGGCGCGGGTGCGGAACTTCGTCAGGCACTCGGCACCGCGGTGTGCTTCGGCATGCTGGGCGTCACCGGCTTCGGCCTCGCCTTCACACCGACATTCTACGTCGTCTGCCGCGCGCTCGGCGATCGCATCGCCGCGCTTCGCGGATCGCCGCGCGGGAACCAGCGGTCCCCTGCCGTGCAGCCGGCCGAATAGGAGCCATTTCCATGATCCCCCGCAATTTCTTGATCTCCGCCGCTACCGCGCTCGCCCTGATGGGGTGCGCGGCGGGGCCGGATCGCGTCTCGTCCTCTCCCCCGTCGCTCGACGCGCGTTCCGGCCCCTTTTCTTCCGCACAAGCGGGTGTGGTCACCGCCAACCCGCTTCCCGAGAACTGGTGGCGGCTGTACCGCGATCCGGTGCTCGACGGGCTCGTCGCGGACGCGCTCGTCGCCAACACGGATATCCGCCAGGCGGTGGCGCGGATCGACCGCGCGCGCGCTGCCCTGCGGGGTGCCGGATCGGATCGCCTGCCCCGGGTCGGCCTCAGCGCATCGGGCGGATACGGCCGCACGCCCGCAGACCAGACCTTGCCCGGAGCGGACCGAAGCGGCGGCTCGTTCTCGCTCGGAGCGGATCTGGCCTATGAAGTCGATCTGTTCGGCCGGGTCAGCGGCGGCATCGAGGCGGCAGCGAACGACGAGGCCGCCGCGCGCGCCGATGCCGACGCCGTGCGGGTGATGGTGGTGGCCGATACGACGCTGGCCTATGCCGATGCGGCCAGCGCCGCGGCGCGCCTGCGGGTCGCCGAGTCGATCGTCGCCCTGCTGGACGACAGCCTGCGCCTCACCCGGCTTCGCCACGATGCCGGGATGACCGACGGGCTTGCCGTCGCCCGCATCGAGACCCTGCGCGATCAGCGCGCCGCGACGATCCCGGCCATCGCGGCCGATCGCAGCGCCGCGCTCTTCGCGCTGGCCACCTTGACGGGGCGAACCCCTGCGCAGCTCCCTCCCATCACCGGCGAGCGGACGGTTCCGCTCGAGATCGCGGTCCCGATCCCGGTCGGCGACGGCGCGCAATTGCTCGCCCGCCGCCCCGACGTGCGCGCGGCGGAGCGCCGGGTGATGGCCGATGCGGCCCGGATCGGTGTGGCGCGCGCCGATCTCTATCCGCGTGTCGTGCTGGGCGGCTCGATCGGCACGGCCGCCTCGAGCGTCGGCAATCTGTTTTCCGGCAACCCGCTTGGCTTCCTGCTGGGCCCGCTGGTCGACTGGGCATTTCCCAATCGCGAGCCCGTCTACGCCAGGATCGATGCGGCGAACGCGGATGCGGCGGAATCGCTCGCCGCCTTCGACGGTGCGATCCTAACGGCGCTCCAGGAGACGGAAACCGCGCTGTCGGATTATGCCCGGGCGCTGGAGCGGCGGCGCGAACTCGATCGGGCGCTGGCATCGGCATCGCGCGCCGCGCGCATCGTCCGGGCGCAGAACCGCGAGGGGCTGGTCGATTCGCTCCAGACGCTCGATGCCGAACGCACGCTGGCCGAAACGCAGGCGGACCTCGCCCAGCAGGACGCCATCGTCTCGCAGCGCCAGATTGCCCTGTTTCGTGCCCTGGGCGGCGGCTGGAGCGCGCAGGCGGAGGATCCGGCATGAAAAGGCGGGACTGGTGGATCCGGAACCGCGACGCTTTCGGCTCCGGCGCAATGGGGTTCGTGATAACGGTGGTCTTGTTCGTCGCGGTCCGGTTCTGATGCGAGACCGGCCTATTCCTCGTCGTAGCCGCCGTCGTCATCCATGAGCTGCTGCATCAGATAGACATTCTGCAGCGCGAGCAGCTTGGCGCGCTGGTCGTTGTCGACCCCGCCCGAATGGCCCCCGGTCATGTCCTCGTAATAGTAATAGGCCTGACCCATCTGGTTCATCCGCGCCGCCGCCTTGCGGCCGTGGGCGGGATGCGTCCGGTCGTCGGCGGTGCTGGTGATGAAGAAGGGCGTGGGAAAGTCGGTCTCGGCGGTCAGCTTCTGATAGGGCGTATAGGGTTCGATCCAGCCGCGCTGCTCGGCGATCCGCGGATCGCCATATTCGCCGATCCACGACGCGCCGCGGCCGATCTCGTGATAGCGCAGCATGTCGAACAGCGGGATCTGGACGATCGCGGCGTTGAACAGGTCGGGGCGCTGGGTGAAGGCGGTGCCGACCAGCAGACCGCCCTGGCTGCCGCCCTGGATGCCGAGATGCTCGGGGCTGGTGATCCCGCGCGCGACCAGATCGTCGGCGATGGCGATGAAATCGTCCCAGGTGCGCTGCTTGTTCTCGCGGATCGCGGTCTGGTGCCACTCGGGCCCGAACTCGCCGCCGCCGCGCATATTGCCCAGCACATAGGCGCCGCCGCGCTCGAGCCACAGCTTGCCGGTGGTGCCCAGATAGCCGGGCAGGCGCGGGACCTGGAAGCCGCCATAGCCGGACAATAGCGTCGCGGTGGTCCCGTCCATCACCATGCCCCTGGGCTTGACGAGGAAATAGGGGATCCGCGTGCCGTCCTTGCTGACCGCCTCGAACTGCTCGACCTCCATGCCTTCGCCGTCGAACCGCGCCGGGCTGGTCTTGAGCACCTCGGGCGCCGAGCTGCCGTCCGAATAATAGAGCGTGCTGGGGGTCAGAAAGTCGGTGACCGAATACATGATCTCGTCGCTGTCGTCGGCGGAGGCGGCGACACCCACGGTGGCATTATCGGGCAGCGCCACGCGCCGGCTCACCCATTCGCCATCCTGATAATCGAACCGCAGCACCTGACCGCGCACATTGTCGAGCAGGTTGACGAACATCGAATTGGCGGTGATCGACGCGCCCTGCTTGGTCTGGCGTTCGCCCGGCGCCCAGACCAGCGACTTGGCCGCGCCGTTGGGATCGGCCTTCCACGCTTCCAGCTCGGCGGCAACGATGGAGTCCGCGGGATAGGTGGTGCCGCCGGTGGTCCAAGGGACATCGGTGCTGAACAGGATATGCCCGTCGACGATCCCGAACAGGCCGGATTTCTCGGGCATGTCGAGCCGCACCCATTCCGCGCCGCGCTGCAGGTAATAGGCGCGTTCGTGGAACGAGAGCCCGCGATAGGCGGCGCGCGCCTGGATCGTGCCGCTGGCATCGCGCAGCAGGATCGCGCCCGCCGACACGTCAGAGGCCTCGCCGCGGAACACCTCGGGGGCATCCTCGATCGGGGTGCCGCGAGTCCATTCGCGGGTGGTGAAGGGATAGAGGCTCTCGGTCAGCGTGCCCGCGCCGAAATCGCGGCTGACGAGCAGCGTGTTCTCGTCGATCCAGCTGACACCGCCCTGGCTTTCGGCGAGGAAGAACCCGTCTTCCACGAAGCTGCGGCTTTCCATGTCGAATTCGCGCAGTTCGTCGGCATCCTTGCCGCCGTCGGAAAGGCCGACCATGCAGCGCCGCCCTTCGGGAGGCAGGCAGCTCATCCCGTGATACACCCACTCGCGACCTTCGTCGCGCGCGAGCTGGTCGATATCGAGCACCGTCTCCCATTGCGGGCTGTCGGTGCGGTAGCTCTCGAGCGTGGTCAGCCGCAGCAGTCCCTTGGGATTGTTCGCGTCCTGCCAGAAATTGACCAGCCCGTAGGGGGTGAAGCCGACATAGGGGATGCGGTCCTCGCTATCGAGAATGGCGAGCGCTTCGGTCTTGAGCGCGGCGAAGCGCGGATCGGCGCCCAGCGTCTGGTCGACCCGCGTGTTCTCGGAACGCACCCAGGACAGCGCGGGGACGCTGCGCGCCTCCTCGAGCCAGATGAAGGGGTCGTTTTCGCCCTCGAAGGGCTCGGAAGCTGCGGCGTCGTCGGCCATGGGGGTGGGGGTTTCCTGCGCGAGGGTGGGCTGTGCGGCCAGGGCGAGGGCGACCCCGATCGCGATCCGCGAACTCATGCTCATGACTGTTTCGATCCCTTCCGAAATGATCCGCGCGGATCGTGCCTTCGCTCGCCTCGCCGCGCAAGGGAAACCCGTTTGTCCGGCTTCCCGGCGCGAGAACCCCGTCTCAGCGCCTACGAAAGCGGAAGTACCACACCTCGTGCTCGAAGACGTTGCGGGCCTTTTTCTCGTAGCGGGTCTCGGGCCAGCCCGAGGGCCGCTGCTGCCAGCTGGTCGGCCCGTCGGTCACCCATTCGAACACATCGCTGAAGCGCCGCATCACCATCAGCGCGTGGCGCAGATAGATCGCGTGATCGGTGCCGAAACGGAACTCGCCGCCGGGCTTCAGCTTATCGGCGATCATCTGCACCGGGCCGTCGTTCATCATCCGGCGCTTGGCGTGTTTGTTCTTGGGCCAGGGATCGGGGTGGAGCAGGTAGAGCATGGTCAGCGCGCCATCGGGGACCCGCTCGAGTACTTCCAGTGCATTGCCGGCGTGGAGCCGGATGTTGCCGATCTTCTGCTCGTCGATCTGCGCCAGCGCCTGCGCCACCCCGTTCATATAGGGCTCGGCGCCGATGAAGCCGTGGTCGGGGAGCAGGTCGGCGCGGTAGGCGAGATGCTCGCCGCCGCCGAAGCCGATCTCGAAATGCAGCGGCCGATCCGCGCCGAACAGGCGCTCGGCGGTCACCGGTCCTTCCTCGGGCACCGCGATCCGGGGGAGCAGATTGTCGACCAGACTCTGCTGGTGGGTGCGCAGCGGCTTGCCGATCGAACGGCCGTAGAGCCGCTTCAACGTGGTCGGGTCGCCTTCCTTGAATGCCGTCATGCCGCGCCCCCTAGCTGGGTCGGGGCGGGGCCGTCCAGTGAGGCTGGGTTGCACCATGGATTGCTTCGCTTCGCTCGCAATGACGAAGGAGGGGCAGCCCTCGCACTCCCCGCCTCGTCATGGCGAGGAGCGCAGCGACGACGCCATCCATGCCCGGGCACGGCAGCCCGGCACAACGGGCAACGCCCGGGACCTTGCGGCTCCGGGCGTCTGTTCTCGTCCAGGCGACGATGTAAATTCGGTGGCGCGGCGGATCAGGCCGCTTCGGCCTCCTCGTCGGGATCGCGCAGCACATAGCCGCGGCCCCAGACGGTCTCGATGTAGTTCTCGCCGGCGCAGGCATGGCTCAGCTTCTTGCGCAGCTTGCAGATGAACACGTCGATGATCTTGAGTTCGGGTTCGTCCATCCCGCCATAGAGGTGGTTGAGGAACATTTCCTTGGTCAGCGTGGTGCCCTTGCGCAAGCTCAGCAGCTCGAGCATCGCATATTCCTTGCCGGTCAGATGGACCCGCGCGCCATCGACCTCGACGGTCTTGGCATCGAGGTTCACCGCCAGCTTGCCGGTGCGGATGACCGACTGGGAATGGCCCTTGGAGCGGCGCACCACGGCGTGGATGCGGGCGACCAGTTCCTCGCGGTGGAACGGCTTGGTGACGTAATCGTCGGCGCCGAAGCCGAAGCTGCGGATCTTGGAATCCATCTCGGCGACACCCGACAGGATCAGGACGGGCGTCTGCACCTTAGCGACGCGCAGTTTCTTGAGCACATCGTAACCATGCATGTCGGGCAGGTTGAGATCGAGCAGGATGATGTCGTAATCATACAGCTTGCCCAGATCGAGGCCTTCTTCGCCCAGATCGGTCTGATAGACGTTGAACCCCTCGGTGGTGAGCATCAGTTCGATCGCCTTGGCGGTCGTGGGTTCGTCTTCGATCAGCAATACACGCATGGGTGGTCCCCCGGCTTGGCCCCAAAGATTTCGCAACCTGGCGGTAAGGTGTGTTGCGCCTCATTAACCACACAAGCTCTGAACGGAAAAGGTTAACGAGGGGTAAAACGCGTTAACTTTTCTGTATCGTTCGCACTGCTTCTATCCCGGCAAGCAGGCGGTTTGAAGGCAGGCGATCGGGCGCGGCGGCGCCCTGGACCGGCGTGCATCTAGTAATTTGCCAGCTTCTTGGCGCGGCGGCGCTGCGCGCTCGAACCGATGCCGATCGCCTCGCGGTATTTGGCCACCGTGCGGCGCGCAAGGTCGAAGCCCTCGGCCTTGAGCAGATCGACCAGCTTCTGGTCGGAAAGCACCGATTTGCTGTCCTCGCCGTCGCACAGCGCGCGGATGCGGGCCTTGATCGCCTCGGAGGACGCGCCTTCGCCGTCGGCCGCCGCGACTCCGCTGGAGAAGAAATATTTCAGCTCGAAAGTGCCGCGCGGGCAGGAGAGATATTTGTTGCTGGTCACCCGGCTGACCGTGCTCTCGTGCATTTCGATCACCTCGGCCACTTCGCGCAGGGTCAGCGGCTTCATCGCCGAGACCCCGCGGCGGAAGAAGCCTTCCTGGCGCTTCACGATTTCGGCGGCGGTCTTGAGAATGGTCTTCTGCCGCTGGTCGAGCGCACGGATCAGCCAGTCGGCCTCGGACAATTGCTCGTTGAGCCAGGACTGCGAGCGCTTGTCGCGCGCGCCGCCCTTCAATTCGAGGAAATACTCGCGGTTCACCACCAGCCGCGGCAGGCTCGCCTCGTTGATCCGGATCGTCCAGCCGTCGGCGCCGTCCGGAGCGATCAGCACATCGGGCACCACCGAGGACTGCGCCGCGCCGCCGAAGCGGCAGCCCGGCTTGGGGTCGTAGCTGCGAAGCTCGGCCAGCATGTCGGCGAAATCCTCGTCGTCCACCTCGCACATCCGCTTGAGCCGGGCGAATTCGCCTGCCGCGACAAGATCGAGATTGTCGATCAGCCGCGCCATGCAGGGGTCGTAGCGATCCGCCTCGCGCGCCTGCAGCGCAAGACATTCGCTCAGGGTGCGCGCGCCGACCCCCGTCGGGTCGAGCGTTTGGATCAGTTCGAGCGCGCGCTCGACCTCTGCCGGCGCGATGCCCAGTTCTTCGGCGAGCGCGAAGAGATCGCCGGTGAAATAGCCGGCCTCGTCGATCTCGCCGATCAGCCGCGCCGCGACGAAGGCCTCGCGCTCGTCATGCGCGGCCGCGCCGATCTGGTCGGCGAGATATTCGGCCAGCGTGGGGTCGCCATTGGCGCGGTTCTCGAGATCGGGCGGGCCTTCCTCGGACATTCCGCCCGAGCTGGCCGCGCGGCCCCAGTCGCCCTGATCGCCCGGGTCGCCGGGCCCGGCATCGGGGTCGAGCGCGCCCGGCGCGATATCGAGTGCTTCGGTGCCGTCGAAGCCGCCGTCGCTGCCGTGTTCGCTCGGTTCGGCGGGGCCGTCGCCCCCGTCGCCGTTATCGCCCCTACCGTCGGAATCGCCGCGCTCGTGGCTGGTCTCGCCGATATCGAGCAGCGGATTGCTCTCCAGCGCCTCGCCGATAAAAGTCTCGATTTCCAGATTTGACAGCGCCAGCAGCTTGATCGCCTGCTGCAATTGCGGCGTCATCACCAGCGATTGCGTCTGGCGCAGATCGAGACGCGGGCTCAACGCCATGGCCGCGCCCTAAAGCTCAAGGGGCGATGAAGCGCTCACAAGGTGAAGCCCTCGCCCAGATAGAGCCGCCGCACGTTCTCGTCGGCGACCAGCGCCTCGGGGGTGCCCGCGAACAGCACCTGCCCGCCGTAGATGATGCAGGCGCGATCGACGATCTCGAGCGTCTCGCGCACGTTGTGATCGGTGATCAGCACGCCGATCCCGCGGGTCTTGAGGTCCTTGATCAGATCGCGGATGTCGTTGATCGACAGCGGATCGATCCCGGCGAAGGGCTCGTCGAGCAGCATGATCGACGGCTTGGCAGCCAGCGCCCGCGCGATCTCGCAGCGGCGCCGCTCGCCCCCCGACAGCGCCATGGCGGGGCTGGAGCGGAGCCGGGCCAGCCCGAATTCGTCGAGCAGCCGCTCGAGCTCCTGCTGGCGCACGGATTTGTCCGGCTCGACCATCTCGAGCACGCAGGCGATGTTCTGTTCGACCGTCATCCCGCGAAAGATGCTGGTTTCCTGCGGCAGATAGCCCAGCCCCAGAATCGCGCGGCGGTACATCGGCAGCCTGGTGACGTCCTCGCCATCCATCAGGATGCGCCCGGCATCGGGGCGCACCAGGCCCATGATCGAATAGAAGCAGGTGGTCTTGCCCGCGCCGTTGGGGCCAAGCAGGCCCAGCACCTCGCCCTTGGCGACGGTCAGCGAGATATCCGACAGCACGACGGTCTTGTCGTAGCTCTTGGCGATCGAGACCACCTCGAGCCCGCCATTCGGCAGCGGCGGTGCGGCCTCGACCGCGGCCTCCTCGGCGAGGTGGTCGGGCTCCAGGGCGGGGGGGGCGGTGTCGGCGGCCATGGGACAGCTTTAGCATGGCAGGCGGGGGTGAAAACCCCGCTGGTCGTGCGGGCGGCGCGTTTGGCAGGAAAGCGACCCTGCGGACAGCGCCGCCCGACCGCGCGCGCAAGATCGTGTCGGAACGGGGCAGGGCGCGGCACCACAACTTGCGCCGCGCCCGCAATTCTGGAATAAATCCCGGCGGGACAGGAAAAAATGGGAGTCGCACGATGAACAGGGCGATCGAGAACCGCGCAGAGGACCCCAAGGTCCGCGCGCATACCACCGGCCAGCAGGCGGAACACGCGCGCGACTGGCGCAAGTCCATGAGCGACAATGTCGCGCTGGCGCTGATCGTCTACACCGGTCTGCAGATCTTCATGACCGTCAATGCGCTCAAGGCCGGGGTCTCCTCGATCCTGCCCTATCTCGCGCTGGTGGTGCTCGTCGCCGCGATCATCCCGGCCTGCCGCTGGTTCGAGCGGCGCTGGATCAATCTCGGCGATGCCGATGCTCACGATCCGCAGCTTTCCGGCGCGTTCCGCCGCGACCAGATCGCGCTGTGGGTGCTGGCGATCGGCCTGCCGGTGGCGATGACCGCGGCGTTCAAGGCGGTCTTCTGACCGTGCCCCCTGCGGGCTGAACGCGCCCGCAATTGCCAAGCGCGGCGCGGCGACCTACCCGGACCGGCATGACAGGTTCCGGAATTCCCACCCCATGATCGACGCCGCAACCGCGATCGCGCGCTGCGCCGATCTAGTCGAAACCGCGCGCCGACTGGGCGCCGATGCCGCCGATGCGATGACAAGCGCCCAGGCGTCCGAAAGCGTCTCGATCCGGCTCGGCAAGCTCGAGGAGGTCGAGCGCTCCGAGAGCGAGTCGATCGGGTTGCGGGTTTTCGTCGGGCAGCGCTCGGCCTCGATCAACACCAGCGATTTCTCGCCCGGCAGCTTCGCGGAACTGGCCGAGCGCGCGCTGGCGATGGCAAGGCTGGCGCCCGAGGACCCCTACTCCGGCCTCGCACCCGAGGATCGCCTGTTTGCTGGCGAGACCCCCGATCTCGATCTGCGAGACCCCCACGAGCCGAGCCCCGAGGCCCTGCGCGAAGCCGCGCTCGAGGCCGAGGATGCCGCGCGCGCGATCTCGGGGGTCACCAATTCCAACGGCGGCAGCGCCGGCTTCTCGCATTCGGTCGCCGCGCTGGTCACCTCGCACGGCTTCGCGCGCGGTTACGAAGCCACCGGGCACAGCCTCTCCGCCAGCGTGATCGGGGGCGAAGGCAGCCGGATGCAGACCGATTACGACTATCGCAGCGCGCGCCACCGCGCCGATCTGCCCGCACCTGCCGAAATCGGCGCCGAGGCCGGGCGGCGCGCCGTTGCCAAGCTCGACCCGGTCTCGATGCCCAGCGGGCCGCTCCCGGTGGTGTTCGATCCGCGAGTCGGCGGCGGACTGATCGGCCATCTGCTGGGCGCGATGAGCGGGCCCTCCGTGGCGCGCAAATCGAGCTTTCTGCTGGGCAAAGAGCACGACGAGCTGTTCGATCCGGCGATACGCATCCTCGAGGAGCCGCATCGCCTGCGGGGCCTGCGTTCGCGCCCCTTCGACGGCGAGGGCCTGCCCACCGTGCCGCGCGCGCTGGTCGAGAACGGGTGGATCTTCGGCTGGCTGACCAATTCGGCCTCCGCGAGCCAGCTCGGCGCGCCGCTCAGCGGCCACGCCGCGCGCGGCGGGGGCGGCTCGCCCGGCGTCTCGGCGAGCAATATCCATCTCGAACCCGGCAAGCTCACGCGCGGCGAGCTGATCGCCGACATCGCCGACGGAGTGCTGATCACCAGCGTCTTCGGGCAAGGCGTCAACATGGTTACCGGCGACTATAGCCGCGGCGCCAACGGATTCCGGATCATCGATGGCGAAATCGCCGGGCCGGTGGCCGAGATCACCATCGCCGGCAATCTGCTCGCCATGTTCCGCGCGCTGGTGGCTGCGGATGACCTCGAGATGATCCATTCGGTCAACGTGCCGACGCTGCGCGTGGACGGGATGACGGTGGCAGGCGGATGATCCGCCGCCTGCCGAAGCTGCTGCCCGCGCGGCTGTTCGCGCCGCTGCTGCTGCTGCTGGCGGCAAACCCGGCCTGGGCGATGCTGCCCACGCTGGAGACCCCTGCGACCCCCGCCGCCGAGGCCTCCGCGCCGCCGCAGACGATCGAGGACACGCAGGACAGCGGCTCGGATGCACGGATCGCGTCGCGGATTCGCGGCATCTTTCGCGAACTCCCCGCCTTCGCGGGCGTCGATGTCGCCGCCAGCCAGGGCGTGGTGGCGCTTTCGGGGACGGTCCCGACGCAGGAGGACATCGCCCGCGCCGAAGCGATCGCCGGACGCGTCTCGGGTGTGGTGACGGTCGAGAATGCGATCGAGCGCGATGTTTCGGTCGGCGCCTCGCTGGACGGACTGGCGGGAATCGGCGAGCGGATCGACGATCTGGCCGGCCTGCTTCCGCTATTCGCCATTGCGGTCGGGGTCGCGCTGGCGATCGTCGCGCTCGGCTATCTGCTGGCGGGATTCACCGCGCTGTGGCGCCGGGTCACCCCCAATTCCTTTCTTGCCGAGCTGATCGCCAGCGCGATCCGCTTCGCCGCGGTGGTGCTCGGCATCGTGGTCGCGCTCGACATGATCGGCGCGGGGACGCTGATGGGTGCGGTGCTGGGCGGCGCGGGCGTGATCGGCATCGCGCTGGGTTTCGCGATGCGCGACACGATCGAGAATTACGTCGCCTCGCTGATGCTCAGCCTGCGCCAGCCGTTTCGCGCCAACGAATGGGTGATGATCGACGATCTCGAGGGCCGCGTGATCCGCCTGACCAGCCGCGCCACCGTGCTGATGACGCTCGACGGCAACCATCTGCGCATTCCCAATGCGCAGGTGTTCAAGGCGGTGATCACCAATTTCACCCGCAACCCGCAGCGCCGGTTCCAGTTCGATCTCGGGGTCGATGCCGACGACGATGCCAGCGCGGCGCGGATCCTGGGCCGCGACACGCTGGCGGCACTGCCCTTCGTGCTCGAGGACCCGCCGCCCGAGGGGCGGATCGTCGAGGTCGGCGAATCGAATGTGGTGATCCGCTTCCTGGGCTGGATCGACCAGAACGAAAGCGACTGGTTCAAGACCCAGAGCCAGGCGATCCCCGCGGTCAAGCAGGCGCTGGAGGCAGGCGGCTTCGCACTGCCCGAGCCGATTTACCGGCTGCGCCTCGACCCGCGCTCCGCCACGGTGCCGTTCGAGAACATCAACGCCGCCGAGCGTCCCGCACAGCCGCGCCGCTCGCCGGCGTCCGGCCCCGCGAGCGAACCCGCCGCCGCGCCGGCGCTGCCCCACGAGGATCTGCGCCCCGCAGACGAGGTCGCGCAGATGGTCGAGGCCGAACGCGCGGCGGGAGCGGGCGAGACGGACCTGCTGGATTCCTCCCGCCCGGTCGAATAACCGCCTGCCCGGTCAGCTCTCGCTGCCGGCCTGCGCAGTCTTGGCATCCTTCTCGCGCTGGATCGATTCCAGCACGATCCGCTTGGCTTCGGCGGCATCGCCCCATTTGCCGACCCGAACCCACTTCTCTTTCTCGAGATCCTTGTAGTGGGTGAAGAAGTGCTCGATCTGCTCGAAGATGATCGAGGGCAGGTCCTTGGTTTCGGCGACATCGGTGTAATAGGGGAAGGTGGTGTCGACCGGCACGCAGATCAGCTTCTCGTCGCCGCCATGCTCGTCCTCGAGGTGGAGCACACCGATCGGCCGGGCTCGCACCACGCAGCCGGGGATGAAGGGGCTGCGCGCGATCACCAGCGCGTCGAGCGGATCGCCATCGGGCGAGAGAGTGTGCGGCACGAAGCCGTAATTGGCGGGGTAGCGCATCGGCGTATGGAGGATGCGGTCGACGAACAGCGCGCCAGAATCCTTGTCGAATTCGTATTTCACCGGCTCGCCGCCGGTCGGCACCTCGATGATAACATTGAGGCTGTCGGGCACGTTGTCGCCGGTGGAAATCTTGTCGATACGCATGGTTCTGCTCGCTCGGTACCGGCCCGCCCGCCCGCCTGGCGACCCGATCGCACGACCGGGACCGTCTCGGGTGGCTGGCCATTTCGGATGATTGGGAGGGGGGAGTGGGCCGGAGCCGCCCCCCAGCCGACATGGCTGCTGAATCGCCGCGCCTCTAGCGGGCGCAGCGGGATTGCGAAAGAACCAATCGCCGCCTAATCGCGCGCCATGGCGAAAACATCTTCCAATACTCCTCAGGCGATCCGCGGCACGCAGGACATCTTCGGGCCCGACGCCGAAGCCTTCGCCTTCGTGACCGAGACCTTCGAGCGTGTCCGCAAGCTCTACCGCTTCCGCCGCGCCGAGATGCCGGTGTTCGAGAAGACCGAGGTCTTCGCCCGCTCGATCGGCGAGACCACCGATATCGTTTCCAAGGAGATGTATTCCTTCGAGGACCGCGGCGGCGATTCGCTCACGCTGCGCCCCGAATTCACCGCCGGGATCGCGCGCGCCTACCTCACCAACGGCTGGCAGCAGCACGCCCCGCTCAAGCTCGCGACCCACGGCCCGCTGTTCCGCTACGAGCGCCCGCAGAAGGGCCGCTACCGCCAGTTCCACCAGATCGACGCCGAGATCGTCGGCGCGGGCGAGCCGCAGGCCGATGTCGAGCTGCTGGCGATGGCCGACCAGCTGCTGCGCGAGCTCGGGATCGCCGGCGTTACGCTCCAGCTCAACACGCTCGGCGATGCCGACAGCCGCGACGCCTGGCGCGCCGCGCTGGTTCAATATTTTGACCGCTATCGCAGCGATTTGTCAGAAGACAGCCAGGATCGATTGGATCGGAATCCGTTGCGTATCCTCGACAGTAAGGACCCACGAGACCAGACTATAGCTGCAAATGCGCCCCGGATTGACGACTTCCTGTCGATTGCCGCATCTGAATTTTTCGACGACGTCACCGATGGGCTTCGAGCTGCAGGTGTGAATTATAAGCGAAGCGCGTCGCTGGTCCGCGGGCTCGACTATTACCGTCACACCGCCTTCGAATTCGTCCCCGACGCAGGCTCGGCGGCGGCAGCGGCGCTGGGCAGCCAGAGCACGGTTCTGGGCGGCGGGCGCTACGACGGGCTGATGGAAAGCCTCGGCGGCCCGGCGACGCCCGCGGTGGGCTGGGCCGCGGGGATCGAGCGGCTGGCGATGCTGGTGGGGGAAAGGGCGCCAGACCTTCTCGAAGCCATGGTGCTGGTCGAGAACGACGCTGGGATGGCGGCGGCAATCGAGCTGCTCTCGCGGCTGCGCAATAGCGGCGTGAGCGCCGATATCATGGCGACCGGCTCGCCGAAGAAGCGCTACGACAAAGCGGTAAAGCAAAATCCGCAGCATATTCTGCGCGTCGACGAGCGCGGCTATCACGGCATGTCGGGCGAGGGCGACGACGCCCGGATCCTCGCGGCGATCGGCAGGCCGCCGGCTTGAGCTTTCGAGCGTCACCCTGAACCTTCAACCGTCATACCGGACTTGATCCGGGGTCCAGCTTCGCTGGGCGCAGCGCCGAAGGCAGCGGGATCCCGGCTCGGGGGCCGGGATGACGAAAGGGGCGAACGAGGCGCTTCCTTTCCACCCGTCACCTGAACTCGTTTCAGGGTCCATCTCTCCTCCCGCACCAACCGAGCGTTGGGCAAGCTGGATGCTGAAACGAGTTCAGCATGACGGGTTGGCGGAGTTGGGCGCTTCCCGACGCCACCCACCTCATGCGCATTTTGCTATCCCTCTCCAGCCCAACCCGCTTGTCATCGCGGGCTTGGTCCGCGGGCCCAGCTTCTTGCGTCCCAGCACCGAAGGTAGCGGGATCCCCGCTCGAGGGCCGGGGATGATGCGGAAGGCGGTGAAAGACCTTTCCTATAGGCCGCAGTTTTGGCATGCCGAACCGGACGGCTCTTCGGTCCATCGGTTCGGCCCGCGCTTGCTGGTGCAGGAGTTCCTACCCCCCAATGTGTCACCCACACCCATGAAAATCCCGCCTATGTTCCTGTTTTACAAGTCTCCGGCACTGTTGGATGCGGGTGAGACCGCTGTCACCCTGTGTTACCCTCATCGGGCTCCCCGCGCATGAGTATCCCCGCCGAACGGCTCGACCAGATCGGTCGCCGCCTGGCCGAGATCGAGGCGCGGCTCGCCTCGGGGACACTGGCGGGCGATGAATTCGTCGCCGCCAGCCGCGACTACGCCGAGCTCGAGCCGATCGCCCGGGTCGCCGCCGAGGTCCGCGCCGCGCGCGAGGAGATCGCCGGGCTGCAGGCCATGCTGGAAGATCCCGAGATGAAGGCGATGGCGGAAGAGGAACTCGAGGCGATCCGCGCCCGGCTGCCCGAGGCCGAGCGCGAGCTGGCGCTCGCCATGCTGCCGCGCGATTCCGCCGATGCCAAGCCCGCCATGCTCGAGATCCGCGCCGGCACCGGCGGCGACGAGGCGGCGCTGTTCGCGGGGGACCTCTACCGCATGTACGAGCGCTACGCCGCCGAGAACGGCTGGAAGGTCGAGCCGGTCAGCATGAGCGCCAGCGAGGTCGGCGGGTTCAAGGAAATCGTCGCCAATGTCGCGGGCACCGGCGTCTTCGCCAAGCTCAAGTTCGAGAGCGGGGTCCACCGCGTCCAGCGCGTCCCCGAGACCGAGAGCGGCGGGCGGATCCACACCTCGGCGGCGACCGTCGCGGTGCTCCCCGAGGCCGACGAGGTCGATGTCCATCTCGAAGACAAGGACCTCAAGATCGACACATACCGCGCCAGCGGGGCGGGCGGGCAGCACGTCAATACTACCGATTCGGCGATCCGCATCACCCACCTTCCCACCGGCACCGTCGTCACCTGCCAGGACGGGCGCAGCCAGCACAAGAACAAGGAAAAGGCGCTGCAGGTACTGCGCGCGCGGCTCTACGAGGCGCAGCGCGAGGCGACGCAGGGGGCCGAGGCCGAGGCGCGCAAGGCGATGGTCGGCAGCGGCGACCGCTCCGAGCGCATCCGCACCTATAATTACCCGCAAGGCCGCGTCACCGATCACCGGATCGGGCTGACGCTGCACAAGCTGCCCGAGATCATCGCCGGGCCGGGTCTGGGCGAGTTGATCGATGCGCTGATCGGCGAGGACGAGGCCAAGCGGCTGGCGGCGATGAGCGAGTGAACCAAGAGGGGGCCAGCGTGGGCGAGGCGATCCGCGGTGCCGCCGAGGGACTGGCGGCGGGTTCGGACACCGCGCGGCTCGATGCCGAACTGCTGATGGCCCACGCGCTCGGGGTCACCCGCTCCGACCTGCTGCTGCGCCATATGCGCGATCCTGCGCCGATGGGTTTCGCAGCGCTGGTCGAACGCCGCGCGCGCCACGAGCCGGTGGCGCATATCCTCGGGCGGCAGGAATTCTACGGGCTCGATCTCAAGGTCACCCGCGACGCGCTGATCCCGCGCGGCGACAGCGAGACGCTGATCGAGGCGGCGCGCGAATGGTTCGCGGATCGCCCGCAGCCTGTGCGGATCCTCGATCTCGGCACCGGCACGGGCGCGCTGCTGCTCGCCGCGCTGTCGCTGTGGCCCGGGGCCGAGGGCCTCGGCATCGATGCGAGCGAAGCCGCGCTCGCGGTCGCTCAGGAGAACGCTGCGGCGCTGGGGATGGGCGACAGGGCCGCGATGCGGCTGGCCGACTGGCGCCAGGAGCGCTGGGCCGAGGGTCTCGGCAACTTCGATCTCCTGCTGTGCAACCCGCCCTATGTCGAGGAGGATGCCGAACTCGCGCCTTCGGTCCGCGACCACGAACCGGCGCTTGCGCTGTTCGCCGGCGCGGAAGGGCTCGACGATTACCGCGTGCTGATCCCCGCTCTGCGCGGGTTGCTGGCCCCGGGAGCGCCCGCGATTCTCGAAATCGGTTCGGGCCAGGCCGCTGCGGTGGGGGAGCTTGCCGGTGCCGCCGGATTCGCCGCTGCGCTCCACCGCGATCTCGCCGACCGACCCCGCGCCCTGTTGTTGACATAAAAGGCTTGGCAAAGCCGACTGCAGTCCTTACCTCTCTGACCAGACCTCCGGAGCGCGGCATGTCCGTCCCGGTGGTCCAAGCTCCTAAATTGCAGTTCTGGTGCGAGGTTCAGGCCCCGCATACCATGCATGAGAAAGGAGCAGGCGGCTTGCCCCGGGGCAAGTGCGCGAGGGGGCATGCGGCCATAGGCGAACCCGGGGGTTCGCGCCGCGCCACAATTGAGGACGGATACCCTTGAACAGCAATCACAACACCAACCGCAACAACAACAACAATCGGCGCCGCGGTCGCAACAACAGTCCCAACCGCGGCCAGGGCGGTGGCGGCGGTGGCGGCGGCAACCAGTCCAACCGGATCGACAATCGCGCGCGCGGCAACGCGCCGCAGATGCTCGACAAGTACAAGAAGCTGGCCCAGGACGCCCAGCATAACGACGACCGCGTCCAGGCGGAGTATTACCTCCAGTTCGCCGATCACTATTTCCGCGTTATCGCCGACAACAAGGCGCGTATGGACGAGGCGCGCGGCAAGCGCTCCGAAGAGCGCAGCCAGTCGGACGACAGCGACAACGACAGCGACGATTCCGAGAGCGAGAACGACAACCGCCGCCGCAACACCGCGGGCGGCAATGCCGCCAGCAATCCTCGCCGCCCGCGGGCCCGCAGGGACGATCAGGACGGTTCGCCGCGCTCCGGCCGGGACCGCAACGACGGCGATCGCGGCAACAGCGACGGCAACGACAACGATCGCGACGATCGCAACGACAATGATCGCGACGGCCGCAGCCCCAGCGAGGGCAATGAAGGCGACCGCTATGAAGCGGACGACAACCCCTTCTCCCGCGACGAGAAGGAAGAGCAGGCCGAGCGCACGAAGAAGCGCGTTGCGCGTCGCCGCAAGCCCGAAGCCGCTGCCGAAGCGGAGGCCGGGGCCAAGGCTGATGCCAAGACTGGCGGCGGCGAAATCGACGCCGCGGCGCTCCCGCCGTCCTTCTCGGCCGAGGATGACACCTCGTCCGAAGACAAGCCGGCTCCGCGCCGCCGCCGCAAACCGGCGGCCGACGGCAGCAGCACCAAGCTGAGCGTGGCGGGCTAGGCCCGGCGCCTCGCAAGACCGGCAGGGCGATGGAGCGGATCGTCCGCATCTCGAGCGAACACCCGCGCTGGACTGCGCTGCTGTGCGGCGTCCTCGCGGCGCTGGGCTATCCGCCCCTGGGCCTCTGGCCAGTCGGGATCGCCGGAGTGGCGGGGCTGGTATGGCTGCTGCTCGGCGCGCAGGGCTGGCGCGAGGCGACGATGCGCGGCTGGCTGTTCGGCGTCGCGCATTTCTCTCTTACCAACAACTGGATAGCCACCGCCTTCACCCATCAGGCGGAGATGCCCGCGGCGCTCGGCTGGGTCGCGGTGCCGCTGCTCTCGCTCTATCTCGCCATCTATCCCGCGCTCGCTGCAGGTGTTGCAAAAGCGCTGGCCCGCAGACCTGGCGCCCTCCCTTTCACGCTGTTGCTCGCTGCGGCCTGGATTTTGGGAGAATGGCTGAGAAGCTGGGTGTTCTCCGGTTATGCCTGGGGGCCGCTGTCACTGATGCTGCTGGGACCCTACGAGCGGCCCGGAATCGCCCTGCTTTTACCCTACACCGGAACCTACGCGCTATCGGGGCTGGTCATCCTGCTCGCGGGGCTGGCGCTATGGCTGGTGGCGACGCGCAAGTGGTTGCCGCTGGGCGGGGCCGCTCTGGCTGCCGTCCTGGCGATGTATCTCCCGCAACCCGCCGCCCGGCCTGGACCTCTGGCGCTGACGCTGGTCCAGCCCGATTTGCGGCAGGAAGAGATGAACGACGCCAGCAAATACGAAGAACAGTTTCTGCGGCTGGCGCGGCTCAGCCGCCCGGAGCGCAGCTTCGCGCAGCGGCTGGTGCTGTGGCCTGAAAGCGCAGTCCCCGACTATCTCGAACCCGGTTATCCGCAGCGCTATTACGACCGCATGACCGCGGGCGGCGATCCGCTGCTCTCGCGCCGCCGGATCGCGCGGGTGATCGGGCCCGATTCGCTGTTGCTGACCGGGGCGGTCGATCTCGAGATCGGCGAGGAGCAGCCCGGTTATCCGCGCGCCCTCGGCGCCTACAATTCGATCACCGCGATCGACGAAGAGGGCGCCATCGTCGGCTCTTACGCCAAGGCCCATCTGGTGCCCGGCGGCGAATATCTGCCAATGCGCGGGCTGCTCGAGCCGCTGGGCCTGACCCGGCTGGTGGCGGGGACGCTCGATTTCATTCCCGGTCCCGGCGCGCAGACCGTCGACCTCGGCGCCTGGGGCGAGGCGGGGATGCAGATCTGCTACGAGATCGTGTTCTCGGGCGAGACGGTCGATCCGGCGAACCGCCCCGACTATATTTTCAATCCCTCCAACGACGGCTGGTTCGGCTTCTGGGGCCCGCCGCAGCACCTCGCGCAGGCGCGGATGCGCGCAATCGAGGAGGGGCTGCCGGTGCTGCGCTCGACCACGACCGGGATCAGCGCGGTGATCGACGCCCGGGGCGTGGTGCGCAGCCATATCGGCATGAACCGCGCCGACCGGATCGACACCCAGGTGCCGCAAGCCCTGTCCGCAACGCCCTTCGCGCGCCTGGACCACTGGCTGACGGCAATCTGGGCGCTGGGCTTTTTCCTGATCTGGCTGGTTGCGACGCGGCGGCGGCGGGGCTAGGTGGGAAGCCAGACATAAAGCTTTCCTTATATCGAGAATTCAATGCGCAGTGATTTTCTCTTCACCTCCGAGAGCGTCTCGGAAGGCCATCCCGACAAGGTTTCCGACCAGATCTCCGACGCCGTGGTCGATCTGCTATTGTCCAAGGATTCCGAAGCGCGGATCGCCTGCGAGACTTTGACGACCACTCAGCGCGTGGTGCTGGCGGGCGAAATCCGTTGCCGCGGCGTGTTCGAAAATGGCGACTGGGTTGAAGGCGCCCGCGATGAGATAGAGCGGGTGGTGCGCGAGACCGTGCGCGAGATTGGCTACGTCCAGGACGGGTTCCACTGGGAAACTCTGGTGCTGGAGAACCGGCTCCACGGCCAGTCGAGCGAGATCGCGCAAGGCGTCGATGCCAGCGGCAACAAGGACGAGGGCGCGGGCGACCAGGGGATCATGTTTGGCTTCGCCTGCGACGAGACTCCGGATCTGATGCCGGCCCCGCTCGACTACAGCCACAAGATCCTCCACCGCCTCGCGCGCGATCGCAAGAGCGGCGAGGCTGCCTTCCTCGAGCCCGATTCCAAGAGCCAGCTGACGCTGCGCTATCGCAACGGCAAACCCGTCGCCTGCACTGCGGTGGTGGTCTCGACTCAGCACGCCAAGGGTTATCACGAGGGCGACAAGGAAGCCGAACTCAAAGCTTACGTGAAGCGCGTGGTGGGCGAAATCCTCCCCAAGGGCTGGCTGAGCGACGAAACCGTCTGGCACATCAACCCCACCGGCGCCTTCGAGATCGGCGGCCCCGATGGCGACGCCGGGCTGACCGGGCGCAAGATCATCGTCGACACCTATGGCGGCGCCGCGCCGCATGGCGGCGGCGCCTTCAGCGGCAAGGATCCGACCAAGGTCGATCGCTCGGCGGCCTATATCACCCGCTATCTGGCCAAGAACATCGTCGCCGCCGGGCTCGCGACGCGCTGCACGATCCAGCTGTCCTACGCCATCGGCGTGTCGCAGCCGCTGTCGCTCTATGTCGACACCCATGGCACCGGCACGGTGGACGAGCCCGCGCTCGAGGACGCGATCCGCTCGCTCGAGACGCTGGGCGGGCTGACCCCGCGCGGGATCCGTACGCATCTGGGGCTCAACAAGCCGATCTACCGCCAGAGCGCGGCCTATGGTCATTTTGGGCGCACCCCCGAAGGCGATCTGTTCCCGTGGGAGCGGACCGATCTGGTCGAGGCGCTGAAGGCTGCGGTGAAGTCCTGACGCGGCCGCCCCGGCCTCTAGGTCGGGTCAGTCGCTTCGGTGCTCGCCGTGGCGAGGGCTGGGACGATCGAGCGCCAGTTCCGCTCCTGAGAAGTTGAACGGGCTGCGCACGCCCGGCATCCCGTCGAGTTCGATCTTCAGCCCGCGCGCCTGAACCTGCGGGTCGGCGAAGACCGCGTCGAGATCGTTGATCGGCCCTGCCGGGACGCCCGCTTTGCGGCAGGCGGCTAGCAACTCGGCCTGGCTCCAGCCGCACGTCGCCTCGGCGATGGCGCTTTCGAGCGGCGCGCGGTGCTCGATCCGCCCGCCATTGCTGGCGAAACGCGGATCCTGCGCCAGTTCGGCGCGGCCGAGCAGCGTCATCAGCTTGTGGAACAGTCCGTCGTTCGCCGGGGCCAAGATCACATGGCCGTCCGCGACCGGATAAACGCCATAAGGCCCGACCTGTGCATGCGCATTGCCCATCCGCTCCGGGTTCTCCCCGGTGGCGAAATGGCTCAGCGCCTGGTTGGCAAGCATCGCGACCGAGCAGTCCATCAGCGCCATGTCGATCCACTGGCCCTTGCCGGTGCGGTACCGCATCAGCAGCGCCGCTTGCACCGCATTGGCCGCCCAGACCCCGCAGGACAGATCGCTGACCGAGATCCCCATCTTCATCGGCGCACCCTCGGGTTCTCCCGTCAGCGCCATGAACCCGCTCATCCCCTGGACCACGAAGTCGTAGCCCGGCTCGTCACGGCGCGGGCCGTCCTGCCCGAAGCCAGTGATCGAGCAATAGACCAGCGCGGGGTTCGCCGCGGCGAGCGCCGGGTAATCGAGCCCGAACTTGTCCAGCGTGGCCGGCTTGAAGTTCTCGATCAGCACATCCGCTTCGGCGATCAGACTCTTGAGCCGCGCGAGGTCCTCGGCGTTGCGAAAATCGGCGACGATCCCGCGCTTGCCGCGGTTGCAGGCATGGTAATAGGCGGCGGTCCGCTCGCCCTCATGCTCGACCCAGGGCGGGCCCCATTGGCGCGTCGAATCGCCCTCGGGACTCTCGACCTTGATCACGTCGGCGCCCAGATCGGCGAGGATCTGCCCGGTCCACGGTCCGGCGAGCACGCGCGCGAGTTCGAGGACCTTGAGCCCGGCGAGCGGAGCATTGGGATTGCGGGGTTGATCGAGCCACATGGCCGCTTCGCTGGGCCAGAGCGTTCCATCGGTCAACCCGGGAGCTAGCGCAGCGCGTCCTCGAGGAACGCGGCGCTGCGATCGAGCACTGGCGCCTTGTCGCGAAACGGCTTGGAGAGTGCCATGACCACGTCTTCATGGCCGAGCCCCCGGTAGTTCTCGAACTCGACCGGTGCGCCGACCTCGCGCAGACGCTCGGCGAGGTTGATCGCGTTATATGGCCTGACCACGTCGTCCTCGCTCGAGGTGATGAGCAGCAGCGGCGGAGCGTCGGCTCGCGCGAACGCGATCGGCTGGGTGTCGCGCGGCTGTGGCCAGCGGGACATCGCATCGATCGAACGCTTCTTGTCGAAAGGGTAGAAATCGTAAGGGCCGGACAGGCCGATCGCGGCCTTGACGGTGTCGGGTGCGACATTCGCCGCCTGCAACCACCGGGGGTCGAGCGCCAGCGTGACCGCGGTATGCGCACCGGCGGAATGGCCTACCAGCGCGATCCGCTCCGGATCGCCGCCGAATCTGGCGATGTTGTCGCGCGTCCAGCGGACCGCGTCGGCTCCGTCCTCTATGAAGGCGGGAAAGCGTACGTCCGGCACCTTGCGGTAATCGGGCACGACCACGAGGAGGCCCTTCCTGGCGAAGGCCCGCCCGGCGAAGGCATAGGCCTCGCGGTCGCCCTTCACCCAGCCGCCGCCGTGGAAGAACACGACCACCGGGCGCGCGGCTTCGCTCCCCCGATCGGGTGCCCATACGTCCAGTGTCTGGCCGTGTTCGCCAAACGCGATTGCGGAACCCGTCTGCTCGGTGCCCGCGCCGCCCCCGGCCGCAGCATCGAACAGCGAGAGAAGCCTGGGCGGCGAGGTGACGGCGATCGCGACGCCAAGCGCCACGATCGCGATCAGCGCGACGACCGCCATGGCTCCCTTCATCAGTTCGCCTCGAGCGCGACCTCGTAATGCGCGCTGGTGCTCCTGGCGATGTCGTCCTCGGTCACGCCGGGCGCGAGTTCGACCAGCCGGAACGGGCTGGCATGGTCCGGGCGGCGGAACACGCCGAGATTGGTGACCACCATATCGACCACATCGGTGCCGGTCAGCGGCAGCGTGCACTGGGGGATGAACTTGGGGCTGCCGTCCTTGGCGGTGTGATCCATCACCACGATGATCTTCTTGACCCCCGCGACCAGATCCATTGCGCCGCCCATGCCCTTGATCATCTTACCCGGAATCATCCAATTGGCGATATCGCCGTTCTCGGCCACTTCCATCGCGCCGAGCACGGTCAGGTCGATATGCCCGCCGCGGATCATCCCGAAGCTGGTGGCGCTGTCGAAATAGGCCGAATGGGGCAATTCGCTGATGGTCTGCTTGCCAGCGTTGATCAGGTCGGCGTCCTCCTCGCCTTCATAGGGGAAGGGGCCGATCCCGAGCATCCCGTTCTCGCTTTGGAGCGTAACATGCATGCCCTCGGGGATATGGTTCGCGACCAGCGTCGGAATGCCGATGCCCAGATTGACGTAATAGCCGTCCTCGAGCTCCTGCGCGGCGCGCGCGGCCATCTGGTTGCGCGTCCACCCGCTGGCGGTGTTCGTGTCGCTCATCTCAATTGCCTTCGTTCATGATGGCGGGCGCGGCCCGCTCTTCTATGGGCGTCCAGCGCGCTTCGGGCGGGAACACCTCGCCCAATGTTCCGCGGATCGACGCGCCGTAGACCGGGTTGGGCAGCAGGAACCAGCCATTGCCCCAGAGTGTGGCGAACTGTCCGCGCCCGGCGAGCCGGCGTCGTTCCTGCACGCCCAGAGCGGGTTCGTTGAAGACATCGGCGAAATCGCCCAGATTGTCCCCCGCCAGTGCAATCACGCAATAGCTCTCGGCGATCCTGGCGCGGCGGGTGTCCTTGCGGCCGCCGGTCGCGTCGTCACCGCGCAGGAACAGCGTCTCGCCGTGCACTGCCGGGCCAAGTCCGATGGCCGCGATCGCCGCTTCGGTTTGCTCGGCATTGGCGGCCTCGCGATTGGTATTGAAGACCGGCGTAATTCCGGCTTCCCGCAAGGCTCTCAGAGCGGTCACGGCGCCGGGCACGGGGGCCGCGCCCGGAGAACCGCTGCGCTCCCACTCGTCCCACAGCTCCGGATCGAAAGAGCCGCCCGACATGATCTTCTGATATTCGGCCCCGAGGTTGAGGAGCAGCGTCTCGTCGACATCGAAGACCACCGCTAGCGGTTTGATCCGGTCGTCCTCCTGACAAGCCGGCTGGCCGACCCCGCCGCTCGCCCCGGGCAGGCCCATCGGCACCGATTGCGGAACGCTGCGCTGGCGCGCCTTGGTGATCGCATAATCGGCCAGCGCGCGGAACGCCTGGATCGAGGCGCCTGCCGCTTCGCCCGAACCATAGAGCCAGCGCACACTGTCGGGCGCCTCGGCAGCCAGCGTCGCCGGCAGCGGCGCTTCGCTGATCGGTGCCGCGTATTCGCTCGCAGTGGTGGCGCAACCGGCGAGCAGCAAGGCCGCGGCGCTTGTGGCGACAGCGGTTGCGCGAGAGAGGCGCATCACGCCGCCTCCCTTTCGCGTACGGTGCGGAACTCGATCTGCTTGTCGTAGGGCGCGCCCAGGATCAGGCGCTGAACATAGACGCCGGGCAGGTGGATGCAGTCGGGGTCGAGACTTCCGGCGGGGACGATCTCTTCGACCTCGACCACGCAGACCTTGCCGCAGGTCGCCGCGGGGACGTTGAAATTGCGCGCGGTCTTGCGGAATACCACATTGCCGGTTTCGTCGGCCTTCCATGCCTTGACGATGGCGAGATCGGCGAAGATGCCGTGCTCGAGGATGTAGTCCTCGGTGCCACCGGGCCCATCGAAGGATTTGACCTCCTTGCCCTCGGCCACCTGGGTGCCGACGCCGGTCTTCGTGTAGAAGCCGGGAATTCCTGCTCCGCCGGCGCGCATCCGTTCGGCCAGCGTCCCCTGCGGGCAGAATTCGACCTCGAGCTCGCCGGCGAGAAACTGGCGCTCGAACTCCTTGTTCTCACCGACATAGGAGGAGATCATTTTGCGCACCTGTCGCGTCCGCAGCAGCTTGCCGATGCCCTCATTGTCGATCCCGGCGTTGTTGCTGGCGAAGGTGAGGTTCTTCACTCCGCTGTCGCGAATCGCGTCGAGCAGACGTTCGGGCAGGCCGCACAGGCCAAAGCCCCCGCTGGCGATCAAAATATCGTCCTTGAGCAACCCCTCGAGGGCGGCGGCGGCATCGGGATAGAGCTTGTTCATGCCGCTCGCTTAGCGAGGTGCGGGGGCGCTGTCACGGGGGCGATCGCGGCGCTTGGCACGGCGCCATTTGCAACGGATCATTGCGCTTCTTGCAACTAACAATGTTCTTTTCGCACTTGCACAAAAATTGCTGCAACTGCATATGCCTCCCTGCCTTTTAGGCATCCTCTCCCAAGACTTCCAAGCCCGGCCGGTTTATCCAGCCGGGCTTTTTTCTGCCCGCGTTCCGCATGCAGGGCCGCATGCCGGGCCTTCCTCGCGCAAGCTTTTCGGACCCCATCGGCCTCCTGCTCGGTTGCATCTGTGAAGGGCGCACCCAATCTGCCCCTTGTCGACAGAACGCAAAGGAACGAGACCGGGCATGGCAGAAGCGGAAGCAGCGATCGACGAGAAGACCGTCCGGCTCCAGGTTGCGGCGGCGCGGCAGGAGGAAAGCGGGCAGGGCATCGCCCGCATCCCGCGGACCGCATTTCAGGCGCTTGGCATCACCGAGGGCGACGTCGTCCAGATCACCGGCAAGCGCGTGACCGCCGCGCTCGCCATGCCCGCCTACGACGAGGACCAGTCGCTCGACGTGGTCCGGCTCGACGGGCTGCAGCGCGGCAATGCGGAGGTCGGCTCGGGCGAGCATGTCCATATCGCGGTTGCCGAATCGCGCCCCGCCACGCGGGTGGTGTTCGCCCCCGCCAGCCGCGAGATGCGGCTGCAGGGGCCGACCCAGGCGCTCAAACGCAATTTCTTCCAGAAGCCGCTGGTCGCGGGCGATCTGGTCGCCACCACAGGGCAGCAGCCGGTCCAGAACATGCCGCCCGAAGTGCGCCGCATGTTCAATGCGCCCGCCTACGCGCTCACCCAGATCCGCCTCACCGTGGTCTCGACCGCGCCCAAGGGCATCGTCCATATCGACGAGAACACCGAGGTCGAGCTGCGCGCCGAATTCGAAGAGCCTGCCGGCGGCCGCGCGACAGTCAATTACGACGACGTTGGCGGGATGGAGGACACCATCAAGCAATTGCGCGAGATGGTCGAGCTGCCGCTGCGTTATCCCGAACTGTTCACCCGGCTCGGCGTCGATCCGCCCAAGGGGGTGCTGCTCCACGGGCCGCCCGGCACCGGCAAGACCCGGCTGGCCCAGGCTGTCGCCAACGAGAGCGACGCCTATTTTACAATCATCAACGGCCCCGAAATCATGGGCTCGGGTTATGGCGAGAGCGAGAAGCGCCTGCGCGAGGTGTTCGAGGAGGCCAGCCGCAATGCGCCCGCGATCATCTTCATCGACGAGATCGATTCGATCGCGCCCAAGCGCGACCGCGTGCCGGGCGAGGCCGAGAAGCGGCTGGTCGCCCAGCTGCTCACGCTGATGGACGGGCTCGAGGCGCGGACCAATGTGGTGGTGATCGCCGCGACCAACCGTCCCGATGCGATCGACGAGGCGCTGCGCCGTCCGGGCCGCTTCGACCGCGAGATCGTGATCGGCGTCCCCGACGAGAACGGCCGCCGTGAGATCATCGGCATCCACACCCGCGGTATGCCACTGGGCGACAAGGTCGATCTGATGGAGCTGGCGCGCACCACGCACGGATTCGTCGGCGCGGACATTGCCGCGCTGGCGCGCGAGGCGGCGATCGATGCGGTACGCCGGATTATGCCCCGGCTCGATCTCGACGAGCGCACCATACCACCCGAAGTGCTCGACGATCTCTACGTCAGCCGAGAGGATTTCATCTCGGCGCTCAAGCGCGTCCAGCCCAGCGCCATGCGCGAGGTCATGGTCCAAGTGCCCAATGTCGCATGGAGCGATATCGGCGGGGTCTCCGCAGCGGTCGACAAGCTCAAGGAGGGCATCGAACTGCCGATGAAGAACCCCGCGGCGTTCCACCGTCTCGGAATTCGCCCGGCGAAGGGCTTCCTGCTCTACGGGCCGCCCGGCACCGGCAAGACTCTGCTCGCCAAGGCGGTTGCCAAGGAGGCGGAAGCCAATTTCATCTCGATGAAGTCGAGCGACCTGCTGTCCAAATGGTACGGCGAGAGCGAACAGCAGATCGCGCGTATGTTCCGCCGCGCGCGCGCGGTGGCGCCCTGCGTCATCTTCATTGACGAGATCGATTCGCTGGTCCCTGCGCGCGGCAGCGGTAGCGGCGAGCCCCAGGTCACCGGCCGGGTGGTCAACACCATCCTCGCCGAGATGGACGGGCTCGAGGAGCTGCAATCGGTGGTGGTAATCGGTGCCACCAATCGCCCGACGCTGGTCGATCCGGCGCTGCTGCGTCCGGGCCGCTTCGACGAACTGGTCTATGTCGGCACCCCGGACAAGAAAGGCCGCGAGCACATCCTGAGCATCCACACCCGCGACATGCCGATGGCCGCGGATGTCGAACTGGCCACGATCGCGGGCAAGACCGAGCGCTTTACCGGGGCGGACCTCGAGGATGTCGTGCGCCGCGCTGGACTCAACGCGCTGCGCCGCGTCGGCAACGACGTGACGCAGGTCTCGGCGATCGATTTCGAGGAAGCGCTGGGCGATTCGCGTGCCACGGTGACGGTGCAGATGGAGCAGGAATACAAGAAGATGCAGGGCGAGCTCAAGAAGCGGGCGGCCGAGGGGATCCCGATCGGCTTTATCCACGACGGCATGGTGTCTTCCACCCGGGACGCCAAGCACGACTGACGGCGCACTGGGCGGGGCACGGGTCCCCCCAGCGCCGCTCGTCAGGCGTTGGCGCGCTCGTTCGCCGCCTGGACTTCCAGCCGGTGGCGGATCAGCGCGTCGGGCATGTGCTTCTGCAGCCAGGAGACCATGTGCTCGCGCGTGGCGCAGCGCAGGTTCCACAAGTCGCCAATGCTGGCGGCACTTACCGACAGCCGCAGTTCCATGCTTTCGGGGTGCGCTTCGGTCATCAAAAGCGCCAGATTGCGCCCGTCGAACAGGTCGTGCGCCGTGACGAAGCGCTCGAACTCCTCGCGGATCGGCTGGACCTCGGACGCGGGGTCGAGATGCAGATACACGGGCCCGGTCAGCCTTTCGCTCAATCGCGACCAGTTCTCGAAGCTCTCGTCGAGGAAGCGGATCGTCGGTACCACCAGCACCCGTTCGTCCCAGATCCGGACCGTCACGAAGCTCATGCGGATCTCTTCCACCCGCCCGACCTCGCCATCGACCTTGACCATATCGCCCAGCCGCAGCGGCTGGGTGAGCGCCATCTGCAGTCCGGCGATCAAGGATTTGAGCGCCGGCTGCGCGGCTGCGCCGACGGCGAGCGCAGCCAGGCCGGCCGAGGCCATCAGCGTCACCCCGACATCGCGCACACCGGGAATGTTGAGCATGATCAGCGAAATCGTGACCAGTATGATCGCGAAACCGACCGTGCGGCTGAGGATCGAGATGCGCGTGCGCCGGGTGCGCATCGCCACCGGATCCGCGGCGTCCTCGGCTTCTCGTTCGAGGCCGGCGGCGACGCCCTTGACCAGCGCATAGAGCACCCAGCCCATCAGGGCGGGTGTGATATAGCTCATCGCCGTTTCCCAGCCGCCCTCGATCTGCGGGTCGCCATGCACTGCGATCGAGATCGCCCAGCCGGCCATCGCCCAGCGCAAAGGGCGACGCACCGTATCGAGGATGACATCGTCCAGCCAGGTGCTCGACATGCGGGCGATGCGGCGCAGCATCTTGAAAAGGACGGCGTGGAGAATCAGCGCGATCAGCACCGGGACGCCGATCGCGATCGCAGTGTGGGCCACTGCTTCCCAGGAAAGGTCCCAATTGCGCGGATCGTAGCGGTCGAACATCACGCCGCCTAGCTGCCCGCCTGCGCGAAGACAACCGGACGCAGCGCGCTAGTCCTTGACCGGAAGCACAATCACCACTTCGAGCCCGTCGGCGTGGAAGTCGCGCTCGAGCGAGCCGCCGAACTGCCGGGCGGCGCTGATCATCAGCATGCTGCCGAAGCCGCGCCGCTCGGGCTGCTGTTCCACGGCGACACCGCGCTCGCGCCAGACCAGCCGCAATTCACTGCCCTCGCGCCTCCAATCAACCTCGATCGTGCCGCCCTGCGACCAAGCCCCGTATTTCACCGCATTGGTGGTCAGTTCGTGCAGCACCAGACCCAGCGGGGTGACCTGCGCGGCGGGCAACAGGATCTCCTCGCCTTCGATCTTCGCCTGCAGCCGTTCGGAGCGATAGGGGGCGAGGCTGGTCTCGACCAGAGCGCGCAGCGAAGCCACGGGACGGTCGAGTTCGCCCTGCGACACCTCATGCGCGGTCAGCAGCGCGCGGATGCGTTCGCCGATGGCATCGGTGACCGGCTTCGCTTCGGGTTTGTCGCGCGCACTGAGCTGGACGATGGCCAGCACCACCGCGAACAGATTCTTGACCCGGTGATTGAGTTCGCGTGCCAGCAGGTCGGCACGGTCGCGCGCCTCGCCCAGCACCAGCGCCTGCGCCGCTTCGGCCTCGGCGCGCGCGGTGCGCGCCACCAGCCGTGCGGTCGAGACCATGGCGAGGATCAGCAGCAGCACCAGCCCGCCCAGCAGCGGCAGGACGCGGGCCTCGGCGCGCGCGGTCTCCGCGGTGGCGAGGGCGAGCAGTTCGAGCTCGATCCGCTCCATCTCGTTGATCGAACGGCGCAGCCGAGCCATCGTCTCGTGCCCCTCGTCCGAGAGGACCGCGCGGCGCGCATCGAGCAACTGGCCGTTGTCGAGCAGCCGCACCGAGGAATCGAGCTCGGCGAACTTGGCCGCGGTCAGCGTCTCGATCCGGTCGTACAATTCCTTCTGTCGCGCGGTGGCGTCCTCGGCCAGCGAGACTTCCAGACGCCCGAGCGTGGGATCGATCTGCTCGCGTCCGGCAAGATAGGATTCCAGATAGCGGCGATCGAGCGTGATCAGATAGCCCCGCTGCCCCGTCTCGGCGTTGAGCACCGCCTGGCTGACGCTGCGCAGATCGGTCAGCACCTCGTTGGTCATCCGCACCTGCTCGCGGGTCTCGCGCTCGCTCTCTACCGTCTGGTAGACCGAAAAAATCACTCCGAACATCGCCGCAGCGGTGATCCCGAGCAGCGCGACATTGGCCCAGCGGAAGGTGCGATCCTGGCGGGCGAAGGCAACGTAACGCTTCAATGCGCGGCATCCCAGCTCATGCCGCTGCCGATATCGATCCCCAGCGGGACCGACAGCTCGACCGCGGGCAGGGCGGCCTCGGCCATCACCCGCTCGATCACCGGCGAGGCGGCCTCGACATCGCCCTCGGGCACTTCGAACACCAGTTCGTCGTGCACCTGCAGCAGCATTCGGGCCCTGCCCAGGCCCGCCGCCTCGAGCGCAGGCTCCATCCGGACCATCGCCCGCTTGATGATGTCGGCGCTGGTGCCCTGGATCGGGGCGTTGATCGCCGCGCGCTCGCTACCCTGACGCTCGGCCTGGTTCTTGGCGTTGATCCGCGGGAACCAGGTCTTGCGCCCGAACAGCGTCTGCGAATAGCCGCAGCCGCGCACCTGTTCGAGCGTCTCCAGAATATAGCGCTGGATCCCGGGGAAGCGCTGGAAATAGGTGTCGATCATCGCCTGCGCCTCGTCGGGCTCGACCCCGAGACGGCCCGCCAGCCCCCAGCGCGAAATGCCGTAGAGAATGGCGAAATTGATCGTCTTGGCGCGCGCGCGGGTCTCGCGGTCGACGCTGCCGAACATTTCCAGCGCGGTGCGGTTGTGGATGTCCTCGCCCGCGGCGAAAGCCTCTTTCAGCGCGCCGACATCGGCCATATGCGCGGCGAGCCGCAGTTCGATCTGCGAATAGTCGGCTGCGAGCAGGACATGGCCTTCCTCGGGCACGAAGGCTTCGCGGATCTGGCGCCCGATTGCGGTGCGGATCGGGATGTTCTGCAAATTGGGATCGGTCGAGGACAGCCGCCCGGTTTGCGCTCCGACGAGGCTGTAGCTGGTGTGGACCCGGCCGGTGTCGGGGTTGATCGCCTGCTGCAGCGCGTCGGTATAGGTCGATTTGAGTTTGGCCAGCTGGCGCCATTCGAGCACCTTGGCGGCGATCGGCGCGCCCTCGGCGGAGAGCCGCTCGAGCACCGCCTGATCGGTCGAATACTGCCCGCTCTTGCCCTTGCGCCCGCCGCGATGGCCCATTTCCTCGAACAGCACGTCGCCCAGCTGTTTGGGACTGCCGACCGCGAAGTCGCGCCCCGCCAGCTGGTGGATCTCACCCTCGAGCCGCGCGGTCTCGCCGGCGAATTCATCCGACAGGCGCGACAACTGGGCGCGATCGACCTTGATGCCGCGGCGCTCCATCCGCGCCACCACCGGGATGAGCGGCCGGTCGACGCGTTCGTAGATCCGAGTCCCGCCCTCGACCGCGAGCCGCGGCTTGAGCAGGCTGTGCAGCCGCCAGGTGACGTCGGCATCCTCGGCGGCGTATTGCGTCGCCTTGTCGAGCGGGACCTCGCCGAAGGGGATCGCCTTCTTGCCGGTGCCGCACAACTCCTTGAAGGTCAGGCATGTGTGCCCGAGGTGGCGCTCGGCCAGCTCGTCCATCCCGTGGCCGCCGCCGATCCCCTGTTCGGAGCGCCCGGCGTCGAGCGCGAAGCTGACGATCATCGTGTCGTCGATCGGCGCGACGTCGATAGCGTTCTTGGCGAGCACGTTGAGATCGTATTTCGCGTTCTGGAAGACCTTGAGCACCGCATCGCTTTCGAGCAGCGGCTTGAGCGCGGCGAGCGCTTCGGCGCGGTCGATCTGCTCGGGACGCTCGGCGAACATGTCGCTGCCGCCGTGGCCGAGCGGGATATAGCAGGCGTCGTTGGGACCCAGCGCGAGGCTGACCCCCACCAGATCGGCCTGGATCGCGTCGAGGCTGCTGGTTTCGGTATCGACCGCGATGATCCGCGCGGCGAAGGCGCGGTGGATCCACTCGTCGAGCTGGGCGCGGGTGGTCACGGTGGCGTAGGCCGAGCGGTCGAGCTCGGGGAATTCCGGGGGCGGCTGGCGATTGCCGCCGGCATCGCCCTGCGCGCCGGCAGTCTGCGCCTTCTCGCGGTCGAGATTGTTGGGCCGGTCGGGGCTGCCGCTGCCCGCGCCGAGCCGGCGCAGCAGGCTGGTGAAACCGTGCTTCTCGAGGAAGGCGGCCAGCGGTTCGGGGGGCACGCCATCGAGCTCGAACTCGGCGAGCGGCTGGGGAAGGTCGCAATCTTCCCTGAGCGTGACCAGCACGCGGCTCATCTCGGCATCGCCGCGATGCTCGATCAGCCGCTCCTTGAGCTTGGAGGTCTTCATCCCTTCCGCCGAATCGAGCGCGGCAGTGAGCGAGCCGTGTTCGGCGATGAGCTTGCTCGCGGTCTTGGGACCGATCCCGTAGATGCCGGGGATGTTGTCGACCGAATCGCCCATCAGTGCGAGCACGTCGCCGACCAGCTCGGGCGCGACGCCGAACTTGGCCTCGACCTCCTCGATATAGATCCGCTGGCTCTTCATCGTGTCGAGCATGTCGATCCGGGCGCCGTCGCGCTCGCCCACAAGCTGCATCAGATCCTTGTCGGAGGAGACGATGGTGACATCCCAGCCCTGCGCCTGCGCCACGCGGGCATAGGTGGCGATCAGATCGTCTGCCTCGAGCCCCTGCTCCTCGATGCAGGGCAGGCTGAAGGCGCGGGTGGCATCGCGGATCAGCGGGAACTGCGGGCGCAGATCCTCGGGCGGTTCCGGCCGGTTGGCCTTGTAGGCGGGGTAGATGTCGTTGCGGAACGACTTGCTGTCCTTGTCGAGGATCACCGCCAGATGGGTCGGTCCCTCGGCGTCGTCGAGATCCTGCGCCAGCTTCCACAGCATGGTGGTGTAGCCATAGACCGCGCCCACCGGAGTCCCCTGCGGATCGGTGAGCGGCGGGAGGCGGTGGTAGGCCCGGAAGATATAGGCCGACCCGTCGACCAGATAGAGATGCTGCTTTGCTGACATGGCGCGGGGTCTAGCAGCGGGTCGCCCGATTGGGGAGCGGTTTGAGCGCACGGAACTTTAGGGAAGTTTAGGCCAACACGGCCAAATAAGGCCGCAATGAGTCGAATTCGCTTGCGCGGTCACATTGTCGCCATTATTTGGACATTGTGAGGCCACATTGAGGTCTCGCGCGGTGCCTTAGCAGGGCCGCTCAGAACTCTCCGATCAAGGAATTCATCTATGCGTAAGATCGCTCTCGTCGCCGCCGCTTCGGCCGCCGCTCTGACCCTCGCCGCTTGCTCGGAAGCCACCGAAGACAGCGCCGAAGTCACCACCGAAAGCGCCGTGGCCGACACCGAGACCAACATGGACGCCATGGGCGCCGAAGTCGACACCATGGGTGCCGAGATGGAAGCCGGTGCTGAAGAAGTCGTGACCGAAGCCGACGCCGCTGCTGCCGGCGCCGAAGCCGAGCTTCAGGACGAAACCGTCACTGAAGCTCAGGTCGACTAATTCGATCCCTTTAACGGATTGAAACGAAGGGCGGCGCCGCGAGGTGCCGCCCTTTTTCGTGTGTGGATGTCAGGAGCCGACGCTAGCGCCGCGCCGGCTTACTGGCCGCCGTATTGCGCGTTGGTCCAGACCTTAGCCTGGGCATCGTAGCCATCGTGGATCGCCCGGGCGATCGCCGCGATCTTGGCTTCGCGCGCGGGGCGGGAACCCTGGCCGGTGACATAGATCGCCAGCGCCACGGTGCGCCCGTCGGGCATTTCGAGAACACCGACATCGCTCGAGGTGTTGTTGAGCGAGCCGGTCTTGTGGCTGACCCGCACGCCGGCGGGCATCATGGCCGGAATGCGGCGGGTGCCGGTCCGGGTCCGGCTCATCGCGCTCAATATGACGCGGCGGCTCTTGGCGGTGAGGAACTTGCCCTGATAGAGCCCGGTCAGCAATTCGACCATTTCGCCCGGAGTCGCGCTGTCTCGGCGGTCGATATGATGCGCAGGGTCGAACTCGCCATCGTCGCGCACCAGCGTGGCGATGTCGCGGTCGATGCTGAACTCGGTCATGCCGTTGCGGCGCATCCAGGAATTCACCGCATCGGGACCTCCGACCACCCGCAGCAGCGCATCGGTCGCGGGATTGCTCGAGCGGGTGATCATGATCTCGATCAGATCGATCGCCTTCATGTGCTTGCCCTCGCTCACCGGCGCGACGGGCGAGGAAAAGCGCGCCGATTTGCGCGCCCACAGCAGCGGGAATTCGCTGGTCAGGCTCCAGCGCCCCTGTTCGACGCCCTCGAGGAAGGTGGCGGCAATGGCGATCTTGCTGGTGCTGGCGAGCGGGAACCGCTGGTCGCCCAGAATTGCGATCTGCTGTCCGGTGGTGAGGTCGATCGCCGCTACGCCGATCCGGCCGTTGCTGCCATCCGCAAGCTGGGCGATTCGGCGCTCGAACCCGGTCTCGTAGACCGCCTGATAGGTTGGGAGCGGGCGGACCTGCGTGCCCAATGTCGCATCGAAGGTCGCTTCGAGCGGCGTGGTCTGGGCCGAATCGGTGTTGGCGAGGGCGGGGGCTGCCATTCCCAGCAGGGCCGCGCCGACAGTCGTTGCTAATGTTCTGATCCGCATGCGACCTGCCTATCACGTCTTGAGTTGGCAGATGCTTAACGCGTCTCGCGATTGCGCAACAAGCTGATTTGCGACGACAAGTGTCGACGAAGCGACAGAAGATTGCGCAGGCCGGGAACCCGCCGGCGCTTTCGCGATCGGCAAGTCCCGGCCCGCATTGCTCATGGTGAAGAATCAGGCAGCGGCGATCGCCTGTTCGATGCGCTGGGTGGTCTCGCCGGTCAGCGTCTTGTCGATCTCGCCGACCAGCCGCTGCTTGAGCTCGGTGTGATAATGGCGCCGCATTTCGCCCAGCGATTTGGGGTCGGCGATGATGAGCACATCGTCGATCTCCCCGGCGATCGCCTTGGCGTTGATCCATTCGGTCGCAGCCGCCGCATGGGCCAGTTCGTCGAGCTGCGTGCTGGTGCCCCTCTCGCGTCCACCATTGTCCTGATGCCGCACGCCGGCGCTGAAATTGGTCGCGGACAGGTCGGGCTTGTTTGCACCTTCGAGCTTTGGCTCGAACGGGGTTCCGGTGTTGCGCATCACGGTGAAAGTCGTTCCGTCGATCAGGGCGACATGGGCCTTGTGCGGCAGTTTCATCGGCATCTCCTTGGAGTGGTTATTCTTGCCCCATCAATGCGCCGCGCCGCGCTTTGCTCCGGGACTTGAGCAAAAGCCGCACCGGTGCGACAGTGCGCGCGATGGGAGAGGCAAGGGACATGGAGGATTTGCGCGCCGGGCTGGCGCGGGCGCTCGCGCGCGTCGGCCTGCCGCCGCCAGAGCAACTCGCGCGGCTGACCGGCGGCGCGACGATGGAAAGCTGGCGCTTCGAAGCGGGCGACAGCGGGTCCGGCGGGGGCAGTTTCGTGCTGCGCCGCGCCCCCAGCCTCGCCTTCATGGCCGACCGGCCCTTCGGCCACGGCACCGAGGCGGCGATTATCCGCGCCGCGCAGGCCGCGGGGGTGACGGCGCCCGAAGTGGTGGTCGAGCTCGAGCCCGAAGACGCGATCGGCAGCGGTTTCGTGATGCGCGCGCTGCCCGGCACTCCCGATCCCGGCGCGATCCTGGCGATGGAGCGCCCCGGAGAGCTGCTCTCGCAATGCGCGCGCGATCTGGCACGGATCCACGCGCTCGACGCCGAGGCGCTGCCCGCGGACATCCCCGAAATGGACTATGCCGAGGCGCTCGACGGCCTGCGCGTCCAGTTCGAAGAGGCGGGGGGCGACCGGCCGATTATCGCGCTGGGATTGAAATGGCTCGGCGACCACCTGCCCGCGCGGGCCGAACCGGTACTGGTGCATGGCGACTACCGGCTGGGCAACATCCTCGTCGAGGATGGCGCGCTCACCGGGGTGCTCGACTGGGAGCTGGCGCATCGGGGCGATCGCCACGAGGATCTCGCCTTCGCCTGTATGACGGTCTGGCGCTTTTCGCGGATTGACCGCCCGGCGCTGGGGCTGGGGTCGCTCGAGGACTGGTTCGCGGCCTACGAGGCCGAAAGCGGCGTGACGGTCGACCGCGACCGCTTCCGCTACTGGCTGGTCTATCGCACGGTGTGGTGGGCGCTGGGATGCCTGAGGATGGCGCGGGTCTGGCGCGAAGGGCACGACCGGATGCTCGAACGCGTGGTCATCTCGCGCCGGACCAGCGAGCAGGAACTCGACCTGCTGATGCTGCTGGAAGAAGAGGCCCCGCAGGCAGAACGCGACCGGCCCCTGCCACCCGAGACACCCGCTAGGGAACGCGAGGGCGAAGCCTCCACCGGCGAAATCGCCACCGCCATTGCCGAATTCCTCGCCACGGTGAAGGACCGCATGGAAGGCCACGACCGCTTCCAGCTGGCGGTGGCGCGCAACGCGCTGGGCATGATTGCGCGCGAGGAAGCTGCAGGCGTCGCGGTCGCCGACCGCGACCTCGCGCAGGCGCTGCTGGCGGGGGAGCGCGATCTGGCCGAACCCAGGCTGCTGGCGAAGCTGCGCCGCCGTGCGCTCGTCAAGCTGGCCGCCGACATACCCAAATACCCCGCTCTCGCATCGGCGAAGGCGCAATGGACCGGAGAGAGCTGATGGATTTCGCGATACCCCAGGACCTGGAAGACTATTACGCCGAGCTCGAACGCTTCATCGCGGCCGAGATCGAGCCGCTGGTGGCGCAGGGCGACAACATCCGCTTCTTCGACCACCGCCGCGAGGATGCGCGCACCGACTGGGAGCGCCAGGGCCTGCCCAACCGCGAATGGGAGCAATTGCTGGTCGAGGCCGCGACCCGCGCCGACGAGGCTGGCCACTGGCGCTTTTCGGCGCCGAAGAAATACGGCGGGAAGGACGGCTCCAACCTGTGGATGGCGGTGATCCGCGACCGCTTCGCGCAGCGCGGGCTGGGCCTGCACAACGATCTCCAGAACGAGCATTCGATCGTCGGCAATTTCCCCTTCGTCGCCATGTTCGAGACCTTCGGCACCGAGGCGCAGAAGGAGGAGTTCATCAAGGGCGGTTTCGCGCGCGAACGGCGCGTCGCCTTCGGGCTGACCGAACCCGAGCACGGTTCGGACGCCACCCATATGGACACCGTCGCGGTGCGCGAGACCCGCGATGGCACACCCGGCTGGCGGATCGACGGGGCCAAGATGTGGATCACCGGCATGCACCACGCCACCCATGTCGCGGTGTTCGCGCGGACCTCGGGCGGGGCGGGGGACGCGAAGGGCATCAGCTGCTTCCTCGTCCCCAGCCCCGCCGAAGGGCTCGAGATCGACGAATACGTCTGGACCTTCAACATGCCCACCGACCACGCGCGGTTCTTCCTCAAGGGGGTCTGGGTCCCCGATGAGGCTTTGCTGGGCGAGGAGGGCCGCGGGCTCGCGCTGGCGCAGAGCTTCGTCCACCAGAACCGCATCCGGCAGGCGGCATCCAGCCTCGGCGCGGCGCAGTTCTGCGTGGAGGAGAGCGTGCGCTACGCCCGCACCCGCAAACCCTTCGGACAGGAGCTGGCGCGCAACCAGGCGATCCAGTTCCCGCTGGTCGAGCTCGCCACCCAGTGCGAGATGCTGCGGCTGCTGATCTACAAGACCGCCTGGGAGATGGACCGGCTCCCGCACAAGGAGATCGAGAGCGCGCTCTCGGACAAGGTCTCGATGTGCAATTACTGGGCCAACCGGCTGGTCTGCGAGGCGGCCGACCGCGCGATGCAGGTCCATGGCGGGATCGGCTACAGCCGCGAGAAGCCCTTCGAACACATCTACCGCCATCACCGCCGCTACCGCATCACCGAGGGCGCGGAGGAGATCCAGATGCGCAAGGTGGGGGCCTACCTGTTCGGCTATCTCGGCCCGCGCAAGGGGATGTTCGGCTAAGGGATTTCCGGAACACGGCAGGGCTCCAGGGGTTTTTACAGGAACAGCCGACCGGCCCGACGATGTCGGGCCGGTCTCCGAGACTACTCGACCCGAGGATTTCCATGCCCGCTCTATTCCGTCCTGCCCTCGCCGCCGGCCTGCTCGCCAGCGCCCCGCTCCTGTCCCTCGCCATGCCCGCGACCGCGCAGACTTTCGAAGCCGATGTACCCGGTGCCGTGTTTTCCGATGAACGCAGCAGGCAGATCATGGCGGTGCAGGTCCTGCTCGATCGCGCCGGCCATTCGCCGGGCGTCATCGATGGCTACAGCGGTGGCAACACCAGCCGGGCTCTCGCCGCCTTCGAGCAGGCGAACGGAATGGATGCCGATGGCGAGATGGATGACGAGGTGCTGTCGGCGCTGCGCAGCCGGTTCGGCTCCGACCCGCTGGTGAGGACCTATACCGTTACCAGCGAAGACGTGTCCGGACCGTTCCGCCCGGTGCCATCCAGCATGGCGCAAATGGCGAAGCGCGACTGGATCGGATATTCCAGCCCGGCGGAAAAGCTCGCCGAGAAGTTCCACATGACCGAAGGGCTGCTCGAGGCGCTCAACCCCGGCAAGAGCTTTACTGCGGGTACCGAAATCCTCGTCGCGCAGACCGGAGACACGGCTCTGGAGGGCAAGGTCGCACGGATCGAGATCGACAAATCGGCCAGCGAGGTGCGCGCCTACGGCGACGACGGCAATCTGCTCGCAACCTTCCCGGCGACGGTCGGCAGTTCGCAATTTCCCTCCCCTTCGGGAGCGATGGAGGTGAACGCGGTCGCGCCGGAGGCGAACTACACCTTCGATCCGTCCGATCAGGATTGGGGCGGGGACGAGACGCTGATCATCCCGCCCGGCCCCAACAATCCGATCGGCGGAGTCTGGATCGATCTGGGCAAGGCCGGCTACGGTATCCACGGCACCAGCGATCCGTCCTCGATCGCCAAAAACGCCAGCCACGGCTGTGTGCGCCTGACCAATTGGGATGCCCGCAATCTGGCTGCTGCCGTTGAGGCCGGATCGACCAAGGTCGTTTTCAACTAGACCAGTGACTTCGCGTCGCGGCGATTTGGCTTGACCCGGCGACCCGGATGGCGACGATAGCCGCCAGAAGAATTGGGGTTTTCCGGAGATAGCCATGACATCGACCTTCGCCCGCGCCTTGGGCGCTACGCTGCTGCTCGGCACATCCACCGTCGCGTTCACGTCGGGGGCGTTCGCGCAGGAAGCACAGATCGTGCTGCCGGGCGCGCCGGGCCAGCAGAGCCGGGTGATCGGGGCGGAGGAGGCGCTGCAGCTCTCCGACACCAGCTATGCTCCGGGCGATGTTCGCTTCATGCAGGACATGATGATCCATCACGCGCAGGCGGTCGAAATGGCCGCGCTGGTCGAGGGGCGGACCAACAACGAGGATATCGTCGCGATCGCCGGGCGGATCGATGCCAGCCAGGCCGACGAGATCGAGTTCATGCGCGACTGGCTGGTGGCGCGCGGCCAGCCCGCCAAAGCCGCCGCGGCGATGGCGATGGGCGACCACGCCGAGCACGGCATGGCGCCCGGCGCCGACCCGCATGCCGGCCATTCGATGATGAAGGGCATGGCGACCCGCGCCCAGATGGACGCGCTGGCGGCGGCCAAGGGGACCGAGTTCGACCGCCAGTTCCTGCAATTGATGATCGCCCACCATATGGGCGCGATCGACATGGTCGAGCAGCTCCATCGCCAGCCGGGCACCGCCTACGATCCGGTGATGTTCGAATTCTCCAACGACATCGTCAGCGACCAGAAGACCGAGATCGAGCGGATGAACGAGGTCGCCGCCGGGCTCTCGGCCGATCCGCGCGCGACGCTGGCGGCGGGCTTCCGCGATGCGGGCGAGGCGATCAGCAATCTGCGGCTGGTCAGCGCGATGCCCAAGCCCGCAGGCTTCTTCGATCCGAAGAACCCCGCGCAGCTCCAGCCGGTCATCGTCGATGAGGACGAGGATGAAAAGGACGAGGACGCCGCGGCCACGACACGCAGCGATGGCGACGAGGAAGAAGAACCCCGCTTCGGCCAGCGCGGCTCGCTGCTGTCCTTCGCCAACACCGACATGGCCTTCTCGGGCGATCTGCTGGTGGCGGGCAATTACCACGGCTTCAACGCCTATCGCCTCGGCGAGGACGGCGTGCCGCAACTGGTCAGTTCGACCGTCTGCCCGGGCGGGCAGGGCGACGTCTCGATCGTCGGCGAGCTGCTGGTGATGAGCGTGCAGGACAGCCGCGCGCGGATCGATTGCGGTCTGCAGGGCGTCGCCGACCGGGTCAGCGAGGAGCGCTTCCGCGGCATCCGCATCTTCGACATTTCCGACCCCGCGCGGCCGATGCAGGTCGGCCAGGTGCAGACCTGCCGCGGCAGCCACACCCATTCGATCGTCTCGGCCGATGCGGACCGGATCGTGCTCTACAATTCGGGCACTTCGTACGTGCGCGAGGACGACGAACTCGCCGGCTGCATCGATGCGCCGGGCGACGATCGCACCGCATTGTTCAGCATCGACGTGATCGAGATCCCGGTGGCGAACCCCGCCGAAGCGCGGATCGTCGACCGCCCGCGCATCTTCGCCGCGGAAGGCCAGATCGCCGGGCTGTGGCGCGGCGGCGATCACGGCGACGGCACGCAGGACACCAGCCGCACCGATCAATGCCACGACATCACCGTCTTCCCGGCCAAGCAGCTCGCCGCAGGCGCCTGCTCGGGCAATGGCATCATCCTCGATATCTCCGACCCGCTCAAGCCGGTCCGGATCGACGATGTCACCGACACCGGCTTTGCCTATTGGCACTCGGCCACTTTCAACAACGACGGCACCAAGGTGCTGTTCACCGATGAATGGGGCGGCGGCGGGCGGCCGCGCTGTCAGGCGGGCGATCCGATGAACTGGGGCGCCAATGCGATCTACGAGATCGAGAACGGCAATCTGGAGTTCCGCAGCCTCTACAAGCTGCCCGCACCGCAGAGCGACATGGAGAACTGCGTCGCGCACAATGGCTCGATCATTCCGGTGCCGGGCCGCGATATCTTCGTCCAGGCCTGGTATCAGGGCGGGATCAGCGTGATCGATTTCACCGATTCGGAAAACCCGTTCGAGATCGCCTATTTCGATCGCGGCCCGGTCGATGCCGACCAGCTGGTCACCGGCGGCTACTGGTCCGCCTATTGGTACAACGGCCGGATCTACGCGACAGAGATCAGCCGCGGGCTCGACATCTTCGCGCTCGAGCCGAGCGAATTCCTCACCGCAGCGGAAATCGCCGCCGCCGAGGCCGCGCAATATGAAGGCAATGTCTTCAACCCGCAGACCCAGACGCAGGTCACCTGGCCCGCCGAAGTGGTCGAAGCCGCCGTGGCGAGCCGCCAGGGCGGCTGATGCGCAGGAGACGAGCAGGCCGGTCAGCCCGATCCCTGTCCTGGGCGGGGTGGATCCTGCTCGTCCTTGCCGCGATCTTGCTGCTCGCGACGCTGGTCTCGCTCATCGGGACCAATCGCGGCGTGGTCCGGGTGCTGGATTTCGTCCGCGAGCCGACGATCTATCTGGCCGCGCTGCTCGCGGTGCTGGCGCTGTTCTGGGCCAGGCCGCGTCGCCTGCTGGTGATCGGCATGCTGGTTGCCACCATCGCCATCAACCTGTGGCGGATCTGGCCCTATACTTTCCTCGCCGGTTCGAGCGTTCCGATGGCCGATGCCGGAGACGCGATGAATTGCGCGCGCGTACTGTCGCTCAATGTCTTGCAGAGCAATGATCGCTACGCAGAGACTGCGGCGCTGATCGAGCGGAGCGACCCCGATATCCTGCTGCTGATGGAGACCGATCAGGCGTGGCTCGATGCGCTGGAGCCGCAATTGGCGCGCTATGATTACACGCTGACCCGTCCGCTCGACAACAGATACGGGATGGCCTTCGCCACCCGGCTGGAGGTGGAGCGCGCGCAGATGGTGGACACCATCGATGCAGATACGCCCACGCTCTACGCAACCCTGCGCACCGACAAGGGCGCCCGGTTCGAGCTGGTCGGCCTGCATCCGCACCCGCCATTGCCGGGGCAGTCCACCGCTTCGCGCGATGCCAATATCGCCCGGGCCGGCGCGCAGACGCCCGAAGGGCTGGGCAATGTGCTTGCCATCGGCGACTTCAACGACGTCCCCTGGTCGAGCACGACGCAGGCATTCATCCGCGAGGGCGGCTATGCCGATCCGCGCGCGGGCCGCGGCAGCTTCGCCACCTTCCCTGCGCCTTATGTCCTGCTGGGCTGGCCGCTCGACCAGATCTTCGTCAAACAGGGTGTCACGGTGGAGAGCCTCACCATCGGCGAGGATGTCGGCTCGGACCACCGTCCGTTGCTCGCCCGGGTCTGCGTCGCTCCGATGCCCACCCATGGCAATCTGCCCGACGACGCCGGCATCGTCCCGACCCCGGCGCAGACGGCGCCCTGAACCGACGGTCGGTTCATTCCGGCGACCGTCCTATGGAGCGGGTCTTGTGCATACCCGACCTTGCCAGCTTGACCCTAAGCGTTTGAATTGTAGAAATACGTCATGGCCAAGCACGACATTCAAATGACAAAAGAAATCAAGCGGCGCAGCGCGGAAAAGCGTCGCCGGCGCCGTTCGCTGCAGCTCAGGATCGCAATCGTCCTCGTTGCGCTGACCGTGCTCGCCACATGGATCGCGCTCTTCATGGCCTAACCGTCGTTCTGAATTTGGCGCGTCGTCAGAACCAGGCGCGCAACCCGATCAGCACGGCGACTCCGTCTGGGTCCTCGCCCGCGTTGCGCGCAAGATCGGCGGTCTGGCCCAGCTTGGTCTCGTATTCGACCCCGAGATAGGGTGCGAATTCGCGCACGATTTCGTAGCGCAGCCGCAGCCCGGCTTCGAGCTTGGTCGGCCCGGCACCGAGGCCGCGCTCGGGAATGTCCTGCGCCGCCAGTTCGAATTCGGCGCGGGGCTGGAGGATGAGACGCTGGGTCAGTTTCCAGTCGTGCTCGCCCTCGATCCGCGCGGTGAGATCGCCGCGATCCGACAGGAACAGCGCGCCATCGACATGCCACATATAGGGCGCCAGCCCCTGCACCCCGAGGACGAGATGGCTGCGCAATTCGGGTTCGATATCGAGCTTCACACCGGTCTGCAGGTCGAACCAGGGACCGATCGCATGGCTCCACAGCGCCTGTACCTCGGCATCGTCGAGCGCGCCGCCGAACTCTCCTTCGCCTTCGGATTTGACCGCCAGCCGGTCGATATCGCCGCCATACCAGCCCAGCAGGTCCCAAAGGTAGGCGTCATGGCCGTCGGAGATTCGCGCCTCCAGCCGCTCGATCAGCACCATGCCGGTCTTCATGGCGCCATGGGTGGCGTGGTTCCGCGCGCGGGCCTCGGTCATGGCACGCTCGCCGAAGATGACATCGGCGGCATGGCGCGGCCCCTCGAAGGCCGCAGGCGGCGGGGGAGTGGCCGGGACGGATGCCATGGCGTGCGCCGAATGGTCCATCGGATCGGTGGAATGGTCCGTCGCATGGGCGGAATGGTCCATCGCGGGCTGTGCCGAGGGCGCGGCGGCGGGCGTCGCAGCGGGCGGCATCTGGTGCTGCGAATGGTCGGTCGGTTCGGCCTGCGTGGGCGGGGTCTCGTGGCCGGAATGATCCGAATGGTCCTGGGCGGCCAGCGGCTGACTCCACAGAGCCAGACCCAAGGCGAGCGATGTCGCGCGCACAATCATGCGCCCGTCCCCCGTTCGGACCCCGGCTCGGGGAAGGGACGCACGGTCACGGTCTGCATCATGCCCGCGTGCATGTGGTAGAGCAGGTGGCAGTGGAAGGCCCAGTCGCCCGGCTCGTTGGCAGTGAGGTCGAAAGGGGCGGTGCCGCCCGGCTGGACGATGACGGTGTGCTTGAGCGGCTGGTTCATCATCCCCGCGCCGTTGACCAGTTCGAAGAAATGGCCGTGCAGATGGATGGGATGCGCCATCATCGTGTCGTTGACCAGTTTCACCCGCACCCGCTCGTCGAAAGCGAAGCGGATCGGATCGTCGGTCACCGCAGAGAACTTCTTCCCGTCGAAGGACCACATGTAGCGTTCCATATTGCCGGTGAGATGGATCTCCATCTGGCGCTCGGGCATGCGGTGCGGATTGGCGGTCTTCGCCGCCAGATCGGTGTAGCGCAGCACCCGGTGGCCGACTTTGTCGAGCCCGAGGCCGGGAAAATCCATCCGGTCCATCGGCATGGGGCTGACCATGTCGATGCCGGGGCCGGTCTTGACGTCGGGCGGCAGTTTCGAGAGATCGCGCATGGAGTGATCCATCGCCGCGCCCGCTCCTGCGTCCGCACCAGTGCCGCCCAAATCGTGCCCCATGGCGGCATGATCGACGCCGTCATGGTTCATCGCGCCGTGGTCCATCGGACCACTCTCCATCGAACGGCCCATGCCCATATCGGCCATCGTCAGCGTCGGCGTCTCGCGCAGCGGCGGCGGCGTGGCGCGATGGCCGGGGTGCGAGGTCAGGCTGGCGACGCCCATGCCCGAGCGGTCCATCGCTTCGGCGACCAGCGCGTGGCTGCCATCGCCGGGCGTCACGATCACGTCGTAGGTCTCGGCGGTGCCGATCTGGAACTCGTCCACCTCGACCTCCGTCACCTCCTGCCCGTCGGCGGCGATCACAATCATCGGCACGCCGGGGATGCGGACATTGAAGAAGGTCATGGCCGAGCCGTTGATGATCCGCAGCCGGATCCGCTCGCCGGGTGTGAACAGGTATTCCAGCGCCTCCGCCGGGCCGTGGCCGTTGATCAGATAGGTGTAGGTGGCCCCGGTGACATCGGCGATGTCGCGCGGGTTCATCCGCATTTGCGCCCACATCCGCCGCTGTTCGCCCGGCATTTCGCCCTCGGTCGCGGTCAGCATCTGGCGGTTGAAATAATGCTCGCCGACTTTCAGCTTGCGCGCGATTTCATGCGGATGCAGCGGCGAGAACTCGCTCAGCAGCACCACATAGTCGCGGTCGTAGCGCGGGTCGGGCTCGGCGCTCTCGATCACGATCGGACCATAGAGCCCCGCCTGTTCCTGCAGCCCGGAATGGCTGTGCCACCAATAGGTGCCGTTCTGGCGGATCGGGAAGTCGTAGCTGAAGGTCTGACCGGGCTTGATCCCCGGGAAGCTTACGCCGGGCACGCCGTCGAACTGGAACGGCAGCAACAGCCCATGCCAGTGAATCGAACTGTCCTCCGCCAGCCGATTGGTCACGTTGAGCCGGACATTCTGGCCTTCGCGCAGCCGGATCAAGGGGCCCGGGACACTGCCGTTGACCGCGATCGCGTGGCCGCTGCGCCCGCCGGTGGTGAAGTGATGATCGGCGATCGATAGGTCGATCACGTCGCCCGAAAGTTCGCCGAAGCCATTGCGCGCATGGCTGAGCGAGGCACCGCGCGCCCATGAAGGCATCATCAGCCCCGCGCCTGCCAGCAGACCGGCGGATCCGAGCAGCGAGCGGCGGGTAAACTGCGGCGACAGGATCGGATCGAGCTTCATGGAGGTGCGATCTAGATACCCGTGAGGGGTATTGCAAGCAAGCAGCGCCCAAGAGCGGTGCTCGACTGCAGTGCTGGCCGGCGCACACGGCCTGCATGAAAAAAGGCCCGGCAGGATCGCTCCCGCCGGGCCTCGTTTCTTGTGCAGTCCCGCCGGAGCGGGAGCGCAGGCCGTGGCTGGCTTAGAAGCCCATGCCGCCGCCCATACCGCCCATGCCGCCCATGTCGGGCATGCCGCCCGAGGACTTGTCCTCGGGCTTGTCGGCGATGGCCGCTTCGGTGGTGATCAGCAGGCCGGCCACCGAGGCGGCGTCCTGCAGCGCGATGCGGACGACCTTGGTCGGGTCGATCACACCGGCGGTGACCAGGTTCTCATAGGTGTCGGTCTGCGCGTTGAAGCCCATCGACTGGTCGTTGCCGTCGTTGAGCTTGCCCGCGACCACCGCACCGTCGTGACCGGCGTTCTCGGCGATCTGACGGATCGGCGCCTGCAGCGCGCGGCGGACGATGTCGATACCGCGGGTCTGGTCTTCGTTCTCGCCTTCGAGACCGTCGAGCGACTTGGCGGCATAGAGCAGCGCGGTACCGCCGCCCGGGACGATGCCTTCCTCGACCGCGGCGCGGGTCGCGTGGAGCGCGTCGTCGACACGGTCCTTGCGTTCCTTGACCTCGACCTCGGTGGCGCCGCCGACCTTGATCACGGCAACACCGCCGGCGAGCTTGGCAAGACGCTCCTGGAGCTTCTCCTTGTCGTAATCGCTCGAAGTGTTGTCGATCTGGGTGCGGATCTCGTTGACGCGGGCCTTGATGTCGGCCTCGTCACCGGCGCCGTCGACGATGGTGGTGTTGTCCTTGTCGATGGTGACGCGCTTGGCTTCGCCGAGCATGCCCAGCGTGACGTTCTCGAGCTTGATGCCGAGGTCCTCGGAGATCATCTCGCCCTTGGTCAGGATCGCGATGTCCTGCAGCATTGCCTTGCGGCGATCGCCGAACCCGGGAGCCTTGACCGCAGCGACCTTGAGACCGCCGCGCAGCTTGTTGACCACCAGCGTGGCCAGAGCCTCGCCTTCGATGTCTTCCGCGATGATCAGCAGCGGACGACCCGACTGCACCGCCGCTTCGAGGATCGGCAGCATCGCCTGGAGATTGGCGAGCTTCTTCTCGAAGATCAGGATGTAGGGGTTGTCGAGCTCGACCGACATCTTCTCGGGGTTGGTGATGAAGTAGGGGCTGAGATAGCCGCGGTCGAACTGCATGCCTTCGACGGTCTCGAGCTCGAATTCGAGGCCCTTGCTCTCGTCGACGGTGATCACGCCTTCCTTGCCGACCTTCTCCATCGCCTCGGCGATCTTCTCGCCGACTTCGCGGTCGCCATTGGCCGAGATGATGCCGACCTGGGCGATCTCGGACGAACCCGAGACGTCCTTGGACCGGCTCTTGAGATCGGCGACGACCTTGGTCACCGCGAGATCGATGCCGCGCTTGAGATCCATCGGGTTCATGCCGGCCGAAACCGACTTCATGCCCTCGGTCACGATCGACTGCGCGAGCACGGTGGCGGTGGTGGTGCCGTCACCGGCGGCGTCGTTCGCCTTCGATGCGACTTCCTTGATCATCTGCGCGCCCATGTTCTCGAACTTGTCGGCCAGTTCGATTTCCTTGGCGACGGTGACGCCGTCCTTGGTGATGCGCGGCGCGCCGAAGCTCTTCTCGATCACGACGTTGCGACCCTTGGGGCCCAGCGTGACCTTGACGGCGTTGGCGAGGATATCGACACCCCGGAGGATGCCTTCGCGTGCGTCACGCGAGAATTTCACGTCCTTGGCAGCCATTGTGTTTTCTCCTGGAATTTGGTTTCGTAATGGAAAGCGGTGCGATCAGCGCACCGGGCAGCGGATCAGGAAATGATCCCCATGATGTCGCTTTCCTTCATGATCAGCAGGTCTTCGCCATCGAGCTTGACCTCGGTGCCGGACCACTTGCCGAACAGGATGCGGTCGCCGGTCTTGACGTCGGGCTTGATGCGGTCGCCGTCCTCGTTGTAGGCGCCTTCACCGACGGCGATGATCTCGCCTTCGCTGGGCTTTTCCTTGGCGCTGTCGGGGATGATGATACCGCCTGCGGTCTTCTCATCGGCTTCGATGCGACGGACCAGTACGCGGTCGTGCAGCGGACGAAATGCCATAGTGTGACCTTCCTTTAAGAGGGTTGAATTGCAAGCTGGCACTCACGGTGCCGGAGTGCCAGCGAGCCGCATATGTGTATGCGCCCCTGCTTAGTCAACGGGGGTTCAGGTAAAAAACTCCGGCCCGTGCGGAGTTTTTGCGGGCCCCGGTGAAGGCGGCCGTCACGCCTCGCGCAGAGGCCGCTCGGTCAGCCCCAACGCATCGCGGCGGTGCCAGCGCCAGGTCAGCAGCAGCGCCGCGCAGGTCAGCCCGATGGCGAGCCCGATCCACACGCCGACGCCCTCGAGCGGGGTGGCGAAGCCGAGCACCATCGCGGTTCCGAAGCCCGGCACCCAATAGGAGAAGGCGGCGATCCACATCGGGATGCGCGTGTCCTGCAGGCCGCGCAGTGCGCCCGCGGCCACCGCCTGCATCCCGTCGAACAGCTGGAAACCGGCGGCGATGACGATGTATTGCAGCGCCAGCCCCACCAGCACCGCATTGGCCGGATCCCAAGGGTCGAGATAGATCGCGATCAGCGGCTTGGGGGCCAGCACCATCGCCAGCGCGGTCAGCGCCATGAAGCCGGTGCCGATCACGATCGCGCACCAGCCTGCGCGCTGCATCCCCACCGTGTCGCGCGCGCCGTAGAAATAGCCCACGCGGATCGTCGCTGCCTGGCCGATCCCGAAGGGCACCTGGAAGGCGAGCGCGGCGATCTGCAGCGCCACCGTGTGCGCGGCGAGCTGGCTGGCGCCGATATTGCCCATGAGGAAGGCGGCCGCGCCGAAGATCCCGGCCTCGGCGGTGATGGTCAGCGCGATCGGGGTGCCGATCTTGGTGATGGTCCAGGCGCGCGGCCAGTCGGGCGCCCACCAGCGCCCGAACACATGGTAGCGGTGCAGCCGGCGGTCCATCCTGATCGCCAGCACATAGGCGCCGAAGGTGAACAGCGCGGTGAGGATGGTGGCGATCGCCGCGCCGCGCAGCCCCAGCTCGGGCGCGCCCAGATTGCCGAAGATGAAGGCGTAGTTCGCCAGCGCGTTGACCCCGATGCCCAGCGCGGTGATCGCGGTGGCGAACACCGGCCGCCCCAGCGCCGAGACGAAATTGCGCAGCACATTGTTGAACAGCATCGGGATCATCGAGAAGATGATCACGCCGTTGTACTGGTTCGCCAGAGCGATGATGTCCGCATCCTGCCCGGTGACGCGCATCAGCGGCCCCAGCAGCAGGCATACGCCCATCCCCAGCAGCCCGCTGATGACCGAAATCCACAGCCCCATCCGCGTCGCGCGGCGCACCGTGCGCAGCGCCGGGGCGCGTTCGCCCAGCTCGGCGGCGATCACCGGGGCGACCGCGCCGGTCAGCCCCGACAGCGCCCACAGCACCATGCCGAACAGCGCCACCGCCAGCGCCGAGGCCGCAAGCTGCGCCTCGCCCAGCCGCGCGATGAAGATCACGTCGACCGCATAAGTCAGCATCTGCAACAGGTTCGCCGCCGCCAGCGGCCAGCTCAGCCGCAGCGTGGCGCGGATCTCGCCGCTCCAGCCTTCGCGTGCCGTGGGCAGGGGCCTGGGGGGATGTTCCTGGGTCATCGATACGAATTGGTCCGGATCCGACATTTGGCTGCCTTCGCAGCCGGACCGGGCGCAGGCCGGATAGGGGCAGCGCCAATTCCTGGCAAACGATAAGGCTGTCCAGGCCCGGTCCTATCGCCCCGAAACGGACCCGGTTCGAGGCGTGTTTCGAGCGCGGGAGCGATACTCCCCGACGTCTGGACAAGATGGAGGACCCGCCATGACAGGCGGAGATATGGCATCCCACGCCAAGCGGCTGGCTAGCTTTGCGGATCGTTTCGCATCCTTGCGGATCACCTCGACCGGTGCAGCGATCCTCGACATTCCGGACATCATGTACAACGTCAAGGACAGCACCGACGATCCGAAGATCGACAAGTTGAAGTGGAAGCAGTTGCTGATCACCATGTCGGCGAAATCCACCGGATGCACGATCACCCAGGCCTGCTACGCCGATACTCCCAAGGCGGATTCCGGTTCGAGCCACGCCAAGTTCTCGGTCGGCGGGCACGTGACCACGGATCCGAGCGGGAAGGTGAAGAAGGGCGGCGTATGTTATCTGATGCCGCTGTGTTCCTGGCACAACAGCACCGCGCGCGACGACGAGGCCTTCAATCACGCCCACACCTGCATGCTCCAGCTCTCGGGCTATATGCAGTCGGAGCCGTTCGAGACCTTCATGGCGCGGATAGACGGCGCGGCCCCCGCGGCGATCGTCTATGCGGACGAGGAGGGGCTGGAATCGCGCGCGCTGGCCGATCCCGACCGCGAGACCGCGAAGGCGCTGGGGCTTGCCCGCGTCGGCGGGGACCGCCTGCCCGAGAGCTTCGTGATCCTCCACCGGGTCGAGGAGGGCGGCGACACCTTCTACCGAATCGCGGATTCGCGGACCGCAGGTTGAGACATCTCGTCATTGCGAGGAGCGCAGCGACGAAGCAATCCAGGGCGCAGCGTCGCGGGTCGGCTCTGGCGCGGTGTCAGGCAGCGAGGGTGGTTCATGGATTGCCGCGCCGCCTGCGGCGGCTCGCAATGACGACGATCGCCTGCCCGAGAGCTACGTGATCCTCCACCGGGTCGAGGAGGACGGCGAGACCTTCTACCGCATCGCGGATTCGCGCAGCAGAACTTGACCGCGCGGGGGGTCACGGAGAAACTGGAGCGAGGTTCAGCCCCTCATCGCCGCTGTCTTGCTGGCCGCGATGCTGTCCCTGATCCCGTTCCGGCACAAAGCCGGTGGAGGGGGATGGCGTGCCGGACAAGGCGAACAGGCTGAGGACATACCCCAGCACCGCCGCGCCCGAATATCCCACCACCGGGGTCGGATAGTTCCCCAGCAGGGCAGCCGCTATCGTCGCCAGCCACACCGCTGCGAATACCAGGCCCGTCGGACGCTGCTCCGGAGCCAGATGCGCGATCGCCAGAGGAGGAACCAGCAGCAGGACCGTTCCGCCGATCACCGCGAACCCTGCCAGCAGGCCGACCTCGAAGGCGGTGAAATAGATCTGCTCGACATAGGGCATGGCCGGCACGGTATCGGGACGGATTAGGGCGACAAGGAAGGCCGCAAGGCTGCCGGCGAGCGCAACCGTCGCATGGCGATCGGGCCGGACAAACACCTGCGCCGCCAGGCCGACGACGAGGACGCCCGCCATCGCGCGATCGGGTTGGAGCGCCATGGCCAGCGCCGCGACCAGCATCGCCAGCGTCGCAACGACGCTGCGCCGGTGCAGGAAGCCCACCACCATGAGCGGGAGGAGGATCAGGCTCGGCTGGACGAACAGCGGGCCGAGCGCGACCCAGCGGCTCGCCCCTTCCGCCGTCTCGCCGATTGCCGGTGTCGCCAGCATGACGAGCGCGGCCAGCAGCATCGCGAATCCCGCCATCCCGCGAAGCGCGTTTGCCGAATGGCGCAGCGCAACCAGGCCAGTCAGCCCCAGTACCAGCGCGGCGAGATTGACCCCGATTAGCTGCGCCGGGGCACCCGCCAGGGCGAGATACACACCGCCCAGCATGGTCGCGCCGATAGCACATGCAACCCCGACGCCCTGCGGGCTGCGCCTGAGAAAATGCGGCAGTGCCATGGCCTCGTCCTCGCGCTTCGATCCGGTCGGGTGATTATGTCGGGCTTTGGTCTGGCGGGGAAGTAATGAATTTGGGTCCGGCTTCCGCGAATGGGGCCGGGGCGGCAATCTTTCCCCTCTCGACATTGCGAGGAGCGCAGCGACGAAGCAATCCAGGGCGCAGCGTCGCGGGTCGGCTCTGGCGCGGTGTCAGGCAGCGAGGGTGGTTCATGGATTGCCGCGCCGCCTGCGGCGGCTCGCAATGACGAGGAGGAAGGGCCCGACACCGCATCGCGGCGGCGGCGGGACCCCGGTCATGCCCCGGCCACACGAGAAAGGGCGGCGCCTTGCGGCACCGCCCTCCCGATCACGGATGCTTCAAGACACCCGCAAAAGCTTGAAAAGCTTACTTGAGCTCGACGGTGCCGCCGGCTGCTTCGATCTTGCCCTTGATCTCGTCGGCTTCCGCCTTGTTGACGCCTTCCTTGACCGGCTTGGGAGCGCCTTCGACGAGCGCCTTGGCTTCGCCCAGGCCCAGACCGGTGATGGCGCGGACTTCCTTGATGACCTGGATCTTCTTGCCACCGTCGCCGGTGAGGATCACGTCGAATTCGGTCTGCTCTTCGGCAGCGGCGGCATCGCCGCCACCGGCGGCGGGACCGGCCACAGCCACGGCTGCGGCAGCGGAAACGCCCCATTCTTCTTCAAGCGCCTTGGCAAGCTCGGCGGCTTCCATGACGGTCAGTTTGCTCAGTTCTTCAACCAGCTTGGCGATATCGGCCATGATGTTTCACTCCAATTATATGGCGGGGCCGCGGACTATTCCGGATCGGCCCCATTTGAATTCGTGCAATCGCGTCGAACCGCTTATGCCGCTTCTTTGGCGCCGTAGACGCCGAAGACGCGGGCAAGCTTGGATGCGGGCTCGTTGACGACCCGGGCGATTTTGGTCGCCGGGGCATTGACGAGACCCACGATCGTGCCACGCAGCTGATCGAGGCTGGGCATCGAGGCGAGTGCCTTGATTCCGGCTTCGTCCAGCACAGTCGCGCCCATGGAACCACCGACGATTTCAAGCCTGTCGTTGGTCTTGGCGAAATCCACCGCGACCTTGGCAGCCGTGACCGGATCGACCGAATAGGCGAGGGCGGTCGGGCCCACGAGATATTCGTCGATACCGGTGTAATCGGTGTCTTTCAGGGCGAGTCTGGCGAGGCGGTTCTTCGCAACCTTGTAGGACGCACCGGCTTCACGCATCTTCGTCCGCAATGCGGTGGATTGTTCCACCGAAAGCCCGAGGTTGCGGGTGACGACCACCACGCCTGCCTCGTTGAAGACCTCGTTGAGCTGGGCGACCGAATCGGCTTTCTGCGAACGATCCATGCCTTACTCCTTCACTATGGCCGCGCGCCGCATAGGCGACACCGCGACCGGCTCACGTTTCCCCATGCCGAACATCGACATGAGGGCAGTCCGTTGATGGGGAAGGAGGGCATGCGAAACATGCCGGAACGCCGCCGATGGCGGCGCGAAAATCTCGTTTCCCCGTCTCGGCTGGAAATTAAGCTCCGGATGAACCCCGGAGCACCAACTGTCTCGGACGGAAGATCGGCGCACATACGAAGAGGCCCGCCGATCAATGGCGGGCCTCTAGGGGATTGCCGGGGTTTGTCAACCGGGAACGCGCGGGCGCGCCCGGCCCACATCTTTGGGTCACTGAGTTTCGACGGGTTCCATCGTCATGGGATCGGTTTCGACGTCATCGGTCATCGGCTCTTCGGCCATCATGGTATCGTCGGCCATCATGGTGTCGTCGGCGACGACCGGATCGCTGGTGCCGACATCCATCGGGTTAACAGTTTCGGCTTCCATCGAGGTGGTGTCGGTGCCGTCGATTTCCTCGTTGCTGTCGCAGGCTGCGAGCGTGAGCGCGAAGGGCAGGGCGGCGGCGATTGCGATCTTCTTCATGGGTTTGGCTCCTTGTGACTCAACACAAAATGGCCACAATTTCCGATGGTTCCCGAAATCTAGCGAATTCCCTCCTCGTAGGCGAGAAGATCGCCCGGCTGGCACTGCAATTCGCGGCAGATCGCCTCGAGGGTGGAGAAGCGGATCGCGCGCGCCTTGCCGGTTTTGAGGATCGACAGATTGGCGAGCGTGAGCCCGACCCGTTCGGCGAGCTCGGTCAGCGTCATGCGCCGCTCGTGGAGCAGATCGTCGAGCTTGACATGGATCGCCATCAGACCGTCCCTTCCAGATCGTCGCGCATCGCCGCGCCCTGGCGGAACACGCGGGCGAGGATGAACAGGGTGAGGATTAGGAACAGGCTTTCGACCCCGAAATCGCCCGAGATCTGCAAATCCTCTTCCGCAGCGGTAAGATAGGGAGTGAGCCACGCGCCCGTCAGGGCGATGGGAATGTCCGCAAGCCAGATCACCAGCGCGAGCCAGCCCATCCGCCCGAGCCGTTCGGCGTTGGCGGGGTGGAACGGGTCGCCCTTCTCGACCGACAGCACGATGCGGCGCAGCTCGAGCAGGAATCGAATGCCGAGGAACAGCGCGCCTTCCAACAGCAGCATCAGCGCCAGGATCGCCCAATAGGCCTGCAATGGCGCATCGGTTCCGCCGATTTCTGCGAGCACCTCCGCGGGGCCGAACACGAGCGCGGCGCCCAAGGCTATCGCGACCGCAGTCATGACGAGGATCAGGAGTCCGATCAGCAGGGCGATCACGAGCTTGGCGGCAGCGAGCAGCGGGTCGCGCGCAGGTGCGCGTGGTGTATCGGTGGACATGGCGAGGCTCCTAAAGTGATGTTGGAGAAGGTGACACTTAGAAAGGTGACACTTCGGCTCTGGCGAAGGTGTCAGGCGAGAACCGGTACGGCGAGCGCGGCGGCACCGGTTTGCGCGGGCGCGGGTGCGGGCGGAACCGAGACCACCGCGGTCATCGCCGTCCCGACGATCATCAGGGCAGCCAGTCCGGCGAGGACGTTATCGAGAGGGTGGTTCATGGTCGGTCTCCTTGTGGGCTCAGCGAAGTGGGCTCACCGAACAGCATTATCGTTATTCGATAAGGAGCGAATATGAGCGGTCAATCTTATTGTCAATCGATAATATCGAAAAACGATGTGCGTCGCATCGAAAAGCGACGCGATCCGGCGTCAACATAGTCAACCCCGGTCCGGAGCCCCGGCCCAATCGCGGAGTTGACCCTGCCCCCCTCCGCCCCTATATGCACCCTCGACCGCCCGCTTCGAGCAGGGCCGATTCTTGCGCGGGGATCGGCCACGGGATTGGAAGCGGCGTTTCCATATCGCGACGTCCACAAGGAAGCTGCAGCAGCACCGCGAGCCGGTGCGCCTTCGCTGCGGCCGCATGACGTCGCTATGGTTCTCAACGCCCACGAGACATGAAATCGGCCGCCGCGCATCCTGCGCAGGTCCGGCATCCAGGCAAAGGTGATACCCCCCTTATGGCTACCCAGGCGAATGCGCCCCAGAAGCGCGCCGGCAAGACCACGACCCGTTCGGCAACCTCGGGCACGGCCAAGCGCCGTATCCGCAAGATCTTCGGCGATGCGCACGAAGTCGTCGAGATGCCCAACCTGATCGAGGTCCAGCGCGAGAGCTACGAGCAGTTCCTGCGCTCCGACAAGGAGAAGGACTACGTCTCCGGTCTGGAAAAGACGCTGCGCTCGGTCTTCCCGATTCGCGACTTCGCCGGCACCGCCGAACTCGACTTCGTCCATTACGAACTCGAGCCGCCGAAATACGACACCACCGAATGCCGCCAGCGCGGGATCACCTATGCCGCGCCGATGAAGGTGACGCTGCGCCTCATCGTGTTCGAGGTGGATCAGGAAACCGAGACCCGCTCCGTGCTCGATATCAAGGAGCAGGACGTCTACATGGGCGATATGCCGCTCATGACCGGCAACGGCACCTTCATCGTCAACGGCACCGAGCGCGTCATCGTCAGCCAGATGCACCGTTCGCCCGGTGTGCTGTTCGACCACGATCGCGGCAAGACCCACTCCTCGGGCAAGCTGCTGTTTGCGGCGCGGATCATTCCCTATCGCGGTAGCTGGCTCGACTTCGAGTTCGACGCCAAGGACGTCGTCAACGTCCGGATCGATCGCAAGCGCAAGCTGCCCGTCACCTCGCTGCTGTTCGGCCTGGGCCTCGACAGCGAGGAAATCCTCGACATCTTCTACGACAAGGTGACGTGGAAGCGCGCCAAGGACGGCTGGGAAATTCCGTTCCAGCCCGACCAGTGGCGCGGCCAGAAGCCGGCCTTCCCGCTCATCGACGCCAAGACCGGCGAGGAAGTCTTCCCCGCCAGCCAGAAGATCAGCCCGCGCGCCGCCAACAAGGCCGCCAAGGATGGTCTCGAGACGCTGCTGCTGCCGACCGAGGAAATCTTCGCGCGCTATTCGGCGCACGACCTGATCGACGAGAAGACCGGCCGCATCTACATCGAGGCGGGCGAGGAAGTCTCTGCCGAGAACCTCGAGGCGATCGACAAGGCCGGGATCGACAGCATCGAACTGCTCGACATCGACCACGTCAATGTCGGCCCCTGGATGCGCAACACGCTCCAGGTCGACAAGGCCGAGAACCGCGAAGAAGGCCTGGAAGCCATCTACAAGGTGATGCGTCCGGGCGAGCCGCCGACGAAGGAAACCGCCGAAGCTCTGTTCGAAGGCCTGTTCTTCGACGCCGACCGCTACGACCTCTCCGCCGTCGGCCGCGTAAAGCTCAACATGCGGCTCGAGCTCGATGCCGAGGACACCGTCACCACGCTGCGCAAGGAAGACATCCTCGCGGTCGTCAAGGAACTGGTGAACCTCAAGGACGGCAAGGGCGACGTCGACGACATCGACAATCTCGGCAACCGCCGGGTGCGTTCGGTCGGCGAATTGCTCGAGAACCAGTACCGCGTCGGCCTGCTCCGGATGGAGCGCGCCGTGAAGGAGCGGATGAGCTCGGTCGATGTCTCGACCGTGATGCCCAACGATCTGATCAACGCCAAGCCTGCGGTCGCTGCGGTGCGCGAGTTCTTCGGTTCGTCGCAGCTGTCGCAGTTCATGGATCAGACCAACCCGCTGTCCGAAGTGACGCACAAGCGCCGCGTTTCGGCCTTGGGCCCGGGCGGTCTCACCCGCGAGCGCGCGGGCTTCGAAGTCCGCGACGTTCACCCGACCCACTACGGTCGGATCTGCCCGATCGAGACGCCTGAGGGCCCGAACATCGGTCTGATCAACTCGCTCTCGACCTTTGCCCGCGTCAACAAATACGGCTTCATCGAGACGCCCTACCGCGTCGTGAAGGACGGCAAGGTCTCCAGCGAGGTGATCTATCTGTCCGCGATGGAAGAGCAGAAGCATACCGTTGCGCAGGCCTCGGCCGAACTCAACGAGGACGGCAGCTTTGCCGAAGAGCTGATCTCCTCGCGCCAGAACGGGGACAACCTCATGGCGCCGCGCGAGAGCATCACGCTGATGGACGTCAGCCCCAAGCAGCTCGTTTCGGTCGCCGCATCGCTCATTCCCTTCCTGGAAAACGATGACGCCAACCGCGCGCTGATGGGCTCGAACATGCAGCGCCAGGCCGTGCCGCTGGTCAAGGCCGAGGCGCCCTTCGTGGGCACCGGCATGGAAGAGACCGTGGCGCGCGATTCCGGCGCCGCCATCGCCGCCGTGCGCGGCGGGGTGGTCGATCAGGTCGATGCCACGCGTATCGTCATCCGGGCGATCGGCGATGTCGAACCCGGCCAGTCGGGCGTCGACATCTACACGCTGCAGAAGTTCCAGCGTTCGAACCAAAACACCTGCATCAACCAGCGTCCGCTGGTGAAGGTGGGCGAGGCGGTCGAGCCGGGCGACGTCATCGCCGATGGCCCCTCGACCGATCTGGGCGAGCTGGCGCTGGGCAAGAACAGCCTCGTCGCCTTCATGCCCTGGAACGGCTACAACTACGAGGATTCCATCCTCATCTCCGAGCGCATCGTGAAGGACGACGTCTTCACCTCGATCCATATCGAGGAATTCGAAGTCATGGCGCGCGACACCAAGCTGGGCCCGGAAGACATCACCCGCGACATCCCCAATGTCGGAGAGGAAGCGCTGCGCAACCTCGACGAGGCGGGCATCGTCTACATCGGTGCCGAAGTGCACCCGGGCGATATTCTGGCGGGCAAGATCACGCCCAAGGGCGAGAGCCCGATGACGCCGGAAGAAAAGCTCCTCCGCGCCATCTTCGGCGAGAAGGCCTCCGACGTGCGCGACACCTCGCTGCGTCTGCCCCCCGGCGTCGCCGGCACGGTGGTCGAGGTGCGGGTGTTCAACCGTCACGGCATCGAGATCGACGACCGTACCCGCGCGATCCAGAACGAGGAAATCGAGCATCTGCGCAAGGATGCCGCCGATGAACGCGCCATCCTCAACCGGGCGACCTACAACCGCCTGCGCGACATGCTGATGGGCCAGACCGCTTCCGCCGCGCCCAAGGGCGTCAAGAAGGGCGTCGAGATCGACGAGGAACTGCTCGACGGGATCGAGCAGCACGAATGGTTCAAGTTCGCGGTTGCCGACGATCAGCGCCAGACGCAGATCGAGGCGGTGAAGTCGCAATACGACGAAGCCGTCAAGATCATCGATGCCAAGTTCGAGGACCGCAAGGAGAAGCTCGAGCGTGGCGACGAACTCGCCCCGGGCGTGCTCAAGATGGTCAAGGTCTTCGTCGCGGTGAAGCGCAAGCTTCAGCCGGGCGACAAGATGGCCGGCCGTCACGGCAACAAGGGCGTCATCAGCCGGATCCTGCCGCAGGAGGACATGCCCTTCCTCGAGGACGGGACCCCGGTCGATGTCGTGCTCAACCCGCTCGGCGTGCCTTCGCGCATGAACGTCGGCCAGATCTTCGAGACGCATCTCGGGATGGCGGCGCGTGCGTTCGGCCAGCAGGTCACCGCCTCGCTGGCGCAGTGGCGCGAAGCCAATCCGGATCCCGAGGCGGCGCAGCCCCCCGAGGCGGTCCGCGACAAGCTGAAGGAGGTTTACGGCGAGAACTACCACGAGACGATCGACACCAGGTCGGACGAGGAAGTGGTCGAGCTCGCCAGCAATCTCTATCTGGGCGTCCCGATGGGTACCCCGGTGTTCGACGGTGCCCGCGAGGGTGACGTGACCAGTCAGCTGCTGCAGGCCGGTCTCGACAGCTCGGGCCAGTCGGTCCTTTACGACGGCCGCACCGGCGAGGCCTTCGACCGCAAGGTCACCGTGGGCATCATCTACATGCTCAAGCTGCACCACCTCGTGGACGACAAGATCCACGCGCGTTCGATCGGGCCGTACAGCCTCGTCACCCAGCAGCCGCTGGGCGGTAAGGCGCAGTTCGGCGGCCAGCGCTTCGGCGAGATGGAGGTCTGGGCGCTCCAGGCCTACGGCGCCGCCTACACGCTGCAGGAGATCCTTACCGTGAAGTCGGACGACGTGATCGGCCGGACCAAGGTCTACGAGGCGATCGTCAAGGGTGACGACACGTTCGAGGCCGGCATTCCGGAGAGCTTCAACGTGCTCGTCAAGGAAATGCGCAGCCTGGGCCTCAATGTCGAACTCTCCTCGATCAACGAGGACGACGACGACGGGCTGCAGATCGCGGCGCAATAGGAACGGGGTCGGCTTCCGGGCCGACCCAACTCCTTGCCGCTGCTAAGAAATTCACCCGCTAGGGAATTGTCATGAACGAACTGACCAAATTCACCAACCAGCTCGCCAAGCCGGAAACCTTCGACCAGATCCAGATCGGGATCGCTTCACCCGAGCGGATCCGCTCGTGGAGCTTCGGCGAGATCAAGAAGCCCGAGACCATCAACTACCGCACGTTCAAGCCCGAGCGTGACGGGCTGTTCTGCGCGCGCATCTTCGGTCCGGTGAAAGATTACGAGTGCCTGTGCGGCAAGTACAAGCGCATGAAATACAAGGGCGTCGTCTGCGAGAAGTGCGGCGTCGAGGTGACCGTGACCAAGGTCCGCCGCGAGCGCATGGGCCATATCGAGCTCGCCGCGCCGGTCGCCCATATCTGGTTCCTGAAATCGCTGCCTAGCCGCATCGGTCTGCTGCTCGACATGCAGCTCAAGCAGCTCGAGCGCGTGCTCTATTTCGAGAGCTACATCGTCACCGAGCCGGGCCTGACCCCGCTCGAGAAGTTCCAGCTGATGACCGAGGATGAGCTCCTCGACGCGCAGGACGAATATGGCGAGGACGCCTTCACCGCCGATATCGGCGCTGCCGCGGTCAAGACCATGCTCATGGATCTCGACCTCGAGCAGGAGCGCGCCGATCTGCTGCAGGAGCTCGAGACCACCAAGTCGACGCTCAAGCCCAAGAAGATCATCAAGCGCTTGAAGGTCGTCGAGAGCTTCATCGATTCGGGCAACCGCCCTGAGTGGATGATCCTCGAGGTGATCCCCGTGATCCCGCCCGAGCTGCGCCCGCTGGTGCCGCTCGATGGTGGCCGCTTCGCGACTTCGGATCTCAACGACCTGTATCGCCGGGTCATCAACCGCAACAACCGCCTCAAGCGGCTGATCGAGCTGCGCGCGCCGGACATCATCGTCCGCAACGAGAAGCGCATGCTGCAGGAAGCCGTTGACGCCCTGTTCGACAACGGCCGCCGCGGCCGCGTCATCACGGGCGCCAACAAGCGTCCGCTCAAGTCGCTGTCCGACATGCTCAAGGGCAAGCAGGGCCGCTTCCGTCAGAACCTGCTCGGCAAGCGCGTCGACTATTCGGGCCGTTCGGTGATCGTGACCGGTCCCGAACTCAAGCTGCACCAATGCGGCCTGCCCAAGAAGATGGCGCTCGAGCTGTTCAAGCCGTTCATCTACGCCCGGCTCGACGCCAAGGGTCTGTCGATGACGCTCAAGCAGGCCAAGAAGTGGGTCGAGAAGGAGCGCAAGGAAGTCTGGGATATCCTGGACGAGGTCATCCGCGAACACCCCGTGCTGCTCAACCGCGCCCCGACGCTTCACCGCCTGGGCATCCAGGCGTTCGAGCCCGTGCTGATTGAGGGCAAGGCGATCCAGCTGCACCCGCTGGTCTGCTCGGCCTTCAACGCCGACTTCGACGGCGATCAGATGGCCGTCCACGTTCCGCTGAGCCTCGAGGCGCAGCTGGAAGCGCGCGTGCTGATGATGTCGACCAACAACATCCTCTCGCCCGCCAACGGCAAGCCGATCATCGTGCCTTCGCAGGACATGGTGCTGGGTCTCTACTATCTCTCGATGGAGCGGCAGGAGAAGACCCCCGAGTTCATCGAGAACGAGGACGGCACCAAGGTCGAGCGGCTGCAGATGTTTTCGGACATGGCCGAGGTCCACCAGGCGCTCGAGACCAAAGCGGTCACGCTGCACACCAAGGTCATCGCCCGCGTTCCGCAGGCCGATGAAAAGGGCAATGTGTCGATGACCCGCTTCGAGACCACTCCGGGCCGGATGCTGATCGGCGAATGCCTGCCCAAGAACCACAAGGTTCCCTACGACATCGTCAACCGCCTTCTGACCAAGAAGGAAATCGGCGATGTCATCGATCAGGTCTATCGCCACACCGGTCAGAAGGACACGGTGCTGTTCGCCGACGCCATCATGGTGCTGGGCTTCCGCCACGCGTTCAAGGCCGGCATCTCCTTCGGCAAGGACGACATGATCATCCCCGATTCCAAGATCAAGACGGTCGAGGACACCAAGAACCTGGTCGCCGATTACGAACAGCAGTATCAGGATGGCCTGATCACCCAGCAGGAAAAGTACAACAAGGTGATCGACGCCTGGAGCCGTTGCGGCGACGTGGTGGCCGAGGCCATGATGGAGGAAATCCGCTCGCAGCCGATCGGCGACGACGGCAAGCAGGCGCAGATCAACTCGATCTACATGATGAGCCACTCCGGTGCGCGTGGTAGCCCGGCGCAGATGAAGCAGCTCGCCGGTATGCGCGGGCTGATGGCCAAGCCTTCGGGCGAGATCATCGAGAACCCGATCATCTCGAACTTCAAGGAAGGCCTCAACGTCCTCGAATACTTCAACTCCACCCACGGCGCCCGCAAGGGTCTCGCGGATACGGCGCTGAAGACGGCGAACTCGGGTTACCTGACCCGCCGCCTCGTCGACGTGTCGCAGGACTGCGTCATCGTCGAGGAGGACTGCAAGACGCAGAACGCGCTCGACATGCGTGCGATCGTCCAGGGCGGCTCGGTCATCGCCTCGCTCGGCGAGCGCATCCTGGGCCGGACCATTGCCGAGGACATCGTCAATGCGGCCACCGGCGAAGTGATCGTCAAGGCGGGCACGCTGCTCGACGAGCCGATGGTGAAGGAAATCGAGGCTGCCGAAACGCAGGTCGCCAAGATTCGTTCGCCGCTGGTCTGCGAGGCCGATCAGGGCGTCTGCGGCAAGTGCTACGGGCGCGATCTCGCCCGCGGCACGCCGGTCAACATCGGCGAAGCCGTCGGCGTCATCGCGGCGCAGTCGATCGGCGAGCCGGGCACCCAGCTGACGATGCGGACCTTCCACATCGGCGGCGCGGCGCAGCTCAACGAGACTAGCCACCTCGAATCGATCTCCTCGGGCAACATCGTCTATCGCGACATGCCCACGATCGTCGACAAGAAGGGCCGGATCCTCAGTCTCGCCCGCAACGGTGAGCTGGCGGTGATCGATGCCGAAGGCCGCGAGCGCGAGATCCACAAGGTGCCCTATGGTACCGTGCTGATGCACAAGGATGGCGACAAGGTCACCGAGGGCGATCGTCTGGCGGAATGGGATCCGTTCTCGCTGCCGATCATCACCGAGCAGAGCGGCGTGGTCCGCTTCCAGGATCTGGTCGAAGGGACGACCCTGGAAGAGCGCGTCGACGATGCCACCGGCATCGCCCAGCGCGTGGTGACCGAGAACCGTGCCACCGGTCGCAAGCGCAACGAGGATCTGCGTCCGCGGCTTACGTTGCTCAACGATGCGGGCGACGAGACCGAGGCGGCGCGCTACATGCTCGCTCCGGGCACGACGATGTCGGTCGAGGACGGCCAGCGGGTCGATGCGGGCGACATTCTCGCGCGTGCCAGCCGCGAAGCCGCCAAGACCCGCGACATCACCGGCGGTCTGCCGCGCGTCGCGGAACTGTTCGAGGCGCGTCTGCCCAAGGACATTTCGGTCATCGCCAAGATCTCGGGCCGAATCGAATTCGTCCGCGAGTACAAGGCCAAGCGCAAGATCGCGATCGTCCCGGAAGAGGGCGCACCGGTGGAATATCTGGTCCCCAAGACCAAGGTGATCGACGTGCAGGAAGGCGATTTCGTCAAGAAGGGCGATACGCTCATCTCGGGCTCGCCCAACCCGCACGACATCCTTGAGGTCATGGGCGTCGAGGCGCTGTCCGAATACATGGTCAACGAGATCCAGGAGGTCTACCGGCTCCAGGGCGTGAAGATCAACGACAAGCACATCGAGGTGATCGTTCGCCAGATGCTGCAGAAGGTCGAGATCACCGATGGCGGCGACACCACGCTGCTGCCGGGCGAGCAGGTCGATCTGGACGAGATGAACGAGGCCAATGCGAAGCTGACGCGCAGCAAGAAGAAGGCCGCGGGCGTTCCGATCCTGCTGGGCATCACCAAGGCGTCGCTGCAGACCCGCAGCTTCATCTCGGCGGCGTCCTTCCAGGAAACCACTCGCGTGCTCACCCAGGCTTCGGTCGAGGGCAAGAAAGACACGCTGGTCGGTCTCAAGGAGAACGTGATCGTGGGCCGTCTCATCCCCGCCGGCACCGGCGCGGGCATGAACCGGATGCGGGTTACCGCTTCGGGTCGCGATGTCGCGCTGCGGGCGCAGTGGAAGAAGGCGCAGGATGCGATCATCGCCGCCCAGACCGCCGAGGAAGAGCACAAGGCCGAACTCGCACGCGGGGCGGAGGCTGCTACCGGCGATTCGCCGCTGGCCACGATGGAAGGCGAGACGCATGGCACCGACGCGGATGCGGGCGATTACCTGCGCAGCGACGAAGCCGATACGCCCGAGGCGATCGTGAAGCACGAGGAGGAGTAGTTCTCTCCTTCATCGCGCTCCGATGCGAAACGAGAGGCCCCGCCGGGAGAGATTCCGGCGGGGCTTTTTGTTGCCTCATGCGTTGGCAGCGTCATGAGAAAGAGTATCGCCTCCATTGCCGCTCTGGCGCTCGCCGCCTGTCAGCCGGGCCCTGACAATGAGCCGACCGCCGTTGTTGGAGAAGAACCCGCGCCGCCTGCCGGTGCCCCGGTTCCGACACCTAACCCGGCACCTGCGCCGCCCGGTGGCGAACGGCAGCAGCTTCTGCCGGCTGGCGAATACCGCGTGGCGGGTGCCGATGGCGCGGATATCGACCTCGGGCACGGGATCAGCCTGTCGGTCAGCGAAGACACGATCGCTCTCGCCTCGCAATGCGTCACGCCCCGCTGGGCCTATCGCTATGTCGATGGCCGGCTCCGCACCGAAGCGACCGCCGAGCCCATCTGCGAGCGAGGGCTCCATCCCGCCGAGGAAGCGATAATGGCGGTGTTCGACGACCCGCAGCAGATCACGCGGACGCCGACAAATGGCATCGAGCTATCGGGCGGGGGGCATAGCGTGACGCTCTTCTCGCAATAGCGCGCGGGCTCGGCTAATCGCACCGCCATGACCGTGATCACCCGCTTCGCTCCCTCGCCGACCGGCCGCCTCCACGTCGGCAATATCCGCACCGCGCTCCACAATTGGATGTTGGCGCGCAAGGCGGGCGGGCGCTTCCTGCTGCGGATCGACGACACCGATGCCGAGCGCAGCCGCGAGGAGTATGTCGAGGCGATCCGCGCGGACCTCGCCTGGCTCGGGCTCGATCCCGATGGCGAGGAGCGCCAGTCGGCGCGGCTGACGATCTACCAGGCGGCTTTCGAAAGGCTGCGCGAGGCCGGCCGGGTCTATCCCGCCTACGAGACTGCGCAAGAGCTCGATCTCAAGCGCAAGATCCAGCTCGGGCGGGGCTTGCCGCCGGTCTACGACCGCGCCGCGCTGGCTCTGACCGATGCGCAGCGCGCGGAAAAGGAGGCCGGGGGCGTGGCGCCGCACTGGCGCTTCCGCCTCGACCATTCAGCTCCGATCGCATGGGAGGACGGGGTCCGCGGCAGGCAGAAATTCGATCCCGCGCAGCTGTCGGACCCGGTGGTCCGGCGCGCCGACGGCTCGTGGCTCTACATGCTGCCCAGCGCGGTCGACGATATCGAGATGGGGGTCACCCATGTGCTGCGCGGCGAGGATCACGTCTCCAACACCGCGGTGCAGATCCAGATCTTTGCTGCGCTCCATGCTGCAGGGACGACAGGCGCCGATGCTGCAGCAAATCTGCAGCATCCCGCCTTCGCGCACGAGGCCTTGCTGGTCGGCAAAGAGGGCAAGCTCTCCAAGCGGCTGGGCTCGCTGGGATGCGATGCCTTCCGCGAGCGCGGGATCGAGCCCGAGGCGCTGATCGCGCTGCTCGCCCGGCTCGGAACCTCGCTCCCGGTCGAGCCGATCGCCGACCGCGCGGCGCTGATCGCGGGCTTCGATCTCGGCACCTTCGGCCGCGCCCCGGCGCGTTTCGACGAGGCGGATCTCGAGAGGGTCAACGCGGCCATCGTCCACCAGCTGCCCTACGAGCGGATCGCCGATCGCCTGCCTGCGGGAATGGACGAGGCGGGCTGGCACGCGATCCGCCCCAATCTCGAAACCCTGGCGCAGGCGGGCGACTGGTGGCGGCTGGTCACCGGACCGATCGAGGCGGGCGAATTCTCGGCGGAGGACCGGGCGTTTCTCGCCGAGGCGGCTCAGGCGCTCGAGTGGGGCGAGGATCCCTGGCAGGCGCTCACTGCGCGGCTCAAGGAGGGCACCGGGCGCAAGGGCAAGCAATTGTTCCTGCCGCTGCGACTGGCGCTGACGGGCAAGGGCCACGGCCCCGACATGGGCGAGCTGCTGCCGCTGATCGGCGAGAGCGAAGCGCGCGCGAGGCTGGAGCGCGCCGCGCGAGGCTAGCGCCCGGCGCGGCTCAGCTCTCGTATTTCTCCAGCTCGTTGCCCGTCAGCGTGACGACATGGAGCAGATTGGTCGAACCCGGCGTGCCGAAGGGCACCCCGGCGAGCACGATCAGCTTGTCCCCGCCGGTGGCGAAACGGTGGCGCAGCGCCATCCGCTTGCCCTTGGCGATCATCTCCTCGAAGCTGCCGATGTCGCGCGTGACCACCGCATGCGCGCCCCACAGCAGCCCGACCCGCCGCGCGGTGTCGTGCGAGGGCGTCAGCACCATCATCGGCACCGAGGGGCGTTCGCGGGCGACGCGGCGCGCGGTCGAACCCGAGCCGGTGAACACGGTGATCGCCTTGATCGCCACCGTGTCGGCCACGGTCATGCAGGAATGCGCCAGCGCATCCGCCGTGGTCCGGTCGGGCGGGGTGTCGAGAAAGCGCACCCGCTCGATATAGCCCTCGTCGCGTTCGACCTGGACCGCGATGCGGTGCATGATGGTGACCGCTTCCTCGGGCCATTCGCCCGCAGCGGTTTCCGCCGAGAGCATCACCGCATCGGCGCCGTCATAGACTGCGTTGGCGACATCGGAGACCTCGGCGCGGGTCGGCGCGGGGCTCTCGATCATCGATTCGAGCATCTGCGTCGCCACGATCACCGGCTTGCCGACCAGCCGCGCGGTGTTGACGATCCGCTTCTGCAGCGGCGGGACTTCCTGCGGTTCGAGTTCGACCCCGAGGTCGCCGCGCGCCACCATGATCCCGTCGGAGAGCTCGACGATCTCGTCGAGCCGGCGGATCGCCATCGGCTTCTCGATCTTGGCGCACAGCGCCGCCTTGCCGCCGATCAGCTTGCGCGCTTCTGCGATATCCTCGGGGCGCTGGACGAAGCTCAGCCCGATCCAGTCGACCCCCTGCGACAGCGCGAAGGCGAGGTCGCGGCGATCCTTTTCGGTCAAGGCGGGGATCGGGATCTCCGCATCGGGGACGTTGACGCCCTTGCGATCGGAAATGACCCCGCCGACCTCGGCCGAGCACAGGATCGCGTCCGCATCGGCGCGGATCACCCGCAGGCGGATCTTGCCGTCGTTGATCAGCAGCCGCTGGCCCTTCTCGAGCAGACCGAACAGTTCGGGATGCGGCAGCTCCACCCGGGTTTCGTCGCCGGGGGTGGGATCGCGGTCGAGGGTGAAGTGGCCCGAATGGCGGATCACCGCCTTGCCGTCCCTGAACTTGCCGACCCGCAGCTTGGGGCCCTGGAGATCGGCGAAGATCGGGATCGGGCGGCCGAACTGCTTTTCCAGCGCGCGGATGTTGCGGATGGATTCGGCGTGGGTCTCGTGCTCGCCATGGCTCATGTTGACGCGGAAGGCGTCGGCCCCGGCCTCGAACAGCCGGCGCATGACGTCGGGGTCGGTGCAGGCGGGGCCGAGGGTGGCGAGGATCTTGACCTTGCGGCCGCGCGGATCGAATTTTCTCATGCGCCTTGCTATGACAGGGCGCCGTTGCAACTCAAGGACCAAGCCGCGCTATGACCACGAATAACGATCCCCTCGATGCTCTGCCCGACGATGTCGCCGCCGCCGCCTTCCGCCGGCTGGTGCGGCACTTGCAGCACCGTCACGATGCGCAGAACATCGATCTGATGGGGCTGTCGGGCTTCTGCCGCAATTGCCTGGCCGACTGGATCCGCGATGCGGGCTACGAGGGCCACAAGGCGCAGTCGCGCGCGCTGATCCACGGAATGCCGGCGGAGGATTGGAAAGCCACTCGCCAGACACCCGCGACCGAGCAACAATTGCGGCGGATGGAAGAGAGCGTGGCGAAGAATCGCGTGGAATAGCGCGGCCGCGCCTTCACCCATCCGGCGCGGTCGGCTAGCAGGCGGCCAACCGATTCTCATTTCAATTTATTGGAGCATTCAACCATGGCCGAAGCCACCGACGACCGCCTGCGCCTGCTGATCGAGCGGGTCGAGCGCCTCGAAGAGGAGAAGAAGGGCATCGCCGACGATATCCGCGACGTCTATGCCGAATCCAAGGCGGTGGGCTACGATCCCAAGATCATGCGCCAGGTGGTTCGCCTCAGGAAGATGAAGCCCGACGACCGCTCCGAACAGGAAACGATTCTCGAGACCTACAAGAACGCGCTCGGAATGGCCTGATGCGCCGGACTTGATGCGCCGGCCTTGATGCGACCAACGGTTCCGCGGCATCGCCCTGCCGCGGAACCGGCCCGCAGGCCGATAGGTTGGATTTTGCAAAGCATTCTCTTTGCAAAGGAAATTCGACCATGGCCGACGAACTCAAACGCACCCAGGGCGCGAGCTACATCCCGCCGATCGCGGAGGAGCCCGAAATGCCGGGCCGCGAATCCGATCTCGAGCGCAAGCCCGAATGGCAACCCCGCTACCCTGGATCGGGGCGGTTGAAGGGCAAGGTTGTGATCGTCACCGGGGCCGACAGCGGGATCGGCCGTGCGACGGCGGTGCTGTTCGCGCGCGAGGGCGCCGATATCGCGATGTCCCATCTGTGCGAACACGACGACGCGAAGAAGACCCGCGAATTGTGCGAGGCCGAAGGCGCGAAGGTGTTCTCGCTCGCTGGCGACCTCGGCCAGAAGAGCGAGGCGGACAAGCTCGCCGCGCAGACGCTCGAGACCTTCGGCAGGATCGACACGCTGATCCAGATTGCGGGCGAACAGCACCCCGATCAGGACATCACCGACATCACCGAAGAGCAGCTGCAGCGCACCTTCCAGACCAACATCTTCTCGATGTTCTATCTGGCGCAGGCGGTCCGGCCGCATCTGCAAAAGGGTTCGACCATCGTCAATTGCACCAGCGTGACGATGTACAGGGGTGCGGGCGAGCTGCTCGACTATTCCGCGACCAAGGGGGCGATCACCGCCTTCACCCGCTCGTTGAGCGCCAATCTCGCGGAGGACGGAATTCGCGTGAACGCCGTCGCGCCGGGGCCGATCTGGACGCCGCTCAACCCCTTCGGCGGATCGAGCGAGGAAAAGATGGAGCATTTCGGCGAAGGCACGCCGATGGGCCGTGCGGGCGAGCCCAACGAGGTTGCACCCGCCTTCCTGTTCCTCGCCTGCGAGGATTCCTCCTACATGTCGGGGCAGGTGCTGCACCCCAACGGCGGGATCGTGGTCAACGGGTGATCTTGATCGCCCACGTGGTTTGCCATAGCAATACAGTGCACGCCGTCACGCCTAACGGCAGGTCGGCCACTGCGAAACGAGAGGAAATTGGATCATGGCAAGCCCCTGGAAAGACGCTCGCGGAATTATCGTCACCACCACCCCGACCATCGAAGGCAGTCCGATCGAGGAATATCTCGGGATCGTGACCGGCGAGGTGATCGTCGGCGCAAATCTGTTTCGCGACCTGTTCGCGAACATCCGCGATATCGTCGGCGGGCGCTCGGGCAGTTACGAGCGGATCCTTGCCGAGGCGCGCGAGAAGGCGATCCAGGAACTGCAGGCCGAATGCGGCAGCCGCGGCGGGAATGCGGTGGTCGGGGTCGATCTCGACTACGAGGTGATCGGCGACACTGGTTCGATGCTCATGGTCAGCGCCAGCGGGACCGCCGTGAAGATCTGATCAGCCGGCGCGCAGCATCGCCCCCAGCGCCACTGCCATGATCGCGCCGTTATGGAGCGCATGGAGCAGCATAGCTGCCCACAGGCCGTAGTGGACGCGCAAATAGCCAAGGATCGACCCGGTCACGAATTGCGGCAGCACCAGCGGCAGCAGGACATAGAGGCTGCCCTCGGCGAAATTGAACAGGTGGATGCAGGCGAAACCCGCGGTGCTCAGCCAGAAGAACAGCGGGAAGGCGCGGGTGAACCAGGGCATTGCCGGGCGTCGCCGCCAGCGCCACAGGATCAGCAGGGCGAGGCCGGGGAAAAACACTAGGCATGCAATGATCACGATGCCCATTCCGACGCCGGTCGCGTTGCCCAACGCCACCATCGCGGCGATGGCACCCAGGCCGATAACGATCACCACCAGTCCGAAAACATGCCCCGGCCGGCCCGAGAGCCAGCCGCGGAAGGCGACCTCCTCGAGCAGCGGCGCGCCGATCACCACCAATGCGACGATACCCAGCGTGAGATCGATGTTCTCCAGCGCGGTTTCGGGCAGGTCGACCCCGGCGGCGACCACCAGCGTGGCGAGCGCCATCAGCACCGCCATCATCGCGAAATCGAGCCCGAGCATGCGCAGCACCGCGCGCAGGCTCGCGCCGCTTATCGGCTGCGCGCGCGCCGGGAGCCGGGGGCGCGCGATGAAACCGGCATAGCGCTGCCATTCCTCGCGGGCGGAATTCGCCTCGCCAAGGCTTGTCGTCTCGCTTGTCATGAGGCTATTGCGACCTTCTGATCCCTCCCACAATTATCAAGCGATACCCATGGCAGGCCATTCCAAATTCAAGAACATCATGCACCGCAAGGGTGCGCAGGACAAGAAACGGTCCAACCTGTTTTCCAAGCTCAGCCGCGAAATCACCGTGGCGGCCAAGATGGGGGCGCCCGATCCGGACATGAACCCGCGGCTGAGGCTGGCGGTCAACGCTGCCAAGTCGCAGTCCATGCCCAAGGACAATATCCAGCGCGCGATCGACAAGGCCAGCGGCGGCGACGAGGACAATTACGAGGAAGTGCGCTACGAGGGCTACGGCCCGGGCGGCAGCGCGATCATCGTCGAGGCGCTGACCGACAACCGCAACCGCACCGCGACCTCGGTCCGCACCGCCTTCAGCAAGCATGGCGGCAATCTGGGCACCGAGGGCAGCGTGCAGCACGGTTTCGAACGGCTCGGCTATATCTTTTATCCGGTCGATGCCGGTAGTGAGGAAAAGGTCCTCGAAGCGGCGATGGAAGCGGGCGCGGAGGACATCGCCTCGACCGAGGACGGCCACGAGATCTGGACCGCGGCGGAGGATCTCCACCAAGTTGCCACCGACCTCGAAAAGGCGCTGGGCGAGGCCGAGACGGTCAAGCTGGCGTGGAAACCCAATCTCACCGTCGAGATGGACGAAAAGAGCGCGGGCACGCTGCTCAAGCTGATCGACGCGCTCGACGACGACGACGACGTCCAGACGGTGTGGGGCAATTACGACATTTCCGACGAGGTGATGGAAAAGCTCGAAGGGTGACGCGTGGGGTGAGCGACTGCACGGAAACTGCAAGCGCCCCTTCGTGCTGAGCTCCCGGCTAATCGTCACCCTGAACTCGTTTCAGGGTCCATTTCTCCACCTGCGCCTGAAGTGCAATTCCGCGGGATGGATGCTGAAACAAGTTCAGCATGACCAAGACGCGGGGATGGCACCATGATCATCCTCGGTCTCGACCCCTCGCTGTCCTGCACCGGCTGGGGCGTGATCCGCACCGAGGGCTCGCGGCTGGTGCATCTCGCCAACGGTCAGGTGAAGACCGATCCCAAGGCGCCGATGGCCGAGCGGCTGGCGCAGCTCTATCGCGAAGTGTCCGAAGTGATCGCCGCGCATTCCCCCGACCGCGCCGCGGCGGAGGAGGTCTTCGTCAACAAGAACCCGCAATCCACGCTCAAGCTGGCGCAGGCGCGCGGCTGCGTGCTGGCGGCCTGCGGGGCTTCGGGGCTGGCGGTGAACGAACACGCCGCGCGGCTGGTTAAGAAATCAGTGGTCGGCACCGGGGCGGCGGAAAAATCGCAGGTTCAGGCGATGCTCAAGATCCTGCTGCCAGGCGCCAAGATCGCGGGCGCCGACGCCGCCGACGCGCTGGCGGTGGCGATCGCCGACGCGCATCTGACCCGGCCAGGCTGACGGAGCACGCATGACCATCCATCTTTACGGCATTCCCAATTGCGACACGGTAAAGAAGGCGCGCAAATATCTCGACGCGCGCGGGCTCGACCATGTGTTCCACGATTTCAAGAAAGAGGGCGCGAACCCCGACCGGCTCGCGCGCTGGATCGAGACCGCGGGCGTCGACACGGTGCTCAACCGGCGCGGGACGACCTTCCGCAAGCTCGGCGAGGCCGAGAAGGCCGATATCGACCCGGCGAAGGCTGTCACATTGCTGCAAAGCCACCCGAGCATGATCAAGCGCCCGATAGTCGAACATGGGGGCGAGCATGGCGAAGTCCTGCTGGTCGGATTCAAGGAGGATGAATGGGACGCCGCTTTCTGATCGCCGCCGCGGCAGAGCTTGTCGCGCTGGCCGTGCTGGCCGCGCCGCCTCTGGCCTCCGCGCAAGCGCAGGACGATATGCTCGTCATCGCCCATCGCGGCGCGAGCGGCGAGCGGCCCGAGCACACGCTCGCCGCCTATGAGCGCGCGATCGATGCGGGCGCCGATTACATCGAGCCCGATCTGGTCGCGACCAGCGATCTGGTGCTGGTCGCGCGGCACGAGAACGAATTGTCCGACACCACCGATGTCGCCTCGCGTGAGGAGTTCGAGGATCGCCGGCGGAGCAAGGAGATCGACGGACAGATGGTCTCGGGCTGGTTCGCCGAGGATTTCACGCTCGCCGAACTGCGGACGCTGCGCGTCGTCGAGCGGCTGCCCTCGGTGCGCCCGGGCAACACGCGCTACGACACGCTCTACCAGATCCCGACCTTCGCCGAGATCGTCCGGCTGGTGCGCGCCAAGGAGGCGGAGACGGGGCGAACCATCGGGCTCTATCCCGAACTCAAGCATCCTAATTTCCTGCTCCAGTACGAAGGCATCGACACGGTCGACCTGCTGGTGCTGGCGCTGCGCGAGGCGGGCTATGCGGGTGCCGATGCGCCAGTGTTCTTGCAGAGCTTCGAGATCGCCCCGCTCAAGCGGCTGGCGCAGCGGACCGATTTCCGGCTGATCCAGCTGGTCGCGGGCGAGGGCGGCCCCGCAGACGAGCCCGCGATGCGCTATGCCGACATGGTCTCGCCCGCGGGCCTGGCCGAGATCGCGACCTATGCCGACGGCATCGGTGCGGCGATCCCGCTGCTGCTGGCACCCGATGGCAGCGCGACTTCGGTGATCGCCGACGCCAAGGCGGCCGGGCTGGCGGTCCACGCCTGGACGCTGCGCAAGGAGAACGTCTTTCTGCCCGCATCCCTGCGGCTCGGCACGAACGAAAGCGCGATCGGCTGCGATGCTTCGCTCTATGCGCTGCTCGCCGCGGCGGGGGTCGAGGGGGTCTTTGCCGACGATCCCGCGCGCGCGCTTGGCTGGCGCGCAGGGGCGGCGCAGCCGGGCTGCGCTACGCCGGGCGGCGCGCGGTGAGGATGTAGTTGAGCGCCCTGTCTTCGGACAGGTGCAGCCCCCGGTCGGGGCGGAAGCCGATCCCGCTGGTGGTCACCACCTCGAGCCCGGCAGCGCGCAGCAGCGGTTCCAGCTCCTCGGGGGTGATGAAATCCTCCCAGTGATGCGTCCCGCGCGGGACCATGCCCAGAAGCTCCGCGCCCTCGACCAGCAGCACGCGCGATTGCGCGGTGCGGTTGGGGGTCGACAGGACCAGCAGCCCGCCGGGCGCCAGGGCCGAGACGAGTTCGGCGATGAAAGCGGGCTTGTCGGCGACATGCTCGAGCACTTCGAGACAGGTGACCAGATCGAACTGGCCGAGATCGAGCTGAGCGAGCTCGCCGGACAGATACCGGATATCGAGCCCCGTGCCCTCGGCGTGAAGCGCGGCCGCGCGGACGTTCTCGGGTGCCGCATCGACCCCGGTCACCGCCGCACCCAGCCTTGCCAGCGGTTCGCACAGCAGCCCCGCGCCGCAGCCGACATCGAGCGCGCTCCTACCCGCCAGCGGGCGCCGCTCGGTAATGTCGCCGCCCCAGTGCAGGTCGATCCCGTCGCGGATGAAGCGCAGCCGCACCGGATTGAGCCGGTGGAGCATCGCCGAACTCCCCCTCGGGTTCCACCAGTCCTCGGCCAGCCGGCCGAAATGCGCCGCCTCTTCGGGGCGGATCGTTGCCGCGGCGATAGGATTGCTTCGCGTCCGCGCTGTTGCATCGCTCATGCGCGAACCGTAACAGCGCGCAACGAAGCTTACCAGCAAGAGGTGCGCGCTTGGCACGGATCGTGATGAAATTCGGCGGGACGTCGATGGCGGGGACCGAGCGGATCCGCCGGGTCGCCAATATCGTGCGCAAGCAGGCCGCGGGCGGCAACCAGGTCGCGGTGGTCGTCTCCGCCATGGCGGGCGAAACCGACCGGCTGATCAATTTCTGCCGCGAGGCCAACGCGCTCTACGATCCGGCGGAATACGACGTCGTGGTCGCCAGCGGCGAACAGGTCACCGCCGGGCTGCTGGCGCTCACGCTGCAGTCGATCGGCTGCCCCGCGCGCAGCTGGCTGGGCTGGCAATTGCCGCTCAGGACGATCGAGAGCCACGCCAGCGCGCGGGTCGAGAGCATCGACGGCGAGGGGCTGATCGCGGCGATGGAGCGCGGCGAGATCGCGGTCATCCCCGGTTTCCAGGGGGTTTCGGAGCACAACCGGATCACCACCATGGGGCGCGGCGGCTCGGACACTTCGGCGGTGGCGGTGGCCGCGGCGGTCGGGGCGGATCGCTGCGACATCTACACCGATGTCGACGGCGTCTACACCACCGACCCGCGGATCGTCGCCAAGGCGCGCAAGCTGCGCGCGGTGACATACGAGGAAATGCTCGAGCTCGCGAGCGTCGGGGCCAAGGTGCTCCAGACCCGCTCGGTCGGGCTGGCGATGAAGGAGAACGTCCGCGTCCAGGTGCTCTCCAGCTTCGTCGACGACGATGCGGCCTCGGCCGACGATTACCCCGGGACGATGATCGTCTCCGAGGAGGAAATGAACGCATTGGTGGAGAAGGGCGAAATGGAACGCCAGCACGTGACCGGGATCGCGCACGACAAGAACGAGGCCAAGATCATCCTGACCCGCGTCCCCGACCGGCCCGGCTCGGTGGCGCATATCTTCGACCCGCTCGCCAAGGCGAGCATCAATGTCGACATGATCATCCAGAACGTGGGCCGCGACAAGGGCGAGACCGACGTCACCTTCACCGTGCCGCAATCCGATCTGGCGCGCGCGCAGGCGCTGCTCGAGGACCGCCGCGGCGAGATCGGCTTCAACCGCATCATCACCGACAGCAAGATCGCCAAGATCTCGGTAGTGGGGGTGGGCATGAAGAGCCATGCGGGCGTCGCGGCGACCATGTTCCGCTCGCTCGCCGATCGCGGGATCAACATCCAGGCGATCACCACCAGCGAGATCAAGGTCAGCGTGATGATCGACGAAGACGAGACCGAGCTCGCGGTACGCGTGCTGCACACCGCCTACGGGCTGGATGCGCCCGACGAGGCGGCGTGATGAAGCGAGCGGTCTATTGGATGGTGGGCCTGCTCGGTACGGCAGTGTTATGCTATTTCGTATATCGAGCGGCATTCGCCCTCGGTCACTGGGCGAGTCAGACGTGAGCCACACCGCCAAAATCCTGCTGCTCGGCTCGGGTGAGCTGGGGCGCGAATTCGTGATCTCGGCCAAGCGGTTGGGCGCCCATGTGATCGCCTGCGACGCCTATGACCACGCGCCCGCGATGCAGATGGCCGATGCGCGCGAGGTGTTCTCGATGCTCGACGGGGTGAAGCTGCGCGAGGCGGTCGAGCGCCACCGGCCCGATTACATCGTCCCCGAGGTCGAGGCGATCCGCACCGAGGTGCTCGCCGAGCTCGAGGCTGAGGGCTTCGCCGTGGTCCCCTCGGCGCGCGCCGCGCAGCTGACGATGAACCGCGACGCGATCCGCGATCTCGCCGTGCAGGAGCTGGGGCTCACGACCTCGCGCTATCTCTACGCCAAGAACCTCGAGGAGGTCCGCGCGGCCGCCGCGCACACCGGCTTCCCTTGCGTGGTCAAGCCGGTGATGTCCTCCTCGGGCAAGGGGCAGACCACGGTGCAGGACGAGGCGGGGCTGGAGGCGGCGTGGGACTATGCGGTCGCCAACATGCGCGGCGACCGCGCCAGGGTGATCGTCGAGCAGTTCGTCGATTTCGACTACGAGATCACGCTGCTCACCGTGCGCCACAAACACGGTGTGAGCTTCTGCCCGCCGATCGGCCACCGCCAGGAACGCGGCGACTACCGCGAGAGCTGGCAGCCCGCGCCGATGGCCGATGCCGCGATCGCCCGCGCGCAGGCAATGGCGCGCACGGTGGTCGACGATCTGGGCGGCTACGGGCTCTACGGGGTCGAGTTCTTCGTGAAGGGCGAGGAGGTGATCTTCTCCGAGCTCTCGCCGCGCCCGCACGACACTGGCATGGTCACGCTGCTCAGCCAGAACCTCTCCGAATTCGATCTCCATGCCCGCGCGGTGATGGGGCTGCCGATCCCGGAACCCATCCGTGCGCGCCCCGCCGCCTCCGCGGTGATCCTCGCCGACCGCGACAGCGCGAGCCTGCGCTACAGCGGGCTGGCCGAGGCGATGGCCGAGGGCGCCGACATCCGCATCTTCGGCAAGCCCGACGCGCGGCCCTACCGCCGCATGGGCGTGGCGCTGGCCACCAGCGCGGACACCGACGCAGCGCGCCAGGCTGCGCGCAAGGCCGCGGATCTGGTGGAGATCCACTACGATTGAGGGGGGAGGGGACTGCTCCCTCATCCGTCGCCTCGAGCGCAGTCGAGAGGCGGGTGCGGGGTGTCTCGACTTCGCTCGACACGAACGGGTTGGGTGCACCGCCCACCCCCTCGTCATTGCGAGGAGCCGCAGGCGACGCGGCAATCCAAGGCGCAGGTCCATGGATTGCTTCGCTACGCTCGCAATGACGAAGGGGGATCGAACGGGTAGGCAGGCGGTCCACCCGGCAATCCCGCGCCCCCACGCTTGCGAGGCCCGGCGGCCCGCACTAGGGCCTTGCCCATGAACGATTATCCCAGAACGAACCGGTTGATGAAGCGCGGCGCGGAATTTCTCGGCAGCGAATACGCCATTATGTGCGGCGCGATGAGCTGGGTTTCCGAGCGCAATCTCGTCGCCGCCATCTCCAACGCCGGGGGCTTCGGGGTGATCGCCTGCGGGGCGATGACCCCCGAGCTGCTCGACACCGAGATCGCCGAGACCAAGAAGCGCACCGACAAGCCCTTCGGCGTCAATCTCATCACCATGCACCCCGCTCTGTTCGACCTGATCGCAGTCTGCGAACGTCACGGGGTCGGCCATATCGTACTCGCGGGCGGGATCCCGCCCAAGGGCAGCGTCGAGGCGATCAAGGGCGGCAAGAACCCCGCCAAGGTTATCGTTTTCGCCCCCACGCTGGCGCTGGCCAAGAAGCTGCTGCGCTCGGGCGGCGATGCGCTGGTGATCGAGGGGATGGAGGCAGGCGGCCATATCGGTCCGGTCTCGACCAGCGTGCTGGCGCAGGAAATGCTCCCTGAGCTGGCCGAGGACCACGTGGTCTTCGTCGCCGGCGGGATCGGGCGCGGACAGGCGATCGCGGGCTATCTCGAGATGGGCGCCGCCGGGGTCCAGCTCGGCACGCGCTTTTCCTGCGCCACCGAGAGCATCGCGCATCCCGATTTCAAGAAGGCCTATTTCCGCGCCAATGCGCGCGATGCGGTCGCCAGCGTCCAGCTCGACCCGCGCCTCCCGGTGATCCCGGTGCGCGCGCTCAAGAACAAGGGCAGCGAGGCCTTCACCGACAAGCAGCGCGAGGTGGCGGGCACGCTCGACCGCGAGGAAATCGCGATGGCCGAGGCGCAATTGCAGATCGAGCATTACTGGGCCGGCGCGCTGCGCCGCGCGGTGATCGACGGCGATGTCGAGAACGGCAGCCTGATGGCGGGCCAGTCGGTCGGCATGCTCAAGGAAGAGGAGCCGGTGACTGACATCATGGCCAAGCTGATGGAACAGAGCGAAAGTGCCCTGAGCCGGAGATAGGGGCCGGAGCTAGTCGAGGGAGAGAATGCATGTGCAAGGACGGTGAATTCGACGGGCGGGACCTGCCGCGCTTCAACCGGCGGCAATTCGCCGTGCTGAGCGGCTCTGCGGCGCTGGCCGCCTGTACCGGGGTGAACGGCAGCATGGGCGAGGTCTCGCGCGGTCCCAGCCTGGCCGAAAGCTCGGTCACGATCGCCACCCCGGACGGCCAGGCCGACGCCTTCTTCGTCCACCCCGCCAGCGGTCGCCATCCTGCAGTGCTGCTGTGGCCCGATATCGCGGGCTTGCGCGATGCCTTCCGGATGATGGCGCGGCGGCTGGCCGAGCGCGGCTACGCGGTGCTGGTGGTCAATCCCTATTACCGCGATGTCGCGGGCGAGCAGTTCGAGGACTTCGCCGCGTTCCGCGCCGGCGGCGGGTTCGACAAAGTCGGGCCGTGGCGCGGCAAGCTGACCGCCGAACCGATCATGCGCGATGCACGCGCGCTGATCGGCTGGCTCGACCGGCAGGCGAGCGTCGACACCGCGCGCGGCGTGGGGACGCAAGGCTATTGCATGGGCGGTCCTTTCACGGTGTGGACCGCGGCGGCGGTGCCCTCGCGGGTCGCGGCGGCGGCGAGCTTCCACGGTGGCGGGCTGGTCGACGAAGGCAATCCGCTGAGCCCGCACAATCTGTTCGAGCAGACCCCCGACACCGCCTATCTGATCGCGATCGCGCAGAACGACGACGCCAAGGACCCCGAGGTCAAGACCGTGCTGCGCCGGGCGGCCGAGGCTGCGGATGTGCGCGCCGAGATCGAGGTCTATCCTGCCGACCACGGCTGGACCGTACCCGACTCGCCTGCCTATGACCGTGCGGCGGCGGAACGCGCCTGGATGGAGCTAATGGAGCTCTATACTGCCGAGCTAAGCTGACGCCGGCGATTGCGCGCGTGGCCGAAGGGTCCGGGCTAGCGCACCGCTACCGTCCGGCGCTCAGCCGCCTCCGCCTCCATCTGCCGATCCTGATTGGCGCGAAAGACGATGTAGGCGCGGACGGCATCGATCTGTTCCTTGCTCAGCGATTCCGCGAAGCCCGCCATGCCGTTGCGCGAGAGCACGCCGTCGTGGACCACCGCCAGGAATGCGTCGCGGTTGGACAGCGTGCCGCTGCGCCTGAGGTCGGGCAGCACCGTCGAACCCACCGCCGCGGGCGCGTGGCACACCGCGCAATAGCGCGCGTAATGCGTGCCGCCCTCGGCGATCGTGGCGGCGCTAGCGCGGCTGGGGGGCGGGTCGAGGAGCAGCTGCGCGAGCTCGGGCATGGGCGGCAGCGCGCCATCCGCGCCCAGCTTGAACACCAGCAGCCGGCTCACGTTGCGCACCGGCCCCTGGTCGTTCACCAGCCCGCCATCGGCGGCGAGCGCATAGGCGCCGCCCCAGCCGGCGAGCACCGCGACATATTGCTCGCCCGCGACGGTGTAGGTGATCGGCGGGGCGACGATCCCGGTCTGCGCCGCGAAGCTCCACAGCTTGCTGCCGTCGGCGGCGTCATAGGCGCTGAACTCGCTCGAGGAATTGCCCTGGAACACCAGACCCCCGCCGGTGGCGAGCAGCCCGCCGTTCCACGGGCCGGGGAATTCCACCTCCCAGCGCGCTTCCTGTTTCACCGGATCCCAGGCCAGCAGCTTGCCCTTGACCGTGCCATAGACCTCGCGGCGGATGCCCAGATCGGGGGGCAGGTCGCCCGCGCCCAGATCGAAGCCGACGTTGAAGCCGCGCGCGCGGTCGGGCTTCCAGCCCGCCTCGGGGGCGTAGATCGAGGCCGCCTCGAAGGCGGGGATATAGACCAGCCCCTCGCCGGGGTGAAAGGCCATCGGGTGCCAATTGTGACCGCCCAGCGGGCCGGGCATCACCAGCGCCGGCTCGCCCGTCACGTCGATCCGCGCTTCCTCGTTCTGGACCGGGCGCCCCTCGGCATCGATCCCCGAGGCCCAGTTCTGCGGGATATAGGCCTTGGCGGAGATGAATTCGCCACTCACGCGGTCGAGCACGTAGAAGAAGCCGTTCTTGGGCGCCTGCATCAGCACCTTCCGCTCCTCGCCGTCGATTGCGATGTCGGCGAGGATGATGTGCTGGGTGGCGGTATAGTCCCAGGTCTCGCCCGGGGTGGTCTGGTAGTGCCAGACGTATTCGCCCGTATCGGGCCGGATCGCGACGATGCTCGAAAGGTAGAGATTGTCGCCCTCGCCGCGGCCATCGGGGCCGGGGCTGCGATAGGCGCGGTTCCACGGGCTGCCGTTGCCGACCCCGATATAGAGCAGGTCGAGCTCGGGGTCGTAGGCCATCGAATCCCACACCGTGCCGCCGCCACCGATACCGTTCTCGCCGCCTAGCACGTCGCCGCTCCAGGTGGCGGCGGCGGCCCTGAGGTATTCGGGCGCCGCTTCGTCCTCGTCCTCATTGCCTTCGGGGACGGTGTAGAAGCGCCAAAGCTCCTCGCCATCGGCTACGTCATAGGCGGCGATATAGCCGCGCACCCCGAATTCGGCGCCGCCATTGCCGATCAGCACCTTGCCGTCGATCACCCGCGGCGCGCCGGTGATGGTGTAGGACTGCTCCCGGTCGACGGTGACCTTTTCCCACTCGACCGCCCCGGTGTCGCGATTCAGCGCCACCAGCCGCCCGTCGAGCGTGCCCAGGAACAGCCTGTCGCCCCAGGCGGCGAGCCCGCGGTTGACCACGTCGCAGCAGGCCTTGACCGCGGTCTCGCCCGGCACCTGCGGGTCGTACTCCCACAGCGGCTCTCCGGTCGCCGCGTCATAGGCCTTCACCTTGCTCCAGGCGGTGGTGACGTAGAGCTTGCCGTCGATCACCAGCGGGGTCGCCTCCTGCCCCCGCGCGGTGTCCATGTCGGCGAACCAGGCGAGGCCGAGCCCGCCGACCGTGTCGCGGTTCACCTGGTCGAGCGGCGAGAAGCGCTGTTCGGAATAGGTGCGCCCATGGGTGATCCAGTTCGCCCAGTCGTCGCCCGCGTTGACCAGTTCGATGGCGTCGATCCCGCTGTCTGCTTCCTGCGCCGCCATCTCGCCGCAGCCGGCCAGCGCGAGCATCGCCAGCGCGGCATATCCCCACTTTCGCATGTCACCCCTCTCCCCCGGGCGCCGGTGCCCGGCTGCCTCGGCGAGCATCCTGCCGCGCGATGCGCGATATGTCCATTGGGGCAGGGTCGGCTTTTCAATTGTGCGAGGCGCGGCGCATGGGGTAGGCTTGCCTCCTGCAAGGGGAGCGAAGACAAATGGGTGGTCTGATATTCATGGCGCTGGCGGTGCTGGTGCTGTTCATCTTTCTGGTGATGGCGGTCACTGTCGTCAAACAGGGCTATGTCTACACCATCGAGCGGCTTGGCAAATACACCATCGCGGCCGAGCCCGGCCTCCATCTCATCATCCCGCTGATCGACCGCGTCGGGCGCAAGATCAACGTGATGGAGCAGGTGCTCGACATCCCGGGGCAGGAAATCATCACCGCCGACAACGCCATGGTCGGGGTCGATGCGGTGGTGTTCTTCCAGGTGCTCGACGCGGGCAAGGCCGCCTACGAGGTCTCCAATCTCTACCAGGCGATCATGGCGCTCACCACGACCAATCTGCGCACGGTGATGGGCAGCATGGATCTCGACGAGACGCTGTCCAAGCGCGACGAGATCAACGCGCGGCTGCTCTCGGTGGTCGATCACGCGACCTCGCCCTGGGGGGTCAAGATCACCCGCGTCGAGATCAAGGACATCCGCCCGCCGCTCGACATTTCCGAGGCTATGGCGCGGCAGATGAAGGCCGAACGTCTCAAGCGCGCCGAGATTCTCGAGGCCGAGGGCGACCGCGCCTCCAACATCCTGCGCGCCGAGGGCGACAAGCAGTCGGCGATCCTCAAGGCCGAGGGCAAGCGCGAGGCCGCCTTCCGCGACGCAGAAGCGCGCGAGCGTGCCGCCGAGGCCGAGGCCAAAGCCACCGAGCTGGTTTCCAACGCCATCGCGGAATCGGGCAGTCAGGCGATCAATTATTTCGTCGCGCAGGAATACACCAAGGCTGTCGGCAAGTTCGCCGACAGCCCCAACGCCAAGACCATCCTGTTCCCCGTCGAGGCCACCCAGCTGATCGGCTCGCTGGGCGGAATCGGCGAACTGGTACGCGGCAGTTTCGGCGACAGTCAGGGCTCGGGCAACACCGGAACGCCCATCCACGAACCGCGCCCGCAGCGCCCGCAGCCGGTCCGGCGCGCCAGCGTTCCTTCCTCCAACGATCCTGCGCGGGGCTGAGGGGCAAGTGGACGGGATCGAGGCCCATTGGTTCTGGTTCGCCGCCGGTCTGATCCTGGCGGGGCTCGAGATGGTGGTGCCTGGGGTCTATCTGATGTGGCTGGCGATGGCCGCGCTGGCGACCGGGGTGATTACACTGGTGGCGCTGCCCTCGCTCGCAGTGCAGGTCACCAGCTTCATCTTCCTGTCGCTGATCTTCGCCTTCTCCGCGCGGCGGATGCTGCGCGACCGACCAATCGTCAGCTCTGACCCGCTGCTCAACAACCGGGGTGGGCGGATGACCGGCCAGACCGCGCTGGTCACGCAGGCGATCGTCTCGGGCAGCGGCCGGGTCAAGGTCGGCGACAGCGAATGGATCGCGCGCGGCCCCGATACGCCGGTCGGCGAGCGGGTGCGGATCACCGGCAGCGACGGCTCGGAACTGCTGGTCGAACCGGTTGCGCTGATTTCGCCCTCCAGCCCGACGGACGGGGGCACGACAGGCGGGAACACGCCAGAGGACGCCTCACGCCCGTAGCGGACGAGCCGCAGTTCAGGGCAGGGCGCGGTCCGAAAAGCGGCCCTGGCGGCGATAGCGGACCATCCATTTGTCGAGGAACAGGTCGAGCGGCTTGGGCGTGATCCCCAGTTGCTCGAAGCCGGGATGCTGGCCCGAGACCACGCTGCCCTGCTTGAGCAATTCCCACTGGTCCTTGCCCAGCGGCGTGCCGGGGAGCGCCGCAAAGGCACCCGAGACGCCGTCGGGCATCGCCAGGAACCGCCGCTTGCGCCGCTGGGCGGCGGCAATCCGGCGGTTGATCTCCATCATGGTCAGCGTCTCGGGCCCGCCCAGCTCGAAAGTCCTGCCGCCGTGCGCGGCCGGGTTTTCCAGCGCCACCGCAACCGCTTCGGCGACATCGTCGACATAGACCAGCTGCAGCTCGGCATCCGGCCCGAACACCGGCAGCACCGGCGCAAAGCGAATCATCCCGGCGAACATCGACAGGAAGGCGTCGTCCTTGCCGAACAGGATCGAGGGCCGGAGGATGGTTGCCTGCGGGAAGGCCTCCTGCACGCGCTGCTCGCCGAGCTTCTTGGCCGTGGCGTATTCGATTTCGCGGGCGCCCGCCGGCTGCTCGGCGATCGCGCTGACATGGACGAAGGCGGCGCTGCCGGTGGCTGCGGCGGCCTCGGCCATCCAGCCCGGGCTCTCGCCCATGATCCGCTTCAGATCGCCCGAGAAGCTGCCCACCAGATTCACCACCGCATCCGCGCCCGCGATGACGGCATCGACGTTCCGGCGATCGGTGACATCGCAGCGGGCGAACTGGAGCTGCCCGAGATTGGCGAGCGGCTTGAGATTGAAGGCGCGCTCGGGATGGCGACTGGCGATCCGCAGCCGCGCTCCGCGTGCAAGCAGCGCCTGCGCGACGTAATTGCCGATGAAGCCGCTCCCGCCCATCAGCACCACGAGTTTACCGTTCAACGCGCTCTTGCTCGCCATGCTCGTCCTTCGTTGGATTGACGCGCTCGCCTCTAGCCGCAAGCACGCCGCCCTCGCAAGCGTTCCGCACCGCAGGTCGGCGAGTGGCGGGAACAGAGGGAGGCGGCGTGAAGTCGATTGACAAGGGTCCCCCGCCTTCGCTAGTGGCCCGCGCCTACCGACGGCACCGGACCAAGACGACCGGCTTGCTGCAAAAACGTGCCCAGATGGCGGAATTGGTAGACGCACCAGCTTCAGGTGCTGGCGATCGCAAGGTCGTGGAGGTTCGAGTCCTCTTCTGGGCACCATTTGTTCTTCTCACGTTCTCCCAAATAGTCTATAAAAACCGCAGAAATCCTAGGGAATTGGCCCTTGGATAGTGCCGGACCGTCCCGCGTTTTCCCGGGGGTTCCGCACATTTTTGCGGGCCTTTTGCGGGCTTTGCAAAAACCGCATTGAGAAAAGGCCCGCACGTGCCTCTGACCGAGACTCGGCTTCGCGCCCTCAAACCCAAGGACAAGCCCTACAAGGTCGCTGACGAACGTGGCCTCTACGTAGAGGTCACTCCCTCGGGCGGGAAGCTCTGGCGGTTTCGCTACCGCATCGGCAAGCTCGAGAAGAAGCTTTCAATTGGAAACTATCCAGACATCAGCCTCAAGGATGCGCGCCAAGCCACCTACGAGGCGCGGCAGGCCGTCGCACGGGGAGGCGATCCAGCGCTGGAGAAGCGCAAGCAGAAGATTCGCTCCGAGTTCCTGTCGGCGCAAACTTTCGCAGCGGTCGCCCGCGAGTACATCGAACAGATGATGGTTCGGAACGGCCGGGCCGAAGGCACGGTCGTCAAGGCGAACTATTTTCTGGACCAGCTTGCTCCGGCTATCGGCAAGCGGCCCATCGATCAGATCGAACCGTTTGAAATTCTCGCCCCGCTCAAGCGGCTTGAGGCGCAGGGAAAGCACGAGACAGCCAAAAAGTGTCGATCATTCGCCGGTCGCGTGTTCCGCTATGGCGTGGCCACGACGCGCTGCCAGGCTGACCCGACGAGTATGCTGAAAGGAGCGTTGGTGACGCCGCGAGCAACGCATTACGCGGCGATCATTGAACCGACTGAGCTCGGCGGCCTTCTCAGATCGATCGACGACTATACGGGCTATCCGATCACCAAGTTCGCCTTGCAGATCGCCCCCCACGTGTTCGTCCGGCCTGGTGAACTTCGGCACGCCGAATGGCACGAATTCGATCTGATCGAAGGAATCTGGAAGATACCCGCAGGCAAGATGAAGGCCCGCCGAGCCCACGCCGTCCCTTTGTCAAAGCAGGTCGTCAATCATCTGACCGATCTGGCTGAAATGCTCGGCTATGACGGTTACGTCTTTCCTTCGGCGCGGACGCCCAAACGGCCAATGAGCGAGAACACCCTCAACGCGGCGTTTCGCCGGATGGGTTATTCGAAGGACGAAGTCACTGCACACGGCCTCAGAGCGACCGCTTCCACCCTTTTGAACGAATCCGGCCTCTGGAATCCGGATGCGATTGAGCGGGCGCTTGCCCATGGCGACAGCAGTGCGGTGCGGGGTGTTTACCACCGAGGAAAGCACTGGGACGAACGGGTGCGCATGGCCCAATGGTGGAGCGATCATCTGGACCAGTTAAAAGCAGGTGGCCGCATCCTCAACCTTCGGGCGGGATGATCAGGCGCTCGCCGTGCCGATCCAATCTGTCCGCAGGCGATCCAAGCCGTGGCTTTCACCCTCGGCCGTCACCTGATTGCCAATCATGTCACCATCGGGCTCGCAACCTACGAGCACCCAGTGATCTCCGGCTTCGGTCACGATTGCATAGCCGCGCGGGCCGAGTTCGAGCTTGCCCGTTATGCGCCTGCGATTAGTCGTCATTAGTTGGCGTAACTCATCCAGCGTTCGAGCACGCTTCGAACATAACCGGGCGTCTCGCGATTTCTTGGAATTCCGCCCGCCTTCGTGACGGCGCCGGGTCCAGCGTTATATGCGGCAAGGGCGAGATGCACCGACCCAAACCGATCGAGCATCTGTCTGAGATAGCGCGCACCGCCCTCGATATTCTCCTGCGGATCATGCCGGTTCGCGACGCCGAGTTCTCTTGCGGTGGCCGGCATCAGCTGGGCAAGACCTGCCGCGCCTGCGGGACTGACCGCAAGCGGGTTGAACCGGGATTCCGCCCAGATCAGAGCCTGAAGTAACCGCGGCGGCAGCCGATGCCTTAGTTCGGCTTCGCGGATGAGCGGCAGGTAGATCGCTTCCCGATAGCCGGGGACGACTGCGCGGAACGCGAGTGCACTTTGCTCCGAACGTCGACTGCTCTCGCCGCTGAAGCTTTCCCCGCCCGGTTCCTCCTTGAGGCCATGGTCGTGATCGAAAATTCGAAATTCCTGAGCGAATGCTCCTTCGCCAGCCGTCAGGCTCGCTGCACAGATCAAGCCTGCAATGAACCGGCTTACCATTTCGCGTTCTCCTCGATTGCACCGAATCGCAAGAGAACATAAAAAGAACATCAGCCTGTAGGAAAGCGATTAGAACACCGCAGAGAGGAGAGGCAGCGCTGGGGAAGCGAGCAGACGATACGGAGTCTTCCGATGCAGTCCCGAAGTGAAGGTCAGAACACACAATCCCTCGAAGCAATTGCTCGCCAGCTCTGCAAGAGCCGCGGCGGCCGCTGGTCCGGTTCCAAGGGCAACCGCGTGCTCGCGCTGCCGATTGGGATGCAGAACGCGATCTTCGACGAGTATCTTGCTCTGATCGAAGCGCGCGTGGAGGCCGCGCGCGAAGCGGGAACACTCGATCTCGGGCTCGAAACGGTCCAGGTCGACAGCTATCGAGTAATTTCGGATCTGGAAGCGCCTCCCCGGCGATCACGTGCGCGTGACCCGTATCGTCTCGGCCGACGGCGCCTCCATCATCGGGCGCGAGGTGGTGGCCGCGGATATCGCCAAGGTGTCGCAGACCTTCGGCCTCGGCAACTCAATCTTGCCTACTCCCGGTGAACTGGCCGTTCTCGTCCTCTCGAGTGGCACCGCACAGTCCTTGCAGAGCCATGATCCGCTGACCGTCAAGCGCAGTCTCGTCGGCGGCGAGCAGCGCATCGAATTGACTGGCTTCACGCCCGATCGGCTCGACTGGTACAAGGCCAAAGGCTGCTTCACCGAGATCATCCGCTACCGGACGCGCCTGTTCGTGCCGGTGGCCGATGGGCCGGCCATCCTTGAAGCGCTTGCCCCCTGATCAGCGGCAGCACGTCTCACAGCAGAGAGAAGAGAGTGCCTTGGACTGGCGAACCTTGTGGGATGCGCCCGCAGGGTTCGTTCAATCCATCAGGAGACGATCGATGACCCAGTCCATTCCCTTGAAGAAGCTCGTCCCGAGTCCGCGCAACGTCCGGAAGGTGAGCGATGCCACTGCCGATGCCCAGCTCAAAACCGATATCGCGGCCCGCGGCCTTCTCCAGAACCTCGTCGTGCGCAAGGCCGCGCGCGGCAAGTTTGAAGTCGAGGCCGGCGGCCGGCGGCTTGCCGCATTGCAGTCGCTCGCCGAGGACGGCGCAATTCCCACAACCCATGAAGTGACCTGCCTCGTCATCGAAGGCGATGAATGCGAAGTGCGCGAAGCGAGTCTGGCCGAGAACTTCCAGCGTCTGGCCATGAATCCCGCTGACGAAGCGCAGGCCTTCGCCGCAATCATCGAAGCGGGCGCCACGACCGAGGACGTCGCTCGGCGCTTCGGCCTGACCGTCCGCTTCGTCGAGGGCCGACTGCGCCTCGCTTCGCTGGCGCCGTGCGTCTTTGAAGCGCTCGCCGAAGGCGCGATCACTCTCGACATGGCCAAGGCCTATGGCGCGGTCTCGGACATCGAACGGCAAATGCATGTTTTCGCCGAGCTGCAGGGTGCCTGGTACCAGATCACGCCCGATACGATCCGACGGATGGTGCTGGATGCGACCGTGCGCGGTAGCGATCCGCGCGCGATCCTGGTCGGTCGCGAGGCCTATCTCGAGGCGGGTGGCCGGATCGAGCGCGAGCTTTTCGACGACGATGCCAGCGAGAGCTGGGTCGACATCGCGCTGCTTGAGGATCTCGCGCACCAGAAGATGAAAGAGGCGGCAAGCGCCCGGGCAGCCGAACTCGGCCTAGCGTGGGTCCGTCCGACGCTCGGCTCGTACGTCGGCCACGATCTGATCGAGGGCCTGAATCGCCTGCCCGTCGAGCGGGCTCCGCTGAATGAGGCGGAAGCCGAGGAGCTTTCGGAACTCGAGGCAGACTACGACCGTGAGGCGGCAATCCTCGAGGACGAGGACAGCAGCGAGCAGGAGGTCGCCAAGGCTGATGAGGAACTGGCGCGCATCGATCGCGCCATGCGGGCGCTCAACGATCGCCCACCGGTGCTCGCCGACGATCTGAAGGAAGAAGCGGGAGCCTTCCTGGTCCTGTCGCGCGGTGGCGAGCCTACTCTTGTTCCGCAGTACTACACGGAAAGCGAGGTGGCGCAGCCGGACGAGGGCATCATCGAGCCCGTCGAAGATGGCGGTGATGCGTCGAGCAAGCCTGCAACCTATTCGCAGCGACTGCTCGACGAACTGGCGATGCAGCGCCGCGATGTCCTCGCCATCCATCTCGCCAACGACCCAGGCCTGGCGCTCGACCTCATGATCTTCACGCTCGCCGATGCGGATGGTCACGACTGGCGCGCTAGGAAGGCGGTTACGATTTCGGGGCCCCTGGCGAGCGGCCCGATCTCGGGGTTCGAAGCCAAGGATGCTCCGGCGAGTGCGGCTCTGGCGGAGTTCACTGGTTCGCTCGACGAATGCTGGCGCGTCGGCGCTTCGGAGGTTGAGCGATTTGCCGCCTTTCGGGCGCTTCCCGACGAGGCGCGCAGTCTATGGCTCGGCTCCGTGGTTGCCCGCACGCTCATTGCCAGCCTCAACACCGACGGCGAGCGCGGACTCCCACTCCACAACGCAATGGGCGCCTTGCTCGAGATCGAGATGGCGCACTGGTGGAGGCCGACGGCGGCGAACTTCTTCGATCGCGTGCCGAAAGCGCGCATTCTGGAAGCCTTCGATGCGGTGGGCGGACCTGAGCTTGTCAGCCGCTATGCCGGTTCGAAGAAAGCCGACCTCGCCTCCGCTGCCGAACGAATCTTCTCGGGTGAATTCATCGGTGAGGCCGACGTCAAAGAGCAGGCTCTGTCCTGGGTTCCGGCCGTCATGCGTTTCGGCACTCTCAGGGAAGAAGCCGCCAAGAACGAGGAAACGTCTGGTCGGCCGGAAGACGCCAGCGACCAGTTGACCGAGAAAGCCGCCTGACCCTCCTGACAGGTCGGCTTGCCCGGTTGGCGGCCCGTCCATTCCGGACGGGCCGCCTTTTGACATTTTGACTGGAATTGGGCCGATTGTTGACCGTCCTCTTTTGGTGAGAAATCGGCTAAAGCTGCCGTCAAGCAGCTCACTATTGATCAGCGGGTCCTAGGTTCTAGCCCTATAGCGCCCACCAAATTTCTCGTATTCATCAATGAGATACTAAGCTTGCGAGATCGGGCTATCGAGAGCATTTTCGGGCTAGTTAGTTCTCTAGGTAGCAGCGCGCTAATTCGGCGCTGCAGTGCAGTGAACGGTTGATGGCCTGCGCTCTGTCAAACTGAGCTTGAGCGAGTAGTCGACCACCTTCCCGCCAGCGGCACACGCTGGGATGGCAGCTTGAAACTCGGGCAGCGCGGTGTCGTGCTGACAGCTAGGCCGCCCGAGCTTCGATCCAGAGCGCCCGATGGACAAGAATGACGCCCTTGGCTGCCCTGCCAACTCGGATACGCCTCATAGACGGTAGGAACGGTCAGACGGTTATTCGTGGAGGCTAAAAGCAGATTGGGTCCAGGGGCGCGATAGGCCTGGTTCTCGGACCGCCAGTCGCGCAGCACCTACTCGATAGCGGTTTCGACACTGGTCCGATCGCCGCACCGCTGCGCGCCTACCGCCGATCCGGTTTGCGTCCTGTTCCTTCGAGCGATAATATCGCCATCCGACGCTAAAGCATCTCGAGTGGACGGCGGTCGAGTGGCCTGGGAAATGCCGCGTCGAGTGTCGCAAGCTGGGCGTCGGAAAGAACGATATCGGCGGCCGCGCGGTTCTCCCGCACATGTGCGACTGAACTCGCTTTGGGGATGGCGATGAGGCCATCGTGCCGCAACGTCCAAGAAAGTGCGACCTGCACAGGGGTTGCACCAACCTCGGCTGCAATTTTGGCGAGAGCGGGGTGCGTAGAAAGTCGTCCCTGCTCGACCGGACTATACGCCATAACCGCCACTTTGTGCTCGGAGAGCCACGGCAGCAGGTCCAATTCGGGGCCCCGACGGACCAGATTGTAAAGGATCTGATCGGTCACGCAGCCACCCCCGCCGGCAGCGACAAGCTCGTCCATATCATCGGTATCGAGATTGCTGACACCCCAGTGCCGGATCTTTCCTGCCGATTTGAGCGCCTCCAATGCCTCCACTGTCTCAGCGAGCGGCACCGATCCCCGCCAGTGGAGCAGGTAGAGGTCGAGCCGGTCGGTGCCGAGCCGCTTCAGGCTCGCCTCGCACGCGTCGGCAAGGCGGGAGCGCGATGCGTTCTGCGGATATGCCTTGCTGACGATGAACAACTGGTCGCGAACGCTGCCCAGCGCCTCGGATATCAGCGTTTCCGCCGCACCGTCGCCATACATTTCGGCCGTATCGATGAGCGTCATGCCCAGTTCGACACCGGCGCGTAACGCAGCGATCTCATCTGCTCGGCGCTCGGCACGTTCGCCCATCTTCCAGGTGCCTTGACCCAATGAAGGAACCACTTCCCCGCCTGGCAGTGTCACGTGTTTCATGTGCTTTCGTCCTGTGAGAAGAGTTTGATTGTTTGGTGGCGGAAGGCAGACAGGAAGATAACCACCCTGTAACGATCATACCGCAGCCGGCCATCGATCCAGTGCCATTCTGGCAATGGAGAGCAGTTCGTCGATCGTAGCTCCGTCGCGTGCCTGAACGGACATGCCTTCCATGACCGTATTGAAGAATTTGCCTAGCACGGCCGGATCGGCATTGGCCGCAAGCTCGCCCTGCGCCGCGCCGCGATGCAGACGCTCGATCAGGAGGGCCTCCGCCGCGATACGCTTGTCGCGCAGCAGGCATTCGATGGCGGCGGACGCCGGCGAAACGGCTGCTGCTGCCGAATACATGAAACAGCCGGCCGGCGTTCCGGGTTCCGAGAAGGATGACGCTGCTCGTTCCAGCAGCCCTTTGACGGCATCGAAGGTGGACAATGCCGGATCGTTGATGGGGGCATAGAGGTGGACGCTGAACGTCGCGGCGTAGCGCTCGATCACCGCCGCGAACAGCCCCGCCTTGTTGCCAAACGCTGCATAGAGACTGGCGGCGGCGACGCCGGTCTCCGCCACCAGATCGGCCATCGAAGTCGCCTCGTAGCCGCGCTGCCAGAACAGTCGTACCGCCTTGTCGAGCGCAGCGTCGGTGTCAAACGCACGAGGGCGACCTGCGCCACGACGGGCTTTCGTCTCTGTCATGCCTGGCGCCCGATATGGAATGATCGATAAATAATATCTTGAAACTGGTGGTCCACTCCCATACAGAACGATCATTAAATAATCAAGGAGTGTCCCATGAGCCGCATCGTCCGTATCCACGAATATGGCGACGCCAGCGTCCTCAGGATTGAAGATGTGGCAGTGCCCGCGCCCGCGGCCGACGAAGTGCAGATCGCGGTCAAGGCGATAGGCATCAACCGCGCCGAGGTGATGTTCCGCAAGCATGCCTACCTTCAGGAAGCCGAGTTCCCGAGCCGCCTCGGCTACGAGGCTGCCGGCACCGTCGTTACGGTCGGCGCGGACGTGACCGGGTTTGCTGAAGGCGAAGCCGTCAGCGTCATCCCCCCGCTCGATATCGCACGCTGGGGCACTTATGGCGAGGTCGCCAACGTGCCCGCCCGCCTCGTCGTCAAGCATCCGGCGGCGCTGTCGTTCGAGGAAGCGGCGGCCGTGTGGATGCAGTATGTCACCGCCTGGGGTGCGCTGGTGGAGCAGGCGAAACTCGGCGAGGGCGATTTCGTCATCGTCACTGCTGCCTCCAGCAGCGTCGGCCTTGCTGCCTTCCAGATTGCGCGGATGGTCGGCGCGACGGTAATCGCGACGACGCGTACCGGCGCCAAGCGCCAGGCCCTGATCGATGCCGGTGCACATCATGTCGTTGCGACCGGGGAAGAGGACCTGGTAGCGAGGGTGATGGAGATAACCGATGGTCGGGGTGCGCGCGTGGTGCTCGATCCGGTCGGAGGCCCGTCATTCGAGCCGCTGACCGAGAGCATGGCACGCGGCGGCATCCTGCTCGAATATGGCGCGCTCAGCGGCGAACCGACGCCGTTCCCGTTGTTCTCCGTGCTGGGCAAGAGCCTCACGCTCAAGGGGTATCTCTACAGCGAGATCGTCTCGGACGATGCCGCCCTCGATCGCGCCAAGGCGTTTATCGTGGCGGGTCTGGAATCGGGCGCGCTCAAGCCGCGGATCGCGCGCACTTTCCCGCTCGACGCCATCCAGGACGCTCACCGCTTCCTCGAATCGAACGAGCAGATCGGCAAGGTCGTCGTTACGGTCTGACCGGCATACCGGGGGGAGTGAGCGATCGCTCCCCCTTCCCCGACGGAGGATCGGACCCTCGGCGCCCATGCCAAGGCTGCTCGTGACGCAGGCTTGAGAGCATGTCCGGAACCTCGCCCCGTTTGAAAAACGCCCGGCTCTGTGCAGGATTGAAACTCCCCCCCTGTATAGTATGCTGGAGCGATTTCTCGGGAAGACGCGATGCCACATTCATCAGAGGACAAGAAGCGAGCCATCACACGCTTGCGGCGTATCAAGGGTCAGGCGCACGCTCTGGAACGTGCGATCGAAGCGGGGGCCGATTGCGCTCCCCTGCTGCAGCAAATTGTCGCCATGCGTGGTGCGACAAATGGACTGATGGCAGAAGTGATGGAGAGTCATCTCAGGGAAACATTCGGTGCGGGCGCAGATCGGGCCGTCGGAGGCGCAGGTGGCGATCACGATGACGGCGTGGAGGGCGTAATGAAGATTCTGCGTACCTATCTCAAATGACGATTTCTGGTTCATTTTGCTGCCCGTGTCCTCCCGCACTCGGAAGCCAGCCCCTGCTGTCTTCTCTGGTTTGAGATCCTCGTCAGGACACCTCTTGTATACTGCTAGGGAGTATGATAGAGATACTCCCTGCCAGTATGAGAATGTCGACGAATTTGCGCTGACGCAAACGGCCTCGCACCAGCACTCAGTTCATCTCAACGAGGGTATCCCAACATGAAATCTCGCGCCGCTGTTGCCTTCGAGGCGGGCAAGCCACTCGAAATCGTCGAGATCGATGTCGCCCCACCCCGGAAAGGCGAAGTCCTCATACGGGTGACGCACACCGGTGTGTGCCACACCGACGCGTACACGCTGGAGGGGAGCGATCCGGAGGGTGTTTTCCCGGTGGTTCTGGGCCACGAGGGCGCGGGCATCGTTGTCGAGGTCGGTGAAGGCGTCACCAGCGTCGGGCCGGGCGATCACGTGATTCCGCTCTACACCGCCGAGTGCGGCAAGTGCGACTTCTGCCTGTCGGGCAAGACCAACCTGTGCGTCGCTGTTCGCGAAACGCAGGGCAAGGGCTTGATGCCCGATGGGACCACCCGCTTTTCGTACAATGGTCAGCCCCTCTATCATTACATGGGCTGTTCGACCTTCAGTGAATATACCGTCGTCGCCGAAGTCTCGCTCGCCAAGATCAATCCCGAGGCAAACCCCGAACATGTCTGCTTGCTCGGCTGCGGCGTCACGACCGGCATCGGCGCGGTCCACAATACCGCCAAGGTCCAGCCGGGAGACTCGGTCGCCGTGTTCGGCCTCGGCGGCATCGGCCTCGCGGCGATTCAGGGTGCGCGCCAGGCTAAGGCGGGTCGCATCATCGCCATCGACACCAATCCGTCCAAGTTCGAGCTGGCACGCCAGTTCGGTGCGACCGAGTGCATCAACCCCAAGGACCATGACAAGCCCATCCAGCAAGTGCTGATCGAGATGACGGGCTGGGGCATCGATCATACCTTCGAGTGCATCGGCAACGTCCACGTCATGCGCGCCGCGCTTGAATCGGCGCACCGTGGCTGGGGTCAGTCGATCGTGATTGGCGTTGCCGGCGCGGGCGAGGAAATCTCCACCCGCCCATTCCAGCTCGTCACGGGCCGCGTATGGAAGGGGTCCGCTTTCGGTGGCGTCAAGGGACGGACACAGCTCCCCGGCATGGTCGAGGACGCGATGAGAGGCGATATCGATCTGGCCCCATTCGTAACCCACACGATGGGTTTGGAAGACATCAACAAGGCCTTCGAACTGATGCACGAAGGCAAGTCGATCCGCACGGTCATTCACTACTGACCCGCCGATCCGAAGCGGCGCGAGGCGCTCGGATCGACAACTCGGCCGTCATCATGGGCCGACCCCGGCCATGATGATGCGCGCTCTGGCAAATGGGCAACGCGTCGCGATGCGGTAAAAAGCGCCGCAGTGCGGTCGTTACATGCCGATAGCGGCACGGACGAGGGCCGCCTGGCCCAGGCGCTTACCGTCGGAGTGGGTGTGGTCTCGTCGCGCGACTCCATGGGAAAAATGGTTTGTCGCAACCTTTGCCTAATGCTGGAAAAATATTTCAAAGGTGCCGAACATCGGGCCGGCCTGGCCGTTGGATGTATTGAGTAGGAAATGGATTCATCTGTTACCCGACTGTGATGAACCACGGGCCGCACGGGCGTATAGGGCAGGAAGACTGAATTGAAGAGCAAGGATATTTACGCCACGACGCCGGCCACCGATCATGGGCGTACGGGGCCGCCCGCTTGCGTGCAGGTTCGCGGCGCGCGCCAGAATAACCTCAAAAATATTGACGTAGATGTACCGCGCGACGCCTTCGTGGTGTTCACCGGCATATCGGGCTCGGGCAAGTCATCGCTCGCGTTCGGCACCCTTTATGCCGAAGCCCAGCGGCGGTATCTGGAATCGGTTGCGCCCTATGCCCGTCGCCTGATCGACCAGGCCGGCGTGCCGGAGGTCGACGCGATCGACGGATTGCCGCCTGCGGTCGCGTTGCAGCAGCAGCGCGGCTCGGCTAACGCGCGATCCTCGGTCGGCACCGTGACGACGCTCTCCAGCCTGGTGCGGATGCTCTATTCGCGCGTCGGCGAATATCCGCCCCATCAGCCCATGCTCTATGCTGAGGATTTCTCCCCCAACACGGTCGCGGGGGCCTGCGCGACCTGTCACGGCATCGGCCGCGTATATGACGCGACCGAAGAAACGATGGTTCCTGACGACAGCCTCACCATTCGCGACCGGGCGATCGCCGCCTGGCCGGCCGCCTGGCATGGGCAGAACCTGCGCGATATCCTCGTTTCGCTCGGCTATGACGTCGACACGCCGTGGCGCGACCTGCCGAAAAAGGATCGCGACTGGATCCTCTTCACTGAAGAGGCGCCCACGGTGCCGGTCTACGCGGGCCTGACGCCCGAACAGACCCGGAAGGCGCTCAAGCGCCGCATGGAGCCGAGCTACCAGGGCACCTTCACCGGCGCGCGCCGCTATGTGCTGGAAACCTTCGCCAACACTAAGAGCGCGCTGATGAAGAAGCGCGTCTCGCAATATATCATCGGCCGCGATTGCCCGACCTGCGACGGCAAGCGCCTGAAGCGCGAAGCCCTGTCGGTCAAATTCGCCGGCCTCGACATTGCCGAGTTCGGCGACCTGACGGTGCTCAAGCTGAAGGACTTGCTGATGCCCGTCGCGCAGGGCGCGTATGGGGCGGCCTCCGCCCCCTCGAAGGGCCATGTCCTGGAGAAAGCGGCCCGCGATGCATCGGTCGAACAACGGGTTGCCGCGGGCGGCTCTGCGCACAAGGGCGCGCCCGACGTGCGCCGCACGCCCAATCTCTCCGACGAGAAGCGGATCGCCGCCCAACGCCTTGCCTGCGAATTGATCGAGCGGCTAGAACCGCTGATCGATCTTGGCCTTGGCTACATTTCGCTCGACCGCAGCACGCCGACGCTCTCCTCCGGAGAGCTGCAACGCTTGCGGCTTGCCACCCAATTGTCGTCACAGCTTTTCGGCGTGGTCTATGTCCTTGACGAGCCTTCGGCAGGGTTGCACCCGGCAGATGGCGAAGCCTTGCTCACCATCCTCGAGCGTCTCAAGGCGGCGGGCAACTCCCTGTTCGTCGTCGAACATGATCTCGACGTGATCCGCCGCGCGGAATGGCTCATCGATGTCGGGCCGGGAGCCGGGGAAAAGGGCGGTGAAGTCCTCTATAGCGGGCCGATAGAGGGGCTTGCCGACGTCGAGACTTCGATCACCCGCCGCTACCTGTTCGCAGAGCCGCTCCGCAGTGAGCGCACACCGCGCGATCCCAGGGCATGGCTACGCCTGGAAGGGATCAGGCGGAACAATCTCCATGGTCTCGACGTCGAGTTTCCCATCGGCTGTTTCACCGCTGTCACCGGCGTTTCGGGATCGGGCAAATCCAGTCTTCTCAGTCAGGCGCTGCCCGAGCTCGTCACGGACCACCTCGGCGCCCCTCCCGTGGCCGAGGAGGAGGATGTCGATCCGCTGCTCGATGTTGCGCAGAACGACACTGAAGGACGCATTGTCGCAGGCATGGAGCATGTTCGCAGGCTGGTGCGGGTCGATCAGAAGCCGATCGGCCGCACGCCGCGCTCGAACCTGTCCACCTACAGCGGCATGTTCGACCATGTGCGACGGATCTTCGCTGATACGCCGCTCGCCCGCCGGCGGCACTACAGCCGGGGAAGGTTCTCGTTCAACGTCGCGCAAGGCCGCTGCCCTGTGTGCGATGGCGAGGGATACGTCATGGTGGAGCTGCTGTTCCTACCGAGCGTTTTTGCCCCGTGCTCGACTTGTCATGGCTCTCGCTACAACCCGCAAACGCTCGAAGTCGAATGGAACGGGCGCAATATCGCCCAGGTGCTCGAACTGACGGTCGACGATGCGTGCGATTTCTTCGCTGACGAGGCATCTGTGATGCGCTCTCTCGACTTGTTGCGGGAGATCGGTCTTGGCTATCTGAGGCTCGGTCAGCCGGCGACCGAGCTGTCAGGCGGCGAAGCGCAGCGCATCAAGCTGGCGACTGAACTGCAACGCGCTCAACGCGGCAACACGATCTACATCCTCGACGAGCCAACTTCGGGGCTTCACCCCTCCGATGTCGACCGGCTGATGCAACACCTGCAGGGCCTCGTCGATGCCGGCAATACCGTCGTAGTCGTGGAACACGACATGCGCGCCATCGCACAGGTGGACTGGATCATCGATCTGGGACCGGGGGCCGGGGAAGATGGGGGCCGTATCGTTGCCAGCGGCGTCCCTGGCGTGGTTGCGGAAGCGGAAGGCAGTCTCACCGCCCGCTATCTCAAGGCGGCGCTGTAAGTCGTAAATCTGGCCGAATGCACGTTCGGGCAGGTGCATCTAAACCACACGTTGGAATGGGTCGAATCTGGACGCTTGAGCCGGAGACGCGTCACCGAAGTTGACGCGGCTTAGGGCTGAGTGCCGTCAGGTGCGCCCTGTTCGTGTGATACGCGGCGTGGCGGACGGCCAATCGCTGGCCATCCGCCACCCCTGTTTTGTGCGGACCTTCTCCGGGGAAAGAGCCCTCACATGGTTCGTCGAAACGACCCCGTCTTAATTCCCTGCTGCGAGCGCTCCGCCCGCACCTTCTGCGATTTCCTCAACGAGTCTGGCACAGAAGGCGGGCAGATCATCGGGATCGCGGCTGGTAACAAGGCCGTTGTCGACCACGACTTCCTGATTGGTCCATGCACCGCCGGCGTTCTCGATATCGACCTTCAGCGTGGGGTGCCGATCGCGATGTCGACGCTGCCGCGCCACGCATCGGCCATCCGCGCAAACGCTAGGAGGCAGCCGCCCGCGTCGACCACCGCGATGTTCATCGGGTTGCCGATCCCCTCGGCCTCCGCGATCCCCGCATCGATGATTGCCCGCGCGTCGTTCAGGTCGAGCGTCTGAGTGGTGCGCATGGTGTGTCTCCTTCGCCAGTTCGGGGAAAACCGCTCAACGCACGCCGCCGCGCGCGGGTCCCTCCCCCGCGCGGGCGATGAGAGCGACGCGCTAGGGTGCCGAGCGTTCCGTTATTTCGCGGCCAGCAGGGTGAACTTGTGAATCTGCGGCGGTTCGGAAAACAGTTCGTCTGCCTTGCCCATCAGCGCAGCGGCAACCTTGCCGTCAAGATGGGCCTGCCGATCCTCCTCCGTGTCGAACGTATCGAAGATCGCGTACGCACCGGGACCTTCCTCGATCGCGTACCAGGTCAGAGTGCCCGGCTCAGCTTGAACGAGTGGCAATGCCGAGGTCAGGAAATCGGCGACATCGCGCTCTTTTCCGGGCTTGGCCTTCAGCGGTACATACAGGGCAAGTTTGGGCATAATTTATTCCTCAAGTGAAACGAACAGATATTATTCGGCAAGTTAACGGACGAGCGGGCCGGTACGTTCCCCATGAGGCGGAGCACACGCGGCCCCGCCTCCCGGTCGAAATCAGAACTCTTGTGCGGTCGGCCGGATTACGATCGCGTTGACGTCGACGTCATCAGGTTGTTCGATAGCGAACGCGATAGCACGCGCCACCGATGCCGCCGGGATGGCCTGCTTGTAGAAGTCCAGCACCGTCTCGGCAGCAGTGCCCGACGTCGTGAACTTCAAATCGCTTTCAACGGCTCCGGGCTCGATCGACGTGACCCGGACCTTTTCCCCCACCTCGTGGCGCAAGCCCTCGCTGATGGCGCTCACGGCGAACTTGGTGCCGGAGTAGACCGTGCCGCCCGGTGCGAAGACCTTGATGCCTGCAACCGAGCTCAAGTTGATGATGTGACCGCTGCCCTGCTCGAGAAACCCGGGAAGGGCCGCCGCGATGCCGTAGAGCGTACCCTTCAGATTGACGTCGATCATCTGGTCCCACTCGTCGGTGTTGACCTCGGCCATCGGACGGATCGGCATCAGCCCGGCGTTGTTGATCAGCACGTCGAGGCGGCCGAAGTCGGCAACGATTGCGGCGACGACGGACTGGACCGCCGATTTGTCGGTCACGTCCAGCGCGTAGCTACGTGCCGAGCCGCCATTTCCGGCGATGTCCGCGACGACCTCGTCGAGCCTGTCCTTGCGCCGCGCGGCGATGGCCACCTTGGCGCCGCGTTCCGCGAGAAGACGCGCAGTTTCCGCGCCGATGCCGCTGCTGCCGCCGGTTATGAGAACGACCTTGCCTTCGATACCCTTGGTCATGACTGTATTCCTTCAAGTCAGTTGTTGATTTTTCGCCGGATCGCGGCCCCGCGCGAGCCCGCCCGGCCTGATGGGGTCACTGCGAGCGCAACAGGACGGGACCGGCGCCCACCTTGATGCGGAGCAGTTCGTAGGGCTTGCGGCGCAAGTCCCGCCCGCCGTGGAAGCCTGGCTGGCGGTGAAGCTGGTTGGCGGTGAAGTAGAGGTAGCCGTCGGTGCCGATCGACAGCGTGTCGGGCCAGCTGATGCGCGGGTCGCTGACCACCGTCGTCCAGCTGCCCTGGTCGAGCACGCGGATCGCGTTGTTCTCGTAATCGCCGGCGAACACGCGGCCGTTGTCGTCCTCGGCAATCCCGTCCGAGGCGCCTTTGCGCCCCAGGTTGCGGACCGCGCGGCCCAACTCCTCCTCGGACACCGCGGCATCGCGCAGCAGCGCCGTGGGCACCGCGTGCAGCGTGCGACCCGACAGCGGTCCATAGTAGAGCAGGCTGCCGTCGGCGCTGAGCGCAATCGCGTCGCTGGCGATCGCGACCGGCGTCGCGGGGCCGTCGGCCGGGCGGTTCATGAGCACCGCGCCGTCGACGACCGGGGTGAAGCCGCGCTCGGGGTTGGTCGTCGCATGGTTCGACAGGCGCCGGATCGCACGCCCGCTGGCGATATCGACGACGATGATGCCGCCGACACCGGCGTTGCTGCTGTCGGTGATGTAGGCGACGCCCTCGGCGCCCTGACGCAGATCGAAGCGCACGTCGTTGAGGTAGGTCGTGGGCAGCACCACGCTGGGCGGCAGAACGATCGTCTTCACCACCCGGTTGGTTGAAAGATCGATCGCCACCAGCTTTGCACCGCCGGCCTGGGGCTGGGAGAAATTGGGCGCCGCCGTGTCGAGCACCCAGAGGCGGTTGGCGCCATCGGCCACCACGCTCTGCACCGAGATGAAATGCCCCGCCGGGTCGGCCGGATCGGGCCGGTTGGTCGCGGCGTCGGGATAAGGCACCGCCTTGCCGTCGACCAACTCGGCCACCGTGAACGGCGCGTTGTCGCCCCATTGCGGGAAGTTGACAAAAATGCGCCCGTTGGGGGCGACGGTCACGCCAGTCGGCATCGCGCCATCGAAGGTCGCGACCTGTTCGATCTGGGGCGCGGATGCACTCTCGCGGGTCGTCGAGCAGGCGGCGAGCGTTAAAGCCGCGCCCGCGGCAAGAAGCAGTTTGACGGAGATTTTCATGGGATCATTTCCTTGAGAATGCGGCCCGCTTCCTGGGGCTCGGACCGGAGATATTGCGGGGGCGCCTTGACCGATGCGCCAAGCGCGGCGGCGGCGTGCCAGGGCCAGCGCGGATCCCACAGCGCAGCGCGGGCTATCGCTATGGCGTCGGCATGCCGGTCTTCGAGGATGCGCTCCGCCTGGTGCGGATCGGTGATCATTCCGACCGCCACGACAGGCATGGCGACCGCGTCCTTGACCGTCCGCGCCAGCGGCACCTGATAGCCGGGGCCGACAGGGATCTGCTGGCGCGGGTCGAGGCCGCCGCCGGAGACGTGGATTGCCGAACAACCGCGCCGCTCCAGCTGCTGTGCAAACAATGCGGTTTCCTCCGCCGTCCAGCCGCCTTCAACCCAGTCGGTCCCGGAAACGCGGACGGTCACCGGGCGGTCGGCCGGAAATGCTTCGCGCACGGCATCGAACACTTCGAGCGGGAACCGCATCCGGTTGTCGAGGCTGCCGCCGTAGTCGTCGCCGCGCCGGTTGGAGATCGGCGAAAGAAACTCGTGGAGCAGATAGCCATGCGCGGCGTGGATCTGGATGGCTTCGATGCCGAGCCTGCCGGCGCGCCGGGCGGCATCCGCGAACGCCTCCCGGATGCGGGCAAGCCCTGACTCGTCCAGTTCGACAGGGGGATGGTCGTCCGGAGCGAATGGGATGGCGCTGGGTGCCACGGTCTGCCAGCCATTCTCCGCATCGGGGGCGATCTGCGTTCCGCCGTGCCACGGCTTGGCGCAGCTCGCCTTGCGGCCGGCATGGGCCAGCTGGATGATAAGCGGCATGTCCGACCAACGGCGCACACTTTCGAGCACGCTTTGCATCGCCGCTTCGGTACGGTCATCGTACAGGCCGACGTCACCGTAGGTGATGCGCCCTTCCGGGCTGACCGCGGTCGCCTCTATCGTCAGCGCGCCCGCGCCCGAGAGCGCCAACTCCCCGAGATGCATCTGGTGCCAGTCGGTCATCGCGCCGTCGACTGCCGAATACTGGCACATCGGCGCGATAACGATGCGGTTGGCGAGCCGCAGCCCGCCAACCTCAATCGTTTCGAACAATTTCGCCATCACCATTCGCCCGTGTTGGGCATGGAGGCCCAGGGTTCGACCGGAGCCTTGTGTTCGCCCTGCTGCAGCAGTTCGATCGAGATCCCGTCCGGAGAGCGGACGAACGCCATGTGCCCGTCGCGCGGGGGGCGATTGATCGTCACGCCGCCCGCCTGCAGCCGCGCGCAGATTTCGTAGATGTCGTCGACCTGATAGGCGAGATGGCCGAAGTTTCGGCCCCCCGTGTATGTCTCGGCAGGGCTGCCGTCCTCGGGCGGCCAGTTGTACGTCAGCTCGACCTCGGCATCGCTCTGCTCGCCGTCGCCGCGGAAATCCTCGTCGGCGGCAAGGTAGATCAGCGTGTAACGCCCGGCCTGGTTCTCCATGCGCCGGGTCTCGTTGAGACCCAGCAGCGTGAAGAAACGGATCGACGACTCGGGATCGGCGACGCGCAGCATGGTGTGGAGATAGCGCATGATCAGGCGACCTTTTCCTTGAGGGCTTCCATCACGAGTTCCGCGGTGCGCGCCGCGCTGGCGGGGTTCTGACCGGTCACCAGATTGCCGTCGCGTAGGGCGAAGGGGGCAAAATCGGGGCCGCCCTCGTGCTTGCCCCCAAGTTCCTTGAGGCGCGTTTCGAGCAGGAACGGCACCGCCTGATCGAGGCCGACCGCGCGCTCCTCGCTGTCGGTGAAGCCCGCGACACGGCGGCCAGCCACGAGGGGCGTGCCATCGGCCTTCTTCGCCGAGACCAGCCCTGCCGGTCCATGACAGACGGCGGCGACGATCTTGCCTTCGCGGTCGAAGCGTTCGACCAGGCGGGCCAGTTCGTCGCTGCCGGGGTAATCGAACATGGTGCCGTGGCCACCGGGCAGGAACAGCGCGTCGTAGCCGCCGGGATCGATGCTGGTGAACACCGGCGTGCCGACAACCTCGGCCTTCAGGGCCTCGTCCTTCAGATAGCGCTCGACCGAAGCGTCGTTCTCGCCGTCGGCATTGACGCTGCGCTGGTCGACGGGGATGGCGCCGCCCTTGATCGAGGCAAGCGTCACCTCGGCGCCCGCATCGCGGAAGGCATAATACGGGGTGGTAAGTTCCTCGAGCCAGACACCCGTCGGTTCGGTGCCGGGGGTCATGCGGTCGGCGGAGGTGGCCACCATCAGAATGCGGGTCATCGTCAATTGTCCTGTTCCATTGATGTCGGGGACACGAGCAAACGCACCCGGCGCAGCCGCACCCGCCACAAAGACAGCTGTGAGAGCTTTCAGCAGTTGGCGGCGATTTTTCATTCGATCGTGCCTTTCGGCGGCTTAGATACGCCGGGAACGGCATCATGAAATCCAGCGGGAATGGCGGACGGCCATAAATCCGCTTATGGAACCGCAATGTCCCTCCTGCAGTTGCGCACCTTCGTCGAAGTCTACCGCCGTCGTTCACTGAGCGAGGCGGCCCGGGCAATCGGCATTACCCAACCGGCTGCGTCGCAGCACATCGCATCGCTCGAGGCGCAATTGAGCCGTCCCTTGTTTGATCGCCATTCGCGGGGTGTTCGACCAACAGCGATTGCCGACGATTTGGCGGCTTCGATCGGAAGCAGCCTCGACACGGCGGAATGGGCACTGGCCAGCGCGCGGGCCCGATCGTCGCGCATCTCGGGCACGGTCCACATCGCCGCACCGTCGGACCTGCTGGGAGAGATGATCACGCCCCGACTGGCTCCGCTGCTGGAAGCAGGGCTGGACCTGCGCCTGCATATCGGCGGGCGCGAGGCGCTTTATGCCATGCTCCTCGAAGACAGGGTGCATCTGGCTGTCACCGCCTCGAAACCCGAAGATCCGCGGTTGGCCTTCCATGCGCTGGGCGAAGAGCACCTGCGCGCCGTAGCCTCTCCCGCCGTGGCCATGCGGATTGCCGAATTGCCGCTGGTCGAAGGGCTTAATCAAACAGCCCACCTCGCCTACGATCTTGACCGGCCGCTGCTGCGAACCTGGCTCCATGCAAACCAGATCGAGCTGACCAGCCAGCCCGCCTTGACCGCGCCCGATCTGAGGGTGCTACGGTCGGGATTGTACGCGGACCTCGGCTGGACGGTACTGCCCGGCTATCTCACCCGCAGCGAACGCGCTGCCTGCACGCTGATCGAGATACCCGCGCCGATCATGGTGCCGCTCAACGCTTTCTACCTTGTGTGGGCACGCTCATCGCTGCGACACCCGCGCGTGGCCATGGCTCGGGACGCCCTGATTGCTGCACTCCGAATATAATTGTGGCCACGCCTGCTGGGCCGTCAGCACAATTTCGGGTCTGAACCAGTTGAGCGCTGGCGAACGAACGGCGGCTTTCGGGATCGTCGGCGACAAGGCCGAACGGCCGGATGTAGGGCGCGAAGCCGCCATCCAAAGTGGTTAGAGGAAAGAGGGCTCCTTTTGATTGCCACGGGACGGTCTCGTCCTGGCAATCAGGAGACACCTCATGTCGAAGTTTACACGCCGCGGAGGGCCGACCCCCGCCGCACAAATCACCTCTGCGATCATCGAGAAACTCGAGCAGGGAACCAGACCATGGGTAAAGCCATGGCGCGGGGTTCCGGTATCACGGCCCTTGCGCAGCTGCGGCACACCCTATCGGGGCATGAACACCTTCTGGCTCTGGATGATCGCGGAGGCCGCCGGGTTCCTGTCACCCTATTGGATGACATACCGGCAGTGCCAGAAGCTCGGCGGGCAGGTCCGCAAGGGCGAGAAATCGACGATCGCGATCTTCTACAAGAGCTACAACAAGCAGGTCGAAGGCGATGACGGGGAAGAAGGCACCGAGAAGCGACGTGTCCTCAAGGCCTACGCGGTCTTCAACGTCGATCAGTGCGACGGCTTGCCCGGCATGTATCGCGCGAAGCCTGAGCTCGAGCCAGTCGAGCCTGCGGGACGGGAAGAGCGGCTCGACGCTTTCTTTTCAAGCGTGGGGGCCGACCTTCGGCATCAGGGGTCGGAAGCCTACTACGAGCCCATGCCGGACCGGATCACGATGCCCACGGCGGCACTTTTCGATGGCTACGACCACTACTATGCAACGCTTGCGCACGAACTCTCGCACTGGACCGGGCATGGCTCACGTCTGGGTCGCGATCTCAAGAACCGATTTGGAAGCGAATCCTACGCGGCCGAGGAATTGGTGGCCGAGCTGTCCGCCGCGATCCTGGGCGCCGAGCTCGGTCTGCCGGTCGCGCATCTCGACCACCATGCGAGCTATATCGCGCATTGGCTCGAACTTCTGAAATCCGATGATCGAGCCATGCTCACGGCAGCCGCCAGGGCGGAAGAGGCTGCGAGCCTCATCCTGAAGCTCGGAGGGCGTTCGGGCGCCGGTAGCGAGGCTGCGGCAGCCGATCTCGCCGAAGCGGCTTGAGGGAGGTGGGTGATGGGACGTTCCGTCAGCTATCCGTCCGGCGCAATCGTCGCCTTCCGTACTTTGGAGATCGACGATGAGGACGATTGGGAATGGGAATACGAGTGTCTAGTCGAGGAAATTATCGAGACGGCGCGCAGCACCTTCCCCTCTCTTGAACCCTGCGACGGGTCGCGCGGCCGCGAAGACCGCATCCTGCTGCGCAATGCCTTTGCCGATTGCGGGATCTCCACCTACTGCGACCTTGTCGCCATCTGGCTCGCTGAGCGCGACGACTGTGGTTACTGGGATGCCGATGCTTATCACCCGCGATCCGGCCGGGCGCAGCGCTGGCTTTCGCAGGTGGCGGGCCGCTTTGAAACGATATTCGGCGAGCTCCGCATGATTGGCCGGTTTTCGAATGGCGAGGTAATCTTTGAACGCACGCCTGTTCAAATGAGTAGTTCGGTGCTAGATCGTGCACATGAAAGGATGCGCCGATGGCAACGAGAGCCGCTGAAGTCGAGGAGGGAGATAGCAAGGTCCTGACCACCGCAATCGCCAGAATTGCGGAGTTCTGGGGCCTGACCAACGCCAAGCTTGGTGCAGTTCTCGGGCTGTCTCAGGCCACTGTCTCGCGTTTGCGCTCGGGCAGGTCCGAGCTCGATCCGGCCAGCAAGTCGTTCGAAGCCGGCCAGTTTCTGCTGCGCCTATTCCGCTCGCTCGATGCGCTGCTAGGCAGCGACGATATGGCTGCACGAGCTTGGCTCGCGACCCCAAATCTCGATCTCGAGGCGCGGCCTCTTGACCTGATCGACAGCTTCAAGGGGCTCATGACGGTTTGCGACTATGTGGACGCCCATCGCGCTCGCGTCTGAGCTGCGCCGCTATCGCAGGACGGTCTGGCGTGTCGTCGAGGCGCAGCATCGCATCTCGACCAATCGCCTTGCCGCCAACCTTGATGACCAGAAGCGGCTCGAAGAACTCGCCGATGCGGCCAAGCCCGATCTGCCCAAGGCAGCGCGCGGCCTGCACTACCTTCTCGCCTCGCCCTTTCGCTACGGCCACAGCGTGGCCAGCCGCTTTCGGCGTGCGAACGAGCGACCCGGCATCTTCTACGCCAGCGAGGCCGAGCAGACCGCGATCACCGAAACCGCCTATTGGCGGCTCCGCTTCATCAGCCGCTCGCCGGGGTTTGTCCCCGGCAACCGCACCAGCGAGCATTTGAGCTTCTCGATTCCCGTCTCCATTGTCCGGCTGCTCGACACCACGCGGCCGCCCCTGTCGCGCGACAGCAAACGCTGGGCAGACCCGGTCGACTATTCCGCTTGTCAGGATCTCGCCGAGGCTGCTCGCGCCGCGGGCGGGCAGGCGATCCGCTCACCGTCGGCGCGCGATCCGCAGGGGATCAATCTCGCGCTGTTCGATCCCGCGTGCTTTGCCAAGGCCGAGCCCGATCACGGACGCGGCTGGCACCTGCGCCTCGAAGGCTGGCGCCTCACTGCACTGGCTGCGTTTCCTTCGGGCGAGGTGCTGGAATTCACGGCCGAGCAGTTCGGACTGCCTCCGCTCGGCTGAAGCGACTGGCATAATTCCACTTCGCGCGGCCTACGGTTTCATGGAGTTCGATCCCGCCAAGCTCGTGCAGCTCAAACTGGGCAACGGCGAGACCGCCGCCTTCCCCATGTCGGTCGTCACCCAATACCCGCCGATGCGCGCCGCGGTCGCCGCATTCGGGGAGGCGCTGCGGAGTACGTTCCTGGTTGCAAGCCTGGTCCTCGTCCCGCTGTTCATCGCCTTCTGGTGGATTGCCGAACGCTTCGGCGAGCGCTCGAAACAGAAGAAGCATGTGCGCGGCTCTTCGCTCGCGAGCCTGCCCGAACTGGAGAATGACATCTCCCGCCACAACGCCCGCGAACGGGCGCGTGAATACGGTAGCGAAATGGGTTGGTCATGGCGTCTGGCCGGTCGCGCATCATTGCGCGAAGCGGGGCTCTATACCCCGGCGCATCTCGCCGGCGTGAGCTGGCCGTGGCGGCGCGAGCAGAGCCACGCGATGCTTGTCGGGACCACCGGCACCGGCAAGACCGTGGCGCTCACCGACCTCGTCGCCGAAATCCGCGAGCGGGGCGAGCGCGCGGTGATATTCGACCTCACAGGGGCCTTTATCGAGACCTTTTACGAGGCGGATCGCGACGTCATTCTCAACCCGCTCGACGCCCGCTGCCCGGCCTGGAGCGTGTTCAACGACTGCACCTCGCGCGCCGAATTTCACTCGGCTGCTGAATCGCTGGTGCCCCACGACGGGGGCGGCTCGGAGCAGTTCTGGGTGCTCGCCGCGCGCACCATGTTCGTCGAGACTTGCATAAAGCTCGCCGCGGAAGGACGGGGCAGCAACCAGGCGCTCGCCGACGAGCTGATGAACGCCGACCTGTCCGATCTGCACAAGCTGCTCGAGGACACGATGGCGGGGCCGATCACCACGCCGAGCGCTGCCAAGATGGCGGAATCGGTGCGCGCGGTGTTCAACGTCAACGCCAAGGCGATGCAGATGCTACCCTCGCGCGGGGAGCCGTTTTCGATCCGCCGCTGGGTCAAGGGAACATGCGAACCGGGCTCGCTGCTGTTCCTCTCGGCGCGCTATGTCGACATGAGCGTGCTCTCGCAGTTGCTCACGTTGTGGCTCGATACCGCGATCAACACGCTGATGTCCGGGCGGCGGACGCGCGACCTCAAGCTATGGTTCCTGATCGACGAGCTCGGGGCGCTGCACCGCCTGCCGTCGCTCGAGAAGGGTCTGCAGACCGCGCGCAACTTCGGCGGCGCGATCGTCACCGGCGTGCATGCCTTCGCCAAGCTCAAGGAGGTCTACGGCGAGAACATGGCGATGACCCTGTCCTCGCTCGCCAGAACCAAGCTGATTCTCGCAACGGCAGACCGCGAAACCGCGACCTGGTGCTCCGATGTCGTTGGGCACCGCGAGGTCCGCGAGATGGAAGAAGGCTACAGCTATGGCTACAACAACGCCCGCGATGCGGTCAGCCTGACACCCCGCCGACAGGTCGTTCCGCTGCTCCTTCCCGACGAGGTCATGGAGCTTCCCAGCCTGTCGGGCTTCATCAAGTTTCCGGATGGCTTTCCGGCCGCGCCTGTCACGCTTATCCCGCGCGATTGGCCCCGTGTCGCCGAAGGTTTCATCGCGCGTGAAGCGCCATCGCGAACCGGCGCAGCCCACCGCAGCGACAGCGATCGTTCTGATACTCAGGGCACTGCGGAGCATCGCGCAGGGAGCCACGACGATGGCGGCGAGCCGCGCCGTCTGGCGCGCAAGGATCGACCATCGGACGATCCGCAGAAGGGACGTTCGCGAAGCAAGCGAGCGGCGCAGTCGAACACGCCGAAATTGGGCAAAGGTGGCAAGCAAGCCTCTGCTAGGCCGTCCCTGCCTACCGATCCGGCAAGTGAGGTGCGACTTGCATCCCGCTCGAGCGCCAGGCCGGAGAACCCCGCCCACGCGCAATCCGAATTGCCGCTTGGCGAAGCCAGGGAGAGCCCAAGAGAACGCGCCGGCCTGACGGACAAGCCGTCGCGCCCGGATGTCCCCGATCCGCAAGCCTCACAGGATGCGGCACGCGATCGTAACCGCGCCGACCACCGGCAACAGGAGGATCAGCAGCGCGCGCTGCTCGGAGGCGCCGCGCGCGAACAGCAGGACCGCGACCTGGGCGATATCGGGCCCGATATCTGATCGCCTGGCGGGAGGCTTGAGGGGCCAAACGGGATCCGCCGCCAATGCTCTCTGTTGCCAATGTCCGCTCGCCGTCGGCCGCGGCGAGCTACTTCGCCGCTGACAACTATTACGCCAGAGCCGATTCCGACCGTTCGGGTCGCCTATCAGACACCGCTCAGGGTGACGCTGCCCGGCGCAGATGCCTCGGAGATAGCACTGCCGTATACGTTCGAGGACGCGCTGGTGTTCGAGAATCTGGCGTTCTTCGCCGCACTGCAAGGGACCGGTCTCGTGCGCAAGTTTCGCGACGCGATCGGGGCCGGGGATGGGGCGGCGGCGATCGGCGAGCAGATGTACCTTGCACTCAAGACGGGCAAGAAGGCCGAATTCGCGCTCGACGTGCTTGAGGCCGAAGGGTTCAACGATCTCGTCGTTCCACGCTACATCGCCGAAGGCCTCGAATGGCTGCTGCTGCAGCTTAGGAAGAAGCGCGTGGAGATCCTGCCCAAGGTGGAGGTGGCCTAGTGAGCACGGCGTCCGAAGATGATCTGTTCGACGCCGAGGCGGACGAGACCATTCTTGACTGCCTTAACCTCGACAAGCCGAAGAGCTTCTTCCTTTATGCCGGTGCTGGGTCCGGCAAGACGAGATCGTTAGTCGAGGCGATTCGTATCGTGTGCCGCGATCAGGGGCGGCGCCTCTCGCTTGCCGGACAGAAAATCGGCGTCATCACGTATACCAATGCCGCCTGCGACGAGATCAAGCAGCGCCTCGAGTTCGATCCTCGCGTCGAAGTGTCGACCATTCACGCCTTCGCCTGGTCTCTGATCGGCGGCTATGACGGCGATATCCGCAAATGGGTCGCCGCGCGGATGATGCAGGATATCGCGGAGCTGGAAGAGGCTCAGGCCAAGGGCCGCGCTACGAGCAAGGCCGCGGTCGATCGCGCCCGCTCGATCGAAAGCAAGCGCCGCCGCCATGCCGGGCTCGATACCATCCAGCGGTTTATCTACAGCCCGACCGGCGACAATCGCACTCGCGATGCGCTCAACCATGCCGAGGTTATCGCGATGACCGCGGAGTTTCTGACGTCCAAGCCCGGTCTGCGCCGGCTGCTGGTGACGCGGTTTCCGATCCTGCTGATCGATGAGAGTCAAGACACCAGCCGACGGTTGATGGATGCGCTGCTCGAGGTTCAGGCAGCGCACCGGGACGATTTCATCCTCGGCCTGTTCGGCGACACTATGCAGCGCATCTATGCAGACGGAAAAACCGACCTCGCCGAAGCGATCCCGGCGGATTGGGCAAAGCCGCGCAAGGAGATGAACCACCGCTGCCCGACACGGGTGATCGAACTGATCAACAAGGTCCGGCGCGACGACGACGGCCAGGAACAGCGCCCGCGCTCCGATGCGAAGGCCGGGGTCATCCGGCTGTTCCTGCTCCCCCACACGACAATCGACAAATCGGCGGCGGAGGCATCGATCGCGGCGCGGATGGCGGAGATTTCCGATGATCCGGCCTGGGCAGACGGGTCGGAGGCGATCAAGACGCTGGCGCTCGAACATATGATGTCGGCGCGCCGGTTCGGGTTCGAACAATTTTTCGGGCCGCTTTATGCCGTCCAGCGCATCAACACCGGGCTGCTCGACGGGACCGGCGCCGGGCTAGGCATCTTCACGCGCGAGATCCTCCCGCTAGTCAAGGCGCTGCGCGCCGGTGACCGGTTCGCAACGGCCGCGATCATACGCAGGACATCGCCGCTGCTTAACCGGGATGCGCTGCGGGACGCCGGGGAGGCGCAGCAGAGCCTGCTCGACCGGGCCAAGGCGGCCTGTGCGGGATTGATGACGCTGGTCGACGGGCAGCCTCCGGCGAGCCTGCGCGACGTCCTGCGCTATGTCGCCGAGAACGGCTTATTCACCGTGCCGGACGTGTTGCTGCCATTTGCCGCCGCCGATCCCGAGCCGGCAGACGAGGACGACACCGGGAAGGACGAGGAAGAGGTCGACATCAAGAGCGAGATTGCCGCCTGGCGGCACGCGCTCGAGGCGCCATTCGATCAGATCGATAAATATGACCGCTATGTGCGCGGCGTTTCGCAGTTCGATACCCACCAGGGCGTGAAGGGCTTGGAATTTCCACGGGTGATGGTCGTCATAAGCGATGAGGAGGCTCGCGGTTTCTTATTTAACTATGACAAACTGTTTGGCACCAAGGGGAAGAGCAAGACCGATTTCGAAAATGAGGCGGCAGGCAAAGAGACGACAATCGATCGTACACGTCGACTTTTTTATGTGACATGCAGCCGCGCCGAGCGGAGCTTGGCAGTCGTCTATTACGCGGAAAATCCCACAGCATTGCGTGACGCAATGCTGCAGCAGGGGTGGTTCGCAGGAGATGAAGTCGAGATAGTCGCCTGAGGCAGCGTGTCACTACGGAGCCGTTGTGACCCCCAATAAACAGCCGCTTCCTGCATTTAGGAACTAAAACCTGCCTGTCAGCAAGCGGGCCAGCTCCGGTCAATACTATAGTGCTCTTCCAAACCAGATCACTCGCCCGACCACGTGTACCTCTGACCGGTCCATGTCGCTCCAGGTCGGGTATGCAGGATTGTCGCTGGCGATTGTAATCTGCTTGCCTCCTGGTTTGATGGCGACCCGCTTCACCACAAGTGCATCGTCGGCACGCAGGACGTAAATTCCGTCACGAAGCCGCGATGCGTGATCGGACGCATCCACGAGCACTTCATCGCCGTCGCTGAGCGTAGGCTCCATCGAGTCGCCCATCACGCGCACAATCGATAGGCTGGCGCTCTTTGCCGACGTCAGACTTCGTAGCCACCGCTCATCGAACCCGAAGCGGGTTTGTGCAGTCTCGCTCGCCGCCACGGCACCAAAGCCCGCGGACGCCTCGACATCGAGCACGGGGATTTCCACCAGGCCGTCCCAAACCACGTTAGCCGGGCCACCGAAAACCTGTTCATCGACGCCGAAGAAGCTCGCCAGCGTTTTGCGGTCTTCATCGTCGAGCTTGCGGGGTGAGCCTCGCTTGATGAACTGTTGGATGTAGCTGGCATTGCGCCCCAGCAGCCTCGAGATCGAAGCATAGCCATATTTGTGCTTCTGGATCAGCCGGTCGAGCTCTTCCCTGACATTCTCCATGGTCAGTCCTCTATGTTTCTCGTCGGGTATAGGATTCTTCCTAGACTCGCGAAATCCTTCCTAGTAGGAACATAACAGGAACACAAGCAGGATGCGAGTCGAGGTTAGTAGCGATGACGTTGTTGGACCGGATCGAGATACATCTCATCAAGCACCGCATTTCCGCGACACGCTTTGGCCGCCGCGCAGTCGGTGACCCAAGGTTCGTACTCGACCTGAGAATGGGGAGGCGCCCCAGACGACGGACGCTTGAACGGTTGAATGCCTATCTCGATAGGATCGAACGTGGCAGTGAAGGCAAGGGTCTTACGAGGACCGGTCGTCTTCCTGCCGGTCCGCGAGCCTGTCAAAGCGGCGAGCAACCTCCTGCCACAGCCGAGCCCCGTCCTTTTCACCGGATCGAGCAAGGGCGTCTATTTTCCCGGCAATGAAAGAGGGTCCGCGATCACCTTGTGCCTTCTCGACTTAAAGCGCGATGCCCCACAATTTCTGTTCTCCTGTGAGCGTCACATCAGCCGACATAAGCGCCCGTGATCGCCAACAGCATCGCGGCCCCGATCAGCCACGCTTCGAGATGGAGTTTCCAGGCGTTCGCTTCGTCGTCCGCGCGCTCTTCGTCGGTCTGCCAATCGCGCATCAGCACCACGACTCCCGCCCGCCGGTCCAAGTGCGGGCCAGGTTTTCCGATACAAGTTGATCGCCTAACGACCGGCCGCTTCGCACGATGACGCGAAGCTTGCGTCCGTACTGGTCCTCGTCGCGATTTCCGATCGGGCGCAGTTCGAACTCACCTTCATTGAGCAGCACCGCAAGCCGATCGCGCGCACGAATTCCTCTCTCGTACTCGGCATCGCATTTTGGTGAGGTGATCTCCGGCGTGTCGATATCGGCGATGCGGATCTTCGCACCCTCGAGCCAGATCGTGTCGCCATCAACCACGCACGTCTGGCGGATTGTCCCACACACGGCAAAGCTATGCGTCGCCCTTGCTTGCGCGCTCGCCGTACTTGCTGGCCAGTTGATTCCGACGAGCCCGCCGATAGCTCCCGCCAGCAGACCACCGCCAATAAGCATCGCGAGCGATCGGCGCTTTGCCCGTTTCTGCCGATGTAACTCCTGGCGGAAGTCGAAGATCACCGCCCCCGGTTTGCCGACACGCTGCTTCTCTGATCTGCGCTGGAACGTCATGCAAATGCCAGCCAAGTCGTTGTGAGGATCGCGTGCTTCATTAGGATTGTCTGCCATCCTATGCAAAAGTCCAAGTCCTGCATATCGTATTCCCGAAACTTTTGAGTTAAGTTGCTGGCTGCGCGCCTCCAACGTCTCCCAGGAAGAGCAGAGGTGGGCGGTTCTGGTTCGTGAAGGAGTTGGTCGATGAGTGATCCAGACAAATCCCGCAACGCCGACGGCCGGGACTGGCAGGGCTTTCGCGAGGTCGATCGCGCCATCGCCGAAAACAGATTGACGGCTTACACGTGGAAGAAGACTTGGGCAGACCCGTGGGGAAAGGCGGGCCTTATCCTTTTCGGAATCCTCTTCGTGGCCTTCGTGATTTACGTTGCGATCTACGATGGCTTAGTTTGACCTACCATTCCTTGACATCGTCGGCGGCTTCCGCAGAGGCGCCGCGCGCGCCCCGCGTTCGACCTTCCAGGTAATCTGTTACCCGGTCCACTCGTTGCTCTCCGCGCTCCTGAACTCTCGCGACTTCCCGCTCAATATCTCCGCGGTTGTCGGACGAGGCTGACAGTGCGCCGGGAGGCCCTCCGAGCTTGACCGAACCCCGCACGTCCCCTGCGGAACTGACGCTTGGGCGCGAAACCGGCGCATGGGGAGACAAGACGAGCTCGTCGGCAATCTCGCCATGCAGTCGGTCCGCGTAGCTTTCGACGAAGCGCGCCTGCAACTGCTGGCCTTGTGCGCTCATCTGAAACCCGATGTCGTCGAAGTGCACCGGGCCGTAGTAGTCCCGGTTGGCTTCGATCTCGGCCATGCCCCATTCGCGGTAAGCCTGACTGAGATTCAGCGATCCGGCCGCAGTGGCACTTTTGTACCAGCTCGCCTGATTCTCTAGGCGGCTGGCAAGCTCTTCGGAGCGGCGTGCTTCCACGGTGTAGCTCTGGGCCTCCGTGAGCGAAGTGGTGAGACCCGCTGCGCTGCTCGAGACCAGCGCTTCCGAGCTCGAACTTGTCTCGCGCAGGAATCCTTCGCGCGTCGTCGACCAGTTCTCGCTTTCGGCGATCTGACGGAGTGCGCCCACCATCCGCGATCGGTCTTCGGATGCGATGCCGATATCGCTGTCGGTCCAGTTCTGGTTGCGGCCGCCCCGCAGCCCTGCCGATCCCTGCACGGATCCTTTGTCGCCCTTCACACCCAGTCCCGCATCCCCATTCAGGAACCATGAGACCGTGATGTCATCTGCGGCGCGGCGCGACAGGCCGAATTGCTGCTGAAGCGTGCGGGATGCGTTGTCGACCTGGCTGAACGCGCTGCCAATACTGTCGCTGGTAGAGGTCCCGCTGACGGACTCGTTTGAGCGGCTCGCCGACCAGGCATCGCGGAGTTCGTGGAATCGGGTGACCGCGGAGCTCGTCGATTGCTGGGCGAGGTTAGAGTATGTCTCGCTCTGGCCGCGGCTCTGGCTCGCCATGGTCGAGAGTCTGCCGCTGAAGTCCTGTCCCAGTGTCGGGTTGAACGGATAGCTCGATGTCGGCACATGTGCGAACTCGGCACCGGGAAAACTGGTGGTCTGTGTGCCGCTGTCGCCGAAGCTGCGCGTCTGGCCTGCGCCATAGGCGATATTGGGCGCAAGGTTGCCTTGCGCGAACTGGCGCGAGAACACGCTCGAATTGTCGATGTTCGAATTGCCGAGCGAGACATTGCCCGTGCTCGCCTCGCGCGCGGCTTCCTCAGCCGCGTTCTGGCTCGGGTTGAGGTAGGAGGTCGCCTGCGTGGAGATGGCCATGGCGCCCTTGGCCACGCCGCCGGCGAGGAACGGCACCGAGGCGACGAGATAGCCGGCCAGCACGCCGATATCGCTGTTGACGTCGCTCATTCCGCCGAAGGTTGCCAGACTGAGCCCGGTGCTGCCGCTCGCGGCGGCGACATCGCTTGCGCCCTTGAACATCAGGATCATGTGCAGGATGACGAACAGCGGTCCCCAGGCGGCAAGATAGAAGAAGCCGGTGACGTAGCCTCTGAGAGCCAGCGGGCCGCTCCTGGGCATCAGGAACAACGGGAAGAGCACCGGGAACAGCGCGTAGAACACGACGGTGAGCACGATGTTGAGGATCGGCACCCACTTCATGGCATTGTGCGCGATCGAGGAATAGGTCCGCTCGGTCTGGATGTCGGCCCGGGTCTGGGCGAAGACATCGACGCTGGTCGTGCCGCTCGCGCCGGCAAAGCCGTGCATCGCCTGGTTCATCGCATTAATTGTGAGGACTTGGCGGAAGATCGCGCTCGCGCTTTGCGAGACGCCGCTCAGATACTGATAGGCGACGGGAAGATCGGCGAGCAACTTGGCCCTGGCGAGCGCCTCGGACTGGCGCGGGTAGAGCTGGCGGCCGGCGACCAGCGTCATCTCGTCGATGAGGCCCGCCCACTGGTTGGAGAGCGCGGTATAGGCTTCGCGGCAGGTAACAATCGAGGCGGTGACGCTGTCGTCACTTTGGCGGGTGACGAACTTCTGCGCACGCGCCGCGCTACCCGGCGCGATGGTCGCCCAGATGTCATTGCTCTGCGACAGCTCCTTCATCGAATAGCGGCCGAGCAGGATGTCATAGAACACGCATTGCCGGACATGCTCGTCGAAATTGGCGGCGAACTCGGGATCGTTGATGCGCAGCGAGCGCGTCGCCTCGAGCAGCCGCGCACCGTAGATCATGCCGTTCTTCGAATAGTTGAGATCGTCCGGCAGCCCGAAGACGAGCTCGGCCGAGCGGGTGAGATAGTCGCCGGCCTGGCTGGTGAAGCTCGCCATGAGCGCGAGCCCCAGTGGGACATTGGCGACCGTGGCCGGAGCTAGGCTCGGATTGACGCGGTCGGTGACATGCACGTCCATCCGCGGCACCATCAGGCACATGTAGATGAGTGTCGCGCCGAGGAACCAGTTGAGCCAGGCGCGCCAGTCCTGATTGAAGGCGAGCACGATGACCGCCAGCGCCATTCCCATCACCAATGCGACCTGGATCAGGCTCTTGTAGCCGCCGGCACCCGTCCAGGCGGCGACTGCGTTCAGGACGTTGACGATGTATTCGCCGCCGCCGACCGTGAATATCTCGACCACTTGCTTGATCCCTTACGGTACGATCGAGCGCGACTGCAGCCCGCGCGACCAGTCGAGCGCCGCAGCCATCGAGGGTGACATCGAGGCGGCGAGCATGTTCTCGATCATCGCGGTCTTCTCGATAATCTGGACAATTGCGGTGATGCGTGCCTGTCCGTTGGCCTGCCGGTGCGCGAGCTGGTTGCGCACCTCCGCCACCTGCGCGCGCCACAGCGCGAGCTTGGCTTCGTCGGCGGCAATGAAACTGGCCATCGAGCGGCCCGCTTCGGAGACGATCCGTTCGAGGATCGCATGGAGCAGATCGATGCTGGCAACTTCGGCGAGCGTCGCGCGGTCGTCGGTCGCCATGCCGCGTCCGAACGCCGCCTGCACGGTGAGGATCTTGTAGAGCGGCAGCGACGCGACCTGAAGCAGTTCCTTTTCGGCCTCGCCGATCGCGGTGTCGGTGCGGATCGCCTCGACCATGTTGCCGATCATCAGAGCGACGCGCGGGCGGATCGCCGCCCCGCCCATGTCATCCATGAACCGGTCCATGCTGTCGCCGACGTTCGCCGATGCTGGTCCCGAGATCGGGGCGGCGACCATGCTCGTGGCGGCCAGCGCGAGCGCAAGGGTTCTGATCCTAGTAATCATGTCCGGCTTCCTTCGAGGTGAGGAGATAGATGCGGTCCTGCAGCTCGTCGGCCGAGAGCACGCCGTAGCCGATCGGGATCGGGCGTTTGCCGACGCTGTCCCACAGCACCACCGCCGGGGTGATCCCGGGCTCGAGCCCCATGCGCGGCCGCTGGCCTTTCTCTACGCTGTAGTCCGGAAAGTGCCGCGACGGCCCGCCATCGGTCGAGATCGCGCGCACGGTGATCCGCCAGCGTGACGCGACCGCCTTGACGATCGGGCTCATGACCTCGCAGGCGCCGCATGTCTGGGCGAAGAAGTAGAACAGGCCGTAGCGCTCGGAGAGCCGGGCCATAGCGACGTCGCGCTCGGCCGCGCGGGCACCCCTTCGCTCGATACGGAAAGCCGCAGTGCTACCGCCGTGCTCAGTCTGACGCGAGCAATACCGGGTCTTCAACCTGGCGCTTTCCTCCAGGCACGCATTCGCCCGTCCGGCGAAGTCGATCAGAGCCGCATCGCGGTTCCAGAGGACGCCGTGCAAGTGCTCGAAGGGCGCGATGTCGTTTTCGTGCGCACACAGCGCGGCTTCCAGGCGCGTGAAGTGGCCACAGGCAGCCGGTCCGCCGGAATGGTGACCATCCTTTCCGGTCTCCAGCCCGGTTGGCGGATCGCCAGCGACAATGCCTTCCTGCTGAAGGCCGAACTCGAGAAGGAGAACGTCGAAGATGACGACTGATCACAGTTCGACGCCATCAGGAGAGGGCGGCCACCGCCACGGTTTGATCGGGATAGTTCTTGATGTCGCCGTGCGCTTTCGCTGGGCGATTATCGCTCTCACCGGGCTCGCGGCCATTTATGGCGCGTTCAATCTGCTGCGACTACCGATCGACGCGGTTCCAGACATCACCAACACACAGGTGCAGATCAATACCACTGCGCCTGCTCTTTCGCCTTCGCAGGTGGAGACACAGGTGACCTTTCCCATCGAGACTGGGCTCGCCGGGATAGAGGGCCTGGAGATGACCCGCTCGATCTCGCGCAACGGCTTCAGCCAGGTCACCGCGATCTTCGAGGAAGGGACCGACCTCTATTTCGCCCGGCAACAGGTGAACGAACGCCTCGCGCCTATCGGTGCTACGCTGCCCGAAGGCGCCGAGCCTGCGATGGGGCCGATCTCGACGGGACTCGGCGAAGTCTTGATGTATACAATTGAATACGAGCATCCCGGAGGGCGCGGTGCCACCCCCGGCGGCCGTACCGGCTGGCAGTCAGATGGCAGCTTTATCACCGAACGCGGCGACCGGCTCGAAAGCGAGATCGCCAAGGCGGCCTATCTGCGGACCGTGCAGGACTGGGTCGTGGCACCGCTGATGCGTTCGATCGATGGGGTGGCGGGGGTCGATTCCATCGGCGGCTTCGAGAAGCAGTTCCTCGTTCAACCCGATCCGGCTCGCCTTACCGGTTATGGCCTGTCTTTCGATTCACTGATCGATGCACTTGAGGCTGCCAATCTTGCAGCGGGCGCGAACTTCGTGGATCGTGCGGACGAGGCTCTTCTCGTTCGGTTAGACGCGAGGCTCGGCAGCATTGCCGACATCGAAGAAGCAGTGGTCGCCACGCGCGAGGGTGTGCCTATCCGAATCGGCGATGTGGCCGATGTCGAAATTGGGGGCGACCTTCGAACCGGCGCGGCCTCACTGAACGGCGAAGAGGCTGTCGTTGGCACCGTGCTGATGCGTGCGGGCGAGAACAGCCGGACCGTCGCAGCCGGCGCTGCCGAGCGGCTCGAGGACGTTCGCGCGTCGCTTCCGGAGGGTGTGGTTGCCGAGATCGTCTACAACCGGTCTTCGCTCGTCGACGCGACGATCGCGACGGTCGAAAGGAACCTGCTCGAAGGCGCGTTGCTGGTCATCGCTGTGCTGTTCCTTTTGCTTGGCAACATCCGCGCAGCCATCATCACAGCCCTGGTCATCCCGATATCGATGCTCATGGCGGCCATCGGCATGAACCGGCTGGGGGTCTCCGGTAATTTGATGAGCCTCGGGGCGCTGGATTTCGGTCTGATCGTCGATGGTGCCGTCATTATCGTCGAGAACAGTGTCGCACGTCTGGCGGCGCGACAGCATCACGAGGGGCGTCTGCTAACCTTGGGTGAACGGCTGGTTGAAACACGCCTTGCGGCCCAGGAAATGATCAAACCGACCGTCTACGGGCAGGCAATCATTTTTCTGGTCTTTGCACCACTGCTCACCTTTACCGGGGTCGAGGGCAAGACGTTCTCGCCGATGGCGATCACGATGATGCTCGCGCTTGCCTCGGCTTTCGTGCTGTCGCTGACCTTCGTGCCGGCGATGATCGCGGTGCTGCTCAACAAGAAGCTTACCGAGACGGAGGTAAAGCCGATCCGGCTCGCCAAGGAGCGCTACCGCCCGGCGCTGCGCAAGGCCATTGCACGACCCTGGCCGGTGATCGGCACCAGCGTCGGTATATTCGCCTTGGCGGCGTTCATATTCAGTTTTCTCGGCAGCGAGTTCACCCCGCAACTCGACGAGCGGGATCTGTTGATTCAGTCCATACGCATTCCCTCAACCCCGACAGAGCGCTCGGTGGACATGCAACGTCAGGTCGAGAAGCGGATCGTGCAATTCCCCGAAGTGGCGTTGGTTTTCTCCAAAACCGGCACAGCTGAAGTCGCGAGTGATCCTATGCCGCCAAACATATCCGATGGCTTCGTGATTCTCAAACCACGGGAAGACTGGCCCGAGCCGTCCAAAAACAAGGAACAACTTGTTGCCGAGCTTGAGGACGCTCTTAACGGCTTGGTCGGCAATCTTTATGAGTTCACTCAGCCGATCGAGATGCGTTTCAACGAGTTGATTGCAGGAAGCCGTAGCGACCTCGCAGTTAAAATCTATGGTGATGACCTTACACAATTGACTGCTGCGGCTGACGATGTCGCTGACATACTGCGGGAGACCGAGGGCGCGGCCGATGTACGAGTGCAACAGGTCACGGGCTTTCCAACGCTTGACATCGCCTTCGACCGCCCGACCATTGCCCGATATGGCCTGACGGTAGAAGATGTCGCCCAGTCCGTTGCCATCGCACTCGGCGGGCGGCCTGCTGGTCTGGTCTTCGAAGGCGATCGCAGGTTCGAGGTTATCGTTCGTCTGAAAGCCGCCGCGCGTGACGATTTCGACCAGCTCGGGGCCCTTCCGATCGTCCTCGAAAACGGCGTCACAGTTCCACTGCGGGCGCTGGCCGATTTCCGCGTGGTCGACGGTCTGGCTGAAGTGCGCCGTGAACAGGGACGCCGGCTGGTGATCGTCTCGGCCAACGTGCGCGAGCGCGATCTCGGTTCGTTTGTCGAGGAAGCTCAGGAAAGCGTCGCTGCCCAGGTCGATATACCACCTGCCGCGTTCATCGAATGGGGTGGCCAGTACCAAAACTTGCAGGCGGCCCAGGCGCGGCTCGCTATCGTCGTGCCCGTGTGCTTCGCTCTCGTTCTGCTTCTGCTGTTCATGGCTCTCGGCGGCTGGGTTCCTGCCCTGGCGGTGTTCAGTGCCATTCCCATGGCCTTGGCGGGCGGCATCTTTGCACTTGCTTTGCGGGGACTGCCGTTCTCGGTATCGGCTGCAGTAGGCTTCATCGCGCTTTCGGGCGTGGCGGTGCTCAACGGCTTGGTGATGATGACTGCGATCCGGCAGCGTCTCGAGAGGGGCATGGAACTTGATGAGGCGATCGAGGACGGTGCCCTGGCACGCATGCGCCCCGTGCTGATGACCGCGCTGGTCGCGTCGCTTGGCTTCGTGCCGATGGCGATCGCGACCGGAACCGGTGCCGAAGTGCAGCGTCCGCTGGCCACCGTCGTCATTGGCGGGCTGATCACTGCGACGATCCTCACCTTGTTCGTCCTGCCGGCGATTGCGCGGCTCGTGCTGCACCGTTCCGACGACGATCTCAGCTGGCGCGAGAAGTGGTGGGATCGCTTGCGCCGCAATGTCACGGGGGAGGAACGCGACGAATTGCGAGAGGTTACATGAAGAAGAGGGGCCTCAAAGAATCGGACCGAAGAGGTTATTGTGCTGGAGATCGAAGAAGAGACTGGGCTGATCCGCGTTAAAGCCGGCGGAACCCTTGAAAGCTCGGACTACGACCGCTTCGTACCCCTGTTCGAGCGCGTTGCTGCGCAAGAGCAGGGAGCGGTCCCGATGGTCATCGAGCTCGGGCCGGATTTCTTGGGATGGGACCTTGGCGGAATCTGGCGCGACCTCCGCTTCGACGTGAAGCACAAGGACCAGTTCGGCCGTATCGCCATCATCGGCACAAGAGACTGGCACGGATGGGCCACCAAACTATCCAACGTTCTCTTCCCGCCGGCCGAAATGCGCTGTTTTGATCCGGATGCCGGAGGGCGCGCCGAACGCTGGGCGCGGACCGGTGCCAAAGGTGAGGGGAAAATCGAATGAGCGAAACCGACCTCGATCTCGGCTCCGCCGACAAGCGCCGTACCCTGTGGATCGTCCTTTGGCTCAACGTCGCCATCGCAGTCGGCTTCTTCATCACCGGCGCGATAGGGGATTCCAACGCGCTGATTGCGAACGGCCTCGATAATACGTCCGACGCGGTGGTCTATGGGCTGACCTTATTTGCCCTCACCCGCTCGCGAGTGTGGAAGCGCGGGGCGGCGCGCGTTTCCGGTTTCATGCTCCTGATCTTTGCGGTCGGCGTCGTCCTGGATGCCATACGCCGTTTCCTCGAAGGATCGGAGCCTGCCGGCGTAATGATGATGGCGATGGCTGCCATCGCAGCGATTGTGAACCTTCTTTCGCTCTACCTGCTTAAGAAACTGCAGAACCGCGACGTGAACCTGCGCGCGGCCACTACCTTCAGTTTCAACGATTTCGTGGCCAACGGCGGCATCATCATTGCCGGTGTCGTCGTGCTTTTCACCGGTGCCAACTGGCCCGATCTTGTTGTCGGCATCGCAGTTGCCTGTATTGCGCTTTATGGCGGCATCGAGATCCTCCGCGATGCGCACATGGACATTCACGAGGAGAGGGGCACCAAACACCGCGGTTTCTGGAAAAAATGACAGCGGTCTGGGCAGGGGTTCTTCTAGCCGCCGTGTGGGCAGCGCACTGGGGCGCGGAACGGCTGTCTGGGCCCCTCAAAAAGCTTCGCAAGCAGTGGGGCTTCTCGGTTGCCGCGGGTGGCTCCTTTCTGGGCATCGCCGCAGCTTCGCCGGAAATCGGCATCAATCTCACGAGTGCGGCGCGCGGCGTCTCCGAGATCGGACTGGGCGCTATGCTCGGCTCGAACGTCCTCGCCATCCCGCTGATGGTGGCGACTGCCTACCTTGCCACCCGCAAGTCCGGCTTGAAGGAAACAGGGAGCAAGGATCACGAAGAGCACCGGCGAAAGCACTATGTTGCAGTCGATGAGGATGCCGTCACCGTCCAGGCGCTTCCTTATCTCGGCATCCTTGCCGTCTTCGCTCTGCTGACGCTGCCCGCCGCGTGGCGGGGCCTGCAACCGATCGATGGCTGGCTGCTGCTGATCGCCTATCTGGCCTACCTCGTCCAAGCTCTGGTGCGCGGCCGCGAGCAAGGCGAGAACGTCGATTGGAGCCGCAAGGAACGGTGGATGGCGATCGCAGGCGTCAGCGCTCTTGCAGTCGGTGCCTATTTCACCGTTTTCTCCAGCGAGAAGATCATCAGCGCACTGGGCATCCCCAATGTGGTGGGGGGCCTCTTCATCACTGCCACTGTCGCAGCCTTGCCGGAGGTCTTCGCAACTTGGAGCGTCGCCCGCTCCGGCCAGGTCACCTCGGCCAGCACCAGCGTGATTGGCGATCATGCGGTGACGATGACGCTCGCCTTTATACCGCTCACGATCATCGGCACGCCGATCGAGGATTTCCGCCTCTTCTGGGTCAGTCTGGCGTTCGTCGCGCTGATGCCGGTACTCTATGCGATGTTCATCCACTTTTCGGGCGAGCGGGCGAGGGGATTCCATCGCTGGACGATTTTCGGCTTCGCCGCGGCCTACGCAGCGTTCGTCGCGGTAGTCGTGTTCTGGGTGCAGCCGTTTCAAGGATCGGGAGGCGGAGCATGAGCAGCTGAGACGTGCTCTCCACGCGAACTTAACGATCAGCTGTTTCCGCCCGCTCAGCGTCGAGGAGCACCGAGCGTTAATTGAGCCTGCTGTAGCGGCGTCTATGGAGCAGCCAAAACGAGCTCATGCGCGCTCGGGCACTGTCAGCCCTGCGCCAGCTCCCGGCGCGCCTGTGTGAAGACTTCGCTGCTGCCCCAGATGGCGAGGCCGGCCATGATGCCGGCGACAAGCAAGTCGGGCCACGCCTGCCCGGTGCCGAACACGCCCAGCGCGGCGGCAAGCACGGCGATGTTGCCGAGCGCATCGTTGCGCGAGCAGATCCAGACAGAACGCATGTTTGCGTCGCCTTCGCGATATCGGAACAGCAGCAGCGCGACCGCCGCATTGACGAGCAGCGCCAGCGTGCCGATCAGTCCCATCGTCTGCGGCTCCGGGCTCGAGCCGACAGCCAGGCCATAGATCGCAAAGCCGATCACCCACAGGCCGAAGGCGAGCATCGTGGCGGCTTTGAGCAATGCCGCTTTCGCTCGCCAGGCCAGAGCCATGCCCGCAACACCGAGACTGATCGCATAGTTGGCTGCATCGCCGAAGAAGTCGAGCGCATCGGCCTGGAGCGCGCGGGAATCGGCTGCGATACCCGCGACGATCTCCACCACAAACATTCCGGCGTTCGCTATCAGAGCGATCCACAGGATCAGCCGCCAGCGCGGATTGTTGTGCGCGCTGGGGTCGGTATCTGTCGTCTGGCAGCAGGACTTGCCCATGCCGCTCTCCTTGCAACGTTCGAGTCGCAGGGACATATGCACCTTGTAGCAGCTACAAGGTCAAGCCATGCGTATCGGCGAACTGGCGCAAGCAACCGGCACCAAGGCGGAGACGATCCGCTATTACGAGCGCGCAGGGATCCTGCCTGCCGCGGACCGCACCGACAGCAACTATCGCGACTACTCCGACGAGCATTTGGCGACGCTGACGTTCGTTCGGCGGGCCCGCGCGCTCGGCTTCAGCATGGCGCAGGTGCGTGAATTGCTGGCGTTGTCCGATCACGACGACAAGCCCTGCGAGAATGTCGACCAGCTTGTCCGGCAACAGCTGAGTGAGGTCGACAGCAAGATCGCCGATCTGACCGCGCTGCGTGAGGAATTAGGCCAGTTGCTACAATCCTGTGAGGCGGACCGTATCGGCGATTGCCGAATTGTAGAGAGCTTGAGTGCTTCGCGCGCCAGACCATAGCCAGCGCCGAAGGTCGCTTCTCGAAACCTGCAAAGGCCTGGATGCATGGTAAGAGAGATCAACTGGCGGTCGATATGTCAATTTCGGACAGGAAAGCGCCGGCAATCTAGGTGGCTGAAGAATAGTGCCTGACCGCGAAATCGCCAAGCGAAGCGGATCGTTCGATGCTCAATGTGATGGGGCCTCCGCGATGGCACCGATGACCTGGCAATCGGCCATGCGGCCGCCGTCGCAGTTGGCGGCCACTCTCTCCAGCTCACGCCGCATCAGCATCAGACGAGACATCCTCGCTTCTACAGCGAGAAGATGACGGCGTGCGATCGCAGCCGCCGCTCCGCAATCGAGGTCCGAGTGCTCCGAGAGAGCAATCAGTGACTTCAGCTCCTCCGTTGAAAAACCAAGGTCACGCCCGTTCCGTATGAACTTCAGGCGCTTTACATCCGCTTCGCTATAGGTGCGGCGGCCGGAATCGGTACGCGCCGCCTTCGGCATCAAGGCGATATCCTCGTAAAAGCGGATGGTGTTGACCTTGACGCCAGTGCGCCTCGCCAGCTCGCCGATCATCAGCATCGCCATAAGTCTTGATCCTCCAGTGACTGGAGGATGTATCCTGTGCCTTCTTGAGTCAATCGTCAGGAAGGCCGGATGGACCCCACGAACTTCACGCCGGCACTGGGCCGGCCAAAACTGACCGGCGCATACGATCTCGCCATCAGGCTGCTCACGCGCGAAATGACATGGCGCTCAGCCCTGCTCGACCAGCTCGCCCCCTCCGGGGACGATGTGATCCTGGACGTCGGCTGCGGCACCGGGACGTTCGCTTTGCTCATCAAGGAGGCGGTGCCGAACGCGCGAGTTGTCGGACTAGATCCGGATCCCGCGGTGTTGGAGATCGCCGCCGGCAAGGCATGTCAAGCGGGCGTCGAGATCGAGTGGCGACAGGCGTTCGCGCATGAAGCGGATCGATATGGCGACAACTTCACAAAGGTCATCTCGAGCCTTGTCTTCCATCAAGTGCCAATGGAGGAAAAGAGGCGCGGGATCGCAGCCATGGTCGGTGCGGTAAGACCCGGCGGCGAAGTCCATATCGCCGACTATGCGCGACAGCGCTCCAGACTCATGCGCGCATTGTTCGGCTTGGTGCAGCGCTTGGACGGGTTTGAGAACACAGAACCGAACGCTCGCGGAGCAGTGGAGGCGATCCTCGCTGATCTCGAGCCTCACAGCGGCCGCCCGCGCCGGGTCGTCCGCACGCCGACGGGGGAGATCAGCCTGTTTCGCCTCAAAGTAGGACCTGCGGTTGCAATAGAGGCTTGCTCCTCCAGTGACTGGAGGTTCTAGAGAGGCGTCATGACAGAATCGAAAGGAGAAACCGGCTGCGGCTGCCACGGGGATACAAATAGAGCTGCCGTCGATCCCGCCTATCGCCGCGCGCTCTGGATTGTCGTCATCCTTAATGCCGGGTTCGGGATCATTGAACTGTTTGGCGGCTTCCTTGCGAACAGCCAGGCACTGAAGGCGGACTCGCTCGATTTCCTGGGCGACGGGTCGATCACCTTTATCGGGCTGCTCGCGCTGGCCTGGTCCGCGTCCACTCGCGCCAAGGTTGCGCTCACCCAAGGCCTATTCCTCGCGTTGCTCGGTGTATGGGTGCTCGGGATGGCCGCATGGCGCGCAATGAACGCCATCCCGCCCGAAGCGGAGCTGATGGGCGGCATCGGGATCGCGGCTCTGGCTGTAAACGTCACGGCTGCTCTCGTCCTGGCCCGCTTCCGTGACAGCGGCGATGCCCAAGCGCGAGCAATTTGGCTGTTCTCGCGCAACGATGCGATCAACAATGTCGCGGTCGTCATAGCCGCCGGCCTGGTCTACTGGCTGCAGAGCGCTTGGCCCGATCTAGTCGTCGCAGCCATCATCGCCGTCGTCTTCCTTCACTCGGCCTGGGAGATCATCCGTGGCGCCAGGCGGGAGCTTGCGGAGGAACGATGAGGCTCAAAAGACCCTTCGCGCCGGAGCCTGAACCTGCAGCTCGTCTGCGCTGCGACACGTGCGACGATCGTGTCCTTTCGTACAAACAACCATGCGAGATCGACAGGTACAACCCGTCGATAGCGACCGCGCTGGGACTTTGGCGAACAGCTCGCATGCCCAGCTGCGCCGGCTGGTTCGCACCTGCGTGACCTTGGCTCCGGCCGCCCATTTTGCAATTGATTATCAGTCGCATCGTTTATAAGAGTTTTCCATGTCCGATCGCAGTTTGCCTTCCTGGGGCCGCAATGGCCGAGTGCTTGTCCTCATCGTTGTTCTCCTCCTAAGCGTTGTGGCTTCTGGCGCAGCGCGCGCTGGCGCACCCGGAGTTGCGACTACCTGGCGAATGCTCGACTATGTGGCTGTCGACTACGGCGCAGCGGTTACCGACGGTAAGGTGTCCAACCAGTTCGAATACGACGAGATGATCGAGTTCTCTGCGTCGGTCGCCGAGCGGATCGGCAGCCTTCCGGCCAGTCGGAACAAGAGCGTTCTCCAGGAACGCGCCAGAGAATTGAGGGAAGCCATTGCGGCCAAGCGGTCGGCCGGCGAAGTCGCACAACTGGCGCGCAGTCTTGCCGCCGCCCTGCTCGCGGAACACCCGGTCCCGCTCGCCCCCGGCGAGGCGCCTGACCTGACGCGTGCAACAACTTTGTTCGCCCAGAACTGCGCCGCGTGCCACGGAGCGTCTGGCGAGTCTCCGCCGTCGCAGCTGATGAACATCGATCCCCCTCCGATCGACTTCACCGATCAGGAGCGCGCGCGGGAGCGCAGCGCGTTCGGGCTCTACCAGGTCATCACCCAGGGTCTTGAAGGCACGACCATGCCGAGCTTTGCTTCCCTCCCGGATCAGGATCGATGGGCGCTGGCTCTCTACGCTGGCGGCATAGCCTTCCCGCACGAAGCAGAAGGCCAGCGCATCTGGGAGGAGAACGCCGAAATCCGCCGTCTCGTACCTGATCTCGAAGCGCTGGTCGCCTTGACACCAGCGGCGTTGGCGCAGCAGATCGGGGGCGACCGGGCGTTTGCCGTAATGGCTTACTTGCGAGCCAATCCGCAGGTTGTGGAGACGGCCGAAGGCTCGGGGTCACTGGATTTTGTTCGCCAGAAACTGCGGGAAAGCCTTGCGGCATACGAACGGGGGGACCGCGCACAGGCCAATGAACTTGCCCTCTCCGCCTATCTCGATGGGTTCGAACCGCTTGAAGCGGTTCTGTCTACCCGCGACGGAGATCTGATGCTGCAGGTTGAGCAAGCGCTTAGCGGCTTTCGCGCGAGCATCAACTCTGGTGTTCGGCCAGCGGACCTACGCCGCGAGCTCATGGAGATCGATCCACTGCTGGACCGGGCGGAGACCGCCTTGTCGCCCGAAGCGGCGACAGACATTTCGACGTTCCTCGGCGCCTTCACGATCCTGCTGCGCGAGGGGCTCGAGGCGCTGCTGGTGGTGATAGCGATGATTGCGTTTGTCCGGAAGTCGGAGCGAACCGAGGTCATGCCCTACGTCCACGGTGGGTGGATTGCTGCCCTGCTCGCCGGTGTGGTCACCTGGGCCGTTGCAACCTACTTCGTGACCATAAGCGGCGCCAGCCGTGAGCTTACCGAAGGGTTCGGCGCGCTGCTGGCGGCCGTGGTGCTCGTCTCGGTCGGCATCTGGATGCACGGGAAAAGCCAGGCCGACGAGTGGCGGCGGTACATCCAGGAAAAGATGGGCAAGGCTCTTTCGCGCCGGTCTGCCTGGTTCCTGTTCGGGCTCGCCTTCGTGGTGGTCTACCGCGAGGTGTTCGAGACGATCCTGTTCTACGCGGCCTTGTGGAATCCTCAGAACAGCGGGACCATTCTTGCCGGTGCGCTGTCGGCACTCGTCGTACTCGCGGTCCTCGCCTGGATCATGCTCCGCTACAGTCGGAAACTGCCAATTACCCAGTTCTTCAGGTACAGTGCGTGGCTCATCGCGGTCCTCGCCGTTGTACTCGCCGGCAAGGGAGTAGGCGCGCTTCAAGAAGCGGGAATGCTGGGCGTAACCCTCCTCGAAGGTTTCCCACGGGTCGATTTGATTGGGTTCTATCCAGCCGTCGAGCCGATTGCTGCGCAGGTGATCACCGCAGGAATCCTGTTTTTCGGGTTTCGGAGCAGCGGAGGCCAGCGAAGAGCTGCCGCGATGCAAGCCTAGTCAAGAAGATGAATGGCGGCGCTCGGTACATCGGTGCGAGCTTGCCCGGTGCTAATCTGCGCGCGCAGGCTTGTCGCCCGAACGATTACTTTGGATCGGCGCCGTGTCGCGATGTGTTTCCTCTGATGCGGCGGGCAGCAGCCATGGGTGGCGCGTTGCAAAAAACGACAAAAGCGACGCCGAGTCCCTAGTTCACTCCCATCCTGCGCGTCATCCACAGTGCCACCGTAGGAACGATGATCCACATGGCCACCGGGACCGCACCTATATCTAAGATGGGCACGAGCGGCATGGCCGGACTGTAGGTCCACCCCCAGTCGCTTCGCACGGCCAGCATCTCAATGGCCGCCGTGACGCTGAGGCCAATGATCAGATAGGCTACGAAGCGGGAAACCGGCCACGCGAGCAGCCAGGGAGTCTTTCCGCTGCCGATCGAAGCCCCGAGATACGCTGCCACCATGATTCCGGCATCGCCCAGCGCTGCAAGAGCGCAGCGACGCGCAGCCGCAGCAGGATTAAGATCGCCGGTCTCATAGAAGGGAAGTTGCAGCATTTCCCACGCAAACGCGATGAGCACTCCGAATATGGCGAGCCAAAGAGCGGGATGCGCGCCGCGCCAGGTCATTCGTTGTGGATCTCGAGTGCTGCGGTCCAGAGCCAGTGTCTCCTGTTCAAGTTCTAAAGTGCCCGAGAGTTCGATCCCCGGTCCCTGTGCTGCTCGACAAGCATCTTAAACGACGAAGCGATCCCAGCTCCCGTAATGCTCGTCGCTCCGTCGGCCTCTCGGCAGGCTCAATCCTATCAGCAATGCTCCGAGCACAGTACCAATGATGTCGCTCGTGATGCTGGTGCTTCCGTCCATCAGCCAGGGAGCCGCCATCAGCCAGAGGCCAAATGCTACGTTCAGAAAACGCAGCGGTCTTGCGACTTCCGCCATCGCTATCACTGCGACCGTGACGACGAGCGCCCCCACCACATGATCGCTGTCGGCCAGAGGTGGTTCTGTGCCGAGAACGAGCCTTGAAAACATGAGGAAAGCGCCGATCAGCACACTAATGGTCAATGTCCAGGGGACCGTGACCCCGCGCGCCGCCGAACCGAGGCTCGCCGCGAGCGGCGCATCGAAGCCGGGATGGGTGTCCTTGCTACCGCCCGGAAGCGCGTCGCCGCGGAAGAAAGAACGCCAGAACGGTTGCCCGCGCCGCGTGTTCAGGACGAGGAACTGGCCCATCGCGACCAGCTCGTCGAGCGAGTAGGGTATCATGATCAGCATCGCGGCGGCCGCCATGAGGCAGATCGTGCAGTAAGTTCCGATCATGATCGGCTGGATGATGATGAAGTAGATGCTGATCACGCCCAGCGGCACCACGACGATGCCGAACAGCGTCACCATCCACGGCATGGTCCGCCAGCGGGCGCGGCCGCCCATCACGCCCATCAAGATCTCGAACATGTAGCTCATCGCGCCGATACCGCCGTCGGCCACCGGCCAGGCCTTCGAGACGTCGGACGTGATGATGTATTCGGTGCCGTTGAGCGCAGTGGGCGAGGCGAAGAAGGGCTCCCAAACCACGTCGATATGGCCAAGCTGATACGCCGTCAGAATGCGCGACAGGAAGAACCCGACGGCGCCGAGAGCAATGATAGGCATGCGCTGGACATAGGTCGAAGGCGAATAGGTCCAGCCCGGCGGCACGTCGCTGTCGTCCATCATGCCCTCCGGCGCCATGCCCGGCATCATCGGCACCAGGATGGTGAAAGCGATCACCAGCGCGCCGATGAAGGTGTCGTTGGCATAGACGGCCGCATCGGGCGTCCAGAACAGCAGCGGGGCGCCGAGCAGCCAGATGCCGATGCAGGTGTTCGCCCATTGCGCCCAGCCTCCGCGCGGCGAGAGCGAGATGGCCGCAAAGACCATGATCAGGATGCCGCTCACGACATCGTTCCAGGCTGTCAGCCAGCTCCGCAGCGCCGGATCCCAGAGATTGCGATCCTCCGTCACACGCATGACCGCCGAGTTGAATTCGCTCTGGTCGAAGGTTCCGAAGACGAAGGGTGTGGTCGCGAGCCAGAGGCCGAGCGCCATGGTCAGCCAATGAACCCACAGCATGCTGAAGTGCATCTTGCGCATGTGGCTGGAATGGTCCGCCCGCGCGTCCTCACCCAGTTCGCGAGGCCTTGCCTCTTCGGCATCGTCGAAATTGCTGCCGGCGACCCGCGCAGCATTGAGCTTGTTCTCGCGGTACCAGGCCGGAGGGTCGGCTTTCAGCCCCTCGACGATCCGCGGGAGCGTGGTCCTCAGCTTGTGCTGCGGTGTCCAGTCCAGTTTTTCTCGTGCGTTGCTCAGATCGAGTTCGTAGTGATCGTCTGAAATGTCCACCATCCAAGGGCGGATGAAGGCCTCCTCGCCGAGCAATTCGTTTTCGACCCAAGCCCCCGTTTCGGCCAAACCCTTCGGGACCGAGCGGGTCGTCCAGTCCTCGTCGTGGATCAGGCGACCCAGCGCCTTTTGCAGATCGCCGTACGACATCACGTCGTCTTCGCCGAGAAGGACGGGCCATTCCTCCGGCAAGTCGCCTCGGCGGTCGACGATCCGCTCTAACGCATCGAGCAGGTCATCGAGATGCAGATAGGGCTGGCCAGTGTCGAGATCGCCGGGATAGACGCGGGCGCTGGGCCGCTTCTCGTAGATGCGTGCGACCTGCTGTGCGAGGAACGCCGAATGGCCTTCGTCGTCGTAGACGCCCGCAGGCCGTACGAAGACCGCATCAATGTCGCCGCGTTGCTCGCGGATCCGTTGTTCTGTGCGGACTTTCGATTCCCGGTAGGGGAGGTGCGTATCAAGCGGCGAGGCCTCGTCGATCAGCTTGCCGCGCTCGACCGGCGCGTGGACCAGCATCGTGCTGACGAACACGAACTGGTCGATATCGAAATCCTGCAGCGCATCGAGCAGCCGGCCAGTCCCCTTGACCGTTACTTCGTCATATTCGGAATTAGGTTCGCCTGTGAGATCGAAGTACGCGGCCAGATGAATGAAGGAGGCAATTCTGGAGCCATAGGCAATGCGAACGCGTTCGAAGGCCGCATCGATGCTCGCCTGGTCGGTGACATCGACACAAACGCACTCGGCTTCCGCCGGCGGGTGCGGCGACGCATCGCGATCGAAGCCGATCACGCGATAGCGAGCTGCGAGCTTCTTTACGATCGAGGAGCCGATGTAGCCGCTCGAACCGGTGACGATTACGACAGGACTGTCGGAACTTTCATTCAAGATGTGATCCTTCCTCCGACTTTCTGCGACGCGCGGTCTTCCCCTTTATACCATAGCGCTGGCAGCTTGAGCACGCACGGGGACTGCGGACGTTCCTTCTGCTACGGATTGGCGGCCTGTTTCCCCCTCAAATCTGGCATGACTTATCGGGACCGGCTTCGGCATGTGCTTCGTCTCGAGGCCACTTTGGCGCTTCGGTCCAAGGTGAGGGTCCGCATCCGCTGGGCGATCGGACAAACCGCCGCAGACGGCCAACGGGTCGTCCTTCAAACCGGAACCGAGCGCGATGGCGCTTCATTCTCTTGTCGTATCGAAACTCGAATTTCTGGAAAGCAGGAGACACGACATGCAAGCGCAAGACGTAATGACCGGTAATCCCGCATGCTGCCGGCGCTCGAGCAGCGTAAAAGAGGCAGCGAGTCTCATGGTTGATAACGATTGCGGCGAAATCCCTGTCGTCGATGACGATGGCTCACTCGTCGGCGTGGTCACCGATCGCGACATCGCCTGCCGCTGCGTCGCACAGGGCAAGGGTTCCGACACTCCGGTCGAGGAAGTCATGTCGGCTTCCCCCGTGACGGTGGGGCCAGAGGCAAGCGTGGACGAATGCTGCAGCAAGATGGAGGCGAACCAGATCCGCCGCCTTCCCGTTGTCGATCGCGAAGGAAAGTGCTGCGGCATCGTTTCGCAGGCCGATATCGCCCGTCACGCCGATAAAAAGGAAACCGGCGACCTCGTGCGGGAGGTTTCGGAACCAACGCTTTAAGCCGCGAGCGGCTGCTGCTGACAGAGACTTAAGGCTGCAAGCGTTCGAGCGCATGGCGCAGGCGGTCGGCCGACTTGCACTTGGCTGGTAGCCGGACTATTTGCCTCGAGTGAGATTTCTTCGCGCCTTGGCATTTATATGTTTCAGCTTCGGCCTGTTCGTTCAGGTTGCGGCCCAGGCGGCTGTTCCGCAGAGCGAGCCGGCGGAGATGGCGGAATGCGCCGAGATGGCGCAGGCGACGGCTGAGCACGGCATGGGCAGCCAGGATGAATCCGATCGCGAAGGGCCTTGCCCGGACATGACGCTCGATTGTCTTGTCGCCATGAATTGCCTGCCGCCGCTGGCGCTTTCAGGTGGTGGTTCAATGCAGACAGCGCCGTTCCCGGCCGCCGCATCTTATCTCACCCGCGCCGCTGTTCGGCTCGTAAGCGAACCGGTGCGGCCGGAGTCGCCGCCTCCACAAACCAGCCTCACCGTCTAGTTTTCGAACGGCGGCGCGCAGCGTCGCTAAGCGAGCTGGCTGGATGACTGCGTCTGTGCCCCGCGGCACGACCGCGATGGCATGTGCATCGTCTTACCGGCCCGCTCTGAACGAGCGAGGTTTATCCAATGTCTTGGCGGATTTGCTGGGTGCCTTTGGCAGCCATGATCGCCGCGCAGGCTGCACAGGCGCAGCCCGTCGGCTACGAGGAAGCGCTTGAAGGCGCGCGGACGGAGCAGCCCGTTCTGGAGGCGGGCGCGTTGCGCGTGGAAGCAAGGCGGGTGGCGGCGGATGCTGTCGACGAGCTGCCCGATCCGCGCTTGCGCGCTGGCGTCATGAATTTGCCGGTCACCGGGCCAGCCGCGTTCGAGATCGAGCGCCAGCTTCCGACCCAGATCGCGGTCGGCATCGAGCAGGAAATCCCAAACCTCGCCCGCCGCCGCGCACGGTCCGGTCTCGCCAGTTCGGAGATCCGGCTCGCCGAAGCGCGTCTCGGCATGGCGGAACGCAATATTCTCGCTGATGCCGGAGGCGCCTGGATCAGCCTTTATTATGCACAGCGCCGGATGGATCTTGCGCGCACCGCGCAGGCCGACCTTCGGGAGTTCGTTCCGGTCGCCAACAGTGCGGTCGCATCGGGATCGGCAAGGCCCGCCGAGAGCTTGGTGATCCGGCGCGAACTGCTCGAGATCGAGGACGCCATAACTGCCATCGAGGCAAGCCGCGAAACGGCGCAGGCTCGCCTTTCGCGCTATATAGCCGCTGCCCAGCCTGTCGCGCAGGGCATCGCTCCCAGCGCCGATGTGGATCCGGGACGGCTACGGCGTGACCTGGAAACCAACCCCGAACTCTTGCTTGCGGACGCCGAGAGTGAGCGGTCCGAAGCAGGCGTCCAGTTGGCTCGTTCCGAAAAGCGACCCGACTTCGGCGTGAGCGTGACCTACGGCCGCAGAAACCCCGATTTCGGCGATGTCGTGTCGGTTATGGGCTCGGTCACGCTGCCGATCTTCACCGATCGGCGCCAGAACCCGCGTATCGCGGCAGCCGAGGCGGACGCAGCTGCTGCGCTGGCCGAGCGGGACGACCGTCTGCGCGCTGTCACTGCCCGGTTCGAGGCCGACCTTGCCGCCTGGCGCAGCGCGGTGCGGCAATGGGAGCGGGCGCGCGACGAGCTTCTCCCGCTCGCACGTGATCGGAGCGCACTCGAGACGGCCAGCTTCGCCGCCGGCCGCGCCGATCTCGTCGACGTGATCGCGTCAAAATCTGCGCTAGCACTTCTCGAACTCGAGATTCTCGAACGCGAGCAGGCCGCGGTCGAGGCGGCTGCGACGCTGCGACTTACCTACGGGGAGGACAGGCCGTGAGAGCTGTGTTCGAACGTCTGACGCCGCGCCAGCGCTCTTATGCGGCGGCGGCCGGTATTGCTTTGATTAGCCTAGGGGCCGGTTACGGTCTGTCGATGCTCGGCGAAGGTGGCGGTGCTAATGATGATGCTGCTGCCGAAACCGGATGCGAGGAAGTCCTTTACTGGTACGATCCGATGGTGCCCGACCAGCGCTTCGACGAGCCGGGCAAATCTCCGTTCATGGACATGCAGCTGGTCCCGAAATGCGCCGGAGGCGAGGCGCAGGGCGGCGAAGGAGTCAGCATCGATTCCACGATGGTGCAGAATTTCGGGATCCGCACCGCCGAGGTCGAATTCGGCGTGCTGGAGCCGGAGACGACGGTTACCGGCACGCTCGCCTATAACGGGAGCGAAGTCGCAATCGTCCAGCCACGCGCGGGCGGCTATGTCCAGCGGACCTACGGCCACGCCCCGCAAGACCTGATCGCCAGGGGCGCGCCGATCGCCGATCTTCTGGTTCCCGAATGGGGCGGCGCGCAAAACGAATATCTGGCCGTCGCCGCGACCGGGGACCAAGCCTTGACCCGGGCCGCTCGTGAACGTCTGCGCCTGCTCGGCATGCCGGATTCGGTGATTTCTTCGGTCGCACGAAGCGGCAGGCCGCAGTCTACGATTACAGTCACCGCGCCGCAATCCGGGGCGATCACTGCCCTTGGTGTGCGGCCGGGCATGACGGTCATGGCCGGTCAGACTCTCGCGGAAATCAGCGGCTACAGTCCGATCTGGCTCGAGGCGGCGGTGCCAGAGGCGCTGGCGGGGAGCGCCCGCGTTGGACAGCCGGTAAGCGCGACCCTCACCGCTTTTCCCGGCGAACGCTTCGCCGGCCGGATCATCGCCATCCTGCCCAGCGCGCAGGATGCCAGCCGGACGATCACCGTGCGCGCGGCGATGCCCAATCCCGGGCTGCGTCTGAAGCCGGGAATGTTCGCGCAGGTCACGCTTGCGCCCGAGCGGCAACAGGCATTGCTGGTTCCCTCCGAAGCCGTGATCCGCACCGGAGAACGCACCCTGGTGATGATCACTCAGGAGCGTGGGGGCTACCGCCCTGCCGAGGTCCGGATCGGACGCGAAGCAGGCGGTCGGACCGAAGTGCTTGCGGGGCTCGCGGCGGGCGAAGAGGTGGTCGTTTCGGGCCAGTTCCTGCTCGACTCCGAGGCCAGCCTTGCCGGTATCGATGTGCGCACCATTGACGAAGCGCCATCGACCGTCGGCGAAGGCGAAACGCAGAACGACGCGGATGGGCCGCGGACCTATCGCGCCACCGGCACGATCGAGCGGATCACTGCCCGCGGTGTCACCTTGCGGCACGGGCCGGTGCCCGCGCTCGAATGGCCGGCCATGACGATGGGGTTCGCCACCGAGGCTCCGGCGCAGCTGCGCGGGTTTCAACGCGGCGACCGGGTTGCCTTCACCTTTGTCCAAGCCAGAAGCGGACCTAAAATCGTCTCGATCCGGAAGACCGGCGAATGATCGCGCGGATCATCGACAGTTCGATTGCCAACCGCCTTTTCGTGGTTCTGGCTGCAATCGGTCTGGCGCTCGCCGGCTTCTGGGCAGTGCGGACCACTCCGGTCGATGCGCTGCCTGATCTCTCCGACGTGCAGGTGGTGATCCGCTCGAACTATGCCGGGCAGGCCCCGCGCATCATCGAGGACCAGGTCACCTATCCGCTGGCCACGACGATGCTTTCGGTTCCGGGAGCGAAGACCGTGCGCGGCTATTCATTCTTCGGCGACAGCTATGTCTATGTCATTTTCGAGGACGGGACCGATCTCTACTGGGCGCGTTCGCGCGTTCTGGAATATCTCAACCAGGTCCAGAACCGTCTGCCCGAAGGCGTCGAGAGTACGCTCGGCCCGGATGCGACCGGGGTCGGGTGGATCTACGAATATGCGCTGGTGGATCGCAGCGGAGGGCACGATCTTGCAGGGCTGAGAAGTCTGCAGGACTGGTTCCTGCGCTACGAACTTAAGACCATTGCCGGCATTGCCGAAGTCGCTAGCGTCGGCGGCATGGTCAAGCAGTATCAGATCGTGCTCGACCCCTATCGCATGGCCTCGCTCGGCGTGACCCACGCCGAGGTGGTGAGCGCGGTCCAGGCAGGCAACCAGGAGACAGGCGGCTCCATCGTAGAGATGGGCGAAGCCGAATTCATGGTCCGCGCGTCGGGCTACCTCGGGAGCCTGGAAGATTTTCGCGTCATACCGCTGCGCACCGAAGCGGGCGGCGTTCCGGTCACGCTGGGCGATGTCGCCAATGTCCAGATCGGACCCGAACTGCGGCGCGGCATCGCCGAACTGAACGGCGAGGGCGAAGTCGCGGGCGGGATCGTTATCCTGCGGCAGGGCGCCGACGCCCGCGGGGCGATCGAGGCGGTGGAAGCGAAGCTCGACCAGTTGCAGGCGAGCCTGCCCGAAGGCGTCGAGATCGTGACGACCTACGATCGCTCGCAGCTGATCGACGCCTCGGTCGAAAACCTGACCACCAAGCTGATCGAGGAGTTTATCGTCGTCGCGCTCGTATGCCTGCTGTTCCTGTGGCACGCGCGCTCGGCGCTCGTGGCAGTCGTTACACTGCCGCTCGGCGTCCTCGCAGCCTTTCTCGTGATGCGCTTCCAGGGCGTCAACGCCAACATCATGTCGCTGGGCGGCATCGCTATTGCGATCGGCGCGATGGTCGATGCGGCGGTGGTGATGATCGAGAATGCGCACAAGCATATCGAGCGCTGGACCGAGGAGAACCCGGATACCGTGCTTTCGGTTCAGGAGCGCTGGCGCATCGTCGCCGATGCATCGAAGGAGGTCGGGCCGGCGCTGTTCTTCAGCCTGCTGATCATCACGCTTTCGTTCCTGCCGGTCTTCACCCTGCAGGCGCAGGAGGGACGGCTGTTCGCCCCGCTCGCCTTTACCAAGACCTATGCCATGGCGGCGGCGGCGATTCTGTCGATCACGCTGGTGCCGGTTCTGATGGGCTGGCTGATCAGGGGCAAGATTCCCGCCGAAGACAGCAATCCGATCAACAGGGCGCTGACCCGCGCTTACCGGCCCGGGCTCGATTGGGTGATGCGCCGTCCGAAGGCAACGCTGGTCATCGCCGGGCTGATCTTCGCCACGACGCTCGTTCCTTTCTCGCGTCTTGGCGGCGAGTTCCTGCCCCCGCTCGACGAGGGCGATCTACTCTACATGCCGAGCGCGCTTCCCGGTCTGTCTCCAGGCGAGGCCTCGGCTCTGCTTCAGCGGACCGACCGCCTGATCAAGACGGTGCCCGAAGTCGACACCGTCTTCGGCAAGGCCGGCCGCGCCGACACGGCCACCGATCCGGCGCCGCTGACGATGTTCGAGACCACGATCCGCTTCAAGCCGCGCGAGGAATGGCGCGAGGGCATGACGACGGACAAGCTGGTCGAGGAGCTCGATCGCGTGGTGCGGGTGCCGGGTCTCGCCAACGTGTGGGTGCCCCCCATCCGCAACCGCATCGACATGCTCGCAACCGGCATCAAGAGCCCGATCGGGGTCAAGGTCTCAGGCGAGGATCTGGGCGAGATCGAGCGCGTTGCGCTCCAGGTCGAGCGGATAGCCAAGCAGGTACCGGGGGTAAGCTCGGCTCTGGCCGAAAGGCTGTCTGGCGGCCGCTATGTCGATGTCGATATCGATCGCCTGGAAGCTGCCCGCTACGGCCTCAACATCGCCGACGTGCAGCAGATAGTCTCGGGCGCGATTGGTGGCGCGAATGTCGCGCGCACGGTGGAGGGGCTGGCCCGCTATCCGGTCAACGTGCGCTATCCGCGCGAGATCCGCGACAGCGTCGATGAACTGCGCAATCTTCCGGTACTCACCCCTGCGGGACAGCAGATCACGCTTGGCACCGTCGCCGATGTCCGGGTGACCAGCGGCCCGCCCATGCTCAAGAGCGAGCAGGGACGCCCGACCAGCTTCGTCTACATCGATGTACGCGGGCGCGATCTGACCTCGGTGGTGAGCGACTTGCAGGAGGCGATCGCGGCCGAGGTCGATCTGCCCGCAGGCGTCAGCCTGTCTTACGCCGGGCAGTTCGAATATCTGACCCGCGCCTATGAACGCCTGAAGATCGTTGTGCCCGCGACGCTCGCGATCATCTTCCTGCTGCTTTATCTTATCTTCCGCCGCTTCGACGAGGCGCTGCTGATCATGGGTACGCTCCCATTTGCGCTGACCGGCGGGTTCTGGCTGCTCTACCTGATGGGGTACAACCAATCGGTCGCGACGGCCGTGGGGTTCATCGCGCTCGCAGGCGTTTCAGCAGAGTTCGGCGTGGTCATGCTGATTTACCTGAAAGCCGCGCTGGAACGCCGGGAGGGCGATCTAGGTGCCGACGAGGTATCGGCAGCGATCCGCGAAGGCGCGCTGCTGCGCGTGCGGCCCAAGGCGATGACCGTGGCCGTCATCCTCGCCGGCCTTTTTCCGATTCTCATCGGCACCGGCGCCGGGTCCGAAGTGATGAGCCGTATCGCGGCCCCGATGATCGGCGGGATGATCACCGCCCCACTGCTTTCGATGTTCGTACTTCCTGCCGCCTATCTGATGATGCGGCGTCCCCGGACCAAACAGTCCAAACCCCTCGAAGGAGAAGAAGAATGCGTATTACAACCCTCATGACACTATTGGCAGCGCCGCTGGCGCTCGCCGCCTGTGGATCCGGTGACGATGCAGAAATGATGGACGACACGGCCATGGCGGACGGCCAGATGGCAGGCGGACAGATGCCGATGGACGATGGCAACATGCCGATGATGGGATCGGACGGCGCGATGCAGAGCGCCTCAGCCGAAGGAACCGTCACCGCCATCGATGCCGATGAGGGAACGATCACCATCGATCACGGCGCAGTCCCTTCGATCGAATGGCCGGCCATGACGATGGGCTTCGAAGCCGACGAACAGCTGCGTAATGACGTGGCGGTTGGCGATAAAGTCTCGTTCGAATTTGCCACTGGAGAAAGTGGCAGCTCGATCACCTCGATCACCAAGAAGTAATATGTGAGCCGGCTCCGGCAGTATCCCGGGGCCGGTATCACGGGAGAAGTACTATGATGAATGGTGATACGCCGTCCGCCATGATGGGGATCATGGGGCTGATCTGCTTGTTGCTGATCGTCCTGATGGTTTTGGGCATCGCTGCACTGATCAAGTATCTTCGGAGCAAATAGAATGGACGGGTGGGTCATCACGACCGGTCTCGACCGACGCGCCTTGCTGAGAAGAGCCGGAACAGCTGCTGCCGGTCTCATGGCTTTGCCATTGTCGGCCTGCGAAGCGAGGAACTCGCTGCTTGGTTCCGATGGAGTCGGTGCCAATTCGCTTTTCATTCCGCAGCGCGACCAGGGAACCGTCGAACAGGGCGAGCGGGTATTCCGACTGTCAGTATCCGCAAGGCAGAAGGAATTCGTTCCCGGCGTCGCTTCGCCCACGATTGGGGTAAACGCGCCCTACCTTGGCCCGACACTGGAAATGCGCCGCGGCGAGCGGGTTCGGTTGCATATCGACAACGAACTGCCAGAGGGCGCGACGGTCCACTGGCATGGTTTCGAGCTTCCCGCCGCAGCTGACGGCGGACCGCACCAGCTGATCCGTCCAGGCGCACGCTGGAGCCCGACCTTCGAAGTTCGCCAGCGCGCTTCGCTCTACTGGTATCACTCGCATCTGCATCGCGGTACGGGACCGCAGGTCTATGCGGGGCTCGCCGCCCCGATCTACGTCCGCGATGACGAGGAAGACGCACTCGATCTGCCGAGCGGATACGGCATCGACGATATCCCGCTGATCGTCCAGGACCGCCTGCTCGATAGCTCCGGCAGGCTGCTCTATCCGCAGAACATGCATGCACAGATGATGGGCGTGCGTGGAGACCGTATCTTTGTGAACGGTACTCAGAACGCAGTGTTCGACGCGGGAACCGGCCTGTTGCGCCTGCGCATCCTCAATGGTTCGAATGCGCGCTTCTACCATTTCTCGCTCGCCGGTGGGCAGACCATGCAATTGGTCGCGAGCGATGGCGGCCTTCTCCAACGCCCCCATCCGACCCGGTCGCTCAGGCTCGCCCCGGGAGAACGCGCGCAGGTTATCGTCGACCTTTCCGAGGGTCGCCCGCTCAGCCTGGTCGCCACCAGCCCGGACAATTCGATGGGTATGATGGGCGGGGACGGCGGCGGCATGATGGGGGGAGGCATGATGAATCGAGGCCGTGAGGGCGGCGGCGCTGACAAGGTCTTCCGGATTCTCGAAATCAGGCCGCAGGGCGCAGCCCGATCGGCCGCTTTGCCAGCGCGGCTGGCTTCGTTTGCCGTGCCCGATACGTCGGTGGCTGTCCGCACGAGGAGATTTGTTCTCGACATGGGCATGATGGGCGGCGGCATGTCGATCAACGGCGCGAGCATGGACATGAACGTGATCAACGAGCGCGTACCCGTCGGGCAGTGGGAGATCTGGGAAATCGCCAATGCCTCGATGATGGCGCACCCCTTTCACATCCATAACGCGCAGTTCCGCGTGATCGATCGCGACGGGCGCGCGCCGCCGCCGCCGGAAACGGGGTTCAAGGATACGGTCGTCGTCAATCCTCGCGAGCAGGTGCGCGTGCTGCTGCGCTTCGAGGAACATACCGATCCGGACCTGCCTTACATGTATCATTGCCACATTCTCGAACATGAGGACGCAGGCATGATGGGGCAGTTCGTCGTGGTGAAGAGCTAGGAAGGAGTTCGCATGAGCAAGGAGGACAGCGTACTCGAGGGCACCGCGATCGATCCGGTCTGCGGGATGAGCGTCGAGATCGATGGCGCGAAACACGTGGCCGAGCACAAGGGTTCCAAGCACTATTTCTGCTCGTCGCGCTGCCATGACAAGTTCCGGGCGGATCCCGAGCTCTACCTGTCGGGCGCGCATCTCGATGCGGTGGAGAATGTACCCGCAGGGACGATTTACACCTGCCCGATGCATCCCGAGATTCGCCAGCCCGGACCGGGCTCCTGCCCCATTTGCGGCATGGCGCTCGAGCCGGAAATCGTGAGTCTTGACGAAGGACCCGACCCCGAACTCGTCGATATGCGCCGCCGCTTCTGGTGGAGCGCGCTCCTCACGCTGCCGCTGTTCGCCTATGCGATGAGCGATATGGTTCCGGGGCTCAGCTTCGACCAGTTGATCGAGCCCGCCCGGGCGCAATGGGCGCAGTTCGTCCTCGCCTCCCCTGTCGTTCTTTGGGGAGGCTGGCCGTTTTTCGTGCGTGCCTGGCAATCGCTCAAGACGCGCAATCTCAACATGTTCACGCTGATCGGTATCGGCGTCGGCATTGCCTATCTGTTCAGCCTGGTGGCGACGGCGCTGCCGGACCTCTTTCCGCCGGCGTTCCGCGATCATTCGGGCCGGGTGGGCGTGTACTATGAGGCAGCGGCGGTCATCACCACGCTGGTCCTCCTTGGGCAGCTACTGGAATTGAAGGCACGCGGCTCGACCTCAAGCGCCCTTCGCGCATTGCTCGAACTCGCGCCGCCCTCTGCTGTAAAGATCTTCGGCGAGGGCGAGGAGCGCGAGGTGCCGCTCGATGAGCTGGCGACCGGCGACCGCTTGCGCGTGCGGCCTGGTGACAAGGTCCCGGTCGATGGCGAAATCGAGGAGGGATCGAGCGCAATCGACGAGTCGATGGTGAGCGGCGAACCCCTGCCGGTGACCAAGCGCGCGGGCGATACGGTCATCGGCGGAACGGTCAACCAGACGGGGGGCTTCGTCATGCGGGCCACCAACGTCGGCAAGGATACCATGCTGTCCAAGATCGTCCAGATGGTCGCCGAGGCGCAGCGCAGCCGCGCGCCGATTCAGCGGTTGGCCGACCAGGTCGCGGGCTGGTTCGTGCCGACGGTCGTCGTCATCGCAATCGTCAGCTTTGTCGTCTGGGCGATCTGGGGACCCGCACCGGCGCTCGCCTATGCGCTGGTCAATGCCATCGCGGTTCTGATCATTGCCTGCCCCTGTGCGCTGGGGCTCGCCACGCCGATGTCGGTGATGACCGGCACCGGCAAGGGCGCGCAACACGGCATCCTGATTCGCAATGCCGAGGCGCTTGAGACGCTCGAGAAGATCGACACGCTGGTGGTCGACAAGACCGGCACGCTGACGATGGGCAAGCCCGATCTGGTGGCGGTCGATCCAGTTGAAGGCATCGATGAAACCGAGTTCCTTGCCGCGGTCGCGGGCGTCGAGCTGGGCAGCGAGCATCCGCTGGCGCATGCGATTGTCGAGGGCGCGCGGGCACGCGGGGTTTCGCCCGCCAATGCAACGGACCTGGCCTCGACGACCGGCGAAGGCGTCGAAGCGACCGTAAGCGCTCGCCGGGTGGCGATCGGCAACGAGAAGATGATGCGCCGCGTTGGGATCGGCGACGAGAGCTGGCTGGACTCGGCCGAAGCCGGATGGGCGCAGGGGCAAACGGTGATGTTCGTCGCATTCGACGGGCGCCCTGCAGGTCTGATCGCCGTGGCCGACCCCATCAAGCCGACCAGCGCGGCGGCGATCGCTGCACTCCACGCGCGCGGTATTCGCGTGGTCATGCTGACCGGCGACAGTCGCGGAACGGCCGAAGCGGTCGCGCGGGAAATGGCCATCGACGAGGTGCACGCCAACGTCTCGCCCGAAGACAAGCATCGCGAAGTCGAGAGATTGAAGTCCGAGGGGCGCCGCGTCGCCATGGCCGGGGACGGGATCAACGATGCGCCCGCCCTGGCGGCTGCCGATGTCGGCATCGCCATGGGCACTGGCACCGACGTGGCGATCGAGAGCGCCGGGGTAACGCTGGTGCGCGGAGATCTGACCGGAGTGGTGCAGGCGATCGTCCTGTCGCGCGCGACCATGCGCAATATCCGGCAGAACCTGTTCTTTGCCTTCGCCTACAACACGCTGGGTATTCCGGTTGCCGCCGGTGTGCTGTTTCCCTTTACCGGCTTGCTGCTGAACCCGATGATCGCTGCGGCGGCGATGAGCCTGTCCTCGGTTTCGGTGATCGGCAACGCGCTGCGCCTGCGTGGTCTGCGATTGTCGGCCATCGACGGCGTCGCAGAACAGCCAGCCTGAGGAAAGCGTTTGGCGAAACTCGATAGACCCGAAACCTGGCTGGCAATCCACGGCTATCTGACCGCATTTCTCTGGGAGATGCTGCAGATGCCGTTCTACGCGATGGGCGAGCTTTCTGCATGGCGGGTCACCGTCAATTGCGGCCTCGCTTCTTTCGGGGACGCGGGCATTATGGTTTTCGCCTATCTCATCGCATCCTGGGCGGCGAACGATCGCTACTGGTTGCGCAGTCTGAAGCTGCGTCCATTGATTGTCTTTCTGGGAACCGGGCAGATACTCGCGCTTGTTATAGAATTCATCGCGTTACGCGCGCCATGGGGTTGGAACTATTCCGAGCGGATGCCCGTATTGTTGGGGATCGGACTGATCCCCCTAATGATGTGGACGATCGTCCCGCTGCTCGCGCTCGCCCTCGCTGCCCGCTCATTGCGTGAACCGCCTGTCGATCGATGAAATAAATGGCAAGGAGGTTGTATGGCAGAGCATAAATCGAAAGGCGGAGGCGGAGGAAACTACATCCGCTTCATGGCGATGATCGGCACCTCGACCGTCGTGATGTTCATCCTCATGTACCTGAACACCTACGATGTCGATCACATCTTCTGGAGCGAGACCCGCTTCTGGATGGCCTTCGTCATGGGCGCGGCGATGATGGTGGTGATGCTGCTCTTTATGTGGGGTATGTACAAAAGCACTGCCAAGAACTTCGTTATTCTGGGTGTCGCCGCGCTCGTCTTCGCGCTCGCGCTGTGGCTGGTGCGCAGCCAGACCACGATCACCGACAGCGAATATATGCAGGCGATGATCCCGCATCACTCGATCGCGATCATGACCAGCGAACGCGCGCATATCCGCGATCCACGCGTGCGCAAGCTCGCCCATGACATCATCCTCGCTCAGCGGCGCGAGATCGCGCAGATGAAATACCTGATCGCCGATATCGACGAGAACGGTGTGCGAACCATCGAGCGCCTGCCCGAGGAGGCGGAACAATGAGAATACTCGCAGCGATTGCCGCCCTGGCGCTGCCACTGGTCGCGTGCAACCAGAACACCGCAGTCGGCAATGATCGCGAGTCGCAGCTCGAACCGGCCCCCACACCCGCGCCGATCATGGGTGCCGCGTCAGCCTTGGAGAACGTCGCCACCGCGATCATAAAGCCGGAAACCATGAGCGGTGTCGATATCGAAGCACTCGGCGGAAGAGAGGGTCGCTGCGCCGTCAAGCTGACCGAAATCGGGTTTCCCTCATTTCTCTACGAGCCCGATGGTCCCGGTGCCATCAAGCTCAACGGAAAGTTGATCGTCCTGCCAACCACTGGCGAGGGACGCTACGAGGAAGGCGGGCTCATCGTAATGCTGCGGCCTGTTGACGAGACCGGCAACGCCGGTCTGCAGGCGGTGGATATGATCGTCGTCCCGCCGCAAGCCAGCGACGAAATCGGTTATCGCGGTTACGTCCGGTGCTACGAAGGAGCCGCGACATGAGCAAGATCTGGCGAGGCGTCCTGCTAGGTGCTGTCGGCACCCTGCTGGTGCTCATTGCGATTGGCCTGCTGGTGATTCTCACCGGCGGTTACAACGTCGCGGCCACCGACCGGCACACACCGCTGGGTGAGTGGGCGTTGACGACCACCATGCGCAACGCAGTGCAGGGAGCTGCCGACGACATCGAGGCGCCTGCCGAATTAACACCGGCGATGATAACGGCCGGCGCGGGAGAGTACAAAGCCATGTGCGTGCAGTGCCATGGCGGTGTCGGCGAAGGTCGCGCGGAATGGGCCGAGACGATGCGCCCCAAGCCGCCCGCCCTTGCGCATGCTGCCCGGGAATGGAGTTCGGAAGAGATTTTCTGGCTGGTCAAACACGGTGTGAAGATGAGCGGAATGCCAGCCTTCGGGCCGACGCATGACGATCGGACATTGTGGAATATCGCTGCGTTCGTAAAGGCGATGCCGGAGATGAGCGAGCAGGAATACGCGGGCTATGCGGTTGGCCATGTGGATCCACCCGGCGCAGCGCCGCACCAACATTGAGGCGCCGGCGCGGTCGAGGACAGCGAACCGACGTCAGCCTCGATCGAATCTGGTTCAGAACAGAATCGTCTCGCGCGTGAATGCAGGCGTCACGTGAGGCGGCGAAATTCGATCGCTCGCGTGCCCGATGTCAGGGCTGCGGCGCTGGGCGGTTGCTTTGCGTCACGCGCCAGACCGTGTTTCCCACATCGTCGGCGACCAGCAGTCCGCCTCGCTCGTCGAGAGCGACTCCGACAGGTCGGCCATAAGCGTCACCCTCGGCACTGAGAAACCCGGTGAGGATATCGTAGATCGGCCCGCTGGGCCGCCCTTCCTCGAATGGAACGAATACGACCTTGTAGCCGCTCGGCGGCTTGCGATTCCATGAGCCGTGCTGACCTACGAAAGCGCCTTGCAGGCCAAGCGGTGCCGCGTGGGAAGCATCGGTGAACGCCAGACCTAGCGAGGCGGTGTGCGGGCCGAGCGCGTAATCGGGGATGACAGCTCGCGCGACGAGGTCGGGACGTTGCGGCTCGACCCTCTCATCGACGTGATCGCCCCAGTAGGAATAGGGCCAACCGTAGAAGCCGCCATCCTCGACCGCTGTCATGTAATCGGGCGGAACGTCCGACCCAAGCTCATCGCGCTCATTGACGGCGGCCCAAAGCCGTCCGCTCTCCGGCTCGAAAGCCATTCCGACCGGATTGCGCAAACCGCTCGCGAATAGCCGTTCGGCCCCGGTGCGCAGATCTATCTCGCGGATCGCGGCGCGACCTGTCTCTTCGTCCAGCCCGTACTCGCCGATATTGCTCGCCGATCCGATGGCGACATACAGTTTCGTGTTGTCGGGGCTGACGGCGAGGCTGCGCGTCCAGTGCTGGTTGTATGGCCCCGCGGGAAGCGCCGCGATTGTCTCGCCTGCGCCGGCAATGCTCGTGGCGCCGGTTTCGTAGCGGAAACGCAGGACCGCGTCGGTGTTGGCGACGTAGAGATCGGAGCGAACAAGCGCCATTCCGAAGGGAGAGTTGAGGCCGGTGATGAAGGAGCTGCGCAAATCGGCGATACCGTCACCGTTGGTATCGCGCAAAAGGGTGATCCGGTTCGCGCTCGGCACCGCCGAACCCGCCTTTTTCATGAACAGTTTCATGAAGAAGCCCTTGATGCCCTTTCCCAACTCGGGCTGCGGTGGGGCAGCAGATTCGGCTACGAGCACATCGCCATTGGGGAGGACATGAAGCCAGCGCGGATGCTCCAGTCCTTCGGCAAATGCAGTTACCGTCAGCCCATCCGCCGGCATCGGGAAAGCGCCTTCGGGCCATCCCGTGGCGGGTGCAACGTCAATTGTGGGCAGCAAGGTGTCGGTTGGTTCGACAATCTGGGGCGCCGGTCCGCTCGCGGCCCTAACCGGTAAGTCAGCCGTATGGCCGCAGCCAACCAAGGCAAGCGCCGCAAAGCTTTGTAGGAGGGCAGTTATGCGGATAGCTGGTTCTTTCCCGTTGCAGGTTTCCAATCCCTTCAATCTCTCCTCGTTCCACTCAGCCGCGTCAAATCGAACAGACCGTGAGCGATGACGATCGTCAGCCGCGGCATGCTAAACGTGAAGCTGCGGTTGTGATCTCCCCACGAACGACAGCCGGCCACAGGAGCGCCCCGTCACAAAGCCTTTCGATAGGCGCAGCAGACGGAGGTGCCAGAGCCGCCACATCTGACGACTGAACGAAGCGCCAAACCTGCGCACTTCGCCACTCCCGCAAATTCTTCAGAAGTTGCCATACCAGACGAATGACTTTCACGGCAGATCTGATCGAGCAGCTGGCGCAGATCCCAAAGGGCGAGGTAAGCGATTCGCACTTCGGCTTTGCATTGCACCTGCTAAATGGCCGTCGCCTTTTGTTGAAAGATTCGCCTGCCCGTTGTCGTTGGAAGCCGCAATGGGATCGTTCGCGGACTGTCGGTTTCGAGACCGAGCAGATGCAAAGCGGGCTTGCGGCCAAGTGGGTTCCGATCGTCTGCCCGAGCTGCCGGCCTCCCGTAATCCGCTATTCATTGATGGCTTGCCATGAGCATCTTCATGCCGGTTTTCTTTCGAAGCCTAGCCTTTTTCGGGCTCTTAATGCTCAGTGTGCCCGCCCATGCGACGGGCGGACTGTCATGTAAGACGGCGGATGAGCGCCCGATAATGGTGTCTCTTGGCTTCGGACATGTGCCGAGCGCCGGACTGTTCCTGGCGCACCTCGTAGATGATAAGCGAGAAATTGAAGTTACTGCGTCGCAGTGGTGGATGCACGGACCGGAATTGCGGCTTGCGCTGGTTTCCAGAGGTGCGACCCAGGAGGACTCATCCTGATCGCTCACTGGAACGATGCGGCGCAATCCTATGACGGGTCGGTGTGGCGATCGGGGCGCAAGCGCTGGGTTCGCTGCCGCGAGGCCTGAAACACGGCGCAAAGCAGCGACCGGAGGCGAAGGGCCAACGAGCCCACACGGGATCGGACCTGAGCTCATGGCCCCGGTCCCCGGCTCGATTGCGAAGCGCCAGCGTTCACGATCACGGCCAAGGCCAGACCTGATTTATCAAAGGTTCAGAGAGGCTTGACTAGGTTGCTATGTAACATGGGGAGCCGCGCCATCACCTGCCATCTCACAACAGTTCTGATGATGCTTTCAGCCTGTTCGGATGGGGCTTCCGTTACGCAGGCCGATCAAAGTCAAGCGTACGCCACGATTCTTGAGGGGCCGCCCTATCCACCGGTCACCCGGCTTGGGCCGGAACCCTATTCCCCAACGCTGCAGGATCGCCGCTGGCAATTTGCCGACAGGCTGGAGGAACGACATCTGCCCATGTTGCGCCGTCTCAAGCGGGGCGAGATTGGAAACTTCGGGGGAATCGAATGGCGTTGGCGCGGCGGGCCGGAGAATGACGGCCTAGGCACGGTCACGGGCGTCGCTTATTTCCTGAACGAGCCTGCGGCGACCTTGCGGCGATACGCCGGCAATTCGCTGTTTCAGCCTGCCACAGCCGGCTTCGCGCGCACCGACCAGGACCGCGTCGCGCGCGAGTGGGCTGGCCGTATCGGTGACGGCATCGCATCGCCCGGGTTCGGCAATATGAGTGTGCCGTGGTTAAACATAGCGGTGCCCCGTGACGAGTTCGAGGCTATGCGGACCGCGAAGCGATGGGATATTCCTCCCAACCTTGTTCTGCGTTTCAGCGAGTGGGCGGAGCCGGATCTCCCCGCTGTCCCAGATGAACTGCGGCCTTTGATCCGCTACGTTCCGAACGAACGGAGGCTGGCGGGCCCCACGCCCGACCTGGCAACATACGATGCGATCGTGCTGCGCGACGGATGCTTTTTCATCGACGAAGAGGGCGCTGACGATCCTCTGGCGATGTTCCCCCTCGGCGTCGGCGTCTACCGGGATCGGGAGGGACATCTGGCTTTCCGCTCCCGCCACTCCGGTAACGCGCGGCAATTGGCCCGCGTCGGTACCCGCATGCAGCTCGGCTATCGCGCGGAAGTGGCAGCGCCTCCGCCGGCGCTGATCGAAGCTTGCGGGCGCCACCGCGTGGTAACGGTCAAATCGCTCGCTCAGGCGGCTGGTTATGGCGGGGTGTGGTTCGCGGTGAAGCAGAGCGCCGCGCGCGAAGGGCTGAGCAAAGCGGAAGCGCTGCGCCAGGCCAATGATTGCCTGCTGGAGCAAGAGCGCGTGCTTACGGACAAAAGGCTTCGCGGCGGGAAGGCCGAGCCGCAATGGTGCGAGATGGCCACCAACATCCCGTCCGCTCCACCAGTGGAACCGGATGCAGGATGAAAAGCATAAATTTGAAGCGATCGACTTGCTCATTCGCGCCCGCGCTGAGGCGTCTGGCATTGCCGTTTTTCGTGGTCTTGGCGAGCGGCGGTTGCACTGAAACAGCGAACACGGTCTCCGTGGAAGCTCCAGGACAGCCGTTCAGGGCGGAATTTAATGAGCGGGGTTTCGCCACGATCCTTGATGCGCCTCCCGCCGGTTTTACCCCCGCGCGGCCGGGCGATCCGCCGCCCCGCACGGCCGAGCAGATCGCGGCGGATAAGCAGTTTAAACGCGTCGGCGATTTCCAGAACAGTGTGATGGACGATGTCGCGCAGCTTTCTCGCCGGCTCGAGCGGGAGGAGGGCGGCAATTACGTCTCGGTCTATTACGACAACGAAGGCGACCCCTCGGTAGTATTCCAGTTCCTGCGCGATGGTCCGGCAACCTTGCGCAAATACACGCAGCACTCGCGCTTCATCGGCAAGACAGTGCGCTGGTCGATGGAGCAGTTGCAGGCTGACGCGCAGTGGATGTGGGAGACTTTCCGCGAGGACCGCGTGCTGCAATCGACGGGGGTCGCCGCCGATCATGTGACCGCCGAGGTGCTGGTGTCGGAGGGAGAGTTTCGTGCGCTCGTCGCTCGCAAAGGTGTGACGATACCGGAATCGGTGGAACTGAAATTTCGCGCTGCGCCGGTCGTTCCGCTGGTCAATCCGCCGCGTCCCGCCGCTCGCGACGATGCAGTGCCCGAATCCATCGCGAGGCACATTCGCATCTTCCCCCGCCACGACCGCCCCGCCGGCGCGCTAAACGCGATCGGCAGTCGGGTGAAGGTGGTTCTGAAGGATGGCTGCTTCCGCGCTGCCGACCGCGGCGATGCCCTAGTCCTGTTTCCGTTCAGCGCTCGGCTTTTTGTGGATGAGCAGAACTACCTCGCGTTCGGCAGCGGTGAGATTCCGGGCTATGCCCGCGTAGGTGAGACGGTCGCGTTCATGGGATCGGTGAACGAAATGACCGAGCCAGTGCTGGTCGATCCAATCCATGCAGCATGCGGACCGGGCAAGGTCATCAAGGTCGAAGGTCTCGAAAGCGCCGCAGCGCGTGGCCGGCAAGAGGCTTCCGACGGCGAGATCAACGCGCTGCGCAGCCTGCAATCGAGGTATGGGCTCGGCGAAGCGCAAGCCCGCCGCGCCTTCGTCTGGCTGGAGCGAAGACAAGCGAGGAGGGTGCAGCCCGATGAGAACGGCAACCGGCTTCCTCCCATCACTGCATGGATGGTCATGAGCACTCCGCCCCGGCCGGTCATGAAGCCCGCGGATTGCCCGCCGGGCAGCGCGCTCAGCCTTGGCCTGTGCCGCACCCCGGAGGGACACCTGCGCCCGCTGCCGGAATGGTTGGAAGAGTTCATGGAGCAGGATCGATGAGAGGAACGATGCTCGCCATCGCGGCAGTCCTGGGGCTCACCGCATGTGCGACAACCCGCGAGCAATCCGAACGCGGCGGCTCCAACAAGGCAATCGCGCATGATGTCACCACCGGCCAGGCTCGCCTTGCCGCCCGACTTTATCCGCAACTGGCGGAGGCGTCCGGGCCGAACGATAATCTGTTCATCTCACCGCTTTCGCTCAGCGAAGGCTTGGGCTTGGCGCTCCTCGGCGCCCGTGGTCAGACCGAGATGGAGATGCGCGCGCTGATGGGCTGGGATGCGGTGTCGCGGCTAGAACTGCTGGTGAAAGGGTATGATCGGTTCCTGACGGACACCGGCGACAAGAAGGTCGCGCTCTCGGTGGCTAACGCGCTGTGGCTCTCGGACGATCTGTCCTTCGACAGCACATATCTGCAAAGTGCAACTCGGCTAGCCAGCGCCACCGGCTGAACCAGATCGGCGCCAACCTCGGATGGGAATTCGACGGGGGCGGCCGCTTCGATGTCGGGGCCAGCTATATCGACTCGCACATGACCAGTGCGCGGACGCAGACCCAGCAAACGCTGGGTGACTGGGGCATCAACAATGTCGGCGATGTCGAAGAGATTGCGGGAGGCCTCATCGAGCAGTTCTGCCTCCAGTGCCAGTTCGACAGATATGACGTCACCAATGCCCAGATCGCTTTCCGCGGCAATGCCGTCGATCTCTACCAGGCGTTCGCGCCGATCTACGAAGCTCGCGGCAACCCCATCAACGTCACGGGAAGCGACTATGACGAGGTGGAAGAAAAGATATTTTCCGTCTATGCGCAACTCGCTTGGGACGGTGAGCTCATGGGGCGGCCTGCGGGCCTCGTTGCCGGGGCCCGGTGGGAAAACACCACGGTTCGATCCTACGCGCAGTTCAACACGCCCGATCTGATCGAATGGGATTCCGACAACGACTTTACGAGCGTGCTGCGGCTGGTGCCGGAAAGCCTCGTCGAGCGCTCTGGCGAAGGCGAATACAACAATCTGCTCCCCGCGATCGACTTCCAGATCGAGCCGGTCGACGATGTCATAGCGCGCGTATCCTATAGCAAGACCATCGCGCGTGCAGATTACGGCAACCTCTTCGTTTCGCAATCGGCCACTCCCCCGAACCGGCCTACTGTGCTGGGGGGGGTGACCGGCGGTGCGCAGGGCAATCCCAATTTGCTTCCGCTGGTGTCCGACAATTTCGATGTTTCGCTGGAATGGTATTTCGACCGATCGAGCTACGTATCGGCTGCCTTTTTCGCCAAAAAGGTGAAGAACTTCGTCGGTGTCGGACAGGAGCCGCTCCAATTGTTCGGGCTGCGTGATCCGACCAGCGGCGCACCGGGCACCCGGTCGGGCACTGCTATCGAGCAGATCGCGGATATCGGTGCGGTGCTCAGCGATGTCAGCTTGTTCACCTTCGTCGCCCTCATCGACCAAAACAACGGCAATGTGGCTGCGGCACGCGCAGACTTCGAAGCCAATCTAAATCCCAATGGCCAGATTGATCAGGCCTTCGCAGACCAGATTCTGGCGGCGCGCGACGTAGTTGCCGATGCGAACGATCCGCTGTTCGAATTCCGGGTGAATACGCCGATCAACAACCAGGAAGGGAATATCCACGGTTTCGAAATCCAGGGTCAGTACTTCTTTGGCGAGACCGGCTTCGGCATTTCGGGTTCGTTCACCAAGGTCTATGGTGACGTCAATGTGGATGTCCTGTCCGACCCGAACGCCAACGTCTATGCACTGGTCGGGCTGGCCGACAGCTTCAACGTTACCGGCATCTACGAATCGGGCCCGCTGTCCGCACGTGTGGCGTACAACTGGCGCGACAAGTTCCTCTCCGCGGTCAACCGCGGCGGTGGTCGCAGCCCGGTGTTCTTCGAGCCGTTCGGTACCGTCGATGCAAACATCAGTTACGATTTCACTGACAACATCGCCGTCTCGCTCGAGGCCATCAATATCCTGAGCGAGCCGATCCGCTCCTACGGGCGCGACACGAACCAGTTGTGGTTTGCGCAGGAGCAGAGCCCGCGGGTGTTCCTGGGTGCCCGCTACCGGTTCTGACCGGGAGCGCCCACCGGCATAGGCCGACACGGCAAGCGGGGGAGGGTTTCCGGGCACCGGGATCCTCCCCCGTCCATTGCGGCGATCGTGCTTGCCGCGCATAGTCGGCAGACCCGAGGGAGGCGAGAAGACCGCAAAGCATCATGACCAGCGTCCTGCTCAACAATGTCGACCATCACGATCTGCGGGTCATCACGCGCGGCGGCGCTGAATTCGGCGATGCGGTGAACCAGGTGATGGTGTTTCCGACCGAGTTCGAGGCCATCCAGCGAGAACTGCCGATCGTCTTGCGTCCCGATGCGGAAGCGCGGCTGCGCCCGGTCGCCTTGCTGGGGCTGGCGCGCGACGAAAACCTCTTCCTCGATCCTTCGGACGGGTGGCAGACTGCGGCGATCCCGGCCCTCCTCCAGCGCGGCCCCTTCAGCATTGCCGCGTCGCAGCACGACGAAGCAGAACCGGTGATCCGCATAGACCTCGACCACCCCCGGCTGTCGCGGGAGGATGGGGAAGCCGTGTTCCTGCCGCATGGGGGGAACACCCGCTATCTCGAACGGGTAAGGGACACGCTGAGGGCGATCTATATCGGCAACCAGCTGCTCGACCCGATGGCGGAGGCCTTCGTGGACGCCGAATTGCTCAGGCCGGTCAATCTCGAACTGCAGGTTGCCGAAGGGGAGGCCTACGCCATATCCGATGCGCAAACCATCGACCGCGAGCGGCTGGCGGCGCTGGACGGAGCCGCGCTCGATAGGCTGCACCGCGCTGGCTTCCTGCATCCGGCGTTCATGATCGCCGCTTCGCTCGCCAATCTGCAGCGGCTGGTGGATCGTAAAGGCGCCGCGCAGCAGCTTGCAAGACCGTCGTGAAAGACTGGGGCACCCCCGTCCGAAGAATGACTGGCGTGGACCCTTGCGCGATCCCGTTCGAGACCCTGTTCGCCGGTCAGCAGCCGGTAGTGCTGGAGGGGCTCGCGCGAAGCTGGCCGATTGTCGAACGCGGTCTGTCAGGAGCGCGGCAGGCAGCGGACTATATCGCGACCTTCGGCGGGAAGAGCCCGGTCACCGTGTTCACCGGGCCGCCGGAAATCAGCGGCCGGTTCCATTACAATGCCGATGCGAGCGGCATGAACTTCACCTCGGGCCGGGCGCCTCTGGGCGAAATTCTCAAGCGAATCCTCGCCAATGGCGGGAGCGCCGACGAGCCGGCCATCTATGTCGGATCTGCCGATATCGACCGATTCCTGTCGGGTTTCCGGGCCGAGAACGACCTGCCGCTGGATCATCCGGATTTCGGTTTCAAGCCGCCGCTCGTCAGCCTTTGGATCGGCAATCGCACCACCGCTGCGGCCCACTACGACATGTCGCACAATGTCGCCTGCTGCCTGGTCGGGCAGCGCCGCTTCACACTTTTTCCGCCCGACCAGATCGCCAATCTCTACCCTGGCCCGCTCGAGCCAACGCCCGCCGGGCAGGTGGTGACAATGGTCGATCTCAAGCAACCCGACCTACGCCTCTACCCGCGCTTCGCGCAGGCGATGGCAACGGCGCTGGTCGCCGAACTCGAACCGGGCGACGTGCTCTATTATCCGGCGCTGTGGTGGCATCAGGTCGATGCACTCGCGGCCTTCAATGTCATGGCCAATTACTGGTGGAACCCGGTCCCCGCCTATATCGATTCGCCGCAGACAACGCTGCTGCACGCGCTGCTCAGCCTGCGCGACCGGCCGGAGGGCGAGAAGGCGGCGTGGCGCGAATTGTTCGACTATTATGTGTTCGGCGATGCGGGGCAGGCGGGCGAGCATCTGCCGGGGCATGCACGCGGGCCGCTGGGGCCGATGGACGAAATGACTGCACGACGGCTGCGCGCGCAAGTGCTCAACCGGCTGAACCGGTAAGGGAGGGCGGGGGGATGGCGCTGGGCAGGCCGGTAAAAAAGGTCGTGATTGCGGGCGGCGGGACAGCCGGCTGGACCGTCGCGGCCGCGCTGGTGAAGAATCTCGGGCCCCTGATCGAGATCGTGCTGGTCGAATCCGATATGATCGGCACCGTGGGCGTTGGCGAAAGCACGATCCCCACCGCGCGCCGGTTTCACGAACTGCTGGGTCTGGACGAGCGCGAGTTCGTCACCGCAACGCAGGCGAGTTTCAAGCTGGGGATCAGCTTCGAGAACTGGAGCCGCGACGAGGAGCGCTATTTCCATTCCTTCGTCACGCTGGGCCGGTCGACCTGGATGGCCGATTTCCAGCACATGTGGCTGGCTGCGCGGCAGATGGGTTTTGCCGGACCGCTCGATGACTACAGTCTCGAGACGCAGGCCGCGCTGGCGAACCGGTTCGCCATCGGTGGAGCGGACAACCGCGCGGCGGCGCCGCTGAACTATGCCTATCACCTCGATGCCACCGCCTATGGTCAGTATCTGCGCGGCTTCGCCGAACCGCTCGGCGTGAAGCGGGTGGAGGGCAGGATCGAAGAAGTGCGGCTCGATCCCGGCAGCGGGCATATCGCCGCGCTGGCGCTCGACATCGGCGGCGTGATTGAGGGCGATCTGTTCATCGATTGCACCGGCTTTCGCGCATTGCTGATCGAGGAGGCGCTGCAGACCGGCTACGAGGACTGGACCCACTGGCTTGCGACCGATCGCGCGCTGGCTGTGCAGACCGAGAGCACCGGCTTCGCGCGTCCCTACACCCGGGCGATCGCGCACAAAGCGGGCTGGCAGTGGCAGATTCCCTTGCAGCATCGGGTCGGCAACGGGCTGGTCTATGCGAGCGAGTTCCTGTCGGACGACGAGGCGCTGGCAATGCTCACGGAACGCCTTGATGGTCCGATGCTGACCGAGCCGCGCCCGATCCGCTATGTGTCGGGCAGTCGCCGCAAGGCCTGGAACCGCAATTGCGTGGCGATCGGGCTCTCGAGCGGCTTTGTCGAACCGCTCGAATCGACCAGCATCCACCTGATCATGATCGCGGTGACGCGGCTCATGCAACTGTTCCCCTTCGAAGGCGAGATGGACGCGCTGTCTGCGCGCTTCAACGATCTGTCGAAGCGCGAGCTGGAGGGCGTGCGCGATTTCATCGTCCTGCATTACCACCTGAACCAGCGCAGCGGCGAACCGTTCTGGGACCGGTGCCGCACCATGGATATCCCCGAAAGTCTAGCCAGCCGCATCGCGCTGTTCAGGCAAAGCGCCACCGCTTTTCAGGCTAGCGACGAGCTGTTTCGCGTGGACAGCTGGGTGCAGGTGATGCTGGGGCAGGGGCTGCAGCCGCAAGCGCACCATGCGCTGGGCGAGATGATCGGGAAGGAACGGCTGGGCTCGTCGCTGGAGGCGCTCGCCGCCAATATCCGCGAGCAGGCCGATCAGCTGCCTGCGCATCAGCATTTCCTCGACCGATACAGCCCCCGGGCGGCCGGGCCTCCCGCTTGACTGCGAGCGGCCCTATGATAGCGCTACCAGAATGAGCTGGAGAGGGTTCCCACGCCGAATAGCCACAGGTCTCGCCGGGATTGGCGCCGCCTTGTCGCTCGCCCCGGTCGCGCAGGCCGAGGATGGTTACGACCTGTGGCTGCGCCATGCTCCGCTGGAAGGTGAAGCGCTGGAGCGGCTGCGGAATTTTGCACCGCGGGTCGAAGTCGAAAACGACAGTGGCGGCGAGGCGCCAACTCTCGAAATTGCCGCTCGCGAACTCGGCCTTGGCCTCGAGCGGCTGAGCGGCCAGCCCTTGGAAAGCGGGGCTGAGCTCCGCTCCGTCATTGCGCTCGACTGTGGCAGCGATCCGGCGGGTACGGGCGAATACACGGTGCGCTCGAACGCGAAGGGTATCGCGGTCGGTGGGCCGGGCGAGCTGTCCTGTCTCTACGGTGCCTACGCCCTGCTGCGCGAACTGTCCCAGGGCGCGGATCCCCGCAGTCTGGACATCGCCTCCGCGCCCGCCATGCCGCTGCGCATGCTCAACCACTGGGACAATCCCGATGGCCATGTCGAGCGCGGCTATGCGGGCCGCTCGATCTTCGACTGGTGGCATTTGCCCGAACGGCTCGACCAGCGGATGCTGGACTATGCGCGCGCCAATGCCAGCATCGGCATCAATGCCGTGGCGGTGAACAACGTCAATGCGCGCGCCTTCATGCTGGAGCCGCGCTACATCGCCAAGCTGGCACGGCTGGCGGACGCCTGGAGGCCTTTTGGCATTCGCGTGTTCCTTTCCGCGCGTTTCAGCGCCCCGCGCGAAATCGGCGGGCTCGACAGCGCGGACCCGCTCGATCCCGCGGTGCGCGCCTGGTGGGCGGGCAAGGCCGACGAGATCTATGCCGCGATCCCCGATTTCGGCGGGTTCCTGGTCAAGGCCAACAGCGAGGGCCAGCCGGGTCCTCAGGACTATGGCCGCACTCATGCCGACGGGGCCAACATGATGGCGGAAGCGCTGGGCGAGCGAGGCACCGTGATCTGGCGTGCCTTCGTCTATTCCGAACATGACGAAACCGACCGCGCCAAACAGGCCTATGCCGAATTCGTCCCGCTGGATGGCGCGTTCGCCGAGAATGTGATCGTGCAGGTCAAGAACGGGGCAATCGACTTCCAGCCGCGCGAGCCGTTCCATCCGATGTTCGGGGCGACGCCCAACACCAGGCTGATGCTGGAAGCGCAGATCACCAAGGAATACCTCGGCTTCGCCAGCCATCTCGCCTACCTCGCGCCGATGTGGGAGGAGGTGCTCGACGCCGACACCGGGCGCGGCGCGACGGTGGCCCAGGTGGTCGCGCCGGTCGGAATGGCGGGGGTCGCCAACACCGGATCGGATCGCAACTGGTCGGGTTCGGACTTCGATCAGGCGAATTGGTACGCTTTCGGACGGCTGGCCTGGGATCCCAGCCTCTCGAGCGAGCAAATCGCGCGGGAATGGGCCGCACAGACCTTCAGCCGCGATCCGGCCTTCATCGATGCGGTGGTGCCGATCATGCTGGCGAGCCGGCAAGCGGTGGTCGACTATATGACGCCGCTGGGCCTCGCGCATCTGATGGACACCGGTCACCACTACGGACCCGCGCCTTGGATCTGCGAACTGGAAAGGCCCGAATGGAACCCGTGCTATTACCACCGCGCCGATGCGGAGGGGATCGGGTTCGATCGCACCTCCGGCGGAAGCGACGCTCTCGCCCAATATGCGCCTTCGGTCGCGGCGCGATGGAGCGATCCCGCGAGCATCGATCCCGCCTATCTGCTTTGGTTTCACCGCGTCGGCTGGGACCATCGGATGCGCTCGGGCCGGAGCCTGTGGGCCGAACTGGTCGCGCGCTACGACAGCGGCGTCGGTGATGTCGACCGGATGACCGAAACCTGGCGCGGGCTTGCCGACCACGTCGATCCGCAGCGCCACCGCGCCGTGGCCGAAAACCTTGCCATCCAGCGGCGCGAGGCGCGCTGGTGGCGCGATGCTTCGCTCGCCTATTGGCAGTCCGTCAACGGGCTCGAACTGCCCGCCGGAACGCGCCCTCCCGCCGAGAGCCTCGATCATTATCGCAGCCTCACCTTTCCCGAAGCCCCGGGCAATTGACGGGCAGATCGAGGGGGCGCTTGATGAGCAATGGAATCAGGGTCTATGGGCGCAGTGATGAGTGACCAGGGGCATCAGCCGGACGAGAGTTCGGTAGGGGTTCGGCGCAAGCAGCGCGGGGCGGGTCGGCAAATGGGTGCCCCGACGATCGCCGATGTGGCGCGCGAAGCCAATTGCTCGCCGATGACGGTGAGCCGGGTGATAAACGCCCAGGGCAATGTCCGGGTCGGCACGCGCGACCAGGTGATGGCCGCCATCGCCAAGCTCAACTATTCGCCCAACCGCGCCGCGCGCAGCCTGGCGGGGGGCGACCAGGTGCGCATCGCGCTGCTGTTCGACAACCCCTCGGCATCCTACCTCAGCGAGTTCCTGATGGGCGCGCTGGAGGAAGCCAGCCGCCGCGACGTGCAATTGGTCGTCCAGAGCTGCGACAGCTTGGCCGCCGCCATGGTTCTGGTGCGCAATCTCGCCGAGGGCGGGATCCAGGGTTTCATTCTTCCACCGCCGCTGTGCGACGATCGGGAAGTGCTCGATCTTGTGGCCGAACTCAATACCATCGCGGTCGCGGTGGGCCCGGGCAAGGCGGAAGGCTCGCAGGGTGCGGTGCTGATCGACGATTTCCAGGCCGCCTACGACATGACGCGCCACATCCTCGGACTCGGCCACGAACGGATCGGCTTCATCATCGGCAATCCCGAGCAGGTTGCGGCCGACCGGCGCCTGAACGGCTATCTTGCCGCGATCCGCGATGCCGGGCTGGAAGTGGACGACCGCCTGATCGTGCAGGGCCGCTTTACCTATCGCTCGGGCATGGACGGGGCGGAAAAGTTGCTTTCGGCCACACCGCGTCCCACCGCGATCTTCGCCTCGAACGACGACATGGCGGCGGCTACCGTGGCCGTGGCCCACCGCCGGCATCTCGACGTGCCCAACGACATCACCGTCTGCGGGTTCGACGATACCGACATGGCCAGTTCGATCTGGCCCGAATTGACGACGATCCGCCAGCCGATCCGTGAGATGACCGCCTGGGCGGTGGGCGCGATCACCCGTATGATCCGGGCAAAACGACAGGGTCAAGTGAGCCCGATCGAGGAAGAGATCATGCCCTACACGCTGGTGCGCCGCGAATCGGATGCTGCGCCGTCACTGGCGGGCCGGGGCTCTCACGGAGCCGCAAGCTGATGGGCGCCGATGAGACGGTAGGCACCCGGCGGTTGCGCAGCCGCGACTGGTTCGACAATCCCGCCCGCATGGACATGACGGCGCTCTATCTCGAGCGGTTCATGAATTACGGCGTCACCCCCGAGGAACTGCGCAGCGGCAAGCCGATCATCGGCATCGCGCAAAGCGGCAGCGATCTCTCGCCCTGCAACCGCATCCATCTCGAACTGGCCAAGCGCACCCGCGACGGGATTCGCGATGCGGGCGGCATTCCCATCGAATTCCCCGTCCATCCGATCTTCGAGAACTGCCGCCGGCCGACCGCAGCGCTCGATCGCAACCTGCTGTATCTGGGGCTGGTGGAACTGCTCAACGGGTATCCTATCGATGGTGTGGTGCTGACCACCGGCTGCGACAAGACCACGCCGAGCCAGATCATGGCGGCGAGCACAGTCGATATTCCCGCCATTGTTCTGTCGGGCGGGCCGATGCTCGACGGCTGGCACGAGGACGAACTTGTCGGCAGCGGGACGGTGATCTGGCGCAGCCGCCGCATGCTGGCGGCCGGCGAGATAAGCGAGGAGGAATTCCTCGACCGCGCCACATCGAGCGCTCCCAGCGCCGGCCATTGCAATTCGATGGGCACCGCGAGCACGATGAACGCGGTAGCCGAAGCGCTCGGCCTGTCGCTGACCGGCTGCGCCGCCATCCCTGCGCCCTATCGCGAGCGCGGGCAGATGGCCTATCGCACCGGGCGGCGGATCGTCGAAATGGTGCATGCGGACATGCGGCCCTCGGCCATCCTGACACGCGCGGCGTTCGAGAATGCGATCGCTGTTGTCAGCGCCTGCGGGGGGTCGTCCAACGCGCAGCCGCATATCCAGGCCATGGCCGCCCATGCCGGAGTGGAGCTGCCGCTCAGCACCTGGAACGACCACGGCTACGATCTGCCGCTGCTGCTCAACATGCAACCGGCGGGTAAGTATCTGGGGGAACGGTTCCACCGCGCGGGCGGCGTTCCAGCGGTGATGTGGGAACTGCTGGAGTCGGGCAGGCTGCACGGGGACTGCCTGACCTGCACTGGCGCTACCATGGCGGAGAATCTCGCTGGTCGCGAAAGCCGAGACCGCGAGATGATCCGCCCCTTTGCCGATCCGCTGATGGAGCGCGCGGGCTTTATGGTGCTGTCGGGCAATCTGTTCGATTTCGCGGTGCTCAAGACCTCGGTGATCTCCGAGGAATTCCGTGCCCGCTACCTATCGCGCCCCGGCGCCGAGAACCTGTTCGAAGCGGGTGCGGTCGTGTTCGACGGATCCGACGATTACCATCAGCGGATCAACGACCCCGATCTCGACATCGACGAAGGTTCGATCCTGGTGATCCGCGGCTCCGGGGTGATCGGCTGGCCGGGCAGCGCCGAAGTGGTCAATATGCAGCCGCCCGATGCGATGATCCGGCGCGGTGTGTCCTGGCTGCCGACTCTGGGCGACGGGAGGCAATCGGGCACCAGCGACAGCCCCTCGATCCTCAACGTCTCGCCCGAAAGCGCGGCGGGCGGAGGACTGGCCTGGCTGCGTGACGGCGATGTCATCAGGGTCGATTTGAACAAGGGTACATGCGATGCGCTGGTGGAGAAGGCCGAGATTGCTCGCCGCCTCGCGGAAGAACCCGCGCCGCCCGTTCCTGCTTCTCACACCCCGTGGGAAGAACTCTATCGCGAGAAGACCGGACAATTGGGCGAGGGCGGGGTGATGGATTTCGCGCTCAAATATCGTGGGACGGCGCAGAAGGGCCTGCCGCGACACAATCACTGATCCGCTCCACCGGTTTTCTCAATCGATCGCACTGACCGAAATCCCCATCCCCAGGCTGGCGGTGCAACCGGGCGGCAGGAAGGTCATCGAGACCGGCGTCCGGTTGAGCGCATCGGGCACATGGCTGACCGGTTCGAGGCACAGCGCGCTGCCGTCAACCGGGGCATAGACATGGAGTTGAGGCGCGCCGCGCGCAGTCAGCGCGATGGTGCCGAGATTGTCCTCGATCACCGCCACGCCGTTCCACCCGGCGAAGCAGTGGTCCACCGTTTCGTCGGGTAGCGGCGAACCGCGCGCGAAATCACCGAACCGGCCGGGCGGGGCCATCGTGCCAGTGGGGATCGAGGCCTCGTCGACCAGCATCACCCCTTCCGCCGCGAACCGCAGGCGGGTTTCGGGGCGGCGGCGGAAATAGGGGTGCAGCCCCAGACCTGCGGGCATCACCCTGTTCGAGCGGTTGGTCACCACGAGCGATATCGTGCACCCTTGCGGCCCCAACCGGATGCGTTGCTGCGCCTGATAGGCCCAATGCCAGTCCGTCCGATTGTCGAGCCATGGTCCAGGACCGCGACCCGGGTGGCGATGTTCGAGCGTGCATTCGGAAGCGGAGGCGGAATCGATCTCCCATTTGTCTTGCCAGCCGAAGCCGTGGAGGCTGGATGTCTCGGGAGGAAAATTGCGCGGGAGCCGCACCGTGTTTTCGCCGAGAGTAAACAAGCCGTCGGCAATGCGGTTGGCATAAGGCACCAGCGGGAAGCAGGAACTCGCGAGCGGATCGGTCGAGCCACGCGGCATGGGGCGGAGTATTTCGACCCCATCGAACTCAAGCGAGGCCAGTGCGGCCCCGCATTCGGGAAGCAGTTGCGCCGTCCAGCCGCTGCCGGAAATGTCTAGGCGAGGCAGTGTTGCGGGCCCTTGCAAACGAGGATGCCAGGCAGAGGGCCTCCAATCACCGCTCGATCGCCAGTTCGAACCCGGGCAGTGGCAGATCGCGCGCGTCGAACAGATTGGCGACCGGCGCGTCGGCCCAGAGATAGCGCAGTCGTGTGGCGGGCAGGCCATCCCCAGCGATGAGCAGGCGGCTGCCCTCGATCCGCGCCAGCACGAAGCGGCAGCTTGCCGGTGCCGGGCCGCAGAGCTCCACGCCGAGCGGGTAGGGTCCGCCATAGGCGCGCAGATCGCCTTCGACCCCGCTGAAGGCGACGGTGATCGTGTCGCCCGCCGCCATCGCGCTTTCCGGCTGCGGCAGCGCGATCCCCCGCGCCGCCAGCGCCAGCCTGCGGCCGAGCACATTCTTGTTGGCCGGGTGGATGTCGGTCGGCTCGCCGAGGTCGATCGCGGTCACCAGCGCGGCGTTGCCATCGGCGAGCACGCCCTGCCGCTGTTCCTCGCGTAGGTCGGCCCAGTCGCTTTCGACCGGACCATCCACCCGCGTGCCGTAATTCGCCAATTGCACCACCAGCATGCGCGCCTGTTCGCCGAATTGACGGCGCCAGCCCGCGAACAGCTGCGCGAGACGGGTGTCGTAGCCCGGCTGGCCGACGTCCGCTTCGCCCTGGTACCAGGCCACGCCCGCCAGCCGCATCGGGCCCAGCGGCGCGATCATCGCATTGTGCATCACGCCGAGGCCCGCGATGGCATCCCACGGCGCGCGCGGCGGCATTTCGGTCAGGGCGCCCACCGAATAGTCCCAGTCGGCCCCGAGCGGGATCGCCGCGCCGCCCGCAGGCGTGAAATGGAGCCGCTCGGGCCCGCCGAAGAAGCCGCCGGTATCCCAGTCGTTGCTGGCCGCGATCAGCACCTCGTTGGCTCCCGCGCGCAAATATTCGGCGGGCACGCGATAGGTCCGCTCCACCCCCCAGCCGAAGGTGTAGCCCACCGGTTTGCCGTTGACCCAGGTCATGTCGAGATCGTCGATCGCGCCGATGGCGAGCCGGCCGTCGCCCGCTGCGGCCTGCTTTGCCGTGAGCGTGAAGCTCTGCCGCAGCCAGACATTCGCGACGGGCCGGGTATCGAGACCGGTGCCTTTCCACTCATTCCAGAAAGAGAATTGTGGGATCTTTTGCCATGCGAGGCTGGCGGAATTCGCCCAAGGCTCGGTGCCATCGTCTCCGGCGCGCCACCAATCCTGCCAGTGCGGCGCAAAGGCCCGGGCAGCCGCAAGCGGATCGCGGTCGTAGAGCTTCAGCAGGCTGGCCGCCTCTTCGCCATGGAGCGCTATGACGGATTGCGGGCTCAGCCAGGCGCTGGCGGCCGAGCCGCCCCAATTGGCATGGATCAGGCCGATCGGCACACCGAGGGCGGCGCGCAAACGCTTCCCCATGTAGAAGCAGGCGGCCGAGAAGGTCTCGACGCTGGCGGGCGTGGCTTCCTGCCATTCGGCGGGTGCGCCGAACACGCTCTGCTCCGCGGCGGCGGTGGACTGCGGCACCTTCAACAGCCGCAGCTGCGGATCTGCCGCCATGCGCAATTCGTTCGCCGTGTTCAGCGCCCGCGCAACCGGCAGTTCCATATTCGACTGGCCCGAGCAGAGCCAGACCTCGCCCACCAGCAAGTCGCTCAGCACGGTTCGGCCCATGCTGTCGGACAAGGTCAGCTCAAGCGGTTCGGACGAGGCCGCGCGCGGGGCGAATGTCAGCCGGAACAGGCCGGTGGCATCGGCGCGGGCGGTCTGCCGTTCCGCACCGAGCGTTCCGGCAACCTCGTCGCCGGGGGCGGCCTTGCCCTCGACAACGATCGGCTCTCCGCGTTGAAAGACCATGCGGTCGCCATAAGCTGCGCCGGGTTGCGGCGCGGCGAGCGCCGGGGCGCTGGCGGCGGCCAGAAAGGCGGCAATGCAGAGCGCGGCGGCTCTCATGGCTTATGCTCCCGCTCGCGATTTGCCCCGGCGGTTTGCCGGTGGCGTCGTCTATCCCAGCCTGACCCGCGTCTGCGCAAAGCCGGCAACCGGCGCATCGAAACCGATCAGGCTGCCCGCGTGCGGATATTGCGCAAATTGCGCAGGCTCGAGGTTCTTGGTCGCGGTGGTCACGAAACCGGTGCGCAGGTCCGCCCCTCCCAGACAAAGTTTGGTGATGTCGCGCGCGGCGAACTCGATCTGCGCCACCAGCTCGCCATCGGGCGAGAAGCGGGCGACCCGGCTCCCGAGGTAGAGCGCGGTCCAGACGTAATCCTCGCTGTCGACCACCGGCCCATCGGGATAGGCATCGGGGAACAGCGCGCTGGTGTCGGCGAAGACGCGCGCCTCGCCGACACCGGCGGGCGACAGGTCGGCGACCATGATTGTCTGGGCGGTCGTGTCGGTGAAATAGATCCGGTCGCCCTGGGCATTGACCGCGGGGCCATTGGTGATCGCGATGCCCGAAGGCCCGGCGGAGCGAATCTCGCCGCGATCGAACACATAGAACCGGCCCGAGGCCTCCGCCTCGCGGTCATCCATCGATCCGAACCACACGCGGCCCCAGGGGTCGGTGCAGGCGTCGTTGAGGCGGTTGTGCGCGGGCTCGCCCGGCACGTCCATCAGCTTCTCGAAGCTCTGGCGCGCGGGATCGAAGGTGTGGAGGCCGTCCTGTAACCCGCAGAGCAGCAGGCCGTTGTCGGCCGGAAGCGCCCAGCCGATCTGGCCCGGCGCCTGGGCGATGGCGTTGCTGCCGTTCGCCGGATCGTAGTGCCACAGCCGCTGCTGCTTGATATCGACGAACCATACAACCTGCCGCTCCGCATCCCAGAACGCGCCTTCGCCCAGCTTGCTGCCGACATCGAGCAGCTGGCGCGGGTTGGCCGAGGCGGTGAGGTTCAGCGCCATCCGGCATCGACCCAGTAATTGTGCGCGGTGCAGAACCGGGCATCGTCGCTGGCGAGGAACAGCGCCATGGCGGCGATATCGACCGGCTGGATCCGCCCGGTGAGGCATTGCGCCGCCACGATCTCGGCCTCGCCCTCGGGCGAATACCACTTGCTCTGGCGCGGGGTCTGAACATTGCCCGGGATGATCGCGTTGACGCGGATGTTGTCGCGCCCGAACTCGCGCGCCAGGCTGCGGGTCAGGCCCTCGATCCCGGCCTTGGCGGTCTGGTAGATCGCCAGGTTCTCCAGCCCGAGATGCCAGGAGATAGACCCCAAATTGATGATCGATCCGCCGCCGGCCGCGCGCATTGCCGGAACGGCGGCGCGTGCGGCGAAGAACTGGTGTTTCAGATTGACCGCCATCCGCTCGTCCCAATAGGCCTCGGTGACCTCCTCGACCATGTGGCGGTCGTCGTTCGCCGCGTTGTTGACCAGCACGTCGGACCCGCCCAGCCTGCCGATCAGCTCCTCGATCCTGGCCGTGTAATCGGCACTTCGGGTGATGTCGCAATGGCTGAAGATCGGCGGGATCTCGGCGTCGCCCAACCGCGCAACCAGCGCTTCGCTCGGTTCCACCTCGATATCGACGAAGGCCACTGCGGCGCCCTGGCGCACGAAGCCTTCGACGATTCCCTCGCCTATGCCCGACCCGCCGCCGCTGATAATCACCTTCTTGCCGGCCAGGCTGGGGTATGATGCCCCCTGCGCGACTGGCCGCAACATTCCTTCGGCCATCAGGCGCAGTCTCCCGTGTAAACCGTCTTGATCGTGGTGTAGAATTCGACCGCGGCGAAGCCCTGCTCGCGCGGGCCGTAGCTCGATCCGCGGGTGCCGCCGAAGGGAACGTGGTAATCGACGCCCGCGGTGGGCAGATTGACCATCACCATCCCTGCTTTCACGTTTTTGCGGAAATGCCGCGCATGCTTGAGGCTGTTGGTGACGATGCCCGAAGACAGGCCGAAATTGCCGCGATTGGCCAGTTCCAGCGCTTCGTCGTAGTTCTTGACCCGCACGGTCGAGACTACCGGGCCGAACACTTCCTCGTTGTTGATCGTCATGTCGGGGGCGGTATCGGCGATCACCGTGGGCTGCATGAAATAGCCCTGAGTGCCGGTGTCCACCCCGCCGCCGCCACTCGCGAGCCGGCCGCCTTCGTCGCAGGCGATGCCGACATAGCGGAAATTCTGCTCGAGCTGCGCCTCGCTCGAAGCCGGGCCGACCTGCGATGCGGAATCGAGCGCGGCGCCGACCTTGAGGCTGGCGGCCCTTTCGGTCAGCGCAGCGACGAAGCGGTCGTGGATGCCGTCTTCGACGATCACCCGGCTCGATGCAGTGCAGCGCTGTCCGGTCTGGAAGAAGCCGCCATCCGCCGCGATGGTGACTGCCTTGTCGAGATCGGCATCGTTGAGCACCACCAGCGGGTTCTTGCCGCCCATTTCCATCTGCACCCGCGCGCCGCGCTTCATCGCGGCGAGACCCACCGCGCCGCCGACCTGCTGGCTGCCGGTGAAGCTGATCGCGGTGACGTCCTCATGGTCGACGATGGCGCGCCCGACATCGCCGCGGCCCAGCACGAGGTTGAACACGCCCGCGGGCACGCCCGCCTCGTGAATCACCTCGGCGAGCGCATAGGCGACCGCCGGGGTCACGTTGGCGGGCTTGAGCACCACCGAATTGCCGAAGGCCATGGCCGGCGCGGCCTTCCACGCGGGGATCGCGATCGGGAAGTTCCACGGGGTGATAAGCCCGACCACGCCCAGAGCCTCGCGATAGGTGGCGACATCGAGACCGGGGCGAGTCGATTCCAGCGTCAGGCCGTGGCGGCGCAGCGCCTCGCCCGAGAAGTAGCGGAAGATGCGCGCGGCGCGCAGTACCTCGCCCATACCTTCGCCGCGCAGCTTGCCTTCCTCGCGGGCGAGCAGTTCGCCCAGCTCGGCAGCGCGGTCGAACAGCGCCACGGCGATCTTCTCGAGCAGGTCCGAACGCACTTCGGGCGAAGCCTCGGCCCATTCGGGCTGCGCGCTCTTCGCCGCCGCCACCGCCTGCGAGACATCGGCCGCCGAGCCGTCGGGAAAGCGGGCGACAACCTCGCTGGTGTCGGACGGGTTGAGGCTCTCGAGAGCGTCGCTCGCACCGGTGAACTCGCCGCCGATGTAGTGGGATAGGGTACGATTGGTCATAGCACTCCTCAGATTCGGTCTATGAGGCCGCGAGCGGCCAGGTTCTGCGAGAATTGCCGGATGCCCATGGTCCAGGCAGGCGCGTCGCGCGATTTCATAACGGTGTTTCGCAGGGATCCGATCCGGCGCGAGCTGATCGTCACCACGTCCCCGACCTTGTGCGTAAACCCCGCGCCCGGCGTATCGCGGTCCTGCGTCGGGGCGAACAGCGTGCCGCAGAACAGCACGAAGCCGTCGGGATAATGGTGTTCGGACAGGCACTGGCGCACCAGTTCGACCGGGTCGCGGCTGATCTGGCCCATGTCGTTGGTGCCTTCGAGCCGGTAACCCTCGGGTCCGTCGATGACGAGATCGACATTGGCCTGGCGGACGTCGTCGAGGGTGAAAGAGTCGTCGAACAGGCGGATGAAGGGGCCGATCGCGCAGCTGGCGGTGTTGTCCTTGGCTTTGGAGAGCAGCAGCGCCGAGCGGCCTTCGAAATCGCGCAGGTTCACGTCGTTGCCCAGCGTGGCGCCCACGATTTCGCCGTCCGGATCGCAGACCAGCACCACTTCGGGTTCGGGGTTGTTCCAGTTGGAATCGCTGCGCACGCCGATCGGCGCGCCGTGGCCGACGGTGGAAAGCACGGGGGACTTGGAGAAGATTTCCGCATCGGGCCCGATGGCGACTTCGAGATATTGCGACCACATGCCCTCGGCAATCAGCGCGGATTTGAGTTCGGCGGCCTCGGGCGAACCGGGAACCACCGCGCGGATACCCGCGCCGACCTTGTCTTCCAGCGCGGCGCGGATGGCAGCGGCCGACTCGGCGTCGCCGCGCGCGCGTTCCTCGATCACCCGTTCGATGGCGGACAGGGCGAAGGTGACTCCCGCCGCCTTCACACATTGCAGGTCGATCGGGGAGAGCAGCGTCCAGCCTTCGGGCAGGCCAGTCTCGACGGTGCCGATCTCCTCGCCCCCGTCGAACTCCCTGCGTATCACGGCGCCCGCGGTGGTGGCGACGACGCCCGTCAGGTCGAAAATGCGGCCCTCGCGGACCGCGATCACGCAGGGACCCTGCGGCCCGTGGGCGCGTCCGATGAATTGGCCCGAGGCATGATCCTCCGGCAGAGCCTGTTTCAGACGGTCGGCCATTGCCGCTCCATTCCTCCCCTTGATAGCGCTACCATAAGGTGGCTAGGAAGGCGGGGCAAGAGCAAACCCGGACAAACCGGGAAGCGGGTGGAGGAAATATGACGGTCAGGATGATCAGGGCGACGCTCACTGCAACCATCGGCACAGCGGCGATGCTGCTCGCGACGACGGCGATCGCCGGCCCCACGGCGCGGTTCGATTTCGTGGAATATCGGGCGCAAGGCGAGGCCGCTGCGCCGCCCGCGGGGCAGTTCCGCAATCCGGTGCTGCCCGGGTTTCATCCCGACCCGTCGATCGTCCGGGTGGGTGACGATTTCTACCTCGTCACCAGTACATTCTCGTGGTTTCCCGGCCTGCCGATCTTTCACAGCCGCGATCTCGTGAACTGGAACCTGGTGGGGCATGCGATCGACCGGCCCGGAATGATGGATTTCTCAGGTCTCGGTACCAATCGCGGTCTGTTCGCACCCGCGATCACCCATCACGACGGCAGGTTCTGGATCGTCAACACCTGCATCGACTGCAGCGGCAATTTCGTCATCACCGCGGACCGCGCCGAAGGTCCGTGGAGCGATCCGGTGTGGTTGCCCTTCGACGGGATCGATCCCTCGCTGTTCTTCGATAGCGATGCCGAGGGGCGGGAAACCGCGTGGATCGTCTACAACGACGCCCCTCCGGGAGAGCCGCAATACGAGGGCCACCGCGCCCTCTGGCTGCAGGGCTTCGATCCCGACGCGATGAAACTGGTCGGCGAGCGCACCCTGCTGGTGGATGGCGGGGTGGATATCTCGGAGCAGCCGGTCTGGGCGGAGGGACCGCATATCTACAGGATCGACGGCTGGTTCTATCTGCTGGCGGCCGAAGGCGGGACGGCGGACCAGCACTCGCAGACGATCTACCGTTCGCGCAATGTCGGCGGTCCCTACGAGCCGGGCCCCGTCAATCCCATCCTGACCCAGCGGAACATGGATCCGACCCGCCCCGACCGGGTCGAAGCGACCGGGCACGCCGATATGGTGCAACTCGACGATGGCTCATGGTGGGGCGTGTTCCTGGCGACGCGGCCCTTCGCCGGACAATCGACGCTGCTGGGGCGCGAGACTTATCTGCTGCCGGTGCGATGGGAGGACGGCTGGCCGCGCTTCCTGGACCCCGGCGAGGCCATGCCCGCAACCGTCCCGCGCCCGGCCTTGCCCGCCCATGACGGCACAGACTGGTCCGGCTGGCGCGACGATTTCACTGGCGCACCACTCTCGCCCGAATGGATCACGATCCGCAGCCCCGGCGCGGTGCAGCAGGTCGGTGTCGACCCGGCGGCTGGCGCGCTGTGGGTCACGGCCGGTCCCGACGGCGCGGGTAGCCTTCGCCGGCCCGCCTTCACCGGTCGCCGCCTGCGGCACCATGACGCCGCGGTGACCGCGCGGCTGCGGTTCGAACCGCAAGGCGCGGGCGATTTCGCGGGCCTTCTCGCCTTCATGGACGAGACGCATTTCTTCGCGCTGGGGATCGAGGGCACCGGGGAGCGGGCGCAAATCGTCATGCGTCTTCGCGATGCCGAACGGCCGGAGGAGCGGGGGGCACTGATGGCTGCGGCGCCGCTGATGCCGGGCGGCGCAGTCGATCTGCGGATCGAGCTGAGCGGCGGCACGGCGAGCTTTGGCTGGCGAAAGGCGGGCGCAGAGCGCTGGACCAGCCTGGCGGAGAATGTGGATGTCGAAGGCCTCGCCTCGGTCCACGCCGGGCTGTTCACCGGACTTGTGATCGGCCCCTATGCCGTCGCGGGCGAGTGACCGCGCTCAGGCGCACGGCAGCACGACCTCCGCGTCCATCCCCAGCCGCACTTCGGCCAGCGCGATATCGCTGCGGCCTTCGCTCGTCAGGATGAACGGCGCGGTCACGCGGGCCATGTCGATCCCCTTCTCGCGCAGGCATTTCAGCGGCAGGCCATAGCGCACGAAGCGGGCGTTGGCAGGCAGCGAAACGGGGTTCGCCGCGCGGGTTCCGTCTGCCCCTAGCATCTCGACGCCGATGGCGGCAGGCGCCGCATCGACCTTGACCGTGAACAGCAGCATTATGTCGGCATTGGTCTCGCGGGTGATGTCGATCGGCTCGATATTGCTCACCGAGAGCGCCGCCTCGCCGCCCGAAATCTCGAACCGCCGCGCGCCTTCCTGCACCACATGGTTGACCGCGCTGATCCGCGCGCGGCCCTGCAGGGCCTCGGCCGGTACGGTGGTCACCCGGGTCTGGCTGCCCGGCTGCGTGGGGTCGGCAATGTGGAGCGACCAGGCCGCGGCGGGCACGCCTTCGGCAAACCAAATGCGGCTGTCCCCGGCCTGCGCCGCTGCGGCGACCACCGGCAGTTCGGTCCAGGCGGTGCGCGGACTGGCATAGGTCAGCCCGTGGCCGAGCGGGTAGAGAGTGCCGTCGGCCATGTCGGGCGTGAGGGGCCATACGGCGGGCAGGGTGCCGGTAAAGTCGAACTGGGCCTTGCCGCCGGCATCGCCCACCAGCACGTCGGCCACGCCCTGCCCCTCGCTGCCGGGCAGCCATGCGACCACGAAGGCATCGGAATTGTTGAGCGCCTCGTTCACATAGAGCGGGCGGCCGGTGACCATCACCGCCACAACTGGAATGCCCTGTTCGCGCAAGGCGCGCATAGTCTCAAAGGGACCGGTCAGCGGGTGGTCGAGCGCCAGCGTGGCGCGATCGCCCTGGAACTCGGCATAGGGCTCCTCGCCGAACACCACCACGGCGGCATCGGGGCGGCGCGTGAATGTGCCGTCCGGCGAGAGTTCGGCGCTGCCGCCGCCCGCCTCGACCGCCGCGTGCAATCCGCTCCAGATCGACGTGGCACCTGGGAAGTTGGCGTTGGTCAGCCCGGTCCCCTGCCAGCTCAGCGTCCAGCCGCCCGATTGCTTGGCGATATCGTCGGCGCCGTCGCCCGCCACCAGCAGGCGTCCGCCCGGGGCCAGCGGCAACACGCCGTCGTTGCGCAGCAGGACCAGCGACCGGCGCACCGCCTCGCGCGCGAGGTCGCGGTGTTCTGGCGCGCCGAGCAGGTCGTAATCGCCCGACAGCAGCCGTTCGGAGGGACGCGGTGCATCGAGCAGGCCGAGCCGCTCCTTCACCCGCAGGATCCGCGTCACTGCATCGTCGATGCGGCTCAGGGGGATTTCGCCCGCCTGCGCCCGCGCGAGCAGGTCGTCATAGATCGGGCGCCAGGTGTCGGGCGCCATATACATGTCGATCCCGGCCATCAGCGCCTGCGGACAGCTCTCGTTGGTGCAGCCCGCCACCTGGCCATGGGCGTTCCAGTCGGACACCACGAATCCGCCGAAATCCATCCGCTCCTTGAGCACGCCGGTGAGCAGGCTGTGGTTGCCGGTCATCTTGACGCCCTGCCAGCTCGAGAAGCTCGCCATGACGGTGGAGACGCCCTCGGCGATCGCGGGGCCGTAGGGCGTGCCGTGGATATCGCGCAGTTCCTGCTCGCTGATCGAGCTGTCGCCCTGATCGGTGCCGTTGTCCGTCCCGCCATCGGCCAGGAAATGCTTGGTCGAGGCGATGACATAGGGACCGGCGAGCAGGTTCTGGTTGTCCGGCCCGCCCTGCAATCCGCGCACCATTGCACCCACATAGGAGGCGACGATGGCGGGGTCGGAGGAATAGCCTTCATAGGCCCGGCCCCAGCGGAAATCCTGCGGCACCGCCACCGTGGGCGCGAAGGTCCATTCCTGCCCGGTGACGCGGATTTCTCGGGCGGTGGCGGCGCCGATCCTCTCGATCAGCGCGACATCGCGCGCCGCGCCCAGACCGATGTTGTGCGGGAAGATCGTCGCCCCGACGATATTGGAATGGCCGTGGACCGCATCGGTGCCCCAGACCAGCGGAATGCCCAAGCCGCCGTCGCTGGTGTCGGTGGAGGCGGCCCAGAATTCGTCGGCGAGGCGAAGCCAGTCGCGCGCGGGGGCGAGGTCGTTGCCATAGGGTCCCGAATTGCCGCCGTTGAGCACCGAGCCGAGATTGTAGGTCCGCACCTCCTCGGGGGTGACGCAGCAGATATCGGCCTGGACCAATTGCCCGATCTTCTCGGCCAATGTCATCCGGGCAAGCAGGCGTGCAATCCGTGCTTCGGCAGGGGCGGGGTTCGCCACCGGGTATTCGAATGCGGGCCACAGTTCGGGATGCGCGAGGCCGGCGCCCTCGCGTTCGGGATAGCTGGCGGAGGCCATCTGCATGGGCTGGCCGGCAGCGCAGGAAGCCAGCAGGATGGCGGCGAGACCCGTGGCGGCCGCCTTGCCGTAGTGCATCATTCGAGATCCTCCCCGGACCGCTTGAATCGCGGAACTGTTGTTATGGGAGCGCTACCATTCCGATTCCCGACGAGCTTGTCAAAGGCAAATTGCAACCGCTGCGCGGCGCGATCGGCCGTTTTCGACCTACATCTCCACGAGGGAAAGACTACACTTCGACATTCAACGCCACCATCGCGCCATCGGTATCGGCGCTGGCGTAGATTGCCTCGATCAACCTCATGTCGCGCAGGCCCATTCCCCCAGGCGTCCGGTGCGGTTCGCCGGCGCGCGCGGCGGCGGAGAAGCCGTCCACTTGCGCCGCGAACTGGCTCATCGGATTGCCCGCGCGGAATTCGCGCGGGGGCAGGCCGCCGCCTTCGAGCAGAATGCGGTTGTCGTCATAGGTGGTGGCGGGCTGCATCTCGATGCTCGCCTCGCTGCCGAAATAGCGTTGGCGACTGACATAGGGGCTGGTGCAATAGGAGGAGGAGCCCTGGACGTTGATCCCGCTCGCCATCCGCAGGCGAAAATCGACTGCGCCTTCGACTTCGACGAAACGCGGATCGTTCTCGGGGGTGGCATAATGCGCGGTGACGCCCACGACGCGGTCGCCGGGCAGCATCATCAGGCTGGTGTTGAGCCCGTAGACCCCGATGTCGTAGAGCGACCCGCCGCCGCCCAGCAGCTTTTCCAGCCGCCATTTGTGCGGCGGATAGTCCGGATTGGCGGAAAATCCGTGATCGGCCGAAATGTAGCGCATCGTGCCGAGTTCGCCGGCAGTGATCCGGCGCAGGACCTCGCGGTTGTTGGGCTCGAAATGGACGCGGTAGGCGATGCCGAGCTGGCGGTCGGCGGCGCGCGCGGCATCGACCATGGCCTGCGCTTCGCGGGCACTCGAGGCCATCGGCTTCTCGCACAGCACGTGCTTGCCCGCCTTGAGCGCGCGGATGGTGTATTCGGCGTGGAGGCCGACCGGCAGGACGATATAGACGCAATCGATCGCCGGGTCCTCGGCAATGGAATCGAAATTCGCATAGTCGTAGATCCGCTCGACGCCGTAGCGGGCTCCGAGGTCCTGCGCCTTGGCGGGGTTGCCCGATACGAATGCGGTGAGGCGGCTCAGCCGCGCGTCGGCGAAGCCGGGGATCACCTGGCCCACCGCGAAGGTGCCGAGACCGACTATGGCCCAGCCCAGGCGCTGGCCGGGCGCCTCGGGCAGGGCCGGATTGCCCAGCAGCGGCTGACCGATGGCCTCCTGCGCCAGCGCCTGCCCCGATGCCGCCGCCAGCGACATCCCCGCTCCCGCCGCCAGCAGCTCGCGCCGCGACATTCCGATTCTGTCCATGCTGCTACCCCCCTACGCAATCTGATAGCGCAATCATGCGCGCGGGGAGCGGTGTCTTCAAGCCCGAACGGGTTTGACCCGGATCGTCAGTCGCGCAGCGCCGGGGCGAGGGTCTCCGGCCGGCCGTCGGAGGGCTGCGGGGTGACTCCAAGGACCTCGGCCAGCAGCGGATAGACATCGACATTGTCGAAGATCGGCAGGGTAAGGCCGGAGCGGAAGGCCGGACCCGAGGCGATGAACAGCGCCTTCATCGCCGGGTCGCGGTGGTCGTAGCCGTGGGCGCCGCCGGTGGGGCTGTAGCGCGGCTCGCCGCCCAGCACGACCCAGCCGGAGCGGGCGAGGCAGAGGAAGCTGGGGATGCGCGGATGGCTGCCATAGGCGAATTCCGCGGGGATCTCGCCCTTGCGCCAGCATTCCATATTGGCGTGCGGCTTGAGCAGCGCGGCGGCCACTTCCGCTTCGCGTCCGGGTTGCGGCTCGAGCGCGAGATAGGGACCATCGGTGATGGTGCGGAAGGCGGCGGGGTCGAGCAGGTGGTCGGTGCGCACCACCCGCTCGGCGCTGGTCTGCGCCATGCCGTGATCGGAGGTGACGACGAAATTCACCGGCTGGCCCAGCGCGGCGAGTTCCGCCTGCAGATCGCCGATCCGCGCATCCACCTCGCGGATCGCCGCCATGGCTTCGGGCGATTGCGGACCGTGGCGGTGTCCGGCGGTGTCCACCGTGTCGAAATAGAGCGTGACGAATTCGGGACGGGTCGCCTCCGGGCGGCGCAGCCAGTCCACCACCGCGGCGACCCGCTGCGGGTTGGTGATGTTCTGGTCGAAACGCTGCCAGTCGGAAGGACGGGTGCCGCGGATCGCAACCTCGGAGCCGGGCCAGAACATCGTCGCGCTGCGCACGCCCTGCTTCTCGGCGGTGACCCAGATCGGCTCGCCGCCATCCCACCAGAAGGGATCGAGCGCCTGGCTCGCATTGCCCATCGAGAAGCGCTCGCCGGGACGCGCGGCGTCTTCCATATTGTTGTCGACGATGCCGTGATGGTCGGGGCGCAAACCGGTGACGATCGTATAGTGATTGGGGAAGGTCTTGGTCGGGAAGGAGGGGCGCATCTCGGCGGTCACGCCCGTGGCTGCGAGCGAATCGAGATGCGGGCTGTCGCCGCGACCGAGATAATCGGGCCTGAAGCCGTCGATCGAGACGAGAATGGTGACCGGCTCGCGCTGCGTCGCGGCGGTGGTCTGCGGCGCCGTAGCGGCGGTGCTCTGCGGCGCCGTGACGGCGGTGGCGGTGGTGCAGCCCGCGAGCGCGAGGAACAGGCTGGCGAACAGAGAGCGAAGCATCATCATGGAATCCCGAAAGGTCGCGGCGCGGCCGGTCGGGCCGCTGTTTCGACCGCCGGTTACAGAGTGACTACACTTGCGACAACTTTTCCCTTCGCGCGCCATGGGCTTGACCCTCGGCAGGCGGGCGGGAAAGGGGTGCAGGCGCAGCGGCCCGCGAAAGGCCCGCGACAGGTCCGCGAAGAGGAGCCCGACCAGACATGACCGACACCGGCCCGATCACAATGCGATCCTGGCTGTTCGCGCCCGGCGACAGCGAGAAGAAGATGACCAAGGCGGTCGGCGGCGCGGCGGATGTGGTGATCCTCGATCTCGAGGATGCGGTCACGATCGACAACAAGCCCGCGGCGCGGGCGGCGGTCGCCCAGTTCCTGCGCGGCAATCAGGAGCACCGCAACCGGCTGTTCGTCCGGGTCAATCCGCTCGACGGCCCGTATACGCTCGAGGACCTCGCCGCGGTCATGCCTGCGCGGCCGGGCGGGATCATGCTGCCCAAGGTCTCGGGCCGAGAGGATATGGAGGTGCTCGACCGCTATCTCGAAGCGCTCGAGGTGGCCAACGGGATCGAACAGGGCTCGACGCCGGTGATCGTGCTGGTCACCGAAACTGCGCGCAGCATGTTCCATTGCGGCGATTTCGCGGGCGCGCCGCGGCTGGTCGCGATGACCTGGGGCGCGGAGGATCTGGCGGATTCCATCGGCGCGCAATCCAACACCGACGCGGACGGCCGGTTCGGCTTCACCTATGAGCTGGCGCGCAGCCTGTGCCTGCTCGGCGCGGCGAGCGCGGGCGTGCCCGCGATAGAGACGATCCAGGCCGATTTCCGCGATCTCGAGACGCTCAAGACGCGCGCGGAGCAGGTCCGGCGCGCGGGCTATCGCGGGATGCTCGCGATCCACCCGGCACAGGTCGAAGTGATCAACGCAGCCTTCACCCCGAACGCGGAGGAGATCGAGAAGGCGCGGGAGATCGTCGCGCTGTTTGCGGCCAATCCCGGAGCGGGGACGATCGGCTACGAGGGCGGCATGCTCGACCGCCCGCATCTGTCGCGTGCGCAGCAATTGCTGGCGCAGGTCGAGGGCTGATGAGCGGCGATTTCGCCGGCTGGATCGGCCGGAGCGTCACCGCGCGCGACCGTCTCGAGCCGGCGCGCAGCAATGCGCTGCTGGCGGCGCTGGGCGGGCAGGGCGAGAGCGCGGCGGGAGGCCCGCTGCCGCTGCTGCACCACTGGCTCCATTTCTGGGATGTTCGACCGCCAGCCGGGCTGGGCGCCGACGGTCACCCGGCCAAGGGCGATTTCCTCCCGCCGATCCCGCTGCCGCGGCGGATGTGGGCCGGGGGTCGGCTCTCGTTCCACGCGCCGCTGGTGCTGGGAGAGGAGGTGACCAGGACTTCGACGATCCTCAGCGTCGAAGAGAAGCGCGGGCGCAGCGGGACGCTGGTGTTCGTGACGCTCGAACATGCGATCGCCAATGCCGAAGGGCTGGCGATCCGCGAGGAGCAGGATCTGGTCTACCGCGCGGCTGCGGCTTCCGGACCGGCGCTGCCGACCGCGGCGCCGCCGCCCGAATGCGGCTGGCGCGCGAGCATCGACCCCGATCCGGTGCTGCTGTTCCGGTATTCGGCGCTGACCATGAACGGGCACCGGATCCATTACGACCGGCCCTATGCCATGGGCGAGGAAGCCTATCCCGCGCTGGTGGTGCATGGTCCACTGCAGGCGACGCTGTTGATGGGGCTGGCGCAGCAGCATCTCCCGAAGCCGATCACCGGGTTCGAATTCCGCGGCGAAGCGCCGGCCTTCGACGGCATGCCGCTGCATCTGTGCGGCGACGCCGGCGATGACGGGGCGAGCCTGTGGAGCCAGCAGGGCGAGAGGGTCGCGATGCGCGCGCGGGTGACTTGCAGCGGGGCGTCAGCCGGCTAGATGCGCATGGCGTAAAATGGAGTTACATCTCCCCTCCCCTCGGGGAGGGGTTGGGGGTGGGGGAGCGCGCCGCAGGCGCGCGTCCGCCCCATCGGCCAGGCCATCGGCGTCGTACACCCCCACCCGGCCTCCCCCTCAAGGGGGAGGAGCAGACTGGGTCCCTCGAAAACCGTCACGCTCCAGCGCGGCGATCTCGGCCAGCACCCGCTCGGCGAGTTCGGCGCGGCAGATCAGCAGATCGGGCACCGAGGTGTCGCGCGCGTTGTAGGCGAGCGGCGCGCCGTCGATCCGGCTGACGTGGAGGCCGTGCGCCGCGGCGACCGCAGCGGGGGCGCAATTGTCCCACTGGTGCTGGCCGCCCGCGTGAAGATAGATTTCCGCTTCGCCGCGAACCACCGCCATCGCCTTGGCGCCCGCGCTGCCCATGGGGACGATCTCGGCGCCCAGCGCCTCGGCCACCGCGAGCGCCTGCGCGGGCGGGCGGCTGCGCGAGACCACCATGCGCGGGGTCGCGGGCGCTTCGGGCAGGGCTAGCGGCCTGTCGGAGCGCAGCACCAGATCGAGAGCAGGCAGCGCGACCGCGCCGATTTGCGCGACGCCGTCGATCGCCAGTCCGATATGGACCGCCCAGTCGCTGCGGCCCTCGCCATATTCGCGCGTCCCGTCGACCGGGTCGATGATCCAGACGCGGTCCTTGGCGAGGCGTGCCTCGGTGTCGGCGGATTCCTCCGAGAGCAGCCCGTCGCCCGGCCGGTGCTGCGCGATTGCGCGGCACAGGAAGCGGTTGGCGGCCTCATCGCCCGCATCGCCCAGCGCGCGGCCCGCGATCAGGCCCGAGTCGCGGATCGCCAGCGCGATCCGGCCGGCGTGGTGCGCGAGCTGCGCGGCGAGTTCGGAATCGTCCATCGCGGTCCTGCTATTTCAGCGGCATGATCTGGCGGATGATGTATTCGGCCGCCTCGCCGGGGGTCATTGCGACCGTGTTGACCACGATGTCGGGATTTTCCGGCGCTTCATAGGGGCTGTCGATCCCGGTGAAGTTCTTGAGCTTGCCCTCGCGCGCCTTCTTGTAGAGTCCCTTCACATCGCGCTGCTCGGCGACCTCCAGCGGGGTGTCGACGAAGATCTCGACGAACTCGCCCGCGGGCAGCATGTCGCGCACCATCTGCCGCTCGGCGCGGAACGGGCTGATGAAGGCGGTCAGCACGATCAGCCCGGCATCGGCCATCAGCCGCGCGACCTCGCCGACGCGGCGGATGTTCTCGATCCGGTCGGCGTCGGTGAAGCCCAGATCCTTGTTGAGCCCGTGGCGGACATTGTCGCCGTCGAGCAGGAAGGTGTGGCGGTTCATCACCGCCAGCAGCTTCTCGACCTCGTTGGCGATGGTCGATTTGCCCGAACCCGACAGGCCGGTGAACCACAGCACCCGCGGCGCCTGATTCTTGAGGCTGGCGTGATCCTGGCGGGTGATGTCGGTGGGCTGCCAATGGACGTTTTGCGCGCGGCGCAGCGCGAAATGGAGCATGCCGCCAGCGACCGTGCGATTGGTCAGCTTGTCGATCAGCACGAAGCCGCCCAGCGTCCGGTTGTCCGCATAGGGTTCGAAGACGATCGGCTTCTCGGTGTGAACCTCGGCGACGCCGATCGAATTGAGCGTCAGCGTCTTGGCGGCAAGATGCGCCATGGTGTTGACGTTGATCTCGTATTTGGGCTCCTGGACGCTGGCCGAGACGGTCTGCGTGCCCAGCTTGAGCCAATAGGCCCGGCCGACCAGCATGGGGTCGTCGTCCATCCACACCAGCGTCGCCTCGAACTGGTCGGAGACCTGCGGCGGATCCTCGGCGGCGGCGATCACATCGCCGCGCGAACAGTCGATCTCGTCGGCGAAAGTCAGCGTGACCGACTGCCCCGCCACCGCTTCGTCGAGGTCGCCCGAGAAAGTGACGATGCGCTCGAGCGTGGTGGTCTTGCCCGAGGGCAGCACCCGCAGGGCCGCGCCCGGTTTGACGGTCCCGCTGGCGACCAGCCCGGCGAAGCCGCGGAAGTCCAGATCGGGGCGGCTGACCCATTGCACCGGCATGCGGAACGGGTTGTCCTGCGCATCGGCGGCATCGAGCTCGACGGTCTCGAGATGCTCGATCAGCGAGGGACCGGCGTACCAGGGCATGTGCTCCGAAGGGCCGGCGATGTTGTCGCCCTTGAAGCCCGAGATCGGCATGGCGGTGAAATTCTCGATCCCGATCTCGGCGGCGAAGGCCGCGTAATCGGCGACGATCGCGTCGTAGGTCGCCTGATCGTAATCGACCAGATCCATCTTGTTGACCGCCAGCACGATCCGGCGGATCCCCAGCCGGTGGCACAGGAAGCTGTGCCGCCGGGTCTGGACCAGCACGCCCTTGCGCGCATCGACCAGGATCACCGCCAGCTCGGCGGTCGAAGCGCCGGTGACCATGTTGCGGGTGTATTGCTCGTGCCCGGGGCAATCGGCGACGATGAACTTGCGGCGGTCGGTGGAGAAGAAGCGGTAGGCGACGTCGATGGTGATGCCCTGCTCGCGCTCGGCCGCCAGCCCGTCGACCAGCAGCGCGTAGTCGAGCTCATGTCCCTGCGTGCCGATCCTTTTGCTGTCGCTCTCGAGGCTGGCGAGCTGGTCCTCGAAGATCATCTTGGAGTCGTAGAGCAGCCGCCCGATCAGCGTCGATTTGCCATCGTCCACGCTGCCGCAGGTGATGAAGCGCAGCATGGTCTTGTGCTGGTGGCGGGTCAGATAGGCGTCGATGTCCTCGCCCGCGAGCGCATCGGGGCGGTAAGCCTGTTCGGAAGGAGGCTGATCGGCCATCAGAAATAGCCCTCCTGCTTCTTCTTCTCCATCGACGAGCCGCCGGCATCGCGGTCGATCGCGCGGCCCTGTCGTTCGCTGGTGGTGGTCAGCAGCATTTCCTGGATGATCTCGGAGAGGGTGGAGGCGGTGCTTTCGACTGCTCCGGTGAGCGGATAGCAGCCCAGCGTGCGGAAGCGGATCGAGCGTTCGACCGGCTCTTCGCCCTCGAGCGGGAAGCGCTCATCGTCGACCATCACGATCATCCCGTCGCGTTCGACCGTGGGCCGCGGCGCGGCGAAATAGAGCGGGACGATCTCGATGTTCTCGAGCTGGATATATTGCCAGATGTCGAGCTCGGTCCAATTGCTCAGCGGGAACACCCGGATGCTCTCGCCGCCATTGCGGGTTCGGGGAGCCTTGCGGGTGTTGTAGAGGTTCCACAATTCGGGGCGCTGGTTCTTGGGGTCCCAGCCATGGCTGGCGGTGCGGAAGGAGAAGATGCGCTCCTTGGCGCGGGCCTTCTCCTCGTCGCGCCGCGCGCCGCCGAAGGCCGCGTCGAAACCGTGGAGGTCGAGCGCCTGCTTGAGCCCTTCTGTCTTCCACATATCGGTGTGCAGCGACCCGTGATCGAAGGGGTTGATCCCGCGCTCGATGGCTTCGGGGTTGCGATGGACCAGCAGCTCCATCCCCGCCTCGCGCGCGGCCTTCTCGCGCAGCGCGTACATCGCCTTGAACTTCCAGGTGGTGTCGACATGGAGCAGCGGGAAGGGCGGCGGCGCGGGATAGAAGGCCTTGCGCGCCAGATGCAGCATCACCGCACTGTCCTTGCCGACCGAATAAAGCATCACCGGCTTCTCGGCCTCGGCGACGACCTCGCGCATGATGTGGACGCTTTCGGCTTCGAGCCGTTCTAGATGGGTGAGGATGCGGGTCATGATGCTCCGGTCCTCTAAATCCTCGCGTCCGCGCGGCGAAACACAGCATTTCTATCAGGCGGCTGCGCGGCACTTTGTTTCGCCGGCCGGTTTGCAGGATCCCGGTTCGGCGATTGCAATTTGCCGCGATTGCGGGTTTCTTGCCGCAAAAGGCGTCACGCCGGGATGGGTGGAATTCTATGAACGACTGGATCGAAACGGCCCGCCGGGCCTGCGCCGCCGCGCGCCTCTATCGCGACGCAGTGCGCGCGGCGACCGCCGCTCTGGTCGCTCCCGGCGGAAAGCCCGACCCCTCGCTGATCGAGCGCGAGCAGCGCCGCGTCCATGGCTTCGCTTGGATCGGCACCACAGTCGCCGCGCTGGAGGCGGTCGCCGACTGGGCGGCGCGAGTCGAGGCCGCGGGCCGCTTCGGCGAGGTCGAAAAGCTGGCGCTGGCGATCGGCTTCGGGGAATATTGCCACCAGCTCACCAGCGCGCTGCCGATGAGCCAGAGCGAGTTCGTCCGTCCCGCAGAGCTCGGCACCGCCGACGCGGCGAGGAGCTTTGCCGAAGACCCCGCCGTTCGGCGCTTCCTCGACGATGGCAGCACCGCGCAGCACCGTGCGGCGCTGGCGAGCCACCTTGCCGAGGGGCGCGTGCCCGACGAAGGCTTCGACGACGAGACGCTCGATATGATCCGCACCCAGTTCCGCGCCTTCACCGCCGACCGGATCGCCCCGCATGCGCAAGGCTGGCACCTCGCCGATGCGCTGATCCCGATCGAACTGGTCGACGAGATGGCGCAGCTCGGCGTGTTCGGGGTCTGCATCGACGAGCGCTATGGCGGGCTGGGGCTGGGCAAGCTGGCGATGTGCCTGGTTTCCGAGGAGCTCTCGCGCGGCTGGATTTGCGCCGGGTCGCTGGGCACCCGCTCCGAGATCGCCAGCGAGCTGATCGGCGAGAACGGAACCGAGGCGCAGAAGGCGCATTACCTGCCGCGGCTCGCGGATGGCTCGATCCTGCCGACTGCGGTCTTTACCGAGCCCGACACCGGCTCCGACCTCGCCTCGGTCCGCACCCGCGCGGTCAGGGACGAGGCTGGCGACTGGCGGGTCCATGGCTCCAAGACCTGGATCACCCACGCCGCGCGCGCCGATCTGATGACGCTGCTGTGCCGCACCGACGCCGAGACGCCGGGCTATGGCGGGCTGTCGATGCTGCTCGCCGAAAAGACCCGCGGCAGCGAGGCCGATCCCTTTCCCGACGAGGGGCTGGCGGGCGACGAGATCGCGGTGCTCGGCTATCGCGGAATGAAGGAATACACGCTCGGCTTCGACGGTTTCGCGGTGCCCGGCGACGCGCTGCTCGGCGGCGCTGAGGGCCAGGGGTTCAAGCAATTGATGCGCACCTTCGAGGGCGCGCGGATCCAGACCGCGGCACGCGCCATCGGGGTCGGCTGGCACGCCTTCGATCTCGCGCTGCGCTATGCCGGCGAGCGGCGCCAGTTCGGCAAGCCGCTGCTCGCCTTCCCGCGCGTGGCGGACAAGCTGGTGCTGATGGCGGTCGAGCAGCTGATGGCGCGCGAGCTGACCTATTCCGCGGCGCGCCACAAGGACAAGAGCGAGCGCTGCGACATCGAGGCGGGCATGGCCAAGCTGCTCGCCGCGCGGGTCGCCTGGGCCAATGCCGACAATGCGGTCCAGATCCACGGCGGCAATGGCTATGCGCTCGAATACGAGGTGAGCCGGGTGCTGTGCGATGCGCGGATCCTCAACATCTTCGAAGGCGCGGCGGAAATCCAGGCGCAGGTGATCGGGCGCGGGCTGCTGACGCAGCGCGAAAGTGGCTGACCCAGCGTTCCGGCGAGTGCCACGCCCGACCCGGCGATGCCCGCTGGCGCTCGCCCGCACGAAGGCCTAGTCTCATATTGCAACCGAGATTCGCGTTCCCAGCTTAGGCCGAGCTTAGGCGGGAACGCCCACAGGGATCCGCTGACACATACGGGAGAGAGAGATGACCAAGACCTATTCCAATCTGATCGACGGCGAGCTCGTCACCACCGCGGGGACGATGGATGTCATCAACCCCGCCACCGAGGAAGTCGTCGGCCAGGTCCCTTCCGCGGGCCAGGACGAGCTCGACCGCGCGGTTGCCGCCGCGCGCCGCGCCTTCCAGAGCTGGAAGAAGACCACGCCCGAAGAACGCCAGAAGGTGGTGCAGGGAATCGCCGCGACGATCAAGGAGAACGCCGACGAGCTGTTCCGCCTGCTCACCAGCGAGCAGGGCAAGCCGCACAACCAGGCGCAGCAGGAGATCTACGGTGCCGCCGGGCTCGCCGCGGCGCAATCCACGCTGCGGCTCGAGGATGTGATCAACCAGGACGACGACACCCGCCTGTCGCGCACCCGCCGTGTCCCGGTGGGCGTGGTCGGCGGGATCGTGCCGTGGAACTTCCCGATCATGATGGCGATCCAGAAGATCGTGCCGGCGCTGGTCGCGGGTTGCACCATCGTGCTCAAGCCTTCGCCCTTCACCCCGCTGACCACACTGCGGATCGCCGAGCTGATCAAGGACGTCGTGCCCGCGGGCACGGTCAACATCATCACCGGCCCCGACGAGCTGGGCCCGATGATCACGAGCCACCCGGGCATCGACAAGATCACCTTCACCGGCTCGACTGCGACCGGCAAGAAGATCATGGAAGGCGCGAGCAAGGATTTGAAGCGCATCACGCTCGAGCTGGGCGGCAACGACGCCTCGATCGTGCTCGCCGATGCCGATGTCGAGAAGGTCGCCGAACAGCTGTTCTGGTCGAGCTTCTCCAACGCCGGGCAGGTCTGCATCGCCGCCAAGCGGATCTATATCCACGAGGACATCTACGACGATCTGTCCAAGGCGATCGCCGCCTACGCCAAGACGGTGAAGGTCGGCGACGGCGCGCAGCAGGGCACCGGGGTGGGCCCTATCCAGAACAAGAAGCAGTTCGAGCGCGTCTGCGAACTGATCCAGGACGCCAAGGACCAGGGCTACCAGTTCCTCGCCGGGGGCGATGTCGATCCTTCGGGGACGGGTTATTACGTGCCCATCACCATCCTCGACAATCCGCCCGAGGATGCGCGGATCGTCGCCGAGGAGCAGTTCGGCCCGGTCATGCCACTGATGAAATTCGCCACCGTCGACGAGGCGATCGAGCGCGCCAATGCCTCGGAATACGGGCTCGCGGGTGCGGTCTGGACCGCCGATGCCGAGCAGGGCGTCGCAGTCGCCGAGCGGATGGAAACCGGCACGGTGTGGGTCAACGAGTTCATGCACCTCTCGCCCTTCGCGCCCTTCGGCGGGCACAAGCAGTCGGGCATCGGCGCCGAATACGGCATCGATGGCCTGAAGGAATTCACCTATCCGCAGGTGATCACCATCAAGCGCGACGCCTTCGCCTGAGGCGCGGTCGACCGACAAAAGAAAGGGGCGGCCATGGTGCCGCCCCTTTTCGTTTCAGCCTCGTTTTCGGGCTGGACCACTACTAGTTTTCATTGACCCGACCTGCTCCTCCCCCTTGAGGGGGAGGCCGGGTGGGGGTGTACTACGCCGATGGCCTGGACGCGCGCCTGTGGCGCGCTCCCCCACCCCCGACCCCTCCCCGAGGGGAGGGGAGAGCAGGCTCCATTCAAATCATCATGCTCTAGGCGAGCGCGCTCAGGCGCCCTTGAATTCGGGTTTGCGCTTCTGGAGGAAGGACATCGCGCCCTCCATCGAATCCTGGCTCATCCCGGCCTCGCGCTGGCCCTGCGCTTCCATCAGCAGCGTCGCGGTGAAATCGCTCTCCAGCCCGGCGCGAATGTTGCGCTTCATCAGCCCCAGCGCCAGCGTCGGGCCGTTGGCGAGCTTTTCGGCCAGCGCCTCGGCCTCTGCGGTCAGCGCCTCGTCCTCGACGCATTTGTAGATCAGCCCGATCCGCTCGGCTTCCTCGCCGTGGATCTTCTCGCCCAGCATCATCATCCGCGTCGCCTGCGCGGTGCCGACGAGGCGGGGCAGCATCCAGCTCGACCCGCCATCGGGGACCAGCCCGATGTTGACGAAGGCCTGGAGGAAATAGCCGCTCTTGCCGGCAATCACGAAATCCGCCGCCAGCGCGATCGAGCAGCCGACCCCGGCAGCCGGGCCCTGCACCGCGGAGACCACCGGCACCGGCACGCTGGCGAGCGCCTGGATCATCGGATTGTAGTGCCGCTGCAGCGAGGTGAAGGCGCGGTCGCCGCCGTTGATAGGGCCGCTGCCCGATTTGTCCGCATTGGCGGCGAGATCCGCGCCCGAGCAGAAGGCGCGGCCCTCGCCGGTCATCAGAACGGCGCGCGCACCGTCGAGATCGCGGACTGCGTCGAAAATCTCGTCGGCCATTTGCGGCGGGCAGGCGTTGAGCTGCTCGGGCCGGTTGAGCGTCAGCTTCAGCACATTGCCGGCGCGGGTGGTGGTGATGGTCTCGTAGCTCATGGCGCTCTCCCGGGCGTCTGGTGGATTGGTTTCGATCGCGAACCCATCCTATCCGCGCGGGCGAAAGGCGCAAGCCGTGTGGTGCGGGGTAGCCCGGCCGGTCAGCGGTTCTGGCGCCCCTCGATCAGCCGTTCGACCAGCGAGGGGTCGGCCAGCGTCGAGGTGTCGCCCAGCGCGCCGAACTCGTTCTCGGCGATCTTGCGCAGGATGCGGCGCATGATCTTGCCCGAGCGGGTCTTGGGCAGGCCGTCGGTGAACTGGATGTGGTCGGGGGTGGCGATCGGACCGATCTCCTTGCGGACATGCTGGCGCAGTTCCTCCGCGAGCGCGTCGGACCCCTCGCGACCCGCATAGAGCGTGACGTAGCAATAGATGCCCTGGCCCTTGATGTCGTGCGGGCAGCCGACCACCGCTGCCTCTGCGACGCTGTCGTGGAGCACAAGCGCGCTCTCGATCTCGGCGGTTCCCATGCGGTGGCCCGAGACGTTGATCACGTCGTCCACCCTTCCGGTGATCCAGTAATAGCCGTCCTCGTCGCGGCGGCAGCCGTCGCCGGTGAAATATTGGCCCATATAGGTGCTGAAATAGGTCTGCACGAAGCGGTCGTGATCACCGTAAACGGTGCGCGCCTGGCCGGGCCAGCTATGGGTGATCGCGAGATTGCCCGCAGCGGCGCCCTCGAGCACCTCGCCCTCGGCATCGAGCAATTGCGGGCGGATTCCGAAGAAGGGCAGACCGGCGCTGCCGGGCTTCATCGCATGCGCGCCGGGCAGGGTGGTGATCATCGCACCGCCGGTCTCGGTCTGCCACCAGGTGTCGACCACCGGGCAGCGCTTGTCGCCGACCACTTCGAAATACCAGCGCCAGGCCTCGGGATTGATCGGTTCGCCCACCGTGCCCAGCAGCCGCAGCGAGGAGCGGTCGCGGCTGGTCACGTGTTCGTCGCCCTCGCGCATCAGCGCGCGGATCGCGGTCGGCGCGGTGTAGAGGATGGCGACCGAATGCTTGTCGACCACATCCCAGAACCGGCCGTGGTCGGGATAATTGGGCACGCCCTCGAAGATGACCTGCGCCGCGCCGTTGAGCAGCGGCCCATAGACAACATAACTGTGCCCGGTCACCCAGCCGATATCGGCGGTGCACCAGAACACCTCGCCCGGCTGGTAGTCGAAGACGTAGTGAAAGGTCGCCGCGGTCCAGACGCCATAGCCGCCGGTGGTGTGGAGCACGCCCTTGGGTTTGCCGGTCGAACCCGAGGTGTAGAGGATGAACAGCGGATCCTCGGCGCGCATTTCCGCGCAGGGGCAGTCCTCGTCGCTGGCGAGTTCGTGCAACCAGCGGTCGCGTGGGGCCTGCATCGCAGTCTCAGCGCCGGTGTGGCGCACCACCAGCACCCCATCGACCGCGACGCCGTCATGCGCCAGCGCGGCGTCGACATTGGCTTTGAGCGCCACCGGTCTGCCGCCGCGCATTCCGCCATCGGCGGTCACGACGAAGCGGCTGTCGCAATCGACGATCCGCCCCGCCAGCGCCTCGGGCGAGAAGCCGCCGAACACCACCGAATGCACCGCGCCGATCCGCGCGCAGGCAAGCATGGCGGTGACGCCCTCGACGATCATCGGCATGTAGAGCGTGACGCGGTCGCCCCTGGCGACGCCCAGCGCCTTGAGCGCATTGGCCATCCGCACAACCTCGCCATGCAGCTCGCGATAGGTGAGGCTGCGGCTCTCGCCGACGGGATCGTCGGGCTCGAAGATCAGCGCGGTGCTGTCGGCCTTGTCCGCAAGATGGCGATCGACCGCGTTGTGGCACAGGTTGAGCGTGCTATCGCCGAACCATTCGATGAACACCGGGTCGTAGGACCATTCGCCGCCCTGCGTGGGCGGGGTGAACCAGTCGAGCCGCTCGGCCTGCTCGAGCCAGAAGGCGTCGGGCTGTTCGAGCGAGCGGCGGTAGAGCGCCTCGTACTGCTCTGCCGTGCAATGGGTTGCGCTGCTGCTGCGCGGGGGCTCGACGAATTCGCTCATGACCACACTCTCCTCGGGCGGCGACCATAGCGTCTCGTGTGGCCTGCGAAAGGGGCTCAGGTCGAGGCGCCGCGCGCCAGTTCGATGATCCGCTGCATCAGCCGCCTCGTCTCGGCCAGTTCGGCTTCCCCCAGCTTGCCTTCGACCACCGTCTCGAGCGCGCGTTCGAGCGAGAGCGCTTCGTTGAGGATATCCTCGCTCTCTGCGGTCGGCCCGGCATCGGGCAGGTGGCGGGCGTAGCGCCCGGCGAGGAACAGCAGCGGCGCCACCGGCCGCGCCTCGAACTCGACCACCTCGCCGACCAGGATGATGTGGTCGCCGCCCTCGTATTCATGGCGGGTGCGGCATTCGAACCGCGCGGCGAATTCGGGGAAGACCGGCGACCCCAGCTTGCCGCGCAGCCAGTCGACGCCTTCGAATTTGTCGGAGCCCGAGCGCGCGAAGCGGTCGGACAGCGCGCGCTGCGAGGCGGCGAGCACATGGACCGCGAAATGCCCGCTGGAGGAAAACGCCTCGCGCGACAGCGAGTTCTTGGCCAGCGACCACAGGACCAGCGGCGGATCGAGGCTGACCGAATTGAAGCTGCTCGCGGTCACCCCGACGGGTTCGCCATCGCCCGCCAGCGTGGTGGCGATGGTGACGCCGGTCGCGAAGGAGCCCAGCGCATCGCGGAATTCGCGTTGCAGCTCGCTCACCTGACGGCTCGGGCGGGTTTTGAAGGCGCGGATGGCATGTCGGCTCGCGGTGCCGCTTCGGGGCGCGAAAGACAACCTTTTTGCATCGACCCGCCGCGCGGTTGCGGGACGGCGCGCGCCGTGCAATGCGATGGGCAAACAGGAGAGAGATGATATGGTCGATACCGGTTCCGCCGGCCCGCTGAAGGGTCTCAAGGTCGTCGAATTCACCGGGATCGGGCCGGGGCCGCATGTCGCGATGCTGCTCGCCGACATGGGCGCCGAGGTGGTGCGGATCGAGCGCGCGGGCACGCAGGTGCTCAACCCGGTGGTCGAGCGCGGCCGCCACCGCGTCGCGGTCGATCTCAAGACCGAGGAGGGCCAGAGCTTCTGCCGCGATGCCGTTCGTCATGCCGATGTGCTGGTCGAAGGCTATCGCCCCGGGGTGATGGAGCGGCTGGGGCTGGGCCCCGAGGTGCTGCTGGCGGACAATCCGCGGCTGATCTTCGCGCGGATGACCGGCTGGGGGCAGGACGGCCCGCTCGCCAAGACGGCGGGTCACGACATCAATTACATCGCCATCACCGGCGCGCTGGCGGCGGTTGGGCGCGCGGGCGAGACCGCCACCCCGCCGCAGAACCTGGTCGGCGATTTCGGCGGCGGGTCGCTCTATTGCGCGCTCGGCATTCTCGCCGCGCTCTATGAGCGGGAGCGCTCGGGGCAGGGCCAGGTGGTCGATGCCGCGATCGTCGATGGCGCAACCAGCCTGATGAGCTTCTTCTTCGGCGCGCGCCACGCGCCGCATCTCAGCACCGAGCGCGGTAAGGGCATGCTCGGCGGCGCGGCGCATTTCTACCGCTGCTACGAATGCGCCGACGGGCGCGAGATCAGCGTCGGCGCGATCGAGCCGCAATTCTACGCCGAGCTGCTCGACAGGGCCGAGGCGCCCGAGGAATTGCGCCAGGGCCAGATGGACCCCGCCAATTGGGACGATTACACCGGGCGGCTCGCGGCGCTGTTCAAGACAAGGACCGCTGCCGACTGGACCGAACTGCTCGAAGGCACCGACGCCTGCTTCGCGCCCGTTCTGCCGGTCGACGAGGCGCGCACCCACCCGCATCTGCAGGCGCGCGGTTCCTATGTGGAACGCGACGGCGTCTGGCACACCGCGCCCGCGCCGCGTTTCGAACGGACCCCGGGCACGATCCGCGACAGCGCCGAGGACGGCGCCGAGGTGGTGGCGCGCTGGGGGCAGGGCAGCTAGGGCGGCATCCAAGGAGTATGACCATGCGCGATTGCACGAAATTCTACATCGACGGCCAATGGGTCGATCCGGCCCGGGCCGACACCCGCGAGGTCGAGAACCCCGCCACCGAAAAGGCGATCGGCCACATTTCTTTCGGCAGCGCCGCCGATGTCGAAAGCGCGGTTGCGGCCGCGCGCCGCGCCTTCGAGGACTGGCAGTTCTCCAGCCGCGAGACCCGGCTCGACCTGCTGCGCGCGATTCTGGCCGAGATCGGGAAGCGCCGCGAGGATCTGGCTGCCGCGATCAGCGAGGAGATGGGCGCGCCGATGTCGCTCGCCAATGGACCGCATGTCGGCCTGCTTGCCGGGCACTGCCAGACCGCGATCGAGGTGCTGGAGAGTTTCGAGTTCGAGCGCCAGGACGGGCCGACGCTGCACCTCTACGAACCGATCGGCGTGGTCGGGATGATCACCCCCTGGAACTGGCCGCTCAACCAGATTGCCTGCAAGGTCTTTCCGGCGCTCGCGACGGGCTGCACGATGATCCTGAAGCCGTCGGAAATCGCGCCGTTCAACGCCGTCATCTTCGCCGAGATCATGGATGCGGCGGGCGTGCCCGCGGGCGTGTTCAACCTCGTCAACGGCGACGGACCGGGCGCGGGCGAGGCGATCAGCGGCCATCCGGATATCGACATGGTGAGCTTCACCGGCTCGACCCGCGCGGGCGTCGCCATCGCCGCCAATTCCGCCGCGACGGTCAAGCGCGTGGCGCAGGAACTGGGCGGCAAGAGCCCCAATATCGTGCTCGACGATTCGGTTTTCGCCCAGTCGGTCGCGCGCGGCACGACCGCGATGATGGGCAATTCGGGCCAGACCTGCACCGCGCCCAGCCGGATGCTGGTTCCCCACCAGCGGATGGAGGAAGCCAAGGCAGCGGCCAAGGAAGCGGCGGAGAAGGTCGTGCCCGGCGATCCCAAGGGCAATGCCACCATCGGGCCAGTGGTTTCCAAAGCGCAGTGGGACAAGATCCAGGGGCTGATCGAACAGGGCATGGCTGAGGGCGCCACGCTGGTCGCGGGCGGACCGGGCAAGCCCGAGGGACTGGAAACCGGCCATTACGTCCGCCCCACGGTGTTCGCCGATGTCACTAACGACATGACGATCGCGCGTGAGGAGATCTTCGGCCCGGTGCTCACCATTCTCGCCTATGAGGATTACGATGACGCGGTGCGGATCGCCAACGACACCGAATACGGGCTTGCCAGTCAGATAACCGGCGACGACGTCGAGACCGCCAAGAAGCTCGCACGGCGGATCCGTGCGGGGCGGGTGGCGATCAATGGCGGCCACGACATGCATGCCGCCTTCGGGGGCTACAAGAAGAGCGGCAACGGCCGCGAATGGGGCCGGTTCGGGTTCCACGACTTCCTCGAGGTCAAGGCCGTGATGGGGGCGGCCTCCTGATGGCCGGCAAGTTTTTCGACCAATGGACCGTGGGCGATACACTCGAACACGAGATTCGACGCACCGTGACCGAGACCGACAATCTGCTGTTCTCGACCATGACGCACAATCCCCAGCCGCTGCATCTCGATGTCGAGGCGGCGAAGGAAAGCGGGTTCGGGCAGATCCTGGTCAATTCGACCTTCACCTTCGCGCTGCTGGTCGGGCTCTCGGTCGGCGACACCACTCTGGGCACGCTGGTCGCCAATCTGGGTTTCGACAAGGTGGTGACCCCCAACCCGGTGTTCATCGGCGACACGCTGCGCGCGCGCAGCGAGGTGATCGGCCTGCGCGCAAGCAAGTCGCGCCCCGGGCAGGGGATCGTGACCTTCCGCCACGAAGCGCTCAACCAGCGCGGCGAGGTAGTCTGCAGCTGCGAGCGTTCGGCGCTGCTCAAATCCTCGGCCTAACGGCGCGGGGGCCATCTGGCGCTTGCGCCCGTTGAGCGGCGGAGAGGCGTAGCGATGACGCAAGAGCCGCACAATGTCAGCGAAACGGTGGAAACGCTGGAGGATTTGGCCTCCGGCGCCGAGGAAGTCCGGGTCGCCGATGTGCTCCACAAGTTCGGCAAGCGCAGTTTCGGGCCGTTCCTGCTGGTGCCGGCGCTGATCGAGATGACCATCGGCGGGATTGTCCCCGGCGTTCCCACGCTGCTCGCGCTGATCATCGCGCTGGTCGCGGTGCAGCAGCTGCTCGGGCGGGACCACGTGTGGCTGCCGCAAGTCATCCAGCGCCGTTCGGTCGGCGCGAAGAAGCTGCTAGCTGCGGCGAAGAAGCTGGAAGGCGTGGCTGCGTTCCTCGACCGCTGGTTCAAAGGACGGCTCGAGCGGTTTGCCGGCCCGCGGATGCAGAAGCTCGCGGCGGTCGTCGTGGTGATGCTGTGCTGCACGGTTCCACCGCTCGAACTGGTGCCTTTCGCGAGCAGCGCACCGATGGTGCCGATCGCCGCTTTCGGCCTGGCAATCCTGGTGCGCGATGGCTTGCTGATGCTGGTGGCGCTGGCGCTTTCCGCGCTGGCGGCCGGGCTGGGCGGCTATTTCTGGTTCATCTCCGACACTTCGGGAAGCATCTTGCCGTTCTAGCCGCCGCTTGACTTCGTCCGCGCGGATTGCGCACATTCGCGCCGGGTCTGGGGGAGAGTGCGATGCGCAGGATAATTGCGGGGATGGCGTGCCTGGGTCTCGGAGCGGCGCTGGCAGGCTGCGGCATGGAAACCGCCGGTAGCGAGGTCCAGCGCGGCGACGGCAGCGGCACGATCGAGCTCGCCGAATTTCCCGACCGGCCCTATTGGGGCGATACCCATCTCCACACCGACAATTCTATCGACGCTTTCGGCTTCGGTGTCCGGCTGGGGCCGGAGGAGGCGCTGCAATTCGCCAGCGGGCGCGAAGTCACCGCCACCACCGGGCTCGCGGCGCAGCTCGACCGCCCGCTCGATTTTCTCGTGATCACCGACCATTCCGATGCGCTGGGCGCGACCCGGCGGCTCTACGATGCCCCGCGCATTCTGGTGCGAGATCCCACGCTCAGGCGCTGGTACGACATGATGCACGAGGGGCCGCAAGGCTCGCAGCGTGCCATCGCCGAACTGATCACCGCCGCTTCCAACGATAATTTGCCCGCCGCTTTGAGGGATCCCGAGCGGCAGCGCGAGGCGACGCGAACGATATGGGATGCGCATCTCGCCATGCTCGACCGCTACAATCGACCGGGCGAATTCACCGCACTGGCGGGATTCGAATACACGCTCATGCCCGATGGCAACAATCTCCACCGGGTGGTGATGTTTCGCGACGGCAGCGTCAGGACCGCGAAGGTGGTCCCCTATCCGGGCATCGACACCGCGGCCGAGGGGCTGTGGGACTATATGGACGCCTATGAGAAGGGCACCGGCGGACAGGTGCTGGCGATCCCGCACAACTCCAACCTTTCCAACGGTTTGATGTTCGAGCTGACCATGCCCGGCGGCGGGCCGATGACCGCGGAATACGCGCGCAAGCGAGCGCGCTGGGAGCCGGTGGTCGAGGCGACCCAGATCAAGGGCGACAGCGAGGCGCATCCCTTCATGTCGCCAAACGACGAGTTCGCAGGGTTCGGCACCGCCGGCTGGGAACTGGGCAATCTGCCGCTCACCGCCACGGCCACACCGGAGATGCAACGCGGGAATTACGTCCGCGAGGCGCTCAAGCGCGGGCTGTCGATCGAGCAGCGCACCGGCGCCAATCCCTACGCCTTCGGGCTGGTAGGCTCGACCGATAGCCACACCGGTCTGGCGACTGCCGACGAGGACAATTTCTTCGGCAAGCACACCGGCAACGAGCCCAATCCGCAGCGCGCGATGGCGCCGCAGAATCTGGGCACCAGCGAGGGGCGCTTCGGCTGGCACTATCTCGCGGGCGGCTATGCCGCGGCCTGGGCGCGGGGCAACACGCGGGCGGAGATCTTCGACGCTTTCAAGCGGCGCGAGGTCTATGCCACCACCGGCCCCCGGATGGTGCTGCGCGTCTTCGCCGGCTTCGACTTCACCGCCGCGGACTGGCGCGGCGACTGGGTGCGCGCAGGCTACCAGCGCGGCGTGCCGATGGGCGGTGAACTGTCCGCCAGCGGGCGCGCGCCGGTGCTGATGATCTCGGCGCTGAAAGATCCCGATGGCGCCAATCTCGACCGCGTGCAGGTGGTCAAGGGCTGGGTCGACGAGAGCGGAGAGGCGCAGGAACGCGTCTACGACGTGGTCTGGTCCGACATGACCGAGCGCAAGCGGGTCGGCGGCAAGGTGCCACCGGTCGGCGATACGGTCGACCGCATGAAGGCGAGCTATGCCAACAGCATCGGCGCGCCCGAATTGCGCACGGCCTGGACCGATCCCGATTACGAGGCCGGGCAGCGCGCCTTCTATTATGTCCGCGTGCTCGAAATTCCGACCCCGCGCTGGCCGCTGTTCGACCGCTTGCGCTTCGGGATGGAGCTGTCCGACGAGGTGGTCAAAGCCTCGGTGGCGCAGGAGCGGGCCTACAGTTCACCGATCTGGATCCGGCCCTCTCCCATGTCGTCGCCGACGACACCGCGCCCGACCGCGCCCGCAATCATGGAGAAATCGTGATCCGCAACTGGGCGCGCGATCCGCTCGTCCATTTCCTCGCCGCCGGCGCACTGCTGTTCGCGCTGTTCGCCTGGCGCGGCGAGGAGGCGGATCCCGACAGCCGCAGCATCGCGGTCGACCGCGAGGTGCAGGCCAGCCTGGCGCTGCAATTCGAGGCGATGATGCAGCGCCCGCCGACCGATGCCGAGCTCGACGGGCTGATCGAGCGCTGGCTGCGCGACGAGGTGCTCTATCGCGAGGCGCTGCGGCTGGGGCTCGACCGCGACGATGCCGTGGTCCGGCGGCGGCTGGCGAAGAAGATGGACGCGCTGGCAAGCGCGCAGGCGGAGACCGCAGTGCCAAGCGAGGCAGTCTTGCGCGAATGGCTGGCGGCGCACCCCGAGCGATTTGCATGTGGCGACAGTGCCAGCTTCGACCAGCTCTATTTCGCAGATGAGGCCACCGCGCGCGTGGCTCTGGACCAGTTGGAGCGCGGCGCAGACTGGCGCGGGCTGGGCGAGCCGCTCTCGGTCCCGGCGTCGCAGGAAAATGCGACCTTTCGCAGCGTAACCGACCGCTACGGTCGCCAGTTCGCCGCAGCGACTGCGGATCTGGATCCCGGCGAAAGTTGGCAGGGTCCGGTTCCTTCGGGCTTCGGCTGGCATCTGGTCCGGCTGCGAGCGCGCGAGGCAGGGGCGGTTCCGCCGCTCGGCGAAATCCGCAAGCAGGTCGAGGACGATTGGCGCGGCGCGACCATCGCCTCGCGCACCGAGGCCGCCTATCGCCTGCTGCGCAACGCCTATCGGGTCGAGATCGCCGAGTGATCTTGCGCGCTGCGAATTGTCTGGCCGCGCTGTTGCTGGCCGCCTTGCTCGGGGCGGCGTTCGCATGGCCCGACAGTGCGCGGGCCGACGAGCTGCGCCCGGTGGCGATCTCCTTCACCCAGCTCGACGAGAACCGCTGGCGGCTCGACTGGAAGCAGCCGGTCGCCTCGCCCGCCGCGCGGCTGGCATTTCCCACGCCACCCGACAATTGCCGCATGGCGGGCGAGCTGGTCGTTCGCAGCGGCGCAGCGGCGCTGATCGGCGGCGTCGAAGTCGAATGCGATGGCTCGGTCGCCGATCGGCGCATCGGCGCGCGCGATCTCGTCGTTGCCGGTGACGCGCTGCTGCGCGTGGTCCCGCTCGGACGTGCGGTGCAGACCCATCGCCTCACCGCTTCCGAGCCCGAGGCGACGATCGCCGGAATCCCCGCCGCGGCACAGGTCTGGCGCAGTTATTTCGGGCTCGGGGTCGAGCACATCCTCGAAGGCTGGGATCACTTGCTGTTCGTGATCGCGCTGGTGCTGCTGGTGGCGCGCGGCTGGACCGTAGTGAAGGCTGCGACCGCCTTTACGCTGGCGCATTCGCTGACGCTGGCGGCGGTCACCTTTGGCTATGCGGGGCTGCCGTCGCGCCCGGTCGAGGCATTGATCGCGCTGTCGATCGTGTTCCTCGCGGTCGAACTGGCGCGCGGCGACGGCGAGACGCTGACGCGGCGGTTGCCCTGGGCCGTGGCATTCGGTTTTGGCTTGTTCCACGGCTTCGGTTTCGCTGGCGCGCTGCGCGAGATCGGTCTGCCCGAGGGCGAGGTGCCGGCTGCGCTGGTCACCTTCAACCTCGGGGTCGAGGCAGGGCAATTGCTGGTGATCGCCGCGGTGCTGGCGCTGCGCCGCGTGCTGCAGCGGGTTTCCCCCCACGCCGAGCCCCCGGCCGTTCGACTTGCGGCCTATGCAATCGGCATCACCGGGAGCTACTGGCTGTTCGACCGGATCATTGCCTGATTCCGGGCGGCCGATGCGCATTTCGGCAACTTGTCATTCACACCCGCGCGCCTACATTGGAGATCGCGAAAGGATGTGCGTGACATGAGAGATCAGAACGAGCCGGGCGACCCCCAGGACAATGGTCCCAACCCCTGGGTAAAGAGCCTGATGATCTGGGGCGGGATTTTCCTTGCCCTGCTGGTCGTGGTCTCGGTGTTCGGCGGCAGCGCGCAGCCCGCCGGCGAGGAGCTCGGCTATTCCGAATTCCGCGACCGCGTTGCCGAAGGCGCGGTTCAGAATGTCAGCATCTCCGAAGACCGGATTACCGGCACGCTGTCCAATGGCGAGGCCTTTTCCTCGGTCCCCGTCGCCAACGACACCTCGCTGACCGCGCTGCTCGAAGAAAACGACGTTCCCTACACCGGTGCGGCCAAGGAAGAGATGGGTGTTCTCACCTACATGCTCATCCAGTCGCTGCCGTTCATCCTCATTCTCGGCATCGCCTTCTTCGCGCTGCGCCAGGTCCAGAAGGGCGGCGGCGCGGGCGGCGCGATGGGCTTCGGCAAGTCCAAGGCCAAGATGCTCACCGAAAAACAGGGCAAAGTCACCTTCGACGATGTCGCGGGCATCGACGAGGCGCGCGAGGAGCTGGAGGAGATCGTCGAATTCCTCAAGGACCCGCAGCGCTTCTCCAAGCTCGGCGGACAGATTCCCAAGGGCGCGCTGCTGGTCGGCTCGCCCGGTACCGGCAAGACGCTGCTGGCGCGCGCCATCGCGGGCGAAGCGGGCGTGCCCTTCTTCACCATCTCGGGCTCGGACTTCGTCGAGATGTTCGTCGGCGTCGGTGCCAGCCGCGTGCGCGACATGTTCGAACAGGCCAAGAAGAACGCGCCCTGCATCCTCTTCATCGACGAGATCGATGCCGTGGGCCGCAGCCGCGGGCACGGCCTGGGCAATTCCAACGACGAGCGCGAGCAGACGCTCAACCAGCTGCTGGTCGAGATGGACGGGTTCGAGGCCAATGAAGGCATCATCATCATCGCGGCGACCAACCGTCCCGACGTGCTCGACCCCGCGCTGCTGCGTCCGGGCCGGTTCGATCGCCAGGTCGTCGTCCCGATCCCCGATATCGAAGGGCGCGAGAAGATCCTCGCGGTGCACATGAAGAAGGTGCCGCTGGCGCCCGACGTCAACAGCCGCACCATCGCGCGCGGCACCCCGGGCTTTTCGGGTGCCGATCTCGCCAACCTCGTCAACGAGGCGGCGCTGCTGGGCGCACGGCGCAACAAGCGTCTGGTCGCCATGCAGGAGTTCGAGGACGCCAAGGACAAGGTCATGATGGGCGCCGAACGGCGTTCGATGGTGATGACCGAGGACGAGAAGAAGATGACCGCCTATCACGAGGCGGGGCATGCGCTGGTCTCGATCAACGAGCCTGCCTCGGACCCGATCCACAAGGCGACGATCATCCCGCGCGGCCGCGCGCTGGGCATGGTGATGCGCCTGCCCGAGCGCGACAGCTATTCCTACCACCGCGACAAGATGCACGCGAACCTCGCGGTCGCGATGGGTGGGCGCGTGGCGGAGGAGATCATCTTCGGCCACAACAAGGTCTCCAGCGGCGCCTCGGGCGATATCCAGTACGCGACCGATCTGGCGCGCTCGATGGTCACCAAATGGGGCATGAGCGACAAGCTCGGCCCGCTGCAATACGAGGAAAGCCAGGAAGGCTATCTCGGCATGGGCCAGACCGCGCGCACTATGGGCGGCTCGGAAACGAACAAGCTGATCGACGCCGAGATCAAGGAACTGGTCGAAGCCGGGCTCAAGCGAGCGACCGAAGTGTTGAGCGAGCAGGAGGACAAGCTCCATCTGCTGGCGCAGGCACTGCTCGAATACGAGACGCTGACCGGCGAGGAGATCGATCGGCTGATCAAGGACGGTACGATCGATCGCACCGACAGGCCCAAGGGCGGCCAGATCGAGATCAAGCCGATTATCGGCAGCGCAGTTCCCAAGGCGGGCAAGAAGTTCGGCGGCGAAGGCGGCGCGGCCCCCGCGGGCGCCTAATCCGAAGGTTGATCGAAGCTACGAATGGCGCGCACTGCTTCCCGCGGTGCGCGCCGTTTCTTTTGCCGAAGAGCAGCACCGCCGGGAACATAGCAGGAACTAATATGTTGGTCGGACAAAGGAGATTTGTTCCATGACCAGCACCGTTCCCACCGAACATCCCAAGTCCGATCCCGTCACCAATGCCGAGAAACCGCCCGAGAACTGGACCACCGGCGACGAGGCGATGACCGGGGCGCAGGCGAGCTATCTCAAGACGCTGAGCGAAGAAGCTGGCGATCCCGAGGCCTATGACACCGGGCTGACCAAGGCCCAGGCGTCGAAGCGGATCGACGCGCTGCAGGAGCAGACCGGGCGCGGCGCCTGAGCCTTTAGAACGCCCCGAGCAGCAGCAGGATCTGCAGGAACAGCATTACGACCACACTGATGAAGATCACCAGCACGCAGAGCCGCCATAGTGCCGAAAAGCGCGTCAGGGCGTAAGTCCCGCGCAAGTGCTTGTAGATATGCACCGGCGGGATCAGCGAGCCTGCGAGCAACACGATCCCCCCGGTCACGCCGAGAGCATTGAGCAGCGACAGAGCCACGAACAGCAGCGACATAAACGCCAGCGAGTAGGTCACGAAAATAGCATGATCGTAGGCGCGAAAACCACGTCGCCAGAGAAACAGCAGCCACACGAAGGGCACCGAAAGCGGGATCAGCAACCAGCTGAATTTATAGCTGTTGGCTTGCAGCTTGTAGAGCATCAGCCCCGGATTGTTGCGCCATTTGTCCAATCCCTTGTCGAGCCAGCTCAAGCCGGTCTTGCGGTGTGACACCGAAGCGATCCCACCTGCGCCCTCCATTACCTCGCCGGTTTGCTCGACTGCGACGATTCGCTCCTCGACGGCAGCGAGTTCGCTCTGCAACGCGGCGCGCGTCGGCGAACCTGCCGGTGCACTCTCCACCTGCCGCCGCAGCGCATCGCGCTCGTCGGTGAGGTCCGTGCGGGCATCCTCGATCTGCGCGCGGATCCCGTCACGGGTCGAGATGTCGGTCGGAGGGGTCAGCCCGATCGCCTGGAAGACGGCGAACATCAGGAACACCGAGAACAGGAACAGCGCCATCGGCGAGACGAAGCGGGCGCGCTCGCCGTCGATGTAGCGGCGGGTGAGTTTGCCGGGCCGGAGCGCGAGTTCGGGAAGCGTGCGCCACGTCTTGCCGTCGAAATGCAGCGCACCGTGAAGCAGGTCGTGCAGGAAGGCGCCCAGAGTGCGGTGGAGATGCGCCTGCTGGCCGCATCGATGGCAATGCGGCCCTATCAGGGCGGTGCCGCAATTGAGGCAGGCGGCTTCGGCGAAATGGCCATCGACCAGAGCCAACGGCCCATTGCCGGGCTTACCCGCCTCGGCCGCGATCGCGCGTCCGATCAGGCCGCCTTCGGCCGCGGTGCCGATCGCTTCGCCCAGTTCGCTCATGCCGTTCCCCTTGGGTCGGCCCTTACTTCCCGCCACGGTTCGGTGCAATGCGGTTGCCGGCTTGCGCCGCGCGGGCTGTGCGCCACATAGGGCGGGATGGATCCGCGATCGCCAACTTTCCAGATGATCGGTCTTGCCGCGATGGCGCTGGTCTTCGCTGCGCTGGCGGCGGTGGAGATGATCGCACCGCGCCGTGCGCTGCGGCATGGCCGCACCCGCCGCTGGAGCACCAATCTGGGGCTCTTCGCGCTCGATACCGCACTGGTCCGGGTGGCGGTGCCGCTGCTGATGGTCGGCACCGCGCAACTGGCGGAGGCGCGCGGATGGGGGCTATTCAACCAGTTCGCGCTGCCGTTCTGGCTCGAACTGCTGCTCACCCTCATAGCGCTCGATCTCGCGCTGTTTCTCCAACACTGGGCCACCCACCGCGTCCCGCTGCTATGGCGCCTACATCAGGTCCATCACGCCGATCCCGATTTCGACGTTACCACCGCGGCGCGCTTCCACCCGGTCGAGATCGGCCTGTCGATGCTCTACAAGATGGCCGTAGTCGCCGCGCTGGGACCCGCAGCAATCGCGGTCTTCATCTTCGAAGTGGCGTTCAATGCGGCCACGCTGTTCATCCATGCGAACCTGTCGCTGCCGCCCGCTTTCGATCGGCTGGCACGCCGCGCGATCGTCACCCCCGATATGCACCGCGTCCATCATTCGGTGCTGGAGCGCGAGACCAACAGCAATTACGGCACCATACTGTCGGGCTGGGACAGGCTGTTCGGAACCTATCGCGCAAGCGCACAGGCGGGGCAGGATGGATTGACGATCGGCCTCGCCGAATATCAGGACGAGCGCCCGCTCGGGCTCGGATGGAGTCTGCTGCTGCCCTTCAAGCGCCGGGCGGAGCAGGCAGGCCAAGCAAAAGGGCCGCAATCCCGGTGAGGATGCGGCCCTTTGGCGTCTGCAATGTCGGAGGCAATCAGCCTTCGTAATCGGCCCCGACCGAGGTCGAACGCGCGGGAGCGGAAGCGGTGATCCGCAGCGCTTCGGCCGACTGGCTGAGCGAGCCGACTTCATCCGCTTCGTCGTCGTCGTCGGGCAGGATCTTCTGCAGGCTGGTGACTGCCGATTCCATCAATTCCTTGGGCTTGACGGTCTGTTCGGCAATCTCGCGCAGCGCGACGACGGGGTTCTTGTCGCGATCGCGATCGATCGTCAGTTCCGCCCCGCCCGAAATCTCGCGCGCCCGCTGGGCCGCCAGCAGCACGAGATCGAAACGGTTGGGGATCTTGTCGACGCAATCTTCGACGGTTACGCGCGCCATACAGCACTCCGAAAAATTCGATGAAATCGGGAAAGGCTGCCAAATAGCCTTCCGAGGCTGCGGAGTCAAGAATTTGCACAGCCCGCATGGCTGGCCTAGGACCTCGGGCGATGACCGATGCCCCAGTGCAGGACCCCGGCGCGGGTACCGGATACAGCGATCCCGAACCCTTCTCCTGCGAAGCGCAGGGTCAGTCGCTGCGGTTCTACCCCGGGGGAGCGGATCGCCGCGCGGCGCTGTTCGAGCTGGTCGCTTCGGCCCGGCGCACGCTCAAATTGTGTTTCTACATCTTCCTCGAGGATGAGGTCGGGACCGAACTGCGCGACGCCCTGGTCGCGGCAGCACGGCGGGGGGTCGATGTCACTCTGGTGATCGACGGATTCGGCGCGGATTTGTCCCAGCCCTTCCTCGAGCCGCTGCGCAAAGCCGGCGCGACCTGCCAGGTCTTCGGCACGCTCTGGACCCAGCGCTATCTGATCCGCAACCACCAGAAGATGGTCATCGCCGACGATTGCCGCGCGATGTTCGGCGGGTTCAACATCCAGGACGACTATTTCGCCCCTCCGGAGGAGAACGGCTGGAACGACCTCGGGATCACGCTCGAGGGTTCGGCGGTGGCCGGGCTGGTCGGATGGTTCGACCGGCTGCAGAGCTGGAACGAGGAAGTCGACGGCAATTTCAAGCGGATCCGCCGCGCGGTGCGCGAGTGGGACTGGTCGGAGGGCGAAGGGCTGCGCTGGCTGGTCGGCGGGCCGGCCCGAGGGCTTTCGAAATGGGCCGCCTGCGTTGGGCGCGATCTCGACCGGGGCAAGCGGCTCGACATGTTCATGGCCTATTTCTCGCCCTCGAGAAAGCTGCTGCGCCGGATCGGGCGGATTGCGCAGATGGGCGAGGCGCGGCTGGTGATGGCGGGCAAATCGGACAACAACGCAACCATTGGCGCGACGCGCTCACTGTATCATTACCTGCTGGGCAAACGGGCCGAGATCTACGAATTCACCCCCTGCAAGCTGCACACCAAGCTGATCGTGCTCGACGATGCGGTCTATCTGGGCAGCGCCAATTTCGACATGCGCAGCCTGTTCATCAATCTGGAGATCATGCTGCGGATCGAGGATGCCGCGCTGGCAGAGCGGATGCGCGAATTCATCGCCACGCAGGCGGAGGCGTCCGAACGGATCACGCCCGAACTGCATGAGGAGCGCGCCACTCCGTGGAACCGGATCCGCTGGAACCTGAGCTGGCTGCTGGTTTCGGTGCTCGACTACACGATCAGCCGCAAACTCAACCTCGGGCTCTGACCCGCCCGCCCGCGCGGATCACTGTTCGCCCCAGTCGCTATAGTCCTTCTTGTTGGGACTTGTGAACTTGGTGATCTCGGCATGGAAATGCAGCGGGACATTGCCGGTCGAACCGTGGCGCTGCTTGGCGACGATCAGCGTCGCCCGGTTGCGCAGCTCCAGATAACGTTCTTCCCAGACGCTGTATTTCTCGCGCGCATCGGGCGAGCTTTCGGGGCCGGGCATGTCGGGGCGCGAGGCCTCGTGGTAATAGTCCGCGCGGAAGATGAACCACACCATGTCGGCGTCCTGCTCGATCGAGCCCGATTCGCGCAGATCCGAGAGCATCGGGCGCTTGTCCTCGCGCTGCTCGACTGCGCGGCTGAGCTGCGACAGCGCGATCACGGGCAGGTTGAGTTCCTTGGCGAGCGTCTTGAGCCCGCGGCTGATCTCCGAGATCTCGTTGACGCGGTTGTCGTTGGCGCGGCCCGAACCCTGCAGCAGCTGGAGATAATCGACCACGATCATGCCGATGTCGTGGCGGCGCTTGAGCCGCCGCGCGCGGGTCCGCAGCCCGGCGATGGTGAGCGCGGGCGTGTCGTCGATATAGAGCGGCAGATCGGCGAGCTTCTGGCTGGCGGCGGAGAGCTTCTGGAACTCGTCGCGGGTGATCTTGCCCGAACGCAATGATTCGCTGGTGATCTCGGCCTGTTCGGCGAGGATACGCGTGGCGAGCTGGTCGGCGCTCATCTCGAGGCTGAAGAAGGCGACCGGGGCACCGAAATTGTAGGTGCCACCCTCGCGCTGCCATTTCATGTGCTCGGCAGCGCAGTTGAAGGCGATGTTGGTGGCGAGCGAGGTCTTGCCCATGCCCGGCCGCCCCGCGAGGATGATGAGATCCGAACTGTGCAGGCCGGCGGTCTTCTGGTCGATCACCTCGAGCCCAGTGGTCTTGCCTGAGAGCCCGCCGCCCGAATTCATCGCCGCCTCGGCCATCTTCAGCGCGGCCAGCGTCGCGCTGCGGAAATCGGTCGCCTGCGAATCGCCCGTCGCGCCTTCGGCGACGCGGAACAGATCCGCCTCGGCCTGCGCGATCTTGTCCATCGGCGCGACCTCTTCCGAGGTGTCCAGCGCGCCCTCGACCAGCCCCCGCCCGACGCTGACCAGCTCGCGCAGCAGCGCCAGATCGTAGATCTGCTCGGCCAGCTCGCGCGAGGCGAGCAGGCCCTGGCCATCGGCAGTCAGCTTGGCGAGATAGGTCACCCCGCCGAGCGATTGCAGCGCCTCGTCCTGCTCGAAATAGGGCTTGAGCGTCACCGGGGTGGCGACCGAATTGCGGTCGAGCAGCCGCAGCACACGTTCGTAGACCCGCTGGTGGACCGGTTCGAAGAAATGCTCGGGCCGGATCGGGGTCGAGAGCTCCTCGATCACCTTGTTGTCGATCAGCACTGCGCCCAGGAACGCCGCCTCGGCCTCGAGATTCGCGGGCAGCGCGCGGCCGATGTTGTCGGGCTGACTCGCTGCAGCGGCAGGGGCGCGCGAATCAGCGGGAGGGGCGAGCGTGTCGGTTGCGGGCATTCGGCCCTGATGCCCGTGCGGCCCCTTCACTGGCAAGGCAGCAGGGCCACAGATCGGCACTCGCGGCCTGTGGATAGCGGGGATGCGCGCGCAAGCCCTTGCCGCGCCAGTGCACTATCTGCGAAAGCGGCTGCCAGCGATGCCCGATTCCCCCACTCCTCCCGTTTCCGCCCCTCCCGTTGTTGGCGAAGGCGACTACCGCATTGCGCAAGTCGATCTCGACGAGGCGACGATCATCTGGCGCAATGCCGATATCGAGCAGGAGCGGCGCGTCGCGATCTTCGACCTGATCGAGGAGAACAGCTTCAAACCGCTGCGCGCAGTCGAGCGCGGGGCGAGCGGTCCGTTCCAGCTGACGCTGGCGGTGGTCGACGGGCGGCTGGCGATGCGGATCGCCGATATGGAGGGCGAGCTGGTCGAGGAGCTGGTGCTGGGTCTGGCGCGGTTTCGCCGCCAGATCCGCGACTATTTCGCGATCTGCGACAGCTATTACCAAGCGATCCGCAAGGCCACCCCCGCCGAGATCGAGACGATCGACATGGCCCGCCGCGGAATCCACAACCATGCCGCCGAACTGCTGGTCGAGCGGCTCGAGGGCAAGGTCGAAACCGATTTCGCCACCGCGCGGCGGCTGTTCACGCTGATCTGCGTGCTGCACATCAAGGGCTGAGTGATGGCGCGCAGGCCCTCTCGCAGAAAGCCGCGCCGTCCGGCAGGCACGCGCGGTTCGCGCTGGCTGCCGCGGGTGATTGCGCTGGCGGTGCTGATCGCGCTGGTCGGCGGCGGCTGGGCATGGTGGGATTCGCGCAACTGGCGCCCCGACGAGGCCCGATGGGCGGATCAAGGTGCGCTGGTGGGCGAGGTCGACGGGTCCGTCAACTTCGCCACGCTCAAGGGGCTGGGCGCGGGTTTCGTCTACCTTGAGGCGAGCCGCGGAGCCGATGGCAAGGACGCCGCTTTCCCCGACAATTTTGCCGCTGCGCGCGGCGCGGGGCTGCAGATCGGCGCGGTCCATCGTTTCGACCCTTGCACCAGGGCCGACGGCCAGTCGGCCAATTTCGTCACCACCGTTCCGCGCGACGTCGAACTGCTGCCGCCTGCGATCATGCTCGAGCGCACCGCCGAGGACTGCCCCGAGCGGGTCAGCCGCGCCGCGGTCCAGAGCGAGGTGATGACGCTGGTCAACCAGATCGAGGCGCACACCGGCAAGCCGGTCATCCTCGCGCCGTCGGAGGAGTTCGAGGAGGACTATGCGGTCGCAGCGCGGATCGACCGCAATCTGTGGCTGTCGCGCAACTGGAACGAGCCGACCTATGAAGGGCGCCCGTGGATGCTGTGGACCGCCAACCGCGCCTTTCAGACCGAAGCCGCCGAGCAACCGTTGCGCTGGGTGGTGGTGCGGCCCTAGGAGCATGGCGATGATCGATCAGACCCCCGCCGACGAAATCCTGATTGCCGCCGCGCGCGATGCGGCGACGAGTTCCTATTCGCCCTATTCGAACTTTCCCGTGGGCGCTGCGCTGCGTTTTGCCGATGGCGGAATCGTCACCGGGACCAATATCGAGAACGCGAGCTACGGCCTGGCGCTGTGCGCCGAGACCGTGGCGGTGGCGCGAGCAATGGCCGAGGGCCGGCGCGGCGGGCTCGAGGCGGTGGCGGTGACGGGGCCGGGGGACGAACCGATCACACCCTGCGGTCGCTGCCGCCAGGTGCTCAACGAGCTGGCGCAATTGGGCGGCACCGATCCGCAGGTGCTGTGCGTGGGACCGAAGGAGGTGCGCCGCACTACCCTCTCGGCGCTGCTCCCCGATGCGTTCGGACCCGCCAGCCTCGTCTGAGCGAAGAATTCTCTCCGCGGCGTTAACCCCGTTTCAGCGGACGCGCGTGTAGGCGCCGCCGGGTAACAGGAGAATCCGGCCCATGAAATTCATCCCCCTCCAATCGCGCGGCGGCAATTATCTCGTCGTCGCATCCAACGTCGCCTGGCTGCGCACTGCCGAGAACGGCCAGACCGCGGTCGGCATCATCGGCGGCAACCCGCTGCTGGTGACGGGCAGCATGGAGGAAGTGGCGGAGATTCTCCTCAAGGGGTGACCAGCCCGGCCCCGCGCGGAACTCAGTCCTCTTCGGTCTCGAGCCATTCGACCAGCGCCGCGAGGCAGTCGCGCGCGAGCAGCTTGCAGCGCTCGGGCGACCAGCCCTGCGCGGGATCGGGCAGGTCGATCAGATCCTTGTAGGGCATCTCGAGCGTCATCGCGGTGCAGCCGAAACGGTGCGCGACCTGATTGGTCGAGATGGCCAGATTGGCCTTGCCCGCCGAAGTCTTGGGATAGCCCAGCTTGGTCTGGAAATCCGGGGTGCGGCGGTCGAGGATGCGCTCGTAGCGATAATAGCGCTCGCCCTGTTCGTCGCTCCAAGAAGGGATCCCTTCGAAGCCCGCAAGGAACACCGCGGGAATCGCCTCGTCGCCGTGGATGTCCATCGCGAAATCCACTCCGGTTTCGTCCATCGCATTGCGGATCGCGAGCACTTCGGGCGATTTCTCGGCGCCGGGCTCGGCCCATTCGCGGTTGAGATTGGTCCCCGCCGCATTGGTCCGCAGATGGCCGCGGCGCGAGCCGTCGGGATTGCAATTGGGGACGATGTGGAAGCGGCACTTCTGCCGCAGCACCATGGCGACGGGATCGCTGGGGTCGGTGAGCACTTCGAGCGCGCCCTCCATCCACCATTCGGCCTGCGTCTCGCCGGGATGCTGGCGGGCGTAGAGCCAGACCTGGCGATCGCCTTCGCCCAGTTCGAGGCAGTCGATCGGCTGGCCGTCGAGCGTGGTGCCGAGATGGCGGTAGTGGACACCTTCGGAAGCCGCGGCCTCGGAGATCAGATCGTGGTGGCGCTCCATCGAATAGGGAGCAAAATAGGCGAACCAGGAGATCTCGCTGGCGGGGGTGTAGCGGATGGTGAGCGAACCGCCCTCGGCATCCTTGTCGAACGTCGATTCGGCGCGGCCCCAGAATTCGCGGTCTTCGGAAACGCAGGCGTCGTAATCGGGCCAGCCGCCGGGATAGGCGCTGGTGTTGAGCCCGGTGATCACCAGTTCCAGCTCGCGCCCCGCCGCGCCCGAGACGCGGAAGTGGAACCACTGCTTGAACTCGCTCTGGTGGTCCGCCGGGATCGCCAGCGTGGCGCGCGCACCATCCACCGAAAGGACTTCGATATTGCCGCTGTCGAAAGCGCAATCGATCCGGATATCGCTCACTCTTGTACCTCTACTTGCACGGTTTCGCCATTGTTGCCGGGGAACTCGCTGAACAGCGCGGCGGCGACCGTCTGTGCGTTGGCGACCCGATCCGCAAGGGCAGAGTTTTCGGCCACCGCGAAATCGGCGCGGCCTTCCCACAGCACCTGCGAACTGGCGGCATCCCGGATGACGACGCGCATTTCGGTGCCCACCTGGCTCTGCGACCCGCCGCCCAGATTGATGCCGACCCCGAGGCCGACCCCTGAGCCGTAGCTGCCGGTCGAACCGCCGACGCCCACGCTCACCGGGTTGCGCCCGCCGTCGCTGCCCAGTCGGTAGCGCTCGACGCGGACTTCGGCGATCTGGCCCGCCCCGGCGCGGGCGCTTTCGCGATAACCCTGTCGAACCAGCTCGGCGGCGACGGCTGCCTTGTAGGGTGCGAGCTCGAGATTGTCCTCGCCGGCCGCGCTCTGGACGAAGATCGGCCCTTGCGCGAGCTGGGTGCTGGCGGTGGGGGCGACGAAGCGGGTGACTTCGACCGGTCCGGGCGCGGTGGCGCAGGCGGCGAGCGAGAGAGCGAGTGCGGCGGCGGAAAGGGTGCGACGGATCATGGGATGGCTCCAGTGCGGATTTATTCGGGGCAGGGATATTGGTCTTTGGCTAACGTTTGGATGGCAAAGCGGTGCCGGAGCGCGCGCTGAGTCGTTGGCGGTGCTTCAGAGGCAGGGCGGTTGCTGATAGCGGAGCGGGTATGAACGCAGGCGAAAAGGGCGCGGTGCTGGTCACCGGCGGAGCGGGCTACATCGGTAGCCATGCGGTGCTGGCGTTGGTCGATGCCGGCTGGCCGGTGGCGGTGTTGGACGACCTCTCGACCGGCTTTCTCGACACAGTGCCCGACGGGGTGAAGTTCTATGAGGGCGATATCGGCGATTGCGGCTTGCTCGAGCGGATATTCGCCGAGCTGGGCATCTGCGCGATCATGCACTTCGCCGGCTCGGTAGTAGTTCCCGAATCGGTGGCCGATCCGCTCGCCTATTACGACAACAACACCGGCAGGAGCCGGGTGCTGATCGCGGCCGCGGTGCGCGCGGGCGTACCGCGCTTCATCTTCAGCTCGACCGCGGCGGTCTATGGCGTGCCGGAGCGCACGGCCGTGACCGAGGACACTCCAACGCAGCCGATCAACCCCTATGGCTGGTCCAAGCTGATGACCGAGCAGATGCTCGCCGACGCCAGCGCGGCGCATGGGCTGGATGTCTGCGTGCTGCGCTATTTCAACGTTGCCGGCGCTGATCCGCGCGGGCGCGCCGGGCAGTCCACCGCCGGGGCGACGCATCTCATCAAGGTCGCCTGCGAGGCGGCGCTGGGCAAACGCGAGCGAGTCGCGGTCTATGGCACCGATTACGACACATCCGATGGGACCGGGGTACGCGACTACATCCATGTCAGCGATCTCGCCGCAGCGCATGTGCTGGCGCTCGACGCGCTGGTGGCGGAGCCCGGTCGTCCGCTGACGATGAATTGCGGCTATGGGCGCGGATTCTCGGTGCTCGATGTGCTCGATGCGGTGGACCGGGCGAGCGGCGGGCATATCGAACGCGTTATGCAGCCGCGCCGTCCGGGCGATCCGGCGGCGCTGATCGCCGACCCTTCGCGGCTTCGCGCAACGCTGCCATGGGTGCCGCGCTATGCCGACCTCGACACGATCGTGGCGCATGCGCTGGACTGGGAGCGCCGGCTGGCGCAGCGAGCAGCCGGAGGTGGCGGGGCCGCCTCCGATCGGGCAGGTAGTGCTTGACCCGACTCGGCCCCGTCGCTAACCGGCGCGCTTGAAATCCGCGCGTCGGGGTCGCATCTCCGGCGCGTATTTATTTGTCATACGGAACCCGTCATGAAAATCCGCAACAGCCTCAAGTCGCTCAAGAACCGTCACCGCGACTGCCGCGTGATCCGTCGTCGTGGGCGGACCTATGTCATCAACAAGACCAACCGTCGCTTCAAGGCCCGCCAGGGTTGATTGGCGCCGCGGCGTTTCGCTGCGGACGATGGTGAGGTGAACGGCCCGGCTCCCTTGAGGGGAGCGCGGGCCGCTTCCGTTTGGGGAAATGGCACATGATAGAGGCAGTGGTGTTCGATGTCGGGCGGGTGCTGTTCCAGTGGCAGCTGAGCGCGCTGTTCGAGAAGCTGGTCGAGGACCCCGCCGAGCTCGATCACCTGCTCGCCGAAGTGGTGACCGAGCAGTGGCATTTCGAGGCCGATGCGGGGCGTCCGCTGGCCGAGATGGTGCCCGAGAGGACGGCGCTGTATCCCGATCACGCGCCGCTGATCGAAGCCTATGCGACGCGCTTCAACGAGACCATTCCCGGCCCTGTCCCCGGCAGCCTCGCCATCGTTGAAGAACTCCACGCGCGCGATATGCCGCTCTACGCGATTACCAATTTCGGCTCCGAATTCTGGGACGGCTTCCGGCCGACCCAACCGGTGTTCGATCTGTTTCGCAAAATCGTGGTTTCGGGCAAGGAGCGAATGGTCAAGCCCGATGCCGCGATCTTCGCGCTCGCCGCCGAGCGCTTCGGGCATGAGCCGGAGTCGATGCTGTTCATCGACGACAATCGCGCGAATATCGATGCGGCGCGGAGCTACGGCTGGCAGGTCCATCATTTCGCCGATGCCGCGCTGCTGCGCGCCGATCTCGAGCAGCGCGGGCTGCTGACCTAAAGGTACGAGCCAAAAAGAAGCCCCGGCCGCCTGTGGGGACAGACGCGGCCGGGGCAGTTGGCCACCCGATGGAGAGGGGTGGGACGGTAAGGTCGGATCAGCCGTTGCAGCGCGCCAGCTTGTCGGCTTCGAGCGCTTCGCCATCGGTGGTGAAAGCGGTCACTTCGCCCATTTCGCGCTGCAGTTCGCGGCACATGCGCATCGGCCGGCTGGTGCCCTTGTTGGCGACACAGGTGGTACCCTGGCAGGACCAGGCGACGCCGCCTGCAACGGTGCGGCTCTCGCTGGCCGGGGCGGCCAGCTCGGCGACATAATAGGCGCCAGCTGCGGCGGTGGCGGGAGCCGGGGCCAGCGCGGCGCCGAAGGTCAGTGCGGTGTAGCCAAGGCCCAGCGCGATAGCGGAAAGATTGGTGAGGCGGGGAAGGGAGAGGGTCATGGGGAGAATCCTTGAGCTTGCGTTTACATCAACCGGGGTTTCTATATTTGCAACTAGGTTGCACTTTGAAACCTGTTGCGAAAGGTCGCCTAGCTAACTAGGTTGCGCGATGCAACTTAAATCGTAACGGCCGGGTCGATTTGCACCCGCGCGTTTTCCGGCTAGGAAGAACGCGGGAAAGGATTTTCATGGGCGAGATCAGAGAGCCGCTGCGCGAACTGACCGAATGCGGGCTTCCGCAAGCGCTGGAGGTGATGGGCGAACGCTGGAGCTTCATGATCCTGCGCGCCGGTTTCAACGGGCTGCATCACTTCGAGGAGTTCCTTACCGAACTCGGCATCGCGCGCAACATTCTTTCCAACCGCCTCGCCAAGCTGGTCGAGCACGGCATCCTGGCGCGCAAGCCCATGGCCGAAGATCGCCGCAAGATCGAATACCGCCTCACCGACAAGGGGCTGGACCTGCTGCCGGCGATGATCGCGCTGCGCCAGTGGGGCCAGAAATACGGCGGCGAGGTGTTCGAGAACCCGGTGCTGGTCGACGAACGCGATCGTCTGCCGATCGGTCCGGTATCAATCCTCTCGCATGACGGGCGAATACTCGGGCCCAAGGACCTCGCGCTGATCGACCGCGCCCAGTGCGGTATCCGCGCCGATGGCAGCAAAGCCGAGGGGGGCAAAGCCGCCCTGAAGCTCGAGATCGTCAAACGCCCGGGGCCGCGCGAAGTCGCCTGACCCCCTTGCGACTCGGCAAGCCCTGGGTGACGTCACCGTTAAATCGATTTCAATATGTTGCTGGCAGTGCCGACGCTGGGCACTACCGCTCAACGGGAATCGGCGCAGTCACGTGATCGAGATTGAAGTCCAGAACGAGACCCATCAGACGGTCTTTCGCCTCAAGACAGTCGCCGTCCCGCGGATCGGCGAGGGCATCCGGCTGGAGGAGCCGGACGGCCAGTGGATGTCCTACGACATCCTCGACGTCTGGTATCAGAAAGCCGAATATGGCGAGGTCTGGGTGCCCTTCATCCATGTCCGCATGACCCCGGACGAGCAACGCGCGCTCGAACTGACCAAGCCCGTGCCGCTGGTGAACCGCGAACAGGCGATACCGATCGAGGATTTCCTCAAGAAGTTCGAAGGGGATCAGGAGCACGAACCGGTCAAGCTCAACCTCAATATGAGCGAGGCCGACTGACACGCAAACGGCTTCTCAACGCCCCCTTTTGCGTATGAGACCGATGGTGAAGATCGCCCATCCCGCGAACATGACCACGCTCGACCCTGCCACAGCGACGCTCACAGCCGTCTCCATGGCTTCGCCTGCATGGTAACCTTCACCGGCTATGGGGAGGCTATCGCTGGCACCGGTCGCAGCCGAGAGCGTCAGAGCGAGCCACAGGGCGTACATGCCGACGATGACCGCCCAACGCCCAATTCGGTCCCAATGTGCAGACAGATGGGTCCAGCCCTAGAGGGCGCCCGCGACCATGATTGCCGTGGCGCTTTGTACGGCCGTCAAATGCGCCGACAACGCCATGCGGGGGTTGAAGAAATACGGAACGGCCGCACCCTGGCTCAGGCCGAGCAGGAACAGGATGGCGCCGGCAACGACGAGTCGCTTCGAACCGTGGCTCATCGTCCCCATCTTCATTTTCTCTCCGATCAAGCCCGCGGCGGTTGGCGCCGATAGCTGAGCGCCTCCGCGACGTGAAGGCGGCCAACTTGGTCCGCCGCCGCCAGATCGGCGATGGTGCGAGCCACCCGCAGCATCCGCACATAGGACCGCGCCGAAAGCCGCATTGCCTCGGCCGCCTGCATCAGCAGCTTGCGGCCCAGGTCGTCGGGGGCGGCGAATTCCTCCAGCGCATCGCCGTCGAGCTCGGCATTGCTGCGCGCCCCGCTCGCCTCGGCGCGGACAGTCTGGCGCGCGCGGGCCGCAGCGACGCGGGCGGCCACCTCGGCACTGCCCTCGGCAGGGGGAGGCAGGCCGAGATCGGCGGCGCTGACCGGATCCACCTGGACATGGAGATCGATCCGGTCGAGCATCGGCCCCGATACCCGCGCCTGATAATCGGCTGCGCATTTGGGCGCTCTGCTGCAGGCCAGCGCCGGGTCGCCCAGATGGCCGCAGCGGCACGGGTTCATCGCAGCGACCAGCTGCACCCGCGCGGGAAAGGTGACATGCGCATTGGCGCGCGCGAGATCGACGTGCCCGGTCTCGAGCGGCTGGCGCAGCGAGTCGAGCGCCGCGCGCTGGAACAGCACGCCCAGATGCGCGAGGCTGACTTCGCCCGGCTTGACCCGCAGCCCGCCCCCGGTGAGCGCGGCCATCGAGGCCGAATGATGCGGAGCGCGGAAGGGTCGGTGGCGGTTGATCCGCCCTTCCTCGAGCATGCCTGCGACCGACTGCACCATGCTGACCTCGAGCGCTTCGGCAGGGCTGAGCTCGGGCAATATCCCCGGCAGGCAGGAAGCGAGCAGCGATTTCCCCGCACCCGGCGGCCCGATCATAAGCAGGTTCGATATACCTACACCCAACCGACACATTGCTGTGGGTATGGTGCGAGAATGGCAGGAATTGGGCCGGAAGCTGACCGGCAGCTTCGCATCATCAAATCGAAGAAGCTGCCGTTCAACAATGAGCAGGTTGTGCTTCGCGCTAGCTACTGCGATTCTTCTGCTTCCGCCTTCTGCATCGGTCGTATGATTTTATCGGCGCTGCTGCCCGGGCGGTTCAGCAGGACCGTGCACTCATGGCCGGGAGTCTCGCAGTCAAACCGCAAGCGATTGGGATAGTCCTCAATCGCGAAGGTATTGTCGCCGAGATAGCGCATCTCGCTGCGGTCCCTGCCCAGAAACTGGGTGAAGAATTCGGACACGACCCATAATCTGCCGCCCTGCTTTTCGATCCGGTAGTCCAGCCCGAGGTCGTAGAGGAGCCCCGTATAGGTCCCAACAAGCTTGCTCGTCAGCGGTTCTGGGAGCGGCAGGGTGGCCAGCGGGACACGTTGGCTCCACCCCATTCGCTCGATGATCTCGCGCCGCAGCGTGGCAAACACCGGGCCTGTATTTGCGTCATCTCCATTGCCAAGCATGATTATGCCATAGCCGCCCTCCATCGAACCCAGCAAATCTGCGTTCACGCCTGTGTTCGATCCATCGTGACGAAACCAGTCGGTGTTTCCGAAGCCGAAGCCGCGAAAGAAGGGCATGCTCATGCCGCCGACCGGCTCGAGCGAGAAGATGTCTGTTAGCGCCCGTGCTTCCGCTGGCTTTATCGGTCCGTCCGTTCCGCCTGCAAGCGCGCGCTGGATCGCGATAGCAAAAGTGGCCAGGTCGGCGGGACTTGACCACATCCCCGAAGCAGAGATTTGCGGAGTTATTGGAAGTCCGGTGCGAATGATCCCGCCGGCCTCGTCATGGACCAGAGCCGCATCGGCCGGGAAGCCAACCGCGCCCGGCTGGATCATGGTCGTGTGCTGCAATCCAAGCGGCTCAAACACTTCGCGCGCGGCAAGTTCCGGGAGGGAGATACCGGTATGGTCCTCAAGTGCAAGCTGCACGATCACGTAGCCGCCGCCGCTATATTGCCAGTCCGTTCCCGGCGAGAACAGAAACTCGATAGGCTTTTCATAGCGCGGCAGCCGGCCTTCGAGGCTGTCGATCAATGTAGGTATGTCGTCGCCCTCGTAGTAGTCTGCAAATCCGTGCTGCGACGTGCCTGCCGTGTGCGTCAGCAGCTGCCGCCAAGTTACATCCGCAGCCCCGGAGAATTCGCTTTCTGGCAACTTCCAGCTTTTTAGATAGGTTGCGATTGGCGCGTCCAGGTCGATAGCACCGTTTTCGGCCAGCTTCAGGCAGACAAGTGCTGTCACGACCTTCGAAATGGAGGCCGTTGAGAATACGGTGTCTTCGGTCACTGCCTCGCCACTGAGGGCGGATTTCACCCCGAACGTCTCGACATCGACAATCTTGTAGCTGTCGAACACAGCAACGCTGAGCCCGTGAAGAGTGTTCTGTTTCATCTCCTCAGGCAATGCCAACCAGAGCTCATCTAGGCCGGTTTCGTCGGCCACGAGCGAAGGTTCTCCGATCGACTCAAGCGCGGCTCCGGACTTCACGCCCGTCGATGTGCAACCCGCCATGGCCAACCCGATGGTTAAAGCGAAAATAGAAGGTTTGATGGCTGACACCCCTCTCTCAGCTAAATGACGAGGTGTGTTATTCACGCACATCACCGTTAGTCAATGTCAGACGGCCGCTCCTGCTCTAATCTTCCACACACAACGCTGGCGGTCGCAGCTCTCCTTCTCTCTCGCTCAGCGCGACCAAATCTGAGCCGTCTGCTGAATGTCGGGTAGTAGGGATCGATCTGCGGAAACCGGACTCTGACAATAGGCTGCTGGATGTCCGCAATTGCTTTGGGAATGATAGAAGATGCCAAGCAGGTCTCGACCTCGACCCCGAATACACCACCATTGCGAGAGGCACCCTCTGAGTTATCGCTTGGGGGAGGTTAGCGGACGCGCTCGACCACGAAACTACTTAGGTGGTGGAGTGAAAAGTGCGCCGACGCTCGCATGGAAGGGGGAGCGTCGGCGCAAAGGTCTACTGGAATGCCGCAACAACGAATCGCAAAACTGAGACGACGGGAATCCAGCGAGCGTCCGCTAACATATGTTTCGAACTTAGGTCAATTCTTGGGAGCGAAGGGATTCAGTGGAATCCCTTCACGAAGTGAGCGCTGACGCTCCTGCTCTTCAATCACTGCAACCCGCTTGGCTCTACAGCTTCTAAACTGGCTGAAATAATAAGCGAAGCCAGACATTTTGAGTTTATCAATCACCTCACCCTCGCGGGTAATATGTAGCCATAGCGGAGCATTCCCCAAGGTTTCCTCAACGTAATCAAAAGGAGCGCTCGTTACGATATTTCCGCTCAATCCCTTTGCGTTGTTTAAACCAAAAGCCTAATTTTCAAACCAACTGTCGTCAGTTTCAAATCGAACTACACCGACCGTCTCTTCATGAGGAACTGTCCAGTTATCGTTTTGAACGATGACGAGGACTTTATCTCCTTCATCAAAATAGGCTTGATCCTGCGTAATCGTGAAAAGAGTCGCACCCGCCCCCTCGAATGTTTGCGAAATGGAGCAACGGTCGCCGCTCTCAGTAAAGTCCCATGCGGCGGCGGGTGTCGCAAAAAATAGCCGCGCTGCCAATTAGGCTCGCGAGTAGCGTCTTGTTCAAACTTCTTCCCCTATTTGTCGCGCACGACCCTACCAGTCGCGGTTATTCTCTGCTGTATGGAGATTGAACTCCTTGCCAGTGGCATTGGAGAGGATCGAGACCTCCCGACTGCCAACCTGACCGGCTGCACCGTTACACGCGCTCAACTCAACAAAACGTGAAACCTCAGTGTGGTCCAGCCCGAGGAAAGCCGACGGGGAGACAAGCGGCTGAGTGCGCAGAATGTCGCGAGGATCATTCGCGAGATTGTTGAACTCAGCCATCTTTGCGCGACAGGCATTGAGGCGGACTTCCTGCGCCTCAGCGTCAAGCGGTCCTGAGAGAACTACAGGTTCTGGCTCGACAGCCTCAGTCGCTGGCTTTGGTGTAACGGCTTGCGGTTCCATTTTCATTTGTTCGACGGTCGCGCTGGTCTCAGTGGGTGGATCGCAAGAGGCTAAGATTGCGCAGAGTCCAAGAGCTAAATATTTCATCGAGACTGAGTGCCGTCTGAGCCTCGCGAAAGCAAGGCTACGAGACTTTGCTGAGAACGCGTGGTTGCAATCCCGTTCAATGTTTCCTCGCAACCCGGGCAATCGCGAGCGCTTCTGCCTGACTCCGTGGAAAGCCCCAGACCATGCTGTACAACTCGCCGCCGGTCACAACCAAGCCGGGGTAGCTTGGGTAAACCTCATCGACAAGATTTCCGGTCCTCCCAGGCGTTGCTCCGAACAAGTTCACCACCTCATCGGCGGCTTTGATCATGCGACCGCAGATTTCGTTTTCTCTCCCTCGGCGTGACAAGGTTCTGGGCCGGTTGCTGAAAGGCAGGTCCTGGCTCGGCACGGGGCAAAGCTGCATGTCGGCTTGCAGGTGACCGCCCCAAGCCATTTCTGGCCGCAACTGGGTGGGAAACGGAAATGGGCGCTGGGCGTCAGACGAGCCCGTTCCGCCGCCTCGAACTACATCGTGAGCGAAATTCCCACTTCAGGCTCCCGGCTGCGATGAACATTCAGCGCTCAGCATAAAGATGTGCCGGCGTCCGTTATAGTTGGATCAGCAGGAGAGCCTCTCTTGTCGGGTCGCCCGGAGTCTCCACAGCGGAGCTATCACGAGGATCGCAAAAGCCCAGCCTCCTAGGACATCGCTGGGCCAATGCACCCCAAGGACGATACGGCTTGCTCCCACTGCTGCCGATAGGACGAGCGCAAGGGTAATCCCTGCGCGCGATCCAGTGAAAATGATAGCGATCGCCAGGAATGTCGCGCACGAGTTCGCAGCATGTGCGCTCGGAAAGCTTTGGGTGTATTCTAGCATCCAGTGCTCAACGTCCGGTCGGGCACGATCAAACAAGGTCTTTTGCAAGGTCACCATCAAGCGGACCGCTAACGTAGTTCCGAACAGCGCAAGAGCCTCGACCCGCAAGCCACGCCGCAAGAGAATGCCCGTGGCAAGCAGAGTGATCGGGATTAGCACTACCCAGTCGCCGAGCCATGTGATTATCCACGCTAAATCTACCAACGGAGTGCGCTCTTCCGGCCGCAGAACCGAAAATATCCTGATATCCCAGAGGGATGCCGCGCCACCAGAGAGCAGAGCCAGCAACCAGAATGCCGCCATGCAGATTGCCAGCACCCATGGGCGGTGCATCGAGAGCGGGCTTCTCATGTTAGATGGCGCCAGGCAGCAAATAAGAAAAGAACGACCGCAAAGGCCCCTTCGCCAGCAGCTCTTGCTGAGGACCGTCCGAGCTCACGGCGCGAACCCAAACTGCCAAGCGGCTATAGGGATACCGGCCAAGAGGAGAAATGAGGCGACCACGAGAGCGCCGTCGCGCGTCAGTAGTCCGGCGGCGAAAAGTGCGATTACGGCCGATGCAATCGAACCCGAAGTCGGGACGATCTCCATAAACGGCATGAACATCGTCAATCCGAGGATAAGGACGAGCGGAAGATAGATCCATGGCCGGTGGAAAAGGAATGTGAGCCGCGGCTTGAGGAAACCCTCAACGAAGTAGACCGGCTTGCGCAACCAACCGATCCCCTTGCAAAGCTTCTCCGTGGATAGCTGGCGGCGGGAGATGAAGCCGGGCAGCCACACACAATCACGCCCCAGTATCATCTGGACGACCAGAATGAACACAATCGCCGCGACCATTGCGGTGACGCCGGGGATCCCACTCGCAGGAGAGGTCGAAATCAGGGAGAAGATGAGCATGAGCGAGGCGAACGACTTGCGGCCGAGCTCCTCGATGACCTCCTGCACGGCGATGCTCTCGTCGTGAGTAGCTCTTTCAAGTCCATCCAGAACGTCACTCAGCGCCCGAACGCGATCGTGGGCCATCCTTCTTCTCCTTCCCGGAGCTCAGCGAAGCCTCTCAAATTGTAGTTCCGAAAGCGGGAGCACTGGGAGTGGTCACAAGGCGGCGGAAGAATCTCGCCCGTTTTGGCTGTCAGCTTTGCTCTCAGCAATGCCAGCAGCTAACACCGACCGCCACATTCTCGGTTTTCGTAACCGACTGGCAAACCGTCAACCGGCGGCAACTGCTGCATCTGGCATCGCGGCCAAGTCCTGCGCTGTCATGTCTGTTTGCAGATCGGTATCGCCAAAGACACCGCCTTCGGTAGCGTTCAGGCCACTCAACGGTATCTCGACGTAGCGGTCGGGATCGCTATCTTCGATTTCGATCAGCAGGCCGCTGACTTCGCCGGAAGCACTTCGCCTTACCTGTTCCACGTCACCCAATTCGGTGCCGTCCTGACTTACCAAATCGGCGTCGAGTAACTGCCTCTCGGTAAGTCCGAGAGCCGCTATCTCATCGCCAGCTGCCGCCGCGCTCTGCTCCGCTTGCATCTCGATGCGGTCTTCGGTCGTATCAGCCTGTTGCTCGGCCTCGGACTCGCAGGCCGTAAGCGCAAGAGCAGCAAGAGGGACGATGGCGTGTAGAGCTTGCTTCATTTTGATCTCCGTAAACTGATCGCTCGTCAATCAAGTCTCGGCCATGGCGAATGTTCCAGTGCGTCCCAACTCTCCGTCACAGGAGATACAAGCCACTAGGGGTTCCGCTGCCTCGTCGGTCTAAAGGGCCGCTAAGGGGTCGGGACCTGAAAGCCAGAATTTTGGCAATCGCGGCGATTTCCTGCCATTCATCAAGCGACCCACTTGCTGACATTGCCGGAGCAGGCAATCTGAGGCTATGAACGAACTTAACTGGGATGAGCGGCTGAAGAAGGTCGTCAACGGTAAGCCGGAACCGGAGAGGCCAGAATGAGCAATCTTGAGGTCGCGATTATTGTCGCATTAGCCATAATCGCTGCGAGTCTGCTCGGCCTTGTGAGCATTTTGGATAAATGGACTAAACAGCTTTCAAATATTTCTGACCGCCTACTCGACATTGATCGAACTCTGAACAACCGCCGCTAAAACGAGTGTTTGCAAGTCATACGATCGCCGAAACCTTAGGGTGGAACGTCCGATTCCCAGCCAATTGTCGCCATTCGACAGGCACCGTCGATGAGGCTCAACGGCATAACTCATCGGTTAACGTTCGCAAGCCCTCCTTTAAGTCTTCCGGTGCCAATCCAAATCGAGCCCCTCTTATGCAATCACAATTCCTAGGCGAAGTGACGCGCGCCGTTGCCACCGCCAGGACCCTGGAGGAACTGACCCGGCCATTGCTCTTGCTGCTGCAGATGACAACCGGCCTAGACAGCACTTACCTTACGCATGTCGACGAAGCCGCTGGGCACCAGCACGTGCTTTACTCGCTCAATGCCCGCACGATGCATATTCCCGAGGGCCTCACAGTGCCTTGGCAGGACACGCTTTGCCGTCGGGCGTTGTCCGAAGGCGTAACATCTACACCCGATGCTTTGGCTACATGGGGCGATGTTGAAGCTGCGCGTGCACTGGACATTCTGACCTACGTTACGACACCGGTGCGCTACGACGACGGGAGGCTTTACGGCACGTTATGTGCCGCGAGCACAGCGACCGCTCCGGTGACGGACGCGACGAGGACAATGCTGGATTTGTTCGCCACCTTGATCCAGCAGCAAATCGAGCGCGAGGAACTGCTGCACGAGCTTCAGCAAGCCAATAGCCGACTGGAGGAGTGGTCATATCTCGACCCGTTGACCGGTCTCGCAAACCGCAGGTTCCTGATGGAGGAACTCCACCGGCTGTTCGCCTTGGCTGACCGAACACGACAGGCGGTCTTGGTCGTATATGTCGACCTCGACGGCTTCAAGTCCATCAACGATCGCTTCGGCCATGAAACCGGCGACGACTTTCTGACGGAATTTGGCTCGCGGCTGAAGCGATTAATACGCGCAGGTGATCAATTAGCCCGCATCGGCGGTGATGAGTTCGTCGTGATTGGACTGGCTCCAACCGACCCCAGTGAGCAGGCCAACTCTATGGCCCAAGTGACCGAACGACTGGCTTCCGATACGACCGGCCAATATCGCCTTCGCGGGGCAGCATTCCACTATCCTGGCCCGAGCATAGGCATCGTAATTGTCGAGCCCGGCTCGTCTTCGCCGGAGGAGGCGCTGCGTGATGCAGACCGTGCAATGTTTCTGCAAAAGTCTGCCCGTCGCCGGGTGTAACCCGCATTGTCCGCTTTCAGGCAAGCCGACCGGGCTGCCTAATGACCGGGATTGGGGCGCTTTGCTGAAGGTCGGCGTCTCCACTTCCGGAAATACGGCAACTGGGCCGGAAGCAGAATGGCAGGTTTTAAGTCCAGCAATCGCAGAAGTGGACGTCGATGGTGTGATTATGAAGGCCAACCTCGACCCTTCGTCGTCTTTACCGTCCAGCTTTCCATTCCAAAGAACGGAAATACAATCACGTGAGGCCGACACCTTTCTAACCTCGACGAGAAGCTTCCACGACAGCGTTCTCTGAATAGATGCCGTCGCGCATCTCAATGTGATATGAAAGGGCAGAAGGGGGCGTTTTAAGTGGCGGACATCAAATCCTGGTGCGGCGAGGCTGTCACCAAGGTCAAAACATCCAGCCTCGTCTATCTCGAGGCTGACGCGGCGGCCCTCGCGAGTACAGGCGTGGCATCGGTGGCTGCGGTCGTTCCCGGTCACTATGCCGCACCGGACCGCCTTTCCGACATCCTGCGGCGGCTTGGGAAGCCGGCGGTGGCCGACTATGTCCAGACCAAGTTGCCGCAAGGTGCCAAATCTCGTTCGGGCGATCTCGGCGAAATTCTTGCCACCAGCTATGTGTCGGAGTTCACCGGTTATTCGGTCGGCGTCTTCAAATTGCGGTGGTCGGATCACCGTGAGATGGCGATGCGTGGTGACGATATTCTGGGGGTCAGGCTCGATCCTGGCGTCACCGTCAAATTTCTGAAGGGCGAGGTCAAAAGCCGCGCCGCGCTCGGCAAGAGAACGGTCGATGAAGCCCGGACGGCGCTTGCATCCAGTAACGGGCGGCCGACGCCGCACGCGCTCGCGTTCGTTGCGGACCGATTGTTCGAGACGGGCGAGACGGCCCTGGCTGAGGCGATTGACCAAGTTCAGCTCAACGCGCGGATCGAGATCAATCAGCTGTCGCACCTAATGTTCATGTTCACCGGTAACAATCCGAGCAATCTGCTCACTGCCAACCTCAACGCTTATACCGGCAAGATCCCGCAGTTCGCGGTCGGTCTGCGGGTGTCGGCCCATCAGGCGTTCATCAAACAGGTCTTCGACAAGGTGATCGCCGATGGCAACAAGCCCTGAAGTCATCGCGCAGCTCATCGCCGAGGCGACTGCCGCCGGGTTCCGTGACGATCTACTCGCGAAAGGTCAGGCGCGGGCAATGGTGTGGCGCGACGGGGTGGTGCCGCCCGAAGCACCGCAATTCTCATCGCTCCTGACTTACGATCTGCTGAGTTTCGCCTATTCGCTGATGAACCAAGGACTGCGACTGCTCGATCAGCAGGCCGAATTCGGCGCGGCGCGAAGTGCCTTCGAACATGCCGCTTCGGCGATTGAGGCGGCAACGGCGCGTGGCCGCGTGACGAGCGACCGGGACTTCCACCGGCTGATGGCTGGTGCCTGCTACCATCTCGCCCGCTATGCGGCACGGGCATTCTCATTGCTGCACGAGGGGGTGAACAAGGCCAATCTCAGCGTGCCGGAACGCGCGGTGGCGCTCCTAATGCTGCGCGATTTGGCTACGCTCGAAACGCTGATCGAGGAACAGCGTAACGCCGCTTCAGAGGATGCGATGATCGCGCATCTTACGGGAGAAGACGTAGGGGACGCGCCAGCTTCGGGCGATAGTGTGGACGAGCCGGCAGACGAACCGCTCCTGCAGGTTGTGGATCGGGCGCTTGCCGACAATTTTACGGCAGCGCTCGCCATCGCGCTGCTTGCGTTCGAGCGGGGCGACGATGCGCTGATCGGCTCCGCGATCGAACGCCTGAAGATCGGTCTGTCCTCGGCGGCCGAACTCAAGATGGTGCCGAGCTGGTGGTGCCACCGGCTCACCATTCACCTGCTTAACGATTTGTGGTCATCGAGCTTCCATGTCCGCCTCCCCAAGGCGCCCAACGATGGTGCAGCCGAGGATTGGGGTGTCTACCGCGAATTGTTCATCGCGTCGCTCCTGCGCCGGGGCCGCTCCGAGATCGACCTGTGGCCTTCGCAGATCGATGCTGCGACCCGGGCGTTGGATCTCGACGACAATTTGGTCGTCTCGTTGCCGACGAGCGCCGGCAAGACCCGCGTCGCGGAGCTTTGCATCCTAGCCTGTCTAGCGGCCGGTCGTCGCGTCGTGTTCGTGACCCCCCTGCGCGCGCTCTCAGCGCAGACCGAAGTGACGCTTCAGCGCACCTTCGGGCCGCTCGGAAAAACGGTCTCAAGTCTCTATGGCGCGATCGGCGTCAGCGACGTCGATGAGGATTTCCTGCGGGAAAGTGACATCATCGTCGCCACGCCCGAAAAGCTCGATTTTGCGCTCCGTAACGACCCCGACCTGCTCGATACAGTAGGCCTCGTTGTCCTTGACGAAGGCCATATGATCGGACTGACCGAGCGTGAAGTCCGCTATGAGGTCCAAATCCAGCGCTTGTTACGGCGCAGTGACGCCGAGACTCGGCGCATCGTCTGTCTATCGGCCATCCTTCCCGAAGGCGATCAGCTGGAGGATTTCACGGCGTGGCTGAGCGGCGATCAAGACGACGGACTAATCAAGATGAACTGGCGGCCAACGCGCTTGCGCTACGGCGAGGTCGAATGGCATGGCGATCATGCGAAGCTCGAAATCTCAGTCGGTGCAGAGAAACCGTGCGTGCCGCGCTTCCTGACATCCAGCCTGCCCAAGGGGCGGAAGACGCGCTTTTTCCCGTGCGATCAGCGCGAACTGTGCATCGCAACGGCCTGGGCAATGGTTGCAGACAAGCACTCCGTGCTGATCTTCTGTCCGCAACGCCGATCGGTCGAGCCCTTCGCCAAAGCCATCGTAGATCTCGCCAAGCGCGGATCGATCGTGCCGGTGCTCGATCACGACCCGGCCGTACTGAACAATGCCATCGCGATCGGGACCGAGTGGCTTGGCGTCGACAGTCCGGTTCTGGCGTGCCTGCGCCTCGGCGTCGCGATCCATCATGGGGCGCTTCCCACGCCCTATCGCAAGGAGGTCGAGCGCTTGCTGCGCGATGGTATCCTGCGGGTGACGGTGTCGTCACCGACGCTGGCGCAGGGTCTGAACCTCTCGGCCACGACGTTGATCTTCCATGGCCTCAAGCGGGGCAGAGAGCCGATTGACATTGCTGAATTCCGCAACGTCGTCGGACGTGCCGGCCGTGCCTATGTCGATGTCGAAGGCCTAGTGCTCATGCCGATGTTCGACCGGCTCACCAATCGCCGTGCGGAGTGGAAGGAGATGGTCGACAGCGCCAAGGGCAAGGAGATGGAGAGCGGCCTCTTGCGCCTGTTGCTCTCGTTGATGGGCCGGATCGTCCGAAAGACTAAAGCCAAGTCGGTGGCGACCGTCCTAGACTATCTCGCCGGCGTGACCGCGTGGGAGTTCCCGGTGCTGCCAACTGAAAGCAGCGATGTGAACGAGCAGGAGCGTGGGCGGTGGTCGGGGTATCTCACGACTCTCGACACAGCGCTGCTTAGCATGCTCGGCGAACAGGAAGTGCCGGACGATCAGATCGAAGCGATGCTTGATGACGTGCTGACGTCGTCGCTGTGGACGCGGCGCCTTCAGCACCGCAATGCCGCTGTCCAGCAATTGCTCAAAACCGGGCTGGTCGCACGCACGAAATTCATCTGGGGCCGGACGACGGCCACCCAGCGTCGCGGCTATTTCCTTGCCGGGATTGGTCTCGCGACTGGCGAAGCCCTCGACCGTGATGCCGCCGAACTGAACGAACTTCTGGTCCGGACCAATGGCGCCATTCTCCTAGATGATGCGGAGGAAGCGATCGCCGCATTGACAGCGTTCGCCAAAAAGGTCTTCGCGATTGCTCCGTTCGTCCCTGACGACCTGCCGGACGACTGGCCGGCGATCCTGAATGCATGGCTCGAAGGTCGCGCGCTCGCGCCTCTCGCATCCGGCAGGGAAGACGAGGTGCTGAAATTCGTCGAGCAGGCGCTGGTCTATAAATTGCCCTGGGCAATGGAGGCAGTGCGCGTGCGGGGGCTAGCGCACGGCGATTTGCTTGAGGGCGGTTTCTCGATGGAGGATGTCGAGCTCGGAGTCGCGGTAGGCGCGGTCGAGACCGGCACGCTGAACATCTCGGCAGCCATCCTGATACACGCCGGATTCAGCTCGCGCCTCGCCGCGATCAGTGCGGTTTCGCAGACGCAGGCGGATTTCAATACCATGGCGGAATTGCGCGCCTGGTTACGCGAGGACACCGTGGCCAGTGGGCGCGACAATTCCGATTGGCCGACCACGGCGTCGCATGGGCTCTGGCTCCAGTTCATACAAAGCATGGTGCCCGAACGTCGACGGACTTGGGCGTCGACAGCCCATGAGTTCCATGTCGAATGGGATGATGTCGGCCCACCGGTGGGAACGGCGTTGCGGCTCATTGACGCAGGCGACGAAACGTTCGTCCATGCGGCAGATTTTACGCGTCTGGGGCGGCTCGACGAGCCGGTCAATACGAGCCGGCTGGGCTTGGCATTGGCGAGTGTCGGTTGGCTTGGCGATACCGTCGACGTCCGATACCTTGGTCCAGACGACTTAACGAGTATGTGATCGACAGGTCTGCGCTCCGCAAAGCTAGCAGCTTGAGGGCGCTACAATGTGCGACCCCGCGCCGCGATCGCCCTACGAAATATGGCGGGGATCGTCCGTCGCAAGCGTTTGAGCTTCGCGGCCGCCCAATACTATCGCTTTGGCCATGGGAGCGAAATAGGAGTGGCTTTATGGACTTCGGACGTACGGGAAAACGCGGACTAGAAGCGGCAGCTTTTGAGATATCGCGCCGGCTCGGCGAATGACCGTTATTGGGGCGCAAAGCCGACATCCGTACGCTCCCTCGCCATTGTCAGCACACAAGATTCTAGCTGCGACGCTTGCGGCAAAAGCAGAAAATCGTTCCGCTTATGTTCCATTTATGGGAAGGCCGCTTAGGAGCAGGTTGGATATGCCTACACCCACATAAATCTAAGTTGTGGAAGTGCGGCGGAATGGCAGGAGATGGGCCGCTTGCCGACGGGCACCTTCCGGCGTGCTAGAGGCAAAAAGCTGTCATTCACAAGCGAGCCGCCCAAGGTCATTCCTGCAGCGTTCTATTGAGAAGGAAGCCACAGCAGGATAGCAGAGCCCCGAGCCGCTTTTTGCCGTTTGAGGACGCGCACCCATGATCCACCGTTTGCTTCCCATTTTTTTGCTCGCCGGTTGCGCCGCACAGGCCGAACCGGTTGCGACCGTCGGTCCGGCCCAGGCCGGTCAGTTGGAGCAATCTGCTGCCCGAGAGGATGCGCGCCTGCTCGCCTTTCTCGATGCCGCTTTCGACGCCCAGGCAGCCCTGAGCCCCGAAACGCTGACGAGCCTGGGTTCGCGACAGGATTATGACCGGCTCGGCGACTACACGCTCGAGGCAGGGGACGAGCAACTGCGGCTCGCCGAGCGCCAGCTGGCGCAGCTGCGTGCCGGGTTCGATCCCGCCCGGCTGGGACCGTCGGCTCGGCTCAGCTATTCCCTGTTCGAGCGCGAGGTCGAACGTCGCCGCGAGAGCGATCGCTTCCGCGCCTATGGCTTTCCGGTTTCGACCAACGGCACCCCGGCGGGCAGCATCCCGGTCTTCCTCATCAACCAGCACCGCGTGGAAAGCGTCTCCGACGCGCGCGCTTATATCGCCCGGCTGCGCGACAGCGAGCGGGTGATGCGCGAAACCGTCGCCGTGATGGAGCAGCAGGCGGCGCTTGGGATCGTTCCGCCCGAAATGGTGTTCGAGCCGGCCGCCGCCGACGCCCGCAGCATCCTCGCCGGCGCGCCGTTCGCCTCGGGTGCGGACAACCCGATCTGGGCGGACTTCCAGGCGAAGGTGAACTCGCTCGCTATCCCGGAGGGGGAAAAGACCGAATTGCTGGGCGATGGCCGCGCGGCACTGACCGGTCCGTTCCGCACCGGAGTCGAAGCACTGGTCGCGGGCATTGAGGAACTCGAACCGCGCGCCGATGGCAACAACGGTGCCTGGAGCCTGCCCGAGGGCGAAGCCTATTACGCGAATCGCCTCGCGACCTACACCACGACCGATCTTTCCGCCGACCGGATCCACTCGATAGGACTCGAACAGGTCGCGGCCATTCGGGCAGAAATGGAAGGGGTGAAGCGGGAGATCGGGTTTACCGGCACGCTGGAGGAATTCTTCGCCGCATTGCGCAGCGATCCGGCCTACAAATACTCCAACACCGAGGAGGGGCGCGAGCGCTATTTGGAGGAAGCCCGCACGCTGATCGCGAACGTCATGGCCAAGGCTCCGCAGTATTTCGAGCGTCTGCCGGAAGCGGAGCTGGAAGTGCGCGCGGTGGAACCGTTCCGCCAGGATACCGCGGCGGTCGCCTTCTACAACCGCCCCGCGCCGGACGGCTCGCGTCCCGGGATCTTCTACGTCAACCTTGCTGATATGAACCAAGTCAACCGGATCCAAACCGATGCCATCGCCGCGCATGAAGGCGCGCCCGGCCATCATTTTCAGATCGCGCGCGCGCAGGAGCTGCAAGGGCTGCCAAAGTTCAGGCGCTTCGGCGGGTTTAGCGCCTACACCGAAGGCTGGGCGCTCTATACCGAGCGGCTTGCTGATGAAATGGGTGTCTACACGACCCCCGAGCAGCGCTTCGGGATGCTGTCGCTGCAAATGTGGCGGGCGATCCGCCTGGTGCTCGACAGCGGGATCCATTCCAAGCGCTGGTCGCGCGAGCAGGCGATCGATTATTTCCGCGCGAATTCGCCCAATTCGGAACGGGACATCCGCAAGGAGGTCGATCGCTACATCAACAATCCCGGCCAGGCGACGAGCTACATGATCGGCCAGCTCAAAATCGCCGAATTGCGGGACCGCGCCGAACGCGAGCTCGGACCGCGCTTCGATATCCGCGCCTTCCACGAGGCGGTGCTGGGCCAGGGGGCGCTGCCGCTGGACACGCTGGAAGGTCAGGTCGATGCGTATATTTCCCGCGCGGAAGGGTAGCGGCGAGTTACTTTCCGTCGGCCCAAAGAGCGCCAGACCTTTCGAAACGACAGTCTCGAGCTGCTTCGCCCAACGACTCGGATCCTTGCTCCGATTGCGCTGCGTCGCCTCCATTTCGCATAAAGCTGGTGCTCCTCGACCCTTCATGTCGCGGACCAGATACCCGATGCGACCCCGGAGCCGCCTGCAGCTCCAGCGGCTTCGCCGCCGAAAACCGAAATTCTCGTTTGCGAAGGAATTTGCATATGACTGAGCACTCTGACGCGGACGCGGCGCCATGGCATCTCAGGCCGTGGATCATTGGCTTGGTGTGCGCGTTCGGGGGGCTGATCTTCTGGTTGCTGACCGACCATGACTTTGCCACGCCTTTGCCGCCCGTCAGGCAGGCCATGGCAACCTTCACTGCGGTCGGCACACTTTCACTGGTGCTAACCATCGAGCGTCTTCGCTGGAGCTGGGCGATCGGTTTTGCGCTGGTGTGGGCGCTGATCACCGCCTTTGTCGGTTGGTCCACCGCCAGCTACGGACAGGGAGCTGCTGTCTACGAATGGCCCTATTTTGCCGGACTGTTCGCCGTCCTCCTCGCGGGCCCCCTGTTCCAGACGATTCGCGACGAGGGCACATGGCAACTCCCGTATCCGCGCCTCTACGCGCATTTTTGGAACGATGCGGTGATCGGTGCCGCCAGCCTGTTTTTCACCGGGCTGGCCTTCCTGCTTGCCTGGCTCATCGCAGGTCTGTTCGCGATCATAGGGATAGACGCGCTCAATACGCTGCTGGCCAAGGCATGGTTCGGCTGGACGCTGGCGGGTTTTGCGTTCGGCGCCGCGGTGGGGATCCTGCGCGAACAGGATGGGTTCGTTCCGGCCTTGCAGCGGCTGGCGATGGCCGTCCTTCGCGTGCTCGCCCCGGTCCTCGCCTTCGCTCTTGCCGCCTTTCTGGTCTCGATCGCCTTCACCGGTCTGCAGGGGCTATGGGACAGCTGGCTCTCCGCCACCGCCTTGCTCCTCGCCGCTAGCGCCGGGGCGGTGTTGCTCGTCAATGCGGTCATCGCCGAAAGCCGCTCCGAGCGCCCGCACAACCGGGTCCTGCACCTTTCGGCTTTGGTCCTGGTGGCGGTGATCCTGCCGCTGAGTATCCTCGCTGCGCTCGCGCTGGGACTGCGCATCGATCAATATGGATGGACGCCAGAGCGCATCTGGGGCTCGGTGGCGGTTGCTGTTGCGGTTGTCTACGGGCTGGGCGGCTGGTGGGCAATCCTCGCCGCGCGGCAAGATTTCGACGAACCGCTGCGCCCTTTCCAGACACGCTTTGCGATCGGTCTCTGCGCCGCGGCCCTGCTGCTTGCGCTGCCGATTGTCGATTTCGGAGCGATTTCCACGCGTTCGCAGCTCGTCCGCCTTGAACAGGGCAAAATCTCGCCAAATCAGTTCGATTGGGCGGCGATGGCGTTCGATTTCGGCCCCACGGGACGCGATAGACTGGCAAAAATCGCCCGCTCCGGGCCGGCCGCCTGGCGCGAACCGGCACGAAGTGCGTTGCAAGCGGATGAGCGCTGGGCGGTGGCGAAGGCCGATATCTCCGCAAGGGAAGCTGCAGAGCTGACATCGCGTATCCGCGTGCTATCCGGCGACCTCGAACTCACCCCCGAAGTGCTGCGCCGGATTGCAGCTCAGCAGCAATGCCTGCCGGGGTCACAATGCGCGCTGCTCAAGCTCGACCAGAGCCGCCTGCTGCTGGTGTCTGCCGGGGATGGTCAGGCCAATGTGACGTCGACAGTGGTCAATTTGGACACGGCTGCTGATCGCGAGGCAGAGCGGGATCCAGCAGAAACGGGCATCGTTAACTTGGAGACCGCGACCATTGAGCTGCGTCCGATAGAGCGCCGCCAGCTCTTCGTCGAAGGTAGACCCGTCGGCGAACCGCTGAAATGAGATGACTCAACTGTGCTGCGCTTGGCTGACTTTGTCGAAGCAGTCGCCAGAGGATTCGTTTAGATGCGCAGCGGGTTTTCCGGACCTGGGCCGCTAGCTAACAGTCTGCTCGGAAAACAAGGGCGGAGGAAGCTGCCGTAAGTAGTCATCGAACGGACTCTCGAGCCGTGCTAACCGATTTTCGCGATCGTCATCATTCGCACCAGATCCGAAAGCGACTTGGCCTGCATCTTCATCATCGCGTTGGCACGATAGACTTCAACTGTTCGCGGGCTAATTCCGAGATCGAAGGCGATCACCTTGTTGGCCTTGCCGGCCACGAGGCCGTCGACGACCTCCCGCTCTCTTGCCGACAGCAGCTCGATGCGCTCGATCACTTCGCTCCGCTCGGTCTGAAGCTTATCGTCGCCCGTCTTCTCCGCGAGCGATTTGCGGATCGAGGACAGGATCGTCTCGTCGTCGAACGGCTTCTCGATGAAGTCTGCGGCACCTGCCTTCATGGCCTGGATCGCTAACGGCACGTCTGCATGCCCGGTGATGACGATGACTGGCACCGCGGCATCGCGCTGTTTGAGTTTGGCCGTAAGCTCGACACCGCTGGTGCCGGGCATGCGCACGTCAGTTACGACGCAGGCACCTATCAGCGGCGGTGAGGATCGCAGAAAGGCATCGGCCGACGCGAAAGAGCGCACCCGGATCTCGGCAACGTCGAGCAGGAATTCGAGCGAATGCCGGGCGCCCTCATCGTCGTCGATCACGTAGACGATCGGATCATTTGCGCTGCTAGTCGCCATTGTACAGTTCCTCACTTGTGACGCGTTGCAAGGTGAAGCCGAACTCCGCGCCGCCATCTGGCGCCTGCTGGGCCCAGATGCGCCCGCCATGCGCTTCGACGATCGTTCGCGAAATCGAAAGACCCACACCAAGACCCGTTCGCTTGGTGGTGACAAACGGCTGGAACAGCTCGTCGGTCACATCGGGATCGATCCCCGGTCCTGTATCGGTTACCACGACAGACGCCATCTCGCTCCCGACCGGTTCGATGGCTATCGTAAGCAAGCGCTGCAAGGACGCGGAGCCCGCCATAGAATCGACGGCATTGCGAACCAGATTGAGCACCACCTGCTGGATTTGCACCTTGTCCGCCAAGACGAGATCGATCTCGGAATTGAACGCATACAACACGCGAATGCCATGCTCTTTGGCACCCACCATCGCCAGCGCGCTCGCTTCCTCGACGAGCTTCGGCAGGCTTTCGATCGTTCGCTCGGTCTCACCGCGCGCCACGAAGTCACGAAGGCGGCGGATGATCTCGCCTGCGCGCAGCGCCTCGTTGGCGGCGCGTTCGACGGCATCTGCCACGCGTTCCATAGGTACCTTCTCCCGCGCAAGAAGCAATCGACTGCCCTTCAGGTAATTTGCAATGGCCGAGAGTGGCTGATTGATCTCATGTGCGAGCGCCGAGGCCATCTCGCCGAGTGCCGTCAGACGCGAGACGTGAACCAGCTCGCTCTGCAGTTCCTGCAGTCTGGTTTCCGCCTGCTGACGTTCGGTCAGGTCACGGATGAACCCTGTGAAGAAGCGCTGCCCTTCGGCCTGCATCTCGCCCACCGCCAGCTCGAGCGGGAAGGTGGACCCGTCCTTTCTCTCGCCTACGACAACGCGGCCCTTGCCGATTATCCGCCGTTCGCCCGTGCGATAGTAGCGCTTCAGATAGCCGTCATGGGCGGTGCGATAGGGATCGGGCATCAACAGACTGACATTTCGTCCAGCGACTTCATCGGCCTCCCATCCGAACATGCGTTCGGCAGCGAGACTGAAATCGCGGATCAGTCCGGCTTCGTCGATCACCACCATCGCGTCGGGTACTGTCTCGAGTATTGACCGCAGATGGGCCTCGCGACGCGCCAGCGCTCCCGCCGCCGCCTCGGTCTCGACCCGCGCGCGCTGGAACCACTCTCCTCCTACGGCCACCGCGATTCCGATCAGCACGAATGCCGCCGCCGCGATCAGACTGCCCCCCGCAATCGGCCCAACAATGCTGTCGCACCACAGTCCAGCAGCAGCGCCCGCCAATGCCGCGAAAGCGCCTGCGCGAAGACCGGAAAGCGCACTCGCTACAACGACCCCTGGTACGAAGAAAATAAACGTGGCGCGTTGGCCGAGCTCATCGGCGAATAGCAGTCGCACTGCCACCGCTGCGCCGATCGCCAGCAGCGCGAGCAGCAGCGCCGTTGAAAACGAAAGGCGGGGCAGGAAACGGCTGACGAAACTGGGTCGCCCCACCTCCGGTAAGGCCCTTAGGGGGCTTGCAGTAGGGTGATCATCCAAATTTCGCATGTCCGGTCTCAGCCGTAGATCAGGGCCAACGGCGGCGCTCCATTCTACGTGCTGCTTAGCGGAGTAAGTTCAATGACTGCACCTCTCATCGATCTGGGCGTTCATCACAACCCTCGCGGCCTTTCGGACCGTGTGGCGTTCGGCTTCACCAAGGCCCTGCGCTGGTCCGCCGACACGTTCTTCGCCGAGCGCTATGGCCACCGTGCGGTCGTACTCGAGACCGTGGCGGCCGTTCCGGGGATGGTCGGGGCCACTATCAACCATCTCGCCTGCCTTCGCCGCATGTGCGACGACAAGGGCTGGATCAAAACGCTCATGGATGAAGCTGAAAACGAGCGGATGCATCTGATGACCTTCATCGAAGTGTCGCAGCCGACTTGGTTCGAACGCGCGGTCATCATCGGCGTGCAATGGGTGTTCTATCTGTTCTTCTTCGCTCTTTACCTGATCAGCTCGAAAACTGCGCACCGTGTGGTGGGTTATTTCGAGGAAGAAGCGGTCATCAGTTACACTCACTACCTCGCGGAGATCGACGAGGGCCGCAGCCCGAATGTCGCGGCCCCCGAGATAGCCAAACATTACTGGGGCCTCGCCGAGGACGCCACTTTGCGCGACGTCGTCATCGTGGTTCGGGCCGACGAGGCGCACCACCGCGACGTCAATCATGGCTTCGCCAACGAGCTTGCCGGGCTTCCTGTGGGGCGTATCGCAGAGTGTCCGAACCACGTGACGCTCGAACCCAACTGGAAGAAGGCGGCCTGACCCAGGTTGCCGATTGGGAGGCTGGTGATGATGGATCGAGATGCTGTCCTGCTGCTCATTGAGGATCGGCCATTCCTATCGTCCCTCCAGTTCTCTCTGGCGATCGAAGGCTTCCGCATCGTCGAGGCGGCTGCGGGCGGGGCCGATGGGAGCCCGCCCCCGCTCTCCGCCGTACTGGTCATCGACCAGAGCTACGGGGGGGACGGACTGGCGGCGCTTCGCCAGCTGCGACTTCAGGGCTGCGACTTGCCGGCGATCGCTCTCGCCACCAATCCGACCATCTCGCTGCGCGCCAGCACCGCCGCGCTCGGTGCCGAGGTAATCGAGAAGCCGCTTCTCGGCGACGAACTCAGTCTCGCAATCCGGGTCCTGCTCGAAAAACGAAAAGCCGCCTGACATGAACTCCGATCTTATCCGAAACCTCGCCCCCTATAAACAGACCGCGACCTTTACCGAGGGCACCATACCCGCAGGATTGCTCAAGGAGCATTCGACCAAGGAGGGTGTCTGGGGCCTGATCCACGTGGAGGAGGGGAAACTGCGGTATGTCGTTGCGGATCCTCGCCGCGCGCCGGCCGACGCGATTCTTACGCCGGACATGGCACCTGGCGTGGTCGAACCCACGATCCTCCACTGGGTCGAGCCGATCGGAGCGGTGAAGTTCCATGTCCAATTTCTGCGCAATCCACAGCACGGCAGCACGGCAGCAACACCCACTCACCGGGAAGAGCAGACATGAACCGTGACGCCTTCCACACCGGGAGAACGGGTGCCGAAGCACACGCCTACGCTCAGCAGAAGAGGGCCGAAAAGCGAGCGGCTGCAGAGCAAATCGGCGTCGATGCACGGTTCATCGATCGGCTCGTAGAGGATTTCTATGCGAAGATTCGCGATGACGCGCTGCTCGGCCCGATCTTCGCCCGGCACATCGCCGATTGGCCACCGCATCTCTCGCGGATGAAGGCCTTCTGGCGCTCGGTGCTGCACAACAGCGGCGAATTCTCCGGCAACCCCATGCTCAAGCACCTCGCAATTCCGGGGCTGGAATTCAGGCATTTCGCACGCTGGCTCGATCTTTTCTACGAAGCGCTGCGGGATGCGGACGGCCAGAGTGCGGCCACCGAGCTGGTCGGCACCAGGGCGAGGATGATCGCCGACAGCCTGCTGACTGCAATTACCATGCGCCGCGACGGATTGGCCGGACGGCGCGCAGGAAAGGATTTGCCTCATGCCTGATGTTGCACGCCAAGTGCCCGCAATCACATCACAGCGTGACACCCTGAAGCCCTCACCCGAGGTGTTCGTCTCGCTCGCTCATATCGAGGCAAACGACAACGAAACGAATGCCCCGCCGCAACAGCCCGAACCGCGAACCTTCGAAATGCCGGCGGCAGTCTGGCGTGCGATGATTGCCTGCTACACGATTTTTTTGCTCGCCCTGCTCGGAGCCACGGGCGGTGCACATGCCGCATTCGCGATCGCTATCTCAGCGGTTTATGTCATAATGTTCTTCGGAACGGCGCGCGCGATGCTGCGCCAATCGGCGCCGCAACCCCGCTGTGAGTTCGAGCGGCCAGGCGCAGCTCTGCAGACGGCCTTCGGCCCGCTTACTCGCGGCGAGGTTTATGCGCAGGTGCTCATCGTTCCCGCTGCCGTCGCAGCCTTTGGCATCGCGATCGCTTCCATCGGTGCAGTTGTGATGTGACGCGAACGGCCGGCTAGGCGCGAAGAGAGATGCCACCGATCTGATCTGAGCATCGCATCCGGGGGCGGCCCTACGTATGACCCTATTTGATAGCGTAGGCGCAACCTGGACACAGTAGCGAACTTTGCATCGACCGTTGGCATTCTTGTTCGCTTCAAGCGCATTCCGAACGCATTGGGCACTTCCAACACAATCGTTCGGCCGAGCCATGAGACGCCTTTTTACCCCTATCCTCGCCGGCGCGACATTCGCGGACCGCGCGCTTGCCTGCGTAGGCGGCGTAATCGGCATTGCTTTGACCAGTCTGCTGGCTTGGCTGGTGCTGCGAGATCTGGCGGCGCTCGCGATCATTGTTGCACCGATGGGTGCGTCGGCCGTGCTGATTTTTGCCGTTCCAGCCAGTCCACTCGCGCAACCATGGCCGGTGATTGGCGGGAACACCATTTCAGCTCTGATCGGTGTGTTTTTCGCCCAGACCTTCGCATCGCCGCATCTTGCGGCAGGATTAGCCGTTGGGTTCGCAATTCTCGCAATGTCCTTGTCGAGGTGCTTGCATCCGCCGGGAGGTGCGGCCGCCCTAACTGCCGTCATTGGCGGTCCGGCTATCACAGCCGCTGGATATTCGTTTGCACTGTTTCCTGTCGCGGTGAACGCGATCTGCCTTGTCATCGTCGGGGGCGCCTTTCACTTGGTCTCTGGACACAGCTACCCGCACAAACCCAAAGCGATTTTGGGCCAGCGAATAGTGGAACGCGATCTGGCGCCGGCTCACCCGGAGGACATCGAAGCTGCATTGGCTGATCTTGGGGAGACCTTCGACATCAGTTCGGACGATCTGGTATTGATCCTCCGCCGTGTCGACTTTCATGCGGCGCAACGCCGCAACTCGTAGATCTCTGGATTAACCGGTTGGTTACGCCGCTCGGCGGGCGCTACGATCCACGACAAGGACTATGTCGCCGGGCTCGTTTCCTCATACCTGGAATGCTAACCCATTGAGGCCTATGAGTAGCAATCAGCCGTGGGGACCATAGCTTGCCTTTATCTGAAGATGCATCTGTATCGATTGATTTTCGCGAGATCCTGGAGTGCAGTACCGACAGCGTGCTGGTCCTCGATGCGCACTGGCAAATTACATACGTAAGCAGTCGAGCCCAGCGCGAATTTGGCGCAACCTACAGAGATATTCTGGGAACAGACTTATGGACGGCGCTTCCTGAAATAAAGGGTATTGATTTCGAGGTTAATTACCGGCGGTGTATGAAGGACCGAGAGGAAGTCCGCTTCGAAGGATACTTTCCCACACTTTCAAAATGGTATCATATCGAGGCTATCCCTCTCACGCAGGGCGGAATTGCCGTGTGGTATCGGGATATCACCCGCCGTGTTGAGCGGACTGCGGCCCTGACTGCCGCGGAAGAGCGTTTCCGTTTAGCGGCACAAGCGACGCAGGACGTCGTGTTCGATTGGGACTTCACATCGGGCAAACTCGAATGGCACCAGACCCACAATAAATCTCTTGGCTACAAATCGGAGGATTTGGGCCAAAGTATAGACTGGTGGCGCAGTCGCATCCATCCCGACGACCAAAAGCGCGTATCGGATGCAGTAAGATCTCTCTTCCAAGTGGGCGATCCGAGATTCGAGAGCGAATATCGCCTGCAGAAAGCCGATGGTTCCTATGCAGAAGTGCTAGTCCGGGGCTTCGTTGCTCAAGACCCTGACGGACATGCGACCAGAATGGTCGGAGCAATCCAGGACAACACCGCAAGGAATGCGAGTGACCGAGCTTTAAAAGAAAGGGAAGCTCGCCTTTCTACCGTTTTCGGCCAAGCAATGGTAGGAATCCTGCAAAGTGACGCGAATGGAGTGCTAACTCTCGCAAACGAACGATTTTGCCAACTGCTTGGCAGAACGGAGAGCGAACTCAAGGAGCTGAGTTTCGCCGATTACACCCACCCAGAGGATTTGGTCTGGAACTTGCCATTGCACGCAGAAAAACGTGCTAAATGCGAGCCCTTCCAGATCGAGAAGCGATACCTGCGCCCCGATGGATCCGTCGTCTGGTGCGAAGTCAGCGTGACCTTCGTTCGGTCAGAGGACGGTAGTATTTCCAGCTCGATTGCGGTCGTTCAAGATATTTCTGATCGAAAGGCGGCCGAGCAGTCTCTCCAAGAAAGCGAAATGTTATACCGGAGCGTGCTGGAGGCGAGCGCCGATTGTATTGAGATAATCAATACCGATGGCACGGTACGCCTGGTGAACTCGTCCGCCTTGGATGCGATGAACCTTAATCGACTAGACGAGATCCAGGGCGCCATATGGTTTGACCAATGGCCTGAGGCAGCGCGCGGGGAACTCACTGGCGCCTTTGAGACTGCTTTGGCGGGTTCGACCGTGCGCTTTAGTACGCAGTCGAGACCGGACCTGGGCAGCCCGCGTTGGTGGGATGTGGTAGTCGGCCCCATGTTGGATGCGAATGGCAAGGTTTCACGCATTCTCTCGATCGCAAGAGACACTACCACTCAGAAGGAGACCGCTGGGCAGCTGAAATGGGCGAGTGAGCACGACTGGTTGACTGAATTGCCTAACCGGCGAGCTTTTACCGATCGCCTGCAGTCGGCGACGATAAGAGCGACGGCGTCAAATTCTCGGTTAGGGCTGCTGCTTATCGATCTCGACCATTTCAAGCATGTGAACGACACCCTTGGCCATACCGCTGGCGATCACTTTCTCAAGATTTTCGCGCAAAGATTGAAGAAAGCCGTCGCCTCCTGCGGGTTTGTTGCCAGGCTGGGAGGGGACGAATTCGCCGTGTTACTCGACATTGAGGAGCGCGATCTAGACCTTGCAACTTTTGGAGAAGCTATTCTTACAGCTCTGCAAAAATCTATTCGCTTCGCAGATCGAGAGATAAGCGCCAGCGCAACTATAGGCGGGGCAATCTTCCCGGACAACGCCAGCAGCGCCGATGAGCTTTTCGATAATGCTGATATCGCGCTCTACGCGCTCAAGGCAAGCGGACGCGGCGGAACATCGGTTTTTCAGCCTTACATGCGCGATCACGCGCAAGTAATCTCCTCGCAGCTCAGCCTGGCTCGAAACTCCGTCACAGATCGATCGGTCGAGCCATTCTACCAGCAAAAGGTGGATCTCAGTACCGGGGAGATAGCCGGTTTCGAAGCTCTTCTGAGATGGCGGCACGGAGGTCGTGGATTACAGCAGCCCGGCACAGTTGCGGAAGCCTTCAAGGATTACGAGTTAGCGACCAAGATCAGCGATTTGATGCAGGAAAGAGTGTTCGCGGATGTGAGCGAATGGATTAACCACGGACTGCCGTTTGGGAAAGTTTCTATCAACGCCGCACCCGTGGAGTTTTTGCGCGATGACTTTGCCGAACGCATGATAAGCCGGCTGGACCGTTATGACATCCCGGCCTCTATGATCGAGCTTGAGGTTACGGAGCATGTATTTCTCGACCGTAGCTCCATGTATGTAAATCGTGCGCTCGAAGCGCTTAATAAAAAAGGCGTATCTATAGCCTTGGACGATTTTGGAACCGGATACTCATCATTGTCTCATCTTAGGGACTACCCTGTGGATGTGATCAAGATTGATCGAACCTTTGTTGAGAGAATTGCATCGAATTCAGACATCCTAGCTATCGTTTCGGCGGTGATTGGCCTGGCACAAAATCTCAATAAAAGCATCGTAGCCGAAGGGGTGGAAACCGAAAACCAGAGGCTTCTTCTCCAGCAGGCGGGATGCCCATTTGGGCAAGGCTACCTTTTCGGGCGACCAGTCAGCGGTCAAAGCATCGCGCGACTGCTGAGGGATAGGAAAAAAGGATCCAAGCGCGTGGTCCCAGGTTGACGATCGCGCGCCCGCTCTGCAAGCCGGATCAGCTGATGATTGATGCCACGCATCTCAAAGCTCACCGAACAGCTGCCAGCCTGTTAAAAAAGGGGCTCTTCCCAGACGTATCGGGCGCACCAAAGGCGGTCTGAGCTCCAAGCTTCATGCGGTCTGCGATGGCCAGGGGCGGCCACTGGTCATGCTGCTCAGCGAAGGTCAGATGAGCGACTTCAAAGGTGCGGCGCTGATGCTTGAGGCCCTGCCTAACGCCCGCGCACAGCTCGGCGACAAGGGTTATGACGCCGACTGGTTCCGCGCCGCTCTGGCCGATCGCGGGATCACCGCCTGCATCCCGTCAAAGGCCAATCGAAAGCTCCATCTCCCGGACGACCGGACCCTCTACCGCCAGCGCCACAGGGTCGAAAACCTGTTCGGCAAACTCAAGGACTGGCGCCGCATCCACACCCGCTACGACCGCTGCGCCCACACCTTCATGTCCGCCATCTGCATCGCCGCAACCGTCATCTTCTGGCTCGATCAATGAGTCCTGAGCCTAGGCAGCTCAGGTGCCGGAGAACCGAATGGACGGCGGCTTACGCGGATCGGCAGCCGAAGGTCCGGCGACACCGCGAGCACGATTGATGTGGGTAGAGCAGGCACTGCCGGGCCGGCACACGAGTTCTCGTCGCGAGCTTCCATCGATCGGGATAGTCTTAAAGCAGCCTTCAGTCTCATTGGTGGGGAAAGCCTGGCTTCTACCTTGCAATGGCGGAAGACTCTTTCCCTCTGGAAGAAGGTTATAAGGGGGGTGGTGCGCAATTAAGGACAAAAATCGCCTCCGTGATGCGGGCGCTTTTTCTCCTTATCAACCACCCCCCTCCTAAAATAGGCAAATGAACCATAAGGAAAAGAAACGCCCCTCGACGCGGATCGATGGGCGGCCCATCGCAGCTGCCGAGTTGCGTTCAGCGGTCAGCGCCGCGTCGACCGCATGGCTGAGGAGTCAGCGCGGCCAAAAGACTGCAACTGCTAAGCGGCGACATCGTGCGCTTTCCCAAGAACAGCGGGAGGCGAAAGCCCAGGCAACGGCGCAGGCCAAAAGGGAACGGCAAGCTGAGCGCGAGGCGCGCGAACTCGAGAGACTACTGGCGCGGGTTGGCTGCCGGCGCAGACGACGAATGGAAAGACCCGCAGCGGCTGGCTCGTGCGTACGACGAGCAGGGATTCAGCCTCAAGGACTTGGCCGTGATCGTCACGCTGCGCTTTCCCGAGGCGGAAGTCTTGCCACAAGTAATGAAGCTCCACGATGCCTGGGAAGCAGCCCGGGCATTCACGCTCGAGCGGCTGGTAAAGGTGCACGGGGTGGCGGCGGTTTGCGTCATGCACGTTCCAGCTCGTGCCGCTCGTCCCGGCGCGCCGCACGTTCATGTGCTCATTCCTGCGCGTGCGATCCTGGCGACTGGCTTCGGCAAGTTCGTCCGACCGCTCGCTACCGACGAAGGCCGAGGAGTGGTCGATGCGGAATGGGCCGCATGGCGGGAGAGCAGCAATGTTTCATGATTTAATCGAGACCGACGGATTGGATGAAGCGATTGTGGCAATTACCCGAGGTTTTCGCATGATGGCCGCTTCCGGCGCCATTTTCAGCAAGACTTTGATCAAAGCGGCCATCTTCCGGCATGGCGGTAATGCTCTGGCCGCGGCTTGGTTCATGAAACGGCGAGTCCCGTGTTCGGGTAGGCAAACTCTACTTGTGCGCGCAGCGGACACCATTGCGGCTCGGACTTCTTCATTGAGACAGTCGGCGCATGCCAAGGCGGAGCGTACACCTGATGGCTGGTAATGGGGGCGTCTCAGCGCACGGAGCTCAAGAAGGCAACATACCCCATGATATGGGGCCACCGGCAGCCAACCCGGTCCTTAGGGTTTTTGATGGTCTCGCGCGTGCATGGGCTCTCACTCTTCCTGAGCAATTGAGGCTGCTGGGGCTGGGCTCAAGCAACGAGCTTGCCGAACTCCGACAGAGATCGGCCGCAGAGGTCCCGCGCTCCGTCGTAGAGCGGCTTGCGATCATGCTCGACATCTTCCGCACCATCGGCACACTCCTGCCGATCCCTTCGCGGGCAGACAGGTGGATGCGCGCGCCCAACGATGCGGCCATATTTGCAGGGCGCTCGGCACTGGATTTGATGCTAGAGAAGGATCTTGATGGCATAGAGCAGGTCCGCCGCTACCTGTGGGGGCAAGTCGCCGGCCCTTGATCGCAAAGTACGAGAGCACCCGGTCGCCAACGTGGCTCGCCCACTGCTCTAACTGAACTTCCTCCACATCAACGGAGGAAGACATGAGTGCACCTTTTCGGCCGGATCACCGCCTCCGGCCTTTGCTTGAACAGCTTGGAATTGACGGAGAGACGGCAATCACACCGCTCGCCGATCTCAGGCGTGAAATCCACCAGTATGGCAAGCGGCGGTGTGACGTCGAAGCTAGCCGCGACAACCTCAAATATTATCTCGGTTTCGCGTTCGAGGTGAACGAAGCGCTTGATCTCGATAGCCTGGCCCTTGCCGGGCTCCTCTCGCTGCCGTGGGAGGTGTTCCAAGCCATTTTCAAGGACCAGGTGAGAGTGCCTGATCGGCTGATGGATGGGCTACACCGTGCGCTTCGCGATCCGGTAATCTTGGATTGGGCTCGTGCAAAGGGCACCTGGCTGCAATGGAAGCGGCTGGAGGCGATCTATCGGCAAGAGGTCGATGAATTCCGTGCTTCCGACGCCTTCCACCGCAAGGACTGGCGGCGCAAGAGCGTCACCCGCCCTCAACACTACTTGATCGGCGAAATTCACCGCGTGCTTGGTGTGCCCTTGCCTGCGATCGCCACGCGTGGCCAGGCTTTCGACTTCATCGCCGCCAACGGCGGCAATCCGCGCTTCCTGTCTGAGCCGCCGTGCCCTTCGCAGTGGAGGCGCGGTTAAGCCATGGACCTTCACGAATTTCTGACCCGCTCGCTCGAACTCCTGGCGCTGCTCGATTGTATCGAACAGCGCCAGGAGACGATGATTGCCGACTTGGCGAGGCTCAATGCGTTGCCCGCCAGCGACGCCGTGGGGAGCGTTATCCTTCTAAAGCTTCGGAAGGAGCAGCAGGCAGCGGATGCTGACCTCAATCGTGCAGTCGATCTAATCGCAAATTTCTAGTGGTTGCCGATTTGTTCTTGACGAGTGCCGATCGCCGTCTATTTTGTGGCGGTCTGGGAACTCACGAAGACGGTTCATGCGGGAACCGTTTTTGAAAGGAGTACCAGTCATGTTTCATACTAAATTTGATGCTTTCACCGCCGACGAGCCTTTGCTGCCGGGCACGGGCCGCGATTTCAAGAGCGCCGATCCTAACGAGCTCGAGACCTTCGATCCCGATCGGCCTCTGCTGCCGGGGGCCAGCAGTATAACGCTCGCCCAGGTCCTCTTCCGCCAGCAGCTGCTGGCGGAGCGCGGGGCTGCTCCAACTGCCGAGGAAAGCGGCGCCGCATTGCTCGCCGCTGACGATTTGCGCAAGGTGAAGAACGTGCATCTTGGGGCGAAGAAGGTCCGCATCCTCGATATGCCTGCCGGCGAGGACATGATGCGCGAGCGCATAGAGTGGATGTGGCACGCCGGTTCTCGCTCGTCCGATAACGAGCGTGCGGCGGAAGCAGCCGACCTTATGGTTGGCCAGGTAGCGCCTGAGGGGGAGATGGGCCCCGACCCGGACGCCACACCTCGGTACGCTCTCGGAACCCAGTGTCACTTCGACCCTGCAACTCTTGCCGAGGAACTAGCGAAGCTGCAAAAAACGCAGCCTGAACTGGTCGCAGCGCTCTTCCAGGGCGATCTTGACGATGTGCGAACCTTGATGGACGATGCTGTAACTCACGGCGCGATCGAGGCAGATCTGATCGGCCCGGCAGCATGGATGTTCGTGTGCTGGGCTGCGCTTGAGCAGCAGCGGGAAGCAAGCTTGGGCTGGCGCCTGATCCATCTGCAGATCGACGAGGTGTGGAGTAAGGAGGTCAGGAAAAGCTGGACGATCGGGCAAATATTCCGGCCTCAGATCAAGCGGCATGCCTTCGCCCACGAGATGCTGGAACTCTACCTGGCCAATGTGCGGAACGAGATTGAAGAGATTGAGGACAAGCGCACCATCAATCGAGTCGAACGGAAAGCTCCGCACATGGGGTTTAGGGGCAGTAAACCGAGCCAACGAGCAACAAATCATTTCGCATTTCGGCAAAGACGGTGTCCCCCGGATGTCCGATCTTCTGCGCCGTTCGAGGGACGCCGCCGATGATTATCACCATCGCTATTCCACCCTTCTCAAGGGCAAGAATGGTAAAAGCCGGGCAGGACAACGCGCCGACAAGCTCACAGCGCGAATTTCTGCAGTACACCGGACGGCCATCGTTTGCGCCCGCACTTGCCACCTCGCTTTGCTGGCGATGAAGGCCAGAACGACCGACGACTTGTGCATGATGCTGGACGCGCAAATCCCAGAGGTGCTCCGGCCGAGCACCGGCAAGCGGGAGATGAGATGGGAGAAGTTCCGATTGCGGCAGCTATTCCATGTGGTGCGCATCGAGTTCCTCGAGGACGGCGAACACATCCCCAAAAAGATGAGGGTGGGCGCTGACGGTGAAACCAAGTTGCTGTCTCTGGACCTCTCCGACGTAGAATATCGCAGAGGTCACGAGCTCTTCGATAAATGCTGGAACGAACTCAACAGGCAGCCCTCCGACTGGCGCTTCTGCACGCCCTTCGGATGGCAATGCGATCGCCTGCCGCGCGTGCGCCTGCAGGCCACCGAATAGGGGAATCGTGTGAAGGATCGCCGCAACGGGCGGCGGTCCTTCACATGCGCAGATGTTGAAAGAATGCCACGGACCGGCAGCCGTGGACGACACCATGAATGGGAGGGAGCCGGGAGATGCTCCGCCCGGCGAAAGGAAAAGTCGGGTTGAGGAGCGACAAACCTCACCGAGGATTTCCAGAATGAACGTTTACTCTTCCATGGCCCGTGGCATCGTTGCCGGTGCCGAACCACTGCAAAGCCCGGCGGCTCGCGACGCCTTCGCGCCCCGCCGCTCCGTCCTCCTCACGTTTGCGCGGACTCGGGCCGCAGAGCGAGCCGACACGGTGCTTGGGGGAGAAGCCAAGTGAAAACCGTCGTATTGGATATTGAAACCATCGCCGACCGCGATGCCATGGCACGCTGCGGCTATCACGATGAAGAAGGAGTGTTCGCTCCTTGGCCACTTCATCGGCTCGTCTGCGCATCCACCTTGGCCGTCTCGCGCGCAGGGACAGATGGCCTGGTCTTCGATCTGCGTAGCTTTTGCCTGGAAGGACAGTCCGAGCGAGAGATTGTCGCCAAGGTCGAACGCACGCTGGCGCAGGCAGACCACATCCTGACTTATAACGGCAAGTCGTTCGACATCCCCGTTCTGCTCGCACGGGCTGTTCTCACGGGAGAAGATGTCCCGACGATCTCGCGCCTCGCGCACAGATGCCGGCCAGGTCTGCATTTTGATCTGCATGACGAGATCCGAGGCGCCGGGCCCGGCGTCAAGCTCGCGCATCTGTGCGCGGCGTTCTCGGTCCCGGCCAAGTGCAGCGGAAATGGGGAAAACGTCGCTAGCCTCGCTGCTGAGGGGCGGTGGCGTGAGATTGCAGATTATTGCGAAACGGATGTTATCGCGACTTGGCTGGCGGCACAGATGTGGGATTCTGCCGAGCGATCCGGGTTTGGTCGTGAGTGCTGGCAGCAACTTGCCCAGTGGCTAAGAGCTAATGCGCAAGACAATCCCAAGCTTGCTACGTTCTGCGAAGTGCCCTCGCCGACGACTTCGCTGCCACGTTTCGCAGAGGTAACATTCTGATGGTGACCGAAACGCCTAAACCAGACGTGCTCGAATCTAGCTCTGACAGTTCCATTCTGAGCGCTGCCGCCAAGTCGAGATAATGTCGCATCCGTCCCTCCGCTGGCCAGACTTCGAACAATCCTCGCGGTAAGCTTGCTTTCACAGGGAGATATCTCGCAAAGATTAAACCTGCTGGGCAACCGCGGGCGGGGGCGCTGATCTCGGCGCATTATTTGGTTCGTCTAATCAGCTTAAGGCGGGACGGCCCTGCGTTCAGCGGTGGAAGTTGTCGATGACGCGCGATGGGGAGGGGCAGTGCCAACGCTCGACTGGATTGGGGCATCTCCGTACTGTGCCGTCCTCTGTCATCATCACGAAGTGGGCGCCGACGATAAGCCCGTTCAAAAGAAGCCTTCATCATAGCGGTAAAAGAACTCCGCCCTCGAACCGGTGCCGCCGATCCATTCGATGTTAATCCCGAATTTGCTCTTGGTCCTGACCTCGACCGACGGAGGGTCTCTTCTGAACTCCATGGCAAGTAGTAGCTCGTGAACGGCCTCCATCACACGCGATCGTGCCTCAAATCGGATATCCTCATCCTTGTCCTCCATCTGGTTGAACAGCTCGGCAATCCTCTTCTGGTGCTCTGATGGCGACACGACGCCGCGCGCCTTAGTTATCCGTTTTCGTATGGTGACTAGTGCTGCGTTGCATTTATCCAGTTCGTCGGTAAGATTGGACCAAGCCGTTTTCACTTCTTCTCGCTCTGCTTCCAAGTATAGCGCGAGCGCTGCTCCGGCCTTACGTAGATTTGCGTCACGCCTGCGGATGAGTTCGGCGTGTTCGACCTCAAGTTCCTTCACTTCTTGCTGTGAAGCGAAATGTTCATCGCCCATCGCCTTCGTGAGAACGGCGTTGAGAATGGCGGTCTCCCAGGTGGCGTAGTTGAAGTGCTGCTTATTCGCGCATCCCAGTCCACGCTGATAGCTATCGCAAACAAGGTAATCCTCAGCGACGATCTCGCCATTGGCGCGGACCTTCTTACCCTTCCCTCTGAACGTCATACGCTGATGGCACTCGCCACACTTGGCGACGCCGGAGAATATATTGACGAGCCGCCGCCCCCGACCGGCGAAGCGTCGCGACCGTCCTGCGATGCTGCGCAGGGCTCGAGCATGTAGATCAGCGTTAACGACGGCCGGGTAGTAGTCGTGAACCGCCTCCCCCACGAGCTCGCGTGGCTCGCCGCGCGGTTTCCTGCCCGGCTGCATCTCTCCGATGACCGCCGGACTCTTGAGTATCTTTTGAATGTAGGAGGCGTGCCAGCCGCTGGCGCGAGCGAAAGTGGCTACGCCTTCCTCATTGAGGCGGCGAGCGATGGATTGCTTACCGAATCCTGCCACTGTTTCTTCGAAGATACGTCGCACGATATCAGCTCGTTCTTGGATGAGGGCGAATGCAGGGGGCGAACCAAGAACCTCAATCCAGGCTGGGACGCGTCGCGTCATGACCAGAGTTTCGCCATCGGCCAACCGGCTGCGTTTCTGGCGCCAAGCAGCGGAGACCCGGTCGGCCTTTTTCTGCGACTCTTCGTGCGCAAGCTGCGCTTTGACCACGATCTCGATAATGCCGGCCATGTCGAGTTGGCCGTGCTTATACTGCCGATCGCCGTCGACTGTGGCGACGATCACGCCTGCATGAGTTACTTGCAGCATCCAACTGAAGACGCGCCCCGGTTCCTCGCGCGACAGGCGATCTAACTTCTCGGTCAGAAGGACGATGCCATCTGGGTAGGCTCCGGCCTCCACATCCGCAACGAAGCGGCCGAGTTCACCTGAGGACGCATGGTGTCCCTTAAACGCAGAGATACCTTCGTCCTCAAGCTCGGCTACGACAGTCCACCCTTTCGCTTCAGCATGCCGGCGGCAATCTTCAAGTTGCCGTTCTCGACTTGAGCCCCGCGATTGGTCCGCGCTTGACCAGCGCACGTAGATAACTGCGTCCATCGAATTCCCCTAACAGACTTATGAGCGTAGGGGTATCTTATCTTAGAAGATTGTGGCCTCCGGCGGCGGCGATTTCCAGCGCGCGCTTGGCGGTTTCCTGTCCCTTGACCCGCTTCAGATCGGGTCCGGGCGGGGCTGCTTCCACTTGCCCCGGCTCAGGTTCGGCTAGCCGCTGCGTACCCTTGAGATGATTGATAAGGCTGGCCAGATCCGGCGCGGCGATGACCGGCACTCCGCTGGCCCAGCGCGCCTCGGCGCCCTGCGCGCGCGGACAGATCAGCCCCAGCTCGGCCTCGCTGGCGTGGATCGCGGCGAGCAGAACGCCGGGCGAGGGCACCACCCGCGCATCGAGCGCCAGCTCTCCCACTGCCACCCAGTCGATCAGCTGCTCGGCATCGGTCACCCCCATCGCCGCCAGCAGTGCCAGCGCGATGGGCAGGTCGTAATGCGACCCTTCCTTGGGCAGGTCGGCGGGAGAGAGGTTGATGGTGATCCGCTTGGGCGGCAGCGCGAGCCCCATGGCGGAAAGCGCGGCCTGCACCCGCTCGCGGCTTTCGCCCACTGCCTTGTCGGGCAGGCCGACGACGCTGAAGCGCGGCAGCCCGGGCGCGACCTGGCACTGCACTTCGACCGCGCGTGCCTCGAGCCCCAGATAGGCGACTGTGCGTACCAGTGCGACCAAGCCTATCCCCCTCCAGGTGCTTGCCCTTATGTCGTGGCATCTTGCCGATGCTTCTTTTGGAACGCGATTTCCCGTCTGTCGAGTGCGGGCTGCGTTAAGCGGCTCGCTTCGAAACGGCTTCGCGGCAAGCATGGTAAAGACCGGGTTAACCAAGGCCCTTGGCATGTTCGCAAGGTGGCGGGCCCAAATCATGCGACATGCTTCGCTTTGCCACTCTCTCGCTCGCTGCGCTCGGTCTTGCCGGTGCCGGCCCCGCCGCCGCCCAGTCGCTGGCGCTCATCTATCTGCCGACGCAGCCGGTGGCGACATGGCAAGGGCAGGTTCAGCCCGCGGCGTCGCAGCCGCGCAGCGCCGCCCAGCCGCGCGAACTCGCGGCGCGCTATGCGCTTCCGCGAGCCGCTCAGGGCCAGACCATCACCTATTCCGCCACCCCGCGCGACCTCCCCCAGTGGCGCGCTCCGGTGCAGCAGCCCGAGACGCAGAGCTTCGTCCAGTCGCGTCGTCCCGCCGCCCGCTATGGCGCGTTGCAGTACGGCCCCTTCCGCGTGATCGGCGACCGGGTCGAATTGGTCGGCGAGACCGATGCGATGAGCCCCAGCTGGTTCGCCCGCGTGCTTGCGGACAACCCGGGCCTGGCGCGACTCGAGATGATCGAATGCCCGGGCACGCTGGACGACCGCGCTAATCTCGAGCTTGGCCGGATGATCCGCAAGGCGGGCCTCGCCACCCATGTTCCCGCTCATGGCTCGGTGCGCTCGGGCGCGGTCGAGCTGTTCCTTGCCGGGATCGAACGCAGCATGGAGCCCGGCGCCGAATTCGCGGTCCACAGCTGGCGCGACGAATACGGCCGCGAGGCCGATGATTTCTCGCTCGATGACCCGGAAAACCGCGTCTATCTCGACTATTATGCCGATATGGGCATGTCGTCGCAGCAGGCGCGCGCCTTCTATGCGATGACCAATTCGGTCCCGCACCACAGGGCGCGCTGGATGGAAGCGGGCGAGATGGGCCAATGGATCGATCGCTACGCCAAGATGCGCTCGCCGCGGATCGCCTACTTCTCGGTTCGCATGCAGTAAGCGGGCCCGCGTCGCTTGACGCCGGGGCGCGGCTGCACTATGCGCGCCTCCCAAGAGCGGTCGCCTCGACGGGCGGCCCTTTTTGTTGATGCTCCGTGCCGCTTGTTCCTGGCCGCGCATCCTTTGACCGTATTTAGATAAGGACGATCCGATGAAGCGGACTTTCCAGCCTTCCAACCTGGTGCGCCAGCGCCGCCACGGTTTCTTCGCACGCAAGGCCACCCCGGGTGGCCGCAATGTGCTGCGCAACCGCCGCCGTCGCGGTCGCAAGACGCTCTGCGCCTGATGTGATTGCGCGCGCGCCGATGTGCGTGCGCCATCCCTGCTCGCGCGGCCTCAGGGCTGCGGCGATACAGTCGGCCGATCGGCCATGCGGGCTCCCTGAGGGAGCCCGTGTCGTTCCCGGCCCGTCGCGGGGGTGAACTCTGGCCATGTCGAGGCACCCACAGTCCATCGCCAAGCGCGCCGACTTTCTCGCGGCGAATCGCGGGATCCGCGTGGCGCAGCCCGGCTTCGTGCTGCTGGTCCATCCCAATGGCGGGCGCGACCGCCGATACGGCATCACGGTCACCAAGAAGATCGGCAATGCGGTGGTCCGCAATCGGATGAAGCGCCGCTTTCGCGAATTGCTGTGGGCGGCCCTGCCCGAAGGCGGCCTGCCCGATCACGACCACGTGTTGATCGGCCGCGAAGGCGGGATCGAGCGCGACTTCGCCAGCCTTGCCGCGGAACTCGATCTCGCGCTCACGCGCGCGGCGCAGGGCAAGGGCGATCGTCGCCGCGGTCGAAGGCCTGGTCCGCCGCGCAGTCCGAGGCGATGAAACGCCCGCTGATCTGGCCGTTGATCTGGATCGCGCGGGCGTGGCAGTGGGGCCCAAGCCGCGTCCTGCCGCCGACCTGCCGCTTTTCCCCCTCCTGCAGCGAATACGCTATCCAGGCACTGGGCAAATACGGCGCGATCAGGGGTGGATGGCTTGCGACGAAGCGTATATTGCGCTGCCACCCTTGGGGAGGGCATGGGCACGATCCGGTGCCCTGAATATCCGCAGCCCATTCGCAAACTGCGGGTGTATTGACAATGCAATACAGCACCCCAGATCGTAGTTTTTAACGGGATCGACCTTGACCAACCAGCGCAATCTCCTGTTCGCCGTCGTGCTTTCGGCCCTGCTCCTGCTGGGCTGGGACGCCGCAGTGGGCTATCTCTATCCGCAGCCCGCCAACACTGCAGCGGTCGAAGGGATTGCCGATACGCCGGCCGAGATGGCGGCGGTTTCGGGTGCGGGGTCGGGCACGACCGCGAGCGGTGCGGGCCTGGCGCCCGGCGTCGCGGGCGCTACGCCCGTCACGCTCGAAAGCGCGCTGGCCTCGAGCAACCGGGTGCGGATCGATTCGCCGCTGCTGGCAGGCTCGATCAACCTCAGGGGCGCGGTGATCGACGATATCGTGCTCAAGGAATATCGCGAGACCACCGAAGAAGACAGCCCGCCGGTCCGCCTGTTCGCGCCTGCCGGCACGCCGCAACCCTATTTTGCCGAGTTCGGCTTTCTGGCCAATGGCCAGCGCGTTCCCGCCGATGCGGTGTGGGAAGCCGATGGCGAAGTCCTTTCGCCCGATAGCCCGGTGGTGCTTACGCACCGCGGCGCCGATGGCCTGACCTATACGATCGCGCTCTCGATCGACTCGCAATACATGATCACCGCCGAACAGCGCGTCGCCAACACATCCGGCGGGGCTGCGGTGGTCCAGCCCTTCGCGCTGATCGCGCGCACCAGCGAAACCGCGAGCGAGGATTTCTTCATCGCGCATTCCGGCCCGATCGGCGTCTTCGGCGGCTCGGCCAATTACGATTACGGCTATGACGATCTGCCGGTGGGCGACATGACCACGCCCGAGGGCGAGGCCGAATGGCTCGGCTTCACCGACATCTACTGGCTCTCCGCGCTCATTCCGGGCGCGGGCGAAACCGAAGCCAGCTTCCGTGCGCTGGGCGGCAATTTGTTCCGCGCGGATGTGGTCCAGGAGCCGATCACCTTGCCCGCAGGCCGCGCGATCACCGCGACCAATCGCCTGTTCGTCGGCGCCAAGGAGAGCGCGCTGCTCGACGCCTATGAGGACTCCGGGATCGAGCGTTTCGGCCTGGCGATCGACTGGGGCTGGTTCCGCTGGTTCGAAAAGCCGCTGCTGTGGCTGCTGCACCAGCTCTACGAGCTGGCCGGCAATTTCGGCGTCGCGATCATCCTGCTCACCGTGGTGGTCCGCGGGGTGATGTTCCCCGTGGCGCAGAAGCAGTTCTCGTCGATGGCGGGGATGAAGGCGATCCAGCCGCGGATGAAAGAGGTGCAGGAGAAGCACAAGGAGGACCGCGTCAAGCAGCAGCAGGAAATGCAGAAGCTGTTCAAGGACGAGGGCGTCAACCCACTGGCGGGCTGTCTGCCGCTGATCATCCAGATCCCGATCTTCTTCGCGCTCTACAAGGTGCTCTACCTCGCGATCGAGATGCGCCACCGCCCCTTCCTGTGGATCGACGATCTCTCCGCGCCCGATCCGGCGGTGATCCTCAACGGTTTCGGCCTGCTGCCCTTCGATCCGCCCGGCTTCCTGGCGATCGGCGTGCTCGCGGTGCTGCTGGGTCTGACGATGTGGATGACCTTCCAGCTTAACCCGGTCAGCGATCCGATGCAGCGGCAGATCTTCAACATCATGCCCTGGGTGCTGATGTTCGTGATGGCGCCGTTTGCCGCGGGCCTGCTGATCTACTGGAACACCAGCAACATCCTCACGCTGGCGCAGCAGAAATATCTCTACTCCAAGCACCCGCAACTGCGCGCCGCGGCGGAAGCCGAACGCGCCGAGAAGGACGCCCAGAAAGCGGCCGGCAAGACCGGGGCCAAGAGCTGATGGAAGAGGACGAACGCAAGGCGCTGACCAAGCGGGCGGAGAAGATGTTCTCGCAGCGGGTGGAATTCCTGCTGTCGGCGCCGCAGCTCAAGTTCCTCCCCGATCCGACCGTACCCGAGATCGCCTTTTGCGGACGCTCCAACGTCGGCAAGAGCTCGCTGCTCAACGCGCTCACCGCGCGTAAGGCGATCGCGCGCGCCTCGGTTACCCCGGGGCGGACGCAGGAGCTCAATTTCTTCGAGGTCGGCGAGCCGACGCAGATGCGTCTGGTCGATATGCCCGGCTATGGCTTCGCCAAGGCGCCCGTGGCGGTGGTCGACAAATGGAAGAAGCTGGTCCGCACCTTCCTGCGCGGACGGGTTGTGCTGGTCCGCACGCTGGTGCTGGTCGACAGCCGCCATGGCCTGAAGGACGTCGACCGCGAGATGATGACCATGCTCGACGAGGCCGCGGTTGGCTACCGCGTGGTGATGACCAAGGCCGACAAGATCAAGGCGAGCGAGCTGGAAAAGACCGTCGCGCGGGTCGAGGCCGAGGCCAAGAAGCATGTCGCCGCCTTCCCGCAAGTGCATGTCACCAGCGCGGAAAAGGGGATGGGAATCCCCGAACTGCGCGCCGCAGTGCTCAGCGACGCCGGGGTCTAGTCGGGTTCTGGGACGGTTTGGTTTCTCACGGAATGGCTGATCTTGGGTGGAAAGCCGCCGTCACCAATTGATAGGAAATTCACCCAACCAACGCTTCTTTACGTTATATCTGTAATAATCGTCTCCGGCGCATTGAACTGGAGCACACGGCGGTCGATTTTCAGAAAAATCCGGGGTGTCGCCACTGTAGAGTGACAAGATTTCCGTCTGACATGACGAGATTCAGGGTACCTGAACGTGTATCGGGCATCGGAAAATAAGAGACGCTCTGGATCGCTTTTTTGGAAGACAGTACCGGTTTTAATGGGCTGGCCTTTCCAGATTCATCGACAGTAAAACCGTATAACTGCGATCCCTCGCTCGAACGCCACAACCCGATATATTGCGTAATAAGCCGATCGTCCATGCGTCGGTAGCCGACTTGATCCGCAACGATAAAGTCGCCATCAGCCGAGAATCCTTGTGGGACTTCCGCCAGCAGATCATTAGTATAAAGTTTCGCCCCTTTCGGTATCGCTTGATTGCTTCCGGACGGCTTCGTTAAAGTCGTTCCGTCACGCATTGCATAAGATCCATTTTCAAATGCTAGAATTTGTTGCGCACATTTTGAGGATACGGTTTCGACAGAAAGTATCTCAATCGTACCAGCGTCTTCGGCGGGCACGATCCCGGCGGCATCCGCTGTCCTGACGTCCGACGGATTTATCACCAATGTCTCACAAGTATTCGCATTAGCAGGCGCTGCGCCGGCCGGGAGAATAGGAAAGCCGCATGCGCAAACAGCGGCGACCGAGAGGGCCAGTGCGAGTAAATTTTTTCCGGTCATCGTAGCACCTCACTGGTACTGGAGACATGAGCCAAAACCGGGGCAGGCGGTTTGCCCTTCACGGTCCAGCCATCTTCGTCTTAGGGAATTCACCACGAAGGCGGTCTTTGGGTCGATAGCCGAACGGCAGTTTTCAGGTCCGACACTACGCCAGACGGACCTCCCCTCGCCTACCTAACTCGCAAAGATCATCGCATCGTCGGCGAACGCCTTGAATTCCAGTGCATTGCCGCTGGGGTCGCGGAAGAACATGGTGGCTTGTTCGCCGATCTCGCCCTTGAAACGCACGGTGGGCTCCATGGCGAAGTCGGTTCCTGCCGCTATCAGCCGGTCGGCCAGCGCCTGCCAGTCGGCCATTTCCAGCAGGACGCCAAAATGGGGAACGGGGACATCGTGCCCGTCCACGGGGTTGCTGGTGCGGTCGCCACCTGTGTGAGCCACGAGCTGGTGGCCGAAAAAATTGAAATCCACCCAGTGGTCGCTGCAGCGCCCTTCCGGGCAGCCCAGCAGATCGCCGTAAAAAGCGCGCGCTTCGGTCAGGTCGCGGACCGGGAAGGCGAGGTGGAAAGGGCGTAGGGTCATAGCGCCTATCTAACTCGTTTGCGGCGCATCGCAAAGATGGTCGTGTCGTTCTCGACAGCGTTGCAGCGAGGCTCTACCGCGCCCGCAACCAACGGGGCAGTGCATGAAACTGATCATCGGCAACAAGAATTACTCGAGCTGGTCGCTGCGCGCCTGGCTGGCGGCCAAGCAGTCCGGTCTGGCCTTCGAGGAGATCATCGTACCGCTCTATGGCGAGGGCTGGGAATCGGCCAAGCAGGACGACAGCGGTCTGCAAGCCTCGAGCGGCAAGGTCCCGCTGCTGTGGGACGGCGAGACGGTGGTCTGGGACAGTATCGCGATCCTCGACTATCTTGCCGACAAGGTCGGCCGCGAACGCTTCTGGCCCAAGGACGACGCCGCGCGCGGCATGGCGCGCTCGATGGTCGCCGAGATGCACAGCGGCTACCACACGATGCGCAGCGAATTCCCGATGAACATCCGCAAGCGCTTCGAAGGCGTCCAGCCTTCGGAAACCACGAAGCAGGAAGTGGTGCGGATCCTCGGGTTGTGGGCGGAAGCGCGCGCGCGGTTCGGCTCGGGCGGGCCGTTCCTGTTCGGCACCTTCGGCGCCGCGGACATCTTCTACGCGCCGGTGGTCAGCCGGTTTATCAGCTATGGCGTCGCCGTTCCCGGCTTCGCCGGTGCCTATATGCAGGCGGTGTGGGAACATGACTGGATGCAGGCCTGGATCGAGGCCTCGGAGAATGAAGAATGGGTCATAGAACAATACGATTCGGCGCCCGCGCTGGGATGAGCGGCGCCGGAATGATGCGCGCGTTCGCGCTGTGCCTCGCCATGCTCGGGCTGGCGGTACCGCAGATAGCGGCGGCTTGGGGCTTCTACGCGCACACGGTGACCGCCGATGTCGCGCAGGCCAATATCGCCCCCGCAACCCAGCGCGGCATTGCCCGGTTGCTGGCCCGCTCCGAGCTAATGGCGACCCCCGATTGCGATCTCGACACTTTGCAGGACGCATCGGTCTGGCCCGATTGCGTGCGCCGCGATTCTTCGCGCTGGGGCTACACCGCCGCCTGGCATTACCGCACCGCGCCGGTCTGCGAGGCCTTCAACCCGCGCGCCAATTGCTCGGGCGGGGCCTGCGTTACGGGGCAGATCGAGCGCAGCCACCGCCTGCTCGCCGACGAAAGTCTGCCCGCGCATATAAGGCTCGAAGCGCTCGCCTTCCTCGTCCATTTCGTCGGCGATGTGCACATGCCGCTGCATTCGGGCGATCACGAGGACCGCGGCGGCAACGACCGCGAGGCCGATTACGGCATCGTCCCCGATCTCAACCTGCACTGGATCTGGGACGGCCCGTTGGCCGAACGCGCCATCACCGACGAGCCGCCGGTGGTGCGGCGCTATTCCGCCGCGGAACGCGCCGAGCTGGCCGGAGGAACGCCCGACGACTGGGGCCGCGAAAGCTGGCAGACCGCGCGCGACATCGTCTATCCCAACGCCTTCGATCGAAGCCCCTGCGACGAGGAATTGCCCGATTCCACCGCGCTGACGCAGGAAGACATCGTCGCGGCGGTCCCCGTCGCGCGCCAGCGGGTGGTTCAGGCAGGCCTGCGCATGGCGCGGCTGCTCGACGAGGCCTTCGCACCGGGGCTGCTTCCACCCGCGGAACGATAGCCGCCCGCCGCCAGGCTCAGGGCACGCGCTCGGTGGGATAGGGCGTCCCGTCCTTGCGGGCATAGCCATCGGGTCCGAACACCATGTCGATATCGGGATACTCTCCCGAATCGGCATCGCGGTCGCCGCCGCTGATCGCGACGAAGACGCAGTCTTTGCCGGAGCGATTGTGCAGCCGGTGGCCGTTCTCCACGCCTGCGGGCCAGGCGAGCACGTCGCCCGCGCGCACCGGGGTCTCGTCCCCGTCCTCGATCAGCACCGCCTCGCCCGCGAGCATCACCACCAGCTCGTCCTGCGCGCGGTGCCAGTGGCGCTGCGAGGAATAGGCGCCGGGTTCGAGCACCACATGGCGCGCCCCAAGCAGCGTGAGCCCGGCGGGCGGTGCGAGGCGGCGATACCAGCGGCCCTCGACCTCGGCATCGAAGGGCGGCGGGTAGCCGGTGGCATTGGTCCGGGGGATGGCGTCGAGATCGAGCTTGGGCATGGATGGATACTCCGCTAGCGGCGAGAGCATGACCCAAGTGCTCGAGCTCGCCAAGCGCCTGATGGCCGCCCCCAGCGTCACCCCCGCCACCGGCGCGGTGTTCGACGCAATGGAAGCCATGCTCGCGCCGCTGGGTTTCGAGGTGACGCGTTTCGTCGTCGGCGAGGCGCCAGACGGTCCGGTCGAAAACCTCTTCGCCATCCGCCGCGGACCCGAGGGCTCGCGCCATTTCGCCTTTGCCGGCCATCTCGACGTGGTTCCCCCCGGGGGCGGCTGGACCAGCGAGGCCTTCGAACCCGATATCCGCCCCAGCCCCGGGGGCGATCTGCTCTACGGGCGCGGCGCGGTCGACATGAAGGGTGCGATCGCCTGCATGGTCGCCGCGGTCGCCGAACTGCCCGCCGAGACGGGAACGGTCAGCTTCATCATCACCGGCGACGAGGAAGGCCCCGCGATCCACGGCACCCGCGCGCTGATAGACTTCATGCGCGAACAGGGCCACCGGCCCGACCTGTGCCTCGTCGGCGAACCCACCAGCGTCAACCGGCTGGGCGACATGATGAAGATCGGCCGCCGCGGCTCGGTCAATATGTGGCTCGAGGTCGAGGGGACGCAGGGCCATGTCGCCTATCCGCATCTCGCCGACAACCCGATCCCCAGGCTGGTGGCGATGCTCGCCGAGCTTGACGCGCTGGTGCTCGACGAAGGCACCGACTGGTTCCAGCCCTCCAATCTCGAGATCACCGATCTCGAGGTCGGCAATGTCGCGCACAATGTGATCCCCGCCAAGGCCACCGCGCGGATCTCGATCCGCTTCAACGATACGCATTCTGGGGCTTCGCTCTCCGAACTGGTGGCCTCAATCGCCACGAAACACGGCGGGACCACGCTGCCGATCGTCTCGGGCGAGCCTTTCCTCACCCCGCCGGGCGAATTCTCCGCCATCATCGCCGCCGCGGTGAAGGAGGAAACCGGGTTCGAACCCGAAGCCTCCACCACCGGCGGCACCTCCGACGCGCGCTTCCTGCGCGAAGTCTGCCCGGTGATCGAATTCGGGCTGGTCAACGCGACCATGCACAAGCGCGACGAGGCGGTGGCGGTGGCAGACCTTTCTGCGCTAAGCCGCATCTATACGGCGATCGCTGCGGCGGCGCTGGGCCGCTAGGGCAGGGTTCTGCGCCGGTTATTTGCGAGGGGATTGCAGTTGAAAACTTGGTTGGCCATTCCGCTGTGGCAGCGGGTCATCGGCGCGCTCGCCCTGGGCATCGTCGTCGGCCTGCTGTGGGGGCCGGGCGCCGAAAGCATCAAGATCGTCGGCGATATCTTCATCGCCTTCATCAAGATGCTGGTCGTGCCGCTGATCTTCTTCAGCCTGGTCGCGGGTGTCGCGGCGATCGGCGATCTGCGCAAGCTGGGCAGCGTCGGGGGGCGCGCGATCCTGATCTTCGTGGTGACCGGCCAGGTCGCGGTCTGGCTCGGCCTCGGGCTGGGCGCATTGTTCCAGCCGGGCCTCGGGCTCGACACCAGCGCGATCGACATGGGGCCGGTGCCCGAACCCACCGTCGTGACCTGGCAGGACATGCTGCTGGGCATGGTCCCGCAAAGCCCGGTGCAGGTGATGGCCGACGTCAACGTCCTGCCGCTGATCATCTTCTCGCTGCTGATCGGCATCGGCATATTGATGGCCAAGGACGAAGGCACGCCGGTCCAGCGGATCTTCGATTCGGGCTCGATCGTGATGCAGAAGGTCACCGCGGTGGTGATGGAGCTGACCCCCTTCGGCGTGTTCGCGCTGATGGCCTGGGTGGCGGGGACCGTGGGCGTTCCCGCGCTGCTCGCGCTGGGCAAGCTGGTTGCGCTCAATTACGCCGGCTGCCTGCTGATCATCCTCCTCATGTATGCCGGGATAGTGAAATTCCTGGCCAAACTGCCGGTGATCCCCTTCTTCCGCGGCATCGTCGACGCCCAGGCGGTCGCCTATTCCACCGCCTCGTCGAACGCGACGCTGCCGGTGACGATGCGCTGCGTCGAGCGCAATCTGGGTGTCAGCCGTTCGGTCACCAGCTTCACCACCTCGCTGGGTGCCACGATCAACATGGACGGAACCGCGATGTATCTCGGGCTCGCCACGCTGTTCGGGGCGCAGGTCTTCGGGGTCGATCTGTCGATGGCGGATTATCTCACCATCGCGGTGCTGGCGACGCTCGGCTCGGTCGGTGCGGCGGGGATCCCGGGCGCCGGGCTGATCATGATGGCGGCGATTTTCACCGCAGTCAGCGTGCCGCTGGAAACGATCGCCTTCGTCGCCGGGGTCGACCGGATCATGGACATGATGCGCACCGTCACCAATGTCACCGGCGATGCCGCGGTGGCCGTTACGGTGGGATCGATGACGGACGAGATCGACCGCGCCGAGATGGCAAGCGCGGACGACGTCTGACGCGGAGTTACCTCTGCATCGTGTCGATGTCGCGCTCGACATATTCGATCGGGACGAATTCGCCCAGCGAGCACCCGGGGCCGCGATCGAGCCGGCCCCCGACCGTGCGCAGGACATAGATGATCTCGCCGGCGCACAGCCGGTTGATCGAGGTGCTGTAGGTGAAGGATTTCTCGAACCCCAGGCCGCTGCAGCCGCGTCCGAGCGTGTTGCGGTAGGTCCGGCTGCCGACCTCGAAATCGATCGTGCGATCGTCGTGAACGCGCGAGTGGCGGATGATCGCGGTGTTGATGCAGCGCTCGGCCTCGCCGGTCACGCTGGCCATCGGCGCCTCGCTGACGAAGCTGTCCTCGCTCTCGACCGGAGCGCAGCCCGCGAGGAGCAGACCGGTAGCGGCGGCGGTGGCGGCGGTACGGATCATGGTCGCACTCCTTGGCAAGAACGGACTTATGCGGATCCTTGCTGAACCCGGCCCTTTCGCGGCGGTTCCATCACCTTCGCCCGGTAGCTGCACAGATCGACCACCGGGCAGCGCCAGCATTCGGGGGTGCGCGCCTTGCAGATGTAGCGCCCGTGCAGGATCAGCCAGTGATGCGCATGCCGCCGGAACGGCTGCGGCACGCGCTTCTCCAGCTTGGCCTCGACCGCTTCGGGGGTCTTGCCCTTGGCCAACCCGGTGCGGTTTCCGAGGCGCAGGATATGCGTGTCGACCGCGAAGGTCTCCTGCCCGAACCAGCAATTGAGCACGACATTGGCGGTCTTGCGCCCGACGCCGGGGAGCCGCACCAGATCCTCGCGCGTGGCGGGGACCTCGCTGTCGTATTCCTCGACCAGCAGCCGCGAGAGCGCGATCACGTTCTTGGCCTTGGAATTGAACAGGCCGATGGTCTTGATGTGCTGCTTGAGCCCGTCTTCGCCCAGCGCGAGCATCTGCTCCGGCGTCTCGACGCTCGCGAACAGCGCGCGGGTCGCCTTGTTGACCCCGACATCGGTCGCCTGCGCGCTCAGCGCCACCGCGACCACAAGCTGGAAGGCGTTGCCATATTCCAGCTCGGTCTCGGGTTCGGGATTGTCCTCGGCGAGCCGGCGGAAGAATTCGAAGATTTGGTCGCGGGTCAAAGCTCGAGCACGTCGCGCATGGTGTAGCGGCCCGGTTCCCTCCCGGCGAGCCACTCCGCCGCGCGCGCCGCGCCGCGCGCGAAGATGCTGCGATCCTCGGCGCTGTGCGAAAAGGTCAGCCGTTCCTGCGAACCGGCCATGATGACGCTGTGCTCGCCTGCGACCGTCCCGCCGCGCAAGGCCGCAAAGCCGATCGCGCCCGCTTCCCGTTCTCCGGTGTGGCCGTCTCGTCCGCTCTCGCGGCACTCGGCCAGCTCGACCCCGCGACCGCGTGCGGCGGCTTCGCCCAGCAGCAACGCGGTGCCCGAGGGGGCATCGACCTTGTGGCGGTGGTGCATCTCGACGATCTCGATGTCCCAATCCTCGCCCAGCCGCGTGGCCGCTTCCTGCACCAGATGCGACAGCAGCGTGATCCCGAGCGAGGTGTTGCCGGTCTGGAGGATCGGCACCGCGCGCGCGGCGTCGTCGATCGCGCGGTGATGGCGCTCCTCGAGCCCGGTGGTTCCGATCACCAGCGGGATCCCTGCGCCGATGGCGGCGTGAAGATTGACTTCCAGACTGCCGGGAGAGGAGAAATCGACCAGCACATCGCTTGCATCCGCAAGCCGCGCGACATCGCCGCCCTTGTCCACGCCGCCCGCCAGCTCGTGCCCGAGCTCGGGCAGGATGGCGGCGATCGCCTGTCCCATGCGGCCTTCGCTGCCGACGATCCCGATCCGTACCATTGCCATTCCCCTAATCCGCATGCTTCATGGGGGACATGGCCCGCATGCGCAATATCGTCGTCCTGACCGGGGCGGGAATCTCCGCGGAAAGCGGGATCGACACCTTTCGCGACGGCGGCGGGCTGTGGGAAAAGCACCGGGTCGAGGATGTCGCCACCCCAGAGGCGTTCGCGCGCGATCCCGAACTGGTCCAGCGCTTCTACGACCTGCGCCGCGCCGCGGTGCAGACCAAGCAGCCCAATGCCGCGCATCATGCGCTCGCGCGGCTCGAAGCGGAATGGCGCGGCGAATTGCTGATCGTCACGCAGAATGTCGACGATCTGCACGAGCGCGCCGGAGCGAGCGGCGTGCTGCATATGCACGGCACCCACCTCAACGCCTGGTGCACCGCCTGCGATACGCGCCATCGCTGGGCCGGCACGCTGATCGAAAAGCCGCCATGCCCGGATTGCGGTGAAGCTTCGCTGCGGCCCGATGTCGTGTGGTTCGGCGAGATGCCCTACGAGATGGAGCGGATCTATGCCGCGCTGCGCGAGGCGGATATGTTCGTCTCGATCGGCACTTCGGGCGCGGTCTATCCCGCCGCCGGCTTCGTCCAGGACGCCAGCGAGCTCGGCGCGCGGACGCTCGAACTCAATCTCGAACGCAGCCAGGGCTCGCACTGGTTCGACGAAAGCCGGCAGGGCCCCGCGACGCAGCTGGTGCCGCAATGGGTCGACGAGCTGCTAGAGGGCGGCTGAGCCGCAGCCGCTGCAGGCGGGGTCCTTGGCGATGAGGAAACTGCGCATCGCGGGCGTCATGCCGTCGAGCAGATGGACCGTGCCCCATTGCGGATCGCCGAAACTGCTGACGCCGTCGAGCAGCACCCGCACCGCATGCAGCGCGGCGAAAGTACCGGTCCAGCCCGCCATCGCCCCGAGCATGCCATCCTCGGCGCAGCTGTCGCAATCCTCGGCGTCGAAGGCGTCACCGACGAAGCAGCGGTAGCAGGCCTGGTCCGCGCGGTGCCCGGCAAAGGCGCCGACCTGGCCCTGGAACCGGCCGACGGCGGCGCTGAGCAAGGGAACCTGCGCCGCAACGCAGGCATCCGAGACCGCCAGCCGGGTCGCGAAATTGTCAGTCCCGTCGAGGACCAGATCGGCGCCTTCCAGCAGGGCGGGGGCGTTGTCCGGCCCGATCCGGCCGTCGTGCAATTCGGCTTCGGTCGCCACATCGAAATTTGCCAGCCAGCGGCGGGCGGAGACGGCCTTGCCGTGCTCGATATCGCGGGTCGTGTAGATCGTCTGGCGCTGGAGGTTGCTGGCATCCACCTTGTCGCCGTCCACCAGCGTCAACCGCCCGATTCCGGCTGCGGCGAGATACTGCAAGGCGGGCGAGCCGATCCCCCCCAGGCCCACCAGCACCACATGCGATCGCTCCAGCGCCGCCTGTCCCGCGCCGCCGACTTCGGGCAGCACGATATGGCGGGCGAACCGGGCGAGTCGTTCGGGCGGGAATGGCCCTTCGGGCGGCTGCTTCATCCTCGGCCTCCCTACCGGTCGTGGTGATCGGGATGGCCGATCGGCCGTTCGCGCTTGAAGGTTCCCATTCCCGACCACCACATCGTCGCCAGCACTGCGCCCTTGGCGGGCTGGAGCAGGCCGAGCATCATCGCCATGGCCAGGGGAAGGATGACCGCCAGCGTGGCCCAGGACGACATGCCGAACTCGCCGATGAGCGCGATGATCAGGGGGGCCATCAGGTGTCCGGTCACGAAGATCGAAATATAGGCCGGAAAGTCGTCCGCCCGTTCGAACGACCAATCCTGCCCGCAGGCCCGGCAATGATCGACGGGCTTGAGCCATTTGCGGAACAGCGATGCCTCACCGCAACGCGGGCAGTTTCCGCGCAGGGCCCGCCAGACCGCTTCGCGCCAATTGAGAGGCAGGGTGGTCGGGTCGAGGCGAGAGCCGGTGCAAGGCGCCAGCGGAGCGAGAGGGGGCGCAGCGGTCATGCCGCTCCCCTACGCTGCGCCCCACGGCGCCGCAATCCCGCGATCAGCTCTCGAGCTGGCGCAGCAGGCTGCGGACATCGCCATCCATATCGGCGTCGCGGGTGCGCAGATCCTCGATCAGCCGAACCGCATGGATCACGGTGGAGTGATCGCGCCCGCCGAACTTGCGGCCGATCTCGGGGTAGCTGCGCGGGGTCAGCACCTTGGCGAGATACATCGCCACCTGGCGCGGACGGACCACGGCGCGCGCGCGCCGCTTGCTAGACATCTCGGAGCGGTCGATGCGGTAGAACTGGCACACCGTGCGCTGGATCTCGTCGATCGTGATCCGGCGGCGATTGGCCGAAAGGATGTCGGTGAGCTGCTCCTCGGCGAGCTGGAGCGAGACCTCCTGCCCGGTCAGCTGGGCATAGGCGATCAGCTTGTTGAGGCCGCCCACCAGCTCGCGGATGTTGCGGGTGATGGTGCGGGCGAGGAAATCGATCACGTCGTCGGGCACTTCGAGCGGCGCGAAGCGGGTCAGCTTGCTGACCAGGATCTTGCGGCGCAATTCGATGTCGGCGGCCTGGATGTCGGCGACCAGACCCATCGAGAGGCGGCTCAGCAGCCGGGGTTCGACCCCGTCGAGCGCCTGCGGCGCGCGGTCGGCGGCGAACACCAGCCGCTTGCCCTCGGCCAGCAGCGCATCGATCGTGTAGAGCAGTTCTTCCTGCGCGCTGGCCTTGCCGATGATGAACTGGATGTCGTCGACCAGCAGCAGGTCGAAGCTGCGCAGCCGGCCCTTGAACTCGATCATCTGGTTCTGTTTCAGCGCCTGGACGAATTCGACCATGAAGCGCTCGGCGCTGCAGTAGAATATCCGGCTGCGCGGATGCGCCAGCAGGAAGGAATGGCCGATCGAGTGCAGCAGGTGGGTCTTGCCCTGGCCGGTCGCGCCCTTGAGATAGAGCGGGGAGAACTGCGGCTTCTCGGGCGCGGCCATCCGCTGCGCGGCGTTGCAGGCCAGCACATTGGCTTCGCCCGTGACGAAGGCGGCGAAGGTCAGCGAGGGGTCGAGGCCGACGCTGGAGGTAAAGCCGGCATCGTTCAGCGTGTCGGCCGAGATGGCCATCATCGATTGATCGGCGCCGTCGTTGGCGGGGCGGCGGCCATCGGAATGCAATTGCAGATCGGCGACCTTGCGGCGGCCGGGGTGAACCGAAATCGCGATCTGGCGTACTTCGCCGCGCGCGATCTTCCACGCCAGCGACAGGCGATCGGAAAAGCGGTCGCGGACCCAGTCGGCGGAGAATTGCGTGGGCAGGTAGAGGTCGAGCGTCCCGGTGTCGCGATCGAGCGCGCCGACCTGGATCGGCTTGATCCACTGGCTGTGCAATTGCTGGCCCAGATCCTTGCGCAGGCCCTGGCTGATGTCGGCCCAATCGGCAGCCAGATTCACCGCCTCGAGGTCTTCCATGAGATCCTCCCGCCCGCTGCGTTTCACACCGGTTTGTTCCGTCAGCTTGCCCATCGTCTCGTCACCCAAAATCGTGCCGGCAAGCAGCGCTGCCGGCGAAGCGTTATCATGTCTGGCGAGGATGGAGACACAGCGTCGCCATTTCCCGGAATCGATCCTTCCGGGAACCCCCATCGTATGTACCAAATTGTGGAGCCCGGGCTGTCCCGCCCCAGGCAGAGCCATCTTCTAGGGTCAGCTTCGGATGAGTCGCAAGTGTGGATGCTGCAAAAAAAGCGAAATAAAACCGTTGACTCAACCCTAGCCCGCAGGCCGCCGTCGAACTCGCTGAAATCAAGGATTTTTAACTTATTTAAGCGCCTGAATCACGCGTTTCCAAGGAGTCGCGAGCACCGAACATGACGATTGGGTTTCACTCTGACGACTGAACAGACGGTCCACTTCGCACCCAAAACAAAAGGCCGCCGCGTTGCCGCGGCGACCTGCTGTCATTTGCCTGCTGTCGTCCGCGCCGGTGACGGCGAGACGCGAGCGATTCGGATCAGAGCGAGGCGACGCGCTTGCTCAGTCGGCTCATCTTGCGCGAGGCGGTGTTCTTGTGCAGCACGCCGCGCGCGACACCGCGGGCCAGTTCGGGCTGGGCCTGCTTGAGCGCCACCGTGGCCGCTTCCTTGTCGCCCGTCTCGCAGGCGGTCTCGACCTGCTTCACGAAGGTACGGATGCGGCTCTTGCGCGCGGTGTTGATCTCGGAGCGGCGGTCGTTGCGACGGATGCGCTTTTTGGCTTGCGGCGTATTGGCCATGGTCGTCCTTGTCTGCTCGGTTTCGTACGGCCGCATGGAGCGCGCCCGCCGAATCTGTCGAATCTTGCGAAAATCGGCGCATGACCGCCGGAAAGCGGGCGACATAGGTCGATGGGCGCGAATCGTCAATCCTTTGTTGGACAGGCGGTCCGCTAGCGCTGGCAGCGCGGGCAATACCAGGTGCTGCGCCCGCCCTGGACCAGCCGCCGGATCGTGCCGCCGTCATCGCGGTGGCAGGGCTGATCCGTGCGGCCATAGACGTCGAAGCGGGTGGCGAAATAGCCCAGCTCGCCATCGGGCTGGGCAAAGTCGCGCAAGGTGGAACCGCCGTCGCGGATCGACTGCTCGAGGACGTCGCGGATTGCGGGGACGAGGCGTTCGAGCTGGGGCGCGGTGACCTTGCCGCCCGCTTTGCGCGGGTCGATCCGCGCTCGCCACAGCGCCTCGCAGACGTAGATATTGCCCAGACCCGCGACCACGCGCTGGTCGAGCAGCATCTGCTTGATCGCGGGCCGGCGGCCCCTGGTTCGCTCGCGCAGCCAGGCTGCGGTCAGTTCCGGCCCCAGCGGCTCGGGCCCGAGGGCGGCGAAGGCCGGCCAGGCATCGAGCTCGGAGGCGAGCAGCAGATCGACCGAGCCGAAGCGGCGCGGATCGTTGAGCGCGAAGCGATGGCTCGCGGTCTCCAGCACCAGATGGTCGTGCCGCTCGTCCTCCTCAGGGTCGATCCGCCAGCGCCCGCTCATGCCGAGATGGAACACCATCGCATGATCGCGCGCGGTGTGGATCAGCCCGTATTTGGCGCGGCGCGAGAGCCCGGTGACCTGCGCTCCGGTCAGCGCCTGGACCAGGCCGGGCGGGAAGGGGCGGCGCAGATCGGGGCGGTTGACGGTCACCCGGGTGAGGGTCTGGCCATCGAGAAAACGCGCCAGACCGCGCACGGTGGTCTCGACTTCGGGAAGTTCGGGCATGGATGGTCTCTAACACCCTTTGCCCGCCCGGCAATTGTCCCTAAGGCTCGCCTCATGAACGACACCGTTTCCTTCGGCTATGAAGACGTCGCGCCCGAGGAGAAGACCGAGCGCGTTGGCGCGGTCTTCTCCAATGTCGCCGCCAAATACGACATCATGAACGACGCGATGTCGGGCGGGATGCACCGCTTGTGGAAGGATCGCTTCGTGGCGCGGGTCAAGCCGCAGCCGGGCGAGGCGATCCTCGACATGGCGGGGGGCACCGGGGACATCGCCTTCCGCATGGTCGAACGCGGCGCCGAGGTGACCGTCGCCGATATCAACCAGGACATGCTCGATGTCGGGATGGAGCGCGCGCTCGACCGCGGGCTGACCGGGCTCGCCTGGTCGTGCCAGAACGCCGAACTGCTGAGCTATCCTTCGCGGATCTTCGATGCCTATACGATCGCCTTCGGCATCCGCAACGTCACCCATATCGACCGGGCCCTGGCCGAGGCGCACCGGGTGCTCAAATTCGGCGGGCGGTTCTTCTGCCTCGAATTCTCGACCGTCGAATGGCCCGGCTTCAAACAGGCCTACGATCTCTATTCGCACAAGCTCGTCCCGCAGCTCGGCAAGGCGATCGCGGGCGACGAGGAGAGCTATCGCTATCTCGTCGAATCGATCCGCCGGTTCCCGCCGATGTCCGAATTCGAGAGCATGATCCGCGCGGCCGGCTTTACCCAGACGCGCGTCGAACCGATCATGGGCGGGTTGGTCGCGATCCATTCAGGGTGGAAAACCTGAACCCGTGACCCGTCCTGCAACCCATATCTGGCGCCTGCTCAAATGGGGCCGCACCCTCGCGCGGCACGGTGCGCTGCGCGGGATCGAGCGCGATCCCAACACTCCGCCGCAGGTCAAGCGGTTGGCGCGGATCGCGCGTTTCGGCGCTGCACAGCCCGCCCAGCCCGATTATGCCGACGCCTTCCGCGCGATCGGGCCCGCCGCGATCAAGCTGGGTCAGACGCTGGCGACAAGGCCGGATCTGGTCGGCGACGAGGCAGCGCAGAACCTGCTCAGCCTGCAGGACAATCTCCCACCGGTTCCCTTCGAACAGATCGAGGCGGCGATCGCCGCGACCTTTACCCAGCCGCTGTCCGACCTCTTTCTCGAGATCGATCCGGTTCCGGTCGGCGCCGCCTCGATCGCGCAGGTCCATCGCGGCATCACCACCGATGGCCGGACCGTGGCGATCAAGGTCCTGCGTCCGGGAATTCGCGAACGCTTCGAACGCGACATTAGCACCTATGAATGGGCGGCCGCGCATCTCGAGGCGCTGGGCAATGCCGAGGCGCGGCGGCTGCGCCCGCGGCTGACCATCGCCAATTTCAAGCGCTGGACCAATCGCGAGCTCGATCTGCGCCGCGAGGCGGCCTCGGCATCCGAGCTGGCCGAGGCGATGATCGGGACCGAGCGCTACACCGTACCCGCAATCGACTGGGACCGCACCAATGGCCGGGTCCTGACGATGGAATGGATCGACGGGATCAAGATCAGCCAGACCGAGCAGCTGATCGCCGCCGGTCACGATCTTCCCGATCTCGCGCAGCGGCTGGTCCTCGCCTTCCTCAAGCAGGCGATCAGCGCGGGCTTCTTCCACGCCGACATGCACCAGGGCAATCTGTTCGTGCGCGGCGACGGGACCATCGTGGCGATCGATTTCGGGATCATGGGGCGGATCGACCGCCAGGCGCGGCAATGGCTCGCCGAGATCCTCTACGGGCTGACCACGGGCAACTACCGCCGCGTCGCCGAGATCCATTTCGAGGCGCAATATGTGCCCTCGCATCATTCGGTCGACGAATTCGCCACGGCGCTGCGTGCGGTGGGCGAGCCGATGCGCGGCAAGCCGGTGAGCGAGCTGAGCGTGGGGCAGATGCTCGACGGGCTGTTCGCCATCACCCGCGATTTCGACATGCAGACGCAGCCGCATCTGCTTTTGTTGCAGAAGACCATGGTGATGGTCGAGGGGATCGCCACCCAGCTCGATCCCAAGATCAACATGTGGGATGTCTCCGCGCCCTTCGTGCGCGCCTGGATCCGCGACGAGCTGGGCCCAGAGGCCGCGCTCGCCGAGCGCATCCGCGCCGACACCGAAACGCTGCTGCGTCTGCCCGCGCTGGTCCGCCGGATCGAGGATCATTATCCGGCGCGCGGCGGGGCACCCGAACCACCGCCGGTTCCCGATATCGAGTTGATGTGGGAACGGCGCGAGCGTCGACGCAGCGAGGGCGGTGGCGCGATAGGCTATCTCGTCGCGGCGCTGGCCGGCGGCGCGGCGGTGTGGCTTGCAGCGGCCCAGGGATGGCTGACGTAGTTCAGCCGCGGCCCGCGTGGGACCGCTTCTCCCATTGGCAGCGCGCCCCGGCCCGGTTGCTCTTGGCCGTGCTGGCGGCCCTGCTCGCGCTGGCGGCCGTCACCCCGCTTACCTCCTCGATGGATGGCGAGGTCGCCAGTGTCCCTTCGCTCAGCCCCGATCGTGAGGTCACGAAGGATAGCGCACGCGACGACGATCTGGCGCTCTACGACCGGATCATCGAGCGGGTCGCGCGAGGCGAGAACTATTACGCCGTCGCCGTCGAGGAGCAGCGGCGCGGCGATTATCCGGTGCGCCCCGGCCTCGCCGTCCGGCTGCCGACTCTCGCTTTTTTCCATATCTGGCTGGGTGAAGAAATCCTCCAGGGGCTCAGCATCCTGCTGCTGGGCGCGGCGGCCTTCGCCTGGTGGAGGCGGCTCGGCGAGGAACCCGGGGGCGCGCGCTACTGCCTGATCGGTGCGACGCTGATGGTATTGGGCGGGTCGAACACGATCAACCGGTACTATTTCGTCCTGCACGAATTCTGGACGGGCATGCTGATCGCGCTGGCGCTGGCGCTGCATCGGCCCGGGCGCTGGCACGCTTCGCTGGCGGTTGCCGCGCTGGCGCTGCTGCTGCGCGAGCACGCGCTGCCCTTCGTCCTGCTGATGGCGGCCATGGCGCTGTGGCGGCGCGACTGGCGCGAAGGCTCGGCCTGGGTCCTGCTCATATTGCTCTACGCGGCTGTACTGGCGGTCCATCTGTCGACCGTCGCCGCCTATGTCGGACCGCAGGACCCGCTCGGCCCGACATGGCTGACGCTGGACGGCCTGGCGGGCTGGCTCTCGAAAATCGTTCTCTCGAGCAATTTGCGGTTCCTGCCGCACGCCATCGCGGGGCCGCTGGCGGTGCTCATGATATTCGGCTGGGCGGGGTGGAAAAGCGACGCGGGCCGCACCGCTAGCCTGCTCTATCTGGGCTACGCACTGGCATTCATGATCGCCGGACGAGCGAACAATTTCTACTGGGGTGCGGTGGTCGCTCCGGCGATGTTCATCGGCCTGGCCTTCGTGCCGATGGCGGCACGCTCACTGGGCCGCGCGGCGCTCGGCCGGGCCTAGAATCCGGCGCGTCGGCTGGGCCAGGCGCGGATCGCGAGCGCGAGCACCACGACATGCGCCATCTCGACCGCCATCGGCAGCCACCAGCCGTCGTAGCTTCCCTCGACCAGCAGGTTGATCAGCCGCCCGGTGAAAGCGATCGCGAACAGCGCGAGCGGTGCCAGCAGCAATTCCCCGCGCCGGCGCCAGGCGCCCCAGGCCATGAACAGCGCTGCCACAAAGAAGAAGGCGGTAAAGTCGGCGCGCAGTGCCGAGGTTCCTGCATTACCCGCGACCGTCAGGCCGAAGTCGGCGCCGGCTATCGCCGGATTGACCAGAAAGCCCACCCCCACCACCACGTCGATGACGGCCAGCAGGATAATGATGGCGCTCAGGATCAGGTGCATCGCGGATATCCCCCCGGGTCTGTTGGTCGGCACGTGGTTCCACCGCGTGTTTCGGCACGGTTATGCGCGTGCGGGCGTGTCCGCGCAAGCGAGCTCGGCCGCCAAGACTTGCTGGCGTTAGCGGGTCCGGGGCGCTAGCAAGCGCGGCGATGAGATCAGGGGACAACATAAGCGGGGCAGGGCCCGATATGCAGCCAAGCCTTCCGAAGTCTGGGTGCAAGCAGTGACCGCTTGGCGCATCCTGCTGGTGATCGGCGGCGGCATCGCGGCCTATAAATCCTGCGAGCTCGTTCGCCTGATCCGCAAGGCCGGGGGCGAGGTGACCTGCGTTCTGACCGAGGGCGGGCAGCAGTTCGTCACTCCGATGGCGCTGGCCGCTTTGAGCGAAAACAAGGTCTACACCTCGCTCTTCGACCTCAAGGACGAGGTCGAAATGGGGCATATCCAGCTCTCGCGCCAGGCCGATCTGGTGGTGGTCTGCCCCGCGACCGCGGGTCTGCTCGCCAAGATGGCGGCGGGGATCGCCGACGATCTGGCGACCACGCTGATCCTCGCGACCGACAAGCCGGTGCTCGCCGTGCCCGCGATGAACGTGCGGATGTGGCAGCATCAGGCGACCCTGCGCAATGTCGCGTGGCTGCGCCAGGCGGGCGTGGAGGTGATGGAGCCCGGCGAGGGAGCGATGGCTTGCGGGGAATACGGCCCGGGACGGCTCCCCGAACCGCCCGAGGTCCTCCAGGCGATCGCCGGATTGCTCGATCTCGATATTCCGGAGCTGGCGGCTCCTTCGAAGGCCATCGGACCAGTGACTGCGCGCGCCGGTGCCTATCGCGACGAGCTCGCTTCCGAAGCGCTCGAACCCGAACCCGAAGTCGAGAGCAAGGGCGCGTGGAATTCGCTGCTCTCCGCCCTCATTCCGCGCAGCACCGCGAAGCGCTCGCATGAGGAGATCGATGCCGAGCTGGATGCGCTGCCCGAGGGCGAGCCGCCCACCGACCCGTGGTTCGACGCCGGAAACCCGCAGGACGTTGGGGGGCCCGAGCCCGATCTGGGCGGACCCCTGCTGGCGCGCAAGGGCAAGGCTTCCGCTGCGGCCCTTGGCGATCATGCGGGGCTCGATTTCCCCTTCGCGGGAGCTGACGACGGGACCTGGCCGCAACCGCCGGCCGCGGCGCCGACCGATCCGCTAGCGGGACAGGCTGAATTCGATTCCGATCCCGAGCATCGTCCGCTGTATGGCAGACACGTGCTGGTCACCGCCGGACCGACCTGGGAGCGGATCGATCCGGTGCGCTATCTCGCCAATCGCAGCTCGGGCAAGCAGGGCTTCGCGATCGCCGCGATGGCTGCGGGGGCGGGCGCGCGAGTCACGCTGGTGGCGGGGCCGGTGCATCTGCCCACACCCATCGGGGTCGATCGGATCGATGTAGAAAGCGCAGACGAGATGGCAGCCCAGGTCAAGCGGGCGCTGCCCGCCGATATCGCCTTCATGGTGGCGGCCGTGGCCGACTGGAAGAGCAGCCATGTCGCGGGCGAGAAGATGAAGAAGCGCGGCTCCGCCCCGCCGGCGCTGATCCTCTCGGAAAACCCCGACATCCTCGCAACCATCGCCTCGGGTCGCGAACGACCGAACCTGCTGATCGGCTTTGCCGCCGAAACCGAGAACCTGCTCGAGAACGCCAAATCCAAGCGCAAGCGCAAGGGCGCCGACTGGATCATCGCCAACAATGTCACCGACACCGGCGATGGCGGGGTCATGGGCGGGGACAGCAATCAGGTCCAGATCGTCACCGAGGCCGGGGTCGAGACGCTTGCGCAGATGTCCAAGCCGGACGTGGCGCGCGAGCTTGTGCGGCGCGCGGCCGACACGCTGGCGGCAATGCAGGACGATCACGATGACTGATCCGGTCGGCGTACGCCTCAAGCGGTTGGCGCATGGCGAGGGGCTCGATCTGCCGGTCTATGCCACGCCCGGCGCGGCGGGGATGGATGTCGTCGCCGCCGAAGCGGTCGAACTCGCCCCCGGTGCGCGCCACGCGGTCGCCACGGGCTTCGCGCTCGCCATTCCGGAGGGGTACGAAATCCAGGTCCGGCCGCGCTCGGGCCTCGCGCTCAAGCACGGGATCGGCGTGCCCAATGCGCCCGGCACGATCGATTCCGACTATCGCGGCGAATTGAAGATCATCCTCGTCAACCACGGCGCGGAGAGCTTCGCAGTCGCGCGCGGCGACCGGATCGCACAATTGGTGCTGGCTCCGGTGGTTCGCGCCGGCTGGGAGGAAGTCGCCGATCTCGATGCGACCGAGCGCGGACAAGGCGGTTTCGGCTCGACCGGCGGGCACGCTGGGCTGAACTGAAGCGCGAAGCAGGCATGAAAAAGGGCGACCCGTTGGGGCCGCCCTTCGTGTTTCCGTAACCGCAGGCCGTTCAATCGACCCGGCGCACCGTGGTCTTTTCCGGGGCGATCGAAATCCGCACCGTTTCGCCCGATCTGCCGGGGAAATCCGTGAACATGGCTTCGACCAGATTAGGCACCAGATATTGCAGGCGGTCCGAGGTCGAGACGGCTTCGGCCTTGCCCTCGAACAGCCGTTCGCCGGTCGCGGTGCGGTCGATCTTCAAGTCGATGCCGCTGGTGTAGACGGTGGTGCTGGTCACCTCCGGGCCACCGAACCACGGATCGTAGAAGCCGTAGCCCCAGCGATTGCCGTAAAAGGGCGAGCGATATCGCAGACTCGAGCGGTAGTACCGGCTGTAACCATACCAGGGGTCGTAGAACGGATCGCGGAAGCCGGTCGTGCGGATGCGCTCGCGACCGTTGTCGACGCCGTAATCGAAGCGGACCAGCAGGCTCGCGGTTTCGGGCGAGGCGGCCTGGGCATAGCCGAGACGCTGCATCTGCGCTTCGACCCGATCGGCGTACATCGCGAATTCGAGCCCGCCAGCCAGCGCAGGATCGTCCGCGACCACGGCGAAGCTCTCGCCGGCGGGGGCGGGAAGCTGCGTCTGGAAACGCGAGACATCGGCTTTGAAAGGCGTGGCGCAAGCGGCGAGGCTGGCGAGAATGATGGGAACGGAGGCCAGCTTAATGGTGCGCCCCCATCCCTGTTTGCGGGTGGTCATGGTGGTATCCTTTCGAGACAGACACGCCGCGCGCGGTCGTTTCCCCATGACCATGCTGTCAGCGTTGGGAGGGGGTGTAAACCACGCGTCCTGAACCGCGATTGAATGCTTTACTTATCAGATGATTAGACGATCCGCTGCGCTCGAGGATTCAGGCCCTGACGAGACCGAGCGCGCGATAGGCGGAATCGAGCGTGGGGCCGGCCAGCGTCCGCGCGCGCGCCGCGCCAGTCGCCAGGATGGCGTCGAGCGATTCGCGGTCTTCGAGCAGGGCGGTGAAGCGCTGCGATATCGGCCGCAGCGTCTCGACCAGCAGTTCTCCGAGCGCCGGCTTGAAGGAGCCGAAACCCTGGCCGGCGAATTCGCTCAGCACGTCCTCGGCGCTGCGATCCGCCAGCGCGGCATAGATGGTGACGAGGTTGAGGGCTTCGGGACGCCCGACCAGGCCGCCCAGTTCGCCGGGCAGCGGTTCCGCATCGGTCTTGGCCTTCTTGATCTTGCGCATCACCGTCTCGGGATCGTCCGAGAGGTTGATGCGGCTGAGATCCGAAGGGTCGGATTTGCTCATCTTGGCGCTGCCGTCGCGCAGGCTCATGATCCGCGCCGCGACCGGGGGGATGAAGGGCTCGGGCAGGGTGAAGACCGGCGCGCCTTCCGAACCGAAATCATTGTTGAACTTCTGCGCGATGTCGCGCGCCAGCTCGAGATGCTGCTTCTGGTCCTCGCCCACCGGCACATGCGTGGCCTGATAGAGCAAAACGTCCGCGGCCTGCAGCACCGGGTAGGAGAACAACGCCACCGATTGGCCCTCGCGGTTCTTGCCCGCCTTGTCCTTCCACTGCGTCATCCGGTTGAGCCAACCCATCCGCGCGGTGCCGCTGAGCAGCCATTGCAGCTCGGCATGCTGGGGGACCTGCGCCTGGTTGAAGAGGATCGAGCGCGAAGGATCGATCCCGCAGGCGACCAGAGCCGCAGTCATCTCGAGCGAGCCGCGGTGTAGATCGGCGGGGACGTGCGGCTGCGAGATCGCGTGCAGATCGGCGAGGAAGAACAGGCACTGGTTCTTTGGTGCGCTACCGCCTTCGGCTACCTGAGCGCGGTTACCCGCATCGATCTCGTCCTGCATCCGCACCCAGTTGCGGATCGCGCCGAGGTAATTGCCGAGGTGCAGATTGCCGGTGGGCTGGATGCCGGAAACGACGCGCATGATATCAGGGTGCTTTCTTCTTGGTGAGGATGGCGATCCGCTGCCGGTCGATCGCGCCGACCGCAAAGGCCACCCCAAAATAGACGATCGCTGCACAGGCGACGAGTACCGCGAGCGCGAAGAGGCGTGCAAACAGGCCGGCGGCGAAATAGCCGGTCAGCAAGTCGCGCGCGAACCACAGTGCGGCACCCATCGCAGCGGCGGCGACAAGCTGGCGCGCGATCCTCAGTACCAGCGCCCCGGGGAGGCGGTAATAGCCGCGCCGCATCAGCACGATATAGAGGAAGCCGGTGTTGATCCAGGCGCCGATCACGCTGGCATAGGCCACCCCGACGACACCGAAACGCTGAAGGAAGGCGATGTTGAAGGCGACGAACACCGCCAGCGAGATGAAGGCGGCGTAGACCGGGGTGCGGGTGTCCGCGCGGGCGTAGAAATTAGGCACCAGCACCTTGACCAGCACATAGGCGGGCAGGCCCAGCACCAGCACCGCCAGCACTTCGCCGGTGATGGCGGCATCGGCCAGATCGAAACGCCCGCCCTGGAAGATCATCGTCACGAAGGGGGTCGCGCAGATCGCCAGGGCGACTGCTGCCGGGATCGTCAGCAGCATCGCCAGCTCGATCGCGTCGGACTGCACTCGGTCGGCGCCTTCCCTGTTCTTGCTGCCGACGAATTTCGAAAGCGTGGGAAGGATGGCGGTGCTCAGCGCGATCCCGATGATGCCCAGCGGCAACTGGTTCAGCCGGTCGGCGTAATTCATGTAGCTGACCGAACCGCTCTCGAGTTGGTTGAGAAAATAGAGCTGGACCAGCGTGTTGATCTGATAGGCGCCGCCGCCGATCGCTGCGGGCAGGGCGATAATGCCGAGCCGCTTCACCTCGGGTGTCAGCCGGGGCCAGAGCAGCTTGGGGCGGAAACCCTCGACCCGTACCCAGACGTAGAGCCAGACGAGCTGCATCACGCCCGCCCCGGTCACCGCCCAGGCGATGCCGTAGGCGGTCTGCTCGATACTGGCGCCGGTGGCGGCCATCCAGCGCTCGCCCAGCAGCAGAGCGGCGATCAGTACGATGTTGAGGATGATCGGAAAGCTCGCCCCCGGCGCGAAGCGCGAGACCGAGTTGAGCATGCCGGTGAACAGCGTCACCATGCTGACCAGTACGATATAGGGGAACATGATCCGGGCGAAATCGACCGCCATGTCGAACTCGCCGGGATCGATCGGCTTGTCCGCGAGCAGCCAGATCACCCCCGGCATCGCCAGCAGCAGCACGGCGGTCAGCGCGATCAGCACCGGCAGAAAGACGCTCAGGACATCGTCGCTGAAGCTGCGCGCAGCTTCCAGCCCGCCATCGCCATGCAACCGCTTGGAGAACATCGGTACGAAGGCGGCGGAAAAGGCCCCTTCGGCGAACAGCCGGCGGAACACATTGGGGATGATGAAGGCCTGAAACCACGCGTCGGTCACCGCATTGGCACCGAGCACGCGGCTGAAGATCATCTCGCGCGCCATGCCGGCGACGCGGCTGACCATCGTCAGCCCGCCGATCGTCCCGACGTTTTTGAGCAGGCTCATGCCCGAGCCCCGATCAGGTTACAGGCTCAGGCGTTGCCAACGGGGCTGGGCGCCTGACCTTCGCCCTGTTGCTGCGCGCGGGCGGCGAGCTGCTGCTGGTAGAGCGCGCCGAAATCCATCGGCTCCATCATCAGCGGCGGGAAGCCGGCATCGCGAGTCGCATCAGCGATCACGCGGCGCGCGAAGGGGAAGAGGATGCGCGGCGCTTCGGCGTAGAGGAAGGCGTGCGCATGCTCGTCGGGCAGGTTGCGCAGGCCCGCGAGGCCGCAATAGCTCAGTTCGACGAGGTAGAAATTGCCCTTCTCGCCCTTGGCGGTGATGTTCACCTTGAGCTCGACCTCGTGCACTTCGCCGCTGACCGGGGTGGCACCGATGTTGAACTGCAGGTCGATCTGCGGCTGGTCGGTCCACTGGAAGCAGGCCGGCGCATTCGGGTTCTCGACCGAGAGATCCTTCACATATTGCGAGATCATGCCGGCGGCGGGCTGATTGTCCGCGCCGTTGGCACCTGCTGCGGGATCGGGATTGATGTCGGTGAGGATATCGCCTTCGTCGGCCATGATGCGTCGTCTTTCGTGTCAGTGTTGGCGCTGCGGTGCCTGTCGCGGACGGACGATTGGGCCCGGCACCGGTTCGGCGGCGCGCGTAGCACCTGCCAATGGGTGCGGCAACTGCGCTGCACCGGACGGGGCGGGGCGGCAAAGCGGCGGGAGGAAGCTGTACGGCGTGTTGTCCATTTGAGTTTTACACCTATGTAGGGCAGGGGTAAGTTACGAAAATCTCGGGTCCGTGCCGTGTTTGCGAGCGGGCCAAAACTGCAGGTGCTTGTTACGTGATACTGGAAATCGTCATCCTCGCCGCCGTCGCTGCCTTTCTTGGCCTGCGGCTCTATTCGGTGCTCGGTCGCCGTGCGGAACACGAGGAAGAAGTTGTGCCGCGCCGCATCGAACGCGGCGAAGACCGCCAGCCGGCCGATGAATCGGCGCGCACCGTGCAGCCCTCGGTACAATTGCGGCATGCGGACGTTCCTGCAGGGACCGAAGCGGGCGTGCGGGCGATTGCCAGTGCCGATCCGCGCTTCGACATCGTCTCCTTTCTCGAGGGTGCGAAGGGCGCCTATGGCATGATCCTTGAAGCTTTCTGGGAGGGCGACCGCGAGACCTTGCGCGAATTGTGCGACGACGACGTCTATGAAAGCTTTGCCGGCGCAATCGACGCGCGCGAGGCGGCGGGCGAGACGCTGGCCAACCGGCTGGTCCGGATCGAGAACGCGACGATCAAATCGGCCGAAATCGACGGGCGCATGGCGCGCGTTTCGGTGCTGTTCGTTGCCGATATCGCCGCGGTGACGCGCGATCGCGACGACATGGTGATCGCCGGCTCGCTCGACGATGCGGTCGAAAGCCGCGACATCTGGACCTTTGCGCGCCATGTGGATTCGCCCGAGCCCAACTGGATTCTCGACGAGACCGATCAGGACTGATTCGAGGAGACCGATGCGGCAGGTCCCGATGGGTGGCCACTGGCGCGCCGGATAGACGGGCGGGAACGGGAAACAGCATGCGTATTCGCTCCTCGCTGACGGTCGCTGCGCTGGCGCTTCTTGCTGCCTGCACCCGTGTGATCCCCGATGCGGGGGTTCCGCAAATCACCCCGCCTGCGCCCCCGGCCCTCGCCGAGAGCGCTTTGCTTGCAGGTATTGCGCGCGGCCCGGCGATCGCTTCGCTGGGGCTGGGCCAGAACGACGCCGCCAGCGCGCTCGCGGGTTTCCGCGAATCCTGTCCCAAGCTGCTGATCCGTACCGACCAGAGCGGGCTAACCCAGCGCGACGACTGGCGCCCCGCCTGCCAGGCCGCAACATCCTGGGGCGCGGGCGACGCCGCGCGCTTCTTCGACATGCATTTCGAAACCGCTCGGGTGGGTGAGGGTAGCGCCTTCGCGACCGGCTATTTCGAGCCCGAGATACTCGGCAGCCGCACGCCGCTGCCCGGATACGCCGTCCCGGTCTACCGGATGCCGCCCGATCTGGTGCGCGGCTGGCCGACCGATATGGCCGAGAGCGAGCGCGAAGGGCGCCCCCCGCTCGGGCGCACCGATGCTGCGGGCAATTTCGTCCCCTATTACGAGCGCGCCGAGATCGAACGGGGTGTGCTGGCCGGGCGCGGGCTCGAGATCGCCTGGGCCGCAGATCCCATCGAGTTCTTCTTCCTCCAGATTCAGGGCTCGGGCCTGCTGCGCCTGCCCGATGGCTCGCGGATGCGGATCGGCTATGCCGGGCAGAACGGACGCGAATATGTCGGGATCGGCAGCGTGATGCGCGAACGCGGCCTGCTCGGCGACGGGCCTGGGCAATACGCCGGTTCGATGCAGGGCATCGTCCAGTATCTGCGCGACTACCCCGAGGCGGGCGGGGATTTGATGCGGCTCAACAAGAGCTGGATCTTCTTCCGCGAACTCGAGACCGATGGACCGCTTGGCGCGCTGGAGATCCCCGTCCGGCGCGAGGCTTCGGTGGCGGTCGATCCGCGCTTCGTGCCGCTGGGCGCGCCGGTGTGGCTCGATCTCGACCGCGATGTCGCCGACGGGTTGTGGGTCGCGCAGGACACTGGCGGCGCGATCAAGGGTGCGAACCGCTTCGACACCTTCTGGGGCAATGGCGCGGATGCGCGCGAGATCGCCGGGGGGATGAGCGGACGCGGCAGCGCGCTGGTCCTGTTGCCCAAGGGCACGGTCGCGCGTCTCATCGGGCGATGAGGCCGCCGCGCGGGCTGTCCGAGGAGGAAGCCGCGGCCTGGCACCGCGTCGCCGAAACGGTCACGCCGCTGGTCGCCAGGAAGGTCCAACCGGCGACCTCCGCACCCGCGCCGGAGAAGCGAACCGCTGCATCTCCACCCACTCCGCGATCCGCAAAACCCAGAGCGCCGCGCGTCCAGGTTCGCCCGCCGCCCAAGCCACCGGTTGCCCAAGGGAGCGACCTCGACTCGCATTGGGACCGCAAGCTCAAGTCCGGCACGGTGGCGCCCGATTTCACCCTCGATCTCCACGGTCACGGGCTGGATGCCGCCTATACGAGGCTGATCAGCGGGGTGGGTCAGGCCCGCGCCATGGGCGCGCGCACCGTGCTGCTGGTGACGGGCAAATCGCGGCCGGTCGATCCGGCGGATCGCGGCCAGCGGCGCGGCGCGATCCGCGCCAAGGTGCTCGACTGGCTCGCCGCCAGCGAACACGGCAGCGCGATCGCCGCCATACGCAAAGCGCACCGCCACCACGGGGGTGACGGTGCGCTCCTGATCGTTCTCAAGCGAAAGGGCTGACGCCCGAACGCCTGCCGATCACTGGTGGTATTTGGCGTAGCGCAGATCGAAGCGATCGGCGTCCATCACCTTGTTCCAGGCCTTGATGAAATCGTTCACGAACTTCTGTTCGTGGCCGTTCTCGGCATAGACTTCGGCGACCGAGCGCAGCTGCGAGTTGGAGCCGAACACCAGATCGGTGCGCGTGGCGCGCCACTTCTCGTGACCTTCCAGACGGCAGCGGCCGATGAATTCCTCGTCGCCGCTTTCGTCGACCACTTCCCAGGACGTGCCCATGTGCAGCAGGTTGACGAAGAAGTCGTTGGTCAGTTGCCCCGGCCGATCGGTCAGCACGCCGATCGAATTGCCGTGCTTGGCATGGGTGCTCACCGCACCCAGCGCGCGCATCCCGCCGACCAGAACGACCATCTCCGGGATCGACAGGCCGAGAAGACTCGCCCGGTCTATCAGCAGGTCCTCGGTCTTCACCGGCGCCTTGGTCTTGAGGTAGTTGCGGAAGCCATCGGCGAAGGGTTCCATCGGCTCGAAGCTCTCGGCATCGGTGTGCTCTTCGCCGGCATCGCCGCGGCCCGTGGTGACGGGTACGGTGACGGCGAAGCCCGCATCCTTGGCCGCCTTCTCGACCGCTGCCGAACCCGCGATGACGATGGCATCGGCCATCGACAGATCGCCGCGAAGCTCGTCGAGCTTGGCCAGCACCTTGGAAAGTTCCTGCGGATCGTTGACCTTCCAGTCCTTCTGCGGGGCGAGCCGCACCCGCGCACCATTGGCGCCGCCGCGATGATCGGACTTGCGGTAGGTCGAGGCCGAGGCCCAGGCCGCCTTGACGAGTTCCGAAACGCTAAGCCCGCTATCGAGCACCTCGGATTTGAACGCCGAAACGGCGGCATCCGAAGCCTGCGTGCCGGCGGGGACCGGATCCTGCCAGATCAGCTCCTCGGCCGGAACCTCGGGACCCATGTAGCGGATCTTGGGGCCCATATCGCGGTGGCACAGCTTGAACCATGCGCGCGCGAAGGCATCGTCGAGCGCCGCCTGGTTGTCGCGGAAGTGCTCGGAAATCTTGCGATAATCCGGGTCCATCTTCAGCGCCATGTCGGCGGTAGTCATCATGGTCGGCACCTTTTTGGAAGGATCGCGCGCATCGGGCGCCATGTCTTCCGGATCGGGGTTGATCGGCTGCCATTGCTGGGCACCGGCCGGGCTTCTGACCAGCTCGTACTCATATTTGAACAGCAGGCGGAAATAGTCGCCGCCCCACTGCGTCGGGTTGGGTGTCCAGGCGCCTTCGAGGCCCGAGGTCGTGATGTGGCCCTTGCCGATCTGGTCGGGGTCGGTAGCCCAGCCGAAGCCCATCAGGTGCATGCCTTCGCCTTCGGGGGCGCCCGAAAGCTGATCGGGCGGAACCGCGCCGTGGCACTTGCCGAAGGCGTGGCCGCCCGCGGTCAGCGCGACGGTTTCCTCGTCGTTCATCGCCATGCGCGCGAAGGTTTCCTTCATGTCGCGCGCCGAGCCCAGCGGGTCCGGATCGCCGCCCGGGCCCTCGGGATTGACGTAGATCAGGCCCATCTGGATCGCCGCGAGCGGGTTCTCGAGCGCCTTGCCTTCATCGGGGATGATGCGGGTTTCGACACCCTGGTCGACCCATTCTTCTTCCGAACCCCAGTAGATGTCGTTCTCGGGCTCGTAGACGTCCTTGCGCCCGCCGCCATAGCCGAACACCGGGCCGCCCATCGACTCGATGGCGACATTGCCGGTGAGGATGAACAGATCGGCCCAGCTGATGTGCTTGCCGTATTTCTGCTTGATCGGCCACAGCAGGCGGCGCGCCTTGTCGAGATTGCCGTTGTCTGGCCAGCTGTTGAGCGGAGCGAAGCGCTGCTGCCCGCTGCTCGCGCCGCCGCGACCGTCCCCGGTGCGATAGGTGCCCGCCGCATGCCAGGCCATGCGGATGAAGAACGGGCCGTAATGGCCATAATCCGCCGGCCACCAGGGCTGGCTGTCGGTCATCAGCGCGGTCAGGTCCTGCTTGAGCGCCTTGTAGTCGAGCACGTTGAAGGCTTCGACATAGTCGAAATCCTCGCCCATCGGATCGGGCGAGACGCCCCCCTGGGTGAGGATATGAAGGTCGAGCGAGTCGGGCCACCAATCCTTGTTGGTCCGGCCGAGCAGGGCGCGTACGCCTCCGTCGCCGTTGAAGGGGCATCCGCCGCTGATATCACCTGTCTTCGCGTCCATGGTCTCTCTCCTGTCTGATCTGATCGACTCAGGTCTTGCCCGAGCTACCGGAGAAGGATGACCTTTCCGCGATCATTCGTCCAATCGATTAAATGGTTCGGATTGATTGCCAGAAGCGATGGCTGCGCCAGCCCAGGACAATAAAAAACGCCGCCATTCCGAAAGGAACGGCGGCGCTTCGAATTCGTATCGCCGAAAGATTTAGGCAGCCTGAGCGATCTCTTCCGCCGGCTCGTTGCGGATGAGATAGTCGAAAGCGGAGAGCCCCGCTTTCGAGCCTTCGCCCATCGCCACCACGATCTGCTTGTAGGGCACGGTGGTGACATCGCCCGCCGCGAACACGCCGGGCAGATTGGTGCGGCCTTCCTCGTCGATCACGATCTCGCCATGCTTGGAAAGCTCGAGCCCGCTGTCCTTGAGCCATTCGGTGTTGGGCACCAGCCCGATCTGGACGAAGACGCCCGCGAGCTCGATGCTCCGCTCGTCGCCGGAATTGCGATCCTTGACCACCATCCCGTCGACGCGGCTGCCGTCGCCGGTGATCTCGGTGGTCTGGCCCGAGGTGATGATCTCGACATTGCCGAGGCTGCGCAATTTCGCCTGCAGCACCTCGTCGGCGCGCAGCTTGCTGTCGAACTCGACCAGGGTGACATGGCCGACGATCTTGGCAAGGTCGATCGCCGCCTCGACGCCCGAATTGCCGCCGCCGATCACCGCGATCCGCTTGCCCTTGAACAGCGGTCCGTCGCAATGCGGGCAATAGGCAACGCCCTTGTTGCGGTATTCTGCCTCGCCCGGGACGCCGAGATTGCGCCAGCGCGCGCCGGTCGAGATGATCAGGCTGCGCGACGACAGCGTGGCACCATTGCCGAGCTCGAGCCGGTGCAGACCGCCCTTTTCCTTTGCCGGCACCAGCTTGTTGGCGGTGGCGAGGTTCATCAGGTCGATCTCGTATTCGCCGACATGGGTCTCGAGTTGGCCGGCCAGCTTGGGGCCCTCGGTATAGGGGGTCCCGGGCAGGTTCTCGATCCCGAGCGTGTCGTGCAGCTGACCGCCGAAGCGCTCGGCGGCGATCCCGGTGCGGAAGCCCTTGCGCGCGGTGTAGATCGCCGAGGATGCGCCCGCGGGTCCGCCGCCGACGATCAGCACTTCGAACGGGTCTTTGGCGGACAGTTTCTCGGCTGCCTTGGCACCGCTGCCCTTGTCGAGCTTGGCGAGGATCTCGGCCAGTTCCATCTTGCCGTTGTAGAAGCTCTCCCCGTTGAGGAAGGTCGCGGGAACGGCCATCACGCCGCGCTCCTCGACCTCGTCCTGAAACGCGCCGCCCTCGATCAGCGTGGCGGTGATGCGCGGGTTCTCCAGCGCCATCAGCGTCAGCGCCTGCACCACGTCGGGGCAATTGTGGCACGAGAGCGAGAAATACATCTCGAAATTGTAGTCGCCTTCGAGCGCGCGGATCTGTTCGATCAGATCGGCGTCGACCTTGGGCGGGTGGCCGCCGGCCCACAGCAGCGCCAGCACCAGCGAGGTGAATTCATGGCCGGCGGGAATGCCGGCGAAGCGGACCCATTTGGTCGCATCGCTGGCGCGGCGGATCACGAAGCTGGGCTTGCGATCGTCGGTGCCGTCGAAGCTCGCGCTGACATCACCGTGCAGCGCCGCGATCTGCTCGAGCAATTCGCGCGTCTGCTGCGATTTGGCATCATCGCCGAGCGAGGCGACGAGTTCGACCGGCTCGCGCAGATTGGCGAGATAGGTCGTCAGTTGCTGGGTCAGATTGGCATCGAGCATGGCAAATCCCGTTGGCTTGAGGCTGGTGGCGAAAGCCGGAGAGTAAAAAAGCAAAAGGCCCGGGACGGGAGGGGGGGAGGGTTCGCCCCGGGCCTTCCAGCAACCCGGGCGAGGCCCGGGCGCTTCGCGGCCACCGCCGAAACGGCGGCCGCGGTATCGTTTCAGATCCGGAGGATCAGATCTTGCCGACGAGGTCGAGCGAAGGAGCCAGCGTGTCGCCGCCCTCTTCCCACGCCGCGGGGCAGACCTGGCCCGGATTGTTGCGCACATACTGCGCGGCCTTGATCTTGCGGGTCAGTTCGTTGGCATTGCGGCCGACGCCTTCGCAGGTCTGTTCCATGATCTGGATCACACCATCGGGATCGATGACGAAGGTCGCACGGTCGGCGAGACCCATGTCCTCACGCAGCACGTCGAAATTCTTCGACAGCGTGTGGAGCTGATCGCCGAGGAAGGCGAACTTGAGCTTGCCGATCCGCTCGCTGGTGTCGTGCCAGGCCTTGTGCGCGAAATGCGTGTCGGTGGAGACGCCGTAGACTTCGACGCCCATCTTCTGGAGCATGTCGTAATGCTCGCCGAGATCTTCGAGCTCGGTCGGGCAGACGAAGGTGAAGTCGGCGGGATAGAAGAAGAACACCGCCCACTTGCCGGCGATATCGTCCTGCGTGACTTCGAAAAAGTCCTTGCCGGCCTGGAAGGCATTGGCTTTGAACGGCTTGAGCTGACTACCGATGATACCCATGAGAATCTCCAAATTTGGGGTGAAACTGATGGGTGACAGATAGGCGCTGCTGCGCCGCACAAAAGCGATATTGTGCGATTGCTAACATCGGAATTATCAATCAGTGGCGCGGAACTTTCGCAAAGCGCCGCAGACTTGGCTCAGGTTCCGCACTGCGCCCGGTGGAGCAATTTGTGGTCAGCCAGGGCCAGCGCCATCATCGCCTCGACCACCGGCACGCCGCGAATGCCGACGCAGGGGTCGTGGCGCCCCTTGGTGCTAACCTCGACCGCCTCGCCCCGTCGGTTGACGCTTTCGACGGGGGTGAGGATCGAGCTGGTCGGCTTGAAAGCGACGCGCGCGGTGACTGGCTGGCCGGTCGAGATTCCCCCGGCGATCCCGCCCGCATGATTCGCCTCGAAGCGCGGACCGGAGCCATCCTGCGCCGGTCGCATCGGGTCGGCATTCTCCTCGCCTGAGAGCCGCGCTGCGGCAAAGCCGTCGCCGATCTCGACGCCCTTGACCGCGTTGATCCCCATCATCGCCGCGGCGAGATCGGCGTCCAGCTTGGCGTAGATCGGCGCGCCCCAGCCGGCCGGGACGCCGGTCGCGATGCATTCGACGACCGCGCCAAGCGAGGACCCGGCCTTTCGCGCCGCGTCGACGCTCGCCTCCCAGCGCCTGGCCGCGTCCGGATCGGGGCACCAGAAGGGGTTGCGCGCGATTTCTCTCGCGTCGAACGCCGCCGGGTCGATGGCATCGCCGCCGATCTCCGCGACAAAGGCGAGGATCCGCACCTCGGGCATGACCAGCCGCGCCACCGCTCCCGCCGCCACCCGCATCGCGGTCTCGCGCGCCGAACTGCGCCCGCCGCCGCGGTAATCCCGGAAGCCGTATTTCGCGTCGTAGGCGTAGTCGGCGTGACCGGGCCGATAGCTGTTCGCGATCTGCGAATAGTCCTTCGAGCGCTGGTCGGTGTTCTCGATCAGCAACGAAATCGGCGTGCCGGTGGTGCGGCCCTCGAAGGTGCCCGACAGGATGCGGACCTCGTCAGCCTCGCGCCGCTGGGTGGTGTATTTGGACTGCCCGGGCTTGCGCGCATCGAGAAAGGGCTGGATGTCGCTCTCGGCCAGTTCTAGCCCCGGAGGGCAGCCGTCGACCACCGCGCCGATCGCGGGACCATGGCTCTCGCCCCAGGTGGTGAAGCGCAAGACGCGTCCGAATGTGTTCCAGCTCATGCCAGCCACATGCCCGAATATGTGGGCGGAAGTCCATCGGCGCTGGACCAATCCTCTCTATTCCCCCAAGAACAAAGCATGTCCGGAATGATGCAATGATCGCCAAGCTGAAGGGCCTGCTCGATGAAACCGGCACCGACTGGGCGGTGATCGATGTCGCGGGCGTGGGCTATCTGGTCCATTGCTCGTCCAAGACGCTGGCCGCGCTTGGCGCCAGGGGCGAGGCCTGCACGCTGTTCACCGATCTACAGGTCAGCGAGAACGACATGCGGTTGCTCGGCTTTGCAGAAGCCGGCGAGCGCGACTGGTTCCGGCTGCTGACCGGAGTGCAGGGCGTGGGCAGCAAGGTCGCGCTGGCGATCCTCTCGGCGCTCAGCCCGAGCGAATTGCGCGACGCCTGCGCGCGGGTCGACGCCGCCACGCTGGCGCGCGCCCAGGGGGTAGGGCCCAAGCTGGCGGCGCGGATCGTCAACGAGCTCAAGGACAAGGCCGGCGCGCTTCCCGGCGGCGAGGGCGGCGCGTCTGCGGCGCTGCCGGCGGGCGGAGCCAGCGCCGACGCGGTCTCGGCGCTGCAGAACCTCGGCTTCAAACCCGCCGTCGCCGCGCAAGCCGTCGCGCGCGCGCAGAGCGAACTGGGCGAGGGCGCGAGCGAGGGCGAACTGATCCGCGTGGCACTGAAGAGGGCCGCGGGGTGATGCTGTTCGTCCGAGGCATCAAAGGCAATGTAAAGCTAAACCCCGCGATTAAGGAATGGGCTTTCTTTGTAATCGTCCCCGGGTTGCTGATCGGCTTAGTCATTTTTTGGGCCTTTGAGCTTCGACAGGCCGTTCGAGAATGTCAGGCGCAGGGCGGAACCTGGGTCGGTGGCGCCTTGCGGAGCGCATATTGTGCGGATGCAGTTCGACAGGACGACAATTGGTGACCGACCCCGCTCCCCTCCACACCCCCACCCGCCAGCCGGACGATCCCGACGCGGCGCTGCGGCCAAAGTCGCTCGCCGAATTCGTCGGTCAGCGCGGTGCGCGCGAAAATCTGCGCGTGTTCATCGAAGCCGCCCGTTCGCGCGGCGAGGCGCTGGATCATGTGCTGTTCTTCGGGCCGCCGGGGCTGGGCAAGACCACGCTGGCGCAGATCGTCGCGAAGGAGCTCGGGGTCGGCTTTCGCTCCACTTCCGGCCCGGTGATCGCCAAGGCGGGCGATCTCGCCGCGCTGCTGACCAATCTCGAGCCGCACGACGTGCTGTTCATCGACGAGATCCACCGGCTCAATCCGGTGGTCGAGGAGATCCTCTATCCGGCGATGGAGGACCGCGCGCTCGACATCATCATCGGCGAGGGTCCCTCGGCGCGCAGCGTGCGGATCGATCTGCCGGCCTTCACGCTGGTCGGCGCGACCACGCGGCAGGGGCTGCTGACCACCCCCTTGCGCGACCGGTTCGGGATTCCGGTGCGGCTGTATTTTTACACCGAGGACGAATTGCTTAGGGTGGTGACCCGCGGTGCCGGGCTGCTCGATCTCGCAATCGACGAGGGCGGGGCGCGCGAAATCGCGCGACGCAGCCGCGGCACCCCGCGGATCGCCGGACGGCTGATGCGCCGGGTGCGCGATTTTGCCAGCGTCGCCGGGGACCTCACGGTCACCGCCAGGGTCGCGGATGCGGCGCTGACGAGACTCGAGGTCGATTCGCTCGGCCTCGATGCGATGGACCGGCGCTATCTCACCATGATCGCGGCCACCTATGCGGGCGGCCCGGTCGGGGTCGAGACGCTCGCCGCGGGCCTGTCCGAGCCGCGCGACACGGTCGAAGAGGTGATCGAGCCCTATCTCATTCAGCTCGGCCTGATCGCCCGCACAGCGCGCGGACGCTGCCTCAACGAGGGCGGCTGGAGACATCTCGGGCTCGCCGTTCCCGGGCCGGCAGGCCAATCGAACTTGTTCGACGAATAGGCTTGATCCAGCGGTAAGGTTTACCCCACAACGGGTCCCGCTCCGGGACAAGGCGGCTAAAGTCCTCGCTATTCCGGCCAGAATTTACTTTTTAGCCATGACGCGGATAGTAAACGAATCTGCACAGAGGCTTTTTCGGTGTATGGACCTTCGGGGCCAGCGTGCCGGTCGAAACAGGAATTTGAACGATGTCGGTAAAAGCAGCTCTCGCAAAACTGTCGGCCACCGCTGCGGGTGGCGCGCTTCTGGCGGGCGGCGCGGTGCATGTCGCCGAGAAGCCGATCACCGACAGCCCCTCGTTCAAATCGGCCAAGGCCGAGCCGCGCCAGATCAAGATGATCAAGCAGGCCCCGCGGCCGGTGGCGCAGCGTACGGTGCCCCGGCGCGAGCCGGTCCGCGCGCGGACGATCGAACGCCCGGTCGAGCCGGTCTATCGCACCGCACTGGCCCCGGTTCCGGTTCCGCCGCTTCCCGAAGCGCGGCCGCTGACCGGCGGCGGCGGCGCCGCGCGCTCGATCCCTCCCGTCGGCGGAGGCGGCTTCGGTGGCGGCTTCGGCGGCGGCGGCGGCTTTTTCGGCGGCTTCTTCGGCGGCGGCGGTGGCGGCAGCACCAGCGTGGTGGTCAACACCACCGGCGGCGAAACCACCAGCGGCACGCCGGGTACGACGACGACCACCACCACGACCTCGACCAGCGGTTTCGATGGCGACATCATCGTCGATATCGACAATTCGAATGAGAATTCCAGCGGCGGTTCGTCGACCTCGACCACCACCGGCGGGGTTTCGACCAGCACCGGTTCGGTGAGCACTTCGACGGGTTCGGTCAGCACCTCGACCGGCGCGGTCACCAGCACCACCACCTCGAGCTCCTCGGGCGATGTTTCGACCAGCACCTCGACCTCGGGCAACATCACCTCGAGCACCAGCTCGTCGACGTCGTCCTCGACCTCCTCTTCGACGTCGAGTTCGACATCATCGAGCACCAGTTCGTCGACCTCCTCGAGCACCTCCGGCGATGTCAGCACGACCAGCGGCACCACCAGCGGGACCGATGTGCCCGCGCCGCCGATGATGGCGCTGTTCGGCCTCGCCGCCGCTGCAGTGTTGCGCCGGCGCAAGCTGGGCGAGCTGTTCGCGCGCAAGCGGATCGCCTGATCGGAACTTTAGGCGAACCCACGAAACTTTAGGCCAACCCGCACAAGAAAAGGGCGGCTCCCCGCGATGGGGAGCCGCCCTTTCTTTTGCATCGAGGGCTGAGCTTGCTCAGTCGGTGGCGAGCTTGCGCAGCACGTAGTGCAGGATGCCGCCGTGGCGGTAATATTCCATCTCGTTGGCGGTATCGATCCGGCACTTGGTGGTGAAGCTCTTCACAGTGCCGTCGGCATGGGTCACCTCGACCTCGACTTCCTGGCTCGGCGAAAGATCGGCCAGCCCCTTGATGGTGAAGGTATCGTCGGGGCCCAGACCCAGGCTCTGGCGCGTCTCGCCATTGGTGAACTGCAGCGGCAGCACGCCCATGCCGATCAGGTTGGAACGGTGGATGCGCTCGAAGCTCTCGACGATGACCGCGCGCACGCCGAGCAGGATGGTGCCCTTGGCGGCCCAGTCGCGGCTCGAGCCGGTGCCGTATTCCTTGCCGGCGACGACCACCAGCGGAGTGCCGTTTTCCTTGTGCTTCATTGCCGCGTCGTAGATCGGCATCTGCTCGCCCTCGAAGGTGGTGTAGCCACCCTCGACGCCCGGAACCATCTCGTTGCGGATCCGGATGTTGGCGAAGGTGCCGCGCATCATCACCTCGTGATTGCCGCGGCGGCTGCCGTAGGAATTGAAGTCCGCCTTGGCGACCTGATGGCTGTTGAGATATTCGCCCGCCGGGCTGTCTTCCTTGATCGAACCGGCCGGGCTGATGTGATCGGTCGTGGTCGAATCGCCGAGGATGGCCAGCAGCTTGGCATCGGTGATGTCGGTGATCGGCGCCGGCTCCATGCCCATGCCCTCGAAATAGGGCGGGCTGGCGACATAGGTGCTGGTCGGGTTCCAGCGATAGGTGTCCGAGGCCTCGACCTTGATCCCGCGCCAGTGCTCGTCGCCTTCATAGACGTTGGCATAGCGGCGCGCGAACATCTCGCGGTCGATATTGGCGGCGCGGTGGTCGGCGATCTCCTGATTGCTCGGCCACAGATCGGCCAGCATCACGTCCTTGCCGTCCTGGTCCTGACCGATCGGGGTCTCGGTGATGTCCTGCGTCACCGTGCCCAGCAGCGAATAGGCGACCACCAGCGGCGGCGAGGCGAGGAAGTTGGCGCGCACGTCGGGGGAGACCCGGCCTTCGAAATTGCGATTGCCCGAGAGGACGCTGGCCGCGACGATGTCGTTGCCGTTGATCGCCTTGCTGATCGGCGGGGCCAGCGGGCCCGAATTCCCGATGCAGGTGGTGCAGCCATAGCCGACCAGATCGAAGCCCAGCGCGTCGAGATCGGTCTGCAGGCCCGACTTGACCAGATAGTCGGTGACCACCTGCGAACCCGGCGCGAGCGAGGTCTTGACCCAGGGCTTGGGCTTGAGGCCGCGCGCATTGGCCTTCTGCGCGACCAGGCCGGCGGCGATCATCACATCCGGATTGGAGGTGTTGGTGCAGCTGGTGATCGCGGCAATCACGACATCGCCATCGCCAATGTCGTGATCCTTGCCCTCGACGGCGACGCGGTGCGGGCCGTCCTTCTTGTAGACCGTCTTGAGGTCGGTGTTGAACAGCTCGTCGACCTGCGGCAGCGCCACGCGGTCCTGCGGCCGCTTGGGGCCGGCGAGCGAGGGCACGACTTTGCTCATGTCGAGTTCGAGCGTGTCGCTGAAGACCGGCTCGTTCTCGGGGGTGAACCACATGCCCTGTTCGCGGGCATAGGCTTCGACCAGCGCCAGCGCGTCTTCGTCGCGGCCGGTCAGGCGCATGTATTCCAGCGTCTTCTCGTCGATCCCGAAGATGCCGCAAGTTGCGCCGTACTCGGGCGCCATATTGGCGATCGTCGCGCGGTCGGCGAGCGAAAGGTTCGAAACGCCCGGGCCGTAGAACTCGACGAAGCTGCCGACCACGCCGCGCTCGCGCAGCATCTGGACGCAGGTGAGCACCAGATCGGTGGCGTTGACGCCTTCGGCCATCGCGCCGGTCAGCTTGAAGCCGACGACCTGCGGGATCAGCATCGAGATCGGCTGGCCGAGCATGGCGGCTTCCGCCTCGATTCCGCCCACGCCCCAGCCGAGCACGCCCAACCCGTTGATCATGGTGGTGTGGCTGTCGGTGCCGACGCAGGTGTCGGGATAGGCGATCGCCTGGCCGCCCGCATCCTCGGTCGACCACACGCCCTTGCCGATATATTCCAGATTGACCTGGTGGCAGATGCCGGTGCCCGGGGGCACGGCGGAGAAGTTCTCGAAGCTCTTGGAGCCCCATTTGAGGAAGTCGTAACGCTCGGCGTTGCGCGCGTATTCCATCTCGACGTTGTGCTCGAAGGCCTTGGGGTGGCCGAATTCATCGACCATGACCGAGTGATCGATCACGAGGTTGACGGGGACCTGCGGATTGATCTTGGCGGTGTCGCCGCCCAGCTTGCCGATCGCATCGCGCATCGCGGCCAGATCGACGACGCAGGGAACACCGGTGAAATCCTGCAGCAGCACGCGCGCCGGGCGGAACTGGATTTCCTTGCCGGTCTTGGGATCCTTCTGCCAGTCGGCGATCGCCTGCGCGTCGGCGGTTGAGACGGTGAAGCCGCCATCCTCGAAGCGCAGCATGTTCTCGAGCAGGACCTTGAGGCTGAACGGCAGCTTCGACACGTCGCCGATCGTCTCCGCCGCCTTGGCGAAGGAATAATAGGCGTAGTCCTTGCCGTTCACCGTGAGAGTGGAGCGAGTTGCGAGCTTGTCTTGGCCGACCTGGGTCATGCGTGCGTCAATCCTTCTTATCTGGGGCCTTCATCCAACCAATGGCCGGCGCGGCGATCTGTGCCGCGCACCTGCGCCGAAAGCGGGCGAAAATCAAGGTGGCAGCAGGGCCCGAGCATGGACGGTCTGCCCTAGACGGCCCGCTGCTCGGTCGCCGGGACCATGCGATCCGTACCGGGCCCGCGCGCCGCCAGCCAGCATGCCGCGACGATGATCGCGGCGCCGGCGACGGTCGGCAGGGTCACGCTCTCGCGGAAGAACAGCCACCCGAACAGCGCCGCCCACAGGAAGCCCGAATATTCCATCGGCACCAGCACCTGCGCCTCGGCGCGGGCATAGGCCCAGGCGATCGCCATCGCCCCGGCGACGGTCAGCAGCGCAGCCAGCGCGGTGTCGAGCAGCACCGCCTCGCCGGGCCAGACGAACAGCAGCGGAGCGGCCAGCGCCATCACCAGCGCGGCGACGCCGGAATGGAAGGCGGCGATCTCGAGCGGGCGGGCGAGCTGCGACTGGCGGCGGATGACGATGAAATTATAGGCATAGAGCAGCGCCGAAAACAGAATTGCCGCGAGCCCCAGCCCGGTGTCGCGGTCGAACTCGCCATCGCCAAGTTTTCCGCCGACGATCACCAGCGTGCCCGCAAAGCCGAGGACCGAGGCCAGTACCGCTCGCCTGCGGATGATTTCGCCCAGCAGCACCCGCGCAAGATAGAGCGCGAGCAGCGGCGCGACGAAGCTGATCGCGATCGCCTCGGCGATCCCCAGCTTGGTCAGCGAGTAGAAGAACGACAGCGCCATGAAGGCCGACACGACGCCCCGCTCGAGATGCAGTTTCAAGACCGGCCAGCGCGGCCAGCGTCCGCCGAGCGCCAGCCATACCGGTGCGGCGATCAGCGTCCCGATCGCCGAGCGCAGCAGCGTGGCGCTGAAGGTACCCCCCGCCAGCGCGGCGCTCTTCATGAAGGCGTCCATCAGCGACAGGCAGGCGACCCCCAGCAAGGCCGCAGCGATCGGGAGGATACGCGATTGCATCATGCTTGCGCTATAATGCGCGAGCCGCCGCAGGGTCACGCAAATCCGCTACTAGCTCGAAGATGCGACAAACGACCGCCAGTTCACCTGCAGCTAAGCTGCGATATTGGAAGGTGGCCCGATATCGCGTAAACAGACGCCGAATGGCGCTTCCGGTGGGACTTATGAAAAATTTCAAGACGATATTGGGTTTGGCGACGGGCACGGCGATGCTGGCGGTGAGCGCTCAGGCGCAGCAGGCCGCACCGCGCAACCTGCTCCCGCCCGAGCCGGCGACGGTCCAGGAGCCGCTGCCCGATTATACGCGATTGCAGGCGGACAGCCGCGAGAGTGAGCCGCGCCCCGTCCGGTCGGTGCCGCAGGCCGCATCACAGTCGGCACCCCGGTCCGCACCCCAGTCTGAGCCGCGCCAGCCCACGGTTGCCGAGAATTTCGACGATATCGCGATGGAATCGGGCGAAGTTGTGCAGGAACTGCCGATCCTGATCGGCGAATGGTTGCTGCCGCAGGCGCAGCAGCTCGCCGGCTATATTGCCGGGATTGCGGCCGAGGGGCTCGATCCGGCGGATTACGGTGCCGATGTCCTCGCCGCGGCGATCGCGCAGGGCGAGGGGGCCGCGCTCAACGATGTGGCGAGCCGCACTTTCGTCTGGCTGGTCGAGGATCTGCGCGACGGGCGCACCCCGATGGAGGGGCGCAAGCAGTGGTTCGTGATGGACCCCGACGCCGATCGCATGCCCACCGCGCGGCTGCTCAAGGATGCGCTCGCCAAGGGCACCATCGTCGCGACGCTCGAGGGGCTGGCACCGGTTCATCCCGACTATGCGCTGCTCAAGGCGGAACTCGCGGCCACGCCAAAGGGCCAGTCGTCGAAGCGCAAGCTGATCCGCGCCAATATGGATCGCTGGCGCTGGCTGCCGCAGGATCTGGGCAGCAAGTACCTGATGACCAACGTGCCCGAGTTCCAGGTCCGGCTGACGGTGCGCGACAGGATCATCAAGAGCTATCGCACCGTGGTCGGCAAGCCGGGAAATACCGCGACCCCGCAGCTGGCCGAGATGGTCGAAGGGGTGATCTTCAACCCGACCTGGACGGTGCCGCAATCGATCGTCAAGGGCGAGGGGCTGGGCGCACGGGTGCTCGGCAATCCCGGCTGGGCCAAGGCGCAGGGCTATACCGCGACCCGCGGCGAGAACGGCTGGGTGACGGTCGTCCAGCAGCCCGGACCCAAGAACGCGCTCGGGGTGATGAAGCTGCACATGCCCAACCGGCATGCGATCTTCCTCCACGACACGCCCTCGCGCGGGCTGTTCGCCAATGACGACCGCGCGCTCAGCCACGGCTGCATCCGCGTCGAGAACGCGCGCGAACTGGCGATGACGATGGCGATGCTGGGCAATATGGAGACCAAGGAGGACATCCCCGCGATCCAGCGCGAGGTCGAGGCGATCACCGCCTCGGGCACCTACACCGCCTACGAGATCCAGAACCCGTGGCCGGTCTACATCACCTATTTCACCATGGCCCGCGATGTCGATGGCAATCTGACGACCTTCGAGGACATCTATGGCCGCGACGCGGCGGTGATGGCTTCGTTCGAGCGTCCGCGGATGGCCAATCGCTCACGCGTGCAGGGCGAAGAGATAATCCCGCTCGCAGCGCCGGGCGCCTGATCCAGCTTACCGGCTCGCCCCCTGTCTCAGGGGCGGGCCGGTCAGTAGACGCCGGGGTTGGTTCGCTGGAGGGTATTCTCGCGTTCGGGGCGCAGCAAATCGATCTGCTGCACCGGCGGGGCGATCGTGCTGCCGTCCTCGGCGATGCCGTAGCTTCCCGCCAGTACCAGCCGCCCGCCCGCCAGATCGATCAGCGCGCGGTCGAACTGTTCGGGGCCCATCGCCAGGCAGCCGTTGGAGCGGCCCAGCCGTCCCCAGCGGTCGACATGCTCGGGGGTCGCATAGCGCGCCTTGTGCATCACGATCGCGCGGTCGAGCGCGTTGGAATTGGTCGGGTCGAGCCCGTCGAGCCGGATCGACATGCCGAACCGCCCCATATACCAGCTCCGCGTGGTGTAGGCGCCGCGGCTGGTGGCGTGCGAGCCCTCGAGGTTGGAATAGCGCTTGAGCCAGCCGTCGTGCTCGCCGTCCGAGCCATCGCCGTGGCTGACGTGGTAGCTTGCGACCCGCTCGCGCTCCAGATCGACGAAGTGGAAGCGCCGCTGCGAAGAATGAAGCCCGAAATCGGCGACCCCGACGATGTCGCTGCGCCAGACATGGCTGCCCATCCGCGCCAGCTCGCTGCGGGCGAGTTCGAACAGCTTGCGGTCGCGCGGCGAGGTCCCGCCCGCCTGCGCAGCGGCGCGCAGCGGCAGCGCGGCCATCGCGCCCGCGGCAAATCCAGCCTTTATAAGATCGCGGCGTTTCATCGTTTCATTCTCTAGCAGCGTCCACCCTAGCGCAAGATGAACGCGCGAAGGTGGAGTTGGTCTCGGCCATCGCTAGCATCGATGCCGCGTGGCGCTCAGCCACTATGCGTTGATCGGAGCCGTAGCCGCCGCCGAGCGCACTCGCGATCGGCAGCCCGCGGCGCCGCGCCTCCCCGACGACGAAGCGATCGCGCGCCGCCAGCCCCTCGTCGCTCAGCGCCAGCCGTCCAAGCTTGTCGTCAACATGGGGATCCACCCCCGCTTGGTAGAGCACCAGATCGGGCGCGAACCGCCCGACGACCTCGGGCAAATGGCGCTCGAGCGCTTCCATGTATCCGGCATCGTCGGTGCCGTCCGCCAGTTCGACATCGCAATCCGAGCGCGCCTTGCGCACCGGGAAGTTCTTCTCGGCGTGGAACGACAGCGTGAAGATGTCGCTCCGGGTGGCGGTCAGGCTGGCGGTGCCGTCGCCCTGATGGACATCGCAATCGACGATCAGGATCCGGCGCGCATCGCCCTCGGCGATCAGCCGGTTGGCGGCGACTGCCAGATCGTTGAACACGCAATAGCCCGCGCCGGTGCCGTGCAGCGCGTGGTGGCTCCCCGCCGCGCTGTTGGCGGCATAACCGTGTTCGAGCGCCAGCCGCGCCGCCAGCCAGGTCCCGCCATTGGTGTGGCGCACGCGGGCCGCGATATGCGGGGTCACCGGAAAGCCGATCCGCCGCTCCTTGTCGCGCGGGAACACCTCGTCGACATAGGCGGGGTCGTGGACTTCCTCGAGCCAGCGGCGCGGCATCGGCTCGGGCGCGTGCTCGGTGACCGGTGCGCCGCTGCCTCGGAGCGCCTCCATCACCAGATAGTATTTGTCGAACTTGAACGTGCCGCGCTCGGGCGGCGGCGCCATATAATCGGCGTGGTGGACGACGTGGAGCATGGCGTCACAGGAACCCGCTGTGCTCGGCCAGGATCTTGGTCCCCAGCGCGATCAGGATCACCCCGCCGGCGCGCTCCGCCCAGCGTCCGTAGCCGTCGCCGGCGATCCGGCCCGACAGCACCCCGACCGCCGAGAGGGCGAATGTGACCACGGCGATCAGCGCCGCAGCGAGCAGCGGCGAAAGGTCGAGCGTGGGCAGAGTGATTCCGGCGGCGAGCGCATCGATGCTGGTCGCGATCGCCGCCGCCAGCAACGCCAGGCCGCGCAGTTTCGGGGCGGCCTCGTCGTCCTCGCCGCCGCGGATCATCTGAATTCCAAGGATCCCGAGCAGCGCGAAGGCGATCCAGTGATCCAGCTCCGCGACGAAGACCAGCGCCATGGCGCCCAGCGCCCAGCCGATCAGCGGCATGATTCCCTGCGCGACGCCAAAGGCGGCGGCGATCCCGATCCCGGGCAGGACTCGCGGCCGGAACCGCGCGCCCTGCGTCAGGGCGACGGCAAAGGCATCCATCGCGAGCGCGAGAGCGAGAAACAGCCCTTCGATCACAGCGCGGCGCGGATCACTCCGCCGCTTCGACGGCCTGTATGGCGGGAGCATGCGGATCGAAGGCGACCGCTTCGCCCGCCTCGATCTGCGCGGCCTTGGCCTCGACCAGCCTCACGATATGCTCAAGCATGTCCTCGCTCTGCACCGTGTGGTCAGTCACGCCCGAGAGAAAGACCATGTGCTTGCCATTGCCGCCGCCGGTGAGGCCGATATCGGTCTCGCGCGCTTCGCCCGGGCCGTTGACGACGCAGCCCAGCACCGAGAGGCTCATCGGGGTCTTGATATGCTCGAGCCGCTTCTCCAGCGCCTCGACCGTGCGGATGACGTCGAAACCCTGGCGCGAGCAGGAAGGGCAGGAGACCACGCGCACGCCGCGGGTCCGCAGCCCCAGCGCCTTGAGCATCTCGAACCCAACCTTGATCTCCTGCTCGGGTTCGGCGGAGAGCGAGACGCGGATCGTGTCGCCGATCCCGGCCCACAGCAGGCTGCCCATGCCGATCGAGCTCTTGACGGTGCCGCCGATCAACCCGCCGGCCTCGGTGATGCCCAGATGAAGCGGGCAATCGACCGCTTCGGCGAGCCCGTGGTAGGCGGCCACCGCGAGGAACACGTCGCTGGCCTTCACCGCCACCTTGAAATCGTGGAAATCGTGATCCTGCAGCAGCTTGATATGATCGAGCGCGCTTTCGATCAGCGCCTCGGGGCAGGGCTCGCCGTATTTCTCGAGCAGGTCCTTTTCCAGGCTCCCGGCGTTGACCCCGATGCGGATCGCGCAGCCATTGGCCTTGGCGGCGCGGACCACTTCGGCAACCCGCTGCGAGGAACCGATATTGCCCGGATTGATCCGCAGGCAGGCGGCGCCCTTGTCGGCCGCCTCGAGCGCGCGCTTGTAGTGGAAATGGATGTCCGCGACGATCGGCACCTCGGCAGCGCGGGTGATCTTGTCGAAATGCCGGGTCGCCTCCTCGGTCGGGCAGGACACGCGGATGATGTCGGCGCCCACTTCCTCGCAGCGGCGGATCTGGTCGATCGTCGCGCTCACGTCCTCGGTCGGCGTGTTGGTCATGGTCTGGACGCTGATCGGCGCATCGCCGCCCACCGGGACCTTGCCGATCATGATCTGACGGCTCTTGCGGCGCTCGATATCGCGCCAGGGGCGTAGGGAAGACATGGTGGCGATATAGAACGCCCAAGGTGAAGGAGCAATGACAGCGCGCGAGCGATGCGGCATGAGGCGGCGATGACCGGCACGATCGACGCATGCGACACCCAGAATCCACTGCTGTTCGGCCGCGTGATCGATGGGGCCGGCGGCGCGCGGCCGATCGAGTGGGACGAGGCGCAGAACTGGACCCCGGGAAGTTCCGAGGAGATCCTGTGGCTCCACCTAGATCGCGCCCGTCCTGGCCTCGAGGCGTGGCTGCGACGGCAGAAGGGGATGACCGAGCCCACTGCCGAACTGCTGGTCTCGGACATGTCGCGCCCGCGCGCCTTTCGCGAAGGCGATGCGCTGGTGGCTACGCTGCGCGATCTCAATTTCAATCCCGGCGCCACGCCCGAGGACATGATCGCGATGCAATTGTGGAGCGACGGCAGCCGGGTCCTGACGCTGCGCCGCGCCCCGCAGCAGAGCCCCAACGAGCTGCGCGATCTGTTCGATCGCGGCGCGGGACCGCGCGATGCCGGGGCGATGATCACGCTGATCGCCGAGCTGATGATCGATCATCTGAGCGGCGCGGTGATCGACATCAACGCCGCCATCGACCGGCTCGAGGACAATGCCGAAGATCTGGCGCTGGCGGTCCGCGCGCGCGAGATCGCCGATATCCGCCGCGAATGCCTGGCGCTGCAGCGCCATATCTCGCCCCAGCACGAGGCGCTGCAGCAGATCAGCCGCGAAGCGCCCGAATGGTTCGAGCCGCACGACCGGCGTGAGATCGCCGAATCGATCTCGCGCCTGCGGCGGCATCTCGACGACATCAACATCAGCAAGGAAAGCGCGCTGGTGCTGCAGGACGAACTGCGCGCCCGCGCGCAGGCGGTCAGCCAGAACGCGACCTACAAGCTGGGCGTGATGGCGGGCGTGTTCCTGCCGCTGACCTTCTTCACCGGGCTGCTCGGGAGCAATGTCTCGGGCATCCCCTGGAACGCCGAGCCATGGGCGTTCTGGGGCGTGCTCGGCGCCTGCCTGGCGATCACCGTCGGCATTCTGGCGATCTTCCGCAGCCAGCGCTGGCTATAGCGCCAGCGCCGGCCTCAGCCCAAAGCCCAGGCGGGCAAGGATCGGACCTTGTGGGAAACGCTCAGCCGCCCGTTTACTGCCCGGAGCGCTGCGAGGGAATGAACTCCTCGCGCACCGCCTGCGCCATCAGTTCGAGCGGGATGATCCCCTGGCTGAGCAGGAAATCGTTGAAGGCCTTCTCCTCGAAATCCTCGCCCAGCGCGATCTCGGTCTCGACCCGCAGATCGATCAGCTTGCGGTAGCCGTAGTAATAGCTCCCCGCCTGACCGGGCGAGCGGAAGGTGTAGCGATCGAGTTCCTGCTTCACCATTCCGGGCGAGAACAGCGCGTCTTCGCGCAGGATGCGGCCGGCCTCTTCGCGGGTGATCAGCCCGAGGTTGAGCATCGGGTCGAGGAAGGCGCGGGCGGCGCGCAGCAGGCGGAACTGCTGGGCGATGAACTGCCCCTCGATCGGCTCGTAGGGCAGCATCTCGGCTTCGGCATAAAGCGCCCAGCCTTCGACGTTCACGCTGTTGAAGGCGTAGAGCAGCCGGGCGAGGCTGACGCCCTGCTCGACCAGCGCGGCGAACTGCATTTCGTGGCCCGGGCGGCCTTCATGCGCGCTCAGAGTCCAGCTGGCCGCGGCGTGGTTGAAATCGTCATAGGCGTCTTCGGGCCCGGCGGTGGGATTGCCGGCGGTCAGCACGAAAGTGCCCTGTTCGCCGGTGTTGCCGATCAGCCGCGGCGGACGCATGTGCGGCGCGGGCTGCGCGGCGCTCTCGGCCTCGGAGGCGAGCCGCATCGACAGCTCGTAATCGGGCAGGCTGACGATATCGTTCTCGCGAATTTTCGCCTCGAGCTGCGCGTTCACCCCGCGATAGAAATCTTCGATCTCGTCATTGGGGATCGTGCGCTCCTTGAGCTTGCGCATGACCGAGGCGTAGTCGGTTTCCTCCCAGCCGTTCTTCTCCGCGATCTGCGGCGCGAGCGCCTCCATCTGGGCGCGGATTTCGTAGAAGCCGCGCCGCGCGCGGGCCATCGCCTCGCGCGGTTCCATGTCGATCCCGACATTGCGCAGGTTGAGCGCGTAGAGCTCCTCGGGCAGGCGCGCTTCGGGCCGGGCGGTCGGCAGCACCGTGGCGCGGGTCCACTCGCCGTAATCCGCGAACTGGGTTTCCAGCGCGGCCAGCGCAGGCTCGGCGCCCGCGATCTCGTAGCGTTCGAACAGCTCGCGGATGCCGGCGACGAAAGTCGGGATCTTGGCGATCGATTCCTCGACCTCGACCGCATAGGGTCCGAGCTTGTCCGCCCCGCGGCTGGCTTCGAAGCGCGCCTTGGCGAGTTCGGTATAGGGCTGAGTGCCTTCGGCCAGTCCGGTGTAGCGCTGCAGCAGCGTCAGCGCCGAAGCGCGGCGGTTTTCCGCGGTCTGGTCCGAGAGCATGCCGCCGATCGTGTAGAAGATGGTCTGCGGCACTTCGGACCATTCGAGCAGCAGCCGCTGGTTGAGCCGGGTCGATTCGATGCTCCGGTCGAGCGAGTCGATCAGGATGGCGAGATCCTGTTTGACGTTGGCGTTGGTCTCGGTCTCGCGCGCGGCGACGAACTGGCGGCGCAGGGCCTCTGCGCCGGCGAGGTAGCGCGCGTCGCGATCGAGCGACAGGTCGAAGGTCTGCCCGTCATATTGCTCGTAGCCCGACTGCGAGGCGCCCTCGGGGAAGAACTGCGCCTCGAACTCGATCAGCTGGGTGGTGTAGGCATTGCTGGTCTGGACCCACTGGGGTGCCGCCTCGCCCGCGACTGCGACTTCGGCCTGCGCGAGCGCGGGAGACGCCGAAAGGGCGAGGGGGGCGGTGGCCAGGGCAATAGCGGCGGCGAAGGTCTTCATCTGCAACTCCCGTGAATCTGGTGCTGCGGCCTGCGCCGCCGGGCGCCGATCCGCAAGAGGGCAAGTCGACGAAGGGCGCCCATGAGCGGACCGACGACAGGCGGCCCCTTGCCGGAGCCGCTCGATCAGTGGGCGAAATTCGCGCCCACCAGCTCCTCGGAGACGGACCAGAGCCGCTCCGCGGCCTGCTTGTCCAGCGCATAGGAGCGCACCCCGCCGGTGGGATCGGTATCGCTCTGCTCGGCGACGGCGCAGTCCTCGGCGTAGAGACCACCCTTGCCTTCGAGCTCCGTCGCAGTCGCGGCCCAGCAGGTGGTCGCCGCGCCCTGGGGGATGGATTTGAAGGTCATGCCCTTGTCGCCGGAATTGCTCTCCATCCGCTTGCGCAGATTGGCGAGGTCGTCGGGTTCGAGATGGCGCCCGAGATTGGTCATGATCCCGCCGGGATGGACCGCATAGGCATGGATGCCCTTGTCCGCGAGCCGCTGCTCGAGCGCCACGGTGAACAGGATGTTGGCGGTCTTCGACTGCCCGTAGGCTTCCCATTTGTCGTACTCGCGTTCGACATAGTTGAGATCGTCGAAATGGAGGCTGTCGAGATGATGGCCGCGGCTCGAGAGATTGACGATGCGCGGGCGGTCGCCTTTTTCCAGCAGCGGAATCAAGAGGTTGGTGAGCAGGAAGTGGCCCAGATGGTTGGTCCCGAATTGCAGCTCGAAACCGTCTGCGGTGCGCGAAAGCGGGCAAGCCATCACTCCCGCATTGTTGATCAGGAGGTCGATAGTGTCGAATCTCGCATTCGACTCTTTTCCTGCGGCACGAACAGAGTCGAGTGAGGCGAGATCGCAGACCAGCGTTTCGACCTTTGCCCCGGTCTCGTCGGCGATACTCTTGGCCGCCGCTTCGAGCTTCGATTCGTCGCGCCCCGAAAGGATGAGCTTGGCCCCCCTGGCACCCATCGCGCGCGCGGTTTCGTGGCCGAGCCCCGAATAGGCCCCGGTGATGAAGGCGGTGCGCCCGGTGAGGTCCTGATCGGCCAGAACCTCGTCCGCCGTGCTGTCGAAACCGAATTGGCTCATCGCTGTCTCTCCCAATGGTGTGGCACAAGGTTACCACGCCCGTTCTTCGGCACCACCCGCCAATTTCGGGTGGAGCGGCAAAGCCCCCGTGCTATCGCCGCAGCATGACCCGTTCCTTCACCGCTCTCGCCCTCGGTCTGCTCGCGCTGCCGGCGCTCCTCGCCACCCCCGCTGCGGCGCATGACGAGGGGACCTGGTCCTTCGCCATCCACGGCGGCGCGGGGACTTTGTCGCGCGAGAACATGACCCCCGAGCGAGAGGCGGAATACGAGGCGGCGCTGCAGACCGCACTCGACGCGGGCGCCGCGGTACTGCGCGAAGGCGGGACCGCGATGGATGCGGTCGAGGCGGCGATCCTGCTGATGGAGGACGATCCCAAGTTCAACGCCGGGCGCGGCGCGGTGTTCACCTGGGAAGGCGCCAACGAACTCGACGCGGCGGTGATGGACGGGCGCGATCGCACGGCAGGGGCGGTCACCGGGGTTACCGCGACCAAGAACCCGATCCTGCTGGCGCGCGCGGTGATGCGCGACGGACGCCATGTCTTCCTGAGCGGCGAGGGGGCCGAGGAATTCGCGCGCGAGCAGGGGATCGAGACCGCCGAGCCCGCATGGTTCCAGACCGAGGCGCGCCGCGAAGCGCTCGAGCGGATGAAGGCGGAGCAGCTGTCGGCCTATGACGTCGATCACAAGTTCGGCACCGTGGGCGCAGTGGCGCTCGACCAGGCGGGCAATCTGGCCGCCGGCACCTCGACCGGCGGGATGACCGGCAAGCGCTGGGGCCGGATCGGCGATGCGCCGATGATCGGCGCGGGCACCTATGCCGACAACCGGAGCTGCGCGGTCTCGGCCACGGGCGCGGGCGAATATTTCATCCGCGTCGGCGTGGCGCATGAGATCTGCACGAGGCTGCGTCTGGCAGGCAACACGGCGCTGGCGGAATTCGACAACGGCCTACCCGAGGGCGGCGAGATCAGGCTGACCGAAAAGCTGGTCGAAGGCGTCGCCGATGCCGTGCTCGCCGAGGTCGAGGAGCTGGGCGGCGACGGCGGGGTGATCGTGGTTGCACCGTCGGGAGCGGCGGTGTTCAGCTTCAACACCAGCGGCATGTACCGCGGCCGAGCGACCAGCGAAGGCGTCAACGAGGTCGCAATCTTCGCCGAGGAATAGGCGCTCAGCCGGCGGCCCAGCGGGCGATGATGGCCCCTGCCTGTGCCAGCGCGGCTTCGGAGGCCGGATCCATCCCGTCATGCGTTTCCGGTGCGCGGTAGTAGGTCGCGAAGGTCAGCGGCGCGCGCCCCGGGGGTTCGATGAAGCCGATATCGACATAAAGACTGCCCATTCCCGGCCAGATCGAGGTGCCGGTCTTGTCGCCCGCATGCCAGCCCTCGGGCAGCCCCGCGCGTACCCGCCGCAGGCCTGTGGGAGTGTCGTGCATCCAGCCTTTTAGCTGAGAGCCCGCTTGTGCGGCCAGCCCGCCGCCATAGAGCAAGCGCGCCAGCGTGGTCGCCATGGCCTGCGGGTTGGTGGTGTCGCGCATTTCTCCCGGCGGCACGTGGTTGAGCGCGGGCTCTGTGCGGTCGAGGCGACTGATATCGTCACCCATCCGCCGCCAGAAGGCGGTCAGCGCCTGCGGTCCGCCCAGCTTCGCCAGCAGGATGTTCGCCGCAGCGTTGTCCGAATATTTCTGCGTGAACTCGGCAAGTTCGCGCAAGCTTGCGCCGGTTTCGAGCCGCTGCGTGGTGAAGGGCGACACCGCCATCAGATCCTCGCGCGTCCAGCGGACATGCTCGTCCGCCGAGATCGTCCCTTCCGCATCGAGCTGGAGGACCATCGCCGCAAGCGAGGCCTTGAAGCTGGAGCAATGGGCGAAGCGCTCGCTCTGCCGGTGACCCAGGCCGAGCCCGGTCTGCGTGTCGAGCGCAAAGGTGCCTAGTTCGCCGCCGGCCTCGGCCTCGACGATGCGCAGCTTGGCTTCCAGCCGGGACTTCGTATCGTCCGCGAAGGGAACGCAGGCCGCGCCCGCCAAGGCGAGGCCGCCGAGCATCGCGCCGCGCCGGGTGGCCATGCTCATCCTCGCTTGCGCGCCTGCGCGTAGCTGCCGAGCAGCCGCACGCTGTTGCAATGGAAGGCGAGTTCTTCGAGTGCATGGTCCACCCGCGGGTCGCCCGGGGCGCCTTCGATATCGGCGTAGAACTTCGTCGCCGCAAAGCTCGCGCCCTTCTGGTAGCTTTCCAGCTTGGTCATGTTCACGCCATTGGTGGCGAAACAGCCGAGCGCCTTGTAGAGCGCTGCGGGCACGTTCTTCACCTCGAAAATGAAGGTGGTCATCGGCTCGGCGCCATCGACCTTCGCCGGGTCGCGTGCATCCTTGGCCAGCAGCACGAAGCGCGTGGTGTTGTCATGCGCATCCTCGACCGCCTTCTCGATGATCTTCAGCCCATAGAGTTCGGCCGCCATCGGCGGGGCGAGCGCCGCAAGTTCCGGCAGCCCGCGCTCCGCAACATGGGCCGCCGCCCCGGCGGTGTCGGCATAGGCCATCGGGACGATACCGCGCGCCAGCAGATATTCGCGTGACTGGCCCAGCGCCTGCGGATGGCTGTAGGCGGCTTCGAAGGGCCCGTCGCCTAGCGCCATCAGCGCATGGGTGATCGGCATGAAGTGCTCGGCCACGATCGCCAGCCCGCTTTCGGGCAGCAGGAAGTGGATGTCGGAGACGCGGCCATGCTGCGAATTCTCGATCGGGATCATCGCCGCGCCCGCCTGGCCCGCCTTCACCGCGTCGAGCGCGTCCTCGAAACCGTAGCAGGGCAGGGGCAGCGCCTCGGGCGCGAACTGCATCGTCGCCTGGTGCGAATTCGATCCGGGCGCCCCGCCGAAAGCGATGGTGCGGGCCGGATCGGCCTGTGCCGCAGCGCGCATCGTGTCGACCATGGCGAGGGCAGGCTGGGGAAATTTGCGCATGGCAGCCGTGCTATCGGCGCCGCCTGACCCCCGCAAGCGAATTGCAGCTCCTGCAGCCTCAGGCGCGCTGCGCGCACTTGCGCGCGGGCCACGGCCCCCCTAGAGCGGCGCGAAACCGATATCTTCACACCAGTTTGCGGACGATTCACGCATGGACGACAAGTTCAATACCGCCTCCGGATGGGTTCTCTTCGCCGGGATCGTCGCGCTCGGCGCCTCGATCGGCTCGGGCATGTATTTCCATGCCGACAATCCCGAGATGCCGGAAGAGCCGGGCTATTTCATCGACGCCCCCGAAGAGGGCGCCGGCGAGGATGCCGGGCCGGACCTCGGCATGCTGCTGGCATCCGCCGATGCCGCCGCTGGCGAAGCGGTGTTCGCCAAATGCACCGCCTGCCACACGATCGAGCAGGGCGGAGCGAACGGGATCGGTCCCAATCTTTATGGCGTGATGGGGACCGCAATCGGTGCACATGCACCGGGCTTTGCCTATTCCAGCGCGCTTGCCGAACACGGTGGGCAGTGGACCTGGGAAAACATGGACGCCTGGCTCACCAGCCCGCGCGCTTTTGCCAGCGGTACCAAGATGAGCTTTGCCGGTCTGTCGAATCCGGAAGATCGCGCCAATGTGATGGAGTATCTTTCGACCTTCGGCGGGGCACCGGCCAAGCCCGAGCCCGCGGCTCCGGCTGTTGGTGAGATTGGCGTCGACGCAGCGGGCGAAGGCCCCGGCGCGGTCGAGGGTGCAGCAGCGGATGCGCCCGAAGCCGCAGGCGCGATGGGCGACGAGCAACCGGTTCCTTCCGGTCCGGTCCAAGTGGACGAATAACCCCAGCGACTTCGTCGGGAGTCTCTGAACGGTCGTTGTTGGGTAATGGGGGCGCCGCTAGTCGCGTCCCTTGAACCCCTGCGCCACCACATACCATTCCGAAGAACCCTTGCGGCTGGCCGGGGGCTTGGCGTGCTTGACCGTGCGGAAGTGCTTTTTGAGCAGGTTGAGCAGTTCGGCGTCGGTGCCGCCCGCCAGGACCTTGGCGATGAAGGCGCCGCCCGGCGCCAGCGTTTCGATCGCATACCAGGCAGCGGCCTCGACCAGCCCCATGGTGCGCAGATGATCGGTCTGCTTGTGGCCCACTGTGTTGGCCGCCATGTCGCTCATCACCAGATCCGGGGCGCCTTCGAGCGCCTCTTCCAGTGCCTGGGGCGCGGCATCGTCCATGAAATCCATCTCGAAAATGGTGACGCCCTCGATCGGCTCGGTCGGGAGCAGGTCGATCCCGACGATCGCCGCCCGGGGCGCGACCTTGCGAACCACCTGGCTCCAGCCGCCCGGCGCGATGCCGAGATCGACCACCCGCTCGGCGCGTTTGAGCAGGGCGAATTTCTCGTCCAGCTCGAGCAATTTGTAGGCCGCGCGGCTGCGATAGCCGTCGGCCTTGGCCTGCTTGACGTACGGATCGTTGAGCTGGCGTTCGAGCCAGCGGGTGGAGGAGGCGGTGCGCCCCTTCGCCGTCTTGACCCTTCGGTCCGAATCGCGCCCGGAACGGCTCACAGATCCTGCTCCCGCATGCGCAGGCGGGTTTCGCGGCTGCGCTCGGCGACCTCGTCGGCGGCCATCAGGCTGCGCAGGATGCCTTCGCGGATGCCGCGATCCGCGACCGCGAGTTCCTTCGCCGGCCAGATGTCGAGGATCGATTCCAGGATCGCGCAGCCCGCCACGACCAGATTGGCACGGTCGTCGCCGATGCAGGGCAGGGTGCGGCGATCCGCTTCGCTCATTGTCGAAAGGCGCAGCGAGATGTCGCGCATCGAGCGCGAGGGTACGATCAGCCCGTCGACCGCGCGGCGATCATATTGCGGGAGTTCGAGATGGATGCTGGCCAGAGTGGTGACCGTGCCGCTGGTGCCCAGCAGGCGGATCGTTGCGGAATCGCGCGCGGTGTCGGCGATCCGCTCGGCGAAGGGGGTGAAGCTTTCCGAGACCAGACGGCGCATTTCGGCATAGCGCAGCGCGCGGCCGTGCCTGGTGCCATCGGGCGGCTGGACCGAATCGGTGAGCGAAACCACGCCCCATGGCACGCTCAGCCAGTCGAGGATGCGCGGCACGGGGCCACCGGGCTCGATCAGCACCAACTCGGTCGAACCGCCCCCGATGTCGAAGATGACTGCGGGGCCCACTCCGTCCTCGAGCAGAATATGGCACCCCAGCACCGCCAGCCGCGCCTCTTCCTGCGCCGAGATTATGTCGAGCGCGATCCCGGTTTCCTCGCGCACCCGTTCGATAAACGCCTCGCCGTTGGAAGCGCGGCGGCAGGCCTCGGTCGCGACCGAGCGTGCCAGATGCACGTTGCGGCGGCGCAGCTTCTCGGCGCAGACATGCAGTGCGCCCAAGGTGCGCTCCATCGCGGCGTCGGACAATTTGCCCGAAGCCGCCAGTCCTTCGCCGAGGCGCACCACGCGGCTGAATGCATCGATCACGGTAAAGTTTTCGCCCGATGGCCGCGCGATAAGCAGACGGCAATTGTTGGTGCCCAGATCGAGCGCGGCATAGGCCTGCCGGCGAGGGCTGGCTTCGTGGCGGACATGACCAGCCGATGCGTGGAGAAGGCCGCTGGAATCGCGGGCCTTTCTGTCGGGCCGGGAGGGGCGCTTGTAGCGAAAATCGGCTACCTTGCCGGACGTCTTACCCCTTCGCTTGCCAGCCGCTGTATGCAAGTCCGGCGGAGATTGGTCCGCCATGGCAAATCTTTCTGTTTCCTCCCGCGCTCCGAAAAATCCGGCGCGGGGACCTGACATGCTTGCTACAGCCGATGCCGCGCGGGAGCAAGGACTTGCGCGGCACCGCCGGGGAGCCTTGACCTGCCGGGAACTCCCACCTAGATGGCCGCCTCGCGCCGGAGCGCAGGCGAGTCCCGCCCACGCCCGGTGCCGATGCCCCGTCGTCTAATGGTAAGACTACGGACTCTGACTCCGTCAATTGAGGTTCGAATCCTCACGGGGCATCCAATATTCTCCACTATCTACAGTCGGATATGTGCATCCGCCGGTTGGTTCGACGGACCCCTGGCAGTCTCGCGTCTTTTCGCGGATCAACGCGAGTTTCGGCGAGGTCTTTGCGGCTCGATGCAACAGCGATGCAACACGCAGCAGCCGGTGGATGCGGCAAATTTCCCGTTCGCGCCGTTTCGTCCGGAACCGGCAGCGATCAGATCATCCCTCGCGCCATATCGGCGGTGGGAGCCTCGGGCGGGCCGCCATTGGCCGCGAGTTCGCGAAAGGCGCGGTTCTGCGACAGGAAGACCTTGCCGTTCAGCTCCTCGACGAAGCGGGTCCGGTTCAGCCGGTCCATCACCGGTCCTTTGACTTCAGACAGATGCAGCCCGATCCCGGCATCCGCCAGGCGATGATTGATTGCTTCAAGGCTCTCGAGTCCCGAGGCGTCGATCTCGTTCACCGCGCTGCACATGAGGATGACGTGCCGCACTTCCGATCGGTCGGCGACCTCTTCCAGCACGTACTCTTCCAGCCAGCGGGCATTGAGATAGGTCAGGCTCTCGTCGATCCGGATCGAAAGGACATGCGGCACGGTAAAAACCTTGTGGCGATCGACATTGCGGAAATGCTCCGATTCCGGGACCCGCCCGACGATGGCCGCGTGCGGCCGGCTCGCGCGCCAGAGATAGAGCAGCAGCCCGACGGCGACACCCGAGATGACGCCCAGCTCGACGCCCGCCAGCAGGGTAACGGCGATCGTAACCATGTGCGCCGCGAAATCGGTTTTCGAATAGCGCCACAGCTGGCCGGGGGTGTCGAGGTCGACCAGGCTGAGCACGGCGACGATGATCGTCGCGGCCAGCGTCGCGACCGGCAGGTGGAACAGCAACGGCGTCAGGAAGAGACTGGCCAGAGCAATACCGACCGCAGTGTAGGCGCCCGCTGCCGGGGTTTCCGCACCCGCATCGAAATTGACCACCGACCGGGCAAAGCCCCCGGTCACGGGGTACCCGCCCGAAAACGCGCTGGCGATGTTGGATGCGCCCAGGCCGATCAATTCCTGGTTCGGGGCGATCCGTTGTCGGCGCTTCGCCGCCAGCGTCTGCGCCACCGACACGCTCTCTACAAAGCCGATGATCGAGATCAGGAGGGCGGGCACCCACAGCCGGCCGATCAGGTCGAGATCGGTCGAGGGAAGGGCGAAGGGCGGCAGCCCCCGCGGGATCGCCCCGACGAGGTTAACTCCGCGATCGCCCAGATCGAATGCGATCGCCATGAGAATGGTGAGCGCCACGGCTACGACAGGTCCGACCTTCGCCGCGATGTCGGCTGCTCGCGGTTTGAGGCCCAGCCTGATGAGAGACGGTTTCAGCCCTTTACGGACCCAGAACAGAAACAGCGTCGCCGGCACGCCGACCGCCAGTGTCCATGGATTGACGGTGCCGAGGGCCGAGGCCAGCCCGCCCAGCATCTCGGGCCAGGTGTCGCCGCCGGCCGTCATCCCAAGAATGTGCTTGAGCTGGCTGGTCGCGATGAGAATGCCGCTCGCGGTGATGAAACCGCTGATGACCGGGTGCGACAGGAGATTGGCGAGAAACCCCATTCGCAGGAAACCCAGCACGGCAAGCATGATGCCTGACAAGGCCGCGAGAGTGATCGCCGCTTCGAGATAGAGCGCGGTGTCCTGCGCCGCCACCGCTCCGGCGGCGCTCGCCGTCATCAGCGACACGACCGCGACCGGCCCCACCGCCAGCGTCCGGCTGGTGCCGAACAGGGCGTAGGCGACAAGCGGCAGGATCGATGCGTAGAGCCCGACGACCGGCGGCAGGCCCGCGAGCAAGGCATAGGCGAGGCTTTGCGGGATCAGCATGATCGTGACGATCACCGCCGCGACCAGATCGTTGGTCAGGACTGTGCCGTTATATGTCCGCCCCCATTCTAGGATCGGGAAATACTGCGACAGCAAGCTGCCTTGCTTTGCCCGCCCGCCTGCGCCGGTGCCTGACACGTCCGCTTCGGGGCCGTTGCTGTCCATCAGGCAGCGGTCTTGACCTGCGGCCTAACGAGCCATTCGTGGCCCTTGAGCATGCCGTTCCAGTAGATCCATGGGAGAACCTCGGACTTGAGCAGCCAGCTGAGCTTGCGTGGACGAGTGCCGTCGATGACCCATTTCGGGAAGCTGGGCAGCAGCTTCCCGTCATAACCGAATTCGGCGAGCACGATCCTGCCGCGCTCCACGGTCAGCGGACACGATCCGTAGCCGTCATAATCGGCAACCGGCGGTTTCCCGTCGAGCGCCGCCAGCGCGTTCACCGCGACAATGGGGGCCTGCTTGCGCACGGCGGCGGCCGTCTTGGCATTGGGGGTGGATCCCGCATCGCCGACACCAAACACGTTGGGATAGCGCACGTGGCGCAGTGTGAACTTGTCGATGTCGACGAATCCGCTTTGCGCATCGGCCAGCGGGCTATCTGCGACGAATTGCGGCGCGACCTGTGGCGGCACGACATGCAGCATATCGAATTCGACCGTTTCCTCGCCCGCTTCGGTCTTGAAAGTCGCGGTCTTCGCGGGTCCGTCCACGGAGACAAGGTTCTGGTTGAGCTTCAGGGCGATGCGGTATTTCTCGACATATTCCATCAGCGCGGGGAGGAATTCCTTGACCCCGAAAAGCACACCGCCCGCGTTACGGAACTCGACATCGATGTCGCCGAGCACGCCGCGATCCATCCACGCGTCGCAGGACAGATACATCGCCTTCTGCGGGGCGCCTGCGCATTTGATCGGCATGGCCGGCTGGCTGAAGATGGCGCGCCCGGATTTCAGGTTTTGGACCAGTTCCCAGGTGTAGGGTGCCAGGTCGTAACGATAGTTCGACGTGACGCCGTTCTTGCCGAGCGTCTCCTCGAGACCTTCGATCTTCTCCCATGCAAGGCGGATGCCGGCTGCTACGATCAGAATCCCGTAAGTGACGGTGCTGCCGTCGGCCAGCGTCACCCGATTGCTTTCGGGCTGGAAAGTGGCGGCGGCCTGGCGGATCCAGCGCACCTTCCTCGGCATGACACTCGCCATGGACCGGCAGGTGACGGGCGCGTCGAAGACACCGCCGCCGACCATGGTCCAACCGGGCTGGTAGTAATGATGCTCGCTCGGTTCGACGATAGCCACGTCAAGCGCCGGGCGCCGCTTCAGCATCGAGGCCGCGGTCGCGATACCTGCCGATCCGCCGCCGATGATGACGACCTCGTGAGTAGGATTCTGGGCCATGGCGATCTCTCCGGGTGTTATCTTTGTTCCTCGCCGAGCCGCGCGCGCATGGGGGACAGGTCGTAGCCCGCCTCCCGCGCATTCGCGATGCGCTGCTCGGCGCTGAGACGCTCGGTATTGGCAAGGGCATCGAGCATGATCGATCGGGTTCCCGACCGGCAATAGGCCAGGACCTTTCGGTCTGCTTCCTCGCGGACCCTGCCAAACGCCCTGATCGCAGCAGGCGGGAACTCGCCGCCGGAAACGGGTATGTGATGGAATGCCAGTCCCGCCTTCTCGGCTGCATCGCGCATACGCTCGATGGCTGGCTGGCCTGCTTCCTCACCGTCGGGACGATTGCAGATGACCGTGCCAAAGCCTGCATCGGCGAGTTCCTGTATGTCTTCGGGCCGAAGCTGCGGCGCCACCGCGAACCGGTTCGACACCTCAGCCAGCTTCATGACCCTGCTCCTTCGAACATCCGGACAGCTCCCATTCCGGCGAGCATCGCGAGCACGAAGATCGCCGCCGCCGCGGGCTCGATGACGAGCGCGGCGATGCCCGGGCCGGGGCAAAGTCCGGCGACGCCCCAGCCGATGCCGAACAGCGCTGCACCCCCTATCAGCCGCGGGGTCAGATCCGAGCGCGTCGGCAGATGAAATCGCTCGACCAGCAAGGGTCCGGCCATTTGCGGCACGAACCGCCAGGCGATCGCCATCACGATCACGGCGCCGCCCATCACGAAGGCGAGCGTGGGATCCCAATTGCCGAAGATATCGAGAAATCCTCGCACGCGCGCCGGATCCGTCATTCCCCCGAGCGCGAGGCCGGCCCCGAACAGGGTTCCCGAAGCAAGCGAAGCGATGGCGATCCGCATCATGTCTTCCCGCACGTATTCAGGCCGAGGAGGCGGTAGGCGGGGCAGAAGCCGACGAGGCTGGTCGCCAGCAACACCCCGGCCACGATCCATGCGGCGATGGCGAGGCCGCCGCCGATCGTTCCGGTCGCCGCAAGGATGGCCAGAACGATTGCGATTGCGATCCGCAGGATACGATCGCGAGAGCCGATATTCTTCATGACAAAACCTCCATGCCCATGGCGTTCATGACGGCTACGGTCGCGATTCCCGCCGCCATGAAGGTCAGGGTCGCCACGAGAGAACGGGCGGAAAGGCGGCTGACGCCGCAGACACCGTGGCCGCTGGTGCATCCGCTGCCCATGCGGGTCCCGATTCCGACAAGCAGGCCCGCAACCACGAGCGTGAGAGGGTCGGCAAAACTGGCGTCGATGCCGCCGGCCACGAGCAAGACGACCAGCGCACCGAGCGGGAGGCCGATTACGAACATCCAGGCAGCGCTGCGGCCAATGCCGCTACCGCCCAGTCCGACGGCCTTGGCCGCCAGACCGGAGACGCCCGCAATGCGGCCCAACCCCAGCAGCATCAAAGCGGCTGCGAGCCCGATGAGCACGCCGCCCGCCAGACCGGCGAGCGGCGCGGCATCCGGGAATCCGGCAAGCGTCATACGGCGTTGACCGGAATTTTGATGTAGCTGACGCCGTTATCCTCGGGGTCGGGCAAGCGCCCACCGCGAATGTTCACCTGCACCGATGGCATGATGAGGTTCGGCATCGCCAACGTCCTGTCGCGGCTGGTCCGCATTTCGACGAATTCGTCTTCGGTCACGCCATCCTTCACATGGACGTTCTCTTCGCGCTGCTGCTTGACCGTCGTCTCCCAGGCATAGTCATCGCGGCCGGGTGCCTTATAGTCGTGGCACAGGAACAGGCGCGTATCCTCGGGCAGCGACAGCAGCCGCCGGATCGAGCGGAACAGCTTGTGCGCGTCCCCGCCCGGGAAGTCGGCCCGCGCCGTGCCGAAGTCCGGCATGAATATCGTGTCGCCGACAAAGGCAGCATCCCCGATGATGAACGCCATATCGGCAGGCGTATGACCCGGGACGTGAAGAGCGATGCCTTCGAGCTCGCCCAGCTTGAAGGTTTCGCCATCGTCGAACAGCTTGTCGAATTGCGAGCCGTCGCGTTCGAAGTCGGTGCCCGCGTTGAAGAGCTTGCCGAAGACCTCCTGCACGCGAATGATCTCGCGGCCGATTGCCAGCTTGCCGCCGAGCTTCTCCTGCAAATAAGGGGCTGCCGAAATGTGATCGGCGTGCGCATGCGTCTCGATATGCCACATCACTTTCAGATTATTGGAAGTGATGTATTCGATAATGCGGTCCGCGGAACCATTCGAGGTTCTTCCGGAAGCCGCTTCGAAATCCAGCACCGAATCGACGATTGCCGCCTCCGCGGTCTTCGGATCATGCACGACATAGGTTACTGTGTTCGTCGCTTCGTCGAAGAAGCCGGCGATCGAGGGGCGCAAACACTTGTCGCCCCGGGCGCGGGCGATCTGCTGCGATGCGAGTTCCAGCGGTCTGTCATCAGCCATCTTGCTAACTCCATTTGATTACATAAAGTGAGTATATGTATTGCGTTGGCCGTGTCAAGTGCTATGCAGCCCGGATGAACCAGTCAGCATCAGGCGATGTCGCCGAGCGAACAGCCCCATCCGCGGGACTGCGGATCGGCGACATCGCACCGGATTTTTCGGCCCGAAGCACCGCAGGCGACATCCGGCTGTCGGATTATCGCGGTCGTTGGCTGGTGCTGTTTTCGCATCCCGCCGATTTCACCCCCGTCTGCACCACCGAGTTCGTCGCGCTGGCTCAGGCCGCCGCTCAGTTCGATCAGCGTGACTGCGCACTCATGGCGCTGTCGGTCGACAGTCTGTTTTCGCATTTCGCGTGGCTGAGGATGATCCGCGACCGTTTCGACATCGAAGTGCGTTTTCCGATTGTCGAGGATCCCACACTCGTGATCGGGAAGGCCTATGGAATGGTCGCTCCGCAAGACAGGGACAGCGCCACCGTCCGCACGACGTTCTTCATCGATCCGGAAGGCATCATCCGCGCGATGACCTGTTATCCCGCCAATGTGGGTCGATCGACGCCGGAAATGCTGCGAACCCTCGACGCCCTGCAAGCGGTGCACCAGGGCCAGGTTCTTGCTCCTGCGAATTGGGAGCCGGGACAGCCACTGTTGCGCCAGCCCAGCGCAAAGCTCGACGACGTCTTCGCGGCGAAGAACCAGACCGACTGGTTCCTGAAGGAAACCAGGGGAGGGGCGCAAAAATGAGCGAGGAAGAGCTCGTCGACGCGCTGAAGGCAGTTGCGCATCCGGTCCGTCTCCGCATTCTCCGGGCCCTGTCCGGAGTGGAGCGCAATGTCGGAGAGATCGACGAAGAAGCGGCGATCGGGCAACCGACGCTGTCGCAACAGCTTGCCGTCCTGCGCAATGCCGGCGTGGTGACCACCCGAAAGGAAGCCAAGCTCGTCTTCTACCGCATAGACGACAAGACCTTTGCCGAGCTGTCGGCAGCAATCGATGGGCTGGCTGGAATGGAAGCGGCGATTGCCGCCACTCCGCACCGACCTGCCGCTGGCGTGGCAAACTTCGCCCGCCTTGCTTGACGGCGGAATTGTCTGCGTATTTTGGGGGAGAAAACGAAGGTATTTGAGGGAAGGCCGCTCCGGATATAACTTAGATTGCGCCGCTGCCGCCGATGCTATGCCGATTGTCCAAACCAAGAAGGGAAATTGTTATGCGCTCGATCCTGCTTCACGTCGAAGACGACGACTGCCTTGAAGCTCGGCTGCAGGTCGCACTCGACCTGGCCCGCGCCTTCGACGGACATCTTACCTGTATGAAGTCCATCCAGTGGGAAATGGGTGCAGTCGTCGATTTCTACGGATTGATGGCGGCACAGATCATCGAGGCGACCCGGGAACAGGCCGATGCTTTGCACCGAAGGCTCGAGGCGCGGCTGGCGAAGGAGGATGTCGCCTGGAACTGGATACAGAGCGACGGCTTCGCTTCCCAGCAACTCATGCGGCGAAGCGGTCTGAGCGACATCATCGTGCTGGGAAGCTGCGATCCGCTGAAGAACGAAGGTCCTTCCAAACTCGTTGGCGAAATCGTCCTTCGTTCGCAAACCCCCGTTCTCGTCGTTCCGCCCGGTGTGACGCGCTTCGATAGCAGCGGCCCGGCCATCGTCGCCTGGGACGGCTCGCCCGAGGCGTCACGCGCCTTGCGCGGCGCCTTGCCGCTGCTCGCAAAGGCGGGTTCGGTGAGCCTGGTAACCGTAGTCGGCGAGGAGGAGGCCAACCGCTTCGATCTGCCCCCGGTCCAGGGGGCCGAGTATCTCTCGCGGCACGGGATCGCCTGCGAGTTGATCGATCTGCCGTATCGCGCGAAGTCGATCGCGAAGGCGGTGATGGCGGCTGCGGCTGATCAGCAGGCGTCCTATCTGGTGATGGGTGCCTATGGGCGCTCGCGCCTGTCCGAGACGATCTGGGGCGGGGTAAGCCGGGAGATCTTTTCCGATCCGCCGCTGCCGATCTTTGCTTGCCATTGATCGCAGCGTGCGGATGGACAATTGTGGCGGCGTTCGATTGCCGGGCTACAAAGCAAGGTTCCGCCGGCTCAGTTCGATCACAACCCCGCGGTATGAACCGAGCTGTCGGAAATCGCTTCGAGATCTCGGCGCGACAAAGCCAAATCCAGCGGTTTCGCCCGTCGCTAAAATTAATTCATGTGAATCTTGGTCCTCCTCTGCCTGAGGATCGTTGGGTCCAGGCGGAGGATTTGCTCCTCGCACTTGTGGTAAACAGTTCGAAAGACCCGACCGATGTCCAGCCGCCCGGAACCCCATGGGGTTTCCTTCCCGTTCTCTCTCCAAGCGGGGGATGATGCCAATGCCAGCCGATGCACGTTCGGTGCGAGGGCCGCGCAATGACCGTCGCCGTGATGAGTGTGCCGCAAACGCGCGAACTCGAAATGCGCGAGGCATTCGAGGCTTTCATCGAGCGCAGCGAGTACCCTTGCGTCGGCGCGAAATCGACTCTGGCGCGGGGGACTTTGAAAACGCTCTTCGCCAAGGACATGACCAGCGGCTGGGACGATCTGCGAATTCACGACGCGCTGCTCGACTGGGCTGAGAGCTACCGCGACGATCGCAGCTATCTACGCAGCCTCGCGGTGATGTTCGAAGGCCCGCTCGATGCCGACGAGCACGCCTTCGAGAAGCGGCTGTGGGAGCGGCTGCAATCGCTCGCCGACAAGGACGAGTGGTTTTCTCAGCCTTACGACGCCAGCGTCAGCCCTGACCCATCCGATCCGCATTTCTCGCTGAGCTTCGGCGGCGAAGCCTTCTTCGTCGTCGGCCTGCATCCCAACGCCTCGCGTCCGGCGCGGCGCTTCGCCTATCCCACGCTGGTGTTCAACCTGCACGACCAGTTCGAGAAGCTGCGCGAGCAGGGTCGCTACGAGCGGATGCGCGAGGCCATTCTCGCGCGCGACACCAAGCTCGCCGGTTCGATCAACCCGATGCTGGCGCGTCACGGCGAAACGAGCGAAGCGCGGCAATACAGCGGCCGGGCGGTCGCATCCGATTGGATATGCCCCTTCAGCGACAAGCGGAACTCGCCCAAATGAGTCGGCCCGAAATGAAACGAATCGAACCGCGCAGTGGAGTTGCTGTCACGCTCGCCAAGGGGGAAACGCTCATCGTCAGCGACCCCCAAGGCGGGCAGGTTTCGGACCTGGTCTGCTACGGCGCAGAGGATGTCGGCGAGGTCATCTCCAACGGGCGGACCTTCGATTACGAGGAAACCATCGCGCTGACCGCGGGCAGCCGCCTGTGGTCCAACCGCTCGCGGGTGATGCTGATCATCCTCGAGGACACGGTCGGCACGCATGATTTCCTGCTCACTCCCTGCAGTGTTGACACCTTCCGCCATTTCTATCCCGACAAGCCCGAGCATCGCGGATGTTTCGGCAATCTGCAGGCGGCGCTCGAACCCTATGGCATCGGACCCGACGCCATCCCGACCGCGTTCAACCTGTTCATGAATGTGCCGGTGGATGGAAAATCCGGCGTCATCGCGGTCAAGCCGCCGGTGAGCACGCCGGGCGACCGGATCGTGCTGCGCGCCGAGATGGATCTGATCGTCGGACTGACCGCCTGTTCGGCTTATGCCTCCAACGGCGGCAGCTTCAAGCCGATCGACTACGCGATCGAGCCGGCCTGATCCCCGGCGCGGTTAGCGCCAGTCGTCCTGCACCTTGAGCGCACCGCGGCCGTAGAGGTAGCTCGGGTCGAAGCGGGCATATTGTTTAAGCGCGTCCCAATCGTCTGTGTAAAGGTCGCCGCGGCGGATTTCGCCGATCCCCAGCTCGCGCAATTTTCCCACCGCGCGATTTGCATGGATGGCGCTGACCCCGCACATATCGGCCAGATCGAGCTGGGTGAACGGCGTCCGCAAAGCCCGCGGAACCTGACGACCGACGAGGTCGAGCCGCTCGTGCAGCTCGGCGTAGAGATGGGCAATCCGGCGCGGTGCATCGAGCTGTTCGAGCGTCTGGATCCATTTGCGATGGATTGCCGCGTCGAGCAGCGTCGCGAACCACATCGCGCGGGCAATGTCGGGACTCTCGCTCATCACCGCCTCCAACCGCTCATGGGGGACCAGGCCGAGCTTGACCGCACCGGCGCTTACCAGCGTGTGGTCGAGCTCCTTGAGTGCAAACCCGTGCAGATCGATGAAATCGCCGGGCACGTGAATCCCGACGATAAAGCGACGCTTGTCGGTCTCGATCGTGCGAAACACGAAGCCTTCGATCAGCAGCTGGCTCTTTTCGGTCGGCACGCCGCTTTCGGCCAGTCGAACGCCATCGCCGTGCTCTTCGACACTGTCGATCAGGTCCTCGATATAGGCCAGATCGTCGTGGTCGAGGTGATCTCGCAGCCGCCCGGCCAGGAATGCTCCGGTGAGGGGAAAAGTCATTCGGTCGGTCTCTCTACCCCCCCTCAAAGGTCGAGGCGCGATTAAGCAAGCGATTGCGGGTTGGTCCATTGACCAATGTTAACTTTCGGAGCTTTTTCTCTTGAAACTCAGCGAGCGGTCGCCGTGTTCATGCCGAGGGTAGGGCGAGTCAGGGGATCGGCGGCTCGCCGGCATAGAGATAGCCGGGATTGAAATCGCCGTATTCCTCCAGCCGGTCGCGGTCGGAAACCACAACGCGGCCCCGGCGAAAATCGGCAATTCCGGACTTGCGCAGTTCGGCCACCGCGCGGTTGACGTGGATCGCAGTGGCGCCGCACATGTCGGCAATATCGATCTGCCTCAAAGGGGTCTCGAACCCGTCCGGGTGAGCCATGCCGACCATCTCCAGCCGCCGCCAGATCTCGGCGAGGATATGCGCGATCCGCCGCGGCGCGGTCAGTTGTTCGAGCTTCATGATCCACTCGCGATGCAACGCGGCGTCCAGCAGGGTGGAAAACCAGAACAGCCGCGCCAGCTTCGGATCGTCGCGCATCACTTCGACGATGGCTTCGTGCGGGACATAGCCGACTCGGGCCGGGCCGACGCAATCGATATTGTGATCGAGCCGCTGGAGCGCAAAGCAGTGCAGGTCGACGAAATCGCCCGGCACGTGGAAGCTCACCGCATGGCGGCGATTTTCGGATTCCAGTGTGCGCAGCATGAAGCCTTCGATCAGCATGGTCGAATGGTCGGACCTCTGACCGCGCGCGATCACCCGGTGCTCATGCTCGAGCACCTCGGTCCCAGTCACCAATGCCTCCATCCGGACCCGCTCGGCCTCGCTCATCTCAGAGCGCGCGCGCCCGGCGAGGAAACGCCCGGTCAGGGGAAATCTTTCGAACTCGTTGGGGCTGTTCATTTCCGCTCTCTACCCGGCGAGAGCGAAACTAGGCAACGGGTTCGGCATCGGTCCCAGTAACGGTCTGCCGCACCCGGGCGCTCGCGAGCTGTCAGGAGATGCGATACTTGCGGGCTGCGAAACCTGTTATGCCGAGGCCATGCGGGGCATATACGCTTCGTTGCCGGCAGCCGCAGCGCGTTCTTCCAGCCATTCGAGCACTGCTGCGCTGCTGGCGAAGGGGCGGTCCGCCTGCTGGCGCGTGAGGGCGAGTTCCGCTTCGCCCGGCTCGCGCAGTTTGCGCCAGCCGGAGCCTTCGCGCTCGATCAGCCCCATCAGTTCGAACGCCCTGAGCCAGTTCTGCATTGTCGGTTCGCCCCATTTCTCCTGAAACATCGCTGCATCCGCGAGGACGCTGTCGAGCTGATGAACCGGCGGCATGTGGTGGCTTCGGAATTGGTGATAGGCCTTCGCCCCGCGCGCCAACCACAGCGGCACCCCGTTGGAGATGGCCGTGCGACCGAAGTCGCTGTCTTGGCCGCCATTGCTGGCATAGCGTTCGTCGAACCCACCGAGGCTGGCGAAGGTTCGCGTCGAAAGCGCGAAATTCAGCGACCGGAAGCAGCGATAATCACCGCAATGGCCAACCATGCCGGGCGGAGGGCCGGCATGCTCGGAATGTTCGACCGCTTCGCTTTCGAACCGGGTGTAGTCAATGCCGTGGTCGGCCGCCCCCTTGGGCAGATAGCCGACTTCGCCCATCAGCACCCCGTCGTTGAGCGCGGCGGCGAGCGCATAATCGTCGATCAGTTTCGGGGAAGGGATGCAGTCGGCGTCGAGGAAGATGAGGAAATCGCCAGAAGCCTTGGCGGCAGCGGCATTGCGCGCTCGTCCCGACGAAATGTCGCCTGTTCCCAGCATCACCTGCCGGGTCGGGAATCCGGTCGCAGGCAGGTCGTAGCGCTGGTCCTGCATCACCGCGATCACCAATTCGCCGGGGGGGCGGCGGTTGTGGTTGAGACCGCGCACCAGATTCGCCAGGTGATCGGGCCGGCCATGCGCTATGGTGCAGATCGAGGTTTTCATGCCGCGGACTCCGGCGCGGGTGCGCGCGGGCCCGGCGGCATGCTCGGCGATGCCATGGCGGACCGGTTCACCCCTCAAGCATCCACCCAGAGCAAGAGACAGATTAGACAAGAGAAATTCCTTCGGTGGTTACGGAAGGAAAATGACGCTTGGCACCAAGCGACGTCAGAACAAATCTTTGTTTAGTGCGGTCTCTCGCGGACCGGGCTTCGCTGGGAACGAAGGCTCTTGGCGATGGAATTTCCTGAAACGACAATCGCCTGTGCGAGCGAGCGAGCGCGCTTGCCGCATCGCCGGGCATTGCCTATCGGACAGCCCATGACCGATACCCCCGAGCCAGAAACCGGCAAGCCCGAGCGCGCCGCCCGTCACTTCTATCCGGCGGAGGAGGAGGCGCAATTCTCCAAATCGCAGCCGCATGCCACGCCGCAGACCCAGGATCCGGCCTATGAGCTGGCCTTCCAGGACCGCGATTTCCTGCTGCGCGAGGAATTGCGCCCGGTCCGGTTTCAGCTGGAATTGCTCAAGCCCGAAATGCTGCTCGACGAAGCCGGCGTCGGCTCGACCTTGGTGATCTACGGGTCGGCGCGCATCCCCCCTCCGCAATCGGTAGAAACCGCGCTCGAAGGCACCGACGATCTGCCCGAGCCGGAGCGGCGGGTGGTCAAGAACCTCGCCGCCAAGGCCAAATATTATCAGGAGGCCTATGATCTCGCGCGGCTGGCGAGCGAAAAGGCGATCGTCGAGGATGGCAAGCGCCAGTTCGTGGTCTGCTCGGGCGGCGGGCCGTCGATCATGGAGGCGGCCAACAAGGGCGCGTTCGATGCCGGCGCGGAAAGCATCGGGCTCAACATCGTCCTGCCGCATGAGCAGGCGCCCAACAGCTATGTCACCCCGCACCTCAGCTTCCAGTTCCACTATTTTGCGCTGCGCAAGATGCACTTCCTGCTGCGCGCGCGCGCAGTGGCGGTATTCCCGGGCGGGTTCGGCACCTTCGACGAGTTTTTCGAACTGCTGACGCTGATCCAGACCGGCAAGATGAAGCCCATGCCGATCCTGCTGTTCGGCAAGGATTTCTGGACGCGGGTGATCGATTTCGAGGCGCTTGCCGACGAGGGGACGATCGGCCACAAGGATCTCGCGCTGTTCCGCTGGTGCGAGACCGCCGACGAGGCCTGGGGCCATATCGCCGATTTCTACAACATCGAGGTTTAGTCCAGCGAACGCACCGCCTGCTGGCCCAGCGGACCGCTGCCTTCGCCGAAACCGGGCGCCTGTTCGATCGCGCGGTAGGTGAAGGCCCGCGCCAGCTGGATTGCATTGGTCAGCGGCTGGCCGAAACCCAGCAGCGTCGCCACCGCTGCCGACAGCGTGCAGCCGGTGCCATGGGTGTGGCGGGTGTCGATCCGCGCATGACCGAAGCTCGCGTATTTGCCGGAGGGCGAGACGATATAGTCGATCACCTCGGCATCGCCGCGGTGGCCGCCCTTGGCCAGCACCTGGACCCCGTGACGCTTCGCCAGCGTCATTGCCGCTGCCAGAATGGTATCCGAAGTCTCAGGTTCGGTCCCCGACAACACCGCGAGTTCGGGCAGGTTGGGGGTCACCAGCGTGGCGATCGCGAGCAGCCGGTCGAAGGCGGCGATGGTTTCGCCGCTCGCCAGTTCGGCACCGCTGGTGGCGACCATGACCGGGTCGAAGACGATCGGGCCGACAAAGCTGTCGAGGCGCTCCGCCACCGCATGCGCGATATCGGCTGATCCCAGCATACCGATCTTGATCGCGTCGGCGCCGATGTCGGACAGGCAGGAGTGGATCTGCGCCAGCACCAGTTCGACCGGCAGCATCTCGACCGCCTGCACACCGCGCGTGTTCTGCGCGGTGATCGCGGTGATCGCGGTCATCGCATAGCCGCCCAGCATGGTGATGGTCTTGATGTCGGCCTGAATTCCGGCGCCGCCCGAACTGTCCGAACCGGCGATCGAGAGGATGCGAGCGGGCTTGCGGTCCATCTCAGGCGGACCGGTGCTTGCGCTCGGCGGCGGGCGGAAATTTTTCCTGCAGCGGCCTGGGGCGGGTTGGGCGATCCATCAGTTCGCCGCCGCAGTTGGGGCAGATATCGTCGAGTTCGTCGGCGCAGCGCGCGCAGAAGCTGCATTCCAAGCTGCAGATAAATGCGCCCGGCGCCTCCGCGGGCAGGTCTGCGCCGCAGCGTTCGCAATCGGGGCGCATCTCCAGCATCAGGTGGCCGCCTGCACCGCATCGCAGATGCTGTCGACGATGCGCTCGACCTGCGCGGCATCGTCGCCCTCGGCCATGACGCGGATCAGCGGCTCGGTGCCCGATGCGCGTATCAGCAGGCGACCCTTGCCGGCGAGTTCGGCTTCGCCAGCGGCGATTGCCTGCTTGACGCCCTCCGCCTCCAGCGGCTGACCGCCATCGTAGCGCACGTTCTTGAGCAATTGCGGGACCGGATCGAACAGGTGGAGCAATTCGCTTGCCGGACGCCCCGATCGCACGAGGCTGGAAAGCACGCGCAGCGCCGCAATGGTGCCGTCGCCGGTGGTGGCATGATCGAGTAGGATCATGTGGCCCGATTGCTCGCCGCCGATATTGAAGCCGCCCTGCTTCATCCGCTCAAGCACATGGCGATCGCCCACCTTGGTTCGCTCGAGCGTCAGCCCGATGCCTTCGAGATAGCGCTCCAGCCCGAGGTTGGACATGACCGTCGCCACCACGCCGCCGCCGCGCAGCTCGCCCTTTTCCGACATGCGGGTGGCGATCAGCGCCATGATCTGGTCGCCATCCACCGTCTGGCCCTTCTCGTCGATCAGGATCAGCCGGTCGGCATCTCCATCCAGCGCGATGCCGATATCCGCGCCGGTTTCCACCACCTTCGCCTTGATCGCATCGAGCGAGGTGGAGCCGACCCCATCGTTGATGTTGGTGCCGTTGGGTGTAACCCCGAGGGTGACAACCTCGGCACCCAGTTCCCAGATCGCCGAAGGCGTGACCTGATAGGCCGCGCCATGGGCGCAATCGACCACCACCTTGAGATCGTCGAGGCGGACGTCGGCACCGATCGACTGCTTGACCGCATGGATATAGCGCCCGCGCGCATCCTCGATCCGCCGCGCGCGGCCGATGTCCTGCGGTTCGGCAAGCTGGGGCTTCTGGTCGAGCAGCGCCTCAATCGCCATCTCGTCTTCGTCGGACAGCTTGAACCCGTCGGGGCCGAACAGCTTGATGCCGTTATCTTCGTAGGGATTGTGGCTGGCCGAGATCATGACGCCGAGGTCGGCGCGCATCTCGTGTGTCAGCATGGCGATCGCCGGCGTCGGCAGGGGCCCGGTCATGATCACATCCACCCCGACGCTGGTGAAGCCCGCCACCAGCGCGCTTTCGACCATATAGCCCGAGAGCCGCGTGTCTTTGCCGATCACTACCCGGTTGCGATGTGTTCCGCGGCGGAAATGCGCACCGGCGGCTTGGCCGATGCACATCGCGGTCGAGGCCGTCATCTTATCCGAATTGGTCCGTCCGCGAATGCCGTCGGTACCGAAGAACTTGCGTGTCATCCTGATTCCATTGTCCGCTCTTGGCCCGCTTCTGGACCTGCATGCCGGCGCGCTTCTGCCCGCTTGGAGGCGATTTGGGAAGGTCTCTCTCGAGCCCGGTATTCTCCGGTGGGAGCCCGGGGAAATTTCGTCTAGCACTTTGCAACCCATCGCCGCGCCAAGCGTTGCAAGGGTTGAACCGATCTCACGAATTCAGAACCAGAGGGGACCACTCATGGCTTTCAAACTCATCGACCTGCCGTATCCTGACACCGAACTCGAACCGGCAATTTCGGCCGAGACGCTTTCCTATCACCACGGCAAGCACCACCAGGCCTATATCGACAAGACCAACAAGGCGATCGAAGGCACCGATCATGCCGACAAGTCGCTCGAGGAAGTCGTCGCTGCCGCGCGCGGCAGCGATCAGGGCCTGTTCAACAACGCCGCGCAGAGCTGGAACCACGGCTTTTACTGGCATTCGCTGACCGGCAAGGAATCGGCGGCATCCGGCGAACTCAAGAGCATGATCGACGCTGCCTTCGGTTCGATTACCGAACTCAAGAGCAAGCTCGCCGAGCGCGGCGCCGGTCACTTCGCCAGCGGCTGGGTGTGGCTCGCCGAGAAGGACGGCAAGCTCACCATCGAGGAAACCCACGATGGCGACACGCTCGCCGACCAGGGCTACAATCCGCTGCTGGTGATCGATCTGTGGGAACACGCCTATTATCTGGATCACCAGAACGCGCGCCCCAAATATCTCGACGCGGTGCTCGACAACAAGCTCAACTGGAGCTTCGCTTCCGAGAACCTCGCACGCGGCGAATGCTGGAAGTACCCCGGCTGAAACCGAGGCTGAAAATGGATTGGGCCCGTTCCGCCGATTGGTGGGGCGGGTCTTTTCTTATGTGGGTTCAGGTGGCCAGGAGCGGCGGCGCCGATCAAGCCGGGTCTGAGGTTCGCGGACCATGCTCTTCGGGATCTTTCGCCAGGAGATTCTCCGCGAACAGCGGTTCTCCGAAAACAAACCCGACCAGATTGGGCCGTCCGATATGCTCGAACAGCGCGGTCAGCGTTAGCAGCAGCGGCACCGACAGCAGCGCACCGGGCACGCCCCAGATCCAGGAAAAATAGCTCAGCGCGATCAGGATCATCACCGGATTCATGGTGAAGCGTGCGCCGAGGATCGACGGAGTGACGACATTCGCCTCGATCGTATGCAGGCCGAGATAGGCAGCGGCGGGGATTAGCCCCACCAGCACCGTTTCGGTGGTGCCGATCCCGAACAGCGCCAGCAGGCCGATCATCAGCGTCGGACCGATGTAGGGGATGAAATTCAGCAGTGCGGCGAGACCGCCCCACATGATCGGCGCCTCCACCCCCAGCGCCCAGGCGCCAGCGCCGACGATCACCCCGACGCAGAGATTGATCCAGCCGACGGTCAGAATATAGGCAGCCACCCGGTCCTGTACCTCGCGCAGCACCCGTGCCGCCTTGACACTGGCCCCGAAGGAAGCGCGGTCGAGCAGCAGGCGCTGGCGCAGGCGCACACGCGCTTCGATCATGAAGAAGACCATCAGCAGCATGAGCACGATCTCGATGACCACGCTTGGCGTCGCAAAGGCCATTTCCTGAAGCAGGCTGGGGCTGGCGATCACGACCCGCGGGCCATTCCCGCGCTCCATCAGCTCGGCCAGATCTTCGTTGATCTGCGCGATCCAGCCGAACTGGTTACGCAGCTCGGCAAAGCGCATACCGACCGTGTCGACCATATCGGGCAGCTGCTCGAACAGCGCGAAGGCCGGTTGAAGAATCAGCGCGAGGGCTAGGATCACGATCGCCAGAAACACCAGGAGCGAAACGAGCGAGGCGAGGACGTTGGGCAGACCCCAGATCGCCAGCTTGTCGGCAAGCGGCGAGAGGATGATCGTGAGCACGACGGCTGCCGTCAGCGGCAGGAACACCACCGAACCGATCGAGAGGACGAAGGGCAGGGCCAGAAACAGGCCAAGGCCGATCAGCAGCACCAGCGCCGAAATCAGCCGCAGTTCCTGCTCCGCGAAGGCGAGTCGCCGGCCCGATCGGGAGCGGGCATCGGCGGTCTGCGGCTGGGGTTCGGGCGTGGTCATGCAGGCGCAGGATGCGCCGCGCGGCGCGCAGCGACAAGACCCGGCATCAATTGCGGGAGCCGGTCAGCTGCGCGAGGCGACGCCGTTGCCTGCGGCAACATCGTCCAGTTCCTCCAGGATCGCGCGATGTGCAGTATCGTCGGCAGTCGAACGGCGCGGGATGTCGCCATCCGCAAGCATCGTGTTGAGCGCGGCGCGGGCGCGGCCCACCCGGCTCTTGATCGTGCCGACTGCGCAACCGCAAATATTGGCCGCTTCCTCGTAGGAGAAGCCGCCGGCGCCTACGAGCAACAGCGCTTCACGCCGTTCGGGCGGCAGGGTCAGCAGCGCACGGTGCATGTCGGACAGATGGATCGGCTCTTCCTGGCCCGCGGGTGCGGTGAGAATCCGCTCGGCGACATTCTCGTCGTACTCGCCGCGGAAGCGGTTGCGGCGCATGTCGGTGAGATAGGCGTTGCGCAGGATCACGAAGGTCCAGGCGCGCATCGACGTGCCGGGTTCGAATCGTTCCTGCGCCGCCCATGCCTTGAGCAGTGCTTCCTGGACGAGATCGTCGGCCATATCGGCACGACCGCACAATCCGCGTGCGAAGGCGCGCAGATGCGGGACCACGTCGGTCAGTTCGCGTTTGAATGCGGCCTTTTCGCTAGCCGTCCGTTTTTCCGACCCCATCAGTCCTTTGCGTCCAGTTTAGAGAGCAGATCCTTGAACTGATCCGGGATGTCTTCTTCCACCACGGAATCGTACAATTGTCGCAGGCCATTGGCCCATTGCGGTTTGTTCGACTGGCCCGCTTCGCGTTTGCGCGGCACGTCGGACCCGCGAGCGTCGAGGTCATTTTTATCCGAAGTCATAATTGAATTGGCACGTCCTTATCACAAATCGCGTCCTGCGACGTAACGCGGTTTGTTCGATCCCATGGTTACCAGGGAACGAAGCCTCCCGAATTTGGTTCCCCACACACAGACCGGCTGCATATGGCGGGCGCTTCCTACAGCCGTTCCGGCCAAGCAATCAACTCTCGGGGGACCAAATCCTGTCTCAAAAGGTCAGCATGCTCGATTCCGGTCCGCGCCGCTGGCTTGTCACCTACCCGCGGGCAATCCCGGCGGCGATCTTCCTGCTCGTTATCGCGATTACCTGTCTGAGCGTATTCGCGATAGAGCGCGGCGAGGAGCAGCGCGAGCAGGTGATGATGAACCGGACGGCGATCGCGATGGCCTCGGCGCTGGAGCGGCGCGCTTCGGTAAACGCCTCCTACCTGCGCGCCGGAGCGGCGCTGTTTTCCACCGTCGGCCGGGTCGACATGGCGACTTTTGGCCGCTTCGTGGCAGAACTGCGGCTCGACGCCGATTATCGCGGCGCCGAGGGTTACGGCTGGGCGCCGGTACTGAACTCCAGCGAAGTAGCCGAGTTCGAAAGCGATCTGGGCCGTTACCGCGTCGCCGAGATGGAAGTGCAGCCGGCGCTCGAGGACGAGCCGCGCGACACGCTCGTGCCGATCGCGCTGCTCCAGCCCGATACCGCGCGCAATCGCCGCGCGATCGGCTTCGACATGTATTCGGAGCCGACCCGGCGTGCGGCAATGGACGAGGCCGAGCGGACCATGCGCCCCACCGCCAGCGGCCGCGTCGTGCTCGTCCAGGAAGGCGACGGCTTCGCGCCTGGCTTTCTGATCTTCATGCCGGTGTTCGACACCAGCTCCGGGGAGCGGCAGCTCAAGGGCTTCATCATGAGCCCGTTCAATGCCCAGGACTTCCTCGCCTCGGCAGCGGAGCTGGTCGATCGCAAGGGGCTCGGGGTCAGGCTTTACGATGGCAATCCCGACGAGGACAATCTGCTCGGCAGTCTGGAGGGCGACGAGCTCAGCGGCGAGATTCTGCAACAGACGGTCAGAGTCGCCAACCGCGATATGACGCTGGTCATCCAGGCGGCGGGGAGCGGGGTGCTGTCGCCGATGTCGCTGATCACGCTATTGTTCGGCCTCGCCGTGGCCAGCCTGCTGATGATCGTGACCCGTCTGCTGACGCAGCAGGCGCTCGAGGATCAGCGCTCGCTCAATTGGTTCGCCGAGCAGAACTCGATCCGCAACTCGCTCACCCGCGAGCTGAACCACCGGGTCAAGAACACGCTCGCCAACGTCCTTTCGATCGTCGCGCTGACGCGCCGGCGGGCCCACGATGTCGAGGATTTCGCCGACGGGCTCGATGGCCGCATCCGTGCGCTCTCGGCGACCCACGACCTGCTGACCCAGTCCGAATGGGGCACCACCCCGATCGCGGCGGTGGTGGGAGCCGAACTGGCGCCCTATGCGCATGACGAATCGCACCGCGTGGTTTGCGAGGGACCCACCGTCGAACTGGCGCCCAACGACGCGCTCTCCCTGGGCCTTGCGCTGCACGAACTGGCGACCAATGCCTCCAAATATGGCTCGCTGAGTACAGAAGGCGGCACGGTTTCGGTAACCTGGGAGCTGGCCGCCGATAACCTCGCGCGGCTGCACTGGGCCGAAAGCGGCGGCCCGCCCGTGCCGCAGCAGCGCCAGCGCGGTTTTGGCACCGACCTGATCGAGAAGATCGTGGCGCACGAACTGCGCCATCCGGTCGAGCTCGTCTTCGCCCCTGAGGGCGTGCGCTGCACTCTGCTGGTGCCGGTGCGGGAGCGCAGCGCTTTCGAGATCCGTGCCAAGCGCCACGCCTTGCCCGAGGCGTGACCGTCGCGGCGATTGCCTGAGGTTTGCAGCGCCCTTCCAGCCTCTCGCCATATCCCGTGCGAGGAAGGAACTGCACGAACCCTCCGCCCTAACGAAAAATGGCGGCCCCGCAGGACCGCCATCTTTTCTCAGATCCCTAAAGAAGGCGGAGTTCAGCCGATCGGGCGGCTCGATCCGAAAAACAGCGCCTGACTGATCGCTGCGCGAACGGTCTGTTCCTGGAAGGGCTTGGTGACAAGATAGGTCGGCTCGGGCCGGTCGCCGGTCAGCAGGCGTTCGGGATAGGCGGTGATGAAGATCACCGGCACCGTGTCGATCGCGAGGATATCGTCGACAGCGTCGAGTCCCGAAGAGCCGTCGGCCAGCTGGATGTCGGCCAGGACCAGGCCCGGGGTCTTTTCGGCGACCACTTCCTGCGCCTGCGTCCGCGTCGCCGCGGTTCCGCAGATCTCGTGGCCCAGCGACTTGACCAGATCCTCGAGTTGCATCGAGATCAGCGGCTCATCCTCGATGATCAGCACGCTGGTCGAGGTTTCGCGGTCGATTTCCGCGACCGCTTCCTGCACCAGCTTCTCGATCTCGTCGGGCTCGACTTCCATGATCTCGGAGGCCTGATCGACCGAGAAATCCTCGAGCGTCGTGAGCAGCAGCGCCTGGCGATTCATCGGCGTGATCGCCTTGAGCCTTCCGCTTGCAGCCTGCTCGTGGGCACCGGACTCGTTCGCGGGCTCGGGGGTTTCCAGATAGGCGCTCGCCCACACCTTGTTGAAGGCGCGATAGAGCGGAACACGGCCGCCATCCAGCGATCGCTTGAGGTCTTCATCGGCCAGCGCCGCTTCCAGCGTCGCCCGGACGAAGGCATCGCCCGTCGCCTGGGATCCGGTCAGGGCGCGCGCATACCGGCGCAAATACGGCAAATTCTTCGCAATCTGATCACCAAGCGACATAGAGTCCCCTTCCAAGGTTAGCGCGCCTAGAACGCAGGCCAATTGGGATGGTTCCGCTCGCAGAGCGACCATCCAACGGCAAATTGACAGTTTTCCGGCCCCGCTAATGGTCGATAGAAGAGGCGGGGGCAATGGAGGATTGATCACGCCCGAGAAACCAAACCGGTGCCGCGCGTGCCCGGCTCAGGATCGTGCTGGCTGGCGCCCGGTCGAACCGTGCCGACTGGATGATATGCTGGCGCTTGGGCGCCGCCAGTTGCGAGCCCAGCGGCTGGATTTGGCGACCGCAGGTGTGCAATTCGAGCGCCCGATGGGCGAGCGCAGGCGCTTTGTCCAGCGGGGCGAAAACCGGAATCCATTGCGGCAGCAAAAAATTGTCAAAAATTTTCGCCGTCCTGGGAACCTGGCTCAAGTCCGACCATTTGTCTAATGTCACCGCCGAGACCCCCCCTCCCGTCCAAGCGGCTGGTGACACGATCCCGAAGGCCTTCGCTCTCAAGAGCGGAGGCCTTTTTTTGCAAATGATGGATCGTACGAAGCGGGCCGGCGCTTGCCCATCGGGTCGCCCCGGCGAAATCAGCTCAGCGCACTCCGCAGCCGGGAAATGATCCCGCGCCGTCTGGGTTCGCGCAGCACATCGACCAGAGTCTGCGGATCGTAGGGCTTTTCAAGCACGCAGCCCAGTTCGGCGATTTCCGGGGGGATATCGCGCGGAGCGCCGGTCGAGAACACGATCCGCGGGCTGTTGGGCCCCAGAGAGCGCACCAGTTCGGCGATGGTCCAGCCATCGTCGCGATCGGCCAGATGGACGTCGAGCACGATCGCGTCGGGCTGTTTGGCGCGCAAGGCGACGAGTGCCATTTCGGTGGTCGAACACATCTCAATATCTTCGATGCCTGCATCGCGCAGCGTCATCTCGATGGTGACCGCGAGGATCGCGTCGTCCTCGACGATCAGGATGCGGCCAGGCAGGACGCCATCGGCGCTTGGGACGCAGGTCCCGTTCGTTTGTGGCGTGTGTGTCATTCGGCCCCAACCTGTCCGGGCATACGCGCCCGGAATCGTCTGAAAACCGTTTGCGCCGGGCCATGGTTCCCGCCGGCATGTTTTACCGGCAGGTCGTGGCGCCGATGCCACACCGCGAGTTTCGGGGTCAAAGCGGCTTCTGCAAGATGGCGTATTCGCGATTGACGGTCGTGCCGATGGTTTCGGCAATTGCGACCATACCTTTGTTGTCGTCGAGCACCCAGCCGATTTCGGCGCGATCGGAATCGTAGATTTCCGCTGCATTGCGGCGAATCTGGCCGATCATCATAAAGGCCAGCTGACTGGCGAGGCGGGAATTGTGCAGCGCCTTGCGCACACCCATCAGCGGCACCCGCAGTCCGGCGCCCTTGGGGTTGCGAGCCCAGCGCAGCAGCCGCAACCAGCCGAAGGGAAACAGTTTGCCGCCGGTCTTGCGCAGCATGTCGTTCACATCGGGGAAGGTCAGCATGAAGGCCACCGGCTCGCCGTCGAGTTCGGCGATCATGTTGATCTCCTCGTGGATGAGCGGACGCAGCTTCTTGCCGGCATAAGCGGTTTCGCGATCGGTAAAGGGCACGAAGCCCCAATTGTCGGACCAGGCGTCGTTGAGGATTTCCAGAACGATGCGGACCTCGCGGTCCCATTGCGCCTTGTCGACATAGCGCACCTTGATCCGATCGTTGCGTTCGCCCGAGGCGATGATGCGCCGGATCAGCGGCGGGAATTCCCCCTTCACGTCGAGCTCGTAGGTGCGCAGGAGCTTGGCGGTCGCGTAGCCCGCGCTTTCGATCCAGCCGAGATAATGGGCGGGATGATGCCCCATCATGATCATCGGGGAATGATCGTGGCCCTTGACCAGCAGACCGGGTTCTTCCCACACCGACAGGGAGATCGGCCCCAGAACCTTGGTCATGCCTTCCGCGCGCAGCCAGTCTTCGGCCTGTGCGAGCAGGACATGGGCGACCTGCTCGTCGGCGGCATCGAAATAGCCGAACATGCCGGTTCCCGGACCCATCCCCTGTTCGGGGGGCAGTTCGAGCGCGAGCTCGTCGATATGCGCAGAGATACGTCCCACCGCCTCGCCGTCGCGCTCGGCGATGAACAATTGCACGCGGGCATGGCCGAAGAAGGGGTTGCGGGCGGGATCGACCAGTTCGAGCTGTTCGGAACGCAACTGCGGAACGCTGTGCGGTACGTCCCTGGCGAAGCGGCGCCCCAGATCGACGAATTCGGCGCGCCCGCGCTTGCCGGAGACCGCTCGAATACCTATTTTTCCTGTCACGCCACTGTGACCCCTCGTTCAGCCTGGGTTCGCCCCTGCGGTGGCACACGAGGCTTTGTCAAGCGACCCCCCGCGCCGCTGTCTTGCGCGGCCGAAATGCGGTAAGGGCCGCTTGTGATAGACCGATTATGACCATGCAACAGACCATCCCGGCCGATCGCGGCGCACCGGCGGCAACCGCGCAGCGGGTGCGCGTGCCGATCGCCGACGACAAGGCGATGCTGCGCGCCGCGCGCGATCTGACCAAGGATATCGCCGTGGCGAGCCCCGCGATCTACTGGACCGACATGCTGCTCTCCGCCGCTATCGGTTATGGCGCGCTGGCGGGTGCGATCCTGGTCGAAACACCGCTGGCGGCCGTCGCGCTGGGACTGATAGCGGCGCTGGCGCTCTACCGCGCGCTGCTGTTCATCCACGAGCTGTCCCACATCCACCGCGATGCGTTGCCGGGCTTCCGTGCCGGCTGGAACCTGTTGGTCGGGATCCCGCTGCTGACGCCGTCCTTCATGTACGAGGGCGTTCACACGCTGCATCACAAGCGCACCCAGTATGGCACGGTGGAGGATCCCGAATATCTCCCGCTGGCGCTGATGAAGCCTTGGTCGCTGCCGCTGTTCGTGCTGGTGGCGCTGCTGGCGCCGGTGGCGCTGCTGTTCCGCTTCGCGGTGCTGGTGCCGCTGGGCGCGCTGGTGCCCGCGATCCGCAAGCTCACCTGGCAGCGCTTTTCCGCGCTCTCGATCAACCCGCGCTTCCGCCGGCGACCCCCCGAGGGCGAGCTGCGGGGGCGGGTGCTGCGTCAGGAAGCGGGCGGTTTCGTCTGGTCGTGGCTGCTGATCGGCAGCGTGTTCGCGCTCGGCTGGAAGCCGCTGCTGGTCGCGCTGGCGGTGGTCTCGGTCACCGCCGTGCTCAACCAGCTGCGCACGCTGGTCGCGCATTTGTGGGAGAACGAGGGCGAGCCGATGACGGTCACCGCGCAGTTCCTCGATTCGGTCAATGTCCCGCCGCCCGGGGTGGTCGCCGAGATATGGGCGCCGGTGGGGTTGCGCTATCACGCGCTGCATCACCTGATGCCCTCGATGCCCTATCACTCGCTGCCCGAGGCGCACCGCCGCCTGCGCGACAATCTGGGCGTGGGCTCGACCTATGACGGCGCCAACCACAAGGGCATGACGATGCTTGTGGCAAGGATCGCGCGCAGCACGATGCGCCCGCGCTGAGCTCTTCCCGGCTGTCCTCAGCCGAGAAACCGGATCATCGCGACGCGCTGTTCGCATTTCAGACCGGCAATTGCTTCCTTTTCGAGCTCGGCATCGAGCCGAGCGTGCTCATCCGGCTCGGCGATCTCGACAAAGCCGAGCCGGGCGTAGAAGAGCGCGTTCCAGGGAACGTCGCGGAAGGTGGTCAAGGTCAGCGCTGCAAAGCCTACGTTGGCGGCATCTATTCCGCAGGCGCGGATCATGATCGCGCCGATCCCCTGTCGTTGCCATCGGGATGCGACATCCATTTCGCGGATGTGCAGTTCGCGCCCGCACGGTTCGGTGGCGAGGAAACCGACAACGCAGCCCTCGGCGATCGCAACGAGGCTGTGCCCCTTCGCAATCAGCGCGCGATACTGGCCGGCGGTCGGCGTTCGTTCCGGATCGATGCCTTCGATCCCCGGATAGCCTGCCAGCAGCTGTGCGGCGCTGCGTTCGATTGCGGGAAAAGCGTCGGCGTCCTCGCGCCGCGCGAGCCGGATCGACCAGGCGGTCATTCCTCGGTGCGGACCAGCACCGTCTCCCCAACCAGCAGAAACAGCAGGAACGGCGCCCAGGCAGCCAGAAACGGAGGGTAGCCGCCGAAATTGCCCATTGCGAGGGCGGCGTTGTCGACCACGAAATAGGCGAAGCCCAGCGCCATGCCGATCACTGCGCGGAGGAACAATTGTCCCGACCGCGCAAGCCCGAAGGCCGCGATCGATCCCAGCAGCGGCATCAGCACCGAGGACAACGGCCCCGACAGCTTGTGCCACCATTTCGCGCGCAGTTCGGCCGTTCGCCTGCCGACTTCCTCGTAGCGCTCGATCGAATCCGACAGCTCCCAGAAAGGCAGCGTGTCGGGGTCCACGGTGGCAAGATCGATCTGCGACGGCGTCACCTGTTCGCCGACGACGAGGCGGTCGAGCTTCTCCGATCCCGCATTCGCCACTTCGAACCTGGTCGCCTGCTCCAGTTCCCAGCCGGGCGCGGCAAAGGTAGCGCGCGGCGCCCGGACCTGTTCGATGATCATGCCTTCGGGGCTGCGGCGGTACCAGGTCACCCCGGCCATCACAATATCGTCACCGCTGCCAGCGATCGAGCCGGCAGAAAGGACGTTCTGCCCATCGGTCAGGTAGATGTTCGCCTTGGCAGCGGATTCGGGCGGCACGGCGCCGAACTCGGTCGCTTCCCAGCTCTTGAGCGACGCGGTCGCACGCGTGACCACGCGTTCGTTGAAGGTGAAGCTGATCACCGCCACCAGCGCGGCGGTCAGCAGCAGCGGAGCGAGCACCTGATGCGCCGACAGACCGGCCGCCTTCATCGCCACGACCTCGCTGTTCTGGTTGAGCCCCACGAGGGTGATGAGCGTCGCCAGCAGCACCGAATAGGGCAGGAAGCGGGCGACCAGCTGCGGAATGCGCAGGCTTACATAGGTGAGCAATTCGCCCTGTCCGTTACCTTCGACCGCGAGGATCTCGCCGCTGGTGGACAGCAGATCGAGCATCATCAGCACCAGCAGCAGCATCACCAGCACTGCAACGATGCGGGTGATGAACATCTTGGCGAGGTAGACGGTCAGCGTCCGCGACGGAAAGAAATCGAGCTGCATGGTTCCGTCCTACTCGGCCGGGGCCAAATGCGCTTCGCGCCGCCCGCGGCCGAACAGCCGGCCGATCCACTTGGCGAGTTTCGCGAAAATGTTTTCGAGCGCGCCGATGGCTTGGCCCCCAGGGACGAAAGCGACCCGGTAATACATCCATCCGATCAGCGCGGCAAAGACCGCAAAGGGAACCCACAGCGCAAAGAACGGATCGATCCGCCCCAGCGCGGCGATATCCTCGCCGTATTCGTTCACCTTGTGATAGGAGACCACCATCACGATCGACACGAACACGCCCAGCGCACTGGTCGATCGTTTGGGCGGAATGGCGAGCGCCACCGCCAGCAGCGGCATCAGCAGCATCATCACGACCTCGACCATGCGGAAGTTGAAACTGGCCTGACTGGCTGCCCGCTTGATTTCGGGTTCTTCCTGGCTCCAGCCGACGCTGAGCAGTTCGGGCAGGATATATTCCCGCTCGGCATCGCCGCGGGTCCGGAATTCCTCCATCTGCGGAAGATCGATCGGCAGATCGTGGCGGGTGAAGGTTAGCACGCGCGGCGTCTGGCTGCCGGTATCCTGGACGATGGTGCCATCGAGCAGGCGGAGGATGATCGTGTCGGGGCTGTCGGTGGTTGCGAGGAAGGCTCCCTCGCGCGCCGAGATCGACAGGACCTGACCCTTGTCGTTGGCAACGCGCGCGAAAATACCCTTCAACTCGCGGCCGTCGTCCTCGCTTTCCTCGATCCGCAGCGCCATCCGGTCCGCCAGCGAGGTGAATTCGCCGACCTTGATCGAGGCGCCCAGCGCGCCCGAGCGCAATTCGTATTCGAGCTGTTCGTAGGTGTAGCGGCTGATCGGCTGGATGTAGAACACCAGCGCAATGTTCACCGCCATCAACACGAAAGTGATGATATAGGGAACACGCAACAACCGCCCGTAGCTCTGCCCCACTGCGCGCATCACATCGAGTTCGCTCGAAGTGGCCAGTTTGCGAAAGGCGAACAGGATCCCGAGCAGCAGGCCGAGCGGGATGGCCAGGCTGGCGTATTCGGGGATCAGCGTGGCCAGCATCTTGAACACCACGCCGACAGGTCCGCCTTCGACCGCGACGAAATCGAACAGCCGCAGCATCTTGTCCAGCGTCAGCAGCGATGCAGCGAGCGCGAACACACCCAGCATCGGCACGATCACGAGCCGGAAGATGTAGCGATCGATGCTGGGGATGAAGTTGAACAAGGCGCGCCGTGACTTTTCGATGGGTCGTTTGCTCTAGCGCGAAAACGCCGCCGGGTCATGCCCTATGGTTTAGACGAGCCAAGCGGCGGCAATCGGAAGCCCCGCTAGGCCTTCTCGAGCGTGCATTGCAGCGGATGGTCGTTCTGCCGCGCAAAATCCATGACCTGGTTCACTTTGGTTTCGGCGACTTCATAGGGGAATATCCCGCAGACGCCGACACCCCTCTGGTGGACATGCAGCATCACCCGCGTCGCTTCTTCCATATCCATCCGGAAGAACCGCTTGAGCACGATCACCACGAATTCCATCGGGGTGTAATCGTCGTTGAGCAGCAGCACCTTGTACTGGCTCGGCTTCTTGGGCTTGGCTCGGGTCTTGGTTGCGACCCCGATGCGGCGCTCGGTGTCGTTATCGTCTTCGCCCGCGCCTTCGTCCGCAGCGCGGGCGGGAAGGGGCAGCTGGCTGCAAGAGGCGATCAGGCGGGTCATTGAGCACTGCAATATCGTATGGCCGAGCCGCTTCGCAACCCATGGCGGGCGGATCGGGGGCGTTTCATGACAAAATAACCCCTTCGCCAAGGCGGAAAGTTGGCGATGACACGAAAACGGGCCGGATGGCATGCACACCATCCGACCCGTTGTCGTTTGCCTCCGGGCCGAGAGAGAGAGGAGAGAGAAGCCCGGCGACAGAAATCGTTATCGGCTCAGGCGGCGCTCGAGACCTTCTCGGCGGCAACGCTGGCGCGGTTCGAAAGCGGCGCGAAAGCCCCGGTGAAGAGCTTCATCATCGCTTCGGTGTTCTTCGAGGTCTGGGCGACCGCGGCATCGAAATTGCGACGCGCGATTTCGCCCTGCAGCTGGAACAGCTCGGTGGGCGACTTGATGGCGGCCATCTTCTTGACGTCATCGGTCACCGTGTCGGCGGCGGTCCGGGCATCTTCCATATAGGTGCGGCCCAGGTCCTGCATGCCGCTGGCGAGCAGCTTGCTGCTCTCGACGAGCGCTTCGAGATTGCCCTTGTGGAATTCGGTGACTTCGCCGGTCAGAGCGGTGCTCTTTTCGAAGGCTGCCTTGGCGCGGTTCTGCATTTCGGCAGCGGTGTTCTGGGCGGTGGCAGTAAAATCGGTGGTGGTGGTGTTGGCAGTAGCCATGACGGTATCCTTGCGCTGGGTCTTTGGAATGGGGGTGGGAATGGGGGGGCTCGGGGTCGTACGGGGCCGAGCGGGCTGCTTCGCCAGTACCGGCCTCTTCGAGGCGGGCTTGGCGGCGCGAGCCTTCTTCTTGCCCTTCATCGCCTTCGAAGCATCGGGTTTCGCAACGGGCTTCTTTTCAGCTGCAACGGCCTTGGCGATGTCAACCGCTTTGGCAGGAGCGGCGACATCGGCCTCGACTGCCTCTTCGACAGCCTTGAGGTCGACGTTTTCACCCGTGACGGACTTGGCGCCAGTCGCCTTCGAGTCCGTCGCCTTCGAGTCCGTCGCCTTCGAGTCCGTCGCCTTCAGGCCAGTCCCTTTCAGGCTTGCCTCGGCAAAAGCCTTCTCGGCGGCGCTATCGGCTTTGGTCTGGCTCTCGGCCATGGAGTCCTCGCTTCTTGTTGCATTGCACAAGTAGGATGCTGCAACTGCGAAGTCAAGGATTTATTGTGCACTGCACCATTGGCGGTCCGTGGCTCTTCAACGGGCCATGACGTAACGTCCGGGAGCGTCCTCGATCACGGTATCGCCGCGCGAACCGGGCTTGCGCTTGCCCGCGGCCGCAACTGTTTCGCCATCCTGTGCGCGCAGCCATTCGATCCAGTCCGGCCACCAACTGCCGGAATGCTCGGTCGCGCCCTGCGTGAACTCATCAAGGCTGCGCGTCTCGCCCTCGTTGAGCCAGTACTGGTATTTGTTAGCCTCGGGTGGGTTGACCACCCCGGCGATATGGCCCGAACCCGCGAGGACGAAACGGATCGGCCCGGCGAGGTGATCGGTTATCCGCCAGACGCTCTGCGCCGGGGCGATGTGATCCTCGCGGCCAGCCTGGATATAGGCCGGGGTGCGGATCAGTCCGAGATCGATCGGCGTCCCATCGACGCAAAGCGCGTCCTTTTGTACCAGTCGGTTGTCGCGATAGAGATCGCACAGATACTGCTTGTGCCATTTCGCGGGCAGATTGGTGACGTCGCCGTTCCAGTGGAGCAGGTCGAAGGCCGGATAGTCCTCGCCCAGCAGGTAATTGTTGACGACATAGTTCCAGATCAGATCGGTGCCGCGCAGCATGTTGAAGGCCGCGGCCATGTAGCGGCCGTCGAGATAGCCTTCGGGTGCCAGCGCCTCGATCGCCGCCATCTGCTGGTCGTCGACGAGGTTGAGCAGTTCGCCGGCCTTCTCGAAATCGACCTGCGCGGTGAAGAAGGTCGCGCTTTTCACCCTCTCCTGCTCGCCGCGCCGGTGAAGAACCGCCAGCGTCGCGGCGAGCGTCGTTCCCGCAACGCAATAGCCGATCGCGTTGACGCTGGGCACGCCGAGCCGCTTGCGGACATGGTCGATCGCGTCGATCTGGGCGCGGACGTAATCGTCCCAAACCACATCCTTCATGCTGGCATCGGCCGATTTCCAGCTCACCATAAATACTGTGAGACCCTGCGCCACCGCCCAGCGCACGAAGCTCTTCTTCTCGTTGAGGTCGAGAATGTAGAAGCGATTGATCCACGGCGGAAAGATCACCAGCGGGGTGGCGAGCACTTTCTCGGTGGTCGGGCTGTACTGGATCAGCTGGTAGAGCGGGGTCTCGTGGACCACCTTGCCCGGCGTGACCGCAATGTTCTCGCCCAGTTTGAAAGCCTTGGAATCGGTGTGACTGAGCTGTCCGCGGCGCAGATCCACGAGCAGATGCTCCATCCCCTTGACCAGATTGTCGCCGCGCGTCTCCAGCGTGCGCTCGAGCACCACCGGATTGGTCAGCGGAAAATTCGCTGGGCTCGCCGCCTCGGTGATTGCCCTGGTGGTGAAGCGCAATTGCTCGCGCTTGTCGTCGGGCAGGCCCTCGATCCGGTCGACCATCTCGCCGACCCGTTCGGCGAGGAACAGATAGGTCTGGTGCAGCAGCGCAAACGCAGGGTGCGCACGCCATCTCTCGTCGGCGAAACGCCGGTCCTTGCGCGGGAGTTGCGGATCGCCCGCCGCGGCCTCGTTCGCCTTGGAGCCGATGCCATATTGCCCGAGCACATCTTCCCACAGCCGGAAGCCCTCGTCCCACAGCGCCTTTTGCTGCTCGACATGCGCCAGCGGCATCTGCCGGAACCAGCCTTGCGCCAGCGTCATCCAGCGCGAGGGATCGAGATAGGGCAGCATCGCCTGCGGGTCGGACAGGCGTTCGGTCTGATATTGCAGCCACATGCCCTGCAGCTTCTGCCCGGTCTCGGCCCAGTGCTGCATGTCGTCCATCGCGACCGGGCGGTCTTCGGCACCGGTCATGAGCGGCGCGAACATGGCCTGCGCCAACTGGTTCTGCATCGCGAGCGCCTGGGCGAAGGGCTCGGCCTCGGGATTGCTTGCTTTGCCGGTCGTTTCTCCGCCGGTCTCCCGTCTGTCGCTCATTCCAAATCCCTCCCGCGCGCAAGCAGGCCTTTGTAGCAGCCTAGATTATCCGCGCATCCGCTATAGCGACTGTCTTTGCGCCTGCGCCATGAATAGGTAATCAATGTGACAAGAGCCATTCGTGTCCCGGGAACCCACATGTCCGACGACTTATACCGCATCAAACGCCTGCCGCCCTATGTGATCGCCGAAGTGAACGCCCTGCGCCACGCCGCGCGTCAGGCGGGCCGCGACATCATCGATCTGGGCATGGGCAATCCCGACCAGCCGCCCCCGCAGCACGTGATCGACAAATTGTGCGAAGTGGCGCGCAAGCCCAATGCGCATGGCTATTCGCAGTCCAAGGGCATTCCGGGGCTGCGCCGCGCGCAGGCGAGCTACTACCAGCGCCGCTTCGGGGTCGAACTCGATCCGCAAAACGAGATCGTGGTGACGATGGGCTCGAAGGAGGGGCTCGCCAGCCTCGCCACCGCGATCACCGCCCCGGGCGACGTGGTGCTGGCGCCGAGCCCCTCCTATCCGATCCACACCTTCGGCTTCATCATCGCGGGCGCGACGATCCGCTCGGTCCCGACCACACCCGGCGAGGAATATTGGAAGGAACTCGACCGGGCGATGCAATACACCGTCCCGCGCCCGACCATGCTGGTGGTCAACTATCCATCCAATCCCACCGCCGAGGTGGTCGATCTCGCCTTCTACCAGCGTGTGGTCGACTGGGCGCGCGAGAACGGGGTCTGGGTGATCTCGGACCTGGCCTATTCCGAACTCTATTTCGACGGTGTGCCGACACCGTCGATCATGCAGGCCGAGGGCGCCAAGGAGGTCGCGGTCGAGTTCACCTCGATGTCGAAGACATACTCGATGGCCGGCTGGCGGATGGGCTTCGCGGTGGGCAATCGCGAACTGATCGCGGCGCTGACGCGGGTTAAGAGCTATCTCGACTACGGCGCCTTCACCCCGATCCAGGCGGCCGCCTGCGCCGCGCTCAACGGCCCGCAGGACATCATAGAGAGCAATCGCCAATTGTATCAGAAGCGCCGCGACGTGCTGGTAGAATCCTTCGGCCGGGCGGGGTGGGATATCCCCTCTCCGGCCGCCTCGATGTTCGCCTGGGCCAAGCTGCCCAAGGGGTTCGAGAGCATGGGCAGTCTCGAATTCTCCAAGCGGCTGATCGAGGAAGCCGATGTCGCGGTCGCCGCGGGGGTCGGCTATGGCGAGGAAGGCGAGGGCTATGTCCGTATTGCCATGGTCGAGAACGAGCAGCGCATCCGCCAGGCTGCGCGTAACATCAAGCGCTTCCTCGCGAAGAGCGGCGGCTGATCGCTTCGGCCAGACCCGAACGGTGTGGACAGGGCCGCATCGCTCGCGCACCGTCATCGGCGCAGTCTTCAGGAGAACCATCCCATGCAGCCCAATGATCGCGTATCCTTCGAGCTCGCCGACAATGGCGTCGCGCATGTCCGCCTGACCCGCGGCGACAAGATGAACGCGCTCGACCCGGCGATGTTCGACGCGATCATCGCGGCGGGGGAGCATGTGCGGACACTTTCTGGTCTGCGTGCGGTGGTGCTCTCGGGCGAGGGGCGCGCGTTCTGCGCGGGCCTCGACATGGCGAGCTTCACCGCCGCGCCCTCGGGTGAGGCCGCGCCGCTGACCGAGCGCACCCATGGCAACGCCAACAAGTTCCAGGAAGTCGCGATGACCTGGCGCAAATGCCCGGTTCCGGTGATCGCGGCGGTGCACGGCGTGTGCTTCGGGGGCGGGCTGCAGATCGCCAGCGGCGCGGACATCCGCGTGGTCCACCCGCAAACGCGGATGGCGATCATGGAGATGAAATGGGGGCTGGTCCCCGACATGGGCGGCTACGCGCTGTGGCGCGGATTGATCCGCGATGATGTGCTGCGCGAGCTGACCTACACCAACCGCGAGTTCACCGGCGAACAGGCTTTGGAATACGGGCTGGCGACGTTCCTCGAGGAGGAACCGCTGGCGCGTGCTCAGGCGATCGCCGAGACCATCGCCAGCCGCAACCCCGAGGCGATCCGCGCCGCCAAGCGGTTGATGGACACGATGCTGGAAGGCAACACCGACGCGATCCTGCTCGCCGAAAGCGAGGAGCAGGCGCAGGTCATCCGCCGTCCCAATCAGGTCGAGGCCGTGATGGCGGGCATGCAGAAGCGCGCGCCGAAGTTCACCGACCTCTGACGCGCGGCTCGAGCACAGTCAGAGAACGGGGTCGCTACACCCCTCCCTTTGGGGAGGGGCCGGGGGTGGGGGTACGGCGCATGAAGCTTCGAGCGCCGAACACCCCCACCCGGCCTCCCCCTCAAGGGGGAGAAGAAGTGCTCCAGGCTGCGTCCGGCACCCAACGGCGCAGATCGTTCCCGGTCTCGCCGTCGAGGATCGTGCCCGGCCTGCCCACCGGCTCCTGCACTCCGCTTGTGAGCAGGTCGAGCGTGGTCCGGTCCTCGGGCGGAACGCTTGCCAAGGTCCGCGCGCCCGTAGGTGTCCGCGCCACGACCGTTCCCAGCCTCGGCGTGCCGTCGCGCGCGTAGTGCACCGTGTAGGTCTCGATCGTGGCCGGCCCGCAATAGGCTTCCTCGAGCGGCGGGATCTCCCCGCGCAGCGCATCGGCCTGGGCCTGATAGTCGAAATCCTGCGGGAAGCATACGCCGGTCGGTTCGGCCGAGAGCAGGATCGTGTGGTTGTGCGTGGCGTAGCCGCCATTGGCGAACAGCAGGCCGCGCCCGCCGGTCTCGCGCAAGGTTTCGACCATGCATGCCAGTGCATGGCTCATGTAATTGCCGATCGGCCCGCCGCCGAAGGTCAGCCCACCGAAGCGGGTGATCGGTCTGTCCAGCGGCCAGGCGAGCACGCGGCGCGCCATCTTGGGGACGCAGGGGAAGCAGCTGTAGAGCTCGACATGGTCGAGATCGGCGGCGGTGACTCCGTTGAGTTCGAGCGTCCGCGCGATCGAGACGGTCAGCCCGGGCGAGCCGGCGTAGCTGTCGCGCCGGAGAAAATCGCCATGCTCATGCGCCGCGGCGCCATACCCGATATGGATCAGCCGCTCCTCAGGGATCCCGCGCCGCCGTGCTTCGGCCAGGCTGGTGACCAAAAATCCGGCCCCCTGATTGACCGAGGAATTGGCCACCTGGAGCTTGGTGTAGGGAAAGGCCAGCGGTCGGTTGCCCTCCGATGGCGTCACGACGTCTTCCGGTGCCACGGCATCGCGGATCCAGGCGTGCTCGCATCGCGCGGCGACCTCGCTCATCCCCGCCCAAAGCGCGCCGCTCTCGGCCTGACCCTCGGCGAGCGACTGGCCATAGGCGGCGCGGCCGGCGTTCTCGTAGAGCGGATAGACATCGACCGGCACCGTCAGCCCATAGCTCTGCGCATAGCCCACGCGCCGCCTATGGCTGGCATCGCGCAGCGCGTTGGGCTTGTCGTCCCCAGCCTTCGCCGTGGCGGCAGCCAGTTGCGCCGCGGTGCGCAGCGCTTCCGCGCCGACCACCGCGCAGATTCGCGCCTCGCCCGCGCCGATGCGGTTGGCGGCTTCGTGCAGCAGGCGGATCGGGCTGTCGCCATTGGGCATGGCGGTCTGCTCGCAATGCGCGGGCGCGATGCCCAGCGCTTCGGCGAGCTTGCCGTCGACCGGGTTGAGCTGCGGCCAGGCCAATTGGCTGACCACTGCCAGCGAATCGCACTTCGCCAGCATTCCTCCGCCGGCATCGCTGTCCGCGCGCCTCAGCGCCTCGGCCATCAGCCCGACCGGGTCGAGCCCGTCCTCGGGCCGCTCGGGGCGGTCGTTGACCTGGCCGACCCCCACGATCACCGGTGTCCGCTCGCCTGTCTCGTCCCGCTCGTCCATGCACCATCTCTCCCTTGCGCGCCTCTCGTGCGACCGATACGCGTTGCAAAACGAAACACAAAGGAAGAGCCGCCATGAAGACCCGCATCACCGAAATGTTCGGTATCGAGCATCCGATCATCCAGGGCGGCATGCATTATGTCGGCTTTGCCGAGCTCGCCGCGGCGGTGTCCAACGCCGGCGGGCTGGGGATCATCACCGGGCTGACCCAGGGAACGCCCGAGAAGCTCGCCGCCGAGATCGCCAAGTGCCGCGAGCTGACCGACAAGCCCTTCGGCGTGAACCTGACCTTCCTGCCCAGCGTCAACTCGCCCGATTACGGCGGGCTGATCAGGGTCATCATCGAGGGCGGGGTCAGGGTGGTCGAGACCGCGGGCAACAACCCTCAGGCGGTGCTGCCGCATCTCAAGGATGCCGGGATCAAGGTAATCCACAAATGCACCAGCGTGCGTCACAGCCTGAAAGCGCAGGCGATCGGCTGCGACGCGGTCAGCGTCGACGGCTTCGAATGCGGCGGCCATCCCGGCGAGGACGACATCCCCAACATGATCCTGCTGCCGCGCGCGGCGGACGAGCTCGACATTCCCTTCGTCGCCAGCGGCGGGCAGGCCGATGCGCGCAGCCTCGTCGCCAGCCTCGCGATGGGTGCCGAGGGGATCAACATGGGCACCCGCTTCATCGCCACCAAGGAAGCGCCGGTGCACGAGAATGTGAAACAGGCGATCGTCGCCGCCTCCGAGCTCGACACCAGGCTGGTGATGCGCAGCCTGCGCAACACCGAACGGGTCATGACCAACGACGCGGTCGAACGGCTGATCGAGAAGGAGCGCAAGCTCGGCGCCGATCTCAAGTTCGAGGACATCATCGAGGAGGTCGCGGGCGTCTATCCGCGGATCATGATGGAAGGCGAGATGGACGCCGGCGCCTGGTCCTGCGGCATGGTCGCCGGACTGATCCACGACATTCCCACCTGCAAGGATCTGATCGACAGGATCATGGCCGAAGCCGACCAGATCATCCGCCAGCGCCTGACCGGCTTCCTGAACGCCTGAGGACCAGACCCATGCTCGATACCGCCAGCCGCACCGCCTATAGCGATGACCACGAAGCCTTCCGCGGCACCGTCCGCAAGGTCTTCGCCGAACACATGACCCCCTTTCTCGACCAACACGAGGAGGAGGGCATCGTCGGGCGCGAGGCGTGGAAGGCGCTGGGCGAGGCGGGAATGCTGTGCCCCACCGTTGCCGAGGAGAACGGCGGGCTGGGGCTCGATTTCGGCTTCAACTGCATTGTAACCGAGGAATTGGCCTATCTCGGCAGCTCGGCCGGCTTCACGCTGCAGAACGACATCACCGCGAACTATTTCGAGCGGCTCGGGACCGACGAACAGCGCGCGAAATATCTCCCCGGCATGGTCTCGGGCGACGTGATCACCGCCATCGCCATGACCGAGCCCGGCGCGGGGAGCGATCTGCAGGGCATCCGGACCACCGCCACGGTGGATGGCGAGCATTGGGTGGTCAACGGCTCCAAGACCTACATCACCAACGGTCAGAACGCCGATTGCGTGATCGTGGTCGCCAAGACCGACCCCAGCCAAGGCGCCAAGGGCACCAGCCTGATCCTCGTCGACGCCGGGACCACCGGGTTCGAGCGCGGGCGCAATCTCGACAAGATCGGCCAACACTCCGCCGATACCTCCGAACTGTTCTTCCAGGATTGCCGCGTGCCCAGGGACAATCTGCTCGGGCAGGAGGGCCGCGGTTTCATTCATCTGATGGAGGAACTGCCGCAGGAACGGCTCTCTATCGCCGTCGGCGCGCAGGCGGGGGCGCAGCGCGCTTTCGACGAGACGGTCGCCTTCGTGAAGGACCGCAAGGCCTTCGGTCGCACCGTGATCGAGTTCCAGAACACCAAATTCGTCCTCGCCGACCTCAAGGCCAAGCTGCAGGTCGGCTGGGCGCATCTCGACTGGGCGATCACGCGCCATCTGCAGGGCAAACTCACCACCGACGAGGCCAGCGCCGCCAAGCTGTGGCACACCGAACTGCAATGGGAGTGCTGCGACATGGGGCTGCAGTTGCATGGCGGTGCGGGCTATATGAACGAATATCCGATCGCCCGGTTGTGGCGCGATGCGCGCGTCCAGCGGATCTACGGCGGGACCAGCGAGATCATGAAGGAAGTGGTCGGCCGCGCTATCTGAATTTCGCCCGCAATCCCGTCACAATCAGGTCACACTAGCGCGCCAATCCGGTCTCTCTCCCAAGGAGGGGCCCGGGGTGGAAACCGTCACGATATTTCTGACCGCCGAACTCGGCGAAGCGCTCGAAAGCTTCGAGCACGAAGGCACGCGCTTCGTCTTCGCGCGGCTGGGCGCCGATGGCCCGGACCGGCTCGCCGAAGGCGCGGTCTGGGTGTTCGTCGACTGGGTGCTCCCCACCATGGCGGGGCTCGAGATGTGCCGCCGGCTGCGCGCCGATCCGCGGATGCAGGACGCGCATGTGACCATGGTGCTCGAGTGCGGCGACGCCGAGGATCGCCGCCGCGCGCTGCAGGCCGGCGCGGACGACTATTTGATCGGGCCGCTCGATCGCCGCAGCGTGCTCGACCGGGTGCTGGCGCTGCGCTCGCCGCTGGAGCAGCGCCATCTTGCCAAGGTGCTCGATCTCGGCCCGCTGACGATCGACATGGGCTCGCTGCAGGCGCGCTGGGCTGGCAAGCCGGTCAGCCTGCGCCCCAATGAATTCAGGCTGCTGCGATTCCTGGCGGAAAACCCCGACCGGGTGCTGACGCGCCAGGCGCTCATCGCCGGTCTGGGCAAGCAGGATTCCCCGATCGACGAACGCACCGTCGATGTCTGGATCGGCCGCCTGCGGCGTGCGCTCGAGGCGGTCGGCGCCGAACCGCCGCTGCGCACCGTGCGCTCGGTCGGCTACGTCTACGACTCGGCTTGAGCCGCTTCCCGATTGCAGAACCGACTGCAGAAACGAAAAGGGCCGCCCCGCAGGACGGCCCCTCGCTCGGCGGATAATGTCCGTGCGGCTCAGAATTCGGCCGAAAGCCCGACCCCGAAGCTGCGCCCGACCTCATAAGTGTTGATGTCGATCCGGGTGGTCCCGTTGTCCTGGAACTCGAGATGGTCGCGCCCCGTGAGATTGCGCGCCTCGAGCTTCAGTTCGAGCGGAATACCGAAAGCCTCGAGGCCCTGGCGATAGACCAGGTCGAGCCGCAGGCCCGGATCCTCGACGATGTCGGGGAGCGATGAAGTGCCGCGGCTGGTCACGCGTTCGCTGGCATAGCTGAACAGCACGGTGAACTGCTGCAGTTCTTCCTGATCCTCCAGCCCGAGTTGGAGATTGACCAGATGATCCGACTGGCCAGTCAGAGCAACGCCGTCGCGGAAGAAGTTGGTCGCCGGCTGGTCGGCGAACGGAAACACCTGCGCGATGTCGTCGGGGCCGACCTTCAGCTCGGACTGCGTGTAAGTGTAGTTTGCCACGACCAGGAACTGCTTGGTCTCCCAGAAGCCGCCCCAGTCGTAGAGATCCCAGGTCACCTGCGTTTCCAGCTCGGCGCCGTACAGCGTTGCCGCAGGAGCATTGGCGAAACCGCTGATCTGGTCGTTATCGGAGAAGCTCGAGAAGACCTCGATCGGGTTCTCGATGTCCTTGTAGAAGCCCGCCAGGCTGATCCGGTCGCCGCCGCCGAGGTAATATTCCAGACGCGCTTCGTAATTGATCAGTTCGCTGTCGACCAGGCGCGGATTGCCGTTGAACTGGCGGTTGGTTTCGGGATCGAAATAGGTCTGGAAGATCAACTCGCGAAACTGCGGCCGGGCGATGGTTGCGGATGCGCTGATGCGGGCCTGCAGGTCGGGCGTGATCTCGTAGGTGAGCGTTCCCGCCGGCAGGAAATAGTCGTTCGCGATCAGCGTCGAACTGGTGGAGCCCAGCGGGTTTGCAAACACCTCGACCGGATTGACCGTCTGGACAGCGTCTTCGTAGCGCACGCCGGCGTCGAGCGTTAGCCCGGGGGCCGCCGTGATATTGAGCTTGCCGTAACCCGCGTGAATTTTCAACGTGGCCGCGAAGGCCGGGTCGGACTGGGTTGTTTCGAAAATGTTGTATTCGAACGGGCCGAGACCGCCAGCCCGCTGGGCCGCCGGATCGAAACCCAGTTCGATCAGCGCATCACCCAGCAGATTGTCTGGACGGAAGCCACCGAAGACATCGGGGAAGCCGGTCGAGGCGCGAATGTCGAACTCACGCCGGGTCGAGAGACGTTCGGTGTCGGTGTAGGCATAGCCGACCGTTGCGCTCAGCCAGTCGGTGACCAGATAGCTCAGATCGATCCCGCCGTAATACAAATCCTCGGTCAGGTCCGAGAACGATACGACAGCCCCGCCGCGCTGCGGGTCGAGTGTGTTGACGAAGACATTGCCCAGCGGATCGTTGGGATTGTTCGTGCGGGTGTAGGTGAACTCCCAGTCGAACGGAGCTTCGCGCTGCGTCTGCGCATAACCGCCACGCAGGTCCACCGAAAGATCGCCGAATTCGAGCTCGCCGACGAACTGCGTGTCGAGCAATTGCCGTTCGAACCAGGCAGTGTTCTGGATCAGATCGGTGTCGTCGTTTTGAAAATCCGTCCCGAGTTCCAGCGAGGCCCGCTTGAGCGTGTCGCGGATGAAGACGTTGGTGAAGCGGAACTGATGGTCGCCAAGCTCCAGCCCGAACCCGAGTAGGCCGTTGGCGAGAATCCGGTTGTCGGTTACGAACTCGACGAAATCGCTGTCGAGATTGAGGTCGGCATCGACTGCGCTCTGCGAGATGATGCGACGGTTGCGCCATTTGTTGCTGAGCGAAGCGGTGGCGATCACGCCGAACCGCCCTGTGTCGCCGAAATCGAAGCTGGTACCGGCGGTGAACCCGGCCGACCAGTTGATCGGCAGCCATTCGTTCTTCTGCAGCAGGATCCGGTTCGGGTTACCGAGCTCGAGCAGGATGCCCTTGGTATCGACATCCTGATCGCCGATGCGCGCGCCGCTGTCGAGAAACTCCTGCAGTTCCGGACCCGGATCGCGGCTGCCGTCGTCGAAGCCGAACCAGTCGTATTGCGACCCGTAATAGGTGTAGCCGGTCGAGAAGGTGGTCTGCTCGTCACCGCTGCCGCTGACGCTGAGCTCGAGAAAGCTCTCGTCGGGGATGGCCTTGGTGGTGAGGTTGATCACCCCGCCGCCGAATTCGCCGGGGAAGTTCGCGGAATAGGTCTTCTGCACCAGCGAGGATGCGATCACGCTGGTCGGGAAGATATCGAGCGGCACCACGCGGCTGAGCGGTTGCGGCGAGGGCAGGGGAAGCCCGTTAAGCAGCGCGAGTGAATAGCGATCGCCGAGTCCGCGGACATAGACGAGGCCGTTGCCGGCGGTCGAAAGACCGGTCACGCGGCTAAGCGCGCCCGCGATATCGCCTTCACCGGTCCGCGCTATGCTTTTCGCGCTCAGGACCGAAACCACCTGCGTCGAGGAACGCTCGGGATCCGTACGTCGCCGTCCGGTCACGACGATCGTGCTGCCGCCGCCGGGGATCGAGACATCGGGCTGTTCTTCCTCGAGCTCGTCCACCTGCTGTGTCTGCGCCGTACCCTGCGCAGTGTCCGTCAGCACCTCGTCGGCATTATCGTCGGGCGAAGAGCCCTCTGCCCCGGTGTTCGGCGCGCCGCCTGTTCCTTGAGCATAAGCGTAGCCCGGGAAGGACAGCGCCGTGGTGAAAAGCAGCAACCCTGCCAGCCGCTTACCAGTCGACATGTGGTTTGACCCCCTCATTTGCGGTCGTAATTCATCAGAACCCGAAGGGCTCTCGTGTAGGAAATCGGGGAGCGAACGCGCCCAGGGCGGCCGCTCCCCGTGTCCGTCCGATCAGTAGACCGGCAGCGAGGTGCAGGCGGAAACGGCCTCGTCGAACGTCACCGTGGCGGAGTTGCACGTCCAGCCATTGATCCAGGTGTTGTTGCCCGGATAAACCGCCCCGATATTGGTCGGAACTTCGAAGAAGGTCGACAGCACGGTCGGGTTGAAGACCGCCACGCCGTTTTCGTTCGCGCCGTTGACGAAGGTCATCGACAGCGTGTTGGTGAAGTCGGCCCGGTTGTTCGTGCCGGCATCGAAGACCGCCTTGGTCTGCGCATCGGTGGTGCCACCCGAACCATTGCGGAAATCCTCGGCGCAATCGAGCACGAAGGAGTTGAACACCGGCGGGCCTTCCTCATCCAGCGCGGCATTCGCACCGCGAAGCGTGATCGCCTGATCGATCCGCAGACACGGTGTGCTTCCCGAGGCATCCACGAGGATCGAATTTACGATGGCGTAGTCGGTGCCGCCGCGGATACGGATCGCATGGTCGCCTTCGCCGCTGTTGGCGATGAAGGTCGCATTGGAGATCTGCGTGTTCTGGCGGGGAAGCTGCTCCTCGAGCCCGTTGGTCGAGTCGGCTTCGATGATGCCGTCACCGACCCCGGGGCGCTGGACTGCGATGACGAACTGCAGGTTCGCTTTCACGCCGGTATCCGTGTCGAGCGAATCGTCTTCCGCGCCGACGACGATCAGCCGCTTCATGTTGACGAAGCCGCCGAAGAATTCGACCCCGTCATCGGAGCTGTTGTAGCTCATGATGTTGTTGAAGGTCGTCCCGGTTCCGGTGCCGCCGGTGGTCAGCGACTGCAGCTCGTTGTCACCCGAGAGGACGAAGCCCGAGTAGCGGATCTGGACGAAAGCCAGATCGCCCGAATCGTCGTTGGTGGTGGTCCCGCCGAACAATGCCGGGTCGGATGCACCTTCGACCTGACGTTCGCAATTGATCGACCCCGGGTTTGCGCCCGGAGCGATACAATCGGTCACCGGAGCGCGACCGGCGAGAACGATGCCGCCCCACTGGCCCGACGAGTTGACGTTGTTCAGGCCCTGAACGTTGTCGCGGCTGGTGAAGATGATCGGGCGCGACGCGGTGCCGACCGCATTGATGTCGCTGCCGCGGTTGACCATCAGGAAGCTCGAGCCGCTCGCATAGGTGATGGCGCCGGGTTCGATGGTCAGCGTGACTTCGCTGTCGTCCAGACCGTCGCTGTCATTGGCGGCGGGGCCGCCGTCGGTGCCGACATCGACGCGGCCGTTCATCCGATAGAGGATGCCCTGGTTGAACGGCAGGGTCGAGGAAGCGGTGAAGCGCGCGGGCATGGTGCAGACGCGATAGGTGCCGGTCGGGCCGGTGATCGTGCCGCTGTCGGTCAGCTGGTCGGGGTTGGAAATCGTGGGGCAACCCGCAGCCGGAGTGACCAGCGTCGACGTGGGAGTCGGTGTCGGAGTGGGGGTCGGGGTGGGTGTCGGGTTGGTGATGATGATGTCGCCGCCGGTTCCCGGAGAGACGATTTCATCTGCACCGCAGCTCGCCAGAGCGAGGGCGGAGGTGCCAATTACGAACGAGCGAGTGAGTGTCTTCACGGTTTGCGGTCCCCTCATAAACCGGATGGAAAGGCGCGAAATTCTGATCGCGAATCACCCGCTAGGCCCGCTCCGTGACAGTTTTGGTCACTCCATGACATTTCGGCGACAAACGCCGGCGAAAGTGCTTTCGACACGAAGCTGCGCGGTGGTATGACCAAACGATGACAATATTACAGATATGTTGCGGCTAGCGTTGCGATCTGCTCCAACAGGCTCACAGAGAACCTAAGGAGAGAGATCATGATTGGGCTCGCACAGGCAATCGTCGTACTGGCCATGGCACAGGCGCCGGTGGCGGATAATTTCGGTCACAAGGCCCTGGTCGATGGCCGCGACACCGCCGCGATCGCAGCTATCATGGACAATGACCGGATCGAAACCGACGATCCGGCGCGGCTCATCAACCTTGGCATCGCCTATGCGCGCAAGGGCGACGAAACGCTCGCGCGGCAATTGTTCGAGGCGGCGCGCGACAACCGCAGCCGCGTCGAACTCGAAACCGCCGAGGGCGAGTGGGTCGACAGCCGCCGCCTCGCGCGGCAGGCGCTCGCCATGCTCGAACGCGGCGAATTCGCCGAAAGCGCGCGCATCGCCGCCAGATAGATAAGGGTGCGGTGTCGCCCCTTCCTCTGCACCTCGTTTAAGGGCCAGGCCGTTATCTCAATGCGATGAAGGGCGGGAACGCTTCGCCTCCTCAGCGCAGTGACGATTTCATTGTCACCCGCGTGTCATGTATAGCGCCCAACGGGGGGTCTGACTGTGGAGGGCGCCATGATTCGTGCCGCGTGCACGCATAGCCTCCTGGCGGTAAGCCTGGCCTTCGGTGCCACGCAAGCCAGGGCGGACGTGTTACAGATTGAGGAGGACGGCGCGCGCTGGATTGCGGGGGGCCTTGCTGCGCCCGCATCCGAAGCCGAACCTGTCGATGTCGAATTCGACACCCGCCTCCTTGGAACTGTCGATAGAGAAACCGGATTTTCGCCCGGCGTCGCGCATCCCGAACACATCGTCGGCGACGCCGCCCGCCACGCGCAGGGCGTACCGCTGGCCTACCAGGCCAAGGTCGCCGAACTGGCGCGCCGCTTCGATCTGAGCGCCGCCCTGATCGAGGCGCTGGTCTGGCAGGAAAGCCGTTGGCGCGCCGATGCGGTCTCGCCGGTCGGCGCGCGCGGGCTTGCCCAGCTGATGCCCGGAACTGCCCGCGAACTGGGCGTAAACCCCCATGATCCCTTCGCGAATCTCGAAGGCGGCGCGCGCTATCTGCGCACCCAGCTCGATCGCTTCGATGGCGATCTCGAGCGCGCGCTGGCCGCCTACAACGCCGGCCCCGGCCGCGTGATCCGCGCCGGCGGCATCCCCCGCATTCGCGAGACCCAGCATTACGTCGCGGCCATCATGGGCCGCCTGTCCGATCATTCCCGGGAGTAATTGTTTGATGCGTTCGATGTTCCGTCTTGTTGCCCTGGCGCTGCTTGCCGCACCCTCCGCCGCTTTGGCGCAGGCTGCCGACCCCGCGGGTTCGGGCCCGGTGGTGGCCGCGGTCGGCTGGCTGCAGGGCACGCTGCTGGGCAATGTCGCCACCGCCGTGGCGGTGATGGCGGTCGCCGCGGTGGGCTTCATGATGCTGACCGGCAGGCTCAACTGGCGCTTCGGCGCAACGGTGATCCTGGGCACCTTCATCCTGTTCGGTGCCGCCTCGATCGTCGCGGGCATCCAGCAGGCGGCGGCCTGAGATGCAGCAGCTCGTCCGCCACCCCGTCCATCGCGCGCTCACTCGCCCGCAGATGTTCGCGGGCGTGACGTTCAACTATTTCATCATCAACGGCATGGTGACGACCGAGCTGTTCCTGATCACCGGCAGCTTCTGGGCTCTGCCCGCTGCCGCGCTGATCCACGGGATCGGCTATTTCGCCTGCCTGCGCGAACCGCGCATCTTCGACCTGTGGATCACCAAAGTGTCGAAATGCCCGCGGGTGAAGAATTACAACCGCTGGGGCTGCAACAGCTACGCCGCCTGACGCGTATCGGACGAAGGACCGCGACCGCATGACCAATTGGATCGGAGCCGCTGCCTGGAGCGCCAAGGAAGCGCGCGCGGGCGACCGGCTGCCCTATGCAAGGCTGGTCGACGGCAACACGCTGCTGCTGCGCGACGGTTCGCTGATGACCGCGCTGCAGGTGCCCGGCCTGCTGTTCGAGACCGAGGACAGCGAAGCGCTCAACGCGCACGCGGCGACGCGCGAGATCATGCTGCGCTCGACGCTGGATGCGCGCTTCGTGATGTATCACCACGTCGTCCGGCGCCGGGTCGAGGTCGATCTCGACGGCGTCTACCCCGACGAGCTCAGCCGCCACATCTCCGAGCGCTGGAAGGAGCGGCTGGGCTCGGGCTCGCTGTTCATCAACGACCAGTTCGTGACGCTGATCCGCCGCCCCGCGCGCGGCAAGGCCGGTCTGGTCGAGCGTGCGTCCAAGGCCTGGCGCCGCAAGGGCCAGACCGAGATCGAGGCCGATCCCAAGGATATGCGCTCGCTCAAATCGGCAGCGACCGGGCTGATGGCCTCGCTCGCCGCCTATGGCGCGCAGCCGCTGGGCGATTACACCGGGCCGCAGGGCACGACCAACAACGAGCTGCTCGAACTGCTCTCCGCGCTCTACAATGGCGAGATGCGCCCGGTGCGGCGGCCCTCGGACGATGCCGATATCGGCAATATGCTGCCCTACCGCCGGGTTTCGTTCGGGCTCGACGCGCTCGAGCAGCGCGGTTCGGGCGCGCCTGAATTCGCCGCGATCCTGGGGCTCAAGGACTATCCCGAAGCGACCAGCCCCGGCCTGCTCGACCCGTTGCTGCGGCTGCCCTTCGAGATGGTGGTGAGCGAAAGCTACGCCCCGCAGGAGCGCCAGACCGCGCGCGAGCGGATGGATCTGGCGATCCGCCGGCTCAAGTCGGCAGACGAGGAAGCCGCAGCCGAGCGCGCCGACATGCTGTCCGCACGCGATGCGCTGGGCAACGGCGCAGTGGGCTTCGGCGATCATCACCTCACCGTGCTGGTGCGCGAGCGCGATCTCGTCCGGCTCGACGACGCGACTGCCGCCTGCGCCGCTGCGCTGGCCGACACCGGCGCGATCGCGGTGCGCGAGGATACCAATCTCGAACCTGCCTTCTGGGGCCAGTTTCCGGGCAACGAGAGCTATCTGGTGCGCCGCGCGCTGATCTCGAGCGCCAATATGGCGAGCTTCGGCTCGTTCCACGGTTTCGCTTTGGGCAAGGCCGAGGGCAATCACTGGGGCGAGGCGGTGACGCTGCTCCAGACCACCAGCGCGACGCCGTTCTTCTTCAATTTCCACCACGGCGATCTGGGCAATTTCTCGGTCATCGGCCCCTCGGGTTCGGGCAAGACCGTGGTGATGAACTTCCTCGCCGCGCAGGCGCAGAAGTTCAAGCCGCGCACAGTGTTGTTCGACAAGGATCGCGGCGCCGAGCTGTTCATCCGCGGCATCGGCGGGCGCTACGACAAGATCAGCGCGGGCCAACCCACCGGTTTCAACCCGATGGCGCTGGCCGACAATGCGACGAACCGCGCCTTCCTGCGCGACTGGCTGGGCGTGCTGCTCAAGGCCGAGGGCCCCGAGGAATCCGCCACCATCGCCACTGCGGTGGATGCCGCCTATTCCAACGACGGATCGCTCCGGCGGCTGCGCCATTTCAAGGAACTGCTCTCGGGCACCCGTCGCCCGCAGCCGGGCGATCTTGCGGACCGCTTGGCAGCCTGGATCGGCGAGGGCGAGAACGGCTGGCTGTTCGACAATGCCGAGGACGGGCTCGACCTCTCGACGCGGGTGGTCGGCTTCGATATGACCGCGCTGCTCGAGAACCCCAAGCTGCGCACGCCGACGATGATGTATCTGTTCCACCGGATCGAGGAACGACTCGACGGCGATCCGACCATGATCCTAATCGACGAGGGCTGGAAGGCGCTCGACGACGAGGTCTTCGCCGCGCGGATCCGCGACTGGCTCAAGACTTTGCGCAAGCGCAACGCGCTGGTCGGTTTCGCCACCCAGAGCGCGCGCGATGCGCTGGAAAGCCGCATTTCCACCGCATTGGTCGAGCAGACCGCGACCATGATCTTCATGCCCAACAGCCGCGCGCGTCCCGAGGACTATTGCGACGGGTTCGGGCTGACCCAGCACGAGCTGGCGCTCATCCGCACGCTGCCCGCGCACAGCCGCTGCTTCCTGATCCGCCAGCCCGATGCCAGCGTGGTGGTCCGGCTCGATCTCTCGGGCGCGCCCGAGGTGCTGACCGTGCTTTCGGGCCGCGAGGGTTCGGTGCGCCGGCTCGATCTGCTGCGCGAAGCGGTGGGCGACAATCCCGCAGACTGGTTCCCCTCGCTCACCGGCGCGGCCTGGCCCGGCGGCGGCGCCAACGACAGCTTCGGCGAGATTCCCGAGCGACTGGCCGCCGAATGACAGTCAATTGCCAGCAGGTGGCCCAGGAGGTCGGCTCGGGGGTGGCGGCAGCGCTGCGCGCGGTCGATTGCACCGCGGGCAATCTGACCGCGGAGGCGTTCGGACGGCTGTTCGCGCCCGGCGGCTCGATGGCCGCGGTGCTCACGATCCTGCTGACGATCTATATCGCGATTTTTGGCATCCAGCTGCTCACCGGCCGGTCGGGCATCGGGGTGCGCGCGCTGACGCCGCGGATGCTCACGGTGGGTCTGGTGCTGACCTTCGCCACCAGCTGGGTCGCCTATCAGAGCGTCGTCTGGAACCTCGCGATCGGCGCGCCCGACTGGCTCGCGGGCATCCTGACGGGCACGACCGAATCGGCGACCACCACTTTCGCGCAGAAGATCGACGTCGTCTTCCTCGCCATCCAGCAGGCGAGCGCCGGGGCGGAGGACATCTCCGCCTTCTCGCCCGAGGGAATGATGTGGCTGGGCGCCATGCTGTTCATGCTGGGCACGGTCGGGCTGCTGGTAACCGCGCGGATCGCGCTCGCGGTGTTGGTGGCGCTTGGCCCGGTGTTCGTGGTGATGGCGCTGTTCGACGGGACGCGCGGGCTTTTCGCCGGCTGGATCAAGGGCGTGACCATGCTGGCGCTGGCGCCGCTGTTCGCGGTGATCGGCGGCAGCGTGATGCTCGAACTGGCGGTGCCGATCCTTGCGGTTCTGGTCGCGAATCCCGGACAGGTCGACGCGCAGGCGGCGATGGGCTTCTTCATGATCGGCGCAGTCCATGTCGCGCTGATGGTGCTGGTGCTCAAGACCGCGGCGACCATGGTCGGCGGCTGGACGGTGTTCGGCCTCGCGCGCTCGGAGAGCGATCGCCAGGATACGCCCACCGTGATCTATACCACTTCCGCGCCGGCGGCCGCCGCGATGCAACCGGCGACCGAGCAGGCGCAGGCCACCTCGCAGGTGCTGGCGCAGGCGCGCCGGATCGATATCGCCGCGCAGCCGGTCGGCATGCCGGCCAATGATTCGGGCGGGTCGGCGCAGACCGCGCAGAGCCGCACCACAAGGGTTTTCAATGCCGCTTCGGGCGCCGCCCCGGTGCAGCCCGGTACCGCCCCGGTATCGCGCGCGCATGGCGTGGGAAGCCGCTTCCGCTCGGCCAATACGAGTCCTCTGGAGTCCAAGAAATGATCCGTCCCACCGCTACCGCGCTGGCGCTTGCCCTTTTGGCCGTTCCGCTGGCTGCGCCGCTGTCGGCGCAGGACAACCGGCTGGTCGAGATACCCTATGACGAATCGCGGGTGGTTCGGGTCAATGGCCAGGTGAAGGTCCAGGCCACGATCCGCTTTCACGACAGCGAAGCGATCGAGAACGTCGCCGTGGGGGATTCCACCGCCTGGCAGATCACCCCCAACAAGCGCGCGAACCTGCTGTTCGTTAAGCCGCTCGAAGCGCGCGCCGCGACCAATATGACCGTGGTGACCAACAAGCGGACCTACCTGTTCGATCTGGTGGCCAGCCCGAACTCCCAACCGCTCTACGTCCTGAGCTTTACCTATCCCGACGAGCCCGAGGAAGAGCCAGCGCAGTTGGCCGACGCGACCACCGCGGCAGAGCGCGAAGCGAGCACGGACCCGCTCGCGGTCCTCGATCCCACCGAACTCAACTTCGCCTGGGCGAGCTCGGGCGACACCGCGTTGCTGCCGGTTCGAACCTTCGACGACGGCGACGCCGTATTCTTGACGTGGCAGCAGGGTCGTCCGGTGCCTGCCATCCTCACCACCAATGCCGCAGGCGACGAAGGTCCGGTGAACTTTACCGTCCGCGAGGATGTCATCGTGCTCGACGGTGTGCCGCGCGAGATCGTGCTGCGCTCGGGCGAGCAGATGGCCAGGCTGGTCAACACCGGCCCGGTCAGACCCCCTCGCGAAACACGCGCCGAGACGACGCCCGTCTCGGCAGGAAAGGTGGAATCATGAAACTGGCCATGCGCATGCCCCCCAAGAGCGGGCTTTCCGATGCCGCCAACGATGTCGATCCGCGTGACGGTGCGGATGCCGAGATCATCGATCTGGCGCAGCGCAACAGCTTCCCGGTGGTCGCCGCCAAGAAGGGGCGCAGCGAAGGGGTCGGCATGGTCGCCGGGATCGCGCTGGTCGCCGCGCTGGGCGCGGTGACTTTGTGGAGCATGAATTCGGCGCGCGTCGCCGAACCCGAGGGGATCGGGAGCGCGCCGCCGCAGCAGGCCGCCGCTGCCCAGCCGGCTCCGGTCGCGGCTCCGAACGCGGGTGAGGCTGTCCCGGCGGGGCAAGCCGTCCAGGCTGCGCCCTATTCCGATCCGGCGCCATCCCCCGTCTATTCTGCGCCGCCGCAAACGATGCCGAGCGCCAATCCCTATTCCAGTCCGACGCTGGTGTTCGACTCCGGTTCTTCCGCGGCCACGCTGCAGGAAGGCCCGGCCGCGGGAGGCGACTCCGCCGCCGCCAGCGCCACCGGCAATTCGGCCAGCGATTTCGCCAGCCGCGTGGGCGGTGTCGGCGGCGGACCGGCGCAGGCGAGGGCCATGACCAATCCCTCGACCACCGTGACGCAAGGGACGCTGATCCCTGCGGTCCTCGAAACGGCGATCGATACCAACGTCCCCGGCTATGTTCGCGCCGTGGTCAGCCAGGACGTGAAGAGCTTCGACGGCAAACGGGTGCTGGTCCCCCGCTCGAGCCGGCTGATCGGCCAGTATCAGTCGGGCCTGCAGGGCGGGCAGAAGCGTGCCTATGTAATCTGGACCCGGCTGATCCGCCCCGATGGCGCTTCGGTGAACCTCGCCTCGCCTGCGGTCGGCTTCGACGGAACCACCGGGCTCGAGGGTAGGGTCAGCGGCAACAGCTTCTTCCAGCGCTTCGGATCGGCGATGCTGCTTTCCGTCGTGGGTGGACTCTCTGCGCTTGGCTCGGGCGGCGCATCGGTGGTGCTGGGCGGCGCGGGGCAATCCGCCGCCGGCGTGGCCGCACAGCAGGACGGACAGCGCAGCCCGACGGTGCGCGTCCGCCAGGGTGAGCCGATCCGCATCTTCACCGCGCGCGACCTCGATTTCACCCAGGTGAGCTGAGGCTCGCCCGATCATGAGCGCGCATATCCTTACTCTCCAGCCGGGCGAGATCGAGCCGCTGCAGCCCGTCGTGAGCGAGCGCAGCGTCTATCTCGACGCCTATCTCGCGCCGTTCCGGCAATGGCTCGATCGCGACACCGTGACCGAGATTCTGGTCAACCGGCCCGGCGAGGTGTGGATCGAGGACTCCGCGCATCCGGGAATGCAGAAGATCGCGGTAGCCGAGGTGGACGACCGGCTGGTCCAGCGGCTCGCCGAACAGGTCGCGCGGGTCAGCCACCAAGGGATCAATCGCGAGCATCCGCTACTCGGCGCGACCTTGCCCGACGGCGCGCGGATCCAGTTCTGCGGACCGCCCGCCGCACGGAAGCACTGGACCATGGCGATCCGCCGCCACCGCCGGCTCGATCTCACGCTCGACGCCTATGATCGCGGTCCGCTCAAACCCCCACAGGACGAACCGCTGCCCGACCCGCACGCGGAGCCGATCGCCTTCCTGCGCGCCGCGATCCGGCAACGCCGCACGATCCTGATTTCGGGGGGCACCAGCACCGGCAAGACCACCTTCCTCAACGCCATGCTCGGCGAGATTCCGCGGCACGAGCGGGTGGTGCTGGTGGAGGATACGCCCGAACTCAAACTGCCCGGCGAGAACGGCGTCGGTCTGGTAGCGGTGAAGGGCGAGCTGGGCGAGGCCAAGGTCACCGCCAACGAACTGCTCCAGGCCGCGCTCCGGCTGCGGCCCGACCGGATCGTGCTGGGCGAATTGCGCGGCGCGGAAAGCGTCAGCTTTCTGCGCGCGATCAACACCGGCCACCCGGGCAGTTTTTCGACCATCCACGCGAATTCGCTGAGCGGCGCGCTCGAGCAATTGTCCTTAATGGTCATGCAGACCGGGATCGGCCTGACGCGCAGCGATACGATCGCCTACGCTTCGAGCGTGATCGACATTCTCGTCCAACTCGGCCGCGATGCGGATGGCAGACGCGGCATTGCGGATATTTCCCTGAGCAGCGAACTCGTCTGACTGTTAAGTCTAAAAGGCTCTGTAATAATGGAAAAACTCGTGTATCCTAGGTGATACGCAACAAAGCTGCGTAAACGCTTGCCAGCAAGCGACGATGTGTTACCTTTCCGTGTCTAAGCCGCAAAAATAGACGGCTGGATGAGGAGAGGGAATTATGAGGGTTAAGGCCACCCTTCTGGCCGGCATTTGTGCCGGTGCAGTTGCAGTTCCGGTTCACGCACAATCCGCCGCCGACAGCGATCTCGAGGATCCGCGCTTCAACGCGCCGACGATCATCGTCACCGCGCAGCGTCAGAACCAGAGTCTGCAGGAAGTACCAATCGCGGTCAGCGCGTTCGATGCCGAAGCGCTCGAAGCGCAGCAGATCGAGAATGCGAGCGATCTTCAGCTTACGCTGCCTAACGTCTCTTTCACCAAGTCGAACTTTACCGGCTCGAGTTTCACCATCCGCGGGATCGGCGATCTGTGCGTCGGCGTATCCTGCGACAGCGCCACCGCGATCCATCTCAACTCCGCGCCGCTGTTCGGCACCCGATTGTTCGAGACCGAATATTTCGACCTTGAGCGGGTCGAGGTCCTGCGCGGTCCGCAAGGGACGCTGTTCGGCCGCAATGCGACTTCGGGCGTGGTCAATGTCGTCACCGCCAAGCCGGACCTGTCGGGCTTCGGTGCCGCGGTCGAAGGTGAGTACGGCAATTACAACAGCATCAAGGCCAAGGGCATGATCAACGTGCCCATCGGTGAAGCGATCGGCGTGCGGGTCGCCGGGTTCTACCTCAACCGCGACGGCTATACCGAGAATCTGTTCGACAATACGGACATCGACGGGCGCGACATGTACGCGGTGCGCGGCTCGCTGCGCTTCGAACCGGGTGCGAACACCACGCTCGATCTGATGGGCTATTACTTCCGCGAGGACGACGACCGCCTGCGCATCCAGAAGCAGAAATGCCAGTTCGATCCGACCGGCGTGCTGGGCTGTCTCAACAACCGCCGCGACTTTTCCAAGAACAACACCAACGCCAATTTCACCGGCACGCTGGGTTCGTCCGAATTCTTCGCGATTCAGGGTATCCCTGCCGCATTCGGGTTGAACAGCCTCTATGGCCCCGGCTCCTACGCCAACTTCCAGGAACCCGCCGATGCGCGGCAGGTCAACACCGCCTTTTCGCCGACCTATTTCGCCGACGAAATGATCTTCCAGGCGCATCTCGATCAGGGCATCGGCGCGTTCAACCTGTCGCTGAGCGGGACCTATCAGGAAGCGTCGGTGGATTCGCGCCAGGATTACAATCTGGGCGTGACCGATCGCTCGCAACTGGCACCGGCGCTCAACACGCTGGCCTTCTTTGCCGCCAACGGCATCCCGACCGGGCTGCCGGCACCCGCACCGGCTTTCGTCCCCGGCTCAGCCGCCTATTTCGCGCCGATCGCGCAGGCGCTGATCCCGACCGGCCCCAACGGGCAATTGTGCACCTCGGACAACCGCTCGGACAATTTCGGCGTCTATGAAGGCGCGGCAGCCTGTTCGGATGAGTCGCTGCAGTTCGACCGTTCGAACGAGGAGCGGAAAGCGTGGTCGGTCGAAGCGATCCTGTCCTCGGATTTCGACGGACCCTTCAACTTCCTCGTCGGCGGGATCTACGCCGATTCGAGCGTCTCCGAGAACAGCTATTACGTCAACAGCTTCGCCATCGATTACGTGACCGGAATCCTGGGGACCTTCAACGCTTTCGCCGCGGGTGCGCCGCCGAGCTATCTCGCAACCTCGTTCTTCCGTAACCGCACGCTCGATTTCCAGCTCGAGAGCTTCGGCATATTCGGCGAAGTCTATTTCGACATCAGCGATACGCTGAAATTCACCGGCGGGCTGCGCTACAACGACGACAGCAAGAACATCACCGCACGATCGACGCTGGCGAGCTTTCTCAACCCCTTCGCCAACGAGGACGATCCGTTCACCTCGCCCTTCGTCGGGGGCTTCGATGCCGATCCCGGCGTGCCGGGCAACCAGCTGGTGCAGTTCCGCGAGGTCGGCTTCGACGAGATCACCGGTCGCGCGGTTCTAGACTGGCAGGTCACTCCCGACAATCTGATCTATGCGTCCTATTCGCGGGGCTACAAATCGGGCGGCATCAATCCGCCGCTGCAGCCGATCTTCGATGTGAGCGATACGTTCGGCTCCGAAAGCATCGATGCGTTCGAGATCGGTACGAAGAACACGCTCGCCAATGGTGCGCTGCAGCTCAATGCCACGGCGTTCTACTACAAATACAGCGACCTGCAGCTCAGCCGGATCATCGCGCGGACATCGGTGAACGATACGATTGATGCCACGATCTGGGGGGTCGAACTGGAATCGGTCATCCGGCCGGCCTACAATTGGCTGATCAACATGAATTTCAGCTACCTCAACGCCGAAGTGGCGGGCGATCAGTTCTTCTCCAACCCGCGCGATCCCGGCGGCGGCGATCCCACTGCGGTGATCATCAAGGATATCACCAACGGTGCCAATTGCGCGGTCACCGGGGCCGGGGCCAACGCCTTCGTGGCAGCGGTGAATCCCGCGATGGGCTTGCGCGGCCCCGCTGCCTTCCCGTCCGACGGGGGCATCGCCTCGACCGGGGCCTTCTCGATCTGTTCGGTCCTCGAGGCGCAGGCCGGTGCGATCGGGGCGGCTTTCGGGGGCATCGAGGTCCTGAGCCCGGGCGTCGAGGTCAATTTGCGGGGCAACAAGCTGCCGCAGGCCCCAGAGATGAAGGCCTCGCTCGGCGTCCAGTACACTGCCGAATTCGAGAGCGGCATGACGCTGGTGCCGCGGTTCGATCTCGCCTTCACCGGCGAACAATTCGGCAATGTGTTCAACGGACGCGTCAACCGGATCGCACCTTTCGTCCAGGCGAATGCCCAAATCCAGCTCAACTCCGCGAACGATCGCTGGTTCGTGCGCGGGTTCGTGCAGAACATCTTCGACAGCAATTCGGAGACCGGGCTCTATGTGACCGACGCCAGTTCGGGACTGTTTAGCAATATCTTCACGCTCGATCCGCGCCGCTACGGGATCGGGGTGGGCGTCACCTTCTGACACTTGGGTTCCCTTGGGAGAGGGGAGGGGCCGGACGCATCGTCCGGCCCCTTTTTCGTTTTGACGGCTAGCCTCGCGATCGGGCGAAGGGCGAAAAATCGGTATCGGTGTCGTAGATCTCGACGCCCTCACGCTTCTTCAGCCAGCCGATGACCAGATAGGTGAAGGGGGTCAGCAGCGCCTCCCACGCGGTCTTGATCGCCCATTGCGAGAGCACGACCTGCCACAGCAGTTCGGGCGGCCAGCCCGCCACACCGTAGAAGGCGAGCGGATAGAAGATCAGGCTGTCGAGCCCCTGGCCAACCACCGTCGAGCCGATGGTCCGGCTCCACAGCGCCTTGCCCCTGGTCCAGACCTTCATCCGCGCGAGGACATAGCTGTTGGCGAATTCGCCCGCCCAGAAGGCTATCATCGAGGCGGCGACGATCCGCCAGGTGTTGCCGAACACCTGCTCGTAGGCCTCCTGCCCGGTCCAGCCGGCGGCGGCAGGCAGCGCGACCACCACCCAGGCCATGAAGGCCATGAAGGCGAGCGCCGCGAACCCCGTCCAGATCACCCGCCGCGCACGGGCGTAGCCGTAAACCTCGGTCAGCACGTCGCCGATGATATAGCTCACCGGGAAGAACAGCACGCCAGCGCCGAACGACCATTCGGTGCCGCCGGGCAGGGTAATGAAGGACGGCTTGGCCGCGCCGATCAAATTGGAAAGGAGCAGAATGGTGACGAAGGCGGCCATCACCAAGTCGTAATAGCGCCAGCGCGGGGGCTCCGCGGTGGAGGGAGCAGCGGGCGGCGCGGGGTTGACCATCGCCGCCCGTTCTATCTCCGTTTGGCGTCAAGGCAATCCCGCGCTATTGCCCCGCGGTGCGCGCCCGTAGCTCATCTGGATAGAGCGCGAGACTTCTAATCTTGAGGCAGCAGGTTCGAGTCCTGCCGGGCGCACCATTTTCGCCGATCACGCACTGCCGATGAAGATGCTCTTGGCGTTGGCGAACTCCTTGATGCCGAAGCCGCCATGCTCGCGGCCATAACCCGAGTTCTTGACCCCGCCGAAGGGCATCGCGGGATCGGCCACGCCATAGGTGTTGATGTACACCATGCCGGTGTCGAAATGGCGCGAGGCGAGTTCGATCGCCCGGTCGACGTTCTTCGACAGGATCCCGCCACCGAGGCCATAGCGGCTGTCGTTGGCGATCCGCATCGCGTCCTCGTCGTCCTTCGCCTTGATCACCGAGGCGACCGGGCCGAACAATTCGTCGTCATAGGCGGGCTGCCCGGGTGCGACATCGGTGAGGATTGAGGCGGGATAGAAGGCGCCAGGGCCATCGGGGATTTCACACCCCACCAAGGCGGTGGCGCCCTTCTCAAGGCTCTGATCGACCTGCTTCTGCAGCGTGTCGCGCAAATCGGCTCGCGACATCGGGCCCATGTCGCTGTCCTCGGCGTTGGGATCGCCGGTCCTGACCGCTTCGAAACGCGCCTTGAACCTGTCGAGAAACGCATCGTAGACCTTCTCGGTCACGATGAAGCGCTTGCCGTTGATGCAAGTCTGACCGTTGTTGTAGAGCCGGGCATTGGCGCAGACCTCAGCGGCGAGATCGAGATCGGCATCCTCGAGCACCATATAGGCGTCGTTGGAGCCGAGCTCGAGCACCGTCGGCTTGAGCACCTTGCCGGCGGCCTCGGCGATTGATTTGCCCGCTCGGTCCGACCCCGTTAGCGTCACCCCGCGTACCTTCTCGTGCTCGATGATCGCGTCCGAGGTATCGTGGTCGATCACCAGCACGGTGAAGAGGTCCTCGGGTAGTCCGCCCTCGACGAAGATCTCGGCGAGCTTGAACCCGCTGCCGGTGCAATTGCTGGCATGCTTGAGCAGCACGCCATTGCCCGTCATCAGATTGGCGATGGCGTAGCGGATCACCTGATAGGCGGGGAAATTCCACGGCTGAATGCCGTAAATGACACCGATCGGCGAGAAGGTCACGATGCCGCGCCCGGCATTGCTCGGCTCGCGCTTCTGGTCGGCGAGCTCGCTCGGGCCGTTGGCGGCGGTGTAGTCGCAGATCGCGGCGCACAGCTCGACCTCGTCGCGGCTGTCCTTGATAAGCTTGCCGACCTCGTCGGTCATCAGCTGGGCGAGCTCTTCCTTGTTGTTGCGTAGCGCCTTGCCGATGCCCTTGATGATCTTGGCGCGCTCATCGAGCGATTGCAGCTTCCATTTCTCGAAAGCGGCGTGACAGGCCTCGACCTTGCGACCGGCCTCGTTGCGGTCGATCTGTGCGTAGGTGGAGAGGTCCTGGCCGGTGGCCGGATTGACGGTGGTGATCGTGCCCATGGGAAGCGTCCTTTGTCTGAGAGTTCGACGAAAGAACGGTTTCGAAGCGCCACCCGTTCCGGCGGGGCGCGAAACTGCGACGAGCCGGTGATGGGCAGGGGTCGGTCGCCGCGCATGGTGCGGTTGAGTGCCTCGGCGGTAGCCGGATGGCCGGCGCCGGTGGGAATGTGCCGCCCGGGCGCCTGCCGCTCTCGTCGAGCTGCGGGTGCTCACCAAAATAGCCGGGTCTCTTCGGTAACATCGAACATGCATCGTGCGCTAATTCCGCAGCAGCGAGTGCGAAAGGACGATCGCGGGATGTTCAGGCCGCGGCGTTCCAGGCTTCGAGCTCGGAAAAGAACCGTTCGCCAGCTTCAGTAAAGCGGCCATGCCGGCGCAGGATGGTCAAGGCCCCGGCGATGTCTTCGGCCAGGTCGTTCGCTGTGGCATCGACCCCGGAACTGCGCCTGTGACCGAGGACATTGGAGAAGACATAGGCGCCTTCCAGGATCCCGGGGAGGGGGCGCGGATCGGGCCGCCACGGAACCTGGAAGCGTTCGCAATCCGCATCGTAGAAATCTTCCAGTATCGGGTCCACCAGCTGCATATAGCGCAGCTTAACATGCGCATTCTCATGGACGATATTCTCGGCCATCAACTGCGGCTCGTCGGGATCGAGAAACATCGCGCCCTGGCGGGAGGAAACCGTGAATCCGATCCGCATTGCGGGACCGGTGCTTCGGGGGACGAAGACCGGTGTGAAACTGCAGACGTCGGCAGCGAGTTCGGGGGATGCGTCCGCGATATGCTGTGCCGCCCTGGCGAAGGGCTCTACCGGAAAGCGGGCGGGGTATTGATCCGGGGAGGCCCCGAAATACACCGTACCGGTGCTCCGCTCGTTGGTCCCGGTCCAATGGGGGCGGAGCCACTCGTCGCGCCGTTGCAGTTGAACGGCGCCCTCCATCAGCCGCTCGTAAAGGGTGAGGCAGAATCCATCGCGTTCGAGGCTGGGCTCCGGGTCGACGATCTCGGCGACGAGGTCGCTTAGCGGAATTTCCACTGTCATGCCGTTATCGAAGCGAAATCTCGCACCGCCCGCGACGATATCGGCTTCGGTCCGCGCGGAGGCTCTTTCGCGGCCGAATTCGATATGCCGGTCGAGGATCGGAAGTCTCATCCCGCCTTCGCCATCGAGCACGATTGGCCAATGGCTCTCGTCGCCCGTCGCCAGCGCCAGTTGCATTCCGAGATTGCCTGCATTGCGGGCGAATGGTCTCCGGAACTTCCGATCGACCTCCCCGCTCGCACGGCGCATGGCGGATAGCCAGTATTGCGTGGTCGGGTGCATCAGGAAAGCGCGGAGCGTCGCGCTGTCCTCCAGGGGCGCGAGGAGGAAGGCAAATCGGAGCAGCGTCTCTGCCTCGCCAAGCGATATGCCGAGGACTGCCTGCTGTTCGACATAGTGACGACAGACAGCCTCGATCTGCCTGCGACTGTGCGATGCGACCATGGCCAGAATGCGTTGGCGGTGGTCGGAGCACGCGGGGCCGGCGAAGAGGACGGCCCGATCGTTCATGCTGCCATTCCCTGCATCTGCGCCGGCAGGCTTTCCACGATCCTTGTGTGCATGTGATGGACCAAAGGCTTGAGCGCTCCGCAGTAAACGCTGGGGTGATTGAAGCTGTTATCCTCGCCGAAGCGGTGCGGCATGTAGCCGCCTCCGCAGATGTCGCGAGCCTCGCACGCCTGGCAGGTATCGCACAGGCCGGTCGATCCCTTTTGAAAGGCTTCGATCAAGGGGTTGTCCGACAGCTCGTCGAGCGCGGTCGTGGCCAGATTGGCACCCAGCTTGGTGACGCCATCGAAGCAGCATTTGAAAGCGTCGGTCGGCTCGAGACTGCCGTCCGTTTCGATAACCAGAACATCGACCGGCTTGCCACCGATGTTGTCGGTGCTGATCTGGCACCCGAACATCATCCGCATCATGTTCTCGAAATAGCGAACGTGGCGGTTGGGCTTGTTGCGGTCGAACCAACCATCGAAGAAGGCAATCAACCAGTCGCGATAGGCTTCGATCGGTGCAGGCGGAGGATGCAGGTGATTGGCATGCGGAAGCGAGAGATCGAAGCCGACGACGTCGATCTCGTCCCAGAAATCCAGGAGCGCCGCCGGATCGATATCGGTGTCGACCACCGCAAGGACGTTGGAGAAGATTTCCGGGCCGCGCGGGTGCGATTGCAATTGAGCGATGGCCCCGACGACGCGGTCAAACGACCCCTTGCCGAAATGATCCCGCCGGTGCCGGTCATGCACTTGGCGAGGGCCGTCGACGCTGACACCGATGCGGATTCCTTGATCGGCCAGGAGCTCGATCCATTCATCGTCTATGAGCATGCCATTGGACTGCATGCTGAAGCGAACCTGCACATCGTGAACGGCAAGCACCTCGCGCACGATTGTGGCGATCCGCGCGATCCGTCGCTTGCCCGCGAGGAGGGACTCCCCTCCGTGCATAATGAAGTGAATCGCGCCAAGGTCGTGCGCTACGGCATGCTCGGCGATTCGGCTGGCAGCGTTGCGCGCAACTTCATCGGTCAGCACAGCCGGCTGGTTGCGGTAGCTACGATCCTCCAGATTGTACATGTAGCAATAGTCGCAATTCAGATTGCAGCGACTTGCTACCTTTACAACGAAGGTCGAAAATGGGGTCGGCATAGCGCCTTACTCCCTGTGCGCCCGAAGCGGAACGCTCGAAAACTTCGCATAGCTCAGGTTGCAGCGGCCCGATCTAGAGCCGCTGCAACACGGGAAGCTATGCCGCCGAAGAAAAGGTCGAGAAGGTCGAGAAGGTCGAAAAGCTTTCGCTATCGATTGCGAAATCATCTCGGCCGAGGAATTTCGCCGCGGCCGCCATCGCCGCGCGTACGGCCTCGTTTCGAATCCCCGCCAATTGCTTTGCATCGAGATCGACTTTGCCGAGATCGAAGCTGAGCTTGGTTTGCGGGCGGTCGATCACCTCCTTGGTTGGTGGCTCGGAAAAGAACAACTGCCGGCGAACGACTTCTCTGGGTTCCTTGGCCATCTCAATAATCTCCCTTGAAATAATCAGTCGGAGCGACCCTGGATGTAGCAACCCATATTATTGATCAGCGACTCGTGCCGCTAACACCATCATCCTATTCTCGATTTGTTTGATGTAAATGATAGTGCTGTAAAGAAGCAAATGCGACTGGAAATAGACAAATACATAGTGATTAGGAAAAATAGGGCTAATGACGCGCGAGTATTGCAGAAAAACTCAACTTTAATTTGATAGAGTCAAGCCGGCCGAATACTTTTTAAGTAACGGAGAGATAATCCATAACGGCGTGTTTATAATGGCCGCCGATGCAATGGCTTTCCAGGAGGCTGCGCGGCATCATCCTGTTGCTACGGTATTCCGCGGGGAAGGGGCGGGTTCGGGCCGATCCCGAAGCGACGCCAAAAACTCTATCCATTTCGGACTTACTTTCCGCGCGGGCGCGTCCGTTCAGGAGCGCTTGCGAAGCAGTCGGTAGCGGGGCTCAGTCGCCGCGCATGGCATTTTCGAGCACTTCGGTGGTCACCGGATAGCCGGCGTCGTACGGGATGCGCAGCACTGGTGCGGCACCGCTTTCGTCGATCTGCGGGGTGATGATCCGCACCGGAGTCGCTTCGGCATGCGCTTTGGCGGCGGCGAAATCGCCGAACAGGGCCAGCCGTTCCAGATTGCGGCGGGTGGGGAAGATCAAGGCGATCTCCTCGCGTTCGGCCATCTCCAGCGCGCCCTGGGCGCTGACCCAGAACAATCGGGTGTTCTCGGTGGCATCGACTTCGACATCGACCGCTCCGGTGCCCAGATCTGCGAGGTAGAAGCGGGTGTCGAAGATGCGGCTGTGCGCCATGCCCAGCGGCAGCCAGCGCGCGAAGGGGATGATGGCGCTCCGGTCGATCGCCCAGCCGAAGCGCTCGAGCACCGGGGCAAGCGCGCCCTGTTCCAGCAGCAAGGCGCGGGCCTCGCGCGCAAGCGTACCGTCGATGGTGCCGGTAAGGCCCACGGCGAGGCCGGTTTCCTCCAGCGTCTCGCGGATCGCGGCAATGCGGTGCGCGAGTTCCTCCGGATCTTCACCTCGAGCAAGCTGCCGCCCCAGGTCGTAATCCGCCGGATCGACGCGGCCGCCGGGGAATACCGCCATGCCGCCGGCGAAGGACATCTTGCGCGAGCGCACCACCATCAGCAATTCGGGATCGGCTCCCTCGCGCCCTCCACGAAAGATCACCAGGGTTGCGGCGGGGATGGGTTGGTCGTCGGAAGCGCTCATGTTGATCCTACTGCATGCTGGGCGACGGCTTGCCAAGCAGGCAAGACCTCGCTGCGTGTCGGGATAATTTACACCTTCGCTTGCAGCGGTCCGGGTGTTAACCACCGCGATGCGCGGAAAGCCAAACTCGAACGGGTTTGGCACGAGGCCTGCATAGAGTAAGCGTCCCTGATGGTCTTCGAACCGAGGCGGGCCGCTCCTGGTCTGCGGTCCCGCCTCCCCGAATACTGCACAAAAAAGGCCCGCGTGACTTTGGTCGGTCACGCGGGCCTTTCCCGTTGTGGTTGCACGCCGGTGGCGGCGTCGTCGGTCAGCTCTCGGCCTTGGCGACCTGCTTCTCGTCCATCAGCTGCTGCAATTCGCCGGCCTCGAACATCTCCATCATGATGTCGCTGCCGCCGACGAACTCGCCCTTGACGTAGAGCTGCGGGATGGTCGGCCAGTCGGAGAAACCCTTGATGCCCTGACGGATTTCCATGTCCTGCAGGACATCGACGCTTTCATAGGCGACGCCGCAATGGTCGAGAATGGCGATCGCACGGCTCGAGAAGCCGCACTGCGGAAACAGCGGCGTGCCCTTCATGAAGAGTACGACGTCGGCCTCGCCGACGATGCCGGTGATACGGGAGTTTACATCGGACATTGGGGTGTCCTGCCTTCCATTACGAATTTGCTTGGATGATTCAGGTGGGAACCTGAGTGGTCAGTTGCAAGGCGTGGAGCTCGCCGCCCATCCGGCCGCCGAGCGCCTCGTAGACCAGCTTGTGCTGCTGGACTCGGCTCTTGCCCGCGAATTCGGGCGCGACGACATGCGCCGCGAAATGGTCGTTGTCCCCCGCCAGATCGCGGATCTCGACCTGTGCCTCGGGCAGGGCGGCCTTGATCAGGCGTTCGATTTCCTCGGCGGGCATCGGCATGGTGTCAGCCCTGCTCGCTCATGAACTGGCGGCGCGCCTCGACCGAGCACTCCTCCAGCTTGGTGCGGATATCGGCTTCGGTCACCTCGCTCCCGGCGGCGGTCAGGTCGCCCAGCACCTTGCGGATCACGTCCTCGTCGCCCGCCTCTTCGAAATCGGCCTGGACGACCGCCTTCTTGTAAGCGTCGGTTTCCTCGGGAGTGAGCTCCATGAGGCCCGCCGCCCATTCGCCCAGCAGGCGGTTGCGCCGCGCCGCGATCTTGAAGGCGGTTTCCTCGTCCATCGCGTATTTGGCTTCTTCGCCGCGCTGGCGATCCTTGAAATCGGTCATGGTGATCCTCGTGGGGGCAGGGGCTGTCGGCCCGAGGAGATAGGCCCGGCAGCCTGCCCCGGCAACCGGATTGTCAGCCGGGCATCGTCACCACCAGCTTGCCGATTGCGCCGCGGTTTTCCAGCTTGGCGATGGCTTCGTGCGCACGCTCGAGCGGATAGGTCTCGCTGACCAGCGGACTGATCTTGCCCGCCTGCCACAGCTCGAACAGCTCGGCGATGTTGGCGGCGTTCTTCTGCGGTTCGCGCGCGGTCCAGGCGCCCCAGAACACGCCGCGGATGTCGCAGCTCTTGAGCAGGGTGAGGTTGAGCGGCATCTTGGCGATACCGGCGGGAAAGCCGATCACCAGGAAGCGGCCCTCCCAGGCGATCGCGCGCAGCGCGGGCTCGGAATAGTCGCCGCCGACGATGTCGTAGACGATGTTCGCACCGTCGGGTCCGACCGCAGCCTTGAAATCGCTCGCGAGCTGCTTGGACTGGTCCTTGTCGAAAGGCGCGCGGGGATAGATCACCACCTCGTCGGCGCCCGCCTTGCGTGCGACCTCGCCCTTTTCCTCGGTCGAGACCGCGGCGACCACACGGCAGCCATAGGCCTTGGCGAGTTCAACCGCGGAAAGACCTACGCCGCCCGCAGCGCCGAGGATCAGCACGGTCTCGCCAGCCTTGATATCGCCGCGATCCTTGAGCCCGTGGATGGTGGTGCCATAGGTCATCAACAGCGCGCTGGCCTGGACCAGATCGATGCCGTCCGGAACCTTGAACAGGCGCTGCGCCGCGACCGCGACCTTCTCCTGCAGGCCGCCATTGCCGACCCCGCACATCACCCTGTCGCCCACCGCGAAATCCTCGACGCCTTCGCCCAGCGCCTCGACCGTGCCCGAGATTTCGCCGCCCGGCGCGAAGGGGCGCTGCGGCTTGAACTGGTACAGGTCGCGGATGATCAGCGTGTCGGGAAAGTTGATCGCGCAGGCGGCGACCTTGACCAGCACCTCGCCGGCGCCCGGCTTGGGCTCGGCGATCTCCTCGACCACCAGCGTTTCGGGTCCGCCGGTTTCTTTGGACAGCACGGCTTTCACAATGAATTCTCCCTTGGATTGTCGAGCCAGGGCAGCGCAGCCACCCGGCTCGTCTCGTAATTAGAAATGGCGGCATCGCGCGCCAGGGTCATCCCGATCTCGTCGAGGCCCTCGAGCAGGCAATGCTTGCGGAACGGATCGATCGCGAAGGTGAAGCGATCCTGAAATGGGTTGGTCACCGTCTGGCTGTCGAGATCGACCGTGATCGGCTGCTCGCGCGCCACCTCCATCAATCGGTCGACCTGCTCCTGCGGCAATTCGACCGCGAGGATGCCGTTCTTGAACGCGTTGCTGGAGAAGATATCCGAGAAGCTGGGCGCGATCACCGCGCGTACGCCCATGTCGAGCAAGGCCCAGGCGGCATGCTCGCGGCTTGAGCCGCAGCCGAAATTGTCGCCCGCGATCAGAATCGGCGCGCCGATATTCTCGGGCTGGTCGAACACGTTGTCGGGCTCGGCTCGAACACTCTCGAATGCGCCTTGCGCGAGCCCCTCGCGGGTGATCGTCTTGAGCCAATGCGCAGGGATGATGATGTCGGTGTCGACATTCTTCGCGCCATAGGGGATCGCGCGGCCCTCGATCGAAGCGACGGCTTTCATCAATCGGTTTCGGGGTTCTCGCCCGACGGGGGGATGGGGCCGGGTTGCTGGGGGCGGTTCTTCTTGCGATTGGAGACATAGAGCATCGCCGCGGCGATGGCGGCGGAACCGATGGCGCCTGCGATAGCGGCCTTGCCTGTTTTCTTGCGTGTCATGCGGGCCTCATGCGCCAGCGGGGTCGGGGCTGGCAAGGGGGGAGTCGATCAGCAGTTCGCGCACATCCGTGAGCCGCCCGGTGACCGCGGCGGCGGCGGCCATCGCCGGGCTGAGCAGATGGGTGCGCGCGCCGGGACCCTGGCGGCCGACGAAATTGCGGTTGCTGGTCGAGGCGCAGCGTTCGCCCGGCGGGACCTTGTCGGGGTTCATCGCCAGGCACGCCGAACAGCCCGGCTCGCGCCATTCGAAGCCCGCTGCGGTGAAGATCCGGTCGAGCCCCTCGGCCTCGGCCTGGCGCTTGACCAGGCCGGAGCCGGGGACGACGATCGCCCAGCGGACCGCCTCGGCCTTGCGCCGCCCCTTGAGCACCGCCGCCGCGGCGCGCAGATCCTCGATCCGGCTGTTGGTGCAACTACCGATAAAGACGTTCTCGATCGCGATCTGGGAAATGGGCGTACCGGGCTCGAGCCCCATATAGGCAAGGCTCTTGCGCGCCGCTTCCTGCTTGGCGGGATCGGCGAAGCTCTCGGGTGCGGGCACGCTGCCGCCCACCGCGACCACATCCTCGGGGCTGGTGCCCCAGCTCACCGTGGGTTCGATGGCGTCCGCATCGATCACCACGCTGCGGTCGAAACGCGCTCCTTCGTCGGTGCGCAGCGAGCGCCACCAGACCAGCGCGCGGTCCCAGTTTTCGCCCGTCGGCGCATAGGGGCGGCCTTCTAGGTAGGCGAATACCATCTCGTCGGGCGCGATCAGCCCGGCGCGGGCGCCGCCCTCGATGCTCATGTTGCACACCGTCAGCCTTCCCTCGACGCTCATTGTCTCGAACACCTCGCCGCGGTATTCGATCACATGTCCGGTGCCGCCCGCGGTGCCGATCTGCCCAATGATGTGCAGGATCAGATCCTTGGCGGTCACGCCGGGGCCGAGTTCTCCCTCGACCCGGACCTCCATGGTCTTCGACGGCGCCAGCAGCAGCGTCTGCGTCGCCAGCACATGCTCGACCTCGCTGGTGCCGATCCCGAAGGCCAGCGCGCCGATCCCGCCGTGCGCGGCGGTGTGGCTATCGCCGCAGACGATGGTGGTGCCGGGCAGCGAGAAACCCTGCTCGGGGCCGACGACATGGACGATGCCCTGCTCGGCGGCGCTCGCATCGATGTAGCGGATGCCGAATTGCGGGGCGTTGCGTTCGAGCGCGGCGAGCTGCGCGGCGCTTTTCGGGTCGGCGATCGGAAGCCGGCTGCCATCGCCCGCGAGCCGGGGCGTGGTCGGGAGATTGTGGTCGGGCACTGCGAGCGTGAGATCGGGGCGGCGCACGCTGCGTCCCGCGAGCCGCAGCGCCTCGAAGGCTTGTGGGCTGGTAACCTCGTGAACCAGATGCCGGTCGATATAGAGAAGGCAGGTGCCGTCCTCGCGCCGCTCGACGACATGCGAGTCCCAGATCTTCTCGTAAAGTGTGCGCGGTTTGCTCGCCATAGCGGCGATATTTGCGGCAAGCGGGCAACAGGTGCAATCTTTCCCCGCCCAAGCAATAGCCGTGTCATGGAAAAGAAAGGTATCAATCCCTAACTGGCACCCATGTCAGCAAAACCCTTTGCCTTTCCGATCACCGTGGTCCCCGCGGACATCGACTTCATGGGTCATGTCAACAACGCGCGCTATCTGGGCTGGGTCCAGGATGCGGTGCTCGCGCATTGGCAGAAGCTGGCGCCCGCCGAAGAGGTGGCGAGCAAGGCCTGGGTCGCGCTCAAGCACGAGATCACCTATCGCAAGCCCGCCTTTCTCGAGGACGATGTGATCGCGCAGACGGTGCTCGAAAGCTTCAGGGGCGCGCGCGCCTTCTACTCCACCGTCATCCACCGCGGCGAGGAAGTGCTCGCCGAGGTGAAGTCGGCCTGGTGCTGCATCCATGTCGACACCCATCGGCCTGCGCGGATCGACGACGGAATGCGCAGCATCTTCTTCCCCGCCGAGCAAGCGGCCAACTAAGGCTCGGCCTTCCGCCCCTGACCTGGGGCTGGTAGGCGCCTGCCATGTCGTCCCGCACCGCAACCCTTCCCACCCGTCGCCCGCGCCTGACACAGGCCGCGATCGGGCTCGGCCTCGCCGCAGCGATCGTCGCGAGCTGGCTCGGCCTCCATCTATACGCGATGTTCGGTTTCGCGCTGACCTGGAACAGCCTGCCACTGGCACTAGCCATTGCGCTGCTGCAATGCTGGCTCTCGGTCGGGCTGTTCATCGTTAGCCATGACGCGATGCACGGTTCGCTGGTTCCGGGCGGTGGGCGGGTCAACGGCGCGGTGGGCGCGGTGTTGCTGTTCCTTTACGCCGGCTTCGGCTGGAAGCGGATGCGCGACGCCCATTTTGCGCATCACAAATCCCCCGGCTCGGTGCGCGACCCCGATTTCGACGCCGCCAATCCGACCCGTTTCTGGCGCTGGTACGCAACCTTTCTGACCCGCTATTTCGGCTGGCGCTCGGTGCTGTTCGTTTCCTTCATGGTGCTGCTCTACTGGCTGGTGTTCGCGGTTCCGGTCGAGAAGATCGTGTTGCTCTACGGGCTCCCGGCGATCGCTTCCTCGCTGCAATTGTTCTATTTCGGCACCTACCGCCCGCACCGCCACGAAAGCGCGGGCCATGCCGGCTTCGCCGATCGCCACAATGCTCGCAGCGAACGTTTCGGGACGCTGGCATCGCTCGCATCCTGTTTCCATTTCGGCTATCACCACGAACACCATCGGGCGCCCGACGTGCCGTGGTGGGCGCTGCCCGGTCTGCTCCAGCCGCAGCCGGAAACCCGCAACCCGAGCGAGTGAGACACGCATGACCGTCCCCGCCATCATTCTGACCGTCGTGCTGGCGGTGCTGGGCATGGAACTGTTCGCCTGGTGGGCGCACAAATACATCATGCATGGCTGGGGCTGGGGCTGGCACCGCGATCATCACGAACCGCACGATCATGTCTTCGAAAAGAACGATCTCTATGCGGTCACCTTCGGCACCATCGTCTTTTTCATGTTCCTGATCGGTTATCTCTATTCCGAACTGCTCTGGTGGGTGGCTCTGGGGATCACGCTCTACGGGCTGATCTACACCGTGGTTCACGACGGGTTGGTGCATCAGCGCTACTTCCGCTGGGTGCCCAAGCGCGGCTACGCTAAGCGGCTGGTCCAGGCGCACAAGCTCCACCACGCGACCGTGGGCAAGGAAGGCGGAGTGAGCTTCGGCTTCGTCTTCGCCGCCGACCCGGCCAAGCTAAAGGCCGAACTCAAGCGCCAGCGCGAGGCGGGCATCGCCGTGGTCCGCGACAGCGCCGGAGCCTGAGTTCGGGCGCGAGGGGAAGTTCACGCGCCCGGACGTCACAAATCTGGTTTTTAGCGGCGCGACCTAACGCGGACTGGCCTTGTCCGGAGTGGTTTGCGTGAGGTTGGCTAGCGGCCCGACAGCACCAGATCGTCAGCGCGTGCTGCGGAAGAATGTGACCTGACGGATGGTCACTCCGTCGCGCAGTCTTTCGCAGCCTTTGCGCAGGGCTTCCTGGAATTTTGCTTCAGGGGCTTCGTTCACGCGAACAAGCGAGATACTCTCGGAACTGAACGTTTCACTATCGCCTGAGGGGGTGCTCTTGAGAAAGTCTTCGACTGCTTGAGCGGCGCCGTCGCCGTTGTGGATGATGACGGAATGCGTGCCTTCGTCGCCAGGCTCGCGCTGCCAGAACTGCCCGTTGGTCCCCAGACCTTCGACCTCGGTTACGTCATAAACGAAGGAGGCGCCAATCGGATTGTCACCCCATACTTCCCCGCCTGCGGCGAATTTCTCGGCGCAATCGGAAACGGAACCGGGTGCGCTCGAACCGAAGGCGGTGTTCTCGCTGCGAGAAGTGTGGGACGCATCGCATCCCGCCGAGGTCATGGCTGCGCCGCCGAGGAGGATCGAGATAGCGCCGATGCGATCGAGCATGTGTTGTCGCTCCCTGCCGGGGTTTTATCGGTTCCGACTTGCGCGGTCAGCGTATTCCGCTGGCATCGCCGATGCAGCTTCGGACTGCAAGTAGCTCCTTTGCGACCGGGCCGGTTTCGGAGCCCGAGAGCAAACAGCCTTTTCTCGGTTAGCGAACGCCTTACCCAAGGAGAATGTTAGGTATCCGCCGCCGCCCGTTTTTTGCTGGAATAACTAAGCCGTAAGCCCGGGGCCAGGCGTATCATTTTGCCCGAATACGGTTTCGCTCCAAGTTAGTCATGCTACAACCCTCCTCAGCCCCAAGACCGAGGCGGGGGGCTAGCGACGAAAGTCGCGATCACTTCAAGCCGCCATGTTTAATGCAATCTCGTGGAGTTTCACTATGAAGAAAAGTGCACTGGCTCTGGGTGCTGCCGCCGTCGCTGCGATGATCGCTGCGCCGGTTGCCGCGACCGAGCGTTTTTCCGCTCCTATCGCTGATGAAAGCGAACTCGGCGGCGACAATGGCGGACTCATCGTCGGAGCTATAGCTCTGGGCGTCGCCGTAGCTGGCACCCTCATCCTCATCGAACTGTTCGAGGACGACGAACCCGTCAGCCCCTGAACCAAGGGGCCAACGAAGACTTTGGGCGGAGGGGCGACCCTCCGCCCACGGCTGTAGTCGTGCCGTTCAGGGCAAACAATTTTCGCAACCGTTCGCGCTCGCGGCTGCGTTCTCGCTTTCCGCGCTGTAGGCACCGCTCCCGGCCTGCGGTGCAGCACAAGAACAAGAGTTGCCACGCCGATGTGACTCTGTCACCTTTTGACAGAGCCGCGGTCCGACCCGTGTCAGCACATGTTAACGCCGTGGCCCTAGAAATTGCGAGTCGAGGCAAGGTTTGCCTACACTTCAACGGCTTGAACGAGGAGACCGGCAATGTGGAAATTCGGTTTGAGTGCCTGGCTCGCGGTGCTGTTGGTCGCACAGCCGGCGGAGATCGCCGCACAGCCGATCGATCTGCAGCATTTCGAGCTTCAGCACCTCGAACAGCGGCTCGCCGCTACCGCGCGCGAAAATCCCGGAGAATATGGCATCGCCGCGCTTGATCTGACCACCGGGCTGGTGATCGGAGTCAACACCGACAAGGCCTTTCCGATGGCGAGCACGATGAAGATTGCGGTCGCCGCTGCCTATCTGTCCGAGGTCGATGCCGGGCGCCGTTCGCTCGACGAGGCGATCGGCGGTTCGAGTGCCTACAGCCTGATGGACCGGATGATGGTCCGCAGCGACAACCGCGCGACCGACGAGCTGATCGCCACGCTCGGCGGTCCTGCGGCGATCGACCGCTGGCTGCGCGGCCACGGTCTCACCGGCATCCGCGTCGACCGCAACATCGCCGATCTGCTCGCCGCCCGCCGCGACCTGTGGGACGTGCGCGATTCGGCCACCCCGCTCGCCATGCTCGAGTTGCTGCGGCTGGTGGATGGCGACCGGGCGCTGACCGCCCGCAGCCGCGCCACGCTGATCGACATGATGCGCCGCTGCGTGACCGGTTCGAACCGCATTCGCGGGATGCTGCCCTATGGCGCGGTGGTCGAGCACAAGACCGGAACGCTCAACCGCTACACCACCGATGTCGGTTTTCTGACGTTGCCCGATGGCCGCCGCCTCGCGGTCGCCTTTTTCGCCCGCGGGGGCGAGAACCGTCCGGCGGTGATCGCCACCGCCGCGCGCGCGATATACGACGGCTTCCGCCCCCAATTGGCCGCCGCAACGCCTGCCCCCGGCACGGTTCAGGACACCGGACGCGCATTGCTCAGCGCAGATTATTGAGCTGGGATGGCCCCGCTGCGTCAGCGGCTGAGAAGGCGCCGAAGCAGTCCCGGTTCGTCCTGCATGGGCAGGATTCTTCCGTGCTTCATCATCCGCAGACTGGCATCGCTGTAAGGCCGCGGTACCGACCAAGGGTCGGGACGGCTGCTGCGATAGCTTCTGAGCGGCATGGCAGGCTCCTTTTCGCTACGATGAAACGTTGCTTAGATAAGGCCAGTTGAGCTGAATGGTTCCTGACCCGCGCGAAGAACCGGAATGCGGGTCCGAACTGGAAATGGCGCCATACCGGGAAAAGCGGGAAAACCTTGCAAAGGTGCCGGACCCACACAGCAGGGGATGGCTGCCCGCGCATCGCTGCGATCGCCGGGCGTCTTGCGCCCTACCGCGCAGAGTAAGGGGTCAAGCCGCTCGCGTTGCGCTATCGGAGCGCCGGGTGGGGCAATTCTCGCCAGCAGCGGCAATCTCGACCCGGTTGCCGCCTGCCGACTTGGCGGCGTAGAGCGGGCCATCGGCGGCCTGCAGGGCAAGAGAGGCGCTGCAGGCTACGGCAATTCCTGCCAGGCCGACGCTGGCGGTGAGCGAGAACACCGTCCCATCTGGCGCGGCGAGATCCAGCTCCGCCACTTCTCGGCACAATTGCTCGCATAGCGCCGCCGCCTCGCTCGGTTCGATGCCGTCGGCGATCAGCGCGAATTCGTCGCCGCCGAGGCGGGCGAAAAAGCGTTCGGGTGCGCTCAGTTGCTGCATCGCTGCCGCGACCCGGCGCAGCACCATGTCGCCGGCGTCATGACCATGGGTGTCGTTGACGCATTTGAAATGGTCGAGATCGACGATGGCGAACATGAAGGGGCGATGCGCCGCATGTTCGAGCCGGGCTTCGAGGTGGCGCAGGAATGCGCGGCGGTTGGGCAAGCCGGTGAGGGCATCGGTATCCGCCTCGCGCAAGGCGCGCAACTCTGCGCTTTTGCTCGCGGTGACATCGCGGATGGTGACGGCATAGCCTACGATCGGGGCCCCTATCGAGCTCGCGATCGGGCGAGTGATTTCGGCGCGGGGGACGGCCCGGATCCGTGCCTCGAGCCAGATCTGATCCTTGCCCCGCAGTACCGGGCGTTCGATCATGCAGGTCTGACCCGGCTCTTGGCCGGCGCGGGTGAGGGCGCCGAGCACGAGCACTTCGTCGAGCGGATCGAAGAAAACTGTCAGTGGCAGATCCATCAGCTCGGTCCGTCCACTTAGCCGCTCGCCCGCCGGGGACGCGAACCGTACCCGACCTTCGCTGTCGAGATTGAGCAGTGCATCGTCCGAATGATCGGAAATGAGGGCCTTGAGCGCCTTCTTCTCCTCGAGTTGGGCGAACAGCAGCTGATTGCGTTTGAGCGCCACCGATACCGGCAGTGCGAGCAGCAGCAGCACGGCGAGGTAAAACTGAAGGAACAGCACCTTCTCGCCGAAGGCGTCGAGGGCCGGGAGCGAAACGCCTTGGCCGGTCGAAGACGAGACGATGGCGACTAGGGCGATGGTGAACAATCCGATCGACGCACCGATGCGGCCCTGGCGGAAGGCGGCGAACAAAAGCGGCGCGACGGGAAGAAACAGCAACGGCAAATCGGCTTGCAGGAAGACCACCGCGGTCACGACGCCGACGATCAGCGCATGGCCGATGCATTCCGCAACGACCGCCGGACGAGAGGCGGCAGTTTCCTTCGAGAGTGCGCCCGAGGTGGCCATGTAGGCGATCGGGAAGCCGAGCAGCGTACCCAGCCCATGGCCGGCGATCCAGTCGGTCGCGTGCGAGAGCCAGCCGCCCGGCGCCACCATCGCTACCATCAAGCCCCCCGGTATCGCTGCCAGCGCGGGGCCGATAAGCCCGCCCGCGACGATCAGGACGATAAGCCCATCGACGCTCTCGAGCCAGTCGCGCTGCGGCCGCAGCGCCAGCAACAAGCGCGCGATCACATAGGCTTCGAACACATTGGTGGCCGCCAGTTGCAGTGCCATGTGCGGGCCGAAGCCGAAGAGGCTGGTCGCCGCCGCGCTGAGGGCTGCAAAACCCCAGAGGACCCGGCTCCACTGCGGCCTGGGAAGCGTCACCAGCACGGCGGTGAGGATCGCTGTGCCGAGCCAGACTAGGGCGAGCGCGCCACCGAAGCGCGTCATCGCGATGGTCAGCGAAGTGAGCGCGAAAAACGCCAGTCCCAGCAGCGCAACTTTCTTCCCGCCGGGTACATGGCTTTCAATCCAGGTTATCGGGCTGGGACTAATCGCCATCGATTTAAGAATTCTCTCTGCAGGCTTTCCGGGCGTAGAGAAGTTAACCTAGCGGCTCAACACCGTTCGGTCAGCAAGCAATTTTGAGGATTGGCTGGGATAGCTTGGGCAGGACAGCAGGAGGTGGCTTTGAAACGATCGGTTGCTCGTTGTTTGTTGACTCGACCCAGCTAGGCTGGTGCGCATGAGTTAACTGCGATCGATTATTTAAGGACTAGGGCTGGCCCCTGGCCAGCCCCAACGCGACGCTCGGAAGCGGGACTCGGCAGCCACCGCGCCCGGCTGAAGCACAGTTGCGAGATCATGCGACGGAAGGCCTCTTCGTAGCCATGGATTGCAACGCCTTCCGCAATCCGCAACCTACTTCGAGGCTCGGCCAATCACTCTAAAGCCGGCCCTCTCCCTGCGGTTGAACGGTAGGACGAGCGTATGCTGCTTCCCGGGCTCTAGAATGAAGCCCATTCGCCCGTCGCAGGATGATCGTTGGCCGCTTCCGCCGCTGCAACGTGCCTGACCGGAACGCGGTGACCGGAGGCATTCTCACCGGCGGACCTGGCGAAACCCGCGAGGGGGTTTGGAGCGGCGCGGCTGGCGCTGTCGATCCGGAACTGCCCGGCCTGCTCGCTGAGCGCGGCGACTTCGCCCGTCAGATTGCGCGCCGCAGCCGAGGTTTCCTCGACCATTGCGGCATTCTGCTGGGTCGACTGGTCCATCTCCCGGATCGCAACATTGATCTCGGCGATGGCGCGGGACTGGGCGCGATTGTCGTCCGCCATCTGGCTCAGCAGCGTGTGGACTTCGCTCACGTCGCCCGAAATATTCACGAAGGTGCCATCGACCTTCTCGACCATGCCAACCGCAGCGAGAATATCGGTCTGGGTGGTGGTGAGCTGATCGCTCGCATTGCCGGCTTCTTCCTCGGCGCGCTTGGCGAGCGCCGAGACCAGATCGGCGACCACCGCGAAGCCGCGCCCGGCCTCGCCGGCACGACCGGCTTCGATCGCCGCGTTCATGGCCAGCACCCTGGTCTGGAAGGCGATCTTGTCGAGGCCCTCGATCACGCTGTCGATGCCTTTCGCGCTGTCCGACACCCGGGTCATGGCCCGGACCGCTTCATCGGCGATTTCGCGACCGCCCTGGACTGTTGCGATCGCGCCATCGGCCCGCTGGACCGTGCTGCTCGCGGCCTCGGCGGTGGCCTGGAGGCGCTCGTCCATTTCGTCGCGGCGCCTTCGGCTACCGAGCCGATCAGCTCACGCAGGCTCGCCAGCGCCTCGTTGAAATTGGTCTTGAGCTCTGCATAGGAATCGGGAAACTCGATCGTGATATCGCCAGTCAGGTCGCCTTCCTTGAGCTGTGCCAGTCCCAGCCGCAGCGCGGAGACCACTTCGGCCTGCTCGACTGCATTCTGCTGCTGCTGCACGGCGGTATCGCGGAAGGTGAACATCGCGCGCGTCATTCGGCCGACGCAATCCTGGTATTCGGTGTAGGTGAAAGGCGTGGCAAGATCGCCCGCAGCGAGTTGCTCCATTCGGACTACGGTGGAAACATAGGGCGTGCAGATTGCTTCGCGAAACGCTCGGGCGAGCAGTGCGCAGACCACCGCCACGAGCGCCGTAGCACCGGCCATGACCCAGTCTCCACGGATGGCGGCAATCATCCCGAGCAGGATTATCGCTCCGATCAGCGTTCCGAAAGCGATCAAGGTCTTCTGCCTTATCGGCGCGTTTGTCTCAAACCAATGCATTTCCATGTCCTCTGGCAAGAACCGGCTGCGGCTTGCAGTACTCGGTGCGCCATTTGTGAGTGACATATAGCAGGCTATTCGGCGTCGATCAGATTGGGGAGAATATGGGTTCCTTAATTTCAACCAAAAACTCGCGATGAAGAGCGGATGCCCGGACGTTCCACTGGTTAATATGTTCTTAACCGAAAATCGCGATCATAGAGATCGGATTTTGCATTTGTTAAGTCATGTCGGGCAACGATGGCGTCGCTCTTTGCCACGGCGGAAGGCTTATGCCTCATTTCGGCCATTAGATCGCGACCGTCGCCTCCCGTTGTTCTTGCCTGCGGGCTGACGTAAGACCGCCGCCACGCGTTGCGGCTTTCGGAGTGGTATTCTCGGTGTTGTCTGTGCCTTTTTCACGCCTCCGCCCGCAATGGCCCCCTGTCTGGAACCACGCTATCCCTTTGGCTGCACCCCGCTGATGCGCCGCACATCGACCCTGCTGGTGGCACTGGCCCTTGCGCTGGGCGGCTGCGCGACCTGGCCCGAGCGGATCGCCCACACGCAGTCGCAGGCGGAGCAGGCCGTCGTCCCCGGTTTCCCCTCGGTCCGCTACTGGGCCGATGCCGATCCCGGGGCCTTCGACGCCATGCGGGCGTCAATGGCGCAAGACCGGATGTCGGATCGTCCGGGCGCCTTTCTCGCGCTATCCGGAGGCTCCGACGACGGCGCCTATGCGGCCGGTTTCCTGAAGGGCTGGAGCGGAACGGGAAAGAGACCGGAATTTGCCATCGTCTCGGGAGTCAGCACGGGCGCGCTGATCGCTCCTTTCGCCTTTCTGGGTTCCGACTATGACGATCGCGTGCGCGGTTTCTATACCGGGGTCACCCGCAAGGATATCTATCGCCAGCGCGGCGTGGTCGGACTGCTCACGCAGCCCAGCATCGCCGATACCGCGCCGCTGGCCGAGTTGATTGCGCAGAACGTCGACGAACCCCTGCTCGAAGCGATCGCCGAGCAACATGGCAAGGGGCGCCGGTTGCTCGTCCAGACGACCAATCTCGATGCGGCGCGCGGGGTAGTGTGGGACATGGGGGCGATCGCGCAAAGCACCGATCCCCGCCGTCTGGAGCTGTTTCGCCGGGTGCTGCTCGCCTCAGCCAGTATCCCGGGCCTGTTCGCGCCGGTCATGATAGAGGTTACCGAAGGCGCGCAGAGCTTCAGCGAAATGCATGTCGATGGATCGGCGACCGCTGGCTTCCTCGCCATACCCGAAAGCGTCATTGCACGAGAAGGGGACGAAGATCGGCAGAGCCAGGACCAGATATTCGTGATCCTCAATGGGCGCCTCCGCCCCGAATACAGGCTGGTCGAACCGGCCACTTTCGCGATCATCAGTCGCGCGCTCTCGACGGTGCTTTCGGCGCACGACCGGGCCATGCTTCTCAATGTGCAGAATTTTGCCAAGGACAACGGCATCGGGTTCCAGATCAGTTACATCGGACCCGAATTCCAGTTGGAAACCGAGGAGCAATTTTCGCAGTCCTACATGAACCAGCTGTTCGAATACGGCGTGACGCGCGGCAGCGAAAGCGCGTGGACCGGGAGCATATTCGCACCGAGCGAGGACCCGCGCCGCTGAGGTGCGCGCAGAACCCGTTTCCGAAGCGGGCGCCCCGGGCGCGGGACCTCCCTTACTCGTTGCGCGTCGCGATCCAGCTGCCCGCGATCACCAGGACCGCGATCGAGGCGTAGTACCATGGCGCGCCGAGGGTGAAATAGGTGAACACCGCGCCGGTCGCCATCGCGCCGATCGCCAGGGTCTTGGCGCGCCGGTTGATCGCGCGGCGCTCGCGCCAGTCGCGCACCTGCGGGCCCCAGTGCGGATGATCGAGAATGCGCTTTTCCCACTCGGGATTGCTCCGCGCGAAGAAATAGACCGCCAGCAACAGGAATGGCACCGTCGGCATCAGCGGCAGGACTGCGCCCACGATTCCGAGCGCCAGAGCCAGCAGACCTGCGACGCGATAGAACAGGCGCATCCTAGCTCGCGGAGATCCGGGCCGCGTGTTGCTGCACCAGCGCGATCATGTTGGGAACGCCCTGCGTGCGGTTGGACGACAGCTGGTTCTTGAGATCGAAGGGATCGAGCGCGGCGGCCACATCCATCTTGGCGACCTCGGCGGCGGGGCGGTCCTGCACCGCGGCGATCACCAGCGCGACGATGCCCTTGGTGATCGCGGCATTGCTGTCGGCGAGGAAACGGAGCTGGCCCGCGACTTCGGTGGGATAGACCCACACCTGCGCCGAACAGCCGCGCACCAGCGTGGCATCGGTCTTGAGCGCATCGGGCATGGGATCGAGCTCGTGGCCGAGTTCGATCAGCAGACGATAGCGTTCGTCGCCTTCGAGGAAATTGTACTCCTCGGCAATGTCGTCGAGTGGTCTCATGGCGCCGCCTCTAGCCGCACCGCAATCCCGCGTCCATCGCGGGACAGGACCGAGCGAGCCCCCCGTCAGCCGGAAAGGCCGCCGGGCCGGGTGAGCGCGTAATAGAGGACGTAGAACCAGCCGAAGAAGCCCTGGATCGCAGCCCAGACGATCGACTGATGCAGGCTCCAGGAGATGGCGACCGCAATCGCGCTCCCCAGACCGATCCCGACCCGGGCAGCATCATTGCGAACCGCGCTCACAGATCGACTCCGTTGGCGATCGCCTCCAGCTTGCGGATGCGCTCCTTGAGATCGGAGATCTCGATCCGCGCGGCGCCCATGGTAGAGCCCGCCTCGCGCGGTTCGCTGCGGTGGCAGTCGAGCTCGCGCTGCTTAAGCGCCAGCCAGCCCCGCCAGCCCAGCAACAGCGTGGCGGCGACGATGGCCAAGCCGATCAGCGCGGCGACGGCGATGACGAATGATGGTTCGAACATTTCCCTCATGTCCTCCTGGAACCTGTGGTGGCTAGTCGGCCTGTTTGTCGCGCAGGCTGTCGATTTCCGCCGCGATGCGGCGGCTTTCCCGCGCTTCGTGACTGTTGGCGTCGGTGGTGATGCGTTCGAGCACTTTGATCCGCTCGTTCAACCGCTCGATCTCGCGGCGTGTCTCTTCGCTGCCGGGGTCGGATTTCGGCGGCGCGAACACCGGATTGCCGTCCTCATCCCGGGTAACCCCCAGATCGCGGTCGTGACGGCGGGTGTAGATCTGGACGATCCCCCAGATCAGTACGATGATGACGGCGGCGGTCCAGAAATTCATCGTGCGGGTTCCTTGCCGGTGGTTTCGTCCAGTTCGTGCAGGTCGCGCAATTGCTCGATCTGAGCAGCGAGTTCGGGGCTGCGGTCGGTCGCGATGCGCTCGAGTACGCGGACCCGCTCCTCCAGCCGGTCGGCCTCGGCATCGGACCTCTTCGCCGCGCTGGCTTCTGCCAGGCGCACTTCCAGTTCCAATTGCCTCTGTCGATGCTTCATTCTGCCCTCATAGGCATTGAGCCAGATGCCCGCAGCCACGATGAGGGCGAACATAAGCGCGCAGAAGGCAATGGCGTCGGCGAAGTTCACTGTACCGGATCCCTGCGGTCGCGCAGGCGGTCGATTTCGCCGGTGAGGTGGTAGCCGCTGTCGGTGACGATCCGCTCCACATTGACCAGCCGATCCTTCATCGAACCCAGCTCGGCCCGCAGTTCGGCGTTCTCCTGCGTCAGCAGCTTGACCCGTTCGGCGGTCTGCCCGTCGGTAGAGGGCTTTAGCGACTGGCCCCACATTCCCTCCAAAGGATAGCCGTGCTTGATCTTGAGCCTGGTGGTATGGATCCAGCCCAGCGTGGTCATCGCGCCAAGGCCCAGCGCCGCGCCGACGATCCAGGGCAGGTGGGGGACGATCTCAGCGAATTGGTTCATCGGGCCTGTTCCGTCTGCTTGATGTCCAGCGGGGTGCCGGTGTCGATGCCGGTGTCGATGGCGGTGTCGATTCCGCCGTCGCGGCGTTTGGCAGGAGGCGTGAGTGTGGGTCCGCTGTCGCGCAGCGCCTCGATCTCGTCGGCGAGCGAATAGCCCTTGTCCGTCATGAGGTGGTCCCGGAATTTCGGACAGGGTGCTAAGCTAATCCCGACCTGAGGAATGGACGGGAAATGAAGAAGACGAGGAAGCGCTACAGCGCGGATTTCAAGGCGAAGGTGGCGCTGGAAGCAATCCGGGGTGACCTGACGCTGGCGGAGCTGGCCGCGAAGCATGGCATCCACCACACAATGATCGCGGCTTGGAAGCGCCAGGCCATCGAGGGAATGGGGAGCACGTTCTCCGGGGCAGGCGAAGCAGCCAAGGCGGCCAGCGAGGCCGAGGTGGAGAAACTGCACGCGAAGATCGGCCAGCTGGTCGTGGAGCGGGATTTTTTAGCCAAAGCCTCCGGTCGATGAGCGTGGCACGGAGGCGATCGATGATCGAACCTGCTCACCACCGCCTGTCGATCGCGGCACAATGCCGCCTGCTCTCGATCAGTCGCTCGTCCTATTACTACGCGCCGGTCCCGGAGACCGAGGAGACGCTGGCGCTGATGCGGGTGATCGACGCGGCGTTCCTCGACATGCCGTGGTATGGCAGTCGCCAGATGGTTCGGCACCTGCGCCGGGAGGGCCACGAGGTCGGTCGCCGCCGTGTGCGGCGGCTGATGGCGAAGATGGGCTTGTCGCCGATTTACCAGCGGCCGCGCACGAGCGATCCGCACCCTCAGCACCGTGTCTATCCCTATCTGCTGCGCAAGCTGGCGATCGACCGGCCCAACCATGTCTGGTGCGCAGATGTGACCTACATCCCGATGCGGCGGGGCTTCTTGTATCTGGTTGCGGTGATGGACTGGGCAACCCGCAAGGTGCTGGCCTGGCGGCTGTCGAACACGATGGATGCCGGCTTCTGCGTGGCGGCTCTGGAGGAAGCGCTGGCGCGCTTCGGTCGTCCTGAAATCTTCAACACCGATCAGGGCAGCCAGTTTACCAGCTTCGCGTTCACCAGCGTGTTGCGCGATGCTGAGGTCCGGATCAGCATGGATGGTCGGGGCCGGTGGATGGACAATGTCTTCATCGAGCGCCTCTGGCGTTCCCTGAAATACGAATGCGTCTATCTCCACGCCTTCGAGACCGGCTCGGAGCTACGCGCTGGCCTTCGGCGCTGGATCACCTATTACAACACGCAGCGACCGCACTCGGGTCTGGCCGGGCGAACCCCGGCAGAGGCCTACGGGCGGATCAGCGAACCAGATCATGGGGGGCATGCCCCCCATGATCTGATGACCAGACTGGCGGCATAATCACATCCGGGATTAGCTTAACTTCGCCGCCAACCTGTCCAAGAAGGCGGGACCACCTCATCACGATCCGCTCGAGCACCTGCATTCGCTTGTCGACCTTGCCCAGCAGGGTTCGCAGCTCGGCGTTTTCGGCGCGCAATTGCTTGGTCTCGGCGCTGTCGGCGGGACTGGCGCTGCGTTCGGTCTTGCCGCCCCATTCGTCCTCGAGCGGATAGCCGTGCTTGGCGCGGATCCAGTTGTTGATCAGCCAGCCCACAATGCTGAGCGCGATGATCGCGACGAGGAAAGTCTGATTGTCCCAGTCCATCAGACGGTTCCTCTCTCTTTCGTGTCGAGCGGGACGCCGGCGACCGTCTCATCGACCCGGCGCTGGTCGCGAAGCGCTTCGATCTGCGCGGCGATGTCGTAGCCCTTGTCGGTGACGATGCGTTCGAGCACCCGGACCCGGTCTTCGAGCTCTGTCACCCGGCTCGCGTATTGCGCGGCCTTCTCCGAGCTCGCTTCAGCCGTGGCGATAATCTTCTTTTCCTCCAGCTTGCCCCGCTGGGCGATCCAGACGATCCCGATGACCATCAAGAACGGTGCGAAACCTATCATCCACTCCATAATTTATCTCCCCTGCTTTGTTATGGCTCAGCGTAGCCGCTCGATTTCGGCGGTGAGGCGCGGATTCGAGCTGACGTAGAAGGTCTCGACCTCGGCAAGCCGGCGATCGACATCCTTCATCCGCGAGCGGATTTGGCGTGCCGTGCGCTTCGGGCTCTGGCGCACGCCCTGCCAGTATTTCTGTTCCTCGGGTGCTTCGCGGTAGAGATACTCGGGCTTCTTGTTGAGCAGCAGTCCGGCGAGAAAATAGAGCGGCAGAACGATCGGGCTCAGCACGCCCGAGAGTACCGCAACTAGGAAGCCGAGCCTGATCCAGAGGGCGTTGACCCCCGTGTAATCGGCGATGCCGGAGCAGACGCCCATCAGCTTGGCGTTTTGCTTGTCGCGGTAGAGCGTGGTGCGGGGGCTGTTCACTTGGCGGCTCCTTTTTTCTCGGCGATGAGCTGTTCCAGCTCGCGCAGCTGCTGGTTGTCGGCTTCGGAATCATGCACCAGGCGGGCAGGCTTGAACTCCGGGTTGTCCGAGGCGACCAGCCGCTCGACCGTGTCCATCCGGTCGTCGAGCCGCTTGGCGAGGTTGTAGAGCTCTTCGAGCAGCGCCTCGTCGTCGGTGGTGATCGAGGCGGAGGTCTTCCACTTGGTCATGTAGTGCAGAACGATCCACGGCAGACCGATGAAGATCGCCGGAATGATGATGATTGGTTCGAAATCCATGGATCAACCTTCCTGCTTGGGGTCGCCGCTCTTGCCGAGCGCGCGTTTCATCTGTTCGAGCTCGTCGTCGATCGCATCGGCGCCCTCGAGCGCGGAGATCTCGTCGGCGAGACTGGCCTTGTTCCCGCCTTCGGCGAGCGAGAGCGATTCGGCGCGGCCCTCGGCGTAGTCGACGCGGCGTTCGAGCTGGTCGAAGCGCGCCAGCGCATCGTCGGTGCGCTCCGAGCTCATCAGCGTGCGCAGCTTGACCCGGTTCTCGGCGCTCTCGAGCCGCGCGGCGATCGCGGTCTGGCGGCTGCGCGCTTCGCGCAACCGGTTCTGGAGCTTCTGGATGTCCTGCTCATAGGCGCGCAGCGCATCGTCGAGCACCGCGATCTCCTGCTTGAGCTCCTCGGAGAGATTGGCCGCCTTCTTCTTCTCGACCAGAGCGGCGCGGGCCAGATCCTCGCGATCCTTGGACAGGGCAAGCTGCGCCTTATCGCCCCAATCGTCCTGCAGCCGGTCGAGCTGGACGCTCTTGCGGTGCATTTCCTTCTGATCGGCAATGGTCCGCGCGGCGCTGGCGCGAACCTCGACCAGCGTTTCCTCCATTTCGAGGATGATCATGCGGATCATCTTGGTCGGGTCGTCCGCCTTGTCGAGCATGTCGTTGAAATTGGCGGCGACGATGTCGCGCGTGCGGCTGAAAATACCCATCAAAGGTGCTCCGTTGGAGAAGAAATCGGTAATCTTGTCGGCGGCTTCCCAGGGGTCGCCTCTGGCGTCGGCACGCTTGCCTTCCTTGGCCGACTGCCGCGGGCGAGGGGAGCGGCGCAGGCGCTCGACCTCCTCCTCGATCCGCGACGGGCGTGGGCCCGCACCGGAACCGGGGCGGGCCGAAGCCTCTTTCGCGCCGGGGTCGGCGCGGTCGGGACTGTCGGGAGAGCGAGGCTCCGGCCCTAGCGGGTTGTTCGGCTCGCTCACGCCAGCTCGACCTGCGGGTGGATGGCGAATGCGGGCAGGGGTTCGGTGACCGCGATCTGGCTGCTGAAGCCGACAAAGATCACCATCGCCCCGATGCTGACGAGGGCGGCGCGTCCCAGGCGGGTGGCGAAGAAGCGGCGATCGTACATTGTGTGGTCCTCCGAGCGATGTGACTGTGTTGCAAGATGGTTTGCAAGCGGTGTGCCAAACGTCGAAAGCGGTGGAAATGCAGCGGGTTGTCCACCCATTCTCCAGAAGGGTGTGGCGCCTATTGCCAATCCTTGGGGAAATTCCCTATATCTTGGCGATGGAGCGGGAAAACCAGTTTGTCGGCCAGTCCGGCGCCTTCCTGGATGCGGTGGAGCGGACCAGCCGCGCTGCGCCGATGCGGCGCCCGGTGCTGATCGTCGGCGAGCGCGGGACCGGCAAGGAACTGATCGCCGAACGGCTCCATCGCCTCTCGACCCGCTGGGACGAACCGCTGGTGATCATGAACTGCGCCGCTCTGCCCGAGACGCTGATCGAGGCCGAACTGTTCGGCCACGAGGCGGGCGCCTTCACCGGCGCGACCAAGCACCGCGTCGGGCGCTTCGAGGAGGCGGACAAGGGCACGCTGTTCCTCGACGAGCTGGGTACGCTGTCGATGGGCGCGCAGGAGCGATTGCTGCGCGCAGTCGAATATGGCGAGGTCACGCGGATCGGTTCGAGCCGTCCGGTGCGGATCGACGTCCGCATCGTCGGTGCGACCAACGAGGACCTCCAAGCCAAGGCCGAACGCGGCGATTTCCGTCCCGATCTGCTCGACCGGCTCAGCTTCGAGGTCATCACCCTGCCACCGCTGCGCGTGCGCGAGGGCGATATCCAGGTGCTCGCCGATTATTTCGGGCGCCGGATGGCCGCCGAGATCGGCTGGGAGGGCTGGCCCGGCTTCGCACCGCATGTCGCCGAACAGCTCGAGAACCATCCCTGGCCGGGCAATGTCCGCGAATTGCGCAATGTCGTCGAGCGCGCGGTTTACCGCTGGGACGACTGGAACGCACCGATCGCCCATGCGGTGTTCGACCCCTTCGACAGCCCGTGGAAACCCGCGACCCCGAGCCATGCGCAATCGCAGAAGACGACCAGCGCCCAGGCCCCCGCGCCCGCGGCCGCCGATTTCGATTCGGTCGACGATTTGCGCGCTGCGGTCGACGAGCACGAAAAGAGCATTCTCGAGCACGCGCTGGGCAAGCATCGCTGGAACCAGCGCCAGACCGCCAAGGCGCTTGGGCTGAGCTACGACCAACTGCGCCATGCGATCAAGAAGCACGGACTCGCCGACGACGGCTGATCGGCGCTTGCAATGCGGCGTGTTTGCGCCTAGCTCACCGTCAATCCCGATACTGTTGCGACATTGAGGGGCTGGCGCCGCAAGGGGCCGGCGCGAAACCCTGTTGTCGCATCGCTGTGGTATCGCGAGCTCGCAAACGGAGACCGAATGGCCGATATCGACCGCCTGACCGAAGTGATCGAACCTGAAGCGCAGGCGCTGGGTTTCGATCTCGTGCGGGTGAAGATGATCGCCTCGGAAGCCGGCGACGGCGGCCAGGCGCTGCAGATCATGGCCGAGGACCCGGCGACGGGTCAGCTGGTGATCGAACAATGCGCCGCGCTCAGCCGCCGGGTTTCCGAACGGCTCGATGCGCTCGAGGAGGCGGGTACGGTGCTGGTCCCCGGTGCCTATCACCTCGAGGTCTCGAGCCCCGGGATCGACCGCCCGCTGACTCGCGCGCAGGATTTCGCGACCTGGGCAGGGCACGAGGCCAAGATCGCGCTGACCGAGAAGGTCCAGGGCCATCGCAATCTGCGCGGCCCGCTGGTGGGGATCGAAGGCGACATGGTCACCGTGGCGGACAACCGCGCCGGCGAGGTTTCCTTCCCTCTTGCGCTCATCCATTCGGCGAAGCTGGTCCTGACCGACGCGCTCATCGCCGCGACTCAACCGCTCGATACCCAGGGTGTCGAGGACGTAATCGAAACCGAAGAAGAAGAGAGTAACAGCTGATGGCCAGTGCCATGTCTGCCAACAAGGCCGAACTCCTCGCGATCGCCAATGCGGTGGCCTCCGAGAAGATGATCGACAAGGAAATCGTCATCGAGGCGATGGAAGAGGCGATCCAGAAGAGCGCGCGCAACCGCTACGGTGCCGAGAACGACATCCGCGCCAAGCTCGACCCCGTGACCGGCGATCTGCGCCTGTGGCGCGTCGTCGAGGTGGTCGAGGAGGTTGAGGACTATTTCAAGCAGGTGGATCTCGCCGCGGCGCAGAAGCTCGAAGCCGATGCCAAGGTCGGCGATTTCATCGTCGATCCGCTGCCCGCCATCGATCTTGGCCGCATCGACGCGCAGAGCGCCAAGCAGGTGATCTTCCAGAAGGTCCGCGATGCCGAGCGCGAGCGCCAGTTCGAGGAATTCAAGGACCGTTCGGGCGAAGTCATCACCGGGGTGATCAAATCGGTCGAATTCGGCCATGTGATCGTCAACCTCGGCCGCGCCGAGGGCGTCATCCGCCGCGACCAGCAGATCCCGCGCGAGGCCGCCCGCGTGGGCGAGCGCGTCCGGGCGATCATCAGCAAGGTGGAGCGTAACAACCGCGGCCCGCAGATCTTCCTGTCGCGCGCGCATCCCGATTTCATGCGCAAGCTGTTCGCGCAGGAAGTGCCCGAAATCTACGACGGCATCATCGAGATCAAGGCCGCCGCCCGCGATCCGGGTTCGCGCGCGAAGATCGGTGTCATCAGCCATGATTCCAGCATCGATCCGGTCGGCGCCTGCGTCGGCATGAAGGGCAGCCGCGTTCAGGCGGTGGTCCAGGAACTGCAGGGCGAGAAGATCGACATCATCCCCTGGAGCGAGGATCAGGCGACCTTCATCGTCAACGCGCTCCAGCCCGCCACCGTCAGCCGCGTCGTCCTCGACGAGGAAGAAGGCCGGATCGAAGTGGTGGTGCCCGACGACCAGCTGAGCCTTGCGATCGGTCGCCGCGGTCAGAACGTCCGGCTCGCCAGCCAGCTGACCGGCAATCAGATCGACATCATGACCGAGGAGGAAGCGAGCGAGAAGCGGCAGAAGGAATTCGCCGAGCGCTCCAAGACCTTCGAGGAAGAGCTCGATGTTGACGAGACGCTGTCGCAGCTGCTGGTGGCCGAAGGCTTCGCCGAGCTCGAGGAAGTCGCCTATGTCCAGCTCGACGAGCTGGCGGCGATCGAGGGCTTCGACGAGGAACTGGCCGAGGAACTCCAGAACCGCGCGCTCGAGGCGCTCGAGCGCCAGTCGGCTGCCTTCCGCGAGGAGCGCAAGGAGCTGGGCGTCGAGGACGCGCTGGCCGAAATCCCGCATCTCACCGAGCAGATGCTGGTGGTGCTGGGCAAGGCCGGGATCAAGGAACTCGACGATCTCGCCGATCTCGCAACCGACGAGCTCATCGCCAAGAAGCGCGAGGCGCCGCGGCGCCGCGCCAATCCCGATGCCGCAGCCGCTGGCCCGCCGATGCGGCGTCCTCCGCAGCGCGAGCAGGACAAGGGCGGCGTTCTGGGCGAGTTCGGGCTGAGCGAAGAGCAGGGCAACGAGATCATCATGGCTGCCCGCGCGCATTGGTTCGAGGACGAGACCCCGGCACCTGCAGCCGTTCCGGCTGAGGCGCCCGCCGCCAAGGCCAAGCCTGCGAAGAAGACCAAGGCGGTTCCAGCCGAGGAAGCTCCTGCCGAGGAAGTATCCGCAGAGGTAGCCGCCGAAGAAGCTCCCACCGAGGCGGACGCCGCCGCGGCTGGCGAGTCCGACATCCAGGAGGCCGCCGATGCGGACTCCACCCAATGAGCGCCTGACGCCCGACATCGCCGAAGCCTCGCGGCCCCGTAAAGCGGAGCCCGGGGAGCGCTGTCCGGAACGCCGCTGCATCCTCGCCGGCGAGAGTTCGCCGCGCGAGGGTCTGATCCGGCTGGCGGTCTCGCCCGAGGGTCTGGTGCTGCCCGATGTCCAGGCGAAGGCCCCCGGTCGCGGCGCCTGGATCGGGGTGACGCGCGACGAACTCGCCGAGGCGCTGGCCAAGGGCCGGCTCAAGGGAGCGCTCTCGCGCGCCTTCAAGACCGGCGAGCTTCACATCCCCGCGGACCTTCCCGCCAAGATCGAGGATGCGCTGACCAGGGCACTGCTCGACCGGCTGGGGTTGGAAATGCGCACCGGCGCACTCATATTGGGCACCGACCGCATCGCCGAGACGGCGCGGGGCGGGGCGGTGTCGCTGCTGCTGCACGCCAGCGATGCCAGCGAGGGCGGGTGCCGCAAACTCGATCAGGCGTGGCGCGTCGGGTCCGATCGCGAGGGCACTGCATTGCGCGGAACGGTCTTGCCACTGGACCGGGCGGCGCTGTCTGTGGCATTGGGCCGCCTGAACGTCGTCCATCTGGCGCTTGCCGACGATGGAGCGGCCGGGCGAGTCTCGGGGCTTCTGCAGCGATTGTTGCATTTTACCGGCGGCAGTCATGCCGCCTCCACCGACGACGCGCCTGCTTCCGCAGAGCGCCGGATTGACGATACGAATACCTGAAGGACAGATGAGCTAGATGAGCGACGAAGACCAGAAGCCTGCCCGCAAACCCCTCGGCCTCAAACGGTCGGTGGATGCCGGCGAGGTCAAGCAGACCTTCAGCCACGGCCGCACCAACAAGGTGGCGGTCGAGGTGAAGCGGCGCCGCAAGCTCGTGAAGCCCGGCGAGGCCGCGCCGCCGCCGCCGCCGGCTCCCGAACCGGCTCCGCCGCCCCCGCCACCGCCGGCCCCCGCGCCGACGGCGCGGGCCGCTCCGGTCAAGAAGGACACTTCGGGCGAGACGCCGCAGGAGCGCGTCGCGCGTCTCCAGCGCGAAGCCGAGGAAGCACGCCTGCTGCAGGGTCAGGAAGCGCGCAAGCGCGAGGACGAGGCTGCCCGTCAGGCCGCCGAGGACGAGAAGAAGCGCGCCGAGGCCAACCGTGAGGCCGAGGCCGAAGCGGCCGCGCCCGCGGCTGCCGCGCCCGAAGCCGAGGCCGAACCCGCTGCACCGGCTGCGACCGGCGCGGATGCCAAGGTCGAGGCCGGTCCCGAAGCGAGCACAGCCGAGCCCGAGGCGGAAGGCGCGGCAGCGCCCGCGCCGCGCCGGTTCACCCCCGTCGCGCGCCCCGAGATCAAGCGTCCGAAGAAGGAAAAGAAGGAAGAGAAGCCGGTCCGCGAGGAGCCCGACAAGCGTCGCGGTGGCAAGCTGACGGTGAACCGTGCGCTCAACGAGGACGAGGGCCGCCGTGCCCGCTCGCTCGCCGCGCTCAAGCGAGCCCGCGAGAAGGAACGCCGCACCCATGGCGGTCCCTCCGCGCCGCGCGAGAAGCAGGCCCGCGATGTGGTCGTCCCCGAGGCGATCACCGTGCAGGAACTTGCCAACCGCATGGCCGAAAAGGGCGCGCATCTGGTCAAGGAGCTGTTCAATCTGGGCATGATGGTCACCGTCAACCAGACCATCGACCAAGACACCGCCGAGCTGCTCGTCGAGCAATTCGGGCACCGCATCCAGCGCGTCTCGGAATCCGATATCGATATCCAGGTCGAGCAGGATCTCGATCCCGAAGAGACGCTGCGTCCGCGCCCGCCGGTGGTCACCATCATGGGCCATGTCGATCACGGCAAGACCAGCCTGCTCGACGCGCTGCGCGGCACAAATGTGACCAAGGGCGAGGCCGGTGGCATCACTCAGCACATCGGCAGCTATCAGGTGAAAACCAAGGGCGGCGACATGATCACCTTCCTCGACACGCCTGGTCACGCCGCCTTTACCGAAATGCGCCAGCGCGGTGCCAATGTCACCGATCTGGTGGTGCTGGTCGTTGCTGCCGACGATGGCATCATGCCGCAGACGATCGAGGCGATCCGCCACACCCATGCGGCGGGTGTCCCGATGATCGTGGCGATCAACAAGATGGACAAGCCCGAGGCCGATGCGGACAAGATCCGCACCCGTCTGCTCGAGCATGAGGTCATCGTCGAGAAGATGTCGGGCGAAGTGCAGGACGTCGAGATTTCCGCGCTCAAGAAGGAAGGCCTCGACGAATTGCTCGATGCGATCGCGGTCCAGGCCGAACTGCTCGAACTCAAGGCGCGTCCCGATCGTCCGGCCGAAGCCACCGTCATCGAAGCCCAGCTCGACAAGGGCCGCGGTCCGGTCGCGACGGTGCTGGTGACGCGCGGCACGCTCAAGCGCGGCGATGCCTTCGTGGTCGGCACCCAGAGCGGCCGCGTCCGCGCGGTGGTCGATTACACAGGCAAGCAGGTCAAGGAAGCCGGCCCTTCGATGCCGGTCGAGGTCCTGGGTCTGGGCGGCGTCCCCAAGGCGGGCGATCAGCTCACCGTGGTCGACAACGAACAGCGCGCCCGCGAAGTGGCCGAATACCGCCAGAAGGCCGCCACCGAGCAGCGCACCGCGCTCGCGCCGACCAGCTTCGACACCATGTTCACCAACCTCCAGTCGAACGTCATCGAATGGCCGGTGGTGGTGAAGGCGGATGTCCACGGCTCGGTCGAGGCGATCAACACCGCGCTTCACAACCTCTCGAACGACGAGATCAAGGTGCGCGTGCTACACGCCGGCGTCGGCGCGATCACCGAGAGCGACGTCAGTCTCGCGGCGGCATCCAACGCCCCGATCATCGGCTTCAACGTGCGTCCCAATGCCAAGGCCCGGATGCAGGTCAACCGCGATCAGGTGCGGATGATGTATTACGACGTCATCTACCACGTGACCGAGGAGGTCGCCAAGGAGATGGCGGGCGAGCTGGGTCCGGAGCGGATCGAGACCGTCGTCGGACGCGCGCAGGTCAAGGAAGTGTTCCGCTCGGGCAAGCGCGACAAGGCCGCCGGTCTGCTGGTCGAGGAGGGCGTCATCCGCAAGGGTCTGTTCGCGCGTCTCACCCGCGAGGACGTCATCGTTTCGGCGACCACGATCGCTTCGCTGCGACGCTTCAAGGACGATGTGGACGAAGTCCGCGCCGGTCTCGAATGCGGCGTGGTGCTCGAAGACACCAACGACATCAAGCCGGGCGACCAGCTCGAAGTCTTCGAGGTCGAGCTGCGCGAACGCACGCTCTAGCGGGAACCGATTGTGCGTTACCGCCCCAGTCGCAGGTTCCGGTTTCTCGGCCTGGCTGGGGCGGCGATCGCCGTCGTCCTGGGTGTGATCTATATTGCCGGAGACCTGCTGTTCGTGGTCCCGGGACCTTGAGGGTCAGTGATGAGTAACGCCGAACGCCCGCACAATCCGCACGCCGCGCATGCCGATCTGATGGGCGTCGAATTCGATAGCTACGATACGGCGCGCGAGGAGATCACCTTGCGCTTTACCGCGCCTGCGAGCTTCATCACTCCGCGCGGCAGCGTGCAGGGCGGGCTGGTCGCGGGCTTTCTCGACGAGGCGATGGGCTGGGCGCATGTCTGGGCAACCGATCATGCCGAGGCACCGCTCAATCTGGAAATCAGCATGAGCCTGCTCAGGCCGGTCCCCGCGGGTCCGCTGATCGGCAAGGGCAGGGTGGTGCGGCGCGGGCGCCGGGTCATCTTCCTCGAGGGCCAGTTGCTGTCCGATGACGGCACGCTGCTCGCCAGCGCCACCAGCACCGCCATACCGACACCAAGACCACAGGGAGACGCCTGATGGCTCACAAGTCCGCCACGCCCGAACAGCAATCGGTCCGCGTCCTCAAGGTGGGCGAGCGGGTGCGGCACATATTGTCCGAACTGCTCGCGCGCGGCGAGGCACATGACGACGTGCTCAGCGCCACCACCATCTCGGTTACCGAGGTGCGGATGTCGCCCGACCTGCGCAACGCCAAGGCCTATGTGAAGCCGCTCCTCGGCGAGGAGGAGGCGGTGGTACTCAAGGCCCTGCGCACCAACACCGCCTTCTTTCAGCGCGAGGTCGCCAAAAGGCTGGGGCTCAAATTCGCCCCCAGGCTAAGCTTCCGCGCCGACGAGAGCTTCGATGAGGCGAGCCGGATCGAGCAATTGCTCAACGACCCCAAGGTCGCGCGCGACCTCGAGGAGGATTCCGACGACGCTGGCTAAGCGCTACCTCCGTCAGCGCTGACTGGCTCAGCGCGGGGCGAGCGCCACTCCCAGACCGCTGCCCAGCACGAGCGCATCCTCGCCCACGCCGCTTGCGGTCTGGCCAAAGCGTTTCATCGCCGCGCAGCGTAGCCGCCACCCGACGTAGGATGCGCCCAGCGCCGCCGCGACCCCGAGGATCGCGCCCGCCGCGCGCTCGCCGCGCGGCGCCAGTGCCGCCCCGGCATAGGCCGAGGTCAGGGTGCGCGCGATTAGGCCCAGCGCCACCACGCGATCCGGCGCGGATTTCATCTTGTCGCCCGCCATCTCGGCTGCCGCCAAAGCCACCGTGCCGCCGGCCACCACCGGATGCGAGATCAGCCGTTCCAGCGGCGCGCCGGGGGGCAGGTTGCCCTTGCGGGCAGCGGCGGCGACGGCGGCGAGGGGGGTCATGCTGCGTTGCCCTGCAACCAGGCCCATAAGAATCGAACGGATCATGCTTCTTCCTCCTGAGTTTGCCGGAACAACGCACCAGCAACGCACCGGGCGGCGATCTTATCCGCAATCAAGCTGCGAGCAGGGGATGGCATTGGCGGCGGCGATCGGTCACGCTGAAGCATGGCCAAGCTCTATTTCTACTACGCCAGCATGAATGCCGGGAAGAGCTCCACTCTGCTGCAGGCCGATTTCAACTATCGCGAGCGCGGAATGCGCACCATGCTGTGGACCGCCGCGCTCGACACTCGCTCGCAGGGCATGATCCGCAGCCGGATCGGGCTCGAGACCGATGCGCACCGGTTCGGGGCGGGCACCGATCTGTGGCGGGAGGTGATGGAGGTCCATGCCGCGACCCCGATCGACTGCGTGATGGTCGACGAGGCGCAGTTCCTCACCCGCGAGCAGGTCTGGCAATTGGCGAAGCTGACCGACGAGGGCGGGGTGCCGGTGGTCTGCTACGGGTTGCGCACCGATTTTCAGGGCGAGCTGTTTCCGGGATCCGCGGTGCTACTGGGGATCGCCGACAAGCTCGTCGAGCTCAAGGGCGTGTGTCATTGCGGGCGCAAGGCGACGATGAACCTGCGGGTGGACGAAAGCGGCCAGGCGGTGGCCGAGGGCGCGCAGACCGAGATCGGCGGCAACGACCGCTATCTTGCGCTGTGCCGCCGTCATTTCAGCGAGGCGCTGGCGGGCTGAGCGCCGAGCCCCTATCTACCCCCCATGCTCGAAACCCTTATTCTCGCGGCGATCCTGATCCCGTGCCTGATCGTCGCGATCGTCTTTCACGAAGTAGCGCACGGCTGGGTCGCGCTGATGCTGGGCGATCCCACCGCCAAGGAACAGCGCCGCCTCAGCCTCAACCCCATCCGCCATGTCGATCCCATCGGTACGCTGCTGGTGCCGGGCGCGCTCGCGCTGTTCGGCGGCCCGATCTTCGGCTGGGCCAAGCCGGTCCCGGTGCGGCAGGACCGCCTCGATAACCCTCGCTATGGGATGATGGCGGTGGCGGCGGCAGGGCCGGGCACCAACCTCGTGCTGGCCCTGTTTGGCGCGATCGTGGCGGGCGTGGTGATGGGGCTCAGCCATGCCGCCGGCGTTGAACCCAACCCTTGGCTGTTTACCGGCTTCACCTATTTCATCCTCATCAACATCTTCCTGGCGCTGTTCAACCTGCTGCCGATCCCGCCTTTCGACGGCTCGCACATCCTCGGCGGACTGCTGCCGCTGCGCTACCAGCGCCATTGGCAAAGGCTGCAGGCGCTGGGGATGGTGTTCATCGTCGTGTTGATCGCGGCGAGCTGGGCCTTTCCCGACAGCAGGCTGGTCGAGAATGTGGTGCTGCCGCCGGTGCTGTGGGTTCAGGACATCTATTTCGATATCGCCGGCTGGATTGCCCGGGGGATTTCTGGATGAGCGCCGCCGCCAATTCCACGATCAAACCCGACGGCTGGCTGGTGCTCGACAAGCCGCGCGGGCTGGGTTCGACCCAGGCGGTGGGCGCGGTCAAGCGCGTGCTGCGCGAGGCGGGCTATGCCAGGACCAAGGTCGGTCACGGCGGCACGCTCGACCCGCTGGCCGAGGGCGTGCTGCCGATCGCGCTGGGCGAGGCGACCAAGCTGGCCGGGCGGATGCTCGATGCCAGCAAGATCTACGAATTCACCATCCAGTTCGGCGAGGAGACCGACACGCTCGACACCGAGGGCGAAGTGGTCGAACGCTCCGACCGGCGCCCACCGATGCTGGCGGTGGCCGCGGTGCTGGAGCATTTCACCGGCGCAATCGAGCAATTGCCGCCGACCTATTCGGCGCTCAAGATCGATGGCAAGCGCGCCTACGACCGCGCCCGCGCCGGCGAGCAGGTCGAGATGAAACCGCGGCGGGTGACGATCCACGAATTGTCGCTGTGGCGCGATGCGGGTGAAGACCCGCAGGCGGTCGATCTGACCAGCACCTTCGCCACCACCACCGGCCGCCCCGATCCCTACGATCCGGGCGCGCCGCTGGAGCTCGCCGACAGCGTCACGCTGGTCGCCCATGTCAGCAAGGGCACTTACATCCGCTCGCTTGCACGGGACATCGCACGGGCGCTTGGCACGGTCGGCCATGTCACCTATCTCAGGCGCACCAAGGCCGGTCCGTTCTCCGAGAAGCAGGCGATTTCGCTGGACTTGCTGAACGAAATCGGTAAGGGCGCGCCACTTCACCAATCGCTTCTGCCGCTTGAGGCGGGGCTGGACGACATCCCGGCTCTTTCCCTCGACCCCGATAGCGCGCAGGCGGTCCGCCAGGGCCGGGTAATTTCGGGAATGCCCCACAAAGACGGGCTCTATTTCGCCAAGCTGGAGGATATTCCGGTCGCGTTGCTGGAGATAGTCGGAGGGACGGCCAAGGTCGTCCGGGGTTTCAACACAGCCGATGTCGCGGAGTAGAATGCATGACGGTTACCGCCGAAAAGAAACAGGAAATCATCAAGGACAACGCCCAGGCCGAGGGCGACACCGGTTCGCCGGAAGTCCAGGTCGCGATCCTGACCGAGCGCATCAAGAACCTGACGGGTCACTTCAAGGGCCACCACAAGGACAATCATTCGCGTCGTGGTCTGCTGATGATGGTCAACAAGCGCCGCAACCTGCTCGCCTACCTCAAGAGGAAAGACGTCGAGCGGTACAATGCGCTGATCCAGAAGCTGGGTCTGAGAAAATAAGAGTTTCGTGGAAGGGCGGCTCCCATAAAGGGCCGCCCTTTCGCTTATCGGCGCATGGGCATCCGGCCCCTGCGCCTCGGGGCTGACCAAGGCCCTCAACCGGACCGGGACGGCATCCCCGGACAATCGAGGCCCCGCGCTGCAATATGGCAGGCGGGATCAGAAGGAATTCAAATGTTCGACATTCACAAAGTAGAACTGGAGTGGGGCGGAAAGACCCTCACGCTGGAAACCGGCCACATCGCCCGTCAGGCCGACGGCGCCGTGCTGGCCACCTATGGCGAAACCGTGGTGCTCTGCGCCGTGACCGCCGCCCGCAGCCTGAAGGAAGGGCAGGATTTCTTCCCGCTCACCGTCCATTATCAGGAAAAATTCTCCGCCGCCGGGCGCATCCCGGGCGGCTTCTTCAAGCGCGAACGCGGCGCCACCGAGAAGGAAACGCTCACCAGCCGGTTGATCGACCGTCCGGTCCGTCCGCTGTTCCCCGAAGGTTTCTACAACGAGATCAACGTGATCTGCCAGGTCCTGTCGTATGACGGCGAAACCGAGCCCGATATCGTCGCGATGATCGCCGCCTCCGCCGCACTGACGATCTCCGGCCTGCCCTTTATGGGCCCGATCTCGGGTTGCCGCGTCGGCATGGTCGATGGCGAATACACGCTCAACCCGGCACAGTCCTCCACGCTGGTGGACGGCCGCCTCGATCTCATCGTCGCCGCCACGCACGACGCGGTGATGATGGTCGAGTCCGAAGCCAAGGAGCTGACCGAGGAAGAAATGCTCGGTGCGGTGATGTTCGCGCATGACGAGAACCGCAAGGTCATCAAGGCGATCGTCGACCTGGCCGAACTGGCCGCGAAGGATCCCTGGGATCTCGATCCGGTCGAAGACAAGACCGCGACGCTGGACGAGCTGCGCGGGCTGATCGGCGCCGATATCGACGCCGCCTACAAGCTCACCGACAAGCAGCAGCGCCAGAACGCCATCGCCGATGCCCGCGCCAAGGCGCGCGCGCATTACGAGAGCCTGGATCACTCCGACCCGGCCGAATATCTCGGCAAGCTCAAGCTGGTGAAGAAGCTGGAAAGCGACATCGTCCGCAAGGCCATCCTCAAGGACGGCAAGCGGATCGACGGCCGTGCGGTCGATCAGGTTCGCCCGATCGAGGCGATGGTCGGCTTCCTCCCGCGCACCCATGGTTCCTCGCTGTTCACCCGGGGCGAGACGCAGGCGATCTGCACCACCACGCTGGGCACCAAGGATTCCGAGCAGATGATCGACGGGCTCAGCGGCCTGTCCTACGAAAGCTTCATGCTGCACTACAACTTCCCGCCCTATTCGGTCGGCGAAGTGGGCCGGTTCGGCGGTTCCAACCGCCGCGAGATCGGTCATGGCAAGCTTGCCTGGCGCGCGCTGCACCCGGTGCTGCCGTCGCGTGAGGACTTCCCCTACACGATCCGCGTCCTGTCCGACATCACCGAGTCCAACGGCTCGAGCTCGATGGCGACGGTCTGCGGCGGCTGCCTGAGCATGATGGATGCCGGCGTTCCGATCGAGCGCCCGGTCTCCGGCATCGCGATGGGCCTGATCCTGGAAGGCGACCAGTTCGCCGTGCTCAGCGACATCCTCGGCGACGAGGATCACCTGGGCGACATGGACTTCAAGGTTGCGGGGACCGAAGCCGGTATCACCACCATGCAGATGGACATCAAGGTCGCCGGCATCACGCAGGAAATCATGGCCAAGGCGCTCGAGCAGGCCAAGGCCGGCCGCACGCACATCCTGGGCGAGATGACCAAGGCGCTGGGCACCGCCCGCGGCGAAGTCAGCAAGCATGCTCCGCGCATCGAGACGCTGCAGATCGACAAGTCGAAGATCCGCGACGTCATCGGCACGGGCGGCAAGGTGATCCGCGAGATCGTCGCCGAGACCGGTGCCAAGGTCGATATCGACGACGAGGGCATGATCAAGATCAGCTCCTCCAACGTCGATGAGATCGAGGCCGCACGCAAGTGGATCCTCGGCATCGTCGAGGAAGCGGAAGTCGGCAAGATCTACGACGGCAAGGTCGTCAACATCGTCGATTTCGGCGCCTTCGTGAACTTCATGGGTGGCAAGGACGGTCTCGTCCACGTTTCCGAAATGAAGAACGAGCGCGTAGAGAAGCCCACCGACGTCGTGTCGGAAGGCCAGGAAGTGAAGGTCAAGGTCCTCGAGATCGACCAGCGCGGCAAGGTTCGCCTGTCGATGCGTGTGGTCGACCAGGAAACCGGCGAAGAGCTCGAAGACACCCGTCCTCCGCGCGAGAAGCGTGAAGGCGGCGAGCGCAGCGGCGGCGGTGGCCGCGGCGGCGATCGTCGTGGCCCGCGCAGCGGCGGTGGCGGCGGTGGCCGTGATCGCGGCGGCGACCGTGGCGGTCGCGGCAATCGCGATGGCGAGACCGGCGGTTCGAGCGAAGGCGGCGCGCATGTGCCGGACTTCCTCAAGGACTGATCGTCAGGACCTGATACCTTCATCCGGGTTCAGGCCCGGCTGAAATCAAGCTAAGACGGGGGCCGCGATCAATTCGCGGCCCCCTTCCTTTGGAGAAGACCGATGCTGCCGCGCGAAACCCTTGCCACCGCCGAGATCCCCGGCGGCGACACACTCACCCTGGTCAGCCATGGCCGCGACCACATCATCATGCTTGGCCGCGACGAGCTGATGGGGACGCGGATGCAGTTCAGCGAGGAGCAGCTGGCCGAGCTCACGCTGGAACAGATCGACGCGCCCGCACCGCGCGTGCTGATCGGCGGCTACGGGATGGGCTTCACCTTTCGCGCCGCGCTGGCGGCGATCCCCGCGAATGGCCGGGTGGTGGTCGCCGAAGTGGTGCCCGAGATCCTCGCTTGGGCGCGGGGCCCGCTGGCGCATCTGACCGGTGCGACGCTCGACGATCCGCGCGGCGAGGTGGTGCTGTGCGATGTGGCGGCACTGATCGACGATGCCAACGACGGCACCAGCCCGAAATTCGACGCCATCCTGCTCGATGTCGACAACGGCCCCGACGGGATCGTCCGCGATGGCAACGAGCGACTCTACACGCGCACCGGGATCGCCCGCTCGCGCGATGCGCTCAGGCCGGGCGGAATCCTCGCGGTGTGGTCCGCCGCGCCCGATCCCAAGTTCCGCGGCCGGCTCAAGGATGCCGGCTTCGAGGTCGAGGAGCGCGTGGTGCGCGCGCGCCCCAACAACAAGGGGCCGCACCACACCATCTGGTTCGCGCGGGCGCCGTGATGCGGGCCGGCGGGCTCAACCCTGCCGAACCCGTACCCTTCCGTTAAAGTCGCGCTTGCCGACCGGAACGCCCAGCATCCGCAGGATGTCGTAGGCGGTCGCGGCGTGGAAATAGAAATTGGGCTGGCTGAAGCTGAGCAGGAATTCCTCCGCCGTGAAATCCAGCCTGAAGTCGCGGAATTCGAACCGCATGTCGCGCCCGATCGCCTGTTCTAGATCGTCTTCGGAGGTTTGCTCGAGCGCAGTGCGCGCCGCAGCCAGGTGCTCGCGCAACCCGTCGAAGCTCTCGGGCGGCGGCGACAGGTCGGGCTGGAACACACCCTTCGCGACACCCGCGAGCGCGCCCGCGGTGTGCACCGCGACGCTTTTCACCTGATAGGTGAAGGGGAACATATCCTCGTATATCCGCGCCGACAGGACATGCGCGGGCTCATGCCCCTGCTCGCTGCACCAGACTTCGCCGCGATCGACCAGCTTTGCGGTGCTGTCGATCATCTGCAGGGCGCTGGGGACGAAGGCGGCGTGTAGCGATAGCGGCATTGGGCAACTCCCGATTGGTCGGGACCTCCATAGCGGTTCGCATCATTCCGCCAAGGTATTCGGTGCGCGAAGCGAGATGAGTTTGCGGTGTGTTTTTACGCGATGGTTCAGCCGACCGCGCGCAGATGCGGCGGGCCGCCGACACCCAAGGGAGCCGCGTCGAAAGGGGTCATCGCCAGCGAACGGTCGCGCCCGGCATCCTTGGCTGCATAGAGGGCCCGGTCGGCGCGTTTGAGCGCGCTGGCGAGCGTTTCACCGTCGCGCAGCTGCGCAATGCCCGCGCTTGCGGTGACGGTAGTGGCGAGGTGCGAGACATGCTCGATCACAGCTGTTGTGACGCGCCGGCGGGCTTTTTCGGCCAGACTCTGCCAGTCGGCGCCATAGAGCAGGACCACGAATTCCTCGCCGCCGAGCCGTGCGGCAAAGACATTCTCGCCCTTCAGCCCTCTGCCAATCGCGACCAGCACCTCGTCGCCGACATCGTGGCCGTAGCGGTCGTTGATCCGTTTGAAATGGTCGCAGTCGATCAAGGCCAAGCCATGCGGACGGCCGCGCTCGCTTTCCTCGTAATGCCGCAGTAGTCCGCGCCGGTTGGCCAGGCCCGTGAGCGGGTCGGTCGCGATGGCAAGCGTTGCGGCTTCGACTTCGGCCAATGCCGCGTCGCGTTGGCGCCGGAAGTCCATGAAACCATCGACCACGCCCATCGAGGTGACGATGAATTCCAGCACGAGAGCGGCGAGTACCGCGCTGGTCCAGAAGTTGAGTTCTACCCCGGTGACGAGTTCGTGCACCAGCAGGTAGAGTCCTACAATCACTCCTCCCGACCAGGCGACCGCCTGGAAAGTCGCCGCCCGGCTTCCCAGCGCGATCGCCTTGCCGAGGCCGAAGACGATGATGGCGATCAGCGCCAGCAACCCTGTCTCCGGCACGTTGGTCAGTATCGGCACATGCGGGACCAGCGGGATAATCCCCGCCAGGACGAGTCCAATGGGGAACACCGATCGCAACAGTCGCCGGGTTCCTTCGAGCAGATATTTGCGTTCGATATAGGACGCGAGGAAAGGTCCCGCGACCGCGATGCTGAGCGTGTTGGCGACCCCGCCGATGAGCTTGGCTTCCGCTCCGCTAAGGCCGATCGGAGCTGAGGGGGCCATGAACATCACCGCCATCAGCCCGATCATGGCGGTGCGCGCCGAAAGCCAGAGCAGGAACGGACGCCGGACCACCGGGAAAAGCGCCAGTGTGATGAGGACGAAAATCGCCGCAGTCGCCAGAAAGGCGCCGAAGGTGATGCTCGGCCAATCCATTGCGGTAAGTTGCACTCCCCCGGCTGGCCCCGCCCGGCGTGAATGCCAAGATGGGAACCATCGCCAAGCCTAGCTCGGTGCAGCTGTCCCGAGCGTCAATGAAGGTGGTTACCAGAGGGTGATCGACCGCCCGGCGGACGACCGGTTCCAACCGGCCGGTCCGCTGGACGTTCGTTCAGCGAACGCGCGGACCGCCGAAGGGCAGGGGGGGCGGGGGACGGCGCGAACCGCGCGGCAACTGCGCCTGATAGGCTCGGCCGCAATGCTCGACGCAATAGGGAAAGCCCGGGTTGACCGCCGTGCCACAGAAATGAAAGTCCGGTTCGCCCGGATGACCCATCGGCCAGCGGCAGACCTTTTCGCTCAGATCCAGCAGGCTGGTCTTGTCGGCGATCTCGGGGCTCGGCTTGGCGGGCACCAGGCGGCGCGGCGGCGCCGGCGGGATCGGCGGCTGCTGGTCGCCCGGACCCTGGCGGAGGAATCCGCCGGGACCGACCGAGACGATCTTGGGCATGTTGGGCGCACGATTGGGCAGCGGCTGCGAATGGCCCGAAGCAGCACCGGTACCCGGCTCCACGTCCGGCTCTGCCTGCCGCTCGGCTACCGGCTCGGCTGGCGGCGCGCTCGGTGCGGGGGCGGCGGTCGGTTCGGCGGCAGGCGTGTCGGCGCGAAGCTGAGGTTTCTTCGCCACCGGCTTCGCGGCGGGCTTGGCCTTCTTGACGGCGACCGGCTTCTTCTCGGCCGCCTTGACCGGGGAAGGCCGCGCCTTGAGCCCGAGGCGATGCGCCTTGCCGATCACCGCATTGCGGCTGACCCCGCCCAGTTCATCGGCGATCTGGCTGGCGGTTGAGCCGCCTTCCCACATCTTCTTCAGGGTCGCGATGCGTTCGTCGGTCCAGCTCATTCAGTTCAATCCATTTTGCATAGGCGCCCGGCGGGTGCGCGGAAGCGTGCTTGTCAGCGGGGCAGCATCGACGTAGGCGCGCGCCCATGACCGATCAAGTCCCGAACTCCCCCCCGCATGCGGCAGGTGCCGCACCCTCCCTCGTGGAAAGCGGCAGCGGGAGCGCAGTTACCCGGTTCGCGCCGCACGGTCAGCCGGTGATCACCGGTATCAACCGCATCGGGCTGTGGAGCCTCTATATTAAGGAGGTCCGCCGGTTTCTCAAGGTGCAGACCCAGACTATCTGGGCGCCCGCGGTCACCACGCTGCTGTTCCTCGTCATTTTCACCGTCGCGCTGGGCCGCGGTGGGCGCGAGGTGCTGGGCGTCCCCTTCGGCGATTTCGTCGCCCCCGGGCTGATCGTAATGGGAATGATGCAGAATGGCTTTGCCAATTCCAGCTTCTCGCTGCTGTCGGGCAAGATCCAGGGTACGATCATCGACCTGCTGATGCCGCCGCTTTCGGAAGGCGAGTTGATGACCGGGATCGTCGCCGCCGCGGTCACCCGCGCGCTGGCCGTCGGCTGCACCGTGGCGCTGGCGATGGCGCTCTATCCCGGAGTTACGCTCCACGCGGCGGAGCCCTGGGCGATCATCTGGTTTGGGCTGATGGGGTCGATCCTGCTCGCGCTGATGGGGCTGCTGGCCTCGATTTGGGCGGAAAAATTCGATCACAACGCTGCGGTGACCAATTTCGTCATCGCGCCGCTTAGCCTGCTCTCGGGCACGTTCTACGTGATCGACAATCTTTCGCCGCTGTTCCAGACGATCAGCCGCTTCAACCCGTTCTTCTATGTGATCTCGGGCTTTCGCTACGGCTTCCTGGGGCAAAGCGACATTGGCGAAGGAGTGCAGGCGATCGTCTGGGCCGGAGCGGGGCTTGCGGCGTGCAACCTGCTGCTCGCGCTGTTGTGCTACCGGGTGCTCAAATCGGGCTGGAAGATCAAGAGCTGAGGTTCGAGACCGGCCCCGCCGCGGCCTGCACGGCGAGTGACCCCGGCGGGCCCCTCAATGGGTCAGCGAGCGGCGCACGCGGTAGCGTCCGTCTTCAAATTGTTCGAACATCTGGTCGACCTCGGGATGCTCGACCGGGCCGCCCAGCGAATCGCTCACCAGGTTCTGCTGGCTGACATAGGCGGTGTAGCTCGACTCATCGGTCTCGGCGAAGAGATGGTAGAACGGCTGGTTGCGGTCGGGCCGGATACCCTCAGGGATCGACTCATACCACTCGTCGCTGTTTGCGAAGACCGGATCGATATCGAAGATCACCCCGCGGAAGTCGAACATGCGATGGCGCACGACGTCGCCGATGGCGAAGCGCGTGCGGGCAAGCTCGGGCGCATCGATCGTGCGACCAGCCTGGGGCGAAAAGAACAATGCGCGATCCATGAGAACACGGAATATGGGGTCCCGCGCGCCCGTGACAAGTAACCGCTTGGTTACCATCCCCCGTTTTGCACGCTCGCGTCCATATTTCGGCTTGCTCCGGTCCGGACCTTGGGCTAGGCGCGCGGCTTCCCAGCGACCGGGAGGCGGGCAATCGTCCCGCCGATACGGCGATGCGGAGAGGTGCCGGAGTGGTCGAACGGGGCAGTCTCGAAAACTGTTGAGCGCGCAAGCGTTCCGAGGGTTCGAATCCCTCCCTCTCCGCCACCGGCGGGTTCGCCAATTTCCGCCGGTGGCGCGCTGAAGCCATGCGGGTGGTGTTAGTCCGAACGTCCGCTCCTGCGATGCTTGCAAACTTGCAACCGCAGGCTCCGAGCAGTGATGGCGATTGCTGCCCGGGAAGCTATCCGCGGCCCGTCCACCGGCGCGGCTCACCGAGTGCATTCCCGGTCGGTTTTCAGAAGCAGAACCGCCTCTTCCTCATCCACCAGCATCAGCCGGGGCGGCGTATCGAGGCCGAGATCGCGCGCGATCTCGTTCTCGGTCCTCGTCAGGTCATCGCAGGCCACCGAAAGACGCTGCCGCGTTCGGCGGGGAAGCGCGGAGAAGCGGGGAACCTGGCGGCGACGGGTGAAAATCGCATCGAGAAGGGCCATCTTCAAAACCCTCCGCGGTGAAAGGGAAGGATGACGAACGCGACCGCCTGGAGGAGGAGGGCCAGCAGGATCAAGCGCAGCGCCCATGTGCGGCGCATCGCGCTGATCGCGTTTCCTTTCAACTGCTCTTCGTAGGCGACCGCATAGCTGGCAGCCAGAAGGCCCCGCGCCATCGCCTCGCTCTCGTCGTCGTTCATATCCTCGCTGCCGACGATGTCCGGGAGCCGTGGCGGCTCGTGATAGACGAACAACCACTCCGACAGCAGCACCTGATAGGCCGAAGCGAACAAGGCGGCCACCGAACCCAGCGCGAGGAAAAGGATTGCCAGGGTGGAGACATGGCCCAGCCGTCCGACATCGATCTCCACGCTGAGCGTTCCCAGGGCGAAAACCGCGAAGGAGATCGCCGCTACCGGTGTGCTGAGACTGCCTCGAATTGCCTCACGCCGCGCGCGCTCGGCCAGAAACATCTCCTGGGCGTGCTCCAGATGGAGGTCACTGACCCTGGCCATCGTCAGGTCATCCGGCGCGTGTGGCGAAAGCGCGCATAGCGGTTGAGAAGATCGTTGATGAGCTGGTCCTGATTGAACCCGGTGACATCGTGAGGCTGGTCGCCTTCCGAACTGTGGGCCATCGCGCGGAAGTGGCGCTGCTCCCCGTCGGCTGACTTGCGTCTTTCCACCCAGATGAAGCTAGGCGACAGAAAACTGCGGGACCGCACCGTGTACTGGAACACGCCTCTTTCGCCGTGAGGAATCTTCAGGTCGAGTCGGCCTGCTTCCTCCGCGATTTCGGGCGAGAAGCCGCTCTCGCGCATCTGCTCGGCGACCGCTTCCAGCGCAGGCCTGGCGGTCGCGCCGATGAAGCCGGCGATCTGGTCGGCGCTGAAGTGCTGCATCAGCGAGGTCAGCCGTTGCTGCCAGCTCAGTTCGGGATCGGCAGCGGCAGTCTCGGCCGCGGAAAGATCGATCGTCGAGCCGTCCTTCTCCATCTGCAGCGCTCGCAGCAGGCCGACGCAGATGAAGATCATGATGACCGCAAACGGCAGAGCGCTGGCGATCGCCGCGGTCTGCAGCGCCTGGAGACCGCCCGCAAGAAGCAGCACTCCGGCGATCGTACCCGCGCAAACGGCCCAGAAGATGCGCTGCCACACCGGCGGATTTTCGGCCGCGCCCGAGGTGATCGTGTCCATCACCAGCGCGCCCGAATCCGCCGAGGTGACGAAGAATGTGATTACCAGAAGCGTCGCGACGAAGGAGCTGACAGCGCCGAACGGCAGCGCCGCCAGCGTTTCGAACAGGGCGACGGGAAGGTTGGCCAGCGCGGTTTCGGCGATCGGGGCGACCCCGCCCATGTCGAGCGCGATCGCGGTGTTGCCGAACACGGTCATCCACAGAAAGCTGAACAACACGGGCACCAGCAGCACGCCGCCGATGAATTCGCGGATCGTCCGGCCGCGGGAGATGCGGGCGATGAACATCCCCACGAAGGGCGACCAGGCGATCCACCAGCCCCAGTAGAAAAGCGTCCAGTCGCCGAGCCAGGGGTTCGGCTCGTAAGCGTAGAGGCGGAAGGTGCGCTGGACGAGCGAGTCGAGATAGGCGCCGATGTTCTGCAGATAGGCGTCCAGCAGGAAAATCGTCGGCCCGGCAAACAGGACGAAGCCGAGCAGCAGGACGGCGAGGACGATGTTGAGTTCCGACAATCGCTTCACGCCCTTGTCGAGCCCGAGGAAGACCGACAGCGTCGCGATGGCGGTGATCATCGCGATCAGCAGCAATTGCGTGGTGGAAGAAACGGGGACGCCGAACAGGTAATCGAGACCCGCGTTCACCTGCAGAACGCCCAGGCCGAGCGAGGTCGCAACGCCGAACATCGTGCCGATGACCGCGAAGATATCGACCGAATGACCGATCGGCCCGTAGATCCGCCGCCCGATCAGGGGATAGAGCGGCGAGCGCAGAGCCAGCGGCAGCCCCCGGCGAAACGAGAAATACGCCAGCGCCAGCCCGACGACGATGTAGATCGCCCAGGCGTGGAGCCCCCAGTGGAGGAAAGTCAGAACCATCGCCTGCCGCGCCGCCTCGAACGTACCGCCTTCGCCGATCGGCGGAGCGGCATAGTGCTGGATGGGTTCGGCGACGCCGAAGAACACCAGCCCGATGCCCATCCCGGCGCTGAAGAGCATGGCGAACCAGGACAGATAGCTATAGTCGGGCTCGCTCTCGTCGGGCCCGAGCTTGACCTCGCCGTGTCGGCTGAACATCAGATAGATGACGAACACCAGGAAACCGGCGACCGCGGCAACGTAGAACCAGCCGAAATCCGCGACGATCGTCGCCTGGAGCCGGTCGAACAGCAGTGCTGCGGGCTCCGCGAATACCGCACCGAAGATCGCGAACAGCAGGATCAGTCCGGCCGAGATGTAGAAGACCGGCGGATTGACCTGAATTCGCGCGCTCTTCTCCAATGGCGCGGCTTCCTTCAAAACGGGATCGGACAAGGCATCTTCCTGCTGGTGTGCGATATACTCTTTCGAACGCAGCCGAGGGCGGTCGGTTGCAGGCAAGTGTGGCGGCTAGTCTGATCGGGGGAGCGCGTCCAGTTCGGCTGCTGCCGGAGTCGTTCGGGGCAAGATCTGGTAGGGCTGCTGCAGCTCGCTCGGCACGGGTTCGCGGCGCAGCTGCCGCCACAGCGCGAAGATCAGCGTCAGCAAGGCGCAGGTGCCGATAAACAGGAACAGGCCGCCCACGCCGGCCGCCATCATGACCGCGGCGCCGGCGGTAGGTCCCGCAGCCGCCCCCATCGAGTAGGTGAGCACGAGACCGCCGCTCGCGCTCACCCGCTGCTCGGCGCTCAGATGATCATTGGTATGGGCGACGCAGAGCGGATAGAGGGCAAAGCTCAACCCGCCGAAGATCGCGGCCAGGATCAGGAACAGGGGGCCTGGGCCTGCAATCCACGCCAACCCGCCGCAGACCGCCGTCGCTCCCGCGAGCGCTGCGACGATCACCGCTCGCCGGTCGAACCGGTCGGACAGCCACCCGACGGGCCATTGCAGCGCGACGCCGCCAGCGATCACCACGCTCATGAAGACCGCGATTTGCGACATCTCCAGTCCGATGCGGCGGGCGTAGACTGCACCAAGGCCGTAGAAGGCGCCGAGCATCAGTCCGATCGCGGCGCATCCCACCACGCCCAGCGGCGATGCCGCATAGAGCCCGCCGATCGAGAGAGGGGATTGTTGCGTCACCGCCGGTTCCTTGAGCCGCGTGAGCGCGATCGGCAGCACGGACAGCGAGACCAGCAGCGAGGATGCCACGAAGGGTGCTGCGGCGGATGCGTCGAGGTTGAGCAGGAACTGGCCCAGCGCCTGGCCGGCATAGAGGGAGATCATATAGGCAGCCAGAACGGAGCCGCGGGTGCGGGGCTCCGCTCGCTCGTTCAACCAGCTCTCGAGACAGACGAAGACGGCGGCGACGCACAATCCGTCGATGAAGCGCAGGAGGCCCCAGAACGCAGTGTTCTGAAAGAGTGTGTAGGCGAGCGTGGTTGCCGAAAGCAGCGAGACCGCGGCGGCGAAAGTGCGGATATGCCCCACGCGTCGGATGATCGGCGAGGCCCGCAAGGCCCCGATGGTGAGCCCCACGAAATAGGAGGTCGCCACCAGCCCGATGATCCCGGCCCGCGTGCCCGCGCTCTCCAGCCGGAAGCTGATGAGCGTGGACATGACGCCGTTCCCCGCCATCAGCACGAAGATGGCGAGGAGCATGCTGCGAGTGGAGATGAACGAGCCAATCACACCTGGTGAATAGCCTTGCCGCACGCTCTGTTCCACCGAATGTCCTCGCAGGCGCTATCACCCGAGGGTTCAGCAAATCAGAAACGGGGTTTCGGTTGAGGAGATGAGTCAGGCGCATGCCGCTGCACTTCGGCAATCTTGGTGACTGCCGACAGAAGTGCCCTAGCTCGCGTTCGGCCTGGCGATGAGCGGCCCCGCGTGGCCGGGTGCGGCTTGCCCATCTCGCACCCGGCGACCGTGGAACTGCGGCCTATTTAGCCGCCGGAATAGGTTGCGATCTCACCTGGCATGCGCAGCATCTTATCGACCTCGCTGGCATGAACTTCCTCGGCGTAGATCATCTTCCGGGCATATTCTTCGAGCGTCACCGACCTTCCTTCGGCCGCTTTCAAGAGCTCGCGATAGAGGTCGAGCGCGGCACTTTCGGCCTGAAGCGACTCGCGCAGGATGGCAGCGATGTCGTGGTTGTGCGTTTCGAGCAAAGGTCCGATGTTGAGAGAAGGATGTTCGCCCAGCAGCGTGATCATCTCACCTGCCTCTTGCGCATGCAGAAGAGATTCGCCCGCCTGGCTTCGCAGCCAGGACACTATCGGGATTCTGTTGAAGCCGAAGACCAGAAAGGAATAGTGAGTGTAGCGCACTACGCCTGCGAGTTCTTGCTCGAGGATATTGTTCAATATCCCGACTATTCGATCTTTGTCGGTGTCATTCATGGCAGCTTCCTCTCGATGCTTCGGCGCCCCCGCCGAGGCGCCTTCGTGGTTAGGATAGGTTACAAGGTCCTCTCAAGTCGAGCAAAGCCTTGCTGGCGCGCGCCAGCAACTCCCGAAGCGGGGGCGGGCGCGGAAGCGTTGGCCGCAAAACGCGAGCGCGGGAGCGTGCTCGATCTGGACGAACCGGCCCATCTGCCACATTGATGGGGTCATGGGTTTTCAATCACGCGGCCCCGATGGCCGACAATCTGGAGGAGAAGCAGGCATGGCTACCCAGCCGCAGATCGACAGCCACGGCGCGGAGGACGTCTTCCGCGAGGAAGTGCGCCAGTTCCTGGCCGAGAACTTTCCCCCCGAACTCAAGGGCAAGGGCAATGCGCTGGCGTCCGTCGAGGGTCCGGTCCACGAGACCCCAGCACAGGAAGGCTGGCGCAAGGCTATGGGCGAACGCGGCTGGGGGACGCCGACCTGGCCCACGGAGTACGGCGGTGGCGGGCTCTCGCGCAAGCAGGCGGGCATCCTCAGCGAGGAAATGGCGAAAGTCGGCGCCTTCAATCCGATCGGCGGCATGGGCGTGATGATGTTCGGCCCGACGCTGCTCGAATATGGCAGCGAGGAACAGAAGCACGAACATATCCCGCCGATCTGCCGCGGCGAAATCCGCTGGTGCCAGGGCTATAGCGAACCCAATGCCGGGTCCGATCTGGCCAATCTCCAGACCATGGCCGAGGACAAGGGCGACCATTACCTCGTCAACGGCCAGAAGACCTGGACCAGCGGCGGGCAATGGGCGGACAAGTGCTTCTGCCTCGTGCGCACCGACCGCAGCGACAAGCACAAGGGCATCAGCTTCCTGTTGATCGACATGGATGCGCCGGGCGTCGAAGTCCGCCCGATCCAGATGATCAGCGGTATGAGCCCGTTCTGCGAAACCTTTTTCACCGATGTGAAGGTGCCCAAGGGCAATCTGGTCGGCAAGGAGGGCGAAGGCTGGACCATCGGCAAACGCCTGCTGCAGCATGAGCGCACCAATCTCTCGGGCGGCGGCAGCATGGCCCGCCTCATGGGGGCGAGCCTCGCCGATATCGCAAAGAAGTATGTCGAGACCGACGCCGATGGCGAACTGGCCGACAAGGTCTTGCGCGACCGGATCGCCGATTTCGAGATCCGCTGGGGCGCCTTCCTGCTCACCGCACGCCGCGCCGCCGAGGAAAGCAAGGCGGGCGGCGTGTCCGAGATCAGCTCGGTGCTCAAGAAGCTGGGCACCAAGCTGGGGCAGGAACGCGCCGAGCTCTTGATCGAGATCATGGGGCTGCAGGGGCTGGGCTGGGAAGGCGAAGGCTTTTCCGAAGCCGAACTGTCCGGCGTGCGCGCCTGGCTCTTTGGGAAGGCCACCACGATCTACGGCGGTTCGACCGAGATCCAGAACAACATCATCGCCAAGCGCGTGCTTGGCATGCTCGATCACCAGTAAGAAAGAGAGAACAGGAACATGGCGGTTCTCAACGAAGAACAGGAAATGCTGCGCGACATGGCGCGCGAGTGGACGACCAACGAAAGCCCGGTGGCCGAGTTTCGCAAGGTGCGGGCCGGCGGCGCGGAAGAGGCGTTCGACCGCAAGGCCTATGCCACCATGGCCGAAATGGGCTGGGTCGGCGTGGTCATTCCAGAGGAGCATGGCGGCTCGGACTTCGGCTGGCTCTCGGCCGGGCTGGTGGTCGAGGAATTGGGCAAGACGCTGACGGCAAGCCCGCTGGTGGCCAGCACCATCGCCGCGGCAGCCATCCTGCTCGGCGGCAGCGAGGAGCAGCAGGCCAAATGGCTGCCCGGCCTTGCCAGCGGCGAAATCATCGGCACACTCGCGGTCGACGAAGGGCCACGGCACGATCCGGCGAAGATCGAAACCTCCGTATCGAGCGGGAAACTGTCGGGCACCAAGGCCTTCGTGCACGAAGCGCATGGCGCCGATCTGTTCGTGGTTGCGGCGAAGGATGGGCTCTATCTGGTCGAGAAGGGCGAGGGCGTTTCGCTTTCGACCCGCAAGCTCACGGACCAGCGCAGCCACGCCGAAGTTACCTTCGACGGCGCTGCGGCGGATCGGCTTGCAGGCGGCGGCGACAGCCTGCTCGACGATGTGCTGGACCGGGCGCGGATCCTGACCGCCTGCGAGATGCTCGGCATGGCGCAGGCGGTGTTCGACTCGACGATGGGCTACCTCAAGCAGCGCGTGCAGTTCAATCAGGTGCTGGCCACCTTCCAGGCGCTGCAGCACCGCATGGCCGATCTGTTCGGCGATCTGGCGATGATGCGCTCGGCGGTCGAAGGCGGCCTGCAGGCGCTCGACAGCGGGTTCGGCGTGGCGCGCGCTGCCGTCATCGCCAAGGCGGAAGCCAATCGGGTGCTCCACACCGTCAGCCGCGAAGGCGTCCAGCTGCATGGCGGGATGGGGATGACCGACGAATACGATGTCGGCTTCTATCTCAAGCGCGCCCGCGTGCTGGAAGCCAGCTTCGGCAGCACATCCTTCCTCAAGAACCGCTTCGCGACCATCGGCGGTTATTGAGCAGCCAGGCCCTGCGGGAATCCCGCAGGGCCTAACACGACCATGCGCGAGGGCGGAGCCGCGGATTCTTTTCCTCCGAGGAGGGGAAGCTGACAGCAGCCGCCAGCCAGGTCCGATACGGCCTAGAGCCGAAGCGCTCGACCGCAACGGACGAAACACTTGAGAGGAGAACGAACAATGTCCCTATTCGACCTGACCGGAAAGGTCGCGATCGTCACCGGATCGAGCCGCGGCATTGGCAAGGCCATTGCCGAGGAACTCGCCGCCCATGGCGCGCACGTGGTCATTTCCAGCCGCAAGCAGGAGGCCTGCGATGAGGTCGCCGCGGCGATCAATGCCGAGCACGGCGCCGGAAGCGCGATCGCCGTAGCCGCGAGCATTTCGGACAAGGAGCAGCTGCAGGATCTGTTCGCGCGCACCAGGGAGCAGCTCGGCGCGGTCGATATCCTGATCTGCAACGCCGCCTCCAATCCCTATTACGGTTCGATGGACGGGATCGAAGACGAGCAGTTCCGCAAGGTTCTGGACAATAACATCCTCTCCAACCACTGGCTGATGCAGCTGGCGCTCCCCGACATGCGCGAAAAGGGCGACGGCGCGATCGTGGTGATCAGCTCGATCGGCGGGCTGCGCGGCTCGGCGACCATCGGGGCCTACAATGTCTCCAAGGCCGCCGATTTCCAGCTGGTGCGCAATTACGCGGTCGAGAACGGCCAGCACGGTGTGCGGATCAATGCCATCGCTCCCGGCCTGGTGAAGACCGATTTCGCCCGCGCCCTGTGGGAGAACCCCGAGGCGCTGGAACGGACCGAGGCAGCACTGCCAATGCGGCGGATCGGCGAGCCGCGCGATATCGCCGGGGCCGCCGTCTATTTGTCCTCGCCGGCCGCCAGATGGACCACCGGCCAGATGGTCGTGGTCGACGGGGGCATGACCATATGAGCGGGACGGAAATCGGGCGGCTGTCGGGCAAGGTCGCCGTCATCACCGGGGCGGGGTCTGGCATCGGCCGCGCGAGCGCGCTGCTCTTCGCCCGCGAAGGCGCGAAGCTGGTGCTGTTCGACCGGACCGAGGAGGTTCACCGCACCGCAGCCGCCGTGGAACAGGCTGGCGGGCATGCAATCGCGATGGTCGGCGATGCGGGCGAGGAAGCCGATGTCGCGGCTGCGGTTGCCAAGGCGCTCGAGGCCTATGGCAGGCTCGACGTCTTTTTCGCCAACGCCGGGATCACCGGCGGGGCGCGCGGCGGCTTCTTCGACGCGACGCCGCAAATCTGGGCTGAAGTCCTGCGAGTCAATCTGATCGGACCCTTTCTGGCGATCAAACACGCCGCGCCCGCGATCCGCGATGGCGGCGGCGGGGCGATCCTGTGCACCGCCTCGGTCGCGGGTCTGCGCTCGGGCGCGGGGCCTGCGCAATATTCCGCCAGCAAGGCGGGCGTGATCAACCTGGTGCAGACTGCGGCGCAGCAGCTTGCCGGGACCGGAGTGCGGGTCAATGCGGTGCTGCCCGGCCTGACCGAGACCGGCATGACCCAGCCGCTGTTCGACGGCGCCCGCGCGGCGGGCAAGGAGCACAAGATCGGCCAGCTCAACCCGCTGCTGCGCGGCGGGCAGCCCGAAGAGATCGCCGAGGCCGCGCTGTTCCTCGTCAGCGACGCGGCCAGCTACGTCAACGGCCAGGCACTCGCCATCGATGGCGGATTGTCGTCCTCGCACCCCACTGCGCGCCCGCCGGGCGATGCCAGCCGTCCCACATCCTGACGAGGCCTCCAACTACGAGCGGGTGACGCGCCGCATGGGCATGAGATCGAGCCGATGCAACGCGGCGGCTAGTCGGCGAGCTCTCCCCATACTTCGATATTGCCGGCGCGTTCGACGCGGATCGGCAGCTTTGCCTCCAGCAGCGGCGACAGACTATGCGCGGCGAACAGCTTGCGCACCGGGTCGCTGTCGCCCGCCGCGTCGCGCAGTCTCTGCCACAGGAAGAAGGTGTAGGGCTGGACGCCGCCGGTATAGGCCACGCCGCGAAACGAGGTTTCGGCCTGGCCGATGATCCGCTGATGCGGCTTGGCGGTGACGGGCTGTCCGGGCCGGGCGGCGCCGCTTGCGACATGGGCTTGCAGAACTTCGAGCCGGTCGGTCAGACCGGGCAGCAGTTCGGCTGCGATCTGGTCGAGTACGGGTCCCAGCGTTGCGGGAATTGCGTCATCGGCCGCGAAACCGGGCTGGTCGCAGGCATCGCCATATTCCACGAGGTCGAGATCGGGCGCATGCATGCGTTCGGTCCAGCGGAACACCTTGGGCGCCGCACGCTGCATGATCGCCAGCGGCACCGGGTCGCGGCCGAGATGAGCGAACAGCGGCCCGAACAGCGAATAGTCGCCGGTCGACGGCTGATTGCCCAGCAGATAGGGATGAAGCGCGAAATGCGCTTCCAGCCCGCCCAGCAATTGACGATAGCTATCTTCAATTGCCGGGATCGTCTCATCCGACACCCCCAGCACCGGCAGATAGCTGTTCATCCGCGCCATGGTCGCCGCGGTCCGCTCCGGATCGCCGCCGACTCCGAAGGCATCGCGCAGAAACGCCTCCTGCTCGGCCAGATACGACCAGCGGTAATGCATCGCATGGCGCGTCAGGCCGAGGACGGCATAGAGTTCGAACAGATGCGCCACCGTGCGCTGGCGCGGCGTCGGGGGATAGGCCGTGTAACGGACCCCGGCTCGCTCGAAATGGTCGATGATGTCGACCGTATCCTGCACCAGTGTACCGTCGCCGAGTTCGACCACCGGAATGATGCCCCGTCCGATTTTCGGCACGACGTTCCCGGTGAAATGCGGGTCGCTGGGCGGTGTCTCGCAATAGGCGATGCCCTGCTTGCGCAGAAAGCTGCGCACCTTCCCGGTATAAAGCGAATGGGGCAGGCCGTAGAGGATTGGGGCGGTTACCATAATGCGGGGCGGACTCCTCGTTTCGAGTTGGCTGACCCCCGGCGCGAGCAATACCGCGAGCGCGGGGCCTGTTTGTGCCGCCGCCTAGCCCGGCGAGTGCTGGCCACACAACACCTTCGCGCGGCTGCACCGGCTAGGCGGCTCGCCGCCGCGCGATCACCGCTGCTTTTTTGTCGTGGTAGCGGTGAAATCTGGATCCTTTTTCGCCACCCAGTCGACGAATTTGCGCACGGCCGGGTTGGCCAGCAGGGCATCCACATCCATCGCGTGGCGCTGCAGTTCGGAATTGGTGAAGTTGGCGATCAGGGTCTGCTGGCAGATGGGATGCATGGGAACGACATCGCGGCCGCCCCGGCTCTTCGGCACAGGATGGTGCCAGACGATCGTCTTTCCGGTCGGCCGTCCACAAAGCCAGCACGGTTCGACCGCGCTCGGGACCTCCTCCTGCGCGTAGATATCCTCGCGGGGACCATGTTTTCGATATTTGCGCGCCATTCCCGTACCTTGCCGGCTGCTCTCGAGGTGTTCGAAGCAATGCGGCGTGCACTATCAGATCGTTGCGCCAATGGCAGGACTTATCGCCTTCGACCGCCAGTCCGGCCCGGCTGCACGCAGTCCGAGAAGCCGGCGCCGTCCCTATTGGCTATCGAGCGACCGGCTCCAATACGCGGATGGTCCCGGGGGCGGCGTCGATCTCCACCTGGGCTCCGACCGGGAGGCTGAGCTGGTTGGCGATGTGGCCGATATTCGCCCCATAGAACGCCGGCACGCCGAGCGGGGCGAGATATTGGTGGAGCAGTTCCGGGATGGTGAAGCCGATGTAGTCTTCGACCCCTGCTGTGCAGCGCGTGCAGTGACCGAACACCACGCCGGCGACCCGGCCGAGAATGCCCGAAAGCGCCAGCTGGCTCAGCATTCGGTCGACGCGGTATTGGGCTTCGTTCGTGTCCTCGAGAAACAGGATCGCCCCGTCGAAATCGGGGAGCCACGGCGTCCCGACCAGCGCGGTGAGCACCGAGAGATTTCCGCCGATCAGCCGACCGCGCGCCTGTCCCGGTCGGATGGCGACGGTACGCCAGCGTTCCCGCGCGGCAGGGTCATCGGTCTCGATCTCCGGATTGCGGAACGTCGGCGTCGCGCCGGCGAAAGCGAGGTACCACAGGCTGTTCCAGCTGATCTCCGGCCAGCTGTTGGCGGCGTTGGGCGAGTGGATCGTGGAAAATCCGGCCCGGGCCGCAAAGGCGAGATGCAGCGCGGTGATGTCGCTGAACCCGATCAGCAGCTTGGGATTGGCGCGGATGATCTTCCAGTCGAGAAAGGGGAGGATACGCGCGCTGCCCCAGCCGCCGCGCACGGCAAAGACGGCACGCACCTCGGCATCGGCGAACATCGCGTTGAGGTCGGCGGCGCGTTGCCGGTCGGTGCCCGCGAGATAACCGTGGCGCATCCCGACATGAGCACCCAGCCTGGGCACCAGCCCCATCCCCCTGATGGTGTTCTCGGCCGCCTCGATCTGCGCCGCATTGTCGCTGAAACCGGCAGGCTCGACCAGTCCGACCGTGTCGCCGGGCCGCAGCCGCGGCGGCAGGCGGGAACCGCGTGCCTCGGCCGCGACCGAGCGCAGCGCAAGCGCTGCCGGAAGCATTCCCAAACCTTGAATGAAGCTGCGCCTGTTGGTCATGGCTGTTCATAGCAGCGGTGCAGCGACCCGCTACCCTTGGGCGGCGATACTTCGCCGAAACGATCGCTTGCGGAGGTAATTCTATACAAATAATCGTTCCCTTCGTCGTTCGAACCTTTAAGGACGACCATGGGTGAACGAGGGGGCGGGGGTTGCAGAGTCATATCGCAGGGGCCGTGGGGCTGTCACTGGCGCTGGTCGCGTGCGCAACACCGACGAATATGCAAACCGCTGCCGAGCCGGGCTTTGCGATTCCCCAATCGTGGGTCGCCGATCCGGCGCCCGTCACGCTCGACACAGTGCAATATTGGACGCTCCTGGGGGATCCGCTGATCACCGAGCTGGTCGGGCTGGCGATCACCGAGAACCGCGATCTGGCCATCGCCGCTGCGCGCCTGGCGCAGGCGAGGGCGGGCGTGCGCCAGGCGCGTGCGGGCTATCTGCCCCGGCTGGACGGCAGCGCCGGCGTGCGGCGGGATTTCGGCGATTTCGCCGACGATGACTTGGGGCTCTCGATCGGCGCGGATGCGCAGTGGGAAATCGACCTGTTCGGCAGGATCGGCTACAATGTCGCGGTGTCGCGCGCGGAGCTCGCCGCGGCGGGATACGCGTTGGCCGATGTCCAGCGGCTGATCGTCGGGCAGGTGGTGCAGATCGCGGTTGCGGCGCGGGGGAGCGCGGTGCGACTGGCGATCGCGCGCGAGACGCTGGCGATCCAGGACGACAACCTCCAGATCGCGGTCTGGCGGCGCGAGGCGGGGCTGGTCTCGAGCCTCGATGTCGAACAGGCCCGCGCACAGCAGGCGCAGACCGCCGCCATCATCCCGGCGCTCGAAGCGGAGCTGGCGGCGCGCAGCTATGCGCTCTCGACGCTCATCGGCGAGCCGCCGGGCCGCGTTCTTGCCCTGTTGGAAGAGCAGGCGCGCCCGATCCCGGTCCCTCCGGAAAGCGTCGGTTTCCAAGCCCCCGCAGAGGTTCTGCGGCAAAGACCCGATGTTCGTCAGGCCGAGGCGGCGCTGATTGCCGACAGCGCCCGCATCGGTCTCACGCGGACCCAGTTGCTGCCGCTGGTGCAACTGACCGGAAACATCGGCACCGGCTCGGCCGGGCTCGGCAATCTCTTCGACACGATCACCGGCGGGCTGCTCGCCGGGGTCAGCCAGCTGATCTTCGACGGCGGACGAACGCGGGCGCAGATCGACGCGGCGGAGGCCGCGGCGCGCGTCTCGCTCGCCAATTGGGAGCAGACGATCCTGCTCGCGCTCGAGGAGGTCGAAAGCGCCGCGGTCGACCTGCGCGCGGCCCGCGCCCGCGTCGCTCTGTTCGCCGTCGCGCTGGAAGCGGCGGAGAACGCTGCGATCCTGGCGCGCAGCCAGTACGAGACCGGGCTGATCGATTTCGAAACGCTGCTGCTGGCCGAAAATCAGCTCCTTTCCGCGCGCAATTCGCTGGCATCGAGTGCGGTGGAGCGCGCGAGCGCCTTCGTGCGCCTCACCCAGGCGCTTGGCGGCGGCTGGGACGGCGAGCCCGAGGATACAGACGAAGGAACCCCGCGATGAGCGACACCGCGCCGGCCGCACAGAGCGGCGATATCGACGAGTTTCTCGGCGAGAAGCCGCGCCCGCGCTGGCGCCGCTGGATGAAGTTCTGGCTGCCCGCGCTGGTGCTGCTGGTGCTCGTGCTGGCGGTCTCGCGCTGTGTCGGGGGCGACGAGGCACCCGGCTACATCACCGAGGAAGTGGTGCTCCGCTCGCTCGATCTCACGGTCACGGCGACGGGCAATCTGCGCCCGACCAATCAGGTCCAGGTCGGCTCCGAAGTGTCGGGACGGATCGATCGCGTGCTGGTGGATGTCAACGACCGCGTCGTGCCAGGGCAAGTGCTGGCCGAGATCAACACCGATGTGATCGAGGATCAGATCACCCAGGCGCAGGCCAATCTCAACGCCGCACGCGCGCGGGTCGAGGAGGCGCGCGCCACGCTCGACGTCGACCGCGCGCAGCTCGCCCGGTTCCGCGAAGTGTTCAGAATATCCGACGGCCGCGTGCCCTCGCAGGTCGAACTCGAACAGGCCGAGGCGGCGGTCCGGCGCGGCAATGCCACCGTGGCCTCTGCGCAGGCCAGCGTGCGTTCCTCCGAAGCGCAGCTGTCCTCGGCGGTGACCAACCGCAACCGCGCGGTTGTCCGTTCGCCCGTGGCGGGGATCGTGCTGGCGCGGCAGGTCGAGCCCGGCCAGACCGTCGCCGCCAGCTTCAGCACGCCGACCTTGTTCATCATCGCCGAGGATCTCTCGGCGATGCAGCTCCAGGTGGCGGTGGACGAGGCCGATGTCGGCCAGGTCGAGGAAGGGCAGAAGGCCAGCTTCACCGTGGATGCCTATCCCGGCCGGCGCTTCCCGGCGGTGGTCGAACGGGTCGATCAGGCGAGCAGCAACACCGCTTCCGAGGCAAGCGCGCAGGCGAGCCAGGCCGCGCAGGCCAATTCGGTGGTGAGCTACGAAGCGCGGCTATCGGTGGCGAATACGCAAGGCCTGTTGCGCCCGGGCATGACCGCGACAGCGACCATCGCCACCCAGAGCACCGGGCGCCGGATGCTGGTGCCCAACAGCGCGCTGCGCTTTCGCCCCGATGCCGAGGAGGAAGAAGGCGGCGGCGTCCTCAACCCCTCGATCGGGCTCGAGCAGAACGAACAGCGCGCGACGATCGGCGTCGGCAGCCGCCAGCAGGTCTATGTCGTACAACCCGATGGCACGCTCGAAGCGATCGAGGTCGTGACAGGGCAGAGCGACGGGCGGCTGACGGTGGTGCGATCGGACGAGCTCGAGCCGGGCATGGAGGTTGTGACCGGGATCGAGGCCGACGCGCCATGAGCGAGGCGCCGCTGATCGAACTGGTCGGGATCACCAAGACCTTCGGCGAGGGAGCGGCGGCGTTTCAGGCGCTCAAGGGCGTCGACGTCACGATCGAGCGCGGCGATTTCGTGGCGATTATGGGGCCCTCGGGCTCGGGCAAGTCGACGACGATGAACATTCTGGGTTGCCTCGACGTCCCCACCGCGGGGATATTCCGGTTCCGCGGGGTCGAGGTCCAGTCGCTCGACCGCGATCAGCGCAGCCTGCTGCGGCGCAAATATCTCGGCTTCGTGTTCCAGGGGTTCAACCTGCTCTCGCGCACCAGTGCGATCGAGAATGTCGAACTGCCGCTGCTCTATCGCGGCGAGAGCAAGAAGGCGCGGCGCGAATCCGCGCTGCGTTCGCTCGATCAGGTCGGGCTGGTGCCCTGGGCCGATCACACCCCGGCCGAACTGTCGGGCGGGCAGCAGCAGCGCGTCGCCATCGCGCGGGCGCTGGTGACGCAGCCCGATGTCCTGCTGGCCGACGAACCGACGGGCAATCTCGACACCGAGCGCTCGATCGAGATCATGGAACTGCTGACCCGGCTCAACCGCGAGGGCATCACCATCCTGATGGTCACGCACGAAAAGGAAATGGCCGCCTTCGCCAACACCATCGTCCATTTCCGCGACGGGCTGGTCGAAACGGTCGAGCGCGGCAATCTCGCCGGACACGCGGTGGCAGCAGTCTGATGTTCGGCATGTTCGGCGCCACCCTGCTGCTTTCCTTCCGCGAAATCCGGCGCCATCTGCTGCGTTCCTTCCTGACCACGCTGGGGATCATCATCGGCGTCGCCGCGGTCATCACCATGGTGACGCTGGGCAATGGCGTGACCGCCTCGGTCAAGGAGGAGATTTCCTCGCTCGGCTCGAACGTTTTCATCGTCTTCCCCACCGGCGGCGACCGCGGACGGCCGCGGCCCTTCGATCGCGCCGATATCGATGCGGTCGCCAACCAGATCGCGGGCGTGGTCGAGGCGGCGGGCAGCGTCACCGCACCCGCGACCGCGTTCAACAACGGGCAGGACTGGTCGACCAGCGTCGAGGGCGTGGAGAACGCCTATCTGCGCGCGCAGACGATCGACATCGCGCAAGGCCGCTCCTTCACCGTCGAGGAGGAAAGTGGCGGTCGGAACGTCTGCCTCGTCGGTCCCAAGGTGGTCGAGGCGATCTTCGTGCCCGGCGTAAGTCCGCTGGGTGAGCAATTGCGGCTCGATCAGGTCTCCTGCACGGTCATTGGCGTTCTCGAGGAGCGCGGACAGGGCGGCGGCGGGCAGGATGCCGACAATGTCGTGATGATGCCGCTCAAGACGGTGCAGCGGCGCTTCACCGGCAGTGACAACATCCAGAGCTTCGTGATCAAATACGATCCCGCCTATTCGAGCGCCGCGATCCAGGATTCGCTGGTCGAGCTGCTGCGCGAGCGGCGGTTTCTGCAGGTCGGGACAGACAATGATTTCAACGTCATCGACACCGCGCAGGTCAATCAGGCGCTGGGCGCGGCCACGGGCGCGCTGACCGCGATGGTGGCGGTGATCGCCTCGATCAGCCTGCTGGTGGGCGGGATCGGGATCATGAACATCATGCTGGTCTCGGTGACCGAACGGACACGCGAGATCGGCATCCGGCTGGCGATCGGTGCCTTGGCGCGCGAGGTGCGGCTGCAGTTCCTGACCGAGGCGGTGGTGCTGTGCTGCTTCGGCGGTCTGCTGGGGATCGGGCTCGCCTTCCTGTTCTCGTGGAGCCTGGCGGGCCTGATCGAGGTGCCCTTCGTGTTCGACCCGACGATCAACATTCTGAGCTTCGTCTTCTCGGCCGCGATGGGCATCCTGTTCGGCTACTACCCCGCGCGCCGTGCTTCGAAACTCGATCCGATCGACGCGCTTCGCCACGAGTGACCTCCGGGTCGATGCGCTGCCATTCGGGCCCGTCGCCGTCGCCGCTCCGATAGAAGTGGGCATTCGTGTAGCCACGCCGCCCCAGGTTTAGGTCGGACCGCGCGAGGTGCCCAGCCAAAAATAACTTTGCGCTAGATCGGGTTGTGGTCGGAGCCGCGCTATAAGGGAGTGGTACCTTCACCCTCCCTCAAGTTGTGGAAGACCCATGATACAGACGTTTAACAGTTGGCGCCTGCCCAAGAAGATGTTCGTTTCCTTCGCCGTCATTGCCGCGATTCTCGCGACGATTGCGGGTTCCGGGATCTACGCGACCCGCACCATGAGCGAGATCGCCTCCGCCCACGTCGATCGCGGTATCGCCGGAACCGAAGCGCTTGGGCGGTTGGTGTCGGCGTTGCGCGAACACCGGATCATCATCTTTTCCAGACTGACCTCGGACGGGCTGCAAGAGAAACAGGCTTACGCCGAAAGGTTCGCCAAAAACGAAACTGCGATCGCCCAAGCCATCGCCGACTATGAGCCGCTTGCTGGAGAGTTCTCGCCTCAGCTGCAGCAGCTTAAGAAGCATATCGATGATCTGGCCCAGGTAAACGGGCGCATTTTCATGGCTATCGACTCGCAAGGAGGTGCAGCAGCACTTCCCCTGGTCAAAGGTGAGGGCCGAGAGGCATCTACCACGGCCTTGGACGACACCCAGAAGCTTATTGATCTCCAAGGGCAGCGCGCGAACGCCAACGACGCCGCGGGCAATGCTTTCGCGGCCACCGCATTCACGGTACTCGTCCTTCTTTCGCTGGCCGGACTGGCTGTATTGTTCGGCATCTGGAAGCTTATCGGTCGAACCGTCTCGGTGCCACTTGCCGAAGTTTCCCGCGCCACCACCACGCTTGCCGAAGGCGGCAAGGCCGATGTCCCGCATCGCAATCGCGTGGACGAACTGGGCGAAGTCGCACAGGCGGTCGAGCTGTTCCGCATGGCGGCCGTTCAGCGGGCGGAGATCGATGCCCGAACCGCGGCCGAGCAGCAGGTGGTCACCAGCTCGCTGAGCGAGAGCCTGACCGCGCTCAAGGCGGGCGATCTGACCGCCGAGATCCGTGCGGAGTTCCCGCCGGCCTATGTCGAACTGCGGACCAATTTCAACGACGCGTTGGCCAGCCTGCGCGAGCTGATCGGCTCGGTCATCGAAAGCGCCGCGACCATTCGGACCGGCTCGGGCGAAATCGCCCAGGCTTCCGAAGATCTCGCTCGCCGGACCGAAGCCAATGCGGCGAGCCTGGAGGAAACCTCCGCCGCGCTGGCACAGATCGACCAGCGGATCGGAGCGACCGCCAAGGCCGCGGTCCAGACCGTCAGCCGCGCCGACAATGCCATCTCGACCGTCAGCGGCGGCCGCGGCGTTGCCGATGAGGCGGTCCAGGCCATGACCCGCGTTTCGGAAAGCGCCAAGGGGATCAACGACGTGATCGAGGGGGTCGACAAGATCGCCTTCCAGACCCGCGTCCTCGCGATGAACGCCGCCGTCGAGGCGGGCCGCGCCGGTGATGCCGGTCGAGGCTTTGCCGTGGTCGCGGATCTCGTCTCGGCACTGGCCATGCGCGCGGAAGAAGAAGCCGGCCGCGCCCGCGATCAGTTGACCGCGACGCAGGACGACATCAGTTCCGCGGTCGAGATGGTCCAGAAGGTCGACGGTGCACTGGCCGACATCGCAGAGGGTGTCGCCGAAGTGCACACGCTGCTCGGCGGGATGGCCACCGACAACGAGGCGCAGGCCACCGCGATCAGCCAGATCTCCAGCGCAGTCGGCGCGATGGATCAGGCCACCCAGCAGAACGCGTCGATGGTGGAAGAAACCTCCGCCGCCGCGCTCAGCCTGTCGGGCGAAGTCAACGCGCTCTCCGAACGCGCGTCGCAGTTCGATGTCGGCGCCGCGCAAAGTGGCTCGGCGAGGGTGGCGGTGCTTCCGGCCAGCCATGGGGCCAGGCGGGAGCAGGCGAAGCTCGCAGCGGCCCTGACGGCAAAGCCCGCCCTCGCGGTGGCGAACGGCCGGGCTGCCAATGAAGATTGGACGTCCTTCTAGGGCGCGGACCGGCAGGCAAACTCACCATGCCAGGCGCGCATCCGGCACCGTGCCGGGTGCGCGCTTGTCGTTTGCCTTGCGAGCATGGTGGCGGCCCGTTCGCGCCGGGCGAGGCTGATCGGCCCTCGACCCGATTTTTCCCCGCGCAAGTGGCAGGCTCTTTAAAAGGTCGGGGAAACGGGCAAGACTGGACTTGGCCTGTTGCGGACCCAGGCCGGAGACGAGGAAAAGGGGGAGCAAGTTGGAAGACATGTCCGCCGCAGCGCCGTCCGGATCGGCGGCCCGATTTCCCTGGCCCTTGCGGCAGCTCCCAGGCTTGGCGGCCTGATGGCGCATCTCAGGGTCTGCGTGCTCGGCGCGACCGGCACCATCGGCCGGGCGACGGTCTCCGCACTTGTCCAGCGAGGCCACGAGGTCGTCGCCTTCGTTCGCGAGCGTTCGCCCGTCGACCCTTCGCCGGTATGGGCTCTGGAGGCTGCCGGAGCTTCGACAAGACGGGTCGAGGTGAGCGATCCGGCCTCGCTCGCTCGCGACGGATTTGCCGGCGAGCGCTTCGATGCGGTGGTGTCCTGCATGGCCTCGCGAACCGGAGCGCCCGTGGATGCATGGGCGATCGATCACCGCGCGCATCTGCTGGCGCTGGAGGCGGCGCGGCGCGCAGGGGTCGGCCATTTCGTCCTGCTGTCCGCGATCTGCGTGCAGAAACCGCGGCTGGCGTTCCAGCACGCCAAGCTGGCCTTCGAGGCGGCGCTGATCGGCTCCGGCCTGCGCTATTCGATCGTCCGGCCCACCGCCTTCTTCAAATCGCTCTCGGGCCAGATTGAGCGCGTCCGCGAAGGGCGGCCCTTCCTGCTGTTCGGCGATGGCACGCTGACCGCCTGCAAGCCGATAAGCGACGACGATCTGGCGGAGTATATCGCGGACTGCCTCAACGACGCGACCCGCTGGAACCGCATCCTGCCGATCGGCGGGCCGGGGGATGCGATCACGCCGCGCCAGCAAGGCGAAGCGCTGTTCGCGCTGCTGGAGCGTCCCGCGAAGTTTCGCTCGGTACCGGTAGCGCTGCTCGGCCTTGTTGCCGCAGCACTTGGCGCGGCGGGCCGCATCGTGCCGTCACTCGCCGACAAGGCGGAGCTTGCGCGCATCGGCCGCTATTACGCCACCGAATCGATGCTGGTGCTCGATCCGCGGACCGGGCGTTACGATGCCGACGCCACACCTTCGAGCGGAAGCGAAACCCTATTCGCCCACTACCGTTCAGTACTCGACGGCCGCGCTACCTCGGAACGCGGCGACCATGCGGTGTTCTAGACGGGAAGCTTACCGTCTCTTAACCTTTCCGACGCTAACGGAACTTGGCCTATACTATCTCGGCCGATTCTATGAACCCCCATGACGAACCCGCCCGGCTCGACGCCCTGCACCGGTTGAATCTGCTCGACACGCCGCCGAGCGAGAGTTTCGATCGCATCACCCGCATGGCGAGCCAGATATTCGACCTGCCCATCTCGGCGGTATCGCTGACCGACAGCGACCGGCAGTGGTTCAAATCGCGCGTCGGCGTGGAGCACCGATCGATCCCGCGCGACAAAGCGCCCTGCGCCGCCGTGGCCGAGAGCACCGAAGCCATCGTGGTTCCCGATCTTCTCGCCGATCCCCGCTATGCGAACAGCGTCCTGGCATCGCAGGGTGCGCGCTTCTACGCGGGCGCGCCGCTGACCACGCGCGAGGGCTTCGGCCTGGGGGCGCTTTGCGTCATCGGCATGGAGCCCAGGTCGGCGACCGCCTCGGAGCTGGCCGCGCTGGAGGATCTGGCGCAGATGGTGATGGCGCAGATCGAGCTCCAGCATGCATTCGGACGGATCGATCCGATCAGCGGTCTGGCCAACCGGGTCCAGTTCTTCGACGATCTCGAGGACCTAGGGCGCGACGATCCGGGGCAATTGCGCCAGGTCGTGCTCGTCGAGCTTGCCGGCCACGAACAGGTCAACGAGGGCATCCGGGTGCTCGGGCCCGACTATGTCGACACCATGGTCCAGGAAGCGGCGCGGACGCTGCGCCGCCTGCTCGGACCGGGGCGCCCCGCCTATCATGTCGCCGCAACCCAGTTCGCCTTTCTCGCGCCGCTCGCCGCCAAGCAGCAGGAATACATGCTCCAGCTGGTCGAACTGCTGGGCAAGCTGCGGACCGATGGAACCTTCCGCTTCGTCACCAATGCCAAGATCGGGATGGCACCCTTCGTCAGCGGCAAGAGCGCGCCTGCCGACGTGCTGCGCACCGCCTACAGCGCGGCGCTCGATGCCCGGTTCTCCCAGACCGACATCGGCTTCTACGCCTCGCAAGACGATGAGGCGCATCGCCGAAGGTTCCTGCTGCTCGAGGATTTCGGCGCAGCGCTGGAGGATCCCGAGCAATTGCGGCTGGTCTATCAGCCGCGGGTCGATCTGGCTTCGCGTCGCTGCGTCGGCGCGGAAGCCTTGCTGCGCTGGTCGCATCCCGTGCTCGGCGACGTCTCGCCCGCGGAATTCATCCCGATCATCGAGAAGACCTCGCTGGCGCGCGCGGCGACCGATCGGGTCATCGAAATGGGACTGCGGCAACTCGGCGCCTGGCGCAATCAGGGGCTCGGCCTCACGCTGTCGATCAACATTTCGGCGACCAATCTGTCGGAGATCGACTTCGCCCAGCGGGTGAAGTTGAGCCTCATGAAGCACGGCGTCCGCCCCGAAATGCTCGAACTGGAAGTCACCGAAAGCGCAGTGATGGAAGACACGGCGCGCGCGCTCGAACAGCTGGCCACGATCGACGAAGCGGGCATCGCCATCGCCATCGACGATTTCGGCACCGGTCACAGCAGCCTTGCCTATCTCCAGCGTCTGCCCGCCAAGATCGTGAAGATCGATCAGTCCTTCATTCGCGATTTGATGCGGGGCGAGCGCGAGCTGACGCTGGTCCGTTCGATGATCTCGCTATCGCACGATCTGGGTTGCCGCGTGGTCGCCGAAGGGATCGAAATCGCTGCCGCGGCCGATATGCTCACCGCGATGGGATGCGACGAGGGGCAGGGCTATTATTTCGCACGTCCGCTGGAGGCGGCGGATTTCGCGCAGTGGTTCGCAGGCGACGAGACGCTCCATGCCGCGGCGTGAACCATCCGCGCCGTAATCGGCGGGGCGTGATCGGCTGCGAAAACCGGCGCGGTTTTCGCCAACGGGCGCGATTTCCGGCCAGCATGCCTGCCGTGCGTGCCGGCGCGTTCAGCCGTGCCAGTCCGGTGCCGGTTCCTGCTTGGCCAGCCGGCGCGCGGTGGTGGCGGTCTGGAGGACGAACAGGGCGATCAGGATGAGCCCCACGCCGCCGACGAACAGGTCGAAGCCGTTCAGCTCCCAGACGATCGGGCTCTCGAGCCCGGCGATCAGCATCGCCAGCGTCAGCCCGATCAGGATCAGCCGCAATTCGGTCGGCCCGGCGTTGAAATAGGACAGGCGCAGCTCGCCCAACACGCGCACCGAGAGGAAGGCGTGGATCGACATCAGCAGATAACCCGCCAGCGCGATCAGCGCGACTTCGAGCTGGACGTAGGGGGTTACTCCGATCCCGATCACCACCAGCATGGTGGCAAAGCCGTCGCAGCTGTGGTCGAGGAAATAGCCATAGCGCGGGCGCTCGATCTTGCGGAAGCGCGCAAGGCTGCCATCGAGCGAGTCGCCGAACCAGTGGATGAAATATCCCAGGATCGACAGCCACAGCCAGTCGGGGTCGAGATTGCTGCCCAGATAGCCGGCGAAAACGAACAGCGCGCCGATCATTCCGGTGAAGGTCAGCATGTCGGGGCTGACCCAGGGGGGCATCACCGAGCACAGATGGGTGAGCGCACGCCGCTCGAGCCGCGCGATCAGGTTTTCCTGAATGCGGTGGATCGGGGCAACGGGTGCCTTGGGTTCGGGAGCGTCTGTCATGGAATTGCAACGCGCCGGGTAACGAAGGACCCGGTCCGTGTCCAATCCCTACGCAAGAATGCCCGGGCCAGCTGCATCTTTGTAGGACCGGCATCGGGGGACCGGCCACAAAAAAGGCGGCCCCGCGGGACCGCCTTTCTCGAAACGACTGTCAAGTCTCGGAGGCTGGGCCTCAGGGGCTGACGGCTTCGTCGTCATCATCGTCATCGGTGAGGATGAGGGCGAGCATGCCGGCGGCGGCGAGCGCGATCACGGCGATACCGGCGCCGATCCCACCGCCGAGTTCCGAGGCTTCGCTCGCGGGCATCGAGGCGCGGTTGAGCGGAGCGGCCTCGGCCGCCTGAAGCGCGACCGGCGCCGAGGCCAACGAGCCAGCGGCTGCCGCAAACATCATAGTGCGAATTTTCATAGTGCCATCCTTCTTTGCGTGAACCTCATCAAAGGCTGCAAAGCCGGTTGGTTCCATGGCGAGAAAACTGTTCGACCAACCGTGCTTGGTTTCGGCTCGGCCCGGAAGCTGGGGCCGGAAGCGGCGCGCAAACCGGGTGGTGAGGTCCGAAAGTTACGAAATATTACCCTTTCGAACCCTAGGAAGGCCTGAAGCCCAGGTCGAACATCGAGGGGAGGCGGCTGCCGCCCACAGCCTATGCGTGAAGTTGACGAACCAGATCAGGACGGCGGCGTGTTCCGCTTTGCCGCGCGCTGGCGTCGAGGGCTGCGGGGCCGTTTTCGCCGCGAGCAGGATGCCGCCGAGCCGCAATTAGCGCGGCGGCGGATAGCCGCATGGGCCATGCTGATCGGGCTGGTGATCGGTTTCATCGATCTTGCGCTGCCCGTGGAAGACAGCTTCCGTGCGGTCCGCGGGGCACTGAGATCGCAGCCCGCCGATCAGCAGGTGGTGGTCGTCGCTATCGAGGATCGGACGCTCAACGCCTTGGGCTCGGATGAACCGAGCCGCAGCGCAGACGCGCAGCTACTCGATCGATTGTTCGCGCAGGGGGCGGAACGGGTCTTTTTCGCTCGGGCTTATGCGGATCTCACCGAACCTCGACACGATGCAGAGTTCGCCCGAGCGCTCGATCGCTATGGATCGCGGGTCTTCCTCGGAGCCACGCCTGAAATCGAGCAAGCCGATGGATCGAGTTCGTCGATTGTTCCGCACGAGCGCTTCCGATCCTCGGCACGGATCGTATCGATGTATGGCGAGGTCGCGCCCTTCAAGCTCTCGTTCCGTTTGCCAACGAGCTCCTTCATTCTCGGTGAGGATCGTCCCTCGTTCTCCGCGGCACTGGCGCGCGTGGATGGTGACGGTAGCTTTTACCGTGTCGATTTTGCGACCGACCCTACCACGGTCCCGGTCATAAGCTACATAGATGCCTTGGCTGGCAGAACGAGCGTCGAAGCCGTGCGCGGGAAAGATGTGGTAATCGCGCCGGCGAGCCGCGGGGCGCGGGATATGCATGCTTTGCCACTCAGAGGCGATGCTCCCCTGGCGTATTTTCATATAATCGGGGCCGAGACCCTCAAGCGCGGTAGTCCCATCGACCTGGGCTGGTTTCCCGCTTTTCTCGTTATTTGCGGCGTGGTTTTCCGCCTGAGCAAGCGGGCAATCCCTGCGGAAAGTCTCGTCCTGCTTTCCGGGGTGGGGCTCGCGGTGATCCCGCTGGTGCTCGACTTCATCAGTGTAAGCGTGGATGTCGTACCCGCGGCGGTTTGTCTGGCGATCGCCGCCTTCCGCTTGTATCGCCTCGCGAACAATACCTATCGGGGCGCGACCGGGCTGCGCAGGATTGAGACCCTGCAAGGCTCCCAATTGGCCGAAGGCATGGATGTGCTGGCGCTGAAGATCCGCAATTTTGCCACCATCTCGGCGATTCTGTCGCCACAGGAAATCGACCAATTGCTGATCAAGGCGCACACCATGCTGCGCGCCACCGATTCCTCTGCCGAGTTCGCCTTCCACAAGGACACCTTCGTCTGGACCCGGAGCACAACCCTGCCGACCGATCTGGTCGAGCACGCGCAGGGACTGCATGCGCTGTTCCGCACCAGCATAACCGTCGGCTCCCAAGCGCCCGATATCGCTTCCTCCATTGGCATCGACAGCAATTACAACGCCAAGTTGCGCGAGCGGACTGAGAACGCGATGCAGTGCGCCGAAGACGCCGCGCGGGCCGGTCGCGTGTTTCTTGTCAGCGAGTCGCGGGTCGCCGATGACATCGCCTGGCGAGGGCAGATTCTATCGGAACTAGAAACTGCGCTCCGCAACGACGAGGTCGGGGTCGCCTTCCAGCCCAAAGTGTCGCTGGCTACGGGTCTGGTCGTCGGGGCGGAAGCACTGCTGCGCTGGACGCATCCCACCCGGGGGGACATCGCGCCCGACAAGGTCGTCGCCATCGCCGAGGAACACGGCAGGGTCGGAATGATCACCTTCTACGTTCTCAATCGCGCGCTGGTCCAGGCGCGCAAGGCGCTCGATCGTTATCCCGAATTCCGGATTTCGATCAATATCTCGGCGCTAGACCTGCGCGACCGGATGTTCGTCCCTCAGCTCGAGCAGATCATCGCCGCGCATCGTTTCCCGGCCGCCAATATCATTCTCGAGATAACAGAGACGGCGCCGATCGAGAACGATGATGCCGTCTCTCGCACCATGGGGGACCTCAAGCGGATGGGGGTCAAGCTCTCTGTCGATGATTTCGGCATGGGGCATGCTTCGCTCGAATATCTGCGCTGGATTCCGGCCGACGAGGTCAAGATCGATCGCAGCTTCGTGACCGGGATCGAGACCTCGGAGGCGGATCGCGCGCTGGTCGGCTCGGCGATCCAGATGATCCACTCGCTCGGGCGCACCGCGGTCGCCGAAGGGGTGGAGACATTGGGCGTCTCCAAGATCCTGCGCGAGATGGGCTGCGAGGAAGCGCAAGGCTATTATTTCTCTCGCCCCCTCCCCATGGACGCCCTCCTCGCGCAGATGCCGAAAGGAGCCGCCGCAGCATAGGGTCTTGCAACAAGGTTAATATCTGTTAACCATGCTGTCAGCACATTCCGTGCAGACAGGAGATTTCTATGTCAGTTTGGAAATGGATTGGCGACCTCGTCTCGCCCCGCTGAAATCAGCATCACCGATTTTTGAAAGCCCCGGCCTGGCCGGGGCTTTCTCGGTTTTGGGGTGAGCGCATCGCGGTCAGGCTCGGCTAGCCCAGCGCCGCAGGATCGCCGAAAACCCCGTTTTGGTAGTCCTGCAGCGCCTTGAGGATCTCCTCGCGCGTGTTCATCACGAAGGGGCCGTGGGCGACCACCGGTTCACCGATCGGGTCGGCATGGCCGTATAGGATGAGGCAGCCCGAATCGCTGGAAACCTCCACCCCCTCGCCGTCGCCGACTTGCGCCAGATGGTGCTCGGGCACCTCGTCCGGACCGATTCGCGCCGCCCCGCGCACCGTGTAGAAGAACACGCTGCGTCCCGCGGGCGCGGGCAGGGTGGCGCTGCTGCCTGAAGCCAGCTCCACCATCGCCAGCATGACCCCGGTCAGCGACGAGACCCGCGCGCCCTCGCTCCCCGAGACCGCGCGCAGGGTCGCGCCGGGCGCCAGTTCGACTGCCGGTATCTCCTCCGCCGCCACCGGAATGTAATTCGGCTCGGTCAGCTTGAGCCGCGCGGCAGGTTGACCCACAGCTGCAGGATCTCGAGCGGCCCGCCTTCGCGCTTGAAGCTCTCGGGCGACAGTTCGGCGTGGATCAGCCCGCGCCCTGCGGTCATCCACTGCACCCCGCCGGCCTCGACCACGCTCTCGCCGCCGCCGGTATCGCGGTGCGCCAGATTGCCCTGCAGGATGAAGGTCACCGTCTCGAAGCCGCGGTGCGGGTGCGGGCCAAAGGGCAGGCCGTGATTGCCCGGCGGATAGGTCTGCGGCCCGTGATGGTTGAGGAACAGGAAGGGATCGACCTGCTCCAGTCCGGGACCGGGCACGGGGCGGCGGGTGACCAGATCGCCGATATCCTCGCGCCGCGCCTTGTGGACCGACAGCAGAGGCCGCGCGCTCATTCCGCGGCCCCCGGCACCAGCGGATCGGGCCCCGCAGGCACCACGCCGGTGGGATTGATGTGGTCGTGGCTCTCGTAATAATGGTGGCGGATGTGGTGGAAATTCACCGTCTCGGCGATCCCGTCGAGCGCGTAGAGCCGCCGCGTGAACGCCGCAAGATTGGGATAGTCCGCGATCCGGCGGATGTTGCATTTGAAATGGCCGTGATAGACCGGGTCGAAGCGGATCAGCGTGGTCCACAGCCGGATATCCGCCTCGGTCAGCTGCCCGCCGACCAGCCACGCCTGCCCCTCGAGCCGCTGCTCCAGCGCGTCGAGCTTGGCGAACAGCGGCACCACAGCCGCCTCATAGGCATGCTGCGTGGTCGCGAAACCGGCCTTGTAGACCCCGTTGTTGACGCTGTCGTAGACCTCCTCGTTGACCGCGTCGATCTCGCCGCGATGCGCCTCGGGGTAGAGGTCGAGATCGTTCGCGCCGCAATGGTCGAAAGCGTTGCCGAGCATCCGCAAAATGTCCGCGCTCTCATTGTTGACGATAGTGCCGGTCTCCTTGTCCCACAGCACCGGCACGGTGACATGGCCCGAATAATCGGGTTTCGCCGCGGTGTAGATCTGGTGCAGATTGCTCGCGCCCATCAGCGGTTCGGGGGTCACGCACTGACCCTCGCGGAACGACCAGCCGCCCTCCTGCATACGCCAGTGGACGTTGACCAGCTCGATCGCCCCGGTCAGCCCCTTGAGATGCCGCGCGGCGTTGGCGCGGTGCGCCCAGGGGCAGGCGAGGCTGATATAGAGCCGGTAGCGCCCCGGCTCCGCCACGAAACCACCGTCCCCGGTCGGCCCGGGGCTGCCGTCGGGCGTGACCCAGTTGCGAAACGCACTTTCGTCGCGCTCGAAGGCGCCGCTATCCTCGTCGTTATAGTCCCATTCGTCGTGCCACTGGCCGTCTTTCAGAAAACCCATGTCGTATCCCTGTGAGTGTCGCTTGCTGACCCAGCGAAGCGCGGGCGCAAGCGTTCCGCGATCCTGTTCGTCCTTGCGAGCCGCCGCAGGCGGCGTGGCAATCCAGGGACGCCGATTTCCGTCATTTGCGCAGGAGTGTGGGCCCGCGACGGCCCGCCCTGGATTGCTGCGTCGCTGCGCTCCTCGCAATGACGAAGGGGAGGCCTCCGGCCGAGCCGGGACCATCTTTCCCACTTTCGTCGCCCCGGACTTGATCCGGGGCCCCGCTGCCTTCGTGCCGAGAGGCTCGACACCGGCAGGCGCGCCTCCGTGGACAAACCCATCCCTTCGTCCTTGCGAGCCGCCGCAGGCGGCGCGGCAATCCATGACCGAAGCTTGCCGCCGGGCGCCAGGGCAGTCGCTTAGCCGCTACGTCGCGCCCTGGATTGCCGCGTCGCTACGCTCCTCGCAACGACCAAAGCGGGACCCCGGGTCGAGCCCGGGGCGACGAGAGGTTGGGTTGCAGCTTCGATTTCGGCGGCTCCCGGTCCCGATGGTCACGCGGATTCGACTGTCCGCTTGCCACGGTCCTGCGACAGAAGCTGCCTAGCAGCAAACGACCCAATAGCGGACCTTCATCGCAACCTTGCCACAGCTCCACCAATCGGAGACACCTTGTATTTAGTCTGACAATAACCCTTAAAGCTCCAATCTCGGAGTATTTGTAAGGTCTTCTAAGAGGGTCGGCCACTCGTCAATGTATGACCGCTTTTTTGTATCTTTGGAGCACTCTTTTCGCCACTCGGCAGAATAGTGAAAGTCTCGTCGCCAGCTATCGGTGTTTTCAATGACGTTGATATCGTATGTTTGAAAAAGTAGACCGATTGGAACTTCGGGGTCGATGATAACTACGAGACCTTTATCGTCAGATGTATGGAATAGGATTTCCCCCCAATGGGTGCCATAGCCAGGCTCATAAGCTGTCCGGCTGGAAATACCGCCGGTTTCGATATTTATCGAACTCCATGGCTTAGGGCCCGCGCGATCGACCAAATCGCACACATCAAATTCCATTTCCCCTCCAAATCCCAGAACTCTTGGAAAGCTAGAAAGACTAATTCCAAGTGACTTCTCAATCTCTTGAAATATGAAGCCAAGCTTGCGCCTCTCATTTGTCATAAGATTATGCCTGCCGTAATAAGGGTTTTACCAAAGCGCCAGCATCGCAATATCAAGAGCGGGCGTACAATTGAATAGCACATTACGTCCGCTTTCCACCCAATCCCAGCCATAGCACGTCGCCAGCTCCCGCGCCGAAAGCGGACAGCCCCGAACACCCATCACCCGAACCGCCCTTCCGGAACCCATTGCGCTCCGGGCGATTGAAGCCAGCAATCGGGCTGCGGGCGGGGCCGGTTTTGCCGCGAGCATGGGGGCGGCCGGGGCTTGCGCGAACGGCGGGTCCGCCCCTGCGTCCGGCTTGCCAAGATAGTCGAATGATCTCAGAAGGGTGTGGATGAACGACACAACGACAGGCCGCGAGCACGCGGCCCCCACACAGACCGGGATCGCGGGTCTCGACCACATCCTGCGCGGCGGCTTTCCGGCGTATCGGCTCTATCTGGTCGAGGGCACGCCCGGCACCGGCAAGACCACGCTGGCGCTCAATTTCCTGCTCGAGGGGCGCAAGCGGGGGGAGACCGGGCTGTATATCACTCTGTCGGAAACCGCCGACGAGCTGCATTCGGTGGCGCTCTCGCACGGCTGGTCGCTCAATGAAATCGACCTGTTCGAACTGGTCGCCGAGAACGAGTTCAGCATCGAGAACGAGCAGAGCCTGCTCCATCCCAGCGAGGTCGAGCTGGGCGAGACCGTTGCGGGCATCATCGAGCAGGTGGAAAAGACCAATCCCACCCGCGTGGTGCTCGACAGCCTGTCCGAACTGCGGCTGCTGTCGCAAAGCGCGCTGCGCTACCGCCGCCAAATCCTCGCGCTCAAGCATTTCTTCGCCAAGCGCGATTGCACCGTGCTGATGCTCGACGACCGCACCGCCGAGCCCGGCGATCTGCAATTGCACAGCATCGCGCATGGCGTGGTCTCGCTCGAACAGAGCGCGAGCGATTTCGGCTCCGAACGGCGGCGGATGCGCGTGGTCAAGATGCGCGGGCTCAAATACCGCGGCGGCTTCCACGATTTCACCATCGAGCGCGGGGGGCTGGTGGTCTATCCGCGGCTGGTCGCCTCCGAGCACCACCGCCCATTCGACCCGACCCCCGTCACCACCGGGCTCGCGGGCCTCGACCGGCTGCTCGGCGAAGGTCTGGTTCCGGGCACCAGCACGCTGCTCACCGGCCCGGCTGGGGTGGGCAAGACCACCACGGCGGTCAGATGCCTGGTGGCGGCGCTCGAGCGCGGCGAGCGCGTAGCCTATTATCTGTTCGACGAGCGGCTCGCGACGCTGCTCCAGCGCTCCGCCGCGCTGGGAATGGACCTGCGGCCCTATCTCGACAACGGCCAGCTCAACCTGCGCCAGATCGATCCGGGCGAGCTTTCGCCGGGCGAATTCGCGGGCGCGGTCCAGTCGGCGGTCGAGACCGACGGCGCGCGGATGATCGTGATCGACAGTCTCAACGCCTATATGCATGGCATGCCGAGCGACAATTTCCTCGTGCTGCAGATGCACGAGCTGCTCAGCTATCTGAGCCAGCAGGGCATCATCTCGCTGATGATCCTGGGCCAGCACGGGGTGATGGGCGATCTGCGCGCCGATGTCGACGTCAGCTATCTGGCGGATGCGGTGGTGCTGATGCGTTTCTTCGAGGTCGAGGGCACGGTGCGCAAATCCGTGGCCGTGATCAAGACCCGCACTTCGGATCACGAGCGGATCATCCGCGAATTCGATGTCGGCGCTGCGGGGATCACCATCGGCGAACCGCTGACCGGCTTTGCCGGGCTCCTTAGCGGCCATCCCAATTACGTGCCCGGCAAAGACAGATTGCTGAAAGACGCCTGAGAATGCCGGGCACAAAATACGGAACCACCGTGGCGGTGCTCGCACCGCGCGGCCGCGACGCCCAGGTGGCGGCGGAACTGCTTGCCCAGAGCGGGATCGATCCGCTGGTGGTCGCCGATCCCGCAGGCCTGCGCGCGCTGATCGAGGAGCATATCGGGGTGGTCCTGATCGCCGAGGAGGCGATCGGCGAGGATCTGGCGCTCATCCGCTCGGCGCTCGAGGCGCAGCCCGCCTGGTCCGATATCCCCTTCATCGTCCTGACTGCGGGGAGGGCGCGCCAGCGCAATGCTGCCGAGGACGAGCGGATCGACGCGCTGGGCAATGCGGTGCTGCTCGCGCGGCCGATGCACCGCGACGATATCGTCCGCGCGGTCCGCTCGGCACTCAAGGCGCGCCAGCGCCAGTTCGAGGCGCGGGCCCGGATGGAAGAGCTGCGCGAAAACCAGCAGAAGCTGCGCAAGAGCGAGCGCAAGTTCCACGCCATCGCCAATTCGATCGACCAGATGATCTGGTCCACCCGGCCCGACGGCTATCACGACTATTACAACGACCGCTGGTACGAATACACCGGTGTGCCGCGCGGTTCGACCGATGGCGAGCGCTGGGAGGGGCTGTTCCATCCCGAGGATCAGCCGCGCGCCTGGGAGCGCTGGCGGCAATCGCTCGAGACCGGGGTGCCCTACGAGATCGAATACCGGCTGCGCCACCGCTCGGGCGAATACCGCTGGGTGCTGGGCAAGGCGCAGCCGGTGCGCGACGAGGACGGCCACATCACCCGCTGGTATGGCAGCTGCACCGAGATCGACGACCAGGTCCGCATCCGCGAGGCGCTGGCGGCGTCGCAGGATCGGCTCGAGGCGGCGGTGCGCGAACGCACGCAGGAACTGGCGGATCTCTATCTCAAGACCCCGGTCGCGCTGCTTTCGACCGATGGCGAGGGCCGCATCGTCACCGTGAGCGAACGCTGGCTGTCCTTCATGCAGTATGGCAGCGCCGAGGACGTGCTGGGCCGCCTGGTGACCGAGTTCATGGCGCCCGAATGCCTCGGCGAACACCAGGGCGCCTATGCCGAGCGGATGGCCGAGGCCGATGTGGCCTACGACCTGCCCTACACCGTTATCAAGCGCAGCGGCGAGCGCGCCGAAGTGCTGGTCTCGGCGCGCTCGACCCGCAATGCGCGGGGCGAGGTCGACCGGGTGATGGCCTCGGTGGTCGATGTCACCGAGCGCAAGGCGGCGGAAGCCGCGCGCGACAAGGCCGAGCATGCGCTGCGCCAGAGCCAGAAGCTGGAAACCATCGGCCAGCTCACCGGCGGGGTGGCGCATGATTTCAACAATCTGCTGATGGCGGTGCGCTCGAGCCTCGAACTGCTGCGCAAGCGGTTGCCCGAGGGCGACGAGCGCGCACACAGCTATCTCGCCAATGCGCTCGCGGGCGCCGAACGCGGAGCCACGCTGACCCAGCGGATGCTCGCCTTCGCGCGCCGGCAGGAGCTCGATCCGCGCCCGGTCGATGTCGCGGCGCTGCTGCCCGGGATGCGCGACCTGCTCGAACGCTCGCTCGGGCCGGAGATGGATATCGTGCTCGACTTGGACACGAAGGTGCCGCAGGCGCTGGTCGACGAGAACCAGCTGGAAATGGCGGTGCTCAACCTCGCGGTCAACGCGCGCGACGCGATGGAGGGCAGCGGGCGGCTGACCATCCGGCTCGACTGCGTCCGGGCCGAGGAGGGTACGCCGCAGCTGCGCGAAGGCGATTACGTCCGCATCCGGGTCGAGGACACCGGCGCCGGGATGGATTCCGACACGCTGGCGCGGGCGATGGAGCCCTTCTTCACCACCAAGGGGGTCGGGCGCGGCACCGGGCTGGGGCTGTCGATGGTCCACGGGCTGACCAGCCAGCTGGGCGGCTCCTTCCAATTACAAAGTCGGGAGGGCGAGGGGACGACCGCGGAGATGTATCTGCCCGTGGCGGGGACGCAGGCTCCCGCTCCCGCAGGCGAAACCGCTCCCGAGGAAAGGGCCGAAGATGCACTTAAGCCCTTGAAAATCCTCGCCGTCGACGACGACGCGCTGGTGCTGTTCGGCACCGTCGCGCTGCTCGAGGACCTGGGCCACGAGGTCGTCGAGGCCGGCTCGGGCGCCCACGCACTCGACATGCTCGCTATGCGCGATGATATCGATCTTGTCATCACCGACCAGGCCATGCCCAATATGACCGGAGTGGCGCTGGCACGCGAGATCCACCGCGACCGTCCCGAGCTGCCCGTGGTGCTCGCCAGCGGCTATGCCGAGATGCCCGAAGGCGCGAAGCAGGACATCGTCGCCCGGCTGGAGAAGCCTTTCAGCCACGAGGATCTGGACGCGGTCATCCGCTCGATCTTCGCCGGACGGGCGAGCGATTAGACGCGCACCCGGGACCAATTCGTGCTAGGCTTGCCGCGCACCCGTGCCCGGCGGCAATGTCTTGCGATCGCGCGGCGGGTACGGCTTGCGCCCCGCGATTCTCCGGGCCCCCGACGGTCTTGTGCCGCTGACGCAGCCTTTGTCGCTCTTTCTCCCCCATCCTATTTCGGACCCTCTTCGATAGGGGGAACACAGCATGACCCTCCAAATACCATCGACTACCGACGCCTCCGCCCCTGCGCGAGCCCCCGTCCACGACCCGCAGCGCCAGTGCGATTCGGAGCCGATCCACGCGCCCGGTTCGATCCAGCCGCACGGCGTCCTGCTGCTGTTCGACGCGGCCACGGGCGTGCTGTCGCATCGCGCGGGCGATTGCGAGCGCCTGCTCGGTCTTGCGCCAAGCGACAATCCGACGGCGCGCGACCTGCTGGGGATCTCGATCGACGATCTGATCGTTTCCTGCCTGCTCAATCTCAATGACGAGCCGGTCTATGTGGGACTCGCCCGGCCCGGCGACCGCAGGCCGTTGGCTATGATGGCACACCGCACCGGCCGCTTCGTCGCGGTCGAACTGCTCCAGGCCGAGCTCGAGGGCAGCGTCGCTTCGGCGCTGGACCTGGCGGGGGCGATCTTCACCCGGATCAACGCCTGCCAGAGCCTGCGCGATGCCTGCGCCGTCGCGGTCGACCAGGTGCGCGCCATCACCGGCTTCGACAGCGTGATGATCTATCGCTTTCAGGATGACGACAGCGGCTCGGTGATCGCCGAATCTCGCATCGCGCGAGCGGCGAAATATCTCGGGCACCGCTTCCCCGCCTCGGACGTGCCGCGTCAGGTGCGCGAGCTGCTCCGCCGAAATCTGATCCGCATGGTTCCCGATGTGGACTATGAGCCTGCGCCACTGGTGCCGACGTCCTGCGGCGCGCCGATCGACATGTCGCACTGCATTCTGCGCTCTGTCGCCCCGATCCATCTCGAATACATGAAGAACATGGGGCTGCGCGCCTCGATGTCGATCTCGCTGCTGGCCGAAGGCGAATTGTGGGGGCTGATCATATGCCACCATTATCAGCCGCGGCTGGTGCCAGTGGAGACGCAGTTGTTCTGCCGCCATATCGCAACCTCGCTGTCTGCCTTCGTGCTGGCGCATGAACGCGCCGAAAGCGCTCGGCTCGGAACGATCCAGGCCGCCGCCCTGGATTCCGTCCTCGAAGCCATGCGCAGGAGCGAGGATCCCGAGCGCCGCTTGAGAACTTCGTGCGAGGAACTGCAGCGGCTGATCGACAGCGGCGGTTTCGTCCTGCTGGCCGAAGGCGGATTGATTGCGGGAGCCGGTTGGTATCCGGAGGAGGATGGCCGACTGGCCGCTCTTTACGACTTCCTCCATGGCAAGCTGAAGGATCGCGAGAGCTACGCCACCGACCGCCTGAGCGAGGAATACCCTCAAGGCGCGGCCATGGTCCGCGAAGCGAGCGGAGTGCTGGCGATCAGGCTGCAGGCATCGCGTCCGCTGATCGCGCTATGGCTGCGTGCCGAACAGGTCGAGGAAATCGACTGGGCAGGCGATCCGCGCAAGGACGAGGGTCTTGAGGGATCGTCGCAGCAACCGTCGCCGCGTCTGTCCTTCGTCACCTGGCGAGAGACCGTGCGCGGGCGGTCCCGCCCCTGGGCACGGCGCCAGATCGACGCGGTCGAACTGTTCCGCACAAGGGTCGGCTACGCCATGCAGCGCGTCCGTCTCGAGCGTGCGAACGCCGAGCTAGCCGAAGCCAATGCACTGCTTGCCACGCAGGCCACCACCGATCCGCTGACCGGACTCGCTAACCGCCGGCTGTTCGACGACCGCCTGCGCGAGGAATGGTCGCGCGCCCAGCGCGATGGGAAACCGCTTGCACTGATCGCGATCGATATCGACCACTTCAAGGAATACAACGACCGCTTCGGTCATCCGGCCGGCGACGAATGCCTCAAGAGGGTGGCGGAAGCGATTGGCGGGACCTTCCGCGAGATCGATATTGCAGCACGAACGGGCGGCGAGGAATTCGCGCTGCTGTTGCCCGGCATCGACGCCGAGGGCGCTGCACTCGTCGCGGACCGTATCCGCGCCGCCATCGAGGGGCTCGGCGTCGAACATCCTCACCCCGATCAAACGGTGGTGACAATCAGCTTGGGCGTCGCGGCTGCCTCGTCCACGCTCACCGGTGACGCTTCGGCGTTGCTGGCCGCAGCCGACCGCGCCCTCTACCGCGCCAAGGAGAACGGCCGCAATGCCATCGCTTTGGACCGGGGCGACTAGCGCGCTGGCCGCGGCGGGGTCTGCAGGAAACCCAATTCGAGCCGGACACTTCTAGGCCCGCATGCGTTCGACCGGGTGGAGGAGCTTGCTGTGCCGATCACCATCAATTCCCAAACCTACGATTTGCCCGACGATCCGAGAGTAACCCTGCTCGATTTCCTGCGTCACGACTTGGCCCTGCCCGGGACCAAGAAGGGCTGCGACCATGGCCAGTGCGGCGCCTGCACCGTGCTGGTTGACGGGATGCGGATCAACAGCTGCCTGTCGCTCGCCGCGATGCATGACGGCGACCATGTCACCACCATAGAAGGTCTGGGCACCCCCGCTGCGCCTTCGAAGCTGCAGCAAGCCTTCGTCGAGTACGACGGGTACCAATGCGGCTATTGCACACCGGGCCAGATCTGCTCGGCCACCGCGATGCTGCAGGAGATCGCCAACGGCTGGCCGAGCGATGCGAGCGAGAGCCTCGAAGGTCCGATGCAGGCCAGCGGCGCCGAAATTCGCGAGCGGATGAGCGGAAATCTGTGCCGCTGCGGCGCCTATGCCAATATCGTCGCCGCGATCGAGGATGTAGCCGCGCAGGAGGATCCGGCATGAGGCCGTTCGATTTTCAGCGCGCCGACGGTCTCGACCACGCCGCCCAGCTCTGCGCCGACCGTGATAGCAAGCCGATCGCCGGCGGAACCAATCTGATCGATCTCATGAAGCTGCAGGTGGAAACGCCGCAGACGCTGGTCGATATCCATCGTCTGCCGATGGGGCAAATCGCCGATACCGACGAGGGCGGCCTGAGGATCGGCGCGCTGGCGAGCAACACCGCCACCGCAGTCCACGACCGTGTCCGCAGCGACTACCCGCTGCTCGCCCGCGCGATCCTGGCGGGCGCGAGCCAGCAATTGCGCAACAAGGCGACCACCGGCGGCAATCTGTGCCAGCGCACGCGCTGCTATTATTTCATGAACATCGACCAGCCCTGCAACAAGCGCGAGCCCGGCTCGGGCTGCGGTGCGCTCAAGGGGATCGCGCGGCTGCACGCGGTGCTGGGCACCAGCGATCAATGCATCGCCACCTACCCCGGCGATATGGCGGTGGCGATGAGTGCGCTCGGCGCCGCGGTCGAGATCGCCGATGCTAGCGGAAAGTCCCGCAGCGTGGCGGTGCGCGATTTCCACTGCCTGCCCGGCGACACCCCCTGGCGCGACAATGTGCTGGAGGAGGGCGAGATCATCACAGCTGTCATCCTTCCACCGCCGGTCGAGGCACGCCAGCTCTACCGCAAGGTGCGCGAGCGCTCATCCTACGCTTTCGCCATGGTCTCGGTCGCTGCCGTGGTGGCACTCGAGGATGGACGCTTCAGCCGCGCCGATCTCGCCTTTGGAGGGTTGGCGCACAAGCCGTGGCACGACCCGCGCTTGAGCGAGGTGCTGCTGAATAAGGAGCCGTCTGCGCAACTGTTCGACGAGGCAGCCGATGTGCTGCTCGACAGTGCGCAAGGCTATGGCGAAAACGATTTCAAAATTCCGCTGGCCCGGCGCACGCTGGCTGCGGTGCTGGCCGAAGCGACGGGGATGGAACTGTGAGCGCGCATCTGAAACAGGACGAACCCGACACCCGCAATTTGCTCGACGACATGGTGCAGGGGATCATCGGCAAGCCGCTGGCGCGCCCAGACGGGCTCGGCAAGGTTACCGGCACCGCACCCTATGCCGCCGAATACCCGATCGCGGATTGTCTCGAAGGCGTGCTGGTCACTGCTCCCTTCACCAAGGGTACGATCAAGGGGGTCCACAAGGATTCGGTGCTGTCGATGCCCGGCGTGGTTGCGGTGATCGACGACAAGCGGCTCACCGCACGAGCGGCGCAGGGGGGCGCGGGCGAAGCCCCGGCGCAGCCCGCGCGCGAGGTCGGCTATTTCGGGCAGCCGATCGCATTGGTGGTGGCGGAAAGCTTCGAACAGGCCAGGGATGCGGCCAAGCATCTGACCTTCGAATATCGCGCCGAAAATGTCGCCGATGTGCCGCTCGACCCTGAAAGGACGGATGCCGAGCCGCAGGACGGCGCCACGCGCCAGGGCGACCTCGCACAGGCGATGAGCCAAGCGGCGCACAGCGTCGATGTGACCTACACCACCGAAGGACACAGTTCCGCGGCAATGGAGCCGCATGCCGCCATCGCGCAATGGGACGGGCAGAAGCTGACTGTCCATGCCTCGCTGCAGATGCCCAACTACAACATTTCCGAACTGGCCGATGCGCTGGGCCTCGAGGAGGACCAGGTGCGACTGATCGCCCGCTATGTCGGGGGCGGCTTTGGATCCAAGCTCGGGATCAGCGAGGAAGCTGTTGCGGCGTCGATCGCGGCGATGGAGCTGGAGCGACCGGTGCGCGTGGTGTTGAGCCGTCAGCAGGTGTTCCAGACGATCATGCGCCGCTCGGAAACCAGCCAGCGCTTCCGGCTCGCTGCCGACGAGAACGGTCGCCTGACCGGCTTCGGGCACGAGGCGCGCGTCTCGCAGCTGCCGGGCGAGAGCTTCGCCGAGCCGGTGCTGCAGTCGAGCGAGTTCCTTTACGGAGGCGAGAACCGCCTGCTCCAGCTCGAAGTGGCGCGGATCCACCGGATGACCGCAGGCTCGGTCCGCGCGCCGGGCGAGGCCGTGGGCATGCCCGCGCTCGAATCGGCGATGGACATGCTGGCCGAAGAAGTCGGGATCGATCCGGTCGAATTGCGGCTGCGCAATATCCCCGAATGCCATCCCGTCAACGGCTTGCCCTATTCCTCGCGCAAGCTGGCCGAGTGCCTTGAACAGGGCGCCGAGGCCTTCGGCTGGGACCATGGCCCGCGCAAACCGCGTCAGCGGCGCGAGGGCGAATGGTGGATCGGCACCGGCATGGCGAGCGCGGCGCGGGTCCACAATATCGCCGAGGCGCGTGCGCGGGTGACGCTCAAGCCCGACGGCACCGCGCTGGTCGAAACCGACATGACCGATATCGGCACCGGCACCTATTCGATCGTCGGCCAGGTGACGGGCGAGATGCTCGGCCTGCCGATGGACCGGGTGCTGGTCGATTTGGGCGACACCGATTTCCCGCGCGGGCCGGGATCGGGCGGTAGCTGGGGCGCATCCTCGATCTGCTCGGCGGTGTTCGTCGCCTGCGAGGACCTGCGCGCGACTCTGGCGAAGAAGGCGGGAGTGTCGGCCGAGGAATTGAAGCTCAAGGACGGCGGCGTGATCGGCGGCGCTTCGCTGGTCGAACTGCTCGATGGCGAGGAACTCTCGGTCGAGGGGCATTACGAGCCCGGTGCTGTCGAGGACGATTTTACCGCGTCCGGCTATGGCGCGTTCTTTGCGCAAGTGCGCGTCAACCGCTTCACCGGCGAGACGCGGGTCGACCGCATGCTCGGCGCTTACGGCTTCGGCCGGGTGCTCAACGCCAAGACCGCGCGTTCGCAATGTCTGGGCGGCATCGTCTGGAGCATCGGTGCCGCGCTCACCGAAGCGCTGCTGTTCGATCCGGTCGATGGCCATATCGCCAATTGCGACCTTGCCGAATATCATGTTCCGGTGAACCGCGACGTTCCCGATCTCGAGGTCATCATGGTCGAGGAACGCGATCCGGCGGCCAGCCCGATACAGGCGAAGGGGGTCGGCGAGCTGGGGATGTGCGGCGGTGCCGCGGCGATCGGCAATGCGATCTACAACGCATGCGGCGCGCGGGTGCTCGGTTTCCCGATGACGCCCGACCGGGTGATCGCGGCGATGCCCGAGTGACGATGCTCCGGACCGATAGTCCCGCTGCTTTGGGTGAGGACCATGCCGCGCTGGCTGCTGCCTGCGAACCGGGCGCCGCGCTGTGCACCATCGTCGGGATAGAGGGCAGTTTCTCGCGCCGGATCGGTGCGCAATTGGCGGTGCTGCCCGATGGCAGCGTGGTCGGCGATCTCGCGGACGGTTGCCTGGAAAGCCAGCTCGCCGCGGATGTCAGGAATTGTAGCAAGCCGGTCGTGCGGCGCTACGGGCACGGCTCGGATCTGATCGACTTCCGCCTGCCCTGCGGCGGAGGGTTGGACATATTGCTCGACCCCGCGCCCGACAGGGGCGCCTGCCGCGCGGCTCTGGCGCGGCTGCAAGCGCGCCGACCGGCCGAGCTGGAGCTACCCGATAGCGAGCAATTGCGCCGCCGGCGATATATCCCCGCCTTGCGCCTGCGCGCCTATGGCGAGGGTCCCGAACTGGCAGCGCTGGCGCGGCTGGCGCGCGCTTACGGGATCGCGATCGAGGCGAACGACAAGCGCGAACTGACGCTGGGCAAGGCGCCCGAACTCGCCCCTTCGGACCGCTGGACCGCCGAGATCCTGCTGTTCCACGACCACGAGTGGGAGGCCGCGCTGATCGAGCACGCGCTGGCGGGCGACGCCTTCTACATCGGCGCTCAGGGCGGCGAGAATGCCCGCGCACAGCGCACCATGGCGCTACTTGCCCGCGGCGCGCGCGAGGAGGACATCGCCCGGCTGCGCAGCCCGATCGGCCTGCTCCCCGCCTGCCGGACACCGCAGGCCTTGGCGCTGTCGGTCCTGGCCGAGGTGGTCGGTTCCTATGAACGCTTGCGCTGATCCGCTCGACCCATCGATTGCGGTCGCGCTGCTGGCCGCGGGACGCGGCGAGCGCTTCACCGGCGACAAGCTGGCGGCAGAGCTCGGCCCGTGCCCACTCTGGCAATGGGCAGCCGAAGCGGCGATCCATGCGGGTTTCGTGACCCGCTTCGTCGTGGCGAGCGAACATTCGGCAAGCCTGTTCTCGGGAACCCCATGGCGCACCGCGGTAAATGCCCGCGCCGGCGAGGGGCTGGCGAGTTCGATCCGGTGCGCGGCGCAGGCGGCGAAGGATTGCTCGCGGCTGGTGATCCTGCTGGCCGACATGCCGTTCGTCGAAGCCGGTCATCTGCGCCGCCTCGCGCTGGGCGATGGCGCGCTGTTCACCCGCTATCCCGATGGCAGACACGGCAACCCGGCCGGGTTCCCCGCAGCCATGTTCTCGCGTCTCGGCGGCTTGCAAGGCGACCGCGGAGCGGGCGGGCATGGCTGGAGCGAAGATGCGGAAGCCCTGTCGCCGTTCTCGCCCGCCAGCCTGATCGATATCGACACGGTCGCAGACCTCGCGCTTGCCGAAGCCCGATTGCCGATCGACCCCTGACGGCCCACTGGCGCGGCGACAATTCCTCGTCCATGTGGGCCGCCTCGCAACGACCGCGGGCACCAAGGGGGGAATTGCGAATGGGCAAATTATCCGGAATCACCGTGATCGACCTGACGCAGTTTCTGCCCGGTCCGATGATGACCGTGATGATGGCCGACCACGGCGCGCGGGTGATCAAGATCGAACCGCTGGCGGGCGACCCTGCACGCGACCAGGGACCGTTCGAGGCGGGACACTCGGTCTGGTTCGCCAATTGCAACCGCGGCAAGGAAAGCCGCGCGCTCGACCTCAAGAGCGATGCTGGCAGGGAGGCGCTCGCCGACCTGTGCCGCGAGGCGGATGTCTTCGTGGAGGGGTTTCGCCCCGGGGTGATGGCAAGGCTGGGCTTGGATTACGAGGCGGTCCGCGCGCTCAATCCGGGGATCGTCTATTGTTCGATCACCGCCTTCGGACAGGACGGCGCGTTGGCGCAGCACCCGGCGCACGATATGGCGGTGCAGGCGCTGGCAGGTTTCCTCGCAGTCAACGACGGGCCCGATGGCGTGCCGGTGGTGCCCGGGGTGGCAAGCTCGGACATGGCCGCGGGACTCACCGCGCTCTCGGCGGTGCTGATGGCGCTGCTGGGGCGCGAGCGCAGCGGCGAGGGTGCCTATATCGACTGCGCGATGTTCGACAGCCTGCTGCCGTGGTGTGCGCACACTGCGGGCAGCGCGATCGCGGGCGGCGAAAGTCCGCGCTCGGCCAGCCAGCGTTCGCTTGGGGGGGCAGCCTTTTACCAGGTCTATCGCACCGCTGACGGGCGCCACATCGCGCTGGGCGGACGCGAGATCAAATTCGCGAAAGTGCTGCTGGCGGCGCTGGGGCGCGAGGATCTGCTTCCCTATGCGGAAGCGCCCGCGGGCGAGCAGGAGCCGCTGATCGCCTTCCTGTGCGAGACCTTTGCGGGCAAAACGCGCGACGAATGGGTGGAGTGGTTCGCCGACAAGGACGTGGCCTTCGCGCCGGTGCTGGATTTTCGCGAAGCGCTCGACCAACCGCATATCGCCGAGCGCGGGCTGCTGGTCGAAACAGACGAAGGCGCGCACCACATAGCCCCGCCGATCCGCTTCGCCGGCGAGCGATGGGAGCCGGGCGCGGTGCCCGAACTCCCATCCACTCCTCGCTAGAACCGATAATCAGTCGACAAAGTCCTCGACCCGCTCGATCACGATCGCCGGCGCCATGCCGCCCGCGGCGCACATGGTGACGAGGCCGTAGCGCTTGTTCTGGCGTTCGAGTTCGTCGATCATCGTGCCGATCAGAATCGATCCGGTTGCGCCGATCGGGTGACCCAGCGCGATCGAGCCGCCGTTGACGTTGACCTTGTCCCAGTCGAGCCCGAGATCGCGGACGAATTTGGCCGCGACCACCGCGAAGGCCTCGTTGATCTCGAACAGGTCGATGTCGTCCACCGTCAGCCCGGCCTTCTCCAGCACCTTCTTCGCCGCGGGAACCGGGGCGTTGAGCATCAGCGTGGGGTCGTCGCCCATATTGGCGGTGGCGACGATCCGCGCGCGCGGCTTGAGGCCGTACTTCTGGGCATAGGCCTTGCTGGTCACGAGCACCGCCGCAGCGCCATCGACCACGCCCGAGCTGTTGCCGGCGTGGTGGAAATGCTCGATCTCGAGATCGGGATATTTGCGGTTGATCAGCCCGCGGAATGTGGTTCCGTTCTGGTCGATCGGCACATCGGCGATCTTGGTGAAGGCGGGCTCGAGCTCGGCGAGACCTTCGCGCGTGGTCTGCGGGCGGGGAAACTCTTCCTTGTCGAGCACCACGTTGCCCTCGTCGTCGACCACCGGGACCAGCGACTTGTCGAACCTGCCTTCCGCGATCGCCTGCGCAGCGCGCTGCTGGCTGCGATAGCCGACCTCGTCCAGTTCCTCGCGGGTGAAGCCTTCCTTTGTGGCGATCGCATCGCCGCAGACGCCCTGGTGGCTCTGCGGATGCGACTGCTGCAGCCGCTCGTTGTAGCTGCCCATCATCGGCGGCTTCATCCCCGCAGCCATCTTGTCGCGCGCCATCTGTCCGGTGAGGCTCATCATTTCGGTGCCGCCTGCGACCACGCAATCTTCCATCCCGCTCATCACCTGCGCTGCCGCGAGGCTGACGCTGGTGATCCCGCCGCCGCAGAACCGGTCGAGCGTCGTCCCCGAGCTGGTAACGTCGTAGCCTGCATCGAGCGCCGCCATGCGGCCCAGATCGCCCGCCTGCATCCCGTCCTGCGTGCTTACTGACCAGATCACGTCGTCGACGGTGGCGGTGTCGAGCCCGTTACGCTGGGCGATCGCCTTGAGCACGGTTGCCGCGAGGTGCTGCGGATGCTGTTCGGCAAGCGCGCCTTTGCCCTGTTTTCCGATCCCGCGCGGGGTGCGGACGGCGTCGATGATATAGGCTTCGGACATGCAATGTTCTCCTCTCCGGGCGCGCCTTTCGCGGCGATTGCCGGTTGACGTAGGCGTAAGCCTGCCGCAGCAAGGGCGCAAGACCAGTTTCACATTGCAATGGGAGATGAGCCTGTGAGCGAAGAAGTCCTGACCCAGGTCGAAGACGGCATTCTGATCGTCACGATCAACCGTCCCGAAGCCAAGAACGCAATGAACAAGGCCGCTGCGGAAGGCATCGCCGCGGCGATGGACCGGCTCGACGCAGACGACGATCTGCGCGTTGCGATCCTCACCGGCGCGGGCGGGACCTTCTGCTCGGGCATGGATCTCAAGGGCTTCCTGCGCGGCGAATCCCCCAGCATCGAGGGCCGCGGCTTCGGCGGCATCACCCAGCAGGGCCCCTCCAAGCCCCTGATCGCCGCGGTCGAGGGCTATGCACTCGCAGGCGGGATGGAGCTGATGATTTCCTGCGATCTCGTGGTCGCCAACAAGGACGCCAAATTCGGCATCCCCGAAGCCAAGCGCGGGCTTGCCGCGGCGGCGGGCGGGCTGATGAAGCTGCCCGATCTGATCCCGCCCAAGATCGCGATGGAGCTGGCGCTGACCGGCGATTTCATCGACGCCACCCGCGCCTACGAGCTCGGGCTGGTCAACCGCGTGGTCGAAGGCTCGGCGCTCGATGCGGCCAAGGAACTGGCGGCGAAGATCAACGAGAACGGCCCGCTGGCGGTGCGCGTTTCCAAGCAGATCGTCGACCAGTCGCGCGGCTGGAGCCTGGAAGAGCGCTGGGACGAGCAGGCCAAGCTGCTGCCCAAGGTCTTCATGAGCGAGGACGCGCGCGAAGGCGCGGCTGCCTTCGCCGAGAAGCGCAAGCCCAACTGGAAGGGCAAGTAAGCGCGCGGGACAAGCGCGCTACTGCCATCTGACTGCCCCTGAGAGAGGATAACCCCCAATGCCCGTCATCGACATTCCGCCGCCCGCCTTCATGGAAGACGAGGAAATCTCGATCTTCGCCGATGCCGTCGGCAAGTTCTACGAAAAGCACGCTCCCGAAAAGCGCGTCGCGAAATGGCGCGAGGACGGCCAGGTCGAACGTGAATTCTGGAACGAGGCGGGCGAGGCCGGTCTGCTCGGCGTCTCGGTGCCCGAGGAATACGGCGGCCATGGCGGCGATTTCCGCCACGACATGGTGGTGATCGAGCAGCAGGGCAAACACAATGTCGACGGTTTCGCCGCCAGCCTGCACAACACGGTGATCCTGCCCTATCTGGTCCGCCACGGCACCGAGGAGCAGAAGAAGAAATACCTGCCCAAGCTGGTCAGCGGCGAGCTGGTGAGCGCGATCGCGATGACCGAGCCGGGCGTCGGCTCGGATCTGCAGAGCATCACCACCACCGCGCTGAAGGACGGCAATGGCTACCGGCTCAACGGCGCCAAGACCTATATCTCCAACGGCCAGATCGCCGATTTCATCATCGTCGTTGCCAAGACCGATCCCAACCAGCGCGCCAAGGGCATCTCGCTGCTGCTGCTCGAGACCGAGGGCGCCGAGGGCTTCCAGCGCGGCAAGAAGCTCGACAAGATCGGGCTCGATGCGCAGGACACCTCCGAACTGTTCTTCGACGATGTCTTCGTTCCGGCCGAGAACGTGCTCGGCGGGGTGGAGGGCAAGGGCTTCTACCAGCTGATGGGCGAGCTGCCGCAGGAGCGGCTGATCATCGCCATGGGCGCGATTGCCGGGATCGAGCGTGCGCTCGATGTGACGGTCGAATTCGTCAAGGAGCGCAAGGCCTTCGGCCAGACGGTATGGGACTTCCAGAACACCCAGTTCGTCCTCGCCGATCTCAAGGCCAAGGGCACCGCGGCGCGGGTCTTCGTCAACGACTGCATCTCCAAGCATCTCGAGGGCAAGCTCGATGTCCCCACCGCCTGCATGGCCAAATACTGGGTTACCGAACTGCAGAGCGAGGTGGTCGACAAATGCCTTCAGCTGCATGGCGGCTCGGGCTATATCAACGACTATCCGATCGCGCGGATGTATCGCGACAGCCGGATCACGCGGATCTTCGGCGGCTCGAACGAGATCATGCGGATGGTGATCGCCCGCTCGATGTAATCGCCCCGTCCCTCCAACAAATCGGCCGCCGGATTGCGATTCGGCGGCCGTTTTTCGTGTCGCTACGCCGATTCGGGCGAGTTGGTTGATGAAACACATGCCCCTGCGCTCGCCGCTGGCTCGACGGGTGTCCGCGGAGACCGGAATCGCGGCGAGAAGGGCCCAGTGCGAAGCTAGCGGGCCGATTTCGTGTAGGAAAGCGGTCGTTTTCGCGCGGGCCGATCCGGGGCTTTGCCGCCGATGGCGCGTCGGGCGGCTCTGCGCGGGCGCGGGCGCGGGCGCCGGAGCCAGCCCCTTCTTATTCCTCCGAGGCGGTGCTATCCTGCGCAAAGGCGAAGCGTTTCAGCGACGAAGAGCGTCCAGAGACGCCAAGCCGCTTTTCCGAGGGGGAACTCACGGCTTTGTCGAACCATCCCATCTTTCATCGCATGCTGCGCAAGCATGAGCGGCGCGGGGTCCTCGATGCCGCCGATCTGGAGGCGCTCTATTCGCTCAGTTACAGGGAAAAGACCTACCAGGCCGGCGGTTATCTCGTTCGCGAGGGCGTGGCCTGCGAGGAGAGCGCCCTGGTCCTCGAGGGATTCGCGATCCGGCAGAAAATCACCGACGGGGGTCGCCGCCAGATCGTCAGTTTCCATATCCCGGGCGATTTCGTCGATCTCGAGGGTTCGCTGCTCAGGGTTGCGGATCACAACGTTCAGGCGCTGACGGACTGCGAGATCGTCCACTTTCCCGTTCGAGAGCTGCTTGCCCTGATCGACAGCAATCCCCGGATCGGGCGTACCCTCTGGATCGACACGCTGATCGATGCATCGATCTACCGCGAATGGGTGGTGAACGTCGGCCAGCGCCCGGCCAAGCAGCGCATCGCTCATCTCCTGTGCGAATTCGCACTGCGGCTGAAGCTCGTGGGGCTCGGAGACGAGGAAGGGTATCGGCTCCCCTTCACGCAGGAGCAGCTCGCCGATGCGACCGGGCTCACCCAGGTTCATGTCAACCGCAGCCTGAAGGCGCTCGACGAGGCGGGGCTGATCGAGCGCGATGGCCGGTCCATCGCGATCCCCGATTGGGATCGGCTGCGGGATAGCTCCGGCTTCAGCGCGCTCTACCTGCACCTCGATCAGGTCGCCTGAACCTGCGCCACGGGGGCTGGAACGGGTGCCCGGACCGGAAGAATGAAACGGGAGGCTGGATGGATGCGGAGACGCCGGCCTTCTGCGGATCTCAGGTGTGCCGGATTTGGGGGCGCGGGATATCAGGGGCGCGGGATTTCAGGGGCTGACTTCCCAGACCCCGGCTCCGGTATGCGAGATGTTGCACAGCTTGCGGCCATCGCACCACAGTTCGGCCCGCCGGTTGGAGGCTTCCTCTTGCGCGACAAGCAGCGCTTTCGAAGCATTGATGGCCTCGAACTGGAGTTCCTTGCGACTCCCCAAACCGTCGTCAGTGAATTTGAGGCAATAGCTTGGCAGTGAAAACCCGGCCGATGTGTCCGGCGCGGGATCTTTGAGTTTCTGCTGCTGCATCTTCCGCTCCCGCTTGCGTTGAGAAATCAGGATGAGCGATTCGCAGGACATGCGATATTCAAAATGTTATGCGAAGGCTTGATTGCGCGGGCTTATTTGCCTCCAGCATTACTTCGACCCGTATTGCGACAGGATATTGCGTACCGCCGCAACGTGAGCCTCGCATCACCGAGCTCGTATCGACAGGCGCGTACCACCGGCAGTGAACTCGTCTATAATTAAAGATTAGGGCACCTCGATCCGAATAGGTTAAGGCTTGAAAAGCAATCGGGGATTGGTGCTTCTCCTTCTCGATCACACCAGGCTTCGATGTACCAGTTTCCGCTCTTCAACATTACGAGGCCTCGACAGCGTTTTTTCGTGTTCGTCGCGCTACCTGCCATTTGCCTGGCTGGAGCACTTGTAGTGTTCGGCCTCTGGAGCTTGTGGGTCACGGCAGAGAACAGCGATGCAGCGACCCGAGACAGGCAGGTGCGGGAGGTACGTCTTGCGATTGGCGCAACGCTCGACGAACTTGCACAAAGTCAGGCAGGGATCGCCATATGGGATCCAGCCTTCGCCGAAGTGAGCAAGCGAGAGCCTGACCTTGATTGGCTGGACCAGAATGTCGGAACGTGGCTGAATTACGTGTTCAATCACGAGATTGACATCATCGTGGATGGCCAAGATCGCCCTCTCTACGCGATGGAAAACGGTGTCCGGGTCAATCCCGAAATACTGATGGGCGTTCAGAAGGGGGTAGCCTTCCTGATAACTGAGGCGCGCGGGCGAAGCAGCGCCCCGGCAAACCCACATGAGCGTCTTCCGAATCAAAAGATCCATCCACAAAGTACCGTTCGCACGTCTCCCGTTGCAGTACATGCGACCGACCTGGTGGATATCGAGGGGAAAGTAGCGGCCGCGAGCGTCATGCGCATGATGCCAGATTCGCAAATAGCCGGCGATACGACCGGTACGGAGCCACTGCTCATTAGCATCCGCTACTTGAATACGAGCCTTATGCAACATCTCCAGCGCGAACGGGGGATTGTCGGTGCACGTGTGACCAAGTCACCCGCTATAGAAAGCTCCGCTATGCAAAGCGTCGCCCTATCTTCCTGGGACGGTGAGCCGATCGGCTATTTCACATGGCGTCCCGAGATGCCGGGCCAGGCAATTTTGCGTTCGGTGCTACTCCAGGGAGGAGTGGCGCTCCTTGCCCTATTGGGTTTGCTTGCGGCGCTGACTGCCAGCGTCGGCCGACTTATGTCCAAGGATGCGAAGTCAATCCGGCGCCTTGAAGAAGCGCGACTGGAACTGCAGGCTACAGAGACGCAAGCTCTCTACCTCCCAACCATGACGCGTTGACTGGTCTTCCAAACCGAACCTCGTTCAGCAGGTTCGTCGATGAAGTACTGGGCGAAGCAGGATCGGAGACGCTTCTCGGTGTGATGCTGATCGACCTCGACCGCTTTAAGCAGGTCAACGATAGACTGGGTCACTTGGCGGGTGACCAGCTAATTCAGGCGGTGGCGGTTCGCCTCGTCAACTGCGTCGGAGCCTGCGATGTCGTTGCACGCATTGGTGGCGATGAATTCGCTATCTGCCTCGCCGATCGGCGCGTCTCCGATGAATTCTCGGACGCTGCAAACGCTATTCTCAGCGAGCTGCGTAAGCCCTTCGAGATCATCGGCTCATCGGTACATGTCGGTGGCAGCATCGGCATCGCGATTTCCCCCTTCCAGGGCTCTGAGAAGACCGAGCTGCTAAGGAAGGCCGACATGGCGATGTACAAGGCAAAGGAAGACGGTCGCAACGACTATCGCTTCTTCACCGCCGAGATGGACGAGAGCATTGCGAGCCGACGCGTCATCGAAGATGAGCTGAGAGCAGCATTGCGCTCGGGCGAAGAGCTCTTCGTCGAGTATCAGCCAAAACTGGACGCCACCGGGCGACGCATAATGGGTTTAGAGGCGCTGGTGAGATGGGGGCATCCCACTCGAGGTAAGTTGGCGCCCGACGCGTTTATCCCGGTCGCTGAGGAGTGCGGGCTAATCGATGCAGTGGGCGGCTGGGTGCTTGCCGAGGCCTGTCGCGTAGCGCGCCAATGGCCGGGGCTCTCGATGGCAGTCAACATCTCTCCGGTGCAATTTCGAACACCGGACGTGGCCCATTCGATCCGATCGATCGTGTTCGAGGCTGGCGTCAAGCCTGAGCAAATCGAATTGGAGGTAACCGAGAGCATCCTCGTTGGGGACGATGACGCCGTGACAGCGGCGCTGAAGGACTTGCGCGCCTCTGGCTTTCGAATTGCTCTTGACGATTTCGGTACAGGGTATTCGAGCCTGAGTTATTTGAAGAAGTTCAAGGTCGATCGGATCAAGATAGACAAGAGTTTCGTAAAGCGTCTCGGCCACGATTCCGAGGCAAATGCAATCGTTCAGGCGGTGATCGCTCTGGGGCATGCGATGGCTCTTTCCGTCACGGCCGAAGGGGTGGAAACGGAAGAGCAGGAGCGTTTGCTTCAGATCGCCGGCTGTAATGAACTTCAAGGTTTCCTGTTCTCGAAGGCGCTGTCTGAGAAGGACTTGCACGCCTTCTTACTCGAAACGTATCTGCCCTTCGATGGCGTTGAGCTGGCGCGCAAAGTAAGGCGTCAAGTCCGCTCCGGTACATGACAGGGTTGGCGCAACAAACGCCCGCTTACATCATCTGAACGCCTGAAAGCAGACGCCCAGCCTCCACCCAAAAGCCGGCAGCGAACCGCTGGGCCGGATACGCCTAAACCGCCGCCTCTCGCTTCAGCGCGATCCGCGGCAAGTAACCGCCAGCCAACCCACCAGCGCCCCCCTCACACCGCCACCACCTTCTGCTCGATCGCGCCGAAGATCGAGTGGCCGTCTTTGTCCTTCATCTCGAGCCGGACGGTGTCGCCCGCCTGCATGAAGCGCGTCTTGGCCTCGCCTTCGTAGATCGTCTCGATCATGCGGATCTCGGCGATGCAGCTGTAGCCGCGGCCGCCTTCGGCGACGGGTTTGCCGGGGCCGCCGTCCTCGCCCTTGTTCGAGATCGTGCCCGAACCGATGATGCAGCCCGCTCCCAGCGGACGGGTCTTGGCGGCGTGGGCGACCAGATCGGCGAGGCTGAAGGTGGCGTCCTGGCCGACATCGGCGCGGCCGAAGGGCTCGCCATTGTAATCGACGGCGAGCGGCAGATGGATGACGCTGCCCTGCCAGGCCTCGCCGAGCTCGTCGGGGGTGACGCAGACCGGCGAGAAGGCGCTCGAGGGTTTGGACTGGAAGAAGCCGAAGCCCTTGGCGAGTTCGCCCGGGATCAGGCCGCGCAGGCTCACGTCGTTGACCAGCATCAGCAGCTTGATGTGTTCCGCGGCATCGGCCTTGCCGACGCCCATCGGGACATCGTCGGTGATGCAGGCGATCTCGCCTTCCATGTCGCAGCCCCAGGCGGGATCGCCCAGCGGGATGTCGGCGCGCGGCGGCAGGAAGCTGTCGCTGCCGCCCTGATACATCAGCGGGTCGTGGTAGAAGCTCTCGGGCACCTCGGCGTCGCGCGCCTTGCGGACCAGTTCGACGTGGTTGATGTAGGCCGAGCCGTCGGCCCATTGATAGGCGCGCGGCAGCGGCGAATGCGCCTCGCGCTCGTGGAAACGTTCGCAGGGGACACTCTGGTGCTCGACATCGGTGGCGAGGTTCTGCAGCTTGGGCGCGCAGGCGGCCCAGTCGTCGAGCGCGGCCTGCAGCGTGGGGGCGATGTTGTCCGCCGGGCAGTAGCGGGTGAGGTCCTTGGAGACGACGACCAGTTTCCCGTCGCGGGTTCCGTCGTTCAGGGTTGCGAGCTTCATCTCAATTCCTCTCGGGGCTTATGCGTTAGCGGGATTGTCGGGCTGGGCATCGGGATGCGCCCGCTGGAATTGTGGCAACGCGAGACAGGCGCGTTCTATCCGGTTGATATGCGGCTTGTCGGCGAAATCGAAACCGAAGCGCTGCGCGTTGTAGACCTGCGGCAGCAGGATGACCTCGAAATAGCCGGGGGCGGCGAACAGGAAGTCGCCGCTGCCGAGCTGCGCCAGCCGCGTCTCGACCGGACCAAGCGTGCGCGCCAGCCAGTGGCGGTACCAGGTGTCGATTTCGGCCTGATCGTGGCCGAGCGGATCCTTGAGGTATTTGAGCACGGGCAGGTTGAGCGGGGCGTGGAGTTCGGTGGCGATCGCCATCCCGAGCTCGCGCGCGGTGTAGCGCTGTTCGGGATCGGCGGGGAGCAGCGGGCGCGCAGGGTAGGCCTCGTCGAGCCATTCGATCAGCGCCATCGACTGCACCTTGTCGCGGCCACCGGCCTCGAGCAGCGGCACCGAGCCGAAGGGGTTGCGGCTGGTGAAGGCCGCGCCCTTCTGCTCGGACTGGAGCAGGTTTACGGGGACGTTCTCGTAGGCGAGCCCCTTGAGCTCGAGCGCGATCCGCAGGCGGTAGCTGGTCGAGCTGCGGTAATAGCCGTGGAGTTTCATGATCGGCGTCCCCTCAGCCAAACGCCGCGATCCCGGTGACGGCGCGGCCCAGGATCAGTGCGTGGACATCGGCGGTGCCTTCGTAGGTGTTGACCGTCTCGAGGTTCACCATGTGGCGGATGACCTGATATTCCTCGGAAATGCCGTTGCCGCCGTGCATGTCGCGCGCGACGCGGGCGATGTCGAGCGCCTTGCCGACATTGTTGCGCTTGACGATCGAGATCATCTCGGGGGCGAACTTGCCTTCGTCCATGAGGCGACCGACGCGCAAGCTGGCCTGCAGCGCCATGGCGATGTCGGTCATCATGTCGGCGTATTTCTTCTGGAACAACTGCGTTGCGGCGAGCGGGCGGTCGAACTGGTGGCGGTCGAGCCCATATTGCCGCGCGGCGTGGAAGCAGAATTCAGCCGCACCCATGGCGCCCCAGCTGATCCCGTAGCGCGCGCGGTTGAGGCAGCCGAACGGCCCCTTGAGCCCCTGGACATCGGGCAGCAGCGCCTCGGCGCCGACATGGACGTCGTCCATCACGATCATGCCGGTGGTGCTGGCGCGCAGGGAGATCTTGCCCTCGATCTTGGGCGCGGAAAGGCCCTTGGTGCCCTTGTCGAGCACGAAGCCGCGGATGCCGCCGCCATGCGCCTCGCTCTTGGCCCAGACCACGAAGACATCGGCGAAGGGCGAATTGGAAATCCAGGTCTTGGAGCCGTTGAGGACATAGCCGTCACCGTCTTTCCTCGCGACGGTCTTCATCCCCGAAGGGTCGGAGCCCGCATCGGGTTCGGTCAGGCCGAAACAGCCGATCAGCTCGCCGCTGGCGAGGCCCGGCAAGTATTTGCGGCGCTGTTCTTCGGTGCCGTAGGCGTGGATCGGATACATCACGAGGCTCGACTGGACGCTGGCCATCGAGCGGTAGCCGCTGTCGACGCGCTCGATCTCGCGCGCGATCAGCCCGTAGGCGACATAGCCCGCGCCCGCGCCGCCGTACTCCTCGGGGATGGTCGCGCCCAGCAGCCCGGCCTGACCCATCAGCGGGAACAGTTCGGGGGCGTCGATCTCCTTGGAAAAGGCCTCGATCACGCGCGGCTGGAGCTCGGACTGGGCGAAGCCGCGCGCGGCGTCGCGGATCATCCGCTCCTCTTCTGTGAGCTGGTCGTCGAGCTGGAAGGGGTCGTCCCAGGCGAAGGGCGCCATGCCGGCCATGTGGTCTCCTTTGATCTGATCAGGAGCGATGGCAGGCTTGCCGCGCGGCTTCAAGGGGCGGTGTTCGCGGCGGGCAGCGGGGCACTAGTCGCCGAGCGCGTCGTGCACCGACTGGATGATCTCGGCGGGCGGGCAGGGCTTGGCCAGCGAAGTCGAGCCGGGGAAGCGCCGGTGCACTTCTTCGGGCAGGTAATTGCCCGAGTGGAAGATCACCGGAATGTTTTCCGCCATCAGCTTTTCGGCCAGAGGGAAGGCATTGCCGTCGCCCAGCTGGACGTCGAGGATCGCGAGATCGGGCTTGCGTTTCTGATAGGCGAGCATGGCGGAGGAGATATCGACGAAGGGACCCTCGACCGCATAGCCGGCCTCCTCGACGGTATCGCGCAGATCCCAGCCGATCATCGCCTCGTCTTCGGCGACAAGTATCGTTGGCTGCCTCATGAGCGTCCTTTCCGAATTCGCGCCGACCCTTTGGCTATGAATGCTTCAAGCCGGACCGGGTTCCTTCGGGCGGTCGCGCGTCAGTCGAGCCTGCCGAAGCGGCCCTCGTATCCGGCGGTGTCGCCCTGGGCCAGAAAGCGCGCCTGTTCGACCCAATTGTCGCGGCGGATGCGGCCCTGGAAACGGCCGAGCTCGGCGTCGACGCGGTCGATTGCGGCCTCGTCCCAGGCGGCGATCTGTTCGAAGCCGGTCACGCCGAGTTCGTCCAGACGCGCTGCCAGCTTGGGTCCGACGCCCTTGATCCGGGTGAGGTCGTCGCCGGCGGGCCGGCTCGTCGCCGCAGCGGAGGCGACCGCCGCGCCGGTGCCGGCAAGACCGGTGGGGGTCGGCGGAACGACCGGCTGCGGCGCCTCGACACGCTCGGCCGGCTTGATCCCGGGGGGCGCCGGCGGTGTCGGAGCGACGGTCTCGGGCGGAGCGGCGGCGACCGCGCCGGAATCGATCAGCGCCTGATTGCGCGCGGCGGGCGAGGCGCCTTCGTCGAGCACGTCGCCGGTCTCGCCGGTCACCCGCGTGCGGCGGTTCGCCTTGAACAGGAAAAAGGCCAGCGCCAGCCCAATCAGAAAGGCCACCAGCAACAGCGGCCAATTGGCTTCGATCAACTCAATCACAGGTCGTCTCCTTCGTCTGCATCCATTCCCGGCTCGGCGGCGCTGTGCCAGATCGCCCAGCCCAGCAGCACGCCGCCACCATAGGCAACCAGCATCAGCACGATCACTTCGAACCAGATCGGCATGTCAGCGCGCTCCCGGGGTGTCGACGGGGGTGGGCACGAGCGGTTCGGTGGCGATCACCGAGAATTCGATCCGGCGATTGGCGGGGTCGCTCGGTGCCAGCCCCGCGACCGGCTGCCGCGAACCATAACCCATCGCGCGCAAGCCATCGCGCGGGATGCCGCGGCGCATCAGCGCCTCGCGCACCGCCACCGCGCGCTCGCGGCTGAGTTCCAGATTGCCCGGCTCGGGACCCGAATTGTCGGTGTGCCCGCTGACCGCGATGATCGAGCCGAGGCAGGGCTGCAACGCCTCGGCGACTTCGTCGAGCAGCACCTGGCTGGCGGGCACCAGTTCCGAAGATCCGCCCTCGAACCGGATGGTGCGCGAGCGCAGCAGGCCCTCGACATCCTCCTGGCAATGCAGCGGGGTGTAGCGCGGGGCCTCGGCCTGTGCGGCGGCGCTGCCGTCGGCCCAGAACACCCCGCCGACCCCGGGCACCTGCGCCACCGCCCGCGCCACCCGGGCGCGGGTCGCCTCGTCGAGCGTTGCGGCGTTTTCGAGAACCAGGTGACGGGTCGGCGAGCCTGCGCCGTTGGTCATCCGCGCCCGTACCGGGGTGCCTTGGACCCCCGCGATGGCCTGCGCCACCAGCGGCTGCTTGGCAGCCACGAACGCCTCGCCGTGGCGCGCACCGCCCCAATAGCCGATCGCCGCGACGAGCGCAGCGCCGGCGAGCAGGACGAGGGGCGAACGCTTGGCCATGGCCCGGCTCTAAAGGCCGCCCCGCCCAAGCGGAAGGGTTGATGCAGCGCTTTTCCTAATCGCTGGCGGATTGCGCCTGCGCCGCCTTGACCAGCTGGATGAATTCCTGCCGCCAGAAATCCTCCTGCCGCCCCGCCAGACTGGCAATGTCGGCGTAGGAGAAATCGCCCAGCAGCGTGTCGCCGCGCAGCTTCTGCCCGAAACCCGCCACCGCGGCGGCGAAGGCGAAATCGCCCCGCGGCGCGGCGGGCTGCGCGAGCGCCGATGCCGGGAGGACGTGCTCGACGAGCGTCGAGGTGTCGCCGCCGGACAGCTTGTAGCGCAGCTTCACATGGGCAGCTTCGGCCGCCAGTTCGCGCGCGCGCGGATCGCTCGGGGTCTCGTAACGGCGCTGTGCGATCCAGCCCTTCGCGCCCGCGGGGATCACCTCATAGAGCGCGGTGACCTGATGGCCCGCGCCGATATCGCCCGCATCCACCGCATCGTCGTCGAAATCCTGCTCGCGCAGCGCGCGGTTCTCGTAGCCGATCAGACGGTACTGGCTGACCACCATGGGGTTGAACTCGACCTGGATCTTCACGTCCTCGGCGATGGTGAAGATCGTCGCGCCCATCTGTTCGCCGAGCACCTTGCGGGCCTCGAGCGCGCTGTCGATATAGGCGTAATTGCCGTTCCCGTGATCGGCGATCTGCTCCATCATCGCATCGTTCACATTGCCGCGGCCGAAGCCGAGCACGGTGAGCGTGGTGCCCGATTCGCGCTTGCGTTCGATCAGTTCGATCAGCGCATCCCGGTCGGAAACCCCGACGTTGAAATCGCCATCGGTGGCAAGGATCACGCGGTTGACCCCGCCCGCAATGCGGTTGTCCTCGGCGATGCGATAGGCGAGCTCGAGCCCGGCGCCGCCCGCGGTCGACCCGCCGGCCTCGAGCCGGTCGAGCGCAGCACGAATTGTGGCGGCATCGCTGGTGGGCTCGAGCACGAGGCCCGCGGCGCCGGCATAGACCACGATCGAGACCCGGTCCTGCGCGGTGAGCTGGTTCACCAGGCTCCGCAGCGCGGTCTTGACCAGCGGCAGCTTGTCGCGGCTGTTCATCGAGCCCGAGACGTCGAGCAGGAACACCAGATTGGCGGGTGGGCGATCTTGCGGCGGCATCTCATAGCCCGACAGCCCGATCCTCACGAGGCGGCTGTCGGCGTTCCATGGGCTGGCGGCGACATCCATGGCGACCGCGAAGGGCTGCGCCGGCGCGCGCGGAGCGTCGTAATCGTAGCGGAAGTAGTTGATGAATTCCTCGGTCCGCACCGCATCGGCGGGAGGCATCTGCCCGTCCTTGAGGAAGCGGCGGGCGTTGGCATAGGCGGCGGTGTCGACATCGACCGAGAAGGTCGAGACCGGTTCGGCCGCAACCAGCCTGACCGGCGAGACCTCCTCGCCATCGTAGCGCTCGCGATCCACCTCGGTCGGAACCATGATCGGCGGGAAATAGCGGTAGCTGGTCTCGATTGGCGCGCTTCCCGCCTCGGGCGAGGCTGCCTCCTGCGCGACTCGCGAGCCCGCGACCATGATCGACGACGCCATGGGGGGAGGGGGAGGGGGAGGAGGAGGAGGAGGAGGAGGAGGAGGAGGAGGAGGAGGAGGAGGGGGCGGGGGCGCGGGTGGTGCGATCGGGCGCACCCCCTCCGCGCCGGTGGTGACGATTTGATCGTCGGCGGAAGACGCTGCGCAGCCCGCAAGCATGGCTCCGGCGGCGCAGGCGGTCAGCAGGTGCATCGATCTCATGGCAAGTTCCTCCCCCAAAACTTGTCGCCATCCTTGCACCGCGGCGTGAATGCCCAGTGAATGGAGCCTATTTGGGTGCGAGGTTCGCGGCCGCTTCGGCCTCGCCGCCCATGTTGCGGCGGAACAGCACGCGGTCCTCCGGGCCGAAGCCGCGATGCCAGATAACCCAGCCATAGGTCGCCAGGATCGCCGGTATGCCGAAGGCGAGTTCGGCCCATTCGGGCAGCAGCGTCGCCCCATAGCCGACCGCGACCGCCGGGGCGGTGGCCCAGACCAGTGCCCAGCGCCAATTGTTGATCGGATGGCCGAGAATGCGCGCGAGCAGCCGTGCCTTGACCAGGCTGGCGAGGCCGAGCGCGGTCATCAGCGCCAGCGCCGCCGCCGCCGCCTTGTAGGGCTCGCCATAGCCGAGATGCTCGACCAGCATGATCAGCACGACGGTGAGCGCGGCCTGGAAGCCGATCGTGCCGATCGAGATCCACAGGTTGCGGACCCGCGCGACATAGACCAGCGCCGCCTCGGAGACGACCGCCGTCGCCGCCACCACCTCGGCCGCGAGCAGGAAGGCGAGCGCGCCGGTGCCGCCGACGAAATTGGGCCCCACCAGCCCCATCACCGCTTCGCCCGGCATCCCCAGCGCCAGCGCGATTCCGGCCTGTGCCGCGACGATCCAGAACCCGACCTGGCACACCTGTTGGGCGATGGCGGCGTAGTTCTTCGTCTTGAGGTTCTTGGTGATGACCGGCCCCAGGATCGGCTCGAAGCTGGTCTTGAGCTTCTGCGGCAGGCTGGCGACCTGCTGCGCGACATAATAGACGCCGACCGCTGCGGGGGCGGCGAACAGGCCGAGGATGAAGATGTCCACCCGCCTTGTGCCCCATTCGATCGCATCGGCGATCGCCAGCGGGAAGGCGCGCGTGGTCAGCCGCGTCATCGCCACCGGGTGGGGGCGCCAGCCGCGCGGCAGGCCGTAGCTGCGCAGGAAGGTCCACAAGCCGGTCAGCAGCCCGGCATAGATCGAGATGAGATAGGCGAGCGAGAGGCCGGAGTCGCGCGTCTGCGGCACGAAATAGAGCGCCCCCGCCATGATCGAGAGCGTCCAGGGTTCGACGATGGCGCGGGCGCGCACGGTGGTGGCGATGTCGTAGCGATAGGCCTGCGCCGCGAGCACGATCTCGGTCAGGGCGAAGGCGGGGATCGCCAGCACGATCAGCCGGTCGAGCGCGGTGAATTGCCCGCTGGGGAACAGCGGCGCGGGGACGAACCAGAAGAACAGCGCGGCAAGGGCGGAAAACAGCACTGCGAGCAGGATGCCGTCGAAGACGAGATTGGTCTCGTCGGTCTCGCCGAGGGACAGCCGCTGGGCGAGACCGCGTTTCTCGCCCAGCGAGCACAGCAGCGCGACCAGCTCGACCACCACCAGCGCCGAGGCGAAGCGGCCCAGCGCTTCGGCGCCGTAGAGCCGCCCGGCGATGAACAGGAAGGGCAGCCGCGCCGCGAGCCGCAGCAGGAAGCCGATGAAATTGGTCTGGCCGCCCTTGGCGAGCGCGGCGATATCGCCGCTGCTGTCGCTGGGCGGCGCGTCGGGCGGGGAAGGGGCCATCGCTAGTCCTCGCGCTCCGCGCGCAAGGGCCGGGCGAGCAGGTCCGAGACCACGCCGCGGGCCTCGGCGCCGCCGAGCAGCCTGGTGACCGCGGCGACGATCGGCATGGCGATTGCCATGTCGCGCGCCAGCTGGTCGAGCACCGGCGCGGTGTGCGCGCCCTCGGCCACCGTCTTGCGATCGGCCATCAGGCGCGCCGCATCCTCGCCTTCGCCCAGCGCCTTGCCGAGTGAGAAATTGCGGCTCGAGGTGGAGGAGCAGGTGAGTACCAGATCGCCCAACCCGCACAGCCCTGCGAGCGTCTCGACCTGCGCCCCGCGCGCCTCGCCGAAGCGCAGCATTTCGGCATAGCCGCGCGCGATCAGCGCCGCGCGCGCGTTCTGCCCGAGCGCCAGCCCGTCGACCACGCCGCAGGCGATCGCGAGCACGTTCTTCACCGCGCCGCCGATCTCCGCACCGGTGACATCGGCGGAGTAATAGGGGCGGAAGGCGGGACGGGCGATCGCGGGCGCGATCCGCTCCCACTGCGCCTCGCCGCCGCCGCAGGCCAGCGTGACCGCAGTCGGCAGCCCGGCGGCGACCTCATGCGCGAAGGTCGGTCCCGAAAGCACCGCGATCTGCGATTTCGGCGCGGCGTCGCGCGCGACGTCGTTCATCAATCGCCCGCTGCCCGCCTCGATCCCCTTGGAGCACAGCACCAGATCGGCGGGATGCGAGGGAATGGCGCCGAGCACGGCGCCCATATGCTGCGCCGGGGTCACGACCAGCGCGATGCCGAGCGCGGCGATGTCGGCGAGATCGCCGGTGGCGCGGATCGTCGGCGCGAGCGCGGTGCCGGGGAGGAACAGCGTGTTGGTCCGCTGCGCGTTGATTTCCGCGACCAGCTCGCTCTCGCGCGCCCACAGCAGCACCTCGCGCCCATCGCTCGCCAGCATCTGCGCCAGCGCAGTGCCCCACGCGCCCGCGCCCAGAACCCCGACCGTCCTCATGCCTTGACCCCCGCACCGCGCGCGGGCTCGGCGGCGGGGTCGAGCGGCCAGCGCGGGCGCGCGACGAAGTCGAGCGGATCGGACTGGCCCAGCCGCTCGCAGCCCGCCCAGGCGATCATTGCGGCGTTGTCGGTGCACAGCGCAGGGGGCGGGGCGACGAAGCGCATGGCATTGTCCTTGGCGAAAGTTTCGAGCGCCGTGCGGATCGACTGGTTGGACGCAACCCCGCCCGCGACCACCAGCGCGGGCATCGCTTCGGTGGACGCACAGGCGATCCGCAACCGGTCGAGCACGCAGTCGAGCGCCGCCTGCTGGAAGCTCGCGGCGATGTCGGGAGCGCTGTGGAGCCCGCTGTCGTGCGCGCGCAGCACCGCGCTCTTGAGCCCGGCGAAGGAGAAATGCGGCTCGCCGCTCCCCACCAGCGGGCGCGGCAGCGGCACCGCGCGCGGATCGCCCTGCTTCGCCAGCCGCTCGACCGCGGGGCCGCCGGGGAAGCCGAGCCCGAGTATCTTGGCGGTCTTGTCGAAGGCTTCGCCCAGCGCATCGTCGATCGTGGTGGCGAGCCGGCGGTATTGTCCCACGCCCTCGACCCGCAGGATCTGGCAATGCCCGCCCGAGACCAGCAGCAGCAGATAGGGAAAGCCGAGCTCGGGATCGACCAGCCGCGGGCTCAATGCATGGCCTTCGAGGTGGTTGATCGCGATCAGCGGGGTGTCGCTGGCCATGGCGAGCGCCTTGGCGCTGACCAGCCCGACCATCACTCCGCCGATCAGCCCAGGACCGGCGGTGGCGGCGATGGCGTCGCAATCGGCCAGCGTCTTGCCGGCGTCCGCCAGAACCCCCGAAATGATCGGGGCGAGACGTTCGGCGTGGGCGCGCGCGGCGATCTCGGGGACCACGCCGCCGTAAGGCGCATGCTCCGCATCCTGCGAGGCGATCCGCTGGGCGAGGATCTGGCGTCCGGTGGTCACCAGCGCCGCCGCGGTTTCGTCGCAGCTCGATTCGATCCCGAGTACCAAGCCCATCCGGCTTTCCCTTAGCGTCCTGCGGCGCTAGAGCAAGGCAACGCGATGCCCCAAAGCAACACCCCGCCTCCGTTTGCCGACCGCCCGATCCGCCTCGGCACCAGGCGCTCGCCGCTGGCGATGGCGCAGGCGCACGAGACGCGCGCGCGGCTCTGCGCGGCGCACGGCTGGGACGAGCAGGCGATCGAGCTGGTCCCGGTGCAGGCCAGCGGCGACAAGATTCGCGATCTTCCCCTGGCCGATATCGGCGGCAAGGCGCTGTGGACCCGCGAACTCGATCACTGGCTGATCGATGGCACGATCGACGCGGCGGTCCATTCGCTGAAAGATGTCGAGACCATCCGCCCGCCCGAACTGGTGATCGCCGCGGTGCTCGAGCGCGAGGATCGCGCCGACCGGCTGCTGGGTGCGCGCTCGATCGCGGCGCTGCCCCCGGGCGCGGTGGTGGGGACCAGCGCGCCGCGCCGCGCGGCGCAGCTGCTCAACGCGCGGCCCGACTGCAAGGCGGTGACTTTCCGCGGCAATGTCGCAACCCGGATGGCCAAGCTGGCGGCGGGCGATGTCCACGCCACCTTCCTCGCCGCCGCGGGTCTGATCCGGCTGGGCGAGGACGCGGTGGGCGTTCGGCTCGACCCCGAGGAATGGATGCCCGCGCCCGCGCAGGCGGCGATCGGGATCGAATGCCGCACCGTCGACGGGGCGATGCGCGCGCTGCTCGCGGCGATCGATCACGGGGCAAGCCACGCCGAGGTGCTGGCCGAGCGCGCGCTACTCGCCGGGCTGGGCGGGTCCTGCCACAGCCCGATCGCGGCGCTGACCCATTGGGAAGGCGACGAGATCGTGCTGCGCGCCGCGATCTACAGTTCCGACGGAGCGGTGCGGATCGCGGGCGACACCCGCCTCGCTCCGGGCGACGACGGTCCCCCGCACCGGCTTGCGCGCGAGCTGCTGGCGCAGGCCCCGCCCCATGTCGCCGGTTCCTTCAGCGGCCCCGCGTGAGCGCCACCCTGTTCCTCTTCCGGCCCGAGCCGGGATGGAGCGCAAGCGCCGCGGCGGCACGCCAGCGAGGCCTGCAGGTGGCGGGCCGCCCGCTCAGCCGGATCGAACCCGCCGAGTGGACAGCTCCCGACCCCCGGGCTTTCGACGCGATACTCGCGGGCAGCGCCAATGTCTTTCGCCACGGGGGCGAGGGGCTGGACCGCCTCGTCGACCTCCCCGTCTTCGCGGTCGGTGAGACCACGGGGGCGGCGGCGCGCGAGGCCGGGTTTGCGGTGGAGAGGGTCGGCGCGGGCGGCTTACAGACGCTGGTCGATGGCATGCCGGCCACCATGACCAGGCTGCTGCGGCTGTGCGGCGAACGCCGTGTCCCATTGGCTGCCCCCGCCGCGACTTCGATCGCCGAGCGGGTGGTCTATCGCGCGGTCGACCTGCCGATCGAAGGCGAATTGCGCGGGCGGCTCGCCGGGGGCGGGGTGGTTCTCCTGCATTCGGGGGAAACCGCGCGTCACTTCGCCGCCGAATGCGCGAGGCTGGCGATCGACCGCAGCAGGCTGGCGCTGGTGCTGATCGGACCGCGGCTGCTGGGGCCCGCGGGCGGCGGCTGGGGGGCGGTCCACATCGCACCGGCCCCGGACGACGGCGCGCTGTTGGCATCGGCGGAAATTCTGTGCAAGGACATGATCGGGGCGGGCGGCCATGCGCAGAGCGCCGGACGCTCCGGCTGATGGGATCGCAACAAAGGCGCATATGAACGAATTCACTTCACAGCGGAGCAAGCGGCCTTCCATGCGCCCGGTGCTGCTCGCAGTGCTCGCTGCCTTCATCCTGGGCGGATCGCTCGCCGGGTACGCCGTCTATCGCTGGGCCGAGGCGCGGGAGGAACCCGCTCGGGTCGCGGCGCCCGATGCGACGACCGCCGTGGCCGCGAATGGCGCGCGCGCCGAACCCACCCCGACACCCACCACCACCGCCAGCGCGGCCATCGGCCAGACCAATGAGGCGGTCGAGCGCGTGGCCGAACAGCAGGGCGGGATCGACCAGCGGCTCGCCGCGGCCGAGCAGCGGCTGGCGCGGCTCGATATCCAGGCGCAGGCGGCGGCGGGCAATGCCGCGCGCGCCGAGGGCCTGCTGATCGCCTTCGCCGCGCGGCGGGCGATCGAGAAGGGTGCCGAACTCGGCTTCCTCGCCGATCAGCTGCGGCTGCGCTTCGGCGATGCGCTGCCCAATGCGGTGCGCACCATCATCGCCAATTCGCGCGATCCGGTCACGCTCGATCAGCTGATCGCGCGGCTCGAGGGCATTGCGCCGCGTCTGTCCGAAGGCAGTCGCGATTTCTCCTGGGATCTGATCCGCAACGAATTGTCGCAGCTCTTCGTGGTCCGCCGGGAAACTACGCCCTCGCCGCAGCCCGAGCGGCGGCTCGACCGCGCGCGGCTGTTTCTCGAAAGCGGCCGCGTCGAAGCGGCCATCGAGGAAGTCAGCAAGCTTCCGGGCGCCGACAATGCCGCCGACTGGATCGCCGATGCGCAGCGCTTCGCCGCGACCCAGCAAGCGCTCGATCTGATCGAAACCTCGGCGGTGCTCGAACCGCGAATGCTGCGCGACGGGGTCGGCAACCGGATCGAACAGATCAGTCCGGTGGTCGAGCCCGAGGCCTGACCCCGAGGCCTGACCCCGAGGCCAGACTGCGAGCCTCAGGCGCGCAGCAGCTCGGGCAGGTCGCCGGTGATCCCGCGCGCCTCGTCCATGAACCAGCGTTTGAGCATCGGCATGCGCTGGATGCCGCCCATTCCCAGCCGCCGCAGAGCGCTCGCCGGTCTACCCGGCAGGCCGAACAGCCTTGTGAGCCCGTCGGTCGCCAGCGCCACGGTGAAGCTGTCGAGCCCGCGCCAGCGTTCGTAACGCGCCAGACCCTGCGCATCGCCGGGTTCGAGGCCCAGCCGCAGGCCTTCCTCGAGCACTTCGACCAGCGCCCCGACATCGCGCAGGCCGAGGTTCAGCCCCTGTCCGGCGATGGGGTGGATGCCATGCGCGGCATCGCCGATCAGCGCGAGCCGCGTGTCGGTGATCTTCGCGGTGTGATGGAAACCCAGCGGCCAGGACGCGCGCGGACCCACCGCCTCGATTGCGCCGAACACGCCGCCCATCCGCTTCTCGACTTCGGCGAGAAAGGCGCGGTCGCCCAGCTTGAGCGTGCCGGCGGCGTCTTTTTCGTCCACCGTCCAGACCAGCGCGCTGCGATGCGCGCCATCGGCTGCGTCGAGCATGGGGAGCAGCGCGAAGGGGCCGGCGGGATAGAAGATTTCCCACGCCACATTGCCATGCGGCTTCTCGTGAGTCAGTCCGGCGATCACCGCGCGGTGGTGGTACTGCCATTGCGCGATCGGGATGCCCGCATCCTCGCGAGTGGGCGAGCCGCGGCCCTCGGCGGCGACCATCAGGCTGGCCTCGAGCCGGGTCCCGTCGGCCAGCGTCGCGCTTACGCCATGCTCGCTGCGGGTGCGATCGACGATTTCGGCGCGCGAATGCCAGGAGATCAGCGGCTCGTCGCGTGCGGCCTCGAACAGCGCGAGCCGCAGCTGACGGTTGGCGAACATCCGCCCCAGCGTGCCCTCGTGCGGCTCGGGCGCGAAGTCGATCCGCCCGGGCTTCATCTGGTCGGTGACCGCGATCGAGGCGATTCCGCAGCCGAAGGGTTCGAGCGCCTGCTCCAGCCCGATATGGCGGAACAGCCGCCAGCTCGCGGTGCTGATCGCCGAGGCGCGGCCGTCGAAGCCTTCGGCGGTCAGTTCCGCGGGATCGGCGCGGTCGACGACATGGCTGGTCATCCCCTTGCGCGCGGCGGCGAGCGCCAGCGTCATGCCCACCAGCCCGCCGCCCACGATCAGCAGGTCTCGCTTGGTGGCGTGCGGTGCGGTGTCGGGCGTATCGGCCATGGCGTTCGTCGTCCCCTGATTGCGCGGAGCAGTCCCTCGCCCTAGAGGCTGTCGCGTGATCGAGGCAAGGATGTTGAACGGGTTGCGGAGCCTGCTGGCGCTATTGGCCTGCGCGGTGCTGTTCGCCTCCGCCGCCTTTGCGCAAGGCGAGCGCGAGAACTCGATCCGCGCCGAACTCTTCGCCGAGGGTGCGGCGGTGGCGGGCGAGGAATGGACGCTGGCGCTGCATTTCACGCCCGTGTCCGAGGAATGGCACGGCTACTGGCGCAATCCGGGCGATGCCGGCTACGGGATGGAGCTCGACTGGGAGCTGCCCGCGGGCTGGGAGGCGGGCGAGCCGCTCTACCCGGTGCCCGAGCGGCTGGTGATCTCGGGGCTGATGAACCACATTTACGAAGGCGCCTACACGGTGCTGGTCCCGGTCAGCGTGCCGGCGGGCGCGGACGTCGGGGATGTGGCCGCGATCGCGGTCGAGGCGGATTATCTCGCCTGCACCGACACCATCTGCGTGCCGCAGCAGGCGCGGCTGACGCTCGACGCCAACACCATTGCGCTCGATCCGCGCTTCGACCGCTGGCGCGCCGCGATCGCGCCGCTGCTCGACCGCGAGGGAAGCTTCGCGATCGCGAACGGGCGTTTGCGGATCGCGGTCCCGGTCCCCGCCGAGCTCGACCTAGGCGCCCCGCATGTTTTCATCGGCGAACCCGATCTGGTCGATTACACCGCGGATCAAGCCTTCTTCCGCGATGGCGACCGGCTCATCGCCGAGATCCCGCTGGGCCGCGGCACGCTGCCGGCGACCCTGTCGGGCATCCTGTCGTTCGGGCAAGGCGAGGGCGTTCGCTTCACGGCGCAGCCGGGCGCGGTCCCAGCATCGGGAACTGCGTTCGCGCCCGGCGCAGACGAGCTGCCCTCGGTCTGGCTCGCTCTGCTCGGCGCGCTGCTGGGCGGACTGCTGCTCAACGTGATGCCCTGCGTCTTCCCGATCCTCAGCCTCAAGGCGCTCTCGCTCGCCAGGGCGGGGGGCGACGAGCGCGCGGCGCGGCGCGATGCGCTGTTCTACACGCTCGGCGTGGTGCTCGCCTGTCTCGCACTGGGGGCGCTGCTGCTCGCCTTGCGCGCGGCGGGAGAGCAGATCGGCTGGGCGTTCCAGCTGCAGGAGCTCGCGGTGGTGGTGGCGCTGCTAGTGCTTGCCGCGGCGATCACCGCCAATTTCGCCGGCGCGTTCGAGCTTCCCGGCCTGGTGATGCGCGGCGGGAAGGGCGGGGCGAGCAGCTTCGGGACCGGACTGCTCGCGGCCTTCGTCGCGACGCCGTGCACCGGTCCCTTCATGGCGGCGGCGATGGGCGCCGCGCTGCTGCTGCCGGTGGCGCAGGCGCTCGCGCTGTTCGCGGCGCTCGGGGTGGGGCTGGCGCTGCCCTTCCTGCTGCTCGGCTTCGTGCCGGGCCTGCGCCGCGCGCTGCCGCGACCGGGACCGTGGATGGCCAGTTTCCGCCGCTGGATGGCGCTGCCGATGGGGCTGACTGCGCTGGCGCTGGTCTGGCTGCTGTGGCGGATGGCGGGCGCCGGCTTCGCGCTCGCGGCGCTGGGGCTGTCGGCGGGGGCGGTGCTGCTGCTCGCGGTGCTGTTCGCGCGGCGAGCGGGCAAGTTTCGCGTGGCGGGCGCTCTGGTCGCGCTGGCGGCGACCGGGACCTTCTCAGTCCTCTTGTCCGGCCAGTCCGCAGCTCCGGCGCAGGCCAGCGAAAGCATCCACGACCCGCGCCCCTTCAGCGAGGCGGCGCTGGCCGCGGCGCGCGCGACCGGCCAACCGGTGTTCGTCTGGTTCACCGCCGACTGGTGCGTGACCTGCAAGGTCAACGAAAGCGCCGCGATCGAACGCGAGGCGGTACGCGCGGCTTTCGAGGAAGCGGGGGTGATCACGCTGGTCGGCGACTGGACCCGCCGCGACGAGGAAATCGCGCGCTTCCTCACCGATCAGGGCGCGGCGGGGGTGCCGCTCTACCTGTGGTATCCGGCGGGGGAGGGGGCGCAGACCCTGCCGCAGGTGCTCACGCCGGATCTGTTGACGGATCTGGCGCAGCAGGCGCGAGGTTCCGTTACTGACCCTGCGCCCGGCAGCGATTGATCAATTCGCGCGGCACGCTGCTCGGGTTGAGGATGACGCTGCCTGCACCGGGTACCGTCGCTTCAACCTGCCGGGGTCCGGTGAGCACTTCGAGCGCGGGATCCTCGGCGTCGGTCGCGCCGCGCCAGCGCCAGTCGTCCCCGACTTTCTCGGCATCGACAAACAGCCGGGTGACATGCGAATTGCCGATCAGCGCGAGGATCGCCTTGGCGTTGGGATCGGCGGCGACGATCCGTTCATAGGCGATCTGCGCTCCGCCCGGACCTTCCACGCAGGCCAGCGCCAGCAGCGGCGTCTCGCCGGGATTGCCATAGATGATCCGTCCCGGCTCGCGGCTGACGACCCATTGCGCTCCCGCAGTGTCGGGCGCGAGCAGCGGTTCGGACGGGCCCGAGCGCTCCTGGAGCCCGACCCGTGCGACGTAATCGTCGGCGGCGGGCGGCTTGCACGATGGTAGCGCGAGGAGCGGGAGGGCGGCGAGACACAGGAGGGTGATGGAGCGCATCGGCGCAGCTATGCGATCACCCCGCCGATGGTCAATTCCCGTCAGCTGCAGGCGGCCACCACCCGGTCGATCGCCTCGTCCGCGGGCGTGGTCACGCTTTCGCTGCCGAGGGTGAAAGTCAGCGGCTCCGACGAGGCTGCGAAGAAGGCGAGCGCCGGATCGCCGGCGGCAATCTCGCCGTTCCAGATCGCGTCGGGCCCGAGCGCGCTGGCGGTGCCGGTCACCGAAAATTCGACCGTCCGGTCGCCCGACGTGACGGCGACGGTTTCCCGGGCGCCCTCCTGCGCCGCCGAGAGCCATTGGAAAGCGACCACCGCATCGTCCTCGTCGAGCGAGAGATTGCAGCTGAGCGAAACGATGCCTTCCGAATTCGCGGGGCCGAACAGCGCGGTCTGCGTCGCGGGCTTGTAGAACCAGCGATTGCCCTGCGCGTCGGCGCCTGCTTGAGCCGTGGTGGTTTCTTCGAGCGATGCTGCCGCATCGACCGGCTCCTCGGCGTTGTCGGAACAGGCGGCAAGCGCGAACGGGGCGAGAAGGACCAGAGGGAGGCGCAAGGGCGAGTTCCTTTCGAAGAGACTATGCAGGAAACCATGCCTGGCCCAGCGGGTTCCGCGAACGATGGTTAACTGGTTGTAACCTTTACGGTTTGCCGCCCATCTTCTTGTAGCTGGTCTTGCCGTAGCGCATCTTACGGGTACCCGGCTTGCCTTCGTTCGAGCGGCCGACCTGCGGTGCGCGCTTCTCGCCGTCGGGCAGGCCGAGCTCGTCGTTCTCGAGCCGGCGGATCTCGTCGCGCAGCCGGCCCGCCTCCTCGAATTCCAGATTGGCCGCAGCGTTGCGCATCCGCTTTTCGAGGTCCTCGATATAGCCGCGCAGATTGTGGCCCACCAGATTGTTGACCGCGGGGTCGCCGATATCGACCGTCACCCCGTCCTGCGCCGCGCTGTGCGCGACGATATCGGCGATGTCGCGCTTGATCGTGGTGGGGGTGATGCCGTGCTCGGCATTGTATTCGCGCTGCTTCTCGCGGCGGCGATCGGTCTCCGCGATCGCGCGCTCCATCGAGCCGGTGATGCGGTCGGCATAGAGGATCACCCGCCCGTCCACGTTGCGCGCCGCGCGGCCGATGGTCTGGATGAGCGAGGTTTCCGAGCGCAGGAAGCCTTCCTTGTCGGCATCGAGGATCGCCACCAGCCCGCATTCGGGGATGTCGAGCCCCTCGCGCAGGAGGTTGATGCCGATCAGCACGTCATAGACGCCCAGCCGCAGGTCGCGGATCAGCTCGATCCGCTCCAGCGTCTCGACGTCGGAGTGCATGTAGCGCACCCGCACGCCCTGTTCGTGCATGAATTCGGTCAGGTCCTCGGCCATCCGCTTGGTCAGCGTGGTGACCAGCGTGCGGTAGCCCTGCTTGGCGGTCTTGAGACACTGGTCGATGCAGTCCTGCACCTGGTCCTCGACCGGGCGGATCTCGACCGGGGGATCGATCAGCCCGGTGGGGCGGATGACCTGTTCGGCGAAGACGCCGCCGGTCTGCTCCATCTCCCAGCTGCCGGGAGTGGCCGAGACCGCGACGGTCTGAGGGCGCATCGCGTCCCATTCGTTGAAGCGCAGCGGGCGGTTGTCGATGCACGACGGCAGGCGGAAGCCGAATTCGGCCAGCGTGATCTTGCGCCGATGATCGCCCTTCGACATCGCGCCGATCTGCGGCACGGTCTGGTGGCTTTCGTCGACGAACAGCAGCGCGTTCTCGGGCAGATATTCGAACAGCGTGGGCGGCGGCTCGCCCGGCAGGCGGCCGGTCAGGAAGCGGCTGTAATTCTCGATCCCGTTGCAGCTGCCGGTCGCGGCAATCATCTCGAGATCGAAATTGGTCCGCTGCTCGAGCCGCTGGGCTTCGAGCAAGTGACCCTCGGCGTGCAGTTCCTTCAATCGTTCGGTCAGCTCGAAGCGGATCGCCTCGGCCGCCTGCTTCATCGTCGGACCGGGCGTGACATAGTGCGAATTGGCGTAGACGCGGACCTTCTCGAGGCTCGCGCCCTTCTTGCCGGTGAGCGGATCGAATTCGCTGATTTCCTCGATCTCGTCGCCGAAGAAGCCGATCCGCCAGGCGATGTCCTCGTAATGCGAGGGGTAGATTTCGAGGCTGTCGCCGCGGACGCGGAAATTGCCCCGCGCGAAGGCGACGTCGTTGCGCTTGTATTGCAGCGCGACCAGCTTGCGGATCAGCTCGCGCTGGTCGACGCTCTCGCCTTTCTTGAGATCGAAGATCATCGCCGAATAGGTCTCGACCGAGCCGATGCCGTAGAGGCATGAAACCGAGGCGACGATGATCACGTCGTCGCGTTCGAGCAGCGCGCGGGTGGCCGAGTGGCGCATCCGGTCGATCGCCTCGTTCACCGAACTTTCCTTCTCGATATAGGTGTCCGAGCGCGGGACATAGGCCTCGGGCTGGTAATAGTCGTAATAGCTGACGAAATACTCGACCGCATTGTTGGGAAAGAAGCTCTTGAACTCGCCATAGAGCTGCGCGGCGAGGATCTTGTTGGGCGCGAGGATGAGCGCGGGGCGCTGCACCCGCTCGATCACCTGCGCCATGGTGTAGGTCTTGCCGCTGCCGGTGACCCCCAGCAGCACCTGCGTCTGCTCGCCCTCGTTCACGGCGCCGACCAGATCCTCGATCGCGGTCGGCTGATCGCCGGCGGGGCTGTATTGCGAGATCAGCTCGAAGGGGCGCCCCGGCATCGATTTCTCGGGCCGCGCGGGTTTGTGGGGTACGAAGTCCCCGGTGGTATCGGGTTCATCGAGTCCCCGGCGGATTACGAGTTCGGCCATATGCGCCGATATGGGGCAGGGGGAGCCGCCGATCAACGGGCGCTTGGCAAGCACCGCATTGGCGTGCAGATTGCCCTGGAAGCCCACCGGCTTGTCAGGGAGATCTCGTCATGCACCCATCCGTTTTCGCCGCCCCGCTCGCCCTTCTCGCTCTCGCCGGCTGCGGCGAGCCCGAACCCGAGGACGCGGACGCGGACGGCGGCGGGATCAGCCAGTCCGAAGTGGCCGAACGCGCGCGCGACACCGTCCAGCCGCAGCCGGGCCAGTATCGCGCGGTGATGGAAGTGCTCGAGGTCGATATCCCCGGCGCGCCCGCGGGCGCGGGCGACATGCTGCGCCAGATGATGGACGGCCAGGCGCACGAATATTGCCTGACCCAGGCCGATGTCGACAAGGGCTACGAGGAGATGGCGCGCCAGTCGCAGGACGGCGACTGCACCTTCCAGCGCTTCGATGTCGATGGCGGTGAAATCGATGCGCTGATGCAATGCACCGGCGAGCAGGGCAACACCATCCAGATGGCGATGACCGGAACCGCGACCCCGACTTCCTCGGCGATGAATATGACCATGACCGGCGACATGGCGGGAATGGGCGATTCGACCTTGCGGATGAAGGCGACCCACGAGCGCGTGGGTGACTGCCCTTGAGGCTGGGTAACTCGCTTGAGCTGGGTGACTGGCGTTGAGGTGAAGGGCGGCCGGAGGCGGAACCGATTCTTCTCACCCCGCGTTCATCCGGCATGGCGTCCTATGACACAATGACGGCAACCGGCCCCCTGGATACCAAGCTTGCCGAAGGGTGGAGCCGAGCCGAACTCGCCCGCCGCTGGGCGCTGGCGAGCGAACCCAACCCCGACGACGTGCGTTCGCCGCGAGCGCTGTTGCTGCTGCGCGAACTGGGGTGGGTGTTCGAGCCGTTCCGGCGGCTGTTCCGCAAGTTCGAGATCAGCCCGAGCGAACGCCCGCGCACCGTCATGCTGCTGCCCGGTTTCGGCGCGCACCCCATCCGCATGCGATATATGGCACACATCCTCGAAAAAGCGGGGCACACCGCCAAGCGCTGGGGCGTCGGGTACAATTTTGGCGCGACCGCCAAGCGCTTCGCCAAGGTCGAGGCGCGTCTGCTCGAACTGCACGAACGCGCTGGCGAGCCGATCGTGCTGGTCGGCTGGAGCCTGGGCGGCGTGATGGCGCGCGAGCTTGCCAAGCTGCACCCCGACAAGGTCGCCAAGATCATCACTCTGGGATCGCCGTTTTCGGGCAGCCCGCGCGCCAACAACGGCTGGCGCGCCTATCAGGCGATTGCCGGCCACCGGGTCGACGAACCCGAATTCGATGCCGAGCCTGCGCGCAAGCCGCCGGTCGAGACGGTAGCCTTGTGGAGCCCGCGCGACGGAGTGGTCCACCCGCGCTGCGCGCGCGGCAGGGTGGGCGAGCGCGATCGGGCGATCGGCATGCACTGCACCCACATGGGCTTCGTATCCTCGCCCGAAGTTATTAAAACCGTGTTAGGGGAACTTGAGGCGGTCTGAACCTTTGTTGTCATGACGGGAACGAGCGCTTGGACCCCGGCCATTTCTGGCTCGGGCGCAGCGTTCTTGGGGAAACATGGCAGCAGGCGAATTTTTCGACGAGATGCACAAGTCCGATGGCGGTGTGCGCGACGCCTATATTGGCTATCAGGCGTGGTATGGCGAGCAGGAAAAATCTTTCCTCAAGCGCAAGCACCGCGACGCCGAAACCGCCTTCCGCCGCACCGGCATCACTTTCAATGTCTACGGCGAGGACGAGGCCGAAGAGCGGCTGATCCCCTTCGACATGGTGCCGCGGATCATCACCGCGCATGAATGGCGCAAGCTGACCAAGGGCATCGAGCAGCGCGTCTCCGCGCTCAACGCCTTCATGCACGATCTCTACCACCGGCAGGAGATCATTCGCGCCGGCCGCGTGCCCGAGCACCTGTTCCGCAACAACGCCGCCTGGCTGCCGCATATGGTCGGTTTCACCCCGCCGGGGGGGATTTACACCCATATCGTCGGGATCGATCTGGTCCGCACCGGACCGGACGAGTTCTACGTGCTCGAGGACAACGCCCGCACCCCCAGCGGGGTCTCCTACATGCTGGAGAACCGCGAGACGATGATGGCGATGTTCCCCGAACTGTTCATGCGCGTACCGGTCGAAAGCGTTTCCAACTACCCGCGCCGGCTCGCCAAGAGCCTGGCCGCCTGCGCCCCTGCCTGCGCCGAGGGCAAGCCCGTCGTCGCGGTGCTGACGCCGGGCATCTTCAACTCCGCCTATTTCGAACACGCCTTCCTCGCCGAGCAGATGGGCGCCGAACTGGTCGAGGGCCGCGACCTGCGCATCGTCGATGGCCGGGTCGCGATGCGCACCACCTGGGGCTACAAGCCGATCGACGTGATCTATCGCCGGGTCGACGACGAATTTCTCGATCCGCTCAGCTTCAACCCCGACAGTGTGCTGGGTGTGCCGGGCATCATGGATGTCTATCGCGCCGGCCGGGTCACCATCGCCAATGCGCCGGGCACCGGGGTCGCCGACGACAAGGCGATCTATTCCTTCATGCCCGAGATCGTCGAATTCTACACCGGCGAGAAACCGCTGCTGCCCAATGTCCAGACCTGGCGCTGCTCGGACCCGGACAGCCTCGCCTATGTGCTCGACAATCTGGCCGAGCTGGTGGTCAAGGAAGTTCATGGGTCTGGCGGCTATGGGATGCTGATCGGGCCGGCGGCGAGCAAGAAGGAGTTGAGCGATTTCGCCGCCAAACTGCGCGCCGATCCCGAAGGCTATATCGCTCAGCCGACGCTGGCGCTCTCGACCTGTCCGATCTTCACCAATCGCGGCCTCGCACCGCGCCATCTCGATCTGCGCCCCTTCGTGCTGGTCTCGCCCGACAAGGTGGACATCACCCCCGGCGGGCTGACCCGGGTGGCGATGAAGCCGGGGTCGCTGGTGGTCAACTCGAGCCAGGGCGGGGGCACCAAGGACACTTGGGTGCTCAAAGACTGATGCTGGGAAGAACCGCCAATTCGCTGTTCTGGATGTTCCGCTATCTCGAGCGGGCCGAAAACACCGCGCGCCTGCTCGACGCGGGGCTGCGCATGGCGCTGACCCGCGATTCGGTCAGCGCCGAGGAGGAATGGCGTTCGGTCATCGAGACCGCCGGCCACCGCCGCGGCTACGAGGCCAAGAACGCCACCTACACCGGCATGCAGGCCTGGAACTACATCCTGCGCGACAAGGACAGTTCCGCCAGCGTCCTCAACACGTTCCAGCAGATCCGCTCCAACGCCCGCGAGGCGCGCAGCGCGATCACCAGCGAGGTCTGGGAAGCGGTCAACGACAGCTGGCTGCAGATCAAGGACATGCTTGCGCGCCCGGTCGGCGAACAGCGCGTCGGCGAGGTGCTGACCGCGGTGCGCCGCGCGGGCACGCTGGCGCATGGCGCGGTGCTGGGCTCGATGCTGCGCGAGGAGGGCTTCCACTTCGCCCGCGCCGGGACCTTCATCGAACGCGCCGACAACATCGCCCGCATCATGGACATCAAATACTATCTGCTGCTGCCCTCGCTGTCCTATGTCGGGTCGAGCATGGACACCGGGCAATGGGACATGGTGCTGCGTTCGGTCTCGGGAGACAGCGCGTACCGCTGGCTCAACGCCGGACAGATCGATGCGCGCGGTATCGTCAGCTTCCTCGTGCTCGACGAGCGCTTCCCGCGCAGCCTGGCCTATTCGCACGCGGCGCTGCGCGAGAATCTCGCTGCGCTGGCCCGCATCCACGGCATCGAGGGCACCAGCAACGAACTCATGCGCGAATCCGATACGCGCTTGTCCGGGCTCTCGATCGAGGACGTGTTCGACAAGGGCCTGCACCAGTTCCTGACCGATTTCACCGCCGCCAACTCGTCGATCGCTCAGGCGATCGCCCAAGATTACAGGTTCCTTGCCTGATGCGCCTCGATATCCGCCACACCACCCGCTATCGCTTCTCCGAACCGGTTGTCCACGCGCTCCAGCGGCTGCGGCTCACGCCCAAAGCCACTCAGGGTCAGGAAATCCTCTCCTGGACCATGGAATTCGACCATGCGCACGAGGAACTCAGCTACGACGATCAGCACCACAACCGCGTGACGCTGGTTGCCGTGGATGGCGGTGCGCGCGAGGTCACGGTCACCTGCAGCGGCGAGGTTGACACCTCGGACCATGCCGGCGTCATCGGCCACCACGCCGGCCACCTGCCGCTGTGGAGCTTCCGCGGCCAGACCCCGCGGACCAAGCCCGGGCCCAGGATGAAGGCGCTGGCTGAAAGCGTCCGCGCCGAAGGCCAGCAACCGCTCGACACGCTTCACACGCTCTCGGCGCGGATCATCGATGCGGTTGCCTACGAGATCGGCACCACCGATGTGAACACGCCTGCCGAACAATCGCTCTGCGAAGGGCACGGCGTGTGTCAGGATCATGCGCAGATCTTCATCGGCGCAGCGCGGTCGCTCGATATCCCCGCGCGCTATGTCAGCGGCTATCTGATGATGGACGACCGCATCGAGCAGGATGCCACCCATGGCTGGGCCGAGGCCTTCGTCGAAGGGCTGGGCTGGGTCGGATTCGACATTTCCAACGGCATCAGCCCCGACCAGCGCTATGTCCGGGTTGCCACCGGGCGCGATTACCGCGATGCCGCGCCGATCACCGGGATCACCTTCGGCAGCGCCTCGCAGGAGCTGCAGGTCGAAGTCGCCGTGGCTCAGCGCCAGGTTCAACAATAACCAGGTTCAACAACAGGGAGAATGCATGACATATTGCGTGGGAATGATCGTCGAGAAGGGTCTCGTGTTGATGAGCGACACCCGCACAAATTCGGGTGTCGACAACATTTCCGTGTTCCGCAAGATGTTCCACTGGCAGGTGCCCGGCGACCGGATCATCACCGTCATGACCGCAGGCAATCTCGCCACCACCCAGGCGGTGGTCAGCCAGCTCGAAGAGCGCACCAAGGAACCCGACCAGCGCGACAATGTGCTGCTGCAATCGCCGACCATGTTCCAGGTCGCGAGCGAGATCGGCAAACTGGTGCGCGAAACCATCGCCGAGCGCCAGCGCATCAATGGCGAGCGCGGCAAGGGCCGCTTCACCGCCTCGATCATCGTCGCGGGCCAGATCGCCGGGATGGAGCCGCGATTGTTCATGGTCTATCCGGAAGGCAATTTCATCGAGGCCAGCGCCGACACGCCCTTCTTCCAGATCGGCGAGACCAAATACGGCCGCCCGATTATCCTGCGCGGCTACGATCGCTCGATGAGCATGGAGGATGCGGTCAAGCTGCTGACGGTGTCGTTCGATTCGACGCTCAAGGCCAATCTCTCGGTCGGCCTGCCGCTCGATCTGATGGTGATCGAACGCGACCAGTTCGAGGTGACGCACCAGCGCCGAATCGCGCATGACGATCCCTATTTTCTGGCAATCTCGACCAGCTGGAGCGATGCCCTGCGCACCGCGTTCCATTCGCTGCCCGACTACAGCTTCTTCAGCGATTACGAAGCCGAATAACGCGTCATGGCCGAGGTCAGCGGCAGAAGCTTCCGCTGCCCAGCTCGACATGCAGATGGTCGCGATGCGCGGCGTTGTACTCCGGACCCAGCACGGTGCCGAAGCGCTTGCAGGCGCTGCGATGGACTGTGCGGAGAAAGGCCTGCTCGTCGCGATCGCGCGACGACCAACCGTCGATCACGCTGATCCGGCGTCCGTCCGCGAGCACGAAAGCGCCGATATCGATCGCTTCGGCCCGGCTGTGCGCCGAGAGCCGCCCGGTGCCGGCCACGTTGCGGCAGGAATAGCTGCCCATGGTCTCGATCCGCTCTAGCGGGCTGCCGAGCATCTGGCGCGCCGCACGGTCCACGCCGAAGCGCGCCCAGCCCGAAAAGGCACTCGCCAGCGGACAGGCAACCGGACCCAGATTCGACAGCGCAAATCCGCCCGCGTCGCCCTGAAGGCGATCGAGCCGGACGCTGTTGGATATCTGGCAACCGGCGCCGTAGTGGCGGTCGGGGACGGGCGAGTAGAGCGATCCGGTGCGCGCCAGCTCGCTGAGGCATTGCGCGGCTTCGGGCCGGATCGATACGGCGGCGCCGTTCGAAGCGCCGCGTGCTCCGGGCCGTTCCGGTTCGCGCGACTGCGGCACTGCGGAGCATCCGCCGAGCGCGATGAGCGCGAGAAACCAGAGCAACTGCCGCATGCGCGAGCCGTAACCCGATCATGCTTAACCAAAGCCTAAGCGGGGCGCGAAACCTGCGTCAGGATTCGGGAACCGCGCATTGCTCCCACAGCTCGATCTTGATCCCGTCGGGGTCGAGCAGCCAGGCGAACTTGCCATAGCCCTCGTCGGCGCTGTCGAGAATTGCGACGCCCTTGGCCTTGAGCTGTTCGACCATGGCGTCGCAATCGTCGACCCGCAGGTTGATCATGAAGCCGCCGGCGCCCGGCTTGATATAGGCATCGTCCTTGAAATGGCTGACCAGCGAATAGGGCTGCTCCTTGGTCTCTTCGGACCACATCAGCTGCGGGCCGTATTCGCCGCCGAGCCCGAGCACCTCGCGGTACCATTGCCGCGTCGCCTCGGGGTCCTTCACCACGTAGAAGACCCCGCCCAGTCCGGTCACCTTCGCCATCGCCTCGCTCCTCAGTAGCCGCTCGCCTGCCCGTCCTTGCGCATTTCGGTCGCGCCGGTCAGCACCCCGGTCTCGGGGTCGCGGGCGATCGCCTGATAGCCGCCGAACATGATTCCGTCGGCGACCACTTCGACTGTGTGACCCATCGCGCGCAGCCGCTCGACGGTCGCGGCGGGCAGGCCCGGTTCGACGAACAGCGTGCCCAGCGGATCGGCGGAAGGACCGGCCAGCGGTTCGGTGGGCTGGCGCCCGCCATCGTGGTTGATCCGCGCCGCGTCGCCCGCTTCCTGCAGGTTCATGTCGTAATCGACCATGTTGATCAGCACCTGGACATGGCCCTGCGGCTGCATCCCACCGCCCATCAGCCCCAACGTCATCCACGGCTTGCCGTCCTTCTTCACGAAGGCGGGGATGATGGTCTGGAAGGGGCGCTTTTTCGGCTCGTAGGCGTTGGGATGCGCGGGATCGAGGCTGTAGAGCTCGCCGCGGTCCTGGAACATGAAGCCCAGCCCGTCGGGGGTCAGCCCGCCGCCCATGCCGCGGTAGTTGGACTGGATCAGGCTCACCATCATCCCGTCGCCGTCGACCACGGTCAGATAGGTGGTGTCGCCTTGGCCCTCGAGCTTGGGCTCGCCGGGGCCGAATTCGGGGGTGGCGCGCGCCGGATCGATCAGCGCGAAGCGCTCGCGGCCGTATTCCTCGGTGAGGAGTTCGGCGGGCAGAGCGGCGAAGTCGGGATCGGCGTAGAACCGCGCGACATCGGCGTAGGCGAGCCGCTTGGCTTCGGTGATGTAGTGGATCGCCTCGGGGCTGCCGCGTTCCCACTGCGCGAGATCGACGTTTTTGAGGATGTTGACCATCTGCAGCGCGGCGAAGCCCTGGCTGTTGGGCGGCAGCTCGCACAATTCATAGCCGTCGCGGTAAAGCGCGCAGGCGGGATCGACCCATTCGCTGTCATGCGCGGCGAAGTCCGCGAGCGTGTAGGCCGAACCCTGTCGCTGCAGATAGTCGACCATCACCTGCGCGAGCTCGCCTTCGTAAAAAGCGTCGCGTCCGTCGCGCCCGATGGTCTCGAGCGTGGCGGCCAGATCGGGGTTGCGGAAGATCTCGCCCGCCTCGGGCGCACTGCCATCGGCGAACCAGGTGGCGCGCGCATTGGCGAAATCGAACGGCATGGTCTGCTGCCGCGCCTCGAACGAGCGCAGGCTGCGCTCGAGATACATGGCGATGACGGGAGCGACCGGATGGCCTTCGCGGGCGTAGCGCACGGTGGGCGCGAGGATGTCGCTCATCGGTAGCTTGCCGAAGCGTTCGTGCATCGCGAACCAGGCGTCGACCGTGCCCGGGATGGTGACCGGCAGCGGACCGACCGGGGGCAGCGCCTCCGCGCCGTCCAGTTTGGCGCGCAATTGCGCGAGCGTTTGTCCGCTGGGCGAGCGGCCCGAGCCATTGATGCCGTGGAGCTTGTCGGTCGCCGGGTCGTAGACGATCGCGAACAGATCGCCCCCGATGCCGTTGCCGGTCGGCTCCATCAGCCCGAGCGCGGCATTGGCGGCGATCGCCGCATCGACCGCGCTGCCGCCCGCCTTGAGGATGTCGAGCGCGATCTGCGTCGCCAGCGGATGCGCGGTGGCGGCCATGCCGTGCTCGGCGATCACCGGGCTGCGCGACCAGTTCGCGCCGACCGGACGGCCCCCGGCGCCGATCTGCTGCTCGATCGGCCGAGGACTCTCAGGCTCCTGCGCCTGCCCGCCGGTTGCGGTCAGGGCGAGGGCGGCGATACCGGCGAGCAGCGTGTGCGATCTGATCATGTTCTCTCCAGAGTGGCGGCGTTGGCTTGCGGCTGCGTGGCCCTGCTGACCAGCACGATGGCGAGCCAGCTGGCGATGAAGCCGGGGACGATCTCGTAGAGACCCTGGCCGCCGATGAAGTCTGCATTCAGCCCGAGCGCGATCCACAGCGCGACCACCGCCGCGCCGGTCACCAGCCCGGCCACCGCCCCCGCGCCAGTCATCCGGTCCCAGGTCAGCGCCAGCACGATCAGCGGCCCGAAGGCGGCGCCGAACCCGGCCCAGGCGTTGGCGACCAGACCCAGCACCTCGCTGTCGGGATCGGCGGCGATGACGATCGCGGCCAGCGCCACCAGCGCGACGCAGATCCGCCCGACATTCACCGCCTCGCGTTCGCTGGCGTTTTTGCGCAGGAACAGGCGGTAGAAATCCTCGGTCAGCGAGCTGGAGGAGACCAGCAGCTGCGAGCTGATCGTGCTCATGATCGCGGCGAGCAGTGCGGCGAGCAGGAAGCCGGTCACCAGCGGGTGGAACAGCAGCTCCGAAAGAACGATGAAGATCGTCTCGGGGTCGTCGATCACCAGCCCGTTGCGGTTGGCGTAGGCGCGGCCCGCGAGCCCGATACCGAGCGAACCGGCCAGCGCCACCGCCATCCAGATCAGCCCGATGGCGCGCGCCGCGGGCACGTCCTCGACGCTACGCAGCGCCATGAACCGCACGATGATATGCGGCTGGCCGAAATAGCCCAGCCCCCAGGTCACCGCGCTGATGAAGCCGAGCGCGGTTAGCCCCTGCGTCAGGCTGAGGAAGCCCTCGACCGGCACTTCGAGCAGCGAGGCACCGCCGCTGCCGCCATCGCCGAACATCACCACCAGCGGCATCAGCACCAGCGCCACCACCATGATGCAGCCCTGCACGAAATCGGTCAGGCTGACCGCGAGGAAGCCGCCCACCATGGTGTAGGCGAGCACCACCCCGGCGGTGATCCAGATGCCGAGCATGTAATCGCTCATGCCCGAAGCGGGCAGCAGTTCGGCGAAGGCGGTCTGGAACAGCTTGCCGCCGCCGACTAGGCCAGCGGCGGTGTAGACGGTGAAGAAGGCGACGATCACGATCGCGCTGATGACCCGCAGCAGCACCGCCTTGTCGGGAAAGCGGTTAGCGAGGAATTGCGGGATGGTGAGTGCATTGCCCAGATCCTGCGTCTGGCGGCGCAGCCGCGGCGCGACGATGTACCAGTTCGCCACCGCGCCCAGGAACAGCCCGATCCCGATCCAGGCTTCGACCAGCCCGGCGGCGAACAGCGCACCGGGCAGGCCCAGCAGCAGCCAGCCCGACATATCCGAAGCGCCTGCGGAGAGCGCCGCGACGCCGGGCGACAGATTGCGTCCCGCGAGCAGATAGCCCTCGCTGGTGTCGGTCGAGCGCTTCCAGGCGAACAGCCCGATGCCGATCATCAGGATGAAATAGAGGGCGAGGGTGATCAGGGTTCCGGTTTGCATGGACGGGCGATTAACAAAGGCGGCGAACAATTGCCACTCGCGCGGTCACGGGTGGTCGATCCGGCTTTCACCGCAGTGCAACATAATTGTCGTGGCCCTGTCACCGGAGCGGCGCAGAGGCGCGGCGACCAATAATGAAAAGGCTCCTCGACAATGACTGTCAGACGTTCCGTTTTCGCTCTGCTCGCCGCGACCACCGCGCTCGTGCCCTTTGCGCCCGCCTTCGCACAGGCTGCGGTGCAGCCCGAAGCGCCGGCGCAGGAAGAGCCCGTCCGCGGCAATGAGATCATCGTCACCGCGCAGAAGATCGAACAGCGCGCGGTCGATGTGCCGATCACCATCTCGGCGCTGACCGGCAATCGGATCAGCGAGCTGGGCGTCACCGATCTCGACGAGCTCTCCAACTATGTTCCCGGGCTCAACATCCAGGAGCAGAGCGCCAACAATCCCGGCATCGTCATCCGCGGCATCACCTCGGATTCGGGTTCCTCGCAGCAGGGGCCGCGCGTCACACTCTATTACAACGGCGTCGACATCTCGCGCTCGCGCGGCTCCTACCAGGCGATCTACGATCTCGACCGGGTCGAGGTGATCAAGGGGCCGCAGGCGACGCTGTTCGGCACCGCCTCCGCGGTCGGCGCGATCAGCCTGGTCTCGGCGCGCCCGCGCGAAGGCTTTTCCGCCGAAGTGACCGGCGGCTACGGCAATTTCAACCAGACGCTGCTCTCGGGCTATGTCAACGCCGGGTCGGACGTGCTCGCGGGCCGGATCGCCGCCGAATGGCGCACCCGCGACGGCTATGTCGAGAACCTCGCTCCCAATCAGGAAGAAGAGCTCTATTCGCAGGACAATCTCGGCGTCCGCGCGTCGCTACGCTACACGCCGACCGCCGATCTCACCGTCGACCTGATCGGCACCTTCGACCGCCAGCGCAACGGCGGCACGCCGTTCATTTCGCGCGCGCTTCCGACCGAGGACGGTCCCGGCGATCCCTTCGGTCGGGCGAACCTCGGCGGCTCGCCGCTCTCGGCCGAAGCGCTCGGTAACGACCAACTCGGCCTCAATCGCGAGATTTACGACGTCAACCTCACCGCCAGCTACGATTTCGCCGATGGCTGGAACTTCACCACCGTCAACGGTTACCGCGAGTTCGACAGCCGCGAAGTGTTCGACGCCGACGGTTCGGCGGCGTGGTATCTCGAGTTCGCCGAGATCGCGGAGGGCTGGCAGGCCAGCCACGAGAGCCGCTTCACCTACACCGACCCAAGCTGGCGTGCCTCGTTCGGCTGGAACGTCTTCACCGAAGACAATCTCCAGAACGTGCCGTTTTCTTCGGAAGAGGGCACTTTCCTCCAGTGCCTCAGCAATGCCCTGCCGATCGGCTGCATCAACGCCGAGGGCGTGGTAACCGCGGCGCAGGCTACTGCGGCGATCACCGGAGGCGCGCTGACGCAGATCCCCTACAGCTCGACGTTCGAGAATCAGGGCAAGAACGACAGCTATTCGATGTTTGCGGACAGCACCTGGATCCCCACGGATTCGCTCGAACTGACCGCCGGCGTCCGGCTGCTGATCGAGAAGCGCCGCTCGGGCTTCCGCGCCGATGTGCCGGTACCGCTGCTGGCCAGCATCCTGCCAGGCACTCTTCTGGACCAATTGCGGGCGGCAGGCATCAATCTGCGCGCTTCGCTCATTCCGGGTCAGATCGACACTGCCGGACAGACCTTTACCACCGAAGACAGCTTCTCGGCGGTGCTGCCCCGGTTCAACGTCCTCTATCGGCTGAGTCCCGACGTGAACGTCTATGGCACGATTTCGAAGGGACGACGCTCGCCGGTGGTTCAGCTGGGTGCGGCCCGTAGCGGCGGCATTCCGGTAGCAAACGTCCAGTTGGTGCCGGAGGAAGTCGTCTGGAACTACGAAGGTGGGATCAAAGCGAGCTTCGGCGCCGTGTCGGGGTCGCTCGGTGTTTACTACCAGCAGTACGACGGTTTCCAGATTTCGCGCACGATCACCGAACCGAACGATCCGGCTGGTGCGGTCGGCTCGACGGTTACGGAAAGCGCCGGCTCGGCGAGCAATCTGGGCGTCGAAGCGGAACTGGCGATCAACGCCACCGATTGGCTGAGTCTGTTCGGTAATGTCGGCTACATCGACGGTGGTATCGACGATAAGCCGGAAAACGGCGTATTTGCGGGCGACCGGTTCCGGCTCCAGCCCGAATGGCAGGCGGCGGCAGGCTTCACCGTGGACGCGCCGCTTGGCAACGGGATGCGGTTCTTCGCCACCCCTTCGATCACCTATCGCAGCCGCATCTTCTTCCAGGTACCCAACGATCCGGAGATCTCGCAGGGGCCGGTCACGCTGATCAATGCCCGCGCGGGTGTTAGCTTTGCCGACGACCGGCTCGAAATTGCGGGCTTCATCCGCAACGCCGCCGACGAGGAATATCTGCTCGACGCGGGCAACACCGGCGGCGGCTTCGGTATTTCGACCTTCATTCCGGCCGAGCCGCGCTTCTACGGGATTCAGATCACCGGCCGGATCTAGTCCCACCCGCAGCATGACCGGCGCCGCCCTCTCGCCAAGCGGGAGGGCGGCGTCTATCGTTGGAGCATGGTAGCAGGTTGCACGGTTTCGATCTGGGGCGGGGAGGGCCGGCTTTGACCGCTTCTGCCACCCTTTTCACCGGTCTCATGGCGGTGGCGTTCTGCCTGGTGCATCTGTTCGTCGGGCGCTTGCGGTTCCTCGACCGCAACCCGCGCAGCCGCTGGCTCAGCTTCTCGGGCGGCGTGGCGGTGGCCTACGTCTTCCTCCACATGCTGCCCGAACTCGGCGCGCATGCCGGCGCGTTCAACCGTGCAACGGGTCTGGGCGAGGTGATGGCCGAAAGCGCGGTTTATCTGCTTGCGCTGTTCGGGGTGGCAGCCTTCTACGGCACCGAGCGAGCGCTGAAGCGCAGCCGCGGCCAGGACAAGGACCAGATCGAGCGCGCCAGGCCCGAGAGCAGCGTGTTCTGGCTGCATATCGCGGTCAGCAGCCTGCTGATATTCGTGATCGGCTATCTTCTCAACCACCGCGAAGACACCGGCCTGATCGGGCTGGCGCTGTATTTCTTCGCCATGACGCTGCATTTCGTCACCGCCGATTTCGGCACCCGCGGGGACCATCCCGAGCTTTACGACGACCGCGGCCGATGGATCCTGAGCGCGGCGACGCTGGCCGGCTGGATCCTGGGAACGCAGGTCTCCGTGCCCCAGATCGTCATCGGCGGCCTGTTCGCCTTCGTTTCGGGCGCGATCGTTCTCGTCGTGCTCAAGGAGGAGCTGCCCGAGGAGAGGAAGAGCTTCTTCCTCCCCTTCGCAGGCGGCACGCTCCTCTATGCGGCGCTGGTGCTGAGCGAACAGGCGCTGACCGGCTGAACGCGGCTCAGCCCTTGCGCTTGGCTTTCTTGCGCTCGTTGGGATCGAGGATCGCCTTGCGCAGACGGATCGTCTGCGGGGTCACCTCGACCATCTCGTCGTCGTCGATATAGGCGATCGCCTGTTCGAGGGTCATCGCGCGCGGCGGGGTGAGGCGGATCGCGTCGTCCTTGCCGGTCGAGCGGAAGTTGGTCAGCTGCTTGGACTTGAGCGGGTTGACCTCGAGATCCTCGGGCTTGGCGTTCTCGCCGATGATGATGCCCTCGTAGATCTTCTCGCCCGCGCCGATGAACAGCTCGCCGCGTTCTTCCAGCGCGAACAGCGCATAGGCGGTGGCTTCGCCGGCCGAGTTGGACAGCAGAACGCCGTTCTGGCGACCGCCGACCGCACCCTTGTAGGGGCCGTATTTCTCGAACAGCCGGTTCATGATCCCGGTGCCGCGCGTATCGGACAGAAACTCGCCGTGATAGCCGATCAGCCCGCGGCTGGGCGCCGAGAAGGTGATCCGGGTCTTACCGCTGCCGCTCGGGCGCATCTCGGTGAGCTCGGCCTTGCGGCGCTGCATCTTCTCGACGACGGTGCCCGAATGCTCGTCATCGACGTCGATGACCACGGTTTCATAGGGCTCGAGCCGCTTGCCGTCCTCTTCCTGGAAGAGGACGCGCGGGCGGCTGATGCCAAGCTCGAAGCCTTCGCGGCGCATCGTCTCGATCAGCACGCCGAGCTGCAATTCGCCGCGGCCCGCGACTTCGAAGCTGTCCTTGTCGGCAGCCTCGGTGACGCGGATGGCGACATTGGTTTCCGCTTCGCGCAACAGGCGGTCGCGGATCATGCGGCTGGTGACCTTGGAACCTTCGCGGCCCGCCAGCGGGCTGTCGTTGACGCTGAAGCGCATCGCCAGCGTCGGCGGATCGATCGGCTGCGCGGGGATCGGCTCCTTGACCGAGGGATCGGCGACGGTGTTGGAAACGGTCGCCTTCTCAAGCCCGGCGAGCGCGATGATGTCGCCCGCCACCGCAGTCTCGACCGGAACGCGGTCGAGCCCGTCGAAGCTCATCAGCTTGGTGGCGCGGCCGACCTCGACCACCTTGCCGTCGACGTCGATGGCGTGGATCGGATCGTTGACGCGCACGGTACCGGACTGGATCCGGCCGGTGAGCACGCGGCCCATGAAATTGTCGCGGTCGAGCAGCGTCGCGAGAAAGCTGAACGGACCGTCGGGGTCGAGACCCGGCGCGGGCACGTGATCGACGATGAGCTTGAACAGGGGATCGAGATCGCCCGAGCGCGCGTCCTTGTCGGCGCTCGCATAGCCGTCGCGGCCCGAGGCCCAGAGCGAGGGGAAGTCGAGCTGCTCGTCATTGGCGTCGAGGCTGAGGAAGAGCTCGAAACATTCGTCGAGCACCTCGTCGGGGCGCGCGTCGGAACGATCGATCTTGTTGACGACGACGATCGGCTTGAGACCCAGCGCCAGCGCCTTGCCGGTGACGAATTTGGTCTGCGGCATCGGGCCTTCGGCGGCATCGACCAGCAGGATCACCCCGTCAACCATCGACAGGATGCGCTCGACCTCGGCGCCGAAGTCGGCGTGGCCGGGGGTATCGACGATGTTGATGCGGGTGTTGGTGCCGTCATGCTCCCATTCGACGCTGGTGCATTTGGCGAGGATCGTGATGCCCCGCTCCTTTTCCAGATCGCCCGAATCCATGGCACGTTCTTCGACGCGCTGGTTCTCGCGGAAGGTGCCGGACTGGCGGAAGAGCTGGTCAACGAGCGTGGTCTTGCCATGGTCGACGTGGGCGATGATGGCGATATTACGCAGATCGCGGGACATGAGGCGGTGCTTTCGTGGGGAGAGTGTCTGGGGAATGGGGTCGCGCGCCCCTACCGCAGGTGCCCTCCCACGGCAAGCTCGGACGGTGCAAAAGGCCGGGTGACGCCGAAGGTGTGAATTGGTTGCAACAATCGCGCAACAATCCGACGAACGACGCAACATTGGCGTTGAGCAACAGGATGGGTCCTCCTATGCAACCCGCGAGACGCACGGGAGAGACGCGCGTCGAGTTCGCACAACGCCGGGTTCGCTGAAGAGAAGAGCCCGCACAAAGAGGACCTTTCATGCACATTTCCGTTTCCGCGCGCCTGCTTGTAGGCGCCGCTGCCTTTGCCTTGACCCCTGCCAGCGTGTTCGCCCAGGACGTGGTCGAGAACGATCCGGTCCGCACCCAGGACAACGATTCCGAACTGACGAACGACACCGCCGATGTCGCTCCGGCAACCAACCCCAATGTCATCGTCGTGACCGCCACCAAGCGCGAGCAGACGCTGCAGGAAGTTCCCGTTTCGGTCAGCGTGACCACCGGCGAGACGCTCGAGCGCGCCGAAATCCGCGACCTGCAGGATTTGCAGACGGTCTCGCCCTCGCTCCGCGTAAGCCAGCTGCAGAGCTCGGCCAACACCACCTTCATCATCCGCGGTTTCGGCAATGGCGCCAACAACGCCGGTGTCGAGCCTTCGGTCGGCGTGTTCATCGACAACGTCTTCCGCTCGCGCTCCGCGGCGCAGATCAACGATATCGCCAACGTTCAGCGTATCGAAGTGCTGCGCGGCCCGCAGTCGACGCTGTTCGGCAAGAACGCCAGCGCCGGCGTGATCTCGGTCGTCACCCGCGAGCCGCAGTTCGACTTCGGCGGTTCGGTCTCGGCGACCTACGGCAATTACAACAACATCGTGCTCAAGGGCGATGTCACCGGTCCGCTGACCGACAGCGTCGCCTTTTCGCTCGACGGCAACCTCAACAAGCGCGACGGTTATGTCGATGTCGTCAATCTCGATGAGAAGATCAATGAGCGCGACCGCTACTCGGTGCGCGGTCAGCTGCTGTTCGACAACAACGGTCCGCTCCGTCTGCGCGCCATCGGCGACTATTCCAAGATCGACGAGCTGTGCTGCTATGCCGGCAATCTCATCGCCGGGCCTACGGTTCCGCTGATCTTCGCCGTGGGCGGCCAGATCGAGCCAGAGAACGTGTTCTCCGACCGCACCTATCTCAACCAGCTTCCGGTCAACGAGATCGAGAGCTACGGCGGCTCGCTGCAGGCGGATTACGATCTGGGTTCGGTGTCGCTGACCTCGATCACCGCCTATCGCGAACTGCGCAGCTTCAGCCAGCAGGACGTCGATTTCTCCAGCGCCGACGTGGTCGCCGAATTCCGCGATCAGGCGATCGACACCTTCACGCAGGAACTGCGGGTCACCTCGGACTTCGACGGCCCGCTCAACTTCCTGCTCGGCGGCTTCTACTTCAAGGAAGACGTGACGCAGAACAGCGGTCTGACCAACGGTCCGCAGGCGCGTCCGTTCTTCGATCTGCTGGCCGGTCGCGGTACTCCCGGGACGCTGGCGGGTGTCGAGGCGGCGCTGGGCTTCCCCGCAGGGTCGATTTTTGCCGAGGGTCCCAGCACCCGCGAGTTCTTCACGCTCGACAACGAGAGCTACTCGATCTTCGGCACGGTCGACTTCGAGGTCACCGACCGGCTGACGCTGACCGGCGGCTTCAACTACACCGACGACAAAAAGGACTTCACGCTTCGGCAGGAGTCGCTCGATCCGCTGGCCAACACCAATGTGGTCGATGCGGTGATCGTGGGTCAGATCGCCAACGCTCTCCAGATCGCTCCGGGGTCCGTAACCCCGACGGTCATCGGTCAGTTCCAGCAGGCCAATCCGGCAGCCTTCGGTGCGATTGCCGCCGCGGCGACCAATCCGGCGACCAATCCGCTGCTCGCGCTGCAGCCGCTGCAGTTCCTGCCGCCGTTCTTGGGCGTGCCCAATGCGGTGGAGCCGGGCCAGACCCGCGACGACGACTGGAGCTACACGCTTCGTGCCGCCTACGACATCACCGACAACGTCAACGCCTATTTCACCTATGCCACGGGCTTCAAGGCGAGCTCGGTCAATCTGTCGCGCGACAGCCGTCCGTTCCCGAGCGACTTCACTCCGGGTCCGTTCGGCAGCACCATCCTCGCTCCGTCCTCGCCGATCCGCGATGCCGGGCTGGCGGTGCCCAACCTCACGACCGGGACGCGTTTCGCTCTGCCGGAAGAAGCAAAGGTCTACGAACTCGGCCTCAAGGCTCAGTTCGACCGGGTCGGGTTCAACCTGGCGCTGTTCGACCAGACGCTGGAGAACTTCCAGTCGAACGTCTTCACCGGCACCGGCTTCGCGCTTGCGAACGCGGAAGAGCAGTCGACCAAGGGCTTCGAGTTCGACGCAACCGTGTCGCCCGCCGATCCGCTGGTGTTCACCTTCGCGCTGACCTATCTCGATCCGGTCTACGACAGCTTCACCAATTCGACGCTGGGCGATCTGTCGGGCCAGCGTCCGGCCGATATCCCGGAATTCACGATCGCGACTTCGGGCACTTACACGCACGAGTTCGGCGACAGCGGCAATCTGCTGATCGGACGGGTGGACTTCTACCACGAGAGCAACACGCAGATCGTCAATGGCCTGACCGGCTTCGATACGAACCAGATTGGCGTCGATGTGGCGCGTCAGTTCCGTCGCGAGATCAACCAGGTCAACGCCTCGCTGGCTTTCGTGATGGACAATGGCTTCGAGCTCTCGGGCTATGTCCGCAACCTCACCAACGAGCGCTACATCACCGCGGTGTTCGACGGTGTGGCGCAGGCCGGGACGGTTTCGGGCTACCCGAACGCACCGCGCACCTACGGCGTGACCGGACGCTTCCGCTTCTAAGCGGCAGGCCATCGACAAACGGAAAAGGGGGCTTCGCGGCCCCCTTTTTCTTGTCTGCAGTGCAAGCGAGGGAGAACCGGGGCGGCTGCGAAGGGAGCAGCTGTCTGTCCTGCCGGACCGCTCCTACAGGGTGCGCAGCGCCTGGGCGGGCTTGGCCCGCAGCAGCGGGAGCGAGCCCAGCACCGCGAACAGCAACACCACCGCGATCCCGAGGCCCAGCACCGCCAGCACCGCGCCCCAGTCGGGCAGCCAGTCGAACTCGAACAGCTGGGTGATTACCAGCCAGGCGGTCAGGCTGCCGAGCCCGAGCGCGACCAGCGCCAGGGCGCCGGCAAGCAGGAGATACTCGACCAGCTGCATCGTCAGGATCTGGCGGCGATCGGCGCCCAGCACGCGCAGGATCACCGTGTCGTAGGTGCGCTGCGCGCGCGCGGCGGCGATCGCGCCCAGCAGCACGGCGAGCCCCGCCAGCACTGCCACACCGGCGGCAGCGAGGGTCGCCAATCCGACCTGCTCGAGCAGCGTGCGCGCCTGCTGGAGCACATTGCCGACCTCGATCACCGAGCTCGATGGAAACTCGCGCACCAGCGCCTGCAGCAGCGGTCCGGTCGGGGTGCCCTCGGTCAGGTCGATGGTCGCGGCGAGATTGTGCGGCGCATCCTGGATGGCATTGGGGCTCAGCACGAAGACGTAGTTGAAGCCCAGGCTCTCCCATTCGATCTGCCGCAGATTGGCGATCCGGGCGGTTCGCTCGACCCCGAGCACACCGAAGGTTATCATGTCCCCGATCTCGAGCCCGGCTGCCTCGGCCAGTTCCTGATCGACCGAGACCAGCGGTTCGCCGCTGTAGAACGGACCCCACCACTGGCCCTCGACGATGGTATTGTTGTCTGGAATCCGGTCGGCATAGGTCAGCCCGCGTTCGCCGCGCAGCGCCCAGGCGCCGTCGGGGAGATCCTCGAGCTCGGCGGTGCGGGTCATCGCGCCCTCGGGCCCGAAGGCGAGCACCGCCCCGCGCAGCGCCGGAACCGCGCGGATCGCGGCCTGTTCGTCTTCGGCCCAGACCAGCTGCTCGAATTCGCTCACTTGGTCGCGCGGGATGTCGAGCACGAAATAGTCGGGCGCCTGCTCGGGCACGCGCTGTTCGATATTGCCGTCGATCGCCGATTGCACCGCAGCGAGCAGGACGAAGGCGGCCAGGCCGAAACCCAGCGCGGTCACCAGCGCGGTGGTGCTGGAGCCCGGGCGATGGAGATTGGCGAGCGCGTTGCGCGCGATCGGGCTGGACGGGCGCGGCAGCGCGGCGGCAAGGCGGCGGATCCCCATTGCCAGCAGCGCGAGCAGCCCGAGCGCGGCCGCGGCGCCGGCGAGGAACATGGCGGAGAGTTCGGGGCGGCTGGCGGTCAGCAGCGCCAGCGCGACGATCGCCACCAGACCCGCAGCGACGATCCCGACAGCCTTGCGGTCTCCCCCCAATGGCGAGATGCGCGCGCGCATGAGCGCCATCGCCGGGAAGCGCCGCGCGCGCATCAGCGGCGGGGCAGCGAAGATCAGCGCGACCAGCAGGCCATAGGCCAGCGCCAGCAGGATCGCCCCTGGGTCGATCACCAGCCCGCCATCCACGGGCAGCAGCCCCTGCAGCGCGAGCGACAGCACCGGGGTGACCGCAATCCCGACGAGTATGCCCGCGAGGCTACCCACCATCGCCGCGGCGAAGATCTGCAGCGCGTAGATCCGTGCGATATCGCCGCTGCTCGCGCCGAGGATCTTGAGCGTGGCGATTCCCTGACGCCGTGCGTCGAGATAGGAGGTCACCCCGCCGCCAATGCCGATCCCGGCGATCACCAGCGCCGCGAGCCCGACGAGGGTCAGGAATTCGCTCATCCGGCTGACGAAGCGGTCGGCACCGGGCGAGGCGCGGTCGGCGGTGCGGAAGTCGAACCCGGCTTCGGGGAAGCGGGTTTCGAGCGTTTCCTCGACCGTCTCGGGGTCCTGGCCGCCACTGAAGGCGACGCGGGTCTTGGTCTGGTACATCGAGCCCGGCGCGATCAGCCCGGCGCGGACCGGCAGGTCCTCGGCGGCGATCACGGTGGGGCCGAGCTGGAAGCCTTCGCTGAGCTTGTCGGGTTCGTTGGCGATGATCCCGCCGACTGTGAGCGTCTGGGTGCCGATGGCGACCGGGTCCCCCGTGGTGATGCCGAGCCGGTCGGCTGCACCCTGGCCCAGCCAGATCTCGTCCTCGGGCGGCGCGCCCACCGAGCGCCCGTCCTGCAGCGTCAGCTCGCCATAGAGCGGATAGGCGGCGTCGACCGCCTTCAGTCCGACGGGGACCGCCTGCTCGCCCGCCCGCGCCATCGCCTGCATGCGATAGCCGCGCGACAGATCGCCATATTCGGCCAGCGCCGCGGTTTCCTCGGGGTTGAGGCCGCGCTGCCACAATTCGATCTCGAGATCGCCGCCCAGCAGCGTCTGCCCGCTCGACGATATCTCCTGCTCGATCGCCGCGGTCAGCGAACCGATCGCGGTGAGCGCGCCGGTCCCAAGGAAGAGGCAGATCAGCAGCAGCCGCAAGCCGCGGAAGCGCGCGCTGAGATCGCGGCGTGCGATGCGCCAGGCGATGGCCCGGCTCATGCGGGCGCGGTCGCTCCGCCGATTGCAGTCCTGGTGTCGGTGGCGATCCTTCCGTCGGCGAGGGTGATCACCCGTTCGCATTTCTCGGCCAGTTCGGGATCGTGGGTGATGACCAGCAGCGTGGCTCCGGTTTCGGCGCGGCGCGCGAAGAGCAGGTCGACGATCTCGTGACCCGTTGCGGCGTCGAGATTGCCGGTGGGTTCGTCGGCGAAGATCAACGCGGGGCGCGCCGCGGTGGCGCGCGCGATCGCGACGCGTTGCTGTTCGCCGCCGGACAATTGCTGGGGGTAGTGGTCGAGACGGTGACCGAGCCCGACCGCTTCGAGTTCGGCGCGGGCACGGGGCTGGGCGTCGCCCTCGCCGGCCAGTTCCATCGGCGTGGCGACGTTTTCCAGCGCGGTCATGGTCGGGAGGAGATGGAAGGCCTGGAGCACGATGCCGATCCGTCCGCGGCGGGCATGCGCGAGACCATCCTCGCTCAGCGCTGCGAAATTCTCGTCCGCGACGCTGAGCGTGCCGCCGCTGGCGCGCTCGAGCCCCGACAGCACCGCCATCAGCGAGCTCTTGCCCGAACCCGACGGACCGAGCAGCGCGACCGTCTCGCCGCGCTCGATCCGCAGGTCGATCCCGCGCAGGATCTCGACCGGCGCCTGTTCGGTGCCGAGCGTGAGGGTGAGGTTCTGGGCGAGGATGGTCGGAGAGGGGTTTGTCACATTGCAGCGATGCCATAGGGAAGGGGGCCACACAAGGAAGCTCGACGATGCAGATACGCAATTGGTCTATCGGATGCGCCGCGCTGGCGCTGGCCGCCTGTTCGGGCGAAGCGGGCGAGGTGCCAGCCGCGAGCGAGGAGACGAGCGTCGCAGCGCCCGCGGCGGATATCGCGGTGACCGGCGAGGAACGGCGCATCCTCGCTTTCGGCAACAGCCTGTTCGCGGGCTATGGCCTCGCCGAGCAGGAGGGCTATCCGGAGCGGCTGGAGGCCGCGCTGCGCGGCGCCGGGGTGAACGCGCGGGTGATCGATGCCGGCGTTTCGGGCGATACCAGCGCCGCCGGGCGCCAGCGGCTGGCGTTCACGCTCGATGCGCTGGAAACCCCGCCCGACCTCGTGCTGCTCGAACTGGGCGGAAACGATCTCATCCGCGGGCTCTCGCCCGAGGAAACCCGCACCAATTTCGAGGCGATGCTGGGCGAATTGCGCAACCGCGACATCCCGGTGCTGATCATGGGAATGCGCGCGCCGCCCAATTACGGGCCAGAGTTCCAGCAGAGCTTCGACGCGCTCTATGCCGAGCTGGCGGAGGAATATGACGCGCAACTGGTGCCCTTCTGGCTCGAGAGCATCTACCAGGATCCCGCGCTGTTCCAGTCCGACCGGATCCACCCGACCGCGCCCGGGATCGAGGCGCTGGTGGCCGATACACTCGACGACGTGCAGGCGGCGCTGCCCGCGGCGGATTAGGGTCGGCGCCGGTCTAGCGGCGCTGCGCGCTGCCCCCGGCGACGGTCCAGACCGCAGCCTCGTCGGCGATCGCCTCGAAGGGCGCGAGCTCGGTTCCGGTGATCCAGACCTGCGCCCCGCCCGCGCGCAGCCGCTCGAAAAGCGCCGCGCGCCGGTCGGGATCAAGATGCGCCGCGACCTCGTCGAGCAGCAGCAGCGACGCGCGTCCCTTCGCCGAGAGCGCGGCATGCGCGATGGTGATCGCCAGCAGCAGCGCCTTCTGCTCGCCGGTCGAGCATTGCGCCGCGGGCATGCGCCGGGCGGCGTAGAGCACCTCGAGATCGTCGCGATGCGGCCCGTCGAGCGTGCGCTGCGCGGCGCGGTCGCGGCGGCGGTTGTCGTGGAACGCCTGCGAGAGGCCCTCGTAGCCGAGCGGTCCGCCCGGCGCGTAGCTGAGCGCAGGCCGGGGGAAGGGCGCTTCGGGCTGGGTTACGATTTCGGCCATCAGCGCATCGATGAGCCGCGCGCGGCCTTCGCTCAGCGCGGTGCCGTGCTCGGCTAGCTGTGTCTCGATCGCATCGAGCCAGCTGGGGTCGGGCTCTCGGTCGTCGGACAGCAGGCGGTTGCGTTCGCGCAAGGCCGCTTCGTAGCGCCCCGCATGGCGCGCGTGGACCGGATCGATCGCCAGCGCCAGCCGGTCGAGATAGCGCCGCCGGTCCTGCGCCGCGCCGGTGAACAGCCCGTCCATCGCCGGGGTCAGCCAGCCGATCGCCAGCCATTCGCCCAGCGCCACCGCAGAGCTTTCGGCGCCGTTGATCCTTACCCGACGCCGCCCGGGCTGCGCGCCCTGGGTGTAGGTGCCCAGCCGCACCGGCTCCTCGGCGCCGATCAGGCTCGCGCCGACCGCGAAGCCATCGACCGCCCCGCCGCGCACCATGTCGACCAGCGCCGCGCGGCGCATCCCGCGACCCGGCGCGAGCAGCGACAGCGCCTCGAGCACATTGGTCTTGCCCGCGCCATTGGCACCGACGAGCAGGTTCATCCGCGCAGTGCCTTCAAGCGTGGTTTGGGCGTGGTTGCGGAAGTCGGAAAGCGAGATGCGGTCGAGCGCCATAAGCCCGGCGAGCGTTACCCGCGCGCCCGGAGCGAGGCCAGCGCGAAACGCGATTTCGAATTGTTGGGAAAATTCACCAACCTTTCGGGTCGATGAATGCCTGGTTCAGCTGGCGACGGCCGAACAATGGCTGAATTCCGCCATTCTCCTAGTTTGGCACGGGGGTTGCAAACTACCTGATGTCCCCGGAAGGGCCGGGGTTCAGGGAAACAAAAGGACCAACACCATGTCGTTCAGCACCATCAACAACGCCTTCGCCGCCATCGCCGCACTCGCCATTTCGGCCATCGTCATGGCTACCGCGATCGTCCCCGCCAGCCCGACCGGCTTCATCGCCTGATCCGCGCGCCGCGCTTAACTCTCATTCGAACAGGAAGGAAATCATGTCCAATCTCTTCAGCAGCAAGCTTTTCGCCGCCGGCTTTTCGCTGGTTATCTCGGGGGCCTTTCTGGCCATGGCCATCGTCCCCGCCTCGCCCGGTGGTCTGATCGCATGAGCGATCTGCGCCACTCCGCCCCGGGCGGTCCGCCGTCGAAGAGCTTTCGACTGGACCGCCAGCGCGGCAAGCTCATGGGGGTCTGCGCCGGGATCGCCAACTACTTCGGGATCGACACCACGCTGGTGCGGGCGGGCTTCGTGATCGCCACTCTGGTAGGCTTCGGCAGCCCGATCCTGATCTACCTCGCGATCGGCCTGATCGCGGATTGAGAGGCGCGGAGCGATCCGCGCCTCTCGCATGTCAGTTCACATGGCCGAGATGCCGCCGTCGAGCTTGAGCTCCGCGCCGGTCATGAACTTGCTCTCGTCGCTGGCGAGATAGACCACCGCATTTGCGATATCATTGGGTTCGCCCACCGTCTTGAGGGGGATCTGGCGCGCCAACTTTTCCAGCAGGACCGCCTTGTCGATATTGTGATGCCGCGCGGTCCCGTCGAGGATCGGGGTGTCGACGAAGGTGGGATGGACCGAATTGCAGCGGATGTTCATCCGGTTCTTGGCGCAATGCAGCGCGATCGACTTCGACAGCATCCACACCGCCGCCTTGGAGGAATTGTAGGCCGGCATGGTGTCGCTGGCGATCAGCCCGGCGATGCTGGAAATGTTGACGATCGAGCCGGGCGCATGCTCGCGCATCAGCGGCAGGGCTTTCTGGCAGCCGTGGAAGATCGAATCGACATTGACCGAGAAGCAGCGCTTCCAATCGTCGAAGTCGCAGGTCTCGATATTGCCGCCCACGCCGATCCCGGCGTTGTTGACCAGCACGCTGAGGCCACCGAGATGGTCGCGCGCGGCTTGGACTGCAGCTTCCCAGGCTTCGGGATCGGTGACGTCATGGGCCACGCCGAAGGCGGTGCCGGCACCCAGCTGCGCATTGATCAGCGTCGCGGTCTCCTGCGCGCCTTCGCCGTTGACGTCGGTGCACATCACCCGCGCGCCTTCCTCGGCCAGCCTGGTCGCATGCGCGCGGCCGAGCCCCTGCGCCGCACCGGTCACCAGCGCCAGCTTGCCCGCGCAGCGATTGCCCTTGGTCATGGTCATTTTGTCTCTCCCGATAGGATGTCCTGTCCCAGCAGCAAGAGCAGGCGGACATCCACGCCGCAACCTTCGCCGCGCTTGCGCTCGAGAAACGAAGCCAGCTCCGCACGGGGGACCCGGTGGACCGCGATGTCCTCGCTTTCGGTCCCGCCGCCCGGGCCGACCTGCTGCAATTGCGTCGCGCGCACGAGGGTGAAGCTCTCGCTCACCATGCCGGGTGACGAATGATAGCTCCCGCAATCCTCGAGCCTGCCGGCGCGATAGCCGGTCTCCTCCTCCAGTTCACGTCCGGCGGCGGCCAGATCGTCCTCGTCCTCGCCTCCGTCTTCGTCGCCGATCAGCCCGGCGGGCAGTTCGATGCAATTGCGCCCCATGGGGACGCGGTACTGCTCGATCAGGATCACGTCGTCTTCGATCAGCGCGAGGATCACCGCGGCGCGGATGTTCCGCGTACGGCCGACGTATTCCCAGCGCCCGCGGGTCTTGGCGACGACGTATTTGCCCTGCCAGACGATCTCTTCGGGCGCATCGCGGTCGGCGGTCATTTTAAGCCCCCTCCCTTGAGGGAAGGGGTTGGGGATGGGTGTGCCCAGGCCGTTGGCGTCGAACCCCCACCCCCGGCCCCTCCCCAAGGGGAGGGGAGCAAGCGCGCCTCCCCGATCAAACCTCGATCAGCCGGTCGGGCAGTTCGTTGACATCGTCCGCGGTGCGCGGGAAGTGCTCGGCCAGCACCTGCCCGACATCGCGGACCCCGGCGGCCATTCCCTCGGCCACGCAGCCGCGCTTGATGTCGGTCAGCATGTCGGCCATCGCCTCGCCCCAGACATCGGCGGACACCTGCTCGGCGATCGGCCGGTCGGCCACGATCTCGGCGCGGTGTTCCTGCATCGAGAGATAGATCAGCACCCCGGTGCGGCCATGGGTGCGGCGTTCTGCGCCGACCTTGAAATGGGAGATCGCGCGGTCGTGGACGCGCGCGGTCTTGACCGGGCCGGGGACGACGCGGAATTTGAGCGCGTCCCACGACAGCAGCAGCCAGGTCACGACGAAGGCGATCAGCCCCAGCATGATCGTCATCGTGGCAATCTCGCCATCGGTCCATTCATGCGTCCAGCCGCCGATCAGCGAATCCCACAGATCGAGGAAGGGCTTGGGCAGGATGGCGAACAGGCTCATCGCGGTGAAGGCGATCCCGGCGGACCACATCAGCACGACATCGGTGTAGCCATCCGAGCGATCGGCGAGGACAGTGACGATCTCGCCGCTGGTCATGCTCTCGGCCCTGGCGACCGCGTCGGTGACAATCGCGTGCTGATCTTGCGTCAAATAGGCCATCTACCACCCCCCGGAGGCGCCGCCGCCCCCGAAACTGCCGCCGCCGCCGGAAAAGCCGCCGAAACCGCCGCCTCCCCCGCCGAAGCCGCCAACGCCAAAGCCGCCCCCGTCGCTGTCGGTTAGACCGCCGACGACCGCCTTGCCGACTTCCCAGAGGATGATGTCGCGCGCGAAACCGCCCGCGCCGCCGCCGCGAAAGCGCCGCTTTCCGCGCCGACCGAACATCGGCAGCACGAAGAAGAACAGGATGAAGCCCAGCCAGATTAGCGCTCCGATCGGGAAGCCGCCTTCGCCTGCACTTGCCCGCTCCTGCGTGGCCTGCTCGGCGATCGCCGCCGCCTCTTCTGGTGGCAGTTCGAGCTGGTTTATGATCCGCTCGGCACCTTGCGCAATCCCGGCGGAGAATTGGCCGTCGCGGAAATAGTCCTTCATTTCCTCGATATATTCAAAGGCGAGGCCGTCGGGCAGGATGCCTTCGAGCCCATAGCCGACCTCGATCCGCATCAGCCGCTCGTTGGGTGCAACGATCAGCAGCACGCCATCGTCGCGCTCGGCATCGCCGATCCCCCATTCACGCCCGAGGCGATAGCCGTAATCGGCGATATCGTAGCCCTGCAGATCGGGAACAGTGGCGATGACGAACTGACGCTGGTTCTGCTCCTCGAACTGGTCGAGCCGCTGCGTCAGCTGCGCTTCGGTCGCCTCGTCGATGATGTTCGCGGCATCGACCACGGGCGCCGTGCCGCGCTCGGGGAACTCCTGCGCATAGGCCGCAGGAGCCAGCGCAAGCGCGGCCAGCAGGACGAGAAAACGACGAAGCAGACCGATCGGTTGAGCCATTCCGGCGCTGTCAGCCCCGCTCAGTTTGCAGCCGGGGCGGCGTCGCTGCGACCCATGTCGAGCTCGGGCGCGACTTCGGCTCCTTCGGTGGCGGCCTCGTAGGGGACCATCGGCTCGGCGCCGTGGATGATGTTGGCGCCGATCGTGTCCGGGAAGGTGCGGATGGTGGTGTTGTACTGGCGAACCGCCTCGTTGTAGTCGCGGATCGAGGTCGAGATGCGGTTTTCCGCGCCTTCGAGCTGGACCATCAGCCGGCCGAAATTCTCCTGGCTGCGTAATTCGGGATAGCGTTCGACCGAGACAAGCAGCCGCGACAGCGCGCCGCCAAGCTGGCTCTGCGCCTGCTGATACTGCTGCATCGCTTCCGGATTGCTGAGATCGTCGCCATCGATCTGGATTTCGGGGCGAGTGGCTGCAGCGCGCGCCTCGATCACGCCCTGGAGCGTCTCGCGCTCCTGCTCGGCGGAGGAGAGCACGACTTGCTGGAGGTTGGGGATGAGGTTGGCGCGGCGCTGGAACTGCGCCTCGACATCGGCCCATTTGGCCTTGGCGTTTTCTTCAGCGGCGGGGACCGAATTGATCCCGCAGGCGGACAGCGTCAGCGCCATGGCGGCGATGCCGATCGCCCGGGTTGCGGTGCGGATGGCTGCGAAGCGATTCATGACATACCCCTCGGTGGAAAACTGTCTTACCCAGATAGCACGGTCGCGCTTTCTTTCAAGCGGAAGCGGGTCGTTTCCGCAAGGCTTGAGGCGGAATCCTCCTCGTGGCAGGGAGGCGCAACGATACGTCAAGCAGGGGGCGACACCATGAAACTGGCATCCGAGTTCAAGAAGTTCATCGCCCGCGGGAATGTCATCGATCTGGCGGTTGGCGTGGTCATCGGCGCCGCCTTCAGCGGGATCGTCACGCAATTGACGCAGGGCGTGCTGATGCCGCTGATCGGCTGGTTCTTCGGCGACATCGACTTCTCGAACTGGTTCCTGCTGCTGGGGGAGATTCCGGAAGGGTACGAGGGCGCGATCGACAATTACGAGCAGCTCAAGGAAGCGGGCGTGGCGATGATCGGCTATGGCGCGCTGCTGACCGCGCTGATCAATTTCCTGATCGTCGCGATGGCGCTGTTCGTGCTGGTGCGCAGCGTCAACCGGGTGACGGAGGAAATGCAGCGCAAGCAGGCGGCGACCGAGGACAGCTCGCAGAACCCCGAAGTGCCCACCGATCCGCAGCTCGACGTGCTCAAGAAGATCCTCGCGGAGCTCAAGCGCGAGCCCGCGACGCCACCCGATCCTTCGTCCACTTCACATTAAGCTTCGGATCGCTATATAGGGCGGGTCGGTTTCGGCCGACTATGGCGATAAAGTGCTGCGTACAATAGGCACAACGGACCCGGGGGCAGTACCCGGCGGCTCCACCACCAGCGGCGAGAAACCGCCTTTGATGCTGGGGCCGAACTAGGATCGACGTGTGTTGAAAAGCGCAGTTTTTGCTCGGGCTGAGTAACCCGTTCAAGGCTCAAAACCATAAGTGCCAATGACAATGAAGCACTCGCTCTTGCGGCGTAATTTGATGGCCTAACGGCCTGACTTTACAAAGCCAAAGCGCGGTTGGACCGACCGGGCAACAGAACGGATTCCGGGGCTCCGGGGGTAGCTAGCAACAGAAACCCCCACCTTCTCTTCAGTCGAAAATCTTGCGCTGCCGGTAGTCCTATTCGGCCTCCGCATTCGCTTTGGCATCACGTTCGTAGCGGATCGCGTCGAGAATCTTGGCACCGCCCAGAAACACCGCGCCCGCCGTCGCGGCCCATAGCAGGTAGCCGCCGACCCCGGGATATTCGAGCGTGTAGCGGACGCCCCGGGTCATCGCGCCCAGCGCCAGCGCGAAAATGATCAGATACGCCTCGAAGCGCGTCTTGATCACAAACAGTCTCTTGATCCGGCGCAGCACGCGAACTCCCTTGGCTTAACCACCCGGAACGCAAGCACCATGCCATCCTCGCTGGCGAGCCGTTCCCGATGGTTAATCGATGGGCCGGTTGTAAGGCGCGCCGACAGGCTGAGTCCAGCATGGAGGAGCCGCTATCCCGCAAAGCTAGGTGCCTGTCCCGTTGCGGGTCAGGCCGGCGCGGGTCAGGCCGGCGCGGGTCAGGTCAGGCCAGTTCGTCGAGTGCCAGAACGCCGAGCAGCGCCTCGCGCGCCTCGATCACGGTCTTGGCAAGCGCTTCGCTACCGATATCGACGGGGTCGATCTGCTCGGGCCACATCTCGGCGATGACGGATTCCGCCCGCTCGATCCGACCCTCGTCCAGCAGGAAGCGGGGATCCACCGTCGCGGGATCGGCGACCACGCGCAGCCGCAAACAAGCCGGCCCGCCGCCATTGGCCATCGACTGGCGAACATCGACGGGGATGACCCGGCGGATCGGTCCGTTGCCCGCGAGCATCCGCTCGCACCACGCCCAGACCGAAGCGCTCTCCTGACATTCGTTCGGCACCACCAGCGCCATTTCGCCGTGCTGCAGCGTGAGCAATTGCGCATTGAACAGATAAGTGCGGATTGCCTCTTCCAGGCTCACCGCTTCTTCTGGCACTTCGACCACCTCGAGCGCGGGGAAGACGGCACGGATCGCCTCGTAGGCGCCCTGCTGGTCGGCGAAGGCGCGCGCATGGGTGAACAGGACGCGCTCGTTCGCCACCGCCACGACATCGTTGTGGAACGCACCCGCTGCGATGGCTTCGGGGTTCTGTTCGACGAACACGCAGCGCGCGGGGTCGAGCCCGTGCTTGCGAGCGACCGCGCGGCTGGCCTGCTCGTGCTGGCGCGCGGGGAAGCGGCCGCCCTGCTGGCCATAGACGAAGACCTCGACGCCGGCCTCGGTATGGTTCTCGCACAGCCGCATGTGGTTGGCCGCGCCCTCGTCGCCGAAGCTAGCGGGGACCGCGTCGTGCACCGCGAAATGGCGCGGATCGGCGAAGGCTATCGCCAGCTGGCGCTTCGTGTCGCGCCATTCCTGACCGCGGTGGAGCATGGTCACCAGATTGGCCGGGGTCAGGTGGCAGCGCGCGTCGGCGGTGTCGGGGGCGGGGCTGACGGTGGCGGCGTTGGCGGTCCACATCGAGCTTGCCGACCAGGCGGCCGCCACCAGCGCGGGCTCGCTCGAGGCGTCGAGCGCGAGATCGCGCATCAGCCCGAAATTGGGGCGAGGCAGCGGCAGCAGGAAGCCCTGCGGCAGACCCAGTTCCATGTTGGCGCGCATCTTGGCCACGCCCTGCAGCGCCGCGGCGCGCGGATAGGAGGGCTGGCCCTTGTGGCTGGCGCTCGCGATATTGCCCAGGCTGAGCCCGGCGTAATTGTGGCTTGGTCCGACGATGCCGTCGAAATTGATTTCGACGAGGCTCATCGCATGAGCCTCGTCGCCCCGGACTTGATCCGGGGCCTCGTTCCGCAAGCTTCGACCCCGTGGAAAGAGTTCCCAGCTTCCGCTGGGATGACGCGAACCAGTTCCATCACCGCGCTACGCTCCAAACCTCGTCGCCAGCGACGACGTCGAGCGTCAGTGCGCAGGCTTCGTCTATCGCCATGCTTCCGTCCTCGGCCACGTCGCACTGGCCGTAGGCGCAGCGGAAGCTCTCGAGCGTTCCGGTGGCGACCAGCGCGCGCTTGCCGATGTCCAGATCGGTCGCGCTGACGCGGCCGGGGCGCGAGTCGCGCACGCTGTTCACCCGGTCGGTGCGCGCCGACATCGTGGGGCCGCCGTCGAAAATGTCGACATAGCCTTCATAGGCAAAGCCCTCCTGCTCGAGCATCCGCATCGCCGCGCGCCCGGTGGGGTGGGGGAGGCCGATGACCTTGCGCGCTTCCTCGTCGAGCATGGCGACATAGACCGGGTGCTTGGGCATCAGATCGGCGATGAACTGGTTGCCGTTGATGGCGTTGAAGTAGTCGGCTTCCTGGAAGCTCATCCCGAAGAACCGGCCCGCGACCCCGTCCCAGAAGGGCGATCCGCCGGCATCGTCGATGATCCCGCGCAATTCGGCGATCACCCGGTCGGCGAAGCGCAGCCGGTGCATGGCAATGAACAGATAGCGGCTGCGCGCCAGCAGCAGGCCGAGCCCGCCGGCGCGTTCGAGCGGGTGAAGGAACAGCCCGCCGACCTCGCTCGAGCCTTCGAGATCGGTGGTCAGGCCAAGCAGCTCGGCGCGCACCGTGCGGTCGAGTTCCTGCGAATGCTGCGTCAGCGTGGTCATCCGGTAGGAATAAAACGGCCATTGCTGCCCGACCTGGCTGAACAGCTGGCAGGTGCCGCGCACCTGGCCGGTCTCGGTGTTTTCGAGCACCAGCACGAACTGGTCGTCGCCCAGCCGGTCGTCGTCGCGCGCGAAGGCGGCGGCGGCGCGTTCCAGCTTGCCCGTCAGCGATTTGCGGTCGGCGGGCAGATTGGTGAACCCGCCCCCGGTCAGCTTGGCCATTTCGTAGAGCGGTTCGATATCCTCGAGCCGCGCGGCGCGCAGGCGGAAGCTCACGAGCGGTCTCCTGCAGACACGGCATCGGCCAGCGGATCGCCCGCGGCCAGCCGTTCGAGCACCAGCGCGGACAGCGCGGCGCGTTCGACCAGCGAGGGCACAATCATGAATTCCTCGGGCGAATGGATCTTGCCGCCGCGCACCCCCATGGTGTCGACCACGGGGACACCGCAGGCGGCGATGTTGTTGCCGTCGCAGACCCCGCCGGTGGGCTGCCAGCCGATCTCGCGGCCGAGCTGCGCGCCGCAGGAGCGGACCAGATCGAACAGCTTCTGCGCGCGGGCATCGACCGGCTTGGGCGGACGGGTAACGCCGCCATGGCGCGAAGTCGAGACTTCGTGCTCGGCTTCCACCGCGCGCAGGACCGCGTCGAGTTCGCCATCGAAGCGCTCCATCGCCTGGGTCGTCTTGGGGCGGATGTTGAAGCGTAAGATAGCGAGATCGGGGACGACATTGTTGGCCGCGCCGCCCTCGATCTTCGCCGGGTTGACGGTGATGTCCTCGCCCGCCAGCGCCGCGACGCGCAAGACCAGGTCGGAGGCCGCGACGATGGCGTTGCGCCCGTCCTGCGGATTGCGCCCGGCATGCGCCGAGCGGCCGCGAACGGTGATCGAATAATTGCCCGTGCCGCCGCGCGCATGCGCGAGCGTGCCATCGGGCAGGGCGGAGGGCTCGTAGGTCAGCGCGGCGTATTTGCCTTGCGCGAGCTCTTCGATCAGCCCGCGGCTGGCGAGGCTGCCGGTCTCCTCGTCGGAATTGATCATCACGTCGTAGCCGAGCTGTTCGGCGCCTGCGCTCTGCTCGAAGGCCTGCAGCGCGTGGAGCAGGACGCAAAGCCCGCCTTTCATGTCGGCGGTGCCGGGGCCGTTGATCGTCTCGTCGTCGAGCCATGCGACCGACTGGAAGCCGTGATCGACGGGGAAGACCGTGTCCATATGGCCGGTCAGCACCACGCGCCGCGCCGCTTCGGGCCGCACGCGCAGCACCATGTGGTGCCCGTGCGGCTTGGCGAATTCGCTGCCGTCCGCCGCGATCGCGGTGACCGCGGCGGGTTCGACCAGCTCGACTTCGCCGGGAAGCGTCGCAAACGCGGCTCCCAGTTTCTCGGCCATCGTTGCCAGGCCGGCGAGATTGGCGGTGCCGCTGTTGACGGCGGCCCAGTCGAGCACCTGTTCGAGCATCGCCTCGCCATCGATCCGGGCGAGTATTTCCTTGGTGGGAGTATCCAGTGTCATCGGCGGAGCCCTTAACCCGCAGGCGCGCCATGTCCAACCCCGCCCGCTCGTCCCCGGCTTGCCAACCAGAGGACGGCCCGCCATATGCGCGCCATCTCCTCCCCGGGATTCGTTAACGTCTGGCCGCCTGCTTGCGCGGTCGCAATCCGGGTGAGCAGATTCCATGAATGATTACACCACGCGCGCCGGTATCGAGGTGGATACCGCGCTGGCCGAATTCCTCGAAAGCGAAGTGCTTGCCCCGCTAGGGCGCGATGCCGGAGAATTTTGGTCGGGCTGTGCAGAGCTGCTTGGCGCGTTCGTGCCGCGCAACCGCGCGCTGCTGGCCAGGCGCGAGGAATTGCAGACCAGGATCGACGACTGGCACCGCGAGCGCGTCGGCCAGCCGCATGATGCGGCGTCCTATCGCGCCTTTCTGACTGAAATCGGTTATCTCGTACCCGAGCCGGGCGCGTTCACGATCGGAACCGAGAATGTCGATCCAGAGATCGCGACCATGGCCGGCCCCCAGCTGGTGGTGCCGATCCTCAACGCGCGCTTCCTGCTCAACGCCGCCAATGCGCGCTGGGGGAGCCTCTACGACGCCTTCTACGGCACCGACACGCTCGATGCGCCCCCCGCGCTGCCGGGCGGCTATGACGAACTCCGCGGCCAGGCGGTGATCGCCGAGGCCAGACGCTTTCTCGACCAGGCACTGCCGCTCGCAGAAGGCGCGAGGTGGGCCAAGCTCGTGGCGCCGCTGGATGACGGCGTTCCGCTGGCCGACCCCGGGCAGCTCGTCGGCAGGGGCGAGAACGCGCTGCTGTTCCGCAACAACGGCCTGCATATCGAGGTCCAGTTCGACCCCGCCAGTCCCGTGGGGCAGCAGGACAAGGCGGGGATCAGCGACGTCCTGCTCGAGGCGGCGCTCACCACCATCGCCGATCTGGAAGATTCGGTCGCCGCGGTCGATGCCGACGACAAGCTGCTCGGCTATCGCAACTGGCTCGGCGTGATCCGCGGAGATCTGGAAGAAAGCTTCGCCAAGGGCGGCAACACCGTGACTCGCCAGCTCGCCGACGACCACCGCTACACCGATCCGCAGGGGCAGGATTTCGCGCTCCCGGGGCGCAGCCTGATGTTCGTGCGCAATGTCGGCCATTTGATGACCAACCCGGCGATGCGGTTCGCGGGCGAAAATATCCCCGAGGGGCTGATGGATGCGATCGTCACCGGGGCGATCGGAGCTCTGGATGTGGCGGGCAAGACCCGCTTCGGCAACAGCCGCAGCGGCTCGATCTATATCGTCAAACCCAAGATGCACGGGCCCGAGGAATGCGCGTTCACCGATGACCTGTTCGATGCGGTCGAGGACCTGCTCGGTCTGCCGCGCCACACGATGAAGGTCGGGGTGATGGACGAGGAGCGCCGCACGAGCGCCAATCTGGCCTCCTGCATCCATGCGGTGAAGGACCGCATCGTCTTCATCAACACCGGCTTTCTCGACCGCACCGGCGACGAGATCCACACCTCGATGCAGGCCGGCGCGATGCTGCGCAAGGGCGCGATGAAGGACAGCCCCTGGCTGAAGGCCTATGAGGCGCGCAATGTCGGCATCGGCCTGCGCCACGGGCTCTCGGGCCGCGCGCAGATCGGCAAGGGCATGTGGGCCGCGCCCGATCTGATGGGCAAGATGATGCTGGAGAAGATCGGCCATCTGCGTGCCGGCGCCAACACCGCCTGGGTGCCGAGCCCGACCGCCGCTACGCTCCACGCGATCCACTACCACCGCGAGGACGTGTTCGAGCTGCAGCAGGGGCTTGCCGAAATGCCGGGGCTCGACGACCTGCTGACCATCCCGCTCGCCGAGGGGGTGAACTGGTCCGAGGACGAGATCCGCGACGAGCTCGACAACAATTGCCAGGGGCTGCTCGGCTATGTGGTGCGCTGGATCGACCAGGGGGTCGGCTGCTCCAAGGTCCCGGATATCGACGATGTCGGGCTGATGGAGGACCGCGCTACCTTGCGGATTTCCTCGCAGCACATCGCCAACTGGCTGCTCCACGGCGTGGTCAGCGAGGAGCAGGTGATGGATTCGCTGCGCCGCATGGCCGCCAAGGTGGACGAGCAGAACGCTCGCGATCCGAGCTATGAAGCCTTGCTTGCCAATGAGGACGGCGCCGCGTTCAGTGCCGCAAAGGCGCTGATCTTCGAGGGCGCCGCGCAGCCCAGCGGCTATACCGAGCCGCTGCTCCACGCCTGGCGGGCCCGCAAGAAGTCGGGATAGCGCCTAGGCTGCCGCCGTGGCGAACGCGTGCAGCTTGTAGCTGCGATCGCGCCCCAGCGTCAGCCGCCCAAGTTCCTCGGCGTGACCGAACAGGAATCCCTGTCCCAGCTGGCAGCCCATCTGCTGGAGCAGGCGGCTCTGGGTTTCGGTCTCGACACCTTCGGCGATCACGGTCAATCCCATGCTGTTGGCCATTCCGATCAGCGCGCGGACGATCTTGGTGGCCTGCTGGTCGGTGGCCATCGCCTGGACGAAACTGCCGTCGATCTTGACCTTGTCGATTGGAAAATCGCGGAGGTGACTGAGCGAGGAATAGCCGGTGCCGAAATCGTCGAGAGCGATGCTCACCCCATTGTCGCGCAGTTCGGTGAGAACGCGCTGAACCGCCTGGGTGTTGTCGACCAGCAGCATGGTCTCGGTCACTTCCAGCGTGATCCGCGACAGATCGACCCGCTTCTTGCGCATCGCGGCCATGAACTGCCTGGCGAAGCCGCTCGTCAGCAGATCGGCTTCGCTGGCGTTGATGCTGACGAAATCGAGCGCCGGCGCGCAGCGCTCGAGCGCCGCGAATTCGTTCGAGACTTGCTCGATCATGCAGGCGCTGACCTCGCGCGAGAGGATCGGATCGATCAGCGCGGGGAAGACTTCGGTCGCGGTGATGCGGCGGCCGCTCCGGCTGTTGAGCCGCATCAGCGCCTCGAACCCGATCAGTCGCCCGGTGCGCAGTTCGACCACCGGCTGGTAGCCGGGGAAGATGCGGTCTTCGCGGATTGCGCTGCGCACTTCGTTGAGCGCGTATTGGCGAGCGACATTCGCCTGTTCCAGCCCGGCCTCGTAGACATGGACCTTGCCCGGATCGCGTTTCTTGCCGTGGTAGAGCGCGGTGTCGGCCCGGCGGACGAGTTCCTTGACGCTGGTTCCGCTCGTTCCGATCGCTAGCCCTGCGGTGGCGCCCAGTTCGATCAGATGGCCGGAGATTTCCGAGCGGTAGCGCAATTGCTGGATCAACTGCGCGCCGATCTTCTCGGCCATTGCGCCGCTGGTTTTTGCCGGCAGGACGATAGCGAACTCGTCGCCGCCCCAGCGCGCTGCGAAGCCGCCATCCGGCGTGGCCTTGGAAATCCGTTCGCCGACCTCTTCGAGAATGATGTCGCCGACCATGTGGCCGACCGCATCGTTGACATCCTTGAAGCCGTCGAGATCGATCAGCAGGACCGCAATCGTATCGCGCAGGCTCTTGCTGTTGGAGAGTCTTTGCTGGAGCAGCCGGTCGAAGGCGAAGCGATTGTGCAGCCCGGTAAGGCTGTCGTGCTCGGCGGCATGACGCAGCGCCATGTCCCTCTGGTAGCTTTCGGTGACGTCCTGCAGAATCCCGACGACGCGGGCCGGGTGGGTGATGTCGCCTTCGATCCGCTCGGCAACGATGCGGACGCGCTTCGCTCCGCCCTGTGGGATGTACAGATATGTCTCGAAGTCGAAGGTTTTTCCTGAGCTTATGAGCTCGTCGAACAGTCTACGCATTGTGCCTTGATCGTCACGCTCATAGCGCGAGATTGCTGCTTCGAATGAAATGCTCTCGAACTGAGTGCCATCGAAAACGGCCAGCGCCCCTTCGGACCATTTGAGCTTCTGGGTGGCGATCTCGAGCTCCCAGGCGCCCATTTTTGCCACCGCTTCGGCTTGGCGCAGCAACCGGTTCGAGGTGAGCAGCCGACGGTTCTGCTCCTGCACCTCTTCGTTCAGTTCCTGTCCGTCTAGGTGAATGGTGTGCAGTTCGAGAATATCCTCGACGACCCCGGCATAGGTCTTCAGCTTAACGAGATCGGCGCTGGTGAAGCGGTGGGGGCGGCTGTCGATGATGCACAGCGTCCCGATATAGCACCCGCGCGAATGCCGCAGCGGATAGGCCATGTAGCTGCGGATCGGCGGGTCGCCGTGGACGAATTCGTTCCCGCAGAAGCGGGGATCCTCGAGCGCGTCGTCGACGACCAGCGGCTGCTGCGATCGGATCGCGTGAATACAGAACGAAGTCTCCAACGGCACCTCGCCGGCTTCGATTCCCGTCGCCGCCAGCACCCTCAGCTGCGCTGGCTCGGCCACCGACACCAGCGAGATCGAACAGTCGAACTCGGCCGCGCAATGGGAGACAATCCGGTCGAGCGAGGCCCGGACATGATCGGCGACATTGTCGAAAGAAGATGCGAGGCGCCCTCTATTGGGCTCCTCGTGAGGTCGGTGTTCCAAACATTTGGCTCCACTCAATCGCGACGGGTTAACAACCCATTAGTGTACTTATAGACCGATCTTCAGGCGCCGGATTTTCTCCGGTGTGAAGGGAGAAGAACAGACCGGGGCGGCGCGCCCCATATCCCGTCTGCTCGGACCCTGGCGTCCGCGCTGGCCCACCTGGCAGCGGCTTCAGTTCGTGCCCCCGACCTCGGGCCGGGAGGAGCAAGAACCTTGCTTCTCGGTAAACCCTCTATAATAAGTCTTTGCGGACGAGGCCGAATAACAGAACAAGGGTTTTATCACCCCTAGACCGCCAGATCCGCGAATCCAAGCTATGTATACGATCTATGCTATGAACATGGGCTATACCGTGCCGGTTAATTTGTGGTTGCCTTGTGGGAGTGCACCGCAGGACCGCTGAGGTTCGGCCTAAAGGGGACGCCTGCGTGTCGCTTCAGAAGTTTATCGACCGATTGCGGAAACACTCCGACCTGGGTGATGGCGATGTCGCCAGGCTCAATTCGCTCGGAAGCGCATCGAGGCAATTGGCACCCGGCGCGTTCTCGGTTCGCGATGGGGCCACTCCCAGCACCTGTTCGCTGCTGGTTTCCGGCATCGCTGCCGGCCACAAGATCGTCGGGAGCGGAGGGCGGCAGATCGTCGGCATGTTTTTCGCCGGAGAACTGCTGGATTTCGACGCCTTGTTCCTGCCCTCGATCGACTACAATGTGCAGGCGATTTCCGAGTGCAAACTGTATAATTTCGAATGCGAAGAACTCGTCCAGGTGATGTTCGAATGCCCGAGTATCGGCAAGGCTCTGTTTCGCGATACGCTGATCAAATCGGCAATTTCGCGCGAGTGGATGGCCAATCTGGGCAGGCGGGATTCGCGGACCAAGGTCGCCTATCTGCTGTGCGAACTGTCGGTACGGCTGTCGCATTCGCAAGAGACCGAGCTGCACGACTTCGTCTTGCCGCTGACCCAGGAGCAGATTTCCGACATCATCGGAGTGACGCCGATGCATGTCAGCCGCGTGCTGAAGGAGCTAGAAACCGACGGGCTGATCGCGCGCGAACGGCGCGTGATCCGGGTGCTCGATTGGACGATGCTCGCCTCGGCCGGGGATTTTTCGCCGACCTATCTCCGGCTGACGCGGGACAATCCGGCCGCTGGCGTCTGAACCGCGGCTGCGCGCCGGCTAGCTCAGCAGGCGCGCGATGGCGACGAATTCCTCCACCGCCAGCGTTTCGGCCCGGCGTTGCGGATCGATCCGCAGCGTCTCGAGCGTCTCCAGCGCGCCGGGCACACCCTTCAGGCTCTGGCGCAGCATCTTGCGGCGTTGACCGAAGGCGGCCTCGGTCAGCCGTTCGAGCCGGTGCGCGCTCACCCCCTCCGGCATCGTTCCGGGTTCGACATGGACGATCGCGCTCATCACCTTGGGCGGAGGGGTGAAGGCGCTGCGGTGGACCTTCATCGCCAATCGCGCGCTCGTGCGCCACTGCGCGAGCACGGCCAGCCGGCCATAGGCCTTGCTGCCCGGGGCGGCGACGATGCGCTGTGCGACCTCCTGCTGGAACATCAGCGTCAGCGAGGTCCAGCGCGGCGGCCAGTCCTGCCCGCCGAGCCAGCGCACGAACAGCGCGGTGCCGATATTGTAGGGCAGGTTGGCGACCACGGCGTGGGGTTCTCCCATGATCGCGTCATGGTCGAGCTTAAGCGCATCGCCCTCGATCACCCTCAAGCGGCCCGGAAAGGCCTCCTCGAGTTCGGCGAGCGCGGGGAGGCACCGTCGGTCCATCTCGATCGCCGTGACCCGCGCGCCGGCCCGCAGCAGAGCGCGGGTGAGGCCGCCGGGGCCGGGGCCGATCTCGAGAACGGCGCAGTCCTGCAAATCGCCGGGAACGGCGGCGATCCGGTCGAGAAGGTGCTCGTCGAAGAGGAAGTTCTGGCCGAGCGCCTTGGAGGCGCTGAGACCGTGCCGGGCGATGACTTCGCGCAAGGGGGGGAGGGCGGGGTGCATGTCGCTGCCCTTAGCCCGTCATTGCGAGCGAAGCGAAGCAATCCATCGCATCGGCGGTTTGCAGTAATGCAGGAAAGGCTCAGGCCTTGCTGCCAAGCCGCCGCGCCGCGCATTCGCTCGCCATCCGCAGCGCGGCGAAGGTCGCGCCGGGATCGGCGATGCCTTCCCCGGCAATGGCGAAGGCGGTGCCGTGGTCGGGGCTGGTGCGCACGATCGGCAGGCCGAGCGTCACATTGACCCCCTCGTCGAAATCGAGCGCCTTGAGCGGAATCAGCGCCTGGTCGTGATACATCGCCAGCGCCACGTCGTAGGTCGCGCGCGCACGGGCGGTGAACAGCGCATCGCCGGGATGCGGACCGGTCGCGTCGACCCCTTGCTCGCGCAGCGCGGCAATGGCGGGGGCGATCACGCGGATTTCCTCGCTCCCCATTCGCCCGTCCTCGCCCGCGTGGGGGTTGAGCCCGGCCAGCGCCAGACGCGGATGATCGATGCCGAAATCGTCACGCAGCGCCTGCGCGACGATGCGCGCCTTGTGGATGATGAGTTCGGCTGTCAGCCGCCCCGAAACCTCGGCCAGCGGGCAGTGGACCGTGAGCGGCACCGCCCGCAGGCTCGGCCCGGCCAGCATCATCACCGCGTCGCGCTCGGACACGCCGCATTGCTGCGCAAGAAACTCGGTCTGACCGGGATGGCCGAAGCCCGCCAGCGCCAGCTGCGACTTGGCAACCGGGAGCGTGACCAGTGCGGCGGCTTCGCCCTCGCGCACCGCGCGGCAGGCTTCGGTCAACGAATGCAGCGCCAGCCGCGCACCCGCCAGGTCGGGCTTGCCGGGCGCATAGGCACCGTCATGCGATGAGAATACGGGAAGGCCGCAGTCGAACAGTTCCGGGCCCACCGCGCCGACGGCATCCACGGCGATGATCGGGAGATCGAGACCGCGGCTGCGCGCGGCACCGTGCAGCACGGTCGCGCCGCCGACCACCACGAAGGGTTCAAGGCCCAGCGAACGGCGCTGGAACCATGCCTCGGCGATCAGCTCGGGGCCGATCCCGGACGGATCGCCCAGCGAGAGGGCGAGCGGCGGGACTTCGCTGGGCTGGCGCGACCCGCTCACCCGCCAAGCTCAATTGTAGACGATATAGGCGTCGTTGCGCAGGTCGCGCAGATAGCGCTGCGCACGCTTGTTGATGCGTTCGTCTTCGATCTGGCCCATCAGCTGGTCGAAGTCGGGGCCGGCTTCGGCCTGCGGATCGTCGCGGCCGCACAGCATCAGCACGCGAATGCCGTCTTCCACCGAACCGAAGGGCGGTGTGGTCTGGCCGATCTGCAACTGGAGCACGGCGTTCTGCAGCGATTCGGGCAGCGAGCGCGCGCGGATCTGGTCGTTGGTGACCACGTTCGCCCCGATTGCTCCCGCCGCGCTTTCGGCATCGCCGCAGCCCCGGATCGACTGCATCGCCTGCGCGAATTCGCCGGCGCGGGCGGTGGCCTGCGCTTCGGTGGTGCCCGGCTCGAAGCCGATCGAGATCTGCTTGAGGCTGAGCAGCGCATCGCGCGGATCGGCGGTCAGAACCTGGCGCTTGTCGATCAGATAGAGGATCGAGAAGCCGCCGGGGACGGGGACCGGGCCGACCAGCTGGCCGGGCTGCATCTCGCGCGCCACGGTGGCGAGTTCGGCGGGCAATTGCGCCAGCCGCACCCAGCCGAGATCGCCGCCGACCGCCGCGGTTGAGGCTTCGGAGAACTGGCGGGCATAACCCACGAAGCTGCCGCCCTCGCGGATCTGCTCGATGATCCGCGTGGCATTCTGCTGAACCGCAGCCTGGCTTTCGGGCGTGGCGGACAGGAAGATCTCGCCCAGCCGGTGCTCCTCGGTGCCGCGCGAGGCTTCGAGCCGTTCGAGCAGCTCGTTCACTTCCTCCTCGGAGACATTGATGAAGGGCGCGACATTGCGGCGCAGCAGCCGCTGCCACGCAAGTTCGCCCTGGATCTGGCGCTTGAGCGAGACCGGCGAGGAGCCGATCCCGATCAGATAGGCATCCATCGCTCCGACGTTCTGGCCGAAATTCTGCTGCGCGAGCCGCGCATAGGTCTGGTTGATCTCTTCGGGCGCGATCGCGATTTCCTGCGCCTCTGCTTCCTGGATCTGCAGCGTTTCGTCGATCAGATTGCGCAGCACCTGCATCCGCAGCCGCTGCAGTTCCTCGCCGGCGGTCTCGTTCTCGCTCGCCGCAGTGACCAGTGCAACGCGGTGGTCGATATCGGTGCCCGTGATGACCGCGCCGTTCACCACCGCGGTGGCGCTGCGCAGATTGGGCGTCTGCGAACCCACGATGGTGATGTTCTCGGGCAGGTCGAGCGTGTTCGCGCTCGGCGGCGAAATCTGAGCCGACGCGGCGGTCGGTGCCGCCACGAGGCCAGCCAGCGCGACCATGGAAACCAGATTGGAAAGCGTTTTGCGCGTCACGTATATATCGTCCCAATGCAGCGCCGCTCTCGGGCGCCCGGATATGGCTGCGGTCACTGGCTGTGCCAGGCTTAACCGTAGCTGATTGGCGCGCCGGATAGCGCGTTTGCGGCGCGCTGCCAACGGGGCCGCGCACGGCGAAGCGGGGTGTGCCCCGGCGCGGGGCGGAATGCGCTCAGCGGAAGCCCAGATTGCGCAGGCTGAAATAGAGCTGGAAGGTGTCGCCGCGCTCGGCATCGCCGTTGCTGATATAGTCGCGGCGCCAGGTCAGGCCCATCTCGATGCAGTCGTCCTGATAGGCGACCCCCAGCCTGGTGCGGATCGCCTCGAAGCCGTCGGAGGCGAAAGTCGGGTCCTCGGCCTGATCGGTGAGGTTGAAGACGCCCGAACCAAACACCGACCAATAGTCGAGGAAGGCCACGCGCACCGCGGCGCGCAATTCCTCGCGATCCTGCAGATCCTCGACCTCGGTAATGTCGCGGTTGAGCCGCAGATAGCCGATCTCGGCATAGGTGCGCGCCGAACCCACGGTGGCGTCGATCTCGTTGCGGCGGATCGCGAGGCTGTCCTTGTCGAGGCGGAAGCGGTGGGTGAACTTGACGAAATCGCGGAACCGCACTTCGGTGCGCCCGACCACATCGGAAACGCGTTCGGACAGGCCGGTGCCGTCGATCAGGATCCCCAGGTCGCGCGCGAGCCGGAAGGACTGGCCCAGCGTGGACTTGACCTCCCACCCCGGCCGCCGCAGCTGCCAGTCGAAGCCGTAGGTCAGCCGCACCCCGTCCTCGACCCGGTCGTAGCCGGGGAAGCGGTTGAGCGCGAAGAGGTTGGAATCCTCAAGATCGATCGCGCGGGCATCCTCGTTGGGAATCGCCAGGTTGCGGATCGGCGGAGTGGCGACCAATTGTACTCGCGGGGTGAACACCTGTTCGCCGCCGGCGAATTCGCCCACCAGCGGCCAGAGGACGTCGACTGCGGCGAGCGCGATACCGCGCCCTTGCCATCCCGGTTCGCCGCGGTAGAGCGCCGTGGGGGTAAGGAAATTCTCGTCCGAATGATAGACGTCGCCGCGCAGCAGGCCGGTCAGCTGGACCACCTGTCCCAGCCCGGTGATCCGCCGCAGATCCCAGCGCGCGCGGGCGAAGGCACGCTGGGTGTCCTGCCCGTCCTGGCGCAGGATCGCTAGGCTGTTGGCTTGCAGTTCGACCTTGCCGCCCAGCAACGGGTCGGCGAGCCGCTTGCGGTAGTCGATTGCGGGCAGCGCCAGCGGGACCTGTCCCTGCGATGCGCCGAGCCGCAGCGTCTGTGTCGCCCAGCCGGCGATCGAAAGATAGGAATCGCGGTCGACCCGCTCGAGCTCGACCATCGAGCGCAGGCGCTCGTCGCGGCTGATGTCGTAGCGGCGCAGGAAGGTCCGGTCGCTCGCCACCCGCAGCGAGCCGGTCAGGCTCCATTCCGGCGTGAACTGGAATTTTCCGTTGGCGAACAGATAGCCGCGCGGATCGCGCTCGCTGGTCGGCTCGCCGGTGAAGGTGGAGCTGCGGCTGCTGTAGGTGGCGTAGCCGGTGATCTGGAACGCGCCCCGGTCCGCCAGCTGGCGGTATTGTGCGCTCGCCATCGGCGGCGCGCCGGTGAACAGATAGGCGCTGGCGGTCAGGTCGCGGTTCTCCGCCAGACGCCAGTAATAGCTCCCGCTGACCTCGACGCCATTGCTCTCCGAAACCCGCAGATCGGGCACCAGGAAACCCGCCACCGCGCCGCCATCGGTGCGGATGGCCAGCCCCGGCAGCGGCAGGATACGCGCCCCGAACAGCTCGAGATAGGCGTTGCGGAACCGCACCTCGCTGCTTTGCGGATCGTAGCTCACCCGTTCGGCGGTGATGCGCCAACTGGGCGATTTGTCGCAACCGGCAGGGGTTGTCACCGCGCAGGCGCTGTAGGCCGCCTGCGAGAGCGTGATCGTGCCATCCGCCTCGCGCAGCCCCGATTGCGCCGCCAACCGCCCGCCCTGGCGCAAGGCGAGCAACAGGTCTTCCATTGCGCCGGTCTCGAATTCGTCGGTCAGCGTGACGGATTCGGTGTAGAGCTGGTTGCCGTTCTCGTCGACGAAGCGAACCCGGCCGGTCGCGAGGATCTCGCCGCTCTGCCGGTTCCAGCTGACATTGTCGGCGCGCACCGATCGGTCGCCGCTGCGCAGCACCACATTACCCGCGGCGGTGACCGTGTCGGTCTCTTCGTCGAAGCTGAGCGTCTGCGCCTCGAAATCGATCGCGTCGCCGCCGCTCGCTTGCGCACTCAGCGCCGGCTGCGGTTCCTGCGGCAGCTCCAGCGCGGGCTGGTTGGTTTCTGCCGGGTCGCGCGGCTGGGCAAGATCGATCTGCTCCTGCGCGGTGGCCATTCCCGCGGCGGCGCCTTCCTGCGCGGCCAAATGTCCCGGCGCGAGGATGAAGGCGAGCGCGCAGGCGGACGCGGCCAGGCGCGCCTGAAGCAAGCGGGCCTGAAACGGGCGAAAACCGGGCGCGCGGCAGCGGGGCGAGGGCATGCCTTGCCTATCGCACCGCGTCCGCCTAATCGCAATCGGCATCCGAAAGGGGACGCCGTGGCCCGGAGCCGCAGCGTCCCGATCCAGAATTCCGGGAGATCCCATGAACATCGAATTTAGCCAGTCCCGTCCTGAAGGGCTGCGGCTCATCGCCCAAACCGCCGACAAGGGCAAGCTTCCCGAAAGTCTCGAGTCCGCCATGAAGCAAGGCGCCGAGGCGGCGCGCTTCAAGGGCCGCACCGGCCAGGTCTTCGACGGTTTCGTCGAGCGCGACGGGGCGGTGATCCGCGTCGCCGTGGCCGGAGCCGGCGATCCGGGCGATGCCAAGCGCTCCGCCAATCTCGAGCGCGCCGGCGCGGCGCTGGCGGCGAAGTTCCAATCCGCAGGGGTCGAGACGATCGGTCTCGATGCGGGCAATCTCAAATCAGACGAGCTGGCGCATCTGCTGCTGGGTCTGCGGCTGCGCAACTGGCGCTACGACGTCTATCGCACCAAACTCAAGGACGAACAGAAGATCACGCTCAAGAGCGTTACCGTCTTCAACGCGCCCGGTAGCGGCGAAGCGGCCTGGAAAGCGGTCGAGCCGCTTGCCGAAGGCGTCGAGTTCACCCGCGAGCTGGTCACCGAACCCGCCAATGTGATCTATCCCGAAAGCTTCGTCGAACGCTGCCAGAAGCGCTTCGAGGGTACCGGCGCGGAGCTGATCGTCCTCGACGAGACGCAGATGCACGATCTCGGCATGGGCGCGCTGCTCGGCGTCGGGCAGGGCTCGATGCGCGAATCGCGCATCCTCGCGATCCGCTGGAACGGCGGCGAGGAAGGCACGGCGCCAGTGGCCTTCGTCGGCAAGGGCGTGACCTTCGACACCGGCGGCATCTCGATCAAGCCCGGGCCCGGCATGGAAGACATGAAATGGGACATGGGCGGCGGCGGCGCGGTCGCGGGCGGGATGCTCGCGCTGGTCAAGCGCAAGGCCAAGGCCAATGTCGTCGGCGTGATCGGGCTGGTCGAGAACATGCCCGATGGCGCGGCGCAGCGCCCGGGCGATGTGGTCACCTCGATGTCGGGACAGACCATCGAAATCCTCAACACCGATGCCGAGGGACGGCTGGTGCTGTGCGACGCGCTGCACTGGACGCAGCAGGAATTCAAACCCGGCCGCGTGGTCGATTTCGCCACGCTTACAGGCGCGATTATCGTCTCGCTCGGTCACGAGCACGCCGGGGTCTTCTCCAACAATGACGAGCTCTGGTCCGATCTCGACAAGGCCGGCAAGACCAGCGGCGACAGCGTCTGGCGCATGCCGATGGGGCCCGCCTACGACAAGATGATCGAATCGCCGATCGCCGACATGAAGAACATCGGCGGCAAGGCGGCGGGGTCGATCACCGCGGCGCAATTCCTCCAGCGCTTCATCATGGACGACACGCCCTGGGCGCATGTCGACATCGCCGGCACGGTGTGGACCGACAAGCCGGGTGCCACCTGGGACAAGGGTGCGAGCGGCTTCGGCGTACGCCTGATAGACCAGCTGGTCGCCGATACGATCGAGCGCTGAGCCGCGCTTGTGGCAGGCGGCACGGGCAGGATGCGGCGCAAGGGCGACCTGCCGTCGAAGACCTGTGCCGCCTGCGGCCTGCCCTTCGCTTGGCGCAAGAAATGGGCACGCGATTGGGAGCAGGTGAAGTTCTGCTCCGATCGCTGCCGCGCCGCCAGGGCGGCCTGAGGCGATGCGGGTCGATTTCTACCAGCTGAGCCGCGATCCGGTCGAACAGGTCGTGCCGCTGCTCGCGCGTAAGGCGCTGCAGGGCGGCCACCGGATGCTGGTGGTGAGCGGCGATGGCGAACGGCGTGCGGGCATTTCGCGTGCATTGTGGAGCGAGGGCGGGACGCATTTCCTCGCCCATGGCGAAGCGGGCGAGCCGCACGCGGCGCGCCAGCCGATCCTGCTGTCCGAGACCTGCGCCGCGCCCAACGAGGCGCGGATGGTGATCCTCGCCGACGGCATCTGGCGCGTGGAGGCCACCGGGTTCGAGCGCGCCTTTCTGCTGTTTGATGCCGGTGCCACGCAGAACGCGCGCGAACTCTGGCGCAGCTTCCGCGCCCGCGACACGATCGAGAGCCATGCCTGGAAACAGGAGGACGGCGGCTGGATCGAAGTGGGGTGACGCCTCGTTGACCGGGCGAAGGAGAATTCCATGCGCCTCGCCGGCACCGCCATTTCCGCCAGCCTGATCCTTGCAGCCTGCAGCCCCGCTCCCGAGGAGGCGACGGTAGCCGACAAGGATGTCCAGCAATTCGAGACCGGCAGCTACGAGGTAGATCCCGAAACCGGCGAGACCCGCGCGGTGGTCTACAATGAGGACGGCACCACCACCATGCACGCGGGCGAAACCGTGGTGCCTCGCCTGCCGGAGGGCTTCAGCATCTATCCCGGCGCCGCGATCCGCAACACGGTCCAGATCGGCCGCGACGAGGGCACGGGCGTGATGGTCTCGCTGGCGAGCGAGGACAGCCCCGCCGATCTGGTCGCTTTCTATCGCCGCCAGGCCGAGGCCGCCGGGGTCGACATCGAACTCGATATGCGGACCGGAGCGATGACGATGATCGCGGGCGAGGCGCCCGGCGGCACCAGCTTTGTCTTCCAGGCAAGCGGCGCCACGGGGGAGACCACCGGCCAGCTCACCGTCCGCCGCGGACTCAACTGACGCTTGCCGCCAAGCGGGCGCGGCGCTAGTGGCGCGGCCAATCCCGCGACAATTTCATCCCAGCGACTACGAGGATATTTCCGATGGCGACCACCCGCACCTTTTCGATCATCAAGCCCGATGCCACCCGCCGCAACCTGACCGGCGCGGTCACCAAGATGCTGGAGGAAGCCGGCCTGCGCGTCGTCGCTTCCAAGCGCATCCTGATGACCGAAGAGCAGGCCAAGGGCTTTTACGAGGTCCACAAGGATCGCCCCTTCTACGGCGAACTCGTCACCTTCATGACCAGCGGCCCGGTGGTGGTCCAGGTGCTCGAGGGCGAGGATGCGGTGAAGCGCAACCGCGACGTGATGGGCGCGACCAACCCGGCCGATGCCGCCGAGGGCACGATCCGCAAGGCCTATGCCGAGAACATCGAGGCCAATTCGGTCCATGGTTCGGATTCCGAAGAGAACGCCGCGAACGAGATCGCCTTCTTCTTCAACGACGACGAAATCGTCGGCTGATCCGGCTGGCGGGGAAGGGCGAGGCTGCTCGCCTTCTCCCCGCCGGTTTCAGGTCTGACGAACCGTCCCGGCCTGGCTGGTCGGTTCCGCACCCCGCGATTTGAATCCGGAGATCTGTGCGCGATGTTGCCCATGGCTGTCGCGCGAGGCGCGCGCGTTTTCGCGGCGCATGGCAATCCGGGCTTCGGATGAAAAACCGATTCTCAGATCCTTATAAATGCGCTTCACGACCGCCTCGCTGTCGAAGTCGAACTCATCGAAGTCCACTCGGGCAAGCGGACCGTCGAATTGGGCCAGCGCGGCCTCGATCCGAGCAGTTCGCAGCGCGATTTTCCGCCGCCATTCCGCTCGGATGGCAGCAAGATCGGCGTGATCCGACTGGAATGCGGACTGGCTCGCAACCATCGAAACCGAGCTTTCCAGCACCGCCTCCTCGTCGCGCCGGGCGACGACGATTCGGGCGTCGGGAAACTGATCTAGCAGCGCCGGCAGAGCCTCCGAATACTGCGGGACCTTCAGCACCCGCGGCAGTTCGGCGTTCCCCATCGCCGCCGCATCGGTGCGCAGGATTCGCGCGAATTCGCGGTATATCGGCGCAGGATCGGTTGATTCGTTGAAGGCGACGAAGCTCGGAATGCGCCACTGCGCCTCGTAGGTGCAGGCGTCGAGCGCGTAGGAGAGCCAGCTGATCTCCTCGTCGACTCGCGTCGCGCCGAAGGGGTGCAGCGTATCGAGCCAGGGATTGATTCGCCGCGCCAGCGCCAGCGCGAAGCCGCTCTTGATCGGGCGCCAGTCGGGCTTGGCCGGGACCGGGTCGAGCGCGTTGCAGAACCGCGTGCCCGCATGCGCCGGATCGGCCGAAAGCAGCCGGTGCAGCCTTGTCGTGCCGGCGCGCATCTGGCCCACCACTACGATCGGCGGCGCGATTGGCGTGGTTGCGAGTTCGGGCCGGTCGCGCCACAGCCGACCAAGCGCATGGCGCTTGCGGATCGCCGCGGTGATCTGACCATAGGCCAGGGTATGCCCCAGCGCATTGAGCGCGGCTTCCTCGGTCAGGCTCCTGCACAGATGTTCGACCCGGTCGCGAAAATCGGCGACGTCTTCGGGTGCTCGGATCGAGGTTTCGTCCTCTCCCTCGAAGCCCTCGCTGCCCTTGCGCCACAGGAATTCGGGGTCGAGCGGGGGCTTGGGGGTCAGCCCGTGCCGCCAAATCCGCGCGATTATGCGGTCGGCGTGGCGCGCGAAGCCGGAACGGGCGAGCGGATGGGGGCGGGGCGGGGTTGCGGACATGGCGGCTAAGAGCCCTGCTACCGCATTGCGCCGGCGCACGACGCCTGCGTTCGATGGTCTTGGGCCACATACTCCGCAAGCACGCGGGGGTAGAGCTGATGCTCGGCGAGACGGACGCGGCTTGCGAGGCTCTCGGGCGTGTCCCCGGTGCGGATCGCCACTTCGGCGCGCCCGAGCGCTTCGCCCATGTCGAGTTCGTCGCTCACCAGATGGACCGTCGCGCCGGCGCTGGCATCCCCCGCTGCGATGGCGCGGGCATGCGTGTCGAGCCCGGGATAGAGCGGCAAAAGGGAAGGGTGGATGTTGAGCATCCGCCCCTTCCAGCGCGCGACGAAGCCGGGAGTCAGAATCCGCATGTAGCCCGCCAGCGCGATATAATCGGCGCCTGCATCGGTGGCGGCCTGCTCCATCGCCGCATCGTGCTCTGCGCGAGCCATGCCGCTGTGCGACTGCGCGAAAGTGGCGACGCCTTCGCCCCGCGCCAGCTCCAGCCCCTCGGCCTGCGGATCGTTGCTCGCAACCAGCACCACCTCATAGGGCGATCCCGGCTGGCGCCCGGCGTAGAGCAGCGCGGCCATATTGGTGCCCAGTCCGGAAATGAAGACCGCGACCCTGGCCTTGTCGCGGTGTCCTTCAGGCAAGGTGACGGGCCTCCCAGGCCGCATCGGCGCCCCAGTTTCCGGCGCTGCCCCGAACGGTGCAGCCGCGCTCGCCTTCCTCAATGGTGCCGATCCGCAGGACCGTCTCGCCCGCGGTATCGAGCGCTTCGGTCAACGCCTCGACATCGGTCGGATCGACCGCCAGCACCATGCCCACGCCGCAATTGAAGGTCCGCGCCATCTCCGCCGGCTCGATCGCGCCCTGCTGCTGGAGGAAAGCCATCAGCCCGGGCTGCTCCCAGGCGTCGGCATCGACCACCGCATGCGCGCCCTCGGGGAGCACGCGCGGGATATTCTCCAGCAGCCCGCCCCCGGTGATATGCGCCAGCGCGGCGATCTGCCCGGCGCGGATCGGCCCGAGCAGGCTCTTCACATAGATCCGCGTGGGTTCGATCAGCGCATCGACGAGCGCCGTTTCGGGCGCGAACGGTGCTGGTGCGTCGAGCTGCCAGCCTTTATCCGCCGCCAGCCGCCGGACCAGCGAATAGCCGTTGGAATGGACCCCCGAGCTGGCGAGCCCGAGCAGCACCTGTCCGGGCGCCACTCGCTCGCCCGTGAGCTGCTGGCCGCGTTCGACCGCGCCCACGCAGAAGCCCGCGAGGTCGTAATCGCCCGGCGCGTACATGCCCGGCATTTCGGCTGTCTCGCCGCCGATCAGCGCGCAGCCGGCCTGCTTGCAGCCCTCAGCGATACCCGCGACGACACGTTCGGCGATCCCGTTCTCGAGCTTGCCGGTGGCGAAATAATCGAGAAAGAACAGCGGTTCGGCGCCTTGGACGATGAGATCGTTGACGCACATCGCGACCAGATCCACGCCGACGCTGTCGTGGCGGTCGTGATCGATCGCCAGTTTGAGCTTGGTCCCGACCCCGTCGTTGGCCGCGACCAGCAGCGGGTCGATATAACCCGCCGCCTTGGGATCGAAGAAGCCGCCGAATCCCCCCAGCTCGCTGTCGGCGCCGGGGCGCGCGGTGGACTTCGCCAGCGGCCCGATCGCATTGACCAGCGCGTTGCCCGCGGCGATCGAAACGCCCGCATCGGCATAGGTGTAGGGGGAATTCTTGCCATTCATGCCCGGTCCTTTAGCATTCCCGCTTGGATTCGCACGGGGCTTTGGGCAAAAGGCCGGTGTTTTCCCCATGATGCGCTTCGCTCTCCCACCAATCGGCCGATTGCAGGCCCTGCTGATCGTCGCTCTGGCGCTGCTTGCGCTGTGCGCGGCGGCGCTATTCGCGCAGGTCGACGGCGAGCGCGGGATCGCCCCGATCGCGGCGTCGAGAGACATTTCGGTTACCGGGGTGGAAGTGGATGTCACCGGCGAGAATGCCCAGGACGCCCGCGCCAAGGGCTGGGAAGCGGCGCAGCGCCAGGCCTGGGAGCGGCTCGAGGGGCCCGAGCTTTCCGATTCGCAGATCGCCGCGATGGTCTCGGCGATTGTCATCGAACGCGAGCAGCTCGGTCCGCGGCGCTATATCGCCCGGCTCGGGGTGATCTTCGACCGCCAGCGCGCGAACGCCTATCTCGGCGGCGATGAGCAAGCGCGGCGGTCTGCGCCAATGCTGCTGGTGCCGGTGACGGTCTCGGCGGGGACGCAGCTGGTCTACGAGATGCGCAACCCCTGGCAGCGCGCATGGGCCGAATACCAGGCGGGTTCGAGCCGTATCGACTACGTCCGCCCGTCTGGCGCGGGGAGCGATTCGCTGCTCGTCAATTACGGCCAGACCGGGCGGCGCAGCCGGTTGTGGTGGCGCAATGTGCTCGACCAGTTCAGCGCCTCGAACGTCCTGATTCCGATCGCCAATCTCGACTATTCCTATCCCGGCGGCCCGGTGACCGGGCGTTTCACCGCGCGCTACGGCCCCGACAGCGTCTATCTCGCCGGTTTCGAGATGACCGCGGACAGCCCGCAGGAGCTGCCCGACATGCTCGCGCGGGCGGTGACGCGGTTCGACGCAATCTTCGCCCGCGCCTTCGCCGAAGGATTGCTCAGCCCCGATCCGACGCTCAATCTCGGCACCCCCGAAATCGACCCCGCGCTGCTGCGGCTGATCGAGGCGGGGCAGGCGGCGGATGCGCGCGAACGGGCGGAGCGGGCCGCACGCGAACGCGCATCGAGCGCGGCGGCCGAAACCGACGGCACGATCAGCGCCGCGCCGGTCAACACCCCGCCCCCAGAAGGGTCGGTCGCCCTCTATACGGTGCAGGTCCAGACGCCGGACGCCGCAGCCTTCAACGCGGCGCTGAGCGAAGTTCGCGCGTCCTCGGGTGTGCGCAACGCCGGCATTCGCAGCACCGCGATCGGCGGCACCTCAGTGCTCACGGTAAGCTATGCCGGCTCGATCCAGGATCTCGCTGGCGCCCTGCGCGCGCGCGGCTTCACCGTGCAACAGGGCAACAACGCGCTCCTGATCAGCCGCTAGGCGGGGGCGCCGATGTCCCAGATCGCGCTGCCTCTCGATTCCGGCGAAGCCACCGCATCGCGCATCGTCGTGGGAGCAGGCAACCGCAGTGCGGTCGATGCGCTCGCCCGGCCGCAGGACTGGCCTTTTCGTACCGCAGTGCTGCTGGGGCCGCCGCGATCGGGCAAGTCGCTGCTGGCGCGCTGGTTCGAAGCCCAGGGGCAGGGCGAGGCGATCGACGACGCGCAGGCGTGGGACGAGACCGAATTGTTCCACCGCTGGAACCGTGCACAGGAAGATGGTCGCCCGCTGCTGCTGATCGCCGGTGACGCGCAGTGGGACATTGCGCTTCCCGATCTGCGCTCGCGGCTGGGCGGATCGTTGCAGATGGCGATAACCGCGCCCGACGACGCGATGGTGGCCGACCTGATCGCCGCCCATGCCGAACAGCGCCGCCTGGCTCTTGCCGAGGGCGCGATGCAGTATCTCGTCCCGCGCGTCACTCGCAGCTATGCCGCCATCGAGCGGCTGGTCGCCGAGATCGACCGGATATCTCTTGAACGCAAGGCGCCCGCCACCATGTCGATCTGGCGCGATGCACTGGACGCCGTGGAAGGGCCAGAGCAGGCCCGCTTGCTTTGATCCGCAATTGGTGGAAGAATCCCGACCGATGTTCGACCGTCTCTTTGCCTATCTGGACTCGATCCGCGCGCGCGATCCCGCGCCGCGTTCGCGCTGGGAAATGCTGCTTTATCCCGGGGTTTGGGCGCTGTTCTGGCACCGGGTGGCGCATTGGCTGTTCGAAGCCGAGCTGTTCTTCCTCGCCCGTTTGGTCAATCACACCAGCCGCTTCCTCACCGCGATAGACATTCACCCCGGCGCCAAAATCGGGCGCAATTTCTTCATCGATCACGGTTTCTCGGTGATCGGCGAGACCGCGGTGATCGGCCATGACGTGACCATCTACCAATGCGTCACGCTAGGCGGCACCAATCCCACCAACGGCGTGGGCGGCAAGCGCCACCCGACCATCGGCAACAATGTCATCATTGGCTCGGGCGCGCAGGTCATCGGGCCGATCACCGTGGGCGACCGAGCGCGGATCGGCGCCAATGCGGTGGTCTTCGACGATGTAGCCGAAGGCGCGACGATGGTCGGCTTCAAGGCGCGCAGCACGCTGGTGCCGGTGGAAACCTATATGCGCGAGTTCATGCCCTATGGCACGCCCTGCAACGAGCCGTGCGAGCCCGATCCGGGCCGCATCGCGGCGCTCGAAAAGCAGCTCACGGAGATGCGCGCCGAACTCGACAGCCTGCGCAAGGCCTTTCCCCAGCCCGCCGCAGGGTCGGAGGACGAGACCCTGCGCAGCGGTACGCAGGACTGATGGGGCAGACCGGAGCGCCGCCGGGCTCGGGCGCGGTGCTGCCCTTTCCGCAGCGCGCGCCGCTGCAGGTCGCATTCACCCGCGCGGAATTGCTCCGCATCCTCGATCTCTACGGCCGGATGGTCGCGGCGGGCGAATGGCGCGACTATGCGATGGATTTCGCGCGCGAGATGGCAAGCTTCTCGGCCTTCCGCCGTGCCGCCGAACGGCCGCAGATGCGGGTCGAGAAGCGGCCCGCGCTGCGCAACCGGCAGGGGATGTGGACGCTGTTCGGCGAACACGGCCAGGTGCTCAAGCGGGGCCACGAACTCGCCGGCGTGCTCGCCCCCATGGAGCGCCGGCTGGTCAAGGCAGTCGCGGACTGAGCGTCAGGCTGTGGCGGGCAACCGCACACTCATGCTTCCCGGCAAGGCGCCGACCACAGCGCGGCGGATCGGAGTCCACATCGCGCTCAGCGTCAGCAGCGCCGAACCGATCACCAGAGCGGTGAGCGCGAAGCTGAGTTCCACCGCGCCGAAGCGGTCGAACAGCAGCGTCAGCGCGATGAGAACATAGGCGAGCGCGGAGACCAGCAGCGCCCGCCGATCGACCGCCAGCGCGACCAGACCGAAGGCGACATAGACCGCCAGCACCGCCAGCGCCGCGCCGGGTCCGAACGTCCTGCCATCGGTCACCCCGATCAGCACGAACACCGGATGCGCGATCATCGGAGCGGCGAGCAGGTGCAGCCAGAAGGCGACATCGCTGCGCCGCGTTCCGCGCACAGGATCGCTCATGTCCCAGCGCATCGCGAAGGCGAAGATCGCCAGCCCGGCCACGAAGACGATGACCAGCATCACATCGCCGACATCGTCGGAATTGGGTCCGATCACGGCGACGATCAGCGCGACCACGGTTGCGGCAAGCGCGGCAGTACCCGCGGCGATGGTGATCGGCACCATGAAACGCTTCCAGTGGAACAAGGCTGCCGCGGCGGTGATCAGTCCGGCCAACGCAATGAGCAGCACGCCAACGGTCTCGCGGGCAGGGTCGTTTCCGATGAGTTCCAGCGAGAGCCCGACCAGTGTGGAAAATACTCCGCCGACGAAGGCGAGCAGGAGGATGATCGAGGGCAGCGCCATGCGTTTCTTGCGGGTGAAGAATTCGGCAAGCAGCCAGGAGGTGCCCGCCACCAGCGCCGCGCCGGCCGGGGAAGGGCCGGCAGTGCTTTCGTAGATCGATCCGCCGATCGCTGCCATCGCGACCAGCAGGATCACCACGCCGATCGAGACGAAGACATCGTTGAACCCGGTGATCAGGCGGAAATGCTCGGCATCGGCCGGTACGGAGTCGTTCTGCGCCGCGACATGCGCGCGCAGCGCGTCGGCCGCCTCGGCGCTGATCGCCCCGGCGGCGACTGCGGAATTGAGATCCTGCTGGCTGTACACGGCCTATTCTCCCCATCCTGAAGACAGGGAGAATAGGCTCGGTGTATTACGGCGTCAATACGCCACGCAAGCGGAGGACGGCAGGATCAGCTGCGCGCGGAGGACGGGCCGGTGCCGGTGACCTTCTGCATTGCGGTGAGGATGTTGCCCGACTGCTCGGAGCCCGACTGCGGCGCCTTGAGGTTGGAGAAGTCCGAAATGGTCTTCCAGTTCTCGGCGAAGCCTTCGACGGTGCGCTGGTCCTCGGGGAGCCAGACGGCGTCGTTCATCACCACCCAGGAGGAGTGGAACCCGCCCGCACCCGCGCCGACGATGGCGTTGCTGGGCGCATCCTCGCTGACGAGGAACAGCGCCGCGGGGACGACATTGACCGGATCGAACAGCTTGAAGGCTTCCTCGGGGAACAGGTCCTCGGTCATCCGGGTGCCGGCGACGGGGCTGAGCGTGTTGACCTTGATGTTGTACTTCGCGCCCTCGAGCTGGAGCGTCTTGGTCAGGCCCGCGAGGCCCAGCTTGGCCGCGCCGTAATTGGCCTGGCCGAAATTGCCGAACAGTCCGGTCGAACTCGCGGTCATTAGCACGCGGCCATAGGCCTGGTCGCGGAAGGTCTCCCAGCAGGCCTTGGTGGCATAGGCCGAACCGTTGAGGTGGACGTCGACGACAAAGGCGAAGTCTTCCGCGGTCATCTTGGCGAAGGTCTTGTCGCGCAGCACGCCGGCATTGTTGATCAGCACATGGACGCCGCCCCATTTCTGCTTGGCGTCGGCGACCAGTTTTTCCATCTGCTCGGGGTTGGTGACCGAGGCGCCATTGGCCATCGCGGTGCCGCCGGCCATTTCGATCTCCTCGACGACCTTGGCTGCCATATCGGAAGTGCCGGTGCCGTCGCGTGATCCGCCCAGGTCGTTGACCACGACCTTGGCGCCGCGTTTGCCGAGCTCGAGTGCGTATTCGCGGCCCAGTCCGCCGCCTGCGCCGGTGACGATGGCTACCTTGTCCTTGAAATCGATGGTCATGCGGGGTCTCCGATATGGTTTACGTGAACGTCAATCCGAGCGGCGGACTGACATGTTCGCCGCGCGCTTGCAACCGCCAGTTCGACGCGCCGCCGTGCCGTAGGGTCGGGGCGAGCCTCAGGCCGGCTTCAGGCGCTCGCCAGATTCTCGAGCGCCGAAATCAGCTCGGCGAGCGAATCGATCTCGGCATCGGCGCCGAGCTCGCCCGGCGGCTTGTCGCAATAGCCGTAGCGCGCGCCGATCACCGGCACCCGCGCGGCGCGGGCTGCCATGACGTCATAGGTGCTGTCGCCCACGAAGGCAAAGCTGCCGCCGCCGCAGCGCAGCCGCGCTTCGATCAGCGAATCCGGTTCCGGCTTGGCGCGGCCCTTGCCCATGGTGTCGCCGCCGATGATGGTCTCGAACCGGTCGGCGAGGCCCAGCGCGGCGAGTATCCCGCGCGCGAAGTCCTCGAACTTGTTGGTCACCACCGCCATCCTGACGCCGCGGGCGGCCAGCGCATCGAGGCATTCCTCCGCGCCGGGATAGGGCCGCGTGTGGACCGCGTTGTTGGCGGCGTAATAGGTGAGCATCTGCTTGTAGAGCGGACGAAACTCGTCCTCGGGCATCCCGCCCTGGCGCTCGACCGCGCGCGCCAGCATCACCTTGGCCCCGCCGCCGATCAGATCCTTGCTGCTCTCCACCGGCACCGGCTCGAACCCGCCCAGCTCGAGCGCGTGGTTCACCGCGGCACCCAGATCGCGGAAACTGTCGAGCAGCGTTCCGTCGAGGTCGAACGCGACGATGTCGAAGGGAAATCTGGCCATGCGCGCGGCGGTGAAGGATGCGACTTCAAACCGCAAGCGAATGGTGGCAAGGCGCAGACCATGATCCAGAAACGCGAATTCGCCGCCGTCATTCTCGCTGCGGGCAAGGGCACCCGCATGAAGAGCGACCTGCACAAGGTGCTGCATCCGATCGCCGGTCGGCCGATGATCGACCACCTGATGGCCTCTGCGGCCGAACTGGGCCCAGCCAAGACGGTCGTGGTGGTCGGCAGCGGCCGCGAGCAGCTCGAGGCGACGATGGCGGGCCGCGCCGAGACCAGCCTGCAGGAGCCGCAGCTCGGCACCGGGCACGCCGTCCAGCAGGCGCAGGCTGGCCTGGACGGGTTCGATGGCGACGTGCTGATACTCTACGGCGACGTGCCCTTCGTGCGCGCAAAGACGATGCAGGCGATGCTCGACCGGCTCCATGCCGACGATGCGCCCGCGGTGGTCGTGCTGGGCTTCGAACCGGAAGACCCGCTGCAGTATGGCCGCGTGCTCGCCCACGAGGACGGGCGTATCGCCAAGATGGTCGAGCACAAGGACGCGACCGAGGAAGAGCGCAGCTGCCGTCTGTGCAATTCGGGGCTGATGGCGGCCCGCGCCTCCGACATGTTCGAACTGCTGAGGCGGGTCGGCAACGACAACAGCCAGGGGGAATACTACCTCGTCGACGTGGTCAACGTCGCCAATGCCGACGGTCGCCACAGCGCGGTGGTGGTCACGGACGATCCGGACGAGGTGCGGGGGATCAACAGCCGCGCCGAACTCGCCGCCGCCGAAGCGCATTGGCAGGCCTTTCGCCGCGAGGAAGCCATGGCCGACGGCGTCACGCTCAAGGCGCCCGAGACGGTGTTCTTCAGCTACGACACGAAGCTGGGCCGTGATGTCGTGATCGAACCCAATGTGGTGTTCGGACCCGGCGTCAGTGTGGCCGACGGCGCGCATATCAAGGCCTTCAGCCATATCGAGGGCGCCACCATCGGCGAGGGCGCACAAGCCGGTCCTTTCGCGAGGCTGCGCCCGGGTGCGGTGATGGGAAAGAACAGCTTCGTCGGCAATTTCGTCGAGATGAAGGCGGCGGTGCTGGGCGAGGGCGCCAAGGCCAGCCATCTGACGTATCTCGGCGATGCCGAGGTGGGCGCGGGCGCCAATATCGGCGCGGGCACGATCACCTGCAATTACGACGGCTATTTCAAGCACCGGACCGTGGTCGGCGAAAACGCCTTCATCGGCTCCAACAGCGCGCTGATCGCACCGGTCACCATCGGCCGCGACGCGATCGTGGCGGCGGGCAGCGCGGTCAGCGGCGATGTCGCTGCGGGCGATCTGCGGATGGTGCGGGGCGAGCAGATCGTGAAGCCGGGCTGGGCCGACCGTTTTCACGATGCGATGAAGAAGCGCAAGGCGAGCGCGAAGAAGCCCGGCTAGCCAGCGATCCGCAAACGAAAAGGGCGGCCCCGCGAGGCCGCCCTTTCCAGTATTCCGCGATGCTGCGGGCAGTCAGCCCTCGACATGCTCCGCCAGCACGGTGAGGCCGTTCTCGCCCACTTCGGCGAAACCGCCGCGCACTTCGATCATCTCGGGCGCGCCGCCCTCGGTCCGGTAGACCTGCACCGCGCCGTCGCGGATGGTCGACATGAAGGGCGCATGCCCCTCGAGCACGCCGAACTCGCCTTCCGTACCGGGGACGACCACCATGTGGACGTCCTCGCTGCGGACCTGCTTGATCGGGGTGACGAGTTCGAAATGCAAAGCCATGCTGGTCTCTCCGCCCTCCCGCGTGCGGGAGGGAAATGTGTCAGGTTTCGTCGGCCATCTTCTTGGCCTTCTCGACCGCCTGATCGATCCCGCCGACCATGTAGAAGGCGCTCTCCGGCAGATAGTCGTATTCGCCGTCGACCACCGCCTTGAAACTCTTCACCGTGTCTTCGAGCTGGACGAACACGCCCGGGATGCTGGTGAAGACTTCGGCCACGTGGAACGGCTGGCTGAGGAACTTCTGGATCTTGCGCGCGCGGCTGACCGTCAGCTTATCCTCTTCGGACAGCTCGTCCATGCCGAGAATGGCGATGATGTCCTGCAGGCTCTTGTACTTCTGCAGCGTTTCCTGGACCCGGCGAGCCGTGCGGTAATGCTCCTCGCCGACGACGCGCGGTTCGAGCACTCGGCTGGTGGAATCGAGCGGATCGACCGCCGGGTAGATGCCCAGCTCCGAAATCGCGCGGTTCAGAGTCGTGGTGGCGTCCAAGTGGGCGAACGAAGCGGCAGGTGCGGGATCGGTGAGATCGTCCGCGGGGACGTAGATCGCCTGCACCGAGGTGATCGAGCCCTTGTTGGTCGAGGTGATGCGTTCCTGCAGATTGCCCATGTCGGTCGACAGCGTCGGCTGATAGCCCACCGCCGACGGAATGCGGCCGAGCAGCGCGGACACTTCCGAACCCGCCTGGGTGAAGCGGAAGATGTTGTCGACGAAGAACAGCACGTCCTGGCCTTCGACGTCGCGGAAATATTCCGCCATCGTCAGACCTGAAAGCGCCACGCGGGCACGCGCGCCCGGAGGCTCGTTCATCTGGCCGAACACCAGCGCAACCTTGGAACCTTCGGAGATTGCCTCACCGGCCTCGTTCTTGGCGATGACGCCCGCATCGAGGAATTCGTGGTAGAGGTCGTTCCCCTCGCGGGTCCGCTCACCGACGCCCGCGAACACCGAGACGCCGCCATGGCCCTTGGCGATGTTGTTGATCAGTTCCTGGATGAGGACCGTCTTGCCGACGCCGGCGCCGCCGAACAGGCCGATCTTGCCGCCGCGCGCATAGGGCGCGAGCAGGTCGATGACCTTGATCCCGGTGACGAGAATTGCCGCCTCGGTCGACTGGTCGACGAACAGCGGAGCCTCGGCATGGATCGGCATGGTCGTCTCGGCGCCCACGGGGCCGCGTTCGTCGATCGGCTCGCCGATGACGTTCATGATCCGGCCAAGCGTCTTGGGACCGACGGGGACGCGGATCTGCGCGCCGGTGTTGATCACTTCCTGCCCGCGGGTGAGGCCGTCGGTGCCGTCCATCGCGATGGTGCGGACGGTGTTCTCGCCGAGGTGCTGGGCAACCTCGAGGACGAGCGTGGTGTCGCCGTTGCGGGTTTCGAGCGCGGTCAGGATCGCCGGCAGTTCGCCTTCGAACTGCACGTCGACGACGGCGCCGATGACCTGGCTGATGACGCCGGTCGTGGTCTGGTTGAGTACGGGAGCGGTGGCCATGATCAGGATCCTGCCTTAGGGGTTGGGCGCCTTAAGAGGCGCACACGTTTTCGGGATCGGCGAGCGTCCATTGACCATCGCCGGGAGTAAGGGTCGCGTCGTTGCGCAGATATTCGTCCTCGCCGAGGCCGAATTCGCACAGGACCTCGTCCGAACCGAGGCCGGCGCGGCGGCAGACTGCGGTGTTGACCGGCTCCGCTTCGGGACAGGCGTCGGCAAAGAGCTGCGTGAACAGCGCCTGATTGGGGGCGGGCAGCGTTGCCACCGGTTCGGGCGTCGCGACCTGGGTCTGGGCGACTTCGGCGGCGGGTTCCTCGCCGCATGCGGCCAGAGCGAGCAGGGGGACGAGAAGGAAGGCGAGCTTGTTCAAGAGATTGGCTTTCATAAGGGTCAGAGCGCTTCGGCGCCGGCGATGATTTCGATCAGTTCGGTGGTGATCGCGGCCTGACGGCTGCGGTTGTACTGGATGGTCAGGTCCTTGATGAGATCGCCGGCATTGCGCGTGGCATTGTCCATAGCGGTCATCGACGCGCCCTGTTCCGAGGCCTCGCGCTCGAGCAGCGCTCCGAACAGCTGCGTCTTGACGTAGCGCGGCAGCAGCTCCTCGAGAATTTCCTCTTCGCCCGGCTCGTATTCGACCACCGCTCCGGCATCCTTGTTGTCGCCCGAGACCTCGGGCGAGGGCACGGGGATCAGCTGGTCGATGGTCGGGTCCTGCGACAGCGCGCTGCGGAAGATCGGATAGACCAACTGCGCGATGTCGTATTCGCCGCGGTCGAACCGCGCGATCAGATCGTCGGCAATCGCTTCGGCCTCGACGAAGCCCGGGGTGCGGACCTCGCTGGTGTCGAATTGCTTCTCGACCAGCTCGGCGAACTCGCGCTTGATCGGCGCGCGGCCCTTCTTGCCGACGAGGTAGAACTGCACGTCCTTGCCCGCCTTGATCAGCTCGCGCGCGCGGGCCTTGGCGGCCTTGACGATATTGGCGTTGAGACCGCCGCACAGGCCCTTGTCGGTGTTGACCACCACCAGCAGATAGCGTTGGCTGGCACCGGTCCCGGCCAGCAGCCGGGGCGCGCTGTCGCCGCTGACCTTGCCCGCGAGCGAGGCCATGACGCCCGACAGCCGCTCGGCATAAGGGCGTGCCTGTTCGGCAGCCGCCTGCGCACGGCGCAGCTTGGCCGCCGCGACCATCTGCTTGGCCTTGGTGATCTTCTGGGTCGACTTGACCGAGTTGATACGGCCCTTGAGTTCTTTCAGGCTAGCCATGGTTTCAGTCTTCCAGCGGCTTCGCTTCGACGAGTACCGGCGCGCTTGCGAGCCAGTTCTCGTATTTTGCGAAAACGTCCTTGGTGTAATCCTGGGCGTGGTGGAAATCGAACGCGGCGCGATCCGCCCATTGTTCGAAAATCATGATCGTACTCGATCCGTCCGCCGCACGCCGCGGTTCGAAGCAAACGCACCCGTCTTCTCCGCGAGTCGCGGGCACGATGGCAGCCACCGCTTCGCAGGCGGCATCCATATGCTCCGGCTTGACCGGGATCGTGGCGAAGACGGTGTAGCTCACGCGTCGATCAGGCGAACTGCTTGGCGAACTTGTCGAGCGCGGCGACGACCTTGGCCTTCGTATCGTCCTCGAACTTGCCGGTGGTGCGGATGGTCTCCAGCACCTCGGCGTGCTCGCTGCGCATGTGGCTGAGCATGGCGGCCTCGTATTCGTTGACCCGGTCGACCGCGATCGCATCGAGGTAGCCGTTGGTGCCGGCGAAGATCGAGATCGTCTGCTCCTCGAACGGCATCGGCGAATACTGCGGCTGCTTGAGCAGCTCGGTCAGCCGTGCACCGCGGTTGAGCAGCTTCTGGGTCGAGGCGTCGAGGTCCGAACCGAACTGCGCGAAGGCGGCCATCTCGCGGTACTGCGCGAGGTCGAGCTTCATCGAGCCGGAGACCTTCTTCATCGCCTTGGTCTGCGCGGCACCGCCGACGCGGCTGACCGACAGGCCGACGTTGATCGCCGGACGGATGCCCTGGTAGAACAATTCGGTCTCGAGGAAGATCTGGCCATCGGTGATCGAGATCACATTGGTCGGAATATAGGCCGAGACGTCGCCCGCCTGGGTCTCGATGATCGGCAGAGCGGTCAGCGAGCCGCCGCCTTCCGACTTGTTCATCTTGGCCGCGCGCTCGAGCAGGCGGCTGTGGAGATAGAACACGTCGCCGGGATAGGCTTCGCGGCCCGGCGGGCGGCGCAGCAGCAGCGACATCTGGCGATAAGCCACGGCCTGCTTGGAAAGATCGTCATAGACGATCACGGCATGCATGCCGTTGTCGCGGAAGAATTCGCCCATCGCGCAGCCGGTGTAGGGCGCGAGATACTGCAGCGGAGCGGGCTCCGATGCGGTGGCCGCGACGACAATGGTATATTCCATCGCGCCGTTTTCCTCGAGGCTCTTGACGATCTGCGCGACGGTCGAGCGCTTCTGGCCGACCGCGACATAGATGCAGTAGAGCTTCTTGCCTTCGTCGTCGCCGGCGTTGTTTTCCTTCTGGTTGATGAAGGTGTCGATCGCGACGGCGGACTTGCCGGTCTGGCGATCGCCGATGATCAGCTCGCGCTGGCCGCGGCCGACGGGAACCAGCGCGTCGATCGCCTTGAGGCCCGACTGGACCGGCTCGGACACCGATTCGCGCGGGATGATGCCCGGGGCCTTCTTCTCGACGCGGCGACGCTCGGTCGCCACGATCGGGCCCTTGCCATCGATCGGGTTGCCAAGGGCGTCGACGACGCGGCCGAGCAGGCCCTTGCCAACGGGCACGTCGACGATGGTCTGAGTGCGCTTGACGCTGTCGCCTTCCTTGATCTCGGTATCGGAACCGAAGATCACCGCGCCGACATTGTCGGCCTCGAGGTTGAGCGCCATGCCCTGAACGCCATTGGCGAATTCGATCATCTCGCCGGCCTGGACCTGGTCGAGACCGTGGATGCGGGCGATGCCGTCACCCACCGACAAAACGGTGCCGACTTCGCTGACTTCGGCCTGGGTGCCGAAATTGGCGATCTGGTCCTTGATGACCTTCGAAATTTCTGCGGCGCGGATATCCATGAGTAACGTCCTTTGATCAGGCCTTCATCGCCTGGGCGAGGGAATTGAGGCGGGTGCGGATCGAGCCGTCGATGCGCTTCGATCCGATCGTAACGACCAAACCGCCGAGAAGCTCGGGATCGACGGTCGTGGAAAGCTTGACGGTGCGGCCCTCGCGCGCGGTGAGCCGCGAACGGATCTGCTCGAGCTGCGTGTCGCTGAGCGCATGCGCGCTGACGACCTGCGCGGTGATCTCGCCGCGCTGGGCGGCGGCGATCGCGCGGAAGGCGCGGATTACCTTGGGCAGTTGCGCCAGCCGGCGGTTGTGCGCCAGCACCCCGACGAAGTTCTGCGTCAGTTCGGCGAGGCCGAGCACGGTGCCCACGCTCGACAGCGCCTGACCGGCGGCCTTGCGCGATACCTTGGGGTTGGTGGTGAGCTGGGCCAGTTCACCCGATTCGGCCAAAGCGGCCTCGAGCTTGTCGAGGTCCGATTCGACCGCGGTCACTGTGCCGTTCTCGCTCGCCAGGTCGAACAGGGCCGACGCATAGCGCCCTGCCAGGCTTGCCTGTATACCGGCGGAAATCTCCACGCGCTGTCGTCCTCTCGAGGTCCGGAAAATAACGATGCTGTCAGCCCGGCGTCGCGGATGGACGAAAGCCACCCCGGCAAAGCTGTCGCGCGCCTAGCATCGGGTATCGCGAAGCGCAAGCCGGGTGCCCGTCAAACTCGTCGCCAACAGGCGGCCAGCCGAGGGACGGTTCACTCGCTCTCGGCGATCTCGCAGGAATAGACCAGCCGCTCGTTGGGCTGCGTCGGCAGGACGGAGACGACTTCGGTCTGCATGTCGCCCAAGGACGAGGCGGCGTCTTCGGACTTGCAGGCCGGAGCCTTGTATTTGCCGCGCGCTTCGCGCGCCGTGCTCATGGCCTCGCGCGAGAGCAGGTAGCGTTCGGTGCGGTATATCCGCCGTGCCGGATCGAAGCTGTTGACCGCGACCGCCTGTTCCTCGTTTGGCACGAAGACGCGCGACCAGGTCCCGGCGGAAAGCCCGTATTGGGTGCGCTCGTTGACGCAGCCCCCGGCGCTCCAGTCGAAACTCACCTCCTGCGCCTGCGCGCTGGTGACGCGGCTGCGCTGCGCATCGAGCGTACAGACATAGCGCGCCTCGCCGGATTGCGAGCCGGGGGCGCCGGCTTCGCCCGGAGCATCCGCCTCTCCGCCCATCGCGCTCGTGACCCGGCGGTCGATCTCGTCGATCCCCGGGCGGCTGACATGCAGCATCAGCGCGACCAGCACCGCGCCGATCCCCAGCGCCAGCACGATCCGGTTGCGGACCGGCCAGGTCACGGTCCCGAGTTCGCTTTCGACCGGCTCGCGCTTTTCGAACGCCCACCAGATCAGCCCGGCACCGAGCAGCAGCAGCAGCACGCTCGCCAGCATGCGATCGTCGCGTTCGTCGCGCACCTGCATCTCGGCCTCGAAGCGCGCGCGATCGCGGCGGATGCGCTCTTCTTCGCTGCGGTTTTCCAGACTGGCTCGCGCAGCGCTCTGTTCGCGTTCCATCCGCGCGCGTTCTTCGGCCTCGAGAGCGTCGAGGCTGCGGCATTCTGTGTCGTTGACCCGCGGGGCGATTTCATTGTCGTTCAGGAAAGCGCGCAATTCGCGGTTCGACACGGCGAAGAAGAATTCCGCGTCCGAGCCGCCCGAATCGGCGCCGAAGCTGTTTACGCCCAGCACCCGGCCGCAGCCATCCAGCAGCGGGCCGCCCGAATTGCCGCGGGCGATCGGGGCGGTGTGAAGCACGGTGTCGAAACTGCGGCTAGGCCGGGTCCCGGCGAGAAAGCCGCGGCTCTTGACCGGCGGCTGGCTGCGGAAGATGTCGCCGATGTCGAGCCCCTGCGCCTTGTCGACATTCATCGGATAGCCGACCGCATAGCCCTCTCCGCTGTCCGCGGGGGGGCCGCCCGCCAGCGTGAGCGGCGGCAGGCGCAGTTCGCCGGTGAGTTCGACCAGCGCCAGATCGTTGCGCGAGGATACCGCGACCGCGCGGCCATAAACCGCCTCCGCCCCATCGGAGGGGACAATGCCGATCCGCAGGCTTTCGTCGTTCATGGCATCGCGGATGACATGCGCGTTGGTGACGATCTGCGTGGGGCTGACCGCGAAGCCGCTGCCGTGGCTGATGGGATAGACCTGCTCGCCGTCGCTGCCGAGAATCACCACGCGCACCACCCCGCGCGCCGCCGCGTCGATATCGGCAGGCTCGGCAAGCGCGGGCGAGGGCGCGGCGATCAGGCCGAGCAGCAGCGCACAAAGAGTAAGGAGACGTCCCATCCGGCGGCGCTTCTATCGCGCCCGCGACATTGACCGCAAGCTTCGGGACGCCGCGATGGCGGATATAGTCTAGCCCCGCTTGCATCGCGACACGAAGCAAAGGAGGATAAAGGGATGATTGCCGCTGCATCCGTCGAAGTCCCGGACACCCCGGAGCTGAGCGACGAGGACCGCTGGCGGATCGCGCTGGCCAAGGACCGCCGCTTCGACGGCGTCTTCGTCACCGGGGTGCATTCGACCGGGATATACTGCCGCCCCTCCTGCCCGGCGCGGGCGCCCAAGCGCGCCAACGTCCGCTTCTATACCACGCCTGCCGAGGCCGAGGCCGCAGGCCTGCGCGCCTGCAAGCGCTGTGCCCCCGATTGCCAGAGCCAGGAAGAGGCTGCGGTGCGCGCGGCACTGGATGCGATCCGCGCCGGCGAGAGCGCGACCCTTGGACAGCTGGCACGGCTGACCGGCTATGCACCCAGCCATTTCCAGCGGCTGTTCAAGCGCGCCATCGGCCTCTCGCCCGCAGCCTATGCCCGCGCCCTGCGCGAGGAACGCGCGAAGGAGATGCTGGAGGGCTGCGAACGGGTGAGCGATGCGATCTACGATGCGGGCTTCCCGGCACCCAGCCGCTTCTATGCCGCGATGGAGGGACGGATGGGGATGACACCGAGTGACTGGCGCGGCGGCGGCAAGGGCCGCATCATCCACTGGAGTGTGATCGCAACGACGCTGGGTCCGATGCTGGTCGCCGCCACCGAGACTGGGGTGTGCTGCCTCTCTTTCGACGAAGGCGAGGCGGAGCTGCGGCGGCGCTTTCCTGGGGCCGAGCTGGTCGAAGGCGGCGAGGAGTTCCGGGAGTTGTTCGAGCAGGTCACCCGGGCGGTCGAGCAGCCGGGGCTCGGCGGTGACATCCCGCTCGACGTCAAGGGCACCGCCTTCCAGCAGCGCATCTGGCAGGCGCTGCGCGAAATTCCGCCCGGGGAAACCCGCAGCTACGGCCAGCTCGCCGCTGCACTCGGCAATCCCGGTGCAAGCCGCGCGGTCGGCGGTGCCAACGGGGCGAACCACATCGCGGTGCTGATCCCCTGCCACCGAGTGATCGCCGCCGATGGCGGGCTGGGCGGCTACGCCTATGGCACCGCGATCAAGGAGGAGCTGCTGCGGCGCGAGCGGCACGAGGAGTAATCGCGCGCTGCCGGCGCCTCACGCCGGGACTCACCGCGCATGCTTGGCGAAACTCTTTGGTGACAAGCGGATAGCCTGCCGGTAGCGGGGCCGGGTGGACATTTCGATCACCCCTTATCTCGGCCAATATTCCTCCGCGAAGCAGGCCCTGGGCACCACGCTCGGTGCAACCGAGGATCTGCTGCACCTTCATGCGGGTCTGATCATTTTCTTCGCGGCGGCGCTGTTCCTGCGGCATCGCATGCGCTCGCGCGTGCCGATCGCATTGGTCTACCTCTTCGCGTTCGGAAACGAGGCGATCGACGCCTATTCGCCCGCCGGCGGCGCCACTGTCACGGGGTCGGCGGTGGATATCCTCAACACCATATTCTGGCCCACGCTGCTGTTCCTCCTCGCGCGCCGACGCGGCAAGGCCGGAAAGCCCGACCGAACGAATTGATCCGGAACAGCTGGGCGAGGCGCCGGGCGCTGCCGGCTCACTCGACGCGGATACTGACCAGTTCGAAACGCGCCGGCGCGGTGGCATAAACTCCGTGCCCCCTTGCGGCGGTCGAGCCGAACACCAGCCCGAGCCGTGCGGAATTGGCCAGCGCCTGGCGGTATGCGCGCGGATTTTCGCTTGCCGGGCGGCCATAGACCGAAATCCACGCGGGATCGTCGAGCGAGAGCGTCATCTGGTGCTCGCCCGGCCGGATTTCGTGGACCTTTGCAGCCGGCGAGTACCAGCGGTAATGTTCGAACCGCCCCTTCGCCTTCCAATTGTCGCCGCGCTGCTGGATCACCATCGAGACGGTGCCGGGCAGTTCGGGATGCTCCTGCGGCACGAAACGCGTACCGCGCGCAGCATCCACGCGGTAGCGCACGACGATCCGGGATTTCCCCGCGAGCGAACCGGGGTCGTAGGTCACGTAATGAACATGCCCGGCGGAGCGGTCGGGGTAGGGAAAGTCGAAGGCCCAGCCGTTGCGGGTGGGCGCGGGCTGCAACGGCATCCCGACCGAGTAGTTCTTGCCGCGGATGTGCGGGCCGATGGTCCAGTCGGAGGCGACGGTGCTTGCCAGCGCTGCCGACCCGGCGATGGCCATCAGCGCACCGAGGCCCAGGAAAATTGTGCGTTTCATCCCGCGTGAATAGCCGACCAAACCCTTCCTAGTCTGAACGCCGAGGTTAGGCCGCACCAAGGCAGCGGCTCGGCCCGAGCGCAGGGCGCTCCGTTTCGCTCACCCGAGAGTTCGCGCCTCGCGCACATAGGCGAATTCGCCTTCGCCCGACCACGCTTCCCCGTCGGGATAGCGCAGTTCGACGCCCGCCAGCTCGCGCTCGTCCGCCAGCAGCATGTTCGCGCCCATCATGGTATTGCCATATTTCGCTGCGGCCTCGGCGGTCAGGGTTAAATGGGTGGTCGCGCCGCAGCTTGCGCAAAAGCGGATCTCGGCGGCGGGTTCGGGCTTGTCGGTGCGGCTGTAGCCCTGCGATGCGCCGGTCACGGTGGCTTCGGAGGGGTGGAAATAACCCCAGCGCGCGCCGGTCTTGCGGCACAGCGTGCAGTTGCACTCGTGGACGAAGTCGGGGCGCTTGGTGAGGTCGACGCGGAGCTGGCCGCAGAGGCAGGATAGTTCGATCATCGCTGCCCTCTATCGCCGAATTCGCGCCGGCGATAGCGGACTGAATTCACGAATCGCGCGCCCAACCTTCCTTCGCCGGCACCAGCGTCTCCAGAAACGCCTCCGCGCTGTCGAGATATTCTCGCTGCCGCTCATCCCCCATCCGGTCCCAATTGGCATAGATCCGGCCGACGCGCGGATTGCTCTCCAGCCGCTCGCGGTGGCGATCCATGAAATGCCAGTAGAGCGGGTTGAAGGGGCAAGCGCCTTCGCCGGTCTTCTTGTGCGGCGAATAGGTGCATTTGCGGCAATAGTCGGACATCGTGTTGATGTAATTGCCGCTCGCCGCATAGGGTTTGCTCGCCAGCTTGCCGCCATCGGCATAGATGATCATTGCCGCCACATTGGGCAGTTCGACCCATTCGTAAGCGTCGGCATAGACCACCAGATACCAGTCCTGCACCGCCTGCGGGTCGATCCCCGCGATCAGCGCGAAATTGCCCAGCACCATCAGCCGCTGGATGTGATGCGCATGCGCGTTGTCGCGGGTCGAGCGGATGCAGTCGGCGAGGCAGCGCATATTGGTGTCGCCGGTCCAGTAGAATTCGGGCAGCGGCCGGTGCGCCTCGAGCGCGTTCGCCTCCGCCAATCCGGGCATGAACTGCCAGTAGAAGCCGCGGACATATTCGCGCCAGCCGATGATCTGGCGGATGAAGCCCTCGACCGAATTGATCGGCGCCTCGCCCGACGCGTAGAGCGCTTCGGCGCGGCGGCACAACTCGAGCGGGTCGAGCAGGCCGAGGTTGAGGCTGGTCGAGAGCATCGAATGGTAGAGGTCGTCCTGCCCGTGGACCATCGCGTCCTGATAGGGGCCGAACCGCGCCAACCGTTCGCTGAAGAATGCCTCGGCGGCCTCCTCGGCCTCCTCGCGGGTCACCGGCCAGCCGAAGTTTTCGAGACTGCCGAAATGGCCGCCGAACCGCTCCTTGACCAGCGCGAGGACCTCGCGGGTGATTTCATCGGGGGGGAAGGCCCGGCGCGGCGGCGGGTCCATGTCCTCGTCCGGGCCCTCGCGGTTGAGCTTGTCGTAATTCCACTCGCCGCCGACGGGATTGCCGTCATCGGTCATCAGCAGCCCGGTCCGGCGCCGCATGTCGCGGTAGAAATTCTCCATCCGCAGCGTGCCGCGATCCTGCGCCCAGGCGCGGAACTCGGAGAGCGGGCAGAGGAACCGGTCGTCTTCCAGGATCTCGACCTCGCAGGCGAATTTCTCGGGCCATTGCTCGATCGCCTGCTGGACCCGCCATTCGCCCGAATGGGTGACATGCACCGCGCGCGGATCGTGGCGCTCGATCGCCCGCGCGACCTCGCCGGTAAAGCTGCCCGCATTGTCGGGATCGGTGAGCCTTATGTAATCGACGCTCCAGCCGGCCTCTTCGAGCTCGGCGGCGAAATGGCGCATGGCGGAGAAGATCAGCGCGATCTTCTGCTTGTGGTGGCGCACGTAGGTGGCCTCGTCCCACAGCTCCATCATCAGGATGACGGTATCGTTCTTGGCGCGCCCGCGCAGCGAGGCGAGACCGCGGGTGAGCTGGTCGCCGAGGATGGGGACGAGGACGGGGCGGCTGGCAGGGTCGGGCATCGCCGGGGCAATGCCCGACCCCGCGCAGCTTGCCTAGAGCTTGGCGATCTCGGCCTTGGCCGCGGCGAAACCTTCCTCGATCGCCTCGGGTCCGAAGCCGGTCTTCTCGACGCGGACGAAGCTGAGATCGTCGACCCCGAGGAAGCCGAACATGGTCGCGAGCAGGCTTTCCTGGTTCTCGGCCATGTCCTCGTTGGAATAGGCACCGCCGCGCGCCGAGGCGACCACCACCTTGCGCCCGCCCGCGAGCCCTTCGGGGCCGGCTTCGGAATAGCGGAAGGTCACGCCGGGCACGCCAAGCCGGTCGAGCCAGGCCTTGAGCTGACTGGGGATCGAGAAATTGTACATCGGCGCGCCGACGATCACCACGTCGGAGGCGAGGAACTCGTCGAGCACCGCACGCTCGTCGGGATAGGCGGCGGCAACCGCTTCCTCATGCGTCTCGGGCGCGGTGCGGATCGCCTTGGTGGTGATCGGGTCGATATGCGGCAGCGGATCGGCCACCAGATCGCGTTCCACCACCTTGGCGTCGGGGTGCTTTTCGCGGAAGTGGCGGGTCAGCTCGTCGGTCAGCCGGCGGGTTACGGACTGATCCCCGGTGGTGGCGCTGTCGATTCGAAGGATTTGCATTGAGGGACTCCATGATTGCTGCGATAGTTACTGTCGATAACCTGGAGGCTATATGGATACCCTGACCCGTCCTGCGCAAGAAGGCACTGCGATGTCCGCTAGGGACAGCGGTGTAACCCTTGCGGTCCACGACGCTCCCCAATGCGGTGCGGTCAACGACATCCTCGCGCGGGTCGGCGACAAATGGTCGGTCCGCGTGGTGATGAGCTTGGCCGAAGGCTCGCAGCGCTTCAACGAATTGCGCCGCGGCATTCCGGGGATTTCGCAGCGGATGCTGACCCGCACGCTGCGCGGGCTCGAACGCGACGGCCTCGTGAAGCGGACGGTAACGCCTTCGGTCCCGCCGCGAGTCGATTACGAACTCACCTCGCTGGGCATCTCGCTCTGCGATCCGGTCGCGCGGCTCGGAAACTGGGCGATCGCGAATATCGGCGCAGTCGAAAGCGCGCGGGCGCAATTCGACCTGAAGCTGGATCACATAAAACTATAGGGATCGACATCGACATTAACGCGCACCCCGGCCGTGTGGTGCAATGCGCCGAGCCAGCGGCGCAGGATCGCCTGGAGTTCGACGCTGCGTTTCGCGTTGATCAGCAGCCGGTAGCGGTAGCGCCCGCGCAATAGCGAGAGCGGGGCGGGGGCGGGGCCGTAGATCGCCATGTCGTCGTGGCGCGGGCGCGCAGCGCCGATGCGGTTGGCGGCCTCGCGCGCTTCGTCCTCTTCCTCGCTCGAGACGATGATCGCGGCCCAGCGGCCGAAGGGCGGGGCGCCCGCCATCCGCCGCGCCTCGGTTTCGGCCTCGTAAAAGCCGTCGCGGTCGCCCGAGGCCAGCGCGGCGATCACCGGAGCGTCGGGATGGCGGGTCTGGATCAGCACTTCGCCCGGCTTGCTCGCGCGGCCCGCGCGGCCCGCGACCTGCGCGACCTGCTGATAGGTCCGTTCCGCCGCGCGCAGATCGCCGCCCTCGAGCCCGAGATCGGCATCGACCACCCCCACCAGCGTCAGCTCGGGGAAATGGAACCCCTTGGTTACCAATTGGGTGCCGACGATGACGTCGATCGCGCCCGCTTCCACCTGCGCCACGAATTGCGCCGCGCGGCCCGGCGAATTGAGCGTGTCCGACGTTGCGACAAAGACCCGCGCCTCGGGCAGCCGCTCGGCAACCTCGTCGGCTATGCGTTCCACCCCGGGCCCGCAGGCGACGAGGCAGTCGGGCTCGCCGCATTCGGGGCAGGTCGGGGGCGGCGCGGTCTCGTGGCCGCAATGGTGGCAGGCGAGCCGGCTGCTGAAACGGTGCTCGACCAGCCAGGCGCTGCAATTGGGGCATTTGAAGCGGAACCCGCAATTGCGGCACAGCGTCAGCGGCGCATAGCCGCGGCGGTTGAGGAACAGCAGCGACTGCTCGCCGCGCTCCAGCCGTTCCGCGATCGCAGCGATCAGCGGTTCGGCGAGCCAGGCGCCGCGGCCGGGCTTCTCCTGCGTCAGATCGATGGTCGTGATGCTGGGCATCTGCGCCCCGCCGAAGCGGCGCGGCAGCTCGACGCGGGTGTAGGTGCCGTTCTCGGCCATGGCGAGGCTTTCCAGCGCGGGCGTGGCGCTCGCCAGCACCACCGGAATGCGCTCGAAATGCCCGCGCATCACCGCCACGTCGCGTGCGTTGTAGCGCACCCCGTCGTCCTGCTTGAAGCTGACCTCATGCGCCTCGTCGACCACCACCAGCCCGAGCCTGGCATAGGGCAGGAACAGTGCCGATCGCGCGCCGACCACCACCTGCGCGCCGCCTTCCGCGATCGCGCGCCAGGCGCGCCGCCGCTCGGTCGATTTGAGCGCCGAATGCCACAGCACCGGCGCCGTCCCGAAGCGCTCCTCGAAGCGCGTCAGGAAGGCCTCGGTCAGAGCGATCTCGGGCAGCAGTACCAGCACCTGCCGCCCCAGCCGCAGCGCCTCGGCGATCGGTTCGAAATAGGTCTCGGTCTTGCCCGATCCGGTCACCCCGTCGAGCAGGAAGGGGGCGAATTGCTTCGCACGCACCGCCTCGGTGAAGATATCGGCAGCCTTTTGCTGCTCGGCGCTGAGATCGGGCTGCGCATGATCGGGGTCGGCGCGCGGGTAGGGGCGGTCGCAATCGACCTCGACCGGCTCGAGCACCCCGTGGTTGACCAGCCCGCGCAGCACCGCCTCGGAGACCCCGGCGATTCCCGCCAGCTCGCGCACCGTCGCCTGCTCGCCGTCGAGCGCCTCGATCGCGGCCTCGCGCTGCGCGGTCATCCGCTCGGGCATCCCGCCCGAGAGCCGGTATTCGGTCATCGTCGCAGGGCCGCGCAGCGCACCGCCCGAGGACAGCGCCATCCGCGCCACGCTGGCGAGCGGGGCGCAGTAATAATCCGCGGTCCATTCGATCAGCCGTCTCAAAGGTGCGGACAATGGCGGGATCGGCAGCGCGGCGCGCAGCGGGCGAAGTTTCTCCGCCGGAACCTCGGCCCCGGGGAGCCGTTCGGCCTCCCAGACGATCCCCACTACCGTGCGCGGGCCAAGCGGGCATTCGACCACCTGGCCGAATTCGGCCGCCACCCCTTCGGGCACGCGGTAGTCGAGCGGGCCGAGCGCGGCGTTGAGGACGAGGCAGCGGACGCGGTTCATCTGGGGCCGCATATGGGCGGCAGCCCGCGCCCACGACAAGGGCACGCTACAAGAGGATGCACGATATGACCGATATTCTCGTCGCCCCGAACGCCGCTTTCCTCGGCCGCCGCGCCTTCATGACCCGGACCTTCGGCGGGCTCGCCGCCGGCACCGCGCTGCTGGCGCTGCCCGCCTGCCAGAACATGGGCGGCTACAGCCTCGTCGATGCGGTCGAGCGGATGCTGTTCCTCTCCAGCGAGCGCGCCTTCGCGCGGATGCTGCAGGGCAATGGCTATTGGGATAGCCAGGTCGCGCAGCTCGGGCTGGGCAATCTGCTCGGCACTAGAGGCGATGTGCTGAGCCGGATTCTCACCTCGGCGCTGTTCAAGAACCGGATCGAGAGCGCCTTTGCCGATGTCGCCTATCGCGGGGCGCAGCGTGCGGCGCCGCTGGTGACCGATGCGGTGCGGGTTATCGGATTCCAGAACGCGGTCGATCTGGTCCGCGGCGGGCCGACTGCGGCGACGGGCTATCTGCGCGGGCAGATGGGCGGGAGGCTGGTCGAGGCAATGGTCCCCGAGCTCGGGACCGCGATGCGCGTCGCGCAGGATCCGCTCGTCGGCGAGCTGATCGCGGGGCTTTCCGGAGTCGATGTCGGCGCGCTCGCCGGCCGGGTCGCGACCGGAGTGGACGACATCATCTGGGGCGAGATCGCGCGCGAGGAAGCTGCCATCCGCGCCGATCCGCGCGCCACGCGAGATCCGCTGATCATCGGCGTCTTCGGCACCGCCGCGGCGCTCTAGCCCGTCACTGGCCGCCCACTAGCCCCTGCGCCTGTCGGTCGCTAAGGCTGGCCGTGACTCGCAAACCCCCGGAGCGCTTAGCCATGAAATTCTTCGCCGACACCGCAGAGATCGACGCGATCAAGGAACTCGCCGAAACCGGCCTGCTCGACGGGGTGACCACCAACCCCTCGCTGATCGCCAAATCGGGGCAGGATTTTCTCGAGGTCACCAGGCAGATCTGCGCCATCGTCGACGGCCCGGTCAGCGCCGAGGTGGTCGCACTCGATCACGCGACGATGATGAAAGAGGCCGAGATCCTGCGCAAGATCGCGGACAATGTCTGCATCAAGGTGCCGCTGACGATCGACGGGCTCAAGACCTGCCTCAAGCTCACCGAGGATGGCACCATGGTCAATGTGACGCTGTGCTTCTCCGCCAATCAGGCGCTGCTCGCGGCCAAGGCGGGGGCCACCTTCGTCTCGCCCTTCGTCGGACGGCACGACGACAATGGCGCCAACGGGATGGAGCTGATCCGCGACATCCGCACGATCTACGACAATTACGCCTTCGACACCGAAATCCTGGTCGCCAGCGTGCGCCACGCCACCCATGTGCTCGAAAGCGCGTTGATCGGCGCCGACGTCGCCACCATGCCGCCCAAGGTGATCATGTCGCTGGCGCAGCATGTCCTGACCGACAAGGGCATCGAGGGCTTCCTCGCCGACTGGAAGACCACCGGCCAGACCATCGGATGATGCAGCCGAACCCGAGTACGCGATGACCGACCAGACCCCCCTCGACCGATTCAAGCAGGCGCTGACCGGCACCGCGCGGGCGCTGGCGCGCGAGGACGAGGTGGAGGTCGCCTGGAGCGCGGACAGCCCGTCATCCTCGGGCAAGAATTTCCGCGTGCCGCTGCCGGGTCGCAATCTGCCCGCCGACCAGGCGCGCGAGGCGCGCGGTTTCGCCGACAGTTTCGCGCTCAAGCTGCGCCACCACAACGAGCGCGTCCACGAGAAATCCGCGCCGCCCGAGCCGATTGCACGCGCCTGCTACGACGCGGTCGAGCAGGTCCGCTACGAGGCGCTGGGCACCACGCAGTACAATGGCATCCGCGCCAATCTCGACGCGGCGGTCGAACTGCGCACCGCTTCCGATCCGATCGTTCGCGCCGACAGTGCCGAGGATGTGCCGCTGCCCACCGCGCTGTCGCTGATGCTGCGCGAGGCGCTGACCGGCGAGGCGATCCCCGAGCGCGCGCGCAAGGGCGTCGACATGGTCCGCGAGCATATCGAGGCCAAGGCGGGCGGCGACATGGCGGCGCTGGCCGACAGTCTCGACGATCAGGCCTCGTTCCAGCGGCTCGCGCTCGACATGCTGCGCCATCTCGATCTCACCCTGCCGCAGGACGCCCCAGACGAAGGCGGCGAGGACGGCGACGAGGAGGATGGCGAGACCCCCGAGGACGAGGACGGCGCCGACGAGCAGGACGAGGGCGACGCCGAGCCGCAGGCGACCGAAATGGCGGGCGAGACCGCCGAGGGCGATGCCGATGGCGAGGCCGAGGAAGACACCGAGGGCGAGCAGGAGATGGGCGAGGGCGACCCCTCGGACGAGGGCGAGGAAGGCATGCAGCCGGTCCGCCCCAACCGCCCCTGGACCGACGATCCGCTCGATTTCAACTACCGCCCCTACACCGAGGCCTTCGACGAGGTGATCGAGGCGAGCGAGCTCTGCGACCGCGAGGAACTCGAACGGCTGCGGACCTATCTCGACAGCCAGCTCGCCGGGCTGCAGGGCATCGTCACCCGCCTTGCCAACCGGCTGCAGCGGCGGCTGATGGCGCAGCAGAACCGCAGCTGGGATTTCGACCAGGAAGAGGGCATGCTCGACGCCGCGCGGCTCACCCGCGTGGTCGTCAGCCCCGGCCACGCGCTCTCCTACAAGATGGAGCGCGATACCGAGTTCAAGGATACGGTGGTCACGCTGCTGATCGACAATTCGGGCTCGATGCGCGGCCGCCCGATCTCGATCGCGGCGATCAGCGCCGACATCATGGCGCGCACGCTCGAGCGCTGCGGGGTCAAGACCGAGATCCTCGGCTTCACCACCCGCGCCTGGAAGGGCGGGCAGAGCCGCGAGGCCTGGCTGGCCGACGGCCGTCCGGCGGAACCGGGCCGGCTCAACGATCTGCGCCACATTATCTACAAGCAGGCCGACGAGCCCTGGCGCCGCGCGCGCCGCAATCTCGGGCTGATGATGCGCGAGGGTCTGCTCAAGGAAAACATCGACGGCGAGGCGCTGCTGTGGGCGCACGACCGCCTGCTCCGCCGCGCCGAAGACCGCCGCATCCTGATGGTCATCTCCGACGGAGCGCCGGTCGACGACAGCACGCTCTCGGTCAACCAAGCGGGCTATCTCGAAAGCCATTTGCGCAAGGTGATCGCCTGGATCGAGAAACAGTCGCCGGTTCAGCTGGTCGCGATCGGCATCGGCCACGACGTCACCCGCTACTACAAGCGCGCGGTCACGATCATGGATGTCGAACAGCTCGGCGGAACGATCATCGAACAGCTCGCTGGGCTGTTCGAGGAAGAATAGGCGGCCGCTTAGTCATTGGCTCAATCGTTGAACCTGCCTCTGGCGCAATATCCTATCATGCGTTGCTCGAGTCATACATCGTATGATAATGTAGGCGTATGGGTAAGCTAGAACGCATCACCGTCACTATGCCCGAAGAGATGGTCGCCCGTCTCCGGGCTGCCGTCGAGCGCGGCGAATACGCCACCACCAGCGAGGTCGTGCGTGAAGCCTTGCGCGGTTGGGGCGAGGACTACGATCACCGCGAAGCCGAGAACGCCCGCATGCGTGCGATTCTCGATCGGGCAAGATCGGGTCCGCGTTTCTCGTCCGATGAAGTCTTCGCCGAGGCTCTCGACACGATCGATCGTGTGGCGCGTCGAAAGTCTGTAGAGCAAGGAGAGTGAAGCTCGAATATACCGAGCAAGCCCGGACCGATATCGTCGAAATCGGTGAGTATATTGCCGAAGACAATCCTCCGCGAGCGAGGTCGTTTCTGGCCGAACTCCGTGCATTCATCGAGCAGATCCCCGAAAATCCTCGCAGGTACAGGCTGCGGGAGGAATGGGGCGGTGCGGTCCGCGCGGCAAGCTTCGGCCGGTATCTTGCGCTCTTCGAGAATGCGGATGATCGCGTAACGATTCTCCGAGTGGCGAGTGGGCGGCGCAATGTCGCGGACCTGCTCGATAGCAAACCGCAATGAACGTTACCCAAGCCGTCCAGACGCGCCGCTCGGTACGCGCCTTTACCGACCAAGCGGTCGACCGCGACTTGCTGACGGGCATTCTCGAGCAGGCGCAGCGTTCGCCTTCGGGAGGCAATGTCCAGCCTTGGAACGCGGTGGTGCTCACCGGCGCGCCGATGCAGGCGCTGTTCGACCGGGTGGCGCTGGAGTTTCCCAAGGGCCGCGCGGCGCTCCAGCCCGAATACGACATTTATCCTAAGGACCTGGGCGGCGCCTACGAGCAGCGCCGCTTCGGGGTGGGCGAGGACATGTATGCCGCGCTCGGCATCGTGCGCGAGGACAAGGCCAAAAGGCTGGCGTGGTTCGCGCAGAACTTCCGCGCTTTCGGGGCGCCGGTGCTGATGCTGGTCCACACGCCCCAATACATGGGTCCGCCGCAATGGTCGGATATCGGCATGTGGCTGCAGACACTGATGCTGCTGCTGCGCGAGGCCGGGCTCGATAGCTGCGCGCAGGAAGCCTGGGCCGCCTATTCGCCGCAAGTGCGCGAGATGGTGGAGATCCCTGCGGATCACACCTTCTTCTGCGGCATGGCGATCGGCTATCGCGACCCCGAAGCCCCGGTGAACCGCTTCGATGTCCAGCGCGCGCCGCTGGAAGAGACCACGCGCTGGGAGGGGTGGGGCTGAGGCTCAACGCTCGTTCGTCATTGCGAGCATAGCGAAGCAATCCATGGACCGGCGCCATGGATTGCCGGGTGGCCCTGCGGGCCGTCTTCGACTCCGCCTGCGGCTCCTCGCAATGACGAGGAAAATTGACCTTCGCGCCCGCCACCGCCAAAGGCCCCCCATGACCGCACCCACACTCACGCTGTTCAACTCGCTCACCCGCGCGCTCGAGCCCTTCGTCCCCGTCCATGAAGGCGAGGCGCGGGTCTACAGCTGCGGGCCGACGGTCTACAATTACCCGCATATCGGCAATATGCGCGCCTATGTCTTCGCCGATACGCTCGGCCGTGCGCTTGAGTGGCGGGGCTACAAGCTCACTCACATCATCAACATCACCGATGTCGGCCATCTCACCGATGATGGCGACGCGGGCGAGGACAAGCTGGAACAGGCCGCAGCCAAATCGGACAAGTCGATCTGGGACATCGCGCGGCATTATACGCAAGCGTTCAAATCCGATGTCCGCGCGCTCAACATCCGCCAGCCCGCGCAATGGTCGGTGGCGACCGATTACATCGAGCCGATGATCGAGTTCGCCAAGGGCATCGCCGACAAGCATTGCTATGAACTCGACTCCGGGCTCTATTTCGACGTCTCGACCGTCGCCGATTACGGCCGCCTCGCGCGCGCCGTCACCGAGGATGGTGGTGAGGGCCGGATCGACACCGTCGCAGGCAAGCGCAACGCCGCCGATTTCGCGATCTGGCGCAAGACTCCGGCCGGCGAGACCCGCCAGATGGAATGGGAATCGCCCTGGGGCCGCGGCGCACCCGGCTGGCATCTGGAATGCTCGGTGATGGCCGAGAAGCTGCTGGGCCTCCCCTTCGACATCCACACCGGGGGGATCGACCACCGCGAGATCCACCACCCCAACGAGATCGCGCAGAACCAGGCCTTCTGCGGCTGCGGCGGGCTTGACGAGGCCGCGCATTCGGGTGCGAAGATCTGGATGCACAACAACTTCCTGATTGAGCGCAGCGGCAAGATGAGCAAGTCTTCGGGCGAGTTCCTGCGGCTGCAATTGCTCATCGACCGCGGCTATCACCCGCTCGCCTACCGGATGATGTGCCTCCAGGCGCATTACCGCAGCGAGCTGGAATTCAGCTGGGAAGGGCTGGGCGCGGCGCTCACCCGGCTCAAGCGGCTGGTGATGCAGGTGGACAAGCTCAAGGCCGAGCTCGCCGCCAGCAAGCAGCCCGAGGGCAGCTTCCCGCTGAGCGCGCAGGAGCGGGCGATGTTCGACGAGGCGATCTGCGGCGACCTCAACACCGCGGTGGTGCTGACCCAGCTCGAGACGCTGCTGGCTGCCAAGAAGACTCCCGCCGCCAAGCGCATCCAGGGGGTGCGGATCGCCGACCAATTGCTTGGGCTGGGGCTGCTCGAGCTGACGCGCGAGGACCTGCGGCTGAACCCGGTCGCGGCCGAAATCGACGAGGCCGGCATCGATGCGCTGATCGCCCGCCGCCAGCAGGCGCGGGCGAACAAGGATTTCTCCGCCTCCGACGCAATCCGCGACGAACTCGCCGCGAAGGGCGTCGAGGTGATGGACGGCGATTCGCTCGGCTGGGAATGGAAGCTTTGAGAGGAACCCGCCTGCTTGACTTCACCACATCTGTGTGTATATAAGTGCGCACGGAGCGCAGCAGCAAGAAGATCGTCAAGCGCCTGCTAGCGGATGGTTTCGAACTGGTTGCGGTCAAGGGCTCGCACCATAAGTTTCGCAAGGGCGACAGGACGGTGATCGTTCCCCATCCCAAGCGTGATTTGCCGCTCGGCACCGCGCGCAACATCGCTCTGATGGCAGGTTGGGAGTGACCGATATGCAATATTTCTATGCGATCGTCGACAAGGACGATGACAGCGCCTTCGGAGTGCGCTTTCCCGATCTCCCCGGGTGCTTTTCGGCGGCCGACGAGATCGAGGATGTCCTCCCCAATGCCTGCGAGGCGTTGGAACTGTGGTTCGAGGACGCGGAGGTGAAGACGCCGCAGCGACTCGACCAGATCCGCGCAGATGCGGCGGAAGATATTGCGGCAGGCGCTTTCATCGTCGCCGTGCCCTATATCAAGCGCACCGGTCGCCAGGTTCGTGCCAATATCTCGCTCGACAAGGGGATGCTCGATGCCATCGACCGCGCGGCGGCCGAGCGCAGCCTGACCCGTAGCGCGTTCCTGGCCGACGCGGCGCGCAACGAGATCGAGATGCGCCGATGACCACCGCCGTCCTTTCCGCCATGATCCGCCCGCTGGTCGAGCCGCGCCTGCCCGACTGGGTGGAGCCGCACTGGTTCATGTCCAAGGAAGAGGCGCTGGAACTCGCGCCCCGCGCCGAGATCGGCTGGTTCGATTTCGCGCAGCACGGCCCGATGGCGGAGGTCGTCACCGCTGCCACGAACCTCAAATGGCTCAACTCGATCTACGCCGGGCTCGATTTCCTGCCGCTCGATCTACTGGCGCAGCGCGGCACGGTGGTAACCAATGGCGCGGGCATCAATGCGCTGACGATCGCGGAGTATGTCGTTCTGCTGATGCTCGCGCATGCCAAGGGCTATGCCGAGGTGGTGCGCGCGATGGACCGGCACGAATGGCTGCTCGACAGCCCCGGCAAGCGCGAGCTTGCGGGCGAGCGGGTGCTGTTGCTGGGGATGGGTGCGATCGGCGCGCTGGTGAAGACCCGTCTGGAAGCCTTCGACATGGAGGTCGTGCCGGTGCGCCGCTCGGGCGCGGATGGTGCGCTCAAGCCGGGTGAATGGCGCGCGAAGCTGGGCGAGTTCGACTGGGTGGTGCTGGCGGTTCCTTCCACTCCCGAGACCCGCCACATGATCGGCGCGGAAGAACTGGCGGCGATGAAATCCAGCGCGGTGCTGGTTAATATCGCGCGCGGCGATGTGGTCGACCAATCCGCGCTGATCGAGGCGCTGCGTTCGAAATCGATCGAGGGCGCGCTGCTCGATGTCACCGATCCCGAGCCGCTGCCCGAAGACCATCCGCTGTGGGGGCTGGAAAACGCGCAGGTGACCATGCATCTCTCGGGCCGCGCGCAGACCAAGATGTTCCAGCGCAGCGCGGATCGCTTCATCGCCAATCTGGAGCGCTGGAAACGCGGCGATCCGGTCGAACCGCGGCTCGATCTCGAACTGGGGTACTGACGGAACGACCTCCCCGCTCGAACTTTCTTCCTCCGTCACCCCGGACCCGGTCCGGGGTCCCGCTTCTCTTCTCGCGGCGGGTCAGAAGTAAGCGGGTTCCCGGCATGGTGGCCGGGATGACGAGGACAATGCCGTGCCCCAGCTCAAGGATACCTACCCGCTCTATCTCAACAGCAAGCCTGCCCAGCCCAACACCGATCTCGAAGTCACCGACAAGTTTACCGGCGAGATCGCGTTCCGCACCGCGCTGGCGACCCCCGAGATCATCGATGCCGCGATAGCCGGCGCGGTCCGGGCGACCGAGCCGATGGCGCGGCTGGCGAGTTACGAGCGCAAGGCCGTGCTCGAGCATTGCGTGGCGCGGTTCGAGGAGCGCGCCGAGGAGCTCGCCTATTCGCTCTGCGTCGAGGCGGGCAAGCCGATCGGCGATGCCGAGGGCGAGGTCGACCGGCTGATCGACACCTTCCGGATCGCGGCCGAGGAATCGGTGCGGCTAGGCGGCGAGGTGATGCCGCTCGACATTTCACCCCGCGCTGCGGGTTATCAGTCGATCTGGAAGCGGGTGCCGGTCGGCCCCTGCAGCTTCATCAGCCCGTTCAACTTTCCGCTCAACCTCGCGGCGCACAAGATCGCCCCGGCGATCGCGGTCGGGTGCCCCTTCGTGCTCAAGCCCGCCAGCAAGACCCCGCTGGGCGCGCTGATCATCGGCGAGGTGCTGGCCGAGACCGATCTGCCCGAAGGCGCCTTCTCGATCCTGCCCGCCAGCCGCGACGGCGCCGATCTGTTCACCACCGACGAACGGCTCAAGCTGCTCTCCTTCACCGGCTCCGACACGGTCGGCTGGGCGCTGAAGGCGCGCGCGGGCAAGAAGAAGGTCGTGCTCGAACTGGGCGGCAATGCCGCGGTGATCGTGGACGAGGATGCCGATCTCGACGACGCGCTCGAACGGGTGATCAAGGGCACCTATTACCAGTCGGGGCAGAGCTGCATCAGCGTGCAGCGCATTCTCATCCACTCCGCGGTCTACGACCGGTTCCGCGACATGCTGGTCGAACGCGCCCAATCGCTGGTGGTCGGCGATCCCAAGCAGCGCGACACCTTCATCGGCCCGATGATCGACGAGGGCGAGGCCGAGCGCCTGAAGGGCTGGATCGACGAGGCCGTGGCAAACGGCGCCACACTGCTGTGCGGCGGCGGGCGCGACGGCCAGATGATCGAGGCGACCCTGCTCGAGGATGTCGATAGAGCCGCGAAGATCGTCAACGAGGAAGCCTTCGGGCCGGTCGCCGTGCTGATGAAGTTCGACGATTTCGATGCCGCGCTCAAAGAGGTCAACCGCAGCGAATTCGGCTTGCAGGCGGGGATCTTCACCCGCGATCTGTTCAAGGTGCTCGACGCCTGGGACCGGGTCGAATGCGGCGGGATCTGCATCAACGAGGTCCCCAGCTTCCGCGTCGACAACATGCCCTATGGCGGGGTCAAGAACTCGGGCCTGGGCCGCGAAGGGGTGCGCTTCGCGATGGAGGATATGACCGAGATTCGGAACCTGGTGATCCGGCGGACCTGAGCGGTCATATCACCGTCGCCCCGGACTTGATCCGGGGCCGGGCTGTCTCCAGCACGGCGTCGGAAGGAAGCGGGACCCCGGCTCGGGGGCCGGGGTGACGAAGCTATTGGGGCTGGAGGCAGGGTGTCGATACATCTGACACGGTCCTAGGCCTCCTCCAGCAGCAGCATTTCGCACCCCACCACCAGCAGCGGATCGGGCAGCAACCGATGCTCGACCTCGCTCACCGTCGCATCGGCGACCAGCTGGCGGGGGATGGCGAATTCATGCTCGGGGAGCGCGGCGACGAAGCGTTCGCCCGCCGCCACCGCCTCGCTCCCGGTGAAGCGCAGCGAGAGGGTGTGGCGCGTTCCCGCGAAGGTGATGCTGGCCCAGGCCTTTTCGCGGTGAACCAGCACCTCGCCGCGCTGCTCTGCAAGCGCCAGCAGCGCTTCGCGCAGTCGGTCGGTGGTGGTTCGCCGCGCAGTTCGCAGCCCGGTTCGGGGCGGATGGAGGGGAGGGCCGTCACTCGACATGCGCGGCCTCCCGTCCGGCGCGATAGCCGTCCATGAAGGACAACACCCGCGCCGCCATGAAGCCGCGCGGCTCGCGTCCCATCCTCAGATCGAGCACGAAGCGCGGATCGCTCGCCGCGAGGCGACCGAATTTGGTGGCGGGCATCTCCTGCTCGCGGAGGAATTTTTCGACGGATCGGATCAGCATGGCACTCCCTCGGCTTGGCGATTCGCGGTCTTCGTTCGCCATTTGTTCCAGCCGAAATCCAACTTGTCTAGGAAAAATCCTATGGTATAGGAAATGTCGATGTCGGGTTCGACAAAGTGCCGAGGAACAGCTGTTGGTCGAAATTCATGACGACGCCGCACCCGAACGCGCCCGCCTGCTCGAACTGGCGCAGGCCAGCCGTTCCAGCCTCGCTTCGCTCTCCGCCATGCTCGGCCGCAACCCGAGCTACCTCCAGCAGTATGTTCGCAAGGGTTCGCCCCGCCGACTCGAGGAGCGCGACCGCCAGCGGCTGGCCGAATTCTTCGGGGTTTCCGAAGCCGAGTTGGGCGCTCCCGCGAGGATAGTGCTCCGGGCGGCAGCGGAGGAATTCCTCGCCGTTCCGCGGCTCCCGCTCGACGCCTCGGCGGGGCCGGGCGCGGTGGGGTCGGAGGAAATTTCCCTCGACAGCTTCCGCTTCTCGCGCCGCTGGTTGCGCGAAATGGGGCTGGAAGGCGCCGATCTCTCGGCGATCCGGGTCGAGGGCGATTCGATGGAGCCGGTGCTGCGCAGCGGCGACGAGATATTTGTCGACCGCAACAAGCGCGCCGGCGAGGGCATCCACGTCGTCCGCATCGGCGACGCGCTCCATGTGAAACAGGTCCAGGCCAGCGCTCCCGACCGTATCAAGCTGGTCAGCGCCACCGAGGCCTATCCGCCCATCGAGCTGGCGCGCGGGGAGCTCGAGATTATCGGCCGGGTGGTGTGGAAGGGGGGACGGGTCTGAACTGCGGAACCAGGGGTCTCCCCGATTGTTGAAATCGGAGCAGGAACAGAAAGGCCGATCATGGGAACGGACAATTTGTTGACGTGGCTCGCTTTCGGCACATTGATCGCCGCTTTTGTGATTGCTTTGGTCCTGTTCCTTCGATTCATGCGGAAGCCCAAGAATCGACATCCCATGGATGGTCAGCGCGAACGCGACATTGAGGAAATCCGGGACGAAAAGCACCATTGATTCGTCTCCCCGGTTTGCCCGTCGGCCAAGTTCCGCGACGCCGCGGAGTAAACGGGATAACGCTGCAGACCGAGCCTTCAGCCTCTCGCAGCTAGGGCAGGATCAGTTCCGAGACATCCCGGAAGCTGCCGATCTTGCCTCGGAGGAAGGTGTTGAACGCGATCGAATGGCGGGTCTCGCTCGATTGGTTCGGTTCGACGAAGTGCAGCAGGCTCGAAGAGAACAGGACCAGAGATCCCTTCTTGGGCTGCACGATATTCTTCGTCGTGTTGTAGATGTTCGCCTTGCCCTCCTCGGGCGACAGCGCCAGCTGCTGGTACATTCGATGCCGATCGAAGATCATGTTGGAGACCGGCTCGGGTAGGTCGCTGTAATAGAGCGATCCCGAGACGATCGAGTTGGAATGCGCGTGCCCGTGCATTCCCACACCGGGCGGATTGGCGAGCGCCCAGGACTGGGTGACATAGAGCTCCTGCGAGATTCCCATGATTTCGCTGGCATAAGTATCGAGCGACGCCTGCACAGCATCCGCGATACTGCGAAGCTCGGGCTGGTCGAAGATGTAGAGTTCCTCGGAGATCATGTTCACCTGATTTTCGAGCATTTTCAGCCCCTTGATGAACTTGATCTGCTCGGGCGAAATGGCGTCGGCGATACTCGTGATAAAGTACGGTTCGGCGAACAGTGGTTTCACGGTGTATTCGCAAGCAGCCATCGTCTTGTCTCCCCCCGGTGAGAAGACCACAATGCACAATAAGCGAGGCGTTGCAAATCGGCCCGCTCGGTCATGCGTTTCCTTGCAATCCCCCGGCCCCGCCGCCATTCTATTCCCATGACCCAGACCGCTCCCACTCCACCCATGAAAGCGGGCATCGTCCCGGTCACTCCGCTGCAGCAGAACTGTTCGCTGATCTGGTGCACCGCCACCAACCGGGGCGCGCTGATCGATCCCGGCGGCGATCTCGACAAGCTCAAGGCGGCGGTGAAGCAGAGCGGGGTCGAGCTCGAGAAAATCCTCATCACCCATGGTCACATCGACCATTGCGGCGAGGCGGGGATACTCGCCAAGGAGCTCGGCCTGCCGATCGAGGGACCGCACGAGGCCGACCGCTTCTGGATCAGCCGCCTCGACGAGGACGGCAGGAAATACGGCGTCAACGGCCAGGTGTTCGAGCCCGACCGCTGGCTGGTCGATGGCGATACGGTGACCGTGGGCGAGCTGGTGCTCGAGGTCTTCCATTGCCCCGGCCACACGCCCGGCCATGTCGTGTTCTTCCACCGGCCGAGCAAATTCGCGGTGGTCGGGGACGTGTTGTTCCAGGGCAGCATCGGGCGGACCGATTTCCCGATGGGCAATCACCAGGACCTGATCGACGCGATCACCGGCAAGCTGTGGCCGCTGGGCGAGGACGTCACCTTCATCCCCGGTCACGGTCCGACCAGCACCTTCGGTCAGGAGCGCAAGACCAACGCCTTCGTCAGCGACTACGCGCTGGCGTAAGCGCGGGTCAGATCACCCGCAGCGCCACCAGCGTGGCGGCGATCGCGAGCCCAAGCAGGGTGAGCAGAGTGACCACCGTTCCGATCTTGCGGGGCAGGGTGGGGGTTTCGCCGTCCATCCCGATGCCATGCGCCACCCGCGCGAGCATATAGGCCCCGGCCACGAGTGCGAGCCACTGGCCCCCTTTTCCCGCCAGCTCGATCGCGGCGATCAGCACCAGCACGAAACCGGTGTTCTCGACGAAATTGAGCTGCGCGCGCATTCGCCGGGTCAGCGGCCCGCCGGCATCGTCGCCGTGGACGAGCTTGGTCTGGCCACGCAGCTGCCCGACCCGGATCGCCAGCCACAGATTGATCAGCGCCGCTGCCGCAGCAGCGGCCAGCGTCACCGGGAGGAAAATCGTCGTACCGTCCATCTCGTTTGGCCCCCTGTAGTCCAACTTTGCGTTAGCCTATCTCCACCGATGAACAATCCTTGGAGTGGCGCTATCAACCGCTTGCAACCGCGTCGAATGTCGTTATAGCGCCCTTCTTCACCGTCACAGGTTGGATTTTCTGTCTGACGCACACTTGTGCGTTGCCGGACCGTCCTCTAGGGCGGCCGCCAACCATCTAGATTTATTGAGGAACAGGTGCCGCCATGGCCGTCCCCAAAAGAAAAGTATCACCCCATCGCCGCGGCAACCGCCGTTCGCATGATTCGCTGAAAGTCGAAGCTCATCACGAGTGCTCGAACTGCGGCGAACTGAAGCGTCCGCACAATCTCTGCACCCATTGCGGACATTACAACGGTCGCGAGATCGTCGCCGTCGGTCTCTGACCGTAACCAACCGGAGCACGTCATGAATCTTCCGCGTATCGCCGTCGATGCGATGGGCGGCGATGAAGGCGTGCGCGTGATGGTTGAGGGCGCGGCGCTCGCCCGGCGACGCCACGACCGCTTTCAGTTCCTCCTCGTGGGCGACGAGAAGCAGATCAAGGCCGCGCTCGACAACCATCCCGGCATGAGCGGTGCGTCCGAGATCCTCCATTGCGAGGATGTGGTCGGCGGCGATGAAAAGCCCAGCAAGGCCTTGCGCCGTGCCAAGACCACCAGCATGGGCCTCGCGGTCAATGCGGTGAAGCAGGGGCTTGCCGGAGCCGCGGTCAGCGGGGGCAACACCGGCGCCCTGATGGCGATGAGCAAGCTCGCCCTGCGGACGATGCCCGGGCTCGATCGGCCAGCGCTCGCGGCCTTGTTGCCCACACTCACCGACGACGATGTCATCATGCTCGATCTGGGTGCGAACAGCGAGGGCGACGCGCGCAATCTCGTACAATTCGCGATCATGGGCGCCGCCTATTCGCGGATCGTCAGCGGCCGCGAGCGGCCCCGCGTGCGCCTGCTCAACATCGGCACCGAGGAGACCAAGGGCACCGAGGACATCCAGGAGGCTGCCAATCGCTTGCGGGCGGCCACCGGACTGGCGATGGATTTCGAAGGCTTCGTCGAAGCCGACAAGATCAACCGCGGCGAATGCGACGTGGTGGTCTGCGACGGGTTCTCCGGCAATATCGCGCTCAAGGCCATCGAAGGAGCGGCGCGCTTCGTTACCGATCTGCTGAAACAGGCTTTCGCCTCCTCGATCCGTTCGAAGGTCGGCTTCCTCGTCTCGCGTCCGGCAACCGAATTGCTGCGCCATCATCTCGACCCCAACAATCACAATGGCGCGGTTTTCCTCGGCCTCAACGGCGTGGTGGTGAAAAGCCACGGCAGCGCCAATGCCAAGGGCGTCGCCAATGCGGTCGAAGTCGCCGCCCGGCTCCTCGAGGACGATATAACCAACCGCATCGCTCATGATCTCGCCAAGGTCGGCGATCTCGCGGGCAGAGGCAGCGGCGTAGCGGCCGGACCCGCGGCGACATGATCCGTTCGGTCCTGCAGGGGACGGGCTCGGCCCTGCCCAGGAATTGCGTCACCAACGCCCAATTGGCCGAACGCGTCGACACCAGCGACGACTGGATCGTCGAGCGCACTGGCATTCGCCAGCGCTATATTGCGGGCGAGGGTGAAACGACCTCGACCCTCGCCATCGAGGCGGCGCGCAACGCGCTCGAAGCCGCCGGCGTCGACGCGAGCGAGATCGGCCTGATCGTCCTCGCCACCGCGACCCCCGACTATACTTTTCCCGCCACTGCGACGCAGGTCCAGCAGGCGCTTGGCTGCCGCGGCGGGATCGCCTTCGACGTCCAGGCGGTCTGCTCGGGGTTTCTTTATGCGATGGCGACTGCCGATTCGCTGCTGCGCACCGGCATGGCCACGAAGGCGCTGGTGATCGGCGCCGAAACCTTCAGCCGCATCCTCGACTGGGAGGACCGCACCACCTGCGTGCTGTTCGGCGACGGCGCGGGGGCGGTGGTGCTCGAAGCGCAGGACGTCGCGGAAGACGGACCCGGCATCCTCGCCACCCGGCTCCACGCCGACGGCGAGCATTGCGACCTGCTTCATGTCGATGGCGGCCCCTCGAGCACCGGCACGGTCGGCAAGCTGCGGATGAAGGGGCGCGAGGTTTTCCGCCACGCGGTCGTCAATCTCGCCGAAGTGCTGGGCGAAGTGCTCGCCGATGTCGATATGACAATCGATGCTGTCGACTGGGTCGTCCCGCATCAGGCCAACGCGCGCATCCTCGACGCCACCGCGCGCAAGCTGGGCCTGCCCGCAGAGCGTGTGGTGGTCACCGTCGACCGCCACGCCAACACCTCGGCGGCCTCGGTCCCGCTCGCGCTCGACGTTGCCACGCGCGATGGCCGGATCAAGCCCGGCGATCTGGTGATGTTCGAAGCGATGGGCGGCGGCTTCACCTGGGGCGCTTCGCTCGTCCGCATGTGAAGTTTTCTTCGCTTTTCGCGGCGAAATCAGCACTATCCGTTGCGCGGTTCCACCGCAGGGGCTAGTCCTGCCTGCGGGTTTCGTGCGGGTCGCGCTTGGACTTTAGGAGGATGCGATATGCGTTCGGTGGGTACGCTCACTCGCGCCGATCTGGCGGAAACGATCAATCGCAAGATGGGCTTGTCGCGCGCTGAATCGCTCGGGATCGTGGAATCGATTCTGGCGAAGATGTGCGGTGCACTGGCCGATGGCGAGAATGTGAAGATCTCCGGCTTCGGCAGCTTCGTGCTGCGCGACAAGAAGGAACGGGTCGGCCGCAATCCCAAGACCGGGGTCGAAGTGCCGATCACCCCGCGCCGGGTGCTGACGTTCCGCGCCAGCCAGCTGCTCAAGGACCGCATCGCAAAGGAATAGCGCAATGGCCGATTTCGACGATGGCAAGGACAGCGGCGCATTGCGCACCATCGGCGAGGTCGGGCAGGCGCTCGGCATCAAGCCGCATGTCTTGCGCTATTGGGAGCAGCAGTTCCCGATGCTCGAACCGCTCAAGCGCAGCGGCGGGCGGCGCTATTACCGCGCTGAGGACGTCGCGCTGGTCGAACGCATCGACCGGCTGGTGAACCGCGAGGGTTATACGCTCAAAGGCGCCAGGGCGGCGATCATCGGCGCGCCCGATACGCAGGGGGCGGCTCAGGCTCCCGTGGTGCGGGCCAACGGCGAAGAAATCCTGCCCCAGCTCAGGGCCATTCGCGACCGGCTCGAACGCGCGCTCGCGGGCTAAAATCTACTCCACCGCGGCGAGCAATTCCTCCGCCGCGCCGAGATCCACGCTCACCAACCGGCTCACGCCTTTCTCCACCATCGTCACGCCGAACAACCGGTGCATCCGGCTCATCGTCACCGCATTGTGCGTAACGATCAGATAGCGGGTCGCGGTTTCCTTCACCATCGCGTCGAGCAGGTCGCAGAAGCGGTCGATATTGGCGTCGTCGAGCGGCGCATCGACTTCGTCGAGCACGCAGATCGGCGCGGGGTTGGTGAGGAACAGCGCGAATATCAGTGCGATCGCGGTCAGCGCCTGTTCGCCCCCCGAGAGCAGCGTCAGCGACTGGAGGCGCTTGCCCGGCGGCTGGGCGTAGATCTCGAGCCCGGCGTCGAGCGGGTCGTCGCTGTCGATCAGCGCCAGATGGGCCTGTCCGCCCTCGAACAATTGCGTGAACAGCTGGCGGAAATGGGTGTCGACCCGCTCGAACGCATCGCGCAGCCGCTCGCGTCCCTCGCGGTTGAGACTGCCGATCGACCCGCGCAGCCGGCTGACCGCCTCCGCGAGTTCGGCCTGCTCCTCGGTGCTGGCACCGTGTTCGGCCTCGACCCGAGCTAGTTCGTCGGCAGCCACGAGATTGACCGGACCGATTCGCTCGCGGCTTGCGGTGAGCCGGTCCATCGCCTCGCTCTCGGCCTCCGCCTCGGCGACCGCCGCCGCATCGAACCCGAAGGCGCCGGGCAGATGCGGCGGCGGACACTGGAAGCGCTCGCCCGAGGTCCGCGCCATCTCGATCCTTCGGGCATCCTGGCTCTCCGCGCGCGCCGCGAGCCCGGCGCGGTTCTCGCGCGCCTCGGCCAACGCCTCGCTTGCGCTCGCGAAGTCGCGGTCGGCGCGGGCCGCGGTTTCCTGCGCCCGGGCGAGTGCAGCCTCGGCCTGCGCCAGCCCCTCCGCCAGCCGCGTGCGCACCGCATCGCCCTGTTCGATCTCGCGCATCAGCCCCTCGGGCTTGGCCGCCACGACCGCTCGCTCCTCGTCGATCTCTTCGAGCCGCCGCGCCATATCCGCCATCCGCCGCGCCGCCTCGCTCGAGCGCGCTTCCCAATTGGCCATGTCCGAACGCTGCGCCGCGGTCCGCTCGCGCGCCACCGCCAGCGCCTGGTCGTGCGCGGCAAGTTCGGCCGCCGCTGCCTGTACGCCCGACCGCGCCGCCTCGTTGCGCGCGCGCGCGGCGTCGAGCGCTGCGCGTCCGCTTGCCGGATCGGGAAGGGCGGTGCGCTTTGCCTCCGCCGCTGCGAGTTCCGTTTTTGCCGCGCCGAGCAATTCGCCCAGCTCGCTCTGCGCGCGTTCGAGCTCGCTGCGCCGACCCGCCATGCGTTCGCGCGCGGCTTCGGCCTGGTCGAGCGCGCGCAATTTCTGGCGCTCGTTTTCCGAGGCCTGAGCCAGCTCGCGTTCGGCTGCGACGAGATCGCGCTGCAGCGCGGCGAGTTCCTCCTGCGCCTGCCGCTGCACGGCGTCGGCCTGTTCGACCGCGGAGCGCAGCGCCGGTAGCGCTTCGGCCAGCTCGGCGTGGCGGTTCTCGGCCTCGAGCCGCGCGGCCTCGGCGGCCCCTTCGCCGCGCGCGACGAACCCGTCCCAGCGGCGCAGCGAACCGGAGGTCGTTACCAGCCATTCTCCCGGCGCGAGCGCGCGGCCGTCGTCGCTCTCCGCGACATGCACAAGCGCCAGCCTTGCGGCGAGTTCGGGGGGGCAGTCCCCGACCTGTTCGGCGAGGCTGTCGGCCACCGGGGCGGGGGCAGCGCGCCCGGTCCAGAACCGTCCTTCCTCGCTGCTGGCGGGATCGCCGAGCAGCGCCTTGCTGTCGCGCCCGAGCACCGCGGCGAGTGCGCGTTCATAGCCTTTGGCGGCACGCAATCCGTCGATCGCCTGCCTGCGGCCCTGGCGCTTCTGCGCCGCCTTCTCCCGGGCTTCGCGATCGCGGTCGAGCGCGGAGAATTCGCGTTCGATTCCCGACAGTTCTGCGCGCGCCGAGGATAGCGCACTCGCCGCATCGTCGCGCGTCTGCTGCAATTCCCCCTTGCGCACCTGCATCGCGGCGATCGTCTGCTGGCGCGCTTCGCGATCGGCGGTGGCGGCCCCTGCAGCCATGCGCGCTGCATCGACATCGGTGCCCGCATCCTCGCGTTCCAGCGCTTCGCCCTGTTCGCTCAGCCGGCGGCGATCTGTCTCGAGCCGGTCGAGCCGCGCGCGCGCCTGCGCGATTTCCGCCTCCACCACGCGCCATTCGGCCTCGGTGCCGGCATTTTCCGCGGTGGCCCTTGCGAGCGCGAGTTCGGCGGCTCGGGCGGCGCGCTCGACCTCCTCGGCCCGGGCAGCCAGCGCCGGTCGCCGCTCCTCGTCCTCCGCCAATGCCTTGCGGTTCGCCTCGAGTTCGGTCTTGAGCTTTGCCAGCGCCCCTGCGGCATCGCGGGTCAGCCGGTCGGCATCGCCGCGATCTTCCTCCAGCCGGGTCTTCTGCCGGTCGAGGTCGCGCAGCCGCTGCTCCGCCGCTTCGAGCTGGCCGGTGAGCGCCGCCATCCGGTGGCCATGCGCGCTGGCATCGTCGCGCCGATCGGTCAGTTCCTCGCGCGCTACGGACAGCGCCTTAGCGGCTTCATGCTGCGCCTTTTGCGCGATCTCGGTGGCGCTCTTAGCTTCCTCGACCCGGGCATCGGCCTGCGCCGCTTCCGCCTTGGCGGCCTCAGCCGCCTCGGCGGCATCGCGCCAGCGGGCGAAGACCAGCCGCGCCTCGGCGGTGCGGATCTCGTTCGAGAGCGCGGTGTAGCGCTCGGCCTGCTTGGCCTGGCGCCGCAGCGAGGCGATCTGGCTGTCGAGCCCGGCGGCGAGATCCTCGAGCCGGGCGAGATTGGCCTCGGTCTGGCGCAGCTTGCTCTCGGCGTCGCGGCGGCGGACGTGTAGGCCCGCGATCCCCGCCGCCTCCTCGAGCATCTGGCGGCGTTCGGCGGGCTTGGCGGCGATCACCTGCGCGATCTTGCCCTGGCTCACCAGCGCAGGGCTATGCGCCCCGGTGGCGGCATCGGCGAAAGTCAGCGCGACATCCTTGGCGCGCACGTCCTGCCCGTTGACGCGGTAGGCCGAGCCGGCGCCGCGTTCGATCCGGCGGATGACCTGCAGTTCTTCGCCGTCGCCGGTCTGGCCGTTGAGCACCACTTCGGCGAAATCGCGCGGCGGGCGCGATTGCGTGCCGGCGAAGATGACATCCTCCATCCCGCCCGAGCGCATCGATTTGGGCGAATTCTCGCCCATCACCCAGCGAATCGCCTCGAGCAGATTGGACTTGCCGCAGCCGTTGGGGCCGACGACGCCGGTCAGCCCGGGTTCGATGCGCAGTTCTGCCGGTTCGACGAAGCTCTTGAAGCCGCTGAGCTTGAGCTTGCTGAGGAGCATCGCCGATCCGCTACCCCGAGCGGGCCGTTACCTTGCCCCGGCGCGCTGAAGCAGGGGTTCGAGCGCCTGCCAGCTGTTGACCGCGTCCTGCTTCTGACCGTTGATGAAGAAGGTCGGGGTGCCGGTGACGCCCAGTTCGTTCGACTGCCGGGTCGAATTCTCGGCGATGGTCGTCATCGCAGAGAAATCGGCCAGGCAACTGCGCGCCTGATCCTCGCTGATTCCGCGCGCGGCGAAGAAATCGTAGAAGCCGACGACATCGGCGGCGGCGACGAAGCGCTGATCCTCGGGCAGCGCCAGCGCCTGCGAGAACTGTTCCTCGCGCTCGAACACGGGGCCGAGCACGGTCTGGAGGTTCTTCCACACCTGGTCGGACAGCGGGTGATAGGTCTCGTCCGCGCCGCAGCGCACCAGCTGCGCCAGCATCAGATCGTGCGGGCCGTGGATCTGGTTGCGCAGCTCGAAGCTCACCCGCCCGGTGTCGACGTATTCTTCCTTGAGCTGATCGGCACCGTTCTGGGCGAACGCGGCGCAGGCGGGGCAGGTCAGCGAGGCGAATTCGAGCACCTTGATCGGCGCATCGGGATTGCCGAGCAGATAGCCATCGGCATCGGTAACGGTGACGACATCGCTCCATTGCTGGCCCTCGGGCGCGGGGACCTCGGCAATCGGCTCGCCTTCGAGATTGCCGGTCTCCTCCGTGGCCGAACCGCAGGCGGAAAGCGCCAGCGCGAGCGGGAAGGCCAATGCGGCGAGAAACGGCGAGCGGATTGCGGTCATCGATGTCGGTCCTTGGTCGTGATTGGCGAGGTTAGACGGGAGGTTCGGGTGGATGGAAGCATGGCCCGGCGCTTTTTCACACAAATCGCCCCGGCCGGGCGGGTCTAAAAGCGGCTGCCGAGCGCCTTTTCCAACGCGAGCCAGGTAAAGACGCCCTCGAGCAATTCGCCATCGACGACGAAGCTGGGCGTTCCTTGAAGCTTGTAAGCCGCAACATCGGCCTGGCTCGATTCGGCGAGCTGTGCCGCCTTGGCTTCGTCCGCGAGACAGCGGTCGAGCGCGACGCGCGAATAGCCGCGCCGCTCCATGATGGTGTAGAAGCCCAGATCGCTGGCCATCGCCTGACGGCGCGCGCCATTGGTGCCGAATTGCCAGCGCGAGCGCTGCGCCTGGGTAGTGGCGCGCGCCTTGGCCATCCATTCGTCCTGCGCATGGAGAATGGCGGAATGGTTGGCGGCGAATTTCGCCGGATCCCCGCAATGGGTCAGCAGCGCTGCAGTCAGATCGATCGGATCGCGCAGCAAGTGGCGGATTTCAAAGCTGACCCTGCCGTTGGGAACATAGGCCAGCTTGATCGCCGGCTCGCCCTCGCGCGCGAAATCGGCGCAATGCGAGCAGGTGTAGCTCATGAACTCGACCAGCTTGACCTTCGCCTCGGGATTGCCGAGCAGGTGGCCGTTGTCGCGCTCGACGACCGCGGTGGTCCAGTTCTGCCCAGACTGCGCCATGACCGCGGCGGCGCTGCCGGTGAGCGCGAGAGCGCCGAGCGCCAGCGCCAGCTTTACACGTCGTTTGATCATCTCTCGCCGGTTTCCTTGTCGCCATCGCCGAAGCTGCGCGCGAGGGATTCGAGCACCGCGCGCAGTTCCGGATCGCCGATATCGCGCAGGCTGTCCCCCAATTCCATCGGAATCGGCTTGAGCGAGGGCGGCGATTTGGGTCTTTCGCTAGCCGCGGGCGCCTGAACCGTGCCTTGCCGCATCTTGACCCGCGCCACCGCCTTGTAGCCGAAGAAGCGGTTCACGCGTTCGACGATCTCGGGAATCACGTGCTGGATCAATGGGGCATGCGCGGGCAGGACGACCAGCTGGAGGATGCCTTCGGATTTTTCGCCCGGCGGGAAGCGGATCGATTCGGGCGCGCAGACGCGGGCATGCGCATCGCCGACGATCTCGGGCCAGCGGGAGACCACGCTCGACTGGACGAAACCGAAGCGGCGGAAGGCGGTCCGGCCGATCTGCGGCACCAGATCGCTGATCGCCTTGGCCTGCCCCCCGCGTGGACGCTCGTAGGGTTTGACCCGGTTCTTGGGGGCGGGCCTGGCTTTCGCCGGCTTTTGGGGGGTGTCGCTTTCCATCTGTGCGCTCCCCATGCCATAGCCGGGCCGTGACCTCCACCATCGCTGACAGATTGCTCGACTGGTACGACCGCCATGCCCGCTCGCTCCCGTGGCGCGCGAGGCCCGGCGATCCTGCGCCCGATCCCTACCGCGTCTGGCTCTCCGAGGTGATGCTGCAGCAGACCACCGTCGCGGCGGTGAAGCCCTATTTCGCCGTTTTCACCGGGCGCTGGCCGGATGTCGCGGCGCTGGCCGCCGCGCCCGAGGAGGAGGTGATGGCGGCCTGGGCGGGGCTGGGCTATTATTCGCGCGCGCGCAATCTGGTCAAAGCGGCACGGGCGGTTGCCGCGCGCGGCGGGTTCCCCGATACCGAAGTCAAATTGCGCGAATTGCCGGGGCTGGGCGCCTATACCGCCGCTGCGGTGGCGGCGATCGCCTTCGGCCGGCGCGCGGTGGTGGTCGATGCCAATGTCGAGCGGGTGGTGGCGCGGTTGTTCGCGATCGAAATCCCGCTGCCGCAGGCGCGCAAGGAAATCCGCGCCGCTGCCGAGACCATCACCCCGGAGAGCCGCGCCGGCGATTTCGCGCAGGCGATGATGGATCTGGGCGCGACGATCTGCACCACGCGCGACCCCAAATGCCTGCTCTGTCCGCTGGCCGACGGCTGCGAAGCGCGATTGCGCGGCGATCCGGCTCGGCTGCCGGTCAAAGCGAAGAAGAAGGCCAAACCTGTCCGGCAGGGCAGGGCCTTCTGGATCGAGCGCGACCAGGCGGTCTGGCTGGTCCGGCGCGAAGGCAAGGGGATGCTCGGCGGGATGCGTGCGCTGCCCGACGACGGCTGGTCGGCGCAGGCCGATGGCTCGGGCGAGGCTCCGCTGATCGGCGAATGGCAGACGCTCGGGCAGGTCAGCCATACCTTTACCCACGCCCAACTCGCGCTGTCGGTGAGCCGTTATGAGGGCATCTATGCGCCGCCGGGCGAGGGCGAATGGTGGCCGCTGAAAACGCTCGGCGAAGCCGGGTTACCCACGCTGTTCGCGAAGGCGGCGCGGCTGGCGCTGGCCTAGAAGCTACCCCCGCCCAGCGCGAGCCGGATCACCGCAATCGCCAGCACCACGAGGCAGAAATTGCGCCCGCTGCGGTGCGAGGACAATTGCCCCACCGCGATACCGGCAACGATCAGCGGCAGCGCGAACCAATTGCCCCAGCCCAGGAAGGGAATGGTGGCGGGTATCACGATGACGAGGGAGAGAATCCCTAGCAGGATAGAGACGATATTGAGCATGTGCTTTAGATAGATAGGACAGCGCCGGCTTGCAAGCATGGGACGGCGTTCGAGGCTTTTCCAAGGTTGCAATTTGCAATCGGGTGTTCACAAGCGCGGATGCACCGGAGCGGTCTGCGCCCCGCCTGATGGAGAGGAAACCAATGGCCTATCGCGAATTCGACGGCACCCAGATGTCCCGCCGCAGTCTCTTGCGGGGAGGGGCGATGCTCGGCGCCGGAGCGGCTTTCGCCGGGTTGCCGGGCGCGGGTCTGCTGGCGCAGACGGCTGCGCCGCGCAGCAGCTGGCCGGCGGTCGCGGCAATGGTCGATAAATACGTCGACGAGCGCAAGGTCGCCAACATGGTCGCCACGCTGGGCTGGGGCCAGCGCGATCCGCTGGTGATCGCCAAGGGAACGCTGGCGATCGGTCAGGCGGCACCCGCCGGCCTAGACAGCCTCTACCGGATCTATTCGATGACCAAGCCGATCACCGGCATGGCGGCGATGATGCTGATCGACGAGGGCAAGCTCGGTCTCGACCAGCCGCTGGCCGAAATCCTCCCCGCCTTCGCCGATATGCAGGTGCAGCGCACCTATGACGGCTCGGCCACCGATCTGGTGCCTGCCGAGCGTCCGATCACCATTCGCCAGCTGCTCACCCACACTGCGGGTCTGGGTTACAACATCGTCCAGAAGGGTCCGATCGCGCAGCTCTACGTCGAGCGCGGCTTGGTGCCGGGGCAGGTCAGCCGGATTCCGATCCCCGGTCTCGGCCGGGCCGAAGCGGTGCGCGGGCTCGACAATTTCGCGGACCGGCTGGCGCAGGTGCCGCTGGTGCTCCAGCCGGGTTCCAAATGGAGCTATTCGGTCGGGCTCGACCTGATGGGCCGGGTGATCGAGGTGGCGAGCGGGATGAGCTTCGACGCCTTCCTGAAGCAGCGACTGTTCGAACCCGCCGGGATGACCAGCACGTGGTTCCGCGTCCCCGAAAGCGAGATCGGGCGCTTCACCACCAATTACGGCATCGTCAATTCCGTCCCCGTGCCGATCGATCCGGCGCGCGCCTCGATCTATCTCGACGAGCCGTCCTTTCCCTTCGGCGGGGCAGGCCTGGTCTCCAGCCCGCGCGATTACGACCGCTTCCAGCGGATGCTGCTGGGCTACGGCATGCTCGACGGCAAGCGCGTGATGGGCGAGCTGGCGGTGCGGGTCGGCACATCCAACCTGCTACCCGAAACTGCGACCACCGAGGGCACCTGGATCGAAGGCCAGGGCTTCGGGGCTGGCGGGCGGGTGACCGAAGGCTCCTTCGGCTGGGGCGGTGCGGCCGGCACGGTGGCTTTCGTCAATTACGACGCCAATCTGCGCGCCGCGATGTTCACCCAGTACATGCCATCCGAAGCCTATCCGATCCACGCCGGTTTTCCGGCGGCGGTCGCCAAGGATCTCGCCGCGAAGCAGAGCGCCTGATGCTGGCATTCACGGGGTCGCGGCTCGACCGGGCGGACAACGACCGCGCCGATCCCGAGCGGCTGGCGGGATATATGAACTGGCGCGCGCGGCTGCTCGCGCTCGACGGGTTGATGCCGGGGATGAACGAGACCGGCGGCCTCGCCTGGGGCACGCTGGCCGATGCCCCCGAGGATGCCGAGCTGGTGTTTCTCGGGCTCGACGGCGGCAAGCCTTGCTTCGCCTGCGTGCCGGCGCTGGGGGATGCGGCGCCGCGGATGGCCAATCCGGCGCTGTGGCAGGCAATGGCCAGCCTAACGTCCGACGATCTGGCGATCTATGGCGGCGCGCGCAGCATCGTCGACTGGCACGCGCGGCACCGTTTCTGCGCCCAGTGCGGCGGCACCACGACGATCGCCAAGGGCGGCTGGCAGCGCAACTGCAGCCAGTGCGAGGCCAGCCATTTTCCCCGCACCGACCCGGTCGCGATCATGCTGGTCGAATACGACGGCAGGCTGATGCTGGGGCGCGGCAAGGGCTGGCCCGAGGGACGGTTCTCCGCGCTCGCGGGTTTCGTCGAACCGGGGGAGAGCATCGAGGAAGGCGTGGCGCGCGAGGTCTTCGAGGAAAGCGGGGTGAAGGTGCGCAACGTCACCTATATCGCCAGCCAGCCATGGCCGTTCCCCTCGCAATTGATGATCGGCTGCCATGGCTATGCCGATGACGATGCGCTCGTAGTGGACGAAACCGAACTGGCCGAAATCCGTTGGTTCACGCGCGAGGAGGTTTCGGCCTCGCTCGCCGGCGACGGCCCCTTCGCCGCGCCGCCCGCACAGGCGATCGCGCATCACTTGCTGAGTTGGTGGAGAGACCGATGACCGAACCGCGCAAGCTGACCATCGATATCTGGTCGGACATCATGTGCCCTTGGTGCCTGGTCGGCTGGGGCAATCTGCGTCAGGCGCTCGACCGGCTCGAGGGCGAGATCGCGGCGGATATCCGCTGGCACGCGTTCGAGCTCAACCCCGACATGCCGCCCGAAGGCGAGGAGCGCACCGCGCATATCGCGCGCAAATACGGGCGCACTCTGGAACAGTCGAAGGATGTCCAAGGGCAGATGCGCAGCGCGGCGCAGAGCGCGGGCGTCTCGCTCGATTACGAGGGCGAGGAGCCTGCGCCCGATGCGATGATGTGGAACACTTTCGATGCGCACAAGCTGCTCACCTGGGCCGGCGAGACGCATGGCTACGAACGCCAGACCGCGCTCGAACTCGCGCTGTTCACCGCTCACTTTAACCAGCGCCGCCGGATCGGCGAGCGTTCGGTGCTGCTCGATATCGCCGAAGAGACCGGCTTCGACCGCGCCGAGGCGGAGGCCGCGCTCGACAGCGAGGACATCGCCCGGAAGACCCGCGCCGAGGAGCGCGCGGCGTGGGATCTCAACATCTCCGGGGTTCCGGCGATGGTGGTGGCGGACAAGTTCCTGATCCCCGGTGCACAACCGCCAGAGGCCTATGTCGATGTCCTGCGCCGGGTGGCCGAGAAGACGGCTGCTCCCGTTGGCTAGAGCGCCGCAGCCCGGCTGTGCTCCCGCGCAGTCAGATAAAGCCCCGCGGCCAATTCTACCAACGCTACTGCTATGACAACCGCCACCGTACCCACCGCCGGTTCGAACAGCGCGACTGCGCCGATCGCGGTGAGGAGTGCGGCAATCACCCAGTAGGTGCGGTCCCCGTAGAGCGTCGCAAACGCGAAATAGTGGGTGCCGACGGCAATCGCCGCCAAGGGAAACACGGCCTCGGGCCGGAACGGCAACAGCAGCCAGGCCGCGCCGAGCAGGGCGATCATCGCGATCGTGCTCTCCAGGCCGAGCATGGCTACGGGGTTTCCGGATGAGGGAGCCGGACGCGCGAAAACGATGCGACAAATGAGCTGCGCTAGGGGAAAGATGGTCATGCCGCCGATAAACAGGGCGATGAACCCTATCTGGATACCCCATTGCGAGACGCAATAAGCTGCGATGGCCCAGACCAGCGCGGAGACGATGATGCCGGGGCCACCCCCGACGTAAGCGCGCCTGATTTCGTGCTGCGCTGCGATCGCCGTCATGACAGTCTGCTCCCCCGGAAGGCCCGAGGAGTAAATCAACCCACCCCAAAAGCAAGCGCCGCCCTCCAAGGGGCGGCGCTGGTGGGCTTCGCTGCGATTAGGTCAGCTGTTGTTGCGAGCTTCCTGGATCGCAGCGCGGGTTTTGGGGCCCTTTTTGGCGTCATCCGCCGGGTTATCCGAGCCGACTTCGGGCTCGCGATTGGCTGGATCTGTAGCGCGGTTGAGTTCGCCGCGCTTGCCGACGTCACGGTTGACCGCACCGCCCGCACTGCTCTGCTGCGCGGGTGTCGGGTCCTGAGTCATGGCGTCGATCAGGTCGTTGTCGGGGTGCATAGACTGGCGGTCGGGCATAGAAAATCTCCTTTCCCTACCAACGCATACCCGGCGGATAGCGTTCCGCTTTTCAGATCAGGCCGAGCTTCTGCAAACGCCCTGCCAGGCGGCCGGGCATGACATCGCCGATGTCCTCGCCCTCTTCGAGATCGCGCGGCGGGTCGCCCTTGAGGTAGCGCCAGCCCTGATGCGCACGCTTGGGCTTGGGCAACACCGGGATCAGCCGCGGTTCGAGATCGATGAACCAGCGGCCGTTGTCCTGCTCGGTGAAGCCGATGATCGGACTGCGCGCGACCAGATTGTGTTCGTGGATCCAGAACAGCGAGCCGCCGATGCATTCCTCCCACCGGGTCGGGCGATAGCGGGTGTTCACGCTCACCCGCGGACGGTCGGCGTACCAGCTTGCGATCCCGGCATAGGATTTCGCGCCGAAGGCGATCTTGGTCAGGTGTAGCGGCATGAAGGCTAGGTAGGGCTCGGTCCCGATTCCACAACTCTCGTCGCCCCGGCCTCCGAGCCGGGGCGACGATGGATTTGGCGGATGTTCCTACCCCACGACCCCGCTCACGACCGCCAGCCCGAGGAAGGCGAAAAAGCCCATCGAATCGGTGATCATGGTGACGAAGACGCTCGATGCGACCGCAGGGTCGGTGTCGAGCCGGTCGAAGATCACCGGCACCAGCACGCCCGCCAGCCCGGCAATGATGACGTTGATCACCATCGCCGCGGCGATCACCAGCCCGAGCATGGGCGTGAAGATCGCGCCGGTCGCGAGGCCGATCAGCAATGCGATGGTCGCGCCGTTGAGCACCGCGACGCGCATTTCGCGCAGCAGGATGCGTTTCGTGTTGGAGCGGGTCAGCTGGTTCATCGCGATGGCGCGCACGGTGACCGCCATGGTCTGTGTGCCCGCATTGCCGCCGATGCTGGCGACGATCGGCATCAGCACCGCCAGCGCCACCAGCTGCTCGATCGCGGTGCCGAAAGCGGCGATGATCAGCGATGCGATCAGCGCGGTGCCCAGATTGGCGACCAGCCAGCGGACGCGGCTGAAATAGGCGGCGCGGATCGGCTCGTTGATGTCGCCTTCGCCCGCGCCGCTCATCAGCAGCGCGTCCTCGCCCGCTTCCTCGGCGATGATGTGGACCACGTCGTCGACCGTCATCTGGCCGACCAGCCGCCCGCTTGCGTCGACGACCGCGGCGCTGATCAGCGCGTATTTCTGGAACATGTTGCCGACCTCTTCCTGGTCGAGCGCGGCGGGGATCAGCGTCTGGTCGCGCTTCATCACATCGGTGAGCGGGATCGTGCGCGGAGTGCGCAGGATCCACGACAGCTGGCAGGTGCCGACCGGGTGGTGCTTGGCATCGACCACGAAGATCTCGAAGAAATCATTGGGCAGCGCGCGGTCCTCGCGCAGGAAATCGATCAGATCGCCGACCGTGAGGTGCTCGGGGACCGCGACGAAATCGCGGCTCATCAACCGCCCGGCGGTCTCCTCGGGATAGGCCAGCGCGCTTTCGATCGCGTGGCGATCCTCGGCGTCGAGTTCAGCGAGAATCGCCTGCTGGTTGTCCTCGTCGAGATCCTCGATCAGCTGGACCGCATCGTCGGTGTCGAGCTGTTCGGCGATCGACGCCACCCGCGACGCGGGCAGCGATTCCATCATATCGTCGCGGACGAAATCGTTGAGTTCGGCGACGACATCGCTGGTCATCAGATCGGTGATCGCGGCGGCGAGCTGATGGCGCTCGTCGCGTTCGAACAGCTCGAGCAGATCGGCGATGTCGGCGGGATGGAGCGGTTCGACCAGTTCGTAGACCAGCGCGTCGTCGCCCGCTTCGAGCGCATCCTGAACGCTGCGGACATATTCGGGCTTGAGGATGTTCTCCTCGTCCATCCGCTCGTCGTCGATACGGTCGTCTGGGCGTCCGTCTGGGCGCGTTTCGTGGCGATCCTCGGGACGCGCGGAAGTCTGCCGGCGCTCCCCCAGCATCACTTCGTCCTCGGGTCGCTCGCGTTTGGCCATGGCGCCGCTCTAGGCGAGGAGGCACCAAAAGCAAGGCGCCAAAACACGGGGAGGTGGTGACATTTCCGGCGCATCGCCTATAGCGGCGCCGCAACTTCAGGAGACGATATCATGGCCGACGAAAAGCTGACCCTCACCCTCGATTGCGGCGACGGAAAGGGCGGCGATGTCGTCATCAAGCTGCGCCCCGATCTGGCCCCGGGCCATGTCGAGCGGATCACCGAGCTGGCGCGCGAAGGCTTCTACGACGGGGTAGTGTTCCACCGCGTGATCCCCGGCTTCATGGCGCAGGGCGGCGATCCCACCGGCACCGGCATGAGCGGCAGCGACAAGCCCGACCTCAAGGCCGAGTTCAATTCCGAGCCGCACACCCGCGGCACCTGCTCGATGGCGCGCACCCAGGTGCCCGACAGCGCCAACAGCCAGTTCTTCATCTGCCTCGACGACGCGCATTTCCTCGACGGGCAATACACCGTCTGGGGCCAGGTCGAGAGCGGCATGGACCATGTCGACGCGCTCCCCAAGGGCGAGCCCCCGCGCGAGCCGGGCAAGATTGTAACCGCCGTAGTGAGCTGACCGGTCTGGAGGCCTCCGCCATAGCGGGGGCCTCCGCCACTGCAAGGCGGGCCTGCGGGCTCCTGCGCGCCCTCGCGTGCCATTGAATCCCTGGCCCCTTTACCGTAAGGCGCGGCCTCCCATGAAACCGACCACCGCCCCCAAGACCTACAGGGTCAAGAGCTTCGGCTGTCAGATGAACGTCTACGACGGCGAGCGCATGGCCGAGATGCTCGGCGAGCGCGGAATCACGCCCGCGCCCGAGGGCGAGGAGGCGGATCTGGTCGTGCTCAACACCTGCCACATCCGAGAACGGGCGGCCGAGAAGGTCTATTCCGACATCGGCCGGCTGGTGAAGGCGGGCACTAAGGCGGGCAGGACGCCGCTGATCGCAGTCGCAGGCTGCGTCGCGCAGGCCGAGGGCGACGAGATCATGGCCCGCGCCCCCGCGGTCTCGATGGTGGTCGGCCCGCAGGCCTATCACCGCCTGCCCGACATGATCGACCGCGCGGTGCAGGGCGAGCGCGGCACCGACACCGACATGCCCGCGATCGCCAAATTCGCCGCTCTGCCCGAGCGCCGCAAGAGCGCGCCCGCCGCCTTCCTCACCGTACAGGAAGGCTGCGACAAATTCTGCACCTATTGCGTGGTGCCCTACACCCGCGGCGCGGAAATCTCGCGCCCCTATGCCGATCTCACGCTCGAGGCGCGCAAGCTCGTCGCTGCCGGTGCGCGCGAGATCACGCTGCTGGGCCAGAACGTCTCCGCCTGGAGCGGCGAGGACGAACGCGGCCGCGCGGTGGGCCTTGCGGGCCTGATCCGCGCGCTGGCCGAAGTGGATGGCCTCGCGCGCATCCGCTACACCACAAGCCATCCCGCCGACATGGACGATGCGCTGATCGCCGCGCATGGCGAGGTCGATAAGCTGATGCCCTATCTCCACCTGCCGGTGCAGAGCGGCTCGGACCGGGTGCTCAAGGCGATGAACCGCAGCCACACCGCAGACAGCTATCTGCGCCTGCTCGAGCGCTTCCGCGCCGCGCGGCCCGATCTGGCGCTGAGCGGCGATTTCATCGTCGGCTTCCCCGGCGAGACCGAGGCCGAATTCGCCGAGACCCTCGCGCTGGTCGATGCGGTCGGTTACGCGCAGGCCTATACCTTTAAATATTCGCCGCGCCCCGGCACGCCCGCCGCAACCATGGCGGATCAGGTGGCGATGGAGGTGATGGACGAGCGGCTGCAGCGACTGCAGGCGGCGATCAACCGCGACCAGCACGCCTTCAACAAGGCCAGCGCTGGGCGCAACTGCGAGGTGCTGGTCGAGCGCAAGGGCAAGCTCCCCGGGCAATGGCTGGGCAAATCGCCCTGGCTGCAATCGGTCTGGTTCGAGGGCGATTGCGCGATCGGCGATCTGGTCGATGTCCATCTGGCCGAGGCGGGTCCCAATTCCCTGCGCGGAGTCATCTGCGAGACCGTCGCCGCCTGAGCGGCTCTACGAGACCAGATCATCCGAGCCAAACCATTGCGCCGGCGTGACAATCCACCGCCATGCCGCAGCAGCGCTTGCACTGCGCCCCTGCGAGCCTAATCTTGCGACTCGCCCGGCCGCGCATGGCCGAGTTGTAAAGGACCCTATGGCTCGAAAATCCGTCAGCAGACCCCGCAACGGCGCCACCCCCGCGCTGTCGCGTCCGCCCGTTCCGCAGCGCGAGATCCGCCGCGCGCAGACCGAGATCACCTTCGACAACCAGAGCCTGCTCGGCGCACTGTTCGGGCAGTTCGATGCCAATCTGGTCCAGGTGGAAAACCGCCTCGGCGTGTTCATCTCGGCCCGCGGCGACCAGATCCACGTCGAAGGCCCCGAGGACAACGTCGCCCGCGCGCGCGACGTCCTCCAGGCGATGTACGACCGCCTCGCGCTGGGCGAGGATCTCGACGCGGGGACGATCGAGGCGGTTATCGCGATGTCCAACGAGCCGACGCTCGACGGCATTATCGAGGGCGAACCCGACCTGCCGCCGATCATGATCCGCACGCGGCGCAAGACCATCGTCCCGCGCAGCGTGGCGCAGGCGACCTATATGCGCTCGCTCAGCCGCGACGACATCATCTTCGCGCTCGGCCCGGCGGGTACGGGCAAGACCTATCTCGCGGTGGCTCAGGCGGTCAGCCAGCTGATCAGCGGCAGCGTCCAGCGGCTCATCCTGTCGCGCCCCGCGGTCGAGGCGGGCGAGAAGCTGGGCTTCCTGCCCGGCGACATGAAGGACAAGGTCGATCCCTTCCTGCGCCCGCTCTACGATGCGCTCTACGACTGCATGCCCCCCGAACAGGTGGACCGCCGGATGGCCAGCGGCGAGATCGAGATCGCGCCGATCGCCTTCATGCGCGGACGCACCCTGGCGGACAGCTTCATTATCCTCGACGAGGCGCAGAACACCACCCGCGAGCAGATGAAGATGTTCCTCACCCGCTTCGGCCAGAACAGCCGGATGGTGGTCTGCGGCGATCCGCGGCAGGTCGATATTCCCGGCGGGATCGGGATGAGCGGACTGGCCGATGCAGTCGAGAAGCTGGAAGGGCTGGAAGGCTTCGGCACGGTTCGCTTCGGCGCCAAGGACGTGGTCCGGCACCCGATCGTGGGGCGGATCGTCGAGGCTTACGAGGGGCCGGATGCGTAGGCGCAGGCGGATTCCAACGGGACCGTTCGTCGTCGGCAGCTAGCGGCCATTAGCGGACCTTCGCAGGCTCCGCCGGCCACGCCCCGGCTCGGACTACATCAGCCAAGTCTTCGCTTGTTGCCGGTCGTTTCTGGCTGAAAACACACAGTCGCGGAGCCGCCCAACCGCGGAATCCTCGGCTGGCGGTCGCTGTCTGCTCTCATATCCGAACGAGCGACAGGCGCGGCAACCGGGACAAAATACCGGATTTCGAGAAACATTCCCGCCAGAGCCGCATTTTGTTCCTGAAGCGGACACAAAAGGGTGCCTATGGCAGAGGGCAAGGAAACCAAGCAGAACGATCACGGCGGCATGAGCATGTATGTGCGCTTCATGGCGATGATCGGCACAAGCACGGCGGTGATGTTCGTGCTCATGTACGTCAACACCTATGATGCCGACCACATCTTCTGGAGCGAAACGCGGTTCTGGATGAGCTTCGTCATGGGCGCGGCGATGATGGTCGTTATGCTGTCCTTCATGCTGGGAATGTACCAGAACCGAAAGAAGAACCTTGTCATCTACGCTGTGGCTGCGGTCGTGTTCGCGCTGGCTTTGTGGCTCGTGCGCAGCCAGACCACCGTGACCGACACGGAATACATGAAGGCGATGATACCGCACCATTCGATCGCGATCATGACCAGCGAGCGCGCCCATATCCGCGACCCGCGCGTGCGGAAACTGGCGCATGACATCATCCTGGCCCAGAGGCGCGAGATCGCGCAGATGAAATATCTGATCGCCGACATCGAGGAGAACGGCGTTCGCATGACCAAGCGGGTGCCGGAGGAGATCGAACGATGAGAGCCGTTACGCTCCTCGCCTTGATCGCGCTTCCGCTGGCCGCATGCAACCAGAACACGGCCGTTGGGAACGACCGTGAGGCGCAGCTCGAGCCCGCACCAACTCCGGCGCCGATCGTCGGCGCCGAGGCCGCGCTGCAAAACGTCGCGACCGCAATCATAAAGCCAGAGACGATGACAGACGCGGACATCGCTGCTCTGGGCGGCGTGGAAGGCCGCTGCGTGGTCAGGCTGACCGAAGTGGCGTTTCCATCCCTTGTCTATGAGCCCGGCGGAAGCGGCGCCATCAAGCTGAACGGGAAACTCATCTCGCTTCCCAGCACGGGCACTAGCGAGTTCGCCGATGGCGGCCTTACGGTCAGGCTCCGACCGCTCGATGACGAGGGCAATGCCGGTCTTCAGGGAATGGAGATGATCGTCGTGCCGCCTGGCGCGCAGGACGAACTCGGCTACCGCGGCTATGTGCAGTGCTTCGGCACCGACATTGAAGCGTCGTGACCGTTCATCGGCGATCCTTCGCACTAGGCGCTCTGGCGCTGTTTCTTCTGGGCGTGCTGATCGCGCTTATCGTGATCCTAACCGGGGGCTACAACGTCGCCGCGTCCGAGCGCCACAATCCGATCGTCGGCTGGGCGCTCAACACCACCTTCGTCAACTCGGTACAGCGGCATGGCGACGAGGTCAGCGCGCCCGAACTGACGCGGGCGATGGTCGATGCCGGGGCATCCCCTTACAAGGCGATGTGTCAGCACTGCCACGGAGGAGTTGGCGCGAGCCGCGCGGAATGGGCGCAGGGCATGCGCCCGATACCTCCGGCCCTGGCGAATGCCGCCGAGCAGTGGAGCGCGCCCGAGGTCTTCTGGCTGGTCAAACATGGTGTCAAGATGACTGGCATGCCCGCCTTCGGGGCAACCCACGACGATCAAACCATCTGGAACATTGCCGCATTCGTGCAGGCGTTGCCCGAGATGTCCGAAGCACAATATGCCGCCTACTCTTCCGATCACGGCAGCGGCGACGGAGCGGAGGGCCATCGCCACGCTCCCGGCACGGCGCCGCACGGCGGTTGACTTTCGGCGTCGAGGGACTGCACCCGATAGCCCGGTTTCCCCATCGTTGCGCAGATGAAAGTCGCGCCTCCTCCAACGCCATTTTTAACCGAAAGCCCGAAGACAGTGGAACTGGACACCGAGATCGAGAATCCCTGGCCCAGCGGCGACTGGTCCGGCCTCGCCGACCGCGCGGCGCAGGCCGCTGCGGCTGTCGCACCCGAGCTTGCGAATCCGCGGCTTTCGGCCAGCCTGTTGTTCACCTCCGACGCCGAGGTTCACGCGCTCAACCGCGAATGGCGCGGGCGCGACAAGCCCACCAATGTGCTGTCTTTTCCGATGCTCAGCCGGGACGATCTGCATGCGCTCGCCGCAGAAGGCCCGCCCGAACTGCTAGGCGATATCGCGCTGGCGTATGAGACCTGCGCGCGCGAGGCGCAGGAGAAGGATGTCTCGCTCGCCGATCATGCCGCCCATCTGATCGTCCACGGATTGCTCCATCTGGCGGGCCACGACCATGTCGAAAGCGACACACAGGCCGAGGCGATGGAGCGGCTTGAGATCGCGGTGCTTGAAAAACTGGCGATCCGCGACCCATATGGGGATCGCATCTAGAAGGAGCGCGTTCCAGGGCCATGCCCGATTCGTCATCAACCGCGGGAGACGCGGAAAGTAGCGGCGGGCTCTGGCCCGCTATCCGCAGACTGTTCGATTCCGACAGCGGCGATCGCTCGCTGCGTGCCCAGCTCGAAGAGGCCATCGACGAGCACGAGGGGGAGAATTCCGGCACCCCCGAGACGGTCGAGAGCCGCAAGGGCGATCTGTCCTCGGTCGAACGCCAGATGCTGCGCAATTTGCTGCATTTCAGCGAGCACGACGCCGACGATGTCTCGATCCCGCGCGGCGAGATCATCGCGGTCGAAGCGAGTGCGAGCTGGGAGGAGCTGGTCAACACCTTCGCCGAGCACGGCCATTCGCGGCTCCCGGTCTATCGCGACCAGCTCGACGAGGTGGTCGGCATGATCCACCTCAAGGACGTGTTCCCCTTTCTGGCACGCGGCGACCAGCCGCCCGCCGACTGGACGGTGCTGATGCGCCAGCCGCTCTATGTCCCGCAGACGCGCAATGCGCTCGATGTGCTCGCCGACATGCGCGCCCAGCGGATGCATCTCGCGATCGTGCTCGACGAATTCTCCGGCACCGACGGCATCATCACGATCGAGGATCTGGTCGAGGAAATCGTCGGCGAGATCGAGGACGAACATGACGAGACCCCGGTCGACATGATCCTCTCCATCGGCGACGGCATGTGGGATTGCGATGCCCGCGCCGAACTCGAGGAGGTGGCCGAGCGGATCGATCCGCGCCTGGCCGAGGTCGAGGAATCGGTCGATACGCTGGGCGGACTGACCTTTGTTCTGGCCGAGCAGGTGCCCCCCGTCGGCGCGGTGGTCGACCATCCCAGCGGCTGGCGGATCGAGGTCATCGACGGCGACGAGACCCATGTCACCCGGCTGCGACTCCATCAGCCCGGGCGCAGGGCTGCGGACTGATCGCGCACTCGACAGGACGGCTCGAGGACGCCATGGAGTAGGCGATGGTCATCCGCCGACTTCCCCCGCTACGCGCGCTCGAAGCCTTCGCCCGCACCGTCCGCCTCGGATCGGCCCGCGCCGCCGCCGACGAGCTGGGGCTGAGCCCGTCCGCGCTCTCGCGTAGGATCGGCAATCTCGAAAGCTTCGTGGGCAAGAAACTGTTCACCCGCGCGCGCCAGTCGATGCAGCTGACCGACGAGGGCCAGGCTTTCTACGAATCGGTCAATCCGCATCTCGAGGCGCTCGCCCGTGCGGTCGAAAGCCAGTCGGAGAATCTGTCGCTGCTGCGGCTGCGGCTCGGCGTGCTGCCGCTGTTCGGCAGTCAGCGGCTGTTCCCCCGGCTGAGCGAACTGCGCGCCTCGCATCCGCTGCTGCATATCGACATCGACACCGGCCCGCATATCGAGGACCGGGTGGGCGACACGCTCGACGCCGGGATCATCCTCTCGCGCGGCCCGGCAAGCGGGCTGCATGCGGTGCGGCTCGACTACAACCGCGTCCACGCCATCGCCAACCGCGCGATCGCCGAGGCGGTCGGAACCGAGCCCGATCGGGAGCTTCTGTCGAAGCAGACCTTTCTCATCCACCAGGAGCTGCCCGCCAGCTTCGAGGCATGGAAAGCGGCGCTTTCGCTCCACGATCTCGAACCCGCGGCGATCGACCATTACGATTCGGGCCAGCTGATGCTGGCCGCCGCGGCCCAGGGGCTGGGGATCGCGATCATGCACGACGACCATTTGCGGCGCGCTGGCGATGCCCGGCTGACCAATCTCTACGGGGTCGAGGTCGAGAGCCCCTACAGCTATTGGTTCGTCTGCCGCCCGACCGCGCTGGAGGAACGTCCGGTGCGGATATTCCACGACTGGCTGGTGCGCGCCGAACTCTAGCCGTGCGGCGGTGGTGCCCCGCGATCGGCGGGCGCCACATAGCGGATCGGTGCGACCGTATGCGCGAAATCGCGCAGCGGATGATCCAGCGCCGCCAGCAACGCTTCCTCGATTTCCTCGCGCGCCTTGGCTGCGATCGCCTTGCGGCCGCGATATTCTTCCGGGCTGAAAGGTTCGAGATAGTGGATCCGGACCGGGAAACTGCCCGGCCGGGAGAGAATCCGTCTGGCGTTGTTAAGCCCGCCCTCGTCGCCGATCCAGCCGATCTCCTCGCCGACAGCGCCATAGTCGATCATCACCGGCTGGACGAGCACGCCCGGCGGCGGGGGTTCGAGCACCGACAGGATGCTCGATTTGAACGGCAAGAGCGAATGGCCGTCGGTGGTGGTTCCTTCGGGGAAGACCGTCACCGACCAATTGTCCGCCAGTGCCTCGCGCAAGGCGTTGATCTGCTGCGCGACGCCGAGCCGGTTCTCGCGCTGCACGAAGACGGTGCGGTTGAGCGCGCACAGCCAGCCGATCACCGGCACCTGAGACAATTCGTATTTCGCGACGAAAGCGGTTCCGCTGGCGCCGGCCAGCGCGAGGATGTCGATCCAGGAGATGTGATTGGCGATGAAGAACACATCGCGCCGCAGCGGTGTGCCGACGATCTCGACCCGTGCGCCCGACACCCGCGCCACGCAGCGCAGGAAATACATCGGGAACGGCGAGCCATAGGCGAAGATGCGGTACAGATAATGCAGCGGCACGAAGACGATCAGCAGGACCACGATCGCCGCAGAGCGCAGCGCCAATCGGATGCGGCCGGGCCAGTCTAGTCGGGTGGCTTCGCCGCGCATCGCGGCCAGCCGCGCGGCGCTGCGGGTTTCAGTCCTCGCGGTCGAGCCGGACGCCATAGAGTTCCATCCGGTGATCGACGAGGCGGTAGCCCAGCTTCTCCGCGATCTGCTTCTGCAGCGCTTCGAGTTCGGGATCGACGAATTCGACCACCTTGCCGCTCTCGACATCGATCAGATGGTCGTGATGCGCCTCGGGCGCGGCTTCGTAGCGCGCGCGGCCATCGCCGAAATCGTGCCGGTCGAGAATGCCGGCATCCTCGAACAGGCGGACGGTGCGATAGACCGTGGCGATCGAGATCTTGGCATCGATCGCCGAGGCGCGCTGGTGGAGCATTTCCACATCGGGATGGTCGTCGCTCTCGGACAGGACGCGCGCGATGGTGCGGCGCTGTTCGGTAATCCGCAGCCCCTTGTCGGCACAAAGCTGTTCGAGGTCGATCCGCTGCGGCAAGTCATGCTCCAATACAAAACGCCCCGCACCCATAGGGGGGCGGGGCGTCTTGCTCAAGCTTCAGCCTGCGCTCAGGCGGGATTCTTCTTGCGACCGCGCTGCTGGCCGGGCTTGCGGCCCAGGCCGATCTTCTTAGCGAGATCGCGGCGCGTCTCGGCGTATTCGGGAGCGACCATCGGATAATCGGCCGACAGGCTCCAGCGATCGCGATATTCGGCCGGGGTCATGTCGTGCTCGGTGGTCAGGTGGCGCTTGAGCATCTTCATCTTCTTGCCGCAATCGAGGCAGACGAGATGGTCGCGCTTGACCGAAGCGCGCACCGAAACGGCGGGTTCGGGCGTTTCCTCGACGGGCTCGGCATTGTGGCCGAGATCAGCGAGGGCAGCGTGAATCTTGGAAATCAGCGTAGGAACTTCGTCCACCGAGACGCTGTTGTTGCTGACATGGGCAGCGACGATGTCGCTGGTAAGGGTGATGAGCATTTCGCTCGTGTCGTTCTCAAAATTATCCATTTTCAATCCTTAGCGATCCGATCTGTCGGAGTGGCCTCTTGTCGACGAGGCTTCTGCCGCGGCCCTTGAACGGTTCGGTTCACAATTGCAACTCCACTGTCATCGTTTTCAAGTAAAACTCGACAGACGACCGGCTCAATTGGTTAAATTTCTTCCGAAAGTGATCGCATCGAGCTTCTCTCCATCGGCAGTGCGGTAGTAATCCTTGCGCATTCCGATCCGCTCGAAGCCCGCGGCACGGTAAACGCGGTCGGCGGGATTGTTGGCGCGCATTTCGAGGAACAGCCGGGTCGCGCCGCGGTCGCGCGCCGCGCTGGCGGAGTGTTCTATCAGCCGCTTGCCAAGTTGCTTCCCGCGATATTCGGGGGCGATCGCCACCAGCAGCAACTCTTCTTCGTCCAGCACGATGCGCGACAGCACGAAACCGATCGTGTCGGCGGGATGACGGGCAATATTGCCCTGGGCATCGATTAGCAGCGCATGCGTCGAGGGCAGCGCGAAACTGTCGGTAACCTGACGCCGGTTCCAGGCTTCTCTCCAATAGGGATCGAAGGCCCGTTCCATGACCTGCATGATGGCGTCGATCGTCTCGTCCTGCGTCATGCCGGAAGCTTGGCGTCCGGCGGGCGACCATAGATCGGAGAGAGACGATCGGTGAGCAGCGAGGCGGGGAGGGCGGGGGCGTAGCGCGCGTCGGGCAACAGGTCGAGCGCCTGGCCCGATCCCCGCAGGCCGACCAATTCTTTCGCCCTGCTGCCCGCGACCAGCGGCGTGTCGGCGAAGCCCGCTGCCGCCACCGGAGCCAGCGAAGCATGGTCGGCGAGCGGCAGGCCGCGATCGCCGAAGAGCTGAACAAAATATTCGCCGTGCCCGCCGGTCATCGCCACCAGAATTTGCGATTCCGCCGTCTCGGCGAATGCCCGCGCGGTTGCGCCGACCAGCGCCAGCGTCGGGAAACCGAGCACCTCGGAGCCCCAGGCAATTCCCAGCGCCCGCGCGGTCGCCAGCCCGATCCGCGTTCCGGTAAAGCTGCCGGGGCCAAGCGAGACCAGGATGCGCTCCGCCTGACCGCGCTCCGGCAGTTCGGCGATCATCGGCACCAGCCGCTCGGCATGGCCGCGCCCGATCACTTCGTGGCGATGATCCAGCAAGTGCGCATCCGCGTCCGCGCCCTCGAACAGGGCGACAGAGCAGGCTTCGGTGGCGCATTCGATCGCGAGCGTTCGCATCCGGGTGCGATGCCTCAGCCTTGGACAAGCTTCAAGCGGCGGGCCTCAGACGATGCGGGTGAATTTGTCGAAATCGGGGCGTGGGCTGCGCTCGAAGATGCTCGTGGGATCGCCATAGCCGATCGAGCAGACCCAGTCGGCACGGTGGCGCGGCTGGTCGGCGAAGAATTCCTTGGTGATCCCCTCGAGATCGACTCCGGACATCGGCCCGCAATCGAGCCCGAGCGCGCGCGCGGCAATGATCATATAGGCGCCCTGAAGCGCCGAATTGCGCTTGGCGCCTTCGATCCGGCCCGCCTCGTCGCCCGCGAACCAGCTCTTGGCGTCGGTGTGCGGGAACAGCCACGGCAGTTCCTCGTGGAAATCGATGTCGTAGCCGATGATCGCGGTTACGGGGGCGGCGCGGATCTTGTCCGCATTGGCATCCGAAGCCAGTTCCGCCAGCCTGTTCTTCTGTTCCTGCGACTTGACCCACACGATCCGCGCGGGCTGCATATTGGCTGAGGTCGGCCCCATCTTGACCAATTCGTAGATCGCGTGAAGCTGCTCGTCGCTCACCGGCTTGTCGAGCCAGCCATTGTAAGTGCGCGCCTCGCGGAAGATCTGGTCGAGCGCGTCGGCGGACAGCGTGTTGTCGTGGAACTGCTGGGGCATGAAAATCCTATGATTGTGCAAGTGGAGGGGAAGTCAGGCGGCGCGGACTTCGACGACCTCGGGCACGTAATGTTTCAGCAGGCCCTCGATGCCGTGCTTGAGCGTGGCGGAAGACGACGGGCAGCCCGAGCAGGCGCCCTGCATCGTCAGGAAAACCACCCCGTCCTTGAAGCCGCGATACTGGATGTCGCCGCCATCGCCGGCAACCGCCGGCCGCACGCGGGTATCGAGCAATTCGTTGATCTGCGCGACGATATCGGCGTCCTCGGCATTTTCTTCGACCAGCAGTTCGCCGCCTTCGGGCGGAACCGCGATACCCGCCGCAGTGCCGGGAGCGAACAGCGGCGCCTCGGCGACAAAATGGTCGAGCAGGATCGAGAGCACCTGCGGCTTGAGCGCGGTCCAGTCGACCCCGGGCGCTGCGGTGACGGAGATGAAATCGCTGCCGAAGAAGACGTTCACGACCTCGCCGGTATCGAAGATCGCCTGCGCCAGCGGGCTGGCCTCGGCGGCTTCGGGATCGGCGAATTCGCGCGTCCCCTGGGCCATGACCTGCTGGCCGGGGAGGAATTTCAGGCTCGCCGGGTTGGGCGTGGTTTCGGTCTCTATGAACATGCCTTGCGATGTAGGGTGCATAGCGGTCCGGAACAAGGCGCGGCATCCGGTCGTCGCGTTCACTACCGCTTCACGCATGCACCCCCTATATGCGGCGCATGACCATCTTCGCGCGTGCCGCCCGGCGCTTTGCACTTCTCGCCCCGATCGCTCTTCTCGCCGTGCACCCCGCGCTGGCGCAGGAGATCGCGGTTCCGCAGTCGGCCCCTACGCCAGCACCGGCACCGACCGCGCTGCAGACCGGCGACGAGGTGCCGTGGATCTACCGCGGCTCCGATGTCCCGCGCGACGAGGAATGGCTGTTCGGAGAGATGGACAACGGGTTGCGCTACGCGGTGCGGCGCAACGGCGTTCCGCCCGACCAGGCCTCGATTCGCGTCCGTATCGATGCCGGGTCGCTGCACGAGACCGAAAACGAGCGCGGTTACGCGCATCTGCTCGAGCACCTGCTGTTCCGCGAAAGCAAATACCTCGGCACTTCCGAGGCGATCCCGACCTGGCAGCGGCTGGGCGCCACCTTCGGCAGCGACACCAATGCCGAGACCAGTCCGACGCACACGGTCTACAAGCTCGACCTGCCCAATATCGACGCTGCAAAGCTGGAAGAGAGCATGAAGCTGCTCTCTGGCATGGTTCGCGAACCGGTGCTCAGCGATACCACCGTCGGTGCCGAAGTCCCGATCGTGCTGGCCGAAATGCGCGAACGGGGCGGGGCGGCGCAGCGCAGCGCCGATGCCAGCCGCGCCACCCTGTTCGCGGGGCAGCGGCTCGCCACGCGCAACCCCATCGGCACGGCCGAGACGCTGCAGGCCGCCACCGGCAGGAGCGTCAACGCCTTTCATCGCCGCTGGTACCGGCCCGAGAACACCGTGATCGTCGCAGTCGGCGATCTCGACCCGATGCTGCTCGCCGCGCAGATCGAGGCCAAGTTCGGCGACTGGGACGTGCGCGGCGAACCCGCGCCGGCTCCCGATTTCGGCGACCCGGTGGCGCCTCCCGGTACCGATCCCGCCAATCCGGTCGGTGAGACCGTCGTCATCGTCGAACCCGATCTGCCCCGCAGCCTGACCTATGCAGCGCTGCGTCCGTGGCGCCCGGTGCAGGACACCATCGCCTACAACCAGGGCTTGCTGCGCGATTCGCTGGCGCAGGCGCTGATCAATCGGCGGCTCGAATCGCGCGCCCGCGCCGGCGGCAGCTATCTCTATGCGCAGGTCCGGCAGGACGACATCAGTCGCTCGACCGATGCCACATTCGTCAGCATGGCGCCGCTCAGCGACGACTGGGAAACCGCGCTCGGCGACGTGCGCGCGGTTATCGCCGACGCGCTCGCTACCCCCCCCACCGAGGAGGAGATCGATCGCGAGATCGCCGAGTTCGAACAGGTGTTCGAAAGCTCGGTCGCCGAGCGCTCGGTGATGGCGGGCGGACGGCTGGCCGACGATATCGTCCAGGCGGTCGATATCCGCGAGGCGGTCGCCGCGCCCGAAACCGTGCTCACCGTGTTCCGCGGGATGAAGGACGCGATCACCCCGCAGCAAATTCTCGACCACACCCGTGCCCTGTTCACCGGATCGGTGATCCGCGCGGCCTATGTCACGCCCGTGGCGGGCGAGGCGAGCGAACAGGAACTGGCAACGGCGCTGTCCGCGCCGGTCGAGCCCGATGGCAGCGCCCGGCTCACTGCTACGACGATCGCCTTCGACGAATTGCCGCCCATCGGTGAGCCGGGCGAAGTCGTCCGCGCCGGACCGATCGGCGTGCTCGACGTCGAGCGGGTCGATTTCGCCAATGGGGTCAAGGCGCTGTTGTGGGCCAATGATGCCGAGCCAGGCCGCGTTTCGGTCAAGGTCCGCTTCGGCGGCGGCTATCGCGCGGTCGATCCGGCGCAGGCACCCTATGTCCGGCTGGGCGAAATGGCCCTGATCAGCTCGGGCCTGGGCGAACTGGGCGAGGAAGAGCTCGACCGGATCAGCACCGGGCGCAAGATGGGTTTCGATTTCTCGGTCGACGAGGGCGCCTTCACCTTCTTCGCGCAGACCCGCGCGGAGGATCTCGCCGACCAGCTGTATCTCTTCGCCGCCAAGCTCGACCAGCCGCGCTGGGACCCCAACCCGGTGCTGCGCGCGCAGGCTGCGGCTCGGTTGGCCTATGAAAGCTATGCCACCAGCCCGGCGGGCGTGCTCAACCGCGATCTCGACGCGCTGCTGCGCGATGGCGATCCGCGCTTCGCCACGCCGGATCTGGCCGCGCTCGCCGCAACCGATCCCGCAGGCTTCCGCGCCTTCTGGGAGCCGCTGCTGGCGCAGGGTCCGGTCGAAGTGTTGATCTTCGGCGATTTCGAACGCGAGGAGGCTGTGGCGGCGCTGGCCCGAACTTTCGGCGCGCTCGAGCCGCGCGGCGATCTGCCCGAGGCGGTCGCGGCGCGGGTGCCGGCCTTCCCCGACGACGTGGACACCACCATCCGCTACCACCGCGGCGATGCCAATCAGGCCGCCGCGGTAATCGCCTGGCCGAGCGGCGGCGGAGTCGAGGGCCTGCGCGAATCGCGCCAGCTCGAGATCCTCGTCCAGCTGTTCAACAACCGGCTGTTCGATGCGATGCGCGAGCGGGCGGGGGCGAGCTATGCGCCGGTCGTGCGAACCGAATGGCCCAGCGACATCGCGGGTGGCGGCCGGATCAGCGCTTTGGCGCAATTGCAGCCCGAGGCGGTGCCGATCTTCTTCCAGGAAGCCGAGCGGATCGCCGACGAGCTCGCCACCACGCCGCCTGCCGCGGACGAATTGGCACGGGTGACCGAACCGTTGCGCCAGTCGATATCGCGCGCCTCGAGCGGCAATCTGTTCTGGCTCTACCAGCTCGAGGGATCCACCGTCGATCCGCGGCGGATCGCGCTGCTGCGCTCGCTGCTGACCGATTATTCGCGCACCACGCCCGAGGCGATGATGCAGCTGGCGCAGAAATATTTCGGCGGGCGCGACGGCTGGCGGCTCGCGGTGATCCCCGAGGGCGCTCAGCTCGCGGAGGAGATCCGGCCCGCGAAGGCCCCGGCGATCATGCAGGGCCGCTGATCCCGATCTCGGCAATCGGGTTTTTGCGCTGGCCAAGCAAAACATGCTTGCGGCATATGGCCCATTCCGCTTGCGATAATTGCGCTCTTGCGACGGCGATACTGCCGTGTGGCGATTGAATGGACCGATGATGACGAAGGCGTGGACGCCCGACAGCTGGACGCAATTCGAAGCGCGGCATCTGCCGCACTACGAAGACGCCGCGGCGCTGGCGGCGGCTCAGGAGACGCTCACTTCGCATCCGCCGCTGGTCTTCGCGGGCGAGGCGCGGGCGCTCAAGGCGGATCTGGCGCAGGTCGCAGCGGGGGAATCCTTCCTGCTGCAGGGCGGCGACTGCGCCGAGAGCTTTGCCGAATTCCACCCCGACAACATCCGCGACACCTTCCGCGTGATCCTGCAGATGGCGGTGGTGCTGACCTTCGCCAGCAAGCATCCGGTGGTGAAGGTCGGGCGGATGGCCGGGCAATTCGCCAAGCCGCGCTCCTCGCCCACCGAGACCCAGGGCGACACGACTCTACCAAGCTATCTCGGCGACAACATCAATGGCATAGAGTTCGACCCGGAAACCCGCCGCAACGATCCCCAGCGGATGGTGCGCGCCTACTCGCAGGCCGCCGCCACGCTCAACCTGCTGCGTGCCTTCGCGGGCGGGGGCTACGCCAATCTGCGGCAGGTCCACCAGTGGACGCTCGACTTCATGGGCCGCAGCCCCTGGGCCGACAAATTCGCCGATATCGCCGACCGGATCGGCGAATCGCTCGACTTCATGGAAGCCTGCGGGATCGATCCGCACACCATGCCGCAATTGCAGCGCACCACTTTCTACACCAGCCACGAGGCGCTGCTGCTGCCCTACGAGCAGGTGATGACGCGGCGCGATTCGCTCACCGGCGAATGGTACGACACCAGCGCGCACATGGTCTGGATCGGCGACCGCACCCGCTTCGAAGGCAGCGCGCATGTCGAATTCGCGCGCGGGATCGGCAATCCGCTGGGGCTGAAATGCGGGCCGAACCTGGAACCCGATGCGCTGCTGCGGCTGCTCGATACGCTCAATCCCGCGCGCGAGCCGGGCCGGATCACGCTGATCAGCCGCTTCGGGCACGACAAGGTGGAGAAGGGCCTGCCCCCGCTGGTGCGCGCGGCGACGCGCGAGGGCCATCCGGTGGTGTGGAGCTGCGACCCGATGCACGGCAATGTCGTCAAGGCCGAGAGCGGCTTCAAGACGCGCCCCTTCGACCGGATCCTGAGCGAGGTTAAGGGCTTCTTCGCGGTCCACCGCGCCGAGGGCACGCATCCGGGCGGCATCCATGTCGAGATGACCGGGCAGGATGTCACCGAATGCGTCGGCGGCGCGGTGGCGATCACCGACGAGGCGCTCGGCGATCGCTATCACACGCATTGCGACCCGCGGCTCAACGCGGCGCAATCGCTCGAACTGGCGTTCCTGCTGGCCGAGATGCTGAACGCCGAAGCGCAGGTGCGCCGCGCCGACGCCGCCTGAACGGCCGACCGCGCTAACCCGCGGTCCGACAGCGCTTCTGTAAGGAGTTTTTTCCGGAACCCCTTTCGGAAACGGCGGTTTCTCGTCATTGTGAGGCTCGCTCGCCGCGCATCGGCAGCTGCATCTACAAGGGGGTCTTACCGTCGCACAGCTACAGACCAGATCCGGGACCGCCCCGACCGCGGGACTTGCCGAGCGGTTTCGCGCCACCCGCGCGCTGAGCGAAGCGCTGACCGCGCCTCTCTCCGATGCCGACGCCACGATCCAGTCGATGGAAGACGCCTCGCCCGCCAAATGGCATCTGGCGCACACCACCTGGTTTTGGGAAACCTTCCTGCTGCGTGAATATGCTGCCGACTATTCGCTGTTCGACGAGCGCTGGGCCTTCATCCACAATTCCTATTACGAAACCGAGGGCGAGCGGATCGCGCGGTTTGCCCGGGGGATGCTCTCGCGCCCCTCGCTCGACGAGGTGCTGGCCTATCGCGCGCATGTGAGCGCGGCGATGGAGCCGCTGCTCGAGGATCCGCAGCATGAGGACCTGATTGCGCTGGGGATCGCGCATGAGCAGCAGCATCAGGAACTGCTGCTGACCGATATCAAGCACGCATTGTTCCAGAACCCGCTGGGTCCGGCGATGTGGAAAGACGCGAGTCCCCGCCAAGGCGGGGACCTCAGTCAGCCGACGAACGGTCAGGCAGCCGGAGACCCCCGCCTGCGCGGGGGATGGGAAGGCTGGCACCGCCACCCCGGCGGCATCGCCCGGATCGGGCATCAGGAAGAGGGCTTCGCTTTCGACAACGAGGGCCCTGCGCATCGCACGCTGCTCGAACCCTTCGCGCTGGCCAAGCGGCTGGTGACCAATGCCCAGTGGGGCGCTTTCATCGCCGATGGCGGCTACGACACCGCGACCCTGTGGCTCTCCGACGGCTGGGGCTGGGTGAAGGATAACGCCATCACCGCGCCGCTCTACTGGCGCGAGGACGAGCAGTTCACGCTCGCCGGCTGGCAGCCGCGCGATCCCGAGGCGCCGGTCACGCATATCTCCTATTTCGAAGCCGATGCCTTTGCCAGTTGGGCCGGTGAGCGGCTGCCGACCGAGGGCGAGTGGGAAGCCATCGCGCGCGGGCAGGAAGGCGAGGGGCCGGCGCATGATCCCGCCGCCGGCAACCAGCTCGACGCGGCCGGTCCGGTCCAGCCGCGCGGCAGCGAGGGCCTGTTCGGCGATTGCTGGCAATTCACCCGCTCGGGCTATCTGCCCTATCCGCGGTTCCAGCCCGCTCCGGGCGCGGTGGGCGAATACAATGGCAAGTTCATGAGCGGGCAGTTCGTGCTCAAGGGCGCCAGCTGCGCCACCGCACGCGGCCATTCGCGCGCCAGCTACCGCAATTTCTTCTACCCCCACCAGCGCTGGCAGTTCACCGGCCTGCGCCTCGCCAGAGATCTGTGATGAAGACCAGCGAAGGAATAGCTCTCGTCGATCGCGACGAGGACGGAGTCGACCGCGCCTTTCGCGCCGATGTGCTCGAAGGGCTGCGCGCGAGCCGCAAGGCGATCCCGGCGCGCTGGCTATACGACGATGCCGGTTCGCAATTGTTCGAGGACATCACCAGGGTCCCCGAATATTATCCTACCCGCGCCGAGACCGAGATACTCACCGAACGTGCCGGCGAGATCGCTTCTGCCGTGGGCCCCGACCGCGCGGTGGTGGAATTCGGTTCGGGCAGTTCGGTCAAGACCCCGCTGCTGCTCGATGCGATCGCGCCGTCCTCCTACGTCCCGCTCGACATCGCCGGCGACTTCCTGCGCCAGGCGGCGATCGAGCTCTCGGGCAAGTTTCCCGGGCTGCCGGTCTATCCCGTCGAAGCCGATTTCATGGCCGAGGTCACGCTGCCTTCCGAGGTGGAGAAGGCAGCCAAGCTGGGCTTCTTTCCCGGTTCGACCATCGGCAATATGGTCGCCTGGACCGCGGTCGAGCTGCTGCGCTCCATGCGGCTGACGCTGCAGGCCGATCACGGGGTGCAGCCGCTGCTGCTGATCGGGATGGATCTGGTCAAGGATCGCACGGTGCTCGAGGCGGCCTATGACGATGCGGGCGGGGTGACGGGCGAGTTCAACCTCAATCTTGCGCGGCGGATCAACCGCGAGCTCGAGGGCACGATCCCGGTCGAAAGCCTGCGCCATGTCGCGCGCTGGAACGACGAGTACGCCCGCGTGGAGATGCATCTCGAGGCCATGCACGGGATCGAGTTTTCGGTTTCCGGCGAGAGCTTCGCGATGGCGGAAGGCGAGACGATCCACACCGAGAACAGCCATAAATTCACCCGCCGCAGCGCCGACATGCTGCTCCACGCGGGCGGCTGGTCGCCGCGCAAGCGCTGGCTCGACAGCAAGGAACGCTTCTCGCTGATCCTCGCCGAGGCGACCGATCCGCGCAAGGCACCCTGACCGGGCGGTGCTGCCATGACTGTCGCGATCATCGGTGCCGGGATGGCCGGATTGTCCTGTGCCCGCGCGCTGGCGCAGGCCGGTGTCGCGTTGGAGCTGTTCGACAAGGGTCGCGGGCCTGGCGGACGGATGTCGACGCGTCGAGTCGAGCTGGACGGACGAGAACTGCGCTTCGACCACGGTGCGCAATATTTCACCGCGCGCGACGAGCGGTTCCGCGCCGAGGTGGCGCAGTGGCGCGATGCGGGCAGGGTCGCCAATTGGCCCGCCGCGGGGCCCGAGGCGCTGGTGGGCGTCAGCGGAATGAACGAACCGGTCCGCGCCATGGCCGAAGGTCTGGATGTGCGATGGGGCACGCGAATCGATCGGCTCGAGCGGGTTGCGGGCGAATGGGTGCTGCATGGCGGGGAGGGCGTCCGGGGCGGCTATGCCAGCGTCGTCGTCGCCATTCCGGCCGAGCAGGCGGGGCCGCTGGTGGCAGATTTCTCGTCCGGGTTCGCCGATCGCGCCGAGCGGACGCGGTCGGAGCCGTGCTGGACTGCGATGGCCTCGTTCGCCCAGACCCTGCCGCTTGCGGACGCGATCACGACTGGCGGCGCGGTGGCCTGGGCGGCGCGCGATGGCGGGAAGCCTGGCCGTGGCGGCAGCGAGAGCTGGGTCCTCCAGGCCTCGCCGGGCTGGACGCGCGATCATCTGGATACCCCGGCCGAGCAAATCCCCGCGCTGCTGCTCGCTGCAATGTTCGCGGATCGGGCGATCGAGCCGGCGCAACCGGACCATGCCAGCGCGCATCGCTGGCTCTACGCCAAAGCGCAGCCGGTCGCGGGCGAACCCGCGCTGTGGGACGCCTCGCTGCGCCTCGGCCTGGCAGGCGACTGGCTGATCGCGCCGCGGGTGGAAAGCGCGTGGATTTCCGGGCGCGAGCTGGCCGATCGCATGATTGCCGAGCCCGGCTGACTGCTCCCGCAGCGGCGATACCCTGCAGCGGTTCATGGACGCGCGAGGGTCGCGTTCCTATATCGCACCCATGGACTTCGCTTCCGCTTTCGCCCCGGCCTTCGACGCAGTCGCCGAGATCGTCCGCTCGATCCCCCGTTTCGAACTCCTCATCGCCGCGATCGTGGCGATGGTCGGCGGCTGGATCGGCGCTGTCATGGTGCATCGCCGGATCGCACTGGGGCGCGTGATCCGCACGCTCAGCACGCTGGCGCTGGGCGCGATCCTGATCACCGTGGTGCTCCAGCTCTCGCGCTTCGATTCGCGGATCGATCTGGCGGTGCCGCAGCTCGGCCTGCCGGCTCAGGTGGTCGAGGGCGGCGAGACGCGCGTGCCGCTTTCGCCCGACGGTCATTACTGGCTCGAGGCGCAGCTCAACGGCGTCCCCGCCAATTTTCTCGTCGACACCGGCGCCACCGTGACCGCAGTCTCGCAGGAGGTCGCAGACCGTGCGGGTCTCACCGCCCGGACCGGCGGCATTCCGGTGCGGATCACCACCGCCAATGGCTCGATTAACGCGCAGATCTCCACCGCCGACACGCTCAGCTTCGGCAATGTCGAAGCCAGCGGGATCGATGTCGTGATCGCGCCCAATCTCGGCCAGACCAATGTGCTGGGCATGAACGTGCTCTCGCGGCTGGCGGGCTGGCGCGTGGAGGAGCAGACGCTGATCCTCGTGCCCGCTGAGACGGACCTGAGCGAGTAGACTGCGCTTGTTGCGCGGCCCCGCCCCTGCCACGCTCGCGCGCATGATTCGCGAACCCTTTCTCACCACCGAAGGCATCCACAATTTCCGCGATTACGGCGGCTGGTCGGTTTCGGGCGGAGGGCATGTCCGCAGCGGGCTGCTGTACCGCTCGGGCCAGCATGTCGGCGCCAGCGATGCCGATCTTGCCGCCATCGCCGACCTCGACATCCGCACCGTCATCGATCTGCGCGGCACTTCTGAGCGCGAACGCAACCCCTGCCGCCGGGTCGAAGGCTTCGATGGCGAAGTCATCTTCTACGAGGGCGAGACCAGCTCCAGCCCGCCGCACATGGATGTCGATGCGGAAACGACCACCGCGGAATATGCCCACCAGCGGATGATCGCGGTCTACACCCGCATGCCGCGCAATCCGGCGATGATCGACATGTTCGGACGCTATTTCCGCGCGCTGGACGAGCGCGAGGGCGCCAGCCTGGTGCATTGCTTCGCGGGCAAGGACCGCACCGGGGTGGCGGCGATGCTGTTGCTCCATGTGCTGGGCGCGAGCGAGGAGGATCAACTCGCCGAGTTCCTGCGCACCAATGCCGCGCCGACGTTGTCGGTGCTGCGCGAACAGTCGGTCCCGGGGATCGAGCAGCGGCTGGGTCGCAAGCTCGACGAGGCGGCGATCCGTGCGCTGCTCGAGGTTCACGAGGACTACCTCGCCACCTACCGCGAGGAGGTGGATCGCGACCACGGTTCGCTCGACGCCTATCTCGAGCAGGTCATAGGTGTGGACGACGCCATGCGCACCCGCTTGCACGCGCGCCTGGTGGCGTGACACAGGCGCTTCCGCTTCCCATATAGACGTTTTCCGCAAGCTTTTACCGAGAGATTTCCATGGCGACCCATCGCACCAAGCTGCTCATCATCGGCTCAGGCCCCGCAGGCTATTCCGCTGCCATCTACGGCGCGCGCGCGATGATGGAGCCGATCGTGGTGCAGGGGCTCCAGCCCGGCGGCCAGCTGACCATCACCACCGATGTCGAGAACTATCCCGGTTTCCGCGATGTGGTCCAGGGCCCGTGGCTGATGGAGGAGATGAAGGCGCAGGCCGAGCATGTCGGCACGCGGATGATGTGGGACACGATCGTCGAGGTCGATCTCGCAAACGGCTCGCCGTTCCGCGCGGTGGGCGACAGCGGCGACGAATATATCGGCGATGCGCTGGTGATCGCGACGGGCGCGCAGGCCAAATGGCTGGGCGCGCCGGGCGAGCAGGAACTGGGCGGCAAGGGCGTCTCGGCCTGCGCCACCTGCGACGGCTTTTTCTACCGCGGCAAGAAGGTCGCGGTGATCGGCGGCGGCAACACCGCGGTCGAGGAGGCGCTCTACCTCACGAATCATTCCGACGACGTCACGCTGATCCACCGCCGCGATTCGCTGCGCGCCGAGAAGATCCTCCAGGAGCGATTGCTCAACCACCCCAAGATTTCGGTGCTGTGGAACAAGGCGGTCGACAGCTTTGCAGGCGATCCGCTCGCGGGCGGGCTGACCCACATCAATCTGCGCGACACCGTCGACGGCTCGGCAAGCGAGCTCAAGGTCGACGGCGCATTCGTCGCGATCGGCCATTCGCCCGCCACCGAGCTGTTCAAGGGCAAGCTGCCGATGGACGATGGCGGCTATCTGCTGGTCGAAGCCGGCACCCCCAAAACCGAAGTGCCCGGCGTCTTCGCCGCGGGCGACGTCACCGATCACGTCTACCGCCAGGCGGTCACCGCCGCAGGGATGGGCTGCATGGCCGCGCTCGATGCCGAGCGCTTCCTCGCCAATCTCGAGATCGACACCGACGGCCACGCGCATGCCGCCACCGATGCTCCTGAGCAAGAAGCCGCCGAGTAACGCCCAAGCATGATGCACTCTGCTCCTCCCCCTTGAGGGGGAGGCCGGGTGGGGGTGTACCGCGCCAATGGCCTGGACGCGCGCCTGCGGCGCGCTCCCCCACCCCCGGCCCCTCCCCGAGGGGAGGGGAGCAGAGGCTCTCCGAGCTAGAAGTGGATGTCGAAGGCCCAGATCGCGGCGTGGAAGACCAGCGCGATCAACACCAGGCTCGATAGCGCGAACAGCGCGAAGCGCACCGCCACCGCATTCACGGTCGCCTGCACCAGCGAGTGCATCACCCTGAGACTGACATAGGCCCAGGCCAGAACGGCGTTGAATCCGTCGCCCCAGCCCACCATCGCGAGCAGCAGGCAGACCGCGTAGAACACGGTCGGCTGCTCGTGGAGATGGTTGTAATTGTGCGCCTTCCACTGGACCTGCGCGGGCAGGCGCTCGTCGAGCACGCCGGTCTGGCGCGCGTCGTTGGGCGCGAGCCCCGCTTTGGTCATTGCCGGCAGGCGGGTGACGTACATCCACAACCACATGACCATGGTCCAGGCCAGCAGCACGACGACCGGCTGGAGGATGGCGGAATGGATCATGACAGTCTCCATCGGTTAGCTCCTCAGCTAGGCGCGAGACCCGGGTCGAACAGCAGCGTCGCCATCACCGCGCGCACCGCCAGCACCAGCAGCGCGAAGGTCGAGAGAATGAAGAACAGGAAGCGGATCTTCACCACATTGACCGTCGCCTGATAGACCGAGTGGACTATCCGCAGCGCGACGTAGATCCAGGCCAGCACCACATCCAGCGCGCCCGCGCCCATCACCGCCAGGATCAGCGCGGTGGCATAGAAGATGGTCGGCTGTTCCATCAGATGCGCGTAATTGTGCGCTTTCCAATTGACCTTGTCGGGGATCACGCCCTCGAGATTCTGACCGCGGCCGCCCGGCTTGGTGTCTGCCAGTCCGCCGCCGAGCTTCTTCATCGCAGGGAAGCGCGTGAAGCCCATCCAGAACAGCATGACGAGCGACCAGAGCACCAGCACGGCGGCCGGTGCGAGCATTTGAGCCTGCATTGAAAATTCTCCCTGTTGCCCGCGAAACTAGGGCGAGGATGGCAATTGTCAAACGCAAGCTGGCGCGGCGCAATCAGCCCGTCGGGCGCTGCAGGACTCCCGACTGGTAATAGGCGAACGGGCCGTCCTCCCACTCGCAATCGAGCGCTTCGAGCGCGCAGACGCGCAGCGCCGCATCGCGCAAGTCCAGGCGCGGCTCGACGTGGAACTTCGCCAGCCAGCCGCGCAGCGCCGCGGCGAGCGGGCGGGGCAATCCCTCCAGCGACCCGAAATCGACCAGATGCAGCGAGCCGCCGGGTGCGACCAGCGCGGCCGCATGGCGCAGCGCGCGGTCCCAATCGGGGATCATCGAGAGCGAATAGGACAGCACCACCCGGTCGAAGCGCGCCTGCCCCAGCGCCGTCGCCGCGTCGAAATCGCGCGCGTCGCCCTGCGCCAGCCGCGCCCGGGTCCCGAGCCGGCCCGAGGCCGAGATCAGCATCTCGTTCGAGATGTCGAGCCCGAACAGGTGCACGCCGGGCCAGGTCCTGGCAATCCGGTCGAGGTTGCGCCCCGTTCCGCAGGCGATCTCGAGCACGCTGTCGCCCGGCTCGCAGGCCAGCGCACCGATCAGCCGGTCGCGCCCGAACAGGTAATATTTGCGCGTCGCGTCGTAGATGTGCCGCTGGCCGCGATAGATCGAATCCATCAGCGCGGCATGCTCGCCGCTCGCAGCGCTCACCCGGCGAACTCGTACAGGTGAACCCCGCCATAGATCGACGAGCGATCGCGCCGCGTCAGATCGGCGGAAGTCTCCTCGCGGTAGCGCCAGCGCGACAGCACCGCCGGGTCCAGCCGCCCCGGCAGCAGGCTGGGCTCGGCGGCGGTGCGGAACAGCACCCGCGCGCCGGGACGGGCGGTGCGGGTGATCTGGTGCCACAGTGCGCCGAGCTGCGCATCGTCCATCCAGTCCTGCGCGTCGAGCAGCAGGTAGCGATCCTGGCTCGCCGCATCCTGTCGGCCGAGAAACGCGGTCAGGTTCTCGTGCCGCACCTCCAGCCGGTCGGCCCGTTCCTGCATCAGCTCCCAATTGGCGCGCTGCAGATAGGGCGGCAGCGGCGCGGTCTCGCTGCGGTCGTAGCCGCGCCCGAAGGCCTGCCAGGCGAAGTAATTGTCTGCCACCGCGAAATCGCAGGCCAGCTTCTCGAGCCGCTGCTTGAGCACTTCGGCCATCCTACGGTCGCCCGCGAGCACCTTGTATTGCGCCGGAGGAATGCCGAGCCCGAACAGCGAGGCGGGGTGGTCGGTCAGCCAGCGGATGAATCTCTTGTCGAAGATCGGGGCCAGCTCGTCCTCGAACACCCGCCGTTGATCCTCCAGCGTCGATGCTTCGAGCACCCGGCCCAGATCGACCCCGTAAATCCGGGCGGCCAGATGGGCGAGGCCTATGAAGCCGCCGAGCAGACCCTGACGATAGATGCCGCGGGTGAAATGGCCGATCCGGCGGCGACCGGTGAAATCGCGCGCTTCCCAGTAATGGCGGCTCTCGGGATCCAGGTGCGGCGCGATCAGCCGGTCGTAGATCGGGCGGTTTTCCTTGTGATCGGCCTGCACGAAGAAGCGGTGGAAGCGTTCGTAATTGGGCAGGTGGCGGATCGCGGCGATCTTGAGCCGGCCCAGCGCGACATGCGCGCGGTTGAGATCGACCGCGGTAATGCTTGCGGGATCGGCGGTGAGATAGGACAGCGCGTTGCAGCTGCCGCTGGCGATGCAGACCACGCGCATGCCGGGCGCGATGGCGAGGCCTGCCATATCGACCACCGGATCTTCCCAGATCTGCGGATAGACCAGACCCTTGAACGCCAGTGCGAAAGCCCGGTCGAGCAGCCTGCCGCCGGGCTTTGCCTGCTTGCGCACCACCGCATCGTCGATGATCCGTCCTGCCGCCGTCGCCATGTCGCGAAAATCCCGAGTTGATCCCGCGACCGCTCTATGGCGTTCTCATGTCCGGCTCGTGACGCTTTGCTTCCCTGTCGTCAGGGCGCGATCGTCGCGGCGAAGCTGGCGGCGTCGGTGTTGCCCCCGGTGAGCATCACCACGCTGCGCTCGTCGAGCTCCACCTTGCCCGCCAGCGCCGCCGCCAGCGCCGCCGCGCCGCCCGGCTCGACCACGAGCCGCAGCGTCGCAAAGGCGAAGCGCTGCGCCGCGCGGACTTCTTCGTCGGTGACGCTGATGCCCGGCTCGGCGCGGTCCTGCAGCACCGAAAGATTGATCGGCTTGGTCGCGTCGGGCTGGAGCGCATCGCAAATCGTCGCGGGTGGATTGGTACCCACGCGGACGATTTCTCGGCTGGCGAGCGCCTGCCCGACCATGTCCCACCCTTCGGGCTCGACCGGGACGATGGCGCTGCTCGGGCAGGCGAGCGCTAGCCCCGCCGCCAGTCCGCCGCCGCCGCAGCACACCAGGATCCGCGAGGGCTCGCCGCCCAGCTGCACCGCGATCTCGATGCCCGCGCTGCCCTGGCCCTCGATCACCCAGGCGTCGCCGAAGGCATGGACCAGCACCGCGCCGCGGCGCTCGACCTCGCGCGCGGCGACCTCGTCGCGGTCCTCGCCGGGGCGCTCGTAGAGCACGATCTCGGCGCCCAGCGCCTCGGTTGCTTCGAGCTTCACCTTTGGAGCGTTGCGCGGCATCACGATCGCTGCGGGTATCCCCAGCCGCCGCGCCGCCCAGGCGACTCCCTGCGCATGATTGCCGCTCGACACCGCGACCACGCCGCGCTTGCGCTGCTCGGTCGTCAGGTTGGACAAGCGCCACCAGCCGCCGCGAATCTTGAAGGCGCCGACCGGCTGCAGCGTCTCGGCCTTCGCATGGCAGCGCACGCCGCCGATCTCGACCGGCAGCAGCGGGGTGGGGGGCAGGATCGCGGCGATGCTCTCGGCAGCGGCGAGGACACCCTCGCGGGTGGGCATGCGGATGGTTTCTCGGATCATGTTGCGGGGCTAGCGCATTTCCCTATGTGAGCAAGCATCACAGGTCGGCCCCGCGAGCGCGCCGGTCGGGCAAGCAATGGAGTTATTATGTCGACAGTCCTGGTCATCGGCGCGGGCGGCGTCAGTTCGGTATGCGTGCACAAGATGGCGATGAACCCCGAGATTTTCTCGGACATCCATCTCGCCAGCCGCACCAAGTCGAAATGCGATTCCATCGCCGAGAGCGTCAAGCAGCGCACCGGGCAGGATGTCGCCACCTATGAGATCGACGCCGAGGAAGTGCCGGCGATGGTCAATCTGATCCGCAAGGTGCAGCCCAGTCTGGTCGTCAATCTGGCGCTGCCCTATCAGGACCTGCCGATCATGGACGCCTGTCTCGAGGCCGGCGTGCATTATCTCGACACCGCCAATTACGAGCCCAAGGACGAGGCCAAGTTCGAGTACAAATGGCAGTGGGCCTATCACGACCGCTTCAAGGAAGCGGGAATCATGGCGCTGCTCGGCTCGGGCTTCGATCCCGGCGTCACATCGGTCTTCACCATGTGGCTCAAGAAGCACAAGCTCAAGACCATCCGCCAGCTCGACATTCTCGACTGCAACGGCGGCGATCACGGCCAGCATTTCGCCACCAATTTCAACCCCGAGATCAACATCCGCGAGATCACCGCGCCCGCGCGCCACTGGGAAAACGGCGCGTTTGTCGAGACCCCTGCGCTGGCCAAGAAGGTCGAATTCGACTTCGAGGCCGTCGGCCCCAAGAACATGTACATGATGTACCACGAGGAGCTGGAAAGCCTCGCGCGCTTCGTCCCCGAATTGGAGCGCGCGCGCTTCTGGATGACCTTCGGCGATCAGTACATCACGCACCTCACCGTGCTGCAGAATGTCGGCATGACCAGCATCGAGCCGGTGAAATACCAGGGCCGCGACATCGTCCCGCTGCAATTCCTCGCCGCCGTGCTGCCCAAGCCCGAATCGCTCGGCGAGACCACCAAGGGCAAGACCAATATCGGCGTGATCGCCACCGGCGAGGCGCTCGACGGTTCGGGTGAGAAGACCTTCTACATCAACAATATCTGCGACCACGAGGACGCCTATGCCGAAACGGGCAACCAGGCGGTTTCCTATACCACCGGCGTGCCCGCGATGATCGGCAGCGCGATGGTGCTGCAGGGCGCGTGGAAGGGTGACGGGGTGTTCAACATCGAGGAATTCGATCCCGATCCCTTCATGGAAATGCTCAACGCCCACGGCCTGCCGTGGAAGGTCGCCGAGCTCGACGCGCCGGTGGCATTCTGATGCGCGGCTTTGCGATTCTCGGCGCCGCTCTGCTGGCGAGCGCCTGCGTCCCCGCCGAAGCGCCCGAGGCGGCAGAGCAGCCGTTCCAGACGACGATGTCCGACACCGACCGCGCGACTTGCGCCGCGGATGGCGGCACGGTCGAGCGCCGCGGGCGGCTTGGTGCCGAACTGTGCGTCGTCCCCTTTGCTGATGCGGGCAAGTCCTGCACCGATTCCTCGCAATGCGAAGGCCAGTGCATCGCCGAGGAAACCGGGCCGCAGCCATCTGCGCAGAACCCCAAGGGCATGTGCCAGGCCGACGACCGGCTGTTCGGCTGCTACAGCACGATCGAGAACGGCAAAATCGCCAGCACGATCTGCGTCGACTGACCCAAGTGCGCGGCACCGCCTCATTCGTCATTGCGAGCGAAGCGAAGCAATCCACGGCCCGGCATAGCTTCCATGCGCACCGTCGCAAACTGGATTGCCGCGGCGCCCCGAACAGGTTCGGGGCGCCGCGCAATGACGAGCAGGCTAAATTGAGGACGGACTAAAAATGGAAACCAAAGCCGGCGATCCGGGTGCCTTTGCGCAGTTCGACCTCTCGCGCGTCGACAGCCCCGCCTTCGTGGTCGATGCCGCGAAGCTGCGCGCCAATTGCCAGCTGCTCGCGGATATCCGCGACGCCGCCGACATCAAGGTGCTCTCGGCGCTCAAGGCGTTCTCGATGTGGTCGGTCGCGCCGCTGATCGGCGAATATCTCGACGGGGTCTGCGCCTCGGGCCTGTGGGAGGCCCGGCTCGCGGGCGAGTTCTACGATGGCGAGATCGCCACCTACTGCGCCGCCTACAAGCCCGAGGATCTCGAGGAGATCTGCCGACTGTCCGATCACCTGATCTTCAATTCGCCCGCGCAGATGCGCCGCGCCGCGCTGATCATGGACCAGGCGCGGGCGACCGGGGGCGATTTCGATGTCGGCCTCAGGATCAACGCGCAGGTCCCCACCGGCGAGGTGCCGCGCTACGATCCCTCCAGCCCCGGCTCGCGATTGGGCTTCCCGCTCGACCAGCTCACCGAGGAGCATATGGAAGGCGTCGAGGGGATCCATTTCCACAATCTGTGCGAACAGGATTTCGCGCCGCTGGCGCAGACCTGGGACCGGGTCTTCGATGCGATCGAGCCTTATTTCGGCCAGCTCAAATGGATCAATATGGGCGGCGGCCACCACATCACCCGCGCCGATTACCAGCGCGAGGAGCTGGTGGAGTTCCTGCGCGACGCCAAGGAGGACACCGGCGCCGAAATCTATCTCGAGCCGGGCGAGGCGGTGGCGCTCGATGCCGGGATTCTGGTCGGCACAATCCTCGACACCGGGGTCAACGAGGTGCCCTTCGCGATCACCGATATTTCCGCCACCTGCCACATGCCCGATGTGATCGAGGCGCCCTATCGCCCGGCGATGCTGGGGGAGGGCACGAGTCCCCGCGAAGGCGGGGACCTCGGGCAGTTCGGTGCTTCGCCGCCCGAGGCCCCTGCCTTCGCGGGGGAGCAGGGGCTCATAAGGCTCGGCGGTCCCTCGTGCCTCGCGGGCGACGTGATCGGCGACTACCGCCTCCCGGTCCCCGCCGAACCCGGCCAGCGAATTGCCTTCCTCGACCAGGCGCATTATTCGATGGTCAAGACCAACACCTTCAACGGCGTCCCGCTGCCCTCGATCTGGCTGTGGGACAGCGACAGCGATGCGCTCGAACTGGTGAAAAGCTTCGGCTACGAGGATTTCCGCAACCGGCTTTCCTGACGCGCGGCCACGCGGAGAAACCGGGTCCGGGGGCGGGAATCTCCTTGCTTTTGCAGCGCCAGGCCCTAAATGCGCACTCCCGCTGCCGGAGCCCCTTCAACAAGGGCGGGACTGACGACCGCTAGGCAGCCCTTGTCACGAACAATCGTTTTGGGGGTCCCTTGAATTGCACACCTATCCTGACGCCCGGTCCGTAGTACGCGCTCTCGCGCCCGACGAACCCGTCATTCTCAACCGTCCGCACGCTGCCACGCGTGCGGCGCGCTTCTTCGTCGAGAAGTTTCCCGGCAAGTCGCTCTATGCGGTGAAGGCCAATCCTTCGCCCGAGCTGCTGCGCGTGCTGTGGAACGCCGGGGTGACGCATTACGACGTCGCCTCGATCGCCGAGGTCCGGCTGGTGCGCGGCATCCTGCCCGAGGCGGTGCTGTGCTTCATGCACCCGATCAAGGCGCCCAGCGCCATCCGCGAGGCCTACCGGGTCCACGGCGTCAGGACCTTCAGCCTCGACAGCGTCGAGGAACTCGAGAAGATCGTCGCCGCCTGCACCGATGATGCGGGCGAGCCCGCCACCGACCTGCGGCTGTGCGTCCGGCTCCGCGTGTCCTCCGAATTTTCCGAGCTCAGCCTTGCCAGCAAGTTCGGCTGCGACCTCACCGAGGGGCCGCTGCTGCTCCAGCAGGCGCGCCAGCATGCGGACTGGCTCGGCGTGTGTTTCCACGTCGGCAGCCAGGCGATGAGCCCGTTCGCTTATGTCCAGGCGCTCGACCGCACCCGCGCGGCGATCGCCGAGGCATCGGTGGTGATCGACATGATCGATGTCGGCGGAGGCTTCCCCAGCGTCTATCCCGGCTTGGAGCCGCCGCCGCTCGAAGATTATTTCAACATCATCCACCAGCATTTCTACGCGCTGCCGATCGCCTACAACGCCGAGCTGTGGTGCGAGCCCGGCCGCGCGCTGTGCGCGGAATATTCGTCGCTGGTGGTCAAGGTCGAGAAGCGCCGCGGCGAGGAGCTCTACATCAACGACGGCTCCTATGGCGCGCTGTTCGATGCCGCGCATGTCGACTGGAAGTTTCCGGTCCGCGCGCTTGAGGACGACCTCATCAAGCCGGACATGGAATTCGCGTTTTACGGGCCGACCTGCGACGATGCCGACTACATGCCCGGCCCCTTCGCACTGCCCGAGGATATCCAGGCGGGCGACTATATCGAGATCGGGATGCTGGGCGCCTATGGCGCGGCGATGAAGACCGATTTCAACGGCTTCGGCCCGACCCAGAGCCTGATCGTGGAGGACCAGCCGATGGCCAGCCTCTATGACGGCAGCCGTGCGCGCAAGGTCAGCGACAATGTGGTGAGCCTGCGCTGAATTCTGAGTGAGGCGGGGACCGGCCCCGCCTCGCTTCGATCATTCGTAGTCGGTTATTCGTCGATCTCGACCTCGGTACGCCGGCGCTCGACCTCGAAAGCCTCGACGGTCTCCTCGCGCGTGCGGCGCAGGTGGATCTCCTCGACCAGCACCTGTTCCACCACCACGCGCGCACGCTCCTCGACCACCGGGATCACGGTCAGATCGCCGTCCTCGCGCACCGGCGGTATTTCGCTCACCACCTGACCGATGGGCACGCGTTCGACAGTCACGCGTTCGTGCGCCAGCGGCTGGGTGAGCGTCTCGGTCTCGGTCACCGGGTGCGTCCGGACGGTCACGGTGCGACCCTGTTCGACGGTCTTGTCGAGTCGGACCCGCTCCTCGACGACCGGGATGGTGGCTTCTTCCACCACGGGTCCGCGAGCAGGGTCGGTCTTGTCGGTTCTTGTCATCTCTGGGGCTCCATCCTGAACGGAAACGGGCCGGGAGCGGCGTATCCGCTACCGGCCCGTTTCCTTGCCTATCGCGCGGTATTACGTGCGGCGGCGGGCGTCGTTGTCGGTATCGACATCGACCTTGGTCTTGCGGACGGTTTCGTCGATATGCTCGACCTTGTCGCCGGCGGTCTTCTTGACCACGACTTCGTCGGTAACGACGGCGTCCTTGGCGACCACGGCCTCCTCGTTGCGCTCGGTCATGGTGACCGACTTGCCATCGAGCATCGCGTTGGCATCCTTGGTGGATACGCGGCGATCGTCGACCGGACGCTTCTCGACCGAGACGTTTTCCTTGCGCAGGTGGACGTCTTCGCTGACCTTGTCGGTTACGACGTCGGTATGGACGTTGATGACCCGGCCGCGGTCGGCCATGCGCTTGCCCACGGCTACCCGCTCCTCGACCACCGGTACGACTTCCTCGTCGACCACATGGCCCTCGGCGACGCCGCGCTGGGCATGGGCGACCGCTTCTTCGCCATAGACGACGCAATTGTCGTGAATGTCGAGCGGCTCGACCGGCGTGACCCGGCCGTCCTCGAGCCGGACCGCCATCACCCGCTCGTTGTCGCGATCGACCAGCAGGTCGTCGATGATGCCGAACTGATGGCCTTCGGGGCTGACCAGCGGCATGCCGCGGATGTCCTGCGAGCTATGCTCGAGCTTCCAGTCGCCGAGAGCATCCAGCTTTTCGTATCGTTTGTCGTGGCGCATAATAATTCTCCTTAATGGAATGTGCAAATCGTCGAGGTGCTACGGCAGGGAACTGCCGAGGGTATCAGCTACCGACCATCTCGATCGACTCTGCGAAAATGTAGTTTTGCGATTGCCCGAGGATCGACGGGTCGGCGTTTGCCGGAAGCGTATCCGTAGCGGAGCGGACTTCACCCTCGATGTTGAGAATCGAACCGGGGTTGATGTCGTATTCGCCTTCGGTCGCGTCGCCCGGGGTGGGCACCTGATCGAAGAACACCGGAACCTGCTGTCCGTTCATCTCTATGTAGAACGCCATGTCGCCGGCAAGCGAGGTTACTTCCACCCCGTCCATATCGACGCTTTCACCGACAACAAGCATGCCGGTCGCTGCCGGTACGGTGTCGGTAACTACGGCCTGGTCTGTGTATTCGACGACATCGTCGCCGTCATCGTCCAGAATCCACCAGGCAATTAGAGCCAGTGCAAGTAACGCCAGAAGGATCCAAAGCCACTTGGATCCCGATTTTTTCTCGATTGGAATTTCGGCCATAATGTCTCCCTTCTTGACTGTGTGTATGGTCAATGAAACGGAGCGCGGGCGATGCTGTTCCGAGAGAGAGAGATAATCTCGAAATAAACCGAACCGATGAAGGCCAGTGTTAGTTAAATTAACAATTGTTATTCATTGGAAGCAGCAGGCGGTTCAATGATGCTGGTACCGCGGGACGCGAAATTCCCGCGTTTTCCGCTCAGTCTGGGCGATCGCCGAACCCCACGAACCGCGCCGCTTCCTCCAGCGGCTTGCGGGTGCTCACCACCGCGTTGGCCGGGAACTCCTCGTCGGGCCATCCCATCGCCACCGCCTTCAGGATCACCTGATCGTCGGGGATGCCCGCGTGTTCGCGCACCACCGGGCTTTGCATGATGCCTTGCGAGTTGATCACGCAGCCCAGGCCGCGCGACCATGCGGCGTTGACGAGGCAGGTGGTCAGCGCGCCGCAATCGAAGGCGGTGTCGTCGCTTTCGGAAAGCTCGCGGTCGTAGGCCACGATCACGCAGACGGGAGCATCGAACTGGCGGAAGCCGCGCAGCACCCAGTCCTGGCGCGCATCCTTGTCGTCGCGTTCGATGCCCATCGCGCCGAACAGCTGTTTGGCCACGCCGATCTGGCGATCACGGTGGACCCCGGCGAAGGGCTGTCCGCGGCGGAACTCGCGGCTGTCGGGCTCGCCCGCGAGAATGCGCTCGGTGTTGCCCTTGCGGATACGGTCGAGCGGCTCGCCGGTGATGACGTGCAAATGCCACGGCTGCGTGTTCATCGAGGAGGGCGAGCGCGTGGCGAGCGCGAGAACTTCCTCGATCAGTTCGCGCGGAACCGGCTTGTCGAGGTAGCCGCGCGTCGAGCGGCGACCGCGGACGATTTCGGCATAGGTCTGTTCGGGCGTCCCGCTCATGCTATCTCCTGCGTTGTGCAGGCGTGGTAGCGCAGCGGCGGCTTTGCGCAAATCCCTTGCGGGTCAGGCAGCGCGGGCTAGGCGGCCTCGGCGAGGTCCATGTCCAGCCGCGACCAGATCTCGACCAGCGCATCGCCCAGATCGTGCATCATCTCGACCGTATGCGCCGGGCCGGGGGTGAAGCGCAGTCGCTCGGTCCCGCGCGGCACGGTGGGGAAGTTGATCGGCTGCACATAGACGCCGTATTCGGCGAGCAGGATGTCGCTGATCTTCTTGGCGCGCACCGGATCGCCGACCATCAGCGGGACGATATGCGTGGTCGAGGGCAGCACGGGCAGCCCGCGTTCGCCAAGGATGGCCTTGAGCATCGCGGCATTGGCCTGCTGCGCGTCGCGCTCCTCGCTCGAGCCCTTGAGATGCTTGACCGCCGCCAGCACGCCCGCGACCAGCACCGGGCTGAGCGAGGTGGTGAAGATGAAGCCGGGTGCATAGGAGCGGATGCAGTCGATGATCCGGTTGTCGGCCGCGATATAGCCGCCCATCACGCCGAAGGCCTTGCCCAGCGTCCCCTCGACGATGTCGATGCGGTGGACGGCCTCGTCGCGCTCGGTGATGCCGCCGCCGCGCGCGCCGTACATGCCGACAGCGTGAACCTCGTCGATATAGGTCAGCGCGTTGTACTTGTCGGCGAGATCGCAGATCGCGTGGACCGGGGCCACGTCGCCATCCATCGAATAGACGCTCTCGAAGGCGATCAGCTTGGGAGTCGCCTCGTCCTCGGCGGCGAGCAGCTCCTCGAGATGCGCCAGATCATTGTGACGGAACACCCGCTTCTCGCAGCCCGAATTGCGGATGCCGGCGATCATGCTGGCGTGGTTCAATTCGTCGGAAAAGATCACGCAGCCCGGCAGCAGCTTGGCCAGCGTCGACAGCGTCGCGTCGTTGGAGACATAGCCGCTGGTGAACAGCAGCGCGCCTTCCTTGTCGTGCAGATCGGCGAGCTCGCGCTCGAGCTCGATGTGGAAATGGGTGTTGCCGCCGATGTTGCGGGTGCCGCCCGAACCGGCGCCGACATCGTGCAGCGCGGATTCCATCGCCTCGATCACCTTGGGGTGCTGGCCCATGGCGAGATAGTCGTTGGAGCACCACACGGTGATCGGCTTGGGGCCGTTGTGACCGTGAAAGCAGCGCGCGTTGGGGTAGGCCCCCTTGTTGCGCATGATGTCGATGAACACGCGGTAGCGGCCCTCGGAATGGAGCCGGTCGATCGCCTGGTCGAATACCTGTCCGTAGTTCACGCGTCACCGCTTGGTCGCGCCGCCCGCGGCGGCCATCTGGAGCGCCGATTTAGGGAGAAAGCAGACGATTTGCCACAGCGATCTTTGCGAATGACTCGCAAGGGGTCAGAAGCGTTCGAGCCGGGTCATCTTCTGCGCCGCGAAGGCCGGCGCCAGTTTCCTGAAATCCTCCAACTCGCCGGTGGTGACCGCGAAATCGGAGCGGCTGCGCTCGAAGCTCTGGCCCTGCGTCAGCGCGACGATCCGCCGAGCGATGCCTTCCGCACCGTCGAGCAGGGTGACGTCCTCGCCGAAGGCGGCGCGCAATTCCTCCTCGAGCAGCGGGAAATGGGTGCAGGCAAGCACCACCGTGTCGATCGCCTCGCCGCCCTGCTGGAGCACCAGCCCCTTGGCCTCGCGCGCCACCGCATCGATCGATACGGCTTCGCCGCGCAGCTTGGCCTCGGCCAGCGCCACCAGCCCGTTGGCGCCGTGCCGCAGCAGCGTCTTGCCCTTGGCGAAGTCGTGTTCGAGCTCGTCGACATAGGCCTGGCGCATGGTCGCCTCGGTGCCGAGCAGGCCGAAGGTGCCGCTTTTGGTGAGCGCGGCGGCGGGCTTGATCGCGGGGACGGTGCCGACGATCGGGGTCTCGAGCACCTCGCGCACCATGCCCAATGCGATCGTGCTAGCGGTGTTGCAGGCGAGGCAGATCAGCCGCGGCTGGTAGCGCTCGGCCATCCGCCCGAGCAGGCCGGCGACCCGCGCGGCGACCTCGGCCTCGCTCTTGGCGCCATAGGGCAGCCCGGCCATGTCGGCGGCGTAGATTACCGGCGCCTGCGGCAACAGGCGGCGCAATTGCGCCAGCACCGTCAGCCCGCCGACGCCGGAATCGAACACCAGGATGGGGGTATGCGGCTCGGGTTTGTCCAATTGCGTTCGTCCTGAGCTTGTCGAAGGGGCGCTGCTTCCGGTAGACGCGCTAGGGCAAAGGGCGGGGCTTGGACAGGCTCGGTCCGCACCAATTGTGGGGATTCGCGCAGATATGGGTACCGAGTTCACGATCTCCACGCTGTGGGCCGCGCTGCTCGGCTATGGGCTGGGCTCGATCCCCTTCGGGCTGATCCTCGCCAAGCTCGCGGGCAAGGGCGACATCCGCCAGATCGGCAGCGGCAATATCGGCGCGACCAATGTGCTGCGCACCGGGAGCAAGGGGCTGGCGGCGGCGGTGCTGCTGCTCGACCTGGCCAAGGGCTTCCTGCCGGTGTTCCTCGCCTGGCGGCTGTTCGATCAGCCCGAGGCGATGCCGCAGGCCGCCTGGGGCCCCGTTCCGGCCGCGGCGCTGTCTGCGGTGGTGGGGCACTGCTTCCCGGTCTGGCTGGGCTTCAAGGGCGGCAAGGGCGTCGCCACCAACGCCGGGGTCAGCCTTGGTATCGCCTGGCCGATCGGGCTGGCCTACGCGCTGGTGTGGCTGGGAGTGCTGGCGGTCTCGCGGATCAGCTCGCTCGCTGGCATGTGCGCGGTGGTCGCCGCGGCGCTGGCGGCGGCGCTGCTGGGCTACCCCGCCTTCGTTCCGGTCCTGGCGCTGATCGCGCTGCTGGTGATCTGGCTCCACCGCGCCAATCTCAAGCGGCTGGCGGCGGGGACCGAGCCTCGGGTGGGCAGCAAGGGGTGAAACCCGCAATCCATCCGTCATCCCAGCGAAAGCTGGGATCGCCTTCCTCCCGGCGCTCGACCTGCGGGAGATCCCAGCTTTCGCTGGGATGACGAGGTGGCCGAGGCGCTCGATCAGGCCGAAGCCTTCGCCCGCATCCGCCTGCTGCGCTCGCCCAATATCGGCCCGGTCAGCTATGCCCAGCTGCTGATGCGCTTCGGCAGCGCGGCCCAGGCCCTGGCGGCGCTCCCCGAACTCGGCAGCCGCGGCGGACGCGCCTACCGCGCCGCCCCGTCCGAGACCATCGAGCGCGAGATCGATGCGGTCCGAAGCGCGGGCGCGAAATACCTGTTCCACGACCAGCCCGGCTATCCTGCGCTGCTGGGCCAGCTCGACAGCGCGCCGCCGATCCTGACCTGGCGCGGCGATCTGGCGCTGGCCTCTCAGCCCTGCGTCGCGATGGTCGGCGCGCGCAACGCCAGCGCCGCGGCGGTAAAGCTGGCGCGCGATTTCGCCGCCGCGCTGGCGGAGGCGGGGTTTACCGTGGTCTCGGGGCTGGCGCGCGGGATCGACGGCGCGGCGCACGAGGGTGCCCTCAACAGTTCAGCGGGCCCCCGGACCGTTGGCGTGATCGCCAGCGGGATCGATATCGCCTATCCGCCGCAGCACGCCGCGCTGCAGGAGCGGATCGCGAGCGAAGGCCTGCTGCTCGCCGAACAGCCGCCGGGCACCGAGCCGCGCGGCAGCCATTTCCCCAGCCGCAATCGCATCATCGCCGGTCTCGCGGCGGGCACGCTGGTGGTCGAGGCGGCGGTGCGCTCGGGCAGCCTGATCACCGCACGGCTGGCGGGAGAGGCGGGGCGCGAGGTGATGGCGATCCCCGGCAGCCCGCTCGACCCGCGCAGCCACGGCGGCAACCATCTGATCCGCGAAGGCGCGGTGCTGGTGCAATCGCCCGAGGAGGTGATCGAGCTGCTCTCCGGCTTCGACGGCATCCCGCGCTCGACCTTCCGCGAACCGATGGGCCAGTTCGATTCTGCACCGGAAGAGCTGGCGGAGGCAGAGCCCGCGGACATCGCCGCGCTGCTCACCACCGCGCCCGTCGCGGTCGACGAGCTGATCCGCCAGTCGGGGACCAGCGCCGCCGCGGTGCAGCTGGCGCTGCTTGAACTGGAGATCGCCGGACGGCTGGAGAGGCACGCGGCGGGGCGCGTCAGCCTCGCCTGATCCACGACCACACCACCCGCGAGCCCGGAACATCTGCGTCCGGCACCGATTGACCGAGTACAAAACAGCAAAGAGGGCCCCATTCCATGACATTCGCAAAATTCGCCATCCTCCCGTTCGCGCTCGCCTCGCTCGCCGCCTGCGGCTCGGACACGACCGACGAGACGCAGACGACCGAAGCCCAGCTCGACCGGATCGAGGATCAGGCCGAACAAAGCGCTATTGCCGCCGGCACCGCCGAGGCCGCGCTCGGTCTCACCGAAGCGCAATTGCTCGATGCCGAGCTGGTGACCGCCGACGGCACCGAGCTGGGCGATGTCGAACGGGTGAGCCGCGACGCCTCCGGCGCGGTGACCGAGCTGCTGATCGAGATCGAGGACAGCAACCCCGATCGCTATGTCGTCATCCCGATCGATGGGCTGACGGTCCGCGGCGCCGGGGACGATGCCGATCTGCAGACCGGCATGACCATGCAGGACCTCGCTGCGCTGCCCGACGTGGTGCTCGCCCCCTAATCCGGACATTTTTCCGGCAAGCGAACAGGCTCGATTGACCGGGTCGATCCACGGGGTCGGCCCGGTCGTCGCGTCTCCGCCCGGTTCGATTGCAGTTGCGATTGCGGGGCGAACATCCGATGCGCCAAGCATATCGCGCTTGACGCCTCTCCAAAACCGCCCCCATTTTCGCGCGTATACGCATACGCACACGTAAGGGACGTTCCAGACACTCATGCAACTCGTCATCGTCGAATCGCCCGCCAAGGCGAAAACCATCGAGAAATACCTCGGCAAGGACTTCAAGGTCCTGGCATCCTACGGCCATGTCCGCGACCTGCCGCCCAAGGATGGCAGCGTCCGCCCGGACGAGGATTTCGCGATGGACTGGGAGCTCTATCGCGACAAGCAGAGCCGCTTCAAGGAGATCAGCGACGCGGCCAAGAAGGCGACGCGGCTCGTGCTCGCGACCGACCCCGACCGCGAGGGCGAGGCGATTTCCTGGCATGTCCGCGAGCTGCTGGCCAAGCGCAAGGCGCTGCCCGCCAAGGTCGACCGGGTGACCTTCAACGCGATCACCAAGACCGCGGTCACCGAGGCGATGAAGGCCCCGCGCGAACTCGATCAGCCGCTCATCGACGCCTATCTGGCGCGCCGCGCACTCGATTATCTCTATGGTTTCACGCTCAGCCCGGTGCTGTGGCGGCGGCTGCCCGGCGCCAAGAGCGCGGGCCGGGTGCAGTCGGTCGCGCTGCGCCTGATCTGCGAACGCGAGCGCGAGATCGAGGTCTTCCGCGCGGACGAATACTGGAGCGTGCTGGCCAAGCTCCAGCACGACGGCACCGCGTTCGACGCGCGGCTGGTGAAGTTCGACGGCAAGAAGCTGGAAAAGCTGACGCTGGGCGACGAAGCGAGTGCCGCGGCGGCGAAGCAGGCGGTCGAGGACGGGCGCTTCACGGTGGAGGACGTCGAGACCAAGCCGCTCAAGCGCAACCCCGCGCCGCCCTTCACGACCTCGACGCTGCAGCAGGAGGCCTCGCGCAAGCTGGGCTATTCCGCCAGCCACACCATGCGGCTGGCGCAATCGCTCTACGAAGCAGGCGCGATCACCTACATGCGGACCGACGGCGTGCAGATGGACATGAGCGCCATCATGGCCGCGCGCGACGCCATCGTGGAGCGGTTCAGCGACGATTATCGCCCCGAAAAACCGCGCTTCTACAGCACCAAGGCCAAGAACGCGCAGGAAGCGCACGAAGCGATCCGCCCGACCGATTTCCGCAAGGATCGAGCGGGCAGCGGGGACGAAGCCAAGCTTTACGACCTGATCTTCAAGCGAGCCATGGCCAGCCAGATGGCGACCGCGCAGCTAGAACGCACCACCGTGACCTTGCGCGATGCGACCGGCCGGCACGAGCTGCGCGCCACCGGCCAGGTGGTCAAGTTTCCGGGCTATTTCGCGGTCTATCAGGAAGGCTTCGACGACAAGGCGGAGGACGAGGACGAGGGCTTGCTCCCGGTGCTGCGCAAGGGCGATGCGCCCGCCAAGACCGCGGTCGAGGCGAACCAGCATTTCACCCAGCCGCCGCCGCGCTTCTCCGAAGCCTCGCTGGTGAAGCGGCTCGAGGAACTGGGCATCGGCCGCCCGTCCACCTACGCCAGCACGATCCAGACGCTGCGCGACCGCGAATATGTCCGGATGGAGAAGAACCGCTTCTTCGCCGAGGAAAGCGGGCGCCTGCTGACGGCGTTCCTCGAACGCTTCTTCCCCAACTACGTGGCCTATGATTTCACCGCCGGAATGGAGGACGATCTCGACGAGGTGTCCGCCGGGAACGAGGCGTGGAAGACCTTGCTCGAAGCGTTCTGGAAGGACTTCAAGCCCAAGACCGAGGAGGTGATGGAGAAGAAGCCTTCGGAAGTCACCGAGGTGCTCGACGAATATCTCTCGGACTATCTCTTCCCCGAACGCGCCGACGGCAAGGAGCCGCGCTTCTGCCCGCTGTGCGACAAGGAAGGCCGCGAGGGCGGCCGGCTCGCGCTGCGCGGCGGGCGCTACGGCGCCTTCGTCGCCTGCGCCAATTACCCCGAGTGCAAGTTCACCCGCCGCTTCGCCCAGCCGGGCGCCGATGGCGAGGAGGCCGCCGAGGATGCGGTGATGGGCGAGGATCCCGCCACCGGCCTCCCGGTCGAGCGCAAGACCGGGCGCTTCGGCCCCTATATCCAGCTCGGCGAGGGCAAGGAGGCGAAACGCGCCAGCATCCCCAAGGACCTCGACGATTTCGATCTCGAATGGGCCTTGAAACTACTGGCGCTGCCGCGGATCGTCGGCACCCATCCCGAGAGCGGCAAGGAGATCGAGGCGGCGATCGGACGCTACGGCCCCTATCTGCGCCACGATGGCAAATACGCCAAGCTGACCAGCACGCGCGACGTCTTCGACACGGGCATGAACGCCGCGGTCTCGCTGCTGGCCGAGGCGGCCAACCGCAAGGGCGGCACCCGCGGCAAGGCCGAACCGATCAAGACGCTCGGCGTCCACCCGGTCAGCGGCGCCGAGATGAAGGTGATGCCGGGCCGCTACGGCCCCTATGTCACCGACGGCACCACCAATGCGACCATCCCCAAGGACGCCAAGCCCGAGGATCTGACCGACGCCGAAGCGATCGCGCTGATCGACGCGCGGGTCGCCAAGGGGCCGGTCAAGAAGAAGCGCAAGGCCCCGGCGAAGAAGGCAGCGCCGAAGAAGAAACCGGCCGCCAAGAAGGCTCCCGCCAAGAAAGTTGTTGCTAAGAAAGCACCGGCAAAGAAGGCGGCTGAGTAATGGCGAAGGAACATTTCGAACGCCACAAGCAACCCTGGCGCGCCGACGAGGCCGGCATGCTGCGCACGCTCGCCGCCAAGGGCAAGGGCCTGCGCGAAATCGCCAAATCGCTCGGCCGGAGCGAGGAATCGACCAGGGACTTCGCCAAGAAGAACGGGATCGAGATATTGAAGAAGCGTTAGGCGGCAGGGATCCTCCCCGTTTTCGCGCAGCGCAAACGGGGAGGTGGCAGCCGCCAAGGGCGGCTGACGGAGGGGCAAAATGCCACGCAGCAAGCAAGAGCGAAACGTCGCCCGAGCACGCTCCCTCCGGGCAAGCATGTCGCTCCCCGAAGTGCTCCTGTGGCGCCAACTGCGGCAAAACACCGAGGCCAAGTTCCGCCGCCAGCACCCGCTCGGCCCCTATGTGCTCGATTTCTACTGCGCAGCCGCAAAGCTCTGCGTGGAGATCGACGGTATCGCGCACAGCATGGGCAACCGCCCCGAACGCGACGCGGCGCGCGATGATTGGCTGGGCGGGCGGGGGATCGAGATCGTCCGGATACCGGCAACCGATGTGCTGAGATCGCCCATCGATACAGCCGAAGCGCTCATCCGCCGCTGCCGGCGCTGAGCCCCTCCGTCAGCCGCTAACGCGGCTGCCACCTCCCCATTTGCGCTTCGCGAAAACGGGGAGGATCACAGGGATCTGACAAGTCAGTTCCTCCCCGCTTTTCCGCAGGACAAGTGGGGAGGTGGCAGACGCCGAAGGCGGCTGACGGAGGGGCAGATGCGCGTCCCCGCTCACCCCACCCAATCCAGCCCCATTTCCTCGTAAATCTCCTTGTCCTCGGCCCAGTTCTCGGTCGCCTTGACGTGCAGGAACAAATGCACCTTCTGGCCCAGCAGCTCGCTCAGCTCCTGCCGCGCGGCGGCGCCGATCGATTTGATCATGCTGCCGCCCTTGCCCAGCACGATCATGCGCTGGTTGTCGCGCGCGACCACGATCTGCTGGTGGATCTCGAGGCTGCCGTCCTTGCGCTGGATGTATTTCTCGGGGCGCACTGCGCTGTCGTAGGGCAGTTCCTCGTGGAGCTGCTTGTAGAGCTGTTCGCGGGTGATCTCGGTGGCGAGCAGCCGCTCGCTGGCGTCGCTGACCTGGTCCTCGGGATACATCCACTCGCCCTGCGGCATCAGCGCGGCGAGGACATCCTTGAGCTCGGCGACCCCGTCGCCGGTGAGCGCGGAGATGAAGTAGATCTCGGCGAAATCGCCCAGCTCGCCCAGCTCCTGCGCCAGCGCCAGCAGCGGTTCCTTCTTCGCCCGGTCGACCTTGTTGAGCACCAGGAACTTGCGCTCGGGCCGGTGCTTCAATTGCTCGAGCATCGGCAGCAACTCGTGACGGCGCTGCTTGAGCGGATCGACCATCAGCAGCACCGCATCGGCGGCCTCGGCGCCTTCCCAGGCGGCGCTGACCATCGCGCGGTCGAGCCGCCGCTTGGGCGCGAAGATGCCCGGCGTGTCGACCAGGACCATCTGCGTCGCGAAGCCGTCGCTCTCGTGCAGCGCGATCCCGAGCATCCGCGCGCGGGTGGTCTGCGCCTTGGCGGATGTGATCGCGACCTTCTGCCCGACCAGCTGGTTGACCAGCGTCGACTTGCCCGCATTGGGCGCGCCGAGCACTGCGACCACGCCGCAGCGGGTGGGGAGGGCGGGGCCGGTTTCGGCGGGCTCGGCCTGGCTTGCTTCGGTCTCGTTGGTCACGACGCGGTACTCATCCGTATTTCTCCATGAACTCTCTGGCGGCCTCGCGCTCGGCCTCGGACTTGCTGCCCGCGGTGGCTTCGGCCTCGCCGACCTTGAACACGCTCACCTTGACGGTGAACTGCGCGGCGTGGTCGGGGCCGCTGCGGTCGGTGACCTCATATTGCGGCGGGCGGCGCTGGTTGCCCGCGGCCCATTCCTGCAGCGCGCTCTTGGGGTGCTTGCGCTGGCCCGCACCGCTTTCGAGCGCCGGACGCCACAGCTCATGCACCAGATCGCGCGCCGAAGCGAAGCCGTTCTCGATGAATTGCGCGCCGAGCAGCGATTCCATCACATCGCCCAGGATGTTGTCGCTGTCGCGCCCGCCGTCGGCGCTGGCCTGTTTGGAGATCCGGATATGCTCGGCGAGGCCCAGCCCGCGCGCGGTTTCGGCGCACATCTCGCGGCTGACCAGCGCGTTGAGCCGCTGCGACAATCGCCCCTCGGGCGCCTCGCTCTGGCGGTAGAGCCAGTCGGCCACCGCCAGTCCGAGCACCCGGTCGCCGAGGAATTCGAGCCGCTCGTAATCCTTCGCCTCGCCCAGGCTGCCATGCGTCAGCGCGGCGTGCCACAGCGCCTCGTCGCCGACGGTGAAGCCGGTCGCCTCGAGCCAGTCGCGCGCCTCGGGCGCCAGGGTCCCGCCCCCGCTCACAGGCTTTCCCCGATCCGGTCCCAGCGGGTGGCGCTGAACCAGGTCCAGGGCTTGAGCCATTCGGCGCTGCCATCGGTCGACCACAGCACCCTGCTTGCGCGGCCCACCAGAAGCTCGGTCGGGACCAGCCCCACGCCGCCCTGCGGCGCGGCCTCGAAGCGGCTGTCCTGCGAATTGTCGCGATTGTCGCCCATCACGAACAGGTGCTCGCGCGGCACGACCACCGGGCCGAAATCGTCCTGCGGGGTCACCCCGAAATCCAGCACGGTGTAGGCGCGGCCCGAGGGCAGCGTCTCGCGCGCCATGCGGTAGCGGCAGGCGGTCCCGCGCTCCGTCTCGACCTCGAACCCGCCGCGCACGCATTGGGTGTTGGCGGACAGCGGCAGGTCGAACTCGCGCACCAGCTCCTGCTCGACCGGCCGACCGTTGATCGTCACGCGCCCGCCGCGCATCTCGATGGTGTCGCCGGGCAGGGCGATCACCCGCTTGATATAGTCGGTGCCGTCGATCGGATGCTTGAAGATCGCGACATCGCCGCGCTCTGGCAGGTCCGCGAGGATCCTGCCGGGAAGCAGCGGCACCTGGAAGGGCATCGAGAGGTTGGAATAGCCATAGGGCCATTTGGCCGCGACCAGATAATCGCCCTTCCACAGCGCGGGCAGCATGCTCTCGCTGGGAATGGTGAAGGGCGCGAACAGGAAGGTGCGGAACACCAGCACCGCGAGCACCACCTTGAGCACGAATTTGGTGAAGCTCCACCAGTCCTCGCGCTCCTCGGTGCCGGTGCCGGTGCCGGTCTCGGGGGCCGCTGCGGTTCCGGATCCGGTGCGCCCGTCCTGCGGCCTTTGCGGCGCGGTGCTCGCAGCGATAGGGGGTTTGCCATTCATGGAGCGATTCCCTAGGCGCGCAGGGCTGGCCATTAAAGGACTTTTGCGCATGACTTCGCCCGCCGATCTGTGGACCCGTCTCGAAGCCCTGCCGCGCCCCACCTTGCGCGAATTGTTCAGCGCCACCCGCGATGGCGGTGAGGGCACCGACGAACCCGGCGATGCGGACCGCGTCGCCATGCTCTCGGGCCGGATCGAGCTTGGCAGCGGCGCCGAGGGCGAGAACGCGATCCTCGATGCCGGCGGGATTTTCTTCGACTGGTCCAAGACCCATCTCGACCGCGCGGTGATCGCCTCTTTCGAGGAGCTGGCCGAGGCGATGGATTTCGCCGGCATGCGCGCGAAACTGTTCGCGGGCGAGGTGGTCAACCCGACCGAGAACCGCGCCGCCGATCATGCGACGCTGCGCGGCGTCGGCGACGCGGCCAAGGTCGAGGAGGCCGAGGCGCTGCTCGATCGCATGGGGCTGCTGGTCGAGGCGATCCATCAGGGCGCGCTGGGCGATATCGACCACCTGATCCACATCGGCATCGGCGGCTCGGCGCTGGGCCCGGCGCTGGGCGTCGATGCGCTCAGCCGCGAGCTGTCCTATTGCGACGTCCACGTCGTCTCCAACATCGACGGCGTCGCGCTGGAAGCGGCCTTCGCCGCCTGCGATCCGGCCAGGACGCTGATCGCGGTCGCCAGCAAGACTTTCACCACCATCGAGACCATGACCAACGCGGCTTCCGCGCTCAAATGGCTGTCCGACAACGGCGTCGCCGATCCCTACGGCCGCGTGGTGGCGCTCACCGCCAGCCCGGAAAAGGCGGTCGAATGGGGCGTCGACGAGACCCGCATCCTGCCGTTCCCCGAAAGCGTCGGCGGGCGCTATTCGGTATGGTCGAGCATCGGCTTCCCGGTCGCTATGGCCGCCGGGATGGAGGATTTCCGCGCCTTCCTCGCCGGCGCCAGGGCGATGGACGAGCATTTCCGCGACACCGAGGGAAGCGCCAACCTCGTCCTGCGCGCCGCCTTCGCCGATCTCTACTACACCCGCATTCGCGGCTGCCAGACCCGCGCGGTCTTCGCCTATGACGAGCGGCTGGGGCTGTTCCCCGACTATCTCCAGCAGCTCGAGATGGAGAGCAACGGCAAGCGAGTCACCGCCGGCATGCAGCCGGTCGACGGCCCGACCGCGCCGGTGACTTGGGGCGGGGTGGGCACCGATGCGCAGCACGCGGTGTTCCAGCTGCTCCACCAGGGCACGCATCTGATCCCGGTCGATTTCATCGCCAGCGTGGCGCCGGGCGATGCGCTCGACCCCGCGCATCACCGCATATTGCTGACCAATTGCTTCGCGCAAGGTGCGGCGCTGATGGTGGGCGACAAGGGCGAGGACCCCGCGCGCCACTTCCCCGGCGACCGCCCCAGCGCCACCATCCTCGCCGACGATTTCGACGCCGCCGCGCTGGGCGCGCTGATCGCCTTCCACGAACACCGCGTGTTCGCCAGCGCGGTCTTGATGGGGATCAACCCCTTCGACCAGTTCGGGGTCGAACTGGGCAAGCAGATGGCAAAGGCGATCGAGAAGGGCGGCGGGAGCTTCGACGCGAGCACGGCAGGGTTGCTGGAGCGGGCGGGGCTGGGGTGAGGGCAAGCCGGCCGGTTAATCGCCCGTGACTGAGCTTGCTTTGTGGGTTGGCTGAGTTTCTGGGGTTCGGGTCGATTGCTGCTAGGCCTTTTTTACACTGAACCCGCTTATAGCCGAAGGTCGGCTTTCAATATGTGGCCAACCAAGCGCGAACGTCCGGCATTGGGTGGGAAGCAGTCATTCAAGAAACGGTGGAGGAGCGTCATCAAGGAGCCGATATGCGCGGCGAGATGAAACTATGCGGACAATCAGGCTAATAATTAGGGGCACGATCAACCCCACCAGCCCCAACAATATGATTTGGTTGGCCGCGTAGACGAAAGCGCCGCATGATGTTTTGACGTCGAAGCCAAAGGGGTTTCCGTCCGTGTTAGAGATACCGAGAAGTGGGCACACGATCTCTAATCCGTCGGGCCGCTGAAGGAATATGAAGTATGCCGTTATCGTAAGGTATACGGCAACACAAAAGGCCAAGATGCTATTGGCAGCCCTGGAAGTTAGTAGATCCCCCCTTCCGAACACTGCCGTTATGACCCAGTAAGCGGCGAATATTATCGCGACTATGCTGTGCATCGCGGAATATTCACTTCGCCAGGACGAGACCACCAGAGCTTGATCGTTACTGTCGAGTCCTTCCATAGCCGCGACGATCTGCGGCATGAAAATTAGGTGCGCAATTGCGAAGATGGCAAACGGCGCAACCGTTATGCCGAAGCCCATTGTCGCTGCCTTGAGCCGGTTGGTAAGCGCGGCCATTATCTCCCCTAGGTGCGAATTATTCGTCGAGCAAATAGAGCGATTTCAGAAACCGTCCGCAATGGGGTCGTAAACGGTACGGCGGGTTTTGGCGATGGCGGAAGGAAAGCCGCCGCCTTCCCTCTCGTCATTGCGAGGAGCGCAGCGACGCGGCAATCCATGGCGCGGCTTTGCGGGTCCTCACTACTGTCATGGAAAGAGGAAACCGTCGTTCGTGGATTGCCGCGCCGCCTGCGGCGGCTCGCAATGACGGCGGCAGGGGTTTTTCCCCGGAGGCGAACCTGCCGGTGTTGAGCCTTTCGGCAGCAAGGCAGCGTGACCCCGGGTCGAGCCCGGGGCGACGAAACTTGGGAAGCGCTGTAACTGGGTCGTTCGCTGCCAGGCAGCCTTTTGGCGCAGGGCCCCAGCAAGCGGCCAGCGGATTTGCCGGGGCCGTCCGAGTCGCGAACCGCCAAAATCGATGGGGCAGCTCACCCCCTCGTCGCCCGGGCCTGACCCGGGGCCCCGCTGCCTCTGGTGCAAAGTGACGCAAGCGAAGCGGATCGGTCGTCCCGCTGCGGGGCGGCTCTGCGCTTCGATCCGGGCTTGCGTCGCGGCAGCGACGAACAAGCTGGACTCCGGGTCGGGTCCGGGGCGACGCAGACGGGCGATCTTGCATCCGGCCCGCCAAGGGGTTCCACCCTCGTCATTGCGAGGAGCGTAGCGACGAAGCAATCCATGGTGCGGCCGCGGCTCGTCGCTGCCGTGGCTTCGGGTGGAAAGCGCCTCTCATGGATTGCCACGACGCCGGCGGCGGCCTGCGACGACGAGCGAAAAGGTCTGACGCGGCATGAGGAAGCCAGCGGGACCCCGGATCAGGCCCGGATGACCACCGTGGGGCGGGATGCACGTGCCCCATGGCTATCGACAGCCGAGCAAATGCAGTATTCTGTCGTGCGCGTACCCGCAGGAGGCATGCAATGAAGCAGTTGATCTACCGTTCGCAGCCGTTCGGGTTCGACAATTCGACGCTTGCCGGCATATTGATCCAGGCCCGCCGCAACAACCGGCGCGACGACATAACCGGCGCGCTGATCTGCAGGCACGACGTCTATCTCCAGCTGATCGAAGGGCCCGCTGGCGCGATCGATGCCCTCTATGCGCGTATCGTCGAGGATGATCGCCATGCCGAGGTCAGCCTGGCGCTGTCCGAGACGGTCGAGGAGCGAATGTTCCCGGAGTGGGAGATGCTCGACGACGAACTGCCGACCCTGACGTGGTCGCCAGCCGAAGTCGCGGCGGGCGCGATCGAGAAGGCCGGTCCCGACGAATTGCGCGCGGTCTTCCACCGGATTGCGGACAAGGCTCGCGCGGGTGCATCCAGTCCGTGATCCTCATGCGGCCTCCTGCGGCCCCCATTCGCGAAACAAATTGACTTTCCCGCGCAACTTCCCCACATGGCTTTCCATCGAGGTGCGCGCCCGCGTGAAGCGGTTGGCCAGACAGAGCCATCCCCGGCAGCCCTTCGGTTCTCCCCAAAGACTTCCCTTTTCACGCGGGTCGTTTTGACACCCGCGACGCGCGTGGATTCCGTCTGGACTCCGTCCCGGCTCTGCGCGCGCGCCGCATATTACGAGTTTACAGACACATGACACAGACTTCCGACCAGCCCGTCCAGTTCTCCGATCTCGGGCTTTCGCAGCCCGTTCTCCAGGCGCTCGACCTGCAGGGCTACACCACCCCGACCCCGATCCAGGCGCAGGCGATCCCGCCCGTGCTCGAAGGGCGCGACCTGATGGGCATCGCGCAGACCGGCACCGGCAAGACCGCCGCGTTCATGCTGCCCAGCATCGACCGGCTGCGCGCCGCCGACAACCAGACCCCGTTCAAATCGTGCCGCATGCTGATCCTCGCGCCGACGCGCGAGCTGGCCGGGCAGATCGCCCAGTCGGCCAAGGATTACGGCGCGCTGGCGGGCCTCAAGGTCCATTCCATCGTCGGCGGGACCTCGGTCAACAAGGACCGCAACAAGCTCCACCGCGGCACCGACATCCTCGTCGCCACGCCGGGCCGGCTGCTCGATCTGATCGACCAGAAGGCGATTGGCCTTGGTAGCGTCGAGATCCTCATCCTCGACGAGGCCGACCAGATGCTCGACCTCGGCTTCATCCACGCGCTGCGCAAGATCAGCGAGCTGGTCCCCAAGGAGCGCCAGACGCTGTTCTTCTCGGCCACCATGCCCAAGGCGATCAAGGAACTGGTCGGCAAATATTGCCGCAACCCGGTCCAGGTCTCGGTCACGCCCGAAAGCACCACCGCCGAGCGGATCGACCAGTATCTCTACATGGTCCAGCAGGAAGAGAAGCAGTCGCTGCTCGAGATGATCCTCTCGGGCCGTCACCAGATCCCCGGCAAGATCGAGCGTGTGCTCGTGTTCGCGCGCACCAAGCACGGCTGCGACCGGGTGGTGAAGAAGCTGGCGCAGGTCGGCATCAACGCCAATGCGATCCACGGCAACAAGAGCCAGCCGCAGCGCGAACGCGCGCTCGACGAGTTCAAGCGGGCCAAGACCCCGGTGCTGGTGGCAACCGATGTCGCCGCGCGCGGGATCGACATCCCCGGCGTCAGCCACGTGATCAATTACGAGCTGCCCAACGTGCCCGAGCAATATGTCCACCGGATCGGCCGCACCGCGCGCGCCGGGGCCGAGGGCATCGCGATCGCGATGTGCGCCGAGGACGAGCGCGCCTATCTCAAGGACATCCGCAAGCTCACCGATGCCGAATTCGAACGGCTCGACCTGCCGGAGAATTTCCGTGCGGTGGTCGAGGGCGTCGGTCCGACCAAGCGCGAGCACCAGCAGAAGCAGGGCCGCGCGCAGGTCACTCCGTCGCGCGGCAGCCAGCCGGGCAAGAAGCATCCCTCGCGCGCCGGCAAGCCGCGCCGCGATGGTGATGGTGGCCACGGCGGCGGCCAAGGGCGTTCGGGCGGAAGCTCGGGGGGTGGCCAGAACCGCAACCGCAGCCGCGGCGGACGCAGCCAGGCTTCGCGCTAACCTCTAAGGCAACCCTTGCACGGGGTTGCCGACCTACCCGATGAAAGCCATAGCGCGCGCTCCCCCACCAAGGAGCGCGCGCGTGGTCTTTCAATCTTCCGACGACTATGATTACGACCTCTTCACCATCGGCGCCGGATCGGGCGGCGTGCGCGCCAGCCGGGTCGCCGCGGCGCATGGGGCGAGGGTCGCAATCGCCGAGGAACACCGCGTCGGCGGCACCTGCGTCATCCGCGGCTGCGTCCCCAAGAAGATGCTCGTCTATGGCGCGCATTTCGCCGAGGATCTCGAGGACTGCCAGCGGTTCGGCTGGGAAATCGAGGGCAAGCGCTTCAACTGGAAGACGCTGCGCGACAACGTCCTCGACGACGTCACCCGCCTCGAGGGCGCCTATACCGACACGCTCGAAAACCACGATGTGACCATCTTCAAGGAGCGCGCCGAGATCACCGGCCCGCACGAGATCACGCTGGCAGGCGGCAGAGTGGTGACCGCAAACCATATCCTGATCGCCACCGGGGCGCGCCCGCGCATGCCCGAGTGCGAGGGCGCCGAACATGCGATCAGCTCGAACGAGGCGTTCCACCTCGACGAATTGCCCAAAAAGATCATCATCGCGGGCGGCGGCTATATCGCCAACGAATTCGCGGGCATCTTCAACGAGTTCGGCTGCGACGTGCATATCGTCAATCGCGGCGACCGCCTGCTGCGCAGCTACGACGAGGCGGTGCGCGACCGCCTGCTGCAGATCTCGACCACCAAGGGGATCACCTTCCGCTTCAACACCACCTTCGAATACATCAAGCCCTGCGACGAGGGCGGCTTCTACGTGAAGCTGTCCGACGGCGAGGAGGAGAAAGCCGACACGGTGATGTTCGCCGTCGGCCGCATCCCCAACACCGAAGGGCTGGGGCTCGACAAGGCGGGTGTCGAACTGGGCGAGGGCGGCGAGATCGTGGTCGATCGCTTCAGCAAGACCAATGTCGACCACATCTACGCGGTGGGCGATGTCACCGACCGCGTCCAGCTCACCCCGGTCGCGATCCGCGAGGGTCAGGCTTTCGCCGACACCGTGTTCGGCGGCCACGACCCGGTCGCGGTGGACCATTCCTGCATCCCCAGCGCGGTCTTCAGCCATCCGCCGATCGCGGCGGTGGGCATGACCGAGGGCGAGGCCAAGAACAAGCTCGGCAGCGTCAAGGTCTATCTGTCCGATTTCCGCCCGATGAAGAACGTGCTGGCGGGGCGCAACGAACGCTCGCTGTTCAAGATGGTCTGCGACGGCGACAGCGGCAAGATCGTCGGCATCCACATGATCGCCCCCGATGCGCCCGAGATGATGCAGGCGGCGGCGATCGCGGTCAAGGCGGGGCTGACCAAGGCCGATTTCGACGCCACCACCGCGATCCATCCGACCATGGCCGAGGAACTGGTCCTGCTGCGTTGAGCGCGCGCGGCCTCGCAGGCCCGATAAACCCGCCGTCCCGGCACGCGACGCATTGGTGCCAGTCGATTGCCTTGCGCGCCCGCACAGGGTTAAACCCGAGGCAACGAATCGGGATAACGGGGAAAATTGCATGAACATGCTGGCTTCGCGCGGACAATTGCGCGCGAGTTTCATCCGTTGGGCGCTGTTCACCGTCCCGCTGATCGTGCTGCTCGGCTTTCTCGCCGGGCAGTCGAGCGGCCCCGACACCGCCTGGTTCGCCGGTCTCGACAAGCCCGGCATCTACCCACCGCCCGCCGCCTTCGGGATCGTCTGGACGATCCTCTATGTGATGATCGGCCTTGCGCTGGCGCTGGTCTGCGCCGCCTGGGGCGCGCGTGGACGAACGCTGGCGCTGACTGTGTTCGCGGTCCATTTCGTCTTCAATCTCGCCTGGACCCCGGTGTTCTTCGGGATGCAGCAGATCGCGGGCGGGCTGCTGGTGATCGGGCTGGTGGCGCTGACGCTCATTGCGGTGATCGTGCTGTTCTGGCGAATCCGCCGGCTCGCAGGCGTGCTGCTGTTGCCCTATCTCGTCTGGGTGCTGTTCGCCTTCGCGCTCAACTACCAGTTCCTCCAGCTCAATCCCGAGGCCGATGGCACCGGCGATGGCGAGACCGGCGGCGCGGTCGAACGCGTCCGGATCGGCGGCTAGCGCCGGCCGGCGTCACCCTCTGGACAATCGCTTCCGCCGCGCCCATCTCAGCGCCATGCAAAGCCAGAACCCGCTCATCGCCGATTTCGTCAAACTGGCCAATTCGGCCGCCGGAACCTTTGCGGGGATGACCCGCGAGGCGCGCGAGTCCGCGCGCGAACGCGCCAAGGAGGCCTTCGGGGGGATGGATTTCGTCACCCGCGAGGAATTCGACGCGGTTAAGACCATGGCTGCGAAGGCCCGCGAGGAGACCGAGAAGCTCTCCGCGCGGATCACCGCGCTGGAAGCCCGCAATCCCTAACGCGAGGTTCGGCGCGGGTCTCTGCGCCGGCAGCGCCTGACGCGCTCCGTCGATGCAGCTTCGCGCACCCGCCATCGTCGTCGCTTCGAGACCGCAGGGCGAGACTGCGGTCATCGCCCGGATGTTGACCGCCGAGGCCGGTCTGGTTGCGGCCTATGTCGCGGGCGGCCGCGGGCGGCTGCTGCGTCCCGTCGTCATGCCGGGCAACCTCGTGATGGCCGATATCCGCTCCAAATCCGAAGGTCAGCTGCCCTTTGCCCGGCTCGAACTCACCGCCAGCCGCGGACCGTGGCTGAGCGAGCCGCTCCCCGCCGCGGCGATCGCCTGGACCTGTGCGCTGACCGCCACCGCGCTCCCCGAACGCCAGGCCTATCCGGCGGTCCACGCCGCGCTCGCGGGCCTGCTCGACGCGATCTGCTCGGCGCCCTCGGCGCGCGGCTGGGTCGAGGGGCTGGTCGCCTATGAGACGCTGCTGCTGCGCGAGATGGGCTATGGCGGAGACGAGGCGAGGAATGCCGATGGCGCCGGAGACGCAAATTGGTATCGGGGCCGGCCCGCGATAGCCGATCTTGCTTCGGGGCTGGAAATTCTGGCTCGGCTCGAGCGGCCGGTCGCCCGATACCTGATTGCCGAGACCCGCGCCGACGTTATGGCGGCGCGCAGGCAGCTGTGCGAGAGGCTCGCCAGAATGGATGGCCAATCGGACAGCAGGGGGGAAAGCTGACACCATGAAGATCGCGCTATTGCCCGGCGACGGGATCGGCCCCGAGGTTACCGCTGCCGCGCGCCAGGTGCTCGACGCGCTGGCGCTGCCCGGCCTCGTGCTGTTCGAGGGTGATGTCGGCATGGCGGCCTATCGCCGCCACGGCCACCCGCTCCCTCTCGAGACGCTCGAAATGGCGCGCGCCGCCGATGCGGTGCTGTTTGGCGCGGTGGGCGATCCCGAAGGCGACACGCTGCCGCGCGAGCACCGCCCCGAGGCGGCGATCCTGGGCCTGCGCGCCGAACTTGGCCTGTTCGCCAATCTGCGCCCCGCCGCGGGCTGGCCCGGTCTGGAAGACCTTTCGCCGCTCAAGTCCGAACTGGCGCGCGGGATCGATCTGCTGGTGGTCCGCGAATTGAACGGCGATGTCTATTTCGGCGCCAAGGGCGAGCGCACCACCGAGGCGGGCGAGCGCGAGGGCTGGGATTCGATGTCCTATAGCAAGAGCGAGGTCCGCCGGATCGCGCACACCGCGTTCCAGGCGGCGGGCAAGCGCCGCGGCCGGGTGACCAGCGTCGACAAGGCCAATGTCCTTGAGACCAGCCGGATCTGGCGCGAGACCGTGATCGAGGTCGGGCGCGATTATCCCGAGATCCGTCTCGACCATCTTTATGTCGACAACGCCGCCATGCAGATGGTCCGCGCGCCGGGCCAGTTCGACGTGATCCTGACCGGCAATCTGTTCGGCGATATCCTCTCCGATCAGGCCAGCGCGGTGGTCGGGTCGATCGGTCTGCTCCCCAGCGCCAGCCTCGGCGAGCGCACCACCGACCACGGCACTTTCGGGCTTTACGAGCCGATCCACGGCAGCGCGCCCGATATCGCGGGGCAGGGCAGGGCCAACCCCCTCGCCGCGATCCTCAGCCTGGCGATGCTGCTGCGCCATTCGCTCGGGCGCGAGGGCGATGCGGGCCGGGTCGAGCGTGCCGTGGCGCAGACGCTGGCCGGCGGGGTGCTGGGCGCCGATCTCGGCGGCGAGGCCTCGACCGACACCATCGCTGCGGCGCTGGTTAGCAATCTGCTAAGCCTATCTTGAGATTTGGGCGCTAGGCGGGTCTGGTCATGGACATGTCCTCCGCCGCGCCCGTCCCGATCCGATCGACCATGGCCGCGCTCGAACTCGCCATCATCCTGCCCACGCTCAACGAGCGCGACAATCTCGCGCCGCTGGTCGCGCGGATCGAGCAGGCGCTCGGTCCTGCGGGCTGGGAAGTGCTGGTCGTGGACGACAATTCCGCCGATGGCACCGCCGAGGAAGCCCGCCGGCTGGCGCTGACCGACCCTCGTCTGCGCGTAATCCAGCGGATCGGTCGCCGCGGCCTGTCCTCCGCCGCGATCGAGGGCTTCTGCGCCACCGCCGCGCCCTTTGCCGCGGTGATGGACGCCGACCACCAGCACGATCCGCAATTGCTCGTCCCCATGCTCGACGCGGTGCGTTCGGGCGAGGCGGATGTGGCGGTCGCGAGCCGCTTCGCCGTCGGGGCGAGCACCGAAGGATGGGGGCGGCCCGACCGCGAGAGGCTCTCGGGGATCGCCAACACGCTCGCGCGCAAGCTCACCGGGGTCGAGCTGACCGATCCGATGAGCGGCTATTTCCTGCTCCGCACCGCGACCGCGCGCGAACTCGCGCCGCGACTCTCGGCGATCGGCTTCAAGATCCTGCTCGACCTGCTCGCCACCAGCGAGCGGAGCCTCACCGTGAAGGATGTCCCGATGAATTTCTCCGCGCGCCGCTCGGGCGAATCCAAGCTCGATCGCGCGATCGCGTTCGATTTCCTCGCCGGGCTCTACGACAAGAGTTTCGGGCGGCTGATCCCGACCCGCTTCGCCATGTTCGGCACCGTCGGTGCGCTCGGCGTGCTGGTGCATATGGCGCTGCTCTATCTGTTCCTGCTGACTGCGGGGACGGCATTCCCCTGGGCGCAGGCGATCGCGACCTTCGGGGCGATGACCTTCAATTTCTGGCTCAACAATTTTCTCACCTACCGCGACCGGCGGCTGACCACGCCGGGCGCAGTGCTGCGCGGCTGGCTCAGCTTCATCGCCGCCTGTTCGGTGGGCGCCTTCGCCAATGTCGCGGTGGCGACCACTCTGTTCGACCGCGGCCTGCACGAAGTGGCCGCGGCGCTGGTCGGGATCGCGATCGGCTCGGTGTGGAACTACGCGCTGTCGAGCCGCTTCGTCTGGGGCCGCTACTGAGGCATAGGGCGGGCCCTTCAGCGCCAGCCGGGCAGCCAGGCCCATTGCAGGAAGGCCATCTCGCCATCCAGCGGTGCGGCGCTGAGGATGGGGTAGAAATAGACGAAGAATGCGACACTCCCCGCCAGCGGCAGGAGTGCGAGCCAGCGCCGTCCCGCCTGCCACAGCGCATCCAGCGCCAGCGCCAGCGCCGCCAGCAGGAACATGCTCGGCAGCAGGTAATGGTAATAGAACTGCACCGGCTTGTCCGCGACCGCCCAGAACCCCAGCGTCAGAGTATAGAGCCAGACCGGTGCCAGCAACACGCCGTCGCGCCGGGCGATGCCGCGCCATGCGGCCCAGACCAGCGCGGGCAGGCCGAGCAGCATGGTCAGCGGATTGCCGATCAGCAGGATGCCGCGCTGCGCCCCGTCGATGACCTCGTAAAGAAACCAGATCCCGCGCGCGTTGAGCAGCCATTGCAGCCACTGGCTCGAATAGGGATGCGGCTGGGTGACGCCCGACTGCATCCCGAGCATCGCGATATGGTGGGCGATCAGATCGGCGGGTCCGTCGGGGCTGCCGATCGCGCCGCGCTCGAACCAGAAGGCGGGCAGATAGGTGGCGGCATAGACCAGTAGCGGCACCAGCCCGAGCCACAGCGCCGCCTCGAGCAGCGTGATCCCCGGCACCGGCGCGCCGCGGCGGCTGAGCAGCAGCCGGCGGCGACCCGCCCTGGCGCGCATGACGAGAAAGACCAGGCCGGGGACCGGGGCCAGCACCAGCGCGTTCCACTTGGCGGCCATCGACAGCCCCAGCGCCGCGCCTGCCAGCGCCAGCCGCCACCGTCCGGTCTCGGGCTCGCGCATCGCGCCTGCGCATTGCCAGAAAGCAAGCGCGAGGAAGGCGATGTGGAACACGTCGAGCATCGGGATCCGGGCGTGGACATAGAGCAGGAAACCGGTCCCAAGCAGCGCGCCATAGGCGAGCGTGGCGAAGCGGCTGAGCGTCGCGTGCCACAGCGCGCGCATCGCGGCGTAGAGCGCCAGCGCGCCGAAAAGCGTCGGCACCAGCCGCCAGCCCCAGGGATTGTCGCCCAGCAGCGCGATCCCCAGCGCGAGCAATTGCTTGCCCAGCAGCGGATGCTCGCGGTTGGTGAACTCGCCCAGCGCCAGCAGTTCGCGCGCCGCGGGAAGGTAGTGGACCTCGTCGAAATAGGGGGCGGTCGGAATACCGAGCCGGATCAGGCAGACCAGCCAGAAGCCGAGCGTCAGCGCCATGCACCAGGCGCGCGGATCGTGGTCGGGCCTGGCGGAGCTTGTCATCGCGGCGGGCTTAATTGGCGGAGGGGCGCCGTTCAAGTGGCGAAACAACCACAGGTTTCGCCGCAACTGCGCCCCGCCTGGCAGAAACACAGTTTCGCCACGATTATGTCATGCTACAGCTCTAGCAAGTCGCCAAGGCCAAGGCGGAAGGGCCGAGCGACGCGAGTCGCACCGTTAAAATACCGCCGTCCGACTGCAATGCGTGGAGTTCCACTATGAAGAAGACTGCAACAGTTCTTGGTGCTGCCGCCGCCGCTGCGATGATCGCTGCGCCGGTTGCCGCTGCCGAGCGTTATTCGGCTCCGGTCGATGGCGAAAGCGAAATGGCCGCCGGCGGTTCGGGCCTCATCATCGGGATCGTGGCGGCTGCCGCCGTGATCCTCGGCATCGTTCTGATCGCCGATGACAATGACGATGAAGCCGTCAGCCCGTAAGCTTTCGGGTTTGCGAAATACGGGGGCGGAGAGGCAACTCTCCGCCCCTTTTTCGTGGTTCCGCCCATCATCGCGGCAGCGGCTTGCCGCAGCGCCATGCGCTGCCTAGACAGGCGCGCGATGAAACAGACCACCGGAACCGACCGCTCGATCACCCGCCACTGGCGCCCCGCGACCCAGGCCGTGCGCGGCGGGACCTGGCGCTCCGAACACGGCGAGACCAGCGAGGCGCTGTTCCTCACCTCGGGCTACACCTACCCCGATGCCGCAACTCCTGCCGCGCGCTTCGCCGGCGACGAGCAGGGCATGACCTATTCGCGGTTGCAGAACCCCACCGTCGCCATGCTCGAGGAGCGGATCGCGCTGATGGAAGGCGCCGAGGCCTGCCGCGCGCAGGCCAGCGGGATGGCGGCGATGACCGCGGCGCTGCTGTGCCAGCTCGAGACCGGCGACCATGTCGTCGCCGCGCGCGCCGCCTTCGGCTCGTGCCGCTGGCTGGTCGACAATCTGCTCCCCAAGTTCGGGATCGCAACCACCGTGATCGACAGCGCGGTGGACGCGGAATGGGAGCGCGCGATCCGCCCCAACACCAAGGTGTTCTTCTTCGAGACTCCCGCCAATCCCACGCTCGACGTGGTCGATCTCGCCCATGTCTGCGGGCTCGCGAAGGCGCATGGCATCACCAGCGTGGTCGACAACGCCTTCGCCACCAGCGCGCTGCAGCGGCCGATGGAATTCGGCGCCGACGTGGTGGCCTACAGCGCCACCAAGCTGATGGACGGGCAGGGCAGGGTGCTCGCGGGCGCGGTCTGCGGCAGCAGCGAATGGATCGAGGAAGTGCTGCTCCCGTTCCAACGCAACACCGGCCCCAATTGCGCGCCGTTCAACGCCTGGGTGGTGCTCAAGGGGCTGGAGACGCTGGGCCTGCGCGCGCATCGCCAGAGCGAGAACGCGCTCGAACTCGGCCGCTTCATCGAGGACCGCGGTCCCCGGATGCTCCACCCCGGCCTGCCCAGCCACCCGCGCCACGAATTGGCCGCGCGGCAAATGGACGCATTCGGCCCGATCTTCGCTTTCGATGTCGGCGACCGTGCAAAGGCTTTCGCGCTGCTCGACGCGCTCGAACTGGTCGATATCTCGAACAATATCGGCGATGCGCGCAGCCTGATGTGTCACCCCGCCAGCACCACCCACGCCGGCATGAGCGCGGAGGCGCGCACGGAAATGGGAGTGACCGAGGGGCTGCTGCGGATCAATGTCGGGCTCGAAGACATCGCCGACATCACCGAGGATATCGACCGCGCGCTGAGTGCCGCCGGGTTCTAGAGTTCGACGATTTTGGATCGACCCGACCTGCTCCTCCCCCTTGAGGGGGAGGCTGGGTGGGGGTGTACCGCGCCAATGGCCTGGACGCGCGCCTGCGGCGCGCTCCCCCGCCCCTCCCCGAGGGGAGGGGAGATTTCCGTTTTATGTCGTCCCGATCTAGCGCCGCCAGCCGTTGCGCAGCGCCACCCGTTCGAGCTCGCGGCCCAGCGCCCGCGCGGTCGAGAGCGCGGTGGTGCAGGGCGCATCGTCGGTGAGCGCGGCGTGCAGTTCGAGCCCGCCGCCGGCGATCATGTCCACCAGCAGCCCCTCGTCGCGGGTCATCCCGGCGGCGCAGCAGGGCGCGAGCAGGATCCGCCGGCGCGAGGTTCGCGCCAGTTCGAGCACCAGCGCGCGCGCCACCACCAGCAGCTTGGGAAAGCCCGGCCCGGCGGCATCCATCGCCAGCATCGCCGCGCGCGAATCCTGCAGCCCGTGCCCGGCCATCCGCCGGATCAGCACCAGCCCAAGCGTGCGCTCGCGGCGTGCGGGGAGGGGAAGGTCGAGTGTGGTCGAATCATCCGAATGGTCCATGCGATCTCCTTGCTGCCATCCTATGCTAATGCAAGTCATTCGCAAGGCATAAAGCGGCGGGCAAGAAGGGCCTGGGGATAACCCCCGCCGGGAGCACGCCTCGAACGGGTCGCCGCGGCGTCTCCGTCCCGGTCACCCTGCGACCGACCGTTCCGGCGGCATGACCGAAACCGCCCCGCCCAAACTGCCTCGCCCCTTGTCGCGCGCGCCACACACGCTACCTTGGCGGGGTGATCAAAGCTCTTTTTCCCCATGCCGCGATGACCCACGGAATTACCGTGCGCGTCGCCGCCAGTTTTCTGCCCGAACAGTCACAGCCCGAATCCGCACGCTGGTTCTGGGTCTATCACATCCGGATCGAGAACGGTTCCGACCGGACCGTGCAATTGCGCAACCGCCACTGGCGGATCACCGACGGGCGCGGCGGGGTGAGCATCGTCGATGGCGCGGGCGTGGTCGGCGAACAGCCGGTGCTCGCCCCCGGGCAGGCGCACGACTATGTCTCGGGCTGCCCGCTCGATACGCCGCACGGCTCGATGGAAGGCTTCTACACTTTCGACGCCGAGGACGGCTCCCCGCTCGAAGTGCGGATACCCTTCTTCCCGCTCGCGGCCCCCGCCACCGCGAACTGAGATCCGGACCGGCGCGGGGCTCAGTCCCCGGGTTCGACCGCCCCGATCTTGATCTTGGGTTCCAGCTCGAGGAAGTTGGCGAGGATCTCGAGATCCTTGGTCACCGGATAATTGCCCAGCGGCGCGCGGCTGGGGTCGAGCCGCAGGATCAGCCGCTTTTTCTTGCGGATCAGCGCGCTGCTGATCATCGAGACCCGCGAAGCCGCGCCCAGCCGCCGTGCCAGCTTGAACCCCAGCCCCCAGGTGACCGCCTCGCACAGATCGCTGTCGCTGGCGAGGCTGCGCAACCGGTCGGGGATGGCGCTGCGGCCCATGCTGCCGATCAGCGAGGCGCAGAGCATCGCGCGGCTGCGCGCGTCGCAGCCGATCCAGCGCTTGTCGAGCGCCCATTCGAGCGCGTGATTGTAGCGCAGATTCGGCTCGACCCGGTGCAGCGCGGCGGCCAGCTGCGCGCTCGCCAGCCGCAGCCGCTCGTTGCCTCGGCTGCGGCCCTTGCCATCGGCCAGCTCGACGCTCCACGCCGCCAGCATCGCCGCATGGGTGATCGAGGCGCCGTGCATCTCGGCGAAATCGGCGACCCCCGCCAGCAGCGGGTCCTTGGTCCGCTGCAGTTCCTCGAGCCGCGAGAACAGCAAGCCTTCGCGCAGGCCCCATGAGGAGAAGATCAGCCCCTCGGGCTGCAATTCGTCGAGCAGCGGGCGCAGCATCGCGGCGGCATCGGGAATATAGCCCGCGCGCATCGAACTGATGCCCGACATTGTCGCCAGCTTGTCGGGCGAAGCGGTCATCGCTTCGGCGGCGAGCTTGTCAGCGGTCTCGGTGTCGAGCCAATAGCCGTGCGGATCGGTCAGCGGGAAATCGTGCTTGCGCATCGCATAGGCGGCAAAGGCGCGCCAGGTGCCGCCGACCATGTAGAGCGGGCCGGGATGCGCGGCGGCCCAGCCGGCTTCGGCGATTGCAGTGCGGACGGTCTTGTCGAATTTCCTGTCCGATCCGGCGCGCAGCGCGGGCAGCCGCAGCGTGCCCAGCGGCAGGCTGGTGGCGTGATGGCTCCTGCCTTCCGCGACCGAGACCAGCTCGAGGCTGCCGCCCCCCAGATCGGCGACCACGCCCTCCGCTCCGGGGAAGGCACCGATGGTGCCCATCGCGGCGGCTTCGGCCTCGTCCTCGCCCGAGAGCAGGCGGGGTTCGAGCCCGAGATCGGCGACCTTGGCCAGAAACTCCGCGCCATTGCTTGCATCGCGCGCGGCGGCGGTGGCGACCGTCTGGACATCGCCGATATCGAGATCCTCGATCAGCAGCGCGAACCGCGCAAGCGCGCGGATCGCCTCATCCGAAGCCTCGTCGGGGATCAGTCCGGTGGTGGACAGGTCGCGGCCCAGCCGCGCGGCGACCTTCTCGTTCCAGACCACCCGCGGCGCCCGCGGCGATCCCTCGTAGATCACCAGGCGCACGGTGTTGGAGCCGATATCGATCACCGCGCTCGGGGCATGGACGAGGCGCCGCTCGCGGCGGATTTTTACGTTCTTGCTCACGCTTTGTCCTGATCCTTAAGTTTGAGCCGCGGGACCGCACCCGCTTCCAGTGCCGCGCCGCGGCCCGACAGCGAAGGGTTGCTCATGAAATACTGGTGGCAGTTGAAGCCATCGCCCCCTGCGCCGTCCCCGGCCGCGTCTTCGCGCATCCGCTCGTACTGGCCGTTGGGGCACAGCTCCCAGCTCTGCTCGGTGTCGAGCATATTGGCCAGCATCACCTGGCCCAGCACCTGATCGTGGACGGTCTTGTTGGTGATCGGCACCATCACCTCGACCCGGCGGTCGAGATTGCGGCTCATCGCATCGGCGGAGGTGATATAGACCTCCGCCTGGCGGCTGGGCAGGTCCTTGCCGTTGGCGAAGCACCAGATCCGGCTGTGTTCGAGGAACCGGCCGATGATCGATTTGACCTGGATGTTCTCCGACAGGCCGGGCAGCCCGGCGCGCAGCGAACAGATCCCGCGGATCACCATGCGGATCTCGACCCCCGCCTGGCTCGCCTCGTAGAGCTTGTCGATCATCGGGCGGTTGGTGATCGAGTTGAGCTTGACCCAGATGCCGGCGGGGCGGCCCGCGCCGGCATTGGCGATCTCGCGATCGATCAGCTCGAACAGCCGCTCGCTCAGATTGAGCGGCGAGACCGCGATCTTCTCGACCCCGGTGGGTTCGACATAGCCGGTGACGTAGTTGAACACCTTGGCGGCATCGCGCCCCAGCGCCGGATCGGCGGTGAAGAAGCTGAGGTCGGTGTAGATCTTGGCGTTGATCGGGTGGTAGTTTCCGGTCCCGAAGTGGCAATAGGTGCGGTAGCCGTCCTCCTCGCGCCGCACGACCAGGCTGATCTTGGCGTGGGTCTTGAGTTCCATGAAGCCGTAGATCACCTGCACGCCCGCGCGTTCGAGCTCGCTCGCCCAGCGGATGTTGCGCTCCTCGTCGAACCGCGCTTTGAGCTCGACCACCGCGGTCACCGCCTTGCCGTTCTGCGCGGCGTCGATCAGCGCCGCGATCACCGGCGACTGGTCGCCCGCGCGGTAGAGCGTCTGCTTGATCGAGACGACATTGGGGTCGGTCGCCGCCTGGCGCAGGAAATCGACCACCACCTCGAAGCTCTCGTAGGGGTGGTGGATCACGATGTCCTTGGCCTTGATCGCCGAGAAGCAGTCGCCGTCATGCTCGAGGATGCGTTCGGGGAAGCGCGGGCTGAACGGGGGGAATTTGAGATCGGGGCGGGGTTCGCGGCAGATCGCGCTCAATTCGCGCAGACCCAGCATCCCGTCCGACTTGACCACCATCGCGCTGTCGACGTTGAACTCCTCGCGCAGCAGCGTCTCGGCCTGCGCGTCGCAATCCTCGTCGAGCTCGAGCAGCACCGCGCGGCCGCGGCGGCGGCGTTGGATCGCGGTGCGGTAATAGCGCACCAGATCCTCGGCCTCGTCCTCGACCTCGATGTCGCTGTCGCGCAGAACCCGGAACATGCCGTCGCCCAGGATCTTGAAGCCCGGGAAGATCTCGCGCGCGAAATGGACGATCAGCTTCTCGACCGCGACATAGACCGCATGCTGGCCCGGCAGGCGGACGAAGCGCGGCGCGGCGCTGGGGATCAGCACCATCTCCATCAGCTCGAGCTTGGGCTTGGCGCGCTTGAGGCGGAACAGCGCGCCCATCCCCATGTTCTGGACGAAGGGGAAAGGATGCGCCGGATCGATCGCCTGCGGGGTGATCAGCGGCAGGATGTCGGTGGTGAAATAGGTCTCCAGCCAGGCCTGCTGGTCCTCGCCCAGTTCCGCGACATCGGCGATGAGGATGCCTTCCTCGCGCAGCAGCCCCTGCAGCCTGCGCAGGCTGGCCTGCTGGCGATCCTCCACCGCGAGCACCTGTTCGCGGATCGCCTCGAGCTGCTGGCGCGGCGAGCGGCCGTCGATCCCGGTGGTCTCGATCCCGCGCTGCATCTGGCCCTCGAGCCCGGCGATGCGGACCATGGTGAACTCGTCGAGATTGCTCGCCGAGATCGACAGGAACCGCAACCGCTCGAGCAGCGGATAGCGCGGGTTCTCGCTCTCGGCGAGGACCCGGCGGTTGAAGCTCAGCCAGCTCAGCTCGCGGTTGACGTAGCGCTCGGCGGGCGAATCATACGTCGGGATAGGCGCGATCTTCTCGGGCGCGTTCATCGCTGGGGTCGGGCTCCTCTCGTTGCGGCGGCGCTGGTAACGCTGCGCGCCGCGCCGCGCCAGCATGGCAACACAGCGGTCACGAAGCGGTTACACTAGGCGCGGGCGAGCGGGAACCCACACCCGCTTGTGCCGGCTCCCGCTTGTACTCACTGGCACCTCTGCCTAGACGGGGCGCACCATGAAGCGCACCCATCTGCCCCTCAACGCCCTGCGCGTTTACGATGCCGCCGCGCGGCACCTCAGCTTCACCCGCGCCGCGGACGAGCTCGCGGTCACCCCCGCCGCGGTCGGCCAGCAGATCCGCGCGCTCGAGGATCACCTCGGCACCGTCCTGTTCCGCCGCACCAGCAAGGGGCTCGAACTGACCGAGGAGGGCGGCGCCGGGCTCGACGCGCTGCGCGAAGGATTCCTCAAGTTCGAGGAGAGCGTCCAGGCGATGCAGGCGGGGCAGGCGAGCGACCGCTACACCATCGCCGCGCCGCGCGAATTCTACGCGCAGTGGCTCGCCCCGCGGCTCGCCGCCTTCGCCGCCGAATACCCCGATGTGCGGTTCTCCTTCGTCGCTGACGAGCTGGCCGATTTCACCGAGGCGAACCTCGATTGCGCGGTGCGGCTGGTCGACGGGCCGGGCGAGCTCGAGGGCGTGGAACTCGCCCCCGCCGCGCGCGTCACCGTCGCGAAACCGGTCGATGGGCCCGCCACCGGCAAGGGGAAGCCCCCCGAGCGCTGGATCGACTGGGGCGTCGGCCTGCCCGAGGGCGCGGAGCCGCATGTCGCGGTCTCCAACGCCGGGCAGGCGCTGTCGAGCGCGCTCGCCGGGCTGGGCCGCGCGGTGCTCCCCGAACTGCTGGTCAAGGATGCGATTGAGGACGGGCGGCTCGAAGTGCTCGAAGGGCCGGAACCGGGTCGCCGCGCCTACTGGCTGGTCGCCCCGCTCCCGCAATGGCGCACCCGCAAGGTCAAGAACCTGGTGGATTTCCTGAAGGGTTGAGGGGAGTTCAGAGCCAGCTTACGGCCTGGTGGCGGAGCACGGACCCGCAGGGTCCGCAAGGGCGACCGCCCGCCCGCAGGCCCGTCAGGGCCGAGGAAATCGCGAGCGCGGATGCGCTTGCGCAAACAAAAAACTCCCGTGCTCCGCCACCAGGCCGAACCGTTCGGCTAGGACCAGGCCGCTACTCTGGTTGTTCTTCCTCCTCCCCAGCGCCCGCATCCCCGCCCCAGTCTCCCTCCGCGAGGATCTTCGCGTTGGCGGCGCGGCGGACTTTCATGTCGTCGATGAAGGCGTCGATGCGGTCGAACACCTCCTGCTCGTCCTCCTCCTCCGCGGCGAGTTGGGCGAGCACCTCGGCGCGGATGCTTTCGTAGACCGGGTGGCCGGGCTTGAGATTATGGACCCCGTAGCGATCGGGCAGCCGGTGCTGGAGCAGGAAGCGCAGCAGCGCGTTGTCGGGCTTGTCCCACCAGCCGAGGATTTCGCCGCCCGAGACGATCGGGGTGCGCGTGCCGGTCATCGCGCGTTCGAGCGCGACATCCTCGAGCCGTCGCACCCCGCGCTCCAGCGCCGCGTCCCAGGCCTCGGAAAAGCCCTCGGCGCCGGGACGGTGGCGCAGCTTGTAGAGCGCCTCGAGACTGCGCCCGACATGCCGCGCCGCCTGCTTGACCACCCCGGTGGCGGCGAGATGCGCGATGAAGCCGCGCTGGACCTCGGGCGTGATCGACCGCGCCCGCGGCGCCGCGTGGATATAGGGGGTGAAGGAGAGCAGCGGATCGCCATCCGCAGGCAGCGGCCCGACGAAGGCGACTGCGGAAGTCGCCTGCCGCGGAATCTGCCGCAGGTTCACGGTCTGCGAAGCGTTCTGAAGGGTGGGGTCGGAGGCGGGATCGACAGGGAAGGGCGATGCGTCGTCGTCGGCGTCCGAAGGGCCGTCGGGGTAATGCGTCATAATCCAACCTCCTTGGCAAGCGCGAGAACCGAGCCGAAGGCGAGGCAAGGGCGACCGCCCGCCCGCAGGCCCGTCAGGGCCGAGGAAATCGCGAGCGCGGATGCGCTTGCGGAAAACAAACTCCCGGTGGTGGGGACTTGCGTCATAGAACGTCCTCCTAGGCAAGCGCGGGCACCGAGTTGCGAGCGCTGTTAGAGGGACGAGAGCAAAATAGAAGCGTGTAGGAAAATGGTTTTCTTCGCTCTTAGTGGTTCACTCCATGACGAGAATGAGAGGCCGTCCATCGATGCACGATCCTGAAGTGGCACATTCACTACAAGACTGCTTGCAATTCGTAATGTTTTAGATAGCCAATGCGACTGCATTACCGAAAATAAGGACAAAGTCTTGACTAAGGAAAATCATGTCGAGCGGCAATATCTAATTGAATTCAATCGAAATAAATTCGATAGTATCAATAAGGTCGTGGCACACCTGCGCTCACTAGATTACGACGTCAGTGTGGTGCCAAATCATTTGACCGCTATCGTAATAAAGAAGCGAGCTGATCAAAAGTTTTCTGAACTTAAGAATGAACTTATCGGTCTTTTGAATCCAAAAAAGGGTTCCTTAATCATAGGGTCTTCAAGTGGCAAGCAGTGGTTTTGCTCCATGAAAGGAAACAGAGCTGGCGAGCTCGTCGAAATCGAAGCGTAACTGAGCGACAGAGCGAATGGTCAAGAATGGTTAGGCAGCTTTTTTTCGATCGAATTCCCTCTGGGCTTCCATTTCCGCCACATCGTCGGAGAAATCAATGATGAGTTGGATCGGCTTAGTTTCCGAAACATCATTGTAATGGTCGACATCTTGCTTCAGTTGGAAACAATCGCTGGAAATGCCTTTGCGTCTCTGTGCGAACGATTTGACCATGAAGGCCCGCGGGGCAGAATCGATATCGGCCCACAGACTTAATTGCTGCCCGCCGCTTTGAGAGCGGATGGAATGCTTGGCGCGGTACTCGCGGCCTGCTTCGTCCACGCGCTTCTCTTGCCTTAGGCTCTCGGCAAGCGCATCCCGGCAGATCTTTCGTATGCTCCTAGGTGGAGGTACGAAACGGCTAGTCCGCAGAGCCCAATCGGCTACTTCGTCTAAATTAACGGGGCCGCTGGCAACTTCGAGTTGATACTCGTCGAAAATCGCCTGCATTTGTTCGGCAAACTTCAAGGTATTACTCCTTCGTCACTAAGCTCGAGTTCCCCCATCCATCGTATGGGAGAGATCCTAAAAGGGTACTTCTTATTTTAACCAGATGCTTTCGGAGAAAATTGTAGCGCTTCAAGCGGTTTTGAAGTCGCCCAACTACTATGGCGGGATGAACGCCATTTACACTCGCAAAACCGAGAATATCCCGTTCCGAGAAGTAAGGGTATTTCCTGAGGTAGAAAGAATTGAATTTTGCTTCATCCACTAGGAAGTTTGCCGCCTCTGCGTTCGCGATTTTCTCACAATCAGGCAGGTCATTGTCTTCATTTTGCTCAACTGTTTCGTCAAGCAACGGAGAATTTTTCCCATCACCACGGATTATGTGCTCGATCTCATGGCGAAGAACGAACCAAAAATTATCAAGACGATCATAAAGTGTGGATAGCGCGATCACAGGGGAGTCGTCGTCCAACCAAAAGCACGCACCGTCGATTTTCGCTCCAGGCAGAGTTTCGACAACTACCAGCCGAACTCCACACACTCTGAGGATTTCAGGGACCTCATTGACGCTCTCCGGTTCAATCAGAAGAGGCTTAAGCTTCGTAAGGGCGGATTCGAGCGCACCTAAGTCGAACCTTGGAGCATCAATTTTCCGGGCGAGTTTTCGAGCGCAGGCGACCCAAGCGCGTTGGCTCGGGGTGATTTCACCATAATGAGTTTTCTTGGCCGCAAACGCGTCAAGAAAGGAATTGTCGTTCGATGCACTCAACTCAAGAAAATCGGCTACCTGTATTTCGAGAAGGTCCGGGTCTAACTCCTCGATCCAACCCCTGTTCATCATCTCACGCAGCGGGAGTTCATTTTGAATCTTCCCCCGTGCGGCCACACCGGCTTCCGGTGGCTTTGCATGCTCAAGCACATAAACCGATTGGAGGTTTAAGAAGAACTGGGGCGCTACGTCCAATGCAGCGCCCAAGGCGCATGCCATGTCAGGCGACACAGCACGCTTACCGCTCAAGATGGGACTTAGCTGTTGCTCCGACATGCCGAGCACAAAAGCCAGATCGCGGTGGGTCCAGCTTCTCTCTTCCAGCTCCATCTTTATGAACTCGCCCGGATGAGGCGGCGGACCGTCGATCCTCTCAAGTATCACGCCGCCACTCCTGCACGGCTCTCGATCTGTTTGATGTTCATTTGCAGCTCCCCGTCTGCTGACGAAATAGCGACCCGCATCGTCCAATCCTCATCTATATCAATCAATCCTTCGGTCTCGGTTTGTCGAAACCGGAGGCTCTTCCAATTGCTAAGCGTAGAGACATCAGGGGCCGCCAAGATGATTCGCAATTTCATCCGAAGCGACGTGATGACTGCCACGGTCAATCCCGAAGCCTTGGCTTCACCGTTGGCGACAACCGCCGCGACCCGTTTGTCCTCTACAACACAACGCATATCACAGCCGATAATCCTAAGAGGCTCACCTGTCAATGCGCCTTAACGCAAGGCGTTTAGCCGCGCATCCGCCACCACACCTTGACCCCAACCCCGAATCCCCCTAAGCGCCCCTCCATCCAGCCATGCCCCCGCGTCCGCGCGACAGGCGGGCTGGTCAGATAGAGCTGAACATTGCCGGTCATGTCCCGGGGCCTTGTCGCCAACCAGCGCGAGGCTCCTTTCTATTGAGGCGGACCAGAAGGCGAGGCGCTCCGGACACTTCCGGAGCTGCGGAAACCTTCCGGACCCTTTGGGGCAGCCGGTAAAGTAACCCGGTGGCTTTTGCGGGCCGCGGGTGGAGTGTTTCAGGCTCGCCCAAGTTGAGCTCCCGCTTGAGGCGGGAGCCTCGGGCCGCTGGCGTTTTGCTGGCGGCATGAGGTCTCCGCCTTCGCGGAGACGCAGCAACGCCTCCGCTTTGGCGGGGCAGGGCAGCCCAGACCTTCCATCCCCGACCCGCCCGAGCCGCCAGCCCTGACTGGCACGGACCGAGCCCCTTCAGCGAAAGTGGGAACCGGTTTCGCGCCCGGAAGGGGCGTCCCCGGTCATGCACTACCGCATGACCGGAAAACGAAGGTGAAGAGAAAGAATCTATGCCGACGATCAACCAGCTGGTCCGCAAGGGCCGCGTTCCGCAGAAGGCCAAGTCCAAGGTCCCTGCGATGGAGCAGAACCCGCAGAAGCGCGGCGTTTGCACCCGTGTCTACACCACGACCCCGAAGAAGCCGAACTCGGCGCTGCGCAAGGTGGCCAAGGTTCGCCTGACCAACCAGCGCGAGGTCATCTCCTACATCCCCGGCGAGGGCCACAACCTGCAGGAGCACAGCGTCGTGCTGATCCGCGGCGGGCGTGTCCGCGATCTTCCCGGCGTGCGCTACCACGTGCTGCGCGGCGTGCTCGATACGCAGGGCGTCAAGGATCGCAAGAAGTCGCGTTCCAAGTACGGGGCCAAGCGGCCCAAATGATCCGCTAGGGGCGGATCGTTTGGGGCGTCCCCGCGCAGGCGGGGACCTCGTGCCTCAGGCTGAACGCCGCAGTTTGCAATTCGCCTCGCCGCCCGAGACCCCCGCCTTCGCGGGGGAGCAGCGAGGGAGAGAATAAGGAATTTAGCGACATGTCACGTCGTCGTCGTCCCGAAAAACGGGTCATCCTGCCCGATCCCAAGTTCGGGGATCAGACCCTGTCGAAATTCATGAACAACCTCATGCTCGACGGCAAGAAGGCCGTGGCCGAGGGGATCGTCTACACCGCGCTCTCCGTGGTCGAGGAAAAGGCAAAGGCCAATCCGATCGAGCTGTTCCACACCGCGCTCGAGAACGTGAAGCCGCAGGTCGAGGTGCGTTCGCGCCGCGTCGGCGGTGCCACCTATCAGGTGCCGGTCGAGGTGCGCCCCGAGCGCGCCCAGGCGCTCGCGATGCGCTGGGTCATCTCCGCCGCGCGCGGCCGCCCCGAGACCACCATGTCGGCGCGCCTCTCGGGCGAGCTGATGGATGCCGCCAACAACCGCGGCAACGCGGTCAAGAAGCGCGAAGACGCCCACCGCATGGCGGACGCCAACCGCGCCTTCTCGCACTACCGCTGGTAGTGCAGGCCTGAAGGCCGGCCCCCGCGTTCGCTTCGTGCTTGGCTCAGGCATGGCACGGGTGGACGCGGGGCGGTCTTCATAAGGTCACACGAAGCACCATATGGGGGGCGACCCGTCCCGGGGCCCCTACACGAACGAGGAATTCCACATGGCCCGCGAGTATCCGCTCGAGCGTTACCGCAACATCGGCATCATGGCGCACATCGATGCCGGCAAGACCACCACGACCGAACGCATCCTCTATTACACCGGCAAGTCCTACAAGATCGGCGAAGTCCATGACGGCGCCGCGACCATGGACTGGATGGAGCAGGAGCAGGAACGCGGGATCACCATCACCTCGGCCGCGACGACCACCTTCTGGGCGGCCGAAGACGGCAAGGGCCCCAAGCACCGCATCAACATCATCGACACCCCCGGGCACGTCGACTTCACCATCGAAGTCGAGCGGTCCTTGCGCGTGCTCGACGGCGCGGTCGCGGTCTTCGACGGCGTCGCGGGCGTGGAACCCCAGTCCGAAACCGTCTGGCGCCAGGCCGACAAATACGGCGTCCCGCGCATGTGCTTCATCAACAAGCTCGACCGCACCGGCGCCGATTTCTACTATTGCGTTCAGTCGATCATCGACCGCCTCGGCGCGGTGCCGCTGGTGCTCTACCTGCCGATCGGCATGGAAGGCGGCCTCAAGGGCGTCGTCGATCTGGTCAACAACCGCGGCATCGTCTGGGAAGACGAGAGCCTCGGCGCCGAGTTCAACTATGTCGACATCCCCGAGGATCTGGCCGACAAGGCCGCGGAATACCGCGAGGCGCTGATCGAGCTGGTCGTCGACCAGGACGACGCGGTGATGGAAGCCTATCTCGAGGGCGAGATCCCCGATGTCGCCACGATCAAGAAGCTGATCCGCAAGGGTACGCTGGCGCGCGCCTTCGTTCCCGTGGTCTGCGGCTCGGCGTTCAAGAACAAGGGCGTGCAGCCCCTGCTCGACGCGGTGGTGGACTACATGCCGTCGCCGACCGACGTTCCCGCGATCGAGGGTATCATCCCCGACACCGAGGAACCCGCAAGCCGCGCGTCCTCCGACGACGCGCCCTTCAGCGCGCTGGCGTTCAAGATCATGAACGATCCCTTCGTCGGCTCGCTCACCTTCACCCGCATCTATTCGGGCAAGCTGGTCAAGGGCCAGGTGCTCAACTCGGTGAAGGACAAGAAGGAAAAGATCGGCCGCATGCTGCTGATGCACTCGAACAACCGCGAGGACATCGATGAGGCGTTCGCGGGCGACATCGTCGCCATCGCCGGGATGAAGGACACCACCACCGGCGATACGCTGTGCGATACGGCGAACCCGATCATTCTCGAGCGGATGGAATTCCCCGAGCCGGTCATCGAACTGTCGGTGGAACCCAAGACCAAGGCCGACCAGGAAAAGATGGGCGTCGCGCTCAATCGCCTGGCTGCCGAGGATCCCTCGTTCCGCGTCTCGACCGATCACGAATCGGGCCAGACGATCATCAAGGGCATGGGCGAGCTTCACCTCGACATCCTGGTCGACCGGATGAAGCGCGAGTTCAAGGTCGAGGCCAATGTCGGCGCGCCGCAGGTGGCCTACCGTGAATCGCTCGGACGTACGATCGACGTCGATTACACCCACAAGAAGCAGTCCGGCGGTACGGGCCAGTTTGCCCGTGCCAAGGCGACCTTCACCCCGGGTGAGCGCGGTCAGGGCATCGTGTTCGAGGACAGCATCAAGGGCGGCAATATTCCCAAGGAATATATCCCGTCGCTCGAGAAGGGGATCCGCGAGCAGGCTGCAAGCGGCTATCTGATCGGCTTCCCGATCATCGATTTCACCGTCCATCTGACCGACGGCGCCTATCACGATGTCGACTCCTCGACCGTGGCGTTCGAGATCTGCGGCAAGGGTGCGATGCGCGAAGCCGCCGAACGTGGCGGGATCAAGCTGCTCGAGCCGGTGATGAAGGTTGAAGTCATCACTCCGGACGATTATCTTGGCGACGTTATCGGCGATCTCAATTCGCGCCGTGGCCAGATCCAGGGCACCGACACGCGCGGCAATGCCCAGGCAGTGGAAGCCATGGTGCCTCTCGCCAACATGTTCGGTTACGTGAACGAGCTGCGTTCGTTCAGCCAGGGCCGGGCAAACTACTCGATGCAGTTCTCTCATTACGAAGAAGTGCCGGCGAGCGTTGCGCAGGACGTCAAGGAGAAGCTTGCCTAACCGCAAGCGAGCGTTTAGGGGCGGCGCCTGTTTCGGCGGGTGCCGCATTTCCCCGCACAGATTCAATTTTTGAACAGAGGTTAGAGTAAAATGGCGAAGGAAAAATTCCAGCGGAACAAGCCGCATTGCAACATCGGCACCATCGGTCACGTCGATCACGGCAAGACCACGCTGACTGCGGCGATCACCAAGGTCATGGCCGAAACATTCGGCGGTGCAGCGGTCGATTTCGCGAACATCGACAAGGCTCCCGAAGAGCGCGAGCGCGGCATCACCATCTCGACGGCGCACGTCGAGTATGAAACCGAGAAGCGCCACTACGCGCACGTCGATTGCCCGGGCCACGCCGACTATGTGAAGAACATGATCACCGGTGCGGCGCAGATGGACGGCGCCATCCTGGTGGTGAACGCCGCCGACGGCCCCATGCCCCAGACCCGCGAGCACATCCTGCTCGCCCGTCAGGTCGGCGTGCCGCAGCTGGTGGTCTACCTCAACAAGGTCGACCAGGTCGACGACGAGGAACTGCTCGAACTGGTCGAACTCGAAGTCCGCGAACTGCTCTCGGCCTATGATTTCGACGGCGACAACATTCCGATCGTCAAGGGTTCGGCCCTGGCCGCTCTCGAAGGTCGCGACGAGGAAATCGGCGAGAAGTCGATCAAGGCACTGATGGAAGCGGTCGATTCCTACATCCCGCAGCCCGAGCGTCCGGTCGACAAGCCCTTCCTGATGCCGATCGAGGACGTGTTCTCGATCTCGGGTCGCGGCACGGTCGTCACCGGCCGTATCGAGACCGGTATCGTGAACGTCGGCGACGAATGCGAAATCGTCGGCATCAAGGATACGACCAAGACGGTCGTCACCGGTGTCGAGATGTTCCGCAAGCTGCTCGATCGCGGTGAAGCCGGCGACAACGTCGGTGCCCTGATCCGCGGTATCGCGCGTGAAGATGTCGAGCGTGGCCAGGTTCTGGCCAAGCCCGGTTCGGTCAACCCGCACACCGAGTTCAGCGCCGAGGTCTACGTGCTGTCGAAGGACGAGGGCGGCCGTCACACGCCGTTCTTCGCCAACTACCGCCCGCAGTTCTACTTCCGCACCACCGACGTCACCGGCGAAGTGATACTTCCCGAGGGCACCGAGATGGTGATGCCTGGGGATAACGTGACGATCGGCGTCAAGCTGATCGCTCCCATCGCCATGGACGAAGGCCTGCGTTTCGCCATCCGTGAAGGTGGCCGGACCGTCGGTTCTGGGGTTGTCAGCGACATCACGAAGTAATATAGAGCGCGCGTCGCGACGGGAGATTCGTCTCCCCCGGCGCGCGCTTTAAAGTTTGAGGAGGGCCGCCCCTCACCGGTTTATCGGTTGGGTGGGGCGGTTCTCTTTTTTTGGAGGTCTCCGGGCTTCCTTGGCTCTTTCGCATCGGTATAGGTAATGGAAGCTCAGAATATCCGCATTCGCCTCAAGGCGTTCGACCACCGCGTTCTCGACCAGGCAACTGGCGAAATCGCCGAAACCGCACGTCGTACGGGTGCTCTTATTCGTGGCCCCATTCCCATGCCGACGCGTATCGAGAAGTTCACCGTGAACCGCGGCCCGCACATCGACAAGAAGTCGCGCGAGCAGTTCGAGGTGCGCACCTACAAGCGACTGCTGGACATTGTGCAGCCGAACGCCCAGACGGTCGACGCGCTGATGAAGCTCGATCTCGCTGCCGGCGTCAACGTCGAAATCAAGCTCGCGTAAACCGCAGGTTTGCATGAGCGCAGCCCCCGCGCAGGCGGGGGTCTCGGTCCTCCCGGTCGGACGTTAAAGGGCCGGAACAGTTTTGCAGGTCGCACCAAGCGGCCTGAGGTCCCCGCCTTCGCGGGGACTCGGATAAGGGATACCGCCGGATTTATCCGGGTCTGCGTCCCCCGTCTCGCTCCCACGGCCACCTGGCCCGACGGAGCACTCGGCCCGGACGGGGCTCGCATCGCATTTATGGGCTGAATTGGACCTCCGGGGTTGAACCCGGTTGTTCGCAAGCACCCGGATGGGCCGGGTGCCTCTGTTTAGGAGTTCTGACGATGCGCACAGGCGTTATCGCGAAAAAAGTCGGGATGACCCGCCTCTTCCAGGAGGACGGTCGGCACGTGCCGGTTACCGTTCTGTCGCTGGAAGGTTGCCAGGTTACATTGCATCGCACCGCCGATCGTGACGGCTATTTTGCCGTCCAGCTCGGTGCCGGCGATGCCAAGCACAAGAACGTCAACAAGCCGCAGCGCGAAGCATTCGCCAAGGCCGAAGTCGGGCTCAAGATGAAAGTCGCCGAATTCCGCGTCGACGGCGAAGACGCTCTTCTGCCGGTCGGTGCGCGGATTTCCGCCGAGCATTTCATTGCCGGCCAGAAGGTCGACATCACCGGTCACACGCAGGGCAAGGGCTTTGCCGGCGCCATGAAGCGTTGGAACTTCGGCGGTCTTCGTGCCACCCACGGCGTCTCGCTCTCGCACCGTTCACACGGTTCGACGGGTCAGCGCCAGGATCCGGGCAAGGTGTTCAAGGGCAAGAAGATGGCCGGCCACATGGGCGACCGTCAGCGCACCCAGCAGAACCTCGAAATCGTGCGTACCGACGCCGAACGCGGCCTGCTCTTCGTCAAGGGCTCGGTCCCGGGCGCGAAGAACGGCTGGATGCTGGTTCGCGACTCGGTCAAGATCAAGCATTCCGAAGATCTGCCGTTCCCCGGTGTGATGTTCCGTAATCAGGACGAGTTCGCTCACGAGGAGGCCGATGCCGGCCTGATCGAAAGCAGCGCCGATCACGCAGTCAACCCCGAGGTTTCGGTCGAGCAGCAGGAAAAGCTGATGGACCAGCAGCAGGCCGGCGCCGATGCCGAGCCGGGTGCTGACGAAGAACACACCAGCACAACGCCGAGCGCCGACAAGGCCGATGGCGAGAACAAGGAGGGCTGACCCATGAAGGTGAAGGTCCAGAATATCGACGGCAAGGCGTCGGGCGATATCGAACTCGACGATACCGTGTTCGGGGTCGAGCCGCGTGCCGACATCCTGCACCGGGTCGTCACCTGGCAGCTCGAGAACCGTCGCGGCACCGCCCGCGCGGCGCGCGAGCGGTCGGATGTCAACCGCACGGGCAAGAAGTTCGTCCGCCAGAAGGGCACCGGCGGCGCCCGTCACGGCGATCGCGCTGCACCGATCTTCATCGGCGGCGGCAAGGCCCATGGCCCGCGTCGGCGTGAGTTCGAGCAGTCGCTCAACAAGAAGGTCCGCGCGCTCGGTCTCAAGATGGCGCTGTCGAGCAAGGCCAAGGACGGCCTGATCATCCTCGACAGCCTCGATCTGAGCGAAGCCAAGACCAAGGCGCTCAAGGGCCAGTTCGACAAGAACGGCTGGAGCGGCAAGGTCCTGTTTATCGACGGCGAGACCGTCAACGACGGCTTCCAGAAGGCTGCGCGCAACCTGCCGGGGATCAACATGCTCCCCGCAGTCGGCGCCAATGTCTACGACATCCTGAAGCACGACACGCTGATCCTCACCAAGGATGCGGTTGCAAAGCTGGAGGCCCGGTTCAATGGCTAAGAAGCAGGAAGTGGACGCGCGTCACTACGACGTGATTCTCGCGCCCCACATCACCGAAAAGTCGACGATGGCGTCCGAGCACAATGCGGTCGTCTTCAAGGTCGCGAACGATGCCACGAAGCCGCAGATCAAAGAAGCGGTCCAGGCGATCTACGACAAGAAAGTCGTGGGCGTGAACACCATCGTGACCAAGGGCAAGACCAAACGCTGGAAGGGCAGGCCCTACAAGCGTTCCGACGTGAAGAAGGCGATCGTCACCCTCGCCGAGGGTGAAATGATCGACATCACGAGCGGTATCTGAGGGGCTAGGAACCAATGGCACTCAAGAATTACAAACCGACGAGCCCCGCACGCCGTGGCTTGATCCTGGTCGACAAGTCGGGGCTCCACAAGGGCGGCCCGATCAAGTCTCTGACCGAGGGCAAGCACAAGACGGGCGGCCGCAACAACAAGGGTCATGTGACCTCGCGCGGTATCGCGGGCGGTCACAAGCAGCGCTACCGCTTTATCGACTTCAAACGTCGCAAGTGGGACGTCGAGGGCACCGTGGAGCGGATCGAATACGATCCCAACCGCACTGCCTTCATCGCGCTGATCAAGTATACCGACGATGAACTGGCCTATATCATTGCGCCGCAGCGGCTTGCCGTCGGCGACAAGGTGATTGCCGGCGAACGCGTCGACACCAAGCCGGGCAACGCGATGCTGCTGGGCCAGATGCCGGTCGGCACCATCTGCCACAATGTGGAGATGAAGCCGGAAAAGGGCGGGCAGATCGCCCGTTCCGCCGGTGCCTATGTCCAGCTGGTCGGCCGCGATCGCGGCATGGTCATCGTCAGGCTCAATTCAGGCGAGCAGCGTTATCTGCGTGCGGACTGCATGGGCACCGTCGGTGCCGTGTCCAACCCGGACAACCAGAACCAGAATTTCGGCAAGGCCGGACGCACCCGCTGGAAGGGCCGTCGCCCGCTGACCCGTGGCGTCGCCAAGAACCCGGTCGATCACCCGCACGGCGGCGGCGAAGGCCGCACCAGCGGTGGCCGTCATCCGGTCACCCCGTGGGGCAAGCCCACCAAGGGCGCCCGTACCCGCAACAACAAGCAGACGGACAAAATGATCATCCGTTCGCGCCACGCCAAGAAGAAGAGGTAAGGACCAATGGCTCGTTCCGTCTGGAAAGGTCCGTTCGTCGAACTCAGCCTTTTGAAAAAGGCCGAAGACGCGCAGGACAGCAGTGGCTCCAAGCCCATCAAGACCTGGTCGCGTCGTTCGACGATCCTGCCGCAGTTCGTCGGTCTGACGTTCAGCGTCTACAATGGCCACAAGTTCATCCCGGTCTCCGTCTCGGAAGAGATGGTCGGCCACAAGCTCGGCGAATTCTCGCCGACGCGGACATTTCCGGGGCATGCCTCGGATAAGAAGGGTAAGCGCTGATGGGCAAGGCTAAGTCTCCCCGCCGCGTGGCCGACAACGAGGCTCTCGCGGTCGGCACCACCATTCGTGGTTCCGCGCAGAAGCTGAACCTTGTCGCGGAGCTGATCCGCGGCAAGAAGGCCGAAGAGGCGCTGAACATCCTCGCTTTCTCCAAGAAGGCGATGGCCCGTGATGCCAGTAAGGTGCTCGCTTCGGCGATCGCCAATGCGGAAAACAATCACGATCTCGACGTCGATGCGCTGGTGGTTGCGGAAGCTTCCGTGGGCAAGTCGATCACCATGAAGCGTTTCCACACGCGCGGCCGTGGCAAGTCCACCCGCATCCTGAAGCCGTTCAGCAAGCTGCGGATAGTGGTGCGCGAAGAGGAAGAGGCGTAAGATGGGCCAGAAGAGCAATCCGATCGGTCTGCGTCTGCAGATCAACCGCACCTGGGACAGCCGCTGGTACGCCGAAGGGCGTAACTATGCGCAGCTGCTCAAGGAAGACATCGAGATCCGCAAGTTCATCATGAACTCGCTGCCGCAGGCCGCGATTTCCAAGGTGGTGATCGAGCGTCCGGCCAAGCTGTGCCGCATCTCGATCTACGCTGCCCGCCCCGGTGTTATCATCGGCAAGAAGGGCGCGGATATCGAGAAGCTGCGCGTCAAGCTGGCTTCGATGACCGCAAGCGACGTCAAGCTCAACATCGTCGAGATCCGCAAGCCGGAAGTCGATGCCAAGCTCGTCGCTCAGGGCATCGCCGATCAGCTGATCCGCCGTATCGCCTTCCGCCGTGCGATGAAGCGCGCGATGCAGTCCGCCATGCGTCTGGGTGCCGAAGGCATCAAGATCGTCTGCGGCGGCCGTCTTGGCGGCGCCGAAATCGCCCGCGTCGAACAGTATCGCGAAGGCCGTGTGCCGCTGCACACGCTGCGCGCCAACATCGATTACGGCGAAGCCGAGGCGCTGACCGCCTATGGCATCATCGGCATCAAGGTGTGGGTCTTCAAGGGCGAGATCCTCGGCCACGACCCGACCGCGCAGGACCGTCTGATGATGGAATCGCAGACCTCCGGCGTGCGACCGGCTCGCTGATTGCAGGATAGGTAGAAAAAATGCTGCAACCGAAAAAAACCAAGTTCCGCAAGGCCTTCAAAGGCCGGATCAAGGGCGAAGCCAAGGGTGGCACCACCCTCAACTTCGGCTCCTATGGCCTCAAGGCCCTGGAACCCGAGCGTATCACCGCGCGCCAGATCGAGGCCGCGCGTCGTGCGATCACGCGCCACATCAAGCGTCAGGGACGCTTGTGGATCCGCGTGTTCCCCGATGTGCCCGTGTCGAAAAAGCCTGCCGAAGTGCGTCAGGGTAAGGGCAAGGGTTCGGTCGAATATTGGGCCGCCCGCGTTAAGCCGGGCCGGATCCTGTTCGAACTCGACGGCGTTGCCGGCCCGCTGGCCGCCGAAGCCTTCGAACGCGCAGCGATGAAGCTGCCGATCAAGACGAAGGTTATCGCCCGCTTTGGCGACACCTCGCACCTGGGAGGCGAATGATGGCCCAGAATTCGACCAAGACCGACGATCTGCGCCAGAAGAGCGACGATCAGCTTTCGGACGAACTGACCACGCTCAAGCGCGAGCAGTTCAACCTGCGGTTTCAGGCTGCCACCAACCAGCTCGAAGCGCCGGCGCGTATCCGCGAAGTCCGTCGCGCGATCGCGAAGATCAAGACGCTTCAGACCGAGCGCTCCAAGCGTTCCGCTGCTGACGCCAAAGCGAAAGCCTGAGGAGTAGACCATGCCCAAACGTATCCTGATCGGGACCGTCACTTCCGACAAAACCGACAAGACCGTGACCGTGAAGGTCGAACGCAAGGTGAAGCACCCGCTCTACGGGAAGATCATCCGTCGTTCGAAGAAGTATCACGCTCACGACGAAGCGAATGAATACACGCTCGGCGACGTCGTCCGTATCGAGGAGACGAAGCCGATTTCGAAGACCAAGACCTGGCTTGTGAAGGATCGCGTAACCGCGGGCGGCACTCAGGCGGTCGAGGCGAACCTCGAGTCCGAGGCCGCCGGTAACTGACGTTTTAGGAACTGCCGGACTGGTTCCGGCAAGCCAATGAGAAGGAAGACGGATCTATGATCCAGATGCAGTCCAATCTCGACGTCGCGGACAACAGCGGCGCCAAGCGCGTCCAGTGCATCAAGGTGCTGGGCGGGTCGAAGCGTCGTACCGCGAGCGTCGGCGATGTCATCGTGGTTTCCGTCAAGGAAGCCCAGCCGCGCGCCAAGGTCAAGAAGGGCGACGTCCATCGCGCCGTGATCGTGCGGACCCGTAAGGACGTCCGTCGTCCCGACGGCAGCGTCATCCGCTTCGACAGCAATGCCGCCGTGCTCGTGAACAAGAGCGAAGAGCCGATCGGCACCCGTATCTTCGGCCCGGTGGTGCGCGAACTGCGCGGCCGCGGCTTCATGAAGATCATCTCGCTCGCGCCGGAGGTGCTGTAATGGCCGCCGCAAAGATCAAGAAGGGCGACAAGGTCGTGGTGCTGTCCGGCAAGGACAAGGGCCAGACCGGCACCGTCTCCAAGGTAATGCCCAAGGAAGGCAAGCTGATCGTGGACGGCGTCAATATCGCCACCCGTCACCGCAAGCCCGACCAGGCCAACCCGCAGGGCGGGATCGACCGCTTCGCAGCCGCGATGCCGATCTGCAAGGTGGCCCTGGCCGACCCCAAGGACGGCAAGCCCACCCGCGTCCGTTTCGAACAGCAGGACGGCAAGAAGGTGCGCGTCGCCGTCAAGTCCGGGGAGACCATCGATGGCTGATTATACCCCTCGCATGAGGCAGCGCTACGACGACGAGATCGTCAAGGCGATGACCGAGAAATTCGGCTACAAGAACCGTCTCGAAGTTCCGCGTCTGGACAAGATCACGCTCAACATGGGCGTGGGCGAAGCCAGCCAGGACAAGAAGAAGGTTCAGACCGCCGCCGACGAAATGGCGCTGATCGCCGGCCAGAAGCCGGTCATCACCATCGCCAAGAAGTCGATCGCCCAGTTCAAGCTGCGCGAAGGCATGCCGATCGGGTGCAAGGTAACCCTGCGCCGCGAGCGGATGTTCGAGTTCGTCGATCGTCTTGTGACCATCGCCATGCCCCGCATTCGAGATTTTCGTGGTCTCAACCCGAAGAGCTTCGACGGGCGCGGCAATTACGCGATGGGCCTGAAGGAACAGATCGTTTTCCCCGAGATCAGCTACGACAAGATCGAGAAGGTCCGGGGCATGGACATCATCGTAACCACCACGGCGAAGACCGACGACGAAGCGCGCGAATTGCTGCGCCTGTTCGGCTTCCCGTTCATTGGCCTGATGGCCGAGCAGAAAGAAGCCGCCTGAGGGCCGCTAGAAGAGGAACTTAAGTCCAATGGCGAAACTGAGTTCGATCAACAAGAACGAGCGTCGCAAGAAGCTCGTCAAGCAGTATGCCGCTAAGTATGAAAAGCTGAAGGCGATTGCTGACGACACTTCTGCCGACGAAAGCGACCGGTTGATGGCACGCCTGAAGATGGCCGAGATTCCGCGTAATGCGAATCCGACCCGCGTGCGCAATCGCTGTGCGACCACCGGCCGCCCCCGCGGCTATTACCGCAAGTTCGGCGTCAACCGGATCGAGCTGCGGAATCTGGGCAATAAGGGCCTGATTCCCGGCCTGACCAAGTCGAGCTGGTGAGGAACTAGACGATGGCAATGACCGATCCCCTGGGTGACATGCTCACCCGTATCCGCAACGGCCAGCAGGCGAAGAAGGATTCCGTCCTTTCGCCCGCGTCCAAGCTGCGCGCGAACGTACTGGAAGTGCTCCAGCGCGAGGGCTACATCCGTGGCTTCTCCGAGGACTCGACCGGCAAGCACAAGGCGCTGCGGATCGAACTGAAATATTTCGAAGGCGAGCCGGCTATCAAGCACGTCTCGCGCGTTTCGAAGCCCGGCCGCCGCGTCTATTCGGGTTCCAAGGAACTTCCGACGGTGCGCAACGGCCTTGGCATCACCATCGTCTCGACGCCTCGCGGCGTGCTTTCCGATGCGGAAGCGCGGACCGAGAACGTCGGTGGCGAAGTGCTGGCGGAGGTATACTGATGAGCCGCATCGGTAAACGACCGGTCGCGATCCCCTCCGGGGTGACCGCCAACATCGATGGCAACGTGCTGAGCGTCAAAGGCCCCAAGGGCACGCTGACCCTGCACCTGTCGGACCACATCGCCTACAAGGTCGAAGGCGACGAGATCCAGGTGAACCCGGCCAACGACACCAAGGAGGCACGGTCCTTCTGGGGTCTGCAGCGTACGCTGGTCTCCAATCTGGTCGAGGGCGTCACTGTCGGGTTTGCCAAGACGCTGGTAATCACCGGTGTCGGCTATCGTGCTGCGGCGCAGGGCCGGAAGCTCAAGCTTCAGCTCGGCTACAGCCACGATGTCGATCTCGACATTCCCGAAGGCCTCGATGTCGCCACCCCCGATCAAACGACCGTGATCATCTCGGGCATCGACAAGCAGTCTGTTGGCCAGTTCGCCGCTGAAATCCGCCGCTGGCGCAAGCCCGAACCCTACAAGGGCAAGGGTATCAAGTACCAGGGCGAGTACGTCTTCCGCAAGGAAGGGAAGAAGAAGTAACATGGCCAAACTTTCCCTTTTCGAACGCCGCCGCCAGCGTGTCCGCACCGCTCTCAAGAGCCGTGCGAGCGGCAAGCCGCGACTGTCCGTGCACCGCACCGGCAAGCACATCTACGCGCAGATCATCGATGACGCGGCCGGCAAGACCGTCGCCGCCGCATCGACGCTCGGGGCGGAGAATTCCGGTGCCAATATCGATGCCGCCAAGACGGTCGGCAAGGACATCGCCGCCGCCGCCAAGAAGGCCGGCGTCACCACCGTCGTGTTCGATCGCGGCGGCTTCCTGTTCCACGGCCGCGTGAAAGCGCTGGCCGACGCCGCTCGCGAAGGCGGGCTGGAGTTCTGATGATGGCTGACGACAACAAATCCGCAGAGACCCCCGAAACCAAGGCTCCCGAAGCCGAGGCCGCGGCGACGGAAACCAAGTCCGAAGCCAAGCCGGTCGAGATCGACCAGCCTGCCAAGGCCGAGACCGAGCATGCGGTCGTCAAGGAAGAGCCGGCAATCGCCGACACGCCTTCCGAGGCTGCCGCCAATCAGTCGCCGGCACAAGGCGCCGAAGGGCAACCACGCGAGCGCCAGAATGCCGGTCGCGGACGCGGCGGGCCCGGCGGCGGTGGTCGCGGTGGCCCGGGTGGCCCCGGCGGCGGCAATCGCGGTCGCGGTGGCCCCGGTGGCGGCCGTGACAACAACCGTCGCGGCGGTGGACGCGAGCAAGAAGACGACGGCATCATCGAGAAGCTGGTCCACATCAACCGCGTCTCCAAGACCGTGAAGGGTGGTAAGCGCTTCGGCTTCGCCGCTCTGGTCGTGGTCGGCGACGGTTCAGGCCGGGTCGGCTTCGGCCATGGCAAGGCGCGCGAAGTGCCGGAAGCCATTTCCAAGGCGACCGCGGCTGCGCGCAAGAAGATGATCCGCGTCCCGCTCAAGGAAGGCCGCACGCTGCACCATGACGGCAAGGGCCGGTTCGGTGCGGGCAAGGTCAATGTTCGTTCGGCACCCGCGGGTACCGGCATCATTGCCGGTGGTCCGATGCGCGCCGTGTTCGAAAGCCTTGGCGTTGCCGACGTGGTGACCAAGTCGGTCGGCTCGTCCAACCCCTACAACATGATCCGCGCCACTTTCGATGCGCTGGTGAACCAGACTTCGCCGAAGTCGGTGGCCCAGCGTCGCGGCAAGAAGGTCGCCGATCTGCTCGGCCGCGGTGGTAGCAGCGAAGCCGAGGCGCAAGCCGACGCCGCAGCGGTCGCGGAGTAAGACAGATGGCAAAGAACAAGACGATTACGATCCGGCAGATCGGTTCGCCCATCCGGCGGCCCGAGAGCCAGAAGAAGATCCTCACCGGTCTGGGCCTGGGCAAGATGCACAGGACCGTCGAGATCGAGGACACCCCCGAAGTGCGCGGTGCGATTGCAAAATTGCCGCACATGGTCGAGGTCATCTAAGACCCGTCGGCCCCCCGCCGGTGCGGGGGGCCGATCCTCGTTTCCGCATCCGGCGGAGATCGAGACACAATCAGCGCGAACAAAGCGAAAGCGAGTGCACCCATGACTTTCAAACTCAACGAAATCCGCGACAATCCCGGCGCCCGCAAGAGCCGGATGCGCATCGGACGCGGCATCGGCTCGGGCAAGGGCAAGACCGGCGGGCGCGGCCAGAAGGGCCAGAAGAGCCGTTCGGGCGTTGCCGTGAAGGGCTTCGAGGGCGGCCAGATGCCGCTCCACATGCGTCTGCCGAAGCGCGGGTTCAACAACCCCTTCGCCAAGGACTTTTCCGAAGTGAACATCGGGATGATCCAGAAGTTCATCGACGCGGGCAAGCTCGACGCCAAGGGCACGATCGACCACGAAGCGCTCAAGGCCGCTGGCCTCGCGCGCGGCGGCAAGGACGGCCTGCGCCTGCTCGGCAAGGGCGAACTGACCACCAAGCTCACGCTGACGGTCGCGGGTGCCTCCAAGGGCGCCATCGAAGCGGTCGAGAAGGCGGGCGGATCGGTCGAGATCGTCAAGGTCAAGCGCGTCAGCGGCAAGCCCAACGAGAACAAGACCGGCAAGCACGCTGCAGCCAAGGCTGCTTCCGAATAGTCGGAAAAATCGGGAGCGGGGTTCGACATTGCGAACCCCGCTCCCTATCTGTCCTGTCTGCCGGGACGGGCCGGCGCCCATCATACGCAGACGCTAGGATCGACAATTAAGCCATGGCATCACGCGCCGACAATATTGCGAGCCAGATGAGCCTCGCAAACTTCTCCAAGGCCACCGAGCTGCGCCAGCGTATCTGGTTCACCATCGGCGCGCTTATCGTCTTCCGCTTTCTCAGCTTCGTGCCGCTCCCGGGTATCAACCCGCGCGTGCTCGCGCAGCTCGCCGAGACCACCCAGGGTGGCATTCTGGACATGTTCAACATGTTCACCGGCGGCAGCCTCGAGCGGATGAGCCTGATCGCGCTCGGCGTGATGCCCTATATTACCGCCTCGATCGTGGTGCAGCTTGCCAGCGCACTGCATCCGACGCTGGCCGCGCTCAAGAAAGAGGGCAGCACGGGGCGCCAGAAGCTCAATCAGTACACCCGCTACGGCACCGTGTTCCTGTGTTCGATCCAGGGCTGGTTCCTGGCCGCCGGACTTGAGAGCTTCGGCGCGTCGAGCGGTCTCAACGCGGTCATCGATCCGGGCATTGCGTTCCGCATTGGCGTCGTCATTTCGCTGGTCGGCGGAACCATGTTCCTGCTGTGGCTGGGCGAACAGATAACCAGTCGCGGCATCGGCAACGGCGTCTCGCTGATCATCATGGCGGGCATCGTCGCCCAGTTCCCGGGCTTTGCCTCGAACCTGTTCGAAGGCGGTCGCACCGGCTCGATCTCGCCTGGGATCATCATCGGCTTCATCCTGATGGTGGTGGTGCTGATTCTGATCATTTCCTTCGTCGAACGCGCGCAGCGGCGATTGCTGATCCAGTATCCCAAGCGCGCCACGCAGCGCGGCATGATGCAGGCGGACCGCTCGCATTTGCCGCTCAAGCTCAACACCGCAGGCGTCATCCCGCCGATCTTCGCGAGCTCGCTCCTGCTCCTGCCGCTGACGATCAGCCAGTTCGCCGGCAATTCGGTCGACACCGACAGCGGGTTCGGCAGCACCATCATCGCGCTCAACCAGTATTTGGCGCATGGTCAGCCGCTCTACATGACGCTCTACGCGGCCGGCATCATCTTCTTCGCCTTCTTCTACACCGCGGTTGTCTTCAACCCCGAGGAGACTGCGGACAATCTCAAGAAGAACGGCGGGTTCATTCCGGGCATCCGTCCGGGCAAGCGGACCGAGGAATATCTCGATTACGTTCTCACGCGCATCACCGTGGTCGGCGCGATCTACCTGGCGCTGGTCTGCGTGATCCCCGAATATATGATCGCGCAGACGGGGATTCCGTTGTTCCTGGGCGGGACCAGCCTGCTGATCGTCGTGAACGTCACGGTCGATACGATCAGCCAGATCCAGTCGCATCTGCTCGCGCATCAGTATGGCGACCTCATCAAGAAGGCCAAGTTGAAGGGCCGCAACCGCTAGCTTGCGCGCGGGGTCGAAGGGGATAATACGGAATGGACATAATCCTTCTGGGGCCTCCGGGCGCAGGCAAGGGCACGCAGTCGCAGCGCCTTGTCGAACATCACGGCATGCGCCAGCTTTCGACCGGCGACATGCTGCGCGGTGCGGTCAAGGCGGGGACGCAAGTCGGGATCAAGGCCAAGACGGTCATGGACCGCGGCGAGCTCGTCAACGACGAAATCGTCTCCGACCTCATCGATGCAGAATTGACCGCGATGGGTCCCGATATGGGCGCCATCTTCGACGGCTACCCGCGCACCGAGGTGCAGGCCGCAATGCTCGACGAAATCCTCACCCGCCACGGCCGCAAGCTCGATCACGTGATCGAACTCGAAGTCGATGAAGACGCGCTGGTCGAACGCATCATCGGGCGCTTTACCTGCGCGGAATGCGGAGCGGGCTATCACGACATCTTCAAGCTGCCCAAGGACCCGGGGACCTGCGACAAATGCGGTTCGACCGAGTTCAAGCGGCGACCCGACGACAACGAGGAAACCGTGCGCAAGCGCATGGCGCTCTACCGGGCCGAAACCGCGCCGATCCTGCCGGGGTACGAAAGCCGCGGGATCGTCAGCCGGGTCGATGGCATGGCGAGTATCGAGGATGTGACCAGCCGGATCGACGGAATTCTCGCGCAGGGCTGAGGGCGCGGCGCTGGTTCACGCCTGCGCGCACCATCGGCTTTCCAACGCGTTCGCTCTGTCCTATCGCCAGGGGCGAAGGAGTGATGGATGCGTAACCGGATTATCCTCGCTGCCGCGCTCGCGCTGGCGATCCCCGTTTCACCCGCTACCGCAGAAGTGGTTTCGACCACGGACGACGGCTTCGTCACCCGCGCCACCGCCGAAGTGGCCGCCGAGCCGCTTGCGGTATGGCTTGCGCTGATCAAGCCGGGCGAATGGTGGAATTCCGACCACACATGGTCGGGCGATGCCGCCAACATGATGCTCACACCGCAGGCGGGCGGTTGCCTGTGCGAGAAGCTCCCGGGCGACGATGGCGAGGAGGGCTTCGCCATGGATGGCAGCGCGCACCACGCCACCGTGCTCCAGGCCTTCCCCTTGCGCGTGCTGCGGCTGCGCGGCGGGCTGGGACCGCTGCAGGGCGAGCCGGCGACGGGGATCCTCACCATCACGCTCAAGGAAGTTGAGGGCGGCACAAGGGTGCTGTGGGAATACAACGTCGGCGGACCGATGCGCTACGAGGTCGAACAGATCGCCGGAGCCGTGGACGGGGTGATGACGCAGCAGCTGATGGGCTTGCGCGATCACCTCGGCGCGCTCGAGTCGGGTGGTTCCGCCGCGCCGGACGAGGCGATACCGGCACCGGACCCAGAACCGCGCATCGAACCCGATGCCTCGCTGGAAGATCAGATCGATGCGCTGGGGCGGGCAGAATAGGGCAGGGCAGGCATTACGTGTTTTGACGAGCGCTCGGCTTCGGGCTATAGGATCTTTCTCACGCAGCCGCCCCGCGGGCGGTTGCGCACCCCAGCGCGCGGGTAGATGGTTGACGCGAGCGTCGAATCGACGTAAGCGCGCCCTTCATTCGACAGTATCGGACGGGTCCGGCAGGCGGCAGCCTTTGGATGCGCGCTATCCGGTTCGTTTGTGCATTTGTCGGTGAAGTGAGCGATGAGATAGGGGGCGGCCCGTCAGGCAACCGCAAACCCCTGTGGAGCATGGAGAAGTATTAAGTGGCACGTATTGCCGGGATCAACATCCCCACCAACAAGCGCGTGATTATCGCGCTTACCTATATTCACGGAATCGGCCGGACCACGGCGGTCCAGATCGCCGAGAAGCTTGGCATCGACCAGTCGCGCCGCGTGCAGGACCTCACCGACGAGGAGCTGCTGCGCATCCGCGAGACGATCGATTCGGATCATCAGGTCGAAGGCGACCTTCGCCGCGACACCGCGATGAACATCAAGCGGTTGATGGATCTGCGGACCTATCGCGGTCTGCGTCATCGTACCGGCCTGCCCGTTCGCGGCCAGCGCACCCACACCAACGCCCGCACCCGCAAGGGCAAGGCCAAGCCGATCGCCGGCAAGAAGAAGTAAGCCGCGCGAGGCCCTTGTGCCTCCGCAGCTTTTCCCTTCTCGCGAATATAGAGGAATACACACATGGCACGCGAACCCGGCCGAGTTAAACGTCGCGACAAGAAGAACATTTCCAGCGGCGTCGCGCACATCAACGCCAGCTTCAACAACACGATGATCACCATCACCGATGCCCAGGGCAACGCGATCAGCTGGTCCAGCGCCGGCACGATGGGCTTCAAGGGGAGCCGCAAGTCGACTCCCTATGCGGCCCAGGTCGCTGCCGACGATGCCGGCAAGAAGGCCGCCGAGCACGGCGTCCGGACGCTGGAAGTCGAAGTGAAGGGTCCGGGCTCGGGCCGCGAGAGCGCGCTTCGCGGTCTGGCTGCGGTGGGCTTCACCATCACCTCGATCCGCGACGTGACGCCGATCCCGCATAACGGCGTGCGGCCATCCAAGCGTCGCCGCGTCTGATCCGTGCCTGCCTGGCGGGGCCATACGGGTCCCGCCGACAATCTCTCACGGACCGGGCGCTCTTCCAGAGCTTCCGGTCCTGCCCATATCCGAACCCGCCCAGCGCGAAATAGGGGAAATCCATGTCCGTCAACACCAAGAACTGGCAGGAACTCAAGAAACCCAGCAGCCTCGAAATCAAGGACGGCGGCGAAAAGAACCGCAGGACGACCTTCGTCGCTGAACCTCTCGAGCGCGGCTTCGGCCTGACGCTCGGCAACGCGCTGCGGCGCGTGCTGCTCTCCTCGCTCCAGGGCGCGGCGATCACCTCGATCAAGATCGAGAACGTGCTCCACGAATTCTCCTCGCTCGCCGGCGTGCGCGAGGATGTCACCGACATCGTCCTCAACGTGAAGCAGATCGCGCTGCGGATGGAAGGCGAGGGCCCCAAGCGGCTGCAGCTCTCCATGACCGGGCCGGCGCAGGTCAAGGCCGGCGACATCGCGGTCTCGGGCGATATCGAGGTGATGAACAAGAACCTCGTGCTGTGCCATCTCGACGAGGGCGCCACGCTCAACATGGAGCTGACCGCCGACATCGGTAAGGGCTATTCGCCCGCGGTCCAGAACCGTCCGGCCGACGCGCCGATCGGTCTGATCCCGGTCGACAGCCTCTACTCGCCGGTTCGCCAGGTGAGCTACAAGGTCGAGGCCGCCCGCGTCGGGCAGGAGCTCGACTACGACAAGCTCTCGCTGACGGTCGAAACCGATGGAACCGTCACCCCGGAAGACGCCGTGGCCTATGCCGCGCGCATCCTCCAGGACCAGCTGACGCTGTTCGTCCACTTCGAGGACGGCGTCCCGCAGCCCAGCTCGGCCATGATCGGCCAGGCCGCGGAGCCGCAGGAAAGCGACACCAACCAGCTCAACCGTTACCTGCTCAAGAAGGTCGACGAGCTGGAGCTCTCGGTGCGCAGCGCCAATTGCCTCAAGAACGACAACATCATCTACATCGGCGATCTGGTCCAGAAGACCGAAGCCGAGATGCTGCGGACGCCCAATTTCGGCCGCAAGTCGCTCAACGAGATCAAGGAAGTGCTCTCCAGCATGGGCCTGCGTCTCGGGATGGACATCCCGGGCTGGCCGCCGGAGAACATCGAGGAAATGGCCAAGAAGCTCGAACAGGAACTGCTGGGCTGATAATCCTGTCCCCGTGCGGGGAGAGGATACGAAGCCTTGCGAGCTTGCTCGCTAGGCGAAGTTGGAGAGGGGCCTGCAACGGTTGCAATCCCCTCTCTACTGCGACTAGGCGGCAAGCCGCCAAGTCTCGTTTTCTCTCCCCTCACGGGGAGAGTGGTGGTCGGCCTAACCGACCGGCTACGGGCTACCTGATACGGGCCTCTAACGAACGTAAGGAATGAATGATGCGTCACGGTATTTCGCAGCGCAAGCTTGGCCGCAAGTCGGGCCACCGCAAGGCCCTGTTCCGCAATATGAGCGCCGCGCTGATCAAGCACGAGCAGATCCTCACCACGCTGCCCAAGGCGAAGGAACTGCGCCCCTATGTCGAGAAGCTGATCACGCTGGCCAAGCGCGGCGGGCTCTCGAACCGTCGTCTCGCGCATGCGCGGATGCTCGACGACACCCAGCTCAAGAAACTGTTCGACGTTCTGGCCGATCGCTATTCGGATCGCGAAGGCGGCTACACGCGGATCATCAAGGCCGGCTACCGCGGCAGCGACGCCGCGCAGATGGCGATCATCGAACTGGTCGACCGCGATGTCGACGCCAAGGGCAAGGACAGCGGCCCGGTGATGAACCAGGACGAGGAAGAATACGAGGACGCCTGAGCTGGCGAGTCCCCGCGCAGGCGGGGACCTCGGGCCATTGGCGCCACGCAAAACGCATGAGACCCCCGCCTTTGCGGGGGAGCAGGGCCGCCCGGGAAACCGCGCGGCCCTTTTCTTTTGCGCGGGGCATGGCACAAGGTGCCGCATGATCCGCCAGACCCTCGCAGCCGCCGCGCTGCTCGCCACCGCCGCCACCATCGCCGCACCCGTTTTCGCGCAGGGCGAACAGGAGCGGCTCGACGCCCGCTACGACCGCGCGCTGGCGGCGGGGTACAAGGCGCTGATGTTGTGCAGCGCAATCGCCAACGCCGAGCGCAACGGTGCGACGCGGACCCCCGAGAGCGTTGCGGAGTGGGAGATGGCGGGCATCCAGGCCCCGCTCGACGGAATCGCTCCCGAGCTCGGCTATCGGATTTCCCGGGTCGATGCGGCCGACGCTTCGTCGCAGGTCGCGAATGTGAGTGTTGACTGGGCCGAGGGAATGGCTCCGCGGATTGCCCGGCACGTTTCGCAGCAAGGGTGCCAGCTCCTTCCGATTGGCGGCAATATCCCGCCATTCGCGACGCTGCGCGAGCAGCCAAACCGCCCTGCGGTTGCAATCCGCGCATTTCCTTCCGGAGCACTGGCGCGGATCTCGCAAGACGCGTTCGGTGACGCATTCGGCGAGGGCGCCCGCACGACCGCCGTGGTTGTCCAGTCGGGCGGCAGGATGCTTGGCGAGGCCTATGCCCGCGACTTCGGTCCCGCGGTGCCACAGCGCACATGGTCGGTCGCCAAGAGCCTTGCGGCGACACTGGTCGGGGCGGCGGTCGCGCGCGGCGAGACAGCGGTGGAGCGCAGAGCGGGGCTTGGCAATCTGACCCAAGACCAGGGACGCGCGGCGATCACGATCGATCATCTGCTCCGCATGGCCTCGGGTCGCTATTCCGACACGCCCGGGAATCGAACCGATCCGCTCTACTGGGGCGGTGCCACGGTTAACGAGCGCGCTGCGCACTGGCCGCTGGTGAGCCCGCCGGGCAGCACGTATCGCTACGCCAACAACGACACGCTGATGGCCGTGAAAGCGATCGAAGGCAGTTTTGCCGACCACCCGCCCTCCGCGCTGTTCGCACGGCTCGGCATGGACCACACCGTCGCAGAGACCGACTGGCAGGGCAATTACGTGCTCTCGAGCCAGGTGTGGTCCACCGCGCGCGATCTCGCCAAATTCGGCCAACTCTATCTCGACGATGGCGTGCTGCCCGATGGCATTCGTATCCTGCCCGAAGGCTGGATCGAATACGTCTCCGCCCCGTCGGGCCCGCAGCCCGAAGGACGCCCGACGGGCTATGGCGCGGGCTTCTGGCTGTTCAACCGGACCGAAGGCATTCCAGCCGACACCTTCGCCGCCATGGGAAATCGCGGGCAATATGTCGTGATCGTCCCCAGCCGCGATGTGGTGATCGTGCGCCGCGGCGAGGATCCGGTGGGCGAGAGCTTCGACATCCTCGCCTTCACCCGCGACGTGCTCGCCGCGCTGGGCGAATGATTGCGCCGCCGGGCTCGAGCACCTAGTTACAATCCCAACGAAATAGCCAAAATCCTGGAGAGTCCCCCCATGTCCCGTATCATCGCTCTCGCGCTCGCCGGCGCCGCCACCATCGCGCTTTCGACAGCGCCCGCCGCCGCGCAGACCGCGGATATCGATTATCCCGAAACCCGCGCCACCGACACGAGCGAGGTGCTGTTCGGCCAGACCGTCGCCGATCCCTATCGCTGGCTCGAGAATGACGTCCGCACCGATCCGCAGGTCGCCGAGTGGGTCGAGGCGCAGAACGTGGTCACCGACGCCTATCTGGAAACGCTCCCCGGCACCGCCTGGTTCAAGGACCGGCTCGCCGAGCTGATCGACTACGAACGCTTCGGCATCCCCGACAAGGCGGGCGACCGCTATTTCTACAGCTACAATTCGGGGCTGATGAACCAGTCGCAATATTTCGTCCGCGACGGATGGGACGGCGAGGCGCGGCTGTTGCTTGATCCCAACGAATGGTCCGCCGACAACGCCACCGCGCTCGCGGACACCGCGCCTTCGAAGAGCGGGCGCTATCTCGCCTATGCGATCCAGGACGGCGGCAGCGACTGGCGCAATATCAAGGTGCTCGATGTCGACACCGGCGAGGAACTGGCCGACGAAATCGAGTGGGCCAAGTTCACCGGCATCTCCTGGAACGGCGACGAGGGATTCTTCTACTCGCGCTTCCCGGAATCGGAGGAAGGGCAGGACTTCCAGTCGCTCAACTACAACCAGAAGGTCTATTTCCACCGCCTCGGCACGCCGCAGAGCGCGGACGAGCTGGTCTATGAGACCCCCGATGCCCGCGAACAGGGCCACGGCGCCGGAGTCAGCCACGACGGGCGCTGGGCCTTCATCTCCAGCTCGACCGGGACCGACGACCGCAACGAGCTGCGCGTGATCGACCTCACGACGCGCGCCAGCGAAGGCTGGACGCCGCGCCCGCTGATCACCGGCTTCGACAACAGCTGGAGCCCGATCGCCTCGACCGGCGACACGGTCTATTTCATGACCAATGAGAATGCGCCGCGCTACCGCGTGGTCCGCGCCGATCTCACCGCCGACACGCTCGAATGGGAAGAGGTCGTCGCGCAGAGCGACGAGCCGATCTCGGGCGCCTCGATCATCGGCGACAGGCTGGTGGTCGAATATATGAAGGATGCCAGCAGCCGCGCGGTCTATCACGATCTCGACGGCAATCCGACCGGCACGCTCGACCTGCCCGGGATCGGCTCGATCGGCGGGCTGAACGGCGATCCCGGCGACGCCGAGACCTTCTACAGCTTCACCAGCTTCAACCAGCCCGGCGCGATCTACCGCCTCGATGTCGACACCGGTGAGCGGACCGTCTTCGCCGAGCCCGAGGTCGCTTTCGAACCCGAGGACTACCGCGTCGAGCAGGTGTTCTACGTTTCCAAGGACGGCACGCGCGTGCCGATGTTCGTGGTCCGCCACAAGGACAGCACCGGCCCGTCGCCGACGCTGCTCTACGCCTATGGCGGGTTCAACATCTCGCTGACGCCCAGCTTCTCGCCCACGCGGCTCGCCTGGCTCGAGGCGGGCGGCACCTTCGCCCTCGCCAATATCCGCGGCGGCGGCGAATACGGCAAGGAGTGGCACGATGGCGGGCGTCTGAACAACAAGCAGAACGTCTTCGACGATTTCATTGCCGCGGGCGAGTATCTCAAGGCCAATGGCTACACCACCGAGGACGGTCTGGCGATCCAGGGCGGCTCCAACGGTGGGCTGCTGGTCGGCGCGGTGGTCAACCAGCGTCCCGATCTGTTCGACGCCGGCAATGCCGCGGTGGGCGTGATGGACATGCTGCGCTTCGACCGCTGGACTGCGGGCCGCTACTGGGTCGACGATTACGGCTATCCCGACCGCGAGGCCGACTTCGCGGTCCTGCGGTCCTATTCGCCGCTGCACAACATCCGCAGCGGGGTGGATTACCCGGCGCTGCTGGTGACGACTGCGGACACCGACGACCGCGTGGTTCCCGGCCACAGCTTCAAATACACTGCCGCGTTGCAGGCGGCGGATCTGGGCGAGCAGCCGCAGCTGATCCGGATCGAGACCCGCGCCGGCCACGGGTCGGGCAAGCCCACCGACAAGGTGATCGACGAATATGGCGATATCCTCGCCTTCCTCGCGCAGCACACCGGGCTGGAAGTGCCACCAGCAGAGTAAGTCGAAGTCGCCGTTCAGATAAGTGCGTATTTAGCTGAACGGCGGCTGTCGGGCGAATTCAGGCTCGCCTCAGCGCGGCCCGCCTAGAACCTCATGTGAAGCCAAGGCATTCTCGCCCCGGCCGAGCATGAGGATCGAGCCATGAAGACCATCACCAAAGCACTCGCCAAGGGAAGCGTGGCGACCATCGCGGCAGGCGCGTTGGCGATGACTTCCGCAACTCCCGCCTTCGCCCAGTCGCGCGACCGCGACCGCGACGACGGCATCGGCGCCGGTGAAATCATCGCCGGTGCGGTGATCCTCGGCGGTATCGCCATCGCCGCCGGCGCGCTGGGCGGTTCGGACAGAGATCGCTACGACGACCGGCGCTATCAGGATCCGCGCTACCGGGATCCCCGCTACCAGGACAATCGCTACCACAACGATCGCTACAACGCGCGGGTCAACCCGCGCGCGGCAGTCCAGCGCTGCGTCGCCGCGGTCGAGAACAACGCCCGCCGCTACGGCTACCGCTACGCCAACGTCACCCAAGTCCGCGACGTCAACGACAACCGCAACGGGTTCCGCGTCCGCGGCAATCTGGTGGTCGATGGCCAGCAATCCTATCGCGGTGGACGCTATGGCAACCAGCGCACCGACGAGGGGCGGTTCAATTGTCAGGTCGACTACCGCGGCCAGATCCGCGACATCGACTACAACGGCATCCGCGGCCTCCGCTAGGCTCGCGCGCGCTGCTGCACCGAATAAGGTCCCACAGGGGCGGTTCAGGCTCGAGATAGCCTGGACCGCCTAGCTCATCATCTCACTTTCGCGACTCCGGGTGGGGCGGACCGCATGGGAACCATGATATGACCAGATTCGCCCGCTTTGCCGCCGCTCCCGCTATGTTGGCGGCGCTTTCGCTTACCGCGACCCCCGCCATGGCAGCCGAACTGCCCGTCTCGAGCAGCCGCAGCGCCATCGCCGCCGGGCTCGCCTGGGATGCAGCCGAGGGCCAGACATACGAGCAATACCGCAGCTATCGCCACGACCGTTACGATCGGCGCTATGACCGCCGCTACGACCGTCATCACGGGCGCGGCGGGGTGGATGCCGGCGACATTCTCACCGGGGTGCTGATCCTCGGCGGGCTCGCCGCGGTGGCGAGTGCGGTCGCCGGCGACGACGATCGCCAGGCGCGCTATCCCGACACCCGCTATCCCGCGCAGAATCCGGACCTTCGCAGCGCCGAAACCAGCGGGCTCGACCGTGCTGCCGCCATGTGCGTCGAGAGGATCGAGCGCGACACCCGCGTCGAAAGCGTCGACTCGGTCGATCGCAATGCCAGAGGCTGGCTCGTCACGGGCAGACTCTACGACGGCGCGGGGTTCAGTTGCTCGATCGGAGCGGACGGGCGGATCGACGCAATCGATCTGTCGAACGGCGCGGTCGGCTATGGGGATCCGAACTACAGTGCCAGCAATCGGGGCGATCTCTATGCGGCCGCGCCTGTGGAAGACCGGCAGTATGACGACGAGGCCTATCGTTCGGCCTGGGCCAATATCGATGCCCAGCCAGCGCAGCCTGCGCTTCCCGCTCCGGTAACCAGCCGGGCAACCAGCGAAGAACCGCTTCCGCCCTATCCCGGCGCGCCGCTTCCAGGCGATCTCGAACAGGACGAAATCGGCACCGAATATCCCGGCTACTAGGCGCTATTCCCTGCGCGCGAGCGGATCGCGATAGGCCGGCAACGCCAATTGCCAGTGGATCGCCGCCGCGCGCAGCGCGTAGCCTGCGGTGACCGCGCCGATCCAGACCCATTCGCGCTGCAGGGCGACAATCTCGCCGACCGCGGCGAGCGTGGCGGATAGCGCCGCCGCGGTCACATAGAGTTCGGGGCGCATGATGATCGAAGGCCGTCCGGCAATCATGTCGCGGATGATCCCGCCGACCGTGCCGGTCACGACCCCCATCAGGATCGCCGGGATCGGCGGGACGCCGTAGCTCAGCGCCTTGGCCGTGCCGATCACCGCATAGGCGGTCAGCCCCAGCCCGTCGGCGAAATCGAGCAGCTTGCCGTCCCACCAGCGCGTCGGGGTGAACCAGGTCAGCAGCGCGGTCGCCAGACACACTGCCGCGACCCAGGGGTGGCCGATCCAGAAGACCGGCGCACCGATCAGCAGATCGCGCACCGTGCCGCCGCCGACCCCGGTGACCAGCGCGAAGAACGCCATGGTGACGAAGGTCTGCTGCTCGCGCGCGGCGACCAGCGCCCCGGTCAGCGCGAAGATGCCGATGCCGATCAGATCGAGCCAGTCGAGCACGGGGGTGAGGATTTCCGGGTTCATGCGGCTCGTATCACCGCAGCGGCCGGCTGCGGCGGCGGCGGAACAGCAGCGCGGTGCCCAGCAGCGTGCCCAGCAGCGCCAGACCTGCGAACAGGATCAGCACCGGGTGGCTGGTGTCCTCGCGGCTTTCCAGATCCATGATGTGGAGCCCCCACATCAGGTCGAACACCCGCCAGAACCGCGTCCGCACCGCTTCGATCGCGCCGCTCTCGATCCCGACATAGACATGGGTGCCGTCCTCCAGCGCGACCTGCCAGACCGGGATCTCGCGGCGGAAATCGAGCGGCGGGTCCTCCGCCGCGAACCGCGTCACCGAGGCGACGGCGTCGCCGCCGACGATCCGCTCGGCGACCAGCAGCCGCGCCTCGACGTCGGTCAGCGGTGCCATCGCGCGTCCATCGGCGCCGAAGCGTTCGCTGGTGCCGTCGAGATAGGCGATCCGGGTCACGGTCGTGCGGCCCTCGACCTGCGTGGTGACCGAGCGCACCGGACGGGTGGAATCCGCAGGCAGCTGGACCGCGATCTGGACGTCTGGCGGCAGCGCCTGCTCCTCGACCGGCAGGCGCAGATGTTCCCCGCGCACCTGCTCGATCGGGCGCGCGACCATCACCAGCCCGCTCAGCGTCCACATCATCAGCGGGACCGCGATCGCCCAGCCGAGCCAGATGTGCCAGCGGGCGAAGCGCTGCATGAGTTTGGCGTTCATGTGCAGAATTACCCGTGCAGGATCCGGCCGATGCCGCGCGCCGCGGCGATGCAGTCGAGATCGGCCCAGGCGGGCCCGATCACCTGCACGCCGCAGGGCAGGCCGCCGCTCTCGCCCACAGGGAGAACGGTCGCGGGCAGGTTGGGGAAGGTCGCGAGGCCCGCCCAGGCCAGCCCGTCGGCCGCGCGGCGGCTGGCGCCTTCGATGGTTTCCTCGCCCTTGAAATAGGCCTCGTCGCGATGTTCGAAGGCCAGCGTTGGCGCAGGCGCGGCGAGCACGAAGTCGTAGGTCTCGAACAGCGTGGCCCATGCCGCGGCATTGACTGCCTGCGCGTCGAGCAGGCCGAACCAGTCGCTGGCACTCGCGCGCTTGCCGTCGGGGGCCGGGGCACCGCGCGCCATCGCGATGGCGAGCATCTTCATATAGGCGGCATGCTGGCGGGCCAGATCGGGGACCAGATCGCTCGACCGGTCGATCCGCACCCCTGCGCGCTCCAGCTCCCCCGCGGCCGCCTCGATCGGCTCGCGAACCGACGCATCGACCGGGCTTGCCGGGTGATCGGTGAGCAGCAGCAGGCGGCATTCGCCCAGCGGCTTGCCGCGCGAGCCGAGCGGGCGCTCGGTGGTGATCCGGACCAGCGCCTCGAGATCGTCCGGATTGCGCGCCAGCGGCCCGATGACGCCCAGCGCGCCATCATGCGCGCCCGGGAAGCCGGGGCTGGCGGAAAGGGCCGGATGATAGTGGCCGCGCAGGCTGATCAGGCCCCAGCTCGTCTTGTGCCCCCAGATGCCGCAGAAATGCGCGGGCACGCGGATCGAGCCGCCGATGTCGCTGCCGAATTCGCAGGCGACCATGCCGCTCGCCACCGCCGCCGCCGCGCCGCCCGAGGAGCCGCCCGGCGAACGCGAAGGATCGTGCGGATTGCTGGTGCGGCCATAGACCGGGTTGTTCGACTGCCAGTCGGCGAGATCGGGGGGAATGTTGGTCTTGCCCAGAAAGATCGCGCCCGCGCGCTTGAGCCGCTGCACCACCTCGGCATCGCGGCTGGCGATATTGCCGGCGTAGCTCTGATGCCCCCAGCTGGTCGGCAGCCCTTCGATGTCGAAGCTTTCCTTGATCGTCATCGGCACGCCGAACAGCGGCTGGTCCTCGCGCGGCGTCTGGCCGTCGAGCGCGCTTGCCACGTCCCGGGCGCGGTCGAAATCGCATACCACCACCGCATTGACCTTGGCGTCGAGCTTCTCGATCCGGGCGATGGCGTGCCCCACCGCTTCGCGCGGCGACAGCTCGCCCGCGCGGATCGCCGCCGCGGTCTCCAGCGCGCCGGGTTTGTCGGTCAGTCTCGGATAGGCCATGCCGCTCGCTCCTTTCCCGCGTCCTAGGCGGGGAGGGCAGGCCGATCAAATGTGAATCGGCTTGCCCTGGACCGCCATGGCGGCTTCCTTGATCGCTTCGGAATGCGTCGGGTGAGCATGGCAGGTGTAGGCGATATCCTCGCTCGTCGCGCCGAATTCCATCGCCTGCGTGGCCTGCTGGATCATCGTGCCCGCGACGCTGGCGATCGCCCAGACGCCGAGCACCCGGTCGCTCTCGGCCTCGGCGATGATCTTCACCAGGCCATCGGGCTCGTGATTGGTCTTGGCGCGGCTGTTGGCCATCATCGGGAACTTGCCGATCTTCACCTTGGCCTTGTCGCCGCCCATCTTCTCGATCGCTTCCTCGGTGGTGAGGCCGACTCCGGCGATCTCCGGCCAGGTGTAGACGACATTGGGGATCAGCGCGTGATTCACGATGCCGGTCTGGCCCGCGATGTTCTCGGCCACCGCGATGCCCTCGTCCTCGGCCTTGTGCGCCAGCATGGGTCCGGGGACGACATCGCCGATCGCCCATACGCCCTCAACCTTGGTGCGGAATTCGTGATCGATCTCTATCTGGCCGCGCTTGTTGGTTTCCAGCCCGATCGCCTCGAGGCCGAGCCCCTCGGTGTTGGGCCGGCGTCCGATCGAGACCAGCACGCAATCGGCTTCCATCGTCTCGGGCTCGCCGCCCGCGGCGGGCTCAATCGTCAGCGTGGCTGTCTTGCCCTTCACCGAAACGCCGGTGACCTTGCTCGACAGCTTGAACTCGATGCCCTGCTTCTTGAAGATCTTGCGGGCTTCCTTGCGGATGTCGCCGTCCAGGCCCGGCAGGATCTCGTCGAGGAATTCGACGCAGACGACTTCGGCGCCGAGCCGGCGCCAGACCGAACCCAGCTCGAGCCCGATCACTCCGCCGCCGATGACGACCATCTTCTTGGGCACCTGCGCCAGTTCCAGCGCGCCGGTGGAATCGACCACCACGCCCTTGGCGTTATCGACCTCGACCCCGGGCAGCGGGGTGACCGAGGAGCCGGTGGCGATGACGATGTCCTTCGCGGTGACCGTCTCGTCGCCGACCTTGACCGTGTGCGCGTCCTGGAAGGTTGCGTAACCCTTCTTCCAGTCGACCTTGTTCTTCTTGAACAGGAACTCGATCCCGCCGGTGAGCGAGGTGACCGCGTCGATCCGCTGCGCATGCATCGCGTCGAGGTTGAGCTTCGGAGTGACCTCGACGCCCATCTTGGCCATCGTGCCGTTCGCGGCGGCGTCGAAGAACTCGCTCGCGTGGAGCATCGCCTTTGAAGGGATGCAGCCGACGTTGAGACAGGTCCCGCCCAGCGTCTCGCGGCCTTCGGCGCAGGCGGTCTTGAGCCCGAGCTGCGCCGCGCGGATCGCCGCGACATAGCCGCCGGGGCCGGAGCCGATGATCAGGACGTCGTAATCGTAAGTGTGGTCAGCCATTCAATCGTCATCCCAGCGAAAGCTGGGATCTCCCTCAGCTAAGTCGTACCTGGTGGCACGAGACCCCAGCTTTCGCTGGGGTGACGGAAAACTACAGGTCGATCAGCATCCGCGTGGGATCCTCGATCGCCTCCTTGATGATCTTCAACGCGGTCACCGCCTCGCGGCCGTCGATCAGCCGGTGATCGTAGGACAGCGCCAGATACATCATCGGGCGCACAACGATCTCGCCGTTCACCACCACCGCGCGATCCTCGATCCGGTGCAGGCCGAGCACCGCGCTCTGCGGCGGGTTGATGATCGGGGTCGACATCAGCGAACCGAACACGCCGCCGTTGGAGATGGTGAAGGTGCCGCCCTTCATGTCTTCCATGGTGAGCTTGCCGTCCTTGGCCCGCGCCCCGAAATCGGCGATGTCCTTCTCGATCCGCGCGAAGCCCTTCTTGTCGGCATCGCGGATCACCGGGACGACCAGCCCGTTGGGGGCGCTGACCGCGACCGAGATGTCGACATAGTCGTGATAGACGATCTCGTCGCCCTCGATATAGGCGTTGGCCGAGGGGACGTCCTTGAGCGCGAGGCAGGCGGCCTTGGCGAAGAAGCCCATGAAGCCGAGCCTTATGTCGTGCTTCTTGGCGAACAGGTCCTTGTATTTGGTCCGCGCCTCGATGACCGCGCTCATGTCACAATCGTTGAAGGTGGTGAGCAGCGCTGCTTCTTCCTGCGCGCCCTTGAGGCGGCGGGCGATGGTCTGGCGCATCCGGGTCATCTTGACCCGCTCCTCGCGGCGCTCGCCGCCGGTGCTGGCCGGGGCCTTGGCCTCCTCGGCGGGCGCTGCGGACTGCGCGGCGGAGCCGTCCTTCTTGGCCTTGGCGGCGGCGATCACGTCTTCCTTGGTCAGACGGCCATCCCGGCCCGACCCCTCGATGATCGAGGGATCGACGCCGTGTTCGAGCACCGCGCGGCGCACCGCCGGGCTTAGCGTAGCGCCGCCGTCCTTGGCCTGTTCCTTCGCCGGAGCTGGAGCGGGGGCCGGGGTGGGCGAAGGAGCGGGGGCCGCATCCTTGGCTTCGGAGGCCTTGGCGCTGTCGTCGCTCTTGGCAGCGCCGGCGCCGCCTTCCTCGACGATCGCGAGCACCGCGCCGACCTCGACGGTATCGCCTTCGGCCGCCTTGAGTTCCTTGATCACGCCCGCGACGGGGGAGGGGACCTCCACCGCGACCTTGTCGGTCTCGAGGCTGACGATCGCCTCATCCACCGCCACGCTGTCGCCGGGCTGCTTGAGCCATTCGCCGATGGTGCCTTCGGTGACCGATTCGCCCAGGGTCGGGACTTGGATTTCCGTAGCCATGATATGTTCCTCAGCCCTTCGCGGGGTTAGGGTTGGAATTGCCGTTGCGCAGCGCAGCGCCGCCATCGTTGAGACCCAGCGCCATGCTCACCAGCGAGCGCTGCTGCTCCTCGTGGCGACGGGCATAGCCGGTGGCGGGCGATGCCGCCATCTCGCGGCCCGCATAGAGCGGACGCTTGCCCTGGTGGCCGGCCTGCGTCAGCGCATCCTCGATGCGGTTCTGGACGAAGAACCAGCTGCCGTTGTTCTGCGGCTCTTCCTGGCACCAGACCACGTCCTCGAGATTGCCCATCCGCGACAGCCGCAGCGCCAGCGGGTCGCCGGGGAAGGGGTAGATCTGCTCGACCCGGATGATCGAGACGTCGTCCAGCCCTTCCGCGTCGCGCTTCTCGATCAGGTCGTAGGCGACCTTGCCCGAACACAGCACCACGCGGCGCACCTTGTCGTCGGCGATTTCGAGCGGGTCGGACACGATCCGCTGGAAATGCGACTTGCCGGTGAAATCGCCCACCGGGCTCTTGGCCATCGGATGGCGCAGCAGGCTCTTGGGGGTCATGATCACCAGCGGCTTGCGGAACGAGCGCAGCATCTGGCGGCGAAGCACGTGGAAGAAGTTCGCCGGGGTGGTGATGTTGCAGACCTGGATGTTGTCGTTCGCGCACAGCTGCAGGAAGCGTTCAAGCCGCGCGGAGCTGTGCTCCGGACCCTGGCCCTCGTAGCCATGTGGCAGCAGCAGCACGAGCCCGTTGGCGCGCAGCCATTTGGCCTCGCCGCTGGCGATGAACTGGTCGATGATGATCTGCGCGCCATTGGCGAAATCGCCGAACTGCGCTTCCCACATCACCAGCGTTTTGGGATCGGCCAGCGCGAAGCCGTATTCGAAGCCGAGCACGCCGTATTCGGACAGGATCGAGTCGTAGACCTCGAACTTGCCGTGCGGCAGCGTGGCGAGCGGGATGTATTTGCGCTCGTCGGTCTGGTCGACCCAGATCGCGTGCCGCTGACTGAAGGTGCCGCGGCCCGAATCCTGGCCCGAGAGGCGGACGCCGAAGCCCTCGGTAACGAGGCTGCCGAAGGCGAGCGCTTCCGCGGTCGCCCAGTCGAAGCCCTCGCCCTTTTCGAACATCGCGCGCTTGGCCTTGAGCACGCGGCCCAGCGTCTTGTGGATCGTGAGATCCTCGGGGACGGTTGTCAGCGTGCGACCGAGGCTGGCGAACAGCTTGTCGGAAACCGCGCTCTCGACGTTGCGCCGCGCGGTCTCGGGATCGGCGGGCTTGTTGAGACCGGCCCAGCGCCCGCCGAACCAGTCCGCCTCGTCGGGGGTGTAATCCTTGGCGGCGGCGAATTCCTGTTCCAGCCGGTCGTTGAACTCGTCGCACAGCCCGTTGCGATAACCCCCCTCGATCACGCCCTCGCTTTCGAGCCGGTCGCCATAGATCACGCTGACCTTGGGATGCGCGCGGATGGAATCGTACATCAGCGGCTGGGTGAAGCTGGGTTCGTCGCCCTCATTGTGGCCGAAGCGGCGATAGCACCACATGTCGATCACGATGTCGCGCCCGAAGGTGTGGCGGTATTCGACCGCTAGCTTGCAGGCGAAGGTCACTGCCTCGGGATCGTCGCCATTGACGTGGAGGATCGGCGCCTGGACGCCCTTGGCCACATCGGAGGGGTAGGGGGACGATCTGGCAAATTTGGGGCTGGTCGTGAAACCGATCTGGTTATTGATCACGAAGTGGATGCAGCCGCCGGTGTCGTAGCCACGGATTCCCGAGAGTCCGAGGCATTCCCAGACGATGCCCTGACCCGCGAAGGCGGCATCGCCGTGGATCAGCACCGGGAGCACCTGTTCGTGCTTGATCAGATCGTCGCGGTTCGCCTGCTGCGCGCGCGCCTTGCCCAGCACCACCGGGTTGACCGCTTCGAGATGGCTGGGGTTGGGGACCAGGCTCATATGCACCGTGATCCCGTCGAATTCGCGGTCGGTGCTGGTGCCGAGGTGATATTTCACATCGCCCGAACCGCCGACATCGTCGGGGTTGGAGCTGCCGCCGGAGAATTCGTGGAAGATGACCTTGTAGGGTTTGGCCATGACGTTCGCGAGGACGTTCAAACGCCCGCGGTGCGCCATGCCGTAGATGATCTCGCGCACGCCGAGCTGGCCGCCGTATTTGATCACCGCCTCGAGCGCGGGGATCATGCTCTCGCCGCCATCGAGACCGAAGCGCTTGGTGCCGACGTATTTCTTGCCGAGGAACTGCTCGTATTGCTCGCCGCGGATCACCGCGGCGAGGATCGCGCGCTTGCCTTCCTCGGTGAACTGGATGGTCTCTTCGGGGGTCTCGAAATGGTCCTGCAGGAAGCGGCGCTCCTCGGTGTCCGAGATGTGCATGTATTCCAGCCCGACATTGCCGCAATAGGTCGCGCGCAGCACCTCGTAGAGCTTGCCGACGCTGACCCATTCGAAGCCGAACACCCCGCCGACATAGACCTCGCGGTCCTCCTGGCCGGCAAAGCCATGCCATTCGAGGCTCAGATCCTCGGGCTCCTCGCGGTGCGACAGACCCAGCGGATCGAGATCGGCGGCGAGATGTCCGCGCACGCGGTAGAGCCGGACCAGCAGCATGGCGCGGATCGAATCGTCCGCCGCCTGCTCGATCGCCTTGGGATCGGCTGGCTTGCCCGCTTGCTTCGCCGCCTGCGCGACCGCGAGCCGCATCTGGGTCGGGTCGAGCCCCTGCGTCCAGTCGTCCCCGGCGCCCGAGTTCTCGTGCCGCCAGCGCGGATTGTCCCAGCTCGGCCCGGGCTGCGGTCCGTCCTGCCCGGCCATCTCGGGGAGGAAATCGTGGTTCTCGTTACCCATTGCTATCTCCGGACCCCTGCGAAGGCAGAGGCGCCAAGCCCGTGGTGAGTCCCCGCGAAGGCGGGGACCTCAGGCCAATCAGTGTGAGTCCCCGCGAAGGCGGGGACCTCAGGCCACTCGCGACTCGTCTCGAATCGCATGGTCACAGATCGCCCGCCAGATCGCGCCACGTCGGATTCATTTCGACGATGCGTGCGACCTTCCATGCCCGATCCCATTTCTTCATCTGCCGTTCGAACGAACGAGCGTCGTGAATGTTCTCGAAACGCCCGAACCACACGAGGCGATGGCAATTGTATCGCTTCGTGAAACTCGAAACCGCGTTCGCACGATGCTGCTCCACCCGCCTCGCCAGATCGTCGGTGACTCCAATATAGAGGACACCCATCGGTTTGTTGGTGAGGACATAGACATAGCCAGCTTTCATGCGGTGTCCGGGCGGCCTGAGGTCCCCGCCTGCGCGGGGACTCAGCTAGTTTCGTCAGGCGAGTTCCTTGAGCATCGCGTCGAGCGTGGTGCCAAGCTCGCTGGGCGAGGGGGAGACGCGGATGCCCGCTGCTTCCATCGCCGCGATCTTGTCGTCGGCGCCGCCCTGGCCGCCCGAGACGATCGCCCCGGCGTGGCCCATGCGGCGGCCCGGAGGCGCGGTGCGGCCGGCGATGAAGCCGACCATCGGCTTCTTGCGGCCCTTGGCGGCTTCCTGCTTGATGAATTCGGCCGCTTCCTCTTCGGCGCTGCCGCCGATCTCGCCGATCATGATGATCGACTTGGTGGCGTCGTCGTCGAGGAATAGGTCGAGCACGTCGATGAAATTGGTGCCGTTGACCGGATCGCCGCCGATCCCGACCGCGGTGGTCTGGCCCAGGCCCACCATGGTGGTCTGGTGGACCGCCTCATAGGTCAGCGTGCCCGAGCGGCTGACCACGCCGACCGAACCCTTCTGGAAGATCGAGCCGGGCATGATGCCGATCTTGCACTCGCCGGGCGTCAGCACGCCGGGGCAGTTGGGGCCGATCAGCCGCGACTTGGTGCCTTCGAGCGCGGCCTTGACCTTGACCATGTCGAGCACCGGGATGCCTTCGGTGATGCAGACGATCAGTTCCATCTCGGCGTCGATCGCCTCGCAGATCGCATCGGCGGCGAAGGGCGGCGGGACATAGATGCACGACGCGGTCGCGCCGGTCTCGGCCTTGGCCTCGCGCACGGTGTTGAAATTGGGCAGGCCGATGTGGGTGGTGCCGCCCTTGCCGGGGGTCACGCCCGCAACCATCTGCGTACCGTAATCGAGCGCCTGCTGGGTGTGGAAGGTGCCGGTCTCACCGGTCATGCCCTGGGTGATGACCTTGGTGGATTTGTCTACGAGGATGCTCATCTGTCTTCCCAATCTGTTCGTCATCCCAGCGCACGCTGGGATCGCTTTCAACGAAGTCGCACCTCGCGGCACGAGATTCCGGCTTGCGCCGGAATGACGGCGGTTATTTCAGGCTTTCGTCCAGCCCCTTGCAGGCTTCGAGCAGTTCCTCGACCGCGTCGGTGCTGACCTTGAGGTTGCCCTTTTCTTCGTCCGACAGCTCGATCTCGATCACTTCCTCGGTGCCGCCCGCGCCGATCACTGTCGGCACGCCGACATACAGCCCGTCGAGGCCGTATTTGCCGTCGACATAGCTGGCGCAGGGCAGGATGCGCTTGGTGTCGCCCAGATAGGCCTCGGCCATCGAAATCGCGCTGGTCGCGGGGGCATAATAGGCCGAGCCGTTGCCGAGCAGGGCCACGATCTCGCCGCCGCCCTTGCGGGTGCGGTCGACGATTTCATCGATGCGGCTTTCCGACACGCCCTTGATCTTGGCGAAGTCCTTCACGGGGATGCCGTTGATCGTGGTGTAGCTGGTGACGGGAACCATCGTGTCGCCGTGGCCGCCAAGCACGAAGGCGTTCACGTCCTTGACCGAAACGTCGAATTCCCACGCGAGGAAGGTCGCGAAGCGCGCGCTGTCGAGCACGCCCGCCATGCCGACCACCTTGTTGTGCGGCAGTCCGGAAAATTCGCGCAGCGCCCAGACCATCGCGTCGAGCGGGTTGGTGATGCAGATCACGAATGCGTCGGGGGCGTTGTTCTTGATGCCTTCGCCGACCGCCTTCATCACCTTGAGATTGATGCCGAGCAGATCGTCGCGGCTCATGCCGGGTTTGCGCGGCACACCGGCGGTGACGATGATGACGTCCGCACCGGCGATATCGGCATAATCATTGGTGCCGGTGATCTTGGCGTCGAAGCCTTCAACCGGGCCGCACTGGCTCAGGTCCAGCGCCTTGCCCTGCGGCATGCCCTCGGCAATGTCGAACAGGACGATGTCGCCCATTTCCTTCTTCGCGGCGAGATGGGCCAGTGTGCCGCCGATCATGCCGGAGCCGATAAGCGCGATTTTCTTGCGGCCATGTTGTGTGTGGGACATGAGGCTGTGCGTCCTTCTGAACTTGCGGGACGAGATCCTGCCAAACTGGCGCGCATCCGCGTCCCGCGGTGACGCAGCGCCGGGCGCGTGCCAGCGAGTTAGGCGGCAGACATGGCGATTGCAACCCGAAAACCCGGCGCTCGTGCGACTATCTTTGCGACTTGTTCGCAGTTGCAATAAGAGGGTGCGCAGGAGTGTGGAAGGCCCGAAAACCCTGCATCGAGGAGACGTCCGGAACCGCAATCCGTTCCGGGAAACGCCGCCGCGGATCAGCCCGTCAGCGAGTGGACGTCGGTGTTGCGCTCCTGCGCCAGCAGCATGGCGGCGAGGTAATCGGGCACCGCGCGGCTGAAATAGAACCCCTGTCCCAGCGTACAGCCGGCATCGCGGACCGCCTGGACCTGCTCGATCGTCTCGAGCCCCTCGGCGACGATGGTCATGTCGAGCGTCGCCGCCATCTGCGACACCGCGCGGATGATCGCGTCGCTCTTCTTGCCGACATGCGGGCCCGAGACGAAGCTGCGATCGACCTTGATCTTCGAGAACGGCCAGTTGTGGATATAGGCGAGCGAGGAATAGCCGGTGCCGAAATCGTCGAGCGCGAACTGCACTCCCGCCGCCGAAAGCTGCTCGACGAAGCCGCGGACCACCGGGCTGTCCTCGAGGAACAGGCTTTCGGTGACCTCCAGCTCCAGCCGCCGCGGGTCGAGTCCGGCCGCCTTGAGAGCGTTGAGGATTCCCAGCGCGGCCCCCGGCGCCTTGATCTGCAACGGCGAGAGATTGACCGCCAGCGTGACATCGGCGGGCCACTGCGCCGCAGCCCTGGCGGCCTGCGCGGTGATCCAGTTGCCCAGCGCGACGATGACGCCCGATTCCTCGGCCACCGGGATGAATTCGTCCGGCTTGAGCTCGCCTTTTTCGGGATGGAACCAGCGCACCAGCGCCTCGAAGGTGCGGATATTGCCGGTATCCAGATCGACGATCGGCTGGAAGAAGATCGACAGCTCGTCGCGTTGCAGGGCCAGCCGCAGCTCGGCCTCGATCTCGCGGCGGCGCATCAGGTCGCGGGTCATCGATCCGTCGAAGAAGGAGGCCTGGTTCTTGCCGTTGGCCTTGGCGTGATAGAGCGCCAGATCGGCGGCCTTCATCAGGGCATCGGCATCCTTGCCGTCCTCGGGCAGGCAGGCGATCCCGATCGAGGCCTGCATCTCCAGCCGCTCGCCGTCGAGCCGGATCACACGGGTGATCTCGCCCTGGATCAGCGCGGCGATCTTCTCGCAGGCACGCTTGTCGGCCACGCGGGTGCAGATCACGAATTCGTCGCCGCCGAAGCGCGCCACCGTATCGCCGGCGGGCAGGCTGGCGCGCAGCCGGCGGCCGATCTCTGCGAGCACGCGGTCGCCGACCTGGTGCCCGAGCAGATCGTTGACTTCCTTGAAGCGGTCGAGATCGATCCAGAACAGCCCCAGCGCGCCGTCGACCGGCAGTTCGACCAGCGTCTCGACCAGCGCATGGTTGAGCCCGGCGCGATTGGCGAGGCCGGTGACCACATCGGTACGCGCGAGCACCTGCATCCGTACCGCCAGCTCCTGGCTGCGTTCGGCCTCGGCAATCGAATCGCGCAGGACTCGGAACACGTTGAGAGTGATCGACGACATCGCAGGAAGCAGCAGCAGCATGTTGGCCGCAAGAAGATACATTGCGAACCCGCCGAGCCACAGGCAGACCAGGATCATCGGCATGACCACCAGCAGCAGCTGGCCCAGCGCGATAAAGGGCCGCCCGGCGTTGCGTGCGCAGATCCCGACGCCGTAGCCCAGCGCATTGGCGGCCATCAGCAGATCGATCCCGTAGGGCAGTTCGAGCAGCAGGGTGGCCGCGGCGAACACGCCGAGCACCGCCGAATAGGCGAAGGCGCCGATTTCGTAGGCGGTTTCCAGCGTGCGCGCGTCGCCCGCGCCGCTGCGCGCGGGCAGGTAGAAGGCCATCACCACACGCGCGGCGGCGATCGCGGTGAGAACCGCTGCGAGAACATAGAGGCTCGACTCGCCGCTGAGATAGGCGGCGGCGAAGCTCGAGACCGCGCCATTGGCGGCGCCGATCGCGAGGCTGGTCGGCTGGGTGTAAAGCGTTCGGACGAGCAGGAGCCGGACGCGGTCGCTCAGTGCGTCCGCGCCTTCCCGGTGGGGCAGGAACCTTTCGAGGCTCGTCTGTGGCCTGTCGTTCGCCATCTCGACGGCTATAGGCTGGCAGACATCATAAATTAGTTAAGACCGGAATGGTGGTTTTCCGTGACGCGAGCAGGCCGCTCGCTCGTGGCGGATCCGGATCAGCCGATCAGCGTCTCGTCGGCGCTGTGATCCGTGGTGCTGCGGTCGAGGTCGGCAGCGAGGCGGCGATCGAGCGCGCGGCAGACGCCCAGCCACCAGCGATAGCCCTGCCGGTCACCAGTGAAGAATGCCCGCTCGGCCTGCTTGCGCGCCTCGCGCGCGGCGCCGAGCCCGTGCTCGGCAAAATGGCGCAGCGCCGCCTTGAGCATGAAATCCTGTCCGCCCAGCGCTCCGGTGAGATCGGTCTCGTCGCAAGGGTTGTCGTTGGCGGCTCGGCCGAGAGCCTTTTTGGCCAATGCGCGCGCGATCGGAGAATGCGCGGCCGAGCGGGCGGCGGCGAAATGGAACGACATTGGGGCAAGTCTCCTGGAGGCTTGCCGGTGAACTAAGCGCCTCTTCCTAAAACAATCTTCGGAAGGACGGTTTCCAACATGTGAACGCCGGGACTAGCGGGCCGCGGGAGCCTGGCCGGGCTCGGCGATCCACTGGCCGCTGCGCCGGTATTCGGCCTTGATCCCGCCGCTGTCGGGCAGGCGATCGTCGACCTTGGGGGCGCGGGCGGCCTCGACCGGACCGGCGCCGGGGGGCGGCGCGAAGGCCTCGCTGGGCGCGGGCGGGGTGGCGAAGCCGCGCGGCGCGGAAGCGTCGCTGACGGCCGGCACCGCGCTCTCGGGCGAACGCGGACGCGGCGCGGCGAAGGGCTCGCCGCCGCGATAGCTCATCGTAAAAGCATCGACCTGACCCGCGCGGCCCTTCCAGCGATAGAAGCGGTGGGCACCGATCGAGCCGATCAGATCGAGGCTGGGCGCCCAATATGGGTTCACCGCGTGGGTGTGGTAATGCGTCGCGGTGCCGACCGGGGCGAAAACCTCGCCCGACAGCGCCGACAGCGCCACCGATTGCGCGGTCGCCCAGCTGGCGCGCGCGGGCTGGCGCACCAGACTGCCGTCGCAGGTGAAGGTGAACTGGCAGCCGGTGGTGCGCTCCGAACCCTGGAACACCACCCCGCAGACGCTGGCGGGATAGGCCGGGTGCGCGACGCGGTTGAGCACCACCTGCGCCACCGCGCGCTGGCCGGCGTAGCTCTCGCTCGCGGCCTCGTAATAGACCGCCATCGACAGGCATTGCAGCGCCCGCGCGCGGTCCACCGCCGAGCCCGCCGACTGGAACGCCCGCGCGGCGAGCCCGGGGTCGTGGCTTTCGGCGAAGCGGATGGTTTCGCCCTTTACCGCCTCGGGCGAGCGAAGATCGTCGAGATCGTAGGCCTGCCCGGAGACGTCCCCGGGAACGCCGTCGAGATAGTAGAAAGCCGAGCCGGGAAAGTTGGTTTCGGCCCGTTCGAACGGCATCGCGGTGAGCGGTGCGGCCTGTTCGGCCATGCCGAACGCGCGCGCGGTCAGATCGTCCAGCCCCAGCGGCGCAGCCAGCGCTGGCACCGCGACCGCGATGGCCAGCGCGCCCACCGCCGCGAAACGCTGCCGCAGCAGCGATTTGTGCGCCAGGCGGCGGCTGCGGAGTCGGCTGCGGCTGGCGGCGCGCAGGGCGATGCGGGGATCGCTCCCCGGCGCCTCGCCCATGTCTGCCGTGCCGTGCCGTTTCACCGGTGTGAATCCTCGATATGCGCAAAGGAGCCCGCGCCATTAGCAGGCAATGCTTTCCCTAGCACTAATTTGCGCATCTCGCGCCTTGGCGCTGCCACCATCCCGAAATCGGACAGGTCGCTTGCACGGGGTAAAGCCTTCGCTTAAGGGCGCCTTCGCGTCATGGGTGCCGGTTGACGCCGGCCTAAGAGGGAACGGAGTTCGATACTTCGGCTGCCCCCGCAACTGTGACCGGTTAGGTGCGCTCCAGCATGCCACTGCGACAGCGGGAAGGCGGGGCGCTCCGGAGATCCGGGAGCCAGGAGACCTGCCCATGCGTGTCGTTCGGCCGCGGGCGGGGTGTACCGATGGCAAACGGGTGAGACTGCCCTGAGGCAGACTCCCTCCGTCATGAGCGGCGTTTCGTTCGTGATAGGAGCCTGCATTGCGTAAATTTCTGTTCTTGCTGACCGTAACTGCGATTCCCTCTGCGGTTTGCGCCCAACCCGTACAGCCTGTCGACCGGGTCGAGGAGGCGGAGGTCTTCGTCGGCGCTGACGAGGACGACGGCGATGAGGGCGCGGCCGAGGCGATCACCGTCACGGCTACCGGCCTGTTCACGCGGGTCGAGAACACCGGCCAGGCGGTCACCGTGATCGGCCGCGACGAGATCGAGGCGGTGCAGGGCGCCGACATCACCCGCGTGCTCGCCCGCGCTCCGGGTGTCTCCTTCAGCCGCAACGGACCGCCCGGCGCCTTCACCGGGGTGCGCGTGCGCGGCGGCGATGCGGAGCAATTGCTGGTGCTGATCGACGGAGTGCGCGTGGCCGATCCGGCCTCGCCCTCGGGCGGGTTCGATTTCGGCACGCTGACCACCGGCACGGTCGGCAAGATCGACCTGCTGCGCGGCTCCAACAGCACCATCTGGGGTTCGGACGCGGTCGCGGGCGTGCTCGACATCTCGACCCGCGGGCGCAGCGGACTGGCGGGCAGCGCCGAATATGGCGCGCGCGACACGCTTTCCGCCAGCGCCACCGGCGGGCTCTCCGAGGACGCCTATTACGCCGGGCTCTCGGCCTCCTATTTCCGCACCGACGGCTTCTCTTCCGCCGCAGCGGGGTCCGAAGCGGACGGATCGGAGCAGTTCACGCTGGGCGGATCGGTCTTCGTCGATCTGACCGACCAGCTCGAACTCTTCGCCAACACCCGTTACGCCAACAGTGACATCGACATCGATGGCTTCCCCGCGCCCAGTTACACGCTCGGCGACACCTCCGAGACGCAGGAGACCGAGCAGCTCTCGGGCGCGCTGGGCCTCGCCTATTACGGGCAGGACCTGACCTTGCGCGCCTCCTATGCGCTGGCCGACACCGCGCGCGACAATTTCGATACCGCACTGGGCCCCATACTCGGTAGCGCGCCGCTGTTCACCAGCGACGGCAATTCGCAGAACCTGTCGCTGCGCGGCGAATACCGGCTGATCGGCGGGCTGACGCTGGCCTTCGGCGGCAACCGCGAATGGAGCGAATACCAGACCGACAGTGACACTGGCGAGGACGCCACGATCACCGGCGCCTATGTGCAGGCGGGCTGGGTGCTGGGCGGGCTGGCGGCGCATGTCGGCGCGCGGGTGGACGATCACGACCGCTTCGGCAGCGCCGCCAGCTTCGGCGGCGATGTCAGCTACAGGGTCGGCAGCGGCTGGCGGCTCCGCGCGAGCGTCGGCGAAGGGTTCAAGGCCCCGACCTTGTACCAGCTCTATTCCCCCTACGGGAATCTCGACCTGCAGCCCGAGCAGTCCACCAGCGCCGATTTCGGGGTCGAACGCGGCGTGCGCGGATCGGATTTCCACGCCGCGCTCACGCTGTTCCGCCGCGACAGCGAGAACCTGATCGGGTTCGACAACGCCACCTTTACCTATGCCAACATCGCCCGCGCGCGGGCGCAGGGCGTGGAGGCGGAACTGGGCGTCGATCTGGCACCATCGCTGCGGCTCGCGGGCGTCTACAGCCTCGTCGACACCGAGAACCGCGAGACGGACAACGAACTCGCCCGCCGCCCGCGCCACAGCGCCACGATCTTTGCCGACTGGCAGACCCCGCTCGGGCTGGTGATCGGCGGCGATCTGCGGCTGGTCGGCGACAGTTTCGACAATGCCGCGAACACCGTCCGGCTCGAAGGCTACGAAGTCTTCGACCTGCGTGCCTCCTATCCCTTCGGCGACAGCGTCGAACTGTTCGGCCGGGTCGAGAACGTCTTCGACGAGGAATATCAGACCGCGGCGGGCTACGGCTCTGCGGGACGGGGCGCCTTCCTCGGGGTGAGGGCGCAGATGTGATCCGCCGGGGGGCCGGGTGGGGGCTGGCGGCGGCGCTGCTGCTGGCGGGATGCGCTGAGAGCCGCGTGCCCGAGCCTACCGCAGACCGCCTGCCGGCCCGACCGACCATCGTCAGCCTCAACCCTTGCAGCGATGCAGTGCTGGCGGAGGTCGCAGATCCGGCGCAACTGCTCGCGATCTCGCATTACAGCCACGATCCGCGCGCCAGCTCGATGGATGTGGCGGTGGCGCGCCGCTTCGCCGTCACCGGCGGGACGGCCGAGGAAGTGCTCGCGCTCGACCCCGATGTGGTGGTGGCGAGCCCTTTCCTCGCCCCCGCGACCCGCGCCGCGCTGGAGGACATGGGGATCGCAGTGGTCTCCTTCGGGATCGCCAGCGGGGTCGAGGACAGCATCGCGCAAGTCCGCGAACTGGCGCAGCTCGCGGGCGATGCAGCGGCGGGCGAACGGCTGGCGGCGCGGATCGCGGCCTCGGCCGTTCCGATCGAGGGCGAGCGCGTGCCGACGGTGTTGTGGCAATCGGGAGGCATCGTTGCGGGCGAGGCGGCGCTGGTCACCGATCTGCTGGGCCGCGCCGGATTCACCAGCCATTCGGCGGCGCGCGGCCTGGGGCAGGCGGATTATCTCAGTCTCGAACAGGTCGCCGCCGATCCGCCCGAACTGCTGCTGGTCGCGGGCAACGAGCCGGGGCAGAGCCATCCGCTGCTCGACCATTTGCCGGAAACCCGCGTCGAACCCTTCGACCCCGGCCTCGTCTATTGCGGCGGGCCGACGATCATCCGCGCGATGGAGCGCTTGCGCGGCTTGCGCACCGCGATGCTCGACCGCCGTTTGGCGCAGCGGACCGCAAGCCGATGACCCGCGCCATCGCCCTCTTCACCCTGCTATTGGCGTTGGCCCTCCCGCTCTCGCTGCTTGCGGGGCGGGTCTGGCTCGACCCGGCGAGCACCCCCAATGCCACGCTGATCCTCGCCGAACTGCGGCTGCCGCGCTCGCTGCTGGCGATCGTCGTCGGCGCCGGGCTGGGCGCGGCGGGGGCCGCGATGCAGGGCTATCTGCGCAATCCGCTCGCCGACCCTGGCCTGTTCGGGATCGCGCCGGGGGCGGCGCTGGGCGCGGTGGTGGCGCTGTGGTTCGGCTATGCCGCCTCGCCGCTGCTGCTGCCGCTATTCGCGTTGCTGGGCGCGGGCGGAGCGATGGCGCTGCTCGCCGCGATCGCCGGGCGCACGGGCGGGATCGCGCTGTTCACGCTCGCCGGATTGATGGTGGCGAGCCTCGCGGGCGCGCTCACCGCGCTGGCGATCAGCCTCGCGCCCAACGCCTTCGCGATGAGCGAGATCGTGATGTGGCTCAACGGCGCGCTGACCGACCGCGGCTGGCGCGAGGTCTGGCTCGCTGCGCCGCTGGTCGCGCTGGGCGTGGCGCTGCTGTGGCGCGCCGGGCCCGCGCTCGATGCGCTCACGCTGGGCGAACCGGTTGCGCGCTCGCTCGGGATAGACACCGCGCGGCTGCTGTGGCTGCTGGTGCTGGGCGTCGGGCTGACCGTGGGTGCCAGCGTCGCGGTGGCGGGGATCATCGGCTTCGTCGGACTGATCGTCCCGCATCTGGTCCGCCCCTTCACCGACCGCCGCCCCTCGCGGCTGATCCTCCCCAGCGCGCTCGCGGGCGCCTTGCTGGTGCTGGTGGCCGACAGTCTGGTGCGGGTGCTCCCGCTGGTCACCGAACTCAGGCTCGGGATCGCGCTCAGCCTGCTCGGCGCGCCGTTCTTCCTGTGGCTGCTGCTGCGGCTGCGGAGGGGGCTGCTGTGAACGGGTCGGCACAGAGTCTCGCGGCAGAAGGGCTGGTCGTGTCTGGCCGCCTAGGCGACGTGTCGCTCGCGCTCGAACGCGGCCAGATCACCGCGATCTGCGGCCCCAATGGCGCGGGCAAATCGACCCTGCTCGAAACGCTCGCCGGATTGATAACCCCCGATGCGGGCCGGGTGATGCTGGTCGGCGAGGATCTCGCCCGGCTCCACCCGCGCGATCGCGCCAGGCGGCTGGGCTATCTCCCGCAGACCCCCGAGATCGCCTGGGACGTGCCCGTGCGCAGCCTGATCGAATTGGGGCGGATGCCGCATGGCGACCGCCTCGCCGCGCCGGTCGATGCCGCCATCGCCGCGCTCGATCTCGGCGCTTTCGCCGAGCGCCGCGCGCTCTCGCTTTCGGGAGGCGAAACCGCGCGCGTGCTGCTGGCGCGGGTGCTCGCGGGGACACCCGAATGGATCCTCGCCGACGAGCCGCTCGCCGCGCTCGATCTCGCCCATCAATTCGCGCTGCTGCGTCATCTGCGCCATGCGGCCGACGCAGGGGCCGGCGTGGTGCTGGTGCTCCACGATCTTGCGCTGGCGATGAACCATGCCGACCGGGTCGTGGTGCTCGGCGGCGGGAGCGTGGCCGCCGACGGCGCGCCTGCAGACGCGCTGGCCGCGGAAGTCATCGCGCGCGTCTGGAATGTCGCGGTCGAGTGGATCGGCGAGCCGGGCCGCCGGGCGCTCGTCATCCGCTGACCCCGCGCACGAAAAAGGGGCCGGACCTCGCGGTCCGACCCCTGTTTTTGCATTGGACGAAAGCTCAGTCCCTGATCGGACCCGTACCCGCATCGCCGACCTGCGCGGGGCCGTCGTCGGCCACTTCGCTGTCCGCCGCCTCGTCGCCCGGGATCAGCCCGCGCGCCTCGAGCATCGGGGTGATGTTCGGCTGACGTCCGGCGAAATTCTCGAACATCTCGAAATAGTCCATCGTCCCGCCGCGGCTGAGCACGGTGGCGCGATAGTGATCGCCGTTTTCGCGGGTCAGCCCGCCGTTCTCGCGGAACCACTTGCGGCTGTCGCGGTCGAGCATCTCGGTCCACAGATAGCTGTAATACCCGGCGCTGTAGCCTTCGGGCGAGCTGAAGATGTGGTTGAAATAGGTGCTGCGATAGCGCGGCGGCACCAGATCGACCTCGAGCCCGAGTTCGGTCAGCGCCTGGCGTTCGAAGGCGTCGACCTCGGCCGGCGTGTCGATCGCCCGCGCCTGCGCCGGTGTCAGCGCGTGCCACTTCATGTCGAGCAGCGCCGCGGCCACGGTCTCGCCGAAGTCGTAGCCCTGGTTGAACTTGGCCGCGGCCTCGATCTTGGCGATCATCTCCGCCGGGATGGTCTCGCCGGTCTCGTAATGCTTGGCGTAGTTCGCCAGCACTTCGGGATAGGTCGCCCACATTTCGTGGACCTGGCTGGGATATTCGACGAAATCGCGCGCCGTGGCGGTGCCCGACAGGCTCTCGTAGCGCTGGTCGGCGAAGAAGCCGTGCAGCGCGTGGCCGAATTCGTGGAACGCGGTGTTGACCCAGTCGAAGCTGACCAGCTGGGGTTCGCCCGCGGCCGCCTTGGGGATGTTGAGCACATTGTAGATCACCGGCTTGGTGCCCCACAGATCGCTCTGCTCGACGAAATTGCTCATCCACGCACCGCCGCGCTTGGAGGGGCGCTGGAACGGATCGAAGTAGAACACCCCGAGTTCCGAACCGTCGCGGTCGAACACGGTGTAGGTCCACACATCGGGGTGATAGACCGGCAGGTCGGTGCGCCGCTCGAAGGTCAGCCCGTAGAGCTTCTCGGCCATGTAGAACACGCCGTCTTCGAGCACCGGCTGGAGCTGGAAATATTCCATCACCGCGTCCTCGTCGAGATCGTAGCGCTCGGCCTTGACCTGGTTGGCGTAGCGATACCAGTCCCACGGCTGGACCTCGAAATCGCCGCCCTCGGCCTCGATCACCTCGTTGAGCAGCGCGGCCTCGCGGCGCTGGGTCGCGGCGAGCGCGGGGACCATCTGGCCCATGAAGCCCAGCGCGGTCTTGGGGTTCTCGGCCATCCGGTCCCACATCGCATAGGTCGCCCAGTCGGGCGCGCCGAACAGCGCCGCCTTCTCGGCGCGCAGCGCGGCGATCTCGGCGATCAGCGGGCGGGTGTCGACCGCGCGCTGGCCATCCGCGCGGTGATAGCTGAGCATGAACAGCTTCTCGCGCACCGCACGGTTTTCCAGGCTCGGGAGCACCGGCTGCTGGGTGGTGTTCTGCAGCGCGATCGCGAACTTGCCGGGATAGCCCTTCTCGGTCGCGAGATCGGCGGCGGCCTGGATGTCGGCATCCGACAATCCGGCCAGCTCGGCGCGGGTGTCGACCACCAGCGGCTGGTCGGTCATCGCCGAACGCACCTTCTGGCTCAGCTCGGTGGTGATCGTGGACAGCTTGGTGTTGATCGCCTTGACCTGCTCGCGCTGGGCGTCGGTCAGCATCGCACCGGCATGGACCATGCCCTCGTAGGTGTTCTCGAGCAGCGTCGCGTCCTCGGGCGTCATCGCCATCGCGGCGCGGTTGTCGTAAACCGCCTTCACGCGCTCGAACAGCGCGGGGTTGAGCGTGATCGAATCGTAATGCGCGGACAGCACCGGGCTGATCTCGGTGTTGATTTCGTCGAGCCGGTCGGTGGTGTTGGTGCCGGTCAGCGCGAAGAACACATTGCCGACGCGGTCGAGCATCCGGCCCGATTTCTCGAGTGCAACGATGGTGTTGGCGAAGGTGGGCGCCTCGGGGTTGGCGACGATCGCCTCGACCTCGGCCTTCTGGATCGCCATGCCCTGCTCGAAAGCGGGCAGGTAATCATCTTCCGAGATCTTGGTGAAATCGGGGGCGAGGAAGGGCAGGGTGCTGTCGGCGGCGAAATAGCCGGTGCCTTGCGGGATGGCAGCGGAGCCTGCGGTCGGGGCCTCGGCGAGCGGGCGATCCATCGCGGCTTCTCCGGTGGTGGTGCAGCCGGCCAGCAGGGCGGCGGCGGCGGTGGTGGCCAGAATCTGGGCCTTCATAGGGGTCTCCGGTTGATTTCATATTGCGGGGCACGAGTGCGCCCACGGACAACAGACGTTTAGACTGGCGCGCTTGAACAGGGGATTGCCAGCAAATGCAAGGGCTCAGCCCTCGGGAACCACCGCGCCCTCATGATCCTGCGCCGCGCTCCTCGCCGCATCCGCCGCCTCGGCGAGCGCCTGGCGGTTCACGGTGACCAGCCGCGGCCGCCCGCCCTGCTGATCGACCACCAGCCACAGCGAGCCCAGCTCGAAGAACCCGCCGCGCTTGGGCACCACGGTCATGTCTGCAAGGTCGAGCCGCTCGAGCGTGCGCATCAGCTCGGCGTCGAACACCTCCTCGGCCAGCGCTTCGGCGCGCGCCTCGTCGAGCTCGACGCGTTTGCCCGCACGATCGATATAGAGCAGCGGGATCCCGACCTCGGCCAGCACTCGGCGGCTGTCGCCCGAGCGCGCCGCCTCGCGCAGCGCCTCGAGCGCCGCCTGGAACTGGCTCGGGCTGGTCCCGGTGGCGCAGGAGATCGCCCCGCCATCCACCAGATCGTGCGCGCGGTCGAACTCGATGTCGCGCTCCTGCTGGTTCGACCACACCATCAGCAGGCAATCCTCGGGCGGAGCCGCCATCGCTTGCTCGAGACCGGCCCGGCCGGGAGTTTCGGCGCTGGCGGCCGCAAGCGGCTGCTCTTCTTCTTCTTCGGGGGCCGCCGAGCAGCCGAAGCAGGCCAGCGCCAGCAGGGGAGCGAATACGGGGACAAGGAAGGTCGGGCGGGTCATTTCAGGCAAATCCGTAGCGCATGACAGGTTCGTAGGTCGATCCACCCGGGTCGAGCCGGCTCTCGTACAGGACGAAGGAATCGACCGGCCAAGGGTCCGAGCGCAGATCGGCGTGCTGCGCCAGCCAGCCTTCGGGCGGTGCGGTCGAGCGATTGAGCCGGGCGATGGTGATATGCGGCGCGAACTTGCGCGTTTCCGCAGGAAAACCCGCCCTGCGGCACGCGCGCTCGACCCGGTTGCGCAGCACGAACAGAGCGTCCGGCTGCGTCACCCCCGCCCATAGCGTATGCGGCACGCCCTTGCGCTCGAAATGGCCGAGGCCATCGAGCGCCAGCGCGAAGGGCGGAGCGGAAACCGATTGCAGCGCCACCATCAGATCGTCCACCTCCCGCGGATCGGCCTCGCCGACGAAGCGCAGCGTGAGGTGGAGCTGGTCGTCGTCCTGCCAGCGAGCGCCTTCGAGCGCCTCCATCCGGTCGATCAGCAGATCGCGGATCTCGCCCGGCGGTCGGATGGCGATGAAAAAGCGTTGCCCCATCGCGGCAATCTATCACACATCGGTACGCGTCGAGCCCGTTTCGCGCGGATCCTCGTAGGACGCGCTGACGAAAATCGCCGCGCGCCGTTCGCTGCGAAACTCCAGCCCGCGCGCCACCCGGCCCGCAGCATGGGTGTAATCGAGTTCGGAAGCGATCCGGTCGTAATCGCCGGCATCGATCGCGGCGTTGAGCCGCGGGCTTTCCGAGGCCGAGACATTGCCGCGCCCGACATTGTAGACCAGATCGACCAGCGCATCGAACTCGTGCTGGAACAGCGGCAGATCGCCGACCAGATCGCGGACATGACCTTCCGCCTCGGCGATATCGCCGTCGAGGAAGCCGAGCACGCCTTCCTTGCTCACGCGGTCGCCGACACGCAGATTGTCCTGCGGCTCGATCAGATGGCCGACGCCGACGGTGGGATAGCCCGCGACATCGCGGTAGACCACCTGGCGCACGCCCTCTTCCTGGACCAGCGCGCGCTTGAACTGCGCGCTGGTCGAGATCCGGCTGGCGTGGATGCGGTTCTGGGTGGGATCGTCCGACCCCAGCACCAGGCTGCTCTCGCTGCCGTCGGAGCCGGTGCGCAGCGCCGATGGCCCGGTAAAGGCCGCCAGACCGACCGCGCCCGCGGTCAGCATGGCGGTCGCGCTGCGCCGTGCGGAGCGCGAGGGGTTGACCCTGAACACCCTGCGCGCAGCCCGCCGCGCGCGGCGCAGGTCGGTGCTTTCGGCCTCGCCGACGCGGGGGCGCGAAGCGGTGGCGGGCCGGTCCGGCGCGCCGTCCAGCGGTGTATCGAGATCCTGCAACAGGCGCCGCACCCGGTCGCGTGGACCGGAACTGAGATCGCGAGCGCCGGGCGAGGGCAGCGCGCCTTGCGCTGCACGCCTCGCCGGCGCCGGCGCAGAGCGGGACTGCGCGGGTGGATTGCTGTGGATAGGGTTCTCGGCGTCTGCGACGCTCGTCGGGGTTGGACTGGACATCGGTGGCATCTGCTCCGGCGTATCTGCTGGTGGCGGGCCTCGCGCCCAATCCCGTCATCGCGGGTCGGACAGCGGAAAAGCCCCCTCGGTTACCTATACAACGGCTCCCGGACGTCATCGGTCCTCAACTCGTCCCTTCTACGGGGCGGACTGCGCTCGGGGCGCGCCGCAGGTCGGCGGCCCGGAGGTCTTGGTCTTCGCGCCCAAGCCTCGCTAAGGGAGGGGGATGACAGACGATGGTACCAAATTCTCCGCAGACCCCGAATGGCTGCCCCACCGGATCGATCCTGCCGCTGGCATGCTGCAGTTCCTGCGCATCCCGCGCAGCGATCTTGCCGCGCCGCAGTTCCTCGCCGATCGCACCCCGGCCACTGCGGCGGACGAGGCTTTCCTCCCGCTCGGCGGAATGGTGGATCTCGTGCCCGCGACCGGCCCGCTGCACTTCGTGTTCCACACGGCCTTCTGCCGGTCGACGCTGCTGGTGCGCGCGCTCGACATTCCCGGGGTCGCCGCCGGGCTGAGCGAACCGGGCATTCTCGTGAGCCTCACCAATCTGGGCGAGGCGGGGCGCCCGCTGGTCGCGCCGATGCTCGACCTGCTGTCACGTCCGCACGGGCGTGCAGGGGGCGAGCGCGAGGCGGCGGTGGTGGTCAAGCCGACCAACCATGCCAACAGGCTGATCCCCGCGCTGCTCGATGCGCGCCCCGATGCCCGCGCGGTCCTCATGACCAACCCGCTGCCCGCCTTCCTCGCCGCGGTGGTCCGCAAGGGGATGATGGGCCGCCGCTGGGGGCGCCAGCTCTATCTCGAAATGATGGGTTACGCGGGAATGGATCTGGGGATGGATGCGCGCGAGCAATTCTCGATGACCGACCTGCAGGCCGCGGGGCTCGCCTGGTTTCTCAACCAGCGTTATTTTGCGATGCTGCTCGACCGCTACCCCGAACGGCTGCGCACGCTCGACGGCGATGTCTTCGACGTGCGGCGCGCCGATACCATCGCCGCGATCGCCGGCCTGTTCGACCTGCCGCTCGATGCCGCGCAGGCCGCCCGGGTGGCCGAGGGTCCGGTGTTCGCGACCCATTCCAAGCGCGGCGGCGACTTCGGTGCGACCGCGGCGAAGGACAGCGAACGCGCGAACAGCCCGCTGGTCGAGGAGGAGATCGCGCAGGTCGGCCAGTGGATCTCGATGATCGCGGATCAGGCCGGACTCGCGGTGCCGGTGACGCGGCGTGCGCCGCTGCTCTGACCGCGCGGAACTCCGCTCGGCCTGACCCGTAGGACCCCGGAGCGCGCTGTTGCGCGCCGCGGGCCGCGTCCCCATCTCTCCGGGGAACCGGGCGGCTCCCACGCTTGACAAAACCGAACACAACAGGAACACGCGCCGCATGGCTCTTACCAAGATTTCCGTGCGCGGTGCGCGCGAGCACAACCTCAAGGGCATCGATATCGATCTGCCGCGCGATGCACTGATCGTGATCACCGGGCTGTCGGGTTCGGGCAAGTCGAGCCTCGCCTTCGACACCATCTATGCCGAGGGGCAGCGGCGCTATGTCGAGAGCCTGAGCGCCTATGCGCGGCAATTCCTCGAGATGATGCAGAAGCCCGATGTCGAGCATATCGACGGGCTTTCGCCTGCGATCTCGATCGAGCAAAAGACGACTTCGCGCAACCCGCGTTCGACCGTGGCGACCGTCACCGAGATCTACGACTATATGCGGCTGCTGTGGGCGCGCGTCGGCACCCCCTATTCGCCCGCCACCGGGCTGCCGATCGAGGCGCAGACCGTCTCCAACATGGTCGACCGGGTGATGGCGCTGCCCGAAGGCACGCGGCTCTATTTGCTCGCGCCGGCGGTGCGCGGGCGCAAGGGCGAGTACCGCAAGGAGCTCGCCGAATGGCAGAAATCGGGCTTCACCCGCGTCCGGATCGACGGCGAGATCTACGAGATCGGCGAGGCGCCCGCGCTCGACAAGAAGCTCAAGCACGACATCGAGGTGGTGGTCGACCGGCTCGCGGTAAAGCCGGGGCTCGAGACGCGGCTGGCGGACAGTTTCGAGCAGGCGCTCAAGCTGGCCGACGGGCTGGCGTATGTGGATCTGGCTGAGGGGACGGTGGCGGAATTGCTTCCCACCCCTGCCGTCATCCCAGCGAAAGCTGGGATCGCTCACGAAGGCGCGCAACCGACCGAGATCCCAGCTTCCGCTGAGGTGACGAAGACCAAGATGGTGGCGAGCGAAGCGAGCGGCGGCAAGATGAAGGGCACCGGCGTCCCCGCCAACCGCATCGTCTTCTCCGAGAAATTCGCCTGCCCGGTCAGCGGTTTCACGATCGAGGAGATCGAGCCGCGGCTGTTCTCCTTCAACGCCCCCCAGGGGGCGTGCTCGACCTGCGACGGGCTGGGCGAGAAGCAGTCCTTCGATCCCCGGCTGGTGGTCCCCAACGAGGCGCTGAGCCTCAAGAAGGGCGCGGTGGTGCCCTGGGCCAAGTCCAACCCGCCATCGCCCTATTACCTCCAGGTGCTCGCCAGCCTCGCCGCCGAGTTCGGCTTCGACCTGACCACCCCGTGGCAGGATCTGGCGCAGGAGCACCGCGAGGTGATCCTGCATGGCACCAAGGGCGCGCGGGTGCCGCTGACCTTCAAGGACGGGCGCAAGCAATACACCGTCAACAAGGCCTTCGAGGGGGTGATCGGCAATCTCAACCGCCGGCTGCTGCAGACCGAGAGCGCGTGGATGCGCGAGGAGCTGTCCAAGTTCCAGACCGCGCAGCCCTGCGAGGCCTGCGGCGGCAAAAGGCTCAACGACAAGGCGCTGGCAGTGAAGATCCCCGGTGCCGACGGCCCCACCGACATCGCCACGCCGACGCAGATGAGCGTCGCCGATGCCAAGACCTGGTTCCTCGGGCTCGACGATCACCTCAACCCGCAGCAGAGCCAGATCGCCAAGGCCATCCTCAAGGAGATCAACGAGCGGCTGGGCTTCCTCGACAATGTCGGGCTGGATTATCTCAACCTCGACCGAACTTCAGGTACCCTCAGCGGCGGCGAAAGCCAGCGGATCCGCCTCGCCAGCCAGATCGGCTCGGGGCTCAGCGGCGTGCTCTACGTCCTCGACGAGCCCAGCATCGGGCTCCACCAGCGCGACAACGACCGGCTGCTCGAAACGCTCAAGCGGCTGCGCGATCTGGGCAACACCGTCATCGTCGTCGAGCATGACGAGGACGCGATCCGCCAGGCCGACCATGTCGTCGATCTCGGCCCCGGCGCGGGGGTGCGCGGGGGCGAGATCGTTGCGCAGGGCACGCTCAAGCAGGTGCTCAAGGCCAAGAACTCGCTCACCGCCGACTATCTCACCGGCCGCCGCAAGATCGAGGTTCCCGCCAAGCGCCGCAAGGGCAATGGCAAGAAGCTGACCGTCCACGGCGCGCGCGCGAACAACCTCCAGAACGTCACCGCCTCGCTCCCGCTAGGCACCTTCGCCTGCGTCACCGGGGTCTCGGGCTCGGGCAAGTCCTCCTTCACCATCGACACGCTCTACGCCGCCGCCGCGCGGCAGCTCAACGGCGCGCGGATCATCGCGGGCGCGCACGACAAGGTCACCGGGCTCGAACATTGCGACAAGGTGATCGAGATCGACCAGTCGCCGATCGGCCGCACCCCGCGCTCCAACCCCGCCACCTACACCGGCGCCTTCACCCAGATCCGCGACTGGTTCGCAGGCCTGCCCGAAAGCCTCGCGCGCGGCTACAAGCCCGGGCGCTTCAGCTTCAACGTCAAGGGCGGCCGCTGCGAGGCCTGCCAGGGCGACGGGCTGATCAAGATCGAGATGCACTTCCTCCCCGACGTCTACGTCACCTGCGAGGAATGCCACGGCAAGCGCTACAACCGCGAGACGCTCGAGGTGCGCTTCAAGGGCCTCTCGATCGCCGATGTGCTCGACATGACGATCGAGGACGCGGAGGAATTCTTCAAGGCGGTCCCGCCGATCCGCGAGAAGATGCGGATGCTGGGCGAGGTCGGGCTGGGCTATGTCAAGGTCGGCCAGCAGGCGACCACGCTCAGCGGCGGCGAGGCGCAGCGCGTCAAGCTCGCCAAGGAACTCGCGCGCCGCTCCACCGGGCAGACGCTCTACATCCTCGACGAGCCGACCACCGGCCTGCATTTCGAGGATGTCCGCAAGCTCCTGGAAGTGCTCCACCGGCTGGTCGACCAGGGCAATTCGGTGGTGGTGATCGAGCACAATCTCGACGTCATCAAGACGGCCGACTGGATCCTCGATCTCGGCCCCGACGGCGGCGTGCGCGGGGGGGAAGTGGTCGCGCAGGGCACCCCCGAACAGGTCGCGAAGGAAAAGCGCAGCGTGACGGGGCACTATCTGGCGCCGATGCTCGCGCGCTGATTCTCCGCGCGAGTAAGGCCCCGCCAAAGATCCTCCCCATCGCAGATGGGGAGGGGGACCATCCGCAGGATGGTGGAGGGGTAAAGCCCCAAGCGCGCGCGCCCGCAGTCCCGCGCCCCCCGCTCCCCATACCCCGCAAAAACCCGGAACCTCCTCCGCCCGCGGCCATTGAATCGGCATCGCAAAAGGAGAAAACCCATGAAGAAACCCGCACTTGCCGCCGCCGCGCTGGCGGCTTTCGCCACCTCGGGCTGCGCCGCGCTGCTGGGCGCCGGAGCCGGTGCCGCCGCCGTCACCTGCGCCCCCGACGACGTCGATTGCGTCGAGGAAGTCGAGGACGAAGCCGAGGATGTCGCGGACGATATCTAGGCTCACATTAAGGACGCAAAGGTCCTCTCCATCGTAAGATGGGGAGGGGGACCATCCGCAGGATGGTGGAGCGGTGCCGCGTTGCACGCGGCCGAGGCTTATCCACGGCCGACGAGCACGTCCTTCGATAAACTAAGGACAAAGGGATCAATAATTTTTGCCCACGGGCAGTTGGTCAAGGTATTGCGCGACTGAAAGCTAGACCTTCTCTCTTACACGGCGCCCTTACGCATAATCCGATCGCCAAATCTGCAGAGCGCGGTTTGCCATCGAGATCTGTCGCGCGTTTAATCTGGCGGGCGTCCAATCTTCTGGAGCGTATTCCGCGACCTTCTGCGTAAGCCGATATTGACTTGTAGGATAAACTAGCACCTTCTCGCCGTATGGCTTATTTCCAATGTCTCGATTTTTATTAACTTCGAGCAGGGTAAGATTGCCGACACGATATATCGATTGTTCCCAAAGCTCCTCTGGAAACATGATTGTCCAATCCTGTGACGGATTTTCTGGCAAGATATGCTCAATCGAACCGCTATCGGTTTCCGGGTCCCGCGGTATTCCAGAAACATGAGACTCAAGCTTTGCTAGAATGTACCGAACGAGCTTTTTGCTCTGGCCGCTACCGCTCACAGAGAAACTGGAGAAATCGGATTTAAATTTGTCATCACCGACGTAAATGCGACGCAAGTCCCTCGCTGAATCACTTGCCCTTGTTGACGATCCATCCAAAATATTTTTAGCGCCTTCGTGGTAAATCGGCTCCAAGGTATTTGTATTCAAGTCGCTTATTACATTATATCTAAACGAAATAATTGATATTAGTTTGAGGAGCTTGACAAATTCTTCGATGGAGTACTTTTCCCAAGCAGCGAATAGCGTAGGCGTCATTTGCCGTACTCGAAATAATTTGAAATCAAGTATATACGGCCGTGCAGAAGGCGTCTCCTGCCAATATCCGTGTGTCGGATCTTTTAGCGCTGCATAAATTTCCGCGCGGGGTTCAAGCTCATCTAGTAACTTAAATACGTCCTGCGGTTCTTTTATTTGCTCTCGGAATATCTTGAATAGCCGTTGAGTCCGAACCTTTGGGTATTTCGTAAGAAGGTGATAGCGGAGAAATTCCGGAAAGCTTGGGGCCGTTACTTTGGCGATCAAGGATTGCCACCGACGATGTAATACGTCACGATCGGTTTTTACAGAAATGCGAGAAAACATGTAATTCTTAAGGAGGTCTGTTGAAGTTAGCTCCAAGCCGCGCGCATTAAGTGTCTCGAAGACTGTATACGCATTTAACTCGTCATCGACACTGATCCGTATAAACATTAGTTGGCGGCCAATCGTCTCAGATAGTAGAGTGGCGAGCCTTTCTCCGTCTTCGCAAAACTCGAGTTGCGATAATTGCTTTGAAAAATATTCGAAGCATGTCCAAAGAAGCTTATTGGATTTTTCTAATCCTCTAGGATTTAGCGGGCTCTTTAGCTGTATTAAGTAGTCTTGGTAAAAGCTATTGTTGTTTTCGTTAAGATATAATTTGCTGGCCTCTATTAATGAGGCAGGGTCCTTTTGCCCAAGGAATATCGACCGCAGCGCTTGAGCGCGCTCTTGGTTTTTATCCCTCTCAATATCGCGGGCAGCTAGATTTTGGAGCCTAGCGATGATAGCGAGGGCAAGTAGACTGATTGTTGCTAGCCTTTGTTGTCCGTCGATAATCTCGAATTCACGGTCCGATTTGGCCTCTACTACAAGAGCCCCTAGGTAATGCTTATCGTCGGGCTTCTGAACGAGCTCCGTTACATCGGTCCATAGGTCTTCCCATTGCTCTTCACCCCACGAATAGTCGCGCTGATAGGGCGGAACGCGAAAGATTCTTCCGTTGCCAATTAGCTCCACGACGTTTGCGGTGTTTGTATCGAGCAAGTTTGCTTTGGCCATGGCGCGATTCATACCTGACGGACTAGCCGCAGCAATGTCAAAGTTTCGAACAAATCATTTTCCTACAGACCCCCACATGCCATAGATGGTTCGATTCGTTCATCCCCACGGAGATCGGATCATGCCTCAGAGTCTTTTTGTTTTCGCCTCAGGCGCCGGCGCGCGCATCCGCGCGGTTCAGCCTGCGGCTGTGCTTCGCAACGGCTTACGGCCTGACCGGCCGGCGCGCGGTCGCGCTTGCGAGCCCTGCGGGCTCGGACTCGCGCTCTCCGTTAGCCCAGCAGCGCTCTCCGGCACGGGAGACGTGGCATGACCGACACTCCCGATATCGCCCACCGCTTCGACAAATTCACCATGCCTTGCGACATCCCCGATGACGACGGGGCGGCGGGTAACGACCGGTCCGCTGGCGGCCTGAGGTCCCCGGCTGCGCGGGGAGGCGGCGCTTCGGGGGCGGGCGATTACGGCGTCCCGACGCAGGACTGGTTGTCGCGCGGGCTCAAGAGCAAGGCCGGGCGGGGGTGGGAGGCGGAGGCGCCGTACGGCGACCCCGACCTCGACCCCGGCCCCGACTCCGACGACGATCCCTACTACGGGCTGTCCTACGATTACGGGCAGGACCCCCGCAGCGGCGCATACGATCCCGCCAATCCCGCCGCCCATCCCGCCGCCAAGACCCCCTACGACCATTACCCCTCCAGCGCCGCGCTGCTGCAGGCGCGGCGGGCGGCCCGGATGGGCGGCTCCGGGTATGGAGGCGGGCGCAAATCCGCCGCGCCGCACTGGCCCGGGGGCTGGTTGCCCGGCGATCCGCCGCGCGAGATCGTGCTGGATTCCGACCCTTGGGCCGACCCCTGTTCCGGCTCCGGCGACCCGACGCCCGCCAACGTCAAATTCGGCGCGGCGCAGCAGGTGCGGTTTCTCGATAGTCTCGCGCTGCACGGCAATGTCCGCGCCGCGGCGGCGCGGGTCGGGGTGAGCCGCGACACCGTCTATCGCCTTCGCCGCCGCGAGCCCGCGTTCGCGAACTTGTGGGAGGCGGCGCTGGTCCATGCGCGCGCCGCGGGCGAGGCCGAGCTGGCCTCCCGCGCCTTCGACGGGGTGGCCGTGCCGGTGTTCTGCCGCGGCGAGCATGTCGCCACCTGGCGGCGGCACGATCCGCGCTATCTGCTCACCCATCTCGCGCGGCTCGACCGGCGGATTGCCCAGAACGGCGGGGCGGAGCAGGAGGCGCAAGCGCGCGCGTCGTGTTTCGACACGCTGCTCGCCGGGCGCGCCGGGCAGAGCGTCCCCGAGCACCATGCCCGCGCGGCGCAGCTCGGCGCGCGGCTGGCGGCGGAGGAGTGCGAGCAGGCCTGGCCCGAAACCGGAACCGCTGCGGGCGAGGCGCCGCCCGCGCCGTCTGCGCCGCCCGCTCCGGCCTGCGCGGATCTGCCGCCCAGCCGGCTGGGGGTGTTCGGGCTCGCCTGCGAACAGGCGCTCGAAGCGCAGGAGGCGGCGGTGGCGGCGGGGAAGAAGGACTACCGCGACGCCGCCGCGCGCCACCGCGCCGACGACCGCGCGGTCGAGCGCGCAACCGCCAAGGCGCTGGCGCGCTTCGAGCAATGGCAGGCCGAGGGCCGCGAACTGCTCGACCGGGTGCTGGCTGGGGAGGCCGGAGAAGGGGAGACTGGAGAGGGGGTCGGGGAAGGGAGCGCGGAGGACCTCGGAGCGGACGCGGCGCCGCAAGGTGACGCTTCGGCTGTGCCGGACGGGTCGGATGTGTCAGATGTGTCAGATGTGTCCGATGGGGCGGACCCGTCGGAGGGCGCGGACCTGCCTGAAGGGGATGGCGCGGGTCACACCGGCACCACCCCGACATACATCCCGACCCCCATCGCCGAGGCCAGCGCCTCCACCCCCAGCGATCCGGTCACCACCAGCAGCAGCGCCAAGCTCGTCCGCCGCCCGCGCACGAAGCCCAGCGCGAGGAAGGCGAGCAGGCTGGCGATATCGGTCGCCTCCGAAGCCTGCGCCAGCCACTCGAGCCCGGGCGGGGTCGCCGGATCGGGCCAATCGATCCCCGCCATCCCTCGCGTCCCCCCCCGCGCGATCTATCGCGGGAAGCGGAGGGCTCGGCAAGCCGGAGAATGACGGGGGTAGCGAAGGGGGTGGTTAGCTGAGGAGCTCGAGCTCGACCGTGCCGTGGCCGCGGTTGACCAGCCCGATCTCCTGCGCGGCGGCGCGCGAGAGGTCGATCGTGCGGTGGCGCGAGAACGGACCGCGGTCGTTGATCCGCACCGTGACCGAGCGGCCCGAGCGCGGATCGGTGACGCGGACCTCGCTGCCGAAGGGCAGGCTGCGGTGCGCTGCGGTGAGCGCATGCATGTCGAAGCGCTCGCCGCTGGCGGTGCGGCGGCCGTGGAACTTGGCGCCGTAGAACGACGCGACCCCGCTGCCGAGCGACTGCGCATCGTCTTCGATGACGGGAGCGGGGGCGGGCGGGACCTCCTGCACCACGGGGCCGGTTTCGAACCGGATCGGCGCGGCGGGAGCTTCGCCGGATCGGTCAGCATTGTGATCCACCGGAGTGGCGGCGCTGGCCGGAACCGCAATCGCGGCGGCCAGAAAAAAGAGCTTCAAACTGCGATGGGACAAAACCGTTCCCTCCAATTGTTGCGGGAACTCTCTAGCCCATCATGCGTGGCCGTGCGCACCGGGCGCGGGCAACTGCCCGATTGTCGCCACAGTTCATCGTGGATTGAGGCCGCGCGGGCGAGATCGTGGCGGCGCGGCGCCTTTTTCATTTTCCTACAGCCCTGCGGCGAGAGCATGAGGAGAGACCGATTCGCCCCTGCGGCTTGGCCATGGTGAGGCGCGGCCGGTCAGGAAGGAGGCGCGGGCCCGAGCGGAACGGGAACCCGGCGGTTGCCTTGCGCGGCGCTACGACCAGCGAAAGCGGCGCGCTGCAAAAGCAGGGAGGCCTAACAAAATGGGGCCGGCATCGCTGCCGACCCCACTCTCACCGATGCGTGGTCCCGCCGAAACGGGCACTTGGCATCCGGCGGTTTCCCAGCCGCGCACCGAAGCGCGCGGGTCGGGTCCGTCGCCGGCGCTCGCACCGGCATCCGGAAACACCCTCCTGTCATCCCGCCAGACCGTTCGGAGGCGAACCCCTTCGCAAACCAGGCGGGAAAACCCTCGACAGGCATTTCCGCAACCGGACTTTCCTGATGGCCGGCGCCGTGAACTTCGGCTTCGCTTCGGATCAGAGATCCTCCACCAAGCCTCCGCGGGCATCCGACCGGTCTGTCCGGCCCGTGATGAAGCGCCTTGCGCTCGTCCGTCATCGATCGCCGGGTGCTGCAGACAGAAGCCCTTGCATCCGACCATCTCGGGGCAGGCGTGGACAGGTTTCACCACGTCTTTCCGGCTTGGATTTGTCGAGCGATTTCAGACCTTTCGGCCTGCCATTGCCCGGCGTTTCCGCCCCGTTCCGATGGATCAAATCTGCGCCTCGCATGCGGTTCGAGCAAGCGCCCGGCTTATCCACCGACGCCGTTTTTCGCTGTGGACGCGAGTGGATAAGTCAACGCTTCGCCGCAAGCACCGCTGCTGCGCTACCCGAGTTGAAACATTCTTGCCGGGATCGGCGGATCCGCCTTAGCGGTCGCGCTGTGCCAGCAGCCTGAGTCGCAAAGCGTTGAGCTTGATGAAGCCCTCGGCGTCCTTCTGGTCGTAGGCGCCGGCATCGTCCTCGAAGGTGACATGCGCCTCCGAATAGAGCGAGTTGGGCGATTTGCGCCCGACCACGCTGGCGGTGCCCTTGTAGAGCTTGAGCCGGACGGTGCCGCTGACCTTCTCCTGGCTGAGATCGACCGCCGCCTGCAGCATCAGCCGCTCGGGGCTGAACCAGAGGCCGTTGTAGATCAGCTCGGCATAGCGCGGCATCAGCTCGTCCTTGAGATGCGCCGCGCCGCGATCCAGCGTGAGCTGCTCGATTCCGCGATGCGCGCGGGCATAGATCTCGCCGCCGGGGGTCTCGTACATCCCGCGGCTCTTCATGCCGACGAAGCGGTTCTCTACCAGATCGAGCCGGCCGATCCCGTGGCGCCGACCCAACTCGTTGAGCGCGGTCAGCAGCGCCGCCGGGCTCAACGCCTCGCCATTGAGCGCCACGCCGTCGCCGCGCTCGAACTCGATGGTGATGTACTCGGGCGTATCGGGCGCCTGCTCGGGGTGCTCGGTGCGCGAATAGACATAGTCGGGGGTCTCCTCCCATGGGTCCTCGAGCACCTTGCCCTCCGAGGAGGTGTGCAGCAGGTTCGCGTCGGTGGAGAAGGGGCTCTCGCCGCGCTTGTCGCGCGGGATGGCGATCTGGTGCGCCTCGGCCCAGGCGATCAGCGCGGTGCGGCTGGTCAGATCCCACTCGCGCCACGGCGCGATGACCGTGATGTCGGGCGCGAGCGCATAGGCGGACAGCTCGAAACGGACCTGGTCGTTGCCCTTGCCGGTGGCGCCATGCGCGATGGCATCGGCGCCGGTCTCGCGCGCGATCTCGACCAGCCGCTTGGAGATCAGCGGGCGGGCGATGCTGGTGCCGAGCAGATAGTCGCCCTCGTAGCGGGCGTTGGCGCGCATCATCGGGAAGACGAAATCGCGGACGAATTCCTCGCGCAGGTCCTCGATGAAGATGTTGGCGTCGGGGATCCCCATCGCGCGGGCCTTGTCGCGCGCCGGCTCGATCTCCTCGCCCTGGCCCAGATCGGCGGTAAAGGTCACGACCTCGCAGCCGCGCTCGACGCTCAGCCATTTGGCGATCACCGAGGTGTCGAGACCGCCCGAATAGGCGAGGACGACCTTGCGGGGATGGGCTTCGGAGGTGCTGGGCATGAAGGGCAATTCCTGAAATACCGACCTGCAAGCCAGGCCCGGGGTGCGCGCGCCCGTTACCAGCGTGCGGCGCGAGCGGCAATCCAAACGGCGCATCACGAGCCTTGCGAAACATTTGCGCGCTTCAAGCGCTGCTATATCTCGAAAGGAACCAATCCATGGCTGCACGCGCCTATTGGCAGGGTCAGATCCGGCTCGCGCTGGTCTCGATCCCGGTCGAGCTTTATTCCGCGACCCAGTCGGGAGCCAAGATCAGCTTCCGGCAGATCCACGAGCCTTCGGGCAAGCGCATCGCCTACGACAAGGTCGTCGCCGGGGTCGGCCCGGTGGACCGGGACGAGATCGTCAAGGGCTACGAATTGTCCAAGGGCAATTACGTCCTGCTCGAGGACGAGGAGATCGAGGCGGTCAAGGTCGAGAGCAAGCGCACGCTCGAACTGGTCCAGTTCGTCGAGGCGCATGAGATCGACGCGCTTTATTACGAGAAACCCTATTACGTCGTTCCGAAGGACGAGCTCGCCGAAGAAGCCTTCATCGTGCTGCGCGATGCCTTGCGCCAGGCGGGGAAGGTCGGGCTCGGGCAATTGTCGGTGCGCGGCGCGGAGAAGCTGGTGGCGGTCAAGCCCTGCGGCAAGGGACTGCTGCTCGAGACGCTGCGCTATGCCGACGAGGTCCGCAAGGGTCAGTCCTTCTTCGGCGAGATCGGCGAGGACAAGCCCGACGAGGATCTGCTCGATCTCGCCACCAGCCTGATCGACAAGAAGACTGCGCCCTTCGATGCGGGCGAGTTCGAGGACCGCTACGCGCAGGCGCTGCGCAAGCTGATCGACACCAAGGCCAAGGCCAAGGACGGCAAGCGGATCGTCGAGGATGCCGAGGAACCCGCGGCCACCGGAGGCAATGTGATCGACCTGATGGCGGCGCTCAAGAAATCGGTCGCTGCCGAAAAGGGCACGGGCAAGCCGGCGAAGGGGGCGGCCAAGAGCACCGCGCGCAAGAAGAAATCCGCCTGATCGATGGCCCGCACCGATCCCCTCGCCACCTACAATGCCAAGCGCGATTTCGGGAAGACGCCCGAGCCCTCTGGTAAGGCGCAGAGCAGCGCGGGCGGCGATCTGTTCATCGTCCAGAAGCACGATGCGACGCGGTTGCACTGGGATCTGCGGCTGGAAGTGGGCGGGGTGTTCAAGAGCTGGGCGGTCACCAAGGGGCCATCGCCCGATCCTGACATCAAGCGGCTGGCGGTGCGCACCGAGGATCATCCGATGTCCTACGCCGAGTTCGAGGGGACCATTCCGAAGGAGGAATATGGCGGCGGGACGGTGATGCTGTGGGATCGCGGGACCTGGGCGCCGATCGAAGGCAAGAGCGCTTCGGATCTCGAGAAGGGCCATCTCCACTTCTGTCTCGAGGGCGAGCGGATGAAGGGCGAATGGCTGCTGATCCGGCTGAAGAAAAAGCCCGGCGAAAAGCGCGAGAACTGGCTGCTGCGCAAATTGCAGGACGACCATGCGCAGGAAGGGGATGCGCTGGTCCAGCGCGAACTGACCAGCGTGCTGACCGGTCGTTCGATGGCGGAGATCGCGGCGGACCGCAAAGGCGAGTACTCGCTGGCGGGCAAGAAGGACGATGCCTTTCTGGCGCAGATGGAGAAGGCCGCGTCGCGCAATGCGGGCAAGGCAACGACCGCCAGACCCGCCAAGCCCGCTCCGCTGCCCAAATTCCGCAAGCCGCAGCTTGCCACGCTGGTCGACGATGTGCCCACCGGCAATCGCTGGATGCACGAGATCAAGTTCGACGGCTATCGTGCGCTGATTGCGGCAAAGGGCGACGAGGTCCGGGTCTACACTCGCAACGGGAAGGACTGGACAGAAAAGTTCGCTCCGCTGGTCGAGAGCTTCGCCGCGCTCGATCTGCCGAGCTGCCTTATCGACGGCGAGATCGTCGCCACGGACGCGGATGGCAACCCCGATTTCTCCTCGCTGCAGAGCGTGCTCAAGCGCGGGCATGGGGCGCAGGGGAAGGGCGATGATCTGCTCTTCTACGCTTTCGATCTGCTCGAGGCCGAGGGGGAAAATCTCACCGACCTGCCCAACGTCGAACGCAAGGAACGGCTCGAAGCGCTGCTCGACCGTGCCGAGCCGCCGATCCATATCGCCCAGCACGTCATCGGCGCGGGGGAGAAGCTCTACCGCGCCATGTGCGGCGCGAAGCAGGAAGGGATCATCTCCAAGACCATCGACGGCCGCTATGCCTCGCGCCGGTCGAAATCCTGGGTGAAGGTCAAATGCACCCGGCGGCAGGAGTTCGTCGTGATCGGCTGGAAGAAGTCTTCGGCCAAGGCGCGTCCCTTTTCGTCGCTGCTGCTGGCGCAGCACGAGGATGACGAGCTGGTCTACAAGGGCAATGTCGGCACCGGCTTCTCGCAGGACGACATGGAAGAGCTGGCGGGCAAGCTGAAGCGGCTGGCCCGCAAGACCCCGCCCGCCGAGGTCGACAAGGTGTCGAGCCGGGGCGTCTCGTGGGTGACGCCGAACCTGGTCGCCGAGATCGCCTTCGCCGAATTCACCGCCGCGGGAAATGTCCGCCACGGCAGCTATCTGGGCCTGCGCACCGACAAGCCGGCCGAGGACGTCACCCCGGAGCTACCCGCCGACCCCCCGGCGCCCGAAGCCGAAGTCGCGATCAGCAGCCGCGAGCGGGTCGTCTTTCCCGAGAGCGGACAGACCAAGGGGCAGCTCGCCGATTACTACGAAGCGGTCGCCCCGATCATGCTTCCCTTCGCCGCGGAACGCCCGGTCAGTCTGGTGCGCTGCCCGCAGGGGCGAGCCAAGAAGTGCTTCTTTCAGAAGCACGACAGCGGCAGCTTCGGCGACGCGGTGCGCCACGTGCCGATCGTCGAGAAGGATGGCGGCAGCGAGGATTATCTGTTCGTCGAGGACGCGCGCGGGCTGCTGCAATGCGTCCAGATGGGCACGATCGAGTTCCACGGCTGGGGATCGCGCAGCGGCGATGTCGAGGCGCCCGACCGGATGGTGTTCGATCTCGACCCTGACGAGGGGCTCGATTTCGGCGATGTGAAGAGCGCGGCGCGCGATATCCGCGACCGGCTCTCCGATCTGGGACTGGTGAGCTTTGCCATGCTCTCAGGCGGGAAGGGCGTCCACGTGGTGGTCCCGCTGACACCGGGCCATGACTGGGAAGCGCACAAGGATTTCAGCCGCCGGTTTGCCGAGGCGCTCAGCCTCGCCGAGCCCGAGCGCTTCACCGCAACGATGAGCAAGGCCAAGCGCAAGGGGAAGATCTTCATCGACTGGCTGCGCAACCAGCGTGGCAGCACGGCGGTGCTGCCCTATTCCGCCCGTGCACGGGCAGGAGCGCCGGTAGCAGCACCGATCGCCTGGAACGAGTTGAAGGCGTTGCAAGACGCGAAGCTGTTCTCTATCGACGATGCCAAGCGCCTGATCGATCGCGCCGCGAGCAAGAGCCTGTCCGGCTGGGGCTTCGCCAGCCAGCGCCTTCCCGATCTCTGAGGCCCAGGACTAGCGCAGCTGGCTGTCCTTGCTGCCGCGGCGGTTGATCCCAGAGGCGCGGGCGCTGGAATCGAGCCCCGACTGACAAGCGACGCAGCGCTTGACGCCGGGCAGGGCCTCGCGCCGCCGCTCGGGAATCTCTTCGCCGCACTCGATGCAATAGCGCTCGCTCTCGCCCACCGGCATTCGCGACCGCGCCGCCCTGACCGCGTCCGAAATGGTGTCGTCGATCTGATCCTGAACCGCGCCATCGCGCGCCCAACCACCGGCCATGCCGCTTATCTCCTTGAGGCTTCAAGAGAACTACGCTGGCGGAGGCCGCTAGATCCCCGCGTACCACTGATAGCCGCGATCTTCCCAGTAGCCGCCTTCTCCGCCGCCGATGTCGTCGAGGCTCGCCACCGCCATGATCGCGGTGAGATATTTGGCGTGCTTATAACCCAATTGCCGCTCGATCCGCATCCGCAAGGGCGCGCCGTTGCGGATCGGCAGCGGCTCGCCATTGAGGCTGTGCGCCACGATCGTCTGCGGGTGGAAGGCATCGATCAGGTCGATGCTCTCGTAATACCGGTCCCCATTGAGTTCGTCGGCACAGAGGAACAGGATGTATTTGGCCTCCGGACGCAGACCGGCAGCCTCGAGCAGCAGCGACAATTGCGGTCCGGTCCATTGCCCGATCGCGCTCCACCCTTCGACGCAGTCGTGGCGGGTGATTTGGGTGCGCTGGGGCAATCGCCGGATGTTGTCGAGCGACAGCGCCATCGGGGTCTCGACCAGCCCGCCCACCGCCAGCCGCCACTCGGCAAAGCCTTGCGCGGCATGGGCTCGATAGGCGGGGCTTTGCGGATCGGTGGTGCCATTGCCGCGGAAGAAGGGCGAGATCTCGCCGGGTGCGAACTCCGGCGCCAGCGCTTCGCGGTCGCGCAGGAAGCGATGCGCTCCCAGGTGCCAGCGCTCGGCGGCGGAAAGCAGCTTCGCTCCGGGGCCGCTCTCGGCGAATTTGTTGCAGCCCGCCAGCAAGGCCGCGCCTGCGGCGACGAGGAAGTTCCTACGGCGCATCGGCTTCTCCATCCTTGCCTTTGCCGCCGGTGATCATGTCGCTGACCTGCCGCGCCGGCCCGGCCAGCATCACCATCACCACATGGACGATAAAGAAACCGAACAGCGCGAAGGCGAAGATGAAATGCAGGCTGCGCGCGGATTGCCGCCCGCCCAGCAGATCGATCAGCCAGCCGAATGTCGGCCCCAGACCCGGGTTGATGGCGATCCCGGTGAAGATCATCATCGGCAAGAACACGCCGAACACCAGCCCATAGGCGAGTTTCTGGAAGAAGTTGTACTTGCCCGCGCCGTGATCGAAGTCGAGCCGGAGATGCGCGGCGATGTCGCGGCGGATGTTTCGCGGTTGCCATTCCTCCGCCGTGGTCGCGAGATCGCGCTTGAAGTGGCGGTTCGCCAGCATCGCGATCCAGATGAACAGCAGCATCAGCGCGAAGGGCCAGACCGCGAGATTGTGCCAGTCGCGCGCTACCGCGAGGCTGTAATAGCCCGGAATCGTCATCCAGTCGGGAAATCGCGGCACGGCCAGCCAGGCCTCTTGCGGCATGAAGCCCGCTTCGCCCCAATAGAGCCAGGGGTGCGCATTGGAGATGGTGAGGCCCGACATGAACAGGATCACCACGAGGACGGCGCTGATCCAGTGCCAGAGGCGCGTCGTCAGGGCGTGGCGTTTCATGCAATCTCTCCGCTGCGGACCTGCTCGCGGGCAAGATAGATCACGTCGCGGTCCTGGTCGAGCAGGTGCTGGCCGCTGTCGACGAACAGCGTCTGGCCGCTCGCCATCCAGCCCTGCGCCAGGAACAATGCCGCCCGTGCCACCTCGGCGGGTGCCGTCTTGCGCTGCAGCAGGTTGAGCCGGTGGGAAATGTCGGTCTCGTCCTGCGCCTGATCGTGGCTGGCGAGGATGGCGCCGGGGGCCAGCCCGTAGACCCGATCCTCCGCCCGCAGCCGCGCCTTGCTGAGCATCGCCACGGTGGCGTGGAGCGCGTGCTTGCTCATGGTGTAGCTGAAGAAGTCGGGGTTGGGATTGCGGATCTTCTGGTCGGTGATCTGGATGACCCGCCGCCCCTGGCCGGTCCGCGACCGCGCCAGAAACGCTTGCGCCATGCGCGCGGGCGTCGCCGCATTGATCGCGAAGGCACGGCGATTGGTTTCGGGATCGAGTGCGCGCGAACCATCGGGTTCGAAGACGCTGGCGCAATTAACCAGCACCCGCCAGTCGTCGAGCCGGGCCGCTAGGCGCTCGACGAGAGCCACCGAAGCCTCGCCGTCCGCCAGATCGCAACTCGCGGTCTCGGCGCTCGGCAGCTCTCCGGCTAGGGCTTCCGCCTCCTCGCGCGAACTTCCATAGTGGATGACGACGTGCCAGCCCGCATCGCCGAATGCTCGCGCGATCGCAGCGCCTATGCGCCGCGCTCCGCCGGTGATCAGAACTGCAGGCTGGGTCATGCTGGAGGTTGGCCGCGGGCAAGCATCCTTGCCCTTCAACCATCATCGGGCGGTCAAGCAAAGGTGTTTCTCGGGATAATCGATCGGTCGGCGGCTTGCTCGCCTAAGCAGTGGGAACCGGCCTAGCCCGCAATCGCCTTCGCGGCCTTCTTGCGCCATTCGTCGCACAGCCGCTCGAGCGCGGCGATTTCCTGCAGTTCGGCGGCGGTGGCAGCTTGCGAGGGATCGTACAGGCAGGCGAAAAGCCGCGCCACGCTCCAGCCCTCGTGTCCGGTCTCGACGCGCCGGATGACATCTCCAGCCTGCGCTTCGCCTTCCTCGATGACGCGGTAGTACCAGCCGCAATTGTGCTCCCGGAGGATGCGCTTGACCATGCCCATGCGGCCGAAGCGATGCTCGATCTTCCAGCAGGGCTGGCGCGGCTGGCTGACCTCGATCAGCGCCGAGCCAAGCCGGAACCGACCACCGATGTGGACATCGCTTTCGGTCAGACCCGCCGTGCTAATATTCTCGCCGAACGGCGCATCGCAGGCGAGCACCGCATTGCCGCCGAGCCAGGGGTCCCATCCGGCATAATGGTCGCGCGGATAGTGATGGACCGCCATGTCCGGTCCGCCATGGTGCTTGGTGTCGGCTACCATGTCGCCCTCCAGCCCGAAGCTGCGAATGGCGACGGGGCCGGCGACCGCGCGCTTGTCGATCGCGCTCAGTTCGGCGCCGTTGAAGGGTTGCGGCTGGCCGACGCACAGTGCGAGGACCTCGGCTTCGCCGCTGGCGGGCCGGGCTGTCACGGTCTGCGCACCGTCAGTGCCATCCAGTCGCGCATCACGCCGTCCGCGCCCTTGCCGGGATAGACCTGCGTGTCCGCGATCGCGAAGCGGGCTTCGCGATAGATCGTCTCCAGCCAGTCCTCGGTAGGGAAATTGTGCAGCCGGCCATGGCGGTCGCGTCCTTCGCCGGTGCCGAGCTTGTAGCTCGCATAATGCCAGCCTCCGGGCCTGAGCGCGCGGTGGACCGCAGCGAGGATCGCGGGCAGTTCGGCACGCCCGACATGGAGCAGACAGGCGTGGGCCCAGACCGCGTCGTAAGCTGCTTCTGCATCGAGCTGGTCGAACCGCATGGCGCGAGCGCCGATTTCGAACCGCTCATTGGCCTTCCTGACCATGGCCGGGGTGCCATCGGTGGCGTCCAGATCGAAACCCCGCTCCCGAATTCGTGCCGAGTCGCGCCCGCCGCCGCAGCCCAGCTCGAGGACGCGTGCGCCGGGCGACACGCGATCGAGAAAGCCGTCGAGATGGCGGCTGGGCGCCTGATCGAAGCTCATCGTGTAGCGCGGCGCCTGCTCCTGGTAGAAAGCGAGGGTCGCCGCGTCGGCCATCAGGCGGCTGCGGTCTCGTTCTCGGCAGCCTCGCGGTCGCGCTGCGCCCGGCTCTTCTTCTCGGCCGAGGTCTTGAGCTGGCCGCAGGCGGCATCGATGTCGCGGCCGCGCGGCGTGCGCACCGGCGCGGATATCCCCGCGTCGAACACGATGCCGCTGAACGAACGGATCCGCTCCGGGGTCGAGCATTCGTAGATCGAACCCGACCACGGATTGAACGGGATCAGATTGACCTTCGCGGGCAGGTCGTATTGCCGCAGCAGCCGGACCAGCTCGTGCGCATCGGCGTCAGAGTCGTTCTTGTCCTTGAGCATGACGTATTCGAAGGTGATCCGCCGCGCGTTGTTGGCGCTGGGATAATCGGCGCAGGCCTGGAGCAGCTCCTCGATCCCGTATTTGCGGTTGATCGGCACGATCTCGTCGCGCACTTCCTTGGTCACCGCGTGGAGCGAGACCGCGAGGTTGACCCCGATCTCCTCGCCGCAGCGCGCCATCATCGGCACCACGCCGCTGGTCGAAAGCGTGATCCGGCGCTTGGACAGCGCCAGCCCCTCGCCATCCATCACCAGTTGCAAGGCGTCGCGGACATTGTCGAAATTGTAGAGCGGCTCGCCCATTCCCATCATCACGATATTGGTCAGCAGCCGCCCGTCGGCGCGGTATTCGCCGGGCTCATCGTGATCGTGATCCCCCGCGAAGGCGGGGGTCTCGGTCGGCGTAGTGCCAGGCTGCCCGAGGTCCCCGCCTGCGCGGGGACTCGCGCTGGCTTTCGGCCATTCGCCCAACGAATCGCGCGCCAGCATGACCTGGCCGACGATCTCGCCCGGGGTCAGGTTTCGGACCAGCCGCATCGTCCCGGTGTGGCAGAAGGTGCAGTTCAGCGTGCAGCCGATCTGGCTCGAGACGCAAAGCGTGCCGCGGTCGTCGTCGGGGATGAAGACCATCTCGAACTCGTGCCCGTCGCTGGTCTTGAGCAGCCATTTGCGCGTGCCGTCGGAGGAATGCTGTGCCTCCACCACCTCAGGGCGGCCGATGACGAAGCGCTCGGCCAACCAGGGACGCAGCGTCTTGGCCATGTCGGTCATCGCGTCGAACTCGGTGACGCCGCGATGATAGAGCCAGTGGAACAGCTGCTTGGCGCGCAGCTTGGCCTGCTTGGGATCGAGCCCGGCCTCTTCGAGCAGCGCGCGGATCCGGGGGCGGGGCAGGCCGAGAAGATCGACGCGGCCGTCGCTGCGCGGGGTGATGTCGCGCGAGGTCGGGACGGGATCGACCTGTCCGGGAATGGTCATGAGCGTGGTGTCTGGCATGGGAGATACGCATATAGGGGCGTTGCCGCATTTGCGAAAGGCTGCTGGTCGGCAAACCTCGAGGAGACGCGGCTGCTTCGATCCGGTCGACAAACGGGCACGGGTCGATGCAGCAATGTTACCAAACTGCAACAGATTCTTGTTGTTTCAGGTTCATGAAACTGCGCTGGCATATGCGCCGTTGAGTAGGTCCACGCGGCAGAAGTCCGCGGGTTTACGACAACGGAGTAGAATAACATGAAATACGCAACAGTCCTTCTGGTCGCAGGTTCGGCTCTTTCGATTTCGGCCCCGGCTATGGCTCAGTCCGCGGTCGACGGCACTTTCACCGGTCCGCGCGCCGAGATCATCGCCGGCTACGACAGCAGTACAGCTGGCAGCTCGATCGACGATGATTCAAGCATCGACAACGATCAGTCGATCGAAGGCGTCGTCTATGGCGGCGCGCTGGGTTACGACTTCAGTGCTGGCGGCTTCGTGCTTGGTGTCGAAGGCGAATACACCGGCTCCACCGCCGATGTGGAATTCCGGGACGGCGATTTCGAAGGCTTTGGCCTCGGCAATGTCGAAACCGGCCGCGACCTCTACGTCGGCGCGCGCGTCGGTGTGTTGGCGCAGCCCGATCTGCTGGTCTACGCCAAGGGCGGCTACACCAACGCCAAATACAACATCCGTTCGGCTTCCGGCACCGAAACCTTCGATCAGGACATCGATGCCGACGGTTATCGCCTTGGCGCAGGTGTCGAATACGCCATGACCGAGCAAAGCTTCGTGAAGCTCGAATACCGCTATTCGAACTACAGCGATGCCGAGATCGATTTCGAAGGCGATGCGCCCGACACGGCGAATTTCGACATCGACACCGATCGTCATCAGGTCGTCGCGGGCGTCGGCTTCCGCTTCTAATCGAATGACGCTTTAAGATCGGCGGGTCGCAGCTTCGTGCTGCGGCCCGCCTTTTATTTGCCTAGCGGCGGCGTGCGCAGGCGACGGTCGCCGCGTCCATTGCCGAGGCCACGCCGTCCAGTACGTAGCGGTCGGAGAAGCGCCGCCCGCTGCTGTCGGCCGCGCCAATGCTCATCCGGTCTGCCGATCTCAGTGCGGCCACGATGGCTGCATCCATCGCGCGGTCAGCGGCCCAGGCGTCCACGCCGCCTCCAGTCAGTTCGAAGCGTTCGCGCCCGATCTGCAGCGTCACGGCGCTGTCCGCCCGCGTTTCGCGCGACAGGCGAAAATGGATTTGGCCGCGAATATTGCGCCGCGGCCAGGTAGCGACGCTGGCGTAGGCCTGCCCGCTGCCGGACGCAGAGTTCGTGCGAGGGATGGCGATGGCGTAGCAGCGGGGGCCGGCCTCGTCGCGAAAGGCGCCCCAATTGCCGAAGACTCCAAGGCTCTCCTTGGCGGAGAGAGGAGCCGCGAGGAGGAGCAGGAGGGCGAGGCCGAGTCTAGTCATAAGCGATTGCGACAACTTCCCATTCCTTGTCGCCGCCCGGAAGCCGCACCGACCGAAGGTCGCCCACCGCAGCGCCCTTGATCGCCCGGGCGAGGGGGGAGGACCAGCCAATCCGGCCGGCTCCGGCATCCTGTTCGTCGTCGCCGACCAAGGTGACACTCTTCCTGACATCATCCTCGTCAGCAAGCGTCACCCGCGCGCCGAAGAAGGCCCGCTGCTTGTCGGGCTGCTCGCTGGGATCGATCACCCGCGCCGCCTTGAGCCGGCGGGCGAGATGCGCCAGTTCGCGGTCGATTTCGCGCATACGCTTGCGGCCATAGATATAATCGCCGTTCTCGCTCCGGTCGCCATTGCCCGCCGCCCAGCTGACGATCTCGACGATCGCCGGCCGTTCGGTGCCGAGCAGGAGGTCGTAGCGAGCCTTGAGCGCGGCGTAGCCCGCAGGGGTGATCGGATTGGTCGGCGCGGTCATGATGCGCCGCCCTAGAGCAAATCAGCGCAGGAAGTCACTCACCGTCCGCGCCTGACCGTAGACCGTACGATCAGGGTAGAGGTGTTCGTAGACCGCCGCGTTCTCGATCACCCGGTGAATGTAGTTCTTGGTTTCGAAGAACGGCACCTTCTCGATCCATTCGAGCCAGCCGATCGCGCCAGTGCGCGGGTCGCCATTGGCGCGCAGCCATTTGTTCACATTGCCCGGTCCGGCATTGTAGGCCGCGAAGGCGAGCGGATAGCTGCCGTCGTAGTAGGAGACGAGCCGCTCGATGTGGTTGCTGCCCAGGCGGATGTTGTAGCTCGCATCATCGATCAGATTGGCGGTCATGTAGTTCATGCCCGCACGATCCGCTTCCTCGCGGGCGGTGCCGGGCATCAACTGCATCAGCCCGCGCGCGCCGGCATGGCTGATCGCATTCTGCGCGAACTGACTTTCCTGCCTTGCGATGGCGTGGACGAGGGTGAAGTTCGCGCCCGCAGGAAGCGGCAGCGTCGGGAAACCCTGCGCCACGAAGCTGTCGTGACCATCGGCTGCCGCCGCTTCGGTGACGTTGACCGCCAGATCCCGCCGGGCGATCTCTTGCGCCAGTTCGGCGACCAGCGCGTGTTCTTCGGGCGTATCGGCGGATTGCGCCAGTTCGCGATAGAACTGGATGCCCGTACTCCAAGGGGCGCCCTGCGCCACATAGCGCGTCGCGGCGACCAGCGGCGATCGGGCGAATTCGCGGCGTTGCTCGTCGGTCGGCGTAGCCACCGCCACCCGTTGCAGCGGTGGCACCGGCCGCCCGAGTTCGTCGAGCGCGAGCTGGCCGTAGAACCGGTCGGGATATTGCGCGGCGAGGTTGAAGTACCGCTCGGCTTCCTGCGCCATGCCGGCGCGCGAAGCGGCGAGACCGGCCCAGTAGAAGCCCTTGGAGCGGGTTTGCGGGGTCTTCGCTGCCGCGCCGTAGCGATAGAACAGCGGCGCCGCACGAGTGCCGTCGCCCATATGCCACAGTGCGCCGGTGCCGCCGAGCCACATCAACGAGGTGTAGTCGTCGCGCAGGCGATAGGCGCCGTCGCTGACGTCGTACCCCGGAGCAAAGAGATCGTCGACCGAAGCCGCGATACGCGCCGCCTGGTCCGAACTTGCACCCTGCGCCACGCGCAGCATCTCGCCGATCATGGCCTCGCCATCGAATGCGGGGCGGGTGAAAGTCGGGCGACTGGTCAGGAGGGCGACCGCCTGCGGGATCTGATTGCTGGTGCGATAGTGGCGGACCAGATTGTAGACATAGCCCGGGTCTGAACGCGCGTCGTTGGGCACGCTCAGTCCGGCCGAGGACGGCGTTTCGCCTTGAAGCAGCGCCAGTCGCGCCATCGCGAGTCCGCGCTGTGCCGGCGAAACGCGCACCACATTGCGGGCCGCGGCTTCGCTGTCGCCCTGCCACAGCAAGGCGTTCATCCGCGCATCGTGATCCTCCGGGGTGAAACGAGCGCCATAAAGACCCTGAAGATAGGCTTCGGCGGTGCCGCTCATGGTGCCGCCGCGCCAGGCGTCCTGCGCCATGGCGAAAGCTTCCGGACGGTTCTGAGTCGCGAGCGCGAGTGCGTAGCGCGCCTTGGCGGGGTTGGTCAGCGGCGGGTTGCGATCGAAGAAGGCGACCAGCGACTCGGTGTCCACCGGGTCGGTGTCGAGCGCGGCTTCGGCGCGTTGCTGCAACCGCTCCTGCATCGGGAAGCCCGGATAGGCGCTGATGAAATTGGCGTAGGTCGCAAACGGCAGGTTCTGCTGTTCGCGCAGGTAGTTCCAGCGATCGACTGCCTCGGCCATCCGGGCCGGCTGCATGGCAACCATATTGGACCGGACATTGGGCGTGTTGCCCATCGACTGGTTACTCATCGACTGGGCGGCCAGCGGTGGAGCCAGCGCGGTGCTGGCGAGAAGTACGAATGTTGTAAGTGTTTTGTGACCCATGCTGGACATTGTGCCTTCCGGCTCCTTATCAGGCGCTGAACGATTTCCCTCCCAGCGCGCAAGAATTTTGCGTGCATGGGACCAACGCAGGACCTTCGTAAATGTTCTCTGGCTCGATACCGGCCCTGGTGACTCCTTTTCGCGACGGAACGTTCGACGAAGCCGCTTTCCGGCGGCTGGTCGACTGGCAGATCGAGAACGGAAGCTCGGCGCTGGTCCCCTGCGGCACCACCGGCGAGGCCTCGACGCTGTCCAATGCCGAGCATCACCGCGTGGTCGAGGTCTGCATCGAGCAGGCGGCAGGCCGCGTGCCGGTGATCGCCGGCTGCGGAAGCAACGACACCAAGAACGCACTCCTGCACATGCACTTCTCGAAGAAGGCCGGTGCCGCGGCGGCGCTGTGCGTGGCGCCCTATTACAACCGCCCGAGCCAGGCGGGGCTGATCGCGCATTTCAGCCATCTGGCAGAAAATTGCGATCTGCCGATCGTGCTCTACAACGTGCCCGCGCGCACGGTCACCGATATCGCGCCCGAAACCACGATCGCCCTGGCGAACAAATATCCAGACAGCATCATCGCCATCAAGGATGCCAGCGAGGATCTCAGCCGGGTCGCCGACCACCGGATGGGGATCGGCAAGGAGTTCTGCCAGCTCTCGGGCAATGACGAACTGGCGCTGCCGTTCAACGCCGCGGGCGGCAAGGGCTGCATCTCGGTGACCGCCAATGTCGCGCCGGCGCTGTGTGCCGAGTTCCAGCGGGCCTGCGCGGACAATGATCTGGTCAAGGCGCGCCAGCTCAACGACCGGCTCTATCCGCTGCATTACGCCATGTTCGAGGACAGCTCGCCCGCGCCGGTTAAATACGCGCTGTCGCGGGTCCACGACTGGCTGACCGACGAGGTCCGCCTGCCGCTGTGCGCCTGCAGTCCCGAGGCGCGCAAGGCGGTCGATGCGGCGCTGGAGCATGCCGGTCTGGTGTGACAGGGGGCGCAGCGGCAGTTCGCCCGGTCGACGCAAACCGGCAGGCCGTAACCGTTCCCCCTTTCCCTTTGGCCCCGGCCTTCCTAAGTGCCCGTCATCATGGCCCGTCCCAAGCCCGCCACTTTCGACAAGCAGAAGACCGTCGCCGACAACCGGCGGGTGCGGTTCGACTATCACGTCGAGGATACGCTCGAGGCGGGCCTGGCGCTCCACGGTACGGAAGTGAAGGCGCTGCGCGGCGGGCAGGCCTCGATCAAGGAAAGCTATGCCGAGGTGCGCGGCGGACAGGTCTGGCTGGTCAATGCCAACATCCCCGAATACGCAAACGGCAACCGCGAAAACCACGAGCCCAAGCGCCCGCGCAAGCTGCTGCTGCACGAGCGCGAGATCGAGCGCCTGCTCGGCGCGATCGAACGCAAGGGCATGACGCTGGTCCCGCTCTCGGTCTATTTCAATTCGACAGGCCGCGCGAAGGTCGAGCTGGCGGTGGCCAGGGGCAAGCAGGCGCACGACAAGCGCCAGACGATCAAGGATCGCGATTGGCAGCGGGACAAGGCGCGCGTAATGCGCGATCGTGGCTGACAGCCAGATCTTGCGCGCGCGGTCGCCGTGCAGGCGCTCGCGCAAGTTCACGCATCGGACAGGTCCACGCCGCTAGTCACCCAAGCTCGGAATGCACTTCATGCCGCCAGCCCGTTCACGCTCCTTGCCTAGTCCCGCCCGCTGGCACAATGCTGCAGGGTGGCAATGAGCGATATGCGATCCAAGACGTTTCTGTCGGACTGGTTCCGCAAGCATATGCCCACGCGCGAGCAGATGGGGCGGAACAAATATCTTCAACCGATCGCGCACCGGTTCCTGAGCCCTGAACTGTGGCGTTTCACCCGGCGCTCGGTCCCTCGCGGCGTCGCGCTCGGCCTGTTTGCCGCGTTCATCGTGCCGCTTGGGCAGATTTTCCTCGCCGCCTTTCTCGCGCTCCCGGCGCGCGCCAATGTGCCTTTGGCAGCTGCGGTGACCTTCGTGACCAATCCCTTTACCTTCCCGTTCTGGTTGGTGGTGGCCAACAAGGTCGGAGCCACGGTGCTCAACATCGATGCCGCGGTCGGTGGTGGCGCCGCCTCGGAAATCGCGCATGACCGCGGGGCGCTGGCGGGGTTCTTCGAACTGGCCGGGCTGACCGCTTTCGGCTTCGTGGTTCTCGCGGTGGTGGGCGCGGCTGCGGGCCATCTCATCGCGGGTTTCATCTGGCGCAATCTGGTGATGCGCAAGCGTAAGCAACGTCTCGGCGCGATGGAAGAGACCGCAGGTCTGCCGGGCGCGGAGGACCGATGATCACTGCCGGCGACGATGGGCTCCTGCGACTGCCGCCGATTCCGCTGGTGATCGGCCTGCTTGTTGCAATGGGCCTGTCGGTCGGCTTGGTCTGGCTGCTGGGTTCGAGCGGGCTCATGGCCGCCGCCTACGCCGGGGGTTTGCTCACGCTCATGCTGGGCCTCTTGCTGATCACCCGGCTGAAGACGCCGCCAGCGGCCCGCGATCTTGCGCCGCCCGACTGGTCGGTGACGCATGCGGCGATCGAGAACAAGCGCGTCGCCATCGCGATTACCGATCGTGCCAACCGGCTGACCTGCGCCAATTCGACCTATCGCGACTGGTTCGGCATCGATGCCGAGCCGCAGGCGCTGGCGCTCGACGAGCGCGGGCGCGAAGCCGCGAACGCCGCCGCGCGGGCGGCATGGCGGGACGGACGCGGCGAGGTCGAACTGCTGCGTCTGGCGCAGAGTGAGCGGACATTTCGCCTCACGGTCGAGCGCAGCGGTCGGGGAGAGGACTATTTGATCTGGCGGTTTCGCGAGATCATCGAGCATCGCAGCTACGACGGCGTGGCGGAAAGCATTGCCGGCCCCTTCGGCGCCACGATGTCGCGCGCAGGGTTGGAAGTCGCGCTGGTCGCTCCCGACGGCGTCGTGATCGAGCATAGCCGGGGGCTGGCCGAGCGGACCACCGGGCAGGCGGACAAATCGCTATCGGGCAAGGATTTCGTCCAATTGCTGCGGTCCGACGACCGCGATCGCATCTACTTCGCGCGCGAAGGCCAGCAGGGTTCGCCGCAGACACTGGTCCACATCCCGCTCGACGAACCGGGCGCCAAGCAGGTCAGCGGGGCCGACGAGGCGCCCTCTTTGATGCTGCTGGTCGACAGCAGCGTGGGCGTCGGCGGCGCGTGGGAAGGCAGCGGGCGCGCGGCGGTTCCGCAGCTCGAAGCGCTGCTATCGGCGCTGCCGCTGGGTCTGGCCCTGACCGATCGCGACGGCCGCTTCCTGTTCGCCAACAAGGCGTTCCTGCGGGCCATCGAGCGCGAGAAATCCGGCCTGCCGCAATTCCCCTCGGATCTGGTGGTCGCGGAAGACAAGGCGGCGATGTCCGATACCGTGCGCCGCTTCGCCAAGGGGGTCGCGGCGAGCGGCGACATGGCGGTGCGGCTGGCGGGCGACAAGGAAGAGCCGGTGAGCATCGGCCTCGCCGGAGTGCGCGGGCTCGGCGATGCCGCAGTTCTCTTGTCGCTATCTGACTCGACCGAGGAGAAACGCCTGCGCCGCCAGGTGGCGCAGGCCACCAAGATGCAGGCGGTCGGCCAACTGGCGGGCGGCGTGGCGCACGACTTTAACAACGTCCTCACCGCGATCATCGGCTATTGCGACCTGATGCTGCTGCGCCATACTCCCGGCGACAGCGATTACGACGACATCCAGCAGATCAAGGCCAATTCCAACCGCGCCGCCTCGCTCACCCGTCAGCTGCTCGCCTTCAGCCGCCAGCAGACGCTGCGGCCGGTGGTGCTGCAGATGCCCGACGTGGTCAGCGAGGTCAGCCAGCTGCTCAAGCGGCTGATGGGCGGCAGGGTCGAGTTCTCGGTGCGTCACGATCGCGAGCTCGGCCCGGTCCGCGCCGATCCGCAGCAGCTCGAGCAGGTGATCATCAATCTCGCGGTCAACGCGCGCGATGCGATGCAGGCCTATGCCGAGCGCAAGGGGCAGCCCGATCTCAAGGGCCGGCTGACGCTCGCCACCCGGCACGTCTCGGCGCGCGACGCGCGCAAGATGGGCATCGATATCATGCCCGCCAACGACTACACCGTGCTCATCGTTCAGGACACCGGCGGCGGCATCCCCGAAAACGTCATCAACAAGATCTTCGAGCCGTTCTTCACCACCAAGGAGCAGGGCAAGGGCACCGGACTGGGGCTCTCGACGGTCTATGGCATCGTCAAGCAGTCCAACGGGTTCATCTTTGCCGACAACGTGCCGGGACCCGACGGCACACCCGCGGGCGCGCGCTTCACCGTCTACCTCCCCGTTCACAAGGGCGAAATGCCGGCCCCTCGGCGACGCGAGGAAGTCGAGGATGCCAAGGCGAGCGACTGGTCGGAGGGCGGCAATCTGCTGCTGGTGGAAGACGAAGACATGGTCCGCGCGGTGGCCGAGCGGGCGCTGACGCGCGCCGGCTATTCGGTCACCCCCGCCGCAGATGGCGAGGCCGGGCTGGCGGCGGTGGCCAATAGCGGGATCGAGTTCGACCTCATCGTTTCGGATGTGGTGATGCCCGCGATGGATGGGCCGGCGATGGCGCGCGCGGTCCGCCGGGTGAAGCCGACGATCCCGATCCTGTTCATGTCGGGCTATGCCGAGGAACAACTGCGCAACGAAATCGACATCGAGAACATGCACTTCATTCCCAAGCCCTTCAGCGTCCAGCAGATCAGCGAGAAAGTCGCCGAAGTGCTGAGCGGGCAGGGCAAGACCAGGCGCTGAACGGCGCTTCCGAGAAATTTTCTCGTTCCACTCTTGTTCCGGTGGAACAAACGCGGTACATACTCTCCCGTTGATGAGTCGGCAGCGGCTCTGGTCAAGCGCAGGAGGGAATGTCATGGCGGCAAGTCTGAAGCTCGTAAAAGACAAGGAAGTCGACGTGGACCGTCAAAAGGCACTCGATGCCGCACTCGCGCAGATCGATCGCGCATTCGGCAAGGGCTCGGCGATGAAGCTGGGCCAGAAGGAAGCGATGAACATCGAGTCGATCTCGACCGGATCGCTCGGGCTCGATATCGCGCTCGGCGTGGGCGGCCTGCCCAAGGGGCGCGTGATCGAAGTCTACGGCCCCGAAAGCTCGGGCAAGACCACGCTCGCGCTGCATGTCATCGCCGAAGCGCAGAAGGGCGGGGGCACCGCTGCCTTCGTCGATGCCGAGCATGCGCTCGATCCGGTCTATGCCCGCAAGCTGGGCGTCGATATCGACGAGCTGATCGTGTCGCAGCCCGACACTGGCGAGCAGGCGCTCGAAATCGTCGATACGCTGGTCCGCTCGAACGCGATCGACGTGCTGGTGATTGATTCGGTCGCCGCCCTGGTGCCGCGCGCCGAGATCGAGGGCGAGATGGGCGACAGCCATGTCGGGCTCCAGGCCCGTCTGATGAGCCAGTCGCTGCGCAAGCTGACCGGCTCGATCAGCCGCTCGAAATGCATGGTGATCTTCATCAACCAGCTGCGCATGAAGATCGGCGTGATGTACGGCAATCCCGAGACCACCACCGGCGGCAACGCGCTCAAGTTCTACGCTTCGGTCCGGCTCGACATCCGCCGCACCGGACAGATCAAGGACCGCGACGATATCGTCGGCAATTCGACCCGCGTGAAAGTGGTCAAGAACAAGGTCGCACCGCCGTTCAAGCAGGTCGAATTCGACATCATGTATGGCGAGGGCATCTCCAAGATCGGCGAGATTCTCGATCTCGGCGTCAAGGCCGGGATCGTCGAGAAGTCGGGTTCCTGGTTCAGCTACGACAGCATAAGGATCGGCCAGGGCCGCGAGAACGCCAAGACCTATCTGAAGGAAAATTCCGAAGTTTGCGACCGGTTGGAAGCCGCCATTCGCGGCCGCACCGACGAAGTCGCCGAGAAGATGATGACCGGTCCTGACGCGGAGGACTGAGCGCATCTTCTCAAGCGGACGCCGCAGCCGTCACCCCCGGCTGTCCCCATAAGCGGCGTTCGGACACGCGGAAAGCCGCCGTGCGCAAGAACATGCCCCACCAGGCCCCTTGTTGCGGCGGCTTTTCGCTGCGTGTCTCACTGTGCGTCCCGCTGCGTGTTCCGGCCGCGAGGACCCGAAGGGTAGCTATCGGATGATCTCACATGGTGATGGCCCCGCCGGTGCGGATGGCATAGGCTTGGTCCCGAGCCAGCGCCAGAACCAGCGCCCGGACCAGCGGCCCAACCAGCGAGGAATCCCAGCATGACCATCACCGTCCACCATCTCAACAACAGCCGCTCGCAGCGGATCCTCTGGCTGCTCGAGGAACTGGGCGCCGACTATACGATCGTTTCCTATCAGCGCGATGCGACCACCAATCTCGCGCCGCCCGAACTCAAGCAAGCGCACCCGTTGGGCAAGTCGCCGGTGATCGAGGACGGCGGCCTTATGGTCTCGGAAAGCGGCGCGATCATCCAGTATCTGTGCGAACGCCACGGCGGCGATGCCTGGCTGCCTTCGCGCGACAGCGCGCAATGGGTCGAATTCCTCGAATGGATGCAGTTCGGCGAAAGCAGTTTCTTCGTCCCCGTCATGCTCAAGCTCTATAGCGCGCGGCTGGGCGAGGCCGCCGCGCCGCTGATGCCGCGGATCGACGAACAGCTCGAGGCGCATGTGATGTTCACCGAACGCGAGCTGGGCGACGATCTTCATTTCGTCGGAAACGACTGGTCTGCCGCCGATGTCCTGATGAGCTTCCCCGCCGAGATCGCGGTCATGCAGGGCTATGCCGAGCGAGCGCCAAAGCTGGCGCGCTTCGTCGAGGCGGTCCATGCCCGCCCCGCATGGCAGCGCGCGCGCGAGCGCGGCGGTCCCTATTTCGGCTGGTAGCGGGCGGGGCCGGGGGCGTCCGACGCTTCCGGCCCGGTTCGGCGATCACCGCAATCGGATACTCCGCGCTTGTCGCTCGCGCGGCGATTGCCTAACTGCGCCTCATGACATCGACCAACGACATCCGCCGGTCCTTCCTCGACTATTTCTCCGCCGCCGATCATGCGCAGGTGGCGTCCGCGCCGCTGGTGCCATTCAGCGATCCGACGCTGATGTTCGTCAATGCCGGCATGGTGCCGTTCAAGAACGCCTTCACCGGGCTCGAAACTCCGCCGAGCCCGCGCGCGACCAGCAGCCAGAAATGCGTCCGCGCCGGGGGCAAGCACAACGACCTCGACAATGTCGGCTACACCGCCCGCCACCACACCTTCTTCGAGATGCTCGGCAATTTCAGCTTCGGCGATTATTTTAAAGAGCAGGCGATCGAGCATGCCTGGAACCTGCTCATCAGGGAATGGGGTCTTGCGGCGGACCGGCTCACCGCCACCGTCTATCACACCGACGACGAAGCCTTCGCGCTTTGGCGCAAGATCAGCGGCCTGCCCGAGGAGCGGATCATCCGCATCGCCACGGCCGACAATTTCTGGTCGATGGGCGACACCGGCCCCTGCGGTCCGTGCTCGGAAATCTTCTACGACCACGGCGAGCACATCTGGGGCGGCCCTCCGGGTTCGCCGGAAGAAGATGGCGACCGTTTCGTCGAGATCTGGAACCTGGTGTTCATGCAATTCGAGCAGCAGGCCAATGGCAGCCGCGAAGCGCTGCCCAAGCCCTCGATCGACACCGGCATGGGGCTCGAACGCATCGCCGCGGTGCTCCAAGGCGTCCATGACAATTACGACACCGATACGTTCAGGGCGCTGATCGCCGCGGGCGAAAGCCTGACCGGCGTTCCGGCGCAGGGCGACAACACCGCCAGCCACCGGGTGATCGCCGATCATCTGCGGTCGACCAGCTTCCTGCTTGCCGACGGCGTGCTGCCTTCCAACGAAGGGCGCGGCTATGTGCTGCGGCGGATCATGCGCCGCGCGATGCGCCACGCGCATCTGCTCGGCACCGCCGAGCCGCTGATGCATCGGCTGGTCCCCGCGCTGGTTACCGAGATGGGCCAGGCCTATCCCGAGTTGCAGCGCGGACAGGCGCTGATCGAGGAAGTGCTCGAGCGCGAGGAGACGCAGTTTCGCCGCACGCTCGACAAGGGGCTGCGCCTGCTCGACGAAGCCACCGGCGCAATGGGCGAGGGCGGCACGCTCGACGGCGCCACCGCGTTCAAGCTCTACGACACCTATGGCTTCCCCTACGATCTCACCGAGGATGCGCTGCGCAGCCGCGGCATCGCGGTCGATCGCGATGCCTTCGACGCCGCGATGGCGCAGCAGAAGGCCGCAGCCCGCGCCGCATGGAAGGGCTCGGGCGAATCCGCGAGCGAGGAGGTTTGGTTCGACATCGCCGATCGCGAAGGCTCGACCGAATTCACCGGCTACAGTTCGACCACGGGCGAGGGCGCGGTGATCGCGATCGTCCGCGACGGAGCCGAGGTCGAGAGCGCGAGCGAGGGCGAGACGGTCATCCTGCTTACCAACCAGACGCCTTTCTACGGCGAGAGCGGCGGTCAGACCGGCGATTCGGGGCGGATCTGGACCCCGGAGGGGATCGAATTCGCGGTCGAAACCACCAACAAGCCGCTCGGGCGGCTGCACACCCATGTGGGCCGCGTCACCAAGGGCGCGGTGAAGCGCGGGGATACCGTCCATCTCGCAGTCGATGCCCAAAGGCGCGACCGCATCCGCGCGAACCATTCCTCGACCCATCTACTCCACGCCGCGCTGCGCGATCAGCTCGGCGAGCATGTGACGCAGAAAGGCTCGCTGGTTGCGGACGACCGCTTCCGGTTCGATTTCTCGCACCCCAAACCGCTCACGCCCGTGGAAATCGCGGCGGTTGAGGCCGAGGTCAATGCGGAGATCCGCGCCAATGAGGCGGTCCAGACGCGGCTGATGACACCCGACGACGCGGTCGCGGCCGGCGCGCTGGCGCTGTTCGGCGAGAAATACGGCGACGAGGTGCGCGTGCTGTCGATTGGCACCGGGCGCGATGGCCGTCGCAACTATTCGGTCGAGCTGTGCGGCGGCATCCATGTCGAGGCGACAGGCGATATCGGTCTGTTCAAGATCGTCTCGGACAGCGCCGTGAGTTCCGGGGTGCGCCGGATCGAGGCGGTAACCGGCGAAGCGGCGCGCCAGTGGCTCGGCGCGCGCGATCAGGCGCTGCAGGCGATCGCCGGCACGCTGCGCACCTCGCCCGACGAGGCCGCGGCGCGGGTCGAAGCTTTGGTCGAGGAACGCAAGAAGCTCGAAAAGGAACTCGCCGAGGCCCGGCGTGCGCTGGCGCTCGCGGGCGACGGAGCAAGCACGAACAGCGAGGCAGCCGCGGACGAAGACATCGGCGGGGTGGCCTATTCGGGCAAGGTCATCGAGGGGCTGGACCCCAAGGACCTGCGCCCGCTGCTCGACGAAGCGAAGAAGCGGATGGGTTCGGGCGTGGCGGCGATCTGCGCGGTCAACGACGGCAAGGGTGCCTTCGCGGTTGCGGTTACCGACGATCTCACCGGTCGGTTCGACGCCGTAGCGCTGGTTCGCGCGGGCGTGGAGGCGCTTGGCGGCAAGGGCGGCGGTGGCCGCGCCGACATGGCGCAGGGCGGCGGGCCGGACGGCGCAAAAGCGGCGGACGCCATCGCGGCAGTGCGCGAGGCACTGGCGAGGCAGTCCGCCTGAGTTTGCCCGTCTGGGTTCTTGCTAGCGGCTCGGCGTGGTTTTGGTCACGCCGCTGCTGCCCTGTTCGATATCCATCCCCCCGGTGTCGCCGGGCTTGCCGCGGTCCTTTCCGCTCTGCTGCGGATCCTGGACGTTCTGCGGCTTGAATTTTTCCTTGTTGGGGGTCGGTTTGGTGGGGTCGTGGTCGGCCATTGCGGTTTCTCCTTGATCGTTCGTCGTACAGGCCCAACGCACGGGCCGGGCCGGAGTTCACCGCTCGGTTGCGGAAAGATCAGGATTGGGCGGTGCTGGTTCGCAATTTGGGCTTGTAGGCGAGCGCACCCTCTTCTTCGATCTGCACGCGATACTCGTCGCGTTTCTCGTGGATTGAGGCGATCACCGGCCCCATTGCCACGCCGATATCGACCAGCACCGCTTCGCTGAGCTGGAGCGAAGCCTCGAGCGCTTCGGGCACCGCATGGCTGGCTCCGGCGCGGTAGAGCTCCGCCGCGTGCCGCGTGTCGCGCGCGCGGGCGACGATCAGCAGATCGGGATATTCCTTGCGGAGTCGTGCGACCAAGCGCTGCGCGAGCACCGGCTCGTCCATGGTCAGCACCACTGCCAGCGCGTTCTCGACTCCAAGCTTGCTGAGCGCCGCGCCGCGCGCCGCATCGCCGAAAGTGGCGCGAATGCCGGCGCGCCTGGCGCTGACGATGAGGTCGGAGTTGGAATCCAGCGCGACATAGGGCTTGCCGTGCTTCTCCAGCATGCGGGCGACGAGGCGGCCCACGCGCCCGGCGCCGATGATGATGACTCGCGGGTCTCCTTCGTCTTCGGGCGGCAGGTCGGGGATCGCCTCGACCCGGCGCCCGATTACGCGCCCCAGACGCGCCAGAAGCGGCGTGACGGTGAGGCCGATCGCGGTGACGATCTGCCAGAACTGCGCGGTTCCTGGCTGGATCAGCAGTGCCGATCCCGCCGCCGCGAGCACGATGAGCGTGGTTTCCGAAGGGCTCGCCATCAGAATGCCGGTCTCGGCAGCAGTAGAGCGCCGCGCGCCCATCAGCCGCAGCAACATGCCCGTCACAAGCGCTTTGAAGACCAGCACGCCCACTACGGCGGCGGCGACCGCACCGATGTTTTCCCAGATCGTGGTGAGGTCGATGCTCATCCCCACGGTGATGAGGAAAATACCCAGCGCGAGCCCCTTGAAGGGTTCGATAATGCCTTCGACTTCGGTGTGGTATTCGGTCTCGGCGATCAGCAGCCCCGCGATCAGCGCGCCGACGATCGGCGACAGGCCGGCCAATGCCGTGGCGAGGCTGGCCCCGATCACCACCAGCAGGCTGGCGGCAAGGAACAGCTCGGGGCTCTTGGTTCGCGCCGCTTGCGCGAACAGGCGGGGCAGGGCGATCCGGCCGACAACCAGCAGCACGGTGATCACCGCCGCTCCGAGCAGAAGGGTGTCGACCAATCCCTCCCAGCCTTCGGCCTGCGCGGTCGGTCCCATGGCGCCCAGAATGAAGATGATCGGGACAATCATGATGTCTTCGAACAGCAGCATCGACAAGGCTGCGCGCCCGACAGGACTGTTGGTGCCCGAGATCGGCAGCACGATGGCAGTGGAGGAAAATGCAAGCGCCAGACCCAGCGCCAGCGCGCCGGTCCAGTATTGTCCCATCATCCCGAGGAAGATCGCCAGCAGGGTGCCGATTATAACCAGTTCGAGCGCCCCGAGCCCGAAGACCAGCCTGCGCATCTGCCACAATCGGTTGAAACTCAATTCCAGCCCGATCGTGAACAACAGCAGGATGATACCAAGCTCGGCGAAGGGCTCCAGCGCCTCCGGGTCGGTGATCGTGATGTGGGTCAGCCAGGGTCGCTCGAACACGAGCTGCCCCAGACCATAAGGGCCGACCGCGATGCCGATCAGGATGAAGCCGATCACCGGGGTGATGCGGAAGCGGGTGAAGATCGGGATGACGAGCCCCGCCGCGCCGAGGATCACCAGCGCGTCGGAGAGCATGGGGGTTGCTTCGATTTCGCCAGCCATGGCTAGCGACTAGCCGGGGCGGGCCTTCCTGTCACCACGCGCGGCTCTCGTTGCGCGCGGAAAGTATCAGCCGCCGCCGACCGAATGGGGGCCCAGCGGTTCGGTGCGCGGGCGCGGCTTGCCCGCGTGGTCGCCGTCCTCGTCCCACTCGATCCGGTAGAGATCGAAGCGGCGGTCGGCGAGATTGCGCACGGTGCCTTCGGCGCGGGCCCAGGACAGATCGGCGAGATTGACGTCGCTGATGGTCAGCGTCTCGACATTCTCGGTCGCCTCGGCGGCGATCCCGTCGCGCGCGAAGGGGAAGTCGCACGGCGTCAGGATGCAGCTCTGCGCATACTGGATGTCCATGTTCGCGACGTTGGGCAGATTGCCGACATTGCCGCTCAGCACCACGAAGCACTGGTTCTCGATCGCGCGCGCGGCCGAGCAATAGCGGACCCTGAGATAGCCCTGGCGGCTGTCGGTGCAGAACGGCACGAAGATGATCCGCGCACCCTCGTCGGCCAGCTTGCGCGAGAGTTCGGGGAATTCGGAATCGTAGCAGATCTGCACGCCGATCGGGCCGCAATCGGTCTGGATCACGTTGATCTTGTCGCCGCCGCGGATGTTCCACCAATAGCGCTCGTTGGGCGTGGGGTGGATCTTCTCCTGCTCGTGAACCGAACCGTCGCGCAGGCAGACATAGGCGACGTTGTGGATGTCGCCGTCCTCCATCCGGGTGGGATGCGAGCCCGCGATGATGTTGATGTTGTAGCGCATCGCGAAGTCCGAAATGTCGGTCTTCAATCGCGGGGTGTACTCCGAGAGCCGCTCGATCGCCTCCATCGGCGACAGTTCCTTCTCCTCGAAGCTGAGCAGCATCAGCGTGAACAGCTCGGGGAAGACGATGAAATCGGCCTCGTAATCGCTGGCGACATCGATGAAATAGCGGATCGCGCGCAGGAATTCGTCGTAATCCTTCACCGCGCGCGCCTGCAGCTGGCAGGTCGCGACGCGGACCGATTCGACCCCGCGCGGGATGCGCATCTTCACCGGCGTGTCGCGCTCGACATAGGGGTTGCGCCAGACCATCTTGACCGCATTGCCCGCCGAGCGCTTGTCCTCGGGCAGATAGCCTTCGAGGATTCCGACCGCTTCGAACCCGTTGGCGAGCTGGAAGCGCAGCACCGGATCGTGGATCTTGCCCGCGATCACCTGGTCGAGATAGTCCTGCGGGCCATCGACCTTGCGCTGGTGGCGGCGATAGTTGGGCATCCGCCCGCCGAACACGATGCCGGTCAGCTCGCGCTCCTCGGCCAGCGCGCGGCGCTCCTCGTAGAGCCGCCGCCCGATGCGCACGCCGCGCACCTTGGGGTCCACGCACATCTCGTAGCCGTAGAGCCAGTCGCCGGTCGGATCGTGGCGGCTGCCATAGCCATTGCCCGAGATCTCGTCCCAATCGTGCGGTGCGAACACCACCGGCTCGGGCAATTGCATCGAGGCGCAATAGCCCACGACCTCCTCGTCGAGCAGCGCGACGAAGCAGCCCTCGGGGAAATTGTTGATCTGCCCGCGGATCTCGCTCTGCTTGTAGGCGGGCAGATCGTCATAGGCGCGGCGCACCAGCGCGGCGATGCCGCGGATGTCCTTGATCATCGCCTGCCGCACGAGCAGCCGCGCCTTGCCGACCTTCTCGCCGCTGACGCGCGCGGAAGGACGCTTCTTCGGAGCCTTGGCCATTGAGTTCAGCTCCCTGAAAACGGGAACCGGAGCCTCAGCTCCAGTTCGCCATTTCCGTCTCGAGATTGTCGACGATCGCCTGGAAGAACTGCTCGGTGGTGAGCCAGTTCTGCTGCGGACCGATCAGCAGCGCCAGATCCTTGGTCATCTGGCCGTTCTCGACCGTCTGAATGCAGACCTTCTCGAGCGTCTCGGCGAAACGGACCACATCGGGCGTCTCGTCGAACTTGCCGCGATACATCAGCCCGCGGGTCCAGGCGAAGATGCTGGCGATCGGGTTGGTGCTGGTCGCCTTGCCCTGTTGGTGCTGGCGATAGTGGCGGGTGACGGTGCCATGCGCGGCCTCGGCTTCGACGGTCTTGCCATCGGGGGTCATCAGCACGCTAGTCATCAGCCCGAGCGAGCCGAAGCCCTGCGCCACGATGTCCGACTGGACGTCGCCGTCGTAATTCTTGCAGGCCCAGACGAACTTGCCGCTCCACTTGAGCGCGGAGGCCACCATGTCGTCGATCAGGCGGTGCTCGTAGGTGATCCCGGCCTTGTCGAAATCGGCCTTGAACTCGGCCTCGAAGATTTCCTCGAACAGGTCCTTGAAGCGGCCGTCGTATTTCTTAAGGATCGTGTTCTTGGTCGAGAGATAGACCGGCCATTTGCGGTCGAGTCCGTAGGCGAAGCTGGCGCGCGCAAAATCGCGGATCGAATCGTCGAGATTGTACATCGTCAGCGCGACGCCCGGGCTGGGGAAGTCGAACACGTCGATGTCGATGTTCTGGCCGTCCTCGCCCTCGAACACCATCCGCAGCTTGCCCTTGCCGGGGATCAGCGTGTCCTTGGCGCGGTACTGGTCGCCGAAGGCGTGGCGGCCGACCACGATCGGGTCGGTCCAGCCGGGCACCAGCCGCGGCACGTTGTCGATCACGATCGGCTCGCGGAACACGACGCCGCCCAGGATGTTGCGGATCGTCCCGTTGGGGCTGACCCACATCTTCTTGAGCCCGAATTCCTCGACCCGCTGCTCGTCCGGCGTGATCGTGGCGCATTTGACGCCGACGCCATGCTCCTTGATGGCATTGGCGGCATCGACGGTGATCTGATCGTCGGTCTCGTCGCGCTTTTCGATCGACAGGTCGTAATACTTCAGGTCGATATCGAGATAGGGAAGGATCAGCCGCTCGCGGATCCACTCCCAGATGATCTTCGTCATTTCGTCGCCGTCGAGTTCGACGACCGGGTTCTTGACCTGAATTTTTTGCATGAGTGCCCTGCTTGTCTAGAATGTCCGAGAATATGTGAGTCCCGCGCGCTTTAGCAGAGCGAGGGGAGGGCGCAAGGCGAGGGGCCGACAGTTTGGGGCGGGGTCGGAGGTCTCAGGGATCTACCCGCCCGAACCCGCCTCCCAGCGCCACGAAGAGCGTTGCGCGGTTCTGCAGCCAGGCGCGGCGGGTGGCGAGCAATTGCTGCTGCGCGGCGAACAGGTTGCGCTCCGCGTCGAGCACTTCGAGATAATCCGCCACGCCTTCGCGGTAGCGCAGCCGCGCGATCCGCGCGATCCGCTCCTGCGAGGCTACCGCCGCCTCGAGCGTGACGACCTGTTCGGCCAGATAGCGCCGCCCTGCAAGCGCATCCGCCACCTCGCGGAACGCGGTCTGCACGGTGCGTTCGTAATCGGCGACCTCCTCGACCGCGAGCGCTTCGGCCAGATCGAGATCGGCCGCGCGCGCGCCGCCATCGAATATCGGCAGGCTGATCGAGGGGCCGAAGCTCCAGCCCAGCCCGTCGGTGCCGAACAGTCCCGAGAGGCTGGTGGATGACAGGCCGGCACTGCCGGTGAGCGAGATGCTCGGGAAGAAGGCGGCCCGGGCGGCGCCGATATTGGCGCGTGCTGCGCGCAGCTGCTCCTCGGCGGCGGCGATATCGGGGCGGACCAGCAGCAGCTCCGATGGCAGACCGGCAGCCAGACGGACTTCGTTTCCTTGCGCGGCGAGCGCCAGCCCGGCGGGGAGGCTGTCGGGTTCCGCACCGCCGACCAGCACGGCAAGCTGGTTGCGCAATTGCGCCAACGAAAGCCGCTCGGCCGCCAATTGCTGCTGGGCCTGGGTCAGCAACGTCTCGGCCTGGCCGAAGGGGAGCGCCGAGGTGACCCCGGCATCGAGCCGCAGCCGCGCGATCCGCAGACCTTCCTCGCGGCTCTCGGCGGTCGCCTGCGCGAGCGCGATCTGTTCCTCGGTCTCGACGATCTCGTAATAGGTGGTCGCTGTGTCGGCGATCAGCGACAGGTAGAAGGCGCGCTGCGCCGCGACGGTGGCGAGATACTGCGCCCGCGCCGCTTCGCTCAGATTCGCCAGCCGGCCCCAGAAGTCGAGTTCGAAGGCGCTGACACCGACGCCGATGTCGAAGCGGCTGAAGGTGGTCGCGCCGATGCCGCCATCCACGCCGCCGATCGGCACGCTCCCCGCCGCCTGCCTCGTGCGGAGCGCATTGGCATTGGCCACCACAGTCGGAAGTTCGCGGCTGTCCTGAATGCGATAGCGCGCACGCGCCTGCTCGATGCGGGCGGTGGCGGCCATCAGATCGCGGTTGTTCGCCAGCGCGGTGGCGACCAGCGCTTCGAGGCGCGGATCGGTGAACCAGTCGCGGTAGGACAGCTGCGCGGCCACCGCCTCGCCGTCGGTGTCGAACAGTTCGGGAAAGGCGGGTGCGACGGGGAGCTCGCGCAGCTCCGGCTTGGGCGCAAGATTGGTGCAACCGGTCAGCGCGGTCCCCAGCAGAGCGAGGGCAATGATCCGTCTCATCGGGCGGGTTCCTCTCCGGACACTGTTTCTCCGGGCAGCGTGTCGATCTGTTCGTCGCGGTGACCGGCGGGAACCGGCTCCTTGCGGCTCAACCGCTGGCGGACCAGCAGATAGAGCGCCGGAATGATGAAGATGCCGATCGCGGTCGCCGCGATCATTCCGCCCATCACACCCGTGCCGACCGCGATCCGGCTGGCCGCGCCGGCGCCGCTCGACAGCACCAGCGGGACCATGCCCATCGAGAAGGCGAGCGAGGTCATGATGATCGGCCGCAGCCTGAGCCGCGCCGCGGTCTTGACCGCCTCGGCGATCGATTTGCCCCGTTCCTCCTCCTCGATCGCGAATTCGACGATCAGGATCGCGTTCTTGGCGGCGAGGCCGATGATGGTGATCAGGCCGACGTTGAAATAGACGTCCGCCGACAGACCCCGCAGCATCGAGAACAGCACCGCTCCCAGGACGCCCATCGGGACGATCAGCAGCACCGCGAGCGGGATCGTCCAGCTTTCGTACAGCGCGGCAAGCACCAGGAAGACGACCACCAGCGACAGGCCTAGCAGGAGCGATATCTGCCCGCCGGCCTGCTTCTCCTCGAAGGAGATGCCGGTCCATTCGAAGCCGATACCCTGAGGCAGCTGCCCGGCGAGCCGTTCCATTTCCTCCAGCGCGGCACCCGAGGATTCGCCCGGTGCGGCCATCCCCGAGAGGGTCATCGCCGGATAGCCGTTGTAGCGCGCGAGGCTCCCCGGAGCGGCGGACCATTCGACTTCGGCAAAGGCGCCGAAGGGGACGAGCTCGCCCTGCTGGTTGGGTATGCGCAGCGCGAGCACGTCGTCGGGCTGCATGCGATAGGGCGCGTCAGCCTGAACGAGCACCTGCAGCACGCGCCCCTCGCGGTTGAAGTCGTTGGCATAGGCCGAGCCGAAATTGATCGACAGCGCCGTGTTGACCTCGGCCAGCGAGAGACCCAGCGCACGCGCCTGGACCCGGTCGATCGTGACCTTGAGTTCGGGGCTGGAGCCCTGATCCTCGGGGCGGAGGTTGGCGATTGCCGGGCTTTGCGAGGCCATTCCGAGCAATTGATCGCGGGCAGCGATGAGCGCTTCGCGCCCCAGCCCGCCGCGGTCCTGCAGCTTGAGCGTGAAGCCGCTCGCCTGCCCTAGCGACTGGATCGCGGGCGGCTGGATCACGAAGGCGGTCGCGCCATCGACCTGCGAAAACGCGCCCATGGCACGCCCGAGCACGGCTTCGGCACCGCTCTCCGCGCCGCCGCGTTCGTCCCACGGCTTGAAGGAAGCGAACATCAGCGCGTTGTTCTGGCCCTGGCCAAAGAAGCTGAAGCCGCGAACCACGACGAGGCTCTCCACCTCCTCCTGCGCCAGCCAGTAGCTGGTGATCGGCTCCAGCGCCTCGTCGGTGCGCTCGACCGTCGCGCCCGGGGGCGCCTGGACGGCGGTGATTAAAAAGCCCTGATCCTCGCTCGGGAGAAAGGCGGTCGGCAGCCGCATGAACAGCAGCAGCGTGACGGCGGCGAGCGCAACGAAGATCGCGAAGGTCCGCAACGGACGCGACAGGAGAGCGTCATTGGCGCGGCCGTATTTGCCGGTCATTCGGGCAAACCAGCGGTTGAAGCGGGCGAAACCGCGCGCCGACAGACTGCGCAGCCGGTCGATCGCGCCGCGCCATCCTTCGCGCGGCGTCCGGGGCTCGGGCAGAATTGCGTCGGGGGCGGCCTCGTCCGGGCCATGGTCCAGCGGCTTGAGGAAGGTCGCGCACAGGGCGGGTGTCAGCGACAGCGCGAGCACCGCGGAGAAGAAGATCGAGATCGCGAGCGTGACCGAGAACTGGCGGTAGATCCCGCCGGTCGAACCGGGGAAAAAGGCCATCGGAATAAAGACCGCGATCAGCACCAGTGTGATGCCGATGATCGCGCCGGTGATCTGGTCCATCGCCTTGCGGGTCGCCTGGAGCGGGGGAAGCCCCTCCTCGCGCATGATCCGTTCGACATTCTCGATCACCACGATCGCGTCGTCGACCAGAATGCCGATCGCGAGCACCATGCCGAACAGCGAGAGCACGTTGATCGAGAAACCGAACAGCCACAGCCCGAGACAAGCGCCGGCAAGCGCGATCGGGACGACCAGCGTCGGGATGAGGGTCGCGCGCCAGTTCTGCAGGAACAGGAACATCACGAGGAAGACCAGCACCATCGCCTCGATCAGGGTGACCACCACCTCGTCGACCGAAGCCTGGACGAAGGGCGTGGTGTCGTAGGGCACCGACCAAGCGACGTCGGCCGGAAGCCCGCTGCCGATTTCTTCCATCCGCGCGCGAATGCCTTCCGCCGCGGCCAGCGCATTGGCGCCGGTGGCGAGCTGGACCGCCATGCCCGCCATCGGCTGGCCGTTGAGCGTGGTGGAGGTGGCGTAGCTCTGCGCGCCGATCTCGACCCGCGCGACCTCGCCCAGCCGCACGACCGCCGCGCCGGAACTGGCGCGCAGGATGATGTTCTCGAATTCCTCGACCGTGGTGAAGCGGCCCTCGGTCGAGATGGTGGCGTTGATCTGCTGCCCGTCCACGATCGGCAGCGTGCCGAGCGCACCGCCCGCGGTCTGGCTGTTCTGCTCGCGGATCGCGCCCAGGACATCGGAGGGGGACAGGCGGTAGGATGCCAGCGCCTCGGGATCGAGCCAGATGCGCATCGCATATTGCGATCCGAACAGCGTGACGTCGCCGACGCCGGGGACGCGGCGCAGTTCGTCCACCACCTGGTTCGACGCGATATTGCCCAGATCGGTGGTCGAGAGATTGCCGCTTTCGGAGGTCAGCGCCACGATCATCAGGAAGCCGGCGTTGGCCTGGCGGACGGTTATGCCCTGGCGCCGGACCTCTTCGGGCAGCCGCGCCTCGACCGTGCTCAGCCGGTTCTGGACTTCGGTCTGTGCGACATCGACATCTGTCCCCGCCTCGAAGGTCAGCGTGATCGATGCGGTGCCGTTGGAATTGCTGCTCGACGCCATGTAGAGGAAACCCTCCACCCCATTGAGCTGCTGCTCGATCACCTGGGTAACGTTTTGCTCCAGGGTCGCGGCGTCGGCGCCGGGATAGACCACGCTGATGGTGAGCGAGGGCGGCGCGACCTGCGGGTATTGCTCGATCGGCAGGGCGCGCAGCGCCATGATCCCGGCGAGCAGGAGGCCGATCGAGATCACCCAGGCGAAGATCGGCCTGTCGATGAAGAAGCGTGCCATGATTTACTGGCCCCCGGCGGCAGCGGGCTGCGGACGGGCCGCGCGCCCGGTCTTCGTGTCGGCCCGCGTGACGGGGGCGCCGGGGCGGATTTTCTGCAGATTGCTGACGATGACCACATCGCCGGGACGCAGCCCGCTCTCGATCACCCAGCGCCCGTCGACCATGGCGCCCAGCTTGACCGGTCGCAATTCGGCGAGTCCTTCGCGGTTCATCACGAACACCGAGCCGCCGTTCTCGTTGACGGTGACCGCGCGCTGCGGGACCGCAATCCCGCTGGTCACCTGCCCGGCATAGATCTGCGCGCGGACGAATTCGCCGGGAAGCAGCAGGCCGGTGGGGTTGGGGAATTCGGCGCGCAGTTCGACGGTACCGGTGTCCTCGTCGACGGAGAAGGCGAGGAAGTCGATATAGCCGGGGATCGGATATTCGGTGCCGTCGGCGAAAGTGAGCCGGACCTCGACCCGGTCGTCCTCGCCGAGATCGAGCTCGCCCGCGGCGATGGCGCGGCGGATGGCCAGCACCTCGCTCGCCGACTGCGCGAAGCTGACGTAGACCGGCGAGATCTGCTCGATCTGCGTCATCATCGTTCCCTCGGCCTGGCTTACCAGCGCCCCTTCGGTCACCAGCGCGCGACCGGCACGGCCGGCGATCGGGGCGCGAACCGTGGTGTAGCCAAGCTGGAGCGAAGCCGATTCGAGCTGCGCGCGGATCTGCGCGACATTGGCCGCCGCTTCGCGCGAAGCGGCCACGGCGGCATCGTACTCCTGACCACTGATGGCGTTCTCTTCCACCAGCGGGCGGTAGCGATCGACCACGGCGCGCGCGTTGGCGGCAGTGGCACGGGCGCGGTCGAGGCTGGCTTCGATCTGCGCGGAGCTGGCGCGCAGCTCGCGAGGATCGATGCGGAACAGCGGCTGGCCAGCCGAGACGTCGGTACCTTCCTCGTAAAGCCGTTCCTGGACGATGCCGGTTACCCGCGCGCGCACTTCGGCTTCGCGCACCGGCTCGACGCGGCCCGGCAGTTCGATGACATTGGGTATCGCCTCGCTGGCGATCGTGATGGTCTTTACCGGAATCGGCTGCGGAGCTGGGGCCTCTTCCTCGGTTGCGCAGGAAACCAACAGGATGCTGGCAAGCAGGCCGGCTAGATAACGCATCGCGAGTGGACTTTCTGAGGGAAATTGTGCAGGTGCGAAGGTGTAATAGGAATTACACCTGTAGTGCGCAACCGCTTTTCATGGAAAAAGAGGAGTGATGATCGAAACTGCAACCGAAACAGACCGGCTGGACCGCCGCCGACAAGCGATAGTCGAATCGGCCCGCGCGCTGTTCGTCGAACAGGGTTTCGAGCGCACGACGCTCGGCCATATCGTCGATCGCGCCGGTGGCTCGCTGGCGACGGTCTACAAGCTGTTCGGCAACAAGGAGGGATTGCTCGACGCGGTGGTCTTCGACCAGGCCGGATCGGGGGAAAGCCTCATCCGCGAGGTCGCTTCCGAGGGTGCGCTGCCCGCCGAGACGCTGCGGCGCATTGCCGCGAAGCTGCACCAGCGGCTGCTCGATCCGGGAGAGGTCGCGCTGGTGCGGATCGTGATCGCGCGCAGCATCGAGGACCCGACCTTCGCGCGGCGTTTTTTCGAGACCACCGCCATGTGCACGCGCCAAGCGCTGGAACGAATCTTCGTCGCCTGGAGCGAAGCGGGAGTCGCGATGGAAGGGGACCCCGAGATGCTTGCCGAAATCTTCCTCGGTCTCATCATCAGCGATTTGCAGACCGAGGCAATAAGCCACGGTGTCGCGGGAAAGCCGTCACAAGAAAGGTTGGCCCTGCGAACCGAATTCTTTCTCAAGGGTTCCGGCTTGCTTGAGTAGCGTGGGTGCTTCCGGTGGAGCAGAGGACCGCCGGAAGCAGCAGAGGATCGCTCAGCAGTTAGCGACCGCGTCCTCGATCCCGTCGTATATCGACGCGAGATCTTCGTCGGAAACGCAATAGGGCGGCATGACGTAGACTGTGTTGCCGAGCGGCCGCAGCAACAGGTCGGACTGGCGGAAACGGGCCAAGAGTTTGGGGCCGAGATCGGACAGATAGCCACTATGGCTGTCCTCGATTTCGACCGCTGTGATCGTACCGGCTCGGCGGGCGTTCGCAATTCGCGGATTTTGCGCGAGCTTCTCAAGGTGTCGCGTCTGACGCTCGGCGAGCCTGCCAACGCGTTCGATCACCGGCTCGTCCTGCCAGATTGCGATGTTCGCGGCTGCGGCGGCGCAGGCCAGTGGATTTGCGGTGTAGCTCGACGAGTGAAAGAACATCCGCGCACGATCCTGCGAGAGATGGGCCGCAAAGATCGGTTCGCTCGCCATGGTTACCGCAAGCGGCATGGCTCCCCCCGTCAGACCCTTGGAGAGACAGAGAATGTCCGGGACGATCCCCGCCTGCTCGCAGGCAAGCAGAGTTCCTGTGCGGCCCCAACCGGTCATCACCTCGTCGGCGATGAACAGCACATCGTGCGCGGTGCAGATCCGGCGCATCTCTGCCAAGATCGCGGCATCGTAGATCTTCATGCCGCCCGCGCCGCAGATCAGCGGCTCCACGATGAGCGCCGCCGGGTCTTCGCGGCACAGCGCGGTCAATCTCTCGAGCGTGGCCGCCCCGTCGCCGGCGGGAAAGGGTAGCGTCTCCACATCGAACAGCAGCGGTGCATAGGCGGCGTTGAACACGCCGCGCGCACCCACCGACATCGCGCCGACCGTGTCGCCGTGATAGGCGTGCTCGAGCACGAGTATCTTGTGCCGCGGCCGGCCCGTGTTCGCCCAATATCCGAGCGCCATCTTGAGCGCCACTTCGACGCTGGTCGATCCGGAATCGGAGAAGAAGATCCGCGTCAGTTCGTCGGGCATCAATTCGCGAAGCCCGCGGGCCACGGCTTCGGCGGGTTCGTGGGTCCAGCCGGCGAAAATGATCTGGTCGAGATTGCGGGCCTGCTCGGCGATCGCCGTCATGATCCGCGGGTGGCAGTGTTCGTGAGTGGTTACCCACCAGGACGAGATGGCGTCGACGATCCGGCGGCCGTCTGCGATAAAAAGCGCCGCACCCTCGGCTCGCGCAACCTGCGGGCTCGGCTCGCCAAGCCCGTGCTGGGTAAAGGGATGCCAGATCGGGGAAGCGGTCAAGAGAAGCACTCCACGCGGAAATTGGCGGCGAAGGCGGCTGAGAGCGTCTCTGACGTCAGCGGATCGAGCAAGGGCAACCGGCCAAGCCGGCGCACGTCTCCGAGACGGGCGATAGTGCTCTCGCTTTCCTCGTTCTGTTCGCCGACGAAGGCGACACCGAAAATTGCAACGCCGCGGTTTCGCAAGGCCTCGATCGTCAGCAGACTGTGGTTGATCGTCCCGAGGCCCGTGCGGGCGACGATGATCGCAGGCAGACCCCAGCGCGCGAAGACATCGGCGAAGAGGACGTCCCGCGTCAACGGCACGAGCGCTCCGCCGGCGCCCTCGATCACCAGCGGGCGGAGCGGTGGCGGTCCGAGCCGCACCGGATCTATGGTGACACCGTCGCGCGCAGCCGCCTCGTGGGGAGAGCAGGGCGTGGTCAGCCGGTAGGTTTCGGGCAAGATGTTTGCAGCCGGGAGCCCGCTGAGCGCCGCAACGCGCTCGCGGTCGCTGCCATCCGCGAGGCCCGCCTGGACCGGCTTCCAGTAATGCGCCTTCAGCGCGCCCGCTAGACCCGCCGCGAATACCGTCTTGCCGATCTCCGTATCGGTGCCCGTAACGACGAATGCCGGCTCGCTCGTCGGCCTGCTCATGGCACGACCTCGGCCAGAGCTTTTGCCAGCGCGGCAATATCCTGTGCATCGATGTTGAGGGTGATCGAAATGCGCAGGCGCGACGTTCCTTCCGGTACGGTGGGCGGCCGAATGCCGCGAACGTCGAAGCCTGCGGACTGAAGCCTCTCTGCCACCGCCATCGTCGGGGCCGGGTCGCCGATAACCAGCGGGAGGATCGGCGAAGCTGTTCTGCGAGCCCCCAACGGAGCGAGTTGGCGTTCTGCTTCGGTCACAAGCATCTCAAGCCTCGTCCGCCGTTCGGGTTCGGCGACCAGGATACGCAGCGCTTCGCGAACAGCGCTCGCCATGAGGGGCGAGGGCGCGGTCGAGAAGATGAAGCCGCGCCCGCGATTGACGAGAAAGTCGCGCACGATCCGCGGACCGCACACCAGCGCACCTTCGCATCCCAGCGCCTTGCCGCAGGTTTTCAACGTCACGACATTGTGGTTTCCGTCGAGCGCGGCTGCCAACCCGCGTCCGTCGGGTCCGAAGGCCCCGGTCGCATGGGCTTCGTCGATCAGCAGGATCGCTTCGTGGCGCTCGGCGATCGTGGCAAGGTCGGATAGCGGAGCTTTTGCGCCATCCATGCTGTAAAGGCTTTCCACCGCAATCCATGGTCGCCCGGTGCCGCCCGAACGCCGCCAGGTCGTGATCGCAGCCTCGAAAGCGTTCACGTCATTGTGCGGAACGGCGATCGCTTCGCAGCGCGCCAGACGAAGGCCCTCATGCGCGCTGGCATGGATGAGTTCGTCGTGGACGATCAGGTCCCCCGCCTGCGGCAGTGTCGAAAGCAACAGCGAGTTGGCGGTGAAGCCTGAAGAGCAGTAGAGCGCCGCTTCGGTGCCGAAGAATGCGGCTGCCTCGGATTCGAGCGCTTCATGCTCGTTATGGTTGCCGCGCAACAGCCGCGACCCGCCCGAGCCCACCGGAACCCCCCGCGCAATCGCCTCGCCGATCGCACGCGACAGACGCGGCGAACCGGCCAGGCCCAGATAGTCGTTCGAAGAAAAGTCGATTCCCCGGCGCTCCTGCAGTCGCCTGACTCTTCCTTCGGCCGAAAGCCTCTGGAGATCGGCAGCCTGGTTCGCAAAAAGCCCGGGATTCTTTGCCATCGACGAAACCCGGCGGGTGGAGGCATTCATATCGATCCGCATGCGCGGGCCTCTGCCCGAGGCTCACCGCGAACTCAACCGAGGACGCGGTCGTAGCCATCGCCTGCTCTCCTATGGTAACGTTACGGCAAGGGCTCCACTTCGAAGGCCCGCACTCCATTCCGCGCCGGAAAACTCTTGCAACGATTGGTTGCAACCATCGCACCGCGTGGGCCTTCGCAGATCATGTTCGATCAACGGGAGTCTTTAACATCCGCAGCCCAAGGGGGGGCTGGCATCCGCAATGAGAAATCATCTACCCGTCAAGCAACCGCAGTGAATTTCTGCCAGGCATGCGCGGTGCGCGATCGGGCGATCTGCGCCGAGCTTGAGGAGGCCGAAATCCTGCTCCTGAACGATATCGGTCGGCCCATGCATCTGGAACCCGGCGAACGCCTCCTGTGGGAAGGCGAGGATGCGGTCCTGGTGGCGAATGTCGTGGACGGTATCATGAAACTGTCCACGCAGACCGCGGACGGCAAGGAACAGATACTCGGCCTGGCTTACCCCTCGGACTTTCTTGGCCGGCCGTTCGGGCCGACCACGCCTTATGGCGCGGAAGCCCTTATCAGCACGCAGGTTTGCGTGTTTCCGCGCCTCGAGTTCGAGCGCTTTGCGCGCGAGCATCCGCGGCTGGAGCACAAATTGCTCGAGCGGACCCTGACCGAACTCGACCGCACGCGCCGCTGGATGCTTTTGCTCGGGCGGATGAATGCGGAACAGAAGCTGGCGAGCTTTTTGCTCGAAACCGCCGAACGCCTCGTGCCCCCTCCGTGTGGTTCCGCGGCCGGGGGAGGCCCGCGCGAGTTGACGCTGCCGCTGTCGCGTCAGCAGATCGCCGATATTCTGGGTCTGACGATCGAGACGGTCAGCCGCCAGTTCACCAAAATGAAGAACGAGGGGCTGATCGAAGTCCTCGGTCGCAGGGAGATCGCGATCCTCCAGCCCGAGGCTCTGGAGGACCGCGCCGGATAGGCTTCTCCCGCCAGTCGTTGTTTCGTCTAGAACCGGTAGGCCAGACCTGCGCTGACGACCCACGGGTCGAGCCTGTGCTTGGTCTGGATCGCGACCGTATCGCCCACGAACCAGCGGGCCGTGGTATCGATGAAATAGCGCTTGGCATCCAGGCTGACGCCAAAACCGCGATCGTTGAGAGGAATATCCACGCCCGCTTGGAGCGCCAGGCCGAACTCGTTCGACAGGTCGAAATCGGTCACTCCGAGGGGCAGAGTGGCGGCGCCCGGGTCCTCGCCCAGGAAGATGAAGTAGGCCGCTCCGGCGCCGATATAGGGCTTCATCACGCCGAGATCGAAATGGTATTTGGCGGTGATCGTCGCCGGGATCAGTTTCGCATCGGCGACCAGTTCGGCCCCGGGCAAACCGCTGACGCCGTCGACATCGTGCTGCGTCAGGCAACAGATCGTTTCGAGCGAGAGGTTATCGGTCAGGAAATACTCGATGGCGAGGGTCGGCACGACATTGTCGTTGGCCTTGGTCTGGGTGCCTGCAGGCAGTCCGACATTGTCGACTTCGACTTCGACGATTTCGCCGTCGGGCAACACACCGGTTGCGAAGGCTTTGACCTGCACGGAACCGCTGCGATCCTGTGCGGCGGCTGTGGCGGGCAACAGCGACGCGCCCAGTATCAAAGCGCCGACCATGGCTGAAGTTTTCATTTTCCTGTCCTGGCGATGCAGTGGCCACCCCTTGCGGCCCATTCGCTTGCATCGACGCGCGCTCCATCGCGCCGATCGGACCAGAGTTCATTGATCGGGATCAATGACCGACAGGGGCCAGGCCCGCATAAATCGGGAATGCAATACCACCGCGCCCCGGCGACCACGACTTTCCCCGAACTGTTCGAGCTGTTCGTTCAGGCGATCCTTCCCCAGGATATGGCGGATGCGGCCTACCTGCGGCTTCAGGCTCTGGGCCGCTATGCCAGCGCCAAATCCGGCGAGGACGTCCTTGCCGATGGCGATGAAGACCAGATCGTCTTCGTTGCGGTAGGGGCGACCAAGCTGGTGGCGCATGCCTCGGGCGACCGCGAGCAGGTTCTCGGCTTTTACTTCGCGGGCGATCTCGTCTCGGTTCCGGCCCGAGGCGCGCATTCCTACACCTTGTGTGCATTGCAGGATTGCGAACTGATCGCCTTTCCCGCAGCCGAGTTCTTCGAACTCGCTCGCAGCGAGGCCGGCCTGTTGAACGAAGTGCTCGTCCGCGTCCTCGATTCGCTTAGCCGCAGCCGCGAGAAGTCGATCACGCTGGGGCGCAAGACCGCCCAGGAAAGAGTGGCGAGCTTCCTCGTCACCATGGCCGCGCGGATCGGGACCCCGCTGGAGGGCGGCTGTCTGCTGCACCTGCCGATGTCGCGCCGCGACATGGCGGACAGCCTGGGACTGACGATTGAGACGATCAGCCGGCAGCTGACGGCGTTGCGCGAAGCAGGCCTGATCGAAACCTCGGGCCGTTCGGTCGTGCATCTCTGCGACAGCGCGACCCTGGAGGCACGCGCCGGACATCTTTGTGCAACCGCGTAATTATTTCGCCAATTTGAGCTGGATCAATGCGGCCAGCCGCGCTGCGCCATAGACGCGCCTCCATTGGACGGAGAAACTCATGCAAGCTGAAGCTGCGCTTGGCCGCGTAGGCCTGTGGTTCGGAGTATTGTTGCTGGCGATTGTCGCTGCGGCCACTGCGGTGGACAGCGGATTTGCGGCGCACGCCTGGATCGTCGGTACGGTCGCCTTCGTGCTCATGTGGATGAGCGCAGCGCGGTTCGACCCGGTGGGCAAGGCGCAGAGCTTCTTCCGCATGCCCGAAGGGCCGTCGCGTTACGATGACGATGTCATTCGCTGGGGCGTCCTGGCGACGACCTTCTGGGGTCTCGCCGGGCTTCTCGCGGGTCTGCTCATTGCCCTCCAGCTTGCTTTCCCCGAGCTCAATTTCCAGCCCTATTTCAATTTCGGCCGCTTGCGCCCGCTGCACACCTCGGCGGTGATCTTCGCATTCGGGGGCAACGCCCTGATCGCGACCAGCTTCTACGTCGTCCAGCGCACCTGCCGCGCGCAGCTTGCCTTCCCCAGTCTCGCGCGCTTCGTGTTCTGGGGTTACCAGATGTTTATCGTGCTGGCGGCTAGCGGCTATCTGCTCGGGATTACCCAGAGCAAGGAATACGCCGAGCCGGAATGGTATGTCGATATCTGGCTGACGATCGTCTGGGTCGCCTATGCGGCGGTGTTTATCGGTACGATCCTGAAGCGCAAAGAGCCGCATATCTACGTCGCCAACTGGTTCTACCTCGCCTTCATCATTACGATCGCGATGCTCCACATCGTCAACAATCTGGCGATGCCGGTCAGCCTGGTGGGGTCGCGCAGCTACAGCGCGTTCGCCGGGGTGCAGGACGCACTTACGCAGTGGTGGTACGGCCACAACGCGGTCGGGTTCTTCCTGACGGCGGGCTTCCTGGCGATGATGTATTACTTCGTCCCGAAGCAGGCCGAACGCCCGATCTATTCCTACCGGCTGTCGATCATCCACTTCTGGTCGCTGATCTTCCTCTATATCTGGGCGGGTCCGCACCACCTCCACTACACGGCGCTGCCCGACTGGGCGCAGACGCTGGGCATGGTCTTTTCGATCATGCTGTGGATGCCCAGCTGGGGCGGGATGATCAACGGGCTGATGACGCTCAACGGCGCGTGGGACAAGGTCCGCACCGATCCGATCATCCGCATGATGGTGATGGCGCTCGCCTTCTACGGCATCGCCACCTTCGAAGGCCCGATGCTGAGCATCAAGGCGGTCAACTCGCTGTCGCACTACACCGACTGGACTATCGGCCACGTCCATGCCGGCGCGCTCGGCTGGAACGGGATGATCACCTTCGCGGCGATCTATTATCTGGTTCCGCGGTTGTGGAAACGCGAGCGGATGTACTCGCTCCAGATGATCAACTGGCACTTCTGGCTCGCGACGGTGGGGATCGTTTTCTACGCTGCCAGCATGTGGGTGGCGGGGATCACCCAGGGCCTGATGTGGCGCGAATACGGCGCCGACGGCTATCTGGTGAACAGCTTCGCCGACACCGTCGAAGCGCTGTTCGAGATGTATGTCCTGCGCGCTTTCGGCGGGCTGCTCTATCTCACCGGTGCCCTCGTGATGACTTACAACATCTGGATGACTCTCGCCGGCAAGCTGCGTGAGGAGAAGCCGATGAGCGACGCTGCCTACGACGCGGAACAAGACCGCCCGATCGTCGCCACTGCGAATTGAAGGCCGACCAATGAACACTCCATCGAACCTGCCGGACGACAAGGATCTTGCGAACGAGCCGCCGGATGTCTCGGCCACCGTCAAGGTGCACAAGAAGCTCGAGCGCAACATCACCCTGCTGGCGGTCGGGACCTTCTTCGCGGTCGCCATCGGCGGTATCGTCGAGATCGCGCCGCTGTTCTGGATCGACAACACCATCGAGCAGGTCGAAGGGATGCGGCCCTATACCCCGCTCGAACAGGCTGGGCGCGACATCTACATTCGCGAGGGTTGCTACTCCTGTCATAGTCAGATGATCCGGCCTTTCCGCGACGAGGTCGAGCGTTATGGGCATTACTCGCTGGCGGCGGAGAGCATGTACGACCACCCGTTCCAGTGGGGCTCCAAGCGCACCGGGCCCGATCTGGCACGCGTGGGCGGACGCTATTCGGACGAATGGCATGTCCAGCATCTCGAGAACCCGCAGAGCGTGGTGCCCCAGAGCGTCATGCCGCAATACGGCTTTCTCCTCGAAACCGATCTTGCGATCCATGATCCCGCGGCGACGCTGGTGGCGCTGCGCCGCGTGGGCGTGCCCTATACCGACAGGGACATCGAACTCGCGCTCAACGACATTCTCGCGCAGGCGGACCCCGATGCCGACCCGGGCGATCTGGCCGAACGCTATCCCAAGACGCAGATCCGCGATTTCGACGGCAATCCCGACCGCCTGACCGAGATGGATGCGCTTGTCGCTTATCTCCAGATGCTCGGCACGCTGGTCGATTTCAGCAGCGCTGCAGCGCAGGAAGAGCTTGCCGGGGAGAAAGGCCGATGAGCTTCTACGAGCAATTGCGCCACTTCGCCGACAGCTACTTCCTCGTCGTCATGTTCGGGGTGTTCGTTACCCTGTGCGCCTGGCCTTTCCGGCCCGGTTCGCGCCGCCATGTCGATGCGGCGCGCCATTCCATCTTCGAGGACGATCACGATGGTGAATAAGCGGATCGACGAAGCGACCGGCACCGAGACAGTCGGCCACGAATGGGACGGGATCGAGGAACTCGACACGCCGATGCCGCGCTGGTGGCTGTGGATCTTCTACGCCACGATCGCCTGGAGTGTGGTCTATGTCGTCCTCTACCCGGCCTGGCCGCTGGTCGAAAAGGCCACTGGCGGCGTGCTCGGATGGAGCAGCCGCGGCCAGCTAGCGGAGGAGATGAGCGCCGCCGAGCTGGCGCAGGCCGGGGTCCGCGAACGGCTCTCGCGCATTCCGATCGAGCGCCTCCCCGACGACAGCGCCCTGATGGCGCAGGCGGTGGCGGGCGGCGCTGCGGCATTCAAGGTCAATTGCGTCCAGTGTCACGGCTCGGGTGCCGCGGGTAGCCAGACGCTGGGCTATCCCAACCTCAACGACGACGCCTGGCTTTGGGGCGGCGATCTGCGCGCCATCGAATACACCCTCGTTCACGGCATCCGTCAGGCCGGCCACGAACAGACGCGCACCAGCCTGATGCCGGCGTTCACCGGAGTGTTCGCGCCGGAGCAGATGGATGCGCTGGTCGATCATGTGCTGTCACTCAGCGGCAAGGCCGAATCCGGCCCGGTCGGCGCACAGATATTCGCCGACAATTGTGCGCTGTGTCACGGTCCGCAGGGCGGCGGCAGTCGCGAAATAGGCGCGCCGCGTTTGAACGATGCGATCTGGTTGCGCGGCGGCAGCCGTGAGGCGATCGCACGCCAGGTGGTCGATCCGAAGATGGGGATGATGCCTCGTTGGGGCGAGCGGCTCGACCCGGTAACCATCAAGATGCTGGCGGCCTATGTCCATTCGCTCGGGGGAGGGGAAGACTTCCTGGAGGTCGCCGAGAACCCGGCGGTACAAGTCGATGAAACACCGTGACGGCAAGAATGTTCTGAAGGAGGACGGGGTCGCCAAGTCCGGCGATCCCGTTTCCAGCGCTGTCGCCGAGCCGGAGGCGGGCGGCGAGCGCCATGAGCCGCACGAGCCGCCGCGCGAACACCTGCCAAGCAAGCTGTTCGAGAAGAGCAAGCAGGTCCATAACAAGCGGATCGACGGGCGCTTTCGCCGCTTCAAATGGGCGATGATGCTCGTCACGCTGGCGATCTATTACGTTACGCCCTGGATCCGCTGGGATCGCGGACCCTATGCGCCCGACCAGGCGGTGCTCATCGATCTCGCCAACCGCCGCTTCTATATGTTCGGCATCGAGATCTGGCCGCACGAGTTCTATTTCATCGCAGGGCTGTTGATCATGGCGGGCCTTGGCCTGTTCCTGGTGACCAGCGCGGTCGGCCGGGCATGGTGCGGCTACGCCTGTCCTCAGACCGTCTGGACCGATCTGTTCCAGCATGTCGATCGTCTGGTCGATGGCGATCGCAATGCCCGCATTAGGCTCGACGCCGCGCCCTGGGGGCCAAAGAAGGCCGCCAAACGCGGGTTCAAATGGTCGCTCTATCTGGCGATCAGCTTCGTCACCGGCGGCGCATGGATCCTGTATTTCGCCGACGCGCCGACGCTGTTCGGGAACTTCTTCGGCGGCGAAGCGCCCCCGGTCGCCTACATCACCGTGGCCATCTTGACCTTCACCACCTTCGCGCTGGGCGGCTTCATGCGCGAGCAGGTGTGCATCTACATGTGCCCCTGGCCGCGCATCCAGACCGCGATGCTCGACGAGAAATCGCTGGTGGTCACCTACAAGGACTGGCGCGGCGAACCGCGCGGAAGCGTCAAGAAGGCGCAGAAGGACCCCGAGCATTTCGGCGACTGCATCGATTGCAACCTGTGTGTGGCGGTTTGCCCGACCGGCATCGATATCCGCGAGGGGCCGCAGATCGGCTGCATCACCTGCGCGCTGTGCATCGACGCCTGTGACAAGGTGATGGCCGATATCGGTCGCCCGCGCGGACTCATCGATTACGCCACGCTCGACGATTGCGAGCGCGAGGCCAGGGGCGAGGAGCCGCGTCCGATCTGGAAGACGCTGCTGCGACCGCGCACCATCGCGTACTTCCTGATCTGGGGATCGATCGGGCTGGCGCTGCTGTTCGCGCTCGGGGTGCGCAGCCACACCGAACTCACGGCCTCGCCCGATCGCAATCCGCCCTTCATGCTGATGAGCGACGGCTCGGTGCGCAATTCCTACACGCTCCGGCTGCGCAATATGGAAAGCCGCCCGCGCGACATGGAGATCGCGGTCGAGGGGCTGCCCGGCGCATTGATGTGGTCCGACACGATCCGCCGAGACGATGCCGCCGCGAGCCAGACCGTCACCGTTGCCGCCGATCAGATCGAGACGGTGCGCGCCTATGTCATGGTTCCGGAGGGGACCCCGGCGCAGGACTTCGTCTTCCGGGTGACTTCGCTGGACGAGCAGCGCGAGACCGATACCGCCGAAACGCGCTTCTCGGCGCCGGGAGACGAATGATGAAGCGCGAGTTCACCGGTCGCCACATGACTGCAGTCCTGGTGGGCGGGTTCGGGATCGTGGTCGCGGTCAATCTGTACATGGCGAGCCTGGCGACCGCGGGTTTCGGCGGCGTGGTGGTGAAGAACTCCTATGTTGCCAGCCAGAAGTTCAACACCTGGCTGGAAGCGGCGCGCGAACAGGAGTCGCTTGGATGGTCCGCCAGCGTCGAACGCGGCGCCGATGGACGCTTGCTTGTCTTGACCCAAGGGGTGCCGGCCGGAGCGACGGTCTCGGCCGAACTGCGCCGTCCTTTGGGGGATGCGGAGACGACCGGTCTGGATTTCGAAGCGGCGGGCGAGGGGGTATTCGTTTCCACAGATCCGCTGGCTGAAGGCCGCTGGATCGTGCGGGTCGCGATCGAGAATGCCGACCGGCAATGGGTCGACGAAAGCCGGGTCGAATGAACGCGCCAGCGATCCTTGCCGTCCCCGAAGAAACCGGGTTCACCGACACGCGCTTCACCGTCCCGGGGATGCGCTGCGCCGGGTGTATCGCCAAGATCGAGCGCGGCCTCGCCGAGGTCGAGGGCATCGAGGCGGCGCGAGTCAATTTTTCGGCCAAGCGGGTCGCGGTCCGCCACTCCCGATCGCTCGACGAGCAGGCACTGCTGGGCGCACTGCGCCAGCTGGGCTTCGAGGCGCAGACTGCCGCGGACAACCCGCTGGCGCAGGACGACCGCGAGACCAAGATCCTGCTCCGCGCTCTCGCCGTGGCCGGGTTCGGCATGATGAACATCATGCTGCTTTCGGTCAGCATCTGGTCCGGTCTGGGCGGGGTGACGCGCGAACTGTTCCACTGGCTGTCCGCGCTGATCGCCCTGCCGGTCGTGGCCTATGCCGGCCGCCCGTTCTTCGCTTCGGCCCTCATGGCGCTGCGCTATGGGCGCACCAATATGGACGTGCCGATCTCGATCGGCGTAATCTTGGCGACCGGCCTCAGTCTCTACGAGACGGTGGCGGGTGGGGAACACGCCTATTTCGACGGCGCGGTGATGCTGCTGTTCTTTCTGCTCGTAGGGCGCGCGCTCGATGCGACCATGCGCAACCGGACCCGGGCGGGAATCGGCGCACTGCTTGGCCGGATGGGGCGCAGCGCGGGAGTGATCCAGCCTGGCGGCACCATCGTCCGGATCGAAGCGGACCGGCTCGAACCCGGGATGGTCATGCTAGTCGCTGCCGGCGAGGCACTGGCGGCGGACGGCATCATCGAACAGGGTCGCGGCACGATCGACAATGCGATGCTGACCGGGGAAAGCGTTCCCGAACAGGCCGGGGCAGGCGACACGATCTTCGCCGGTGCGATCAATCTGCTCGACCCGATCCATGTGCGAGTGACCGCCGTGGCAGACGACACCGTCCTTGCCGGCATTGCCCGGCTGATGGACGAGGCGGGCCAATCGCGCAGCCGTTATGTCCGCATCGCGGACCGCGCCTCGCGCCTGTATGCCCCTGCGGTGCATTCGCTCGCCGCGCTGTCGTTCGTCGGCTGGATGATAGCGGGGGCGGGCTGGCACCAGTCGCTGGTGGTCGCGATCGCGGTTCTGATCATCACCTGCCCTTGCGCCATGGGGCTGGCGGTTCCCGCTGCGCAGGTGGTGGCCTCGGGCGCGTTGATCCACAAGGGGCTGCTGGTGAAGGACGGCAGCGCGCTGGAGCGCCTGGCCGAGGTCGACACCGCTCTGTTCGACAAGACCGGGACCCTGACGCTGGGAGAGCTGCGCGCCGATGTCGCTGGCCTCGACGAGGAAGCGAAGAGCATCGCGCTGGCGCTGGCGCAGCAGAGCCGTCATCCGCTCAGCATCGGTCTCGCCAGATCTCTAACCGCCTTGCGGGTTTCGCCGGCGGAACTGTCGGACGTCCGGGAGATCGGCGGCGAAGGCCTCACCGGGCGCTGGGGCGAGATCCGCGTTGCGCTGGAGCGCCCCGCCGCGGCAACCGCGCGGACCAGCGTGGCCCTGCGTGTCGGACAAGCCGGTTGGACTATCGGCTTCGAGGACCAATTGCGTCCCGACGTCAAAACCACCTTGTATGCGCTCCAGGCGCTTGGCCTGCACCCGGCCATCGTCTCGGGAGACGACCCGGTCGCGGTTGCAGAGGTCGCAGGCGAGCTCGGCATCGAGGGCAGCGGATCGATGACGCCGGCGGAGAAGCTGGCCCTGCTCGAGGACCTCAAGCGGGCAGGGCATCGCCCGCTCATGGTCGGCGACGGGCTCAACGACGGACCGGCGCTTGCCGCCGCGCATGCCTCGATCGCGCCGGGCAGCGCCAGCGACGCCAGCCGGCAGGCGGCAGACGCGGTCTTTATCGGCGAGACCCTCATGCCGGTTGCGCTGGCGGTGCAGGTCGCGCGGCGGACGATGGCGATCGTGCGGCAGAATTTCGGTTTTGCCATCGGCTACAATATTCTCGCCGTACCTTTGGCGGTTTCCGGTCTGGTCACCCCGCTGATCGCGGCCGTCGCCATGTCGCTCAGCTCGCTGGTCGTGGTCGGCAATTCGCTGCGGCTTGCAAGCGCCGCAAATGCGCCGCCCGCGTGAACGTTCTCGTGTTCTTGATCCCGATCGCCCTGGGCATGGGCGGCGCAGGCCTGGCGTTCTTTTTCTGGGCAATGCGAAATGGCCAGTTCGAGGATCTCGATGGCGCCGCAAACCGCGTGTTGATCGACGAGGAAGAGGAGCCGGATTAAGCCTGGTTTGATCCAGCGCAATGACCCGGCAGCCTCCTTGCGCTCAGCAGGGGGCATGTGGCCCTATCATCCAGACCTGCTCGCAACGCCCGTCCCGCGCTATACCAGCTTCCCGACTGCGGCGGAATTCGGTGACATCGATCCCGCTGCCTATCGTACGGCGTTGGAGAGCGTGGATGGGGATGTGTCGCTCTACGTCCATATCCCGTTCTGCGAGAAGATCTGTTTCTACTGCGGCTGCCACACCGGCGCGGTAGGCCGCAGGAGCAGGCTGGAATCCTATCTCGCCGCGCTGCACAGCGAGATCGAAACCGTGGCAGCGCTCTTGCCTGCGGGCACCCGGATCGGACGTGTCGCTTTCGGCGGGGGCAGCCCGAATGCGATCGCGCCGGGGGATTTCACCCGGCTGGTCGAAGCCCTGACGCTTCGCTTCGCTATCTCCGACCCGGTCATGTCCATCGAACTCGATCCGCGAACCATGAGCCCGGAATGGGCCGATACGATCGCCGCGAGCGGGATCGAGCGCGCGAGCCTGGGAGTGCAGACCTTCGCGCCGCATTGCCAGGCGGCGATCGGCCGGATTCAGTCGGAGGATCTGATCCTGCGAACTACCGATTGGTTGAGAGCCGCCGGGGTGACCTCGCTCAATTTCGACCTGATGTATGGATTGCCCGGCCAAACCCGCGAGGATCTGCTCGACAGTCTGCAGCGCACGCGGGTGCTGGGCGCCGACCGTATCGCTCTGTTCGGCTATGCCCACGTGCCCCATATCGTGCCGCGCCAGCGGGTCATCGATGCTAGCGACATGCCGGGCCAGGCGGAGCGGTTCGCAATGGCCAAGCTGGGTTTTTCTTTCCTGTGTACGCATGGATATACCCCGGTGGGCTTCGACCATTTCGCGCGGCCGGGCGGCGATCCGCTGGCCGAAGCCGCGCTGGGGGGAACCCTGCACCGCAATTTCCAGGGCTTTACCGACGACGATGCGCCCAATGTGATCGGACTGGGCGCTTCGGCGATCAGTTCCTTCCCCACTCTTCTGGCGCAGAATGAAAAGAACAGCGGCCGCTACCGGATGATGGCGTCGCAAGGCCGCCTTGCCGCCGTTCGGGGGATCGCCCGGACGAACGATGATCGCAGGCGCGCCAGGATCATCGAGAGCCTGCTGTGCTCGGGTGTAGCGGCTGTTCCTCAGCCGCTTCTGTCACAAGTCGGCGATAGCCTGGAGCCCTTTCTCGAGCGGAATCTGGCTTCGCTGAGCGGCGACCATGTCGCAATCACCGGCGAAGGTCTGCCATATCCGAGGACCATTGCGGCCTTGTTTGATCCCTATCGTGGAGTGTCGAAGCGCCGGTTCAGTTCTGCGGTCTGAGCACCAGCACTGCCGACGAAGCCCTTCCGGCCGGGTGTGCTTGAAACCGGGCCGAAGCGGGGCCCCGCCTGTTCGGTCGACCGCCATAGTGCTGCGCCGGGTGTAATTCGTGGCAGACAAAGAAAAACCCCGCAAATCCAGCGATTTGCGGGGTTTTCGAATGGTGGGCGTAGAGAGAGTTGAACTCCCGGCCCCTGCGATGTCAACACAGTGCTCTACCACTGAGCTATACGCCCACTATATCGAGTATATCATGACCCGCTGAGGATCATGCGACAGGCGCGCGCTTTAGCGAGAGGTCCCTGTGCGCGCAAGAGGTCATTCGCGCGATTTCCGGGCCTGTTCCCAAAATCGTGCCTAGAGGATCGCCGAGATCCGGTCTTCGAGCACGCGCTCGACCTCGAGCACCAGATCCTTGAGGTGAAAGGGCTTGGACAGCACCTTGGCGTTTGGCTGTTCGCGGCTGGCCTTGAGCGTCACCGCGGCGAAGCCGGTGATGAACATAACCTTCGTGTCCGCGCTGATCTCGTTGCAGCGCTGCGCCAGCTCGATCCCGTCCATTTCGGGCATGACGATATCGGACAGCAGCAGATCGTAATGCTTCGAATGGAGCAGGGGCAGGGCCGCGGTTCCGCGATCGACCGCGTCGACTGCGAAGCCGGCCTGCTCCAGCGCGCGCACCAGATAGGACCGCATGGCATCGTCGTCTTCGGCGAGAAGGATTTGGGCACGATGAAAATCTGTCATGGCGCATCCCATAGGCCATTCTCCTTAAGAAAGCCTTGGAAGATCCGGACCTGTCCACGGCTGGAACAAGCCGATCGGAGGGAATGGTTTTGACTTGCGCGCCTGTTCCGTTCAGCACTCGGGCATGGCGTCTTCGAGGACCATCGCTTGGCCGACATCCGGCACACATGAGGGCGGTTGCATACCCGGGACGCAGGACCCCGCTTTCACCCTGCATATTCCCGAGCGGCTGACGCTGCCGATCGTGATCGCCGCGCCGCATGGCGGACGCCATTACCCTCCCGGGATCGACGCCGCCATGCGCGAAGCCGAATGGTCGCAGCTGCGGCTCGAGGACCGGCTGGTCGACCGGCTGGCGCGGGAGGTGGCCGCAGCCAGCGGAGCGGCGCTGCTGGTGGCGCATGCGCCGCGGGCGCTGCTCGACCTCAACCGCGCCCCCGACGATATCGACTGGTCGATGGTGCAGGGCGCACCCCGCACGAACCGCGGCGCCAGCGCTTCCAATCGCCGCTCGCGCAGCGGGCTTGGGCTGGTTCCACGGCGTCTTCCGGGACTGGGCGAGATTTGGCGTGAAGCGCTCACGCCCGCAGCGCTGACCGAGCGGATCGACAGCATCCACCGGCCCTATCACGGGGCATTGGGCGGCGCGCTCGAACAGGTTCGCGAGCAATGGGGTGCGGTCCTGCTGCTCGATCTGCATTCCATGCCGCCGCTGAAACCGCGGAGCGGACAGGACCGTGCGGCCGAATTCGTCATCGGCGATCGCTTCGGCGCGTCCTGCGACGACCTGCTGTCCGCCACCGCGTTGCGGCATCTTTCGGCGGCGGAGCGGCGGGTGGCGCACAACCGGCCCTATGCCGGCGGCTATGTTCTCGAACGCCACGGCGCGCCGCGCCGCGGGATCCATGCGCTCCAGCTGGAGGTGTGCCGCACCGCCTATCTCGACGCAGGTTTGCGCGATGCCGGGCCGCGGTTCCCGGGGATGGTGCGGCTGCTGTCGGGGCTGGTGCGGGCGCTGGCCACCGAGACCGCCGCGCTGGGCGCCGACGGCAGGATGCGCCACGCGGCAGAGTAGAAGCTGCGTCCCAAAAAAACCACCTCGCGCGAGATGCACGAGGTGGCCAAGGTTCAGGGAGGAGGTGCATTTTCATGCACCCAGCCGGGCAAGCCATGAGGGGGGATGCCGCCCGGCACGGCCAAGATGGAATTGCCGTCGGCCGGTTTCAAGTGGTCGGCAGGAAAGCGGATAAGCGGGGGCGCCCGGTCGGCGCACGCCCGCCTCATCCTGTCGCATCCACTCCCTCTCCCGGCCCGGAGAGGCCGGGCCGCGAGAGGGAGATTTCTCGGCTTAGTTGACGCTTTGCGGAGCAGGCGCGGCCGCGGCGACCGGAGCCGTCCCCTGCTGCACCTGGCGCGAGAAGATCGTGCGCATCAGGTCGAGCGAGAAAATATGGGCGTGGATCAGCAGCATCAGCCCGTTCTGGTTCCAGGTGCGAAGCTGATCGCCGCGGACCTCGAGCAGCTTCTCCTGATTGACCATCTGAAAGCCGCGATAGATGTAGGGCTTGTCCGGATTGTCTTGCTGCTGGATCGAGATTTCGCCGTCCATCAGTAGATCGTGCTTCTTGAGCTCGTCGATGAAGGCCTTGGTGCGCTGGCCCGACTGTTCGAACTGCTCGCAGAATTCGAGGATGCGCTTGGTGTTGTCCGAAGCCTGGCCTTCGTCATTGAACAGCGCCTCGCCTTCCTCGAACTCGCCGATGGCTTCACTGGTCGGGTCGAAGCAGAGCGAGAGCTCGTCCTTATCCTGCTGCAGCTTCGCCAGCATGAAGGGATAGCGGCGGATATAGGCCGGCAGATAGACGGGTTCGTTGATCTTGCCCTTGTCGTCGATGAAGGTGTTGACGCCCTCGTTCATGCCCATCAGCGCGAGCGGCAGCGGATTGTCGCCCGAGGAAAAGACGATCGGATAATTGCGCTGCGCCTGGACGAATTCGTCCACCGTCAGCGGGATTGCGTGCGCCTTTTTCATGAAGTCCGCGCTGTCGAGCGACCGCGTGCGCCATTTCTGGTGATCGCGGCTGTTGAGCGGCATGAGGTCGTTGTAGAACAGGGGCAGGCTGGGCTGCGGCGCGCTGGCCATGGAGCGTCTCCGGATCGAGCTGGAATGTCGTTTGCACATCCGGGCCGGGCCCGGAACGCGCGTGGAAAAGCGCGCTTTAGGCGTTGCCGTTCGCGCGTGCAACCCGGACCAGCTTGCCCGGATTGAGGATGCCGTCCGGATCGAGCGCCTGCTTCACCGCGCGCATCATCGCCAAGGACACCGGATCGCCGAGCCGCTCCAACTCGTCCAGTTTGACCTGCCCGATCCCGTGCTCGGCGCTGATCGAACCGCCCCATCGGGTGACTAGATCGTGGACGAAGCGGCTGATCGCCTTGCCCTGCTCGCGCTCCCATTCGCCGCGCACCGCGCCAGGCGGCGCCAGGACATGGAAATGCACATTGCCGTCGCCAAGATGGCCGAAGGCGATGGCGCTTGTGCCGGGAAAACGGGTTTCGACCTCGGGGATGGCAGCCTCGACGAAATCGGCCATGCGCGCCACGGGCACCGCAATATCGTGCTGCATTGCCGGCCCGATCGAGCGCTCTGCCGGCGCAATCGAATCGCGCAGCAGCCAGAACGCCTCCGCCTGCGTCTCATTGGCGGCGATTGTGGCGTCTTCGATCAATCGGCGATCGAGGGCCTTGGCGAGCAGGCTTTCCGCCAGCGGCTGAAGCCGGTCCTCCTGGCCCACCTCAGCGACCAGTTCGATCAGCGCATGCCAGGCATGTTCGCCCTGCAATGGCGCGCGTGCGTCGGGAAGATGGTCGAGCACCGCGGCAAGCGAATGCGCCGGGATCACCTCGAACCCCTCGAGCTGGTCTCCCGCTTCGGCTTGCGTCTGAAGCAGGAGCTGTCTCGCCTGCGCGATCGTGCCGAGGCCGGCCCAGATCACGAGCCGACCGCCGCTCTCCGGCAGCAGGCGCAAATTGGCCGCGGTGACGATGCCCAGCGTGCCCTCCGACCCGATCAGCATCTGCTTGAGGTCGAAGCCGCGATTGTCCTTCTTGAGCGGCGTAAGCGAATCGAAGATGCTGCCATCCGCGAGCACCGCTTCCAGCCCGAGCACCTGCGCGCGCATCGTGCCGTGGCGCAGCACCTGCGTCCCGCCGGCGTTGGTCGACACCAGCCCCCCGATCGTGGCCGAGCCCTTGCCGCCCAGCGTGAGCGGGAAGCGCAGCCGGGCCGCTTCCGCTGCCTCGTGCAGGTCCTGCAGGATGACGCCTGCCTCGCACACGATCTCTCTGGCTTCGCTGTCGAGCATGCGAACCGCATCCATCCGCCTCAGGCTGAGCAGCAAGGCGCTGCCGCTCGCATCGGGCGTCGCGCCGCCCGACATGCCGCTGTTGCCGCCCTGTGCCACGATCGGAACGCCGTGCCGGGCACACAATTTCACCAGCGCGCTCACTTCGGGCGTGGTGCGCGGCGAGGCGAGGCCGAGAGCGGTACCCGTGTAGCGACCGCGCCAGTCGGTCAGCCAAGGCTCGAGCAGATCGGGATCGCAGGTGAAGCCGCGCTGGCCCAGCAATTCGGCGGCAGCGGCAAGAAACGGTCGATTCGCGTCGGGTTCGGGAGCCATGGGGGCCCCATGCCACATCCGCAGCTTTGTCCGCCACCATTTGACCCGGCCCTTGTCATAACCCGCTGGGGGATTAAGCCGCTATTCAAGCAGGGGAGGCCACCAGCGGATTTCATCGACCGCGCGCCGCAACCGTGGCCGTCAGGGAGCATCGTCCGATTTCGCAATGAATTCGCTTGCCGCCATCCTCGCGTCCTTCGGGCTGCTGTTTCCCGTTGCGAGCGCTCCCTTTCATCCGGACGCGCTGGAAGATGCGGATCGGCGATTGACCGAGCAGGCGGCTCTGGAGGAACTCCCCGAGGGGCGGGCGGAGCTTCTGCCCGCCGCCTATCTCCCCTTTCTGCTGCCGCAACGGACCCCGGTCCTCGAACAGGTCCGGATTCAGCAGCGGGTGATCATCCGGATCGCCCCGCGACCCGGCCCCGTGCGCCAGAACCTGACGACCACGCTGCCGCCGCGCAGTTCGCAACCGCGCTATCTGGAGCGGACGATCGGCAATTGCCTGCCGGTACAGAGCATCGCCGGTGTCCACGCCGAAGGCAGCAACCGTTTGCTGCTGTTCCTGCGCGACCGGCGGCTGATTTCCGCCACGCTGGAAAAATCCTGCTCGGCGCGCGACTTCTACTCCGGCTTCTACATGGAGAACAACCGGGACGGACAGCTCTGCATCGATCGCGACCAGTTGCACGCGCGCAACGGGGCGAAATGCGAAGTGGCGCGGTTGCGGCAATTGGTCCGGATGGCTGAATAGTAACCATCGAGTGCCATTCCCGCGGGATTTCTTGACTTTCGCGAGGTTTCCGGCGATGGGCGCGGCGCTCGTGCTGCATTCGTGGCCGCAGCGTTGATACTCCTATCCATTATCGGACCACGCGAAACCGCATGACATTTGCCGACCTCGGCCTCTCCCCGACCCTGCTCCAAGCGGTGGAATCCGCGGGCTATACCGTACCCACCGACATTCAGGCGCAGGCGATTCCGCCGATCCTGATGATGAAGGACATTGTCGGTATTGCCCAGACGGGGACGGGCAAGACCGCCAGTTTCGTGCTGCCGATGATCGACATCATGGCCAGCGGCCGGCGCCGGGCGCTGATGCCGCGCTCGCTGATTCTTGCGCCGACGCGCGAACTCGCCGCGCAGGTCGCCGAGAATTTCGAGAAATACGGCAAGAACCACGACCTCAAGCTCGCGCTGCTGATCGGCGGCGTGCAGATGGGCGACCAGATCAAGGCGCTCAACGAGGGCGTCGACGTGCTGATCGCGACTCCGGGCCGGCTGATGGACCTGTTCGAGCGTGGCAAGATCCTGCTCAACGGCTGCGAACTGCTCGTCATCGACGAGGCCGACCGGATGCTCGACATGGGGTTCATTCCCGATATCGAGTTCATCTGCTCCAAGCTTCCCGAGCAGCGCCAGACCATGCTGTTCTCGGCGACCATGCCGCCGCCGATCGAGAAGCTCTCGAAGAAATTCATGAACAATCCCAAGCGGATCGAGGTCAGCCGAGCGGCGTCCACCAACAAGGACATCACCGCCTTCAAGATCCAGGTGTCGGCGCGCAAGAAGCGCGAGACGCTCGAATGGCTGCTGCGCAACGATCATGTCGAGACCGCGATCGTGTTCTCGAACCGCAAGACGACGGTGCGCGAGCTCAACAAGCACCTGCAGCGCGAGGGCTTTTCCAGCGGCGAGATCCATGGCGACATCGACCAGGCGACCCGGATCAAGGAACTCGACCGGTTCAAGTCGGGCGCCATCAACATTCTCGTCGCCAGCGATGTCGCCGCGCGCGGACTCGATGTGAAGGGCGTGAGCCACGTCTTCAACTACGACACCCCCTGGCATCCGGACGATTACGTCCACCGCATCGGCCGCACCGGCCGCGCGGGCGCCAAGGGCCGCGCCTTCACCTTCGTTTCGGATGAAGATGCCGAGGCGATCGACAATGTCGAGAAGCTGACCGGTCACAAGATCCCGGTGTTCGGCAAGGACGATGTCCGCGTCGAACTCAAGGGCGGCGCGTCCAAGCAGACGCCCAAGCAGACCGACGACAAGCCGGCGGCGGAAAAGCCTGCCGATGACCAGGTCGTCGACCGCAAGCTTGCCGACGACCCACCCGCCGACAAGAAGCCCCGCCGGGCGCGCAAGCCGCGCGGCGAAGCCGGTCGCAGCCGCGAGGAAGCGCCGCAGGATGCCGCTGTAGTCGAAGAAGCCACACCCGAACCCGAGCGGGTCGAAACCCGCGAGGACCGTCCGGCCAAGCCGGCGCGCCGCGAACGCGCGCCCAGGGCCGCGAAGCCGGATGCCGAACCCGCAGCGAAGCCCGCGCCGCGCGCGCGCCGCGACGAACCGGCCGGCGATGGCGAATGGAACGGTCCGCGTCCCGATTTCCTCGGCGTCGGATTTCGCTGAGCGCCCGTCGCCCAGCGACCGGTGCGCTGAGCGCTAGCGCGATTACTCGGCCAGCTTGACGAAGCTGTCGAGCACCCGCTTGGTGCCCGCCTTCTCGAATCCGATCTCGAGCTTGTTGCCGTCCTGCCCGGCGACCGTCCCGTAACCGAATTTGTCGTGAAACACGCGCGCGCCGATGGCGATGTCGCTGCGTGGTTTGGCGGCGAAGCTCGCGGCGCTGCGCTTGTTCTCCGCGATCCTGACCGGCTTGCTGTCGTAGCCAGTGGCGAGCGCCCGTTGCCAGCCGGGTCCGCGTGTCGTCGATTTGTCGGGCCGGGCGGTCGAGACATGCGCGAAGGGGTCGTCCTGCTCGCTCCAGTTCGCGCGCCACAGCGAGGCGCCGCCCGCGAGCGTGGTCTCCTGCTCGACATGCTCGGCCGGCAGCTCCTCGATGAAGCGGCTGGGGATCGAGCTGGTCCATTGCCCGTAGATCCGCCGGTTCGCGGCGTGGAGAATGGTGCAGCGGCGCTTGGCGCGGGTGATCGCGACATAGGCGAGGCGGCGTTCCTCCTCGAGGCTGGCCAGCCCGCCCTCGTCGAGCGAGCGCTGGCTGGGGAACACCCCTTCCTCCCAGCCGGGCAGGAAAACATGGTCGAACTCGAGCCCCTTTGCCGCGTGCATGGTCATGATGGTGACCTTCTCGCCCTGATCGCGCGCATCGTTCTCCATCACCAGGCTGACATGCTCGAGAAAATCGGTGAGCGTGTCGTAATCCTCCATGGCCCGGGCCAGCTCCGAGAGGTTCTCGAGCCGTCCGGCGCTTTCCGGGCCGCGATCCTTCTGCAGCATGTCCTCGTAGCCGCTTTCGGTCACGACCCGCCGCAGCAGGTTGGCAGGCGTTTCCTGCTCAGCGCTTTCGCGCCACAGCAGGAACTGCTGGAGCAGCGCCTTGAGCGTATTTCGCGCGCGGGCGGGAAGTTCGTCGCTGTCACACAGATCGATCGAGGCGGCCGCTAGCGGCATGCCCGTGCGTTTAGCGTGGCGCCGCATGGCGTCGAGCGTCTTGGCTCCGAGGCCACGCTTGGGCTGGTTATAGATGCGTTCGAAAGCGAGATCATCGGCAGGTTGCTCGATCACCCGCAGATAGGCGAGCGCATCGCGGATTTCGGCGCGTTCATAGAAGCGGAAGCCGCCGATGATGCGATAGCTCAGGCCGATCTGGATGAAGCGGTCCTCGAATTCGCGCGTCTGATATTGTGCACGGACCAGGATGGCGACCTCGTCGAGCGAGGCACCCTCGCGTTCGAGCCGTTCGATGTCCTCACCCAGCCGGCGCGCTTCCTCGGGTCCGTCCCAGACGCCGATCGCCTTGATCCTGTCGCCCGCGGGCAGGTCGGTCCACAGCGTCTTGCCCAGCCTTTGGCTGTTGGCATCGATCAGGCCCGAAGCGGCTGCGAGAATCTGCGGCGTGGAGCGGTAGTTCTGCTCGAGCTTGATCACCGCCGCGCCGGGGAAATCCTTCTCGAACTTGAGGATGTTGGCCACCTCGGCACCGCGCCACGAGTAAATCGACTGGTCGTCGTCGCCCACCACGCAGATGTTGCGGCGCTCCTGCGCGAGCAGCCGCAGCCACAGATACTGGACCTGGTTGGTGTCCTGGTATTCGTCGACCAGAATGTATTTAAAGCGCTGCTGATACTGCTCGAGCACATCGCGGTGCCGCCGCAATATGTTGAGCATGTGCAGCAGCAGATCGCCGAAATCGCAGGCGTTGAGCGCTTTCAACCGCTCCTGGTAGAGCGTGTAGAATTCCTGCCCGCGACCATTGGCATAGGCCTCGTTCTCGACCGCATCGAGATCGCCGGGGTTGAGCCCGCGGTTCTTCCAGCGGTCGAGCAGGCTGGCGAGCTGGCGCGGCGGCCAGCGCTTCTCGTCGAGCTCGGCCTCGCGGATCAGCTGCTTGAGCAGGCGCAGCTGATCATCGGTGTCGATGATGGTGTAATTGCTCTGCAGCCCCACCAGCTCGGCATGGCGGCGCAGCATCTTGGCGCCGATCGAGTGGAAGGTGCCCAACCAGGGCATGCCTTCGACCGCATCGCCGATGTGCCGTCCGACCCGTTCGCGCATCTCGCGCGCGGCCTTGTTGGTGAAGGTTACGCAGAGGATCTCGCTCGGCCAGGCACGCCGCGTCGCGATCAGATGCGCCAACCGTGCAGTGAGTGCGGCGGTCTTGCCGGTCCCAGCGCCCGCCAGCATCAGCACCGGGCCTTCGGTGGTCAGCACCGCATCCTTCTGCGGACCGTTGAGGTTTTTCGCATAGGGGGGCAGCGCGCCCGGACTGGCGGGCGGGGGAGAGTTTTCGAGCGAAGTCATGATCATGCGAACAGTTAGGGAACGGCGGCAGGCTAGGCAAGAGCAACGGAACCCACGCGGCAATGCTGCGTAGAGAAGGGGACGGCAATTTTAATCGGAGACGAAACATGCGTAATCTCATCCTCGCCGGTGCCGCAGCGCTGGCATTCTCAGCAGCTCCCGCTTTGGCGCAGACTACGACACAGGACATGGATGCCGGAGCATACAATATGACTCCCGCCCAGCAACAGATGTTCATGAACTGGGAAGACGACCAGCGAATCGCCTACACGCGCTGGCCCATCCAAGTTCAGGAATACTACTGGACCTTGACCGATGACCAGGTGCGCGGCTGGTGGGTACTAAACGATGAGCAGCGTATGCGCATCGCCGGTATGCAGCCGCAGCAGCGTGCCGCGGCCTGGACGTCGATCATGAACCAGATGAGCGGTGCGACGCCGATGCCTGCGACGCAGAGCGCCACCGCCGGCACCGCTCCGGCCTCGCGTGCAGCGAACACGATGGCGGGGAATATTCAGTTCCGAAGCACTGCGGTCGTTCAAAACACTCCCGGCGATCAGGGGCCTCCCACCGGCGAAGTCCCGATCTGCTCGCCGAACGAGCAGGACAATTGCATCAACGCCTGGGAAGCCGGAAGGCGAGGCCCTGGGGTCACCAAGCCGTTGGGCTATTGGCCGGGTGAAACCGACGATCAGATGTAACGCATTCAAAGGTTTATTAGAGGGCGGTGCCGCAAAAGCGCCGCCCTTTTCTTTTGCTTCGCTGCAGCGCATTCCGAAATGGCGAACAGGAGGAGGATGATCATGCTGACCGGAGGATGCCACTGCGGAGCGATCCGTTACGAGATTTCCGGTGCGCCGCTTAATCATGCGCTGTGTCATTGCGTCGATTGCCGCCGCGCCTCGGGCGCGCCGATGGTGGGTTGGGCGATGATGACGCAGGAACAGCTGGCGGTGTCGGGCGAGCCCTCTACCTATGCCTCATCGGAGCATGCCCGCCGCCACTTCTGCATCCAGTGCGGAACGGGACTGTTCTACACCAATGACGCAATGCTGCCCGGGCTGGTCGATGTGCAGAGCGCCACGCTCGACGAGCCGGACGAACTGCCTGCGCAAGCGCATATTCAGACCGCAGAGCGGCTGGGATGGATGGTGCAAGCGCACCGTCTGCCCGAATTCGAGCTCTATCCGCCGCAGGAATGAGCTAGCAGGCGAGCCGCAGGAAGGTCAGCTTGGCCTTGCCGACGCGGCGTTCCGCCTCGATGTCGAGTTGCTTGATCGATACGATTTCGTTCACGCCGGTTTCGAGGACGATCCAGCTCGAGGCGTCGAACCAGCCGTAGCGCATCATCCGGTCGAGCGCGACCTGGCCAGCTCCGGTGCCATAGGGCGGATCGAGCAGGATCAGGTCGTGCGGCGAACGCGCGGCGCCCAGCGCCATGACCGAACCGGCCTGAACGCTCGTGCGGTCGCGCGCATCGAAAGCGGCGATATTGGCGCGAATCGCCTTGAGCGCCTCGGGCTCCTGCTCGACGAAGAGGCAATGCGCGGCGCCGCGCGACAGCGCTTCCATTCCCAGCGCGCCCGATCCCGCAAAGAGATCGGCGACCGAGAGCCCCTCGAAACTGCCGAGCCGGCTGGTGAGCATGTTGAACAGCGTCTCGCGCGTGCGGTCGGCGGTCGGGCGCGTGGCCTCGCCCCTGGGCGACACAAGTTTGCGTCCGCGCCAGTCGCCCGCGACGATTCTCACGATTTCGGCCTCATGCCTGCGGCTTCGCTTTCTTGGGCTTGGGCAGGGTGCCTATGAAGCGTTCGACATCCGCGTGGCGGATCTGGACCGCCTGGCCGCGCGGCAGATCGGCGAGGTCGAAGGGGCCGTAGCCGGTGCGCAGCAGCCGGCTGACCTCGAGCCCGAGATGTTCGAGCACATTGCGCACTTCGCGGTTCTTGCCCTCGGTCAGCGTCAGCACGATCCAGCGGTTGCGACCCGAGCCGCGCTCGAGATCGGCCTCGATACTGCCGTAGCGCATCCCGTCGATCTCGACTCCGTGCGACAGATCGTCGAGCTGGGCCTGGGTGATGTCGCCGAAAGCGCGCGCGCGGTAGGTGCGCGGGATGCCCGACGACGGCAGTTCCATCGCCCGCTTGAGCTCGCCGTCATTGGTGAGCAGCAGCAGGCCTTCGGTGGTGAAATCGAGCCGCCCCACCGGCATCAGCCGCGGCGTGCCCTTGGGCAGCGCGTTGCGCAGAGCGTCGTAGATCGTCGGCCGTCCGGCGGGGTCGCGCTCGGCGGTGATGAGGCCCGAGGGCTTGTGAAAGGCATAGAGCCTGGCTTCCTCGGCCCTGCCGACGGGCTTGCCGTCGACGGTGACCCCGCGCAGGTTGAGCAGCTTGATCGCGGGGGTGTCGAGCACCTTGCCCTCGATCGCGACCCGGCCATCGGCGATCATGCGTTCGATCTCGCGTCGGCTGGCCACGCCGGCGCGTGCGAGCAGCTTGGCGATCCGGTCGCCGGCTTCGGGTAGTCTTTCGGCCATCTGCGCGCCGCTACGCGGTCACTCGGCGGCGCGCAAGGCTTCCGCCACGGTCTCGTGATAGCGGGCGATCCCGCCTTCGAGCGATCCCAGCATCAATTCGGGCACCGCGCCGGTCGCCAGCCCCTGCTGCCCGAGCTCGGCGGCGCGGAAATCCTCGCTCGCGAAGACCCCGCCGTCGAGCAGCGCCCAGCTGCGCTCCCAATGGTCGCGCGCCTTGTCGGTGGCGGGCTCTTCGGGAATGAGCATGAAGTCTTCGACCAGCGTGAGGTCGTGCGCCTGCGGCATCATGACCATCACGTTGAGATAGTCCGGGCTGGGGATGATCAAGGCACCGGGGACCAGCTGATAGGCGAAGGTGACGACGCGGCGCAGCGCGGCCATATCGGTGAGATCGACGCTCGCCATGTCCTCCAGCCGTCCGACCGCCGAACGGTGGTGCGGCCCGATCAGATCGCCCGACGTCACCCCGTCCTTGAAGAACGGCCCGATGGTTTTCGCATGGAGCCGGGTGACGTGATAGCTTTCGAGGAAGGCATCCATGATCAGCTTCCAGTTGGCCTTGACCGTGTGGGTCTTGCGCCGGAACAGTACGTGATCGGCGGTGCCGAATGCGTCCATGTCCGCGCCGATGTTGCGAACGTGGCCGAAATCCGCGCCCTTGGCCGGAGCGAACCAGATCAGCCCGCCGCTCTCGCAGCTGGGCAGTTCGACCAGGCCGTGCGCGTCCTTGTCGATAGCGGCAAAGGTATCGGGACGGGGGAGGGCGAGCAGGCGACCGTCCACGGAATATGTCCAGGCATGATAGGGGCACACCAGCTTCTTGGTGCAGCGCACCTCGTCTCCCTCGACCAGCCTGGTGCCGCGATGGCGGCAGACATTGAGGAAGACATGCACCTCTGCGTTCGCATCGCGGGTGATCAGCAGCGGGCGCCCGGTGGCGTCGTGCGGCAGTGCCATGCCAGGATCGGGCAACAGCGCGCTGGGGCACAGGATCTGCGGCATCCGGTCGTAAAGCGCCGCCTTCTCGCGGGCGAAATGCGCCGGATCGGTGTAGACGCTCGCGGGCACCCGCGTTACCGGCTGCTCGGGTGCCCTGCCGCCGTCGGCGACCTCGCGCGCCAGCGCGAGCTGCCCGTCGGTTGGGCGGTGATGGGGGGCCAGCGTGCTGGGAACGCCCATGTGTCCTGTTCCTTTTCCTGCAATCCACCTAGTGTCGCAAAAAATTCCAATAACCGAAAGGGTCCAGACGAATGGCATCAGTTGCCGAGACGGTGAAGCCTTCGAGCTGGAGTGTCCTGAAACTCGCGCTGAGGAACCGCAAGACGGGCTATATGGCGCTGTTCGGCTTCGCCAGCGGCCTGCCCTTCGCGCTGTTTCTCGGCACGCTCTACGCCTGGCTGAGCGAGGCGGAGGTCGATCTCGAGACGATGGGTGTCTTCTCGCTGATCGGGCTGGCCTACGCCTTCCAGTTCCTGTGGTCGCCGCTGGTCGACCGGCTCGACATTCCCGGCCTGCGCCGCCTCGGCAAGCGCAAACAGTGGATCGCGCCGATGCAATTGCTGCTCGGGATCATCCTCGTCACCTTGTCGCTGCTCGATCCCAAGAGCCAGCTGGGCTGGTTCAGCCTGCTCGCCGGGATCGGTGCCTTCGCCAGCGCGACGCAGGACATCGTCATCAACGCCTGGCGCATCGACATCGCCGATGACGAGGCGACGATCGATATCCTTTCCACGGTCACCCAGATGGGCTTTCGTCTCGCCGCGCTGGTGGGCGGGGCGCTGGGGCTGATCATCGCCGAACGGATCGGCTGGCCGCAGACCTATGTCGTGATGGGCGTGATCATGCTGGGTATCGGCATCGCCGGGCTGTTCGCGCCCGACGCCGATGTCGACAAGGCCGCGGCAACCACGATGAACGAGGAAAAGACCGCCGAACTCTACGAGGTCGGCGAGATCGAGCCGCGGGTGCGCAACTGGGCGCTGCTGGCGGTTGGCCTGCTGTGGGGCTGGGCGATCGTTACGGTGCTGATCTTCATGGTGCGTTCGCTCACCGCGCTGCCGGAAGATCGCCCCGATCCGACGCTCTTCACCGCAACCTACGGCCCGCTGATCATCGCCGCGACGATCATCGTCCCTGCCTTCATCGCTGCCTGGCTGTTCAAGCTCAACCGTGATGGCAAGCATGTCATCAAGGAGGGACGCACCGCTCTGAAATCGGACGGCCTGATCCTCGACCAGCTCTACCGCGCGCTGCTGCTGCCGCTGGTCGAATTCGTCGGCCGCATGGGCTGGTCGTTGGTGCTCGTCTTCGCGCTGGTGCTGACCTACCGGATCACCGACGCGATCTGGGGCACTTTCGCCTATCCCTTCTATCTCGGCGAGCTGGGATACACGCTCGACGAGGTCGCGGTGGCGTCAAAATTCTTCGGCGTCGGCGCGATTCTGCTGGGCCTCGCGCTGGGCGGCTGGATGATCACTGCATTCGGGCGGATGTTCACGCTGACGCTGGGCGCGTTTCTCGCGGCGGCCACCAACCTACTCTATGCCGATCTGGCGCTGGGCGGGGCGAACATGCAGGCCGTCAGCGATTTCACCGGCTTCACCTGGGCGGTGATGCAGTTCCCCGGCGGGAGCGAGCGGCTGGCGCGGCTGATGATCACCATCGGGGGCGAGAACCTGGCGATCGGCATCGCGGGCGCGGCCTATATCGCCTGGCTGTCGTCGATCGTCGCCAAGGGCTATTCGGCGGTGCAATATGCGCTGCTGGCCTCGCTCACGCTGCTGGTCGGCACGCTGGGGCGCGGTGCGCTCGGCCAGATGATCGAGGAGCGCGGCTATTACGACGTCTTTATCTTCACCATGCTGATCGGCATGGTGGCGGTGGTGCTGTGCATCCTCGAATGGATGCGCGAGCACCGGGCCGGGCGCAAATCCGGGGTCGTCGCTCCCGATCCCGCGCCGAGGGTGGCGAGGAGCCAGTAAACCGAACGCCTCGCCAGTCGCTTACTCGGGTATAGTCCCGTTGAGCCGCAGCACCTCGCCGGCGAGGTAGAGGGAGCCCGAGACCAGCACCGGCAGACCGTCGTGCGGCAGGGCGGCGAGTGCGGTGGGCACATCGGGCGCCGCGCCCGCGTCCGCCCCGAAGGCGCTGGCGGGGTGGCAATCGTGCCCGGGAACAGGAACCACGGTGAGGCTCGCGATGGAACCCGCCAGCGGCCCGGTAAGCGCGCGCGGGTCCTTGGCATCGAGCATCCCGACGATCAGGTGCAGCCGCTGGCCGGTAAAATGCTGGCCCAACGCTTCGCCGGCGCTGGGGTTGTGCCCGCCGTCCAGCCAGATCGGGCGGTCCGCAAATCCCGCGCTGCTTAGGGCACCGGGTGCAAGACGCTGCAGACGTGCGGGCCAATCGGCCGCGCGGATTCCTGCGGCCATTGCATCGTGCGAAACGGTGATGAAATCCTGATGGCGGAGCGTGGCCACCGCCAGCGCCGCGTTCTCCGCCTGATGCGCTCCGGGAAGGGTGGGTAGCGGCAAGACAAGCTCGCCGTGACGGTCGGCATAGTGCAGGCCGATGCCGGAGGTACTTGAATGCCAATCGCGTCCACGCATCGCCAAGGACGCTCCGGCAGCCAACGCCGCACGCTTGATCTCGGCCTGCGCCTCGGTGGGATGGGACAGCGTCACCAGCGACGCCCCCGGCTTGACGATCCCGGCCTTCTCGAAGGCGATGCGGGCCAGGGGTACTTGCGGCGCCCCCTCCTCGGGAGCGAGCAGGAAGCGTTCGTGATCGATCCCCAGCGCGGCGATCGCGCAGGCGGCGGGGTTCTCGATCACATTGGTCGCATCGAAGCGTCCGCCGAGGCCGACTTCCACCACGCAGGCATCCGCCGGTACCCGCGCAAACTCGGTAAAGGCGGCGGCAATGGTGACTTCGAAAAAACTCGGCGCCAGATCGTCGCCCAAATCGAGCACTTCTTCTAGCAGGGTGGCGAGGCGGCCGTCCGAGATCAACTCGCCCGCGACGCGGATGCGTTCATTGTAGCGCACCAGATGCGGACTGGTGGTCATGTGCACCCGCTGACCATCGGCTTCGAGCATGGCGCGCAGGAAGGCGCAGGTGCTGCCCTTGCCATTGGTGCCTGCGACATGAAGCACCGGCGGCAGGCGCTTGTGCGGATCGCCCAGCCGCGCCAGCAGCGCGCGGATCGTCCCGAGCCCGAGCCGCCCGTTGGGCACACTCAGTGCCGCGAGCCGGTCGAGCTGCGCCTGAACGGCGGGATCGGAAGAGGTGGCGAAGTCCTTCACGACCTCATCCCATGCCGCTGGCGATTACGCCGCAACCTTGGGCTGCAGATAGTCGAGCACCGTGGCCAGCCTGTCTTTCAGCTCGTGGCGGTGGACGACCATGTCGACCATGCCGTGCTTGTGCAGATACTCCGCGCGCTGGAAGCCGTCGGGGAGCTGTTCACGGATCGTGTCCTGGATCACCCGCTGGCCAGCGAAACCGATCAGCGCACCCGGTTCGGCGATGTGGATATCGCCCAGCATCGCATAGCTCGCGGTAACGCCGCCGGTGGTGGGATCGGTCAGCACGACGATATAGGACAGGCCTGCTTCCCTGAGCCGCCGGGTCATCACGGTGGCCTTGGGCATCTGCATCAGGCTGAGAATGCCCTCCTGCATCCGCGCGCCGCCCGCGGCGGTGACGACGATATAGGGGCAGCGCCGGGTCAGCGCGCGCTCGGCGCCCTGGCAGAAGGCGGTGCCCACCGCCATGCCCATGCTGCCGCCCATGAAGCCGAAATCCTGCACCCCGACCACCGCCGGGCGGTCCTCGATCGTGCCCGAACCCACCGTAAAGGCATCGCGGTGCGGGTTCTTGGCTCGGGCCTGCTTGAGGCGGTCGGTGTATTTCTTGGTGTCGCGGAACTTGAGCGGATCCTCGCGGACCTCGGGCTGGGGCAGGACATCATAGCCCTCGTCGAGCAATTGCCGCAGCCGCTCGTCGGCGCCGATCCGGCCGTGATGCTCGCAGCGTGGGCAGACCGAGAGGTTCTCGGCATATTCCTGTGCGAAGACCATCTGCTGGCATCCCGGGCATTTGACCCAGAGATCCTTCTCGGTCGCGCGCTTGGGAAGGAAGGCGAGCGAATTGCGGACGCGGTTGAACCAGTTCATGCAGAGGGCCTTAGCGTCAAAAATCTGTCATTGCGAGCCGAAGGGTGGATGGTCATGGGTTCTGCGCATCCGCCCCTTCCAAGCCTCGTCGTTGCGAGGAGCCCGCAGGGCGACGCGGCAATCCATGGACCGCCCTTGCAACCCGCGCGCCGCCTGCAGTGCCGTTCCATGGATTGCCGCGCGTCCTGACGGATGCTCGCAATGACGGTACAGAGGCTAACGCGCCGAGTGGACCGCTTCAGCAAGTGAACGAGTGAGCGCCCGCAGATGCTCCGGCGCGTTCCGTCCGTGCTCGGCGACCAACTCGACCAGCGCCGATCCGACCACCACGCCATCCGCGACTCGCGCGATTTCAGCGGCTTGTTCGGGTGTTCTCACACCGAATCCCACCGCAACCGGAATATCGGTCGAGCGCTTGATCCGCGCGACGTTGTCCTCGATCGATCCGATCGCCGCCTGCTGCATGCCGGTGATCCCCGCCACCGCCACGTAATAGAGGAAGCCTTCGCTCCCCTCGATCACCGCGGGCAGCCGCGCGGCATCGGTGGTGGGAGTGGCGAGGCGGATCGGCGCGATCCCCGCGGCGCGAAGCTGCGGGCCGAGCGCATCGTCCTCCTCGGGCGGGATATCGACGCATATCACCCCATCGACGCCTGCCTTCTTCGCCGCATCGGCAAACCATTCAGGGCCTCGCCGGATCATCGGATTGGCATAGCCCATCAAGACGAGCGGCACCTCCGGATGGCGCTGGCGAAAGCCCGTGGCGATGGCGAACACGTCGGCGGTGGTCGTGCCTGCCTTGAGCGAGCGAATGTTCGCGTTCTGGATCGCGGGGCCATCGGCCATCGGATCGGTGAACGGCATTCCCAGCTCGATCACATCCGCGCCGCCCGCGACCAGCGCATCGAGATTGGCCGCGGTTTCGCCATCGCCTGCGGTGAGGAAGCAGACGAGGGCTGGGTGAGGTTTGGCGAAGGTGGTGGAGAGGCGATCAGTCATCGAGGAGGCACGCACTTCGGCTCGATATTCCGTTGTCATCTTTACCGTCATCCCCGCGAAGGCGGGGATCCCGCTGGCTTCGACCGGGCAAAAAGGAAGCGGGACCCCGGATCAAGTCCGGGGTGACGGGAGGGGAGTGGGTGTGCACTAGATCTCCACCCCGAGCTTATCGGCCACGGTGAAAATGTCCTTGTCGCCGCGCCCGCACAGGTTGGCGAGGATGATTGCGTTGCGGTCCATCTCCGCCGCGCGCTTCTGCACTGCAGCGATGGCGTGGGCGGGTTCGAGTGCGGGTATGATCCCCTCGGTGCGGCACAGAAGCTGAAACGCCTCCAGCGCCTCGTCGTCGGTGACCGCGGTGTATTCGACGCGGCCGCTGTCCTTGAGCCAGGCGTGCTCGGGGCCGATCCCGGGGTAGTCCAGACCGGCGCTGATCGAGTGACCCTCGGTGATCTGGCCGTCCTCGTCCTGCAGCAGATAGGTTTTGTTACCGTGGAGCACGCCGGGGAAGCCGCCGAGCAGGCTGGCGGCGTGTTCGCTGCCGTCGAGCCCGTGACCCGCCGCCTCGACTCCGAGCATGTTCACTTCCGGATCGTCGAGGAAGGGGTGGAACAGGCCGAGCGCGTTGGAGCCGCCGCCGATCGCCGCCACCAGCAGATCGGGCAGACGGCCGATGCGGTCCTGCATCTGCTGGCGCGCTTCCTTGCCGATGACGCTCTGAAAATCGCGGACCATCTCGGGATAGGGATGCGGGCCTGCAGCGGTGCCGATGATGTAGAAGGTGTCGTGGACATTCGCGACCCAGTCGCGCAGCCCCTCGTTCATCGCATCCTTGAGCGTGCCGCGCCCGCTGGTGACGGGCACCACTTCTGCGCCCAGCAGCTTCATTCGGAACACGTTTGGCTGCTGACGGCGGATATCCTCCGCGCCCATGTAGATCACGCAGGGCAGGCCGAAGCGCGCGCAAACCGTAGCGGTAGCGACCCCGTGCTGGCCCGCGCCCGTCTCGGCGATGATCCGGGTCTTGCCCATCCGGATCGCCAGCAGGATCTGCCCGATGCAATTGTTGATCTTGTGCGCGCCGGTGTGGTTGAGCTCGTCGCGTTTGAACCAGACCTGCGCGCCGCCCAGCGCTTCGGTGAGCCGCTCGGCGAAATAGAGCGGGCTGGGGCGGCCGACGTAATGTTCGAGCAGATCGTCGAACTGCGCCTTGAACGCCGGATCGGCCTGCGCCTTGCGGTATTCGCGCTCCAAATCGAGCACCAGTGGCATCAGCGTTTCGGCCACGTAGCGACCGCCGTAATCGCCGAAGTGGCCGCGTTCGTCTGGCTGGGTGCGAAAGGAGTTGGGCTTGGTGTCCATCGGATCCCCATGGCGGTCGTGCCCGACGAAGTCGAGACAGCTTGCGTTTGTGCCTGCGCACCGCGAGTTTACGCGCGCTTCACGGCCTCGCAGAAGGCGCGGATCAGTTCGACGCTTTTCACGCCCGGCGCGGTTTCGAGCCCGCTCGAGGCATCGACCAGCGGCGCGCCGGTGATCGCGATCGCCTCGCCGACATTCTCCGGGGTCAGCCCGCCCGCGAGCGCCCAGGGCATGAACGGCTCCCAGCCCTGGAGCAGGTCCCACTGGAACGAGACGCCATTGCCGCCCGGGAGCGATTTGGCGGGCGCATCGAACAGCAGCAGGTCGCTGGAATCCGCGAATTGGCGCGCGCGTTCGAGCGTCGCGGCCTCGCGCAGCCCGACCGCGCGCCAGGTCTCGACCTTGATCGTCTTGCGCACCAGCGCCATCCATTCGGACGTCTCGGAGCCGTGGAACTGGATCACGTCGGGGCGCAGCGCCTCGTAGCAGCGCGCGAGATATTGCGGCTCCATCGCCACGGTCACCAGCACTAGCTTGACGCCTTCGGGCACCCGGCGCCGCAGCTTGGCGGCGTCTTCGAGCGCGACGTGGCGCGGGCTCTTCTCGTAATGGACCAGCCCGACATGTGTCGCACCGGCATCGATGGCGGCGTCCATCGTCTCGGGCGTCGAGAGCCCGCAAATCTTGATCTGCGTGGTCATGGGTATCCTACAGTGTCGCTTCGATGTCTCTTGCCGCCGCGAGCGGGTCGGCGGCGCGGCTGATGGGCCGGCCGATCACCAGCACGCTGGCCCCGTCGTCGCGCGCTTGGCGCGGGGTCACGACGCGCTTCTGATCGCCCGCCGCGCTGCCCGCGGGGCGCAGGCCGGGCACCACGAGGAAGCCCTCCTTCCAGTCGCGGTGCACGGCTGCAACCTCGCGGCCCGAGCAGACGATTCCGTCGAGCCCGGCCTCGCGCGCCAGATTGGCAAGACGCATGACATGATCGTGCGGCGAACCCGCCACCCCGGTGCGATCGAGATCGCGCTCGTCGAGACTGGTTAACATGGTCACGGCGACCACTTTGCAATTCTCGCCCGCGGCCGCTTTGGCGTCCTCCATCATCGCCCTGCCGCCGCTGGCGTGGACGGTGACAATCGCCGGTTCGAGCACGCCCACGGCCTGCATAGCGCGCGCGGCGGTATTGGGGATGTCGTGCAGCTTGAGGTCGAGAAAGATCGGCAGGCCGAGATGCGCGATGTCGAGCACGCCGTGATGGCCATGAGCGTAGAAGAACTCCATCCCAAGCTTGATGCCGCCGATATGCGGCCGGGCGCGTTCCGCAAGCGCATGCGCTTCCGCGAGACGGGGTTCGTCGAGGGCGAGATAGACCGGATTGCTCATGGGTTGGGGTTCGTAGTTGGGGAGGTTGCAGAAGCGGACGAGGAAGAGGAAGGCGCGGTCGGTGCCGGGTTGAACGGATCGGCGGGTTCGGCGGTCGGCCGCGTCGGCGCGAGCGCATCGGGCTGCGTCGGCGCACGCGACCGGCTTCCGACCCGCGCCGCCGATTCCAGCGCCGCGATGCGCCGTTCCAGCCGCCATTTCGTGCCGCGATGGATCAGCCACATTGGCACCAGTCCGAGCAGGAAGGCGGTTATCGCCAGCGCCGGGATCTTGGTTTCGAGCACGGTGTTGGTCCAGATCGTCACCTCGACCGGCCGCCAGTTGAAGGCGGTGAAGACGAGCAGCACGACCAGGATCAGCACCCAGACGAGCGTGCGGATGATCTGCATGGCCTCCAATTCCTTCCGTGTACGATGGGGCTGATGCTAGGCCCGGGCAGCGGTGGCGTAAAGCCGCAAGCTCAGCCTTCCGGCTGCTCGTCGAACACCCGCGCGAACAGCGTGTCGACATGCTTGAAGTGATAGGCGAGGTCGAATTTCTCTTCGAGTTCGCCTTCGGGCAGCGCTGCGGTCACCTCGGGATCCTGCTGAAGAAGTTCGAGCAATTGCATCCGACCGTCCGATTCCCACACCTTCATCGCGTTGCGCTGGACGATGCCATAGGCGTCCTCGCGGCTGACCCCGGCCTGGGTCAGCGCCAGCAGCACGCGCTGCGAATGGACCAGCCCGCCCATGCGGTCCATGTTCGCCTGCATGCGCTTGGGATAGACCAGCAGCTTCTCGATCACGCCGGTGAGCCGCGCGAGCGCGAAATCGAGCGTGACGGTGGCATCGGGGCCGATGAAGCGCTCGACCGAGGAATGCGAGATATCGCGTTCGTGCCACAGCGCGACGTTCTCGAGCGCGGGGAGGGCATAGGCGCGGATCATTCGTGCCTGGCCAGTGAGGTTTTCGGTGAGGATCGGATTGCGCTTGTGCGGCATGGCGCTCGATCCCTTCTGACCGGGCGAGAAATACTCCTCCGCCTCGAGCACCTCGGTGCGCTGCAGATGGCGGATTTCGACTGCGATCCGCTCGATCGATCCGGCTACCACCGCCAGCGTGGCGAAATACATCGCGTGGCGGTCGCGCGGGATCACCTGCGTCGAGATCGTCTCGGGAACCAGCCCGAGTTTCTGCGCGACATAGGCCTCAACCTCGGGATCGATATTGGCGAAGGTCCCGACCGCGCCCGAGATCGCGCAGGTGGCGATTTCCGCGCGCGCATCCCAGAGCCGGGCGCGGCAGCGCTCGAATTCGGCATAGGCCTGCGCGAGCTTGAGCCCGAAGGTCACCGGCTCGGCATGGATCCCGTGGCTGCGCCCGATGGTGGGGGTGTATTTGTGCTCCATCGCGCGGGTCCGAAGCGCGGCGAGCAGCCCGTCCATATCCTCGAGCAGGAGATCGGTGGCGCGTGCGAGCTGCACCGCGAGCGTGGTGTCGAGGACGTCGGAACTGGTCATGCCCTGATGCATGAAGCGCGCCCAGTCCTGCCCGGAATGCGCGGCCACCTGCTCGGAGACCCAGGTGAGGAAGGCGATCACATCGTGCTTGGTGACCGCCTCGATCTCGTCGATCGCCTCGACGTCGATCGCGGGATCGGTGGCCCACCAGGCCCATAGCGCCTCGCCCGCTTCGACCGGCACCACGCCCAGCTCGCCCAGCTTCTGCGTCGCATGCGCCTCGATCTCGAACCAGATGCGATAGCGCGCCTCCGGCTCCCAGATGGCGGTCATGGCAGGACGGGCGTAGCGGGGGACCATGGGAATCTCCGGGTAAGGGGCTGCAGCGCGGCTAGAAGTCCGGCGCGGGATTGGCAAGGTAGGTGCCTGTGGGAGGCGGTTGATCTTTGCCATGGCGAACGGCAATGTCGCGCTACACCGGATGGGGCATTCGGTCGGGGGGGAAACCATGCATTTCAACAGGATCGCCATTACGCTTGCCGCTTCTTGCGCCGCGCTCGCGGTCTGTCCGGCCTATGCCGGGGAGGTCCCGCTCTACGATGCGCCGCCATCCTGGGTCGAAATCGCCGAGCTCGACGCCGTGCGGGACAGTCGCGGCCCGCTGCTGCTGGCGGAAAAGCAGGTGCGGCTCGAAGAGGGGCAGTTGTGGGTCTACACCGACGCCGCCATCCGGCTCGATTCCCCCGAAGCGCTCACGCAGATGGGGACGCTGCAGACCGCTTGGCTTCCCGACAAGGGCGATCTGACCGTCCACCGGATCGAATTGCTGCGCGGTGACGAGGTGATCGATGTGCTGGCACAGGGCAATCGATTCGAGGTGCTGCGGCGCGAGGCGCGGCTCGAGCAGCGCGAGCTCAACGGAATGCTGACCGCGACAATGCCGCTGTCGGGTGCGCAGATCGGCGACGTGCTGCGCATGGCATTCTCGACGACGGTGACCGACCAGGCGCTGGGGCGCGAGGTGCAATGGACCGATCAGTTGATTGCCGAACCGATCCCGCTCGAGAGCGGGCGGGTCACCGTGTCCTGGCCGGCCGACATGGACGTCGAGTGGAAGATTCGCGGAGTCGAAGGAGACATCGCTCCCAAATTCAAGGGTGAATACCGGATCGTAGATATCGCTCTGCCGCTGCCCAAAGCGCCCGAAAAGCCCGACAGTTCGCCGTTCCGCTATCTCTTGGGGCCGATGATCCAGGTCACGAGCTTTGCCGATTACGCGGAGGTTTCCGCGGTGATGGCACCCCATTATCGCACCGAAGGCACGATCGCGCCGGGTAGCGAACTTTCCGATGAAGTCGCGGCGATCGCGGCGCAGACCTCCGATCCGCTCGAACGGGCGGCGCTGGCCACGCGGTTGGTCCAGGACCAGATAAGCTATTTGGCGAACGGCATGGCCGGGGGCAATTATCTTCCGCAGTCGCCGCAGGAGACGTGGGACTTTCGTTACGGCGACTGCAAGGCGAAATCCTATCTCCTGCTTGCGATGCTGCATGAGCTCGGTGTCGAGAGCGAGGCGGTGCTGGTTCGCAGCACGGGCGGCGACGCGGTGGCCGAATTGTTGCCGATGGCGAGTAATTTCGACCACATCATCGTGCGCGCCGAGATCGCCGGCAAGAATTATTGGCTCGACGGGACCAGTGCAGGAACGCGGCTTGCGAACATCGATGAGGTTCCTCGCTTCCATCACGCCCTCCCGGTGCGGGATGGCGGGGCCGAGCTCGTCGAGCTGGACGAGCGCCCGCAGTCTTTCCCCGACCAGACCGTTCGCCTGACGCTCGACCAGAGCGCGGGCGTGGCGGTGCCGACGCTGTTCGATGTCGAGATCGTCCGCAGCGGATCGATGGGCGCGGCGCTGCGCTCGACCGCCGATCTGGACGAGGGCAAACTGCAGCGCGACGCGGTCCAGAATATCGTCGGTTCCGAGCTCGGCCCGGTTCAGATGGTGGATTATGCGATTTCCTACGACGACGAGCCCGGGCTGGCCAGGATCACTGCCAAGGGAGTGATGACTTCGCCGTGGAGGCCGGAGCGCGGCATCTATCAACTTTCGCCGCCCGCGCAGATCGCGGCCCAGCTCGATTTTGCCGCCACCCGCTCGCGGGCGGAGTGGCGCGATATCCCCATCCGGTTGAACGGGCCATATTTCGGTATGACCGAACTCGAAGTGATTCTTCCCGAAGCGGGTAGGGGCTTCACGCTGCGCAATGGCGACGCGATCGAAGCGGTTATCGGCGGTGTGGAGGTTTACTCGGATGTCGAGATGGCGGGGGAGAAACTTGCACTCAAGCAGTCGCGCCGTTCCTACAAGGAAGAGTTGCCGGCCGCGCAGCTGACCGCGGTCAAACGGCAACTGGCGCAACATCTCCGCGCACTGCCGATCGCCCAGGCACCGGAGACCACGCGGCGTGCCTGGGATTATGGCAGCGACCGCTCAGCGCTGGCGCCGCTCGAAGAAGCCTATGCGACGCTGATCGAGGATGCCGAGGACTTCGACAGTTCCGCGCTGATCAACCGGGCAGCCTTCCGCAGCGGTACCTTCGACCATGCCGGCAGCATCGAGGACTATGACGCCGCTATCGCCATGGATCCGACTGCCGATCTCTACCTCGCCCGCGGCGGTGCTCGATTTATGCTGGGCAATTACGAAGCGGCGCTGGAAGACTATCGCATGGCCGAGGACAGCGATCCCGACGGAAGCACCTACTACGCCCAAATCGAGCTGCTGGGATTGATGGGGCAGGGCGAGGATGCGCGGAGCCTGGCCGAGGACTATGCCGGCTTTGCGGAAGCGCCTCACGAAGCGGATGAGATCCTCGGCATCGCACTGGGCTGGGCCGGAAGCCCCGAGGAAGGTATCGAGCTCCTTCGATCGACCCTGTCGTCACGGCCGGGCGATGGCGGGCTGCTCAACGCCCTGTGCTGGGAAAGCGGCAAATGGGACCTCGTGAACGAGGAGATCCTCGACACCTGCGTCGGGGCGGTCGAGAAATCCGACTTTTCCCCGGCCGCGCTCGATAGCCGGGCGCTGGCGCAGTATCGGCTCGGTAATTACGAAGCCGCTCTGATCGACGCCGATGCGGCGCTGGGCGAATATCGCCAGATGCCCGACACGCGATTTCTCAGGGGCTTGATCCTGATCGCGATGGGCGATCGGAAAGCCGGGCAGGCTTCGATCGCCGAGGCCAAGCTCATGAAGCCGAGCGTGGAACGCCAATATGCGGTCTGGGGTCTGGTCCCCTAGCGCTCAGCCTCAAATCAGCCCCTTGGCGCGCAGCGAGACATGCGTGTTGGCGCCGACAATGACGTGGTCGTGGACGGTGATGTCGAGATGGCGCCCCGCCTCGGCGATTCGATTGGTGATCTCGATGTCGGCGCGGCTGGGTTCGGGATTGCCGCTGGGGTGGTTGTGGACCAGGATCAGCGCGGTCGCGCCGATGTCGAAGGCCTTGCGGATCACCTCGCGCGGGTGGATCGCCGCCTGATCGACCGATCCCTCGCTCGCCAGATGGTCGAGCACGAGCCGGTTCTGCGAATTGAGGAACAGCACCCGCACCCGCTCGTGCCTGAGATGCGCCATATCGAGCGCAAGATAATCGAGCAGCGCCTGCCAGCTACCCAGCACAGGGGCGTTCTGCACCCGCCCCCGCGCCATTCGCCGCGCTGCCAATGACACGCTCCACAGCGCCGCCGCCCCCGCCTCCCCGACGCCCTTGACCTGCTTGAGCGCGCCCGGTTCGGCGCTCAGTACCGCCGAGAGCGAACCGAAATGCGCGATCAGCGCCTTCGCGGTGGGCTTGGTGTCGCCCTGCCGCACCGCGGCGAAGAGCAGGAATTCGAGCAGTTCGTAGTCGGCGAGCGCTTCCGGGCCGCCGGCAAGCAATCGCTCGCGCAGGCGCGCGCGGTGGCCGCTGCCGGGATGCGCCGTTTTTGTATCCGTCTGCTGCGGCAATTTTTTGCTCCGCTCGACACTGATCACGGCTGCATTGCCTTTCACCGTCCATGCGCGCAAGGGCACGCGGATGGACGGGGTCGATACCCAAGCGGCCGCGGAGGCGGAGCAACCTCGCGCATACCGGTCGCGTTGGCGCAAGAAACGCTGGATGGGTCCGCTCGGCATCGTGGTGGCGATGCTGCTGGCGGTGCTAGGCGCGTGGCTGATGCGCGAGCGTATCGCGGGCGACATCATCGAGGACCAGCTCGCGCCTTACGGCATCCCGGCCAGCTACGATATTGCCCGCATCGGTGCGCAGAGCCAGATCCTGACCGATGTCGTCCTTGGCGACCCGGACCGTCCCGATTTCACCGCCGAACGCGTGGAACTGCGCCTGCGCCACCGCTTCGGCACGCCGACGATCGATCGCGTGATTCTCGTCAAGCCGCGGCTGTTCGGCGTGCTGCGGGGAACGGGGCTGAGTTTCGGAACTCTCGATCCGCTCATTTTTGCCGAGACCGGCGCGGAGCCGGGGCTTCCCGAGCTGAACGTTACGGTGCGCGACGGCCGCGGACTGCTCGAAACCGCCCATGGTCCGATCGGCCTCAAGCTGGAGGGCGAGGGCAGGATCGACGATGGGTTTGCAGGCATATTCGCCGCCACTGCGCCTCAGCTCGATCTTCCTGACTGCGCGCTGCTCGGGGCCACTGCCTATGGTTCGCTGACGACCAGCGCAGGCGCGCCCAGCTTTGCGGGTCCGGTGCGGCTGCGATCGGCCGACTGCAGCGGAATTACGCTGGCGCAGTTCGCGGCGCGCATCCGGGCGAAGGCTAGCCCGGATCTGCAGGATTTCAGCGGGCGCGCATCGATCCGGTCGAACCGGATCGGCAGCGAAGCGATGGCGGCAAACGGACTCGACGGAACGATCAGGGCGAGCTGGCGCGATGGCATAATGGCTGCAAACCACAGCTTTGCCTTGCGCGGGGTAAGCACCCCGCAAATGTCCGGTGCGCTGGTGACGCTGGATGGGACGGCCCGCGCCGAGCGCGGCTTTGAAAATGCGACCTGGCGCGGCGATGTCGAAGCGAACGGCCTGCGGCCCGGTCGCCAAACCGACGCCGCGCTTTCCGGATTGGCCGAGACCGGGGCGGGTACGCTGGTCGAGCCGATCGCCCGCCGGATCACCGCGGCTCTGCGCAGCGAGGCGCGCGGCAGTTCGCTGACCGCGGATATGAACGTCAGCAAGCGCGGCGAGGGTATCGCGCTGTTCATGTCGCAAGCTCAGCTGCGCGGCGGAAGCGGTCGGCGGCTGCTTTCGCTCTCGCAGGTCGAAGCCAGCCGGACAGGAGCGGGGCCGGCACGGTTCTCGGGCAATTTTGCCATGAGCGGATCGGGTCTGCCAAGCATGACAGGCCGGATGGAAAGCGGCGCCCGGGGCGATCTGGTATTGCGCATGGCTATGGCACGCTACGAGGCGGGCGGGTCGGCCCTGGCAATCCCCAGGCTTGCCTTGACGCAGCGAGCGGACGGAGCCTTCGGTTTCTCGGGTGAGGCGGTGATGAGCGGTGCCTTGCCCGGCGGATCGGCACGCGACCTGCAACTGCCGCTTTCGGGACGCTGGGGCCCGGGCGGAGTTCTGGCGCTGTGGCGCGAATGCACCGATATCCGATTCGCGCATTTGCAATTCGCCGATCTCAGGCTGGATCGCCATTCGCTGACCCTGTGCCCGCCGCCGGGGCGGGCGATTGTCGAAAACGGACCGCAGGGCCTGCGTATCGCGGCGGGTGCCCCGCGCCTTGCCTTGGCTGGGATGCTGGGCGGAACCCCGGTCCGGCTCGCCACCGGCGCTGTCGGCTTCGCCTATCCCGGTATCTTGACCGCGCGTCAGATCGATGTCGAGCTTGGCCCCGCGCAGACCGCCAGCCGCTTCGCCATCGACCAGCTCGATGCGCGCTTCGGCGAGGCTATCGCGGGCAGCTTTGCCGGTGCCGACGTCTCGCTCGAGGCAGTGCCGCTCGATATTCGCGGTACCAGCGGGGAGTGGCGCTACGCCGATGGACGGCTGGATCTGACGGACGGCAGCTTCCGTCTGCTCGATCGCGCAACGCCCGATCGGTTCGAACCACTGCAAGCGCGCGATGCGCGGCTGTCGCTGGTCGATAATATCATCACCGCCTTCGCCGAGCTGCGCCATCCCGCCAGCGACCGCGTGGTGACTGCCGCGGATATCCTCCACGATCTCTCCACGGGCCGGGGCGAGGCCGCGCTGACGGTGGCGGGGCTGGAATTCGATGGAGGGCTGCAGCCCGACGATCTCTCGCGGCTGGCGCTGGGGGTGATCGCCAATGCCGATGGTCTCATCGCCGGGATCGGCCGGGTCGCCTGGGACGAAGCCGTCGTCACCAGTTCGGGAGAAGTCACCACCGATGCTTTCGATTTTGCCGCGGCCTTCGGTCCGGTGCGCGGGGCCAGCGGCACGATTGTCTTCACCGATCTGCTGAGCCTGACCACCGCTCCCCAACAGCGATTGAGCATCGGTTCGGTCAATCCCGGCGTGGAGGTCACCGGCGGTACGCTGGATTTCCAGCTGCGCGACTGGACCATGCTGTCGGTCGAAGGCGGAAGTTGGCCCTTCATGGGGGGGGAGCTCATCCTGCGCGAGGTCGATCTCGACTTCGGCATCAAAGAGGAACGGGGCTATGTTTTCGATATGGTCGGTCTCGATGCGGGCGTATTCGTCGATCGAATGGATATCGGCAATCTCGCCGCGACCGGCGTGTTCGACGGGACGATCCCGATCGTCTTCGATGCCTCGGGCAATGGGCGGATCGACGAGGGCGTGCTGATTTCCCGACCGCCGGGAGGCAATATTTCCTATGTCGGCGAGCTGACCTATGAGGACCTCTCGCCGATGGCCAATTTCGCTTTCGATGCGCTGCGCAGCCTGGACTATGCGGAGATGCGCCTGCTGATGGAGGGACCCCTTACGGGCGAGATCGTCACCCGGGTGCGGTTCGACGGCATCGCGCAGGGCGAGGGTGCCAGCAGCAATTTCATCACCCGGCGGCTGGCGCGCCTGCCGCTGCAGTTCCGGATCAACATCCGCGCGCAATTCTACCAGCTGATCAATTCGATGAAATCGCTCTACGACCCGGCCGCCGTGCGCGATCCGCGCAGGCTGGGTCTCGTATCGGACGACGGCACGAGACTGCTGCGCCGCAAAATCACCGGCGAGGAGGCCGGACCCGAAATCGATCCGGACGATCCCTTCGCGAACGATCCAGAGGGCGCGATCGATCCGGGCGAACCAACCATTCAGGAGCAGGAAAGCGAGTGACCGCTATGACAGGCCAGCAATTGACGGGCCGCGTGCGGCTTGCGACACCCGGCCGCAGGCAGGGGATCGGCAAGGGGCGTGGCTTCAAGGCAGACAGGAACAGGATGGCGCTGCCGCTTCTGGCTTCGCTCGCGCTGGCAGGATGCATTACTGTGAACGCTCCCGAGGAGGCGATCGTGATCGAGCTGAACGTGAACATCAGGCAGGAAGTGATCTACCGGCTCGCCGCGGATGCCGGCAATACGATCGAGGAAAACGCGGATATCTTCTGATACCGCACAAGGGGTAACATGATGAACAGACTGACCAAAACGGCTCTCGGACTTGCAGCAGCGGCGCTGGCCGTCGGCGGTATCGCCGCGCCGGCCTTCGCGCAGCGCGACCCGGCCTACGACAATGCCCGCTCGGCGGGCCAGATCGGCGAGAAGATGGATGGTTATCTCGGCATCGTAACCGCGGAGACCGAAAGCCTGCGCCGGATCGTCAACAGCATCAACATCAAGCGGCGCGCAGTCTATTCGGACAAGGCGCAGGCTGCCAATGCCACGCTCGAGGAATACGCCTTCGCTGCGGGCTGCCAGGCCATCCTCAAGACCGCGCCGGGCGAAAAATACCAGGCGCCCGATGGCAGCTGGCAGACCCGCGGCACCGTCGCGCCGCAGCGCGATCCGCGCTGCCCGTAAGCAACAGATTAGCAACAGGTTAGCAACACAGGGCAAATTCCCGGACGACCGCCGCGGCTTGTGAGCCCGCCGCGTGTTGACTCGTTTCCGGCCCCCGCCTAAGGGGTCGGCGCCCTCGGCGGGCGGCTTTGCCCGTGCTGCGCATTCCCATCAAACGGAGGCTGGCATGAGCGACGAGAAGCCCGCAAGAGAACCCATCGGCGAAGATGCGCGGATCGACGCGCTCGAGGCGCGGCTCAAGGCCGCACGCGAGCGGGAAGAACAGCGCAACAAGCCGCGGACATCGGGTGCCGATGCGAATTACAGCAGCGGCAACCGCGTTCTGGCCGATTTGCTCGGCGGGATTCTCGGCGGTCTGGTGCTCGGCTGGTTGTTCGACTGGCTGTTTGGCACTTTGCCCTGGGGTCTGTTGACCGGACTGTTCCTCGGGATAGTCGTGGCCTTCAGAAACGTCATCCGTTCCGCGAACAAGAGTTCGGACGAGTGAACCCGTAGCGGGAACACGCCGAATTCGGGACCACAGGATTAGGGATTTTCTTCAAGTGGCAGAAGAAGCCAAGGTCGATCCGATGCACCAGTTCACGATCGAGCCGCTTGGCGGCACGGCGGGTTGGGAAGTCGCGGGCTACAATATCGCTTTCACCAACAGCGCGCTGTGGATGCTCATCACCACGCTCGTGCTCTTTGCGTTCGTGGCGCTGGGCATGAAGCGCGAGCTCGTACCCGGGCGCTGGCAGATGATGGTGGAAAGCTTCACCGGTTTCATCGACGACATGCTCGAGGCGAACATCGGCAAGGCGGGGCGCAAATATGTGCCCTACGTCTTCAGCCTGTTCATGTTCATCCTCTTCGCCAACCTGCTCGGGCTGATGCCGCTGGGCGTGGTGGGCGTGCATCCCTTCACCTTTACCAGCCACTTCACAGTGACCGGCATCCTTGCGGTCATCTCCTTCTCGATCGTTCTCGGGGTCGGTTTCTGGAAGCACGGTCTCAAGTTCTTCGGCCTGTTCGTGCCGCATGGCACGCCGCTGCCGATGATCCCCTTCATCGCGCCGATCGAGTTCATCTCCTTCATGGTTCGGCCCTTCAGCCTGGCGCTGCGGCTGTTCGTCGCCATGATGGCGGGACACATCCTTCTCGAAGTGCTATCCAGCTTCGTCATCGACGGCAGCAATGCCGGCTTTGGCTTCGGCCTGCTGGTCGGCCTCCCCAGTTTCATCCTGATGATCGGTATCTGCGCGCTGGAATTGCTCGTCGCCGGCATCCAGGCCTATGTCTTCGCGCTGTTGACGGCCCTGTACATCAACGACGCCGAGAACCTTCACTAAGCCTCAAGATCCACCAACGACGTTCACACGAAAGGAATATCTCATGGAAATGGAAGCAGCCAAACTGCTCGGAGCCGGCCTTGCCGCAATCGGTGCCGGTCTCGCTTCGCTCGGCGTGGGCAACGTGTTTGCCAAGTATCTCGAAGGCGCTCTGCGCAATCCAGGTGCTGCCGACGGCCAGCAGGGCCGCCTGTTCATCGGCTTCGCCGCTGCCGAACTTCTCGGCCTGCTGGCCTTCGTCGTCGCGATGATCCTGATCTTCGTCGCCTAAGACACGAGTAATCGGGCGCGGGCCGGGGGATGTCTCCGGCCCGCCTCCACTGCAAGAGCACGCCTCATGCCCCAGATAGCCCAAGCCGTCGAAACCTTCTCCAGCCAGCTGTTCTGGTTGCTGGTGTTCTTCGGTCTCACATTCTTCGTCGTCGGTCGTGGCATGGTGCCGCGGGTGATGGAAACCGTGTCTTTGCGCGACAAGCAGATCTCGGACGATCTGACTGCCGCCCAGAGCGCGCGCGACCGCGCCGACGAAGAGGAAGCGGCGTGGCGCGAACGGGAAAACGCCAACCGTGCGGCTGCGCACGATCTGATCGCCAAGGCCAAGGCCGATGCGGCGACCCAGTCCGGGCTGAAGCTCTCGGAGGCGCAGGAGCGTCTCGACGCGCAGCTGGCCGAGGCCGAGCAGCGCATCGACGCCGCGCGGACCGAAGCGATGACCGAGGTCGAAGCGGTTGCCGCCGATGCGGCGCAGGACATCGTCCGGCGCCTGGCCGGGGTCGAGGTTAGCCGGCCGGTCGCGACCCAGGCCGTTAAGGAATCGCTCGCTCATGGCTAATGCCACGGAAGTTTTCACCACCGAACCGAACGAGGCCTATACCGAGGTCGATGCAGGCGCGGGGAAGCACATCGAACCCACATTGATGGGACTGGCGCCGTATCAGTGGGTGTCGATCGCCATGCTGATCCTGCTGCTGATCGCCTTCTTCGTCGCGAAGGTGCACAAGACCATCGGCGGCGGCCTCGACAGCCGGATCGCGGCCATCCGCGAGCAGCTCGATGAAGCCAAGAAGCTGCGCGCCGAAGCCGAAGCGCTGCGCGACGAATATGCCGCCAAGATCGCCGACGCGCAGAAAGATGCCGAAGCGATGCTCGCCAATGCGCGCACCGAGGCAGACGCTGTCATGCAGCGCGCCGAGGAAGACAGCGCCGAGATGGTGGCACGCCGTCAGCGGATGGCCGAGGACAAGATCGCTGCCGCCGAGCGCGAGGCGATCGAGGACGTGCGCAACCGTGCTGCGCGGGCCGCCACTGCGGCGAGCCGCAAGCTGATCGCCGAAAAGCACGATGCCGCGAAGGATCGCGAACTTGCCGACGAGATTATCGCGGGGCTGTGAGCCTTACGGCTCGAGCACGATCTTTCCGACGATCTCGCCCCGCTCCATGGCCTGAAACGCTTCCCGCCAGGCGGTGAGCGGCAACACCCGGTCGATGTGCGGGGTGATCGCGCCCTCGCTCGCCAAGTTGTCGATGGCTGCGGCAATCCGCTCGCCGCGTTCGGGGAAGCGCCGGGCGTATTCGCCGGCGCGCACCCCGACCACCGAGAAGCCCTTGATCAGCGGGATGTTGACCGCGATCTCGGGGATCCGTCCGGCGACGAAGCCCACCACCAGCAGTTTGCCGCCGAAGGCGACGCAGCGCGTGCTTTCGTCGAAGACGTCGCCGCCCACCGGATCGAAGACCAGATCGCAGAGGCGCCCGCCGGTCAGCTCAGACACCTCCTCGCGGAATCTGCCGGCGTTGAGGATTATCGCTTCGGGTCTGGCGATCGCAGCCAGCGCCTCGCGTTTGTCGGCGCGATGGGTTGCGGCGATAACCCGGGCGCCCATTGCGCGGGCGAGATCGCAGGACGCTAGACCGACCCCGCCGCTGGCGCCATGCACCAGCACGGTCTGGCCGGCCTCCAGCTGCCCCAGTTCGACCAGAGCGACATAGGCGGTGTGATAGGCAGCGCCCATCGCGGCAGCCTGCGCGCAGGATAGGCCGTCCGGCACGGGACGGAGCGCGCCGCCGGGCAGGGCGACGTATTCGGCCATCGCTCCGGTCTTGGCACCGCCCATGACACGGTCGCCGGGGGCAAAGCCGCTGGCAGCGTCGGCTTCGACGATTTCGCCTGCCATCTCGAGACCCGATACGAAGGGCAGCGGCGGCTTGAACTGATACTCGCCGCGGGTCATCAACAGGTCGGGATAGTTGAGCGAAGCGGCGCGGACCCGCACCAGCACTTCGCCGCGGCCCCGCTCCGGCTTCGGCATATCGGCCAGCGCCAGTCCGGTGAGGTCGGGGCTGAGCGCGGTCACCCGCAGCGCCTTCAAGAGGGGACTCCCGCCGCCTGATCCGGGTTAGAAATTGTCTTTGCCTGCGCGCAGCGCGGCGAAGGTCTGTGCCGGGTCCTCTCCGCCCCATTGCGCCTGCAAGGCGGGCTCGTCGGCGCGCAGGAAGGGGTTGGTCGCAAGCTCCCGGTCGAGCCGCGTGGGAACCGTCGGCTCGCCGCGCGCGCGCTTTTCGTCGATCTCGCGGGCATAGGCCTGCAATGCTCCATTGCCGGGATCGGCGTGGAGCGCGAAGCGGGCGTTGGCCTGGCTGTATTCATGCGCGCAATAGAGCACCGTTTCGGCGGGCAGCGCCTTGATTCGCTGGAGGCTGTCCCAGAACTGCGCCGGCTCGCCTTCGAACATTCGTCCGCAACCGAGTGCGAAGACGCTGTCGCCGACGAAGGCGATGCCATCGGCGGGCAGGTGATAGGCGATGTGGCCGTTGGTGTGACCCGAGACGTCGATCACCCGCGCTTGGTGCGTTCCCAGCGTCACCGTATCGCCATGGCTCACCTGCCGGTCGATGGGCGAGAGACGCTCGACCTCCTGTGGAGCGACCACCGTCGCACCGCTGGCCTCGACGATCGCAGCGTTGCCGCCCGCGTGGTCGGGGTGCCAGTGGGTGTTCCAGATCTGCGTGATCTGCCACCCCTTGGCCTCGGCCTGGCGAAGGTATTCCGCACCGTCGGGGGTGTCGATCGCCGCGGTCTCGCCGCTGTCCGGATCGTGAAGCAGGAATCCGTAATTGTCGGTCAGGCAGGGGAATTGATGAATCTGGAGCATGGGGCCGATTCTACGCACCCAAGCCCAAAAGGAAAGGCCCGCCTTCCCGGATGGGAGGGCGGGCCTTGCCGTTTCAGGTTTCGAGATCCCTCAGCCGGAGCGGCTCAGGGTGCTCGCGAGCTCAGGACTCGTCGGACTTCTTCAGCGCGGCGCCGAGGATGTCGCCGAGCGAAGCGCCCGAGTCGGACGAACCGAACTGCGCCACCGCTTCCTTCTCGTCGGCGATCTGACGCGCCTTGATCGAGAAGGTCGGCTTCTTCGACCGGTCGAAGCCGGTGACCAGCGCGTCGATCTTCTGACCGGCCTGGAAGCGATCGGGACGCTGTTCGTCGCGGTCGCGGCCGAGATCCGAGCGCTTGATGAAGCCGGTCGCGCCGTCTTCGCCGACCTGAACCTCGAGGCCGCCGTCGCGCACTTCGAGAACGCTGACGGTGACCGTCTCGTTCTTGCGCAGCGAACCGGTGGCCGCGCCTTCGCTCGGTGCACCCTTTTCGAGCTGCTTCATGCCCAGGCTGATGCGCTCCTTGTCGACATCGACATCGAGCACGATCGCCTCGACTTCTTCACCCTTGCGGTGAAGCGCCAAAGCGTCCTCGCCCGAGATCCCCCAGGCGATGTCGGACATGTGGACCATGCCGTCGACGTCGCCGGGCAGACCGATGAACAGGCCGAACTCGGTGGCGTTCTTGACTTCGCCCTCGACCTTGCTGCCAACCGGATACTTCTCGGCGAAATCGTCCCACGGATTGCCCTGAGCCTGCTTGAGGCCGAGCGAGATGCGACGCTTTTCGCTGTCGACCTCGAGCACCATCACATCGACTTCCTGCGAAGTGCTGACGATCTTGCCCGGGTGGACGTTCTTCTTGGTCCAGCTCATCTCGGAGACGTGGACCAGGCCTTCGATACCGGCTTCGATCTCGACGAAGGCACCGTATTCGGTGATGTTGGTCACCGTGCCGGTGAGCTTCATGCCGATCGGGTACTTGGCGCCGACGCCATCCCAGGGATCGCTTTCCAGCTGCTTCATGCCGAGGCTGATGCGCTGGGTTTCTTCGTTGATGCGGACGATCTGAACGGTCACGGTCTGGCCGATCTCGATCATCTCGCTGGGGTGGTTGACGCGCTTGTAGCTCATGTCGGTGACATGGAGCAGGCCGTCGATGCCGCCGAGATCGACGAAGGCGCCGTAATCGGTGATGTTCTTGACGACGCCGTCGATGACCTGGCCCTCGGCGAGATCGTTGATCAGCTCGCTGCGCTGTTCGGCGCGGGTTTCTTCCAGCACGGCGCGGCGCGAGACGACGATATTGCCGCGGCGACGGTCCATCTTGAGGATCTGGAAGGGCTGCGGCATTTCCATCAGCGGGGTGATGTCGCGCACCGGACGGATGTCGACCTGGCTGCCGGGCAGGAAGGCCACGGCGCCGTCGAGATCGACGGTAAAGCCGCCCTTGACGCGGCCGAAGATGCGGCCCTCGACGCGCTTGCCTTCGCCAAACTCGCTTTCCAGCTTGTCCCAGGCGGCTTCGCGGCGGGCGCGGTCGCGGCTGAGCATCGCTTCGCCGTCGGCGTTCTCGACCCGGTCGACATAGACTTCGACTTCGGAGCCGACGGTCAGGCCGTGCTCTTCGGTGCCGCGCATGAATTCCTTGAGATCGACGCGGCCTTCGCTCTTGAGGCCGACATCGATGGTCGCCATGCCGTTGTCGATGGCGGTGACGGTGCCCTTGACGACGCGGCCTTCGAAGCCGCCGTCATCGGCAGAGCCGAGTTGCTCGTCGAGCATTTTCGCGAAATCGTCGCGGGTGGGATTGGGCGCAGTTGCCATGCGTGTGGTAGTCCTGTTCACTCGAATTTCCGGCCGCCGGTTCTACCGGGGTCTTTCTCCACCGCGGCGGGATTGCCTTGGTGGGCCAAGAGGCCGTTGTTTGCGCGGGGCCGGGTGCCGGCGCGCAAGTTCTCGAGGTGGATGGGGAAGGCGGCGGAAAAGCGAGGCATGGGGCGCATGGCACCCTGGCGGAATATCGATCCTGTCGCTTGACCTGCCGCGGACCTTTTCCTGCCCGTCGAACGGGGGCGCGGCTAGCAGAACCGGGTGCTGTAGGCAAGCGAAATGAGGCGGGCGGCAGGGCCATCTGACACATCTGACACGAGGGTCGCGATCCCGTTGGGCGTCCATCTGTTGGATTGTCGCAGCGGCAATCCAACATCCGCCTGCTCTAGCGCTCGATGCCGCCGATCGCCAAAGTGACAGCTTCGATCGCCGCCGCCACCGCCTCGTCGCGGTCGAGCGGGCTGGTGTCGATGACCATGGCGTCCTCCGCGGGGCGCAGCGGGGCGACCGCGCGGTTGCGGTCGCGTTCGTCGCGGCGGCGCAGATCGTCCTGGATCTCGAGTAGCGCGACCTTCACCCCGCGCTCGCGCATTTCGAGGAAGCGGCGGTGCGCGCGCGCCTCGACGCTGGCGGTGATGAACAGCTTGGCCTCGGCCTCGGGGGCGATCACCGTGCCGATATCGCGCCCGTCGAGCACCGCGCCGCCCGGCTGCGTGGCGAAGGCGCGCTGGCGGGCGAACAACGCCTCGCGCACGCAAGGATGGAGCGAGACCCGGCTGGCGAGCCCGCCGGTTTCCTCGTCGCGCAGCACCGGATCATCGAGCAGGCCGTCCTCGAAACGGCAGGCGGCAAGCGCGTCCCCGGCGTCGTCGGGGTCGCCGCCAGCGAGCAGCACCTGCCGGCCGACCGCGCGATAGAGCAGCCCGGTGTCCAGATGCGGGACCCCGAAATGCGCCGAAAGCGCCTTGGCGATGGTGCCCTTGCCGCTGGCAGTGGGGCCGTCGACGGCGATAATCATGGCTTGCTTTTGCGGTCGCGAACCGCCTTTGCCAAGCCCCACAGCGCGATCGCTGCCCAGAAACCCTCGAGCACAAGGCTGGGCCAATTGGTGTGCACCACCAGCGATACGGTCAGCAGCGCCGCACCCGCGAGGTTGGTGCCGTGGAGCAGGAAGGGGTTGGGTTCGGCCTTCCAGGTCAGATAGGCGTAGGCAGCGATGATGCAGGCCATGCCGAGAAAGCCGACGAAGGTGGCGACATCGGGGTGGATCATGGCGGCAATCGAGGGGGCGATCATCGGGTGGCCTCCGTCAGCAGTTCGAGAAAGCCGGGAAAGCTGGTGGCGATCGGCGCGGCATCGTCGATGGCGACGCCGGCGGTGCTGGCAAGGCCGGCTACCGCCATGCTCATCGCTATGCGGTGGTCGAGCCTCGTCGCGACAGGGCCGCCGCCCGCCAGCGGGGTGCCGGCCGTGCCATCGATGACCAGACCGTCCGCATGTTCCTCGACCTTTGCGCCGACCGCGGACAGCGCCGCGGCCATGGTCGCCAGCCGGTCGCTTTCCTTGACCCGCAATTCCTCGAGCCCCGCGGCGACGGTGCGCCCCTCGGCCAGCGCGGCGGCGACGAAGAGCACCGGGAATTCGTCGATCATGCTGGGCGCAATGGCGGGATCGATTTCGACGCCCCTGAGCGCGGAATGGCGCACGCGCAGATCGGCCACCGGCTCGCCGCCGACCTCGCGGCACTCGAGTTCCTCGATCGATCCGCCCATTGCGCGCAGCACGCGGAAGATGCCGTCGCGAGTCGGATTGAGCCCGACGTTCTCGATCACCAGATCGCTGCCCGGCACCAGCAGCGCCGCGACCGCGAAGAAGGCGGCTGACGAGGGATCGCCGGGCACGGTGAGCGTGCAGGGGGTCATGTCGCAGGGTCCGCGGATCGCGATGGTGCGCGCGCCGTCCCCATCCTCGCCGATGGCTACATCGACCCCGAAGGCCGAGAGCATCCGCTCGGTGTGATCGCGCGTGGGCACGGGTTCGATCACCGTGGTGATCCCCGGCGTGTTGAGCGCCGCGAGCAGCACCGCGCTTTTGACCTGCGCGCTGGCGACGGGGAGCCGGTAGGTGATCGGCACCGCCGGATGCGCGCCTTCCATCAGGATGGGCAGCCGGTCGCCAGCGCGCGCGGTAAAGCCCGCGCCCATCTGCGAGAGCGGCGCGATCACCCGCGCCATCGGCCGCGCGGAAAGGCTGGCATCGCCGGTGAAGCTGGCCTGAAAGCCGTGGCTGGCGAGCAGGCCCATCAAGAGCCGGGTCGAGGTGCCGCTGTTGCCCATCTCGAGCTGAGCCTCAGGTTCGAGCAAGCCGCCGACGCCGACGCCGTGGACCCGCCAGCAGCCGCTTTCGTCTTTTTCGATCTGCGCGCCCATCTGCTGCATCGCGCGCGCAGTGGCATGGACGTCCTCGCCCTCGAGCAGCCCGTCGATCCGGGTCTCGCCGATCGCCAGGCTGGCGAACATCAGCGCGCGGTGGCTGATCGACTTGTCGCCCGGAACGCGGATGCGACCGGTGAGCGGGCCCTGGGGGGCAAAGCGATGGGTGGAGAAGCGGTGAGCGGACACGCGCGGCTTTCGCTTGGTTTGGAGGGCGCGCGAGCAAAGCAGGCTTGCCGCGCGCCGAGGAGGGCGGGTAGGCGCCGGTCTTTGACAGTGGCATCGCCATCTGGCAAGGCGCGCGCGCAGTCGATCGCGCGCCCGATATCCCGTCTTGATTCTGGGTCAGCGCGATCCCATCACGTATGTAACAAATCATTCAACCCCGCCGCGACCGGCGGGGTCCAGCCAAGGATTACACATGGTCAAACCGGAATGGGGCACCAAGCGGACCTGCCCGAAATGCGGCACCCGCTTCTACGATCTGGGCAAGGACGAGCCCGCGACCTGCATCGAGTGCGGCGAGGAATGGAATCCCGAGCCGGTTCTCAAGTCCAAGCAGCCGATCCCCTTCGAGGAAGAGAAGAAGGAGAAGGAAGGCGAAGCCGACTCCGATCTGGCCGATGACGATCTGGAAGACATCGACGAGGACGACGATTCGCCCGACAACGAGGTCGATCTCGGCGGCGACGACGATCTCGGCGTATCCAAGGGCAAGGGCGACGAAGACGCCGAAGAGAGTTGATTTAGCGGTTGCAAAAGGGGAGCGTCCTGCATAAAGGGCGCTTCCCGCAAGGATAGTGCACCCGCAAGGGCGCGATATCCGCGAAATGTTTGGGGCCTTAGCTCAGCTGGGAGAGCGCAACACTGGCAGTGTTGAGGTCAGCGGTTCGATCCCGCTAGGCTCCACCATTTCCCATCCCGCCGGGTTCCGGCGAGATGGCGAAGACAGAAAAAGTCGGCTCTCTCTTCAATGAGGTCCGCACGCTGGCCGACGAGGTTTCGTCCGCCGGCGTTTTTCGCTTATGGTCGGGGCATCGCGCGCGGCCGCGCCCGGTGCATTCGAAGAGGAGTTGGTGCAGCATGTTCGACAATCTGTCAGATCGGCTCGGCTCCGTCTTCGACAAGCTCAAGGGCCGCGGCGCGCTGTCCGAACAGGATGTCCGCGACGCGATGCGCGAAGTGCGGATCGCGCTGCTCGAGGCCGATGTCGCGCTGCCGGTGGTGCGCCGCTTTATCGATGCGGTGACCGAAAAGGCCATCGGCCAGGATGTGCTGCGCTCGGTCACCCCGGGGCAGCAGGTCGTCAAGATCGTCAATGACGAGCTGATCGAGATGCTCGGCGGCGACGAACCCGCGACGCTCAATCTCGAAGCCAAGCCCCCGGTGGTGATCATGATGGTCGGCCTCCAGGGCTCGGGCAAGACCACCTCCACCGCCAAGATCGCCAAGCTGCTCAAGGAGAAGCATGGCAAGAAGGCGCTGATGGCCTCGCTCGACGTCAACCGTCCGGCGGCGCAGGAACAGCTTGCGGTGCTCGGCCAGCAGGCCTCGGTCGCGACGCTGCCGATCATCGCGGGTCAGCAGCCGGTCGATATCGCGCGCCGCGCGATGGAAAGCGCCAGACTGCAATCCGCCGACGTGCTGCTGCTCGACACCGCCGGCCGACTGCATGTCGACGAAGCGCTGATGGCCGAGATGAAGGCGGTCGCCGGAATCTCCGCCCCCACCGAAGTGCTGCTGGTGGTCGACAGCCTGACCGGGCAGGACGCGGTCAACGTCGCCAAGAGCTTCACCGACGAGGTGCCGCTGACCGGCGTCGTGCTGACGCGGATGGACGGCGATGCGCGCGGCGGCGCGGCGCTCTCGATGCGCTTCGTCACCGGCAAGCCGATCAAGTTCGCGGGCACCGGCGAGAAGCTCGACGCGATCGAGGCTTTCGATGCCAAGCGCGTGGCCGGCCGCATCCTGGGCATGGGCGATGTCGTCAGTCTGGTCGAGAAGGCCGCCGCGGCGGTCAATCAGGAAGACGCCGAGGCGCTCGCGCGCAAGATGGCCAAGGGCCAGTTCGATCTCGACGATCTGCGGATGCAATTGCGCCAGATGCAGAACATGGGCGGGCTGGGCATGCTCGCCGGGATGATGCCGGGCATGAAGAAAGCCAAGGCGGCGATGGCGTCGAGCGGGATGGACGACAAGGTCCTGGTGCATATGGATGCGATCATCGGCTCGATGACGCGCAAGGAACGCGCGAACCCCGCGCTGCTCAACGCCAAGCGCAAGAAGCGCGTCGCGGCGGGCAGCGGGCGGCAGGTGCAGGAGGTCAACAAGGTGCTCAAGATGCACCAGGAGATGTCCCGCGCGATGAAACAGATCAAGAAGATGGGCGGGCTCAAGGGCCTCGGCGCGCTGTTCGGCGGCGGCGGCGGAGGAATGGGCGGCATGCCCGGAATGGACGGCCCCGGTCCCGGCGGACTGCCCGGAATGGGCGGCAAGAAGGGTGCGGGCGTCGATCCGAACACGCTTCCGCCGGACCTGCGAAAGCTTTTAGAAAACAAGTAGATTCAGTTAGTTGATCTTGAAAGGTACGATACAATGGCAATTGCACTTCGACTCAGCCGTGGCGGCGCCAAGAAGCGCCCCTATTACCGCATCGTTGCGGCCGACAACCGTTCGCCGCGCGACGGCAAATATCTCGAGCAGATCGGCGTCTACAACCCGCTGCTCGCCAAGGACGATCCCGCCCGCGTGAAGATCGACGAGGACCGTGCGCGTCACTGGCTCCAGGTCGGCGCGCAGCCTTCGGACCGTGTCGCCCGCTTCCTCGACGCCGCGGGCGTCCGCGAGCGCGCGGCGCGCAGCAACCCCAACAAGGGCAAACCGGGCGAGAAGGCGACCGAGCGCGCCGAAGAGCGTGCGACCAAGGAAACCGAGCGCAAGGAAGCCGAAGAGGCAGCCAAGGCCGAAGCTGCCAAGCCCGCCGAAGAGCCCAAGGCTGACGAGGCTCCCGCCGAGGAAGCTGCAACCGAAGCGCCTGCCGACGACGCCGCTACCGAAGACAAGAGCGAGGACAAGGCGGAGGGCTGAGCCTTCCGCCCGAGTCCGCGCCTGAGCCTGACATGACCGACAAGCCCGTCACCCTTGCCGCCGTAACCGGCGCGCATGGCGTGGCGGGCGAAGTGCGTCTCAAGCTGTTCGGCGATGGCTGGGAAAGCCTGAAGCCGCACAAGAGCTTCAACGGCGGCGCGCTGACGCTGACCAAGGTCCGCAGCGACGGCAAGGGCGGGGCAGTCGCCCGCTTTGCCGAGATCGCCGACCGCAATTCCGCCGAGGCGCTGCGCGGCACCACGCTCACCGTTCCGCGGGCGGGCCTGCCGGAGCTGGAAGAGGGCGAGTTCTACTTCTCCGACCTGCTCGATCTGGCGGTGGTGACCGACACCGGCGAACCGGTCGGGCACGTCAAGGCGGTCGAGAATTTCGGCGCCACCGATGTGATCGAGATCGAGAAGCCCGACGGCCAGACCTTCATGGTTCCGCTTACCCGCCAGGCCGTGCCCGAATGGAACGACGAGCGGCTGGTGGTAGCCGAAGGGTTCGTCGACTAGGAACTCTCGGCGAAATCCGTGCATTGGGCGGATATGTCGATCCTTTCCAAAGCCGTCATCCTGAGTCCCGCCGCATTGCTGCTGGCCTGTTCCGACGCCGGTTCCTCGTCTCCGGAGGTCGCCCCGCCGAGTGTCGGCAACGACGGACCGGCAGCGGGCACGCGCCCGGCAGGTCAGCCGCGACCCGTCACGCTGGAGGGCAGGGTGGAGAGCGGCGCCGAATGTTCGCTCCTGCGCACGCCCGATGGCGAGACCTGGTCCTTCAACGCTCCGCAGGGTGCCGATGGCATCGCGCCCGGAGATTATGTCCGGATGACCGCCGAGATCGCCGATGCCAGCTATTGCCAGCAGGGCCGCGGCACCTTGATCGTCGAGACCATCGAGCACGCCGATCCGCCCGCCAGAGACCGCGACCCGGCGCGCGCCGGGGGAATCGCCGTGACTTCGGACTATGTTCGCGGCGACTGGGTCGCAAAAGGAGTTCGGGCCGATTGCTCGCGGCCCGACTTCGCGGTCACGGCCAATTCGCGGGGCATGAGCATTATCGAGACCCGCATCGACGGGCTGCCCGAGACCGGCGTCGTCGATGTCGGCCCAACCCCGGCGCTCCAATGGGACGAGCCGATCCCGACGCTGCCGATCGAGACTCGCGGACCCGACGGGCTTGCCGTCATGCCGCCCGAAAGTGGGGAGGAGGAAACGCTGGCCGGCCATCCGATCCGCGGAGACGGGGTCGTCTTCGTGAAGTGCGCCGACTAGCGGCGGATCGGGCGCTGTGCCGCGAGATGGTTGCGGATGGTCGTCGCCGCGACCCCGGCCTGGCCCATCGCATGGCTGATCTGGTCGAGCCCCACCACGACATCCCCGGCGGCGAACAGGCCGGGGACGCTGGTTTCCAGATGATCGTCGACCTCGATGCAGCCCGCCTCGCTGACATCGGCTCCGCAGGCGACCGCGAGGCCCGAGCGGATCTGCGATCCCAGCGCGGGATAGATGCTGTCGAAGCGCAGCCGCCCCTCGGCAGTGTCGAAGCCGATCCCCTGCATATCCAGGTCGAACTCGCCGCAAGGCCCGGCGACTCTGGCGATCCCCGCCTCGTCCAGCGCAGCGCTGCTTTGGGCGGAGAGGTCGTGGTCTCCATGCGGGCACACCAGCGTCAGATCCTTGGTGTAGCCGCGCAGGAACAGCGCCTCGGCGGTGCCATGATCGCCGGTACCCAGCACCGCGACGCGCTTGTCGGTGACCTCGTAGCCGTCGCAGACCGGGCAATAGCGGATCAGCCCGCGCGCCAGCGCCTCGTCGTGAAAGGCGTCGTCCATTCCTTCGGGGCGGTTGTTCACCACCCCCGTGGCGAGCAGCACCGAGCGCGCGCGATAGCGCTCCTCGCCGCAATGGACGAGGAACCCTTCCCCTTCGCACGATAGATCGGTCACCCGCCGGGGCTCGCGCAGCGCACCATACTTCGCCGCCTGCTCGCGCATGCGGTCGAGCAGTTCGTTGCCGTTGATGCCCTCGGGAAAGCCGGCGTGATTGTGACTGGTCGGGATCCAGCTGGCGCGGCTGGTGCCGCAATCGAACATCCGGATCGAAAGGTGATAGCGCGCCAGATAGATCGCCGCCGTCAGTCCCGCGGGACCTGCGCCCACAATGATGCAATCGTCGATGGTGTCGTTGCTCATGCGATCCATGCTCTCGTGCGGCTTCGGCAGTCTGTCTCCCGACAAGCTTGCGACGGTCCTTCGTAGCGTATATACACGCCGTATATACGGAGTGGCAAGATGGGCGAAGAATACCCTGCAAAAAGTTTCAAGTCGGGCAATTCGGTGGCGATCCGTCTGCCTGCGGCACTCGGCGTGGAGCCCAATCGCGAGTGGACGGTGCATCGCGATCTCAAGGGCAGGCTGATCATCGAAGCCAATCCTGCAGCCTCGCGGACGATCGACCTTTCCGATATCTATGGCAAGGCCGACCCCATCGAACGGGTGCCGTTCGACCCGCTGGAGCGTCGCTGGGGCGTATCGCCCGGTGGCTGACCGCCGGTATTTTCTCGACGCCAACATCTGCATCTATCTGCTCGAGGGCACTTCGGACGCGCTGTTGAAGAAGGTTGGCAGCGTCGCTGCGGACGAACTGGCGATTTCCGCAATCGTTCAGGCGGAGGTCGGACTGGGCCTGGCGCTGACGGGGCAGGGCGAATTGGCCGGACGGTTCTTCGACAAATTCGAAATTCTGCCGTTCGACGGCGAGGCTGCGAAAGCCTATGCGCAGCTACCCTTCAGGCGCGCCAGTTTCGACCGCTTGATCGCTGCCCATGTGCTCAGCCGGGATGCAATCCTGATCACCAATAACGAGCGCGATTTCGCCGATATCCCCGGCCTCGCGACGGAGAACTGGACCCAATGAGTTTCGCCGCCACCATCCTGACGCTCTATCCCGAGATGTTTCCCGGGCCGCTGGGCGTATCGCTCGCAGGGCGCGCGCTCGAGCGGGGCGACTGGTCGTGCGAGACGCTCCAGATCCGCGATTTCGCCGGCGACAAGCACCGCACTGTGGACGACACCCCGGCGGGCGGCGGTGCGGGGATGGTGCTCAAATGCGATGTGCTCGCGGCGGCGGTGGATCATGCGGTCGGAATATCGGCACACCATTTGCGTTCGTCTCGAGGGAAGTCGAGAGACGAGGGCGCCGACGCTTTGGCCGGTGTCTCGACTGCGCTCGACACGAACGGGGCGGGGGACACTAGCGGGACCGAGGACACGGTTCCCATCCTCGCCATGACACCGCGCGGTAAAGCGATAACGCAGCAGCGCATCCGCGAACTGGCGGCGGGCCCGGGCGTGGTGCTGCTGTGCGGCCGCTTCGAGGGTTTTGACGAACGCCTGTTCGAGGCGCGTCCCGAGATCGAGCAGGTGAGCATGGGCGACATCGTGCTCTCTGGCGGCGAGCCCGCCGCGCTGGCCATACTCGATGCTTGCATTCGGCTGCTTCCCGGAGTAATGGGCGCGCCTTCCAGCGGGGCCGAAGAGTCGTTCGAGAACGGCCTGCTCGAATACCCGCAATACACCCGACCTCAGCAATGGGAAGGGCGCACGATCCCTGAAGTGCTGCGGTCGGGGGATCATGCGAAGATCGCGGCGTGGCGCCAGTCACGCAGCGAGGACGACACACGGTTACGCAGGCCGGACCTTTGGGAGCGTTACAGTGACGCTCGGGACCGACCTGCCTCTGGCGCGCGGCGAAAAGACTAGAAAGACCAGGCATATGAACCTGATCCAGCAGCTCGAGGCGGAAGCCATCGAGAACCTCGGCAAGGAAATCCCCGAATTTCGCGCGGGCGACACCGTTCGCGTCGGCGTGAAGGTCGTCGAAGGCACGCGCGAGCGTGTCCAGAACTTCGAAGGCGTCGTGATCGCGCGCTCCAACCGCGGCATGGGGTCGAACTTCACCGTGCGCAAGATGAGCTTCGGCGAGGGCGTGGAACGCGTCTTCCCGCTCTATTCGCCGATCGTCGATTCGATCACCGTGGTCCGCCGCGGCATCGTGCGTCGCGCCAAGCTTTACTACCTGCGCGGCCGCACCGGCAAGCGCGCGCGTATCGCCGAACGCCGCGACAACGCGCCCAAGGCATAAGGCTCACGCCATCGCTACACGAAAGGCGCTCCGGTCTCGGCCGGGGCGCCTTTTGCGTTGGGCGCGGCATTTGCCCTTCGCAAACGCGCCTTTGCAAACCGGACGAATTGTCGTCATTGCGAGCGACGACAGGTTGCGCGGCAATCCCGGGCGCCCCCCGGATCGCTTCGCTTGGCTCGCAATGACGAGGTTTGAATTGAGATGCGTCTTTCGCTGTTATCCACTGCCGCTGTTTTCCTTGCGGCTCCCGCAGTCGCGCAGGACCGCCCGATGACCGCCGCTCCCGAGCTGACGTTCGAGCGCGTCTTCGCCAGCCCCGGTCTCGACGGCCCGAGCCCGCGGCAGGCCAAGCTTTCCCCCGACGGGCGCTTCCTGACGCTGCTGCGCAACCGCGAGAGCGATCGCGAGCGCTACGATCTCTGGGGCTACGACCGGACGAGCGGCGAATGGCGGATGCTGGTCGACAGCGAGGCGCTGGGGACGGGACGCGAATTGTCCGAGGACGAGAAGATGCAGCGCGAGCGCGCGCGCGTTGGCAGTCTCAAGGGCATCATCGACTATCAATGGGCGAGCGACGGCTCGGGCGTGCTGGTCCCGCTCGACGGCGACCTCTATCTCGCGCGGCTCGACGGCAGCACGCTCCGGCTGACCGACACCGAGGAAAGCGAACTCAACCCCGCGCTGAGCGAGACCGGTGAATATGTATCCTTCGTGCGCGACCGGCAATTGTGGGTCGGCGCGGTCGGCAGCGAGGCGGCGCCCGTGACTCCGCAGGAGGACAACGAGAACGTCCGCTGGGGCGAGGCGGAATTCGTCGCGCAGGAAGAGATGGGACGGCTCACCGGCTATTGGTGGAGCCCGCAGGACCGGCGCATCGCGGTCGAACGGTTCGACGAAAGCGAAGTCGGCGTGGTCACCCGGGCGGCGATCGGCGCCACCGGGACCAAGGTCTACGACCAGCGCTATCCGGTGGCGGGCAGCGCCAATGCGCTGGTCGAACTGTTCGTGATGGACCCGGACGGCGGCAACCGCGTCCAGGTCGATCTGGGAGACGAGACCGATATCTACATCCCGCGCGTCGACTGGGCGCCCGATGGCAGCGCGCTCTACGTCCAGCGCCAGAACCGCGACCAGACCGTGCTCGACATGCTGCGGGTCGATCCGGCCACGGGTGCGAGCGAGGTGCTGTTCACCGAACGCGCGGCGGTCGAGGACTACTGGATCAATCTCTCCGATAATTACCAGTGGCTCGACGACGGTTCGCTGATCTGGTGGTCCGAGCGCGACGGTTTCGGCCATCTCTATCGCTATGCCGATGGCGAGTGGAGCCAACTCACGAGCGGCGACTGGATGGTCACCAAGCTGGTCGGGGTCGATCAGGCGGCGGGCCGGGTCTATTTCCAGGGCACGATGGACGATGTGCTGGCGCAGCAGGTCTATGGTTTCGATCTCGAGAATCCCGCCGCGATCGAGCGGCTGACCGACCCCGCTTTCGTCAATTCCGCCAGCATGGACTCCAAGGCGCAGACGCTGCTGGTGAGCCGGTCGAAACCCGACCAGCCGACGCAAAGCTATATCGCCGACACCTCGGGTCAGCGGCTGACCTGGATCGAGGAAAACGCATTGGGGGCCGAGCATCCTTATGCGCCGTTCCTCGCCGGGCATCGCGCGCCCGAATTCGGCACCATCGAGGCCGAGGACGGCAGCACCCTGCACTGGAAGATGATCCGCCCCGAGATGGAGCCGGGCAAGCGCTACCCGGTCTATTACTATCACTACAGTGGCCCCGGCCCGCAGGTGGTGCAGCGCAACTGGAGTGCGCCGCTCGAGCAGGCGATCGTCGACCTCGGTTACATCTATTTCGCGCTCGACAACCGCGGCTCAGCCAATCGCGGGGTCGCTTTCGAACAGCCGATCTATCGCGGCATGGGCGGGGTCGAGGTGCGCGACCAGAAGGCGGGGGCGCAGTTCCTCAAGACGCTCCCCTTCGTCGATCCCGACAAGATCGCTATCGATGGCTGGTCCTATGGCGGCTATATGACGTTGAAGCAGCTGCAGGCCGATCCCGGCCTCTATGCCGCCGGGATCGCGGGCGCGCCGGTGACGCGGTGGGAGCTCTACGACACCCATTACACCGAGCGCTATATGGGCACCCCGCAGGACGATGCCGCAGCCTACGCCGCCGCCTCGGCCATCCCGAACGCCGCGAACATTGTCGACCCGCTACTGCTGATCCACGGCATGGCCGACGACAATGTGGTGTTCGAGAATGCCACCGAGGTCATCGCCGCGATGCAGGAGGCCAACGTGCCGTTCCAGATGATGCTCTATCCCGGCTACACCCACCGCGTCTCGGGCGAGCAGATCTCGCCGCATCGCTACAACACGGTGTTCCGGTTCCTCGAGCATCACGGGGTGACGCCGCCCGAGTGAGTGGCCCGGAGCGACCGGGAGCGGTTGTGAACGGCGCGGGCGTCGCTATGTCCCGCACTGAAATTCTACAGGAGACAGCATTTGGGTTATCGTGTGGCAGTCGTCGGGGCGACCGGAAACGTCGGGCGCGAGATGATGCAGGTGCTCGCCGAGCGCGAATTCCCCGTCGACGAGGTCGCGGCGGTGGCCTCGAGCCGCAGCCACAACCTCGAAGTCGAGTATGGCGACACCGGCAAGATGCTGAAATGCAAGAACATCGAGCATTTCGACTGGGCCGGCTGGGACATCGCGCTGTTCGCCGCGGGAAGCGGTCCGGCGAAGGAATATGCACCGAAGGCGGCGGCCGCGGGCTGCGTGGTGATCGACAATTCCTCGCTCTACCGCATGGACCCCGATGTCCCGCTGATCGTCCCCGAGGTGAACCCCGAGGCGATCCACGGCTATTCCAAGCGCAACATCATCGCCAATCCCAATTGCTCGACCGCGCAGCTGGTGGTGGCGCTCAAGCCGCTCCACGATGTCGCGCGGATCAAGCGCGTGGTGGTGGCGACCTATCAGTCGGTTTCGGGCGCGGGCAAGGAAGGCATGGACGAGCTGTTCCAGCAGAGCCGTGCGATCTTCGTCGGCGATCCGGTGGAGTCGGTGAAGTTCACCAAGCAGATCGCCTTCAACGTCATCCCGCATATCGACAGCTTCCTCGACGATGGTTCGACCAAGGAAGAATGGAAGATGGTGGTCGAGACCAAGAAGATCCTCGACCCGAAGATCAAGCTCACCGCGACCTGCGTGCGGGTGCCGGTCTTCGTCGGCCATTCGGAATCGGTGAACATCGAGTTCGAGCGGGAAATGACCGCCGAACAGGCGCAGGATATCCTGCGCGAGGCGCCCGGGATCATGCTGATCGACAAGCGCGAGGACGGCGGATACGTCACCCCCGTGGAGGCCGCCGGCGACAGCGCGACCTATATCAGCCGGGTGCGCGAGGACCCAACGGTCGAGTTCGGGATCAACCTGTGGTGCGTCTCGGACAATCTGCGTAAGGGTGCGGCTTTGAACGCGGTGCAGATCGCTGAACTGCTTGGGCGCGAGTGTCTCAAGAAGGGGTAGGGGCAGGATGAGCATGCGTTGGACGATGATCGGCGCCGCGGCGCTGGCGCTTGCTGCCTGCAGCGGGAGCGAGGAGACCGCCGAAAGCTCCGAACTTGCGCTGCAGGAAACGCCCAATTTGCCTGCGGACCCGGCCGGCGTCGTCCGGCTGCGCGGCGACGGGCTCGAGGTCACTGGGCCGCTCGGCACCATGCTGTCGTTCGGCAGTCCGCGCGAAACGGTCGAGGCGGAACTGGTCAAGGCGCTGGGCGAAGCGCGCGATGCCGGGACCAACGCCGAATGCGGTGCGGGGCCCGTGGCCTTCACCGAATATCCCGGCGGGCTCACGCTCAATTTCCAGGAGGGCGCGCTGGCCGGCTGGTCGCTGGGCGACGGCGACGGGCAGAGTGCGGATATCGCCACCGCGGAGGGGATCGATCTCGCCAGCAGCGAGGCCGAACTGGCCACCGCCTACGAGGTCGAGATGATCGCCGACAGCACGCTGGGCGAGGAGTTCACCACCCCCGCGGGCATCTTCGGTTTCCTGACGGACGAGGGAGCGCAAAAAGAGGTCGAATCGCTCCACGCGGGGACGAATTGCTTCTTCCGCTGACTTGCGCGAGAACGGCGAGATGACTCTCACCGCCGATCTCTATTTCAGCTTCCGCTCGCCCTACAGCTATCTCGCGGTGGGCCGCTATCGCGCCCTGACCGAGGCCTACGACCTCGAGATCGCGCTGCGCCCGGTCTGGCCGCTGGCCATCCGGCAGCCTGATTTCTTCGAGCGCAACCATCCCAACTGGCTGGGCTACACGATGCGCGACATGATGCGCGTGGCGCAGTTCCAGGACATCCCCTTCGGCCCGCCGCGCCCCGATCCGATCGTCCAGGACACCGCCACCAGGAAAATCGCTGAAGACCAGCCGCATATCCGCCGGATCACCCGGCTTGGGCAAGCTGCGGCGCGGCGCGGCAAGGGCCTCGCCTTCGCGCACGAGGCGGGACGGCTGATCTGGGGCGGGGCGGAAGGCTGGAACGAGGGCGATCACCTGGCCCGAGCCGCAACCCGGGCCGGTCTCGACCTCGCCGAGCTCGACTGTGAGGCGCAGCGCAATCCCGAGGCGCTCGATGCCGAGATCGCGGCCAACCAGACCGCGCTTGAGGCCGCGGGCCATTGGGGCGTGCCGACGCTGGTATTCGACGGCGAACCCTTCTTCGGCCAGGACCGCATCGAGATGGTCCGCTGGCGGATGGGGCAGCGGGGGCTGACAGAGCGATGAGCCTGCCCGAGGGCGAACTCGCCGGCGGGTGCAATTGCAGGGCGGTGCGTTACCGTCTCGCCCCGGGCATGCGGCTGCCGCCCTATGCCTGCCAGTGCACCGATTGCCAAACCCGCACCGGAAGCGCTTTCAGCGAGCATATGCTGTTCGCCGAGCAGGACATCACGCTCGAAGGGCCGGTGAAGGCGGGCACCATGGTCCAGCCCAGCGGCGCAGTCTCGACCATCCATGGTTGCGAGAAATGTCTGGCGCGGATCTACGCGACCAACGATCGCAATCCGGGTTTCGGATCGCTGCGCTGCGGCACGCTCGATGATAGTGCGAAGCTCGAAATCAAGGCGCATTTCTGGGTCGCCAGCAAGCAGCCGTGGATCATCCTGTCACCGGAAGCAAAGGCTCACCAGACCCAGCCCGACACGAGCCAGGGCTGGGTCGCTTTCCTCACAGGGCCGGAATGATGCAACCGACCACCAAACATTTCCTCAGCTTTGATGGCACGGAGCTCGCGCTGCACCGCGTGGGCGCGGGGCGGCCGGTGGTGCTGCTCCACGGATTGTTCTCCAGCGCGCAGATGAACTGGATCAAATGGGGGCACGACCGCGCCATCGCGGAGCTGGGCTACGAGGTGCTGATGCTCGACTTTCGCGTCCACGGCGAGAGCGCCGCGCCGCGCGAGCCCGAAGCCTATCCCCCCAATGTGCTGGTGCGCGATGTCGCGGCGCTGGTCGCGCATCTGGGGCTGGAGCACTACGATCTGGGCGGTTTCTCGCTCGGCGCGCGGACCTCGCTCCACGGGGTCGCGACCGGGGCGCTTGCGCCGCAGCGGCTGATCGTCGGCGGGATGGGGACCGCGGGGCTGGGCGAGTGGCAGAAGCGCGCGGCGCATTTCAGGCGCGTGATCGACGAGTTCGAAGCGATTCCGCGCGGCGATCCTGCGTATTTCTCGGTGCAGTTCCTCAAGTCTCAGGGCGTCGACCGGGTCGCGGCGCGGCTGCTGCTCGACACCATGCCCGATCTCGATCTGGCCACGCTGGCCAATGTCGCCATGCCCACGCTGGTGGTCTGCGGCGACGAGGACCGCGACAATGGCTCGGCCGAGGAATTGGCGGCGCTGCTGCCCGATGCGGCCTATGTCGAGGTTCCGGGCACCCATATGGGCAGCGTGACCAAACCCGATCTGGGGCGGGCGATGGCCGAATGGCTCGGACCGGCCGAGAGCACGGCGGCGCTTGTGAGCATCGCTCCCCGCGGGTAGGCTGCGCTCCAATCGCAGACCGACGCGGCAGTGTGCCGAATCAGGGGAGCATCACGACCGTGCGTATCATTCCGACCCTCGCTTTCGCCTGGGCCCCCGCCGTGCTGGGCCTCGCCGCCTGCGCGCCCGTGGCCGCCGATGCCCCGACCGCTTCGAATGCGGCAGCGCGAAGCGGCACTCTGTTCGTCGCCAACAAGTTCGGCAACACGCTGACCAAGATCGATCTCGCGACCGGCGAGACGGTGCGCGAGGTCCCGAGCTGCACCACTCCGCACGAGTTGGCGACCTCGCCCGGCGGCGCGCATGTCGCGCTCGCCTGCTACGGTGGCACCAGCGTGGATATCTTCCGCACCAGCGACCTCGCCCGCGTTAGGAGCGTCGAGCTGGGCGCCAACGCGCGCCCGCATGGCATCGTCTGGCATGCCAATGGCGCGCTCTACGCCACCGCCGAGGGCCGCAAATCGGTGTTCTGGATCCGCGACCCGCTCGGCAAGGCCGAGACCTTCGAATACGGCACCGGGCAGGAAGGCAGTCATATGCTCGCCATCTCCCCCGATGCGCGCCACGCCTGGACCGTGGACATGGGTTCCGGGACGGTGACGCTGGTCGATCTGCTCACCCGCCGCGCGCCGCTCTCGGTCGCGGTCGGGGTCGAACCCGAGGGAATCGCGCTCGCGCCCGACGGCGAGACGCTGTGGGTCAGCGCGCGTGGTTCGGACAAGGCCTTCGCGCTCGATCCGATGAACCTGGAAATCCGCAGCGAGCTCGTCACCGGCGCCTTCCCGCTGCGGCTGGCGATCAGGCCGCAGGGCGATGTCGCGGTCACCTCGGATCTCGCCGATGGCGGGCTGACGGTGATCGATCTGGAAAGCGCGCAGCCGATCCGCTCGATCGCGGTGAGCGGTCCGGAGGGCGCGCAGGAGCGGATGCAGGTCACGGTGATCTGGTCGCAGGACGGGGAACGGATCTACGTCGCCGAGACCGGCGACGACACCATCGCCGAGGTCGATTACGCAAGCGGGCGCGTCCTGCGGCGGCTCGAGGCCGGCCACGGCGGCGACGGGCTCGCGATCCTTCCATGAGCGATTCCGGCGCAACCAGGCCGCGCAAGCCCCTCCCGGTGGTCGGCTGGCGCGAGCTGGTCGCGCTGCCCGAGCTCGGGCTGACCGCGATCCCCGCCAAGATCGACACCGGCGCGCGCACCTCCTCGCTCCACGGCACGATCATCGAGCGCTTCGAGCGCGACGGCGAGGCCTATGTCCGCTTCGCGGTCGATTTCGAGCGCCAGCATGTCCGGCAGGTCTGCGAGGCGGTCCATGTCGACTGGCGCGGGATCACCAGTTCCAATGGCGAGACCCAGCGGCGGATGATCATCAAGACCCCGATCCGGATCGGCGATGTCGAATTCCGCGCCGAGATCAGCCTCGCCGACCGCTCGGACATGAAATTCCCTATGTTGATCGGGCGCTCCGCACTACGGCGCCATTTCCTCGTCGATTCGGGCCATTCCTGGCTGCAGACCCATGGTCGCGATGTCGTCGTCGGCCACAAACCCTGAGGTTCTCCCGATGAAAATTGCCATGCTCGCACGCAATGCGAACCTCTATTCGCACAAGCGACTCAAGCAGGCGGCGGAGGAGCGCGGCCACCAACTCGACATCCTCAACACGCTGCGCTGCACCGTGCATATCGCCAGCCACCGGCCCGAGGTGTTCTACAATGGCGAGCCGGCCGAAAGCTACGACGCGGTGATCCCGCGCATCGGTGCCTCGATCACCCAATACGGGCTCTCGATTCTGCGCCAGTTCGAGATGCGCGGCACCTGGTCGCTCAACGAAAGCGTCGCGATCGGCCGCAGTCGGGACAAGCTGCGCAGCATGCAGATCCTCGCCAAGCATGGGCTCGGCCTGCCGCTGACCGCCTACGCCAACGATCCCAAGCAGGCCGAGGAGATCATCAAGGCGGTCAAGGGGCCGCCGGTGGTGATCAAGCTGCTCGAGGGGACGCAGGGGATCGGCGTGGTGCTGGCCGAGACCATGTCCTCGGCCAAATCGGTGATCGAGGCCTTCCGCGGCGCCAATGTGAACATATTGGTGCAGGAATTCATCAAGGAAGCCGGCGGCACCGACATCCGTGCACTGGTGGTGGGCGGCAAGGTGGTCGCCTCGATGAAGCGCACCGGCGCGCCCGACGATTTCCGCAGCAATCTCCACCGCGGCGGCAGCGCGCAGCTGATCAAGATCACTCCCGCCGAACGTTCGACCGCGGTCAGCGCGGCGCGGCGCATGGGGCTCAACGTCTGCGGCGTCGACATGCTGCGCTCGAACCACGGCCCGGTGATCATGGAGGTCAATTCCTCCCCCGGGCTTGAAGGCATCGAGAAGGCGACCGAGAAGGATATCGCCGGGCAGATCATCGATTTCATGGTCTCGCATGCCCAGGCGGGGAAGACGAAGACCAAAGGGATGGGGTAAGGTCCGAAAGGGAGGGATGCTCGTGGTAGGAATGAGATTGCTTGGCCTTGCGCTGGCGCTGGGAGTCGCAGCGCCGCTGGCGGCGCAAACCGAGATGGCTCGTCCGCTGGTCACCGCCAACGAGACGATTCTGCGGGTGCAGGGCGTGGGCCGGATTGCCGCCGCGCCCGAGGTGATGACAATCACCGTGGGCGTCGTCACCACCGGCGAGAGCGCCGCTGCCGCGCTCGATGCCAACAACCGCAAGCTCGCTCCGGTGATCGCGGTACTGCGCGAGGCGGGGATCCCGCCCGAGCAGATCCAGACCTCCGGGCTGTCGGTCGATCCGCAATTTGCCGACACCCGAAACGCTACGGTCGATCGCATCCTCGGCTTTCGCGCGAGCAGCGCGGTGACGGTGGAGAGCCGCGATCTGGCCAGCGCCGGCGATCTGATCAGCGCGCTGTTCGATGCCGGGGCCAATTCGATCAGTGGCCCGGAGTTCGCGGTCGCCGAAGAGAATATCGAACGCCTGACGCGCAGCGCCGAGGCGGAAGCGCTGCGCGAGGCACGCGCCCAGGCGGACGCGACGGCGAGCGCTTTGGGGATGAGAGTCGCCAGGGTGCTGCTGGTTTCTGACAGCCAGGTCCAGATGAGCAAGGGGAACGGCGCTATCGTGGTGACCGGCTCGCGGATCGCGCGCACGCCGATCGAGCCCGGCGAGATCACCGTCGAGGCGCGCTACAATTTGGAGTTTGCTCTAGAGCCGCTGCCAGCACGCTGATCCTCCGAACCGGAGCTTGTTCGCCTTGCCGCGTATGAGACGCGTGGCAGTTTCCGCTTTTGGCGGAACGAGGGTGCAATGGGCGATTTTTCGGTCGAATTCAAAAAGCAGATTTCCGCGGCAATGCTGGCGGACCTGGCCGGTTCCGTGCCGCTGTCGGTGACGGGGCAGAAGGGCAAGACCTATGCTTTCGAAGCGGATTTCGGGACCGACAAGGCAGCGATCAAGGGCCTGCGTCAGGCGATCGAGCAGGTGACTGGCAAGGACAGCATCGAGACGCTCGAGGCGCAGGACGAATGAGGCGCTGCAGGGCTCGGTCGCGCGCCCGCGCTCAGCGGAAGGGCGGCTCGTTGAAGGCGCGCAGCTTGCGGCTGTGGAGCCGCGGGCCTTCCTCGCGCAGCCGGCGGCAGGCGGTCACCCCGATCTGGAGATGCGCGGCGATCGCCTCTTCGTAGAATTTGTTCGCCTGTCCGGGCAGCTTGATCTCGCCGTGGAGCGGCTTGTCGCTGACGCAGAGCAGCGTCCCGTAGGGCACGCGGAAGCGGTAACCCTGCGCGGCGATGGTGGCGCTCTCCATGTCGATCCCGACCGCGCGGCTGAGCGACAGCCGCCGCGCCGAGCTGGTGTAGCGCAGCTCCCAATTGCGGTCGTCGGTGGTGACCACGGTTCCGGTGCGCATGCGCCGCTTGAGGTCCGAACCGTGCTCGCCCGAGACTTCCTCCGCGGCGCCGGCCAGCGCCTGCTGGACCTCGGCGATGGCGGGGAGCGGGATTTCGGGCGGCAGCACCGGGTCGAGCACGTGATCGTCGCGCAGATAGGCGTGGGCGAGGACGTAGTCGCCGATCTTCTGGCTGGGGCGCAGACCGCCGCAATGGCCGATCATCAGCCATGCCTCGGGGCGCAGCACCGCGAGGTGGTCGCAGATCGTCTTGGCGTTGGAGGGCCCGACCCCGATGTTAACCAGCGTCACCCCGCCGCGGCCCTCGCCGACCAGGTGATAGGCGGGCATCTGGTGGCGCCGCCAGGCGGTGTCGGACAATTGCGCGCTGGCATTGGCGGTCTGCTCGGACAGCCTCAGCCCGCCGGCGCCCGCGAGTTCTGTGTAGCCGTCCTTGCCTAGCTGCGCGCCCGCCCAGTCGACGAATTCATCGACATAGCGGTGGTAGTTGGTGAACAGGATGAAGCGCTGGAAATCCTCGGGCCGGGTGCCGGTGTAATGCGCCAGCCGGGCAAGGCTGAAATCGGTCCGCAGCCCGTCGAACAGCGACAGCGGGATCGGATCGTCCGGGTTTTCCAGCTCGATCCCGTCGGCGAGTTCGTCGCCGATATCGGCGAGATCGGTGGAAGGGAAATAGCGCGCGACTTCGTTGGGATCGACGCCCGCCAGCTCCGCGCCCGCCTGGCCGTCGAGGACATAAGGGAAGGGCATTTCCTGCTGCGAGGAGCCGACCTCCACCTCGACCTCGTAGTTCGACGAGATCAGATGGAGCTGCTCGGCAAGATAGTCGCGGAACAGTGCGGGGCGGGTGACGGTGGTGGTGTAGAGCCCGGGCGCGTTGAGCCGCCCGAAGGCGCGGCTGCGGTCCGCCGGCTGGTCGCCGCCGCGAAAGCGCAGGCGCAGTTCGGGATAGGTGTAGGAGCCGTCCTTGCGCCGCTCGGGTGCGGGCAGGGTGCGGTCGCGCCCGAAGGCCATGACATCGCCGCGCAGCCGCTCCACTGCCGCATCATAGACGGACTGCAGCTTGTCGAGGATCTGGTCGATCGATTCCATAGGTGGCCCCTTTGCCCGGCTTTCGTACTGTCGGCGTCACCGCTAGCCGATCGCGCGTCTTACAAAAAGGGCGCGGAGACCGAAGCCGCCGCGCCCTTTTGTTGTCGAGAAAGTGCGATCAGCTGTTGTCGGCGTCCGGATCGGTCGCTTCGATCAGCGCTTCGCGCCGGCTCATGCCGTCTTCTGTGCTGACGCCGTCTTCGAGCATGTCGGACGGAATTTCGCCCGGCTCGAGATTGGGATCGGTGCGGTTGGCATCGGCCATCTTCTCGATCTCGGCCTGGTCGTCTTCGAATGCCTGCGCGAGGACGTCGATGCCCTGGCTCTGCAAATCGGCCTCGTCCTGCGAACGCGCGACATTGGCCTTGACCGTGATGTGGACCTCGGGGTGGAGGGCCACGGTCACGTCATGCATGCCGAGCACCTTGATGGGGCTGCCGAGGATGACCTGCTTCTTGTCGACTTCGTGCCCCTGGGCTTCGAGCCCGCTGACGATGTCGCGCACATTGACCGAGCCATAGAGCTGGCCGGCGTTCGAAGAAGCGCGGATCAGCACGACTTCGGCACCGGCGATCTTCTCGCCAGCGGCCTGGGCCTCGGTCCGGCGATCGGCGTTCTCGGTTTCGAGACGCTCGCGATTGGCTTCGAAGACCTTCTTGTTCGCGCCATTGGCGCGCAGGGCCTTCTTCTGCGGGAGCAGGAAGTTGCGCGCGAAGCCGTCCTTGACGGTGACGACATCGCCAATCCCGCCGAGGTTGCCGATGCGTTCGAGGAGTATGATATCCATGTCTGTTCTCCTCAGCGCACGATGTAGGGCAGCAGGCCGATCTGGCGGGCGCGCTTGATCGCCTTGGCCAGCTCGCGCTGCTTCTTGCCGCTAACGGCGGTGATACGGCTGGGGACGATCTTGCCACGCTCGGACATGAAGCCCTGCAGCAGACGCACATCCTTGTAGTCGATCGCGGGAGCGCCCTTGCCCGAGAATGGGCAGGACTTGCGGCGGCGGAAAAACGGACGGGCCATCAGTTGCGCTCCTCACGGTCGCTGCGACGCTTCTTGTCGCGCTCGTTCTTGCGCATCATGACGCTGGGGCCTTCCTCGTGCTCGTCGACGCGGATGGTGAGATAGCGGATGATGTCTTCGTTGATGCGCGTCTGGCGCTCGAGCTCGTGCACGACGGCGCCGGGGCCCTCGATGTTGAGCATGACGAAATGCGCCTTGCGGTTGCGATCGATCTTGTAGGCGAGATTCTTGAGGCCCCAGGTCTCGGTCTTGGTGACCCGGCCTTCATTCTTCTCGACGATTTCGGTTGCATTGGCGGCCAGCTGGTCGACCTGACTCTGGGAGAGGTCCTGACGCGCCAAGAATACATGCTCATACAGAGCCATGCCTTGGTCCTTTCACTAATGCCGATCGCTGGCTTGTCCGCAGCGGTTCCGCGGGGCCCCTCCGGCTTTCTTCGAATCCCTGCTCACGCGGGGAAGCGGGGCACATAGCGCGATGCCTGCGGAAAGCAAGGCTTGTCGCGGCATCGCAGGCAGGGCAGGGGCCGCGGATAGAACGCAACAAAGGATTCCGGATGCCCGCTGGATTGGTCGCCCTGCTCGACGACGTTTCGATAATCGCCCGCGCGGCGGCCGCATCGATCGACGATATCGGTGTCGCGGCGGGCAAGGCAGGAACCAAGACCGCGGGTGTGGTGATCGACGATGCCGCGGTGACCCCCTCCTATGTGACCGGTTTCAAGCCGGCACGCGAATTGCCGATCATCTGGCAGATCACCAAGGGCAGCCTCAAGAACAAGCTGCTGATCCTGTTGCCCGGCGCACTGCTTCTGAGCTTCTTCCTGCCATCGGCGATCATCTTCATCCTGCTCGCCGGCGGCGCCTATCTCTCCTACGAGGGCGCGGAAAAGGTGATGGAGAAGCTGGGCGGCGCCAAGCATGGCAAAACGCTCGAGGACCCGATCGAGGATCCCGTCGCCTTCGAGAAGAAGCGCGTCGCCGGTGCGATTCGAACCGATCTCATCCTTTCCGCGGAAATCATGGCGATCACGCTCAACGAAGTCGCCGCCGAGGATTTCGTCACCCGCGCCGGGGTGCTCGCGGTCGTCGGGGTCGCAGTTACGGTGTTCGTCTACGGAGCGGTGGCGCTGCTGGTGAAGGTGGACGATCTCGGTCTGCACCTGACCGAAAAGCCTTCGGAAGCCGCGCAGCGCTTCGGCCGGTTCCTGCTGAAAGCGATGCCGGTGCTGCTCGCCGGCCTGTCCCTCATCGGGACGGTCGCGATGCTCTGGGTCGGCGGCGGCATCATTCTTCACGGCATGCACGAGCTTGGTCTGCACAGCCTTTCCGACTGGGCGCATGACGCAGAAGTGGCGGTCGAGGCCGCCACGGGCAGCCTGGCCGGAATTCTGGGATGGGCGACCTACGCCGCGCTGTCCGCACTGGTCGGGCTGGCGCTGGGCATGATTATCGCGCTGGTGCTGCACAAGGTGCTCAAGGTCGGAAACGAAGAGGGCGCTCACTAGTTCGACCGCGCAGGAGTAAGGAATTGCGGAAACCGCTGGCCATCCAGTTTCCCGATTTGATACATCTGCGACAGGAGGGGAAACGCCTGGCTGCAAGACTGCCGGGCACGGTTCTCGAATAGGAGGGGAGAGCCGTGGGGCTTTATCGGGTTATGGCATTGATTGCGTGCGCGTTCGGCCTGGTGTGGGGCGGGCCGCTGGCCGCGCAGATTCTGCCGCTCAAATCGCTGACCTGCACCGCCGGCGCCGAATCCGCCCGTGGCGCTTTCGATCTCCCGCGCGGGCAGCTGCAATGCAGCGGCAGCCGCTTCGGTCATCGCGACCGCTTCGTCCGGACTTCGGTAGAGGTTCCCCGCCGGCTCCTGCCCGGCAGCAACGGTCTGGTATGGCAGACCGAAGCCTCGGACTTCACCTCCATGTTGGTTCGATTCACCTATGCGGATGGTACGCAGCGGCTGATCGACGTCGATCGCCAGATGGCCGCGCGCAACTGGTTTGCAGGCAACCGCTTCAACGTGCCGATCCCCGACGAGGCCGCTCGGCTGATCGCGGTGGATACGGTGGTGGAGCGGCCCTATTCGGCGGCGACCACGGCCAAGGCGCGCATCCTCACGCAGGCCCGCAGCGCCGAAAAACATTATCTGCGTTCGCTGGCCTATGTGCTGGTGATTGGTCTGCTGATCCTGCCGCTGATCTACGACCTGCTGTTCTACCGCATCCTGCGCCAGCCTTTCGTGCTGTGGCATCTTGGCATGGTGGGGGCGATGACTTTCTACACGCTGCTTCAATCGGGGCTGATCTTCGAGTTCCTCCCCGATCTCGAACTGGGCCTGCGCTGGCGGGCGACTGCGCTTGCTTTCGTGCTTGCGCTGTCGAGCGCGGTGATGGTGGTGCGCGGGTTGATCGAGGACCGGCTGCTGAGCCGGGGCTTGAACGCGGCGCTCATCGCCGCAGCGCTGATTCCTATTCTGGTCAAGATCGTCGCGCTGATCGGCGGCGAGGCTCTGCGCATCACGGTCAACGCCTGGTTGATGGCCAGTCTCGTCCCCAGCGCGCTGATGGTGCTGATTGCGGTGGCGGTGGCGCTCGCGCGCGGCAGCCGCGGCGCGCGCTGGGCGGCGCTCGGGCTCTCGGTGTTGATGGCGGTCGGATTGCTGCGCCTGCTTGTAGGCTTGGGCCTGATGGAGTTCGGCTTCGCGCTCGAGGACGGCGTTTTCGTGGCGATGGTCGTGCTTGCCATCTTGACTTCGCTCGGGGTCGGCGATCGCTTTCTGGCGCTGCGCGACGACCGCGACCAGGCCCGCAATCAGGCGGTCCGGCTTGGGCAAATGGCCAACACCGACGGGCTCACCGGTCTCGCCAATCGCCGTGCCTTCGACATGGTGGCGCGGTTGAGCCCCGGGGAAGGGCTGCTGCTGGCCGACATCGATCGTTTCAAGGCAGTGGACGACAAACACGGCCATCAGATCGGCGACGCAGTGCTTTGCCGCGTCGCTGCGATCCTGCGCGACGCGCTCGGCGATCGCCCCGGAGCCAGGGTCTATCGTCTGGGCGGAGAGGAATTCGCGGTGGTCGCCCGCACGGCGGACGGGCCAGAACTGATGCAACTGGCCGAGAAACTGCGGCAGACCGTCACCCGGATCGATGGTTCGCAGTCTCCGGTCGATCTACCCTTGGTGACGGTCAGCATCGGAGCCGTGCTTGGACATGGGCAATTGATGCATCAGGCCTTTGCCGATGCCGATGCCGCGCTCTACCGGGCGAAGGACAGCGGGCGCGATTGCAGCGTGCTGTACAATGCCGGTACGGCCAAAAGCACGGCTGGACGGTTTCACGACACGTTGAACCCGGCCTAGCGGGCGGGGCTCAGGCCAACCGCTGGTAGAGTTCGCGTGCGAACCCCGAGAGCGTATCGTCGCGTGCGCCCATGACCACGATCCGGTCGCCCGGCCGCGCGATTTGCGCCAACCGGTCGCCGACATCGGCGCGCTGCGGGATGTGCTCCGCTGCGCCGCCCGCCTGCTCGATCAGCCGGACGATCCGCTCGCTGCCCTCGCTGCGATCGACCGTGCCGCCGAAATAGACCGGATCGCTCAGGATCACGCGATCTTCTCCGTCGAGCAGGTTCGCGAATGTTTCGGCCAGTTCGTCGCCCATCTGTCGCAGCGGTCCGTAGCCATGCGGCTGGAAGAAGGCGAGTATGCGCCCCTGGTGGGCCTTCAGCGTGCGCAGAGTCGCCGCGCATTTTTCCGGATTGTGGCCGAAATCGTCGATCACGGTGATGCCGTTTGCCGACACGCCGATCAGTTCGAAGCGGCGCGACAGACCGTCGAAGCCGGCCAGCGCTTCTACCGCCGCTGCGACCGGAACTCCCGCCGCCGCAGCCGCCGCGACCGCTGCGAGCGCGTTGGAGAGATTGTGCCGTCCCGGCAGGCCCAGCCGCAGCGCATGCTCGCCCCCGTCGTGACGATCCACCACCAGCGCGGCCTGGCGCATCGGCCCCTCGGCGATCGAGCCGGGCACCACGCCGATTTGCGCCTTCGCCTGATCGATCCCGAAGGTAATCGCCTCGCGCGCATGCGGCAGCAGCGCGAGCGCTTCGGCATCGTCGGCGTTGACCACCGCGATCCGGCTGCGCGCCAGATAGTCGCCGAACAGCTGGCGCAATTCCTCCATGCTCTTGTGATCGAGGCTGACGTTGAGCAGTACGCCAACCGCGGGGCGGTAAAGCGCGATTGAGCCGTCGCTTTCGTCGACCTCGCTGACATAGAGGCTTTGCCCGCCCACCACCGCGCTGGCGAAGGGGCGCTCGGGCGAGACGAAATTGGTCATCACCGCGCCGTTCATGATGGTCGGCTCGCGGCCCGTCGCGTGGAGAATCCAGCCCAGCATCCCGGTGACGGTGGACTTGCCGCTGGTCCCCGCGACCGCCAGCCCCGCGCCGCTGGTGTTGAACAGGATCGAATTGAGCTCGGCGCGGGTGAGGCGCAGGCACTCGAAATCCTTCGCGCGGGCGATCTCGGGCACCGTGTCTTCCACGGCGGCGGAGGCGACAACGATCTGGTCGCGCGAGACGATTCCGCTGCCGTCCTGCGGGTGGAGCGTGAAGCCCTGTCGCTCCAGAGCGGCGAATTTTTCGGGCGAATGGCCCTGGTCGAAACTGCGGTCCGATCCAGCAACAATGGCGCCACGCCCGCGCAGGATTTGCGCCAGCGGCAGCATCCCCGATCCGCCGATGCCGACGAAGAAAAAGGGGCGGGTCAGCAGTTCGTCGGGGGTAGGAAAGTCGTTCATTCCGCGATCCGCTATTGGGTTGTGCCGGCAATGACAAGCGGTGACAAGCGCGCTAGAGCGGTGCGCGATGAGACGCATCGCCATCTGCGCCCCCGCCACCCCGATCAAGCGCAAGCTCGCCCAGCTGGTCACGGCGCTGGCGGCGGAGGGCTACCCGCAGCTCCAACTGAGCTTCCATGAGCAATGCTTCGCCACCGAGGGGCACTTCGCCGGATCGGATGCGGTGCGGCTGGCTGCGCTGCTCGAATGCGCCAACGATCCCGGCTTCGACGCAGTGTGGTTCGCCAAGGGGGGCTACGGCTCGAACCGGATCGCCCGGGACGCGCTGGCGGGCATGAACGAGCACGCGGCGGCCAAGAGTTATCTGGGCTATTCGGATTGCGGCACGTTGCTGGGTGCGCTTTATCGCGCTGGGATCGGGCGGCCGGTGCACGCGCCCATGCCGGTCGATTGCAAGCGCGAGGGCGGTGAAGCCGCCGTTCGGCGTGCGCTCGATTGGCTGGCGGGCGATCCTTCCGGAAAAGAAGAGAGCATCGGCAACGAGCCGGTGGTTGCCTTCAACCTGATGACGCTGGCCATGCTGGTCGGCACCGAGTTCATGCCGCCGCTGGCGGGCCATGTGGTGATGATCGAGGAAGTCGCCGAGCATCTCTATGCGATCGACCGGATGATGTTCCATGTGACCCAGCACCTTCACGACATCGCGGGCATCCGGCTGGGCGAGGTTTCCAAGGTGCCCGAGAACGATCGCCCCTTCGGCGCCGATGTGGTGGCAATCGTCGAGGACTGGTGCAGCCGCTCGGGCATTCCCTATCTCGGCCGCGCGCAGATCGGGCATAGCGCGGACAACCGGATTGTCCCCTTCGGCCTTGTCGAACCGGCGGGCGCCGCATAGGGGCCTTGCCCCCAGAGGAGCACTCCCAGAGGAGAACCGGCATGAGAGCATTCATTTTTCCCGGCCAGGGGAGCCAGAAGATCGGCATGGGCGTCGATCTGGCCGAGGCCAGTCCGCATGCGCGCGAGGTCTTCGAGGAGGTCGACGACGCGCTGGCGCAGAAGCTCTCCGCGATCATGCGCGAAGGCCTCGAAGACCAGCTGACGCTGACCGCCAACGCCCAGCCCGCGATCATGGCTAATGCCATCGCCACCTTGCGGGTGCTTGAGCGCGAATTCGGGGTCGAGCTGGCCGAGAAGGCCGCCTGCGTCGCGGGCCATTCGCTGGGCGAATACACCGCGCTGTGCGCGATCAACGCCTTCACGCTGGGCGACACCGCGCGTCTGCTCAAGCTGCGCGGTCAGGCGATGCAGGAGGCGGTGCCGGTGGGCATCGGTGCGATGGCCGCATTGCTCGGCGCCGATATCGACAAGGCCACCGCGCTCGCCGAAGCTGCAGCCATCACCCCTACAAACAGTCGCGAAGTCTGCGAGATCGCCAATGACAACGACCCCACGCAGGTTGTCATCTCGGGCCACGCCGAGGCGATCGAGCGCGCGATCGCGCTGGCCAAGGACCACGGCATCAAGCGCGGGATCAAGCTGCCGGTTTCGGCACCGTTCCACTGCTCGCTGATGCAGCCCGCGGCCGAGCGGATGGCGCAGGCGCTCGAGCGCACCCCGCCGCAGGGTTTCGCGTTGCCCCTCTACGCCAACGTCACCGCCACGCGGGTGACCGACCCGCGGGAGGAACGCGATTTGCTCGTGCAACAGGTCACCGGCCGCGTCCGCTGGCGCGAAAGCGTGCTTGCCATGCACGCCGACGGGGTGGAATATTTCGTCGAACTGGGCGGCAAGGTGCTCGGCCCGATGGTTGGGCGGATCGCCCCCGAGGCGCGGGTCACCAGCCTAGTGACGATGGCCGACCTCGAAGCTTTTGCAAAGGAGTGCTCGTGATGTTCAGTCTCGAAGGAAAAACCGCCCTCGTCACCGGTGCCAGCGGCGGGATCGGCTCGTCGATCGCCTATGCACTGGCGCGGCAGGGGGCGCGGCTGGCGCTGTCGGGCTCCAACGGCAGCAAGCTGCGCACATTTCGCGAGCAGTTGATCGAGGAGGTCGGCGGCGATCATGTCGAGATCACCTGCAACCTCGCGGACACCACGCAGGTCGAGGAACTGGTCCCCGCCACCATCGACACGCTCGGCAAGATCGACATTCTGGTCAACAACGCCGGGATCACCCGCGACAATCTGGCGCTGCGGATGAAGGACGAGGAGTGGGACGAGGTCATCAAGATCAACCTCGAAGCCTCCTTCCGGCTGATGCGCGCCGCCGCGCGGCCGATGATGAAGGCGCGCCACGGCCGGATCGTCTCGATCACCAGCGTGGTCGGCACCACCGGCAATCCCGGCCAGATGAACTACGCCGCCGCCAAGGCCGGGCTGACGGGCATGTCCAAGAGCCTGGCGCAGGAACTCGCCAGCCGCGGGGTGACCGTCAATTGCGTCGCGCCGGGCTTCATCCGCACCGCGATGACCGGCGAACTGCCCGAAGCGCAGAAGGAGGCGCTCAACGCGCGGATCCCGATGGGCCGGATGGGCGAGGGCGAGGATATCGGCGCGGCGGTGGCCTATCTCGCCAGCGACGAGGCGAGCTACGTCACCGGGCAGACGCTGCATGTGAACGGCGGGATGGCGATGCTGGGCTGAGTGCTCGGGCCCGCGGGGCTGGTTTCACTCGCTTTATCCCCAAGCAATACCGCGCATTAGCGGTTGAACCTTGCCCGGTCTGGCAGCCCCGCTAAGGTCGCGCTGACATATTCCGGCGCTGGTGGGGCGATTCCGGCCTGTCCTGCGCCCTTCAGAGGGACGATAGTCGATACCATGAAGGCCACCATCGAACGCGCGACGCTGCTGCGCTGCCTCTCCCACGTCCAGTCGGTCGTGGAACGACGCAATACGATCCCGATCCTCTCGAACGTGCTCATCGAAGCGGGCAGCGACAGCTCGCTCAAGGTCATGGCGACCGATCTCGACCTGCAGGTGGTCGAGCATATGGCCGCCGCCAGCGTCGACGATCCCGGCGCGATCACCGTCTCGGCGCATCTGCTGTTCGACATCGCCCGCAAGCTGCCCGAAGGCAGTCAGGTCAGCCTCGAAACCGCGGAAAACCGGATGGAGGTCAAGGCCGGGCGCAGCCGCTTCAAGCTGCCGACGCTCCCGCGCGACGATTTCCCGATGATCGTCGAAGGCGACCTTCCGACCAGCTTCGCGCTCCCCGCCAAGGTGCTGGCCGAAATGATCGACCGCACCCGCTTCGCGATCTCGACCGAGGAAACGCGCTACTACCTCAACGGTATCTTCCTGCACGTCTCGGACGAGGACCAGCCGGTGCTCAAGGCCGCCGCCACCGACGGCCACCGCCTCGCGCGCTTCACCCTGCCGCGCCCCGAGGGCGCCGAGGGCATGCCCGATGTGATCGTCCCGCGCAAAGCCGTCGCCGAACTGCGCAAGCTGCTCGAGGAAGCGATGGATAGCGACGTCCAGATCGACCTTTCGGCGAGCAAGATCCGCTTCACCTTCGGCGGCACCGGCGGGGTGGTGCTGACCAGCAAGCTGATCGACGGCACCTTCCCCGATTACAGCCGGGTGATCCCGACCGGCAACGACAAGCTGCTCAGGGTCGATCCGCGCAGCTTCTTCCAGGGCGTCGACCGCGTCGCGACCATCGCCACCGAGAAGACCCGTGCGGTCAAGATGGGGCTCGAGAAGGACAAGGTGACGCTCACCGTCACCAGCCCCGACAACGGCACCGCGGCCGAGGAACTGTCGGCGGAATATTCCTCCGAGCCGTTCGAGATCGGCTTCAACGCCGGCTATCTGAAGGATATCCTCAGCCAGATCGACAGCGATACGGTCGAACTCCATCTCGCCGATGCCGGCGCGCCGACGCTGATCCGCAAGAGCGAAGACGCGCCCGCGCTTTACGTGCTGATGCCGATGCGGGTGTGATCCCCGACCCGGCGAAGCAGCGCTTCGCCGGGTTTTCCCATCGGAACTGCTAGCCGATAGCCACCGAGATCTTGCCGAAGTGGCGGTTGGCTTCCTGATGGTGGAAGGCGTCGGCAAGGTCATCGAGCGCGAAGGTGTCGCTGATGACGGGGCGGATGCCATTGGCTTCGATCGCGGCGATCAGATCGAGCTGCATTGCCCGGCTGCCCACCGTGAGCCCCTGAACCTTCAGGTTTTTCGAGAACAGCAGCGCGGTCTGGACCGGGCCGGCCATCCCGGCCAGCACCCCGAGCAGCGCGACATGGCCGCCGACCCTGGTGGCCAGCATCGACTGGTCGAGCGTGCCCGCGCCGCCGATCTCGACGACGCAGTCGACGCCGCGCCCGCCGGTCAGTTCCAGTGCCTTGGGGCCCCAGGCCTCGACCTCTTTGTAATTGATCAGATGATCGGCGCCGAGTTCTTTCACCCGCTCGAGCTTTTCGTCGGAGGAACTGGTGGCAATCACCGTCGCGCCCGCCGCCTTGGCCAGCTGCAGCGCGAAGATCGAGACCCCGCCGGTGCCCTGCACCAGCACGGTGTCGCCCGGCTTGAGCGAATAGTCGACAAACAGCGCGCGCCAGGCGGTCACGCCCGCGCAGGTCAGCGTCGCAGCCTCGGCATGCGAGAAGCCGGCCGGGGCGCGGGTGAAGGACGCGGCCGACGCGGTCACGCTCTCGCGCGCATAGCCATCGATCCCGTCGCCCGGAACGCCGGTAAAGGCGGACCTGAGCGGCGCGCCGTCGAGCCATTCGGGGAAGAAGGTGCTGACCACGGCATCGCCGACCGAAAACTCGGTCACGCCGTCGCCCACCGCGGTGACCTCGCCTGCACCGTCGGACATGGGGATGCGGCCCTGCGGGGACGGGATCATGCCCCTGACCACCGCATAATCGTGGTAATTCAGCGAGCTGGCTTTCAAGTCTACCGTGATTTCGCCGGGGCCGGGGGCCCTTGCCTCGGCGATATCGACATATTCTAGCGCTTCGAGCGTGGAGGGCGTCGCGCCGGTGCGGATGGCCTTCATTCGGCGGCCTCCGCCAGTTCGACCCGCTGCGGACCGCGGATCAGCCCGCCGGGCGTGGCGCCGGTCCATGCGCCCTCGCGGAAGGTGACTGCGCCGTTCTTGATGGTGGCGACATAACCGTCGGCCTTCTGGAGCAGCCGCTTGCCGCCCGCGGGCAGGTCGAAGGCGAGCCAGGGTTTACCCAGCTTCAAGCGCTCGAAATCAATGATGTTGAGATCCGCGAGATAGCCGGGCGCGATGATGCCGCGATCCTCGAGCCCGTAAAGCCGCGCAGTGTCGGCGCATTGGCGCTTGATGGCGTTCTCCAGTCCGATCGTCCCGCGCGCCCGGTCGCGGACCCAGTGCTGGAGCATGAAGGTCGGCGAGGCGGCGTCGCAGATCGTCCCGCAATGCGCACCGCCGTCGGAGAGCGAATTGACCGTGTCGGAATCCTGCTGGAGCGTCTCGAGGAAGTCGAGATTGCCATCGGCGTAATTGAGGATCGGCAGATAGATGAAGCCCTTGCCCTCGTCGCTGCACAGCAGATCGTAGGCGTATTCCTCACCCGATTTACCGGCGGCTTCCGCGCGCGCCGCGATGCTTTCGTCGGGCTGGGGTTCGTAATCGAAATCCGGATCCATCTGATACTGCATCGCCCAGCCGCCGCAGACCACCATCACCAACGGCAGAATGTCCTGATTGACCTGCGAGAGGTCGTTCTGCTCGGACAGCATCTGCGCCTTGAATTCGAGGTCGAGCAGCTTCGCGCGCTGCTCCTCCCAGGGGAGGGCCTCGATCGCCTGGAAGCTGGGGCGGAAGCGGAACGGGTGGACCGTGCCCTGCCACGCCATCACGATGCCGTTGCCGCGCAGTGCGATCTGCGCGACGATATTGGCGCCATTGTCGTTCTCGGCGCGCATCGCGGCGATCTGCTCGTCGAGCGGCATTTCCTTGGCGATCGATTGCAGCGCGGCGAAGGTGACGGGGAGGCCGGTTTCGCGGCTCATCTTGCCCATCCAGCCGAATTCGTCCCACTCGCGCTTCATGTCGCTGGCCATTTCGAACACGCCGTGCCCGGCGCGGCCCATCGCGCGCCCGATTTCGATCAGTTCCTCTGCGGTGGCGGTGGTGCCGGGCACGACCTCGCCATCGATATCGCGGTGGATCACGGTGCGACTGGTCGAAAAGCCCAGCGCCCCGGCGCGCACGCCTTCCTCGACGATCTGCGCCATCCGCGCGATGTCGTCGGCGGTGGGGACCGCGCCGGGCCGCTCGCGCTCGCCCAGCACATAGGCGCGCACCGCGCCATGCGGGACATGGGTTGCGACATCGACCGTGCGCGGCAGTTCCTCGAGCGCGTCGAGATATTCGGGGAAGCTTTCCCACTTCCAGGTCATGCCTTCGGCCAGCGCGGTGCCGGGGATATCCTCGACCCCTTCCATCAGACCGATCAGCCATTCGTGCTGGTCGCGCCGCGCGGGCGCGAAGCCGACCCCGCAATTGCCCATCACCACGGTGGTGACCCCGTGCCAGCTCGAGGGTGCCATTTCCTGGTCCCAGGTCGCCTGGCCGTCGTAATGCGTGTGGATGTCGACGAAGCCCGGGGTGACCAGATGGCCGCTTGCGTCGATTTCCTCGGCGGCGTCGCCGGTCACCGTGCCGACCTGCGCGATCAGGCCGTCCCTGATGGCGATGTCTCCGGTAAAGCTCTTGTCCCCGGTGCCATCGACGATGGTGCCGTTGCGAATTATCAGGTCGAATGCGGGCATATTGTGCTCCTCTCTCCGCGGAGGAAGGTTCCACATTGCAACCGATGAGTCCAGACGCTTGTCGCCGGCGCTAGGTCAGGCCGTGCTGCTCCCGCGCTCGGGCATCCGGACGAACAGCAGCATGGTCAGCCCGATCAGGAACAGGATCGAGATCGAGGCCATGCCGATCCGCTGGTCGGTGAACCACAGCGTGAAATACTGGACCAGCAGCGGCCCCATCCACACGGTGATCGTCCCGGCGATGGCGTAGAGCCCGAAGAACTCGCCGCTGCGCCCGGGCGGAGCCAGCGTGACCAGCATCGAGCGGCTCGAGGAGAGGCTCGCGGTGGCGGCCACCGCGACCACGCTGATGAGCGAGAGATAGACGATATCGGACAAGGTCTGGAATGCCAGCCCGTCCCAGACGGTATAGTTCTCGATCAGCCCGAAGCCGAGGCTGTCGCGGGTGATGCTGAGTTGCGCGCTGAGGGCCAGCATCATCGCGGCGATCTCGACCACCAGCGCGCGCTTGACCCCGATGCGCGTGTCGAGCCAGCCGCCGAAGAGGCCGCCGCAGAAGGCGCAGGCCGAGGCGAAGATCGCGTAGCAGAGCATCTCGAGGAAGCCCCAGCCCAGGAACAGCGCGACATAGACCGCGCCCAGCGCCAGCAGCGCCGCCATCGCATCGGCATAGAACATGCGGGCGACCAGGAATTTCATCAGCTCGCGGTATTTGGCCGCCTCGCGCAGGGTTCGCAGCACGCTTCGGGCGCCGTCGACCAGCGCCTTGCGCCAGCTCGCACCGGGCACGCCGGGGTCTTTGGCGTGACGGAAGAAGTAGATCGAGAACACAGCCAGCCACACGCCGCAGATCGGGCCGGCGAGCCGCATGTGCTCGAATGCGCCGATATCGATCCCGAACAGCGGCGCGGCGAAGGGCCAGCCGGTCAGCGCGGGAAGGACGAACAGCACCACCAGCGCGATGAAGATCAGCGTCGCCGCCAGATTGCCGAGCCCGAGGCCGAGCCCCGAGATCATCGACAGGCGGTCGGGTCGCCCCGCGACGCTGAGCATCGCGTTGTGCGTGACCTCCGAATAGGTGAAGGCGACATAGGCGATCACCAGCAGCGCCATGATCGCCGGGATCGGCAGGCCCTGGCCGCCCGGCATGGCGAACCACAGCAGGCTCGAGCTTATCGCGATCGTGGTGAGCGCGACCGCGAGGACGGGCTTGAGCCGCCCGCCGCGGTCGAGCGCGGCGCCGAGGAAGGGGGCGGTGAGCGCGGCGATCATGCCCGCCCATTTGGTGACCGAGGCGATCGTCGCCTGCCCCTGCGCATTGGCGGTGGCGAGCGCGGTCTCGGGATCGAGATCGTCGAGCACCCCGCTCGCGAGCAGGTCCGCGCCGATGATGTCGCGCGCGAAATAGGGCGCGAAGACATAGATGACGATCAGGATGTAATAGGGATTGCGCGCCCATTCGAACACCGCCCAGGCGAAGCCGGGCCGGTCGAGCGCGCCGCCTTCGCCATGGGCGGCGCGGGAGCCTGTCTGGGGAGCGGGAGGGAATTGACTCGAGATCGGCCTGACAAGCGGATCCGGCTGCGCTGACTCCATCGAACTCCCAACGATCTTGGCCGGCGTTGAGCCGCCGTGCCTTGGCTTATGCCGCGCGCTGCCGCTCCGCCTCGGTATCCGGGGCGTCGAGGAACGCGCGCAGACAGGCTACGCTTTCGTCGCCATGCGTCAACAGGAACAGGTGCCCGCCGCCCTCGACGATCTCCAGCCGCGAGTTGCGGATCGCGGCGGCGAGGATCCGGCCATTGATCGGTGCGACGAGATTGTCGTCGGCGCCCATCATGATCAGCACCTCCTTGTCGAGGAGAGGCAGTGCGGGGAGGCTGCTCCAGCCCACCATGGCGAGCAGTTGATAGGCAAAGCCAACCGGGGAGGGCGGGGTGAGCCTGCCGATATGCTCGGCCTTGCTGCCCGGGCGCCTGGCCATATCCCCGTAGAGCGACAGGAACAGCTCGTTCATGAAGTCGGGATCGGCGTAGCGGCCCGGATCGACCATCTTGCTCAGAATGGCAGGGTCGCCCGGCACCATCGGCATACCGGCGGTGGTCGCGACCAGCACGAGGCGGCGCGTGCGCCCGGGGTGCTGGAGCGCAAATTGCTGCGCGATCGCGCCGCCCCAGCTGATCCCCATCACGTCGACCTCATCCAGCCCCAGCCGGTCGAGGACCCGGGTCGCGGTCCAGCTGATGGTGGCGGGGTTGTAGGGTACCGAAGGATCGGGGCTTTCGCCGGTGCCCGGCATGTCGAACATCACGAATCCGCGCTCGGTCAGCCGCTCGGCAAGCGCGGAGACCGCCTCGATATTCGCGCCGATGCCGTTGAAGAACAGGAGCGGCGGGTGATCGGAAGGTTCGCCCAGCCGCCAATGCGCCACGCGCAGGCTACGGCCGCCAGCCTCGACCATCTCGATGGTGGCGGTCATGGGTTTCGTCCGGGATCTGGGCACGCGGGGTTCCTGTCTTGCGGGTTCATGCGGCCCCATCGACCAATCAGTCGCGCGCGGCAATCATGCTGGCGATATCGACGAATTTCTCACGCGGCGAGCCTTCGCGCGCGGCGGCGATCTCGGCCTCCTCGATTTTCTTCCAGTCGCTGAAGGTGACCACCTCGAGCCCGCGCGCTTCGGCCAGCTCGTCGAAGCCTTCGCGCCCCCGCTTGTCTGCGCCGCCGCCGATATCCGCAGCGACCAGATCCACCACCGCATAACCATCGGGCCGGTTGGTCCCGATCGTGCCCGAAGGGCCGCGCTTGGCCCAGCCGACGCAATACAGGCCGGGGGCGATGCGGCCATCCTCGTTGGAGAAGTGGCCGCCGCGCTCGTCGAAGGGGACATCGGGGATGGGGGTGGTGCGATAGCCGATGCAGCTCACCACCAGATCGGCCGGCAGCTCGTAGATTTCGCCGGTACCGATCGGGCGCCCGCCCATGACTGCGGTGCGCTCGACCTGCACCGCGCGGACCTTGCCGTCTTCGCCCAGCAGGGCTTTTGGACTGGCGTAGAAATCGAAATGGATGGCGATCGGTTTCGCCTTGCGCGCGCTTTCCGGAAACGCCGCGAAGCTGCGCAAATGCGTCACCGATTTGCGCAGTCCGGGTTCGAGGATGGCGTCTTCGTCGATCGGCGGCAGATCGGCCGGGTCGACCAGGGGAATGGCGCGTTCGAGCTCGCCCAGCTCGCCCAGTTCCCTTGGGGTCATCATGATATTGTGCGGCCCGCGGCGACCCAGAATGGTGATGGTCTCTATCCCGCTCGCCCTGAGCCGATCGAGCGCATGCGCAACGATGTCCGAAGCCGTGAACTCGCGTTGGGTCTTGGCCAGGATCCGCGTCACATCGAGCGCGACATTGCCCATGCCGATCACCACCGCGTGCCTGCCCGACAGATCGGGATCGAGACCAGCGAATTGCGGATGGCCGTTGTACCAGCCGACGAAGGCGGCGCTGCCGAAGACATTGGCGAGGTCGTCGCCCTTGAGTCCCAGCGGGCGGTCTTCGGGCGCGCCGGTTGCCAGGATCACCGCATCGTAGAGCGCCTGCAATTCGCCCACGCTGACGTGTTCGCCGACGGCGACATTACCGACGAAGCGGACATGATCGGTGAGCGCGGTTTTTTCGTAGCGGCGCGCGACGCCCTTGATCGACTGATGGTCGGGCGCCACGCCGGTCCGGATGAGGCCGAAGGGCACCGGCAGTCGGTCGAAGATATCGACCCGGACCGCGTCGCCCCAGCGCTTCTGGGCCGCTTCCGCCGTGTAGTAGCCGGCAGGTCCCGAACCGATGATCGCAATATGGCGCATGCTCGACCCTCCGCTCGCGAACATGGCCCCGCGGCCAGCCGCTGGCAAGCGCAACGGCGCGCTGCGCATGGTTATGCATTCGTCAAGAATTAGCGATTAGGGCGGGTCTCAAGAACAACGGTTCGCGACCGGCAGCAGACAAATCAGGAGGCCTTGGCAGATGGCCATGGGCGGTTTTTTCTCGCGTGTTTCACGCAATGCAGGAGCGAACGACGGGGCGGGGGCGATGCAGCAGGTCGTTCCCATCGCGAACGATGATGCCGTGCGCCGGCTCGAACTGCTCGACACTTTCGAAAAGGCCGGTCTCGGCTGGTTCTGGGCGACCGATGCCAATGGCCGGCTGACCTATCTGACCCGCTCCGCCTGCGAAGCGCATGGCTGGGCGCCCGAGGATATCATCGGCACACCGCTGACCGAGTTGTTCACCACCGATACCGACGGCGCCGACGAGCGCGAGGGTCGCCCGCTCGCTTTCCTGCTCGGCGCGCGCAATTCGATCTCCGAACTGCCGGTATCGGTCAAACGCGCCCAAGAGACCACCTTCTGGGAGATCGCCGGCAAGCCGCAGCACGACGATGCGGGCGAATTTACCGGTTACCGCGGCAGTGCGAAGAACATCACTTCGAGCCGCGAGAAGCAGCGCGATGCGGAGCGCATGGCGCAGTTCGATTCGCTCACCGGCCTGTCGAACCGTCGCCGCATGGAGATGCGGCTCGACAAGACGCTCAAGTCCTACCGCAACTCGAAGCAGTGCTGCGCTCTGATGATGCTCGATCTCGACCGCTTCAAGCAGGTCAACGATACGCTGGGTCATCCGGCGGGCGACGAATTGCTCAAGCAGTTTGCGGCGCGGCTGCAGCAGATGGTCGGCCATATGGGCGACATCGGCCGGGTCGGGGGCGACGAGTTCCAGATCATGCTCCCCGATATCGACGATCGCGGAGTGCTCGGCGATCTCAGCAGCCAGCTGATCCAGATGCTCTCGCAGCCCTATTCGATCAACGGCCTGCGCGCGATCGTCGGGACTTCGATCGGCGTGGCCATTGCGCCCTACGACGGCCTTGACTCCGAGGAGATCGTGAAGGCCGCCGATCTGGCGCTCTATGCTGCGAAGGGGAGCGGGCGGGGCAAGTACCGCTTCTATTCGAGCGATCTCAAGGACGGTGCCAATCACCGCCGCCAGGTCGAGGAAGATCTGCGCGACGCACTCGTCAAGGACGAGATGGCGATGCATTACCAGCCGATCATCGACGTCAACACCAACAAGGTGTCGTGCTTCGAGGCGCTGATGCGCTGGGAGCACCCCGACAAGGGCAATATCCCGCCCGCCGAGTTCATTCCAGTTGCCGAGGAGATCAACGAGATCAAGGCGCTGGGCGATTGGGCGCTGGAACGGGTGTGCCGCGATGCCGCTGCCTGGCCGGTACCGCTGCGCGTCGCGGTCAATGTCTCGGCGATCCAGTTCGTCCACGACGATTTTTCTGCCATCGTCGAGCGGGTGCTCAAAAGCACCGGTCTCGACCCCAACCGGCTCGAGCTGGAAATCACCGAATCGGTATTCCTCGGCGACACCGGGCGAACCCAGCGGATGTTCGAGGAGCTCAAGGCAATCGGCGTCAGGCTGGCGCTCGACGATTTCGGCACCGGCTATTCCTCGCTCAGCTATCTGCGCACCGCGCCGTTCGACAAGATCAAGATCGACCAGAGCTTCGTGCGCGGCGCCACCGAGTCCGGCAACAACAACCGCGCGATCATGAGCGCTATCGTCGGCCTGGCCGAGGCGCTGGGCATGCAGACGGTGGCCGAGGGGGTCGAGACCAAGGACGAACTCGAACTGGTCAAGCAGCGCGGGGCAAGCCATGTCCAGGGCTATATCTTCTCCGCCGCCATGCCCAATGACGAGGTCCTTGCGCGGCTCGAAAGCAATTCGCTCGAATACGAAGCGCGCGGGCCGGAGAAATACCGTGCGGATCGTCGCACCGTTTTCCGCCGGATCGGGGTGATCATCGAGGACTGCCGATACCGCGCGGTCATGCGCAATCTGTCGAAGACAGGAGCCATGATCGAAGGCCTGGCAGAAGTCCCGCTCGGTACGGAATGCGTGCTCGATCTGGGCGGCGGCCAGCTCGCGGTCGCCACGGTGCGCCGCTCGCGCGGGGCGGTCCAGGGGGTGGAGTTCGAAAATCCGTTGATCAGCGACGGCGCCGAGGGCTGGTGCACGCGTCACCGTGTCTCGCCCTACGAGATCGAGGCCGCGGGCCGGCCTCTCGCGGCTCTGCCGCAGGATGCCTACACCATGCTGTTCGGCGAGCAGAAGCCGGTCGATGCCCTCGAGCGCAAATTCGTCGAGGTCGAAGTCGGTCCCCCCCGGGCGATCACGGGTACACGTCACGCCGCCTGATCGCGCGCTCTGAATGGCCTGATCGGGCGCCCTGAACGGGGAGTGCCTTAGCGAAAAGCTAACCATTGGCGCTTACTTCCAGCATGGCTCGTTGATAGCCTGAAAGCCGGTTCGAAGAGACCCCGCGAGCACCCGAGTTACATCGCAGGAAGGCTGACGGACCATGGGGGCGATCCCCTTTTCCGAATTGTTCAAGACACGCCAGAGCGCCGTCCCCTCGTCCGTGGAGGCTGCGGCAGACGGCGTGGCCGGTCCCGGACCGGTCGCTTTGGTCGATCACGAGAAGCTCGCGCTCGTCGAACAGCTCGAAGCCAGCGGCGCCAGCCTGTTCTGGTCCACCGATCCGCGGGGCCGCATCGCCTACCTCAGTCCGTCGATCCCGGTCATGTTCGGGCTCGCTTCCGATGAGCTGCTGGGCGATCCGCTGCAGGCGCATTTCGTGCCCGCGGATGGCGAGGCCGACGGCCGTTCGCTCGGGCTCAAGCTGGCAACGCGCAAATCCTTCGCCAACCTCACCGTGCGGTCGGTCCGGGACTCGGTCGATCTGGTGCTGCGCCTGTCGGGCAAGCCGCATTACGACGGCCTGGGCGAGTTCCTCGGTTTCCGCGGCACCGGATTCGACATCACCGAAGAATTCCGCGGCGAGGAAGAGGCGGCGCGGCTGGCCCGGTTCGACTCGCTGACGGGGCTGGCGAACCGCCACCGGATGGAGCAGCGGATCGACTCCACCCTGGCGGCTTTCCGCGCCGCCAAACGGCAGGCGGCGATCCTGATGCTCGATCTCGACCGTTTCAAGCAGGTCAACGACACGCTCGGCCATGCGGCGGGCGACCAGCTGCTCCAGCAGGTCGCCGAGCGCCTCCGGGCGGTGGTAGCGGGGCGCGGCGAGATCGGCCGGCTGGGGGGCGACGAATTCCAGCTGCTGATCCCCGATATGGACGACCGCGGCGAACTGGGGGAGCTCGCGAAGAAGATCATCGCCATGATCTCGCAGCCCTATTCGGTCGAGGAGGGACGCTGCACCATCGGCTGTTCGGTGGGAATCGCGATTGCTCCATACGACGGGGTCGAGCGCGACGAACTGACCCGCGCCGCGGATCTGGCGCTCTACGCCTCGAAGAACGGCGGGCGCGGCCAGTTCCGCTTCTACGCCGCCGATCTCGAACATGAAGCGCGGCTGCGCAAGCGGATGGAAGAGGATCTGGCGCAGGCGCTCGAGAGCGGGCATTTCTCGCTCGAATACCAGCCGCAGGTCGCGCTGGCGGACAACCGCGTCGTCGGGCTCGAGGCGCAATATTGCTGGCAGGACGAGGAACGCGGCCGGGTCACCCCGGAGACCTTCCTTCCGGTCGCCGAGGGCAGCCGGTTGATCGTCCCGATCGGCGAATGGGCCTTGCGCAAGGCCTGCGAGGATGCGCTCGGCTGGCCGGCGAGCTTGCGCGTGGCGGTCACTATCTCCACGGTCCAGTTCTTCGCCAACGGTTTTGCCGCGATGGTGGCCGAAGTGCTCGAGCAGACGGGGCTGGATCCCGCGCGGCTCGAACTCGAACTGCGCGAATCGATCCTCCAGGGTGATCCCGTGGCAGTCGACACCGCGCTGTCCGCGCTGTTCAAGCTCGGGGTGCGGCTGACGCTCGACGAGTTCGGCACCGGCTTCACCTCGCTCGGCTATCTGCGCCGGGCGCCGTTCACCGCGGTCAAGCTCGGCGCGGGCTTTTTCGAGAGCTCGGTTCGCCACGAGCATGGCGATATGGGGATGGTCCGCGCGATCGCCGCGCTGGCCGAGGCGCTCGGGATGGAGACGCATGCGACCGGGGTCCATGCGCTCGGACTGCTGGAAGAATTGAAGAAGCTCGGCGTTGCCGGGGCGCAGGGCTTCGTGTTCTCCGAAGCGCTTGCTGCGCCGCAGGTGCTGGAGGAAATCGCGCGCGGCGAATGGCGTCTCGCGCCCACCGACAGCGGCAGCCAGCGCGCGACCCGGCGCACCGTGTTCCGCAAGGTCGGGGTGATCCACGAGGACCATTATTACGAGGTGACCCTGCGCAATCTGTCGCGCAGCGGGGCGATGATCCAGGGGCTGTGCGACGTCCCGGTGGGCACCGCCTTTGTGCTCGACTTCGGGCAGGGGCAGCTGGCGGTCTGCACCGTCACCCGGACGATGGACGACACCCAGGGAGTCGAGTTCGAACAGCCGCTGGTCGACGACGGCGCAGGCGGGCTGTGCACGCGGGCGCGCGTCAGCCCCTACGAACTGGCCGCCGCGGGCGCTCCCCTGCAGGCACTGCCCCCCGGCAAGTCGAGCATCGGCGAAGCACCGCGCAGCTACCCGCAGTTCAAGCTGGCGAACGAGGCCCCGGCGCAACCGCTCCGCAGCGACTGAGCACCGCCCCAATCTGCCGCTTGGCGCGCGGTGCCGGCGCGGCTATGCGCGGGGGCGATGACCGACCTTTCCAAGATCCGCAATTTTTCCATCATCGCGCATATCGATCATGGCAAGTCCACGCTCGCCGACCGGCTGATCCAGCATTGCGGGGGCCTCACCCTGCGCGAGATGAGCGAGCAAGTCCTTGATAACATGGACATCGAGCGCGAGCGCGGGATCACCATCAAGGCCCAGACGGTCAACCTTCGCTACACCGCCGAGGATGGCGAGACCTACCACCTCAACCTCATGGACACGCCCGGCCATGTCGACTTCGCCTATGAGGTCTCCCGCTCCCTCGCCGCCTGCGAGGGCGCGCTGCTGGTGGTCGACGCCGCGCAAGGGGTCGAGGCGCAGACGCTCGCCAACGTCTACCAGTCGATCGAGCACGACCACGAGATCGTCCCCGTCATCAACAAGATCGACCTCCCCGCCGCCGACCCCGACAAGGTCAAGGCCGAGATCGAGGACATCATCGGCCTCCCCGCAGACGACGCCGTCCTCACCAGCGCCAAATCCGGGATCGGCATCGCCGAGGTGCTCGAAGCCGTGGTCAAGCGCATCCCGCCCCCCGTGGGCGACCGCGACGCACCGCTCAAGGCCATGCTGGTCGACTCCTGGTACGACCCCTATCTCGGCGTGGTCATCCTCGTGCGCGTCATCGACGGCGTGCTCAAGAAGGGCCTCAATGTCCGCTTCATGCAGGGCGGCACGCAGCACCTGATCGACCGCGTCGGCGCCTTCACCCCCAAGCGCGTCGAGCTGCCCGAGCTGGGCCCGGGCGAGATCGGCTTCATCACCGCGCAGATCAAGGAGGTCGAGCAGGCCCGCGTCGGCGACACCATCACCACGGTCAAGGGCGGCGCGGTCAAGGCGTTGGCGGGCTACAAGGAAGTCCAGCCGGTGGTGTTCTGCGGGCTGTTCCCGGTCGACGCCGCCGAGTTCGAGAAGCTGCGCGAGAGCATCGGCAAGCTCCGGCTCAACGACGCCAGCTTCTCCTACGAGATGGAAAGCTCTGCCGCGCTTGGCTTCGGTTTCCGCTGCGGGTTCCTCGGCCTCTTGCATCTGGAGATCATCCAGGAGCGGCTGACCCGCGAATACGATCTCGACCTCATCACCACCGCGCCTAGCGTGGTCTACCGCATCGCGCTCGGGCACACCAAGAACGAGGATGCCAAGGTCATCGAGCTGCACAATCCGGCCGATTACCCCGACCCCAGCCGGATCGAGATGATCGAGGAGCCGTGGATCAAGGCGGTGATCTACACCCCCGACGACTATCTCGGCTCGATCCTCAAGCTGTGCCAGGACCGCCGCGGGATCCAGACCGATCTGACATACGTGGCCGGCCGCGCGCAGGTGACCTACGAGCTGCCGCTCAACGAGGTGGTGTTCGACTTCTACGATCGCCTCAAGAGCATCAGCCGCGGCTACGCCAGCTTCGACTACGAGCAGATCGGGCTGCGCGAGGGCGACCTGGTCAAGATGAGCATCCTCGTCAACAACGAGCCGGTCGACGCGCTCAGCCTGATCGTCCACCGCGCGGTCGCCGAGGAACGCGGCCGCGGCATGTGCGAGCGCCTCAAGGACCTGATCCCGCGCCACCTGTTCAAGATCCCGATCCAGGCCGCGATCGGCGGCAAGGTGATCGCCCGCGAAACCATCGCCGCGCTGCGCAAGGACGTGACCGCCAAATGCTACGGCGGCGACATCAGCCGCAAGAAGAAGCTGCTCGACAAGCAGAAGAAGGGCAAGGCCCGGATGCGGGAATATGGGAACGTCTCGATTCCTCAGGAGGCGTTTATCGCGGCGCTGCGGATGGGGGAGGAGTGACCTCATTCTGAGGATGCGGGAGCGCCGCAGGCGGCCTGCCCCGGCGAAGGCGGGGGGAATGTGAGCATTCCGCAGGAGGCGTTTATCGCGGCGCTGCGGATGGGGGAGGAGTAGCTTTCCTCCCCGGCACGGGGAGGGGAACCATCCGCAGGATGGTGGAGGGGCACTCCGGCAGCGTGCGAGCGATTTTGGTTTCACGCGAAGACGCGAAGACACGAAGAAGGGGAGCACAGCAGGCCCTTTGCCATCCTCCCCGATTGCGATATATTCTGTGCCATGAACGAGCTGTCGCCCATCGTTTCCGAGTTCGAGACCGTCGAGCAGGCTGAAGCCTATGACAAGTGGCTGCGCGCGAAGGTCGAAGCCTCGCTGGCCGACACCCGCCCGCCGCTGTCGCACGACGCGGTCATGGCCGAGGTGCAGAAGATCATAGACGATCGGAAAGCCCGCTGAATCTGATCTGGCGGCAATCGGCCCGCTCGGATTTGCGCGCCATCGTCACCTATATCGCCGAGCGCAACACGCCCGCCGCGCAACAGATCAAGGATGCCATCGAAGCCTGCGCCGAGCGGCTGAGCGAGCATCCGTTTCTCTATCGCCGGGGCCGCCTTGCAGGCACCCGCGAAGCGGTGGTTCATCCCAACTATGTGCTGATCTATACGGTCGGCGCTGAGTCTGTCGAGATCCTCAACGTGGTTCATGCGCGGCAGCAATATCCGTGAGGTGAGTGGCAAGGTGGTCGCCCGCGAAACCCCGGCGCCTCCAAGCGCGGCTCGGCGCAAACCCGTCACCGGCAAATGCTTCGGCGGCGACATCCGCAAGAGGAAGCTGCTCGACAAGCAGAAGAAGGGCAAGGCGCGGATGCGGGAGCGCCGTAGGCGGCCTGCCCCGGCGAAGGCCGGGGGCAATGTGTCGATCCCGCAGGAGGCGTTTATCGCGGCGTTGCGGATGGGGGAGGAATAGCCTTACTCTGAGGATGCGTGAGCGCCGAAGGCGGTGTGTCCCAGCGGGAGCGAAGCTCGCCCAAGAGGTTCGCTAGTAGGAACGCGAGCATCGTGGGTAGCTAGCTTTTCGCTTCACTACGTAAGCCGACCGCTTTCCCCAACCTTATGCGGCATGTGGACGCGCGTCCGCCAAAAGCGCGTGAAGACTAGTCTCTTGGCTCATAACGAGATTTCCGTAACATGTCGTATTGAGTAGGCCTGAATTCAAAACAAGTTGCGTTGCCGCACAATTCTTTATAGGCTACAAGCATGAATGTTGACCTCCCGCCTAAGCGTCCTTGGCATCTCATAATGGCCGCCGTTATCAGCATTTTTGTACTAGTATTTTTTTACTTGATTGGGGTGCTACATTTCAGCCCAGCCGAATGGTCCGAATTTGGTGATTTTATGGCCGGTGCAGCAGGCGTTATTTTGACAGCACTCACGTTTTTGGCGCTTCTGTATACGGTTCACATCCAAACCACCGAATTAGGACTGAGCCGTAACGAACTTCGGCTTACGCGTGGGGAGATGATGCAAAATAGGGAGGAACTAGCTCGCTCAGCTCAAGCCCTTGATCAGCAAGTAAATGCAATAAAAGTCCAAAATTTCGAGAGAACGTTGTTCGACTCTCTGCGATTTTTAAATGAGGTTGTCGATCAATTTGAGTACCAGTCTCCTGTTGAGGACAGACCTCGAAAGGGAGCACAAGCTTTCTTTTCTATGTATCATCTCATCGCACATCCGAACTTTGGATTGGGAGCCCTTGGTGCTGAAGATGGAGATCAGATCGGCGCCCATCAACCCTTGAATCAGGCGTTAGATAGGTTGCGACCTTTGTTGGCAACTTACTTTAGAACACTGTACAATATATATCGATTTTTAAATGAATCGCCATATGCTGAAAGGGTGTATTATAATAGAATAATTCGCTCGCAGATACCAGACCACGCTATGGCAATTTTGTTTTACAATTCATTGACGGAGAGAGGGATAAAATTTCAAAAATATATAGTAAAATACAATATTTTAGATAACATACCTCACGAATTGCTTCTGAATCCACATCACGCCGAGATAATGGAAAATCTGCCAACAGAGGCTGCGGAGCAAGTCGAGATAGGTGAGGGCTAACCAAATTGGATTAGAACAAATTAAGCGATACGGCGTTCACGCTCGAGTATTTTTCTTCTGGTTCATGCCGCCTCCTTCGGCATTATCTAAAAGTAATGCTAGGAGCCGCGGGAGGCGGCCCCTGCCTGTTGGTCCCCGATCTTCAAAGATGAGTTGGCGGTCTGACTTTGAGAATGCCTCCACAAGTTCCTCAAGCTGGGTGGCGAGATGGGGGAGTAAGGTCCGGCAGTCACTTGCTCGTTCTCTAGCGAAGTCTGGTAACGCCTCTAGCGTGATGACATCAATAGTCGAAATTAATGGATGACTCCCAGAACCCCTCCAGTGAATTCTAGATTTAGAAACTTCCACTAATTCGAGCCTCCTCGTTGAGGAATTGTAACTAGCTTCAAGAAGTTTACTGTCGATTACAATAGTCGGAAATGTGACCAACCCGAAGTCTTGAATGTAGTTACGGGGTTTTTTAGCGCGATCTGCTTCCGTCACGAGAGCAGAACAGGCTTGGACTAGGTCGTCAATTTCCTGATAGAAAGTATCTTCTGAGCTAAATGCTTGACGACCGGTAAATCCAGGGATTTCAGGCGTTGCGAAAATCGCTAATCTCTTTAGCGAGTCTTCTCCACGCAAGAGCCACATTAGGGCATCGCCGATGTCGCTCCCAATGGTTTGTGCTATGCAAGCTTCTGGAGCCATTCGGGCGAACGGATCGGTGAAGATGATGATCGGTTTTTCTGCGGACGAACAACACTCAACGACCGTACTGATCCGAAGGAAACGCTCGCCGCAACTGACTGTGGCGTCTGCTACAACGTCGATCTGTTTCGGGTTTCCGTCCCTCGGGATTTGCGCAAATGTTCCTTGGAAAACACGCAGACCTTCGGCTTGAAACGCTGAAGCGCATTGGTATTCGAGTGGATAGCCCTCTCGGTCTAGCCATTCTTCAACCTGCCTAAACCAACCGCTGTATTTATTATCGTTCATTCAATTCTCCCTGTAAATACTGAAGTACGGATATTAGGGGTCTTCCATGAAGAGATATACGCTGCGCGACTATGAATACAATGCTTTACCGCTAGGAACAGGGTTCTCACTTCCGTCGTACTCAGCAATCTAAAACTAGAATGACGTGATGCGTCACAAAGCGCAAAAGTGATCCATCCTGAGGGCGGATTCGAAGCTTTTCTAAGAGGGCTTAAGGGAGCGAAAGCGCGCATATCCGCCCGGTCGAGCGCGGCGGACCCGACAGCATCCGCAACGGGCTGGCGCTCTCAGGCACCGCGCACTGGATGTTCGACCGGGGGTTGATCGGGCTCTCGGACGATCTCGACATCATGGTGTCGCGGCAGGTCAATGATCCGGCGAGCATCGAGGCGATTATCAACCCGACGCGCAAGGCCGTGGCACCCAGCCGCGAAGCGGAGCGCCCGCATCCGGCGTTCCTGAAATGGCACCGCGAGAACTGCTTCAAACTTTAGTTCGTCGCCCGCTCGATCAAATCCAGCGCCGCCTTCGGGTCCGCATCCACCATCCCCAGCAGCGTCCGCGCCGGGGCGTCCGGCGAGCGGCGATTTTGCTCCCAGTCTTGCAACGTCGCGACGGGGAGGCGCAGCTTGGCGGCGAATTTCGCCTGGCTGAGCCTGGTCTTGGCGCGGATCGCCTTGACGTCGGGGCCAGCGGCGACGCGGCCCTTGGCGGCGTCGCCCTGCACGAAGGCGATCGCGTCCTCCAGCCCGGCGACCAGCCCCTTGAAATCTTCGTCCTTCATCTGCGCAATTCCTTCTTCAAAACGCCAGTCAGTGCCTTGAACGCCTTTTCCTGCTCGTCGGTCAGCGTATCCTCGTCGGTCTTGTCGAGCATCCAGAGGAGGAAAACCGGATTGTCGCGATCGGCGAAGAAGCTGAACACGCGGTAACCGCCGCTCTTGCCGGTCGCCTCATTCGCGACGCGGCCCTTGCGCAGGCCGCCGGTCTTCCTGACCACCTTTCCGTAGTCGGGCGTCCTTGCGTAGACATCGTAGATGGCCGCCAGTTCGGCCGGGGTAAGGCCCAGCTTCTTCGCCCGCGAGGTGAAGGCTTTGGTCTCGACCACCGTGTGAACTGGTGCGTCATCCATTGCCGGCTAGATGCGGCAGTGCCGTATGAAGCGCAAGGGGAATTATGCGGCAATGCCGGAGCATGAGGCGGGGAGTTTTTGTTTGCGCCCTCAGGCGCCGGGCGGGGCGCATCCGCGCCCCTTGGCTTCGCGGCATAAGCCGCGGCGGGCGGTCGCCCTTGCGGTCCGCTGCGCGGCCCGGACTCGCGCTCGCCATCTAGGTCGCGCGCCTACTCCCACCCCTCATCCTTGAGCCCATGCCGGCGCGGGCCGGGGTCCGGCTCGGGCTCCTCTGCCTTTTCGCCCCAGCCGGGCGGGGGGAGGCGGATCGCTTCGGACTCGCCGGCGGCCGCGCGCGCGGCGGCGCCGTGGTAGTCGGGGTGCTCGGGGTCGTGCCACGGGTCGTAGCCCGCCGCGCGGTCCTCCTCCATGATGCGGTTGTGCTCGTCGAGCGCGGCGCGGGCGCGCGGGCTCATCCGCCGCATCCGGTTGGTGTGCATAGTGTCGATCCAGGCGTCGATCCGCTCGTAGCTCTCCTGCTCCTCCTCGGTGTCGCGCAGCGCGCGCTCGGCCTCCCAGGTCTCGCGCCATTCCTTGTGCCACTGCTTCTTGAGCCGCGCGAGTTCCGCCCGGTCGAGCGCGCTCAGCCCCCTGGCGCGGCCCTCGCTGAAGCGCTGGGGCGCGCGGTTGCGCAGGAGGAACATCAGCAGGCGGTCGTTGTGGACCGTGCGGCTGCCGACGAGCTTGCCGTAGGAATAGACCGGGACCTCGACCCCGTGGAGCGCGCGCTCCATCGCGACGTCCTCGATCCGCTGGATGCCGAGATCGAGCGCGGCCTGCCACGCGGCGCGGAACTCGCCCGCCTCCGGGTGGCGGCGCAGCAGATAGGCGCCGTGATCGGCGCGCCCGACCGCGCGGCAGGCGCTCGAGACGGAGCCGGTGTCGGCCAGCGCCTCGATGAAGGCGCATTGCACCGCGGGGGTCCAGCCGTTGGAGCGCTGCTTCTGGCGCGGGACGGGGGCGAAGGCCGGGAGCGTGCCGCGCGGGGAGTGCGGGGCGAGGGGGGCGGGTTCGGGCGAGTCGGGGGAGGTCATCCGCGAGGATGAAGCAGATTTGGGGCGTGTAGGAAAATGTATCTGGGCGGGCGGAGTTTTTGTTTTTCGCACGCCCATCCGGGCGCGCGGTGTCCTCGCTCCCTGCGGTCGCTGCGGGCGGGCGGTCGCCCTTGCGGACCCTTGCGGGTCCGTGCTCCGCCACCAGGCCAGCCGGTCAGCGCTGGGACGACGCCGCAGGCGTCGCAAGGCCGACCGGCCGCCCGCAGGACCGTCAGGGCCGAGGATATCGCGAGCGCGGATGCGCTTGCGCAAACAAACTACGCCCTCGTTTGTCCGTCCCCATGCACCAGGTACTTGAAGCTCGTCAGCTGCTCGAGCCCGACGGGGCCGCGGGCGTGCATCTTGCCCGTGGCGATGCCGATCTCGGCGCCCATGCCGAATTCGCCGCCGTCGGAGAACTGGGTCGAGGCGTTGTGCATCACCACCGCGCTGTCGATCGCGGTCATGAAGCGGCGCGCGGCCTCGCCGTCCTCGGTGAGGATCGCGTCGGTGTGGTGCGAGCTGTGCCGGTCGACCCAGGCGATGCCCTCGGCGAGGCCGTCGACGATCTTCACGGATGCGATGGGGCCGAGATATTCGGTGTCCCAGTCCTCCTCGCTCGCGCGGTTGAGGCGCGAGTCGATTGCGACCGCCTCGTCGTCGCCGCGCAATTCGCATTCGCTCACCATGGCGTCGGCGAGCAGCGGGATGACCTGGCCGGCCACCGCGCGGTCGACCACCACGCTCTCGGTCGCGCCGCAGACCCCGGTGCGGCGCAGCTTGGCGTTGCGGATGATCGCGACCGCCTTGTCGACGTCGGCGGCGGCGTGGACATAGCTGTGGCAATTGCCGTCGAGGTGGAGCAGCGTGGGAACGCTGGCCTGGTCGCGGACCAGCTCGACCAGCCCGCGCCCGCCGCGCGGGATCACCAGATCGACGAATTCGTCGGCCTGGAGCAGCGCGGCGACCGCGGCGCGGTCGGTGGTCTGGACGGTCTGGACCGCATCGGCGGGGAGCCCCGCGGCCTCGAGCCCGGCCTGCATGCAGGCGACGATCTCGCGGGTCGAATGCCGGCTCTCGCTGCCGCCGCGCAGGATCACCGCATTGCCCGATTTGAGGCACAGCGCGCTGGCGTCGGCGCCGACATTGGGGCGCGATTCGTAGATCATCCCGATCACCCCGATCGGCACCGCGACGCGCTCGATCTTGAGGCCGTTGGGCCGGTCGAACTGCGCGAGCTGGCGGCCGACCGGGTCGGGCAGCTCGGCAATCTGCTCGAGCGCGGCGGCCATGCCTTCGATCCGGTCCTCGGTCAGCTCGAGCCGGTCGATGAAGCTGGCGTCCTTCTTGCCTTCGACGCTGGCGACGTCCTTGGCGTTGGCCTCGAGCAAAGCGGGCATCGCCGCGCGCAGCGCCTTGGCGGCCTCGATCAGCGCGGTGTTCTTGGCCTCGGTGCTGGCGGTGAGCAGCTGGCGCGCGGCGGCGCGGGCGCGGCTGCCGAGTTCGTGGATGTGGAGTTGCGGGTCGAGTGTCTGGTCGTTCATCGTCGAATTCCTTGCAGGAGGAGGGAAGAGGGCGGGAGCGGGCTGGTCAGCGCAGCTCCACCGCCCGGTCGTAGGCCGCGGCGAGCGTGTCGCGCAGCCGCGCGGTGATCAGCCCGTCGCCATTGAGCGCGTCGAGTCCGGCGGCGGTGGTGCCGCCCTTGCTGGTGACCGAATTGCGCAGGGTTTCCAGATCGGGCGCGCCATGCGCCTCGGCCATGGCGATAGCGCCGCCCATCGTGCCCAGCACCATCGCGCGCGCCTCGTCCTCGGAGAAGCCCATCTCGACCGCCGCGGCGACATAGGCGCGCGCGAGCTCGAAGACATAACCCGGACCCGAGCCCGCAACCGCGGTCACGCGGTCGAGCTTGTCCTCGCTGTCGACGGTGACGGTGGCGCCCGCGCGGCGCATCATCGCCTCGGCATGGGCCAGCGACGCGGTCTCGGCGGCGGAATCGGCGTAGAGCCCGCTGACCCCGCGGCCGACTGCGGCGGGAAGATTGGGCATGACCCGCACCACCGGCGCGCCGCCCATCGCCCGCGCGATCCGCGCGGCGGAGGTGCCCGCGGCGATTGAGAGGACATAGCCCCCCGGCGAGAGGTGATCGCGGTAGGGCGGCATCAGATCGTCGATCATCTGCGGCTTGATCGCGACGACCACCACATCGAAGCGCTCGTCGCCCAGCGCGGCGCGGTCGGCCAGCAGTCGGGCGCCAGCGGGGGCGCTTTCCAGACCGGGATCGACCACGGTGAAGTCCTCGCCGCCGGTCATCCAGTGGTCGAGCAAGGCTCCTCCCATCTTGCCGCAACCGATCATGAGTATCTTGGAGAAAGTAATAAGTCGCTCCTTGCGATAATTTGAAACGCTGCAATCTATTTTACCGAATGCGCGGTTCGATTGGTAACGAATAGGCGCGGCCGCAGATAAACGTTTGATCGGGCGCGATGATCGAAGAGAATCCAATCTTGCGGGTTGTGCGCTGCACCATCGCTATCTATGTGGAAATCTCATTGCTTTCAACCCGGCGGAATTTCTATTGTGACGACCAAACGCAGCGTAGTCGTAAAGATCGGTTCGGCCCTGCTGGCCAACCAGGACCTGCTCACCCCGCGCTTCGGCTTCCTCCAGCGCCTGCTCGAGGACGTCAATCGGTTGCGCGCCGATGGCTACAACGTCATCATCTGCTCCTCCGGCTCGGTGGCGCTGGGGCTGCGTATCGTGGGGGAAACGCCCGAGAGCGCCGGAGTATCCGACAAGCAGGCCGCGGCCGCCTGCGGCATGCCGTTGCTGCTCAACGCTTATCGCACCGTGGGCCATGAATACGGCTTCGAGATCGCGCAGGTGCTGCTGACGCTGGGGGACTTCGAGGATCACCGCCGCTTCCTCAACACCCGCAACACCGTCCACCGGCTGCTCAAGGCGGGGGTGGTGCCGATCGTCAACGAGAACGACACCATCACCACCGAGCAGATCCGGGTCGGCGACAACGACCGGCTGGCGGCCAAGGTGGCGCAGATGATCGGCGCCAAGGACCTGATCATCCTCACGGGGGTGGACGGGCTCTACGACCGCAACCCCGACGATCCCGAGGCGGTCTTCATCCCCCAGGTCGAGGACGTCTCGCAATATATGGACGCCACCAAGGGCAAGAGCTCGCTGGGCACCGGCGGAATGGAGACCAAGCTGCAGGCCGCCAACATGGCGCAGGAAGCGGGCTGCACCACCTGGATCGCACAGGGCGAAGTGGATCGTCCGCTGAGCACCGTGCTGAGCGGCGAGCGCCGCGCGACCAAGGTCCTGCCGCATCCCAACCCGCTCTCGGGCTGGGACAGCTGGATCGCCAACCGCTTGCAGATGGCGGGCAGCCTGTCGGTCAGCAAGGGCGTCGCCAAGGCGCTGGCCAGCGGCGACCGGGCGATCTGCCGCGAGGACGTGGTTTCGATGGATGGCGATTTTGCCCGCGGCGACGTGCTCCACATCTACGACGGCACCGGAATCGAACGCGCGCGGGGCCTGAGCGATTTCTCCTCGGAGGAATTGCGTGTGCTGATCAACAATCCCGATACCGAGGCCGAGCAATTGCTCGGCTATCGCACCAAGGGCGAGATCATCCGCAACTCCAATCTGGTGATGCTCGAGAACCGCCACCTGCTGTGGGATGCGCCCGAAGGCGTGAACTGAGGCAAACCGCAGGCGGATCACAGCGGGCCGGGCATTAAGCGCCGCCGCCTCCACACCTTCACTTGGCGTTCAGCGCGGCGCTGGCTATAGGCTTGCCGCATGACAACAAAGCCGATCCTCGCCGCCGCGCTCGCCGGCGCCACGCTGCTCACCGCCGCCTGCGCCTCCACCGGGGGCGCCGAAGCGGATACCGCCTATGTGGCGCGCGATGTCGAATCGCTTTACACCGTGGCCAAGCAGCGGCTCGATCGCGGTCAGCCCACGCTGGCGGCGGCCTTGTTCGACGAGGTCGAGCGCCAGCATCCCTATTCGCCCTGGGCGCGCCGTGCGCAGCTGATGAGCGCCTTCAGCTATTACGCCGCCGCCGATTACAATAAGGCGATCCAATCGGCGCAGCGTTTCCTGACGATCCACCCGGGCAACAAGGACGCGCCCTACGCCTATTACCTGATCGCGCTGAGCTATTACGAGCAGATCAGCGACGTCCAGCGCGACCAGAAGATCACCGAACAGGCGCGCACCGCGCTGACCGAGATCAACCGCCGCTTCCCGCAGAGCGACTACGCCGCCGATGCGCGGCTGAAGCTCGACCTGGTCGAGGATCACCTCGCGGGCAAGGAGATGGAGATCGGGCGCTATTACCAGCGCAGCGGCCGCTGGATCGCGGCGCAGATGCGGTTCCAGAACGTGGTCGAGAATTTCCAGACCACCAGCCATGCGCCCGAGGCGCTCTACCGGCTGACCGAGAGCAGCCTGGCGCTCGGCATTCCCGAGGAAGCGGTCAAATACGCCGCGGTGCTGGGCTCCAACTACCCCGGCAACGAATGGTACGAGCGCGCCTACGAACTGGTGCAGGACCATGCCGCGGGCGTGACCGCGAGCTGATTTTGCGGGGCGGGGCGGGCCTCGGCTCGCCTTTCGCCCGCTTCTCGCCTCCCGGACCAGTCCCCGTCGTCGTCATTGCGAGCCGCCGCAGGCGGCGCAGCAATCCATGGCCCTGCCTCGCGTCCCGGCACCATGGCAGCGACAACCCGCACCCTTACCCCCTGGATTGCCGCGTCGCTGCGCTCCTCGCAATGACGAGAGGGGGTGCAGGTCTTCCCGCATTTCTCCCCCTCCCCATCGGGAGGGGCCGGGGGTGGGGGTACGGCGCGCGCAGCTACAAGCGCCGAACACCCCCACCCCGCCTCCCCCTCAAGGGGGAGGAGAAGAAAAGCTGCCAGTCGGCAAGCGACCCGATTGCTGCCGTACAATCGGCGTGTATGATCTTGAGCGAGGGCGCGATCCGGATGCGGCCCTGCGTTATCCTGGAGGTTTGGATGCTATCGCCAACGACGCTTGCCGCCGCGTTCGATCGGGTAACAGACTACTGGTCGCCCAAGGTGATCGGCCAGGTCAACGATCAGCTTCTCAAGGCCGCGAAGCTGAAGGGCGAACTCGTGTGGCACGCGCACGAGGGGCAGGATGAGCTGTTCTACATAGTCAAAGGATCGCTTCGGATAGAGTTCGAGAACGAGACCGTCGATCTCGAGCAGGGCGATTTCCTGACCGTGCCCAGCGGCGTCCGCCACAATCCCGTCGCGCAAGAGGAATGCTGGGTGCTGCTGATCGAGCCCGCCGCAACAAAGCACACCGGCGAGGAAATGACACCGCGCACACGCAGCCTGGAGGAGCAGCTCGGCTAGTCGCCGTACCGCCGACCCCTACCGGTCCACGCCCTTGACCTTCCCCCATTGACGGGCGGCGGTGTAGCCGAGGTAGCCGGTGCCGAAGAGCGCGTAGAGCGGTTCGGGCAGGCCCGCGAGGTAGGCGTTCATGCCCGCGGCGATGTCCCGCGCACTGGCGGGGGAGAAGGCGGCGAGCACCCCCATCGGCAGCGACCACAGCAGCAACACGTAGATCACGTAGAGGAACGAGGGCCGCGCGCGGCTGGTCCAGGGATCCTGCGAGCCCGCCTCGGCGACGATCGCGCCGAGCCGCGCCTCGATGGCGCGCAATTCCTGCGAGCCCTCGAGCTGGAGCAGTTCGAGCTTGGCGCGGGCGCGCGCCTCCTTGTCGGGGATGAGCTTGTCGAGCAGCGAGGCGATGGGGCCGATCAGGGTTTCGACGAGGGCCATGCGGGTTCTCCTTCCGATTCGCCGAAAGGATGAACCAATCCGGTTCGTGTAGGAAAGTGAAAAGTGCCGTATTGGGCTAGTTTCTGCTCGCCAGCCCCGCACGATCCGCAGGAGTCTCGACCGGCTCGTTGCGGTCCTTGCGCTCGGAATAGCGATCGACCAGTTGCGCCGCATGCGGGCGCAGCAGTACGGTGAAGCGCACCAGCTCCTCCATCACATCGACGATGCGGTCATAATAGGCCGAGGATTTCATCCGCCCCGCCTCGTCGAATTCCTCATAGGCCTTCGCCACCGAGAATTGGTTGGGAATGGTCACCATCCGCATCCAGCGGCCCAGCATGCGCATCGCGTTGATGGTGTTGAAGCTTTGCGATCCGGCGCTGACCTGCATCACCGCCAGCGTGCGGCCCTGCGTCGGGCGCAGACCCTTGTAGGCCAGCGGCAGGTGATCGATCTGCGCCTTCATGATCCCGGTCATCTGGCCGTGGCGTTCGGGGCTGCACCACACCTGGCCCTCGGACCACAGGGAGTGTTCGCGCAGTTCATGGACTGCCGGGTGGTCGTCGCCCGTGACCTGGTCGGGCAGTGGCAGATCGGAAGGGTCGAAAACCCGCGTCTCGCAGCCGAAGCGTTGCAACAGCCGCGCCGCCTCCTCCACCGCGAGCCGCGAATAGGATCGCTCGCGCAAAGACCCGTAGAGCAGCAGAATCCGCGGCGGCGGATCGAGCGCGCCAAGCCCAGCGGCGGGCTGCGCGCGCAGATACTCCTCGCGCAGCGCGGGCAGGTGGTCGGGATCGGCGAGGGTGCGCAGGCGGTTCATCGGCATCTCTTCGGTCACGCCGCGGGGAAGCGGTCGCGGGTGCGGTTGGCGTAGGCAACCAGCGAGAGCATCACCGGCACCTCGACCAGCACGCCCACCACGGTCGCCAGCGCCGCGCCGCTCGACAGGCCGAACAGTCCGATCGCCACCGCCACCGCCAGCTCGAAGAAATTGGAGGTGCCGATCATCGCGCAGGGCGCGGCGATGTTGTGCGGCACCTTCCACGCCCAGGCGGCGGCATAGGCCAGCGCGAAGATGCCGTAGGACTGGATCACGATCGGGACCGCGATCAGCACGATCAGCAGCGGATTGCCGACGATGGTTTCGGCCTGGAAGGCGAACAGCAGCACCACCGTCGCCAGCAGGCCGACGATCGACCACGGCTTGAGCCGCGCGGTGAAGGTGTCGACCGCGGTCTCGTCGCCATGGTGGCTGGCGACCACCCGTCGCCGCACCACAGCGCCCGCCACCAGCGGCACCACGACATAGAGCCCGACCGAGAGCAGCAGCGTTTCCCACGGCACCGCGATATCGGTAACGCCGAGCAGCAGCGCGACGATTGGCGCGAAGGCGACGATCATGATCAGATCGTTCACCGAGACCTGCACCAGCGTGTAGGCGGGATCGCCCCTGGTCAGCTGCGACCAGACGAAGACCATCGCGGTGCAGGGCGCGGCGCCCAGCAGGATCAGCCCGGCGATATACTGGTCGGCGTCGCTGTCCGACATCAGCCCGGCGTAGAGATAATCGAAGAACAGCACCGCCAGCGCGGCCATGGTAAAGGGCTTGATCAGCCAGTTGACGACCAGCGTAATCACCAGCCCCTTGGGCTTGCGGCCGATGTTCTTGATGCTGCCGAAATCGACCCCGACCATCATCGGGAAGATCATCGCCCAGATCAGCAGTGCGACCACCAGATTGACCGAGGCGTATTCGAACCCCGCCATCACCCCGACCATGCCGGGCGCGAGCAGCCCCAGCGCGATCCCGGCAAGGATCGCGCCCAGCACCCAGAGCGAGAGATAGCGCTCGAATGTGCCGAGCGGGGAGGCGGCGGGTTCGGCCTGCGCGAGCGTGTTCATCGCTCGTCCCTGGCCCGGGCGCTGGCGCCTTCCTCGCGGCCGATCGCGGCCAGCTTGCCGCGCATCGCCAGCTCGTCGACGCTGCCGTGGGGGAGCATCAGGAACAGGTCGATCCGCCGACGCAGATAGCGCAGCGCGTCGATAAAGGCCTGGTGCTGCTCCTCGCCCTCGACCGCGGCGGGGTCCTCGAGGCCCCAATGCGCGGTGATCGGGTGGCCGGGCCAGACGGGGCAGCTTTCGCCCGCGGCATTGTCGCACACGGTAAAGATGAAGTGGAACTCGGGCGCGCCAGCCTGCGCGAATTCGTCCCAATTCTTGGAGCGCAGGCCCTCGGTGGGAAAACCGAGGTGGCCGAGCACGTCGAGCGCCATCGGATGGACAGCGCCCTTGGGATCGCTCCCGGCGCTGTAGGCGCGGAAACGGCCTTCGCCCAATTTGTTCATCAGCGATTCGCCCAGGATCGAGCGCGCGGAATTGCCGGTGCAAAGGAACAGCACATTGTAGGTCTTGTCGGTCATGGCGGGTCTCATCGCGTCGTGGGGGAAGGGCAGGCGGCAAGCTCGGGCAGATCGGCGCACAGCCGCGGGTCGCCCTGGCAGCAATCCTCCATCAGGAAGCCCATCAGCCGGCGCATCCCGTCGTATTGTGCGCGGTAGCGGATCACCCGGCTCTCGCGCTGCGAGAGCGCGAGCCCGGCGCGCTCGAGATTGGCGAGGTGGTGCGACATGGTCGAGGAGGGCACCCCGCAGGCCTGCGCGATTTCGCCCGCCATCATGCCCGCAGGACCGGCCTGCACGAGCATGCGGAACACCGTCAGCCGCGTCTCATGCGCCAGCGCGGCGAGCGCATCGACGGCCCAGATCTGGTCGGTTTCGGCCATGGTCGCTCCCGTTGTTCGGGACGCGAGATAGCGCGACGCTTGGGTGCGTCAATCGATAGTTCGAAAACTGTCGAATTATTGAGCCCGCATCATGGTCTGCTCAGCGTACCATCAGCACCGGTGCCTTGACCGTGCGGACCATCTCGGTGGTCGTGCTGCCCAGGATCATCCGGCGGATCGGCGAATGGCCATAGGCACCCATCAGCAGCAGCGCGCCCTCGGTGGCAGCAACCACGCCGGGGATCACCTGCTCGGCCTTGCCGCGCTCCAGGACCGCGGTGACCGAATGCTCGGGCGCAAACGCCGCCTCGGCCCTGGCCAGTTTTGCCCGTTCCGCGTCGCCACTCGCCTCGGCCATGACGATCGTGACCGGCAGCCCGGCAAACAGCGGCGAATTGGCCAGCCGCTCGAGCGCGCGATCGGCGGCGGGGCTGGCGTCATAGGCGAAGACCACGTGCCGCGGCTCGGAATATTCGCGCGAGGCGACCAGCACCGGCTTGGCGCTGGCGCGGACCACGCGTTCGATCATCGAGCCGAGATGCTCGCCGCCCGCTTCATGCGCCACGCCGCGCTTGCCCAGCACCAGCACGCGGGCGGTGTCCTCGCGCTCCAGAATGGTCTCGACCACCGGTCCATGCCGATGTAGCGCGGTGACTTGCTCGACGCCAGCCTCGCGCAGCATCTGCTCGCCCGCAGCCAGCAGCACGCGGCCCTTCTCGATTTCGATCCGGCTGCTGTCCTGAGACAGGCGGACCAGCTCTTCCATCAGATCGCTTTTGACCCCGAGGCCGATCGCGCCCGACAGGTCGTGGCGCGCGGTGACCGGGTCCTGATGCTGCACCACGTGGAGCAGCTCCACCGGGAGCGTTAGCCGGGTCGCGGCCCAGGCGGCATAGCGGCAGACGCTGGTGGCATAGGTGGAGGCGTCGATCGCCGCGAGCACGTGTTCCATGGTTCTCTCTCCCATCAGTGCGCGCCCGCTTGCGCATCGGCGCCGGGCTTGTCGTGAATGGCATAACGCTCGATCATCGCCGCGCTGGCATCGTTGAGGCCGAGCACTTCGACCTCGGTGCCTTCGCGGCGGAACTTGAGGATCGCCTTGTCGAGCGTTCCGACCGCCGAGATGTCCCAGAAATGCGCCTCGCTGACGTCGATGACCACCCGGTCGAGCACTTCCTTGTAGTCGAAGGCGGAAACGAAGCTGTCGGAGGAGGCGAAGAACACCTGTCCGCCGATGCGGTAGGTCCGCGTCCGGCCATCGCCGGACAGATCGGTTTCGACGGTGAACATCCGCTTGACCTTGCTGGCGAAGAACAGACCCGAAAGGATCACGCCCGCCAGCACGCCCTGCGCCAGATCGTGGGTCCAGACCACGATCACGACGGTCACGATCATGACGACCGAGGACTGCCAGGGGTGGATGCGGATGTCCTTGATCGAGCGCCAGGAGAAGGTGCCGATCGAGACCATGATCATCACCGCGACCAGCGCGGCCATGGGGATGATCGCAACCAGCGAGCCCAAGACCAGCAGCAGGAACAGCAGGAACACGCCCGACACCATGGTCGAAAGCCGCGTTTCGCCGCCCGATTTGACGTTGATCACCGACTGGCCGATCATCGCGCAGCCGCCCATGCCGCCCAGAAATCCGGTGAAGAAATTGGCGATCCCCTGACCTTTCATCTCGCGCTGCTTGTCCGAGCCGGTGTCGGTCAAATCGTCGACGATCTGCGCGGTCAGCATCGATTCCAGCAGGCCGACCGCGGCCATGGTGAGCGAATAGGGCAGGATGATCTGCAGCGTCTCGAGCGTGAAGGGCACGTCGGGGATCAGCCAGGCGGGGAGCGAGGAGGGCAGTTCGCCCATGTCGCCCACCGTGCGGACGTCGAAGCCCATGTAATAGGCCGCCGCCGTCAGCACCACGATCGCGACCAGCGGCGAGGGGACGGCTCTGGTCAGCAGCGGGAACAGGTAGATGATGGCGAGACCCGCAGCGACCAGCACATAGGTCAGCATCGGCACGCCCGTCAGTTCGGGCAATTGCGCCATGAAGATCAGGATCGCCAATGCGTTGACGAAGCCGGTGATCACCGAGCGCGAGACATATTGCATCAGCAGATGCAGCCGCAGGAAGCCGGCGATGACCTGGATCACGCCCATCAGCACGGTCGCGGCGAAGAGATATTCGACGCCGTGATCCTGGATCAGCGGGAGGACGAGCACCGCAATCGCGGCGGTCGCCGCCGAGATCATTCCCGGCCTGCCGCCGACCAGCGAAATGATCACCGCGATCGAGAAGGAGGCGTAGAGGCCCACGCGCGGATCGACACCGGCGATGATCGAGAAACCGATCGCCTCGGGGATCAGCGCGAGCGCGACGACGATGCCGGCGAGGATGTCGCGTCGGGGATTGGAAAGCCACTCGCGTTTGAGCGTAGCGATATCGAACATGGGAATGTTTGCCTGACCCATACGACCGGCGGGACGCAAGGAACGACGCGAAAAGCGGCGATCACGATGTGCGGTTTGAACTGCCGGTCTCAACATTGTCCCGGGGATAGGCGCCGGGCCGAGCCACCCGGCAGGCCGGGTCCGATGGATGCCGCGCCTTTATGCGATCAGGCGCGATGCTGCAAGTGCGAAGGTTCAGCTACCAGCGGACCTACCAGCGGATGAGCGGCAGGATGGATGCGTTGTTGTCGGTCCAGGCGCGGCGGGCGGGGCGCGGCAGCGGCTCCCAGGCATATTCACCCTCGAGCCGTGCGAGTGCCTCCTCGTCGCGCGCCAGAGCGATCCACACCGATGGCGTCAGCCCCTCGGCGAGGTCCTCGTCATCGAAGCGCAGTCTCCCCTGCCATCCCTGCGCTTCGGCCAGCGCCGAGACCATCGGCGCCAGATCGATGAAGCGGTTGGAGATATGCACCAGCAGCAATCCGTCGCGGGTCAGCGCGCGGCCATAGGTGGCGAAGGCCTCCTCGGTCATCAGATGCAGCGGGATCGAATCCGACGAGAAGGCATCCACCGCCAGCAGATCGAAGCGCCCCGGCCGCTCCTCGGCGAGCTCGAGCCGCGCGTCGCCGATCACGATCCGCGCATCGGGGGTGCAGTCCGACAGGAAGGTGAAGCTGCCGTCGCGCGAATAGGCCGCGATCTGCGGGTCGATCTCGAAGAAGGTCCAGCGCTGCGCCGGGCGGCGATAACAGGCCAGCGTTCCCGCTCCCAAGCCGACCACCCCGATCTCGGCATCCGCCGCAGCGGCATCGAGCGCGATGCCGATCCCGGCGGAACGGCCGTAATAGCTGGTCGGATCGCTACGCCGCTCGGGGTCGAGCCATTGCCGCCCGTGATTGGTGGTTCCGTGGTTGAGCTGGCGGAACCGCCCACCCTCGGTCTCGACCACGCTGTAGACCCCGAAATAGGTCCGCGCCCGTTCACCCTGCGCCGATAGCGCCAGCGTCGAGAATCCGCCGAAGCCCAGCATCAGCAGCGCGGCTACGACGACGAAGGCCCAGCGCACCGCGACCAGCGCCACACCGATCAGCGTCAGGCCAAGAACCAGCGCCAGGATCGTCTCGCCATCGCCCGCTTCGGTGGCGCGGTACAGCAGCCAGGCGAGCAGCGCCGCGAACGCGACCAGAGCGGCGGTGATGGCCTTGCCGGCGGAGTGCTCTTGCAGGAAGCGGCGCATCCGTTCGATCGCCAGCGTCTGCGGCAGGAGCGCGGCTCCCGCCAGCAGCAGGATGGCGTGCTCGTAGATCCAGTCGAACAGCAGCGGGGCGAGCAGCGCGGTAAAGGCACCGCCCAATGCTCCGCCAGCGGCGACGACGAGATAGAAGAAGGTCAGCTGCGACGGATCGGGCCGCAGCGCGTAGAGCCGTCCGTGGAGCGCCACCGCCAGCACGAACAGCAGCCCGACCATCGCCAGCGCGATCGCCGGATTGGCCTGCCCGCCCGACACCATCGCGAAGGAGCCGGCGGCGAGCAGCAGCACCGGCGCGATCCGCGTGAGAATGCGGGTCCAGTGACCGATTTCGGAAAAGGCGACGGAGAAGCTGAGCAGATAGAGCCCCAGCGGGATCACCCACAGCAGCGGCATCGCCATCAGGTCGGTGGTCAGCAGCGTGGTGGTCGACAGCATCAGCCCCGATGGCACCGCCGCCAGCGCCAGCCACAGCAGCACGGTGCGAACGGGCGGGCGCTCCGAGAGCGCCTGCGCAACCGGTTCCGCCACCAGATCCGCGGACTTCCAGCGCTGCGCCACGGCGAGCGCGGTGAGCAGGATCAGCACGCCGTAGCCGACCGACCACAGTTCGCTCTGCGCGATCAGCGACAGGCGCGGCTCGAGCCACAGGGGGTAGGCCATCAGGCCGGTGAAACTGCCGAGATTGGACGCTGCATAAAGCGGGTAGGGGTTGCCCGCGCCCGGCGCCGCGGCGAACCAGCGCTGGATCAGCGAGGCCTGTGCTGCCACCAGCAGGAACACCGGACCCACCGTCAAACCCAGCAGCGCCGGGACCCAGAGCACTTCCCAGCCCGCCGCAGGCGGTGCGATATCGGCGAGCGATATGGGCAGCACCAGCGCCGCGATCAGCAGCAGCGCGAGATGGACCAGTCCCTGCCGCCGCAGCGGCCAGCGACTAAGCCAATGGGCGTAGCCATATCCGCCCAGCAGCAGCAGCTGGAACACCAGCATCGCGCTGTTCCAGACATTGGGCGCGCCGCCCAGCTGCGGCAGCGCGAGCCGCGCCACCAGCGGCTGTATCAGGAACAGCAGGAAGCTGCCGGCGAATATCGTCAATGCGAACAGCGCGCGGCGGGGCGGTTGCGGCATAGCCGCTTCGAGAGGGAGGTTCATCGCATCCCAGCCGGTCGACGATCGAGGATGCGGGAGGCTGCTGTCACGGGCGCCGGTTATCGCAAGCCTCGGACGGGGACAACCGGTAAAGCTGCGGTGCGGGCAGGACGGCCCGAGCGGAAGCCGGTCGGCCCTGGCTCCCGCTTCCGCGACCGATCCTCTCTCGCATCTCCCGGCCCGGTCCGCCGCTAGCCGCTCGTCCCACCGTCGAGCATCCAGATCCCGGCGATGAGCGCGATTGCCCCGGCAATGATCGACCAGCTCAGCCAGCGCAGATTGGGAATGTTCGGCCGGTCGACCTCGTGGCTCGAAAGGCGTTTGAACGTGCCGGAAGCGCGTCGCTCGGCGGTGAACGCCACGGAGATGCCCAGCACTATGAACAGCGAGGCGATCGCCTGCGCCAGCCACGGCGGCTGGAACTCGCCGAACACCACGTGGAAGGCGACGCCGACGCCTATCGCGGCGAAAGCGGTGCGCAGCCAGCCCGCAAAGGTACGCTCTGTCGCCTGGATGGTGCGGTCTTCGGCCAGATCCGTGCGCAGCTCGGCCCGGTCGGTGCTCTTCTCGGACTCGCTTTTGCTGTCGGGCTCGTCATCCTGCGCCATGCCCGCAGGGTAATCGCATGGGGGCGCCTGACAAGGCCGCAGCATGGGCTCTGCTTCATGCTGCCTGCCTCGAGGCCCGGGCGATCATCTCGACGAGTTCGTCGCCTGTCATGGGTTTGCCGATGAAATAGCCTTGCGCATAATCGCATCCGATGGCGCGGAGAAACGCCAGGCATTCCGCCTCCTCGATCCCCTCGGCCACGACCTGCAGACCGAGCTGGTGCGCCAGTTCCACGGTCGAGCGGACCAGCAGCGCGTCGTTGTGGTCCTGATGCGCATGCTGGACGAAGCTGCGGTCGATCTTGAGCTCGGACAGCGGCAAGTTCTTGAGATAGGACAGCGTCGACTGGCCGGTGCCGTAGTCGTCCATCGAGATCGCCACCCCGAGATCGCGGAAGCGCAGCAGCGCCGCGCGCGCGCCCTCGGGATCGCGCAAGGTGGCGGATTCGGTGATTTCGAAGATCAGCCGGTCGGCCGCGACGCCGGTGGTGCCGATCATCCGCTCGACCTCGGCCACGAATTCGGGCGAGGAGATCAGCCGGGCAGAAATATTGACCGCGGTCCGGATGCTCACCCCGCCCGCGCACCATTCGCCCATGTCGTCGATCGCGCGGCGCAACACGAACAGCGTCAGCGCACCGATGCGGTTGCTCTCTTCCGCGAGCGGAATGAAGCTGTCGGGCCGCAGATAGCCGCGCGCCGGGTGGTTCCAGCGGATCAGCGCCTCGGCGCTGGTGATGCGGTCGATCGCGAGCTCGAGCTTGGGCTGGTAGAGCACCTCGAGATCGCCGCGCTCGATCGCGATGTCGAGCTCGCCCATCAGCGAGACCTGCTGTTCGAGCGCGGCTTTCCCGGCATCCTCGTGATAGGTCCACAGATCGTCATGGCGCAGAGCCAGGCTCGCCGCATGGACTGCGCCCGACGTCGCGGTGTCCCCGGCAATCCCGAAGCCGAGCGTGACATCGACCCTGCGGCCGCCCACCTCGACCGGGTTGCGCATGACCGCGCCGAGGCCCGTGAGGTGGTCCTCCAGCTCGTAGAGTTCCTGCGAAGAAACCCAGGCCAGGACGCGGTCGTCGATGCGATAGATCGGCCCCTGGCAACCGCTCGCCAGCAGGCGATCCTCGATCCGCGAGAGCAGATTGCCGATCTCGGCCTGGCCCACCACCGATTTGAGCGCATCGAACTCGTCGATCATCGCCGCCACAGTGTGAGCGCCGGATCCGCCGCCGATGCGCTTGTCGAGCGCGCGGCGGTTGGGCATCCCGCTCTCGGCATCGACCAGCCGGCTTTGCTCGAATTCGCGCTGCAGCAGCACCGCCGCGCGCAGCACGGAAGCGCCTGCCAGGACAAGCAACGCCGCGGCCAGCTCGATCCGCACGGGGAACAGCCAGCTGCCGACATGCCACAGCGTCAGCATGGCACCGCTCGTCACGATCGCGCGGGCGGCGACCGAAGCGCGCGACGAAGCGGTCAGGATCCAGACCGCCAGCAGGGCGGCCAGAGCCAGCAGCCAGTACCATGCAATCCGGACCGGGACGCCGCGCGCCAGCGTCTCGGCCGCCAGCGCCTGAACGACCACGCCCGGCAGCACCCCATGCGCGGGGACCGCATAGCGATCGAACATCTCGATCGCCGTGGCCCCGATGATGACGTCTTTCCCGCGCAGCTCGGCGCTGTCGAACTGCCCGCGTTCGATGGCGACGAAGCTGTGGCGTGGGATGGTGGCCGGATCGATCGCGAAGTCGATGGGATAGAAACTGTCCGCAGCGCCCGAGCGGTGCGCGATCTGCGCTGCGAGCGACGGTCGCGGGGCGCCTGCGTTGAGCGTGCCCAGCGGCATCTGGCGAACCAGCCCGTCGGGATCGGGAGCCACCGAGACCGAACCCAGCACGACGTGCTCCCGGAGGATCGGGATGGGCAGCGAGTCGAGCTGGCGAGCGCTGCCGAAACTCTCCTGCTGACCGAAGATCGGCAGCACGACGGTGGCGGCCGAGCGCGCCAGCGACTTCGCGAGAATGGCATCCTGCCGAGCATTCGACGTGCTGGAGAAATCCACGTCGAAGGCCACGGTCCGCGCACCCGCGCGCTGCAATTGATCGACCACGCGGGCGTGATGCTCGCGCGGCCAGGGCCAGCTCCGGATCGCCGCAACGCTCGCCGCGTCCATTTCGACGATGTGCAGCTGCCCGCTCGCCGCGCGCTCGCGCATCGAGAAGCCTGCGTTCTGCAGCGCGTTCTCGAACGGCTGCACGACGCCCGCGGCCGTCAGCAGGCCGACGACCGCCGCCAGCAGCAGCGCGAGCGCCGCCACTCGCAGGCGTGATCGTCCCCGGCCGGCATCGGCGTCCGAAGGACAACGCGAGGCGGTCACCGCAGCATCCTCAGACCCGGCAAGCCGACTCAGTCGTCATCGTCATCGTCCTCATCGTCGTCACCGTCTTCCTCATCCTCTCCCTCATCTTCGTCGCCTTCATCCCCATTTCCCGGGTTGCTATCGTCGTCGCCGTCGTCGTCGTTGCCATTGCCGTTGTTACCGTCATCGTCTTCGTCGTCATCATCATCGCCATCATCGCCGTCATCTTCACCCGGATCGGGTTCGGGCTCGGGTTCAGGCTCGGGCTCGGGCTCGGGCTCAGGCTCCGGCTCGGGTTCGGGCTCGGGTTCAGGCTCAGGCTCAGGCTCAGGCTCGGGCTCGGGCTCAGGCTCAGGCTCAGGCTCAGGCTCGGGCTCCGGCTCCGGCTCAGGCTCTCCAGGAGGGGGGCCTGCCCCGGGATTGTCCTCGTCGTCGCCGTCCTCGTCGTTCCCGTGGCCCTTGTCCGGATCGCCATCCTCGTCATCGCCGGACCCGTCTTCGTCTGCCGGATCGGGCTCGGGCTCGGGTTCGGGTTCGGGTTCGGGTTCGGGCTCGGGTTCCGGCTCCGGCTCAGGTTCCGGCTCATCAGGCACGACCACGGTCTCGGGCGGCGGAGGAAGAGCGGGCGCAGGAACTTCCCGCGCCAGATCTGCCACCAGTTCCGCGGCGAACTCCGCCGTCTCGCCGCTCAGGAAGCCTTCGGAAAGGTCGGAGAGATCGGCTGCCCCGCTGGAGAAGACCGCGTCTATCGCCCTGGCCGGTCCGGCCTGGACCAGCCCATAGCTCCCGCCGACCGCCGTCGCGCCCGATGTGGGCTGCAGGCTGGCGCCCGCGGCCGGTCCCGCAGCAGGGCGGGCGGGCGAATCGAGCACCTTGCGTTCGCCGTTCTCGACGACCAGCCGCAACCGGTCGTCCGCCGCGATCATCGCGACCGCACCCGGCATAACCAGATCGCGCGCGCCGCCGTCTAGAGTGGCGACCTCGACCGCGCCTTCGAGCACCTGCATCGAGGCTCCCTCGGGCGCGACGGTGATCGTGAAGCTCGTCCCCTTGACGACAGCCGCGAGATAAGGCGTCTCCACGCCGAAATGAGGCTCGGGCTGCTTGCCGATATCGAACAGCGCGCTGCCCCAGTCCTGCAGCACCTGGATCACGCTGCGCTCGGCATCGGCGGCGGGGATGCGGATCTGCGAATTGCGCCGCAGGGTGACGAACTCGCGCCCGCGAACCAGGACCGCATTGCCATCGGCGCCCGTCCGTACCGTCGCACCGGGCGGAACGCTCGCCCCGCGCTGCGCCGTACGGACCTTGGCTTTCTCGCTTATCTGGACCTGACCGCGCGCCTCGCTGACCGTCCAGGGTCCGCTCTGCGCCATGGCGCTGGTGCTGCACAGCAGCAGCGCGAGCGACGAAATGGACTTGATCTTCTTGCGCACAGACGGTCTCCTTCACCGTATCACTAGCCGCGGTGGTCGGAACAACTTGTTGAGACGCAAGGTAAATCTTTTGTGAAGTTGAGCCTCTCTTAACCCTTTGAAATGCAGGGAGGGCGGGTAATGATGGAACAGGTTCGCATGCATTCCTTGCTTAAGATCGCGATGGCCGGCTTCGGCCTGCTCGCAGGCGGACCGCTTGCGGCGCAGGATGCACTCGATCGCACCGATCCCACCCAGGAGGAGCGGGAGGAGCAGGATATCCCGGGATTCGAAGGGACCCCGGTCGAACTCGAATTCCCTCCGATCGCGATCGACAACACGGTCTTCGACGATACCGCTTATGATGTCGGTGCCATCGTGCTCGACAATCTGATCGCGCTGACACCGGGCGACTTCGCCGACATTGTACGGGATTACGCCGCCCGGACGCTGACGCCGGGGGAGCTGTCCGCCTTGAGCGACCGGGTCGCCGCGCGGGCGCGCGAGAACGGTTACATCTTCGCCTCTGCATTTATCGCCCCGCAATCGCTGACCGGCGGCGTGCTGCGGGTCCGGGTCGAGGAAGGGGTGATCGACGACATCCGGATACAGGGTGCGGACGATCCCGCGATCCGCGCGCAGCTCCAGCCCCTGCTCGACGGACGACCGGTTACCCTGGCACGGCTGGAGCGACAGGTGCTGCTGGCCGACGATATCGCGGGCGTCTCGCTGCGCCGCCCGCGCTATGCGCGCGAGGGCGGGCGCGGCGTGTTGATCGTCGAGGCCGCGCGCGCGCGTTTCTCGGGGCGGGCCGAACTCGCCAATGACGGTTCGCAGCCGATCGGTCCGCTGCGCGCCCGGATCGACATCGATGCCAACGGCCTGCTCTCGCCCTTCGACGAGGTCGATTTCACCTATTCGACGGTGCCCGACAGTCCGAGCGAACTGCAGTTCGTCCGCGGCCGCTATGGCATCGTGCTCACCCCGCAGGGCACGGAGTTCGTTGCCACCGGATCTTATTCGGCGACCAATCCCGGAGCCTATCTCGAAGAACGCCGCATTTTCGGCCAATCGGTGCAGATCGGCGGGCAATTGCGGCACCCGCTGCGCCGCTCGCGCGGCTTCTCGCTCTGGCTCGACGCGGAATTCGAATATCGCGATCTGCGCCAGGAGCGGTTCGACGCTCTTGCTCGCCACGACCGGATTCCTGTGGTCCGGACCAGCCTCTACACGCGCGCCATCGCAGCCGGCGGAGCGCTCAGCGCCAGGCTGACCCTGTCGCAGGGGCTCGATGTTCTCGATGCCACCCAGCGCGGCGACCCGCTCGCCTCGCGCCCCGACGCTTCGCCCGGTTTCACGGTTCTCTCGGGATGGGTGAGGTGGCAGCGCGATCTCTCGGGTCCCTTCAGCCTGGCCCTCGCCGGGCAGGGCCAGATATCCTCCACCCCGCTGCTCATCACCGAGGACATCGGGCTGGGCGGCAACCGCTTCCTGCGCGGCTACAATTTCAGCGAGCGCTCGGGGGACAACGGGATCATGGGCTCGGCCGAACTGCGCTACGACTGGGACGAGGCTTTCGGGCTGGTTCGCGGAATGCAGCTCTACGCCTATGCCGATGGCGGTGTGGTCGGCAATCTCGACGACGGCCGCGGCAGCGGCTCGCTCGCATCGGGCGGCGGCGGCATCCGCACCGACATCACCCGCGATCTCGACCTCGATCTGGAACTGGCGGTCCCGCTGACCGGGGCGCGCTACGATACCGACGACAAATCGCCGCGTTTCAACGTGTCGGTGAGCCAGTCCTTCTGAACACGGTCGGTCCGCTGCGGCCCGTTAGCTAGCGTCCGCCCGACCCTTCCGGGCGTTCCCACAAGACGAGGCCGTGAAAGCCGACACCCGCGAAGGCGCGCCAGGCGGATGCCACCCGCGCGACTTCGCGTGCTGCTGCAAACATCCGCTGTTCGTCGCCAAGAAAGCTGATCCGGTCCGATTGCGTTCGGATCACGCCGCGGCCCGTATGCATCGTATCCTTCTCGATCGGCGCCGATCGTCCGCTGGCGGTGGGGACAAGGACCTCCTCGGCCTCGCAAGCGACAGGCCCGGCCTCCAATGCGATCCGCACCGGCTTGCCCGCCATTCCGCCCCAGCGGAGCAGAGGCTCGGCCAAGGATGCGGCAAGCGCACTGTCGGTCCGATAGCTCATGACCGTCACTGCCTTCACCGATGCCTCGACATCGCGCAGAAACCTCAACCCGGCCGGTTCGTCCGCGATCCAGAATGGCAGGACGAGATGGACCGGACCGCCCACCGCCTGCGCCAAGGCGGTGACGGCGTCGCTCCACGCCGCGTGGTCGACCGATTTCGTTCCCCAATCGGGCAAGGCGTAGGGCTCGATATCGTACTGAATTGCCGCAAGCCGCGCCGCTGCGGGCGCTTTCTCTTGGTAACGCGCGATAGCCTGCGCTCGGGCAAGCGCATTGGCCAGGCCTTCGCGAAGGATCATATGCGGATCGCCCTCGACCGCTTCGACCGCGATGTTCGCGCGCGCCGCAGCGCGGATAAAGCTGGCGAGTTCGGGTCGGTGCTCGACTTCGCCAGCGGCGATGACGAGCGTGACGTAGAGGTGCTTCACCCCCCGCGCGGCAGCGCTGCGAACAAGAATGTCGCCGCCATCTCGCCAGGCCTCCGGCTGCCAGACCCATGCCCCTGCATCCAGGGTGTGCGGGGCGGGGGCCGCCGCCTTGTCGTGCTCCCGCTCGGGTGGCCAGCGCGGGAAGGGGTACGTTACCGCGCCGGGCATGTCGAAACTCCGGGTTTGCCGGCGTGAACGACCGCGGGCGAGGTGATGAAAATGCTCAAGATCCCTGGCGAAAAACATGGGAACGCGCGGAGCATGCAGAACCTTGGAGGCTATGTATGCTACACGAATTTATAGGACTGGCGATTTTTGCAGGCGACCGGGCATCGATCCCATGGATCTCCGCCGATTCGCTTTCGTCCAGCGCACCGGGCCGGCGCACCGGTGCAGGGCCCGCGGAAGATCGCGCTGTATTCCTAACCAAATGTGAATGTTTCGCTCGCAGGACGGACCGATGAAAACAGTGTTGGTGGTAGACGACGAGCCGCTCCTGACGGAGCTGCTCGAATTCAGGCTTTCTGCTCGGGATTACAATCCCATAATTGCGCACGACGGGCGCGAGGCGCTCGCCCGGCTGGAGGATTCGGCGCCCGACGCAGTAGTGCTCGATGCCATGATGCCGGTCCACGACGGGTTCGAAGTGCTGCGCCGGATGCGCGCCTCCGAAGCGCATGCGCGCACCCCGGTCATCATGCTTACCGCCCGAAGGGGCGAACAGGACGTCGTCAGCGCGCTCGAGCTCGGCGCCAACGACTATCTGGTGAAGCCCTTCATGCCCGAAGAACTGCTGGCGCGGCTCGAACGGCTGCTGAAGGACGAATCATGAGAGCGGCGCTGATCGCCGGTGCGGTTCTGGCTGGCTGGCTGGCCGTATCGCCTGCGCCCGCCGCCGCCCAGCCGCGCCCCTATGAAGAAGCCGTCGCGGCTCGCCAGGCAGGCGAGCCCGGCAGAGCCGTCGAACTGCTCGAGCCCTGGGTGGCGGCAAACCCGCAGGATGTCGATGCGCGGCTGCAGCTTGGATACGCCTTGCTCGCCCTGGAGGATTTCGATGCCGCCGAGGCCGAGTTTCGCTCCGTTCTATCGGTAGCGCCCGATTATGCCGATGCGGCGCAAGGGCTCGCGCTGATCGCGCAGCGGCGCGGCGCTCCTTCGCTGCGGCAGCGCCATGTCTATGTCGAAGGCGCGATCAGCGACCTGTCGCAGGACCGGGAAGGCTGGAGCGAAGTCGCGGCAGGTGCGCTGCTGCCGCTGAGCGCGAACGCCACCTCCAACCTGCGCGCGGCCTATCATCGGCGCTTCGGGGTCGAGGATATCGAACTCGCCGGCGGGGCCACGGTGCAGGTGTCCGCGAACAACTGGCTCCGCATGAGCGGTTCTGCGACGCCATCGGCCGATTTCCGCCCCGAATGGAGCATCGGCGCCGGGGTGGAGCATCGACTGAGGGACACCGCAAACCCGACGCTCGTCGGCCTGGACGCGAGCTTCCAGCGTTTTCCCCTCCAGGACGTCCTGCTGCTCTCTCCGACGGTGACCCAGTATTTCGCCGATGGGCGGTTTTCGCTGACCGCGCGGGGCAATGCGGTTCGGGTCGACGGCGGGTCCTTCCGCTTTGGCGGCTCGCTGCGCGGGGATTATTTCGCCGGCGAGCGCGCGCGGTTCTTCCTCGGCGCGGCGACCGGACCCGACACCGATCTGGGTGTGGTCACCGAAACCACCTCGCTGTTCGCCGGAACCGAGTTTCCCCTAGCACGCAATGTTTCGCTGACCGCTTCGGCCGCCCGCGAGTGGCGCGATGACGGGCTCGACCGGAACGAGGGGCGCCTGGGCCTCAAATTCGGCTTCTGACGCGCGATGAATCCGCTTGTCACCCTCTGGAGCGTGTCGCTGATCCTGTGCCTGACCGGCGCTGTCGCTCTGGTCGGCTTGATCGTCGTCCGCATCTTCTCCGGCCGCGCGGCGCGAAATCGCGCGCGGGTCCGCAGACGCCTGACCCCGATCCTTCTCGGGGGCAATGCGGGCGTGGAAAGGCTCTCCGGCGCCGATGTGCGCTTCGCCACCGATCTCACCGTCGAACTGGCGGAGTTCATGCGCGGCAGCGACCGGGCCGAACTGCTCGCAATTGCCGCTGCGCTCGGCGTTCCCGACCTCCTCCACAAGCGCGCGCGCTCGCGGACCGCGCAGGATCGGCTGACGGCGATCGAGGCGCTGGCATTGTTCGACGATTACACCGGTGTCGTCGAACTGGCGCTCGACGATGCCAACCCGCACGTCAGGCTGGGGGCGGCGCTGGCCCTCTCGGCCCGCGGCGATGCACCCGATCTGATGGCGCTGGTGGGCAAACTGCGGATCGGCGAAGCCGAGAACTCGCTGCTGCTGGTTTCGCTGATGAGCGATATCGCCGCGCGCGATCCCGATGCGGTGCGGGCGCTGCTGAGCGATGCGGCATTCCCCGATGCCGGCAAGGTGGCGGCGGTCGATGCGCTTGCCGACAGCGGCTACACCCATGCTCCGCTGCTGGCGGAAATGGCGGCAAATCCGTGCGGCACACCCGATCTGCAGCCACGCGTCTTCCGCGCGCTGGGGAGAACCGGTCATCCGGCGAGCGCACGCGCGATCGAGGCGGGACTGGCGAGCCAGGACTGGCGGATCAGGGCGGCATCCGCCGAAGCAACCGGCCAGATCGCGCTGCGCCGCTTTGCCGAACAATTGGGCATATTGCTGTCGGACCGCCATTGGTGGGTCCGCTTCAGAGCGGGCGAGGCGCTTCTGCGGCTCGGCGAGCCGGGCACGGCGGTGATGAACCGGGCGGCGAGCGGAACCGAAGCCCTGGCGCGCCGCGCTGCGACCACCCTGCTGGCCGAAAAGGCGGCCGCATGACCCTTCCTCATTCCGCTGTCATCGGCGACTGGCTGATCGGCGGTGCCGAAGCGATCGCGCTTGTCGTCATCGTCCTGGGGCTCACCCAGACGGCCTTCTATCTCGTCCAGCTCGTCTATGCCGCCATCGCTCTGGGAACGCGCCCTCCCGTCCCGCGCAGCGCGACATTGTGGCGCCGCTATTCGGAGCAGGCGCCCGCGATCTCGGTGCTGGCGCCGGCATTCAACGAGGAACTGAGCATCGTCGAGAGCGTGCGATCGCTGCTCGCGCTGCAATATCCCGACTTCGAAGTCGTCGTCATCAACGACGGCTCGAGCGACACGACGCTGGCGAAACTGATCGAAAGCTTCGGGCTGCGCGAGGTGGAGCGCTATGTCGACGAGGCCGTCGACCATGCGCCGGTTCGCGGCTTCTATGCCTCGCGCGCATTCCCGCGGCTGCTCGTCGTCGACAAGGAAAACGGCGGCAAGGCCGACGCTCTCAACGCCGGTATCAATTGCTCCCGGACCCCGCTGTTCTGCGCGATCGATGCGGATTCCATCCTCGAGGCGGACGCTTTGCTGCGGGTCGTGCGCCCCTTCATCGACGAGCCCCATCTCACCATTGCCGCCGGCGGCACGATCCGGATCGCCAACGGCTGCAAGGTCGATGCGGGCCGCATTTCCGAGATACATCTGCCGAAGAACTTCCTCGCGCTCGTGCAGATCATGGAATATCTGCGCGCCTTCCTCATGGCACGCCTGGCGCTGGGCAAGATGCAGGCGCTGATGGTGATTTCCGGAGCCTTCGGTCTGTTCGATCGTCAACGCGTCGTGGAAGTGGGGGGGTACAGCCACGATACCGTGGGCGAGGACATGGAACTCGTGATCAAGCTGCACCGGCATATGCGCGACCTTGGCCTCGCCTACCGGGTCGAATTCATCGCCGAGCCGGTCTGCTGGACCGAGTGCCCCGAGGATATCCGCGTCCTCTCGCGGCAGCGCGCCCGGTGGCAGCGCGGCTCGCTCGAATGCTTTGCGAAGCACAAGGATATGGCGCTCAACCCGCGCTACGGGCGGATCGGCATTATCGGGTTCGGCCAAATATTGCTGGTGGATGTGATCGGCCCGCTGGTCGAGGTGTTCGGCTATATCCTCGTGCCGCTCCTGTGGGCGCTGGGCCTGCTCGCGCTGCCGTGGCTGCTCGCGTTTCTCGCGGTGACCTTCACCCTGGGCATATTCGTCTCGATGGCGACGCTGGTGCTGGAGGAAATTCAGCTTCGCCGGTTCACCCGGGCCCGCGAGCTGGCTGCTTTGGCTGTCATCGCGGTGGTGGAGAATTTCGGCTACCGCCAGCTGTCCAATTTCTGGCGGCTGCAAGGCTGGTGGCAGTTCGTGCGCAAGCAGAAGGGCTGGGGCACCATGACCCGCAAGGGGTTTCAGCCCGGCTGATTCAGCTGGCTTGCAGGCCCGCAAGCAGCGCGAGGAAGTGTTGAGCCTCTGCATCCATCGCGTGACCCTCTTCCGCCGCCGCTTCCAACGCCAGGGCGGCTTCGGTGATCAGCGGATGGCCGTACATTCCCGCAATTCCGGCGAGCCTGTGCGCGCGCGCGGCAATCGCTGTGCGATCCCCGGCTGCCAGCGAAGCCGTGAAGGCCGCCCGCTCCTCGTCCGCACGGGCTGCGAAGCGTGCCGCCAGTTCGGCCATCTTGCGTTCGATGTCGGTCATGCGATCAGAGCGCGCACCTTGCTCGCCAGCGTCATCGGGTCGAAGGGCTTGGCGATGACTCCGACCGCATCGAGCATGGCGAAGTTCTGCAATTCCGACGGCTGCGCGCGCGCCGTAACGAAGGCGACCGGGATCGCGGCCAAGTCCTCACGTTCGCGCATCATTCGCAGAAGGGAAGGCCCGTCGATCTCGGGCATCATGACATCCAGCAGGGCGATCTCGGGATGCCACTGCGCAGCAATCGCGAGCGCCTCCGTGGCTGACGCTGCACAGCGCACCTCGAACCCGGGATCGAGACCGAGCGCCATCTCGGCGATCTCGCGAATATCCGGCTCATCGTCGACATAGAGAATTCTCGTCACGCCTGCGCTCCTCGCTCGGCGAGCAGACCCATCATCGTTTCCACCACTTCGTTGAGGTCCGATCTGCTCTTGATCAGCACGGCATCGGCCGCTGCGGAGAGGTGCTCCTCGTCGCGTGCGCTGAACAGCAGGACGGGGAGCCCCGGATTGCGCCGGCGGATCGCCGGAAGCAAAGAGGTGCCGTCTTCGTCCCGCATACCGACATCGATGATCGCGCCCGCGAAATGCTCGTCCTCGATGGCGCTGCGCGCGTCCTCCATCGCGGAGAACGAGACGACCGCTGCCCGGTCCTCGAAAGCGCTTGCCAGCACGCTGAGACAATCGCGGTCGTCGTCGACATGCAGGATGCGCGGCAGATCCGTCGCCGCATTCGAGCATTGCACCAGTTCCGAGATCGCGGGGAGTTCGAGCCAGAACACCGTTCCGCCTCCGAGGCGATCCTCATAGGACACCGTTCCGCCATGATGCTGCGCGATTTCGCGGGCGATGGAGAGGCCCAGCCCGGTTCCGCCCCGGGTCCGGTTGTCGGAACCGTCGGCCATTGCGAACTTGCCGAATATCCGCTGGCGGAAGTCCTGCGGGACGCCTTCGCCGCGGTCGCGGACCTCGACCCTTGCCTGCGATCCGCGCTGTTGCAGGAAGACTTCCACCGTCGCGCCTTCGGGCGAATGCTTGATCGCGTTGGAAACCAGATTGGTGAGCACCTGCTCGAGCCGGTCGGCGTCTCCCAGCACCTCGACGCGGCGGCCGAGACCCTTGCTGACCAGCGATACCCGCCGGGTCCCTGCAAAGGCGCAATTTGCCCCGAGGGTCCGCTGGATCAATTCTCCCAGCTCAACCTCGTCCTGCGCGAAGTGCATTTTCCCCGAACTGATCTTTTCGATATCGAGGATGTCGTTGATGAGACGCACGAGGCGCTCGCAATTCTTGTGGGCGATATCCACCAGGCGCGCGGCCTTTTCGTTGAGTTCGCCCACGGCTCCTCCCGCCAGCAGCCCAAGCGAGCCACCGATCGAGGTCAAGGGCGTGCGCAGCTCGTGGCTGACGGTGGAGACGAATTCGTTCTTCATCGCTTCTGCGCGCTTGTAGTCGGAAATATCGCGAATGGCGGCAACGTAGCGGCGCTCTCGCTGGTCGGCGACACGGCTGACCGCGACCTCGGTGTCGAAGGTCGTGCCATCCTTGCGCCGGCCGGTGAATTCGAGACGCCGGCCAGCCCCTTCCACACCGGCGGCGCCGACTCGGGCGAGCCAGGCGCGGCTTGCTGCGAGATCGAAGGGCTCGGCCATCAGGATGGTGTTGTGGCGGCCCAGCAGCTCGTCCTCGGCATAGCCGAACATGCGGACGATGCTGGGGTTCAGCTTGCGGATATCGCCTGTTTCGTCGAGCAGCAGCATGCCGTCGACGGCGCCATCGAACAATGCGCGCTGCCGCGCGTTCAGTTCGTGCGCCCGGGCGAGCGCTTCCTGCCGCTGGCGGGTTGTCTTGCCGACGACAATCGCCACCGCGGCCAGCAACAGGGCCAGCCCGGCGATAAGCATCGACACGAGGAACTCGACATTGCCGCGGATGCCCTCGGTGCGCGCGGTGATTTCGGCCAGCCGGTTGCGCTCGAGAGCGTCCAGCGCGGCGATATCGCGCCGGACAACGTCCATCGCCCTCCTGCCGGCACCCGAGGCGATGCGGGACTCCGACTCGTCCTGCCTGCCGTCGCGCGCATCCGAATAATTGGCGAGTGCCAGCTGGAACTGCCGGGCGGAGGACCGATCGAGCCGTTCCAGCAGCGGCTGCGCGCCCTCATCGGCAGCCGCATCGCGTTTCAGCGCGGCGATCAGCTCGGTCCGGCGGGGGGCTGCGACGAGAAACGGGCGAAGGAAGGTTTCGTCGTCCGTCAGCACGTAACCGCGGACGCCGGTCTCGATATCGAGATGCAGCGAGAGCAAGGCCGCCAGACGATCGCGATTGACGATCGTCTCTTCGACAGTCGTGCGAAGGATCCGCGCCTTTTCGAACTCGCTCTGGACGCCGAGGTGCAGCCCCAGCAGCGATGTGGGAACCAGGGCCAAGGCGGCGAAGGCAATCGCCTTGCGGGACTTCTCGAAATTCTTGGGTGACAAGTTATGCGGGCTCCAACTGAGCTGGCTCTCTATCAACCATAGCGTTAAACAATTTCACCGGGGTAGTGCGGATCAACCCGTAGTCCGAAGCTCGGCCGGTCCGGGCGATCGAGCCGCTTCGGGATGGGCTCGCCATCGTTCCCAGCTCCCATTGGAGGTCCACCGCCCTTAACATGGCTTAGCGCCGATCGGTCATGTTGCGGCACCGGCGCAGGGCAAGGCTCGCAGCCCAGCCTGCGAGCTCCTCCTCGGCCAGGCCGGCGAGGAGCTGTGCGGGGGTATCGCGGGGAGGGGTATTCCACTGGTCGGGACGACAGGATTCGAACCTGCGACCCCCACACCCCCAGTGTGGTGCGCTACCAGACTGCGCTACGTCCCGGATCCAGTGGAAGGCGGCCCTATAGGCACCGCATTCCGCTATGGCAAGCCGCTGCGCGCGCCATTGCGTTGCCCTGTTGCAGCATTGCTGCTAGGCGGCGGCCTCTTCGCGAGGGGGCGGGGCGCGCCGCTTGATTTTCGCCAGCGCTCCACCACCTGCGAATCACCCGATAGTCACCACTTCCGACAGGCTGATTCTGATCATGTTCGACATCCTTGCCGCCGCGACCGGCGCCGCCGAAGCTCCGCCCGCGTGGCTTACCTGGGCGCCGATCGTCGGCATGATCCTGATCTTCTGGTTCCTGATCATCCGCCCGCAGATGAAGCAGCACAAGGCGCATCAGGCCAAGGTCGCCGGGCTCAAGCGCGGCGACCAGGTGATCACTGCCGGCGGGCTGGTGGCCAAGGTCGTCAAGGTCGAGGACCATTACGCCGAGCTGGAACTGGCCAAGGGCGTCAAGGTGCGCGCGGTCAAATCCACCATCGGCGATGTGATCGCGCCCGAAACCGCCCCCCCGGCGAACGACTGAGCGAAGGGCGCAACCGACAATGCTCGACTTCCCCACCTGGAAGAAGACCTGGCTCTGGCTGATCGCCGCGGTGGCGATCTTCGCGGCGCTGCCGTCGCTGTTCGCGGCGACCGACCTGCGCTGGCCCGAGGCGCTTCCCGAACCGACCGTCAACCTCGGGCTCGATCTCGCCGGCGGTAGCCACATCCTGCTCGAGGCCGAGCCCGCGCAGGTGGCCGCACAGCGCTTGCAGAGCATGGAAGAAGGCGTCCGCACCGTTCTCCAGGACGCCGAGCCGCGGATCCGCATCGGCGATGTCTCGACTGCCGATGGCCGGCTGAGCTTCATGATCGACGATGCCGCCGACGTCGACCGCGCGCGCGAATTGCTGCTGCCGCTGGTCAATGGCGCAGGCATGGTGCGCGAGTGGGACCTGACCGTGGTCGACGAGACCCGGATGGTCCTCACCCCGACCGAGGCCGGGACCGAACAGGCGGTCACCGACGCGATGGACAGCGCCACCGAGGTCGTCCGCCGCCGCATCGACGCGCTGGGCACGCGCGAGCCGACCATCATCCGCCAGGGCGACACGAGGATCGTGGTTCAGGTCCCCGGGCTCGAGGATCCCGATCAGCTCAAGGAGCTGCTCGGTCAGACCGCACGGCTCGAGTTCAAGATGGTCGACGAGACCGCGCTGCCGACCGATGTCGCACAAGGCATCGCGCCTCCGGGCAGTCAGATCTTCCCCTATGCCGAAGGCACTCCGCAGCAAGGCACCTCGGTCGCGGTCCGGCGGCTGGGCGGCATCCGCGGCGACAGCCTGACCGGCGCGCAGCAGAGCTTCGACGCCCAGACCAACGAGCCGGTGGTCAATATCCAGTTCGACCAGCAGGGCGGGGCGCGTTTCGCCAAGCTCAGCACCGAGAACGTCGGCAAGCTGTTCGCCATCATTCTCGATGACGAAGTGATCTCGACCCCCGTCTTCAACGAACCGATCCTGGGCGGCAGCGCGCAGATTTCGGGCAGCTTCACCACCGAGAGCGCCAACAATCTGGCGATCTCGCTGCGCTCGGGCGCCCTGCCGGTCGATCTCGCGGTGATCGAGGAACGCACCGTCGGGCCCGATCTCGGCGCCGATTCGATCCGCCGCGGCATTCTCGCCATGCTGATCGGCTCGCTTGCGGTGGTGGTGCTGATGATCGCCACCTATGGCCGCTTCGGCGTCTATGCGGCGGTTGCCCTGGTCATCAACGTGCTGATGTTGCTGGGCATCATGGCCTGGCTCAACACCACGCTGACCCTTCCGGGCATCGCCGGCTTCGTGCTGACCATCGGCGCGGCGGTGGACGCCAATGTGCTGATCAACGAACGCATCCGCGAGGAGCGCAAGCGCGGAAGGCGCGTCGTCGCCGCGGTCGAGAACGGCTACAAGGAAGCCAGCCGCGCGATCTACGACGCCAATGTCACCAACCTCATCGCCGGTGTGCTGCTGTTCCTGTTCGGATCGGGCCCGATCCGCGGTTTCGCGATCGTGCTCGTGGTCGGTCTGTTCACCAGCGTTTTCACCGCCGTCACCCTGACCCGGATGTGGGTCGCCGGATGGCTGCGCAAGAACCGTCCCAGCGACATCACGCTGTGAGGGGAGAGAGATCATGAAACTGCTCAAGCTCGTCCCAGACGACACCAACATCAAGTTCCTCAAATGGCGGGTTCCGTTCTTCGTGGTCAGCATCGCGCTGATCATCGCGAGCTGGGCGCTGGTCGCGGTCAACGGCCTCAATTACGGGGTCGATTTTGCCGGCGGCCAGGAAATCCGCGTCACCTTCGTCGGCGAGGCTGAAGCCCCGGTGGGCGAGATCCGCGAGACGGTGGATGCGGTGCCCACGGTCGACAATCCGGTGATCCAGCGCTTCGGCGAACCGAACCAGGTCTCGATCCGCGTCGTGCTCCCGCCCGAGGCGGAAGGCGACAAGGAATTCGCCGATCGCATGACGCAGGACATCACCGAGGCACTCGAAGCCGATCACCCCAATCTGCGGATCGACGGCGTGGATTCGGTCTCCGGCAAGGTCTCGGGCGAATTCCGCGACGATGCCGCCTTCGCGCTGATCGCGGCGATGCTGGCGGTGGCGATCTACATCTGGATCCGGTTCGAGTGGCAGTTCGGCGTCGGTGCGCTGTTCGCGCTGTTCCACGACGTCTCGCTGACGCTGGGGATGTTCGCGCTGTTCCAGCTCGAGTTCAGCCTCCAGATCATCGCGGCCATCCTGGCGATCATCGGCTACTCGCTCAACGACACCATCGTGGTCTACGACCGGATTCGCGAGAATCTGAAGAAATACCGCAAGATGCCGATGCCCGAGCTGCTCGATCTCTCGGTCAACGAAACGCTGGCGCGCACCGTGATGACCAGCCTGACGCTGCTGATCGCGCTGCTGCCGCTGCTGTTCGTCGGCCCCGCCAGCCTGTTCGGTCTGGTCGCGGCGATCACGCTGGGCCTTTTCGTCGGCACCTACAGCTCGGTCTATATGTCCGCGCCGCTGCTGGTGTGGCTGGGGGTCAATTCGAGCAGCTTCGTGCGCGAGGAAACCGCCACCGACAAGCAGGACCGCGCCGCGCGCGGCGAGGTCTGAGTAGCCGGCCGGCTGGACCCTCGACGGGTCTAGCCGGCGGCTCCCGCCAGACGGTCGTAATACGCCGCGAGCGCGCGCGCATTCTGGGTCCAGCCGAAGCGCTCGACCGTGGCGGCCACTGCCTGCCGGTCGCGCGGCTCCGCCAGCACCCGCTCGATGCCTCCGCGTACCGCCTGCGTTTCGCGCGCCACCAGCACGCCGGCCACGGGGTCGCTCAGCAGTTCGCGCGCGCCGCCGACATCGGTGATCACCAGCGGCGTGCCGCAGGCGAGCGCCTCGACCCAGGCGTTGGCCAGCCCCTCGCTCGCCGAGGGCAGCACCATCGCATCGCAGGCGGAGAGCACCAGCGGCAGCATGTCGTGATCGAGCAGGCCGAGGAAATGGACCCGCTCCGCAACCCCCAATTCCGCCGCCAGCGCGCGCAGCCTGGCTTCCTCCTCGCCCTTGCCGACCAGCAGCAGCCGGGCGCCGGGCAGGCCGGGGAGGGCGCGGATCACGAGTTCCTGACCCTTGCGCGGGATCAGCGCGCCCACACTCGCCAGCAGCGGTTCGGCGAAGCCCAGCGGCAGGCTGAGCTGCTCGGCGATCCGCGGGCGCAGCTGTGTGTGGTCGAGCGGGCGGAAGCGGTCGCGGTCGAGCCCGGTGTAATGGACCGCGATTTTTTCGCGCGGCAGGCCCAGCGCGGCCATGTCGGCGGCGAGCGCTTCGCACACCGCCAGCAGGCCCGCAGCGGCTGCGCCCGCCTCGATCATGGCGGCGCGCGCGTATGATTTTCCGCCCCAATAATGGATGTCCGCACCGCGCGCCTTGATCGACAGCGGCAGTCCCAGCGCCCGCGCGACGCGCAGGGCGGCAGGCCCGTCGGGATAGAAGAACTGCGCATCGACCAGGTCGAAGGGCGCCTCGCGGTGCAGGCGCCGCGCCAGCGGGATCGCCGCGCGGGCGATGGCAGCGGGGTTGAACCGTCCGCTCACGCCGGGCAGCAGGCGAAAGCTCGGGCGATGGATCGGCACGCCGTGTTCCACGCCGTCCACCGCCGCTGCGGCCTTGGCGCAGTATTGCCCCAGCGCCAGCGGCGGGACGCCGATCGGGTTGATCACCGTCACGTCCCAACCGGTCTCGCGCTGGAGCGCCTCGAGCGAGCGCGCGACGAAAGTCCCGAAGCGCGGCTGCAAATTGTTGGGGTAGAGTGTCGAGAGCGAGAGTACGCGCGGCATCAGAGCCGCCGGACCAGCATTTCGGCGACCGCGATCCAGGCGGGGTCGCTGACCACCTCCTGCTTCTGCCCGTGGCCGGGGGGAAGGATCCCGACCAGCTTGCCCTGCCGGTCGATCAGCCGTCCGAAAGCGAAGCGGCCGTGCTTGCGCGGGACGAGCACGTCGCGGTTGATCGCGCGGCCCGCGTCCTCGGGGGCGAGCTGGCGCAGCCAGAGCTGGTCGCCGGGGCGGTATTCGCCGTGCGGATAGGCGATCTCGAGCACGACCAGCGGCGCCTCGCCGCCCAGATCGGTCGCCAGCAGCGCATCGCGCGGGGTCGGCAGCGCTTCCGCGCCATCGGCGGCGAGCACCGCGACGGTCTGCGGGTGACTGGACCGGTCCGAACGCACCAGCATCTCGGGCTCGACCCCGAGCGCGCCCGCGATCCGCTCCATCCATTTGAGCGAGAGATTGCGCATCCCGGTTTCGAGCCGCCCCACCGTCTGCGGGGTCGTGGGCGGGGTGCAGGCCTCGGCGAGATCGGCCAGCGTCCAGCCCTTCTGCTTGCGGATGTCGCGAATGCGATTGATCATCGACGGCTCTCTCTAACCTATCTTGCTAACCTATCTGGTTTTTCCACTTTCCTACATGAACCGGAACAATGCAAGGGCCGCGACCCGCAGCAGGAGATTCGGAATGAAGCAGGAACTGGTCGAACGCGAACTCACCGAGGAAGGTCCGCGTCGCTCCGGGCGCGCGCCGTCGCGCCGCCGCCGTTCGGTGACGGTGAACCTGGCCGAATCGCCGCTGAGCTGGCTCTACGCGCGCGGCTATCTCGGCGACCGCCAGTTCGCGGCCGGCGAACGGCTGCGCGGCGATTACGAACGCGCGCAGCTCGCGCCCTCGGTCACTATGCGCTGGGACCCGGTCCGCGCGCGCACCACCGGCGAGACCGGGCTGACCGGCGCCGAACGCCAGATCGCCGCCAAGGCGCGCTTCCACGGCGCGCTGGCGCAGGCCGGCGGGGGCCTGCAGGACGTGCTGTGGCGCGTGATCTGCGCCGGCGAGACGATCCCGGCGGCGGAAAAGGCGCTCGAATGGCCCGCGCGCAGCGGCAAACTTGTGCTCCGCCTCGCGCTCGACCGCGTCGCCGATTTCTACCGCCTCTCGTGAGGCCCCCAGATGTGTTTCATCAACTTGCGCCGCGTTCTGCCGCCGCGCCAGCCACTGCCGCGCGCAATTCGGGCAGTACCTCGGCCTCGAACCAGGGGTGTTTGCGCATCCAGATCGTGCTCCGCCAGGCGGGGTGGGGAAGGGGGAAGGCCTCGGGCAGGAAGGCGCGAAAATTCCGCACGCGCTCGGTCATCGACCATTTGCGCTGTTCGGGGAGGTAGTGAGCCTGCGCATGCATCCCCACCAGCAGCGTCAGCCGTTTGGCGGGAAGGACCTCGAGCACCCGCTCGTGCCATTGGACTGCGCATTCGCGGCGCGGCGGCTTGTCGCCCCCGCTGGCCTTGCCGGGATAGCAGAACCCCATCGGCACCAGCGCCACCCGCGCGGGATCGTACATCTCCTCCTTGCTCAGCCCGGTCCACTCGCGCAGCCGGTCGCCGCTGGCATCGTCCCAGGGAATCCCGCTTTCGTGGACTTTCGAGCCCGGCGCCTGACCGATGATGAGCAACCGTGCGGTTGCCGAAAAGCCGACCACCGGGCGCACCCCGTGCGGAAGATGCTGCGCGCAAAGCCTGCACCCGGCGATCTCGCGCCGCAGCGCCTCGCTCACCCCTCAACCTGTTCGGCAAGGGTCAGCCAGCGCTCCTCCGCCGCATCCTTCTCCGTGCGCGCGTTCTCGATCCCCTTGAGGATGTTGGCGAATTTCTGCGGATCGGCGGTGAACAGCTCGGGATCGGCGAGGATCGCCTCGCCCTTCAGGATCGCGGCTTCCAGTTCCTCGATTCGCGCCGGCAGCAATTCGTAGTCGCGCTGGTCCTTGTAGGTCAGCTTGTCCGATTTCGGCGGCGGCGGAGCCCTGGCAGCGGGCTTGCTCGCCGCAGCCGCATCGCCCTTCCTGCCGGCCACCGGCTCGCGCCGCTTGCGCTGCCAGTCCTCGTAGCCGCCCGCGACCACATCGACCTGGCCGGTCCCGTCGAGCCCCAGCGTCAGCGTCACCGTCCGGTCGAGGAAGTCGCGGTCGTGGCTCACCAGCAGCACGGTGCCCTCGTAGTCGGCGATCACCTCCTGCAGCAGGTCGAGCGTCTCGAGATCGAGATCGTTGGTCGGCTCGTCGAGCACCAGCAGATTGCTCGCCTTGGCGAATTCGCGCGCCAGCAGCAGCCGCGAACGCTCGCCGCCCGAGAGGATGCCGACCCTGGTGTCGACCATCTTGGGGTCGAACAGGAAGTCCTTGAGATAGGCGAGCACATGCTTGCGCACCCCGCGCACGTCGATCCAGTCGCCGCCCTCGGCGAGCACTTCGCGCACCGTCTTGTCGGGCGCCATCAGGCTGCGCTGCTGGTCGATCATCACGCCGGTGAGCGTCTTGGCGATCTCGACGCTGCCGGTGTCGGGTTCGAGTTCGCCGGTCAGCATCTTGAGCAGCGTGGTCTTGCCCGCGCCGTTGGAGCCGACGATGCCGATCCGGTCGCCGCGCTGGATCCGCAGGCTGAAGGGCTTGATGATCGCCCGCCCGTCGTAGCTCTTGGAGATGTTGTCCGCGGTGATGACGGCCTTGGACTTGAACTCCGTCTCGGTCGCCAGCTTGAGCTTGGCGGTGCCCGCGCCCACGATCATCCCTGCTCGGGTGGCGCGCATCTGGTGCAGCTTCTCGAGCCGCCCCTGGTTGCGCTTGCGCCGCGCGGTCACGCCGCGTTCGAGCCAGTGCGCTTCGATCTTGAGCTTCGCGTCGAGCCGGTCGGCGTTGCGCGCTTCCTCGGCATAGACCTGCTCTTCCCAAGCCTCGTAGCCGCCGAAGCCGATTTCCTTGCGCCGCAGCCCGCCGCGGTCGAGCCACAGCGTCGCGCGGGTCAGGCGCTTAAGGAAAGTGCGGTCGTGGCTGATCACCACGAAGGCGCCGGTGTAGCGGTCGAGATAATCCTCGAGCCAGTCGATCGCGGCGAGGTCGAGATGGTTGGTCGGCTCGTCGAGCAGCAGCAGGTCGGGATCCTGCGCCAGCGCGCGGGCGATCGCGGCGCGGCGCCGCTCGCCGCCGCTCGCGCCCTTGGTCGCGGTCGTCATGTCGATCCCGAGCTGGCCGGCGATGGCATCGATCTCGTACTCGGCGGGAGCGTCTTCGCCGGAGAGCGCCCAGTCCATCAGGGTGGCATGTCCGGCGACGGCCGGATCCTGTTCGAGCACCACGATCCGGGTCCCCGGCTTCACCTTGCGCAGGCCCCGATCGGCCTCGAGCTTGTCGTCGATCAGCCTGAACAGCGTGGTCTTGCCGGCGCCGTTGCGGCCGATCAGCGCAATCCGGTCGCGCGGTCCGATATGAAGATCGAGCCCGCCGGTTTCGGGCGCGCCGAACAGCCAGCGACCGCCCTGTTGAAGACCGAGGCCTTCCCAGCTGAGGATCGGAGGTTGCGCCATGGGAAGCGCGAGGTAGGCGCGCGGCGCCGGTGCGACAAGGGCAAACTCCCGCGCTGCGTCGTGGGACGCCTGCCATCCTTCCCGCGGCGACGTTCAGCTCCGGTGCAGCGCCGGGGGGCAGAGGAGATGCGGAACAAGTCGCGCCGGCCTCGCTTGATCGTGCGGGGCAGGCGAGCGGCCTGCCGACAAGGAGAACATCCATGCTTCGATACGCCATCCCCCTCGCCGCAATCGCGGTCATCGCCGCGCCGGCCAGCGCCGCCGAAATCCAGATCGCCAGCCAGGGCCCGGTGGTCGAGCTGTCGGTCAGCGAGGTGGTCCGCAGCGCGCCCGATGTCGCCCAGATCGGCGCCGGGGTGATGACCCGCGCCTCCACCGCACGCGAGGCGCTGACGCAAAACTCGCAGGCGATGGACCGGATCATCGCCCGCCTGCGCGAGCTCGGGATCGCGCGCGAGGACATCCAGACCAGCAATTTCAGCGTCAGCCCGCAATACGACTATAATCAGGGCACGGGCGAGCAGGTCTTCCAGGGCTACAACGTCAACAATCAGGTCCAGGTGAAGCTTCGCGACCTGCCGCGCGCCGCGGAAATCCTCGACGCGCTGGTGAGCGTGGGCGCCAACAACATCTACGGGCCCAACTTCATGCTCGAGGACGATGATGCGGTCGAGGAACAGGCGCGCGCGCAGGCCTTCGCCCGCGGCCAGCGCATGGCCGAGGAATACGCCCGCATGGCCGGCTATTCGCGCGTGAGGCTGCTCGAAGTTTCCGAGAGCGTGCAGAACCAGGGTCCGATCCCGCAGCCAGCGATGGTGCGGTCGATGGACGCGAGCGAATCCGCCCCGCCGATCGAGCCCGGTCAGGTCGGCACCGGAGTGAACCTCACGGTCAAATATGAAATGACCCGCTAGACAGTGCCAGAAGGGGGCGGGAGGACATTCAGTCCTTGTTCAATGGCTTGGGTCCAATCATCGAGCCATCATGAAACATCTTCCCGCCTCCCTGGCCGCTGCCGGCCTGATCCTGTCGGCCCACGCTCCCGCTCTCGCGCAGCAGAACTCCGACCAGGGGGAAGCGCGCAAGGAAATGCGCGCGGGCAATGTGCTGTCGCTGCGCGAGATCGAGGCGCGTATTTTGCCGACCATGCGCGATGCCGAATATCTGGGTCCCGCTTACGATTCGACCGCAATGGCCTATCGGTTGAAGTTCATCCGCGATGGCCGCGTGATGTTCGTCGATGTCGATGCGCGCACGGGCAGGGTCATTCGCCGCAGCCGCTAGGGCGGTCCCAGAAACCTGCGCCAACTTGACGCGTTCCGATAGATGAACGACATCTCCGGCGCGCTCCGATACCGGGGTGCCGATGTGCGAACAGGGATAGAAACTTTATGCGGCTCCTGATTGTCGAGGACGAGCCCACCCTCGGCCAGCAACTCAAATCGACGCTCGAACAGAACGGCTATGCGGTCGATCTCGCCACCGATGGCGAAGACGGCCATTTCATGGGCTCGACCGAGGATTACGATGCCGTGATCCTCGATCTCGGCCTGCCCGAGATCGACGGGCTTTCGGTTTTGGGCATGTGGCGCAAGGAAGGGCGGGCCTTTCCGGTGCTCGTCCTCACCGCGCGCGACAGCTGGTCGGACAAGGTCGCCGGGCTCGACGCGGGCGCCGACGATTACCTCGCCAAGCCGTTCCAGACCGAGGAGCTGATCGCGCGGCTGCGCGCGTTGATCCGCCGCGCTTCGGGCAACACTTCGAGCGAGCTGACCGCGGGCGATGTCCGGCTCGACACGCGTTCGGGCCGCGTGACGCTCAAGGGCGAACCGGTCAAGCTCACCGCGCAGGAATACAAGCTGCTGAGCTACCTGATCCACCACAAGGGCAAGGTGGTCAGCCGCACCGAGCTGATCGAACATATCTACGACCAGGATTTCGACCGCGATTCCAACACGATCGAGGTCTTCGTCACCCGCATCCGCAAGAAACTGGGTGCGGAAGTGATCACAACGATACGCGGCCTTGGCTACTCTCTCGACGACCCCGCCGACGCCCCCCGCGCGTAAGCCCGGGCCGACGGACGCTTCCCCCTCCGATCCGGTGGAGAAGGGGCGCAGCCCCGTGACGCTCGGCGCAGCCGCCGGCGGCAAGCGGAGCCTTGCCAGCCGGATGATGGCGATCGCCGCGGGTTGGATCCTCATCCTGCTGCTCGCCGGCGGGTTTGCGCTCGACCGCACGCTGACCAGCCTGGTCGAGAGCAATTTCGACGACCAGCTCGAATACGTGATGAACGCGCTGGTCTCCTCGGCCGAGATCGATCCTCTGGGCGACGTGCGATTCTACCGCCGGCTGGGCGATCAGCGCTTCCTCGAACCCAATAGCGGCGTATATTGGCAGATCCGCGGCGAGGGTCACGAGGACTATCCCAGCCGCAGCTTGTGGGACCGCAGCCTCGAAGTGCGCGCCAGCGATCCCGGGCACGAGCTGGTGATCTACGATTCCGACCAGTTCCCCGCCGAGCCGCTGCGCGTGGCGGAACGCTCGGTCTATCTGCCCGACAGCGACACCCGCTGGTGGTTCACCGTGGCCGCCAGTCGCGGAGAGCTCGATGCGCAGATCGGCGAGATCCGAGCGATCCTGGTGTGGAGCTTCGCGCTGCTGGGACTGGGGCTGTTCGCGATGGCGGTGCTGCAGAACTGGGTCGGGCTCGGTCCCCTGCGGCGGGTACGCGCGGCGATCCAGAACATGCGCAGCACCGGGGTCAACCGGATCGACGAGCCGCTGCCGCTCGAGGTCCAGCCGCTGGTGGAGGAGCTCAACGGCCTGCTCGCCCATTCGGCGAAACAGGCGGAGGAAGCGCGCACCCATGCAGGCAATCTCGCGCATGCGCTCAAGACCCCGCTGACCGTGCTGACCAATGCGGCGACCGCGCGCGCGCCGGATCTCGCCGACACGACGATACGCGAGGCGCGCACGATGCAGCGCCATGTCGATCACCACCTCGCGCGCGCGCGTGCAGTGGGGCGCAGGGCGGTAGGACTGGCGCATACGCCGGTGTGGGAAAGCGCCGAGGCGGTGCGCCGCGCGGTCGAGCGGCTCTATCCGGGCACCCGCTTCGACCTCGACGGCAACCGCAGCGCGCTGGTTTCGATCGAACGCCAGGATCTCGACGAAATCCTCGGCAATCTGATCGAGAACGCGGCAAAATACGGCGGCGGCAGCGTGTTCGCGACCATCGATGCCGAACCCGGCGAGACAATGTGCGTTATCTGGGTCGAGGACGACGGAACCGGTATCCCCGAGGCCGATCGGATCAGCATCTTCGATCGCGGCGCGCGGCTCGACACCGGCAAGCCCGGAACGGGGCTGGGGCTGGCGATCGTGCGCGATGTCGCCGAAATCTACGGCGGGGAGGTCGAGCTGGGCGAGAGCGAGGATCTTGGTGGGCTGCTGGTGCGGCTCAGCCTGCCGCGCGCGCATGTTCCTACGGCAAGATAGTGCAAGCTCTGGGTGAAGGCCGGTTCCGTTCGGCCGAGCCGGGCGGCAATTGCAGCCGCACAAACGAAAACGGGGCCGGAAAACCGACCCCGTTTCGAATTCTTGTTGAACCAGCGATCAGGGGCTGACGGGTTCGTCCGTACCACCGACCGCGATGCCGACGCCCAGGGCGAGGATCGCGAAGAGCACGGCTACGGTGGCACCGCCGCCACCGATTTCGCTCTCGCCATCGACCGGCGCGCTGACGCGCTCGGCAGCGAAGGCGGCCGGGGTGATCGCGAGACTCACGGCCGATGCGGCCAGGGCTACTTTACCAAACTTCATAATTTACTCCCCTTCGAATGGATTATCGCAGCCGGTCTAGATAATCGGCGGTTCGGACTCAAGGGCATTGCATAGAAAACACGGTGTTATGCAACAATCGGGTCGGAATTGCTGTTTTTGGGCCACAATTGCGTTCTGGCTACGGTCGCGCGGGTGCCAGTCAGGGGCGCGCGGGCCCACCGCCGGGGGCGCCGTCGGAGCGCGCCTTCTCATGATGGCGGATCACTTCCTCGATCACGAAGCGGATGAACTTCTCGCTGAATTCCGGATCCAGATCGGATTCTTCCGCCAGTCGGCGCAGCCGGGCGATCTGTTCCTTCTCGCGCGCGGGATCGGCCGGCGGCAGCGTGGCGGTCGCCTTATAGGCGCCCACCGCCTGCGTGATCCGGAACCGTTCGGCGAGAATGTGGACCAGCGCCGCGTCGATATTGTCGATGCTCTTGCGATAGCCGGTCAGCACGCGGTCTTCGTGCGGCTCCGCTGGCACGGTGGCGGGTGTTGCATCGCTCATGCGGCCAAGGCTAGCAGCAATTCGCGCCTTGCCAAGCGGGCTTGCGCAGAGCATGGCGCGCAGCGCAATGAGCGCCGATATCGTCCCCATCTCGCGCAAGCAATCGCCTGCCCCCTCGCTCGACCCGATGCTGGCGCTGACCGCGCCGGGCATGAACGCGGTCAATGCGGTGATTCTCGACCGGATGCAGAGCGAAATCCCGCTGATCCCCGCGCTCGCCGGGCATCTGATCTCGGGCGGCGGCAAGCGGCTGCGCCCCATGCTCACGCTCGCGGGCGCCGAACTGGTCGGCTATCAGGGCTCGCGCCATTACAAGCTCGCCGCCTCGGTCGAGTTCATCCACACCGCCACGCTGCTCCACGACGACGTCGTCGACGGCAGCGAGATGCGCCGCGGCAAGACCGCCGCCAATATCATCTTCGGCAATCCCGCGACCGTGCTGGTGGGCGACTTCCTGTTCAGCCGCAGCTTCGAGCTGATGACCGAGGACGGCAGTCTCAGGGTGCTGAAAATCCTCTCGGGCGCCAGCGCGATCATCGCCGAGGGCGAGGTCGACCAGCTCACCGCGCAGCGCAAGATCGGCACCAGCGAGGAACGCTACCTTCACATCATCCGCGCCAAGACCGCGGCATTGTTCGCCGCCGCCAGCCGGATCGCTGCGGTGGTCGCCGAATGCAGCGACGACCAGGAACGCGCGCTCGACGAGTACGGCCGCAATCTCGGGGTCGCCTTCCAGCTGGTCGACGACGCGATCGATTACGATTCCGACGCGGCGGCGATGGGCAAGGATCGCGGCGACGATTTCCGCGAGGGCAAGATGACGCTCCCGGTGATCCTCGCTTATGCCCGCGGCAGCGAGGAGGAACGCGCCTTCTGGCGCGAGGCGATCTCGGGGATCAAGAGTTCCGACGCCGATCTCGACCATGCCTGCGCGCTGATCGCGCAGCACGGCGCGGTCGACGACACCCGCGCCCGCGCCCGCCACTTCGCCGACCGCGCGATCGACGCGCTCTCGATCTTCCCCGACGGCAAGGCCCGCCAGGCGATGACCGAAGCGGCGCATTTCGCGGTGGCCCGGGGTTACTAAAACACTTGTCACCCTGAACTCGGTTGTGCTGCGCACAGCTTCGCTTCCAGGGTCCATCCATCCTCGCAGACCCCGGTTCGAAGAGGAAGAATGGATGCTGAAACGAGTTCAGCATGACAAAAGGTGATTGAGTGAGCGCCGGCCTCCCCATCCACGCTGTCCTCCCCGAACTGCTCGTCGCGCTGCGCGACCAGACCGGCGCGGTGCTGGTTGCGCCGCCGGGGGCGGGCAAGACCACCGCGGTGGCGCCCGCGCTGCTCGGCGAGCCGTGGTGCAGTGGGCAGGTGATCCTGACCTCGCCGCGGCGGGTCGCGGCGCGCGCGGCGGCGGAGCGGATGGCGCAGATGCTGGGCGAAAGCCCGGGCGAGACGGTGGGCTATCTGACCCGGCTCGACAGCAGGACCTCGGCGCGGACCCGCATTCTGGTCATGACCGAGGCGATCTTCGTCAACCGCCTGCTCGACGATCCCGAGCTGAAGGGGGTCTCCGCGGTCCTGTTCGACGAGGCGCATGAGCGCCATCTCGACAGCGATCTCGGGCTCGCGCTGGCGCTGGAGAGCCGCGCGGTGCTGCGCGAGGATCTGCGGGTCCTGGTGATGTCGGCGACGATCGACGGCGCGCGCTTCGCCGAATTGCTGGGGGAGGGCGCGAAGACCATCGCCAGCGAGGGGCGCGCCTACCCCTTGCGGATCGCATGGCACGGCTCTTCGCCGCAGCTGCGGATCGAGGATGCGATTGCGCAGGCGGTGCTGACCGCCTGGCGCGAGGAAGAGGGCGATATCCTCGCCTTCCTCCCCGGCGTGGGCGAGATCGAGCGGACTGCCGAACGGCTTGAGGCGCGGCTGCCCGATGTGCCGGTGCTTCCGCTCCACGGCCAGGTCGAACCCGCCATGCAGCGCGCCGCAATCCGCCGCGACCCGCAGGGACGCCGCCGGATCGTGCTCGCCAGCGCCATCGCCGAAACCTCGATCACGCTTGAGGGTGTCTCGGTGGTGGTCGATTCCGGCCTGTCGCGCCGCGCCGAATACGACCGCGCCGCGGGCACCACCCATCTCGTCACCCACCGCGCCAGCCAGGCCGCCGCCACCCAGCGCGCCGGACGCGCCGCGCGGCAGGGGCCGGGGGTCGCCTATCGGTTGTGGGAGGAGGGCGGTCACAAGGGCCGCCCGCGCTTCGACCCGCCCGAAATCGAGACCGCCGATCTGGCGCCGCTGGTGCTCAAGACCGCGCTGTGGGGCAGCGGCGATCCCGCTGCGCTGCCATGGCTCGACGCGCCACCCGAAGCCTCGCTCGGCGCCGCGCGGCAGAAACTCCAGGGGCTGGGCGCTCTCGAGGCCGAGGGGCGGATAACCGAGCGCGGCAGGAAGCTCGCCGCGCTGGCGCTCGACCCGGCGCAGGCGGCGATGGTGCTGTTCGGCGCCGAACACGGCGCGGCGCGCGAAGCGGCGCGGATTGCGGTGCTGCTGCAGGAGCGTAACCTCGGCGGCCGCGGCGAGGATCTGGCGGGCCGGCTCCAACGCTGGAACGCCGACCGCTCGCCCAAAGCCGAGGCGAGCCGCAAGCTGGCCGAGCGCTGGGCGGAACGGGCGCGGGGGCTGGTGAACGGGACGGCAGAGCGCAAATCCGTCCCCTACGCCATCCTCCTCGCCGCCGGAATGCCCGACACCATCGCGCGCCGCCGCGATTCCTCGGGCGAGCACTGGCTGGCCGCGGGCGGGCGCGGTTTCGTGCTCGATCCGGCCAGCCCGCTGGCGCGGCAGGACTGGCTGGCGATCGGCGATGCGCAGGGGCAGGCAAAGGGCGCGCGGATCACCGCCGCGCTGCCGCTCGCCGAACCCGATCTCGAACGCTGGCTGCCCGAGCGGATCGAGCGTCGCCAGGTGTTCGACTGGAACAAGGGCGAAGCGCGGATCGAGGCGCGGGTCGAGCGCCGCATCGGCGCGATCACGCTGGCCACCGGCTCCAACCCGGCGCCCGATATGGCAGCGATTGCGGATATCCTTGTGGAAAAAGCTGTCGAGAAACTGGGGGAACTGCTCCCGCCCGCTCTGCTGGCGCGGGCGCGCCACGCCGGGATCGCGGCGCTGTCGCCCGAGAGCCTCGCTTGGAATGCCGAGCAATGGCTTGCACCGCTGCTTGCCGGGCGCCGCGATCTCGGTGTCTCGCAAGCGAAACTCGCCGAGGCGGCGCTGGCGCTGCTCGACTGGGATTCGCGCCAGCGGCTCGACCGGCTCGCACCGCGCAGCTTCACCTCGCCCGCGGGCAGCACGCATGCGATCGACTATGCCGGCGACGATGCCCCCAGTGCCGAAGTGCGGGTCCAGGCGCTGTTCGGGCTCGAGCGCCATCCGATGATTGGCGACACCCCGCTGCTGCTCAAGCTCACCAGCCCCGCCGGACGCCCGCTGCAGGCGACCCGCGATCTCCCCGGTTTCTGGCGCGGCAGCTGGGCCGAGGTGCGCAAGGAGATGAAGGGCCGCTACCCCAAGCACCGCTGGCCCGAGGAGCCTTGGACCGAAGCGCCCAGCCTCAAGACCAAGAATGCCTTTTCCAAAGCGCCGCGCTGAATTAAGGGCGTCCCCATGGCAGCCCGAATCTATCAACGTCCCAAGAACGCGATGCAGTCCGGCAAGGCGCGGATAGACGAGTGGGTGCTCGAATTCGAGCAGAGCGAAGCCCGCCATGCCGACCCGCTGATGGGATGGACCGGCAGCGGCGACACGCAGGCGCAGGTCGTGCTCACCTTTCCCTCGCGCGAAGAGGCTGCCGCCTACGCCGCCAAGCACGGCATCGCGGCGCGGGTCCGCGCGACCCCAGTGCGCCATCTCAAGCTCCAGGCCTACGCGGACAATTTCAACTAGGCTTTGCGTTGCACGCGACGGCAGGCGCTGGATTGCCGCGTCGCTGCGCTCCTCCACCTGAACCATTCGTCATTGCGAGCCGCCGCAGGTGGCGTGGCAATCCATGGACTGCGCTTTCCGCGTTCACGACGGCAGTGACGGCCGCCAACGCCGTACCATGGATTGCTTCGTCGCTGCGCTCCTCGCAATGACCAGGAAAAGGGAAACGACGAATCCACCACACGAAAAACTTGAACCCCCGCGACTTCGCCGCCATATGGCGCTCCGGGAGTCGGGTGGACGTTTGCGTTCGCTCACCGGGTCAGGTCCGGAAGGAAGCAGCCCAGGTGAATTGCGACGGGTCGCTCGGCTCCTATTTCCCCCAGCGTGACAGAGGCCGGCATGGCAAACGCCAGCATGACAAATGCGCGCGCACGCCCTAGCTAGGGCGGATGGGTGATTCACCGGACAATCCAGACGGCCTGCCATGGGAAAGCGTTCCCGAGGAGGCGGAACCAACCGCCGCCGAGCTTGAGCAAGCGGGGCAGGAAGCGCTGTTCGGCGCGCCCGATTCTGCGCCCGCGCCAGCGCCGACCGAGAAAGCTGTCGACAATCCAGCGCCTGCTCCGGCTCCCGCGGCCAAACCAGCCAGCGACGCGCCCGCGCAGCCCTATCGCGTGCTCGCGCGCAAATACCGCCCGCAGACCTTTTCCGAGCTGATCGGCCAGGAGCCCATGGTCCGCACGCTGGCCAACGCCATTGCGCGCGACCGGCTGGCGCATGCCTTTTTGATGACCGGGGTGCGCGGGGTCGGCAAGACCTCGACCGCCCGGCTGATCGCCAAGGCGCTCAATTGCGTGGGCCCCGATGGCAGCGGCGGCCCGACGATCGACCCTTGCGGCGTCTGCGAACCCTGCGTCGCGATCGCCGAGGGACGGCATATCGACGTCATCGAGATGGACGCCGCCAGCCACACCGGTGTCGACGACGTCCGCGAGATCATCGAGGCGGTGCGCTATTCCGCGGTCAGCGCGCGCTACAAGATCTACATCGTCGACGAAGTCCACATGCTCTCGCGCAACGCCTTCAACGCGCTGCTCAAGACGCTCGAAGAACCGCCCGCCCACGTCAAATTCCTCTTCGCCACCACCGAGGTGGAGAAGCTCCCCGTCACCGTGCTCAGCCGCACCCAGCGCTTCGACCTCCGGCGGATTCCCGCCGAGATGCTGCAGGAGCATTTCGCGCTGATCTGCACCAAGGAAGGCGTCGAGGCCGATGCCGAGGCGCTGTCGATCATCGCCAATGCCGCCGAGGGCTCGGTGCGCGACGGGCTTTCGATCCTCGACCAGGCGATTGCCCATGCCGATATGGACAGCGAGGGCCGGGTCACCGCCGAGCGGGTCCGCTCGATGCTCGGGCTCGCCGACAAGAGCGCGCAGCGAAGGCTGCTGGCGCATCTGCTGGCGGGCGAGGGCAAGCCGCTGCTCGAAGGCATCGACGAACAATACGCGCTCGGGGTTGAGCCGCTGGCCATGCTGCGCTCGCTGATGGACATCGTCCACCGCGTCACCGTGGCGCAGGTCTCGGGGGGCGAGGTCGATGCGCTCTCCGCCGAGGAACGCGCGCAGCTTGGCGAGTGGGCCGCGGCGATCCCGCCGGCGCAGCTCCACCGGCTGTGGCAATTGCTGCTCAAGGGCTATGACGAGGTCCGCCAGGCGCCCGACCCGCTGGTCTCGGCGCGGATGGCGCTGCTGCGCGCGCTGCATGCGCAGGAACTGCCCGACCCGGGCCGGCTGGCGCGGCTGATCGAGGACGCCGCCACCCGCGCGCCCGCACCGTCTGCGGAAGGCTCGCCCGCGGGCGATGCTCCGGGCGTCAATGCGGTGAAGTGGGAAGATCTCGTTGCGAAGGTCGAGGCCGGCGGGCAGCATCTCGCGGCCGGGATCATGCGGCTGCAGATCCGCCCGATCGCGGTCGAGGACGGGCTGCTGCGGTTCACGCGCAACCCGCTCTACCGCGACGACATCGGTCCCACGCTGCGCGAGGCGCTCGCCGCGATCACCGGCAAGCGCTGGCTGCTCGAGGAAGTCCCCGACGGAGAGGGTGAGGCCGCCCCCTCGATCGCCGAGCGCGAAGAAGCCGCGCAGCAGAGCGCGGAAACCGAAGCGCGCGCGCATCCGTTGGTACAGGCCGCCTTCGCCGCCTTTCCCGGTGCCGAAATCATCGCCGATCGCGACAAACCCCCGGTCGGCCTGCAGGAATGGAGAAACCAAGCATGAAGTCGATGGAAGAAATGCTCGCCGCGGCGCAGAAGGCCGCCGAAACCATCCAGACCCAGATGGGCGAGGCGCAGGCCAAGCTCGACACGATCGAGGTCGAGGGCAGCGCCGGCGGCGGTCTGGTCAAGGTCCGCGCCACCGCGCGCGGCCGCATCCTCGGCGTCGCGATCGACGACAGCCTGATGAAGGTCGAGGAAAAGCAGATGGTCGAGGATCTCGTCACCGCCGCCTTCAACGACGCCCGCGACAAGGCGGACCGCCGCGCCGCCACCGAGATGGAAGGCATCCAGTCGGGCATGGGCCTGCCTCCGGGGTTCAATCTTCCCGGGATGGGGTAGGGGGCAGGGGCACCAGCTCCAAGTTCTGATAATCCGTCATGCTGAACTCGTTTCAGCATCCATCGCTCCGCTGGGTACCTTCGGCGCAGTCGGAGGCATGGACCCTGAACCAAGTTCAGGGTGACGGTATTTGGCCAATGGCAACGCCGGCCCCATCGTCATGCTGAACTTGATTCAGCACCCATCTCTCCGCCTAGTACCTTCGGCGCAGGAGGAAGCATGGACCCTGAACCAAGTTCTTGGTGACGAGTCGGAAAGATAGGCGCGCCCCGCAAACCCCCTACAGCCTGCGCCCATTCCGTGTTATCCGTGGCAAAACACAACCAATCGGAGAGGCAGTCATGGCAACCGTGATGAACGACAACTCAACTGGCAGCGACGCCGACATCCGCGCGCAGGTAAGCGAGGAGGAATGGGCGGTCCGCGTCGATCTCGCCGCGGCCTACCGGCTGGTCGCGCTCTACGGCTGGGACGATCTGATCTTCACCCATCTCTCCGCCCGCGTGCCCGGCCCCGAGCATCATTTCCTGATCAACCCCTACGATCAGATGTTCGAGGAAATCACCGCCTCCAGCCTGGTCAAGATCGATGTCGACGGCCAGCCGGTGATCCCGACCGCGCACCCCGTCAATCCGGCGGGCTTCACCATCCATTCCGCGCTGCACATGAATTGCGACGATGCCCATGCGGTGATGCATCTGCACACCCCAGCGGGCCAGGCGGTCAGCGCCATGGCCGACGGGCTGCTCGAGCACACCCAGACCGGGATGATTGCGCGCAGCGACATCGCCTATCACGAGTACGAAGGCATCGCGACCGACCTCGAGGAACGCGAGCGGCTGGTCGCGGACATGGGCGACAAGCACGTCATGATCCTGCGCAACCACGGCACGCTGGCAATCGGCAAGAGCGTGGGCGAGTGCTTCCTGCGGCTCTATTTCCTCGAACGCGCCTGCGATGCGCAGGTCAAGATGCTCTCGGCGGGCCGCGACGGGCTCCATAACCCGCCGCAGGGCACCCCCGAAAAGGTCAAGTCGCAGACCCCGCCCGCGGGCATCGGCATGATCGCCAACGCGCTCGCCTGGCCCGCGCTGCTGAGGAAGCTCGACCGCACTGATCCGGGCTTCCGCGCATAAGGGCGAGAAGCGCGCCAGCGACTCACGCCGAGCCGCTCCGCTCTACCGTCGCCACCCCCGGCTTGTACCGGCTAGCGTGAGAGGTGTGCCTTTTGACCGCATGGCGGGTTTCGGGATGGCCGGCACTTTGGAGATATGTCTGAGACTGGGTGGGAAGCTGACGTTAGTCAGACCACGACAACGCAGGCCCTAGTTTAGTTTCCGTCGCACGAGGATCTGTCCGGGCCCTTTTGCCGGGCTCACATAAGGTAGCGTGCTGATCGAATCCCTCTAGGATTTTCCGTACTTTCGCGCGAAGGTTTTCATCGGGCGGGCCATCACTGATGATCTTGTATACCCAATTGCCGTCGCGAACGAGATAGGGCTGTCTTGGAAGGATACTCGTTGCGCTGGCTTCTATGGCGGCCAGATCCGCTTCCAAGAAAGTGAGCGCGCCACCCCCGACCATGTCCGACATTCGGAGGTTATCAATCGCTTCAAAGCGCAGCCGCAGCGTGTCGTAATCATCTCGGTTTTTTGGCGGATTTTCCCTGAGTTCTTCGAAGTACTCACGGGATAGCTGCGCAGCGATCACCATGTTTGTGATCGGCACGGGCGGATCGATCTCGGCTGAGTAGAAGTCGCCCGAGAAAACGTCAAAAACGTAGCTGAGCATCCGACCGCGATCGTGTGAGACATACCTGATGCGGGTATGTTCCGACTTCTGATCAGTCAGCTTCTCGTCCAAGCACAGGGCGATCGCCGTGCCGGGATCAGGATCGGGACTGCCCGCTCGCGGGTCGGAACACGAAGCTACGACTAGCCCGACCGAAAGGAACGTCAAAAGATGTTTCATGGGGAGGTGGGAGCATAGTCTGCCACCGTCTGCAATTGGGTCGTAAACGGTACGGCGGGTTTTGGCGATGGCGGAAGGAAAGCCGCCGCCTTCCCTCTCGTCATTGCGAGGAGCGCAGCGACGCGGCAATCCATGGCGCGGCGTCGCGCGCCCTCGCTACTGACGTGTAAAGACGAAACCGCCGTCCATGGATTGCCGCGCCGCCTGCGGCGGCTCGCAATGACGAGGGGATGGGTTTGTCCACCGAGGCGTGCCTGCCGGTGTTGAGCCTTTGGCCACGAAGGCAGCGGGACCCCGGGTCTAGCCCGGGGCGACGAAATTAGGGAACGGCTGCAAGGGTCGTTTACTGACAGTCCGCTTTTGGGCACGATGACCCGAACGACGTCGTCCCCTGTCGAATCCTCAATGCGCCCATCGCGCGATCTTCGCGCGGACCCGGGAGAGCGGCGGTCGGTGATCCGCAAGGAAATATCGGCGCCGTCGATGCCGCGCTGACCAGCGGGCGAAGCCAGGAGCGCTCCGCCGCCGCCCTTTGCGAAGCAGCAATCCGCGGTTGCGCATCCGGAAACCCCCCGCGCCGCGGTGCGGAGCGGGGGGCCGGGTTGCGGGCAAGAGCCGGGGTTCAGGTCTTGGTCGCCGTCTTGCGGCCCGTCGTGGGCCGGTTGGTCGCGTCCGGATCGCGCGCGACGCTGCGGCTTTCGTCGGTGGCATCGCTGCGTTCGTCGATGCGGATGTTGTTCTGCACATGGCGAACGCCCCGAACGTCATAGGCGCAGTTCTCGGCGCGGCGTTTTTCCCAGCGCGAAGCGACGCTGCCTTCCAGCGTGACTTCCCCATTGTCCTGCGTGGTCACTTCGATGTTGCTGGCGTCGAGATCGTGATCGTCGTGCATTTCGTCGCTGATGCGTTCCTGCAGCCGCTCCTTGGATCGCACGTCGTTCTTGGGCCCCTTGCCGTAATGGCTGTCGCCCGCGCCGCGATCGTAGAGTTCGTCGCCGCGAAAACTGCTGCGCCGGGCGGAACCGTAGCGATCCTGGCCCTCAAACTGGCCCTCATACTGGCCACGCCCGCCGGCATAGCCGCCCCAGCGGCCGCCATCCCGGTCGCCGCCGCGCTCGCTGGATCCGTAATAGCCGCGGTCGCGGGACCCGCCTCGATCATTGTAGCCGCCGTACCGATCGGTTTCGTAGTCGCGGCGTTCGTCCATGCGGCGGCGCCGCTCGGCATCGTCGTCGCCGAACCAGGATTTCACCTCGTCGCCGGCGCGGTCCATGGCGCCGCGGTCGTTATCGTCGCGATAACCGCCACCGTAGCCGCCTCCATCGCCGCCACCGTAGCCGCCTCCATAGCCGCCGCCGCGATAGCCGCCGCGCCCGGCTTCGTCGCGATAGGACGCGCGATTGGCATCATCGCGATAGGAAGAACGATCATTGTCGTATCTCCGGTCGCGGCGATATTCCTGTCCGTAATCGTCTCGATAGTCTGCCATCGTCTCTCTCCTCGTATCGGTGTGTCCCGTCTCTCTTGGGTAAACGGTTATCGGCCCGCTCGTTCCAGCTCTTGGGCCGTCCTCGGCGAGCCGTGGTCCCGATGAGACGTGATGCCCGGCAGGCGTGCAGATCGCCGCTCATGCAGCGGGTGAGACTGCATCCAGCAAGCCGCGAGCCCCGCCACCCTGCGTCACGTCTTCCGGGTTCGAGCCGCGTTCTGCGAAGGCGTCCTGCGCCACCAGCGTCGCAGCGCCACGAAAACCATTTTCCTACAGGCGACGAATTTGCCACCCTCGCGCAATGACCGACGGCGTATCCTCCGGCCTTGCCAATCGCCCCGCCCATCATCCGGCGCGCCGCAAGGTGACTGCCCCGGAGCATGCTCGGCGCGGTGGAGCGACACTTTGCCCCGCCGCACAGGCGGGCCCCGCCAGCAAGGCGACACTTCGCCGCGCGAAGGTGACACTTCTGCCCGCCAAGGCGACGCTTTTCGCCCCCAAGGTGACGCTTTTGCGTCCGAAAGCCGCCCGATACCCCGCACCCGTGTCAGATGTGTCAGCCGACCGAGCTTCCGCGCCCGCGTCCACAGCTTTGCCAGGAAACGGGATTGCGGCGGGCGGGGCGGGTTCCCATATCCTGGGTCACACGAGGCGCGGTCTTCGCTGCGCCCGACTTACGGACCAACCGCATGACCCAGCAATTTCCCCTTCTCCCGCTCCGCGACATCGTCGTCTTCCCCGGCATGGTGGTGCCGCTGTTCGTCGGCCGCGACAAATCGGTCGCCGCGCTCGAGGCGGCGATGGAAGGCTCGAAGGACATCTTCCTGCTCGCCCAACTCGATCCGGGCTGCGACGATCCCGAGCGCGACGATCTCTACGATGTCGGCGTGGTCGCGCGGGTGCTGCAATTGCTCAAGCTGCCCGACGGCACGGTGCGGGTGATGGTCGAGGGCGCGGCGCGCGCCACCTGCGAGCGTTTCAGCGAGCAGGACGATTACGTGATGGCCGAGGTCACGCTGCACGAGGAACAGACCGCCGCGGGCAGCGAGGTCGTGGCGATGATGCGCCAGGTGGTCGAGCAGTTCGCCGAATACGCCAAGCTCAACAAGAAGCTGGGCGAGGGCGCGGGCGACGAACTCGCCGAGATCGACGATGCCGGCGAGCTCGCCGACACCATCGCCGCTGCGGTCGCGGCGCGGGTCTCGGACAAGCAGACGCTGCTCGCCGAAGCCGACCCGCACAAGCGGCTCGAGATGGTGATGTCCTTCATGGAGGGCGAGCTCTCGGTGCTCCAGGTCGAGCGCAAGATCCGCGGCCGGGTCAAGCGCCAGATGGAAAAGACCCAGCGCGAATATTATCTCAACGAGCAGCTCAAGGCGATCCAGAACGAACTCGGTGGCGAGGGCGAGGACGGCGACGGGATCGCCGAACTTACCGAAACCATCGCCAAGACCAAGCTGAGCAAGGAAGCGCGCGCCAAGGCCGAGAGCGAGCTCAAGAAGCTGCGCGGCATGCAGCCGATGAGCGCCGAGGCGACTGTCATCCGCAACTATCTCGACGTCCTGCTCGGCCTGCCCTGGGGCAAGAAGAGCCGGCTCAAGAAAGATATCGGCAAGGCGCAGGAGGTGCTCGACGCCGATCACTACGGGCTGGAGAAGGTCAAGGACCGGATCGTCGAATATCTCGCGGTCCAGGCGCGCACCAACACGCTCAAGGGTCCGATCCTGTGCCTCGTCGGCCCTCCCGGCGTCGGCAAGACCAGCCTGGGCAAATCGATCGCCCGGGCGACGGGGCGCGAATTCATCCGCCAGTCGCTGGGCGGGGTGCGCGACGAGGCCGAGATCCGCGGTCACCGCCGCACCTACATCGGCTCGCTGCCGGGCAAGATCGTCACCAATCTCAAGAAGGCCGGCAAGTCCAACCCGCTGTTCCTGCTCGACGAGATCGACAAGCTGGGCCAGGATTTCCGCGGCGATCCCGCGTCGGCGCTGCTCGAAGTGCTCGACCCCGAGCAGAACAGCAAGTTCCAGGATCACTATCTCGAACTCGACATCGACCTGTCGGATGTGATGTTCGTCTGCACCGCCAACAGCCTCAACCTGCCGCAACCGCTGCTCGATCGGATGGAGATCATCCGGCTCGAGGGCTACACCGAGGACGAGAAGGTCGAGATCGCGCAGGGCCATCTGCTCGACAAGCAGATCAAGCAGCACGGGTTGACCAAGGACGAGTTCACGCTGACCGAAGAGGGTCTGCGCGACCTGATCCGCTACTACACCCGCGAGGCCGGGGTGCGCACGCTCGAGCGCGAGATTGCGAAACTGTGCCGCAAGTCGCTGCGCAAGATCCTCGAGGGGACCACCGCCAGCGTCACCATCACTCCCGAAAACCTCGCGGACTTCTCGGGCGTGCGCAAGTTCAAGCACGGCATGTCGGAGGAGGAGCCGCAGATCGGCGCGGTCACCGGGCTCGCCTGGACCGAGGTCGGCGGCGAATTGCTGACGATCGAGAGCGTGACCACGCCGGGCAAGGGCGAGGTCAAGACCACCGGCAAGCTGGGCGAGGTGATGAACGAAAGCGTCGCCGCAGCCTTCAGCTTCGTCAAGGCGCGCGCGCCCGCCTATGGTATCAAGCCCAGCATCTTCCAGCGCAAGAACATCCATATCCACCTGCCCGAGGGCGCGGTCCCCAAGGACGGCCCGAGCGCGGGCATCGGCATGGTCACCTCGATCGTCTCGACCCTGAGCGGCATCCCGGTGCGCCCTGAGGTCGCGATGACCGGCGAGGTGACTTTGCGCGGTCGCGTGTTGCCGATCGGCGGCCTGAAGGAGAAGCTGCTCGCGGCCCTGCGCGGCGGGATCGAGACCGTGCTGATCCCAGAGGAGAACGTGAAGGACCTCGCCGAGATCCCCGCCAAGGTCAAAGACGGGCTCAAGATCATCCCGGTCTCGCATGTCGACCAGGTGCTCGAGCACGCGCTGACCTCGGTTCCCGCCGAGATCGAATGGACCGAGGCCGACGATCTTGCGAGTCAGCCGCTGACGGTGGGCAATGCGCAATCGCCGGTGCGGACCGCGCATTGATCGAAGCTTCGGTGCAGCGCCGCGACTCGGATCGCTGGGTCCTTGGGGGATGACCCGGTTCGAGGCAGAGGGGCGCTTCCGCCGCGTGGTTAAGCGAGCAATTACGTTGATTTCAGGGTTTTAGAGGCGAATCCCGACCCCGGCGGGCGGATTTGCCTTTGACAGTCCTGCGTCGACTCGTTCAACTGCCGCGCATTCGGAGACATGATTCACCGAGACGAATTCAACACCAAGTGGGGGTTCCCTTAAGATGAACAAGAACGACCTGATCAGCGCCGTCGCCGATTCCAGCGGCCTGTCGAAGAGCGATGCCTCCAGCGCCGTCGAGGGCGTGTTCGACGCCATCACCAAATCGCTGTCGAGCGGCGACGATGTGCGGCTGGTCGGTTTCGGCACCTTCTCGGTCGCCAAGCGCAAGGCCTCGACGGGTCGCAATCCGCGCACCGGCGAACCGATGACGATCAAGGCGTCGAATCAGCCCAAGTTTAAGGCCGGCAAGGGCCTCAAGGATTCGGTCAACTAGGACCTGTTTCCCTCCCGCCGTGCAGGCGGGTCGCACGGATCGACGCCGCATCGCGCTCAGGCACGATGCGGCGTTTTCCGTTTCCGGCTCGAGTCAGCGGGTCGCCACTGCATAAAGCGCGATCGCGGCCGCGTTCGAAACGTTGAGGCTCTCCATGGCATCGCCGATCGGCAGCCGCGCCAGCGCGTCGCAATGGCCCGCGACATTGTGCCGCATTCCCGGCCCTTCGGCACCGAGCACCAGCGCCACCGGGCCAGCAGGAAGCGCCTGCGCCAGCGTTGCCTCCGCTTCGCCTGCCAGACCGATGCGCCAGTATCCCGCCGCCGCCATATCCTCGAGCGCGCGCGCCAGATTGACCACCCGCACCCAGGGCACGACCTCCAGAGCGCCCGAGGCCGCCTTGCCGATCACGCCTCCCTCCGGCGGCGCGTGGCGGTCCTGCGTCACGATCGCCGCTGCGCCGAAAGCCGCCGCCGAGCGCAGGATCGCGCCGACATTGTGCGGGTCGGTGACCTGGTCAAGCACCAGCAGCGGGCGGTCGGGCTCGGCCTTGAGCACCTGATCGAGAAAGACATCGTCGAGCGCAGCGCAATCCAGCACCAGCCCCTGGTGCGGCGCATCGCGCGCCACCAGCCGATCGAGATCGGGCATGCCGGCGTATTCGACAGTGAAGTCCTCGGGCAGCTCGCCGTCGAGCTCCGCCAGCGCCTCCCGCGTCGCCCACAGCTTGTGATGGCGCCGCTCGGGGTTCTTGAGCGCGGCTTCGACCGCGTGGTGACCCCACAGGCGGACCTGACCGGTGCTGGCGCGACCGCTTCCGCGCCCACCCTGCATGCGTCCCGCGCGTCCGCGCAGCGCCTTTTTGCGCTCCGTCTTGGCCATATGGCTGCTCCCTTGTGGCAATAGCCGCGTCCCCTGCCAGTGCGGCCATTGACAGGCAAGCGCCGCTTCGCCAAAGGGGCGCCTCTCGGCCAGCGGGGTCGCCCAGACCCTCCGCGTTTTCATCGCGCAACTGGCAAGCCAAGTGGACAGGTGGCCGAGTGGTTAAAGGCAGCAGACTGTAAATCTGCCCGCGCAAGCGTACGCTGGTTCGAATCCAGCCCTGTCCACCACTTGCCCCTAAGTACTTGAGTGGCAAGGAAGCCGCGCAAAGTCGGGGGCTCTGCCCCCGATCGGGTATTACAATCGGCGCACGGAGGACCACTCCTTGTACCCCCACGCAGCCTCTATGGCGTGTGCTAGTCCGTCCCACATTCGCCGATGATCAAGTATTCTGGCAGGGGTCCCAAACGGCACATTAGAAAGGACCAGGCCTCGTCGTGAGCGCCCGCCGTCTCGCGATCAGAAGCTGTACTTCGCAGCGAATTCGGCGCGGTCGAGTCGGCCAGTAGCGCCTGACACCAGCTCGCGCTCGCCGTGTCGCAGCTCGAAGCCGAAATCCACCTGCGGCATTGGCGAGTAGAACAAATTGGCCGAAGCGCTCCAGACCGTGTCGTTGGATTCGAGAGCGGCGAGGGCAGCCGGGACATCGATTGTCTGCGCGCTGACCATGAAGGTGGATCGCAAGCGCTTCGTCCAGCCAAGCCTGAGCGCTGCGAAGCCGGCAGTCAGAACGGCGGGCTCGAGGCGCAGTCCGCCATCGCGAACCACGATCGCATCGGGTGCCAGATTGAGCCCGACGTAGCGACCGATGCCGCTGCCGTGGGTCACCATGAAGCGCAGATCGTGACGGCGCTGCGCACCGAGCTGGATCTTTCCTGCGACAGATAGGCCCCAGCCAAGTGCTGCGTCTTCCTCGTCTCCCAGGTGCGCGGTCAGTTCGCGTGCGAGGCCCGCCAGCGAGAGTTCCGCAGAGCCGAGGGTAAGGTTCAGCCTCGCGGTCAGATCGGGCAGGCGACCGGCGTGGTTCTCGCCGATGATCGCCGAACCTGCATCGGCGGTGGTTACCGCCGGGTTTTCAGCGGCCACCGAGAAACTGGCCGAGCGGGACAGGGCGTGCGTGTAGCGCAACTGGGGCTGGCGCACGAAGACCGTTCCCTCGCTTGGGCCGAGATAATCGGCGGTCTCCGGCAATGCGGGCAGGTACTGAAAATTGGTCCATTCCTGCCCAATGAGCAGATTGCCATAGCTCATGAAAGCGCGGCGCAGGGCAGGATTGTAGGCATTGGTTACCCGGTGGCTGCCGCTGCCGGGGGAGGACTGGAAATCGACCTCGAGAACTCCTGCCAGAACTTCTTTGGCCAGCGGCGCTCTGGCCTTCAGCGCGATGCGTGTCTGCTTCACATTGGCGCGAAAGGATGCCCCTTGGCTTTCGCCGCCGACGGGAATCGTGCCGGGATTGTAGAAGTCGTGACCGCTCGAATTTGCCGCAAGCGTGCCGTCCGAATACCCGCTCACCGCTGCGTAGGTCTTGAAGAAGCCACCGACCTCGATGCTGGGGCCTGAATCTTCGATCGATTGCTGCGCTGTGAGTTTGGTTGCCGGTTCGGCATGGAGAGGCGGCGATGCGGATTGCGGCGTGGCTGCCGCGCTGTCCTCGCTCACGCGTTCCTGCGCCAGCTCGCTGCGCAGCTCGGCCACCGCTGCTTCAAGCATCCTCAGACGCGCTTCGAGCTCAGCTTCGCGCGCAGTCTGGGCATGCGCCGGCACTGCTCCAAGGGCGCTCAGGGCAACCCCGGCGATCAGCGTGAGCCGAATGTTCTTCATGTTCACAGTAATGCACTCCTCGCGCCCCGAAGGGCGGCAATCCTGAATTTTCGGGAGGCCGGGCCTAGGCAGCGGCGCGAGGCAGATCCGCGGGCCTGCTGCCGGTCGGCGCGGTACCGGGGAGCGACGCTTGAGCCTGACCCCCGGTCTTGAAATGGGCCGAGCGCTCGCTCAGCGCCATCGCTTCCTGCGCCAGATTGCGAGATGCCGCCGACGTCTCCTCGACCATCGCCGCGTTCTGCTGGGTCGCGGTGTCCATCGAATTGACCGCAACCGTTATCTCGCTGATCGTCGACGACTGCGCCTGGTTGTCCGCCGCCATCGTCGTGACGAGCTCGTAGACCTGCTCGACCCCGCCCATGATGCTGACAAGAGCGGTATCCATCTCCTGGACCGCACCGACCGCCAGGCCGATGTCGGCCTGAGTTGCTGTTAGCTCCTCGCGCGCGCGCTTGGCTTCTTCTTCCGATCGCATCGCCAGCGCGGAGACCAGGTCCGCGACCACGGCGAAGCCGCGGCCAGCTTCGCCGGCTCGGCCAGCTTCGACGGCAGCGTTCATCGCCAGCACGCGCGTCTGGAAGGCGATCTTGTCCAACCCTTCGATGACATTGTCGATGCCCTTCGCGCCATCGGCGACGCGGCCCATCGCTCCCACGGCGCGGTCGGCGGTGGTGCGGCCTTCGCCCACCAGCGCTTTCGCCTCACTGGCCTGCTCGACCGTCTGAACGGCGGCGCCGGCCGTGGTGCGCAGGCGGCCTTCCATCTGCGACAAGGCCGCCGAGGTTTCCTCCAGACTTGCTGCGTTGGCCTCCGTGCGCCGGGCGAGATTGTCCGATGCCTGGGCGATTTCGTGCGAGCCGTCGCGGATGGCATCGGTCGATTGTCCGAGCGAGGCAATCAGCTCGCGGAGGCTGGCGAGGGTGGTGTTGAAATTTGCTTTGAGCACTGCATAGGAAGCGGGGAATTCGACGTCGATCTGCGCAGTGAGATCGCCTTGCGACATCTGCCCCAGGCGGGTCGAGAGCGTCTCGACAACGAAATCCTGATCGGCATCCGATCGGGCTTTCTCGGCGTCCGCCGCTGCCTTGGCGATCGCGGCCTCGCGGAAAACCTCCAGGCCCTTGGCCATGTCGCCGACTTCGTCCGCCCGGCGAACTCCGGGAATGGGATCCTGCGTCTCGCCCGCCGCAAGGCCGCGCATGCGTCCGGCGAGTGCAGCCACTGGGAGGGAGATCGAGCTGCTGAGCCGCCAGTTCAAGGTTCCCACTGCGGCGATGATCAGCAGAACGATCGCGCCCTGGCCGACCGCCGCCTTCCAGACCGCTGCTCGGATGTCGTCGACGTAGACGCCGGATCCGATGATCCAGCCCCAGGGCTCGAAGCCCTTCACAAAAGAGATTTTGGGCTGTGCTTCCTCGGCGCCGGGCTTGGGCCAGTTGTAATTCAGGAAGCCTTCGCCCTCGGCGCGAACGATCCCGACCATCTCGACGAACATCGCATTGCCGTCGGCGTCGGTCGTCCTGCTGATGTCAGTACCGTCCAGCTCCGGCTTCATCGGATGCATGACCATGCGCGGCTGCATGTCGTTCACCCAGAAGTAGTCGTCATTGCCATAACGCATCGCCTTGACCGCGCCCATGGCGGCGGCCTGCGCCTCCGACCGCGACATGGCTCCGGCGCGTTCGAGCCCGTGGTAGTGCACAAGCGTACTGTGCGCGATCTCCACCGTCTTTTGTGTGCGATCCGCAACATCGGCGCGCATCGTGTCGTCAAGCCGGAACAGCGAAAGCGCAAGCACCAGCGCCAGTCCCAGCAGCGCAGCGAGGCTGACGAGGTTGAGACGCGCACCGATCTTCAAATTGTTCATAAAAGCCCTTCAGTTCGAAGGGTATTATAGAGGGCGGAGTGGGGCTCCGGTGCCGTTTGCGCTGCTTGCGGTGCGATCGAAACGGCGGTTTCTTTTCGGCGGACTCACGAACGGGTGATCAACCAGGCAGCGGATGACGTGCGCGAAGGTCCGAGGTCCTGGCTACGCGGCCAAGTCTTTGCTTGCCTGGCGTCACAGCGCCGTCAGGTCGACCAGCGCCCGAACCCCGAACTCGCGCTCGATCATCGCCCGCAGGCTGGCGGCAAGCCGGTTTTGCTGCGCCTGAGTCAGATCGCCTTCGACCTGGATCGTCAGCAGCACCGGGTTTTCACCAGACGGGCGCGCGCGGCTGAAGGCGGCCTGCGCCATGACCAGCTCCACGTCGTCGCGCGTCTCGATCTGCTGCTGCGCCAGAGCGGTGATACGCTGGGCGAGCGAGGATTGTTCGAATTGCGGCGAGAAAGAGAACTGGACGACCAGCAGCGCCAGCACCGCGGCCATGCTGAGAGCCAGCGCCCCGACGGTGATCGCCGATTTGCCGCGCGGGTAGCGGGCGCCCTTGTTGGTCACGCCGTAGAGCCTGAAAACCACGAAGCCCGCCAGGTTTATTCCCACGATCTGGATCGCGAGCGCCCACAGGCTGGAATAGACGATATCCATCTGGCCGATCACCAGCCCCATCCCGACCAGTCCGGCCGGGGGGGCAAGCGCGGCGGCGACCAGCATCCCGGTCGCCGCGCCGCTGACCAGACTGCTGCGCTCCGACTGCGCCAGGTTTAGCGCGCCCGCCGCGCCCGCGGCCAGCGGCAGGAGCACCGACACCGCGGATCGCATGCTGGACGAGATCATCAGACCCGTCGCGATCTTCTGCTCGAAGATCAGGCTCAGGAGCGCCGCCACCGCGATCGCTGTCGCCAGCGCCGCCACGTAGCGCAGCAGCGAGCGCTTCAGCAGGTAGAGATCGCCCCGCGCGGTGGCGAGGGCGGTGTTCATCGCGGGACCGGCAAAGGGCGCGATCAGCATCGCAGCGACCAGCAGAAACACGCTTTCGGTAAACAGCGCGACCCATACGATCACCCCGCCCAGCGCCGCATAGCTGATAAAGCCGGTCCAGGAGCCGATGCTCTGCAGCCCCGAAAGAAAGATCTCGAGCGGGCTGCGCGGCTGGACATCGGTGACCTGGTCCTCCGGCTGGTTGGCGGGGGGCCGCAGCGCCAGCACGCCCTGCGGTGCGTAGGTGACGTAGAGCCCCTCGACCTCCTCGAGCGCAGCGAGGAACCCCTCGATTGCCGCATTGGGCGCGTCGCAGAGCATCAGCACCCGCTGCGCCCCGTCGCGCACCGCTTCCACCTCGGCCATGACCTCGATCGAATTGCCCGCTGCAGCCGCGCGCACGCGCTCGGCATCTTGGGGAGGGATCACGATCGTCAGTTGCCGCACGATAAGCCTCAGTTTTCAAAGTGTTTGGCGAAGTCAGCGATGCCGTCTGCATCATGCCAAGGCTGACCCGCGGGGAATATCGCATGGTCTGGCAGCTTCAAGGGCGATCTTGAGGCGTCTCTATTTTGCCCGAACCGCTTTCGTCGCTGTCTTCCTGCAAATGTCCGAAATGCTTGATCGGTGCCATGATCCAGAGCGTCGCAACGGTCACTACCGAAAGCATCACGGCCACATCCAGGCTGCCCAAGGCAACCGATGCGCCGATCGCTCCGGTTACCCAAAGGCTCGCAGCGGTCGCAGTGCCTTTTACCGAGTCCTTGAGCCTGAGGATTGCGCCGCCACCGATGAAACCCATTCCGGTGATCAGGCCCTCGACGATGCGGGCCATTGCTTCGGGCGTCTCTGCGGTGAGCGACTCCGCGGCCTGTATGAAGCCGCAGCTGGCCACGGCTACGAGGGGAAAGGTCCGCAGTCCCGCGCTTCTTTCGGTCTTTTCCCTGTTCCAGCCGATGGGAAAAGCGAGGATATAGGCCAGGCCGATGGCAGCAAGGTGCGGCCAGACATCGAATTCATCCGGGCCGAGAAGTTGTTCGAGCATAGTGGTTCTCCGTTCGGCAGCTACCTTGTCATGCGCCGGACTGCATTGGTCTGCCCGCCAAGCGGCAATGGTGCGATGCAAAGGCGCCCGCAAGCAACAGGAATGACGCACCGATCACTGTCACCCGGCGGACGAGCTTTCAGATGCTGGTCTGCCGGGGCGCCCGGAAAGCGACGGGCTTCGGGTCGGCACGCCCGGCGACCAGCAGGGAAGGGCATAGATCGGCGGAAGCGCATTTGTGAGCCGCTCTACCCGGCTGAAGGGCGCTCTCGTTCCTCCTCGGTAACGAGATGGATCTTCTGGGTGGGGAAGGCGATCGAAAGCCCCGCAGCCTCCAACCGCTCGAATATCGCCAGCAGCAGCTCCTGCCGGATCAGGCGGCTTTCGGCGTAATCGAGAACGGTGATGTACGACCATACCTCGATGTCCAGCGAACTGGCACCGAAATGGGCGAAGCGGGCGCGCAGGCCTTCCTTCTCGACCAGCTCGTGTTCGCTCAGAACGTGCTCGATGATCTCGATGCCTTCGCGCAGCTTGGCGGCCGATATTCCGTATTCCACGCCGATCGTCGGGTTGAACAGGAAGCGGTCGCGCTTGGCATAGTTCTCGATCTCCCGAGACGAAAAATCGCCATTCGCGATGGTGACGAGCGAGCGTTCGAGCGTGCGGACCCGCGTCGAGCGCATGCCGATGTCCTCGACCGTACCGACGACATCGCCGACACGGCAAAAATCGCCGACCTCCACCGGCTTGTCGGCAATCACCGTCACACTGCCGACCAGATTCTCGACCGTTTTTTGTGCTCCGAGGGCAAGCGCCAGTCCGCCGATGCCGAGAGCGGCGACGCCGGCGGTCACGTCGAAACCGAAGGTGTCGAGGATGGCGACGAAGGCGAGCGCGAGCAGGACCAGCTTCGCGGCGCGGCGCATCAGCGCGACGATCGATGCGCCCTGCCGTCGTTGCTGCCGCTCCATTCGGTTGGTCGCGAGGTGGGCGACCGCATCGACCAGACGGAGCGCGAACCAAGCCAGGGCGATCCAGGCGACGATCCCGATATAGCGCAGCAGCGTCTGCCGGGCGACGATCGAGACCTCGACGCTGCCTGCCCACAGATTGAAGCCGACCACTGCCAGGAACAGGCTCAGCGGCGGCAGGGCGGCATGGACCAGGCCATAGGCTGCGCTCTCTTCCTCGTCGGCGACGGCGGCCCGCATCAGCCAGAGTATTGCCGCGGATACCACCCACAGCAGGAGGAAGCTGCCCGCAGCGATGCCGAGCAACAGCAGCCAATCGGCGACCGGAGCGCCGGCAACCGCCAGCGCTTCTTCGGTTTCGGCGGTGGGGAGTTCTTCGACTGCCGGCACCAATTCGTCGATCGCGTCGAGCGTCTCTCGCGAGACCCGCCAAATTTCGACGCCCTCCGGGCCTTCACCGCGCTCGAGCAGGATCGGGATTTCTCCCTCGCCTGCAAGCGTACCCACCCGCTCGACCCCGGGGGGCAAGCCGTCGTCGAGACGCCCGGTGGATTCGTTGGGAAGCGCGCTGAAAGGCAGCAGATTGCCTCCGCTGTCGAGTGCAACCTGCAACTGGCGCGCCTGCTCGGCGGCTTCCTCGGCTGCCGCAGGATCGTCGAGGTTCTGCGAGGCGAGAAACTGCGAAGCGCGGGCGTAGTCGGCGGATGCGAGCGCACGGATAAGTCCGGTGACCGTCGAACGCGGCGTCTCACGACCAAACAGGTCGGCCGGCGCCGTTTCTTCCGCTTCCGGTTGCTGGACCAGCTGTGCCGACGCGGGCAAACCCAGCGCCATCAAGGCCAGCACCATCAGGGCTCGGATTATCGCTGTCGATCCCAAAACTGCTTTCTTCCGATCATTCTCCGCTGGCGCGCTCTGATACCAGCCCCGCCGCGATTGTGAAGGGTTGGGCCGGGATTGGCGCGGGAGCGCTGAGGCCGCGCAGGCTAACGCGCTACGAGGGATCGGTCGCGCCCCGGCAGGCGCTGATCGTCAGGAGCGATTTTTCTGTAGCCATCCGAGCAGGCCGATGCCCACGCCAAGCAACGCGAAAGCGGTTATCGCGGGATTCCGGCGCATCGCCGAATAGGCGCTCGTATCGCGCATCCATTTGCTCTGATCGCCGTAAACCTCGCCGCCGCCACCGGCCTCATGGAACCCGCCGTCGTCCGAGCGCTTGGGATTATCCTTGTCGAGCGCCAGTTTGAAAAAGGCCGTCGAGAACACCCAATCCGCCAGTCCCGGGGCGAGGTTGGCAAGCAGCGTCATCGCCCGGCCCGCGCCGCCGACGATCATGTCGCGGGTTGGATGTTCTGCCGCGTGGCAGATCGCCTTGGCGACGACATCGGGAGAATAGACCGGCGGCGGCACCACCGAGCGATCGTCCATCTGGTTCAGAGAATGCTCGCCGAACGGCGAGTTGATGCCGCTGGGCTGGATCAGGGTTACCGAAACCGGGGCGTTCTCGTGCATCAACTCGAGGCGCAGCGAATCGATATAGCCTTTCACCGCATATTTGCTGGCGGTGTAGGACGACAGCACCGGCGCCGGCATCTGCGAGGAGATCGAGCCGGTGGTGATCAGTGCCCCGCCATGTTTCTTGAGATGCGGGAGCGCCTCGGTCGCGCAGTGGACCACGCCCCAGTAATTGGTGTCGAACAACCGGCGGTGGTCTTCGTCGCTCAACTCCTCGAGCTTGGCGTAGACCCCGACCCCGGCGTTGCTCACCCAGGTGTCGAACCGCCCGTGCTTCTCGAGCACAGCCTCGACCGTGGCGCGCACATCCTCGCGGGAACCGACGTCGGCGCAGAGATAGTCGCAGATCCCGCCGTCGGCCTGGATCTCCTCGGCCGCAGCACGCAGGCCCTCCTCGCCGCGCGCGACGATCACCACCTTGGCGCCTTCGCGGGCTGCCAGCTTGGCCGTTGCAAGACCGATCCCGGAGGATCCTCCGGTGACGACGACGACCTGTTCGCTAAGGGGTTTGAGTTTCATCTTTCTGCTTCCGACAGCTTTGGGGGATATAGCTTTCAAACGACCTTGCGCCGCATGGTTCCTCGAATTCCAATCGGGGCGGGACACTAGGCTTCGGGCGGGCTCTTCACTTCAACAGGAGTCGTCTGCCTCATCAAAAAGGGCGGCTGATGCCGCCCCCCTTCGCTCTGCTGATGCGATCAAGTCGCCCGTATTCCCATATCAAATCAAGGGTTTGCCTCCTGTCACCGCAATCGTTGCGCCGGAGATGTAACTCGCCTCGCCGCTTGCCAGCATGACATAGGGAGGAGCCAGCTCGGCCGGCTGCGCCGGGCGCCCCAGCGGATAGTTCTTCCCGAAATCCGCGACCCGTTCAGGGGGCATGGTCGCCGGAATAAGCGGCGTCCACACGGGGCCGGGTGCTACGCAGTTTACCCGGATCCCTTTGTCCGCCAGCAATTGCGCAAGTCCCGCAGTGAAGTTCTGGATGGCGCCCTTGGTGGTCGCGTAGGGCAGCAGGGTCGGGTTGGGATTGTCGGAATTGATCGATGCGGTGTTTATGATCGAACCACCTTCACCCATGTGCGGAACCGCCGCCTTGGCCAGATAGAACATGGCGTGGATATTGGTGGCGAAAGTTTTTTCCCACTCGGCGTCGGGGATGTCTTCGAGGTTGTCGAAGGTCATCTGATGCGCGGCATTGTTCACCAGAATGTCGATCCCGCCGAACTCGCCGACCGCCTTTTCTACCAATTTTCGGCAATGCGCAGCATCGCTTATATCGCCGGGTTCGAGGATGGCCCGGCGCCCTGCGTCTTCGATCCACCGCGCCGTTTCTCGGGCGTCTTCGTCCTCGCATAGGTAGGAGACGAGCACATCGGCACCTTCGCGGGCAAAGGCTATCGCGACGGCGCGGCCGATGCCGCTGTCACCGCCGGTTATGAGCGCGCGCTTGCCCTGCAGTCGTCCTGAACCCGAATAGCTGGTTTCGCCGTGATCGGGCGCCGGTTGCATACCCTTGGTGGTTCCTGGCACTTCCTGTTGCTGTTTGGGGAGTGGCGGTTCGATCCCCTGCGTGGAAATTGAGCTATCCATGACATTCTCCGGGATGAGGGCTTCGTCTTGCGCAGATTGATCGCGGCAATGCGGATCGCGTCAGCTCGGAGCCGGATTTCGTTCTCGAGCCATACGACACCGACAGCGCAGCAAGGGGCTGGAGCGTTCCGACGCATCGGCGAGGGTGTGACGAAAGGTGGGAATGACGCGCCGAGCTGAAACCATGATATCTGTCGCGAGGGTCGGTGCCTCGGCGCGCAGCTTCCCTTTCAGACGATTCGATCCGGCTAAATTACAGCCAGCTGCCGGTTGGTCAGCGCTCCGCCGTATTGGCGCTGCAACCTGACCTTGCGCTCCAGATCATCGACGATCGCCCCGCTGAAATCGACGCCGCTAAGGTCTTCCATGAAATTGATTCCCCCCGGGGTATCGACGTTGAGCTCCATCATCTTGTCTCCGGCAATATCTAGCCCGGTCAGATACATGCCGTCGTCGATCAGTTTGGGACCAACGATCTCCGCGATCCGCAGTGCGGTCTCGTCGGGCACTGCCAGCTCGACACCGCCCCCGGCCGAGATGTTCGAGCGGTGGTCGTCCGTTTGGCTGAATCGACGTATGCAGGCATAGGTATCGTCGACCTTGAGCGGCCGCCCGTTCAAGGTGATCATCCGCAGATCACCCTCCTTCGCGGCCGGCAGGTATTCCTGAACGATCGCATAGCCATCGCGGATCACCGCCTCGACGATCTGGTTGAGGTTCTGGCGATTGTCTTCGTCGATCAGGAACACGCCCTGTCCGCCCGATCCCTGCAACGGTTTGATCACGCCTTTGCCGTCATGGGCATCGAGAAAGCGGGCGATCTCGTCCGCTTCGCGCGTGATGCTGGTTGCCGGACGAACGGACTCGGGAAAACCCTGGAAATAGGTTTTGTTGACCGCATCGGTCAGCTGTTTGGGATCGTTGAGCACGATCGTGTTGCCCAAGGACGCGAGCTGCGCGAACAGGAGGCCCGAGGACGGGGCCCAATTGCGCGTGGTCAGCTCCGGCGCCGGGTCGCTGCGCAGCATGAGAATATCGTATTGCGACAAGACGATGCGCGCGCGCTCCATCCCTGGATCCTGGAGGTGTGCCAGATAGGTCGTGTCGTCCTCGAACCGGGAAACCTCGCTCATCGTCGCCATCGCGCAGATCCCGTCTTTCCAATCGTAGATGAAATCGCCGAGACCGATCAGCGCCACTTCGTGACCGCGTGCCACGGCTTTGCGGGCGAGACGGATGGTGGTGTAATTGTCCTGTTCGGTCGCGACGTCGTTGACCACGAAAGCGATTTTGATCGTGGTGTCCCCGCGTGCTGCGGCGGCCTTGGTCTTCGCTTTCTTTTTGGTTTTGGCATCGGTCATGGGTTGGGGCTTTCGTGATAGAATTCCGCGAGTGACAGCGTTCGGACGCGGGCGAGCCGGTCGAGCGCCGTTTGGTCCTGGAGATAGGAAGGCAGGATGTCGGGCCGCCGAAGGACGCCGTTCTCGATGAGCGCTTCGACGGTGTGCAGGTGTTTCAGCGCGAATTTTCCGAGAAAGAGCACTTCGAGATCGCCGCCGCGGGACAAGTGCGCGAGCAATTCTGCCAGTCCCTTGAGGTAGAGCGCGTCCTTGGTTAGCCCTCCGCCGCGTTTTGCCCGCAGCGCAGTATCGAAGGCGGTTGGAGAATCGATCTCATGCTCTTCGACGAGGCAGGCGTAGATATCCGGCCCCTTCTCCTCGTGGATGGCCATCTGCGCCGCGATCACTCGCGCGCCAAGGGTCCGAAGCCGCTCTGCAGGTAGATAGCCCGAAAGGTATTCAGCCAGAACCGCCAGGCCTTCCTGAAGCTCGTCGTAATCCGCCAGTCCCCCGGCCAGCGTGTGCAGGGGCTGGCACCGGCCGTTATGGCGAGTAACCGCATGCGTCCCGATCTCGTGCTGAATCAGTGGATCGATCCGGTGCCGGGAGGTGCGGAAATCGGCGGCCACATGGAAGTCGCCCTGGGATACGTAAAGCGAGGTGCCCGGGGTCGGATCGACGATTACCTGGCATTCGAACCGCGGGTGCCGGGCGCGGTATTGTTCCACCTCCGCTCGGGCTGCATCGCATATCTCGGGGGCCCCGGCATCCTCTGGATCGGGCGCAAGGACAGGAACCTTGTCGAGGAGATCGCGCGCTTGCTGAAGCAACGTCTCGCTGACGTGGCCGAAAAGATCGATGCTGGCGAGGATGAAGCCCTCTTTCCCGCGCATGCGGACCAGCTCGATCTGCTGATCGATTTCGCGCTGTTTCTCGAGCAACAGGGCTTCCACCAGCGGGTCTTCGATCTCGCGCACCGGAAGGGCGAACAACTCGCTGCGAAGGACGGGCGCATCCTGCTCGAGCCCCTCACTGAAGCGGCTGTCGGGCATCCGCTTGAAGTTCGACGCGCAAAACTCGCCCCAAATCTCTTTGATATTGATCGGGGTCAGGCGCTCGAGCCAGTCTACCTTGGTGTCCATGCGGGCAAGGGCGCGATCGACGGCGATCGCCGCCGAACACAACTTCGGTTCACCACCCACTCGCTGTAGGGTTTCGGTTGTCTCGCTCATGTGCGGACCTCCGTGTGCGCCAGCCATTCTCGGGCATTCGCGACTGCGGCCTGGAAGCCTTCGCGCAGATCCTGCAACGCCAGGATGTCAGCCTCCTGGCCCCACTCATCCATGAAGATCTTTTTGTATTCGAGCGTGATGACGCATGCGGCATCGCCATAGGTCGCATGCAGCCATTCGGGAAAGTTGCCTCCATCGTCCCAGCGCACATTCACCTGCACGTCTGGGGATTTCCCCCTCACGGGCCGCGAACGCAGGCCTCGGGCGAACTGGTCGAGCAGGTCCCCGTAGACGGCCTTGTTCAACGTCGTGGCCCCGAGATCGATATCGGGATTTTCCGCCTGCGGAGCGCTGGGCCCGGCCGCGCCATCCCGGCGGTGATTGTAGCTGTGGATGTCGAGCACGAGGATCCGCCCATGCTCCGCGATCATGGCTTCGACCCGCTCGGCCATCACCGTGTAGAACTGGCGGTGGAGCGCGAGCGAGGCATCGATTTCTGTCTGAGGCAGTTCGCGATCCCAAATCCGAAGCCCCCAGGTATCCTCCGGATCGACCGTCACCGCTTTGTCGGCTGGACGGTTGAGATCGAATTCGAAGCGAGAGCGGTTTGCGCGGAAGATCGTATCGCCGGCGGGCAGGAAGAAATCCGTCAGGGGATCTTCTTCACGCAGGCGTGCATGCTCTTCGATCCGCAGCCAGGGTCGCAGGGACTTGCGGATCGTGTGGCCAGCATGGATTGCCGTCACCAGAACGGGTCCGGGCTGGACGATCATGTCCCAGGGGGAGGTTTGCCGATCAGGTCCACCGATGGGGTCCTGAATGCGGGATTGGCTCTGTTCAACAACGCTTTTCTGCATGCACGGCCAACGGAGTCGGGGCGAGACCGTTCCTGCTGTGCCCGGCCGTCAGGAGAGCGATACGCTCCGCCTTATCTGGCCGCTATCAAACCTTCAGCAATTGCAAGACGATCCCGGGGGGCTATTCCGGTTTGATGGCGCAGGATGATCCGGTCGATTGCAAGAGTGATTCGGAAAAAAGCACGAAGTGGGCTGAATTTCGGACCGATCTGGCCGAGGATCGAACGATTCAGGCCACCGAGCGCACGTTTGCCGGTTGGCTGCGTACCGCCTTCGCAGCAATCGGCGTCGGAATCGCCTTCCACGTCGTGTTCGGCGAGTTCAGGCCGCCATGGTTGGCTCAGGCCATCGCGTCGCTTTTCATCCTGCTCGGCATAGTCGTCGCGTTCACCGCCGAAAGACGTGCATGCAGCACTTTTGCGCGCCTTTCGAGCCATGAAGTTGATCGGCCCGACACTCCCAACCTGCGGTGGATGAGCTGGTCCGTCATCGCCGGAGGACTGGCGCTGATTGCCGGCATCTGGATCCTGAACGACGGGAGCATCGGCGGAGGCGGTTAGCTTTCTGCCCTGGTAGTTTGCACCAAGTTTGCACCAAGCAGGAAACCGCCTTGCTGTCGCAATCGTTGCGAACACCAATGGAAGGTGGACCCATGACGGACAATCCTGAGATAGCACAATTTGTCGGCGCGCTCGGTCAAGCGCTGGGCCCGGACGGACCCAGCCTGGCAATCGCCGAAAGCTGCACCGGCGGCATGATCTGCTTCGCGCTTGTTTCGGACCCGGAAGTCAGCGGCGCTCTGGAACGCGGTTTCATCGTCTATTCGCTGGATTCCAAATGCGAGTTGCTCGACCTCGATCGCGTGGAGGTCGAAGCCTGTCAGGGCGTGAGCCGCAACGTGGCTATCGGCATGGCGACGGCCGCCCTGCAGCGCAGCCACGCCGATTTGGCTCTTGCGGTTACTGGCTTTGCCGGACCGCAGGAGAGCGACGAAGAAGTCGGACTCGTGCACCTTGCGATAGCACGCAATGGCGCGGAATCGCTTCACGAAGTTCATTATTTCGGCGATCTTGGCCGGGAGACTGTCTGCCGGAAGGCTACTCTCGCCGCTTTGGGCATGCTTCTCTCGGAAGCCAGGAAAATGTGACGAACCACGCCTCGTGGGCGCTGATTTCGGGTTCAGCGCCCTATCTCTCGGCCAATCCGAGCAACTGGTCGCGCAGATGGTGGTCGAGGTCCGACGCAGCCTGTCGAAGCTGCTCGAGCGCTTTGCCTTTCCGGTCATCATCATGCCCGGCCAGGGCAATGGCTGTTTCCAGCGAGACGATATCGGCCGCCAGAAACTTCCGTATCGCTCCGATCAAGGCGACATCACGCACCGGCCCGGCCGCAGTCGAAGCGACGTCGCGGCACGCATCGTCCATAATCCCGCCAGCCCATAAGTTTGGCTCGCCATCCGGCTCTCCGAGCATTTCGGCCAGCACCCCCATTTCTTCGGCCGCGCCCGCGATCAGGCGATGGAAGGCAAGCCGGGTGTCGAGGTTGTCCGTGGCCGAGGCAACGTCGGGGAGACGATCCGCGACGACCCTGCGCCCCTCGCGCAGGTCTTTCACGGCAACGCGAAACAGCTCTTCGTGATTGGTGGTCGTCATGCCCTCCCGAGCGCGGAACGCCCGGGTTCGTTCCCGCTTGGCCCCGGTGTCGCCGATCCTGCGATATTCCGGGGTGCCACCTGGATCGCGCGAATTTGCGGACGCGGAAGGAACGGGGGAGGCGGCAAGTTCATTCCGAATATCATGAACAGTAGCGAACTTACTGTGCTGGCTTGCGGAATTGGCTTATTGCTCCTTTTCGGCGTCCTTCACATGACTGGGCTCGAGGTCATCCGAAAGCACAAGCCCCAACAGGACTCCCATCGTTATCTGGGGCTCCTGTTCACATTCTGGGGTTTGGCCTTGCTCCATTTGATCGAGATCGCGCTGGGTGCCGGATTGCTGGCGCTCCTCCTCTCGCAGGGACATGGCTCCTTGAGCAGCGGATATGGCAGCTCCGCAGCTGATTTGATCTATTTCGCCGGAGCGACGTTCTCCACATTGGGATACACCAATCTGGAAGCCCACAGCGCCATCAGGCTCCTCGTGATGATCCTATCGCTGAGCGGCTTCATGCTCATCACCTGGTCGGCAACATTCATTTACACGATCTGGGGCGAGAGCTTCCGCGAATGACGCCCGTGCATCCAGGTCGCGTCTGCCGCTGCAGGCAGGCTAGACCGATCATGGAGGTTTGACCTGCGGGCGCGAGGCACTATGGCCGCGCGCCATGAGCTCACCTGCTCCGCTTCCTCCGCCTCCGCCTCTCGCAGATCTGCTTGCCGAAGGGCCGCTGGCGCTGTTCCTCGATTTCGACGGCACGCTGGTGGCGATCGCTGCGCGTCCGGATGCGATCGAGGTGCCCGAAGGGCTGGCCCGCAGGCTCGAGCGGCTTTCCACGCGGCTGGACGGGTGCTTTGCGTTGGTCAGCGGCCGTGCGCTCAAGGATCTGGAATCCCATCTCGGGCCGGTGTCGGTGGCGCAAGCCGGCTCGCATGGCGCCGACCAGCGTCTGGCCGATGGCTCAGTCCTGGGAGACGCGGCGCGCGGGCTCGATCCCGAGACAATCGCCGAGGTCGCCGACTACGCCCGTGCTCATGACCTCGTCTTCGAGGCCAAATCGCATGGCTGCGCACTGCATTACCGCGCCCGCCCCGCCGCCGGTGAAGCGGTCGATGCCTTCATGCGCGCCATCGGCGCGCGCGAGGGTCTGGCGGTCAAGACCGGAAAATGCGTCGTCGAGCTTGTGCATGAGGGCGCCGACAAGGGCGGCGCGGTGCGCGCATTCATGGCCCAGCCCGCGTTCGCGGGGACGCGCCCGGTGTTCGTAGGCGACGATATCACCGACGAGGACGGCTTTGCCGCCTGCGAGGAGCTGAGCGGCTTCGGGATCTTGGTGGGCACCCCGCGCGAGAGCGCTGCTCAATTCGCTCTTTTGGACGTTGACGCAGTGCACAATTGGCTGGAGTTGTAGATACCTTGGACACACCCAACCTCGAAGTCTGGCCGATCGGCAATTGCCAGGTAAGTGCATTGGTCGACACCGACGGCGCATTCGCCTGGGGCTGCGTCCCGCGGGTCGATGGCGATCCCGTTTTCTGCACTTTGCTCAATGGCGACCGCCGCGACGAGGGAGTCTGGCGGTTCGAGATAGAGGGGCAGGTGTCCGCGACGCAGCGTTATCGCCGCAACACCCCCATCCTGGTGACCAGGCTCGAGTCCGAAGACGGGAGCGCAGTCGAAATCCACGATTTCTGCCCGCGCTTCGAACGGTCGGGACGGATGTATCGTCCGGTCGCCTTCGTCCGGATCGTGCGGCCGGTGGCGGGCACTCCGCGGCTGCGAGTGGTTCTTGCGCCGATGAAGAATTACGGCGGCGCGCGCGCCGAAAGCACCAATGGCACCAACCACATCCGCTATCTGCTCGAACCGCAGGCGCTGCGGCTGAGCACCGATGCACCGGTCGGCTATGTGCTTGAAAACCGGAGTTTTCGTCTCGAGCACGATGTTCATTTTTTCCTCGGGCCCGACGAGCCTTTCGTCGGGAATTTGCGCTCCGAAGTGCGCCAGATGGAAGCTCTGACCGAGAAGTACTGGACCCATTGGACGCGCGGTCTGCACATTCCGCTCGAGTGGCAGGCTGAGGTGATCCGCTGCGCCATCGCGCTCAAATTGTGCCAGCACGAGGAAACCGGCGCGATCGTCGCCGCGCTGACCACTTCGGTCCCCGAGGCGCCCCACAGCGAGCGCAATTGGGACTACCGCTTCTGCTGGATCCGCGATTCCTATTACACGGTGCAGGCGCTCAACCGGCTGGGTGCGCTCGATGTGCTGGAAAAATACCTCACCTATCTGCGCAACATCATCGATGGCGCCAAGGGCGGGCGCATCCAGCCGCTTTACTCCGTGATGGGCCAGAGCGAGCTCAACGAAGGCCATGAAACCGCGCTGGCCGGCTATCGCGAGATGGGGCCGGTGCGGCGCGGCAATGCGGCCTTCGAGCAGATCCAGCACGATTGCTACGGTCAGATCGTGCTTCCGACGGTTCATGGCTTCCTCGACAGCCGCCTGTTGAGGATGGCCGACGAGCGCGATTTCGAGAGCCTCGAGCAAGTCGGCGAAATGGCGTGGGCGATGCACGACCAGCCCGATGCAGGGCTGTGGGAGTTTCGGACCCGGCAGGAAGTGCACACCTATTCGGCGGTCATGAGCTGGGCAGCCTGCGACCGCCTCGCCAATGTCGCCGAGCGGCTGGGCCGCGAGGATCGCTGCGAATTGTGGCACCGCCGCGCCGCTGCCATTCGCACGAAGATCGAAACCGAAGCGTGGGTAGAAAATGGCGACGGGGGTGGTCATTACGGCGCCAGCTTCGAGAGTGATTATCTCGATGCCAGCCTGCTGCAGATGGTCGAGCTGCGGTTTCTCTCGCCCGACAACGAACGCTTCCTATCGACCTTTGCCGCAGTCGAGCGCGAATTGCGGCGCGGGGATCACATGCTGCGCTATGCAGCGGAAGACGATTTCGGCGCGCCGGAAACCGCGTTCAACGTCTGCACCTTCTGGCTGATCGAAGCGCTTCACCTCGTCGGGCGCGATGCCGAGGCACGGGTGCTGTTCGAGACTATGCTCAGCCATACTACCCGATCGGGGCTGCTGAGCGAGGATCTCGATTATGTCACCGGCGAGCTTTGGGGGAACTTCCCCCAGACCTATTCGCTCGTAGGAGTAATCAATTGCGCCGGATTGTTGTCAAAACCCTGGAGTGAAGTCCGATAGGCAAACTCATCGTCATCTCGAACCGCGTCGCCGTACCCAAGGCGCGAGGCGCCGCGGGCGCGCAGGGCGGACTCGCCGGTGCGCTCAACTCTGCGCTGCGCGATCACAAGGGCATCTGGTTCGGCTGGTCGGGTGAGGAAAGCGACGAGGAGGACGGCAACATCGCGATGCAGCGCCACGACGGCGTGACCACCGCGACGATCGACCTGTCGCACCGCGACATCGACGAATATTACAACGGCTACGCCAATGCCACGCTGTGGCCGCTGTTCCACTTTCGCCTCGATCTCACCGAATACGAGCGCGAGACGGGCAAGGGCTACGAGCGGGTCAACGAGCGCTTCGCCGATAGCGTCACCCCGCTGATCGAGGAAGACGACCTGGTCTGGGTTCACGATTACCATCTGATCCCGCTGGGCGAGAGGCTGCGCTCGCGCGGCCTGAAGAACCGGATCGGCTTCTTCCTCCATATCCCCTGGCCGCCGACGCGGCTCTTCGTCTCGCTGCCGTATCACGAGCGCCTGGTGCGCACGATGCTGCAATACGATCTGGTGGGCTTCCAGACCGTCGACTGGCGCGAGAGCTTTCTCCATTATTGCTCGGAAGAGCTGGGCGCAGAGGTCGACGAGGAGAGCGGCGCGGTCACGCTGGACGGCTGGACGACCTACGCGCGGGCCTATCCGATCGGGATCGACTGGGACCATTTCCAGGCCGAGGGCGAGACCGGAGAGGCGCGGCAGGCGGGTCAAAGACTGCTGTCCTCGACGCGCCGCCGGACCGCGATGATCGGCGTCGACCGGCTCGACTATTCCAAGGGACTGCCCGAACGGATGGACGGGATCGGGCGCTTTTTTGACCAGTTTCCCGAGCGCGTCCGCGATCTCGTCTTCATCCAGATCGCGCCGCCAAGCCGCGAGGATGTCGAAAGCTACAAGCAGATCCGTACCGAGCTCGAGCAGAAGGCGGGCCAGATCAACGGCGCGCGCTCCGAAGTGGACATGGTCCCGATCCGCTACGTCAATCGCGGCTATAGCCACGCCGAGCTGTTCGGCTTTTTCCGGGCGGCGAAGATCGGGCTGGTGACTCCCTTGCGCGACGGGATGAACTTGGTCGCAAAAGAATATATTGCCGCGCAGGATCCGCTCGATCCCGGGGTGCTCATCCTGTCGCAATTCGCGGGCTCGGCGCTGCAGATGCCCGAATCGCTGATCGTCAATCCGCACAGTCCCGACGATCTGGCCTATGCCATCCACACCGCGCTCGACATGCCGCTGGCGGAGCGCCAGCGCCGCTACGAAGCGACCATCGACACCGTGCGCGACGACAACGTCAAGCAATGGACCGAGGACTTCGTCACCGATCTCGCGAGCGCCGGTATCAGGTAAGGGGGCGATGCGCGCGCGTCGCCGGAGGGGCTAGTTAGCCCACCGCGCCCAGGCTGCGCTCTCCACAACGCTGGATTTCGTGACGATCCGCGCCGGAATCGCATTGGTTTCGGCAAACATCCTACCTTTGTCCAAGCCCAGCACCACAATGGCCGTGGCCAGCGCATCGGCTTGCATGCAGCCCGGATGCAGCACGGTCACCGAAAGGATTTCGTCGGATAGAGGCAGTCCGCTCGCCGGTTCGATCGTATGGCTCCACGATTGCCCTCCCGCGCCGCGCCGACGAGCATAATTGCCGGATGTGGCGATAGACCAGCCGGTCAGACCGACGCGCGTCGCCGGTGCAGGGCTGTCCGGTGGAATCTCGAGATCGACCCACCATGGGAGGCCATCGGCTCGCAGGCCCGAACCGCGTAATTCGCCGCCGATGTTCAGCAGGGCGTGATCCACACCGATTCGGCCCAGCGCATGCACCCCGGCATCGACTGCAAACCCCTTGGCGATGCCGGAAAAGTCGAGAGTGAGGCCGCCCGGCTGGACCAGCACTCTGCCGTTTTCTTCCAACTCGATATTCCGCCAATCGTACCCGCGCCCGGCTGCCGCAACCTCGCGCGACGGTTTTCGGACCGGCGGGTCCGATGGCCCGAACCCCCACAGTTCGGACACTGCGCCGATCGTCGGATCGAACGCCCCCGAACTCGCCCGGGCAATGGTGAGCGAACAGTCGAGAACATAGGCGAACTCGTCCGCGATCCGATGCCGGCTTCCGGGCGCAGCGCGGTTGAAGCGGCTGAGGTCGGATTGGGCGTGCCACTGGCTCATCTGACCGATGATACGGTCGAAAACGTTATCGAGCGCGCTGCGGATGACGGTGTCGGTAAGGGCAGGGGGTACGATTGCCTCGAGCGACCAGTTCGTACCCATCGTTTCGCCGCCAAGCAGTACCGACCGGCCATCTGCCGGCGCGGGTGCAGTCTCGCGCGGCGGCCCGGGTGGCAGGAGGAGTTGCTCCAGTCTCGGCCCTGCCACGCCCCCCGTATCCTTCAAAGCGGCAGGAACTCGAGCACCGCAGTGTAGGAGGCGCGGCGTTCGGGCTGGCCGTCCGCGGCTTCCTGTGCGCTGGACGCCTCCAGATAATACATTCCCGCCGTCGCGGCCTCGAGCGTCAATTGGCCCTCGGCATCGGTCCGCAGCATGGCAATGCCCGGATCGTCGCGGTAGCGCGTGCCGCCCGCGACGAATTCGACCTCGAGATCCGCCGCCGGCTGGCCATCGAGAAGGAAGCGCATCACTGCCGGTTCGCCCGCCACGATATCATTGGGGTGGGTGACCGGGACCATTTCCAGCCCGCTGTTGGTGGGCTGGAGCGCGGTATCGCTGGGCGCGCCGAGCGTTACGAAGGTTTCGGTGCGCGAATTGTTGCGAGTGGTGCGGATCTCGGTCGCGCCTGCGGGCAGATCATCGACGCTGCCGCGGAAGCGCTGGCGCTCGCCATTGAGTTCGTAGGACCCCATCACGCCATCGCTGACCAGCGCGATCCGGTAAGTGCCCTGCGCCGCCAGCGGCACGTCGAAGGCGCTGCGGTAGGCGCCCGAGCCCAGGATCGTCGGATCGACCGGTTCGCCGTCGGGACCGGTGACCACCAGCGAGTCGAGCGACATCGGCCGGTGTTCGAACAGGAACAAGCCGTTGGAGGCGGCGGCGTCGACCGTCACCAGATCGCTCTCGCCCGCCATCACGGTGGCGGAAGGCAGCAGCCAGCGGCGATGCGCATCCGCCTGGGTGGGGAGCAGGGTGGAGAGGCCGAGTGCGAGGCCGAGGGCGAGCAGGCTGGGTTTGGCGAACATGATTGGGTCCTTTGATTGCGGATGATGGCGGTCGTCGGGTATTCCCGCGCGGCTTAGCGCTTGGTTGTCAGGCGCACCGCGCCCAGTTCGGATTTGCCCCGTGCGGTGGCGGAGGTGCTGGACTTGGGGGGCCACTGGAAGGGCAGCGACACCAGTTCGCGCCCGCCGACCTCGCGGGCCGCTTCTACCCGCAAGGTGTAGCTCCCGGCGGGGAGGTTCGCGAGCGGACGGCTGCCCTGGCGATAGGTTCGCGCATGGGTGCCTGGCGCCTTGGTCGGTGCGCTGATGCCGTTGGCGGGCATCTTCATCGCTCGGCCCGCTCGACGCCACCAGGTCCGCATGTCGGGCAGCCATTTGGCACCGTCCTCGGGCGAGAGATCGACATCGTACCAGACGTCGAGCGTCCGCACGGATTTGCCGCTCGCATCCTCGATCCAGATCGCGACATAGGGCCGGTGGTATTCCGCGACGCGCAGCCGCGGGATTTCGACGCTGACGGACATTTCCTGCGCGGCGGCGGGGGCGGCGGCAAGGCCAGTGGCGGCGAAGGCGAAGGCGATCGATACGCGCATGGGAAACTCCGGGTTCACTTCAATGGATGAGGAAGACGAGCAGAAAGAGCGGGATCAGCACGCCCGCGCCGGCGATGGGCCAGGTCGAGCGCCGCTTCTTGGCATGAAGCTGGAGCAGCAGCAGCCCGGTGAGCGAAAAGACCACGCAGGCCGCGGCGAAGATGTCGATGAACCACGACCAAGCGGTGCCCGTGTCGCGTCCTTTGTGGAGGTCGTTGAGATAGGCGATCCAGCCGCGGTCGGTGGTTTCGTGGATCACTTCTCCGGTCGCCCGGTCGATCAGCACCCAGCCGTCGCCCCCCGGCTGCGCCAGCGGGACATAGAGTTCGCTGGCGTTCCACTCGGGCGTTCGGTTCGCGACGTCGACATCGGCGGTCTCGTCCAGCCATTCGGCTACTGCCGAAGGAACGACGGTCTCCGGTCCGGCGCTGTCCGGCACGGCTGCGAGCGAGCGGAGCAATTCGGCCGGCAGCGTATATTCCTGGGTGGTGATTTCGGGATCGGCTTCGATCGAACCGGCGTGGTTCAAGGTGATGCCGGTCACTGCAAACAGGATCATTCCTGCGAGGCAGATCGCGCTGCTCATCCAGTGCCAGGTGTGGAACTGGCGCACCCAGAAAGCGGGTATGCGACGCTTGCCCGCCTTGCGGCGAACGGCTCCGGGGCCGCAGACCGGTTGCTGTGTCGATTGCATGTCCATCGGGTATCGTGTCCTGCTACGCTATCACGCTGGCGTGTAATTGCAAATCAGCATCAATAGCAACAAAGCGTTTGGTGGCTGCGCGCATCGGCTCGGGTGAGGGACCCGCCCAGCCAGAGCGCTTAGAACCTCGCGTTCACGCTAACCCAATAGCTTCGTGCCTTGTCCTTGTTGTTGTAATCGTCGACGTAGCTGGGGGTGAAGGTGCCATCGCCATTGTCGAGGAAGTTGGTTTCGTAGCTGGTAAAATCCTGATCGAGCAGGTTGTTGACCCGGCCCGCCAGGGTGATGTGATTGTTCAGACGGAACTGCGCGCCCGCGTTGAGCACGGTGTAGCTCTTGTAGAAGATCTGCTCCCCCGTTACCGCATCGACCCCGCGATAGCGGCGCGAGCGGTGCTCGGCATTCAGCTGCGCACTCAGCCGGTCGGTCGCGTCCCAGTCGAGCGTGGCATTGGCCATGTGGCGCGCCGAATTGGTCAGCGGCAGGCCGACGTCGGCGCCGCTCAGCTGCTCGCTACCGGTCAGCGTGTAGTTTGCGCGCAATTTGACCGCTTCGAACATCCGCAAGCGACCCGCGACCTCGATCCCTTCGATCCGCGCTTCGTCGATATTGATCGGCTGGTTGATCGTTCCGCCAAGCCCCAGAACCTCGAAATAGTCGCCCAGATTGGCGCAGGGCCGCACCCCGCCGGTTACGGCACAGGGCTGGACCGTGGTACTCGACAGCTTGTCGTCGAATTCGTTGCGGAACACAGTGACGTTGATGCCGGTACCGGGCAGCGGGTCCCAATAGGCTGCTGCCTCGTAATTGACGCTGGTTTCGGGAACGAGGTCGGGATTGCCGATGAAGGGGCTGGTGCCCTGTCCGCCGAATCCGCGAATGCCGTCATACAAATCTGTGGTCTTGGGGGTCTTGAACCCGGTGCTGACGCCGCCTTTGACGGTGATGGTGTCGCTGACGGTGAACACGCCATAGAGGCGGGGGCTGAACTGGCCGCCGAAAAGGTCGTGTTCGTCATAGCGCAAGCCGCCGGTGATGGTGAACCAGTCAGTGGGTGCCCAGTTGTCCTCGAGGAAGAGCGACCACTGCTTCTGCTCCTGCACCGCTTCGAGGCCTTCATTGCTGGCTTCCAGGCCGAACACGGCGTCTTCCAGTTCGCCGTCGATCACCTCACCGCCGAAAACGACCTCGTGATCGCCAGCGAACCCGATCAGCGGCACGACCATGCGCGCATCGAGCGTGTACTGGCTGCTGCGCAGATCGCGGTCGGGGCGGGGCAGGAAGGTGTCCTCGGCGAGCTGGCGCCGCTGGTCCTCGCTCAGTCCGGCATATTCGCCGGTGCCGTCATAGATCGACTGAAGCAGCACCCGCTCCGCCACCGAGAACGGGCGCGTGCGGCCGCGATTGCCAGTATCGATATGGGCGAGGCTGACGAAGCTCTGTCCGAAGCCCCAGTCGCCGCGATAGGTGAGCGACCAATTGTCGCGCTCGAACCGCTGCTCGTCCTTGTAGCCTACGCGCGGTGCCACCACTCCGCGGGATGCGCGCCAGATCGTGTTGATGCTGTCGACCGTTCCGAGCGGAAAGCTGACTGCCCCGGTCTCGGGATCTGTAATCGGTGCGTTATCATATTTCTGCCGCGAAACATCGTAGTCGAACTCGAACACATGCCCTTCGACCGGGTTGAACGAGAGCGTTCCGCCGACGTTGTAATTGGTGCTGTCGACGGTTCGGCCGCCGCCGCCAAAGCCCAGCCCGCGCACATGCACCACCCCGGCGGGGTCTGTCACCGGCGCAAAATCGGGGCTCGAGGGCTCGCGCTTGTACAACGAGCCGCGCAGCGAGATGCCCAGCAGATCGCCGATCAGCGGCCCGTTCAGGCTGGCATCGATGGTGGTGTCGGCGCCGAAGCGGCTGTCTTCCTGGATGCTGCGGCTGACCGTGGCCGATCCCGACCAGACCATGCTGACCGGCTTGGTGATGATGTTGATCACCCCGCCAAGCGCATCCGCGCCATAGAGTGTGGAGGCAGGGCCGCGGATTACCTCGATCCGTTCGATCGTGTCGAGCGGCGGGATGTGGTTGAACTGGTTGCCGCCGAAATTGTTGGGGTAGATGTCGCCGTGATTGTTCTGGCGGCGGCCGTTGATCAGGATCAGCGTATAGTCGGCCCCCATGCCGCGGATGCTGATCGTGCGCTGCCCGGTCTTGTCCGAGGTCTCGCCCACATCGACGCCCTCGAGGTCGCGCACTGCGTCGATCAGGGTCATGTATGGCCGCTGCGCGAGCTCTTCCGCGGTCACCACGCTGATGCTGGCTGGGGCATCGGTGATCTTCTGTTCGAACCCGGCTGCGGTGACGACGATTATGGGATCCCCGACCTCGGAATCCTGCTGTGCTTCCTGCGCGAACCCCGGCGCCGCATCTAACCCCAGGCCAAGCGCCGCGACGGCGCAGCCCGATGCGAGTCGCGTGGCGACGGAGAAATTCGATCCCATGATAATGCCCCCGCTATTGCGAAGTATTCGCATTTGCGTTTTGGCTCTCTGTCGGGATCGGCATGGCTCGTCAAGCAGCTTGGTGTGGACAGGGGGAAATGTCGCTCCGGGACGCTCCGGGTCTTGGACCGGTGCCGCATTCCCGGGGCGCCGGCGTGAGTACAGCCTTCCGAACGCCCTCAGACGCGGATGATCGGCCACTGGCTAGGGAATCGGCCCGATCCTTCTCCCCACATTGGAGGGGCTTAGGAGCGGAAAGGGCAGCTCCGGCAAATTTCGATCGCTTATGACGAGCGAGTGAGCGCCGCTTCGGCTTCGCGCATGTAATCCCGGGTCAGCGGGAGGATGCGGCGGTCCCGGCTATACTGGATCTGGTAATTGCACATGCCGCCGTTTTCGAAACTCGACGTCGCACCCGCCAGGTAGAACGTCCACATCCGAAAAAAGCGCTCGTCGTACAAAGCCACGATCGCATCGCGATTGGCCAGGCAATTGGCGTACCATGCCCTGAGGGTCTTGGCGTAATGCAGCCGCAGCATTTCGATATCGCTGGCGATGAGTCTGAATTTCTCGCTGGCGGCGATCGTCTCGGACAGGGCGGGAATATAACCGCCGGGGAAGATGTATTTGCGTGTGAAGGCATCCGTCGTTCCGGGCGATCCGATCCGCCCGATCGTGTGCAGCAACATCACGCCGTCATCGGCGAGTAAATTGGCGCAGGCCTCGAAGAAGGTTTCGAACTGCGGACGCCCGACGTGTTCGAACATACCCACCGAAACGATCCGATCGTACCGTTTGCCGCGCTCTGGCAGGTCCCGGTAGTCGATCAGCTCGAATGAAACGCGGTCCGCGACCCCCGCGTCTCTGGCGCGTTCCTGCGCCAGCGCGAGCTGTTCGCGGGATAGCGTGATCCCGGTCACCCTAATGTCGAACTTGCGGGCCAGATAGATCACCATGCCGCCCCAGCCGCAGCCGATGTCGAGGACTGTCTGGCCGTCTCCAAGCGCCAGCTTGGAGGCAATGTGTGCCAGCTTGGCTTCCTGCGCCTGCGCCAGCGTCTCGACGCCGTCGTCCCAGTAGCCGCAGCTATACTGCATGTGCTCGCAGTCGAGCATCAGGCGGTACAGCTCGTTGCCGATGTCGTAGTGATGCGAGACGTTGCGCTGCGATCGCAGGGTGTCGTTGATCGCCTCGCGGGCGAAAGCGATGCGGTTACCCAGGCTCCGGCGCAGGCTAGGCCGACCGATGGATCCGCCGCGATCCCACGGCGCATTGGAGCGCAACAGCTCCACCAGTTCCATGATCCCGCCCTGCTGCAGGATCAGCCGGCCATCCATATAGGCTTCGGCTGCCCCAAGTCTGGGATCGAGCAGGATATCGCGCGGCACGGCCTTATCGGTGAAGGTCAGGGCGACATCGGGGAACCCCGCAGCCGGTTCGCCGAAATTGCTTCGAGTGCCATCGGCGAACGTGACTTGGAGAGTGCCTCTCTTCACGATGGAAGCAAGATAACGGCTGACCAGGATTTTACTCATGGGGCGCCCTTATGAAGGGTGCCACTCGTCTCAGCCAGCCCAAATGGGATCGAATGATGATCTTTGCTCTTGGCTCTTTGTTCCGGCAGCGATTTCCTGTCATTGTGTTTCGTAGCCGCACGAGCAGAGCTAGCGAATTCGTCTGGCGCGGCACTGATCCACCGAAGTGAAATGCGAGAGAGGGCGGCGTTCGTCTTGCTCTGTGGAAGCATATGAAACAGTCAGCGTCGCTCGGTTCTAACCCGGCTTGCTGTAATCCTCGAGGCCATCGAAATCGTCACAATCGGTCAGCAGCAGGGCGACCGGCTTGAGGCGCTCGGAATGGGCCATGACCACGGTAGCGAAGACGGTTAGCGGAACCGCCAGGACGGCGCCGGCCGCACCCCAGATCAGGGTCCAGAAAACCAGCGCCACCAGCACCACCAGGGGCGAAACGGCCAGTCGCCGGCCCATGAGCTTGGGATCGACAAAATTGCCCATCACCTGCTCGATCACCAGCAACCCCCCAGCCACAATCGCAGCCGACAGGGGATCGCGGACGATCAGGACATAAAGGACCGGCAATGTGCCCGCAATTATCGATCCAACGGTCGGAACGAAGTTGAGCAGGACAGCCAAGACGCCCCACAGAAGGAGATAATCGACACCGAAGGCGGCGAGCCATGCGACATAAAGAGCCGCGGTGATACAACCCAGAACAAAGCGGGTCGTGAAATAGGCTCGGAACTTTGTGCCTACGGACCGGCCGATCTCCGGCCAGCGGCGCTCGCCGCCGGGGCCGGTCAAGGCCAGCATTTTCCGGTGCCAGTTTTCGGTCTCGGTCAGCATCAGCAGCATCAGGAACAATATCAGGATAATCCCGGACGCGACTCCGGCGGTGATGCCGAGCGCGGCCAGCGCGCGCGATGCAAGGCCGCCAGCCGAAATCAGCGATTGGGAGCCGGGATCGGGCCCGTCGGAGACAATATTGGGCAGCGGCAAACTGCCGATGCGTTCGTTCAATTGCGGGGCCAAGGTGCTCGAAAGTTCGTAGATTTGCTGCAGCGCGAGGCCAAGTCCGATCAGGAAGGCGAACAGGATCAGCAGAACGATCAGCAGCCCGCTCGCCGCTCCCAGCCACTTCAAATGTTTCGGCATCCGGTCGCGTAGCGGCTGGACGACGGGCCAGACCGCAAGCGCCAGCAGCAAGGCCGCCAGGACCGGCATGGTCACTGCATAGGTTTCCCTCAGCAGCCAAAAGCCCGCCGCGATCGCGATGATGCAGAGCGCAACGGCGCGAGCAGGGTAGCCCGACCTCGCCTGGCGAACGAAACTGGACGAGGGTGGCCCGTTGTTGCTCATGGTTTTGCAATGCGCCTACCGCTACGACGTTCCTCGCAGGTGCCGCATGCGGAGCTTCGTAGGAAGACACAGCTTCGCATTCCAAGCTGAACACTGGCGCCCTGCACTCGGAAGCCACTGAGCCCGTTGCCGGGCCGGATCACCCAATCAGCGGGGGAACGGAATCATAGAGCGTCCCGACAGTGGCGATCGCAAGGCCCAGTCCCGCGACGCTGCCGAGCTTTGGCTTACCCGCTCGCAGATAAAGCCAGGCAAGCGCAGCCAGCGCGATCACCGTGAACGCGAGCGCCAGCCAGCGCGCGGCGATGGCGCCGGGGAACGTGATACTTGCGGCCCAAAGCAGCGTGAAATGGGCCGCCCAGATGGCAAAAGCCGCGGTCAGAGTTCGGAAGTCGTGGTGATTGCGAAAGTCCTGCATTCTCTCACCCGCCCGGGAGCAGCCGGATCACAAAGGCGAGGACGGCGCCCTGCACTCCGACATAGCCGATGAAGCGTGCGACCGTGTCGAGCGTGACGCTGGCCGGCGGGCTTATCAGCCCGCGACCGCTGCGAAAGCCGAGATAACCGGCCAGAAGCGCGCTTATCGCGGTCAGGCAACCTTGATAACCCACCGCTGCGAACACCGTCGCGCCTTGCCCGCTGGCCACGGGATCGAGCCCGGCGCCGCTCCAGCCGGACCAGTCCCAATACACCGCCAGGGCCGAACAGGTCGCAGCGAGCGCTGCGGTGATCCAGGGCAATTGTCCGGCGGGAATCCCGGGCTTGCGCCAGGACAGCATGCGGCGTGAGAGCCATGCGAGCGCCGTCGTCGCCCCGAACAGCGCAAGGATACCCAGCGTCTGTTCCAGCGGCGGCGCGGCGATCCAGACGTCGGGGTGAATGCCGAACAGATAGAGATAGGAAAACAGCATCATCACGCCGATCATGCCCATCACCACCATCAGGACGTTGAGCCCCCACCAGCCGTGGCTCTTCGGGCCGGTGATCGCGATTGGAACCGTGATACCGCCACCGATGTCGGCCGTCTTCTGTTCCACTGGTGGATCGCTGTCCCACATCCAGCGCAGCATACAGCCCACTGCGATCACGCCGCAGAACACTGCAAAGCCATAGGCCTGTACCGTCAGCGACAGAAAGAATGCGGCCGTGAGGAAGGCCGCTGCTGTTGGAAAAGGGGAGGGGCCGGGAATGATCTGCAGATATTGCGGCTCGGCATTGACCGGGCTGGTGATGATCGTCTCGCGCAGCCCGGTGGCGCTGTTGGGCAGGAAGTAGCGCCCTTGATGAGTATCCTCGGCGAGGTCGGGATCGTCCCACAGCGGATTGCGGCTTTTCACCAGCGGCAGCGAGCGACTGGAATAGAGGCCGGCGGGCAACCATTCCAGCGTCCCGGCATCATAGACGTTGCCCGCCGATTCCGCGGCGGTGAAACGGAAATTGCGTGCCAGATCGAACAGGAACAGCGCGACTCCGGCGGCAATGACGAAGGCGCCGATCGTGGAGATCAGATTGACCAGATCGAGATCGCGGCCCGGCAGATAGGTGTATACCCGGCGCGGCATGCCGAGGAACCCCGTCAGGTGCATGGGCAGGAAAGTGATGTGCACGCCGCTGAAGAAAAGCGCGAACACCCACCGGCCAAGCCGGTCCGACAGCGCGTTTTTGCTGGTCATCCCGGCCCAGTAGTAGAACGCGCCGAACAGGGGCATCACCATGCCGCCGATCAGCACGTAATGCAGGTGGGCGACGACGAAATGCGTGTCGTGGGCCTGCCAGTCGAACGGGACCATGCCCAGCATCACCCCGGTCAGCCCGCCAATGGTGAAGGTTACAATGCTGCCGGTCACGAACAGCGCCGGTGCCGACCAGCGTATCTTCCCGCTCGCGAGAGTCGCGATCCAGCAGAACACCTGTATCCCCGCCGGCAGGCTTACCGCCATGCTGGCGGCGCTGAAATAGCCGGTGGAGACGCGCGGCATGCCGGTGGCGAACATGTGGTGCGCCCAGACGCCGAAGCTGATGAACCCCGTTGCCACCAGCGCGACCACATTGAGCCGGTAACCCACCAACGGCACGCGCGCGATCGTCGCCACCATCATGCTCATCATGCCCGCGGCGGGGATGAAGATGATGTAGACTTCCGGGTGCCCGAAGAACCAGAACAGGTGCTGCCACAAGAGCGGGTCGCCGCCGCGGGTGGGATCGAAGAACGGCCAGTTGAACGCCCGCTCGAGCTCCAGCAGCGAGGTGGCGGCGATGATCGCGGGGAAGGCCAGGATGATCATCACGCCGAACACCAGCATCGCCCAGGCGAAGATCGGCATGCGGTCCAGTGTCATCCCCGGTGCCCGGGATCGCAGGACACCGACGATGATCTCCACCGCGCCGGCAATGGCGCTGATCTCGATGAAGCCGATCCCCAGCAGATAGAAATCCGTGTTGATCTCGGGCGAGAAGGCAATGCTGGTCAACGGCGGATACATGAACCAGCCGCCGCTGGGGGCGAGGCTGAAAAAGATCGAAGCGAAGAACGAGAGGCCGCCGATAAGGAACATCCAGAACCCGTAGGCGGCCATGCGCGGGAACGGCAGTTCGCGCGCTCCCAGCATCTGCGGCAGCAGCAGCATCCCCGCCGCCTCCACCGCCGGCACGGCGAACAGGAACATCATCATCGTGCCATGCATGGTGAAGAACTGATTGTAGGTCTCCTGCGGCAGGAAATCCTGCAGCGGAGCGGCCAGTTGGACCCTCATTCCCAGCGCAAGGATCCCAGCGAGCAGGAAGAACAGGAAGGCCGTGGAGAGGTGGAAAAACCCGATGTAATTGTTGTTGATGCCCTTCAGCAGCCCCCAGCCGGTGGGCGCTTTCCAGATCCGGTCGAGTTCCTCCACCTCGCCTTCGGGGCGCGGGGCGTGGACCGGGAAGAGCTTGTAGAGATCGTGATCGAAGCCGGTTTCGGATTCGCGCCCGGCCATTGCGTCGCCTCCGCCAGCTGCCCTCACCTCTGTTGCTCCAGCCAGATTGCGACAGCCTCGAGCTCGTCGGCGGAAAGCCGGTCGTAGGTCGGCATGCGGTTGCCCGGCTTGATCGACTGGCTGTCGCCGATCCAGCCCATCATCGTCCCGCGATGATTGGGCAGGATACCTGCGCCCAGCGTCAGGCGGGCGCCGACGTGCGTAAGGTCCGGGCCGGCAAGCCCGTTCGCTTCGGTTCCCGCTACACGGTGGCAGGCGCCGCAGCCGCTATCCATGAACAGAGCGCGGCCAGCAATTGCGGCGGCGGCTTGATCCGTTCGCGCGGGCAAGTCTGTTTCTTCGACCACCGCAGGCATCGGGCCAGTTCGCGCTGGCAGAGCGGGGGGGCTGTCGCCGCCCTCGAGCCGCGCCTGCAACCACGCTTCCCATTCGCCCGCTTCATGCGCCACCGCGACGAAGCCCATCAATGCATGCGGCCCCCCGCAATACTCGGCGCAAACCCCGCCGAACCGTCCGGGCCGGTCCGCCTGCACCAGCAATTCGTTGAGACGGCCGGGGACCATGTCCTTCTTGCCCGAAAGATGGGGGACCCAGAAGGAATGGATCACATCGTCGCTGAGCAGTTCCAGCACCACCTTTTCGCCGACCGGCAGATGCAGCTCGTTCGCATCGCGCAGCAGCACATCGCCATCGGCGTCCAGATATTCGACATCGAACCACCACATATGGCCGGTCACGCGCACACGCATTTCGTCGCCGCTGATCTCCTCGGTCAGCGAGGCGGTGAGCAGCAGGCCCCATACCAGCAGAACGGTCAGTACCACGCCGGGAAAGGCGATCCCGCCGATCCAAACCGCGCGCTCACCGCCCAGCCTTCGACGCCATTTTTCAGGTCCTTTGGCCGCCACCCACAAGGCGGCCACGACGACGCAGGTGACGATGACGCCCATGCCGAACAGCGCCCAGGCGAGCACAGTTACGCTGTCCGCATAGGGGCCTGCGGGATCGAGCACCGGCGGCGGCCATCCCCACAGCGCGTCAAACATCGTCGAGGCCGTACAGGTAGGCAGCGACATCGGAAGCCTCTGCCCTGGTGAGCGGCATGGCAGGCATCGTCGAGCCGGGCTTTGCCTCGGGTGCGTTACGGACGAAGTGGGCGAGATTAGCCGGGGTGTTGGGAAGCGCTCCGGCAATCAGACCAATATCGTCGAAGCCGACCAGCGAGGGCCCCAATCGCCCCCTGGGCCAGTCGATGCCCGGAATTTTGTGGCATGCTGCGCAGCCTGTTTCCTTGATCAGCGCCAATCCCCTCTCTGCATCGGCTCCGCTGCGGACATAGCGCGGGCCGGGAACCTCCTTGCAGCCGGCCAAAGCCAGCGCGGCAGCGGCGCAGGCCGTGGCACTCGTGCGGCGCCACCGCCGCCAGCGGCTTCTTTGCCCTTCGCGAGTGACTCGGCGGGTCACTCGCTCGGGAACCGTCGCGGCGGCGGGAAGGTTCCCGTCGGGATGGCCCGGCTCTTCCGTACGATCGCGATTCTGTTCGCTTCCGCCGCGGCGACCGCCTGCAACGAAGCCGAGCCGACCGTCGGCGAATGGGAGCGCACCGCCGAACTGGTGGCGCTGTCCGGAGGCGATGCCGGCGCGCGCGGGGCCTGCATCACCTGTCACGGCCTTCGCGGAGAGGGCGACGGCAAACTCGTGCCGCGGCTCGCCGGGCTCAACCCCGGCTACATCGCCCGGCAGCTCGACTATTTCGCCACCGGCCTCAGACGGCATCCGCAAATGGTCTGGATTGCCGAACAGCTCGATTGGCACTCCCGGCAAAAGGTTGCGTTCCATTATGCCGCAATGCCCGTGCCCCCCGAGGTGCCGCGCACCACCGCCGACGAGCCCTTGCCGGATGCGGTCTGTTCTACCCGCATCGCGCGGCTCTATTTCTTCGGCGATCCACAGCGCGGTCTGATCTCCTGCGCAGAATGCCACGGCCGCGACGGGATGGGTGTAGGGCTGGGCAATCCGCCGGTCGCTGCGCAGCCCGCGCCCTATCTGGAGGCGCAGCTGCGACACTGGCGGACTGGAGAACGCTATGGCGATCCGAACGGCGCGATGACGCATATCAGCCGGCTTCTGCACGAGGAGGAGATTGCTCCCCTTGCGGCTTTCGCCTCGCGGCTGCGGGATTCCAGTCGGTATCCGGCACTTCCGGAAGCATGCCTTCGAACACGTCGTCCCGATCCCAGAAGTGGTGCTTGATCGCCGCTCCTGCGTGAGCCGGGATCAGAAGCGCGAGAACCACGACGCAGAAGACATGCACGTCGAGCGAGCTTTCCAGCACCCAGGACTGCCACTCGGGCGAGAAATCCTGAAACGGCATCGAAGGCACCCGGACCAGTCCGCCGATATACAGCGGACGCGCCGGCTGGATCGCGGACCACAGCATGTATCCGCTCAGCGGCATGATCGTGAACAGCGTGTAGAACATCGCGTGGATGATATGTGCCACATTGCTGCGCCATCCCTGATTGTCGGCATCGTTGATCGGGCCTGGCACCATCATCCGCCATAGCAGCCGCAGCGCGCCGAGCAGCAGCAGGGTGAGACCCAGGCCACTGTGGCGGGCATAGGCGTCCAGCTTGTCGGCCCCGACGAGATAGCGCTGCATCCACCAGCCGGAGAGCAGTTGATAGATCACCAGCGCGGCCATGGTCCAATGGAAGGTGACCCCGACGGGAGTGTATTTCCCGCGGTCGCGATAGCTTTTCGACCAGTCACGGAAGAAGTCGGAGAGGTTCACCGGGCAGGTTCGAGCCGCAAGGACCGGTAGAGCACCGCGAGCGCGACCAGCAGGTAGATGGCCGATCCGGGCACCCACATCAGAATGCCGGCCAATTGCTGGTCCTCGAGCGGCGAAAGTGCCCACGCCTGAGTGGTCAGCCAATGCGGTTCGTAGAAGGCGCGGCCCGCGAAGATGAGCAGCGCGGCGAGCAGACCCATCAGGACCATGGTGGCGAGCAGCGCGATCACGGCGGCGCCCGGCTCGGCCTGCCGCACACGGGCCCACCAGACGGCGGCGGAGAGCAGCAGGCTTGCCTGCATCGCCCAGAACAGGGCGTCGTTGGAGAGCGCTGCTGAGTAAAGCGCGGGGGCATGCCACGCCCAGAAGATCAGCATGTGCAAGGCGGTCAGCTGCGGCAGCGACAGAGAGCGGGCGGCCCGCTCGAAGGGAGCAAATCCGGCAAGCAGCGGCGCCAAGGCAGCAACCAGCACGACATGATGAGCTGCCCGAACGGCAAACAGAGACGAGCCCAGCGCGCAGAATGGCGAAATATACAGGAAAGCGAAGATGGCGGCAGCACCGAAGAGCCGTCTGCGGCCGCCCGCATCGAAACCGCCGCGAAGCAAGACCCAGCCGAGTCCAGCAGCGAGCGCCAGGATCAAAACCGGATCGGAGTTGAACCGCATCCACCACTCGTCAGGAGCGGGCGCGACCCCGCAATATGGTACCCAGGAATTCGTCCCAGCCAGCATCAAGAGGGCCCAACCTGCTTGCTCTTGGTCATGACCCTCTACGCATGCCATTTCGGCAGGTTCCTGCACCGAGCAGTCAGACGGTCTGCGGCGTGGGTGGAAACATCGCGCTTATGACGCGACTGCAAGGCGGCACTAAGTTTCGGTCCGGCCAGTCAACGCGCGGATATCTTCCAAGTCCTGCGGTTTGTCGACATCGACCGCTGCGAGGCCATCCGACGCCCTGACCAGGCGCACCTCGATACCGATGCGGCGCCCAAGCCGCGCAATTCCATCGCCCAGACCCAGACGGCCGAGAGCATAGGCGGCGAGCGTGGTCAGTCCCAGCCTGCGAACTAATCGCCAGGGGTGCTTGCGATCCGCCTCGACGCTGCGCCAGGTTGACAGCGCGGCTTCGGCGCGATGGGTTCGCAGGTAGAAAAGGTTGCAGCCCGACCAGGAACCGTCGGCAAACCGCAGGTAGGTGCGCCTGCTGCCGGGCATGGCGATTTCGATATCTTCCCACTTCGCCATCGCGACGCCCAGATCGGCATCCGCAGGCGTACCTTCTATAAGTTCGCGCACCCATTCTGCTCGCAGAAGGGCGTGGTCCGCGGTCGTAATGAGGAGCGGTGCCCCGAAAGCCGCAAAGGCGATGCTGGCGCTTTCACTGGGCCCGGCTCCTGTCCGCATCACCTCGCATTCCAGCGAGCGGGCGAGTTCGGCGACAGGCCCATCGTCGCAGGATACGCCGATGCGATCCATCCCTGCACCGCGCAGCGCCGTTACCACTCTCTCAAGGAGGGTCCTGCCCTCGATCTCGATCAGCGCCTTGTGCGGCTTGCCCTCGACCCCCGCAAGCGGATCGCCGCCCGGCCGGGTTCCCGCCAATATAAGCGCCGAATTCACGCCGCTTTCTCCGCCAGTACCAGGCTGCGCATCACCCGCAGGACGATCGCGCTCATCAGCACCCACGACACGGCCATGCCGCAGGCGACAGCGATGCCCACCCCGATCGGTCCCATCGGCAGAAGAAAGAAAATGCCGACGCCCAGCACAGCGACCGCAATCAACCGGATCACCAGCGGATATTGCGCGTGTCCCGTCGAATAGAGCATCGGCTCGTAAGCCACCGACGCAAGTTCGAAAGACGCAGCGACCGCCAGCGGGATGAGGATAACCGCGCCAGCCGTATAGGCGTCCCCGCCGATCAATGTGAGCAGCGGCTCCCCTAGGAAAATGGCGACCAGCGTCACGCCCACGCCGCCGAGCGCAGCGATCAGCGTCACCTGTCGTACCAGCCGGCGGAACAGGTCGATCGCCTGCGTGGTATGCGCCACCGCGAACTCGGGGAAGATCGCGCGCGTAAGCATTCCCGATAGCTTACCGATCCCCTGACCCAATTGATCGGCGAGGCGGTAAAGACCCGCCGCGCTGGTGCCAAGGAGGAGTCCCACGACCAGGACCGGCCCCTGCTTGTAGATCGCATCGAGCGTCGAGCTGGCATAGGTGATGCCGAAGAACTTGGGCACATCCGAATTGGCGGTCAGCGTCTCGCGGAAATGGCCGAATGTCTCACGGTTGAGAGCCTTGGGCACAAGCCGCCAAGCGACGATCCAATACAGCAATCCGGTCAGCAGGTCGAAGAAGGCCCAGGCGAACAGGAAGCGGCCTACGGTCGGCCCCAGAAGAATGATCAGCAACGAGGCGAGCAGCCGGCCCGCCGGGACCACCGCTTCGACATAGGTGCCGAGGTCGAAGCGGTCGAGAACGCGAACGATGCCGTTGGGTGTGGTCATCCGCGACCACAGCAATGCGACGTTGAACCAGAAGGCCATGTCGATGAATTCGGGATTGAGGCTGAGCGCCCCTCCGAACCCGTAGTAAACCACGAAGGCCACCAGAGTCCCGACCGCTGCGCCGGAGACGTCGATGGCCCCGCACAGCCACACGAGACGCCCGAAACTGCGCCAATCCCTGCGGCGCGAGGGCTCGGCACCGAACTTCACCACTGTCTGCCAGGTCTGGAAGCTTGCCAGCGCAACCAGCGCGAGGCCGGTCGCAAAAATGAGCGAAAAGTGGCCGAAGTCCTTGAGACCGAGCGAGCGCGACAGGATGGCAAGATAGGCGATGGAGCAGATCGCCCCGAAGCCCTTGCCACCCATCAGCCAGGCGACATTCTTGAGGATATTGAGCAGCCCGCCGCGCCGGGGCTCGCCGGGCCGATCCATCTCCTCTGCCGCAAGTTTCATCATCAATCCCAATGCGGCGCGCAGCCTCAGGCTCGACCGCGCGGTAGCCGTTGGCGTCTATCTAGGCAAATGGCGCAAGCCGGCTATTCGCTTTGCATCGGCGAGCCGTTGCCTTATCCGCGCGGCCTATGTCCCGAGCGGTTTTCCTGTTCAACCACGACGCGGCGCATCAGGTGGCCCATCTCGCTCCGGTCGCGGGCGCGATGGCCCGCCTCCATCCCGGGGTCGAGACCTTGGTGGCCTATGCCAGCGGCGCCGTCCGTGCACAGATAGAGAACCTCATCCGGCCGGAAGATGCGGCGCGCATAAACTGGCAGGAACTCTCCCTGCCGCGAGTCATCGCTGGCGCGACGCGGATGCTGGACAAGGTCGCACCTGCCACCCGTCTTGCACGCCTTCGCTTTCACTTGGCGCTTTTCTCTTCGAGCCATGCGGTAGTTTCGACCGAGCGGACCTGTCTGAGGATCAAGCAACGCCTCGATCCGGACACTGCACCGCTGTTCATCAGGGTGCCGCACGGGACGGGCGACCGCAGCGTCACCTTCCATCCCGACCACCGGCGCTTCGATCTCAGTCTCGTCGCCGGTCCGAAAATGAAGGAGCAACTCGTCGCCAACGGCGTCGATCCAGCCAAGATCGAGGTGACCGGCTATTCCAAGTTCGAGGGCATCGATCTTCATGCACGGCCCGACTTCTTCAGCAACGGCCGCCCGACATTCGTCTATAATCCGCACTTCGACCCGCACCTGTCGAGCTGGTACGATACTGGACCCGAATTGCTCCGCTGGTTCGCGAGCGAGGCAGGGCAGGCTTACAATATGATCTTCGCACCGCATGTCATGCTGTTCCGCAAGGCCATCCACATCTCACCCGAATACAAGGTCGGCAGAGTGCGCCCCGAAATCCCGGAGGAGGTGCTGGCGGCGTCGAACATCCTTATCGACATCGACGGGCCGCGCCTGTTCGACATGTCCTATATGCTCGGAGCGGACGGCTACATCGGCGATGCATCGAGCCAGATTTACGAGTTCCTCGTGCGACCGCGGCCCGTATTCCTGCTGGATCCCAACGGCGCACTGGGCTCGCAAGGCGAGACGGCGCTGCCCTTTCTGCGGACCGGGGAGAGGGTGGAGAGTGCCTCGGGTCTGGTTTCCGCACTTGCCCGGTGGGATGCAATCGGCGAGCGCTATCGCCCCGAGCAGAAGCGGCTGATCGCGCATACTTTTGCGCTGTCCGAAACACCCGCATCCGAACGAGCCGCCAACGCCATCGCGGCCGCGGTCGCACGCCGTGAGGGCGGAGCGCCATGCGGATAGCATATGTGATCAATTCCATGGAGGGAGGCGGCGCGCAGACGCCTCTACCCAAGATCGTCCGAGCCTTGGAACGAGCAGGTGCGCAGGTTCGCATCATGGCACTCACCAGGCGCGACGGACTTGCCGTAGAGCGATTGAGGACAGAGGGCATCGAACCCGTCGTGCGCGACGGAGGCGAGAAGGACCAGGTGGCCGCTTACCGCTGGATTCGCGATCAGACGCGGGGATGGGGTGCGGAGGCACTCTGGACCTCGCTGACCCGCGCGACGCTGCTTGGACAGCTTGCGGGCCGAAGTCTCGGCATCCCGGTCGTAAGCTGGCAGCACAATGCGTTTCTCAAGCCATGGAACGAGCGGCTGCTGCGCTGGCGTGCAGCTGCGACCGACATCTGGGTAGCGGACAGTTCGCAGGTCGCCGCGCTGACCGGCGAGCGACTGGGCATTCCGGCCGATCGGCTTGTAACATGGCCCATCTTCGCGGCCGAACCGAATGCTCCCCGGGCGCAGCCCTGGCAGCCGGAAGAGGCCCTGCGGATCGGCAGCCTCGGCAGGCTCCACCCCAACAAGGGGTACGACATTCTCATCGATGCCCTCGCCATTATGCACTCTGGCTCCTCGGCGCCGAAAACACGCTACCGAATTGCGATCGCCGGAGCTGGCGGAGACGAGAGCGCGTTGCGCGCGCGTGCCAAGGCCCTCGACCTCGATACGATCGACTTCATCGGGTTTGCCAGCGACCCCGCAGGCTTCCTGGCGAAGCTTCACCTTTATGTGCAGCCCTCGCGCCGCGAAGGCTTCTGCATCGCCGCGCACGAGGCAATGCAGGCGGGCCTTCCCGCCATCGTGTCGCGCACAGGGGAAATGCCCTTCACTGTCGACGCGCCCGCTACGGGACGCGTCGTCGAGGTCGGCGACCCGCATTCGCTGGCCAAGGCACTCGGCGAGTTGCTGGATGCCCCGCAAGACCTTTCTGCGATGGGCTGCGAAGCACGCGCACGGGTGTTGGACAAGTTTTCGCAGGAGAGGTTCGACGCAACGGGGGCGGTGATCGTTAGGCGGCTCGCAGAGCTGCTCAGTCGGCGCTGAGGACCCGCCAACCGCGGGCCTGGGCCCTTGCCCTCTTGGCAGAACTTGCGCTGATGAAGATCGGGTCGTCTGCCAGTTCCAGCAGCGGCGCATCGGCAAAGCTGTCGCTCACGAAGCGCAGCTCGATATCATCCAGCGCGTGGCCCTCCTGCTCGGCCCACTGCCTAACCCGCGCGAGCTTTGTCTCGCCGTGACAATTTCCGCCCGGGATCGAACAATCGTCCCAGCGCGTCCCGATCACCGTATCGATGCGGAGATGGTCGGCGAAAGCCCTCGCGTAGAATTCGAACGCTGCTGTCGCGACGACGATACGCGCGCCTTGGGTTCGATCTTCCTCGAGCAAGGCAAGGGCCGCAGGCATGAACCCGTCATTGTCCGCACGACGGGCTGCGAACTGCCGGCCCAATTTCTCGAGCGTTGCAATGTCTGCCATGCCGAGCATCAGCCGCATTCCGCGGGTCTTGAGCCTGCTTCGATCGTAAAGCCCTGCGCGATATCCAATCATCATCGCCACCCAGACCGGCAGCAGCGCCAATCGCCAAGGCGCGATCCGCTGCGCGGCGAAGACCAGAAAGGGCGTGAAGGTCGCCCGCCGGGTCAACGTGTTATCAAGGTCGTAGATGGCGATCCGCATTGTCGGCGTCTGCCAGCGAGGCACGACCGGATCAAGCTGACGAAGGATTCGCTCCGAGCTCACGGTTCGGCATGACGTGCTGGAAATACTGGCTGGGGTGGCAGGGATCGAACCTGCGAATGCCGATACCAAAAACCGGTGCCTTACCACTTGGCTACACCCCAGCACGAGCGGGCCCCTATAGCGGCTTGCGCGGCGATGAAAAGGGGTGACCTCCCGGCGCCGTCCATCGGACCTGCGGACGCAACCGCCGGTTGCGCCCGAACTTTCGAGCCTAGAGAGCCTTGCCTTCGAAATCCGCAGCCGAATGGCGCTCGCGCAATTGCTCGTCCTCTTCGCCCCAGGTTTTGTTGACGATCCGGCCGCGCTTCACCGCGGGTCGCTCGGCGATGGCTTTCACCCAGCGATCGACATGCTCGTATTCGTGAATCGAGAGGAACTTGCGCGCTTCGCCGTAAATTCCGCCGAAAACAAAGGGGGCGATCCAGGGGAAGGCGGCGATGTCGGCGACGGTGTATTCGTCGCCGCCGAGATATTGCGAGCGCTCGAGCCGCTTGTCTGCGACGTCGAACAGCCGCTTGGTTTCCATCGCATAGCGGTTGATCGGATATTCGTATTTTTCGGGCGCATAGGCGTAGAAATGACCGAAGCCGCCGCCGATGAAGGGGGCGCTGCCGACTTGCCAGAACAGCCAGCTGAGCACTTCGGCGCGGGTGTGATCGGTCGGCAGGAAGGCACCGAATTTTTCCGCCAGATGCATCAGGATGGCGCCGCTCTCGAACACCCGCACGGGCTTCTCGCCGCTGCGGTCGAGCAGGGTGGGGATCTTGGAGTTGGGGTTGAGATCGACGAAACCCGAACCGAACTGGTCGCCATTACCGATATCGATCGTCCAGGCGTCGTATTCGGCGCCTGAATGCCCGGCTTCGAGCAGTTCCTCGAGCATGATCGTCGCCTTCACCCCATTGGGCGTGGCGAGCGAATAGAGTTGGAAGTCGTGCTTGCCCAGCGGAAGCTCCTTGTCTTCGCGCGCACCCGCGGTCGGACGGTTGATGCTGGCGAATTTACCACCGTTCTCGGCATCGTGCGACCAGACTTCGGGCGGCGTATAGTCGGCGTTGGGCAAAGCATGTCTCCTCGCGTTTGTGGGACGCAAGGTGGGGCGTGAATGAGCGGCAGGCAAGCGGAACCGGATCGCAGTCCGGGCGGTTTGGCCTTCACCATGACGAAGCTCATCTATGTCGACGACGATCTCCCCGGGATCACCCGCAAGCGCGCCGGCCGGGGCTGGGCCTATTACGACCCCGACGGCAAGCTGATCGCCGATCGCCTGGAGAAGCGGCGGCTGAGTGAGATCGCGCTGCCGCCGGCCTATATCGATGCCTGGTTCTGCCCGGCACCCAACGGCCATATCCTTGCCACCGGCTATGACGCGAAGGGCCGCAAGCAATACCGCTACCACCCCGATTTTCGCGCCAAGCAGGAAAGCGAGAAATACGACGGCTGCATCACCTTTGGCAATCTGCTGCCGCTCGTGCGCCGCCGCGTCGAAGAGGATTTGCGCGCCCGCGCGCTGACCCGCGAGCGCGCGGTGGCGAGCGTGGTGCGGCTGCTCGATCTGGGCGCAGTCCGGATCGGGAACGAGGGATATGCGGCGCGCAACAAGAGCTACGGTGCGACGACCCTGCGCCAGCGTCATGCCGAGGTGACCGGTCACACGCTACGACTGCGGTTCAAGGGCAAGGGTGGCAAGCTGCGCGAGATGACGGTGACCGACAGCAGTCTGGCACGGGTCGTGCGCAGGATGCAGGACCTGCCCGGGCAACACGTTTTCCAGTATATTGACGACGAGGGCGAGCATCACGCGGTCGGATCATCCGACGTGAACGCCTATTTGCGCGAGACGATGGGTGAGGATTTTACGGCGAAGAACTTCCGCACCTGGCATGCGAGCGTGCTCGGTTTCAGCCTGCTGGCCGCCAGCGAAGAGGTGCTGACCATCAAGGCGGTGCTGGAAGAGGTCGCCGCACATCTCGGCAATACTCCGGCTGTGACGCGCAAGAGCTACGTTCACCCGGCGGTCATCGATCTGATCGGCAAACAGGCCGAGTGGAGAGAGACCTTGAGCTTGCCGCGCAGCACCAAATGGCTCAGCCGCGAAGAGCGCGGTCTGCTCGCCCTGCTGCAGGACGGTCCGCGCGCCGCCGAGCTCCTCGCCGCGTGAGGTCCGGTCTGGTCGATTGCGTGGCGGAGTGTCTGCCGATACGGAAGACGGCATGACTCAGGCCCACCCCTTCTTCGACATCCACACCCATGGCTTCGTGCGTGTAGCGACCAGCACCCCCAAGGTGCGCACCGCCGATGTCGCCTATAATGCCAAAGGGATCGTCAGCGAAGCGCGCAAGGCCGCGGATCGGAATGTGGACCTGCTGCTCTATCCGGAATTGTGTCTTTCCTCCTACGCGATCGACGATCTGCATATGCAGGGCGCACTGCTCGACGCGGTGGAGATTCATCTGGAGAAGGTGGTCGAGGCGAGCCGCGAATTACCGACCGTGCTGGTGATCGGTGCGCCGCTGCGCCGCAACGGACGGATCTACAATTGCGCCATCGCCATCGCGCGCGGCACGATCCTGGGCGTGGTGCCCAAGAGCTATCTGCCGAACTACCGCGAGTTCTACGAAAAGCGCTGGTTCGCGCACGGCCGCGATTGTGTGGATCTGGCGATTTCGGTCAACGGGGCGGAAGTGCCGTTCGGGATCGATTTGATCTTCGCGCACGAGAGCATCCCAGGCTTCGTCTTCGGAATAGAGATTTGCGAGGACTTCTGGAGCCCGGTCCAGCCGGGCACGCAGGCGGCGCTCGCGGGCGCGACTATCCTGCTCAACCTGTCCGCCTCCAACATCACCATCGGCAAGTCGGACGAGCGCCATCTGCTCAGCCGCGCAAGTTCCGCGCGCTCGGTCTGCGCTTATGCCTATTCGGCGAGCGGTCACGGTGAAAGCACCACCGATCTCGCGTGGGACGGGCAGGGGATGATCTACGAACTGGGCGATCTGCTGGTCGAAAGCGTCCGCTTCGATCGCGAACCCGAGTTGAGCATCGCCGACATCGACTGCCAGCGGATCCTCAGCGACCGGATGCGGATGCAGACCTTCAACGATGCCGCGGAGGCTTCCGGACGGCCCGAAGATCATTTTCGCACCGTGGTTTTCGATCACGAGCCCCGGGGCGGTGATATCGGCCTGAACCGTCCGGTGCGCCGCTTTCCCTTCGTCCCCAATCGCAAGCTCAAGCTCGACGAGGATTGCTATGAAGCGTTCAACATCCAGGTGGAGGGCATCGTCCGCCGGATCGGGGCGACCGATCCGCAGTCGCTCGTCATCGGCGTTTCGGGAGGGCTCGACAGCACCCATGCGTTGATCGTCGCCGCCAAAGCCTGCGACACGCTCGGCCTGCCGCGCTCCACCATTCGAGGCTACACGCTCCCCGGCTTCGGCACCTCGGACACCACCAAATCGAATGCCTGGAAGCTGATGGAGGCGCTCGGCATCACCGCCGAGGAGATCGATATCAAGCCGACCGCGCGGCTGATGCTCGAGAACATCGGTCATGCCTTCGCCGGAGGCGAGCCGGTCTACGATGTGACCTTCGAGAACGTGCAGGCGGGGCTGCGTACCGATTACCTATTCCGGCTGGCGGGTCAGCATGGCGGCTGGGTCATCGGCACCGGCGATCTGAGCGAGCTGGCGCTGGGGTGGTGCACTTACGGCGTCGGCGATCAGATGAGCCATTACAACGTCAATGCGGGCGTGCCCAAGACCCTGATCCAGTATCTGATCCGCTGGACCACGACCACCTCCCAGTTCGATGCGGAATGCGATGCCGTGCTGCTGGCGATCCTCGGCACCGAGATCTCGCCGGAGCTGATCCCGGTGGGCGAAGATGGGGAGATCCAGAGCACCGAGGGCAAGATCGGACCCTACGAGCTCAACGACTTCTTCCTGCATCACATCATGCGCTGGGGCCACAAGCCCAGCCATGTCGCCTTCCTCGCATGGCACGCCTGGAAGGATGCGAGGGCGGGGCTGTGGCCCGAGGGCTTCGCAGAGGACCGCAAGAACGAGTACAGCCTCGAGATTATCGCCGGCTGGCTGGAGAAGTTCCTGAGGCGCTTCTTCCAGTACAGTCAGTTCAAGCGCAGTGCGCTGCCCAACGGGCCCAAGGTCAGCCCGGGGGGCGCGCTCAGCCCGCGCGGTGACTGGCGCGCGCCGAGCGATGCGGTGGCGGATCTGTGGCTCGCCGAGCTGCGCGATAATCTGCCGCGCTAGGAAACCTGCGCAGCGCGCAACCGTTGAAGGGAGCAATCTAGGATGTCTTCCCGCATGACCGCGCGTATCAATGCCATCGCCACAGCAGTGCCCGCTTGCGACTTCGAACAGGATTATCGCCACTGGGCGATGCGCCGGCTCGAAGGTCGCCGCGAGGCGAAGCTCTACGCGCGGATGGCGGAGCGCTCGGGCATCGAACACCGCTGGTCGGTGCTGGACGAGGAAGACGCCAAGCTCGACGAGGGGGCCGGTTTTTACGCCGCCGAACCACCCAGCACTGCGGATCGCATGGAAATTTATGCCAGAGAAGCACCCGAACTGGCGCTGACTGCCATCGCGAAGCTGGGCGATCTCGGTTCAATCACACATATCGTCGTTGCAAGTTGCACCGGGTTCGTGGCGCCGGGGATCGACCAGATGATCGCCCGGCGGCTGGGGCTGGCGGGCTCGGTAGAGCGGGTGCTGATCGGCTTCATGGGCTGCTACGCCGCGGTCACCGCGCTGCGCACCGCGCGCCATATCGTCCGCAGCGAGGCGGGTGCGCGCGTGCTGGTGGTCACGGTCGAGCTCTCGAGCCTGCACCATCAGGACCACGACGAGATCGAGCCGCTGCTCGCCGGCGCACAGTTCGGCGACGGCGCCGCGGCGGCGATCGTCAGCGGCGAAGGTCCGGGTCTCGAGCTGGGCGAGGGCCTTTCCGCGACGCTGGAGGACAGCGACGGGCTGATCACCTGGCATATCGGCGACACCGGCTTCCACATGCATCTCTCGGGCGAGGTCCCGGGCCGGATCCGCGACGCGTTGCTCAACCCCGAGGTCCGCGCGCGGATCGCGCCGCAAGCTCTGCCAGAGGCCTTCGCGGTCCATGCCGGGGGGCGCTCGATCCTCGACGCGGTCGAGAGCGGGCTCGGGCTCGCCCCCGATGCGCTCGACCATTCGCGCGCGGTGCTGCGCGATTTCGGCAATATGTCCTCCTCGACGCTGATGTTCGTGCTCGAACGCACGCTGCGCGACGCCCCGCGCAATGGGGTCGCGCTGGCCTTCGGCCCCGGGCTGGCGATGGAAGGCTTCCGCTTCGGCTGGAGCGGGTGATCGGCAATGCTTGAAGACCGCCTCATCGCCCAGGAGATGATGGACGAGCCCGGCATGGATCTGGCCACCTATCGCGACGTCCTGCAGGATCTCGCGAAGGTCAACCGCCTGACCCAGGCCTATCGTCCGACGCTGGACTATCTCGAGCGCGCGCTGAAGGGCCGCGATACCTTCCGCCTGCTCGATGTCGGTTTCGGCGATGGCGACATGCTGCGCGAGATCGCCGCCTGGGCGAAGCGCAAGGGCAAGACCGCCTATCTGGTCGGGGTCGATCTCAATCCCAAGAGCAAGGTCGTGGCGCGCGAGAGCACGCCCTGCGACCTGCCGATCGAATATTGGACCGGCGACTATGCCGAGGTGATCGCGCGCGATTTCGACGTCGTCATCTCCAGCCTGGTCGCGCATCACATGGCGCATGACGAGCTGATCGCCTTCCTGATCGCGATGGATACGCACGCCAAATGCTGCTGGCTCGTCAACGATCTCCACCGCCACGGCTTCGCCTATTTCGCCTATCCGCTGCTCGCGCAGTTGGCCGGCTGGCACCCGATCGTGCGCCACGACGGGCATATGTCGATCGCGCGCTCCTATCGCCCTGCGGAATGGAAGCAGCTCCTCGCGGAGGCCGGGATCACCGACGCGCGGGTGCGGCGGGTTTTCCCCTTCCGGCTTTGCGTCGAAAAGCGGGTCTGATGGCGCCTACGGACGCTCCGGTGATCCTCGGGGCAGGACCTGCCGGGTGCGCCGCCGCGATCGTCCTAGCGCGGGGCGGGGCGGAACCCCTGCTGATCGATCGCGACGCCGAGGTCGGCGATGCGCTGTGCGGCGGCTTCATGAGCTGGCGCACCGCCGCCACCCTTCGCAGCCTCGGGATCGATCTGGCCCAGCTCGGCGCACAGAGGGTGACCACGCTGCGGCTGTTCGCGGGTGACAGCTTCGCGCAGAACACGCTGCCCGAGCCGGCCTGGGGGCTCTCGCGCCGCGCTTTCGACAGCGCGCTTCGGCGAGTGGCGGTGAAGGCTGGAGCCGCTCTCGAAATCGACACGATCCGCGCGCTGGCGCCCGGCTGCGCCAGCGGCGCGGCGCGCGACTACCGCTCCGATTCGTTGTTTCTCGCCAGCGGCAAGCACGATCTGCGCGGTGCCGCTCGCCCCCGCAATGCGCGCGATCCGGCGCTCGGGCTGCGGTTTCGGATCGCGTCGGATCCGCGGCTCACCGCGCTGATCGGCGAGAGCATCGAACTGCATCTGTTCGCGGGCGGCTATGCCGGGATCGTGCTGCAGGAGGATGGCAGCGCCAATGTCTGTCTTGCCTTGCGCAAATCGCTGCTCGCGCGCGCGGCCAATGATCCGGCGCAGTTGCTCGACATGCTCGCGGACCAGTCCGCAGCCTTCGCCGCGCGGTTGCGGTTCGCGCCCGCCAGCCCGCGTGTCGATACGATCGCGGCGGTTCCCTATGGCTGGATTGCGCAGGACACCGCGCCCGGGCTGTTCCGGCTGGGCGATCAGGCCGCGGTGATCCCCAGCCTCGCCGGAGAGGGGATGAGCATCGCCATCGCCAGCGGGATTGCCGCGGCGCAGGCCTGGCAGCAGGGGGGAGGCGCGGCGGCGCCCACCTATCAGCAGGAGTTTGCCCGCCGCGCCCGGCGACCGGTGCGGGTAGCCGAAGCGATCTGGCACACCGGCGAGCATGCCACGGGCGGCCGCGCGCTGACTCAGGTGGCGCAGAGCATCGCGCCCGCGGCGCGGCTGGCGATGCGGCTCAGCCGGATTGCGGCCTAGTACCCGAAGACTTTGGATTGACCGAATCGCTCTCCCCCTTGAGGGGGAGGTCGGGTGGGGGTGTGTTAGGCCCCGATGAAACTGGACGCGCGCCTGCGGCGCGCTCCCCCACCCCCGGCCCCTCCCCGAGGGGAGGGGAGATTCACTCCCTGACAATCCCGTTCGGGCGCTCGTTCTTAGAGCTTCGTCACCCAGCCGCGGTCGTCGGCGACGGTGCCGCGCTGAATACCCACCAGCCGGTCGCGCAGCCGGGTCGTGAGTTGGCCGGGACCGCCCGAGCCGATGGTGAATTCGCCATCGGGTCCCGCGACCGTGCCGACTGCGGTGACCACCGCCGCGGTGCCGCAGGCCATGGTTTCGAGCAGATGGCCGGTGCCCGCATCGATGCGCCACTGGTCGATGCTGTAGGGCTCCTCGCGCAGGCTCAGACCTTCGTCGCGCAGCAGTGCGATCAGGCTGTCGCGGGTGATGCCGGGCAGGATCGTTCCAGTCAGCGGCGGGGTGACCACGCTGCCGTCGTCGAAGACGAAGAACAGGTTCATGCCCCCCAGCTCCTCGATCCATTTCTTCTCCACCGCATCGAGGAACACGACCTGATCGCAGCCCTGCGCGGTGGCTTCGTCCTGCGGCACGAGGCTGGCGGCGTAATTGCCGCCGGTCTTGGCGAAGCCGGTGCCGCCGGGCGCCGCGCGGGTGTAGTTGCGGCTGACCCAGATCTTGACCGCCGGAGCGCCCGATTTGAAATAACCGCCCACCGGGCTGGCGATGACCATATATTTGTACTGCCGTGCGGGGCGCACGCCGAGAAAGGCCTCGCTGGCGAACATGAAGGGCCGCAGATAGAGCGCGCCGCCCTCGATCTCGGGGTACCAGTCGCGGTCCTTGAGCACGAGCTGACGGACCGATTCGAGGAACAAATCCTCGGGCAGTTCTGGCATCGCCATCCGCCGCGCCGAATCGTTGAAACGGCGGGCATTGGCCTCGGGGCGGAACAGCGCAAAACTGCCGTCTTCGTGGCGATAGGCCTTCATGCCCTCGAAGATTTCCTGCGCGTAGTGCAATACCGCCGCCGCCGGATCGAGCGTGATCGGCTGGCGCGGGCCGATCCGCGCGGCGAACCAGCCGCCCTTGTCCGCATCATAGTCGATCTCGACCATGTGATCTGTGAAGAGCTTGCCGAAGCCGGGGTCGGCGAGCGCCTGCTGGCGGGTTGCACCGGGGACGGGAGCGGGGTGGGCGATCTGTTCGAAGTTCATCCCGAGCGGGTAATCTGCGCAAGGGCGCAGGGCAAGCGGTGTGAAGATACCATCAGCCAGCCCATACCCAACTGGACGAAAAGAGCGCCACTGAGCAATTATATTGCAATGGCGAACAATAGGCTTCGCCAACATGTGAAGGGCAGCTCCGGCCCGGCGCAAGCGCTCGGGTTGGAACTGCCCTTCGCATGGTCAGCGGCGGGAAGCGCCGCTTCACGGAGCCTCTAAGGGTAGGTTTTACCGATAGTGCTCCGCGCGGAAACTTGCCGACCTCTCTGCTGAACCATGAGACATCGGATCACCTCCTTTCGCGCTGTTAGAGCCAAAGTACCCCGTCTCCGGGGACAAGACCGCGTTTCGCCGCTGATCTTGAGTGGCAATCTGTTGCCTGTGCGCGATTAAAACAAGTCTTGTATAAAAGTTTTCCCACGTCAGTATCGGCCGCTTGCGGGTTGCCGATGCCGAAGCGCGTTCTGTTACCGATCAGCGACAGTCTTCGATCACGCGGGTGACTTCGGCCCAGGCCGGAATATAGAGCGTCGGCGTGCCCTGCGCCTCGATCGCGAAGCGGCCCTTGGTAAGCGCCATCGCATCGAGGATCGGGTCGCGCGCCGGGATCGCCACCGCCACCGAGGATGTCTGGCCCGCGACCGGCTCGGCAGTGACCACGCGCTCGGCGGTCTCGGTGCGGATGCGCAGCGGGACCGGCTGGGACGCGTTCGATTCGCGCGTCAGCACGATTGCGCGCCGGGCGCTGTCGCAGCGCATTGCGAAGCCCGCACCGGCGCCGGGCGAGCCGAATTGCGCCAGCGAGCCGCCCGCCTGCTGGCGATAGTTCCAGTCACCGGCGCTGCGCGGGGCGTCCATCCAATTGGCATAGGTCTGCTGCGGTGTGGGGATCGGGGTGGGCGTGGGGCGCACCTCGACCGGGGCGGGAGCCGGCGTAGGTGCCGGCCGCGGCGCCGGGATGCAGGCGGCGAGCGCGAAGGTGAGACCAAGGGCGGCGGCCAAATGGCTGTAGATCGGTTTCATAACCGCTCAATGCGCGCTAGGCCGCTTGTTTCCAATGGATCATCGCAAGCCATGAGCACAAAACGCCGGATTGATCAGCTGCTCGTCGAGCGCGGGCTGGTTGAGAGCCGCACTCGCGCGCAGGCGCTGGTGATGGCGGGGCTGGTGTTTTCGGGCGAGACCAAGCTCGCCAAGCCGGGCCAGCAATTGCCCGGGGACGCGCCGCTCGAGGTGCGCGGACGCGATCATCCCTGGGTCAGCCGCGGCGGGATCAAGCTGGCGCATGCGCTCAAGCATTTCGAACTCGACCCGGCGGGGGCCGTCGCGATGGATATCGGCAGCTCGACCGGGGGCTTCACCGATGTGCTGTTGGAGGCGGGCGCGGATCACGTGTTCGCGGTCGACAGCGGGACCAACCAGCTCGCGTGGAAGCTGCGCCAGGATCCGCGCGTCACCGTGCTCGAACAGACCAGCGCGCGGATCCTCACGCCTGCGATGATCGACCGACCCTGCGGCTGGGTGGTCTGCGATGCGAGCTTCATCGGATTGGCCAAGGTGCTGGAGCGGCCGCTGGAGCTCGCGGCACCGCAGTGCCGGCTGGTGGCGCTGATCAAGCCGCAGTTCGAGGTCGGGCGCGAGGAAGTGGGCAAGGGCGGGGTGGTGCGCGATCCGGTGCTCCACGAGCGGGTCTGCGCCGAAGTGCAGGACTGGGTAGAAGGGTTGGGCTTTGCGGTGCAGGGCGTGGTCGAAAGCCCGATCACCGGGCCTGAAGGCAATGTCGAGTTCCTGATCTCTGCGCTGCGCGGCGCGTGATGGGGCAGGCGGAATCGGGCCGCGGTATTGTGCGAAGCGGCTGCGCTGGCTAACCGCTCGGGGTACGAGTTTTCAGGGGAATTCAATGTCCGCCAATATCGCCGAAATGGAACGTCGCCGCGACGCTGCCCACCTGGGCGGAGGCCAGAAGCGCATCGACGCGCAGCACGCCAAGGGCAAGCTGACCGCCCGCGAGCGGCTCGAGGTATTGCTCGACGAGGACAGTTTCGAAGAAGTCGACACCTATGTCGAACACGACTGCACCGATTTCGGGATGCAGGACCAGAAAATCCCGGGCGATGGCGTGGTCACCGGATCGGGGACGATCAACGGCCGGCTGGTGTTCGTTTTCTCGCAGGATTTCACCGTCTTCGGCGGCTCTCTTTCCAAACGCCATGCAGAGAAGATCTGCAAGGTGATGGATATGGCGCTCAAGGTCGGCGCGCCGGTGATCGGGATCAACGACAGCGGCGGCGCGCGTATCCAAGAAGGCGTGGCCTCGCTCGGCGGCTATGCCGAGGTGTTCCAGCGCAACGTCCTCGCCAGCGGCGTCGTGCCGCAGATCAGCCTGATCATGGGGCCCTGCGCAGGCGGGGCGGTCTATTCGCCGGCGATGACCGATTTCATCTTCATGGTGAAGGACAGCTCCTACATGTTCGTCACTGGGCCCGAGGTGGTCAAGACGGTGACCAATGAGGTGGTGACGCAGGAGGAACTGGGCGGCGCGGTGACGCACACCACCAAGACCAGCGTCGCCGATCTCGCCTTCGAGAACGATATCGAGACGCTGCTCGCAACGCGCGATTTCTTCGATTTCCTGCCGCTTTCCAATCGCCTGGAAGTGCCCGAGCGCCCCACCGCCGACGCCTGGGACCGCGAGGAGCCCAGCCTCGACGCGCTGATTCCCGACAGCGCGAACCAGCCCTACGACATGCACGAAGTCATCGCCAAGGTGCTCGACGAGGGTGATTTCTTCGAGATCCAGCCGGCGCATGCGGGCAATATCCTGTGCGGCTTCGGCCGGGTGGAGGGCCGCAGCGTGGGCGTTGTCGCCAACCAGCCGATGGTGCTCGCCGGGGTGCTCGACATCAATTCCAGCAAGAAGGCGGCGCGCTTCGTGCGCTTCTGCGATGCCTTCTCGATCCCGATCGTCACCTTCGTCGATGTCCCGGGCTTCCTCCCGGGCACCGCGCAGGAGCACAACGGCATCATCAAGCACGGCGCCAAGCTCTTGTTCGCCTATGCCGAGGCGACCGTGCCCAAGATCACCGTGATCACCCGCAAGGCCTATGGCGGCGCCTACGACGTCATGGCCTCCAAGCATCTGCGCGGCGATTTCAACTACGCCTGGCCGACCGCCGAGATCGCGGTGATGGGCGCCAAGGGCGCGGTCGAGATCATCTTCCGCCAGGACCGCGACAATCCCGAAAAGATCGCCGAGAAGACCAGGGAGTACGAAGATCGCTTCGCCAACCCCTTCGTCGCGGCGAGCCGCGGTTATATCGACGAGGTGATCCACCCCCGCGCCACGCGCAGGCGGATCGCGCTGGGGCTTAGAAAGCTGCGTGGCAAGGTGCTCGAGAACCCGTGGAAGAAGCACGACAATATTCCGCTGTGAGCGAAGGCTCGGGCGATGAAATGATGAACGCCATCACCGCCCCGTCATCCTGAACTCGTTTCAGGGTCCAGCTCGCCCAAGGCGATGTCGGAGCGGGTCGCGAGATGGATGCTGAAACGAGTTCAGCATGACGAATTGAGAGGAGTTTGCGCATGAAACTGGGCCGTTTGAATCACATCGGGGTGGCTACTCCGAGCATCGCGGACTCGATCGCGCATTATCGCGATACGCTCGGCGCGACCGCAATCTCCGATCCGTTCGACATGTCCGAACAAGGGGTGAAGGTCTGCTTCGTCGATACGCCCGGCGAGAACGGTGCGCACGGCACGCAAATCGAGCTTATCGAGCCGCTCGGTCCAGACAGCCCCATCGCCAAGTTCATCCAGCAGAACCCCGCCGGCGCGCAGCATCATGTCTGCTACGAGGTCGAGGATATCGAAGACGCGCGCAAATGGTTCGAGGAACTGGGCAAGCGCATCCTGGGCCCCACCCGCATCGGGGCGCACGGCACGCCGATCTTCTTTCTGCACCCCAAGGACATGATGGGGCAGCTGACCGAGATCATGGAAACGCCGAAGGGCGATTCGCACTGGTCGAACTGACCGGCACGGGAGAGAGGACGACCATGCTATTCTACGACAGCCCAAACCCCGCACCCAATCCGCGCCGGGTGCGGATCTTCGCCGCCGAGAAGGGGATCGACCTGCCATCGCAGGAAGTCTCGATCCCGCAGCGCGAGCAGAAGGCGCCCGAGTTCGTTGCGAAGAACCCGCGGGGGCAGACGCCGATCCTCGAGCTGGACGACGGCACGATCATCGCGGAAAGCGTCGCGATCATGCGCTATCTCGAGGCGCTCAACCCCGAACCGCCGCTGTTCGGCAACGCCCCGCTCGAGATCGCCGAAATCGAGATGTGGAACCGCCGGGTCGAGTTGATCCTGATGCTGCCGGTCGGCGCGGTCTGGGTGCATACCCACCGCTTCACCGCCGCGCTGCCGGGTCGCAATACCGAATGGGGCGAAGCCAATCGGCCGCGCGTGGAAGAGGCGATGCGGTTCTTCGACAGCGCGCTCGACGGGCGCGAATTCCTCGCGGGCAGCGCGTTCTCGGCGGCCGATATTCTGCTGCTGACGACGGTGGATTTCGCGCTGTTCGTCGGGCTGGAAGTCCCCGAAGACTGCGCCAGCCTCCGCGACTGGCACGCTCGCGTTTCCGCACGGCCGAGCGCTTCCGCCTGATTGGCAAGCGCGCATCGGGGCGCTAGGCGTCTCCCATGACCGATACACCCACCTATGCCGACTGGAAGACCCTCGCCGACAAGGAGGTCAAGGGCCGCGACCTGACCTGGCAAACGCCGGAAGGCATCGCGATCAAGCCGCTCTACACCTCCGCCGATGTCGGCGCCGAGGGCAGCGCGCTCGACCCCGGCGTTCCCGGGATCGCGCCCTACACCCGCGGGCCCTATGCCAGCATGTACACCGGGCGCCCGTGGACGATCCGGCAATATGCGGGCTTCTCCACCGCCGAGGAATCCAACGCCTTCTACCGCCGCAATCTCGCCGCCGGGCAGAAGGGCCTCTCGGTCGCCTTCGATCTCGCGACCCATCGCGGCTACGACTCCGACCATCCGCGCGTGCGCGGCGATGTCGGCAAGGCCGGGGTCGCGATCGACACGGTGCGCGACATGGAGATCCTGTTCGATTCGATCCCGCTCGACGAGATGAGCGTGTCGATGACGATGAACGGCGCGGTGATCCCGATCATGGCGTTCTACATCGTCGCGGGCGAGCGCCAGGGCGTGCCGCAGGCCAAGCTTTCGGGAACCATCCAGAACGACATCCTCAAGGAGTTCATGGTCCGCAACACCTATATCTACCCGCCCGAGCCGAGCATGCGGATCGTCTCGGACATCATCGCATATACCTCGGCCAACATGCCGAAATTCAACAGCATTTCGATCTCGGGCTATCACATGCACGAGGCCGGAGCGACCGCGGTGCAGGAGCTGGCCTTCACCATCGCCGATGGCAAGGAATACGCCAAGCGCGCGATGGAGACCGGGCTCGACCTCGACGCCTTCGCGCCGCGCCTGTCGTTCTTCTGGGGCATCGGCATGAACTTCTTCATGGAGATCGCCAAGATGCGCGCCGCGCGCGCGCTGTGGCACGAGGTGATGGAAGGGCTCGGCGCCCAATCCGAAAAGTCGAAGATGCTGCGCACCCATTGCCAGACAAGCGGCGTCAGCCTGCAGGAGCAGGACCCCTACAACAATGTCATCCGCACCACGATGGAAGCGATGGCGGCGGTGCTGGGGGGGACGCAGTCGCTCCACACCAATGCGCTCGACGAGGCGATCGCGCTGCCGACCGATTTTTCGGCCCGGATCGCGCGCAACACCCAGCTGGTGATCCAGGAAGAAAGCGGCATCACCAATGTCGCCGATCCCCTGGGGGGCAGCTATTATATCGAGAGCCTGACCGCGGCGCTGATCGAGCAGGCGCGCGCGCTGTTGGGCGAGGTCGAAGAGGCCGGCGGGATGACCCGCTATGTCGCCAGCGGCAAGCCCAAGGCGGCGATCGAGCGCGCCGCCGCGGTCAAGCAGGCGAGCGTCGATCGCGGCGAGACGGTGGTGGTCGGGGTCAACAAATACCGCCGCGAGACCGAGGACGAGATCGACACGCTCGATATCGACAACCACGCGGTGCGCACGAGCCAGATTGCAAGGCTGGAGAAGGTCCGCGCCACCCGCGACGACATGAGTTGCAAGGCGGCGCTCGACGCGCTGGCGCGCGGCGCGGCGCAGCGCGAGGGCAATCTGCTCGAACTCGCGGTCGAGGCGGCGCGCCACGATGCGACGCTGGGCGAGATCAGCCAGGCGATGGAAGACGCCTATGGCCGCTACAACACGCTTCCGGTGCCGGTCCGCGGGGTCTACACCGAGGCCTATGCCGGCGACGACCGCTACAATCAGGTGGTCGAGGGCGTGCGCGCCGTCGAACGCCGGCTGGGCCACGCGCCGCGACTGATGGTCGCCAAGATGGGGCAGGACGGCCACGACCGCGGGGCCAACGTGATCGCATCCGCCTTTGCCGATATGGGTTTCGAGGTGGTCTCGGGACCGCTGTTCCAGACGCCGAAGGAAACGCTGGCGATGGCGCTGGAGAAAGAGGTCGACGCGATCGGCGCCAGCAGCCTCGCGGCGGGTCACAAGACGCTGATCCCCGAGCTGATCGGACTGCTGAAGGAAGCGGGCCGTAGCGACATCAAAGTGATCGCAGGCGGCGTGATCCCGCAGAAGGACTACGAATTCCTGCGCGAGGCAGGAGTGCAGGGCATCTACGGCCCCGGCTCCAACGTGGTCGAATGCGCGGCGGACGTGCTGCGCCTGCTGGGGCACAATATGCCGCCGGCGGGGGAGGATCTGGACGAGGCGGCGGAGTGATACCCCTCAGTTCGTCATTGCGAGCAAAGCGAAGCAATCCAGCTTCTGCCGCCTCCGCGTGAAGCAACGTCAGAAGCTGGATTGCCGCGTCGCCTGCGGCTCCTCGCAATGACGAGGGAACGGCGGAGTGAGTTTTAGCGATCAACCGACGCTGACGGGATGGCAGAAGCTGGGATGCGCTGTCGTGGCCATCATTGGTATAATCGTTGTATCCGTTGGGCTAGGTATGGCTGCTCTCGGACATTGCGCACCTCAGGCTGACGGCACTGGATGTGAGAATGATGCGCTGATCAAGTTTATTGCATTCCCTGGAACTGCGATCCTCTTTTTTGTGATCGGCATTCTGATGATGAAATATTTTATGCGAGACAAAAATTGACCCAAATCCGCACCGACTGGACCCGCGACGAGATCGCCGCGCTGTTCGAGCTGCCCTTCACCGAATTGCTGTTCCAGGCGGCGAGCGTTCACCGCGCGAACCATCCGCCCGAGCAGGTTCAGCTGTGCACGCTGCTGAGCATCAAGACCGGCGGCTGCCCCGAGGATTGCGGCTATTGTTCGCAGTCGGTGAAGGCCGACAGCGGTGTCGCGGCGACCAAGCTGATGGATGTCCAACAGGTGCTGCAATCCGCCGCGCAGGCCAAGGATCACGGCAGCCAGCGGTTCTGCATGGGCGCCGCCTGGCGCAACCCCAAGGATCGCGACATGCCCGCGATCGTCGAGATCGTGAAGGGCGTGCGCGCGATGGGGCTCGAGACCTGCATGACGCTGGGGATGCTCACCCCTCGCCAGGCCGACATGCTCAAGGAGGCGGGGCTCGACTATTACAACCACAATATCGACACCGGGCCCGAATATTACGAGCGTGTCATCACGAGCCGCAAATATGAGGACCGGCTCGACACGCTTCAGAACGTGCGCGAGGCGGGGATCAACGTCTGTTCGGGCGGGATCGTCGGGATGGGCGAGACGCGCGCCGACCGGGTCGGCTTCGTCCACACGCTCGCGACGCTGCCGCAGCATCCCGAGAGCGTGCCGGTCAATGCGCTGGTGCCGGTCAAGGGCACGGTGCTGGGCGACATGCTCGCGGACACCCCGCTCGCCAAGATCGACGATATCGAATTCGTCCGCACCGTCGCGGTGGCGCGGATCTGCATGCCGCTGAGCATGGTCCGGCTGTCGGCGGGGCGCGAGAGCATGAGCGAGGCGACGCAGGCGCTGTGCTTCCTCGCGGGCGCGAACTCGATCTTCACCGGCGACAAGCTGCTGACCGCCGCCAACGCTGGCGACGCCAGCGATTCGGCGCTGTTCGCCAAGCTGGGGCTGACCCCGCTGCAGGGCGAGGAACCGATGCGCGCGGAGCGGATGGCCGAGGTGGAACCGGCGGAGTGATTGTGCCGAGCACGTCATCCCAGCGAAAGCTGGGATCTGTGTCGGTCTCGCGCGAACCTGAGACAGATCCCAGCTTTCGCTGGGATGACGAGAATCTCTGACCCTCGGCTTCTCCGTCGACGCCCTGCTGCCGAGGGCACGCGGCGGCGGGCAGCTGCGGATGGGGCTGGTGCGGCTCGACGAAAGCGAGTGGCTGCAGCCCGACCCCGATCGTGCGGCGCGCGCCGAGGGGTTCGCGGACTTCCCCGCAGGCGTGCAGCTAGCGCCCGAAGCCGCTGCGCCGGGGGCGGAGCTGACGGCGATGCTGGGCCTCTCGGGCGCGCTGCCCGAGGCCGCCGCCGCACATCACGAGGACATGTGCCTGCTGACCCGGCGCGAGGGCGAGGATGTCTATCGCCTCGTCGGCGCGGCGGTGGCCTGGCCCTCGGACTGGCACCCGGCGGAGAAGATGGGCCTCGCGCTGACCGCGCTGCACGCACCTATCCAGGGTTATGCCGAGCAGCTTGCCGGCGGCGTCGACCATTTCATGGACCGGCTCGAACCGGGGAAGATCTTCGGGCGTTGCAACTGGTTCATCGCGCCCACCGGGGCGCGGCGCTGGATCGCCCAGCCGCCAGAGCTGGCCTTTGCGCATGTCGATGCCGACAACGCGGGCGAGACGCTGTTCGTCCGATCCGAGCGCCAGACGCTGCGACGCCTGCCCGCGACCGGCGCGATCCTGTTCACCATCGGGGTCTATGTCGAACCGCTCGGCGTCTTGTCTGATACGAATGTCGCGATGCTGGCGCGCGCGGTGCGCTCGCTGGTCGCGGGCGAGGGCGACCGTCGCGGCGCGGGGGCTTACGCGGCGGCGCTGATCGGCTATGCGGGCCGCCGAGGCTTGGAGACGGGATCATGAGGCACGCTCGAGTTCACTGCGGCATGGGCGGACGGGCGGCGTGATCGCGCTAACCCTGGCATCTGCGCTGGCGTTTTCGCTGCAGGCCGCGACTCCGCCCCTCGAGGACCCGGATTGCGCCGAGCCCATGACCCAGACCGCGATGAACATCTGCGCCGCGCAGGATTTCCAGCGAGCCGATGCCGAGCTCAACCAGGTCTGGCGCGAGGTCCGTGCGCTGGCCAAATCCGCCGATGCCGAGCCCTATGACGACGGTGAGCCCGGGCATTGGCCCACCCTGCTTGAGGCGCAGCGCGCCTGGCTCGCCTATCGCGACGCGCATTGCCGGCTGGTCGGCTACGACGCGCGCGGCGGTTCGCTGCAGCCGCTGCTGACCGCGAATTGCCGCGCCGAGTTGACCCGCGAGCGCACCCGGAGCATGCGCGCATTGCTAACCAATCAGGTGTCCGGCGAACCGAAGACCGGGACGGAGAGATAATCGTGTTCAAGAAGATCCTCATCGCCAACCGGGGCGAGATCGCCTGCCGGGTGATCACAACCGCCCGCCGCATGGGTATCGCCACCGTGGCGGTCTATTCCGACGCCGATGCGCGCGCCCCCTTCGTCCGCATGGCCGACGAGGCGGTGCGGATCGGACCTGCGCCGGCATCGGAGAGCTATCTGCTCGCCGACAAGATCATCGAGGTCTGCAAGCAAACCGGCGCCGATGCGGTGCATCCGGGCTATGGTTTTCTCTCCGAGCGCGCGAGCTTCGTCGAGGCGCTCGATGCCGCCGGGATCGCCTTCATCGGCCCCCCCGCGGGCGCGATCGCGGCGATGGGCGACAAGATCGAGAGCAAGAAGCTGGCGCGCGCCGCCGGGGTCAACACCGTGCCCGGCTCCGAAGGTGCGATCGCCGACACCGCCGAGGCGCTCGAATGGGCCAACCGCATCGGCTATCCGGTGATGATGAAGGCGAGCGCCGGCGGCGGCGGCAAGGGGATGCGGCTCGCCTGGAACGACACGGACGTGGAGGAAGGCTTCGAGGCGACCCAGCGCGAGGGGCTCAACAGCTTCGGCGACGAGCGGGTCTTCATCGAGAAATTCATCGAGGATCCGCGCCATATCGAGATCCAGATCCTCGGCGACAAGCACGGCACCATTCTGCATCTCAACGAGCGCGAATGCTCGATCCAGCGCCGCCACCAGAAGGTGGTCGAGGAAGCGCCGTCGCCCTTCGTCACGCCCGCGATGCGCAAGGCGATGGGCGAGCAGAGCGTCGCGCTGGCGCGGGCGGTGGATTACCATTCGGCGGGCACGGTCGAGCTGATCGTCAGCGGCGCCGATCCGACGGGCGAGAGCTTCTATTTTCTCGAGATGAACACCCGCCTGCAGGTCGAGCATCCGGTGACCGAGGCGATCACCGGGATCGATCTGGTCGAGCAGATGATCCGCGTCGCCGCGGGCGAGAAACTGGCGATGAGCCAGGACGATATCGGGATCGATGGTTGGGCGATCGAGAACCGCGTCTATGCCGAAGATCCCTATCGCGGCTTCCTGCCCTCGATCGGCAGGCTGGTGCATTATCAGCCCCCGGTCGAGCCCTGGGCCGACGACGGCGAGGCCAACGGCCGCCGCGGCGTGGACGGTGTCCGCGTCGACGACGGCGTGTTCGAGGGCGGCGAGGTCTCGATGTTCTACGACCCGATGATCGCCAAGCTGGTGACCTGGGGCGAGACCCGCGACACGGCCGCCGATCGGCAGGTGCGCGCGCTCGATGCCTTCCGCATCGAGGGGCTGGGGCACAATGTCGATTTCCTCAGCGCGATCATGCAGCATCCTCGCTTCCGCGCCGGCGAACTGACCACGGGCTTCATCGCCGAGGAATATCCCGATGGCTTCGAGGGTGCAGCGACTTCCGACGACCTCCTGCGCGGGCTTGCGGCGGTCGGCGGGATCATCGCCACCGCCGATGCCGACCGCGCCGGGCGCATCGACCAGCAGCTCAACGGCTCTCCCTACGCGCCGGGCGAATGGACGGTCCGGATTGCGGGCAAGGACTACGCGGTCGAGCTCGAGGAAGACGCGATCAGCGTCGATGGCGAGCCGGTCGAGCTGGAGATGGAATACACGCCCGGCGCGCGCGTGGTCGAGATCGCGCTCGACGACGAGCCGCTGACGCTGCAGCTCGCGCCCACCCGCGGCGGCTATGCGGTGACCACGCGCGGCGCAAAGCATGTCCTGCGGATTCTCCAGACCCGCGTCGCGCATCTCGCCGATCACATGATCGAGAAGATCCCGCCGGATCTGTCCAAGCTGCTGATCTGCCCGATGCCGGGCCTGCTGGTGAAACTGCATGTCGCCGCGGGCGACAAGGTCCAGCCGGGCCAGCCGCTCGCCACGGTCGAGGCGATGAAGATGGAGAACATCCTGCGCGCCGAGAAGGAAGCGACCGTGGGCACGATCAACGCCGCCGAGGGCGACAGCCTGGCGGTCGACGAAGTGATCCTCGAGCTGGAATGACCCCATGTCGGGCATAGCAGGGTGGAAGGCCGTGGACGAAGCCTGGCAGGCGGTCGACGAGTTCATTGCTGACCGCCTGCTCCCCGACGATCCGGTGCTCGACGACTGTCTGGCGCGCTGTTCGGCTGCGGGCCTGCCCGATATCGCGGTCTCCGCCGCGCAGGGGAGATTTCTGCAGCTGCTGGTCGCGCTGACGGGAGCGCGGCGCGTGCTCGAGATCGGAACGCTCGGCGGCTATTCGACCATCCATCTCGCGCGCGGTCTGGCCGGAGATGGGCAAGTGGTCACGCTCGAAGCGCAGGACACCTTTGCAGCAGTCGCTCGGGCCAATTTCCAAGCGGCAGGCCTCGGGAAACGGATCGCGCTGCATGTCGGCGAGGCATTGACGACCTTGCCCGATCTGACCGGACCGTTCGACCTCACCTTCATCGATGCCGACAAGCCGAACAATTGCGCCTATGTCGACCACGCCCTGCGACTCTCGCGGCCCGGCGCCTTGATCGTGGTCGATAATGTGGTCCGCGAAGGAACAATCCTCGAGCCGGCGGACGACGACGAATCGGCGATCGGAACGCGGGCCCTGTACGACCATGTCTTTCAACACGATCGACTCGAAGCCACCGCGTTGCAGACCGTAGGCGGAAAGGGTTGGGACGGCATGATGTTCCTCAGGGTGAAGCCCTGATGCATCTGGCCCACTCTCCCGATGCCCCGGGCCAAGAGCAGATCGACTTCGAGTGGTTTCTCGCGGTCGATATCCGCGTGGGCACGATCCTTTCGGCCGAAGCCTTCCCGGAGGCACGCAAGCCTTCCTATCGGCTGGTGGTGGATTTCGGGCCGGGGATCGGGACCAGGAAGAGCTGCGCGCAGATCGCGGCCAATTACACCCTCGCCGAGCTCCCGGGGCGGCAGGTCGCCGGGGTGGTCAATTTTCCGCCGCGCCAAATCGGGCCGGCGATGTCCGAGGTGCTGGTACTTGGCTTTGCCGACGCGGCGGGCGAGGTGGTGCTGTTCGCCCCCGATGTGCCAGTCCCGAACGGGTCGCGACTGTTCTAGTCGAAGCTGCCCCTACATATCGAGGTGGTAGCATTGGTTATGCGGGCCGTTCGCGTACCGGCCAAACGCTTCGCCCTGTTTGAAACCATACAGCCGATACAGCGCGATGGCGGGAACGAAATGTTCGCTGGTCCCAGTCTCCAGACTGAGCCTCGCGACGCCGTCGCGGCGGGCTCGGTCGATGATAGCTTCCAGAATCGCGCGTCCGGCTCCGCGCGACAAATGTGCCGGATCGGTGCGCATGGATTTGATCTCGGCCTGTGCCGGGCCGAGGCGCTTGAGCGCGCCAACCGCCATCAGCGCCTCGTCATCCCAGGCCGCGAACAAGGTTATTTCGGGTGTCGAAAGACCGGAAAGATCGAGCGCGAAGCTGGTGCCCGGAGGCGAAACCGCGTGCATGTCGCGCTGATGGGCCGCGAGAAGCGCGCTGACCTGCGGATCCGACAGCTCGGCTTCGCCAACCTGCACGGTCAATTCCCCGGCTTTGCGATGACGCCGCACGCACCATCCGGACGAGAAGCCCGGGGCATCACGGCTCCTGCAATTGCTCGGTCAGAAAGATCGCCATATCCGCCAACTCCACGTCACGCGCCAAATAGGCGTCGCCGATGTCGTGCAGCAGAACGAAGGGCAGGGTGCCGGCGTCCATCTTCTTGTCGTGCTGCATGTGGCTGACAAGCGTCTCGCCGGTGCAGCTAAGGCGGAGAGCCGGGATTTCCGACGGAAGACCCGCCTCGTCGACTGCCGCGCTGACCCGCCGCGCCGCATCCTCGGAAATCTCGCCTCTGCGCGCGGAATAACGCGCCGCCAGCACCATGCCGAGCGCCACCGCCTCGCCATGCAGCAACCGGTCGGAAAAACCCGCCTCGGCCTCGAGCGCATGGCCGAAGGTGTGCCCCAGGTTGAGCAGCGCGCGCGCGCCGGAGGTTTCGCGCTCGTCCTCGGCGACGATCCGGGCCTTGGCAGCGACGCTGGTGGCTACGGCCTGTTCGAGGGGCTTTTCGTATAGTTCCAGCACCTTGGCGCAGTTCTCTGTCAGCCAGTCGAAGAAATCCGCATCGCCCAGCACGCCGTATTTGAGCACCTCGGCATAGCCGGCGCGCAATTCGCGCGGCGGGAGCGTGGCGAGCGTGGCGAGATCGGCGAGCACCAGCGCGGGCTGGTGGAAGGCTCCGACGAGGTTCTTGCCCGCGTCTGTGTTGATCGCGGTCTTGCCCCCAACCGAACTGTCGACCTGCGCAAGCAGCGTGGTGGGGAGCTGGATGAAGCCGCAGCCGCGCTTGAGAATGGCGCAGGCGAAGCCAGTGAGATCGCCGACCACCCCGCCGCCGAGCGCCAGCACATGATCGCCGCGCTCGACGCCTTGCGCCAGCAGCCAGTCGGTCAACCGCGCGAGTTCGGACCAGGATTTGGAAGCTTCGCCCGGCGCGACCTCGTACCACAGCGCGGTCCGCCCGCTCGCCCGCAGCGCTTCGTCCAGCGCCGGACCCCAGTGCCGGCGCGCATTCGCGTCCGCCACCACAGTAACCGCGGTCTTGCGCAGCAGCGGCCCGGCAAGCTCGGGTAGCCGCGTCAGCAGTCCTGGCCCGACATGCACCTCGTAGGAGCGACCGGCCAAATCGACGGGGATCACAGCCATGAATCGATCGCCTCCAGAATGCGCAGCGCGGTGGCATTGTGCGGGCCATCGTCGGTTACGACATGACAATCGGCCTGTGCATAGGAATCGCCGCGCTCCTCCTTGAGCGCGAGCAGGATGGCATGCGGGTCGCCGCTCCGCAGCAAGGGCCGCGAATCGCGCCGCGCGGTGCGTTCGACCAGAGTCTCGATATCGCAGTCGAGCCAGACCGAGATCGCCTTATCGCGGATCAGCGCGCGGGTCTCGGGATCGACGAAGGCGCCGCCGCCGGTCGCGATCACGCCGTGGGTCTCGCCCATCAGCCGCGCGATCACCCGCCGTTCGCCATCGCGGAAATAGGGCTCGCCGAATTCGTCGAAAATTTCTGCCACCGAACGATCCGCCGCGCGCTCGATCTGCTCGTCGACATCGACGAAACCGACCCCGAGCAGATTGGCGAGCCGCCGCCCGACGGTGGATTTGCCCACCCCCATCAGCCCGACAAGCACGATCGGGCGATCGATCCGCCGCGCGATCCGCTCGATTTCCTGCGGGGATAGCCGTGGCGCCGTCTGGGTCATTGCTGCATGGCCTAGAGATGGGCTATCGGGCAGGCAAGCATGGCACATATTGCACGGACTAAAGCTCAGATAATGAAGGGACAGCGTATCGGCATGATCGCCGCGTTCATCCTCCTGTCGATCCTCCTGCTCGCCTGGTACGATGGCGGCGAAGAGGCGATGCGTCCGATCGAGCAGGCCGTCCCGCTGCCCGAGAGCGTCCGATGATGCGCGGCTGGCTGGCTGGCGGCGCAGCGATGGTGGCGCTGGGCTCGACCCTCGCGCTGGCGCAGGGTCAGCCCGCGGACCTGCTGCCGCCGGGTTTCGACACGCCTGCTCCGACGCCCAGTCCGACCCCGACACCCGCACCCACGCCGCGCCCCACAGCCGCCCCCGCGCCATCGCCCGGTTCTGCGCCTGCGCCGGTCGCGCAGCCGGGCGAGGTGGTGCAGCCTATCCCCTCCGCGCCTTCGGAGAGCGCTTCCGCTGCCGAGCTCGACGATCTGCCGACGCTGCGCGAACTCGAAAACATGTCGGCCGACGAGCTCGACGAGTTGCTCGGGCTGAAACCCAAATTCGACATTCCGCCGGCCGCACGCCGCTCGACCGAACGCGTCGGGATCATCGGCCCGCAGGAAGGCGGGCTGCCGGTCGGTTCGCTCGCCAATCAACCCGCCGCGCTGGTGCGCGCGGCGCTCGCCGGGACCGAGGGGCGGCTGGTCTCGCGCTGGGGTCATATCCTGCTGCGCCGCGCGCTCGCCAGTCGGCTGGCCGCGCCCGCGGGAATGGACCCGGTCGAATTCGCAGCGCTGCGCGCCGGTCTGCTCAACCGGATGGGCGAGCACGCCGCCGCGCGCACTTTGGTGCAGGATGTCGACACGGCCGATTACACCAGCAGTCTCACCGGCGCGGCGCTCGACGCCTATGTCGGCACCGCCGATATCGTCGGCGCCTGCCCGGCGGTGCGGCTGTCGCGCGAAAACCGCGAGGGCGGCGAATGGCGGATGCTGCAGGCGATCTGCAACGCCTATGCCGGCGAGGAAACCCGCGCCGGCAACGATCTGCGGCGGCTGATGAATTCGGGCGCGGTAGCGCGGATCGATTCGCTGCTGGCGCAGCGCTATGCGGGAGCGGCAGGCGCCGGACGGCGCGCGGTGAATGTCGAGTGGGACGATGTCGAGGAATTGACCCCGTGGCGCTTCGCGCTGGCCAATGCGCTGAGCGTCGAGATCCCCGAGGAGCTTTCCGGAACCCTCGCGCCCGCGCTGCAGCGCCAGACTGCCACCGCGCCGATGCTGCCGCTGGCGCAGCGCGTGGAAGGGGCGGGCATGGCCGCGGAGGTCGGAATTCTCTCCTCCGAGGCGCTGATCGATCTCTATTCGCAGATCTATGCGCTCGATGATGGCGAGGGTGAAGCGCGCACGACGGCTGCACGGCTGCGCAATGCCTATGTCGATGCCGATCCTGCCGATCGGCTCGCGGCTTTGCGCGCGATCTGGGGCGATGCGCTCGGCCAGGACTTCGGGCCTTTTGTGCTCACTGCCTACGCGGCGGCGCGGATGCCGCCCGCCGAGGCCTTCGCGGAGGATGCAGCGCCGCTGATTTCCTCGATGCTTGCCGCCGGACTCGACCGCGATGCGCAGCGCTGGAGCGCGGTGGTGGACGACGGCAGTCTCGCCTGGGGACTCCTCGCGGTCGCGACGCCGGGCGCATCCGCCAGCGTGGGAGGCGGCGATATCGCGAGCTTCCTCGACAACGACACCAGCGCCGGTCAGCACAAGTCGCGGATGTTGGTGGCCGGTCTGGCCGGGCTGGGGCGGATCGATCCGTCGGACGCGGGCGGCTATGGCGACCTGCGGATCAATCTCGATCGCCGCAGCGTCTGGACCGATCGCATCGCGCAGGCCGCGCAGGCCGACAATCAGGCGCTGGTCGCGCTGCTAGCGGGTCTGGGGATGCAGGGCGAAAGCTGGGAGCGGATGACCGCGCTGCATCTCTTCCACATCGTCCGAGCGCTCGATGCGGTGGGGATGAACGCCGAAGCGCGGATGATCGCGGCCGAAGCGGTCGCCCGCGCCTGAGCAGGGCGGCGCGCCAGCCATGAGCGCCCCCCCCATGAGCGCCATCGCCGATTTTCTCGCCATGCTCGCCGCCGAGCGCGGTGCGGCGCGCAACACGCTCGAAGCCTATCGCCGCGATCTCGAGCAGGCCGAGGCGCTCGTGGGCGAGCTGGCAGCCGCGCAACCCGCGGATCTGGCGAGGCTGGGTCACGCTTGGTCGGACCTCGCGCCGTCCTCTCTGGCGCGCAAGTCTTCGGCGCTGCGCCAGTTCTACGGTTTTCTCGCCGAGGAAGGGGTGCGCGGCGACGATCCCAGCCATGCGCTACCGCGGCCGGTCCCGCGGCGACCGCTGCCCAAGATCCTCTCGCACGACCAGATCGAGGCGTTGTTTGCGCGGGCCGAACTCGAGGCCGCCGGCGATGCCGCTCCAGCGGTGCGTCAGCTCGCGCTGCTCGAGATGCTCTACGGTTCGGGCCTGCGCGCCACCGAGCTGGTTTCGCTGCCGATCACTGCGGTGCCGCGCGATGCGCCCTTCCTGACCGTTACCGGTAAGGGAGGCGCCTCGCGGATGGTCCCGGTGAGCGGGCGCGCGAGAACGGCGCTAAGCCGCTGGCTCGCACTGCGCCCAGAAGGTCAAAAGGCGGGGGCGAAGTTTCTCTTCCCCTCGCGGACCGGCCATATCAGCCGGGTGCGACTGTTCCAGATCCTCAAAGAGCTGGCGCTGCGCGCCGAGCTCGACCCCGCAAAACTTAGTCCGCATGTGCTGCGCCATGCCTTCGCCACCCATCTGCTCGAGGGCGGTGCGGATCTGCGCGCGCTGCAGCTGCTGCTCGGCCACGCCGATATCGCCACCACGCAGATATACACCCATGTCGATGCTGCGCGGCTGGTCAAACTCGTCAACGAGCGCCACCCGCTTGCGCGCCCGCGCAACAGCGACTAGCCCGCCAGCGATGATTTCCTACCTCGAATTCGAAAAGCCGGTCGCCGAACTGGAGACCCAGATCGCCGAACTGCGCGCCGCCGCCGATGGCGACGATGTCGATATCGGCACCGAACTCACGCGGCTCGAGCGCAAGAGCGCCGAGCTGCTGCGGACGATCTACCACTCACTGACCCCGTGGCAGAAGACGCAGGTCGCGCGCCATCCCGCGCGCCCGCATTTTCGCGACTATGTCGAGCATGCCTTCGATGAATTCGTCCCGCTCAGCGGCGACCGCAGTTTCGCCGATGATTCCGCCATCCTCGGCGGGTTCGCCAAGCTCGACGGGCGCAAGGTCATGTTGATCGGCCACGAGAAGGGCAACGACACCGCGAGCCGGATCAAGCACAATTTCGGCATGGGCAAACCCGAGGGCTATCGCAAGGCGATCCGGCTGATGGAACTGGCGGGGCGGTTCGGCCTCCCGGTGGTGACGCTGGTCGATACCTCGGGCGCGTTCCCGGGGATCGAGGCCGAGGAGCGCGGCCAGGCAGAAGCGATCGCCCGTGCGACCGAGGCCTGCATCGCGCTGCCGGTGCCGATGATTGCCGCGATCGTCGGCGAGGGCGGCTCGGGCGGCGCGGTGGCCTTGGCCAGCGCCGAACGGGTGCTGATGTTCCAGCACGCGGTCTATTCGGTGATCTCGCCCGAGGGCTGCGCCTCGATCCTGTGGCGCACCGCCGAGAAGGCGCCCGATGCTGCGGAAGCGATGAAGGTCACTGCGCAGCATCTCGAGGCGCTCGGCGTGATCGACCGGATCGTGCCCGAACCGCTCGGCGGCGCGCACCGCGATCCGCGCGCGGCGGCCGAAGCTCTAGGCTCGGCACTGGCGGAGGAACTCGACACGCTCAGCACCAAGCCCGAAGCCGAGCTGCGGCGGATGCGCGAAGAGCGCTTTCTTTCGATGGCGGGTTAACCGAACCCGAACCGGCGCAAAATTCTGTCGGGAACCAACCAGCACTCCGCAGGATTTCCACTCCCGTAATCCGATGTGCGGGCGAACGGGTCCGCGTGCGCGTTCCAGGGAGAGATACATGTCCACCATCAAGGCGCTTGCCGCCAGTTCCACCGCCGCGCTCGCGCTTGCGCTGAGCAGCTGCACCACGGCCAATATCCCCGGTTCCACCGCGCCGATCACCCAGAGCGAAGCGCAGATGGGCGCCGAAGCTCATCCGCAATTGCTGGCCGAATTCGGCGGCGCGATGACGGGCCCGCAGGCACAATACGTCCAGCAGGTGGGGCAGAACATCGCCGTCCAGTCAGGGCTCGGCAATGCGCGCGAATCCTTCACCGTCTCGATGCTCAACAGCTCGGTGAACAACGCCTTCGCGATCCCCGGCGGATTTGTTTACACCACCCGCCAGCTGGTCACGCTGATGGACAATGAGGCGGAACTGGCAGCGGTGCTGGGCCACGAGGTCGGGCATGTCGCCGCGCGCCATTCGCAGCGCCGGCAGGCGAATCAGCAACGCAACACGCTGCTGGGCGCCGGCGCGGCGATCCTGTCGGGCATTTTGCTGGGCAACAGCGGCATCGGGCAGCAGATCGGCCAGGCCGCGCTGCAGGGCTCGCAATTGCTGACGCTCAGCTTCTCGCGCGGCCAGGAACTCGAAGCCGATACGCTGGGAATTCGCTATCTCACTCAGGCGGGCTACGATCCCACCGCCATGGCGACGGTTCTCGCCAGCCTGGCGGCGCAGAACTCGCTCGATGCCCGCATCCAGGGCCGTGACGATGCGCGGCTGCCAGCCTGGGCCTCGACCCACCCCGATCCCGCAAGCCGCGTCCAGCAGGCTCTGGCCACGGCGCAGGGGACATCCGGAATCACCAATCGCGACACCTTCCTCGAGCGCATCGACGGATTGATGTATGGCGACGACCCCGAACAAGGCATCATCGAGGGGCGCCAGTTCATCCAGCCGGTGATGCGGCTCTCCTTCACCGCGCCGCAAGGCTATTATCTCCTCAACGGGACGCGTGCGGTTAGTATCAATGGCCAGAGCGGGCAGGCGCAGTTCACGCTGGCGCCCTACAGCGGCAATCTCGAGAATTACGTGGCCAGCGTCTTCGCGGAGCTGGGCGGCAATCAGCAGCAGCTGCGCCCGCAATCGATCCAGCGCACCACCGTCAACGGTCTGCCTGCCGCATATGGCACCGCACGGGTCAACAGCGGGCAAGGAGAGGTCGAAGTCGTCGTCTTCGCCTATGAATTCGCGAACGACCGCGCCTACCACTTCCAGGTGATCACCCAGCCGGGCGGGGCGAGCGCCTTTACGCCGATGTTCAACTCACTGCGCCGAATCAGCGCCGCCGAAGCCGCCAACGTGGTACCGCGCCACATCGAGATCGCAACAGTGCGCGCCGGGGATACGATCCGCACGCTGGCCAACCGGATGGCTTACGACAACGGGCAGCTCGAACGCTTTCTGGTGCTCAATTCGCTCGACGCGAATTCTACGCTGCAGGCCGGGCAAAAGGTGAAGCTGGTGGTGAGGGGGCGTTAGCCATCGCAAAAAGCATTGGGGCCAGCGGGGTAATTAGGTGAAAAAAGGCGGCGGGATTCCTCCCGCCGCCCATACTACACTTCACTCGCTGGCGGTGCGCTCGGCTTTTGCGCCAGTTTCCAGAGTATCAGCAACTTGGTTGAACGATTTATCAAGTTCACCCCCGAGGCTCTGCATCGCGGTAATGGCCGCAACGGCAATGAGTGCGGCGATCAGGCCGTATTCGATGGCGGTGGCGCCTTCTTCGTTCTTGCGAAGCTTCTTGAGAATTTTCATTGGTCGTCTCCTGGTTTGGTCTTCGTTTCCCGGCCCATCCCCGAAATCCAAACCGGGAGTGGGCATTTTCCAGTTTCGGCCCCACAGGTTGAAATTGCGTTAATGCAATCTGCGAGGCCTGCTCCTAACCGCCGCTCGCGCCGGTGACGTCTTCGGCAATCGTCGTCCACATCGAGATCGCGGTGATCCCGAAGGTCTGGATGGCGCCGACCATTGCCAGGAAGATCAGGGCAAGTATCAGTCCGTATTCGACCGCGGTGGCACCCTCGGTCTCGCGGGCGAGCATTTGCAGAAACTGGCGCATTCCGGTGTTTCCCCACTCGCAACCACGGGAGCTGACCTCTCCGGTTCTAGGTTCGGGGCGTTAAAGAAGGGTTTAGGCCGGCGATGAATGTGGAAGAAAATCCGACATGGATGCCGGTGGTGGCGGCCGCTTTGATCGACGATCGGGGGCGCTGGCTGATGCACAAGCGGCCTGCGGGCAAGCATCATGCCGGGCTGTGGGAGTTTCCCGGCGGCAAGGTGGAGCGCGGCGAAACCCCAGCCAATGCGCTGGTTCGCGAGATCGGCGAGGAACTGGGACTGACGCTTTCGCCCGAGCATCTCGAGCCCGCCGGATTCGCGCAGGAGCCGGCAACCGACAGCCAGATCCCGATTGTCATTCTGCTTTACACTTGCCGAAATTGGGCAGGGCAACCGCAGGCTCTGGAAGGAGGTGAAATCGCCTGGTTCACATCGCAGGAAGCTGCTTCGCTCGACAAGCCGCCACTCGATGTGGCGCTGCTTGCGCAGTTATCGGTCCTCGCGGCGGCATCGGAAAAGAGCAGATAACGGGCTGGATCCGCTTCAGCGTGGAATAAATCCCGGGCCGTGTCGCGAGGGGGATTGCCAAGCCCAAAGCACCTGCCTATGTGCCGCCCCTCAAGTGCGCCCGTAGCTCAGCTGGATAGAGTACCTGACTACGAATCAGGTGGCCGGAGGTTCGAATCCTTCCGGGCGCACCATTCCCGTTCAGTTCTGGGCACAGCATGCGGCGGCGTTCCGCTTGCTGCCCGGGACAAAGCGGTCTTACTTCCCATAATACGAACGACGCCGTTGCCAACCTCCACCCGCGACACGAGGAGATCGACGTATGCCTTCCGCAGCGGATTAGAGCGATCGCGCATCGAACTTGCGACCAATCCGCTAAATTTCGCGAGAATGTTGGGCGTAATGGCCTTGGCCGGATCGGCGAGTTTACGTTCGAGCGCGTCGATGTCAGCCGCTACAGCACGTTTCTGCGCGGCAATCTGGCCGAGCTCCTTTTCCACTTGAGGGTCGTCCGGTGAGAGAATCTGATTGCGCACCAGCTTGATGACCGAGGCGCTCTCGCCTTCCAAACGCGTCTGCCGTGAACGGAGACCTTTTAGCTCTTTCCGATCCTGAGTTTCACCATGCGCGCTCCGATCAAGCCATGCTTCGAGAAGCTTGGAGAGGCGATCGGGAGCAAGGACCTTTTCGATAACACCCTCAACGACCATATCGTCGAGCTTATCCATCGGGGTCCATCGACCGGGACATTCACATTTCCCGGCTTTGGTGGAAGCGTGGCACGCATAGTAGCGATGTTTGCCTGACTTTCCCGTGGCGGTCGTCATTCCGCCGCCGCAACCGTCCTGATTTCCGGTTCCGCACTTTACCTTCTTAGTGAGGAGGTTCTTTTTCGTGCGTTCTGCCGCGCTTCCCATTCGCGGATCGCGCGCAGCCATCTGAGCCTGCGCCTGATAGAAGATATCTTCGTCGATGATCGGCGGCACGCTCATCGGAACCCATTCAGATTCGGGTCTTGTAGTTTTCGCGCGCGAATCGCGCCTATTGAAAAACACCACACCGATGTAAGCGGTGTTCGTCAAAACGAAATGCACGTTGGAAACGTGGAACTTCTTGCCGCGGATAGTCTCGCCGCGCTCATTTAGGAGCGCTGCCAGCTTGGTGATACCGATTGGGCCTTCCGGTGTGCCATTGACGTAAGTGTCAAAAATGAACCGAACGAGGGGAGCGGTTTCCTCGTCGATTACCAACTTTTTGCGGTCCTTACCCTTCGGCTGCGGCACGTCGGCGGTCCTGAATCCCAATGAGGGGGTCTGGCCATTCCAGAACCCTCTTCTGGCATTCTCAACCATCGTGCGTTTCACGTGCTTCGCGTTCTCCGCGGAATGATACTCATCGAAGATTGCAACCATCGAAAGCGCCAGCTCTCCGGCGGGGTCGTTCGTGAAATCCTGCGTAATCGAGATAAGCTGGATCCCGGCAGCACGGAATTCTGCCCGGGCCTGTAAATAGTCCAACGCATTGCGGAACATACGGGAAAGCGCGAACGTGACGACGACATCGAACATGCCTGCCTGTGCATCGGCAAGCATCTCCTGGTAGACCGGCCTCGCAGTTGTCGTCGCGCTTGCGCCGGGTTCGATATACGTCCTTACGTGGTCTCCATCACGTTCAGAGATATAGCGTGTCCCCTGCGTCTCCTGATCCGGAATAGAGATATCGTTATCAGCCTGACGGGTTGTGCTGACGCGAGCGTAGATAACGCATTTGAGACCGGCCAAACTGTCCATGCAACTCCCTATCATTTTGAACTTCGAACGGTTTCGAACAGCGCCACAATCTGTTGTCCAATCAGGCGATCAAGCAGCTCTGCCTCTGGCACCGCGTTCTCTGGAAGCATCAGATGAAACTCGGCATTCTCGGGCAACGCAACCAGCGGCGGTGCACCCACATTACCCAGCTCGGTGTTTGATCCTTTCGCCTTCATGCCGATGCTTTTTCAGCATCGTCAGAAGCCTAGCTGTGCAGGTAAGTCAGTTGCAGCTTCTTATTGGATGAGAATGAGCCTGCGAGTTTTATACCCTTGCGCCGAAATAGTGCATGCATCGGATCTAACGCGAACTCACCAACAGTCATTGCAAGGTTCTGCGCCGCTCGATCTTCGGCAGTCGATGGAGCGCGTCGGAGAAGTTCGATGTCTTTAAGAATTTCAAGCATGATATTCGGCGCCTGACAAGGAAGGTTGGCAATCCTGCCAATCAGCGAGACCTGTCGTCGGCCTATCCAAAAACCGATATCGTCGTTCTCACTTTTTTTCAGCCAAAGAGCGGGGTGATATTGAGCGGTGAACCCAGGAAGGCCGCCTGCAGGCTTACTCTTGGCGAACTTCTTCATTTTCGGAATAAGATGATAGTCGATCATTCCCTCGATATCGACGATCGAGCAAGCTTCTTCCTCATCGTCTTCGTCACGCCCGCAAAATTCTGAATCGAGACCAAAGGCCGATGGCGAGGAACCTGTCTTGGCGTTTCTCATCCTAACTGCCGCATGTTCGCGACAGATCTCGCTGTAGGCCGCCGGGTGGGCAGTTTCGACCCATGCGCGCGCTATGCGCGCGACGGCCTGATCGCGTTTGATAACGCGGCTCTGGTTATGTCCAACGCGCTGAGGACGCCTCGTATCTCGATGCTCAGCATTCAAGCGGTCCGCCTCTGAAGCGATCTGGAACAAGCCTACGTAGGCATGTTCAAGCCAATTCAATCCCCAGAATCTCGCATGATATTCTGTCCTGACGACTAGGTGGCCGCCCCTGACTGGCCTGTCCCGCCGATGGTCCGGATGAGCGCTCATGGCCTGCGCGACAAATGCGGCACGCGACTGCTCAGAAAATCCTGTAAGTTTTGATAGAGTATCGGGCGGACCGTTTGAGATCGCATCGTTCAGTTCGCAAAAGGCCTTTTCGGTATGACGAATTCCTGCGAGCGGATTGCGGCTGAGCAGAACGCTGTCCTCAGGCAGAAGCGCGTGGGTTTGGAGGGGAATAAGGGTAGTTTGTCTCGCGAGGCAATTTTCGAAAATGCTGAACGCTGATCCAGTCTGCTCGATATCGGCTTTCGCCAGGTCATTCATGGCCGAGGCAATCGTCATCGGCTTTCCATCGGTCCGAAACGAAAGCGCGATCTGCGCTGTCACATTCTGCGCCAGCCGTTGAAATTCCGAGAGGAGCGCTAGGAAACTGAATGGGGGAAGATAGTCCTTCCCGCCGGTTATCTTCCAGCGCGCCAGGGTGCAGTCGGGCCAGTTCCAATCCAGGAGATCCGGACGAATGGCTCGGGCTTCCTCGAACCGCTTTGCTATCAGAAGCTTTCCGATCGCCGGCTCCTTGAGCAGCGCGTCATACTGAAAATCAACTCCATCCCGGATCGTGTGGCCGAGCCAAGAGAAAATAAGCCAATCACGATCAGCCAGAACTTGACCGGAAATCGTTGAATAGAAATCGTCTTGATCGGTCTTGACGGTATCTGGATCGTCGTAAGTATATGGCGCTTCCGGCAGCATACGCGCCAGCCTCCATTGCCCGGTCTGGAGCTGGGACTTAGTCATCTCTGGATGGATCACCGGAAGCCTAGCCGCATCAATCCTGGTGAGGGGATGGCCTGAGAGTAAAAGGGGGGCGCGCCACATCCCAAAGTTGACCGGATCGGGTAAAGAGTGATCCGGCGTGTAGTCCCAACCCTCAATGCTGACGGCGTAGAGGTTTTCCAGACTCGCGGTATCTATCCGCTCCATCAGTTTTTCACGTTCGCACACAAGTGCAAGGCGTTGGGTGGTATCAAGCATTGGGAGGTCCGAATGGATGAGGAAGATTTACGAGTGCTGCCCGCAGTTTTTCATCGTTATGTTTGCGATAATTTTCGATTTCGACGGACCAGACCATATGCTCATCGAGCATATCCTCGTAATCATCGCAGTCCTTTAGAAGCTGCTCACGCTCAGATGATGACCAGCTTCCATCGCACTGGCACCTGGCGACGATGGACGTATGGTATTCGGTAATGTCCTCCTCCAGTGCCTGTATGTTCGGGTATAAGCAGGTTCTGTGCCTAAGCTGGACCAATCGCTCGATGTTGGGATCATCCATGGGAAATCTCCGGATTTTTCGGATTCCGCGAGACATTCAATCCCTCGCCGATAGACGAGTTAGGTGCGGCAGCGAGCGGCACGGCGGTTTCTCGCTGTGGAGCCGCGCCGTTGATGGCCGGAGAGCGGAAGCGAAGATTGGCATCGTGCTTTACAAGCCAGTCATGCGCCTCGCCGCATTTCAGATTGCCAGGCTGCTCGATGCCGAGATGCTCTGCAGTCCGCCACATAAGGAAATACTGACCAGTGGTGGCAGGCTTGTCCCGCCATTCTGTCTTGTCGGGATTGTCAGCCTGCCATTTACGGAAACTTGCGACCGCTTCTTCGTATTCCCGTCTGGCGCGGTCCCAGTGCTTGTGCTTTCCGAGCTCGGTCCACTTGGTCAGATTGGCCTGAACGGCTGCGAATTCCGCACCGAGTATAGACCCGCTCGTCCCATCGTTTGCATAGGGCTTAATCGCATTGACGTATTCGTTCAGGGGAAGGCTGTGGAGATGGAACAGAGCCTCGGCATGTTCGCCGGTGAATCCAATTCGGCGTGCCTCTGCGGTAAGAGTCATGGCGTGCCATTTGTCCGACCGTGTTGTGGCCAGCAGACGACTCTTCGCTTCCCGCATCTTGCGCTTGGTCTCCAGCAGCCTCTCCTGCTGTTTCACAAACTCTGCTTCGGCTTCGCGCTCTTTGCGTTCAAGCGCTGCGATGTTTTTGTCGTAGATCAAGACAGCTCTCCTTCTTCGAATAATCGAACGAGCGCGGTAAGTTTGGATCGGAGGTCTAGCGCTGCGGATAAGTCTCGCGGACGCAGGTCGGAGTCCATCGATCAGGCGCGGCGCCAAAGAGCGATCAGCTCTTCCATGTCCTTACGGCGGCCCCAAAGATCAGCGTATCCCATGCCGTGCTGGCCCAGAAACAGCAGGATGATAGACATCGCTTCGCCGAGTTCCCGATCAACTGCGGCGATGTCAGCCACTTCAAGATGGCCGAGGTCCTGACCATCCCACCATGCTAAAAGGAAATTGGCCACATACCGAGCCTGATCCGTATCGCTCCGCGCGACAGGGATCAGGACATCGAGAGCGTCACCTACCATCTTGATAGTGACCGAAGGCAGAATGTTCGAAAATTTGGACATACATCACTCCTTACCAAGCCCTTGAGGGGCAGGTTTTTGAAAGGAGTGACCTATTGGACAGTCACCTATAGGGGGAATTTTCAACCCCCGAGACGACGCCTTCGACAGATTGTCGACGGCAACATAACGCATGTCTGAAACGTTATAATATGGCTTACCAGTTTCTTGCCACCCAGCGTATCAGCAAAGACCATCACATGGCCCAGACTTGCCTTACGACTCGCCGAATATTCCGACGGGGCGAACACCGGATGCAGCAAACCATCAATCAACGCAAGAACAAAAGCGAAACAGCATGCAATGTTGGCCGGGGACGTGCCGAAATACGGCTTCCGCTGAACCCCGTCGCCGCCGCACCGGGAAGGGATCCCGCACGCTTCCACTACGACTATCTGGCTCGCTCTTGGGCGAGCACGGAAGCCAACTTTAATCATGAGGCTCGGCGACGCGATTACGTCTGGCTATCGCGCTTGAAACGCGTGCGGGGAGTTATCGGGATGGACCGCGGGTGGCCACGGCCACGATACACATTTCTTTCGAGCCAGTTCTCCTCGCTGCAGAGCTCAGATGGCTCCACCTCGCGCCACCAGAAACGACGGGCGGCGTCCCATCTGTATCCCCGTCCCTTCAATCCGTCCTTGGCCTCGAAGGGCGCGCCAACCGCTTCGATCCGATGACTGTCACGTTCGCACCGATCCAGAAGGTGGCCCAAAATGGTCCGGCCATCTGGTGCCATGGTTTCTAATAATGTGACCAGCGCGCTAACGTCGTTTCCAGCGCGGTGGCCATCGAAGAACCGCCCGCTCTGTAGCACTAGATGGCCCAGCGCCCGACCGTCGTAGCCGAGGTTGCGCCAATCTAGCTGGGAGAGACTGCATGCCCAAGAGACATCGGAAAGGCTTGGAAAGCGCCGGTCTACGAAAGGGCGATCGAACGCAGCGTTGTGGGCGATGACGATGTGAGAACCGCCGATCATCTCGAGGATCGCCTCGTCGTCGAACCGCTGCCCAAACAAGTCCCGATCGATGAGACCGGTCAGCTGGGAGATTTCGGAGGTGAGGGGGCGTTGCGGGTCCTCCAACCACGACCTTGCCCGTTCGATCTCGACGATATGCTGCCCATCATCGAAGATCACGCGCTGGACAGCGATCTCGATCATCCGGTCCTTGATCGGATCGAGACCCGTGGTTTCCGTGTCGACGACCGCCGCGATCCGCTCGCCAGCGGCCGTGGCCCGCAGTCGCTCAACGCCGACGTTTGCGTCAATTTCCCGCAGAACACGGTAACCTGGCATCGACGACAGTCGAAGTGCGAGGTCCTCGCCATTGGGCCCAACGGACTCTGACGAACCGCCCCGGACGTTGTTGACCTGTGATCGGGTCAGGCGGTGGTGAATGCGTTCGAAGATGCTCGCCACATTCAAAGATCCGCAATGTGCGGTTCTAGCCCCGCTGCGAACTTGTAGCCAGGTGGCAGGCTTTTGAAGAGATTGACGTCGCCGCTCTGAGGATAATTGAGGTGCTGATGCTCATCGAGCTTTGAGACGGGCACTTCGATCACCTGCGCGGTGGCGAGGCCGGCACCGGAGTGCTGGTAGATCGTGCGTCGCTCAGGCAGCCGGTATGGTGAGACGGCGAGCGATCCGCCGAAATGTCCACAATTACAGATGATGACGTTGCAGAATGCCATTCTAGCAACGGCCTCCGCGACGTGACGAAACGAAGTAGCGTCCTTATTGAGCGCAAGAATAAAGAGATGATGGACCTTGCCGCGATACATGGCGATGCGCTCGAGGTCGAGGAAGTCGTAACAGACCATCACACCGAAGCTCCCGATATCGCCCCCATCTAGAAGCCAGACCGACGGATCCTCCCTGAACGAGCGTGAGATCGACTGCAGCTTCTTCTTCTCCTCGGGTGCTGGATAGGTCTTCCCGATGCGACGCGTCGTCGTCTTGGATCCCATCTTCTTTCCACGCCAGACGCGGGGGACGATGAGAAGCGCGTCGTTGTGGACTTGGCCCGAAATATTTCCATCGCGGTAGTCGAAGCCAGCGATCACCACCGATTCCATTTTCGTCGCCATCGTGCGCAGCTTCGACTCGAAACCCGTGGGGACTGCCAACTCGGGCAGCACGATGATATGGGGAGGTGGTTCCTCCTGATGGAACGCCGCGAAAAAAGCCCGGATCTCGACGATCGCCCGTTCTTCCTCGCATGCGGTCATCTTCGTGCTCGTCGGCCAGGCCGCAGCCGGGTCGAGTGATGTCTGGATCAGGCCGATCTTCAACTTCTCCTCGAAGCCGGACACATAGGGTATCGTCATTGGAGTTCCTCCAGCTCGGCCGCATCGCCTTCGCCCAAACGTCCGACGTGCTGCAACCGAACGGGTATGAGCTGCCTCGGCTCGTATTCCAAGACAGCCATTTGGTTGCGGGTCAGGACGAGCTGCGCCCTCTCGATCACATCAATCAGCACGGTTGGGCTCTTGATGGGGCGGTCGAATTCGACGTCGTCGGCCGCGCCACCGAGGAGGTTTCCGAACAATGAGGGGAAGTCCAAGAGCAGGGCGCTCTCGAGCGAACGGGGAAGGAGGCATGCTTGGAGAATTTTCAGCGTGAACGACGAAATGGGCAGGCGCTCGAGATCCCAAGCGACCAGTTCCACCAAGCTGCGCTCCTGTCCCCGGATGTTCCAAGCCGAGGGGAGGCTGAAGTCGTGCCGGAGTGTGCCCCAGAGCAACTGGCCGACCGGTCGCAGCCGACGTGCCCATTTGCGATCATTGTGCTCCAGGTTCTCCCGGTATCTGTAGTCCTCGAGCCCATCCGGGGAGAGTTTCACTGGCTTTGCGCGCGCCACCGACCGCCAGCCCTCCCAGGTCAGCCGATCGTTCGTGAGCGCGTCAGATGGCGGGTCCCTCCAAGACGCGTCGACTATGACGTTCTGTGGGTGTATCAGGTCGAGACCGTCGATCTGTGGGCCGTCGAACTCTCTAAATACCTCGAGGATCTGCCTTACGATCTCCAATGCGGTCCACTCTGCTCGGCGCGGATCGGTCGGCTCTAGCTCTTGCGCGATCGCGGCCCAGTCCAACAAGGTCATCTCTCCCTCCTCGGCGGCGAGGCTCTCCTTCACCGCGGATACGACGGGGTCTGATGGCGGAAGACCGGCAAACTTCTCGGGGTTCGCGCGAGCGGCCTCGATCAGCCAGCCTCCATCGTCCTTGCGAAGCAGATCCGGAGTGCGCACGAGACGTGCCCATACCTTGGCCGGTAGCCTTGCCGGATATCGCCGCAGACTGAGCAAGTCCTCTAGAATGTCTGGGTCGTGCGCGGCCTCGATTTTTGGCCAGTAAGATGGCGGCAAATCCTTGTGCGCGCGCGTCGTCGACAGGAACAGATGATACCAGGTGCCGATCGGAACGTGGGTAGCGGCGGCGAGCGCCTCGAAAGTGTCACCTCCGATCGCCGCGATGACGCGCTGACGCATCTTATCGGAGAGCTGAGGGGCGACTTGCTCTATTTCTGCGGCGCCGAGGAGTAGAGCGGCGACGAAGGCCCGCTTGGCGTCTTGCTGGAAGTGCTGGGGGGGCTCCGTCTCTGCGTTCATTGGCACGAAGTGGTCGAGGTCTATGCCCAGCACGTTCTCCAAGAAGGAGATTGCAGCGTTTCGCTCTCGGTGTAGCAGGTTGGTGCGGTTGGCGTCCGCGCAAGCGGTCAGAACGTGCCGGGAGAGTGCTTGGATAACCGTCGCGCCGAGGTAGCAGCACAGGAGACCGGTTTCCCCTTCCCGGTTCTCTTCCATCCACTTCGTCAACCTGTCCAAGCCGCTGTGGCCAGTCGTGCGGCAGAAATCGATAAGACGCAGGAACAGTCGCACCTTGTCAGGATGCGCCGCGAAGGCTTCAAAAAGGAGACCGAAGTGTCGATCCAGAAGGTTGAGCCAACCCTTCCTTTCGAGATCGTCGAGTTCAGTGACGCGCTTTTCTAGGCTCGCGATTTCTACTTCATTCACCTCGTCGGGAGCTCTGCCTCGGCGCCCGTCCTTGTCCCTCTTGGCAAGGCGGACTTGCATCCAGCGATGGGTGGCGAGCAGATCGTCATTCGGACGGAAGAGGGCTGGCGTCAGCAATGCGATGCGTGCCGCGGCGAATGCCATGCGGGTGTCGCCACGGATCTCCTGGTCGGGGATGTTGGCTAGCAGCAGCCACTCCAGTTGTTCCAGTCGCTGACTGCGACCGGCGTCTGTCAGGAGGTCAAAGTCAGTCGCGGCTAGCATCGAAACTTGGGCCAGGGTGCGGGTCATGAGCTGCGTGGGCTTGCGCCCGTCCACCAATGACAACTTCCTGGCGCGGGCCTCCGCCTCCTCGGAATTCAGAGGCCTGTCAGCCTCCTTATCGTCCTCGAGCCTATCCGGATGGATGAGCCACTTGAGTTCGGGCGGCACGTATTTCTCGGGCTCGACATTCACGCCGATGCCCGATGTTTCCAGTAGCCCGATGTAAGTTCGGATCCAATCTAGAAGGCCTTCGAAGTCGTAAGCCAAGACCTCATGGTCATCGACGAATCGAAAGTGGGCGATTTCCCGCTTTTCGAGCAGCAATTTATCCGCTTCGAGGTCAATCGAGAGCATCGCCACATTTGCCAGAAAGCCCCCAACGAAAAGGCCTGTTGGGATGCCGTGAAACTCGCCGGATGAAACTGGCGGGGTAATCGCTTTCTTCATATCTTCCGCGACGCCTGAAGCATCCACTTCGAACGCGAGCATCTGGCGGAGTAGCTCTGCCAGAACTGGCTCGTCGCTGATGCCCTCAACGTGATCGGCGAAGCCCTTTCGAATCGCCTCGATCCGCACGGATGGGTAGAACTTCATAAGGTCGAATGATCCGGCGAAGATGGTGCCGCCGTCCGGAGCCTTCCGAACCCAGAACTGAGTATCGAGATATTGCAGGCCGTCCGATTGATCTAGGGCGCGACGGTCGCCCTCGTCGAGCAGCGCGGGGTCGAGCCGTTCGTCGACCATCCGTCGCGCCGTCAATGAGATATGGCGCCGGAATAGAGGCCAGCTGTGCTTGAATCGGCGATAGAGATGTCCGGCCGCATGCCTGTAAGGCCCGATGTTCAGCCGTGACGCCTTTCCTGCCTCGCGTTCCTCATCATACCACGCAGCGCGATATAACCGGTTGCCATAGCTCCAAGGGGGCATCTTCCGGTCCAGTTCAGGGCCCAAGACAGTCGCGACTGCTGCCCAAGCGACCTGGTCGCGCACGGACACCTCGAAGTATTGGCGCATCCTCGGCGCGCCTTGCTTGTCCGGGCTCTTCGGTTGTGGAACGAGGCGCAGCGGACGGTTGGACCACCGGCCTTCGGCGAAGGCAGCGCGGATGGCGTCGAGTTCGGCCTCTAGGTTCAACTCGAAGGCTGCGAGCTCGGCTGGATCATACAGGCTGTCAGCCGCCTGATATGCACGGCGCACTTTTCGCCATGCCCAGAGCGCAGTCTCTGGAAGCTGAAGCAACTCGTGCCACGTCATGCAGTAAGGCCTCTCATATTTCGTAGATGATCGTTTAGATCGTCGGCTCCCGACGGTAGCCGCTTCGATATTGCCGTGACACCGATCCCCGCGAGCCTATCGATCAGATGCAAGGCGAAGCGGGAGCCGGCGGGATCGCGGTCACCGAAAATCGCGACGTTGCGACCGCGAAGCAAGTCGAGAGTAGCTTCGTCGAGTCGAGCGTTCGCACCAACGAGTCCAATAGCAGGCATTCCGAGTTCATGGGCTGAGACGACGTCAGTGACGCCCTCGCAGATGGAGACCGTGGTGGCGCCAGCTGCTAGCGCTGACCGGTTGAACACTGGTGGGATCAGACTGTTTGGGCAGAGCCAGCGCCACTGCGTGCCGCTGTCTGGGCGACGTGCCTGAAGATACGCGACGTTGCCGTCTATGATGAAGGGGAACAGGAGGTAGCCGGTAGGAAAGACGAACCGGTCACCGAACTTGCCTTCGCAGACGAGTCCGCAGCTCCGCAACCGTTCCAGGCCAAAGCGGGCTACCGCCTTCTGCATTGCTTTTCCACGATCACCGATCTGGCCGACGCGGAAATGCGCAATGGTTTCGGCGCTGAACCCCCGGCTTGCTAGGTAGTTGTAGCCAGACGAATTCAGCGTGGAACTAAGTAACAACCATTCGAAGGCTTCGTAGTCAGGCGCGGCGGCGTGTTCCTCCTTGGCGGGCACGCTTAAAGCGCGCGTAGCATTTGCCGCTTTACCGGCTGGCCTTCGGCCAACCCACGACCGGACCGAAGCGCCGCCAAGATGCCGATCAGTGAGCCACTTGCAAGTGTCGACGAACCCGGTGCCGCGCATCTTCATCACAAGTTCTATCACGTCGCCGTTTCCGCCACAGGCAAAGCAGGTAAAGCGGTTGGTCGCTGATCGAATGGAGAAGGAGGGATTGCGATCCTCGTGGCCGGGCAGACGGCAGCGTCCGGTGCCGCCAGCCGTCAGCGCGTATCCAAGGTCGATCGCGACGTCACGTATCGGGATCGCGCGGATGCTGGTAAGGTCGAACTTACTGCGACCGGCACTCGTAGCCCCTTTGTAGGTCGTGGAAGGCATCAGATATGCTACGCTGTGGCGGGCGAATACTCCACCAGCGATATCGCCCAATGCCGGGCCCTAGCAATACCCGTCGATTGAAGGACCTGGGACGCCTGAAATGTCCCGATGCCCCTGAGGGGCAAAAGGCGTGAACCGGAAAGCTCCCCGGTTCGCGCATCATACTTATATGCAGCGCTAAAACTGCAACGTACTCCGACAATGCGAACGTCAAAAACCGACAGGACGTAAGGTTCAGTGGGTGGGGACGCGCAAGAAACGTTGACCCTTGCTTTGCATGGTCAACACCCGCTCCCCGCTTGAAGTCCCCACCCCCTGTTTCAGGCAAGGGCGCTTCGCGTGGTCACATTAGAATACGACGGAAAATCAGTGCCTGCAACAGCGGGCTGCGTCGATGCGATCATGAAGGACGGTCGCACCGCGCGGCGCCTGCTGTCCAAAGAGCGGACTGCAGAAAAAGCGCGCGAACGATCGGCGAAGCTGCGCTCGATTAACGAGGCGCGGAGCGAACGCGAATACGGCCGGCAGAAGCGTAAGATCCTCCGCGAACTCGGGCTTCATCAAGACGGCAAAGCCTGGGGCCGAACCTTTCATGTGAAGGTCGAAAAAGCACCTGAGCGAATGAAGCGTAAAGGGCAAAGGACGATCAATCCGACCAAACTGCGGTTAGGCATACGGAAATACAAAGCCGCCATCCGTGACAGTCGCGGACGTAGCGCCGTGTTCGTTAGAATGCGTTACCTCGGCCAGAAATCGAAAGGATATCGGGCCGGTCTGGCAGCCGACCACGTCAAATACATCTTCCGCGCGGACGGGCTGGAGGATCCGGACATCCAGCTGGCGGCGCCGATGTCGAACGTCGGGAAATCAGTCGAGGAATGCGCTGCTTTCTGGAACGCGCTGGAACCGATCGAGCAGGGCTATCGCGCCAATTCCAAGATTCAGTTCCGGATGACCGTCGCGCTCCCGTATTTCTTCGATGCCGAGCAGCGCCGACGGGTTACACAGGCGATCGGGGACCAGGTTTTTGGCCGTGTCGGTCTCGGCTGGATGGCCGCCAATCACCTCCCGGACGCAAAAGGCTCCCAGCGCAATTTCCATCCGCATTTCGCAGCGTCCATGCGTCCTGCGGAGCGCATGGGAGACCATGAATGGGCCTTTACGGAGGAGAAGCTAACCGAGCCTTTTACGCCTGAGGGGCTGCTTCGAATGCGGGCTGAAATTGCCGCCATCATCAATCTGGAATGCCGCCGTTCCGGGTTCGAGGAGCGATACACACATCAGTCCTATCAGCGCCGCGGCCTCAACGCGGTGTCAACCGAGCATGTCGGACCAGAGCGGATGGCGCTGCATGACAAGGGCGAACCGATCGGAGTCGTCGAACGCAACAACGCCCGTATCGAATCGAACGAACACACGGTCGAGGCGCAGTATTTCTCGAAAAAGGTCGCGATACACGAGCGGCTCGTTGCGCTCGCAAAAGAGGTGACCGTGCACGCTCGTAGCAGCGCTGGAGTGCAGGCCCTGAAAAACGCCGTCGCGCATACGCGAGAGACGACCGAAGGGTTTGCGCTCCTGCAAAACACGATGGGAATGCGCCGAGCTATTTCAAATGCTGATGAGTGGCTTCGGCCAGTCCGAACTGGCGCGACGAAGCTTCGTGAAGTGTATTCGGCGAAAGTCATGCAAAAGCTCGATCTATCCGCGCTGAATTACATGTCAGCCCTGACGAGAGGGCGCCAGCGTGGCCGGGTTGCTCAACCACGTCGTATGTTGGCAGCAGCGCGTGACGCACTTCCGCGAACCGCCAAACGCGCCGACAAACTGCGCAACAGCGTTCCGGCCCAGACTGTCCAACGCAGGACACCACAAAAATTGAATGAAATCCTGCGATCCGCTCGGTCGTTACGCTCGTCCATCGAGGTTACTGCTGGACTGCGCGGCGAGGCATTGGAACACCTCGGCAAAATCCGGAATCAGGCGGCCGCGATCCGGCGTGAGGAGAAGCCCACCCCTCTGCGCAAAGCAGGGGACACCCCGCTGGCCAGGAACATCGCATCCGTAAAGAGTATCGGGCGGCAGGCTCCAGCCCAACGGGTCGCAGCTCCGGCTATCTCATCGCTGGCTGACACTGCCAGCGCCCGTGGCGTTCTTTCCAGTCGGGCCAAGCCAGGGAAAATCGATCGAGAAGCCATGATCGGCCTGGCGTCCATTACGCGTGAAGCGAGAGCCCTACACACCATCCCGGGCCACCTACTTCGAGCTTATAAGGCGGAGCTTGAGCTGCTCCAGAGGATTCGCACAGCAGTTTCCGGGCGGTTGATTGCAAAGCCCGCCCAACCAGCCTCGTCAGAGCTGCTGCCGCATCGGCTTGAAACAGCTCCCTCCGCGAACATTGCGGATGATACGCCAGCTCCAGCAGCCGCACCGGACAACCAACGGACGAGCGTGGCGCAGGCGGTCAGGCAGACGGGCATCGCCTCGTCGGTGCGCACCACAACCGAGGTATCCGGCTTGGATGATGGCATTGGCAAAGAGGCCGACGCAGCCCACGAGGGGCCGAAAATCGCGCAATCGGGAGGTGCGGCCAGCGCAATTGCTGGACCCGGGGCAAATGCCAATGCAGTGCGGCCTGGCTCCGTTGAACCAACGCGCGCAATGACAGCGGAAATGCCCGCACGTGACGAAACTTCCTCGCCGGACAAGACCAAGCCGACATCCCTCATGCGCGAGGCACCGACAGTTCCGGGACCACAGCACGTGGTTGATCTGCTGGATGGCGAGCGCTTTGCGGTAGAGGAAGCACATCGGGGATTCTATGTTCCGCTCAGCCCGGTGATCGCAAAACACGGCATGCACGAGGGGGCAATTCTCCATCCGATCGTGCAGGCCGCCCTGGCCGCGCGCCTTGAGCGGCAGCGTGAGGACCAGAGAGTTTTGGCGCCACTGCTCGCTCGATATGCGCACGAGCAGGATATCGGCGACGATGACAAAATCATCGCCCGCGTGCCGGATGGTGAGCACCGCAGGCTTGTCGAGCATTGGCGCGGAACCGGCCTGCTGCAACTGATGCTAGCGCGGATGCGGGACGAGCAGAAGCGCAAGACCGAAAAGCTCTATCGTCAATGGAGGCGGGCGCGCGAGGAAGGTCCAGTAGAGCGAGAGAGGTGCGCAGGCATGGCCCATGCGCAACAACAGCGCTGGCCCATCGAGCTTCGCCTGCAGGATCAGAAGTTGATGGAGCAGGACGCTGCGCTCCATCGCCAGCGGCTTCGCCAGCTTCAGGCTCGGCAACAGGGGATGGGGCTCTAAGAACGACTACGCATGGACCCATATCGGGAAAAGCCACGCTCCCGGCGTGGAGTGGAGAAGTAGCACCCCGGCAGATGCCTTGCGGTGACGTTGGAAAGGGATGGAAAATGGTTCCGTCTACCGACGTCACCGTGAGGTGAAAAAATGAGTACGATTTGCGACAATATCGGCAGCTCCGCCGTCGGCAGACTGATGAGCGGCGAGGATGACCAGTGCATCTCGCTGTGGCGAGTCCGGCCCTTCGACCAGTGGCCGAAACTGGACGATCCAGTTGAACCCATCCGGACCATCGCCGTGCTCGATACAGAAACCAGTGGGCTCGATCCAACCAAGGATTCTGTGATCGAAATCGCCGTGGCGTTCTGCGAGGTCGACGCATTGGGCCGTATCGTGACGGTGACTTCAGCCGGCGAGGCACGCCAGGCGCCGGGGTTTCCGCTCCCGCAAAAGATTGTCCAGCTCACAGGCCTGACCGATGCCATGCTGGAAAACCAGTCCATCAATACTGCGCACATAGCGAGGCGGCTCAATGCGGTAGATGCCATCGTCGCGCACCACGCAGCCTTCGACCGGCCCTTTACGGAACGGTTGTTGCCGGACCTCGAAGACAAGCCCTGGGTTTGCAGCGTGGCGAATGCTGCTTGGGCCGACTGGGGATGGGACGGTCAGAAGCTCGATCATTTGCTCATGCAGTGCGGACTGTTCAACCCGGTCAAGCACCGCGCGATGTCGGACGTCGTGAGCCTCGTGAATCTGCTGGATCAGGAAACTCCCACCGGTGGTTCGGTCCTTGCTGAATGCATGGCGCGGGCGGCTAAGCCAACGTGGCGTTTCGAGGCGCGCAGGCTGCCGCGCTCCTTCAAGAATGTCGTGAAGGAGCGAGGCTGGCGGTGGAATCCAAAAGCAGAGGTCTGGTGGGTCGAAGTGGCTGACGAGGAACGCGAGGCTGAGGAAGCCTGGTATGCAAGCGCATTCCGGCCGTTCCGTGACCCGCCTTACGTTGAGCGGGTGACCTGGACCACGCGCTACCGGCGCTGATCGCAGACCAGTGACAGGCGGCGCTACCAGCGTCGCCCGGACTTCCAGATTGGCGGTAAAAGCGGGCTTTTCGAGAGATGGAAAAGGCTCCGGCGAATACGCCGTCACCGCAAAACAGGATACCTAACATGACAAATACCAAGACCGTCGCGGACCTCTGTCCGCGCGAAGCACTCTCACGTGCGCTTGCCGCAGCTCTGGGCATGCCAAACGGCATGACCTGCAACGGGTCCGTGAAATTCGAGCACGTCGACAACCCTACCGATCGCCGGCTTCTGGCGCTGGCCGTGCAATCGATCGCGCTGCGTCCGCATACGATCGTGAGCTTATGGCGAGGGTGCGACACCGATAGGCCTCGGAGCCTCGCAGTGATCCACAGGCATGTCCTTGGCGTGGAGTTCGTGCCTGTCGATGTCGCAAGGCCGCGCACCGATAGAGCCATGGTGCTGGTCTGTGGTGATCGGCGAAGGCTTTTCACCCTGACTGAAGTCGGCGCCCTTTGGGAAACCAGTTGCTCACCCAGCGCCGCGATCGATCAGGCAATCGCGAGGGGGCAGGCGGAACTGGCCCAGGCTGTTGGCCATCTTCGATCCGCCAACGCGAGCTGATCCCGCCAAGCAACCCAATCACTCAGAGCAACAGAAAGCGGGCGGCACCGGGAGGTGGCCGCCCGCTTCGTTTTCAGGATATTGAATATGAACCACTACACCCATCCGCAGACCGTCGTGTCGTTTGCGGTCATCCATCGCTCGCGTTGCCTTGACGGTGACCAGCCTATCCGGGCCATCGGCGCGTTCCGGGTTGCTCTCGGGTCGGGAGCGGATGTCACTTTCGAGCGCCATCACTTCTCCTATCACCCTGACGACCTGCTCGGTCCCACCGCCGATATGCATTCGCTGGTCGATGGCCGAACCGACTGCCTCGCAAATCTGGGAGCCGCATTTCGCATGCTGGCGTCTCTGGACGATGATGGCCGCCTCACGGACGCGGAGCGGCGCGTGTTTCCCATCCGCGACCACCATCGCCATCGGCGGGCCCATTACATTTCCGCAAACGAACGGGCGCTGACCCTGATTGGGAGAAGCTACGGCATCGAGCTGGCTCTGCCTGATGCAGATGAAGCCGTCCAGGCAGCAAGGGCGCCGCAAAAAGCGCAGGCAATCTGGCTTGCCTGGCTCAGCGGTGTTCTCAGCAACGATCCGCAGCATCGCGCTACCCTTGCCGCGTTCCAGGCTTGGCACGCGCTCGACCGTGCACGGCCAATTCCATTTTGAAGGAAAGGAGGATGCCAATTTTGGCTGAAAGGAAAATAATGAAATGACAAAGACTTATATTGCAATCGACTGCGAATTCAGTTGGGATGAGGCACTCCATCAGGCCCACCTGTCCTTCGATCCTACATCGAAAAAGCATGCGACAGCCGTGAAGCGAGTGATGGCTGCCAGCGCGTTCGAATTCTCGATCGATGGGGAAGGGCGGGTATCGACCGGCGCAGTGGTGTCTTGGAATGAATTCGAGTGGGGCAGCGAGAAAGCGGTGATCAAACAGCTGTTCGATTATCTGCGGGCGCGTCCTTCCGGCGCGGTGCTGACCTATGGCGGGCTAGGCACGGACATCCCCGTGTTGCTGCTGGCCGCCATGGAATACGGCATCCGGCTTCCCAACCAGCTGCTCGATCAACCAGGGCGCAAAGGCCCAAGGCCGCACGTCGATTTGGGGCTGCAACTGAAGGCTGGCGGGAGGACTTGGAGCCATCTGAGCCAGGTGCTCTTGCGGATTGGCGTGCCGCTTGAGCTGGTTCGCGACAAACGATCAGTCCTGCGGCCGTGCCAACCGAAGGCTTGGCAGAATCTCGCTGACCATGTCGAGCTCGACGTTCTGCTGCTTGCTATCGCCAAGGTGGCGTGGCGGGTTAGCCAAGGCGTGTCGGGGCTCCGACAGGAACCCGCAGTGATTGCGTTGATCGGTGGATTCCTCCGACAACGCCGTGACCATCGCGCGGCGTCATTGCTGCGCGACTATTCTGCGAAGCTTGAAGGCCGATATCGCGAAAAGCTCGATATCGCGGCTTGAACGTCTAACTACCTATGCACCGGGCCGGAGAGATTCAGACATCTTCCGGGCCGGCGCCAACGCAAAGGGCAATCGCGTTGGCGGAACCCAGATATGCGAGCTGGGCGTAGGATTTCTTTAACTCCTTCAGTCCTATGATGGCATCAGTCGCGAACACAGCGTGCTGGATTAGTATCCAAGCCGGTGGCCGTAATTTGGTGTCGCTCCAACCCCTAGGAATGCGCTTCTCTGCGTGTCCGATCGGCGTTCGAGGTCACAAGAATGATCCCTCAGCACATCGCTACCGTTGTCGTGGTCTCGCCCGCCCACCGAGGTTATCATCATGGCGAGCTCTAATCCGAAAAATCCAAGCCCTCATGGCCGAATGCGACGTCTGGCCCGCATAACACTACTAAGGCTACAAACGGCCGGCTCTCACGGGCGCAGGTTCGGACCGCGCTGACGGCCATCGATATGACGCCGGGCTCGCGTCTCCGCCGCTATGCCAATTAGCGCGGAAAAATCGCCGGCGTCGACGCCGAAGATCTGCTCCAGGACGCCTTTCTACGCTTCTTGTCGTCGCGGAGCTGAAAATCGGGCAGCAGTGCTAAGTTGAAGCATTTAGAGGTTTCTTAACCCCGGCCCCTTAGGGCTTAGCTACCCGAAACCAGGGAATGTGTGGTGCCGGCGAACCAGTCTGATGAGAGTGATCGCCGTGCGGCGAAGGCGTCCGGATCGTCAGCTGTTATTGCGAAGGGTGAAGGGCATGATTGAGGGTCTGACATTCCAGACTCCCGCCTTGCTTCCGGATCAACCGCTGATCTCTTTCGTCGTGCCGGTTTACAACGAAGAAGAATGCGTCGGCCATTTTGCAGCCGCGATCGCGACCGTGATCGCCGAGAGCTGGTCGGACGGCGGCCCCCCTCCGCACTTCGAAATCGTGTTCGTGGACGATGGCAGCCGCGACGCCACCGCCGCAGTGGTCAGGGCGATGTGCATGTTGGACCACAGGATAAAGCTTGTCTCCCTGTCGCGCAACTTCGGGAAGGAAGCGGCGCTCAGCGCGGGGCTGAAGGCGGCCACGGGCGATGCGGTGATACCGATGGATGTCGACCTGCAAGACCCGCCGGAACTGATCCGGCCAATGGTGGACCTGTGGCGGAACGGCGCGCAGATTGTCAACGCCAAGCGGATCGACCGCCGTCAGGACACTTTCTTTAAGCGCGCGACATCGCGATTGTTTTACAAGACCATCAACGCGATCGCCGATCATCCCATCGCGGTTGATGTCGGCGATTTCCGCCTGCTCGATCGCTCAGCCGTAGCCGTGCTCAACGAGATGACCGAGCGGTGCCGCTTCAACAAGGGGCTGTTTTCGTGGATCGGATTTCGCACCGAGACTGTCGAATATGCGCGACCCATGCGCCGGACGGGTTACACGAAGTGGCGTTTGTCGCGGCTTGTGGCGCTAGCGCTCGACGGGATAACCTCTTCGACGACATTGCCGCTACGCGTGTGGACGATGATCGGTGCGATCACCTCGATCCTCGCTTTGGGATACGCCGCCTTCCTCCTTGCCTATACGATCATCTCGGGAGTCGATACGCCGGGCTATGCCTCGATCATGGTCGCCGTGCTGTTCCTTGGCGGGCTGAACCTTTTCAGCCTTGGCTTGATGGGAGAATATGTCGGCCGGATCTCGATGCAGGTGCGGGGCCGACCGCTCTACATCGTGGCCGAAACAATCGGTTTCTGAGATGGAACTGGCGGCCTATCAGACGCTTCGCGATTCGCAGGACGGCCACTGGTGGTTTGTCGGTCGCCGCCGGTTCGTCGCGCAGTTGATCAAGCGGTTCGTCCCTCTGCCCACCGACGCCCGGGTGCTTGAAGCTGGATGCGGCTATGGAGGCAATCTGGCAATGCTCGGCCAGCTGGGGGACGTGCAAGCCTTCGAGTTCGACGATGACGCGCGCGCGTACGCCGCAATGCTTTTGGGCCGGTCGGTGGCCTACGGCAGGCTCCCTGACGCGATCGGTTTTGAGAATGATCGCTTCGACCTGATCGCTATGCTTGATGTGCTCGAACACATCGACGATGATGTCGCGTCGTTGCGCTCGCTTGGAGACCGGCTCGCGCCTGGTGGTGCGGTGTTGCTGACTGTCCCAGCCGTGCCATGGTTGTGGTCGGACCATGATGTGCTCCACCAGCACAAGCGGCGCTACACGCGGGCGCTGTTGGTCGAGCGGCTTCATGAAGCCGGGTTCGAGGTCGCCGGGATAGGCTATTTCAACACACTGCTCTTTCCGCTGGCGCTGGCCCAGCGGCTGCTCGCGCGCTTGTTGGGCGGCAACGCCGATCATTCCGCACCGGCCGAATCCTTGAACGCAGTCCTGACCGCGATCTTCTCGCTGGAGGGCAAATTTCTGGACCGGGTCCCCTTTCCTATCGGCCTGTCGCTCTTCGCGGTGGCCCGCAACCGGCGAGCATAGGTTGACCTTGCTGCGTCAGCTCGCCTCATTCGGGGTGGTGGGAAGCTGCGCGACGCTGCTCCACGTTGCATTGGCTTGGCTGCTGATTGAACAGGCCGCTTTGGACGGGTTTCTTGCCAATGCTTACGGTGCAGCGGCTGCATTTTCGGTTTCCTATCTCGGCAATGCCAGGATCACCTTCGCCAGCGGGAGGGGATCGTGGAGCGGGGCGGTCCGTTATCTGGGTGTCACGCTGGTCAGTTTGGCACTGTCGACCGCGATCCTTGCCCTGACGCAGCGCTGCGGCATGCCGACCTACGCCTATGCCCTGATCGTAGTGATGACGGTTCCGCCGGCGACGTTCATGCTGGCCAAGTTCTGGGCTTTCCAGCAGCCGCGGCAGCGAGGCTAGTCGGATAGCTGATCAGGTCGCGGGCGGTAAGCTACTGGATTTAGGTCTGGTCGATCTGCTCGCACCCGCCGCCAAATAAGCGCGATCATCGCTATCGGTAGCAGCGGCGCGGGATTGAAAACTTCATTGAAGCCCCAGTTTTGCAAAGCGACTACGAAAGGTATGCACCATAGTGAGGCAAGAACGCGCGGGTCTTCGCCGCTGCGGGCTAGCCATACGAACGGCAAGAGCAACAGCACGGTATCGTAGAGATAGATGTAGGGGGAGATGAGAACCGAACCGGCCGCCAGCATGGCGGCTTTGGCGTCCATTTCGGCCTTGATACGCCACACCAGCCCAACGCCAAGCGCCGCAGCACAAGCGATGAGAATGTGCACGCTCCACGCTGCCATGGAACCCGCACCCGCCAGACGAAGCGAGGCGTAAACGCTCGCCATCTTATGCCACCCCACTAGGCCCTCGACCGCGATCGAGGAAAATAGCGGCATCTGCTCGAGGAACGCCTGATAGGCTCCGATCCCGAAGGCCAGCAGCGCGATCAGCGTCAGTCCCACCGAGGATGCCGCCGCGCCCATGAAGGCGCGCCAATGGCTGCCAGCAACCAGTGCCAGGGGCAAAAGCACCGCCAGATGAGGCTTGATGACTAGACAACCCAGCACCAGCCCGGCTCGGACCGGTTGGCGCTTCAACAGCGCCATGCCAGAGATGAACATGGCACCTGTCAGCAGTCCATTCTGTGCGATGATGCCGTTGACAAGAACCGGGGGGAAGGCGGCCCCGGTCCATTTGGCATAAGGCGCAAACTGCCGCACCGCGATGATGTAGAGCGAATAGGTGAGCGCCACCCAAATGATCGCCGCCATGGCATAGGGCAGCAGCGCAAGGGGCGTCACGAAAAACAGAAACGGCGGCGGGTAGGCGAACGGCATTAAGCCTTCGAATTCAACCAAGGACGCTTGAACCTGATCGTGAATTGTGAGGTCGAACGCGGCCAGCGCATCGCCCCCGAGCGTGAGCTTGCCCGCAGCCCAAAAGCTCATGAAATCCATCCGCCGCAGGCTAGTGACATTGGTGAACAGCGCCACGGCAATGACAAAGCCGAAGCCTAGCGCGAATACCTTGGCTGCGAGAAGGGTCAAACGGTCTCTGGCGCTCGATAGCATTTCGGCACGGTCCCTTCTCGAGTTGCCAGTCCCGCGCGGGTCCAGAGCGACTAACAGTTACCCATCAGGTGCGACAGCATATTGTGTGGGCTTCTGGCGGCACCGCCGCGTGGCGCAAGCGCGAAACGAGCCGGACGACGGCCCAAGCATAGACCGCAAGCAAGCCGATCAGGCTGACGGTGACGAACATACTCGCTGCCCAGATCGCGGGCATGATCATGTCCCTGAGTCGCTCGAACCGCAAGGAGGCCACCACGGGTGCGAGCGCGGCGAGTTCATAGTTCATAGCGTAGGGACTCAGCAGTAGCGCGCCCCCTACCAGCGTCACCAGCCGGAGTCCCATGTCGCGGGTTCTGGCAAAACTCAGCCATAGGATCGGAATGACGACAAGCGCCGCGCATGCTGTGACGAAATAGGGAGGGAGGTCCATACGAACGAACATCGCATAGGGGGTCACAGCATTCCGCAGCAGAGGCTCGAATTCGGTCACAAGCGCCTTGAACGCAGGCAGAGCCGAAAGCCACGCAAGCCACGCATCAGGACCGAACACCGCTAGCGACACACCGCCAATGGCGGTGGCTGTTGTGCCTGCTGTGGTAAGGGCCCGCCAGTAACCTCCTCCAGCCAATGCGATCGGGGCAAGAAGCAAAAGCGGTGGCTTGATCATCGCTGCCATCGCGAAGAGCACACCTGCCCATCCCTCCGTTCGATCGAGTTGCGCCAACCCGAACAGGATCAGCGCCACTACCAGAATCGTCGGCTGGCCAGCCAAGACCGCAAGCACCACTGACGGTGCGGACAGCAGCAAGAGCGGTTGAGGCCTGAAAGGTCGCGCCGCGCGGGCGAACAGTGCAACCGACAGCACACTGAAGAACAAAAATGCGGCGGAGAACGAAAGTGTCGATAAGGGCGCAAAGAGCAAGAGGGCGCTGGGCGGATAGACGAACGGCCGATCCGATGTCGCGCCGACCAACGGCGCTTGGAGAGCTGAAACGAGGTCAATTTCGTAGGCTAACTGCGGACTGGTCCAGGACAATTGCCCGCCGACCCAGAGCGGTGCCCAATCTGTCCCCGGCTTGAAAATACTGATGATGATCCCGTCAAGGAAAACAAAAAGCACGACGAGCCCTATTAAGGCAATCGGCGACCATTTCTGCGAACCGAAAGTGCCGGATGGAACGCATTGATATTTTGAGCGGCTTTCCCGCGTTCCGCTACGGGAAAAACTATTAAAACTCCACTGATGCTGGTCCTCGCGCATAGTTTACGGTGTGGAATGAATTAGTTAAGTCTTTCTAAATTAGCCTTCGAAAACTAGTTTAGTTACGGTTGTTCTCCGGCGGATATAACCCTCTTTCTGGTGATAGTGGACCACAAGCTTCGCAACTGTTAGTTCGCACGGGTTTAGGCCGATCGAGTGCTCTAACGGAAAAGCTCGTCTACGAACGAGGATGGTCGCGCACCCCACTCCACTCCTTACGGGACCGCTGTTCTTTCAGATCGCAATCTTCCGTCGCTGCTAGCACGCGTTGTAGGGTGAGTTTCGCCACCCCAAATAACCATTGTTATAACGAACTTCTTTGAAGAAGCCATCCACTTCTATCCACGGCTGTAGATACGCTGAAGCTAGATTATAAGGTAACAGGTTCAGAAGAAATCGCCGTCTCATTTTACTTTGCGACAAACTTGTGGCGTTTCTGCCAGGGCTCAAGGCTATCTTGAGTTTCTTCGCGGTAATCGTAACGTGGATCATATTCGGCGGCTTCGCTCATGTCCGTCATGATCTTTCGGATTAGATCGCGCTTGGCCAATCCAAATCCAGGATCGTTTGCGCATTCCCGTTGGATTCTAGGGCGTCCGCCTCGGGCGATAAGGCGTGCCGAAAGTTCAGGCATTCTTTTTTCCCTTCTGCCATCTATTAGCAGGTAAGCTTGTCCCCGTTAGGAATAGACGAATTATTCCCTAGTTCAAGATCAGTTCGATCACGGACTATGAAGGCCGTTTGGTATCGGAAGGTCTGCTCATCAAAATACGCATCTGTAATCAATTCCTCATGATCGTAGATGACTTCAGCCACAATAAGAGCAACTCCTGGCGGTGGACGCATTTTGGGCGTTTTGCCAACACCTTGCAGGCTTGAGTCGCGCTGACCTTTACCTTCTTTTCCGTATTGTGACTGGACTTCCTTTCCGCCGATGCATCGTTGCCACCGGATCCAGTCTCCGTTGTTATTAGGGTTTCGCTGGATGGATGAGATTATTAGCCGGCCGCGATTTTCAAAGTCGAGATCCTTCCCATTGATCCGCGCGGCAGCCATGATCTCATGGATGTCAGTTTCATCGATGGCACCGCGGACACGGGCAGTGTTGTCAGCGCTGGTTGCGGCGATGCGCTGGACCTTCTGCTGCTGCATTGCTGTCCAGGCGAGCTCCATCCCGCCGACAATTGCAAACATGAACATCGGAAGGATCAGGGCGAATTCGATCACCGCGGTGCCTTTTTGCGATTGGCGTAGCTTCCTTCGCAGATTGTGCATCATGATTGAGTTCCTCACGCTTCGCATGTGACTGGGTTGCCGGGCGCTGCAGAAACGCAGCATTCTTGTTCTTTCATGTCGATGTTTCCTGCAAAGGGTTCGTTTCGCAGGGTGGTCTGAGCCTTGATGACAACCTGATCCTCGCCTGTGATCACATTCACCACGAGCGGAAAAAGAGCGTCGTAAGTGATCGTGACATGGTAATTGATAATGTCCTCAGCCCCGCCGATACCGGTGCGCGAGGGATTCTTGTCCCATTGCTTGTTGCCATTAGTGTCGACGAAACAGTAAGGTGCCTCGGTTGAATTGCTGAGCCGCTTTTCAGGCTGACCGACCTTGCTGAAATCATCGTAGAACAGCTTCTCGATTTCGACCTCGGTGCTATTTGTGAGCTGAAGGTTGGCTTTGACGTATTCGTCGATTTTCTCGCCTTCTTCACCGATTCTCGCAGGATCGCCTGTTACTGACATGCGCGCTGCTTCGCGCAGAACCCCTTCAGCTCGAGCCTTCTGATACATCTGCATGCCCATTTCGATCGAGCCCATGATAAGCACGAACAAGGGCAGTGCGATGATGGCAAACTCGACGGCAGCGATGCCCTTCTGGTTGCGAAGAAGCTTATTCATTTTTAGGGTATTCCTTGTGCAAGGATCTTTGCGCTGATTATTCAGAAAGCCTGAGCGCGCCGATGTTGCGGCCGATTTCAGCGAATTTCTCCACCAGGGTATCGGACTCGTTGATTGTGAACGCCTGGTCATCATTGCTTGCGCAGCGCTTCAAGGATTCGTCCTCCTTGGTGCCGAAGGCGATTGTCCAGACAGACACCTGCTTTGCCTTTGCGGCATTGCAGACCATCAAGAAGCGCTTCGTGTGCCGCGCATTGTTATCGTTGAAGTTTGTGCCGCCGACCCTTCGATCATATTTCTCAATTCCATATGCCGAGTAAGCGCTTGAGTGATCAGCAGTTGAAGCAATGCAAATGCCCCAGAATTCCCGAGCGCATGAATCTACTGGCGCACTCATTTCACCGTCAGTCATGTAGATGATATGCCGGCGAACCGGTCGGCCATTGTATGACGAAGGATTATCAGCTCCGAAGATCCCGCCGCTGGAGATCAGTCGCGCTCCCCAGATCATTCCCAGGTCGTGATACGTTGAACCTCTTGGGACCAGATCCCTGACGATATCATTGATATCTGATTGATCGAGCTCATCGAGAAGCGTCACCTCGCTGGGGCAAGACGTATTGGGATTTCCGTTCAGAGGATCGAAGATGTAGGGCTTCCACCGAGTATTTTTATCTGAATTTGGAATGAGGTCGATATCGAGATCGTGCACTCCTGCGGGAGGAGCATCTCTGGAATCATTGCCAACAATAGTGTTGATTGTTCCTCGTTCCTCGACACATCCATCCCACTTTTCATTCTGGAAATTGGTGTGTCCATTTTTGTTGCCCAAGGACCCGCCGCGGACATATCCATCCAGATTGTATTCGACTTGTTCGAAGCTCCAGTTACGCGATCCCCTGACCCAATGGTAGTAGGGCACATTTCTTGTTTCGAGATAGTTTGAATTCTCGTCTTGCAGGATTTTACCCACATTGACCGTGCTGGAGTAAGGAACGACGCCAATTCTCAAGCGAAGATTTTGTTCTCGTAGCTGTTTCTGAGCGGGAGCTAGTTCGGCGTAGAGGCTCTTCACTGCTTCTCGCAGTGTTTTGATTCGTTCGACGCCGTCTAGCTTCTCATTCATCGATCCAGTGGTATCTAGGACCAGCACGATGTCGACATTGTCGAGGTTCTGCGTGGCTTCACCAATGGCGTTGATGTCGTATTTTTCGATGCCAACGAGGCGCAGCAGAGTGGTCTTGATATGGGTGCTGGCCTCGACTCTGACGGTGCCGACGTCGGGCTTGGTCAGATTGACCTGCAGTGGCGCCGTTCCGTAAAGACCATCCTGGAAATTGAAGTGCATGAAAGCGTTGACCTGCGACCGCGCCGTCTCGATGTTATCGTTGCTCATCGACCGTCTTCCGGCGAGAGCGGCGCTGTCGACAGCTTCTTGCAGCTTGGCTTTGGCAAGGCTGGCCCGAGCATAATCGAGACCGCCGCCGATCGTGGCGAGGATCGGGATAAGCGCTGCCGCCATAATCGGCAGGACGTTTCCCTTCTCGCAGATGGCGAGACGGCGGGCGATACCAGAGGTCATGCTTTTTTCCTTTTTCGTCAGCATGATCTTTTTGACGGCATTCGGTTTAAGTTTCCTCAACAGCCCCGTAAGGTAACTTGGCACGAGACAGGCTTATGCTGACGCCGGGCGACGTCAGCAATGTGGCCGCAGCCCCCACGCTTCTCGAACGGGACAGCGGGATGTGCTATCTGCTCGGGGACAAGAGCTACGATGGGATTGGCTGCGGCATTCACTGTGCGAAACAGGCACATATCCGGTGATAGCGGTTCGGCGAAACCGCAAGCGCATAGTCCGCTATGACAAGCAGCGATATTGCGACCGTCACCTCGTCGAAAATGCGGTTCGTCGTCTCCAGGACTTCAGCCATGCCGCCACCGGTTACGACAAGCTTGCCGCTCACTTCGTATCGGGTGTGGCGCTCGCCAATGCCGTGTCCTTTTCGCTGTGAATGGGGCTGAACCCTAGGGTCGCCGATACCAATTATTAAACATGGACACTGTATTAAACGCTATGTTATCGGAAAACGTAGCCCCCGGATTCAAAGCTTCTAAGGGCACCTTTACAGCCCCAAAATTCGTTGTGGGAGTGCGGCTTTCTGCGCTGATGGGAGTTTCGCTAACTTGCTCTTCAGTAGCGCTGATCGCAATTATAAGTGCGACGGGGCTCGAACTCCATCCGGAGTTCCTGCAGATTACGGTCCTCGGACTGCTTTTGGCGCTAATCTCAGTCTATTGTGATCTGCGAAAACACAGCTGGCGTCTGACCGAACTTTCCAAGCTGCTGGCTTTTGTGATTCTAAGTCTACTCCTCTGCGGTCTCGTTTCCAATACGGGGCTCAGACTTCAAATGCCGATTGCTGACCCGCTATTAGCGAGAATTGATGCACTTCTGCTTTTCGGCGTGCGGGAAACCGTTTATTTTGCTGCCTCGGAAGCTTGGATCGCTCGCTGTTTGCATATAGCATATAATAGTTCGAGTGTGCTCTGCTTGTTGGCAGCAGGTTGGATGCTGGCGGCTGGCGCGAGATTAGAATTGTGGCGATTTGTAGCGACCGCCATAGTATCAATGCAGATAACCGCGCTATTGTCTGTTTTTTTTCCCGCCCAAGGAGCTATATTGCACTATGGTCTGGATAACCTTCAAAGTGCCGGATTGCCTCACGGTGCGGGCACTTATGCAAAGGAGAGTTTCTCCCACTTCTATTTTGGAGCTGAAAAGCTTGTTACGCTCAGCGATCTAAACGGTGTTGTTACTTTCCCGTCGTTCCATACTGTTCTCGCACTGCTCATAATTCAGGGTTCCCACTCGACGCTAGCAAGGTGGCCCGCAATTATTTGGAGCGCGATAACGATCGTTTCCACGATACCGATGGGGGGACATTACTTCACGGATCTTGCCGCCGGATTTCTTGTCTGGTTCGTCGCCTTTAAAACCGTGGAGCGAACCTTATCGTGCTCACACTGTGGAATTGAACATGGTTGAGATTAATTTGGCTCGCGACTGCTTGCATTATTATTGACGTGACCCCCTGATTTTCCTCCAGTCTCGATTAGAGTCCGGCCCTGACAGAAGGACGGACGAGATGAAGAGAACGAGGTTTACCGAAGAGCAGATCATTGGCGTGCTGAAGGAGGCCGAGGCGGGAGCCAAGACCGTTGACCTGGCTCGGCGCCACGGGGTGTCGGAAGCGACGATCTACAACTGGAAGTCGAAGTATGGCGGGCTGGAGGTGTCCGAGGCTCGGCGGTTGAAGGCGCTCGAGAGCGAGAACGCGAAGCTGAAGCGGCTGCTGGCGGATGCGATGCTCGACCAGGCTGCCTTGAAGGATCTCCTGGCAAAAAAGTTCTGACGCCCGCCGCGAAGCGGGAAGCTGTGGCTCATCTCCGGGACTGCCATGGGATGAGCGAGCGGCGGGCGTGCCGGGTCATTGATGCCGATCGCAAGAGCGTGCGTTACCGTTCCAGGAAGGGCGATGACGCCGCGCTTCGCGAGAAGCTGCGCGAGCTGGCCAACCAGCGTCACCGGTTCGGCTACCGCCGTCTGCATATCCTGCTGCGCCGGGAGGGCGTGATCAACCGCAAGAAGACCCAGCGTATTTATCGTGAGGAGAGCTTGGCGGTTAGGCGGCGACGCAGTCGCAAGCGTGCGGTCGGCACCGGAGCACCGGCTCCAGTGCTTGCCCTGCCGAACCAGCGTTGGAGCCTGGACTTTGTGCATGATCAAATGGCGTCAGGAAGACGGTTCCGCGTGCTCAACATCGTCGACGATGTGACCAGGGAGTGCCTGCGAGCGGTGCCAGACACATCGATCTCGGGTCGCAGGGTCGTGCGCGAGCTGGCGGAGCTGATCGCCGAGCGCGGCAAGCTCGGCATGATCGTCAGCGATAATGGCACCGAACTGACCAGCAATGCGGTGCTGGCATGGTGCGGGGAGATCGGCGTGGAGTGGCGTTACATCGCGCCGGGCAAGCCGATGCAGAACGGCTTCTGCGAGAGCTTCAATGGTCGCATGCGCGACGAGCTGCTCAACGAGACGCTGTTCCTCACCCTCGCTCATGCCCGGGTCGAGATCGCGGCCCGGGTTGAAGATTACAACCGGGAGAGACCGCACTCGGCCCTAGGCTACGCAGCCCATTGCTTCAACCGCGCTCATGCGCAACAAAGCGGCTCGGCTCTAATCCCAGCTGGAGGAGAGCTGGGGGTCACGTCACATATTCAAAACGGCGCAGAGGGTTTGAACCTCTGCGCCGTCCGGGTGTTCACAGGGCCAAGAGACGAACCTTTCCCCCGTGAAACTAAACAACCAATTTAATTTTTTGTAGCCATTGTCGTGCTTACTTTTGAAAATGTGGTGCTAAGTTGCGTTCCGAGTGCGCTCATCGCAGAGATGGCAGCAACTGCAATAAGTGCGGCAATCAGGCCGTATTCAATTGCGGTCGCGCCCTGCTCATCATTCCGAAGTTTCTTAAAGAATTTCATGGTCTGGTCTCCTGAGGTCCCGTTTGCCCTTGCGTGGCAGATATAGTGAATAGGATGAAACCGTTTACGTATGGTAAATGGCGCAAGAGATTTCCTCCGTGCCCAAATAGCAACATCGTCCGGCTGCAGCTCGGACGCCAGCACCTTGGTCGAATAGGCCGTGAACCACTCGTCGTTTACCGGACCAGCAGCCGACATCGGTGCGATCATAACGGTCATGCGACTCGGCGAACAACGTAGCGGTTCTGCACCCGCTGCCGGCTGGAGCACCCTACACCCTCATGTCCTCCATCAGCTTCGCCGCAACCGTAATTTTTCGGTCAATTAGTGGGCGTTGAGTGTAAAGGATAGAGACCGCGCCTTGGGATCATTGATCAAGTCTAACCGAGATTTCCCAATAATTTGAGTGCCCATTTTTTTCATGCCGGGCGCACCACAAAAGCCCATCTCTCCGGCGGAGGGGTGGGTTTTTGTGGTTCTGGGGTCGGAAACCGCGGGCCGAGGCAGCGCGGGAGCGGCCTCAGGCTTCGTCCTCGAGGCGGTGCATGTCCTCGTCGGAGAAGCCGAAATGATGCCCCGCCTCGTGGATCACCACATGGCGGACCAGCTCTTCGAGACCCACCCCGGTCTCCTGCATCTCGGCCAGCAGCGGTTGCCGGAACAGCCAGATCCGCGGCGGCAGTTCGCCGCTTTCCCAGATCGAGGCTTCGGACACGGGCCGTCCTTCGTAGAGCCCGCTCAAATGCCATTTGTCGTCGAGATCCACCGACGCCAGTTGTTCGGACGTGGCGAAATCCTCGACCCGCATAACTGCGCGATCGAGCTCGCTGCGGAATTGTTCGGGGAGCGTACGCAGAACCTGTTCTGCCAGCCGCTGCATGCGTTCCTTGCTGGGAGCTGAGCTATCGGTCATCGGATCCGGATATGGCCATCGCCGCCAAGGTGTGCAACCGGTGGAACAAGGGAGCGGCTGACCTGTTGGACAGCCGCCATCATAGCATATGTAAGGATACCAACGATGTCCCAGAACGACGAGATTTTCGCGCGCCTCAAGCAGGACCACGACAAGCACCGCGAACTGCTCGACCGCCTGCTGGAGACCCAAGGCGACAGCGAGGAGCGCAAATCGCTGTTCGAGGAACTGACCAAGGAGCTGAAAGGCCACGCTTCCGCCGAGGAGCAGGCGCTTTACTCGACCATGATGCGCAAGCCGCCGACCACCGACGAGACGCGCCACTCGGTCGCCGAACATCACGAGATCGAAGAGGCGCTCAACGACCTCGCCGCGACCGACATGTCGAGCAGCGCGTGGCTGCACAAATTCAAGGATCTCGACCACGACTATCGCCATCATATTGACGAGGAAGAGGAAGAGCACTTCCCCGACTTTGCGACCCATCTCGACGACCAGGACCGCGAGCACATGCGCAGCGTCTTCGAGCGCCGCAAGAAGGAAGAGAAGGACGAGGCAGAGGTGACCCCCGAGAAGAAAGAAGAAGCCAAGGAATAACGCTGGTCGGCGGAGGGACAGCGTGAGCGAACAATTGGTAGACCCCGAACGCGTCACCCGGCTCGACCTGGGCGTGGAGCCGGGCGTCTGGCGTTATGCCAGGGCGGAGCGCGCGACGGTGATCATCGATGCGGCGGATTATTTCGCGGCGATGCAGGCCGCGATGCTCAAGGCGCGCCACCGGATCTTTCTGGTCGGTTGGGATTTCGACACGAGGATCCATCTCGCGGACGGGCGCCGCTGGTGGCAGCGCTCCTACAAGGACGAGCACCCCTCGCGTCTGGGCAGCTTCATCGCCTGGCTCAGCCGCAACCGGCCGACGATGGAAATCCGCATCCTGAAATGGAGCTTCGGGGTGTTCAAATTCGCGATGCGCGGTTCGATGTGGGCGGATCTGATCCGCTGGGCTCCGCATCGGCGAATCGATTTCAAATTCGATAGCGCGCATCCCGTCGGTTGCAGCCACCATCAGAAGATCGCCGTGCTCGACAGCCGGCTGGCGGTCTGCGGCGGAATCGACATGACCGTCAAGCGCTGGGACACGCGCGAGCACAAGGAGGTGGACGAGCGCCGGACCACCCCGCGCGGGCGGGAATACGGCCCCTGGCACGACGCTTCGATGATGATGGAAGGCGATGTGGCCGAAGCTCTGAGCGATCTGGGCCGCGATCGTTGGATCAAGGCGGGGGGCGTGCCGTTGCTGCCGCTGAGGCCGCGCGAGGATTCGCTGTGGCCCGATGGTCTCAGAGCCGGGTTCGAGAATGTCGAGATCGGCATCGCCCGGACCTGCTCGGCCTATCGCGACTGGGACGAGGTGAGCGAGATAGCGGAGCTCTTCGTCACGCATATCAAGTGTGCCAAGCGTCACATCTATGCCGAAAGCCAGTATTTCGCTTCGCGCGTGGTGGCGGAAGCGATCATGGCGCGGCTTGCCGAGGACGACCCGCCGGAGATCGTCATCGTCCATCCGGACCATGCCGATGGCTGGCTCGAACAGCAGGCGATGGATCATGCCCGCGCCGAACTGGTGCGCTGTATCGAGGAGGCGCCCAACGGCGATCGATTCACGATATGGTGCCCCTATTCGGGCGAAACGCCGATCTATGTCCATGCCAAGATCATGATCGTCGACGACCAGATCCTGCGGATCGGATCGGCCAATCTCAACAACCGCTCGCTGGGTCTCGACAGCGAATGCGACGTTTTCATCGACTCCACTCGTGAGGGCAACTCCCATGCTGCCGAGGAGATTGCCCGGATAAGGCTGTCGCTGCTCGCGGAGCATTGCGGGCTGGACGAAGACGCGATGCCCGAATTGCTCGACAGGTACGGATCGATGGCGGCCCTGATCGCAGCGAGCGACAGCGGCGCGCGCACGCTCAAGCGTTATGTCGCCCCCGAACTCGACACCGTGGAGGAGAGCATCGCGCAGTCGCAGATGCTCGATCCCGAGACCCCCGATGCGATGTTCGAGCCCTTTGCCAAGGGCGGACTTTTTCGTAAGGGCAGCCGGCTTGGCCGCATTCGCGCCAAGCTCAGCAGAAAGACAAAGCAATGAGCAGCCTGGTCGGACCCGACGAAGACGATCCGCGCGGCAAGCCGCCCGTCCCGGAAGAAATCCAGGAAGCCGTTCGAACCCTGATCCGCTGGGCCGGCGACGATCCCGCGCGCGAAGGCCTGCTCGATACGCCGGCCCGGGTTGCCCGCGCATGGAAGGAATATTGCCAGGGCTACGAGGAAGATCCGGCCTATCACCTGCAAAGGGTGTTCGAGGAAGTCGGCGGTTACAACGAGATCGTCCTGCTCAAGGATGTGCCGTTCCAGAGTCACTGCGAGCATCACATGGCGCCGATCATCGGCAAGGCGGCGATCGCCTATATGCCCAACGACCGGGTGGTTGGCATCTCCAAACTGGCGCGCGTTCTGCATGGGTTCGCGCGGCGGCTTCAGGTGCAGGAACGGCTGACCGCGGAAGTGGCCGATTGCATCTGGACGCACCTCCAGCCCAAGGGAGTTGCGGTGGTGGTCGAGGCGTCGCACAGTTGCATGACCGCGCGCGGCGTGCGCACGCCCGGCGTCGCCATGACCACCAGCCGGATGATGGGTACCTTCCTCGAAGATCCGCGCAGCCGCGAGGAAGTGCTGAAACTGATGGGCTATTGAGCGGGTGGCCTGCAGCGGCCATTGCCGGTCGGCAAAGAGCAGGGCGGGATGAGCGTGGTCGAACCCGCCTGAAATCGATCATTGCGATAGAAGGCAGAATCGAAAAGGGGCGCCACTCGGGCGCCCCTTTTACTTTGTTCAATTTCGGGCTCTTTAGAGCTGCTTGAGCATATGCTCGGCGCTCGAAACCGAGAAATCGCCTGGCTGCTCGACATTGAGTTCCTTCACCACGCCGTCGTCGACGATCATCGAATAGCGCTGGGCGCGCTGGCCCATGCCGAAGCCGGAGCCGTCCATGGTAAGCCCGACCGCCTGCGCGAAATCGCCATTGCCGTCGGCGAGCATGGTGACATCCTCCGAACCGGCGGCGTCCTTCCAGGCGCCCATCACGAAGGCATCGTTGACCGAGGTGCAGGCAATCTCGTCGACGCCCTTGGCGCGAAGCTCGTCCGCCTTTTCGACATAGCCCGGCAGGTGCTTGGCCGAGCAAGTCGGAGTGAAAGCACCCGGAACCGAGAATAGCGCCACCTTGCGACCGGCGAAGAAGGTGCCTGCATCGACCTGCTCGGGACCGTCCTTGGTTGCCTTGACCAGCTTCACATCGGGCAGTTTGTCGCCCACCGAAATCGTCATGATCGCGTCTCCTGTTGCAATGAATATCCGTCCGCAGGCGGCTTAGCCCAGCGCCAGTTCCGTGCAACCGGTTTTCCGGCGAGGGCGGGGCGAAGCGGCCCGCGCGGTTGCCCTGCGCGGGGGGAGGGGCTAGGGGCCTCGACGAATTGGCGCCGCCGCGTTTCCACAGGCTGGCGCCCCTCTATTTATCCCGATAGCAGCCCAAAGGACCCGCCCGTGACCGACTTCACCGATTACGTCATCAAGGACATTGCGCTCGCCGATTACGGCCGCGCCGAGATCGCCATCGCCGAAACCGAGATGCCCGGGCTGATGGCCACGCGCGAGGAATATGGTGCCGCGCAGCCGCTCAAGGGCGCGCGCATCACCGGCTCGCTGCATATGACCATCCAGACCGCCGTGCTGATCGAGACGCTGGTGGCGCTGGGCGCCGAAGTGCGCTGGGCGACCTGCAACATCTATTCCACGCAGGATCACGCCGCTGCCGCGATCGCCGCGCAGGACATTCCGGTCTTCGCCATCAAGGGCGAGAGCCTGGCGGATTACTGGGATTATGTCGGCCGGATCTTCGACTGGTCGACCGAGGACGACCAGGACCTCACCACCAATCTCATTCTCGACGACGGCGGCGATGCGACGATGTTCGCGCTGTGGGGCGCGCGGATCGAGGCGGGCGAGACCATGCCCGAGCCGCAGAACGCCGAAGAGATCGAGATGCAGCGCGCGCTCAAGGACTTCCTCAAGCGCAAGCCGGGCTATCTGACCAAGAGCGTCAAGGCGATCAAGGGCGTCTCGGAAGAGACAACCACCGGGGTCCACCGCCTCTACCACCTCGCCAAGCAGAACAAGCTGCCGTTCCCCGCGATCAACGTCAACGACAGCGTGACCAAGTCGAAATTCGACAATCTCTACGGCTGCCGCGAGAGCCTGGTCGATGCCATCCGCCGCGCCACCGACGTGATGCTCTCGGGCAAGGTCGCCTGCGTCGCGGGCTATGGCGATGTCGGCAAGGGTTCGGCGCAGTCGTTGCGCAATGGCGGCGCGCGCGTGCTGGTGACCGAGATCGATCCGATCTGCGCGCTGCAGGCGGCGATGGAGGGTTTCGAGGTGACGACGATGGAGGATGCGGTGACCCGCGCCGACATCTTCTGCACCACCACCGGCAATGAGGACGTCATCACCGCCGAGCACATGAAGGCGATGAAGCCGATGGCGATCGTGTGCAACATCGGCCATTTCGACAGCGAGATCCAGATCTCGGCGCTCGACAATTACGAATGGACCGAGCTCAAGCCGGGCACCGATCTGGTCAAGTTCCCCGATGGCAAGGAGATCATCATTCTCGCCAAGGGCCGGCTGGTGAACCTCGCCTGCGCGACGGGTCACCCCAGCTTCGTGATGAGCTGTTCCTTCACCAATCAGGTGCTCGCGCAGATCGAGCTGTGGGAAAACGACAACAAGTACGAGAACGACGTCTACGTCCTGCCCAAGCATCTCGACGAGAAGGTCGCGGCGCTGCATCTCGACAAGCTCGGGGTCAAGCTGACCAAGCTGAGCAAGGTCCAGGCCGACTACATCGGCGTGCCCGTCGAAGGGCCGTTCAAGCCCGAACATTACCGCTACTGAGCGACGAGACTTCGGGAGCGCTGCAATCCGGCGCTCCCGTGACCTCCGCTCTGGTTGATCGGGGACGCAGCTGCCCGGTGGGTGGCGCGGCCCTAAGCCATTGCATCGCCGTCCACTCGCGCATAGCTGGACGGCGATGGATTCCTCGCCCTTCTTGCTGACGCTGATCGGTCTGCTGCTCGCGCTGTGGACCGTGGCAGCAGGCTGGATCATGATCCGCGCCAGCACGCGGGTGCAGGCCGCCGAGGGGACCAAGCGCGCGGTGCGGCGGTTGTCGCGGATGATCGAGGAATCTCCCGCGATTCCGCTGCTGGTGCGCGCCGACGGCCGGATCGAGGCGCCCGAGCGGCTCGCCGGCTGGATCGGCCTTGCGGCAGTGCCCCAATATCTCAGCGAGCTTTCCCCATCGGGTCCTGGCGGGCTGGAGGAAGATCAGCTCGAACAGCTCACGACCCACGTCCGGCGGACGCAGAAGACCGCCGCGCCGTTCCAGATGACGCTTCGCCCCAAGGGTTCGCAGCGAGCGCTGGCGCTGCGCGGATCGCTCGCCGATCCTAATGTCTCTCCCAGCGGAGCGGCGCTGGTCTGGGTGTTCGATTTCACCGACAGCGAAGAGGAAGTCGCCGCGCTGCGGGAGGAAACCGCGCGGGCGCGCGAGGATTTCGGCGCGCTGGTCGGGCTGATCGAGGCCGCGCCGATGCCGATGTGGTTTCGCAGCCCGCAGATGCAGCTGCGGCTGGTCAACACCGCGTATGTCACGGCGGTCGGGGCGCAGAGCCCGGATGAAGTCGTCGCCAGGCAGATCGAGCTGATCGAGAAGGTCGACGGTCTCAGCGCCGCCGAGGTCGCCAGCCAGGCGGGTGAGCGCCGCAAGCCGATCGAGCGGATCGTCAGTGCGACGATCAAGGGCGAGCGCAGGACCATGCGCGTCACCGATCTCCCGCTAATCGGCGAGGGGATCGCGGGCTACGCAGTCGATATCGAGGAGATGGAGGAGCAGGCGCGCGAATTCCGTGCTTTCCGCGAGGCGCAGCGCTCGATGCTCGACCAGCTCTCGATCGGCGTGGCGCAGTTCGATTCGCGCCGGCGGATGACCTTCGCCAACCAGCCGTTCCACCGCGTCTTCGCGCTCCCGCCGGGGATCGTCAACGACCGTACCAGTTTCGAACAGATGCTGATGGTGGCGCGCGAGAACGGGCGCATCCCCGAGGTCCGCGATTTCCCCGCGTGGCGCGCCGAGCTGGGCGAATGGTTTCTTTCCGACGAGACGCAGGACGAAGCCTGGCCGCTGCCGGATTCCACCCATCTGCGGATTGTTGCGCAGCCCATGCCCGATGGCGGGCTGGTGATGATCGCCGAAGACCGCACCGAGCAGCTGGCGCTGTCCGCCACCCGCGACACGCTGCTGCGCACACGGACCGCCACCTTCGACAATCTCTTCGAGGCGCTGGCGGTGTTCGCCCCCGACGGACACCTCGAATTGTGGAACCGGAGCTTCACCGGGGTCTGGGGGCTCGATCCCGAAGCGCTCGACGGGCACCCGGTGGCGGAGGACCTGCTCGAGGCGATCACCGAGCAGCTCGCAGACCCCAAGGAGGTCGGCACGATCAACCTCGTGATCCGCTCGGCCACGCTCGACCGCAAGAAAAAGCAGGGCACCGTCCAGCTCAACGACGGACGGACGCTGGAATTTGCGGGCGTGCCGCTGCCCGATGGCAATGGTCTGCTCACTGTGCTCGATGTGACCGCCTCGCGCCAGGCCGAGGAAGCCCTGCGCGAACGCAACCGCGCGCTGGAGGAAGCCGATGCGGTGATGACCCGCTTCCTCGCCAATATGAGCTATGAATTCCGCACCCCGCTGACCTCGATCGGCGGTTTTGCCGAACTGCTCACCAGCGGCGTCGCGGGCGAGCTGACCCCGCAGGCGCGCGACTATGCCGAGGCGATCTCGCTCTCGGTCGGCAAGCTCACCGAGCAGGTCGAGAACGTGCTCGACCTGTCGCAGAGCGAGGCGGGGCTGATGCCGCTCTCGAAGCAGAAGCTCGAGCTGCTGCCGCTGATCACGCAGGTGGTGCGCAAGCGCGAGAGCGCGATCGTCGAGGCCGGGCTGACGCTCGATCTGCGCGGCGATCCGGGCAAGAAGATCGACGCCGATCCGCAGCAGATCCGCCGCGCGATCGCCCATCTGCTCGACAACGCGATCGCCGCGACTCCGCGCGAGGGCAAGATTTCGGTGGAGCTGCGGCAGGCCAAGGGTGTCACCAAGATCACCATCGCCGACAATGGCCGCGGCATGACGCAGCACGAACTGGCCCGGGCGCTGGAGGGCATCCGTCCGACACGCGATGGCAAGGGCATCGAGCGTCGGCAGGGGCTGGGCATCCCGCTGGCGCGGCATCTGATCGAGGCGCACGGCGGCACGCTCGAAATCCACACCCGCAAGGGCGTGGGCACCAGCGCGACGGTCACCCTGCCATGACGATCGAGCTGCCCGATCTCGCGGCGATGGAGAGCTTCGGCCAGCGCATTGCCGCAAAGTTGCGCGCGGGCGATGTCGTGGCGCTCTCGGGTGAGCTGGGTGCGGGCAAGACCACGTTGGCGCGCGCGGTGCTGGCCGCGCTGGGACACCGCGGCGAGGTGCCGTCGCCGACCTTCACCATTGTCGAGAGCTACGATACGCTCGACCCGCCCACGGTGCACGCCGATTTCTATCGCCTTGAGGATACGCGCGAGGCGGAGGAGCTGGGACTGGAGGATTATCGCGAGGGAGCGGCGCTGCTGGCCGAATGGCCCGAGCGCGTCGGCGGCTTTGCGCACGAGGCCGCTTGCCTCTCGGTAACGCTCGAAAAAGTGGGCGAAGGAAGGCGCGCCATTGTGGAAGGCGGCGCAGCTTGGCAAGGCCGCATGCCATGAGCGAATTTCCCCACGGACTTCATTCCTTTATCGAACACGCCGGCTGGAGCGGGGCGACGATCGCGCCGCTGCCCGGCGATGCCTCGTTCCGGCGCTATTTCCGGCTCCACCGCAATGGCGAGACGGCAATGCTGATGCATGCGCCCCCGCCCGAGGAAGACCCGCGCCCGTTCCTGTTCGTCGCGCGCTGGCTGGACGAACATGGCATGCGCGCACCGCGGATCATGGCCGAGCGTGCCGAAGAGGGCTGGGTGCTGACCGAGGATTTCGGCGATCGGCGGATGCGTGAATGGCTCGACGATTACCCCGAGCAGGAGCGGGCTGTGTACGGCGGCGCGGTCGATGCGCTGGTCGAGCTGCACCGCAAGCCGCCCGGCGATTTCGAGCCCTACGACATGGCGGTCTACCAGCGCGAGGCGGGGCTGTTCACCGAATGGTTCTGTCCCGCCGCCGGACTCTCGGTCGACGAGGCGGGCTATTCTGCTGCCTGGCAGGCGGTGCTCGAACCTCTCCTCGCACGCCAGCGCGCCGGCGTGACGGTGCTGCGCGACTATCACGCCGAGAACATCATGCTGCCTCCCGACGACACGCAGGGGCTGATCGATTTCCAGGACGCGCTGGTCGGGCACCGCGCCTATGACCTGGTCTCGCTGCTGCAGGATGCGCGGCGCGAGGTGTCGGTCGAACTCGAACGCGCGATGCTCGACCGCTACCAGGAGGCGGCCGGGGCTGACGCCGAGTTCGAGGCCGACTATGCGCGGCTCGGTGCGCAGCGCAACGCCAAGATCGTCGGCATCTTCACCCGGCTCGCCAGGCGCGACGGCAAGTCGCGCTATCTCGAACTGATCCCGCGGGTGTGGAACGCCATGGAGCGCGATCTGCGCCATCCTGCGCTGGCCCCGGTCACGCGCTGGTTCGATGCCAATATCCCGCAAGCCCTGCGCGATCGCAACGGGGAGACTGCCGCGTGACCGTGCTGGCCTCCGACACCGCGATGGTCATGGCCGCCGGGCTGGGCAAAAGGATGCGCCCGCTTACCGCCAGCCAGCCCAAGCCGCTGGTGCGGGTCGCGGGCAAGGCGCTGATCGACTACACGCTCGACCGGCTCGCCGAGGCGGGGGTCGCGCGCGCGGTGGTCAATGTCCATTATCTGGCGGATGCGCTCGAGGCGCATATCCGCGGCCGCGAATTGCCCGCGGTGGAGATCTCGGACGAGCGCGAGGCGCTGCTCGAGACCGGGGGCGGGCTGGTCAAGGCGCATGACGCCGGGCTGCTCCCCGATCCGGTGTTCTGCTGCAACGCCGACAGCATCTGGCTTGATGGACCGCGCAACGCCTTTGCCGATCTGTCGGCGGTCTGGGACCCCGAACGGATGGATGCACTGCTGCTGCTGGTAGCGCACAGCCAGACGCACAATTTCACAGGGCCGGGCGATTTCTACATGGATGGCGGCGGACGGCTGAGCCGCAAGCTGCCCTCGCGGATTGCGCCCTTCATCTACACCGGGATCCAGCTGCTCTCGCATCGCCTGCTGCGCGACCCGCCCGAGGGCGCCTTCTCCACCAATGCGCTGTGGGATCGCGCGATCGGCGAGGGGCGGCTCTACGGCGCCGCCTTCACCGGACGGTGGATCGAGGTCGGCCGCCCCGAACACGTCCGGACCGCCGCCGAAGTCCTCACGGGTGGCTGACGCGCGCCATCCGCGGATCTATTCGATCGCCGCGCACCGCGGCTTTGCCGATGCGCTGGTGGCGGGACTGGTGCCGCGGTACCGCGATTCGGAATTCGGACTGGCAAAGCTGACGCTGCTGCTGCCGAGTTCGCGGGCCCAACGCATTATCACCGGGGCCTTCATCCGCCATGCCGGGGAGGAGGACCGCGCCGGACTGCTGATGCCGCGCATGGCGGTGGTCGGCGATCTCGATCTCGACGAGGCGCTGGGCACGCTGCTCGACCCGCTGGGCGCTCCGGACATCCCGCGCGCGATCGACCCGACTCGCCGCTGGCTCGCGCTCGCGCGGCTGATCGGCGAGGAAATGGGCAGCGACGCGCCCAAGGGCGCGACTTTGCTGCGGCTCGCGCGCGAGACCGGCGCCACGATGGACCGCTTGCTGGTCGAGGGCATCGGCCCCGAGGAACTGGTCGGCGAGAATGTGCTGGGTCTGGTGGGCGATCTCTCGGCGCATTGGCAGGCCTCGCTCAGGACCTTCGCGCGGGTCCAGGCGCGCTGGCTTATCTGGCTGGACCAAGAATGCGCGGTCGACAGCGCCGCGCGCCGCAACCGGCTGTTCGAACACGCCGCCCGCCGCTGGCGCGAGGCGCCTCCCGAGACGCCGATCGTCGCTGCGGGGGTGACCAGCGCGGTGCCCGCGCTGGCCGACCTGCTGCGCGTGGTCAGCGAATTGCCCGAAGGTGCGGTGGTGCTCCCCGATCTCGACCTGTCGCTGTCATCTCCGGTCTGGGACGAGCTGGGCCGTGCGGGCGCTGCGCCCGAGCCGGGGGCCGAGCCTTTCGCGCGCGGCGACGCGGTGGCGCATCCGCAATACCACCTCAAGCTGCTGCTCAACCGGATGGGCGTCGCGCGCGAGGAGGTGCAGCAATGGCACCGCAGGGGCGCGGCCGCGGCGCCGCCCGAGCGCAGCCACGCGATCTCCAACCTGTTCCTTCCGCCGATCGCGAGCCGCGAATGGGTGGATCTGCCCGCCGACAAACGCCGTCTGTCCAATGTCCGAATCATGCAGGCCGCCAATCCCGAAGAGGAGGCGCAGGCGATCGCGCTGCTGGTGCGCGAGGCGCTGGAGACCCCCGAAAAACGCATCGCGGTGATCACTCCGGATCGCGCGCTGGCGCGGCGGGTGGTTCATCACCTGGCGCGCTGGGAAATCGTCGCCGACGATTCCGCCGGTCGCCCGCTGTCGCACACCGCCGCGGGGCGGCTGATGCTGCTGCTGGCCGAGGTCGCGGCGAATGGCGCAGCGCCGGTCGCGCTGATGGCGCTGGCGATGCATCCGCTGGTGCATGGCGGGATGGATCGGCGCGAATGGCTGGCGCAGGCGCGGATCGTCGAGCGCGAATTGCGCGGCCCGCGTCCGCGCGAAGGGCTCGAACCGCTCGACGATCTGGTGGCGAAGCTGGGCAAGCATTCGGCGGGGCTGCCCGAGTGGTGGGGCGCGCTGCGCTCGGCGCTGGTGCCGCTGGTGGAGAGTGCGGGCTCGGAACCTCTCGCCGATCTGCTCGACCGTCTCGCGATTGCCGGCGAGGCCCTGTGCGGCGACAGCCTGTGGGCGCGCGAGGACGGACGCGCGCTGGCGCGTTTCGTTGAGGATCTGCGCTTCCATGCGCGCGCGGCTGAGACCCGCGTCGACACCGCCGATTGCGATATCGTGCTGCGCGATGCGATGGACGAGGTCGCGGTCCGCCCGCCCTATGGCGGTCACCCGCGCGTGGCGATCTACGGCCTGCTCGAATCGCGGATGAGCCGCGCCGAGCTGGTGATCTGCGCGGGGCTCAATGAGGGCGTCTGGCCGCCGCGCGGCGGGGTCGATGCGCTGCTCGCGCCCACGGTGCTGCGCGCGCTCGGGGTACCCGGGGCCGATTTCCGCAGCGGGCTGTCGGCGCATGATCTCGCCGGCGCGCTGGGCGCGCCCGAGGTGGTGCTCAGCCGCGCCGCGCGCGATGAGGCGGGGCCGGCGATCCCCTCGCGCTTCCTGCTGCGGGTCCAGGCGCTGCTGGGCGAATTGCTCCCGCGGCACCAGGAGACCGGCGCTATCGAGCTCGCTCGCGCGATGGGCCGGCCGCAAACGCTGCCCGAGCCCTATCCGCGACCCAAACCCATGCCCAGCGCGGCGCAGCGCGACGTGCCGATCGCGGTTACCGCGCTCGACCGGCTGCGCGGCGATCCCTACCAGTTCTACGCCGGTTCGATCCTCGGTCTGCGCACGCTCGACGCGCTCGAGGCCGCGCCCTCGCCCGCGTGGCAGGGCGAGGTCGCGCATGCCATCCTCGAACGCTGGCACGAAGCGCGCCAGAGCGATCCCGCAGCCAAGCTGGCACCGATCATGGACGCGGTCATGATCGAGAAGAACGCCCACCCGCTGATGCGCGGACTGTGGCAGCCGCGCCTGCTGGCCGCGCTCGAATGGGTCGAGGATAGCGTCTCAAGCTACGAGGATCGCTCGGTTGCCGCCTGGGAGCGCAAGGGCGAGATGCAGGTCGACGGGGTCAAGCTCCACGGCCGCGCCGACCGGATCGACCGCCTGGCCGACGGCACGCTCGCGATCGTCGACTACAAAACGGGCTCGCCGCCCTCGGCCAGCATGGTCGAGCAGGGCTTCGCGCTCCAGCTCGGGCTGCTGGGCATGATCGCGCGCGCGGGCGGCTTCGGCAGCGTATCGGGCCAGCCGACGGCGTTCGAATACTGGTCGCTGGGCAAGGCGAAGGACGAGGATAACCGCTTCGGCTTCGGTTATGTCGAAACCCCGCTCAAGCTGGGCAATAAGCGCAGCGGCCTCGCGCCCGAGGATTTCCTCCCCGAGACCGAACGTTATCTCAGGGCCGCCATCGCCGAATGGATCAAGGGCGAGCAGCCCTTCACCGCAAAATTCAATCCCGATTACGCCGGCTATTCGGATTACGACCAGCTGATGCGGCTCGAGGAATGGCTGCCGCGGCTCGCCGACGACGAAACGGAGCAAAGCGCATGAGCGGCGCGGTCTATCCGCTCGCCGGCGCGCAGCGCGACGCGGTCGATCCGCGCGAAAGCGTCTGGCTCTCGGCATCGGCGGGGACCGGCAAAACGCAGGTACTCTCGGCGCGGGTGCTGCGGCTGCTGCTGCAGGAGGGTGTCGAGCCTTCCGATATTCTTTGCCTGACCTTCACCAAGGCCGGCGCCGCCGAAATGGCGGTGCGGGTCAACGAGGTGCTGGCGCGCTGGGTGCGCCTGCCCGATGCGCGGCTGGCCGAGGAGCTGACCCATCTCGGCGCCCCGGTCGATGCCGCGACCCGGTCGCACGCGCGTTCGCTCTTCGCCAGCGTGCTCGACAGCCCCGGCGGGGGCTTGCGGATCGACACCATCCACGCCTTCGCGCAATATCTGCTCGCCGCCTTCCCCGAGGAAGCGCGGATCGCGCCCGGTTCGCGGCCGATGGAGGACCGCGAGCGCGAATTGCTGAGCGAGGAAGTGCTCGGCGACCTGCTGACGGGCGCCGAAGCGAGCAATGATCGCCGCACGCTCGACGCCATTGCCGAAATGAGCCGCCGCAAGGGCCCCGACGGGGTGCGCCGCTGGCTGATGCGCTGCGCCGGGGCGATCCAGCTGTGGACCGGACCCGCTGGCTGGCAGGCGCCGATGCACGCGCGGGTCTGCGGCCTGCTGAGCATTCCTGCGGATGCCGACGGGCACTGGGTGGCGCAGGCCTGCGCCGACGAGGGCTTCCCCGTCGCGCTGTTGCGCGCCTGCCGCGAGGGCAATGCGCAATGGGGCACCAAGACCGGACAGGCTTGTGTGGACTTCGTCGATCGCTGGCTGGCGGCCGGGCCGGTCAAGCGCGTTACGCTGCTCGACGGTTTCTACGGCACGCTGCTGACCAAGACCGGCGAGCCCAAGAGCCTCAAGAACCTCGAGAAGCTCGATCCTGAGTATGGCGGCCGGGTCGCCGAAGTGGTCGGGGCGATCGCGCAGGTCGCCGAGCGGCGCACGCTGGTCGAGCTGGCCACCTTCCTCGCCCCGCAGCTCGAGACCGGTCGCCAATTCGCGCTGATGTGGGACGACGCCAAATCGCGCGAGGGGCTGGTCGATTTCGACGACCAGATCCGCCGCGCCGCCGCGCTGCTCGCCGACAGCGCGATGGGCGACTGGATCCGCTACAAGCTCGACCGCCGCTTCGACCATATCCTGATCGACGAGGCGCAGGACACCAATGCCGATCAATGGGCGATCATCTTTGCGCTCACCGACGACTTCTTCTCCGGGCTGGGTGCCCAGGGCGATGCGATCCGCACCATCTTCACCGTAGGCGATTACAAGCAGGCGATCTTCGGCTTCCAGGGCACCAGTCCGGAGAATTTCGCCTCCGCTCAGCGACGTGTGGCCGAGGACATGGCGCGGCTCGGGCAGGGCGGGGACATAATGGCGGGCGCCCCCGAACCGCGGCGCCTGCGCGATCTCGATCTGGGCCAGTCGTTCCGCACCGCCGAGCCGGTGCTGCGCTTCGTCGACAGGGCGATCGCGGCGATCGGTCCCGCCTCCTTCGGGCTCAAGCGCGCGCCCGAACCGCATGTCGGTCAGGATCGCCCCGGGATCGTGACACTGTGGAACACCGTCTCGGATATCCGCGACGGCGACGAGGACGGGTCCGAAGGCTGGCTCGCGCGGCACGACCGGCGGATGGCCGATCGCATCGCGCAGCAGATCCGCGTCTGGATGGACCCCGACGGCCCGGGCTTCCCGCTGGTCAAGGGCGAGAAACCCGGCCAGGCGCGGCGCGCGAGCCCGGGCGATGTCATGATCCTGGTGCGCAAGCGGCGCGAGCTCGCCTCGCTGATCGTCGCGCGGCTTTACACCCATGGCGTGCCGGTGGCCGGCGTCGACCGGCTGCGGCTGGGCGCCCCGCTGGCGGTCAAGGATCTGATGGCGGCGCTGCGCTTCGCCGCGCAGCCGCTCGACGATCTCAACCTCGCCACTCTGCTGGTCTCGCCGTTGGTGGGATGGACGCAGGACCAACTGCTCGAATACGGCTACCGGCCAAAACAGCAGCGCCTGTGGGAGCATCTGCGCCAGTCGGGCGATCCGCTGGTGGCGCGTACCGTTGCGGCCTTGCGCGAAATCCTGCGCCGCGCCGATTTCGACAGCCCGCAGGCACTGCTCCACTGGCTGCTGGTCGGCTCCTTCGATGGACGCCGCAGGCTGGTCGCGCGGCTCGGCGCCGAGGCCAACGACCCGATCGACGAATTGCTCAACGCCGCCAACGCCTATGCGAGCGCGCACACCGCCAGCCTGCAGGGCTTCATCCGCTGGTTCGATGCCGGCGACGGCGAGCTGAAGCGCGAGGCGGGCGCCAACCGCGACCAGGTGCGGGTGATGACCGTCCACGGCTCCAAGGGGCTGCAGGCGCCGATCGTGATCCTCGCCGATGCCGCGATCGGCCCCGATGCGCCGGGCGAGCTCTCTCTGGTCGATCCCGCGGACGAGCGCAACAAGGTGCCGCTGCCGGGGCTGTCGACGGAGCAGCGGGTGGGCCCGATCGCCGCCGCGCACGAGATCGCGGCGCGCACCGAGATGGAGGAGCACTGGCGCCTGCTCTATGTCGCGATGACCCGCGCCGAGGAAGCCTTGTTCATCGGCGGCTCGCTGGGTCCGCGCGAGGCCAAGCGCGGTACGCCGCACGAGGACAGCTGGTACGCGCGGCTCATGCCGCTGTTCGAGAGCGATCCGCTCGAGGATCCGATCTGGGGTGCCCGCCGAGAATGGGGCGCGACGACCACGATCGTGCCGCGCCAGTCCGAGAACGCCGAGCAATCCACGCCCGAACTGCCCGCTTGGACCGCGACGCCGCCACCCGTCGAAGCGCGGCCCCCGCGACCGCTCTCGCCCTCGGGCCTGGGCGAGGTCGAGGGCAGCGATCCGCCGTTGCCGCCCGAGCATTCGGCGATCGCTGCGCAGCGCGGGGTCCTCATCCACGCCCTGCTCGAGCGTCTGCCCGCAGTGCCCGTTGCGGAGCGCGGGGCGAGGGCGGCTCAATGGCTCGCGCGGCAGGCGCCCGATCTGGGCGAAGAAGAGCGCAGCGAGATGCTCGACCGCGCGCTCGCCGTGCTCGACCACGAGGAATTCGGCGACATCTTCGCTGCGGGCGCGCTCGCCGAGGTGCCGCTCGCGGCGGTGGTCGGCGGCGAAGTGGTGGTGGGCGTAGCCGACCGGTTGCTGGTGACACCTGAGCGTGTGACCGTGGTCGATTTCAAGACCGCGCGCCGCCCGCCCGCGTCGCTCGAACGGGTGCCCGAGGCTACGCTGCGCCAGATGGCCGCCTATGTCGCGGCGCTGGAAACGATCTATCCCGGGCGCGAGGTTCGCGCAGCGCTGCTCTATACCCAGACTCCGCAGTTGATCGCGCTTCCCGCCGATCTGCTCGCCGCTCACAAAGCGCGGTTTTCCGCTCCGCAGGAAAGCTTTGCCTTACCGCCCGTTGAGTAACCGCAGCTAGGGCCTAAATGGTCCGCATAGGGGCCAAACCCCACAGGAGAACCACCATGCCGACCGTTGCCGTTACCGATGCCAGTTTCCAGACCGATGTCCTCGAATCGGACAAGCCCGTGCTGGTCGATTTCTGGGCCGAATGGTGCGGCCCGTGCAAGATGATCGCGCCGGCGCTCGAGGAGTTGAGCGACGAGATGGGCGAGCAGGTTACCATCGCCAAGATGGACATCATGGAGAACACCGGCGTGCCCGGGCAGATGGGCGTGCAGTCGATCCCCTATCTGGTGCTGTTCAAGGACGGCAAGCCCGCCGCGCAGATGCGCGGGGCGGCACCCAAGGGCCAGCTCAAGAGCTGGCTCGAAGGCGAGCTCTAAGCCATTTTGGAATAAAGCGCGGCGAGTTCGTCCCACAGGGCCGGGCTCGCCGCGCCGATCAGCCCGCTGCGCTCGGGCTCGTCGACGCGATAAGGTGAGCCATCGGGCCGCGCGACCCTGCCGCCCGCCTCGTTGAGCCACAGCACTCCCGCGGCGTGATCCCATGCCAAGGTGCGTTCGAACAGCGAGACATCGTTTTCGCCCAGGGCCAGCCGGGGATACTGCTCGGCCGCGCAGCGCGGCGTGTCGACCAGCCTGTAGTGGGGCGCAATATGGTCGCGCACCGCCGCGCGCTGCGCCGGATCGAGAAAGATCGTAGAAATCGCAGCCACCGGTGGGACGTCTCCGGTAGGCCGCGCCGCGAAGCGTTCGCCCTCAAGCCAGGCGCCCTGTCCCGCATGGGCAGCGCAGAAACGGCCCGAAAGGCAATCGTAGATCCAGCCCGACTGGCAGATTCCGTCGGCGCAGCGCGCCAGCAGGATCCCGAAGGGTCCGCGTCCATGGGCAAAATTATGCGTCCCGTCGATCGGGTCGATCACCCAGCAGTCGCCGGCCAGTCCTTCGAGAACTGCGGGATCGGCATGCGCCGCCTCCTCGCCGACGATGGCGATCGAGCCGTCGATTGCGGCGAGACCCTCGGTCAGCATCGCCTCGGCCTCGCGATCGGCGATCGTTACCAGATCGTCCTCGGCCTTTTCGACGATCTGTTCGGGCGCCAGATTGCGATAGCGCGGCAGGATCGCGGTTTCGGTGACGCGGCGCATCAGCGCCTGGATCGCGCGGTCGAGCGGGCTCACGAGCGGTAATCCGCGTTGATGTCGATATAGCCGTGGGTCAGATCGCAGGTCCACACGGTCGCGTGGCCATCGCCGAGCCCGAGATCGACCTCGATGGTGATCTCCTCGCCCTGCAGATGGCGGGCGACCGGTGCCTCGTCGTAATCCTCCAGCGGCTGGCCCTCGCGCGCCGCCCAGACCCCGCCGAAACCGATCGACAACCGGTCGCGGTCGGCGGGTTCGCCGGCCTTGCCCACCGCCATCACAACCCGGCCCCAGTTCGCGTCGCCGCCGGCGATCGCGGTCTTGACCAGCGGCGAGTTGGCGATCGACAGCCCGATCCGCCGCGCGCTCTCGTCGCTCTGCGCGCCCGACACGCTCACCGCGACGAATTTGCGCGCGCCTTCGCCGTCGCGGACAACCAGATGCGCGAGCTCGCGGCAGACGGATTGCAGCGCGGCATAGACCGCGTCGGCTCCCGCATCGTCCCATGAGCGGATTTCGGGATGATCGGCCCTGCCGGTCGCGAAGGCGAGCACCGTGTCGCTGGTCGAGGTGTCGCCATCGACGGTGATGCAGGAGAAGGTCGCGGCGTTGGCCTTTGACAGCATCTCCTGAAGCAGCACCGGGGCGATGCGCGCATCGGTGAAGACATAGCCCAGCATCGTCGCCATGTCGGGCGCGATCATGCCGCTGCCCTTGACGATTCCCGCGAATTCGACCCGGGTCTCTCCCACCATCGCGCTGGCGCCTGCGCCCTTGGTGAAAGTGTCGGTCGTGCCGATCGCCGCGGCTGCCTGCTCCCAGGAGCACGGCTCGGCCTGCAGCGCTGCCGCGACTCCGGCGCGCGCGATGTCGCGGGGCAGCGGCACGCCGATTACCCCGGTCGAGGAGACGAACACCTGTTCGGGCGCGCAGCCGAGCCCCTCGGCGACCTGCGCCACGATCTGCTCGACCGCCTCGCGCCCACGATAGCCGGTGAAGGCGTTGGAATTGCCTGCGTTCACCACCAGCGCCCGGGCGGTGCCCTGATGCAGTTGCTCGCGGCCCATCTCGACTTCGCTCGAACCGCAGGCGCTCTTCGTGAAAACTCCCGCGACAGTCGTCCCCTCGACCAGTTCGATCAGTGTCAGATCCGCACGATCCCATGCCTTGTAGCCCGCGCGCACCGTGCGCGGCGTGACGCCCGCAATGGCGGGCAGGTCGGGGAAGGGGCGGGCAAGCGGAGAGCGAGTGAGGTCCATCCCAGCCCCTTAGAAAGGAAGCGCGGGCGGGTAAACGCGCTTCGGGGGTGGACGCGCTGTGCAGGAAAACCTATTTATCGCGCACGATGCTTCGCCGTCTCCTCACCTGTCTCGCCATCGCGACCGGTCTTGTCGCGGTTTCCGCGCCTGTCCAGGCTTCGGCGATCGGCGCGCTTGAGTCCCAGATCGAGCAGTCCCAGCGGGCCTGCGAGAAGGACCGCAGCGAGGAATGCGCCTGCATCGAACGCCAGCGTCAGCAACGCGCCCGGGGCGAAAAGCCCGCGCCCTGCCGCACCGCGACCCCGCTTCGGATCTACATTCCGACCGTGCACTTCGGCGCCGACCGCGCATACGAATAGCCACGCGCGGGGGCTGAATATGCCCCGATGGCCTGTTTTCTGCCTGGCGGCCATGAGGCGCCCGGGCATCTTTTCAAATTTCATCGCGAGATCGCGCCCATGCTCAAATCCCTTACCAAAGCCGTCTTCGGTTCGTCCAACGAACGCTACGTGCGCTCGATGCGCAAGACGGTCGACCAGATCAACGCGCTCGAGGAACAGATCCAGGCGCTCTCCGACGAGGAACTGACCGCTCAGACCGAGAAGTTCCGCGAACAGCTCGCCTCGGGCAAGACGCTCGACCAAATCCTCCCCGAGGCCTTCGCCACGGTGCGCGAGGCTTCGATCCGCGTGCTGGGCATGCGCCATTTCGACGTCCAGATGATCGGCGGCATCGTGCTGCATCGCGGCGAGATCTCCGAGATGCGCACCGGCGAGGGCAAGACGCTGGTCGCCACGCTGGCGACCTATCTCAACGCGATCGAGGGCAAGGGCGTTCACGTCATCACGGTCAACGACTATCTGGCCCGCCGCGATGCCGAATGGATGGGGCAGCTCTATCGCTTCCTCGGGCTGACGGTCGGGGTGATCGTCCCCAATATCGACGAATTCCAGCGCCGCGACGCCTACAATGCCGACATCACCTACGGCACCAACAACGAGTTCGGCTTCGACTATCTGCGCGACAACATGAAGCACGAGCGCGGCCAGATGGTCCAGCGCCCCTTCAACTACGCCATCCTCGACGAGGTCGATTCGATCCTGGTCGACGAGGCCCGGACTCCGCTGATCATCTCCGGCCCGACCGAGGACAAGTCCGACCTCTACGTCTCGATCGACGCGATCGTGAAGGATCTCGATCCCGAATGGTACGAGGCGGACGAGAAGTCCAAGAACATCACCTGGACCGAGGACGGCACCGACGCGATCGAGGCCAAGCTCTCCGAGGCCGGCCTGCTCGAGACCGAGAACCTCTACGACGTCGAGAACACGCTGGTGATCCACCATCTCGACCAGGCGCTGCGCGCCAACATCATGTTCAAGCGCGACACCGATTACATCGTCAAGGACGACAAGATCGTCATCATCGACGAGTTCACCGGGCGGATGATGGAGGGCCGCCGCTGGTCCAACGGTTTGCATCAGGCGGTCGAAGCCAAGGAAGGCGTCAAGATCGAGCCCGAGAACCAGACGCTCGCCTCGATCACCTTCCAGAACTATTTCCGCATGTATCCCAAGCTTTCGGGCATGACTGGCACCGCCGCCACCGAGGCGGCCGAATTCTGGGACATCTACAAGCTCAACGTCGCCGAGATCCCGACCCACAAGCCGGTCCAGCGGATCGACGAGGACGACCAGTTCTACAAGAACACGATGGACAAGTTCCAGGCCATCGCCAAGGCGATCCGCGAGAAGCACGAGATCGGTCAGCCGGTGCTGGTGGGCACGGTCTCGATCGAGAAGTCGGAACTGCTCAGCCAGTTCCTGGAGAAGGAGGGCGTCGAGCACGCCATCCTCAACGCCCGGATGCATGAAAAGGAAGCGCGCATCGTCGCGCAGGCCGGTCGCATCGGCTCGGTGACCATCGCCACCAACATGGCCGGCCGGGGCACCGATATCCAGCTGGGCGGCAATCTCGAATTCCGCGTCGAGGACGAGCTTGGCGAGATGCCCGAGGGCCCCGAGCGCGACGAAGCGGTGGCGCGGATCAAGCAGGAGATCGAGGACGAGAAGAACCGCGTGATCGAGGCGGGCGGGCTGTTCGTGCTCGGCACCGAGCGCCACGAAAGCCGCCGGATCGACAACCAGCTGCGCGGCCGCTCGGGCCGTCAGGGCGATCCCGGCCTGTCGCGCTTCTACCTTTGCCTCGAGGACGATCTGCTGCGCATCTTCGGCCCCGACACGCTGTTCTCCAAGATGATGAATTCCAATCTCGAGGACGGCGAGGCGATCGGCTCCAAATGGCTCTCCAAGGCCATCGAGACCGCGCAGAAGAAGGTCGAGGGGCGCAATTACGAGGTCCGCAAGAACGTCGTCCAATACGACGACGTCATGAACGACCAGCGCAAGGTCATCTACGAGCAGCGCGCCGAGATCATGGATAGCGAGACGGTGGACGAGGTCGTCCTCGACATGCGCTACGACACGATCAATTCGCTGGTCGAGGAAGCCTGCCCGCCGGGCTCCTATCCCGAGCAGTGGAAGATCGACGATCTCAAGACGCGGCTCGACGAGGTGCTCGGCCTCAACCTCCCGCTCGATGCCTGGCTCGAGGAAGACACGGTCGAACCCGAGATCATCGAGGAGCGGATCCGCGCCGAGGTCGACGGGCAGATGGATGCGAAGATGACCCGCGTCGACAAATCGATGTGGCGCAGCATCGAGAAGAGTGTGCTGCTCCAGACGCTCGATCACCACTGGAAGGAACACCTCGCCACGCTCGACGCGCTGCGCCAGGTCGTGGGCCTGCGCGCGCATGCCCAGAAGCAGCCGATCAACGAGTACAAGCAGGAAGCCTTCGGCCTGTTCGAGCGGTTGCTCGAGACGCTGCGCGAGGACGTCACCACCAAGCTCATGAAGCTCGACGTCCGCGAGCCGCAGCCGATGCCGCAGGGCAGCCTGCCAGACCTGCCCGATTTCCTCACCGGGCATATCGACCCGCTCACCGGGCTCGACGATTCGAACGATGGCGACGGCTCGAGCCGGCAGGCGGGTCTGTTCGGTTCGCTCGCGGGCAGCTCGCGTGCGGCGGTCGGTACCGGCGGTTCCGATACCTCCAACCCCTATGCCGGTATGGAAGTCAGCCGCAATGCGCCGTGCCCCTGCGGTTCGGGCAACAAATACAAGCATTGCCACGGGGCGATGGCCGCGCGGGCCTGAAGCTCGGCGGCGAGGGCGATAGGGCGGCGACATGCTCTGGCTGGCCGCCGCCTTCCTAGCGACCGCTGTGCTCTATGCCTCGGTGGGGTTCGGCGGCGGGTCCACCTACAATGCGCTGCTGGCGCTGGCGGGGACCGACTACCGCATCCTTCCGCTGATCGCGCTGTCGTGCAATGTGGTGGTCGTTGCGGGAAGCAGCATCCGCTATGCGCACGCCGGGACCACGCCATGGCGCGGCGCACTGTTGCTCACGGCGCTCGCGGCCCCCGCTGCGCTGCTGGGCGGGCTCACGCCGATCGGCGAGCGCGGCTTCCTGCTGCTGCTGGGCGCGAGCCTGGTGCTGACCAGCCTGACCCTGCTGGTCCCGGTCACGGCCACGCGGGCGGGCGAGCCCGCCGCGCTGGCTCGCTTCATCCCCTTTGCGGCGGTGCCGCTGGGGTATCTGGCCGGGCTGGTCGGTATCGGCGGCGGCATCTTCCTGGCGCCGCTGCTCCACCTCGTCCGCTGGCGCGACGCGCGCGCCATCGCCGCCACGGCGAGCCTGTTCATCCTGATAAACTCGCTGTTCGGGCTCGCCGGACAATTGCTCAAGGGCGGTGCCGGGAGGTTCGAAGCCGCCATCGCCTTCGGCCTCCCGCTGCTGCTGGCGGTGGCGATCGGTGGACAGATCGGCAGTCTGCTGGCGGTCCGCCTGTTGCCCAGGGACTGGATCCGCTGGTTGACCGCCGCGCTAACCTTCTGGGTGGGTCTGCGCTTACTTCTCGGCGTCTGATGGAGCGCTGCCATCGCTAGCGACCGGCGCCGCATCGAAATGCGGCGCTGTCGATCTGGCTGTGCGGAAAATGGCTCCCCGAGTTGGATTCGAACCAACGACCAAGTGATTAACAGTCACCTACTCTACCGCTGAGCTATCGGGGAGCAGCCAGGTCGGCAGGGGCGCGCTATATGGGGGCTCGGGGGGTTTGGCAAGCGGGCGCGGCGCGATTTTTCGCAGGCGGTCCGATCACACCAGAAACTGCTCCGCGACAATGCGTTCGTCGAGCGCATGGCCGGGATCGAACAGCAGTTGCAGTTCCTGCTCGCGGGCGATGTGGAGCGAGACCTCGGCGATGTCGCGCACCTCCTTCTGGTCCGCGACGACCGAGACCGGGCGCTTGTCGGATTCGAGCACGCGGAAACGGATCGTGCTGCGATCGGGAAGCAGCGCCCCGCGCCAGCGGCGAGGGCGGAAGGGGCTGATCGGGGTGAGCGCCAGCAAGTTGGAATCGAGCGGCAGGATCGGTCCATTGGCCGACAAATTGTAGGCGGTCGAGCCGGCGGGGGTGGCCACCAGCACACCGTCGCAGACCAGTTCCTTGATCCGCACCTTGTCGTCGACCGACACCTCGATCTTGGCGGTCTGGCGCGTTTCGCGCAGCAGCGAGACCTCGTTGATGGCGCAGAATTGCTGTGTGCTGCCATCCTGCCGGATCGCATCCATGCACAGCGGAGCCACCGCGACGCTGCGCGCGCGCTCGATCCGGCGCAGGAGCTTTTCGGGCGAGCGGTTGTGGTTCATGAGAAAGCCGACGGTGCCCAGGTTTACCCCGTAGACCGGCTTGATGATGCCGCAATCGAGCATCGCGTGGAGCGTCTGCAGCATGGCGCCGTCGCCGCCGATGACGACGGCCGCCTCGGCTTCCTCGAGCGGGACCCAGTCGACCAGGCCGCGGTACATCGGTGCGACCTCGTGGGCACGGTCGGTGTCCGAGACGATCAGGGCCAGCTTTTCGAAATTCGGCATCGCGCTTTCCCGTGGTGATCGCTTGGGGTGAACGTCTTTGGTCGCATCGCGCTGCCGTGTTGCGGAAGCTTGGAATCGCGGGAGTGTGTATGGACGGCCGTGCCATTTGGCAACGCGGGGAAATCTCTGGCCTATTTACGCAATCCGACTGATATGGGGGTTCATGGCCAGCCTTGCCTCAGCGACAGACGACGATACGCGCGACCGGCTGACGGGCCTCGCGACGCTGGCGCATGCTCGCAACGTTCTCGATCGCTGGCGGCGTGAATGGCCCTCGGGGGGGATCGAATGCCCGATCCATGCCATGCTGATTTCGGTCGGCCGGATCGACCGCGTGAACGTCGCTTTCGGCGAGACCGCCGGCGATGGCGCGCTGATCGAGATCGCCCAGCGGATCCGCCATTTCGCCGCCGACGAGCTCGAAAGCGGGGTGTGGATCGCCGCGCGCAGTTCGGGCGATACATTCCTCCTGGCGCTGCGCGAGGAATGCAACCGGGAACGCTGGCAGTGGCTCGCCGAGGCTCTGGCCGACGCAATCGCCATGCCAATCAGCGATCCGGACACAGCGCACAGCCTGCGGCTGTGGCCGCGGGTTGCGCTGATCCGCGCGACCGAGGGCGACACCTCCGCATCGCTGCTCGACACGCTGTCCGAGGCATCCGCCCGGATCCGCTCGCTTCAGGGACACCGGGTGGTTTGGACCAGCGGCGAACTCTCCAAGGACGGCCGCTCGAGCCAGCAGCTTGAAGCCGATCTGCTCGCGGCGATCGATCACGACGAAATCGCAATCCGTTTCCAGCCGCAATACGCACTCGAAACCGACCGGCTAATCGGAGCCGAGGCGCTCGCACGCTGGGACCATCCGGTGCTCGGACGGGTCGGGGCGGCAACGCTGTTCACCATCGCCGAACGCGCTGACCACACCGCGCAGCTGTCGCGCCATATTGCCAGCAAGGCCCTGGAAGCCGCGCGGGCCTGGCCCAAGGATTTGCGGCTGTCGATCAACGTCACTCCCGCCGATCTCGCGGCGGGAAGCTTCGCGCGCGAATTTCTCGCGCTGGTGAAGGTCAACGGGATCGATCCGCAGATGCTGACGCTCGAGATCACCGAGCAGGTCCTGCTCGCCAATCTGGAACAGGTGAGCGAGGTTCTGGCCGAACTCAAATCGAGCGGGATCAGCCTTTCGCTCGATGATTTCGGCGCAGGTTTCTGCAATTTCAGATATTTGAAAGTGCTTCCGATAGATCATCTCAAGCTCGATCGCTCTATGATCGACGGTGTGCTCGACGATCAGCGCGACCTGGCGGTGTTCCGCGCCATCGTGGCCATGGCCAAGGCGCTCGATCTCAAGGTAGTCGTCGAAGGGGTCGAGACCGAAGCCCAGCGCGCCCTCATCGCGCGAGAAGGGTGCGAGGTCTATCAGGGTTTCCTGCGCGCCGAACCGATGCTTGCGGAAGATTTCCTGGCGCTGGCTTCGCGCTAGGCGGGCTTTTTCGCCTTCCGCGCCTTGCGCGCGACCCCGCCCAGCCCCTTGGTCAGTTGATAGAGACCGTTCAGGCGGTTCTCGGGCGAATTCCAGGCGCGGCTGATCACCAGCTTCATGTCGGGGCGCAGCTTGGCTGTCCCCTTGAGCCGGTCGACATAGGCGAGCAGCCCCATGGGATCGGGGAAATCGTCATTGTGGAAGGTGACCAGCGTGCCGGCATTGCCGACGTCGATCTTCGCGATATTCGCCTCGATCGCCTGATGCTTGATCTCGATCAGCCGGACGAGGTTGGCGGTCGCCGCTGGCAGATCGCCGAAGCGGTCGATCATCTCGGCCGCCAGCGCCTCGATCTCGCCCTTGTCGCGCGCATCGTTGAGACGGCGATAGAGCGCCATCCGCACCGCCAGATCGGGGACGTAATCCTCGGGGATCATGATCGGCGCATCGACGGTGATCTGCGGGCTGACGCTGTCGGGCTTGGCATCGAGCCCGGCCTCGCCCGCCTTGGCCGCCAGGATCGCATCCTCGAGCATCGACTGGTAGAGCTCGAACCCGACCTCGCGGATATGCCCCGACTGTTCGTCGCCGAGCAGATTGCCCGCCCCGCGGATATCGAGATCGTGGCTGGCGAGCTGGAACCCGGCGCCCAGACTGTCGAGATCGCCGAGCACCTTCAAGCGCTTCTCGCCGACTTCGGAGAGCTGCGTGTCCTTGGCATAGGTCAGATAGGCATAGGCGCGCAGCTTCGCGCGGCCGACGCGGCCGCGTAGCTGGTAGAGCTGGGCGAGACCGAAGATGTCCGCGCGGTGGATGATGATCGTGTTGGCGCTGGGGATATCGAGCCCGCTCTCGACGATGGTGGTCGCCAGCAGCACGTCGTATTGCCGGTCGTAGAAGGCGCTCATCCGCTCTTCGACCTCGTTGGGCGCCATCTGGCCGTGCGCGGTGACGGTCTTGACCTCGGGCACCGCCTCGCGCAGCCATTTCTCGATCTCGGGCATGTCGGCGATGCGCGGGACGATGATGAAGCTCTGCCCGCCGCGATGGTGTTCGCGCAGCAGCGCCTCGCGCATCACGATCTCGTCCCATTCCATCACATAGGTCCGCACCGCGAGGCGATCGACCGGCGGGGTCTGGATGGTCGAGAGTTCGCGCAATCCCGTCATCGCCATCTGCAGCGTGCGCGGGATCGGGGTCGCGGTGAGCGTGAGCATGTGCACGTCGGCGCGCAGCTGCTTGAGCTTTTCCTTGTGCGTCACCCCGAAGCGCTGCTCCTCGTCGACGATCACGAGACCGAGATCCTTGAACGCGGTGCTCTTGGAGAGGATCGCATGGGTGCCGACAACGATATCGAGCGCGCCGCTTGCGAGCCGTTCGCGGGTTTCCTTCATCTCCTTGGCCGGGACCAGCCGGCTGAGCCGTCCGACCTCCACCGGGAAGCCGGCGAAGCGCTCGGAGAAGCCCTGGTAGTGCTGGCGCGCGAGCAGCGTAGTCGGGGCGATGACCGCCACCTGCTGCCCGTTCATCGCCGCGACGAAGGCGGCGCGCAGCGCGACCTCGGTCTTGCCGAAGCCGACATCGCCGCAGACCAGCCGGTCCATCGGGTGGCCGCTTTCCAGGTCGCTCAGCACATCCTCGATGGCGCGCTCCTGATCCTCGGTCTCTTCCCACGGGAAGCGGTCGAGGAACTGGTTGAAAGGCCCTGATTCGACTTCGAAAACCGGTGCCTTGCGCAGCGCGCGCGCGGCGGCGGTGCGGAGCAATTCGTGCGCGATCTCGCGGATCCGCTCCTTGAGCTGCGAACGGCGCTTCTGCCACGCCTCGCCGCCGAGCCGGTCGAGCATGACCGCCTCTTCGGACGAGCCGTAGCGGCTGAGCACGTCGATGTTCTCGACCGGGATGAACAGTTTGTCGCCGCCGCGGTAGGCCAGCATCACGCAGTCGTGCTTGCTCTTGCCGACCGCGATGGCTTCCAGCCCGAGATATTTGCCGATGCCGTGCTCGGTGTGGACCACCAGATCGCCGACCGAGAGCGCCTGCAGTTCGGCGAGGAAGGCATCCGAGCTCTTGCGCTTCTTGCGCCGCCGGACCAGCCGGTCGCCGAGGATATCCTGCTCGGTGAGGACCTCGAGCTCGTTATTGGCGAAGCTGGTGTCGAGCGGGACGATCATCGCCGCGGGCACGCCCTTGGCCGACAGGCCGAGCGCCTCCTGCCAGCTGTCCGCCAGCTGGATCGCGATCCCGGCCTCCTGGAGGATCGAGACCATCCGTGCGCGGCTGCCCTTGGAATAGGTCGCCAGCAGCGGCCTGCGCCCGGCCTTGCCGACCGCTTTCAGATGGTCGGCGAGCAGCGGATAGACGTTCTCGCCGCGCGCGCGGTCGGGCCCGAAATCGCGGCCCGAGCGGAAGCCGAAGTCGATGACCTTCTTGCTCTCGGGCTCGTCGAAACCGGTGCTGCGGTGGACCGGGTGGGCATCGAGCGCGCGGGTCAGCTCGTCCTTGTCGAGATAGAGCGAGGCGGGTTCGACCGGGCGGTAGCTGCCCCTGGCCTGCCCCGTGGCCTGGCTGCGCGCGGCGTAGTAGTCGGCGATATCGCCCAGGCGCTCCTCGGCGGCGTTCATCGCCGCGCCGTCGATCACCACGATGTCGCGGTCGTCGAGATGGTCGAACAGCGTCGCCATCCGCTCCTCGAACAGCGGCAGCCAGTGCTCCATGCCCGCCAGCCGCCGCCCCTCGCTGACCGCCTCGTAGAGCGGGTCCTGCGTCGCATCGGCGCCGAACAATTCGCGGTAGCGCCCACGGAAGCGCTTGATGCTGGCCTCGTCGAGCAGCGCCTCGCTGGCGGGGAGGAGCAGATGCGACTCGATCCGCGCGGTGGTCATCTGCGTGTTGGGATCGAACAGCCGCAGGCTTTCCAGCTCGTCGCCGAAGAAATCGAGCCGCAGGCCCTCGTCGAGCCCCGAGGGGAAGACATCGACGATCGAACCGCGGATCGCGTATTCGCCCTTGTCCGCCACCGTGTCGGTGCGGCTGTAGCCCTGGCGCTGGAGCAGCCGCGCGAGGCTGTCGCGGCCGATCTCGCTCCCAATCGCGAATTCGCGCACGCCCTCGCGGATGCGGAGCGGGGTGAGCACGCGCTGGAGCACGGCGTTGATCGTGGTGACCAGCAATTGCGCGCCCGATTTGCCGGTCTGCAACCGGTGGAGCGCGGCGAGCCGCTTGGCGCTGACCGTCAGCGCGGGGCTGGAGCGGTCGTAGGGCAGCGCGTCCCAGGCGGGGAACTCGATCACCTCGAGCTCGGGGGCGAAATAATGCGCCGCGTCGCTGACCGCGCGCATCGCGGTGTCGTCGGGGGCGATGAACACCGCGCGGCCTGCGCCGGCGCGTGCCAGATCGGCCATCACCAGCGGCTGGCTGCCGCGCGCGACCTGCGCCAGCGTCAGCGGCGTCGTGGCGGAGAGAATGCGGGAAAGATCGGGCATGGTGCTGGTCAGCGCGGGATGGTCGCCGGCGTTCCCGTCAGCGGGGAATATCGACATAGTCGAGCAGCATCATGCGCTCGATCATTGCGCCCTGGAAGCGCGGCGGGACCGGCTGGGTTCGCAGCGCCCAGGCCATCACGTCGACATCGTCCTCCTCGAGCAGCGCCTCGAACCAGGCCAGTTCCTCGCCCTTCCATTCGCCGTGATAGCGGTCGAAAAACCCGCCGAACATGTAATCCGCCTCGCGCGTGCCGCGGTGCCAGGCGCGGAAACGGGCGCGCTGGATGCGGCCTTCGAAGGTAAGGGCTTCTGGCATGGCGCGCGCCTATCCTGCGCGCCCTGCCAGCGCAAGCGGGGATCGCTGTCCACAGGCGGGGCGGACCCGCGCGTGATCGCGGCTTTCGCTGCCCCTGCCACTGCGGCTAGACGGTGGCGATGCGCCCCGATGCCCTCAATCCGCTGTTCGCCGAGACCGAGACGCTCGACGGGGTCGGGCCCAAGCTCAAGAAGCCGCTCGACCGGCTCGGGCTGACGCGGGTGCGCGACCTCGTCTATCACTTCCCCGAACGCTTCGTGACCCGCCGCGCGGTCGGGACGATCGACGAGGCGGGCGAGGGCGAGCAGATCGTCGTCAAGCTGCTGGTGATCGAGCACCGCGGCGGCCGCAATCCGCGCGCGCCCTACCGCGTGCTTGCGCAGGACAGCGTGGGCAATGTGCTGTCGCTGACCTATTTCGGCCGCGCGTCCTACACCGCGAAGAAGCAGCTCCCCGTGGGCGAGAACCGCTGGGTGGCGGGCAAGCTCGAGCGCTATGGTGACATGATGCAGATTGTCCATCCCGACCATGTGCTCGAGGAAGGCGGCGACACGCTGCAGCGGCTGTGCGAGCCGGTCTATCGCCTCGCCGAAGGGCTGACCCAGCCGAAGGTGGCCGGGCTGGTCGAGCAGGCCTTGGCGCGCACCCCTGAGCTGCCCGAATGGTGCGAGACCGGCCAGGTCGAGCGCGAGGGCTGGCCCGCCTGGCGCGAGGCGCTGCGGCGGGCGCATGGCGGCGAGGATGCCGCGGCGCGCGACCGGCTCGCCTATGACGAGCTGCTCGCCAATGCGCTCGCGCTGATGCTGGTCCGCGCGGACAACCGCCAGCGCAAGGGCCAGCCGCTCAGGGGCGACGGGTCCTTGCGCGACCGGCTCGCGCTGCCGTTCCCGCTGACTGGCGCGCAGACCCGCTCGATCGCCGAGATCGAGGGCGACCTGGTGCAGGACACCCCGATGCTGCGGCTGCTCCAGGGCGATGTCGGCGCGGGCAAGACGGTGGTCGCGCTGGCCGGAATGCTGATCGCAGTCGAGGCGGGGGCGCAGGCGGCGCTGCTGGCGCCGACCGAGATCCTCGCGCGCCAGCATTACGAGAGCCTGCGCCGGCTCGCCGAGCCCACCGGCGCGCGGGTTGCGCTGCTGACCGGGCGCGACAAGGGCAGGGCGCGCGAATCCACGCTGATGGGGCTGCTCGATGGCAGCATCGATATCGTCATCGGCACCCATGCGATCTTCCAGGACAAGGTCGGTTATCGCAACCTAGCCATGGTGGTGATCGACGAACAGCACCGCTTCGGGGTCGGCCAGCGGCTGATGCTGGCGAGCAAGGGGCGCACCGCGCCGCATGTCCTCGCGATGACCGCCACCCCGATCCCGCGCACGCTGACGCTGGCGCAATATGGCGAGCTCGATGTCAGCAAGCTCGACGAATTGCCACCCGGGCGGCAGGCGATCGAGACCCGCGTGGTCTCCTTGTCGCGGCTCGACGAGGTCGCCGCCGGGGTCGAGCGGCACCTCACCAGCGGACAGCAGGCCTATTGGGTCTGCCCGATGGTGCGCGAAAACGAGAACGACGACACCGCCGCGGCGGAAGCGCGCTACGCTTCGCTCAAGGAGCGCTTCGGGGATGATGTGGTGCTGGTCCACGGTCAGCTCGCGCCCGACATGAAAGACGCGGCGATGGAATGCTTCGCGCGCGGAGAGGCCAAGCTGCTGGTCGCGACCACCGTGATCGAAGTCGGGGTCGATGTCCCCAACGCGACGCTGATGGTGATCGAACAGGCCGAGCGCTTCGGGCTGGCGCAGCTCCACCAGCTGCGCGGACGGGTCGGGCGCGGGAGCGAGAAATCGACCTGCCTGCTGCTGCGCGGCGACCAATTGTCGGAAACCGCGCGCGACCGGCTGGCGCTGATGCGCGAGACGCAGGACGGGTTCCGGCTGGCCGAAGAGGATCTGCGGCTGCGCGGCGGGGGCGAATTGCTGGGGACGCGCCAGTCGGGCGACACCGCATTCCAGATCGCCGATCTCGATCAGATCACCCGGCTGCTCCCCGTCGCACACGACGATGCGCGGCTGCTGATGGAGCGCGACGGCGGGCTCGAAGGCAAGCGCGGCGCGGCGGCGCGGGTGCTGCTCTATCTGTTCGAACGCGACTTCGGGGTGAAGACGCTGCGGGGCGGCTGAGTATGATGACCGACCTCGCTCCTCCCCCTTGAGGGGGAGGTTGGGTGGGGGTGCTCGGCGCTCGTGGCTACGCGCGCCGTACCCCCACCCCCGACCCCTCCCCATGGGGAGGGGAGAAGAGGTGCCGCCTTATCCCTTCGCGCTCTGGTCGCGCTGTTCCGAGATCAGCACGGCGATCAGCGCTTCGGCGGCGGCATCGACTTCTTTCCAGGTGCCGGCGAAATCGGCTTCGCTGCCATGATAGGGATCGGCGACCGACCGGCCGGTGGTGCCGGGAACCACATCGAGCAGCAGCGCGATCGTCGCTTTGGAATCCGCCGGTGCCATGGCGCGGACATCCGCCAGATTGTCATCGTCCATCACCAGGATATGGTCGAACCGGGCGAAATCCTCGCGCGCCAGTTGGCGTCCGCGGTAGCTGCCGATGTCGATCCCCTGACGCTTCGCCTCGGCGATGGCGCGCGGGTCGGGAGCGCGCCCGACATGGTAATCCGCGGTGCCGACGCTGTCGATTTCGATATCGAGATCGGCTTCAGCCGCACGGCGCCGCAGCGCCGCCTCGGCCAGGGGGGAGCGGCAGATATTGCCGAGGCAGACGAACAGGATCGATGGTTTGGTCATTCCCGGACCCTACTGGACCCGGGCGGCGCCTCGCAATAGGAAGCTCCCCAACAGGGAGATACATTCATGAAATACCTCGCCGCCGCCTTCGCCTTTGCCAGCGTCGCCCTCGCTCCGATGGCGCATGCCGCCCCCGCCGACGATTACCGCGAATTGCGCGACGAGGTCTGGGAATGGACGCTCGACAATTCGCCGATGACCGCGACCCAGATCGGCGACCGCCGCGGCGACGGCAAGCTGGGCGACATGTCGCTGGCGCGCTACGAGGCCTCGATCGCGGAAACCCGCGCCTTTCTCGCCCGGCTCGAGGCGATCGACAAGGCGGCGCTGCCCGAGGAACTACGGATCGATCATGCGATCCTTAAGCGCAGCTTCGAAGACGAGATCGCCGGCGCCGAATTCGATCACGACCGGTTCGTCGTCTTCACCAATCGCGGTGGCTGGTTCGCCTATTTCGGCTCGCTGCCCTATGGCTCGCCGCTGTTCACGCTGGCGGACTACCAGAGCTATGTCGGCCGGCTTGAGAGCTTCGCCGCAGTCAACCAGCAAGGCATCGCCCGCAGCCGCGAAGCGGTCGCGCGCGGTCTGACGCAGGCCTGCGAACCCATGCAGGGGCTCGAAGACCGGATCGCGAGCATGATCGTCGAGGACCCGGCCGAATCGCCGCTGTGGCTGCCGTTCAAGGAGCGTCCCTCGACCATTTCCGAAGCGCAATGGACGCAATTGCCGGCCCGCGCACGCACCGCGCTCGAAACCGGGGTAATGCCCGCCTATCGCGATTTCCGTGACTTCTATGTCGAGGAATATGCCCCCGAATGCCGCACCGGGATGCCCGGCGTGCTCGCAACGCCGCGGGGCGAGGAGTATTACGCCCATCGGGTCAAGAGCTTCACCACCACCAACATGACCCCGGACCAGATCCACCAGCTCGGACTGTCCGAAGTGGCACGGATCCGGGCCGAGATGGAAACGGTAGCCGAGGAGGCGGGCTTCGAAAGCCGCGAGGCATTCATCGAGCATCTGCGCACCGATCCGCAATATTATCCCGAGACCCCCGGAGAACTGCTCGAGGCGGCCGGGGCGCTGGCCAAGCAGATCGACGGCTGGATGCCCAAGCTGTTTGGCACGCTGCCGCGCCAGCCCTACACGGTGCTCCCGATCCCCGCCGCGCAGGCTCCGGGCAACACCACCGCCTATTACGAAAGCGGCAGCCTCGCGACCGGGCAGCCGGGCATCTACCGCGTCAACACCACCGAACTCGATCAGCGTCCGCTGTGGGAACTGCCCGCGCTGGGCGTGCATGAAGCGGTGCCGGGGCATCACCACCAGATCGCGCTGCAGCAGGAGCTCGACATCCACCCGCTGCGCCAGCACGGCACCTTCTTCACCGCCTTCGTCGAGGGCTGGGGACTCTATTCGGAGCGGCTCGGGATCGAGATGGGTCTCTACGACACCCCGGCCAAGGAAATGGGCCGACTGAGCTATGAGATGTGGCGCGCCAGCCGGCTGGTGGTCGACACAGGCATCCATTCCAAGGGCTGGAGCAAGCAGCAAGCGGTGGATTTCATGCTCGACAACACCGCGCTGAGTGCGGGCAATATCGACGCCGAGGTCAATCGCTACATCACCTGGCCCGGCCAGGCGCTGGCCTATAAGATCGGCGAGCTCAAGATCCGCGAGCTTCGCACCCGCGCCGAGACGGCGCTGGGGAGCAGTTTCAGCCTGCGCGATTTCCACGACGCGGTGCTGGAGAACGGCGCGGTGCCGCTCGACGTGCTCGAGGCGCACATCGACCGCTGGATCGCCGCGCAGCAGGCCGGCTAGGCGCTGGCTCCCGGGGGACCGGCACCTAGGTGCCGGTCCCCGCGGCGGCGCAAGCATTGACGCCTACACTCCGGCTGCTTTTTCGCTTTGGCATTGCGAACAAATAGGTTCTATACCTGGAGCCGAATAGCGCTCGACCCGGTGCCATCTGTAACGACGCGCCGGTGGCCCTAATCCGCCAGCCGGGCGTTGTTTGGAAACTGAGGGGGCCCATAGCTGCGACTGGTGCGGCGGGAGGGTTGCCCGAGTTGGGAAAGGGTGATCTATGATGAGGACTGCCACACATTTCGGCAAATATCTTGGAATGGCTGCGTCGATCGCACTGCTGAGTGCCTGCGGCGGCACCGACGAACCGGCGGAAGCCGATACCCCAGCGACCGATCCGGCCGCCGCGGTTGTTGCGCCCGAACCCGCTGCGGAAGCTCCGGCGCCCGACAATGTCGAAACTGTCGACGGGACCACGCTGGCGTCCTTCACACCCGATGTCGCACATGGCGAAGAAGTCTTCATCAAGTGCAGTTCGTGCCACGTTCTTGAGGAAGGCGTTAACCGCATCGGCCCCTCGCTCGCCGGGATCGTGGGTCGGCCGGCGGGAACCGTCGAAGGCTACAACTACAGCGAAGCCAACGCCAACAGCGGGATCACCTGGACACCGGAGAAACTGTTCCAATATCTCGAGAATCCGCAGCGGGTCGTCCCCGGCACGAAGATGGCCTTCGCCGGCCTGCCCGACGGTCAGGATCGCGCGGACATCATCGCCTATCTGGAAACCGGCGGGCAATAGGCCTAAACTTTATTAAACTTAAGGGCGCGGACCGATCTGGTCCGCGCCCTTTTTCGTCCGCAGGTTCGGCGTTGAAAGTCGCGATCACGCAATCACGCGGCCATCGCGCCGCGCGCCAGTTCGCACTGCGACCAGATGTCGCTCAGCGCTTCGATCAGCCGGTCGATATCGCCATCCGAATGAACCGGCGAGGGGGTCAGCCGGAGCCGCTCGGTGCCCCGGGGCACGGTGGGATAGTTGATCGGCTGCACATAGATGCCGTGATTGTCCATCAGCCAGTCGCTGATCATTTTGCACTTGTGCGCATCGCCGACCATCACGGGGATAATGTGGCTGGGGTTGGGCAGGTGGGGGATGCCCAGCATGTCGAGCTTGCGCCGCACCGTCGCCACCCGGTTCTGCTGCAACTCCCGCTCGGCGGAACTGGCTTTGAGATGCCGGATGCTGGCGCAGGCGCCGGCCGCGACCGCAGGCGGCAGCGCGGTGCTGAAGATGAAGCCGCTGGCGAAGCTGCGTACGAAATCGACCATATCGGCCGAACCGGCGATATAGCCGCCCATTACCCCGAAGGCCTTGCCCAGTGTGCCCTCGATCACGCTGATCCGGTCCATCAGCCCTTCGCGTTCGGCAACCCCGCCGCCTCGCGGCCCGTAGAGCCCGACCGCGTGGACCTCGTCGATATAGCTCATCGCGCCGTGTCGCTCGCACACGAATCTTTTCTGCGACGAATGGAAACCACGGCCAATCGACAGGCGCAAATAAGTCTCGTACAAAACCGCCTAACGAGCGTTTCAAGGATTTGTATAGGAGCAGTTTATGTGCAGGGTTGTCTCGTACTATCGTGTTTCGACCGAGGGTCAGGGCCGCTCGGGCCTAGGGCTTGAAGCCCAGCAGCAGGCCGTCAGCGATCTATGCCAGCAACGCGGCTGGGATATCATTGCCGAGTTCACCGAGGTGGAGAGTGGGAAGCGGGACAACCGGCCCCAGCTCCTCGCCGCTATGAAGCGGGCTAAGGTGACCGGCGCGCGTCTCGTGATTGCCAAGCTCGACCGCCTGTCTCGCAACGTGGCGTTCCTTGCCGCCCTGCAGGACAGCGGGGCCAAGTTCACCGCAGCCGATATGCCGGAGGCGGACGAGTTCACGATTCACATTCTGGCTGCCGTGGCTCAGCGCGAGCGCAAGCTAACCTCCGACCGCACCAAGGCTGCCTTAGCTGCCGCCAAGGCGCGCGGGGTGAAGCTGGGTAACCCGAACGGAGCTGCAGCGATCCGCAGGGCAGGGAAGGGTACCGCAGCGGCCCTAGAGGCTGTCCGCGCGAACGCTACCGAGCGAGCAACGGACTACGCGGAGACGATTGCAGACGTTCGCGCCTCTGGCGCAGGCTCGCTGGCTGCGATTGCCAAGGAGCTGAACGCTAGGGGTATCGTTACGCCCCGTGGGGGACAGTGGCACCCCTCGTCAGTGCGGAACTTGCTACAGCGGCTTGCCGCGTAGGTTATGCGCGTGTCCCTAATGCCCTGCTTTTTTCAAAGGCACGTCATTCCCTGTCTATTTCCGCCCTTGCCAGCCGAAGTTCCGCCAGCCGTTTTTCTGTCAGTTCGACTTTGCGGGCACCTCCGAGAAGCGGTGCGCCGGTACCCCCTTCCCACTGCATGGCCGTAAACTCAGCTTCACGGTCTCGGTAGGATTCCCAAGCGCCTTGCGCCTCCCGAAGTGCCCTTCCACGACCCTCGGAGCATTGATGGCTGAGGTCAGCGAGGACGTATTCCATCTGTCCTTCAAGATCCCCTAGTTCCGCACTGATTTTGACCCCCATGCCAACTGTGGTTTCCTCGAATGGTACTGGATCCACAGGCCGGGTAGCGGCGTCGTCCATTGGAACCTCGTCTCTCTCCCGCGCAAGCACATCCCGCGCTTGAGCTTGCATTGCAGCCCCTACGTTCCCCCGCAGCCGGTCCCGCAAACTTACAGCGTCTTCGAGGGTCATCCCTTCGGCATCCAATAGCCGTTTGAGCTGGATTGCTTTTTCGAGGCTGGCTACGCGCGCGTCCGTCACGCTGAAGTAGCGGAAGAGCTGGGATGCATTGTTGAGGCTGAGTTCCGTGTTGCAGGGCTTGCACTCCATAAGCATGGAGATTTTGCCGCCCTCGCAGATGGCGTAGTCGACCTTCTCACCCTTCTTTGTCCCGACGTCGCAGGTGAACTCCGGTATCACCTCGGAGGGATTGAAGACGTTATACCCGAGGGCCTGCAGGAACGGCATGACGAGGGCATTCTTCGCGGCCTCTTCCGTGGCCAGCACCTCGCGGTGATCGCGGACGGTCTTCGCAAGCTCTGCTAATTTTGTTTCGAGTTCCAACGCCCTGCCCCCTAAGATTCAAAGAGGCGCAACCTACCGCGCCCCGGCAGCCGCGCAAGGGGGCACGAGGGTCGTCTCGGTAACGGAGGCAAGCAGCCCCAGAATATTGGGTTTTTACGTACACTAGGTCAGCGCGTTTTGCCCACCAGACCTGCCCCACAAACCTGCCCCACACCGAAGCAGCTTGAGCTGCTAAGGTGTTAAAAACAAACGATTAATGGTAGTTGGTCGGGGAGAGAGGATTCGAACCTCCGGCCCCTGCCTCCCGAAGACAGTGCTCTACCAGGCTGAGCTACTCCCCGACCGGATCGGCCCCGCGAAAAACTGTCCCGCGGGTCGAGGCAAGGCGCGCCCTATAGGTGTGGACGGTTAGCGGCGCAAGCGGGCAGTTGGGGACAAGAAGTTTTACCTGCGTTTCCACAGGCTATCCCTGATTGTAAACAACCCTCCTTGGGAGTTGTAAACAGCCTTATCCAACTGAAATTAAATGATTTTTAGTCGCACATATAGGCTTGGCCTGCTATGCAACTTCGATGGCAACACAGCTCGCCCTTGATTTATATGTCCTTTCTGATCCGACTCATCCGGAGATGCAATATCTCGACCTGATGCGACGCATCTGGACGCGCGGATCGGAACGCATCGACCGCACGGGGATCGGCACTCGGTCCATTTTCGGGACGAGACTTCGCTTCGATCTGGCACAAGATTTCATGCCGCTGGTCACCACCAAGCGCGTTTACTGGAAGACCGCGACGCGCGAATTGCTGTGGTTCCTGACCGGCGAGACCAATATCCGCCCGCTGGTGCTTCAGGGGGTCAAGATCTGGAACGACTGGCCGCATGCGCGCTATGTGAAGGAAAGCGGCGAGGAGATCGCGCTCGACGATTTCGTCGCGCGGATCGCCGAGGACGAGACCTTTGCCGCGCGCTGGGGCGATCTGGGGCCGGTTTACGGCAAGCAATGGGTCGACTGGCCGACCTATCGCTACCGCCCCGACGGGCTTTACGAGAAAGGGCCGGGGATCAACCAGGTCGCGTTGCTGGTCGAATCGCTGCGCGACAATCCGGGCAGCCGGCGGCATATCCTCGAGGGCTGGAACGTCGCCGAGCTGGAGCTTATGGCGCTGCCGCCCTGCCACAAGACCTATCAGTATCACGTCGCCGACGGGCGCCTGAACAGCGTACTCTACCAGCGCAGCTGCGACGTCGCTCTGGGGCTGCCGTTCAACCTGTGGTCGGCGGCGCTGCTCCAGCGCATGCTCGCGCAGCAATGCGGGCTCGAGCCGGGCGAACTGGTGTGGATGGGCGGGGACACGCATCTCTATCTCAACCACGCGGAACTGATCGCCGAGCAACTCGGCCGGGAACCGCAGGGGCGCCCGCGGCTTGAAATGCTGCGGCAGCCGCCGACCATCTTCGATTATCGCATTGAGGATTTCGCGGTTCACAACTACACGCCGCACGGGCCGCTCAAGGCGCCCGTAGCGGTGTGAACCGGTCAACTTGACCCGGCCGCATTGCTGAAATATTATAACGCATTCACGCAAGATTGCTTGCAACCGCGTTCGTCGCAAAGGGAGAGCGCCACATGGCCGACAGGCCCGACAGCGCAGCCGGCCAGGGTTCGAACAAGCCCTCGCTGTCGCTGCATGTCCCCGAACCACACTACCGTCCCGGCGATGCCGTGGACTTCAGCCATGTCGATTCCGGCGAGGCGGGCCGCGAACCGCGCCCCGACGAGGCCTGCGACCCGGCCGATATGCGCGATCTGGCCTATGGGCTGATCCGCGTGCTGGGCGACGACGATCGCGCGCACGGGGCCTGGGATCCCAAGCTCGACCCCGATACACTGCGCACCATGCTGAAGAACATGGCGGTGACCCGCGCGTTCGACGAGCGGATGTTCCGCGGTCAGCGGCAGGGCAAGACCAGCTTCTACATGAAGTGCACCGGCGAGGAGGCGACGAGCATCTCCGCCTCGATGGCGCTGGCGAGCGACGACATGGTCTTCCCCAGCTACCGCCAGCAGGGCATCCTGCTCGCGCGCGGCTATCCGATGATCGAGATGATCAACCAGATCTATTCGAATCGCGGCGACAAGCTCAAGGGCCGCCAGCTGCCGATCATGTATTCGAGCCGCGAGCACAGCTTCTTCACCATCAGCGGCAATCTCGCCACCCAGACCCCGCAGGCGGTCGGCTGGGCGATGGCGAGTGCGATCAAGAACGATTCGCGGATCGCCGCGACCTGGGTCGGCGAGGGCAGCACCGCCGAGGGCGATTTCCACGCAGCCTGCACCTTTGCCGCGGTCTACAACGCGCCGGTGATCCTCAACGTCGTCAACAATCAGTGGGCGATTTCGAGCTTCTCGGGCTTCGCCGGGGGCGAGCGGACAACCTTCGCCGCGCGCGGGCTGGGGCACGGCATCGCGGCGCTGCGGGTCGACGGCAATGACGCGCTGGCTTGCTACGCCGCCGAGCGCTGGGCCGCCAACCGCGCGCGCGCCAACGCCGGGCCGACGCTGATCGAGTTCTTCACCTACCGCGCCGAAGGCCATTCGACCTCGGACGACCCTTCGGGCTATCGCAGCGCGCAGGAGCGCGAGGAATGGCCGCTGGGCGATCCCGTGATGCGGCTCAAGCGCCATCTCATCGCGCTGGGCGAATGGGACGAGGAGCGCCAGGAGGCGATGGACCGCGAAGCCGCCGAAATGGTCCGAGCCACCACCAAGGAGGCGGAGGCCAACGGCATTCTCGGCCACGGCCTGCACCATCCCTTCCGCACCATGTTCGAGGACGTGTTCGAGGAGCTGCCTTGGCATCTCAGGGAACAGGCCGAACAGGCGGTCAAGGAACGCGAAATCAAGTTTCCGGAAGGGGTGCCCAAATGAGCGCGCCAGAAGCTCAAGCCGACACCCAGACCGCTCCCGAGAGCGAAGCCGGGGCGGGCACCGAACGCCGCCTCAACATGATCGAGGCGATCAACGAAGCGCTCGACGTCACCATGGCGCGCGATCCCGATATCGTGATCATGGGCGAGGATGTCGGCTATTTCGGCGGCGTGTTCCGCTGCACCGCGGGGCTGCAGGAGAAATACGGCAAGACCCGCGTCTTCGACACGCCGATTTCCGAATGCGGAATCATCGCCGCGGCGGTGGGGATGGGGGCCTATGGCCTGCGCCCGGTGCCCGAGATCCAGTTCGCCGACTACATCTATCCCGGGCTCGACCAGCTCATTTCCGAGGCGGCGCGGCTGCGCTATCGTTCGGCGGCGGAATACATCGCCCCGATCACGGTTCGCACGCCCTTCGGCGGCGGCATATTCGGCGGACAGACCCACAGCCAGAGCCCCGAGGCGATCTTCGCGCATGTCTCGGGCCTCAAGACCGTCATCCCCTCGACCCCCTATGACGCCAAGGGCCTGCTGATCGCGGCGATCGAGGACAATGATCCGGTGATCTTCTTCGAGCCCAAGCGGATCTACAACGGCCCGTTCAACGGCTATTACGATAAGCCCGCGCAGCCTTGGAAGAAGCACGCCGCCAGCATTGTCCCCGAGGGCCATTATTCCATCCCGCTGGGCAAGGCGCGTATCGTGACCGAAGGCGAGGCGCTCACCGTGCTCGCCTATGGGACCATGGTGCATGTCGCCGAGGAAGTGTGCCGGCAAAAGGGCGTGGATGCCGAAATCCTCGACCTGCGTTCGCTGGTGCCGCTCGATATCGAGGCGATCGAGGCTTCGGTCCGGAAGACCGGTCGCTGCATGATCGTTCACGAGGCGACCCGCACCGCCGGTTTCGGCGCCGAGCTTTCGGCGCTGGTGACCGAACGCTGCTTCTACCATCTCGAAGCCCCGGTGCTGCGCGTGACCGGCTTCGACACCCCCTATCCCCACAGTCTCGAATGGGCCTATTTCCCCGGCCCGGTCCGCATCGGCGAGGCCATCGACAAGATCTTGAGCGAGTAAGCATCATGGCGACTTTCACCTTCACAATGCCCGATATCGGCGAAGGAATCGCCGAGGCGGAGATCGTCGCCTGGCACAAGGCGGTCGGCGACCGGGTCGAGGAAGACGAGGAATTCGTCGACATGATGACCGACAAGGCCACCGTGCCGCTCGAGAGCCCGGTCACCGGGACGATCACCCAGATCGCCGGCGAAGAGGGCGAGATGGTCTCGATCGGCGCGATGCTGGTGGTGATCGAGGTCGAGGGCGAGGTGCCCGAGGATATCGCCGAACAGGTCGAGGGCGACAGCCCGGCTCCGGCTCCGGCGCCCGCTGCAAGCGATGCGCCCGCTCCCAAGGACGAGGACGTCACCCGGCGGATCGAGACCGAGAATCCCGACGCGTCCGACGCCGACGATGCGCGTGCCGCCGACCCCAAGCCGGCCGATCTGCCGGCGCCGACGCCCGCACCTGCTCCAACCTCGCATGCCAAGGTCCTCGCCTCTCCCGCGGTGCGCAAGCGCGCGAAAGAACTCGGCGTGGATCTGGGCGATGTGAAACCCGCCGAGGATGGCCGCGTCCGTCACGGCGATCTCGACAGCTTCCTGTCCTACAGCGGCGGCTATGCACCCGCCGGCCGCGCCCGCGAGGACGAGCAGCGCAAGGTTATCGGCATGCGCCGCCGCATCGCCGAGAACATGGCCGCTTCCAAGCGCAACATCCCGCATTTTTCCTATGTCGAGGAAGTCGATGTCACCGATCTGGAAGTGCTGCGCGGGCAGCTAAATTCCAACCGCGGGGACCGGCCAAAGCTCACCATGCTGCCGCTGCTGATCGCCGCAATCTGCAAGACCGTACCAGACTTCCCGATGATTAACGCCCGCTACGACGATGAGGGCGGGGTGGTCACGCGCCACGGCGCGGTCCATCTCGGCATGGCAGCGCAGACCGATGCGGGGCTGATGGTTCCGGTCATCCGCGACGCGCAATCGCGCAACCTGTGGCAGCTCGCCAAGGAAATCGTCCGGCTCGCCGAGGCGGCGCGCGACGGCAAGGCGACCAGCGAAGAACTCCAGGGCGGAACGCTTACCGTAACCTCGCTCGGTCCGCTCGGCGGGGTCGCGACCACGCCGGTGATCAACCGCCCCGAGGTCGCGATCATCGGCCCCAACCGGATCATCGAGCGGCCGATGTATGTCGCCGACGGGCAGGGCGGCGAGCGGATCGAGAAGCGCAAGCTGATGAACATCTCGATCAGCTGCGACCACCGCGTGGTCGATGGTTACGACGCGGCGAGCTTCGTTCAGGCGCTCAAGCAGCTGCTCGAGGCGCCCGCGCTGCTCCTGGTCGACTGATTAGCGCGTGAGCGGCTTCAGCGCACCACCGCGCTGAAGCTGCGCATCCCGCTTCTGTCGCTAGCGCCGACGCGCCAGCGCAGGTGCGTGACCTCCTCGGGCTGCGCGGCGCGCTGGCCGCGGCGCAGCTCGCTCAGGCGGCCCCATCGCCTGCCGCCTTCGACCGAGACTTCGACCTCATCGTCGGCGGCGCGCTGGTAGGACAGCGTCTCGGGGATCCGGCTCGCCAGCGTGAATGGCCTTGCGGGCCTGCGCCCCTCCCATTGCATCACCAGCACCACCCGGTCGCCGGGCGACAGCGTGGTGGCGGGTTCGAGCGCAACGCCGCCGCCCTGCGCGGTTTCAACGAAGACCGAACGCTGGATCGACAGCGCCGTACCGGTTGCCGCAGCGGCGGTCCCCAGAAACAAAATGCTCGCAATGAGCAGGATCGAACGCATGGAATTGCCCCCCGTAGTGTTCGCGATCCGCTATGCGCTCGCGACCTCAAGATAGGGTTAAAGCGCGTTCACCATCATCGCTTTCGACGGGCGCCGGAGGGGCCGTGGAAAAAGGTTTCGCACAGCTCCGTTTTTTCCTCCGGACGGGCATTGACAGGAATCGGGGGCTGCCTTAGTGGCCCGGCTCCCAAGCGGCGCTGGTCGCTCCCAGTCGCTTCTTAGATGCGCGGGTGTAGCTCAGTTGGTTAGAGCGCCGGCCTGTCACGCCGGAGGTCGCGGGTTCAAGTCCCGTCACTCGCGCCACTTGGGAACCTACCTTTTCACGATTGATGGACCGGACAATAATAGGCCGTCCGGCCGCCCACGTTGCGGTGGGTCAGACTGCCGCCGCATCCGGTGCGCGGGCAGGGTTCGCCGTCTTTGCGGTTGGGAATCAACCAATCGTCTGGAAGGCGGGAATAGTCGGCTTCGACATCGACACCTTTCGACAGTGCCTCCCGCATAATGTCGAATAGAGTGTCGAGCGTTTCATCATCGAGATCGCTTCCCCTAGATGCCGGGTCGAGACCCGTTTGGAACAGGATTTCGTCCGACCACAGATTGCCGATCCCGGCGATGCGGTTCTGATCCATCAGCGCGGATTTGATCGTCGCTTTCGAACCGCCGATGAAATTGGTGAAGACGCCGCGGTCAATCGCCAGCGCATCCGGCCCGAGCTTCTGCGCAAGGATATATTCGTCGGGATCCTCGACAATCTTCACATGGCCGAGCTTGCGCGGGCAGCGGAAGGCCAGCCGGCGGTCGCCTTCGAAGACGATCCGGAACTTGGTGTGGTCGGGCTCCGGCTCGGGCGCGTCATAGGGGATCAGCCAGCCGCTCATCCCGAGATGGACGGTGATCCAGGGGCCGCTCTTGCTGCCGAGGAAGATGTTCTTCCCGTGACGGCGGGTCTCGGTGAACTGGCGGCCCTTGAGGCGGCCCAGTTCGTTGTCGCCGGGCAGGTCGATATGGGCGATGTTGTCGCCCAGTTCTGCGGCCTCGACAGTGCGGTGAAGGCACTCGCGCTCGAGCGTCAGGCGCTGGGCTTCGTTTTCGGGCAGTTCGGGCATGATTGTAGAACCATGGCGCGATTGTCCCGGTTCCCGGCGGCGGGTCCGGCGGCTAGCCCCAGCGGCCGGTTTCCATCCAGATCAGGAAGCGCCGCAGCGGCAGCAGCCAGATCACGCCGAGCACAAGATAGACCACGGTCTGCGCGATTATATGCCAGTTCGCGATCAGCGGCATGACGAAGCTCGCGACGGCGATCCCGTAAGCGAGCAGGGCGACGAGCAGGGCAAGGACTCCGAGAGGAATCCGCAGCGTCGGTTCCTCGCGCATCAGAATGGACCGTAGATGCGGGTGGGGGTCACGACGGCGCTCAGCGGCATGTCGTGGCTCTCCTGCGGGATCTCGGCGACTTTCTGCATGTCCCAGGCGAGCCCGATCGCGGTCGTGCCCGGATGCCCCGCCAGCCAGCGGTCGTAGTGACCGCCGCCCTGGCCAAGCCGCGCACCGGTGTCGGTGAAGCCGATCAGCGGCACGAACAGCAGATCGGGGACGATCGCTTCCGCGGTTGCGACGGGCTGGAACATGCCGAACGGCCCGATTTCGCAGTCGCTTTCCTCGAAGGGATCCTCGTGGCGGGCGAATTCCATATCCGCATTGCGCGTCGCGAAACGCGGCAGCGCGAGCGCATGCCCGGCCTCGAAGAAGAACTTCGCATAGGCGGCGGCGGGTGCTTCGAAGGGTCCTGCGGCATAGAGCCCGATCGTGGCGTCGGCGGGAACGAGTTCGAGCAGCGGCGCGGGCGGGCGATGGAAGATCAGCGCGCGCATGGCGGCCGGGATGGCCTGCACATGCTCGCGGCGCGCGCTGCGCAATGTGGTCCTGAGTTCGCTCTTGTCTGGCACGCGGCGCCCCTGTCGCCCGGCGGACCGGGGTTATGCAAATCGGTGACGGAACCACCATGGGTCGTTTGCCATGAAATCCTCTGACGCGTGGACGTCAGGTGGGCGCCGTATGCACCGGACCCGCAGGACGAACCCGTGATCCGGACAGGGACAGCTCCCTAGGTATTTACTTATAGCCTCAGGGATGTTCATGTGGCTCGTGCCGGGCAGTCCCGCCACTGATCTATTTAGGCGTTCGGATGCGCTTGCTCAAGGGCTTCGGCAGTCTTTTCGAGCCGGAGCGCCAGAGCTTCGAGGCCCTCGGCGATGTCGCCGCGATCCTCGGACCCGCCGGATTTGCGCGCCTCCTCGAGCTCGTCGGCCAGAAACAGCGCCGCAAACAGCAGGTTCTTGGCTTCCATGGCGGGCAATTGGCTGGCGCCTTCGCCCAGCTTGGCATCGACCACCGCGGCGAGATGGCGGATGTGATCCTCCTGACCATCCTCGCAGCGCAGCGTGTATTTGCGCCCGCCGACCGTGAGCACGACCTCGCTCATGGTTCCAGTCTCTCGATCAGCCGGTCCAGTTCTGCGAGGCTGGCGGAAACCGTCTCGCGCAGTATGGCATGGCGCGCGGCCAGATCGGGATCGGCTTCGGGGGGATGGGCGGCGGAGTGCGCGCGGGCGCTGCGCTCGATCCGGCCCAGGGTAGCCTCGATCCTGTCGTAGGCGGAAGCGATGCGATCGTCCGGCATGGTCGCTCCGATATAGGCGGATTCGGCTGCCCGGGCAAAGGCTTGGAGCGCCCTGTTGATAACTCCTCCGAATTCCATCGGGCAAGACCCCGATCGCCTGCCCGGCTTGACCTTGCGCCACGCCTTCGCGATGGCTTCGCGCGCGCCGAATCGCCCCCATTTCCCGGAGAATTGCAGCATGAGCCTCGAGACACCGCGCATGGTCCAGATGGCCAATGCCATCCGGGCTCTTTCGATGGATGCGGTGCAGGCGGCCAATTCCGGCCACCCCGGAATGCCGATGGGCATGGCCGATGTCGCGACCGTGCTGTGGAGCGAATATCTCAAGCACGATCCCGACGCCCCCGATTGGGCCGATCGCGACCGCTTCGTGCTCAGCGCTGGCCATGGATCGATGCTGATCTACAGCCTGCTGCACCTCTCGGGCTATGCCGCGCCGACGATGGACGATCTGCGCAATTTTCGGAAGCTGGGCAGCCCTTGCGCCGGCCATCCGGAGAATTTCCTACTCGACGGCGTCGAATGCACCACCGGCCCGCTGGGCCAGGGGCTGGGCATGGCGGTGGGCATGGCGATCGCCGAACGCCATCTCAACGCGCAATTCGGCGACGAACTGGTCGATCACCGCACCTGGACGATCGCGGGCGACGGCTGCCTGATGGAAGGCCTCAATCACGAGGCGATCGGGCTGGCGGGTCATCTCGAGCTTGGCCGGTTGATCGTGCTGTGGGACGACAACAGGATCACCATCGACGGCGCGACCGATCTCTCCACGAGCGAGAACATCATGGCGCGCTACGAGGCGACCAACTGGCATGTTGTCGCCTGCGACGGGCATGATTTCGCCGATATCCGCCGCGCGATCGACGAAGCGGTCGCCGACGAGCGCCCCTCGCTGATCGCCTGCCGCACCGTGATCGGCAAGGGCGCGCCGGGCAAGCAGGGCACAAGCGCCACCCATGGTGCGCCGCTCGGCGACGAGGAAATCGCCGCCGCGCGCAAGGAACTGGTCTGGGATTCGCATCCTTTCGAACTGCCCAAACAGGTCGAGTCCGACTGGCGCGAGACCGCCAATCGCGGGGCGAAGCTGCATACCGAATGGCTCGGCCGGCTCTCCGCCGCCGACCAGCGCGGCGAGTTCGGGCGCCGAATGGCCGGCGATCTGCCCGAGGGGTTCAGTCTCGAATCCTATATCGACGATTTGATCGCCGAGCCGCAGAAAGTCGCCACCCGCAAGGCCAGCGAGATGGCGCTGGGCGCGATCAACGATTCTCTGCCCGAGACGATCGGCGGCAGCGCCGACCTGACCGGATCGAACAACACCAAGACCGGCGGGATGGAAGCCTTCACCGCCGAGAACCGCGGGGGGCGCTACATCTATTACGGCATTCGCGAATTCGGCATGGCCGCGGCGATGAACGGCATGGCGCTGCACGGCGGGGTGATCCCCTATGGCGGCACCTTCCTGGTCTTCACCGACTATTGCCGCGCCGCGATCCGGCTCTCGGCGCTGCAGCAGGCGCGGGTGGTCTATGTCATGACCCACGACAGCATCGGGCTGGGCGAGGACGGTCCGACCCACCAGCCGGTGGAGCACGTCCAGTCGCTGCGGATGATCCCCAATCTGCTGGTCATGCGCCCCGCGGATACGGTCGAGACCGCCGAATGCTGGCAGATCGCGCTCGAGCAGCGCGACCGGCCAACGGTGCTCGCGCTTAGCCGCCAGAACCTGCCGCAGCTGCGCACCGAGGCCCAGCCGACCTCGCTCAGCGCGAAGGGCGGCTACCGCCTCAAGAGCCCCGAGGGCAAGGCCAGGGTCACGCTGATCGCGACCGGTTCGGAACTTCAGCTCGCGGTCGAATGCGCCGAGCGGCTCGAGGGGGAGGGCATATCTGCCGCGGTGGTGTCGATGGTCTGCACCCAGCTGTTCGACGAGCAGCCCGATTCCTACCGCGCCGAGACCATCCCGGCGGATTCGCTGCGCGTCTCGATCGAAGCGGGGACGACCTTCGGCTGGGAACGCTACACGGGCGAGCACGGGCTCAACATCGGGCTCGACCGCTTTGGCGCTTCCGCCCCGGCGGAAGACCTGTTTGCCAAATTCGGTTTCACGGCGGATGCCATCGTTCCGCAAATCATGAACAAACTCAAAGCCTAACCAGGAGTTATTCGCATGACCACCAAGGTTGCAATCAACGGTTTCGGACGGATCGGCCGGCTCGTGGCGCGCGCCATTCTCGAGCGCGACGATCACGATCTGGAACTGGTCTCGATCAACGATCTCGCCGACACCAAGGCCAACGCACTGCTGTTCCAGTACGACAGCACCCACGGCCGCTTCCCCGGGACGGTCGAGACCGGCGACAAGACGATCACGGTCAACGGCAAGACCATCCAGGTGACCTCGGAGCGCGAGCCCGGCAATCTGCCGCATGCCGCACAGGGCATCGATATCGTCCTCGAATGCACCGGCTTCTTCCAGTCGCACGAAGCCGCCGAGCCGCACCTCAAGGCGGGCGCCAAGCGGGTGCTGATCTCGGCGCCGGCGAAGAACGTCACCGCCACCGTAGTGTACGGCGTGAACCACGATGTTCTCACCAGCGAGGATTTGATCGTCTCCAACGCGAGCTGCACCACCAATTGCCTCGCGCCGGTGGCCAAGGTGCTCCATGAAACCGTCGGAATCGAGCGCGGCTTCATGACCACGATCCATTCCTACACCAACGATCAGCGCATGCTCGACCAGATGCATTCGGACATGCGCCGGGCGCGCGGCGGGGCGCAGAACATGATCCCCACCACCACCGGCGCGGCGCGCGCGGTCGGGCTGGTGCTGCCCGAATTGAACGGCAAGCTCGACGGCAGCTCGGTCCGCGTACCGACACCCAATGTCAGCCTGGTCGATCTGGTCTTCACCCCGACCCGCGACACCAGCGTCGAGGAACTGAACTCGGCGCTCAAGGCGGCTGCCGATGGTGCGATGAAAGGCGTGCTCGACTACACCGACCAGCCGCTGGTCTCGAGCGACTTCAACCATTATCCGGCCAGCTCGACCATCGACAGCCTGGAAACCTCGGTCACCGACGGCAAGCTGGCGCGCGTGGTCAGCTGGTACGACAATGAATGGGGCTTCTCCAACCGGATGATTGACACCGCCGGAGTGATGGCGAAGCTCATCTGATCTGCGCGACGGGGGGCCGGAACATCGGCTCCCCAATGCACCCATTCGAGGAACACCAATGCCGTCCTTCAAAACTCTCGACGATCTCGGCGATCTCACCGGCAAGGTCGCGCTGGTGCGCGTCGATCTCAACCTGCCGATGCAGGACGGATCGGCGACCGACGTCACCCGCGTCGAGGCTTCGAAGGACACCATCCTCGAGCTCGCGGACAAGGGCGCCAAGGTGCTGCTGCTGGCGCATTACGGCCGCCCCAAGGGGCAGCGCAACTCGACCATGAGCGTCAGCTTCGTCCAGGGCGATGTGAGCGATGTGCTCGGGCGCGAGATCATGTTCATTCCCGAGGTCATGGGCCCGGTGGTCGAGCAGTCGATCGGCATCCTGCGCGCGGGCGATATCGGTCTGCTCGAGAACGTCCGCTTCTGGCCGGGCGAGGAAGCCAACGACCCCGAATTCGCGCGCGGGATCGCGGCGCTGGGCGACATCTACGTCAACGACGCCTTCTCGGTCTCGCACCGCGCGCATGCCTCGACCGAGGGGCTGGCGCATCTGCTCTCTGCCTATGCCGGCCGTTCGATGGAGCGCGAGCTGAAGGCACTCGATGCCGCGCTGGGCAATCCGCAGACCCCGGTCGCGGCGGTGGTCGGCGGCGCCAAGGTCTCGAGTAAGCTCGATGTGCTGAGCCATCTGGTGGGCAAGGTGCAGCATCTGATCATCGGTGGCGGCATGGCCAACACCTTCCTCGCTGCGCGCGGCGTGGCGGTGGGCAAGAGCCTCGCCGAGCACGATCTGGTGGCGACCGCCAACCGGATCATGGACGAGGCCGATCACGCCGGTTGCACGGTGCATCTGCCCTATGACGTCGTGGTCGCGAAGGAGTTTGCCGCCAATCCGGCGAGCCTGCGCACCTGCAACGTCCACGAGGTCGCCGAGGACGAGATGATCCTCGACGTCGGCCCGCTCGCGGTCGAGGCGCTCGCCGACGTCCTCAAGACCTGCCGCACGCTGGTCTGGAACGGCCCGCTTGGCGCGTTCGAGACCCAACCCTTCGACGAGGCCACGGTAGCCCTGGCGCGCACCGCTGCAGCGCTGACGCAGGACGGATCGCTGGTTTCGGTCGCGGGCGGGGGCGATACCGTGGCCGCCCTCAACCAGGCGGGCGTCGCGGCGGATTTCACCTATGTTTCAACCGCCGGCGGCGCCTTCCTCGAATGGATGGAAGGCCGCGACCTGCCCGGTGTGGCTGCGCTGATCGGCTGACGCTGCTTCAGCGGTGCTCGGGGTTCGGCGAGTCGAAACGCCGGCCCTCGTTCCACAGGTCGACCGAATTGCCATGGCAGGGGATGCCGCCCGCGTCCTTGAGCATGCGCGCCATATGCATCAGGTTCCAGGTCGCGAAGGTAGTGTTGCGGCGGGTGAAGTCGTTGTCGAACCCGACGCGGCTTTTGCCGTCCTCGGTCTCGTCGCCATAGCTCGGGCCCGGCCCCGCCTCCCCGACCCAGCCGGCGTCGGCCTGCGGCGGGATGGTGTAGCCGATGTGCTGCAGCGAGTAGAGCACGCCCATGCCGACATGCTTGATGCCGTCCTCATTGCCGGTGACGATGCAGCCGCCCGTCTTGCCGTAGAAGACGTATTGGCCCTTGGCGTTGGTCTGGCCGGAGTGGGCGTAGAGACGCTCGATGAGCTGTTTGCAGACCGAGCTTTTCTCGCCCAGCCAGATCGGCGTTCCGATCACGAGGATATCGGCCGCTGCGACCTTTTCCCAGATCTGCGGCCAGTCGTCGCGCTCCGCGCCGCGCTCGGTCATGTCGGGATAGACGCCCGGCGCGATGACGTGGTCGACCAGGCGGACCTGCTCCAGTTGCACGCGGTTGCGCTCGAGGATCGTCTCGACCACGCCCAGCAGGGTGGCGGTATGCGAACTCTCGGGCGAGCGCTTGAGCGTGCAATTGATCGTCAGCGCCTTCAGATCCGAAAATTCGGTCGGATTGGTGTCGCACAGTCTTTCCTGGGTCTCGTCGAGCATCGATTTTTCTCCATGGCTTGCCATGGGAATACGCATGATCGCCGCCAAAGTTACCTGCATTGGCCAGTTGCGGCGACTCCGGGGGCTGGGTATGGCCCGCGCATGATCCGAAAATGACGCCAACAGCAGGGATTGTCTTATGAACTTCGAAGAAATGAAGGCGCGTATCGCCACCGGTCAGGGCTTTATCGCCGCGCTCGACCAGTCGGGCGGATCGACCCCCAAGGCGCTGAATGCCTATGGCGTCGAGGACAGCGAGTGGAACGGCGAAGAAGAGATGTTCGCCAAAATCCACGAGATGCGCTGCCGGATCGTGGATTCGCCTTCCTTCTCCAATGGCAAGGTGCTCGGCGCGATCCTGTTCGAGAAGACCATGGAAGGCTGCGGCAAGGACGGTTCGCCGATCCCGGCGCTGCTGGCCCGCCGCAACGTGGTCCCCTTCCTCAAGGTCGACAAGGGGATGGAGGACGAGGCCGACGGCGTCCAGCTGATGAAGCCGATCCCGAATCTCGACGCCTTGTGCGCGCGGGCCAAGGAGCTCGGCGTGTTCGGGACCAAGATGCGCTCGGTGATCCACGAGGCGAACCGCGACGGCGTGGCCGCGATCATCGCGCAGCAGATGGATTTCGGGCTGCAGATCCTGAGCAAGGGCCTCATGCCGATCCTCGAGCCCGAGGTCAGCCTCAAGAGCGAGACCCGCCCGCAGGCCGAAGCACTGGTGCTGGCGAATGCGCTCGATCAGCTCGAGCGGGTGCCCGAGGGCCAGCAGGTGATGTGGAAGCTGACCATCCCCAGCGAGCCCAATCTCTACAAGCCGCTGATCGACCACCCCAAGGTGCTGCGCGTGGTCGCGCTCTCGGGCGGCTATAGCCGCGAGCAGGCCTGCCGCGAGCTGGCGAAGAACGACGGCATGATCGCCAGCTTCAGTCGCGCGCTGCTTGAGGTTCTCGAAGCCAAGATGGACGATGCGCAGTTCGACCAAGCGCTGGGCAATGCGATCGACGAAATTACCTGCGCCAGCACGGGTGAGACCGCGGCCTGACCGTCCGCAGCCGGCGGGCTAGCGTCCGCTGGTGAAGGTGAAGCGATAGGCGCCGGGCGGGGTTTCCTGCCCGGCGCTTTGAACTGGCGAGACTGCGGCCAGAAGGAAACTGCGGTTCATGACCTGATGCGGCTCGCCCAGCGTCAGAGGGACGGTCTGCTGCCAATGGGTCGAAGTGATCCGGGTCGAGACCGTCAGCTTGCCGGCCTGAACGCATTGCGCATCGACCGGGCAGCGGCTGTCTTCGACGACGGCCAGCGGGGTGACGATCGCGTCCCCCAGCCACGCCGATTCCCCCAGCGCGACCGGCGTTCCCTGGCTCGCCGCCTCCTGCCCGACGCGCGGCGTATCCGGGATGATCGCGCAAGCCCCGAGCGCGGGAAGGGCGAGGAGCAGGGCGGAGCGAGCGAGGATCGGGGTTTGCATGGTACCCGCTTGGGTGCGAGTCGCTGTCGCGCGGCTGAATGGCCAGTCCCGGAGCTCTGCTTGCGGGCGTGACGAAACCGCCGCCCGGCGCTAACAGCCCCCCCATGACCGATATTGGATGCCAGCTTTACCTGATCTCGCCGCTCGACGTCGGCGGTGACTTCCCCCAGCGGCTCGAACGTGCGCTCGAGGCCGGCGGCGGGCTCGTTACCGCTTTCCAGCTGCGGATCAAGGACCTCGACCAGCACGAGGCGGCGCGGCTCGCGCAGCCGCTGCAGGCGCTCTGCGCTGCGCACGATGTCGCCTTCATCGTCAACGACAGCGTGCCGTTGGCCAAGCGGATCGGGGCCGACGGGGTGCATCTGGGGCAGGGCGACGGCGATCCGCGCGAGGCGCGCGAGGAACTGGGTCTCGAAGCGCAGATCGGCGTCACCTGCCACGCCTCGCGCCATCTGGCGATGGAAGCGGGCGACGCGGGCGCCGACTACGTCGCCTTCGGCGCCTTCTTCGACAGCACGACGAAATCCAGCGACCACCGCGCGGACACCGAGATGCTCGTATGGTGGAGCGGACTGTTCGAGATTCCCTGCGTTGCGATCGGTGGGATCACCCCCGGCAATTGCCGCCCGCTGGTCGAGGCCGGGGCCGATTTCCTCGCGGTTTCGGGCGCGGTCTGGAACGGCGACGAGGCCGCGGCGGTGAAGGCTTTCGCGGCGCAGATCGAGGCGGCCCAGACCCAGTCTGCGCAATAGGCGGCACCTGCCGCCCGGTCGATGCCGCTGGAATGTTTGGGCCGGCCCGGTCTATAGCGCGGTATGGGCCTAATCGATCGCATCCTCACCATCATTGTAACCGCTACCCTGACCAGCGCGGTTTGGATCGTCGCGGGCGGCAGCCTGATCGAGAACGCCACCAGCGATAACCAGCGCGGCGCGACGCGCCCCGCCGAGGCTGCGCCGAGCCCATCGCCTGCCATCGACAGCCTGCCGAACGACGCGGCACCCGCCGAACCGCTCGACGGCGAGCCCGATCGTGAGCCTGCCTCGGGAAACAGCGACAATCTCATGATCCCGGTGCTCAATATCCGCGCCTCCGACCTCAGCGACACATTCACCCAGGCGCGCGGCGACGGCGCGCGGCTGCACGAGGCGCTCGACATCATGGCCCCGGTGGGCACCACGGTGCGCGCGGCGGGTGCGGGCACAATCGAGAAGCTGTACCGCTCGCGCGCGGGCGGCAACACGGTCTATGTGCGCACCAGCGATGCCACCACGATCCATTATTATGCCCATCTCGACGAATATGCCGAGGGCCTCAAGGAGGGCCAGCGAATCCGGCGCGGACAGCGGCTCGGCACGGTGGGGAGCAGCGGCAATGCCGAGAGCGACACGCCGCACCTGCATTTCGCCATCCTGCAGACCACCGCGGATGCCCAATGGTGGGAACCCGCCAACGCGATCAACCCCTATCCGCTGCTGACCGGCGAGTAATCCGGGGGAAGGCTAGCTGCCGACGCGGTGACAGCGCAACCGGCCCAGCTCGCCATCGGCATCGACCTGCTGCAGCAGACCCGAGGCGTGGCGCCGCATCCGCATGTCCTTCATCGGCCCGCGGGTGAAGATCACGTCGTGCCCGGTCAACAGATAGGTCCCCTTGCCCTGGGGGCTGACGTAGCGCGATGCGCTCGAGATCGAGAAATTGTAGGCCGGATCGACCACCCAGGCCTCGCCCGCGGCATCTCCCGGCAACCCGCACTCGTAGCGGCCCTGCGGCAGCGTTCCGATCCGGTCGCGGGCACCGGCCTGCGCGAGGTCGGCACCGAACAGCGAGAGGCCGCAAAGGGCGAGAAGGGCGAGAAGGGCGGGTCTGCGTATCATGACGGAGTATCCGCACGATAGCGCAGCCCCGCCGGCGACGCCACCCACCTTGCTCCGAACCGACCGCTCGGCTAAGCGCCGCGGCACGTGCGGTGGCGCGCCCTCGCGCGCCGCTCCCCCAATCGAAGGCAGAACCCCATGAAGATCAGCGGTGTGGACATCCGTCCCGGCAATATTCTCGAATATGAGAAGGGCATCTGGAAGGTGGCCAAGATCCAGCATACCCAGCCGGGCAAGGGCGGGGCCTATATGCAGGTCGAGATGAAGAACCTGCAGGACGGCCGGAAGACCAATGTCCGATTCCGCAGCGCCGACACGATCGAGAAGGTCCGGCTCGAGACCAAGGATTATCAGTTCCTGTTCGAGGACGGCGAGGCGCTGGTGTTCATGGACCAGGAAAACTACGAGCAGATCAATCTCGATACCGACCTGCTGGGCGACGAGCGTCCCTTCCTCGAGGACGGCATGGTCGTCACGCTGGAACTGTGGGAAGACCGCCCGATCTCGGTCCAGCTCCCCGACCAGATCGAGGCGACTATCGTCGAGGCCGATGCGGTGGTGAAGGGGCAGACCGCCTCCTCCAGCTTCAAGCCCGCGGTGCTCGAGAACGGGGTACGGGTGATGGTTCCGCCGCATATCGAGAGCGGCACGCGGATCATCGTCGATGTCTATGCGCGCAGCTATGTCGGCAAGGCCGGCTGAGCGCGACGCTTTGCCCAGGGGCGCCGCCTGTGTGCGGCAGGCCCCGCGTTGAAAGAACAGGAAGACCATGCCAGCCCTATCCGGATTGATCCGCGTCATGGAACGCGCCGCGCGCAAGGCGGGCAACCGCCTGCGCCGCGATTTCGGCGAAGTCCAGCACCTCCAGGTGAGCCGCAAGGGCCCCGCCGATTTTGTCTCCAAGGCCGACCAGATCGCCGAGCGCACGCTCTATGACGAACTGCTCGCCGCGCGCCCCGACTGGGGCTTCGTGCTGGAAGAGGGCGGCACGATCGAGGGCGATCCCGACAAGCCGCGCTGGATCGTCGATCCGCTCGACGGCACCAGCAACTTCCTCCACGGCATCCCGCATTTCGCGATCTCGATCGCGGTGCAGGAACCCAAGCCCGGCGGCGGCGGATGGGACGATGTCAGTGCCGCGGTCATCTACCAGCCGATCACCGACGAGACCTTCTGGGCCGAAAAGACCCGCGGCGCCTGGCTCCACGACGGACGGCTGCGCGTCTCCGCGCGCTCGCGCCTGGACGAGGCGCTGGTCGCCACCGGGATCCCCTTCATGGGGCATGGCGACTTCGGCGAATGGACCAAGATCTTCGCGGCGATCGGCCCGCAGGTGGCGGGTATCCGCCGCTATGGGGCGGCCTCGCTCGATCTCGCCTGGCTCGCCGCCGGCCGCTTCGACGGCTTCTGGGAAAGCGGGCTCAAGGATTGGGACACCGCTGCGGGCTGCCTGATCGTGCGCGAGGCGGGCGGCTTCGTCTCCGACTTCCGCGGCCGCTCGAACCCGATCCATTCGGCGCAGATTCTGGCCGCGAACGACTCGCTGCATTCGCGGCTGCACAAGCTGCTCGCCGGCGCCTTGCGCTAGCGGTGAAGGCGCGGCGGCAAGCCGCTTGAAAGCGGCACCCGGTCCCGCTATCCGCCGGTTACGCGACGATGCCCCTGTGGTGGAATTGGTAGACGCGCTCGACTCAAAATCGAGTTCCTAACGGAGTGCCGGTTCGATTCCGGCCAGGGGCACCACCGCCCATGCTGCGATCCGATCGCCAAGCCTGGTCGCACCGGCACGGCAATTCGTATCTCGCGCGCCGAATTAACTTGTGTTCACCCGCCAGCTTTGGGAATCGCGCCGGCATATGATGCCCGGCATTCCCAATCCTCACGCGATCGCGGCGCTTGCCGTCACCATCGCGATGTTCATCGGCTTTGCCCGCGGGCGGCTGTCGGTCGAGATCGTCTCGCTGCTGACCATCGCGGTGATCGCGGTCGGGCTCTATTTCTTTCCGCTGCCGGGGACCGGACCGACCGAGGGGCTCGAGCTCGCCTTCGCCGGATTCGGTCACTACGCGCTGATCACCATCTGCGCGCTGATGATCATGGGACGCGGACTGGTGGTGACGGGGGCGCTCGAGCCCGCCGCCCGCTTCCTCGAGCGGATGTTCAAGTTCAATCTCCAGATCGGGCTGCTGGTCTCGCTGGTGCTGGCGATGCTGCTGTCGATGGGGGTCAACGACACCCCGGTGCTGGTGCTGCTGCTGCCGATCTTCGTCACGCTGGCGGCGCGCGGCGCGATGCCCGCCTCCAAGACGCTGATCCCGCTCAACGCCGCGGTGTTGATCGGCGGGATGGCGACCACGATCGGCACTTCGACCAATATTCTGGTGGTGTCGATTGCCGGCGATCTCGGGATGCCCCCGATCGGGGTGTTCGACTTCACCCCGATCGTGCTGGTCGCGGCGCTGGTGGCACTGCCCTATCTGTGGCTGGTCATGCCGCGGCTGCTGGGCGACAATTCGGTCGCGCAGACCGGGATCAACCGGCGCTTCTCCGCGCGCTTGCGTGTGACCGAGGGCAGTCTGCTCAACGGCAAGCAACTGGCCGAAATCCTCCCGCGCCTGCCCGCCGATATCGAGTTTCACGAGGCTCCGACCGGGCTGCTGCGCCCGCAGCAGCGGCTGCGGATGTCGGGCCCGCATGAGTCGCTCGAAGAAGCGATGCGCCTGCTCAAGGGCGAGGCTGCGCCCGGCTGGGTGCTCGACCGGATCAAGCGCAAGGGGGAGGAAACCCGCCAGGATATCGTGGTGGTCGAAATGACCGTCACCGGCGATTCGCGGCTGATCGGCCGCACGCTGCCCAGTTCGGGGATCGCCGATCTCTACGGCGTGGCGGTGGTGGGTATCCATCGTCCCGAGCGGTTGATGGGCCCGGACGACAAATACAGCGAAGGCGGCGATCTGCGCCTGGCCGAGGGCGATGTCCTGCTGGTGATGGGGCTGCCCGACGAACTGCAGGCTTTCGCACGCAGCGACAGCTTGCTCACGCTGGAAGGCATGCGCGAACTGCCGCGCCGCTCCAAGGCGGTGCTTTCGGGAGCGATCATGCTCGGCTCGGTCGGGACCGCCTCGGTCGGCCTGCTGCCCATCGCCATCGCCGCGCTGGGCGGAGCGATCCTGATGTTCGTCACCGGCTGCGTCAAATTCGACCGGGTGGGCCGCGCGCTCTCGGCCAAGGTCATCGTGCTGATCGCGGCCAGCATCGCGATCGGGCGGATCGTCGACGACAGCGGTGCGGCGCTCTGGCTGGGGCAATTGCTCGCCTACGGGCTGCAATATCTCGCGCCCGCAGCGGTGCTTGCCTCGATCATGCTGTTCGTGACGGTGCTGACCAATTTCGCCTCCAACGCCACCGCGGCCACGGTGGGCACGCCGATCGCCTTCGCCATCGCGGCGCAGCTCGGTCTGCCGGCCGAACCGCTGATCCTCGCGGTGCTGTTCGGCTGCAATCTGTGTTACGCCACTCCGATCGCCTATCAGACCAACATGCTGATCATGGCCGAAGGCTCCTACGAATTCCGCGACTACATCCGTACCGGCGTGCCGTTGGTGATCCTGATGGTGACCACGCTCTCGATCATGCTCGTGCTGACCTACGATCTTTGAAGCGATCCGTGAGGTCTTTCCTATGCGGGCCGGGTCTGCAACACTGATCCGGACGATTGCATCACGCCGATGTCATCACAGAGGGGGAGAAACACGACCATGAGATTGTCACGACTGAGCCTGGCCGCGACCATATCGGCCACCGCACTGGCCTTTGCCGCTCCGGTGCAGGCCGACGATCTGCGCGACGATTTGATGGCGGACATGCCCGAACTGATGGAGCTCTACCGCGATCTTCACGCCAACCCCGAACTCAGCTTCGAGGAGCACGAGACCGCCGCCAAGCTGGCCGCACGGATGCGCGATCTCGGCTTCGAGGTGACCGAAGGCGTCGGGCAGACCGGCGTCGTCTCGGTGATGCGCAATGGCGAGGGGCCGGTGGTGCTGCTGCGCGCCGACATGGACGGGTTGCCGGTGGTCGAGCAGACCGGGCTGCCCTACGCCTCGACAAAGACCGCGACGCCCGCCAGCGGGGTCACCACCGGGGTGATGCACGCCTGCGGCCACGACACGCATATGGCGGGCTTCATCGGGGCGGCGCAATTGCTGGTCGACCGCAAGGACCAGTGGCAGGGGACGCTGGTGATGATCCTCCAGCCCGCCGAGGAGATCGGTCTGGGCGCGCTCGCCATGCTCGAGGACGGTCTCTACACCCGCTTTCCCAAGCCCGATTACGCGGTTTCTTTTCACGACGCGGCGCAGTTTCCCGCCGGGATGGTCGGCTATTCGCCCGGCTTCGCGCTGGCCAATGTCGACAGCGTCGACATCACCGTTCCCGGGGTTGGCGGGCACGGCGCCTATCCGCACACGACCAAGGATCCGGTGGTGCTCGCGAGTTCGATCGTGATGAAGCTGCAGACGCTGGTCAGCCGCGAAAGCTCGCCGCTCGATCCGGCGGTGGTAACCGTCGGGAGCTTTCACGCCGGCGCGAAGCACAACATCATCTCCGACGAAGCCAAGCTGCAGCTGACCGTGCGCAGCTATTCGGACGAGTCGCGCAAGCTGCTGCTCGACGGGATCGCGCGGATCGCGCGCGGCGAGGCGATGGCGGCGGGGATGCCCGAGGACAAGATGCCGGTCGTGACGGTGGAGGATCCCTATACGCCCTCGACCTACAACGACCCCGATTTCACCGAGACGGTGATGGCGCATTTCCGCACCCGCTTCGGCGAGGAGCGGGTGATGCAGGTGCCCAGCGTTATGGGCGGCGAAGACTTCGGTCAGTTCCGCCGCGCCGCGCCCGACGATGTCGAATCGCTGATCTTCTGGGTCGGCGGGGTGCCGCAGGAGCAGCTCGACAAAGCGGCGGCAGGCGAGGGTTCGCTGCCGTCGCTGCATTCGCCGTTCTGGGCCCCCGATGCCGAGAAGGTGATCGCAACCGGAGCGGAAGGTCTCGCCAGCGCGGCACTGACGCTGATGCCCGCTCGGGGCGGCTGAGCAACTCGCTTAAAAAAGTTACGGCCGCCGGCGTGCCATAAGCACTCCGGCGGCCGCTTTCTCCTCCCCAGGAGAAAAGGGTCAGCTACTCGGCGTCGGGCGCATAGGTGCCGAGCCGGTGATGCAGCGCGTTGATCTTCGCCAGTTCCTCGCGATCGTCGGTCTGGCGCGCATGGCTCGACAGCGCGGTGCGCAGCAGGCGGAAATCGGCGGTCGAGAGCAGGGCGCGGGCGCGGCCCGGCTCGCGGCCGGGTTCACGGGCCGGTTCGGGTGTGGCTGCGCCAGAAGTGGTGTCGGTCGTCATGGCAAGATCCTCTCTCCGCTGCGGCTCATGCGGCCGCGAACTGGTTCATGGTATTGTCCTTGCCGCCGGCCTTCAATGCCGCTTCGCCGGCAAAATATTCCTTGTGGTCGTCGCCGATGTCGGAGCCGGCCATGTTCTGGTGCTTCACGCAGGCGATGCCTTCGCGGATTTCGCGGCGCTGGACCTGCTCCACATAGCCCAGCATGCCCTCTTCGCCGAAATAGCGCTTGGCGAGATTGTCGGTGCTGAGCGCGGCCGTGTGATAGGTCGGCAGCGTGATCAGATGATGGAAGATGCCCGCGCGCTTGGCGCCATCGGCCTGGAAGGTTCGGATCTTTTCGTCCGCCTCGATCCCCAGCTCGGTGCCATCGTAATCGACGCTCATCAACCGGGCGCGGTCATAGGCCGACAGATCCTTGCCCGCCCCTTCCCAGGCATCATAGACCTGCTGGCGGAAATTGAGCGTCCAGTTGAAACTGGGCGAATTGTTGTAGACCAGCTTGGCGTTGGGCACCTGCTCGCGGATGCGGTCGACCATGCTGCCGATCTGGTCGACATGCGGCTTCTCGGTCTCGATCCACAGCAGATCGGCACCGTGCTGCAACGCGGTGACGCAGTCGAGCACCACCCGGTCCACCCCGGTGTCGGCGCGGAACTGATAGAGGTTCGAGGGCAGCCGCTTGGGGCTGAGCAGCTTGCCGTCGCGGCTGATGAAGACCTGGCCATTGGTGACATTGGCGGGGTCGACCTCCTCGGCATCGAGGAAGGCATTGTACTGGTCGCCCAGATCGCCGGGCTCCTTGGAGAAAGCGATCTGCTTGGTGAGGCCGGCGCCCAGCGAATCGGTACGCGCGACGATAATCCCCTCGGGAATGCCGAGTTCGAGGAAGGCGTAGCGGATCGCGCGGATCTTCTGGAGGAAGTCCTCATGCGGCACGGTGACCTTGCCGTCCTGATGGCCGCACTGCTTCTCGTCCGAGACCTGGTTCTCGATCTGCAGCGCGCAGGCGCCCGCTTCGATCATCTTTTTGGCGAGCAGATAGGTCGCCTCGGCATTTCCGAAACCGGCGTCGATATCGGCGATGATCGGCACGACATGCGTCTCGTGATTGTCGATCGCGGTCTTGATGCGCTTGGCCTCTACCTCGTCGCCGCGCTCCTTGGCGGCATCGAGTTCGTGGAACATGCCCCCCAGTTCGCGGGCATCGGCCTGCTTGAGGAAGGTATAGATCTCGCCGATCAGTCCCGACACACTGGTCTTCTCGTGCATCGACTGGTCGGGCAGGGGGCCGAAATCGCTGCGCAGCGCGGCAACCATCCAGCCCGAGAGGTAGAGATAACGGCGCTTGGTGGTCCCGAAATGCTTCTTGATCGAGATCATCTTCTGCTGCGCGATGAAGCCGTGCCAGCAGCCCAGCGACTGGGTGTAATGCGCGGGATCGGTGTCATAGGCATCCATGTCCGCGCGCATGATCTTCGCGGTGTATTTCGCAATGTCCAACCCGGTAGGAAAGCGGTTCTGGACCTGCATCCGCGCCGCGCTCTCGGCGTCGATCGCTGCCCATGGCGCGCCATTGTCCCCGATGGTCTTGGCAAAATCATCGACGGTGGCTTGATAGGTCATGTGCATCTCCTGTGAATCTCGTTGCACTCAACTTGCGCCTTGGCGCCCAGAATGACAGGAAAACTTACAAGCTATCTTGTCAAATCGGGCGTTCCGCCGCTAAATACGGTGTAATGTTGTAAAGGAAATTACAGAATTTGGCTGATTCATCCGTCTTCGCCGGACCGGCGCTGCGCCGCATCCGTCGCCGCGAGGGCCTGACCCAGGCCGCGACCGCCGCGCGCCTCTCCATCTCGCCCAGCTATCTCAATCTGATGGAGCGCAACCAGCGGCCGGTCAGCGCGCGGGTGATGATGCGTCTGGTCGAGGAATTCGACTTCGACCCGAGGACCTTGCGCGAAGACGCGACGATCGGCGGGCTCGACGGTCTGGCGCGCCGCTTCGCCGACGAGCGCTTCGCCGATCTCGCCATCGACCGGGAGGAGGTGGACGAGTTCCTGTCTTCGGCTCCGCAGGCCGCCGCCGCCTTCGCCCGGCTCTACGACCGCGCCGGGGAAGCAAGCGTCCCCGGCACCGATCCTATCGTCTCGTCGCGCCGCGAGATCGAGCGCTGGCGCAATCATTTCGGCGATCTCGACCGGGCGGCGGAAGAGCTGTCGGACGAAATGCGATTGTCGCGCGGCGATCTGTGGGTCGCGCTGACCGAGCGCTTGCGCGAGCGCCATCAGTTCGCGGTGCGCCTGCTGCCACGCGAGATCATGCCCGGCGCGGTCCGCCGGCTCGATCTCCACGCCCGGCAGGTGCAATTGTCCGAGATGCTGCCCCCGGAATCGCGCGTGTTCCAGCTGGCCGTGCAACTCGCGCAGCTCGAGCAGCGCGAGGCCATCGATACCATCGCGCAGGGCGCACGCTTCGACGACGAAACGGCGCGCGAGCTGTTTCTCTACCATCTCACCGGCTATTTCGCCGCTGCGCTGATTATGCCCTACGGCCGCTTCCTGCGCGCCTGCGACGCCACCGATTACGATCTGCCCGTCCTCCAGCGGCGTTTCGGGGTGAGTTTCGAACAGCTCGCCCATCGCCTCACCACGCTGCAGCGCGTGGGGCAGCGCGGACTGCCCTTCTTCATGGTCCGCCTCGACCGTGCGGGGCAATTTTCGAAGCGGATCGTCGGCGCGAGCGGTGCCGAGCTGATCGAGGCCGAGCACAGCTGTCCGCTCTGGATCGCGCACAAGGCTTTCGAACGCTCGGGCGATCTGCTCGTCCAGACGGTCAACTCGCAGGGCGACGGCAACAAGACAGATATCTGGTTCACCATCGGGCGCACCGTCGAGGGGACCGGAACGGGGAGCGCGGCGCGGTTTGCAGTGCTGCTCGGGCTCGACGCTTCGCTGGCGGGTTCGCTGGCGCAGGCACGCGGTGTTTCGCTGCGGCGGGAAGATGCCGTGCCGATCGGACCGGGCTGTCGCCGTTGCCATATTGCCGGGTGCGAGCAGCGCTCCCTGCCGCCGATCGGCCGGCGCTTGCGCTTCGATCCGGTGACGCGCGGGACGACTCCGTTCGACTTCGCGGATCAAGCCGCCAATATTTAACAATTGTAAGCGCGCGCGCCGTCATCATCGACGAGAAGCGCGGCGGCGGTTCGGGCTGGATTGGCGACGCGGCCCAGCGGACCGGCGAAGCCGTGACCGATGCGGTGGATGGCGGGTTGCGAGACCCTGCGCTCAGGGTCGTTTCTCGGGGATTCTCTCCCAGAGTGATGATGTCGGGATAATTGACGCTTTACCGAGGCCGCCTCCGTTCTTCGCTCCGGGCCTGTAAAATTTACCGACAGTTCATTTGTCCAAGCTATAGCTGCTTGGCAATGAGCGATCGGGCCGGCAACGCATGATCAGAATGTTCAAACACTACATACCCCACGCCGTCATGGTGTTGGGAGCGGTCGATGTGCTGCTGTTGCTGCTGGCGGGTGAAGCGGCATGGCAATTTCGTGTCTGGCAGATCGACACCGACGCCGGACCGGTGCTGGAGCGCTTCCCCGAGATCCTCGCCTTTGCTCTGGTGGTCAATCTGGCGATGATCGCGGTGGGCAGTTACGGGCCCGATGCGCTGCGCTCGCTGCGTTTCGCGACCGCACGGCTATTGGTCGCCGTGAGCCTTGGCGTGCTGGGGATTTCGCTGCTCGACTTTCTCATCCCGGGGAATATGTTCTGGCGCTCGGTGTTGCTCTACGCGATGATCCTCGCGATCGCGCTGCTGATCGCCAATCGCGTCATTCTGGGTCCTACACTCGGAACCTCGACGTTCCGCCGCAGGGTGCTCGTTCTCGGCGCCGGTTCGCGCGCTCAGCGGCTGCGCGAGCTTTCGACCAAATCGGGCAGCAGTTTCGATGTCGTCGCCTGCGTCGCGATGGACGAAGGCCCGTTGGCAGTCGCGGACGCCGTACCGCGCGACACGATTGGCGATCTGGGCCGCTATGTCGAACGCGTCGGTGCCATCGAAGTGATCGTGGCGTTGCAGGAGCGGCGCAATTCGCTCCCTCTCAAGGACCTGCTCCGGGTCAAAACGCGCGGGGTCCACGTCAACGACTTCAGCAGCTTCCTCGAGCGCGAAACGGGCCGCGTGGATCTCGACACGCTCAACCCCAGCTGGCTGATATTCTCCGACGGCTTCTCCGCGGGTCGCACTGTTTCCGGGGCCGGGAAGCGTGCTTTCGATCTCATCGTTAGCCTCCTGCTTCTGTTGGTTACGTTCCCGATCATCGCGCTGTTCGCGCTGCTCGTCAAAATGGAGAGCAAGGGTCCGGCATTCTTCCGTCAGACCCGGGTGGGGCTGTACGGTGAGCCATTCGCGGTGATCAAACTGCGGTCGATGGCTCGAGATGCCGAGAAGGACGGCGCGCAATGGGCGACCGAGAACGACCCGCGCATCACCCGCATCGGCCGCTTTATTCGCAAGGTGCGGATCGACGAACTGCCGCAACTCTGGACCGTGCTGAAGGGCGAGATGAGCTTCGTCGGGCCGCGTCCCGAAGTGCCGCAATTCGTCGCGGATCTCGACGAGCATCTGCCCTATTATGCCGAGCGGCATATGGTGAAGCCGGGCATTACCGGTTGGGCGCAGATCAATTATCCCTATGGCGCTTCGATCGAGGATTCGCGCCACAAGCTCGAATACGATCTCTATTACGCCAAGAATTATACGCCCTTCCTGGACATTCTGATTCTCCTGCAGACCTTCCGCGTGGTCCTCTGGCCCGAGGGCGCGCGCTAGGGCCATGGAGCAGATCCTGACCTTCGTCGCCTTCGGCATCGCCGCGCTGGGCTGCGTATTTGCGGCCGCTTGGATCGCGCGCAGCGGGCGGCGCGATCGCTCGGACCGCGCGGCAACGCTGGTCGCGCTCTCGGTGACTGCTTTGTGGTGCCTGGCCGTCGCGGCCCTCGGAGCCGACCGCGCGGTTTCCCACTTTGCCGAAACCGCGCGCGACCTTGCCTGGACGATCGTCCTGTTCCGCCTGTTTGCCAATGATGGCCGCGATGCGAGTCTGCAACTGGTGCGCCCCGTTATCGGTGCGCTCATCTTCGTTCAGCTGCTTCAAGGCGTGGTCATCGTCATTGGCACCGATGGCGGAGCCGGGCGGGAAGCGTCGCGAACTGCATTCGAGACCCTGGCGCTGTTCCACATCCTCGTCGCGGTGGGCGCGCTGGTCTTGCTGCACAATCTCTACGCCGGTGCCGCCGACATGTCGCGCCGGTTGCTGGCGTGGAGCGCGGGCGCGCTCACGCTGTTCTGGGGCTTCGAGCTCAACTATCACACTGTCGCCTATCTTGGTGGCGGGGCGCTGGCCGAACTGAGCGGATTGCGCGGGCTGGTCATGGCCGGAATGGCTTGCGGCGTCGCGGTCGGTTTCGCCCGCTCGGGCCGGGGGCTGACCTTCCGCCCTTCGCGCGCGGTCACTTTCCAACTGCTCTCACTGGTGCTGATCGGCGGCTATTTTGCCACCATGGTACTCCTGTCGGGCTGGGCGGCGCGTTTCTCGGGAGATCTGGGACGGATCACCCAGGTCGGATTTCTGCTGGCCGCAGCGGCTTTCACCGTCCTGTGGCTTCCGTCTCCGCGGTTCCGCGACTGGCTGCGGGTGATGGCGACCAAGCATCTGTTCAAGCACCGCTACGACTATCGTTCCGAATGGATCCGTTTTACCCATACGATCGGCCGTCGCGCGCCGGGGGAGGGCAGCCTTCCGGAGCGCGCAGTCCAGTCGCTCGCCGACATCACCGATAGTCCCTGCGGGTTGCTGCTGGTCCCGGACGAAGACGGCATCCTCACCCTCGGCGCGCGCTGGCGCTGGCCGCAGATCGAAGTTCCCGCGCCGGCCATGCCGCTGGAACTCGCGCGACTGCTTGAGCGTGAAGCGCTGATCGTCGATCTCGACGAAAGCCGCAGAGGGCTCTCCCATCACGGGGAGGCCGAATTGGTCCCGGCCTGGCTGCTCGATGAAATCCAGGGCTGGGCTGCGGTCCCGCTGAACCACCATGATCGGCTCGTCGGCGTTGTCATACTCGGACGACCGCCGGTCCACCGCGGGCTCGACTGGGAGGATTTCGATCTCCTCGGTGTCGCGGGCAAGCAGGTGGCAAGCTATCTGGCCGAACAGGCCGGCCAGGAAGCGTTGGAGGAAGCGCGCCGGTTCGACGAGTTCAACCGGCGGATGGCCTTCGTGATGCACGACATCAAGAATCTGTCGAGCCAGATGGCGCTGCTGCTGACCAATGCCGAGAAGCATGCGGACAACCCTGAATTCCGCAAGGACATGCTGATTACGCTGCGCAACAGTTCGGACAAGCTCAACGCCCTGCTCGCCCGGCTCGGGCGCTATGGCGGCGTTGATAGTGGGCGGCGCGAGCGGGTCGACCTAGCGGAACTCGCAAGAATGCTCGCGAACCGCTTTTCCCGCCACCATCCGGTCCATTTTTCCGGCGTCGGTCGCACCCTCGTGCTCGCCGATCGCGAGTGTCTCGAACAGGCCGTGGTTCACCTCGTCCAGAATGCTATCGATGCCAGCAACGAGAACGCACCCGTCCATATCGAAGTCCGCAACGAAGGCTTGCGCGGCGCCATTGTGGTCGCCGATACGGGTCGCGGAATGAGCGCCCAATTCGTTCGCAACGAGCTGTTCAAGCCCTTCGTCTCGACCAAGGAAGGCGGCTTCGGGATCGGTGCGCATGAAGCACGGGTGATGATCCGGGCGATGGGCGGACGGCTCGACGTCGAATCGCGCGAAGGCTTCGGGAGCCGCTTTTCGATCAGCCTGCCGACCGATGCCGCAGAAAAGCTGTTCGCTACGCGGTCGGGCACACAGCCGACTGGCGCGACCGGGCCCGACGAAGCGCAAGCCAGAAAGAACGAGGTCGCATGATGGCGAACGCCAAGCCCAAGCTTCTGGTGGTGGAGGACGACGAGGGTCTGCAGGCGCAGCTCAAATGGGCCTATGACGGTTTCGACGTGCTGATCGCCGGCGACCGGGAATCCGCGCTGACCGCTTTGCGTGCTGAAGCACCGGCAGTGGTGACGCTCGATCTCGGTCTGCCGCCCGACCCCGACGGGACCAGCGAGGGTTTCGCGGTGCTCGACGCCATCATGGCGCTGAAACCCGATACGAAGGTGATCGTCGCCTCGGGCCATGGTGCACGCGACAGCGCGTTGCAGGCGATTCAGCGCGGCGCCTATGACTTCTACCAGAAGCCGATCGATATCGAGGCGCTGGGGCTGATCGTCGACCGGGCGCTGCAACTGCATGAGATCGAGGACGAGAACCGGCGCCTGGCCGATCGCGTGGGCGAAGACCGCACCGTTCTGGGGACCATGATCACCGCCGCGCCCGAGATGCTCAAGGTCTCGCGGATGATCGAACGCGTCGCGGGGACCAGCGTGTCGGTGATGCTGCTGGGCGCGAGCGGAACCGGCAAGGAACTGCTTGCGCGCGGGCTCCACGATGCGAGCGAACGCCGCGACGCGCCCTTCGTGGCGATCAATTGCGCGGCAATCCCGGAAAACCTGCTCGAGAGCGAGCTGTTCGGCCACGAGAAGGGCGCCTTCACCGGAGCGGTCAAGACGACCGAGGGCAAGATCGAGCTCGCCCATGGCGGAACGCTGTTTCTCGACGAGGTCGGCGACATCCCGCTGCAATTGCAGGTCAAGCTGCTGCGCTTCCTGCAGGAACGCACCATCGAGCGGATCGGTGGGCGCAAACCCATTCCGGTCGACACGCGGATCGTCTGCGCGACGCATCAGGATCTCGAGACGATGATCGGCGAGGCGAGTTTCCGCGAGGATCTGTTCTATCGTCTGGCGGAGATCGTGGTGAAGATCCCGACCCTGTCCGAGCGCGCCGGGGACTCCGTGCTGCTCGCCAAGGCCTTCCTGACCCGCCATGCGAAGGAAATGAACCCGCAGGTGCAGGGCTTCACCCCCGATGCGCTGGCGGCGATCGACGGCTGGGCCTGGCCGGGCAATGTCCGCGAGCTCGAGAACAGGGTGAAACGCTCGGTCATCATGGCGGATGGCAAGCTGGTCACGCCGGAAGACCTCGACCTTGCCGACGCGCAGGATGAGGAGGGCGGTTTGCCGCTCAACCTCAAGAGCGCGCGCGAACGGTCCGACCGCAAAGTCATCCGCCAGGCACTGGCGCGCACCGACGGGAATATATCGAGCACCGCCAAGCTGCTCGGCATTAGTCGGCCCACGCTCTACGACCTGCTCAAGCAATATGACCTTCAGAGCTGACCTTCGGCGGATCGTGCTGGTCGCGGTGCTGCCCGGGCTGCTGGCTTCCTGTGGGCAGCCCGAAGAGCGGGCCTCGCCGTTCGAGACCGCGCAGGCGGCGTTGGCACGCGGCGATGGCCGTGCCGCCGAAGGCCGGTTGCGCGCCATGCTCGGGCAGGGCCATGCAGAAGCAGAGCTCGCCGCCTATCTCGGTCAGGCTGCCTTGCAACAAGACGATCTGGCCAAGGCGCGCCGTTGGCTGGAAGGAGACGCCTTCTCGGACGAGACCACCGGATTGGGCTTTCGCATGCTGGGCGAACTCGAAATGCGCGAAGGCCACCTTGCCGCGGCGGGGGCGGCGTACGACCGGGCTCTGAATGCCGATCCCGACAACGCCCAATTGTGGGCCGAGATCGGCCGCCTGCGCTATCGCGGCGGCGAGCAATTGCAGGCGATCGAAGCCGCGGACCGCGCGCTTGCGATCGATCCGGGCAACCCGGTCGGCTTGCGCTTTCGCGCACAGCTGGTCCGCGATTCCGATGGACCGCGGCCTGCCCTGAAGTGGTTGCGTACCGCGCTGGAGGCGGCACCCGACGATGTCGGATTGCTGACAGACTATGCCGCGACGTTGGGAGATGCGGGGGAGGCGGGAGCTGCCCTCGCCGCCTTGCGCCGCGCGAGCGAACTGTCGCCGAACGCGCCGCGGATCGTCTATCTCAGCGCCGTTATTGCCGCCCGCGGCCGCGAATTCGATCTTGCCCGTTCATTGTTGCAGCGCGTGCCGAAGGCGGAGGCGGAAACACCCGCGGCTTTGCTGCTGAGCGGCATACTCGATCTCGAACTGGGCAATCACGCGAGCGCCGCGCTGACCTTTGACCGGCTTTCGCAGCTCCAGCCCGACAATCGGCGCGCCGTCCGTCTGCTCGCCAGGTCGCTGATGCTGAGTGGGGGCGAGCGTGAGCTGGTCGCGCGCCTAGCCGAGCGGGCCTCGGAGCGGCGCGCGTCCCCTTACCTTAAAACGGTGGTGGGGAGAGCGCTGGAAACGCTCGACCGGCGCGAGGAAGCGGCGGCGTTCCTCGACGCTGCCGCGCGCCCTTCAGCGCTGGCTGTTTCCCCCCTTCCAAGCCGAACCCTGCCCGATGCCCTGCGATTCGATCAGATCGACAGCGGCCCCGATCTGCGCGACTTCGTGCGCGCGCACCTCGGCAACGGTCAGACCGGAAGAGCGATGGTCGAAGCCGGGAATTTTGCGCGTGAGCATGCAGGATCGGGTGACGCCCAGAGCCTGCTCGGCGACGCCTTGCTCGTCCGTGGCGAGATCGACCGGGCCATTCAGGCCTATTCGCGGGCGGCGCAGGTGCGGCGGGATTGGCCGCTCACCCAGCGGTTGATTGCCGCCTATGCGATGAAGGGCGATTCCGATGCGGTCGGCGAGGTCCTCGAACGCTACCTCTCGGGCGGCGGGAACGAAGCATCGGCTGCCGGCCTCTATGGCGGATGGCTGGCCTCGCGCGGGCAATTCGCGTTGGCAGCGGGGATGCTCGACAGCGCCATTGCCCACGGCGCGCGCAGCGATCCGGCGGTGCTGGCCCTGCGCAGTGAGGTGGCGGTGCAGCTTGGTGCTATCGCGGAGGCCCGCCAGTTCGCGTGGCGCGCCTACAAATTGCAGCCGCTCTTTCCGCCGGCGATCCGTGCCCTTGCGCGGGTGAGCGAGGACGCGGCGTTGGTGAACCGGCTCGAACGCAAGCTCGCCGCGGTGACTGCCCGCTAGCGAAGCGAGTTTCTCTACCCTCGACAGCGGCGAATTGGCGGGGCAGGGCCCGGATCATGGCGCTGCGCACCGTCCTGACCGATCCGATGCTGCGCATGCTTGCCGCCGCGGTGCTGCTTGCAGCGATCGTCCCGGTGGGCGGCGATGCCCGGCCTGTCGCCGATCTGCTCGTGAGCGCCGGCGTCTTCGTGCTGTTCCTGCTCAACGGCATGCGCATTGCGCGAAGCGAAATCCGCGCCGGTCTGCGCAACTGGCGGTTCCTGTTGCCCCTGCTGCTGTGGGTCTTCGGCGCGATGGCGCTGGCCGGGCTGGCGCTCGCGAGCGCGGGGCAAGGGCTCGTGCCGCCGCTGATCGCTATCGGTTTTCTTTATCTGGGCTCGCTGCCCTCAACCGTCCAGTCGGCCACTTCCTACAGCGCGCTCGCCGGGGGCAATCTCGGACTATCGGTGATCAGCGCAGCGCTGCTCAACATCGCCGGAATCTTCGTGACCGTACCGGTGTTCTTCTTGCTCGGCGGAACGGGGAGCGAAGCGCCGCTGGGGTGGGAGACCGCAGAGCGGATCATGCTGATACTGTTGCTGCCCTTCGTTCTCGGTCAACTCGTCCAGGGCTGGACGAAAGACTTCATCTCGCAGCATGGCAGACACATCGTGTGGATCGACCGGAGCGTCATAGCGCTGGCGGTGTATGTCGCCTTCTCGGGCGCTGTCGAGCAGGGCATCTGGCGGAAGGTCGATCCCGGCGCGTGGGCCTGGCTTTGCGGGATGGTCGCCCTCTTCCTGCTGTTCGGCCATGCCGGCTCATGGTTCGTCGGCGGGGCGCTTGGCCTGCCGCGCCGCGACCGGATATCCTTTCTGTTCGCCGGTACGCAAAAGAGCACCGCGGTGGGCGTGCCGCTTGCGGCAATCCTCTTTCCGCTGGAGGTGGCGGGATTTCTAGTGGTGCCGCTGATGCTCTACCACCTGTTCCAGCTGGTGGCGGCGGCGCCGGTTGCCGGCGTACTCGGACGGTCGGACTAAGTCGTTGCCTCGAGCGTACCGTGGCGCTTGTTCCAGCGTACCGACCACCACAGCGAGATACCGATCAGCGTTGCACCGATCAGCCCCGTAATGGCCTCGGGAATATGCACCACAACCGACGCGAGCATGATGCCCCCCAGAGCGATGATCGCCCAGAACGCGCCGTGCTCGAGGAAGCGATAGGCCGCCAGCGTGCCCTTTCGCACCAGATGGATCGTCATTGAACGCACGAACATCGCGCCGATCGACAGCCCCAGTGCGATGACCACCATATTGTTGGACAGGGCGAAGGCACCGATCACGCCATCGAAGCTGAAAGAGGCATCGAGTACTTCGAGATAGAGAAAGCCGCCGAGACCCGAGCGCATCACCACACCGCTCGCGCGCTTGGCTTGCTCGCGCATGTCGAGAAAGGTGCCGAGCGCATCGACTGTGATAAAGGTGACGACCCCCAGCAGACCGGCGGTGAGGAAGGTCAGCGATTCCTCAGCGGGCAGGAGCGTGGATATCCCCCACATCACCAGCAGCAACATGCCGATCTCGACTGCGGGCAGGGCCGAGACGCGAGTCAGCTTTTCTTCGACCACTGCGATCCAGTGGACTTCCTTGTCGGCGTCGAAAAAGAACTTCAGCCCGACCATGGTCAGAAAGGCGCCGCCGAAGCCGGCGATCCCGACATGTGCGCCCGAGACGATCCGCTCGTATTCCTGCGGATTGTTCAGCGACAGGTCGATCGCCGCCAGCGGTCCGAGCCCGGCAGCGATCGCCACGATCGCGAGCGGAAAGATGATCCGCGTGCCGAACACTGCGATCGCGATGCCCCAGACCAGGAAGCGCTGTTGCCAGACCTCGCTCATGTCCTTCAGAACCGTGGCATTGACGACCGCATTGTCGAAACTGAGCGAGACTTCGAGGATGGAGAGGATCACCACGATCCACAGCAATCCGAGCGTACCGACCAGCGTGCCGGTGCTCGCGAAGCCGTACCACACCGCCAGCCCGAGACAGATCAGGGTGAAGACGAGCGAGAATTTGTAGAATTGCAGGAGCGTGGACACGCGCGGGTGATCCTTCAGGATTTGGGCTGGTAGGTCTGATCTTCGCCGGGGAAGCTGCGGTTACGCACTTCCTCGGCATAGGTCGCGGCGGTCCGTTCGATCAGCGCGGCGATATCCTCGTATTTCTTAACGAAGCGCGGCACGCGCTCGAACATGCCCAGCATGTCCTCCGTGACCAGCACCTGCCCGTCGCAGCGTGCGGAGGCGCCGATCCCGATGGTGGGGGCGGACACCGCCTCGGTGGCGGCGATGGCGATGCTCTCGACCACGCCCTCGATCACGATGGCGAACGCACCGGCCGCGTCGAGCGCCCGGGCGTCGCCGACGATTTTTTCGGCTTCGGCATCGCTGCGGCCCCTTGCGGCATATCCGCCCAGCACATTGACGGCCTGCGGGGTCAGCCCGACATGGCCCATCACCGGGATGCCGCGCTGCGACAGGAAGGCGACCGTTTCGGCCATCGCCTCGCCGCCTTCGAGCTTCACCGCCGCCGCGCCGCTCTGCTTGAGCAGCTGCGCCGCGCTGTCGAAGGCCTGTTCCGGCGAGCGTTCGTAGCTGCCGAAGGGCATGTCGACCACGACCACCGCGTGATAGCTTCCGCGCACAACCGCGGCGGCATGGTTCGCCATCATCTCCATCGTCACGGGGATGGTGGAGGGCAGGCCGTAGATCACCTGGCCCAGCGAATCGCCCACCAGCAGCAGGTCGCAATGCGCATCGAGCAATTGCGCCTGGCGCGCGGTGTAGGCGGTCAGCATTACCAGCGGCTCGCCGGTCACGCCGTCGGTCTTGCGCGCCCGGAGTTTGGGCACGGTGAGCCGCTTCATCGGCGCGGGCGTTGGGGTGGCGCGACTGGTCGAAGTGTCGATCTGGAAAGTCGTGGACATGGCCAAAGCGCCTAGCGCCCTGTGAACGCAAAGGCAAAGCGCCCTCGACGCAGAAGCGAAAACATTGCAGATGGGCCCGGGCGCACGCGCCGGACCGCAGGCGCGCGATGGAGAGGTTTGAATAATGGTCGCGACAACGACAAGCACGAGCGAAGGTTGGTCCTCGCGCTGGGCATTCATTCTGGCGGCGATCGGCGCGGCAGTCGGGCTCGGCAATATCTGGCGCTTCCCGACGCTGGCGGGCGAGAGCGGCGGCGGCGCCTTCGTGATCTTCTACATCGGCTGCGTGTTCCTGATCGGCCTGCCGCTCATCCTTTCCGAAATCTTCATCGGTCGCGCCGGTCAGACCGATGCGGTCGGTTCGATCAAGCGCGTCGCGGCACAGTCCAACGCCTCGACCAATTGGTCGATCTTCGGCGCCATCGGAGCGACCGCTGCCTTTCTCATCCTGTCCTTCTATTCGGTCGTCGCGGGCTGGGTGCTCTACTACGCCGGCGTGATGGGCGGCGACCTGCTGCAGGCGATCGGCGCGGGCGAACCGTTCCGCGGCGCACTCGAAGGGGAAAACCAGGCGCAGGTGCAGCAACGGCTTACCGACATGTTCGCCAATCCCGGGCTGCTGCTCGCGATGCATCTCGCCTTCATGGGGGCCACGCTCTTCATCGTCGCGCGCGGCGTTCACGCCGGGATCGAAAAGGCGGCGGTGTATCTGATGCCGATGTTTTTTGCGCTGCTGATCGGGCTTGTGTTCTACGGCGCTATCGAAGGCGACATGGGCGATGCCTTTACCTTCCTGTTCACCCCCGACTGGTCGAAGCTGACCCCGCAGGTGATGAATGCCGCGCTGGGTCAGGCGCTGTTCTCGCTCTCGCTGGGTGTCGCCGGACTGATCACCTACGGCTCCTACATCAAGGAAGGCAGCGGGCTGGGCTCGACCTCGGCGCTGATCGCCTTTGCCGATATCGGGGTGGCGCTACTGGCGGGTCTGATGATCTTCCCGATCGTCTTCGCGGTCGGGCTCGACCCCGCCGCGGGGCCGACGCTGGTGTTCCAGACGCTGCCCTTTGCCTTCCAGACCATGCCCGCCGGCGCGCTGTTCGGCTTTCTGTTCTTTGTCCTGATCCTCGTCGCGGCGGTGACCAGCTCGATCTCGCTGCTCGAGGTCCCAACCGCCTGGGGCATCGGCGAGCGCGGCTGGAGCCGGGCTAAATCGGCTACGATCTTCGGAGGCGGTGCCTTCGTGATCGGCATCTTGTGCCTGCTGGGCTACAACGTCCTGTCCGAGGTCCGCCCGCTCGGGTTCTGGTCGCTGTTCGAGAACACCGACATCCTCGATACGATCGATGGCTTCACCGGCAAGGTGATGCTGCCGCTGGGCGCTCTGCTGACCTCGCTGTTCGTGGGTTGGAAGGCCGATCGCACGTTGGTGCGCAGCGTCACCGGCCTGGGTCCGCTGGCTTTCGGCGTGTGGCGGTTTCTGATCGCCTGGCTGTGCCCGATCGCGGTCGCCGGCATCCTGATGACCGGCCTTTTCCCCGGGCTTTTGCCCGACTGATCTTTTCAGTTGCCGGTCCCGTAAAACGGGCTAAATCACGGCATTGCAGGTTGGCAGGGCGGAAGCGTTCCGCTGCGGGCCTGGGGGTCTCCGGCCAATGCTTCTGGACAGGGTAAAGCCGCTCGACGCGATTCTCGCGACGGCGAGGAAGAAAGCACTCAAACGCACTCTCGGACCGATCCAGCTGATGCTGTTCGGGATCGGCTGCATCATCGGCACCGGCATTTTCGTGCTGACCGCGGCCGGAGCGCAAAAGGCCGGACCCGGCCTGATGCTCGCCTTCGTGATCGCGGGGCTGGTCTGCATCGTCGCGGCGCTCTGCTATGCCGAGATCGCCTCGATGATCCCGGTCGCGGGATCCGCCTACACCTATTCCTACGCCACCATGGGCGAAATGCTTGCCTGGACGGTGGGCTGGGCGCTGATCCTCGAATACGCGATCGCCGCCTCGGCGGTCTCGGTCGGGTGGTCGGGCTATTTCGCCGGGACGATCCTCAACGAATTCCTCGGGATCGAACTGCCGCAATGGCTGGCGGCCGGTCCGCTGGCACTGGGCGGCGAACCGGGCGGCTTCATCAATCTGCCGGCGATGGTGATCGCGCTGCTGGTCACCTGGCTGCTGATGGTGGGCACCAACGAAAGCGCGCGGGTCAATGCGGTGCTGGTCCTGATCAAGGTGACCGCGCTCACCGTCTTCATCGCGCTGACTTTCACCAGCCCGCAGTTCGACCCCGATCTGTTCAATCCCTTCCTGCCTGCGGGCGTGTTCGGCGGCTTCGGATCCGGGGTCGGCGCGGTGGGCGCGGCAGCGACGATCTTCTTCGCCTATGTCGGTTTCGATGCGGTCTCGACCGCGGCGGAGGAAACCAAGAATCCGCAGCGCAACGTGCCCATCGGTCTGGTCGGCTCGCTGCTGTTCTGCACCCTGTTTTATATTCTCGTCGCCGCCGGTGCGATCGGGACGATCGGCGGGCAGCCGATCATGGGTCCGGGCGGGATTCCCTTTCCTGCCGGCTCCGAACAGCTCGCGCTGCAATGCGCGATGCCCCAGCACGCCGCGGCGCTGGTCTGTTCGGACGAAGCACTGGCGCATGTGTTGCGCCAGATCGGCTTCTCGGGGATCGGCAACATGCTCGGGATCGCGGCGTTCTTCGCGCTGCCCTCGGTCATCCTGGTGCTGCTGTTCGCGCAGACCCGCATCTTCTTCGTTATGAGCCGCGACGGCCTGCTGCCCGAGGGGCTCTCCAAGGTCCATCCCAAGTGGAACACGCCCTATGTGGTGACCGCCATCACCGGGGTGATCGTCGCCTTCGGCGCGGCGTTCTTCCCGGTGGGCCAGCTGGCCGACATCGCCAATGCCGGCACGCTCTATGCCTTCCTGATGGTGGCGGTGGCGGTGATGCTGCTGCGCCGGAGCGATCCGGAACGCAAACGCAGCTTCCGCACCCCGGCGTTGTGGCTGGTCGGCCCGGCGACGATCGGCGGCTGCGCCTTCCTGTTCCTCAACCTGCCGACAGAGGCGATGCTGGTGCTGCCGATCTGGTCGGCGATCGGGCTGGTGGTCTATTTCGCCTACAGCCGTCGGCACAGCCATCTTGGGCGCGGGATCGTCGAGGTGCACGAGCCCGAATATGCCGATGTCGAACCCGGCATCCCCGGCGTCGATCACCCCTGAGGGGCGTAAGCCGAACGGGAATTCTCGATCCGACAGCAAAAAGGGCCGTTCGCGAGAACGGCCCTTTTCCTTTGTAGCGAGGTGAGGTCAGCTGGTCACAGCGGGGTGCTTTTGACGTGCTGCTCCTCGGCATCCTCGTGAACATCCATGCCCAGCGCCATCTTGGCGGTGCTGAGCAGACCCATGTCGCCGTTCCAGATCTCGGCATCGCCCAGATCCATGCGCAGGAAGAGAATGTCGGGGTCGGTCTTGCCGCCATCGTACCAGGCCTCGACGAAATTGTTCCAGAACTGGTCGAAGCGCGCGCGGCTGGTTTCCACGGCCAGCGTACCGCCGAAGCGCGCATACATGCCGTGATCCTTGCCCTTGAAGGTCGCGGTCACGGGGCCGAGCGCGCGGAACGGGCTCTTGGTATGGGTGAAGAACCAGATCGCGCTGTTGGCATCCTTGTCGAGCTGCGGGCTCATCGGCACCGCGGTATCGGGCTGGCCGTCGAGCTGGAGGAACAGGAAGGGCGAATCGGCGAGCGCCTTCCAGAACTTGGTCTTGAGCTCGTCGGGATTGCCTTCTGCGTATTTCATGCCGGTCTCCTGTTGGATGGTTCGATGGTTCAATGATCGAATGCGGCGTTCGGTCCCGGCGATGATCGGGACGAAGGGCGCATGCGGGGATGAAAGCCGGCTCGGGATTGCGAATCGCCGAATGACGGAACATAAGTGGAACAGATGAGTCGTTCCACCATGCCTTCCCCGACGCTTTCGCAGACCTGCGAGGTCGCCGCCGCTCCGCTCGCCCGGCGCAGCGCGCGCTGGCAGCCGGGGCTTGCCGCGCGTGCGGGTCCGGTGGCGCACAGCGAGGTGTTTTCCGCGACCAACCACGCCGGCGGCGCGGCGGCGGCGCTGGCGCTGGCGCTCGACGACTGGCGCCACGCCCCGCGCGGCGAGGTCCGCGAGACGCAGGACCGGCGCGCGGTGCTGTGGGTGCAGACGCGCGAGGCGGCGCGGCTGACCGGGCGGCCCTATCGCGCGGGCCTGCCCGAGGATCTGCGCCACCGCGTGATCCATGTCCTCGCCGAAAAGCCCGAGGATGCGTTGTTCGCGCTCGAAGAAGGCGTGCGCTGCCGCGAGATCGCCTTCGTCATCGGCGAGCTCTCGGGCAATCCGCGCGCGCTCGATTTCACCGCCTCGCGCCGACTGACGCTGGCGGCGGAGCGGCACGGCGTCCTGCTCTACCTCGTCCGGCTCGCGGCGCAGCGCGATCTCAGCTCGGCGCGGATGCGCTGGGAGGTGGCTTGCGCGCCCTCCGCCGCGCCCCCCTGGAACGCGCAGGCGCCCGGCACCCCCGCCTGGCAGGCGGAGCTGTTTCGCGCCCGCGCGCACCCGCCCGGAAGCTGGCTGCTGGACGAAGAGGGTGGGCGATTGCGCGCCGGACGCAAGCGCGAAGGTGAAGAGAAATCGCCGGACCGCGACCGGACCGGCGGATTGTCGCAGCGGGGGCACCCCCGCGCCGCGGGACGGTGAGCGGCGGGCAGGGGGCGTCCTGCAGCGCCGGAGCGCCGCCGCCCCGCCGCATCCTCTCGATCTGGCTGGGCGCGCTGGCGATGGATCGCTGGCAACTGGCGCAGGAGCAGGCCCCGAAGCAGGCTGGGGAGCAGGCGGGGGAACAGACCGGGAAAGGGCCGCTGGTGCTGATCGCCGACACCGCGCATGGCCCGCGCATCGAAGCCGCTAATGCCGCGGGGCGCGCCGCGGGTGCGCGGCCGGGGATGATGCTCGCGGATGCGCGCACGCTGTGCCCCGCGATCCGCACCGCGCCTTCGGACCCCGCGGGCGATCGCGCGCTGCTCGAGAAGCTCGCCGAATGGGCGATGCGCTGGGGGCCATGGTCGGCGCTCGATCCCCCCGACGGCCTGCTGGTCGATGTCACCGCGGTGGCGCATCTCTTCGGCGGCGAGCCGCGGTTGCTCGAGGATGTCGCCGCTGCTTTCGCGCGCCGCCGCCTGACCATCCGCAGCGCGATCGCGCCGACCGCCGGGGCCGCCTGGGCGCTGGCCCATTTCGGAGCGCCGCGCAGTATTCTCGCGCCGGACGAACCGGATCATGAGCGCATGCCCGCGCCGCTCGCAGAGCTCCCGGTCGCGGCGCTGCGACTCGACCCCGATGTGCTGACCGTGCTGCGGCGGCTCGGCCTCAAGCGGCTGGGCGAGCTCACCACCATCGGCCGCGATGCGCTCCAGCGGCGCTTCCGCAACCGCCGCTCGCCCGCCGCCAATCCGCTGATCCGGCTCGACCAATTGCTCGGCCGCGTGCCCGAACCGCTGCTCCCGGTGGTGCCGCAGCACATGCCACTGGTGCAGCGCCGCCTGCTCGAGCCGATCCGCCATCGCCCGCTGCTCGACCGCGTGCTCGCCGATCTGGGCGAGGACATGGCGCGCGAGCTCGAGGGCAGCGCGCAGGGCGCGCGGCGGCTCGAGCTGGGGCTGTGGCGCGTCGATGGCGAGGTGGTGGTCCGCCGCCTCGAACTCGCCGCCGCCACCCGCGATCCCGCGCATATCTGCCGTCTGTTCGCGGCCAAGCTCGACGATGTCGATGCCGGCTTCGGGATCGAGATGCTGCGGCTGCGCGCCAGCTGGGCCGAGCCGCTGGCGCTCGAGCAGCAGGACCTCGAAGCCGCGGCGGAGCAGCACGGGACCTCGCTCGCCGCCTGCATCGACCGGTTATCGGTGCGGCTGGGGGAGGGCGCGGTGACCCGGCCGGTGCTCCACGCCAGCCATATCCCCGAGCGCGCGCAGCGCTGGCAGCCGCCGCTGGCGGTCCAGACGCCCTCGCAGGCCGAGCTCGCCTTCCACCAGCGCCCGCTCAAGCTGCTCGACCGGCCCGAGAGGATCGCGGTGCTCTACGCCACCCCCGACGGTTATCCGCAGCGCTTCCGCTGGCGCGGCAGCGTCCACGATGTGGCGCGCGTCGAGGGGCCCGAGCGGATCGCGCCCGAATGGTGGCGCGAACGCGGTGCGGCGCGGCTGCGCGACTATTACCGCATCGAGGACGGCGAGGGGCGCCGTTACTGGATCTACCGCCAGGGTCTGGTGGGCGACGGTCGCGGCGGTCTGCCCGACTGGTATCTGCAGGGCCTGTGCGCGTGAGCCGTCCGACGAGCGGGTGTTGCGGCGACACGGGCGGGCGGGGTTGCTTCTGCATCCGCCCAACCTAGAAACGCATCATGATATCCGCCTCACGAACCCTGCTCGCGCTCATTCTCTGCTCGCTGTTTCTCGCGCTCGCTCCCGGCTCCGCCACGGCGCAGGAGACCGTGGTGGTGGCCGAGCTGCCGCCCTATGCCAAGCAGCAGGCCGATGGCCGATGGAGCGGGCCCGCGATCGATCTCTACCGCGCCGCGGCCGACCGCACCGGCATCGACTACCGTTTCGTCGCCGCCGGTCCGGACACGGGCGAGGCGGAATTCCCCGTCTATGCGAGCGCCGACACGCCTGCGCAGACCACGCGCAGCCTTCCGCTTCATGCCGATTCGATCGGCCTGATCGGGATCGGTGCCGGATCGGGCTTCACCATGGGATTGCTGGGTCTTTTCACGCCCGGTTTCTTCAAGACCGTCGCCATCTTCACGCTGCTGGTGCTGATCGCCGGAACGATCTTCTGGCTGGTCGAGCGAAAGGGCAATGACGAGGTGCTCGCGGATGGCAGCAAGAGCCGGGGTATCGGGCAGGGGTTCTGGTGGGCCAGCGTCACCGCCACGACGATCGGCTATGGCGATCTCGTCCCGCGAACGGTTGCCGGACGGGTCGTGGCGATGGTCTGGATGCTGTTCTCGATGGCGCTGACCGCGGTTCTTACCGCCTATCTGGTCTCGCTCACCGGCCAGCAGGGCGGCAACCGCAGTCTGGGCGATGCGGTGGCCGACAAGCATATCGGTATTATCGCCGAGGGTCCGGTAGCCCTATCCGACCTCTCGGGTGCCAAGGCCGTCGCGCGGTTCGCCAATCTCGATGCGGCGCTGGCCGCCTTCGACGAAGGCAGGATCGATGCGATCGCCTATCCCTTCCAGCCCGCGCGCGCGGCGGCCGGGGACAGAAGCATCAGCGCAACCGACGGGTCGATCGCGCTGCCCGTGTTCCGGGTGTCGCCGGACGAATTGCGCCAGGAGCTGGACCGGGCGATTCTCTCTCCCGAATGGCAGGAACGGGCCGACCAGGCCTTCTCACGCTGACACGGTTCCGCGCCGCTGCCCAGCCGACCGCTTTGGCCGATGATCGCGCTTGCATATAAATGGGCGGAACATATAAGGAACGGATGGCGTCGCAAACCACTCTCGAGAAGCTGGAAATCCTGGCCGATGCGGCCAAATATGACGCGTCCTGCGCTTCTTCGGGGACGGCGAAAAAGGATTCGCTCGGCGGCAAGGGGCTTGGTTCGACCGAGGGGATGGGGATCTGCCACGCCTATGCCCCCGACGGGCGTTGCATCTCGCTGCTCAAGATTCTGCTGACCAATCACTGCATCTTCGACTGCCATTATTGCATCAACCGCAAGAGCAGCAACGTCCGCCGCGCGCGCTTCACCCCGCAGGAGGTGGTCGATCTCACCTTGGGATTTTACCGCCGCAACTACATCGAGGGGCTGTTCCTCTCCTCGGGCATCGTCAAGAGCTCGAACCGCACCATGGAGCAGATCGTAGAAGTCGCCCGCATCCTGCGGGTGGAGCACGATTTTCGTGGCTACATCCACCTCAAGACCATTCCCGAGGCCGATGCCGAGCTGGCGCATCAGGCGGGGCTCTATGCCGATCGGGTATCGATCAATGTCGAACTGCCCACCGATGCCGGGCTCATGCGTCTCGCACCCGACAAGAATGCGCGCCAGATCGAAGGGGCGATGGGCAAGGTGAAGGCCGATCTGGTGGAAGCGAAGGATGCGCGCAAACGTTTCCGCCACGCCCCGCGCTTCGCGCCCGCGGGCCAGTCCACCCAGATGATCGTCGGCGCTGACAAGGCCAGCGATGCGGAGATCGTCGGCAAGGCAAGCCGGCTGTACGACAATTTCGGCCTGCGCCGGGTCTATTACTCGGCCTTCTCGCCCATCCCCGACGCCAGCGCGGTGCTCCCGCTCAGTCGCCCGCCGCTGATCCGCGAGCATAGGCTCTATCAGTCCGACTGGCTGATGCGCTTCTATGGCTACAAGCCCGCCGAGGTGATGCAGGCGACCGATGCCGACGGCAATCTGCCGCTCGACATCGACCCCAAGCTGGCCTGGGCGCTCAAGTTCCGCGAGAATTTCCCGCTCGACGTCAACCGCGCGAGCCGCGAGCAATTGCTCCGCGTGCCCGGGTTGGGGGTGAAGGCGGTCGATCGCATCGTCGCGAGCCGCCGCCACCGCACGCTCAGGCTCGACGATGTCGCCAAGCTCACCGTCTCGATCGCCAAGGTGCGGCCCTTCATCTGCACGGTCGACTGGCGCCCGGTGACGCTGACCGACCGCGCCGACCTGCGCGCGCTGCTGGCCCCCAGGCGCGAACAGCTCGAACTGTTCGCGGCATGAGGCCTCGCACTTTTCCGTCATCCCAGCGAAAGCTGGGATCTCCATCTGCCTGGTCCAGCCTCGCCGCACCAGACCCCAGCTTTCGCTGGGGTGACGACGGGACGAGCGCGGCATGACTGCACTCCAGCATCTCGCTGCCGGCAGCCGCTATCTCGTCCAGCTCGCCGAAGCCGACGATTTCGAGATCTGGCGCGAGCGGGCGCGGGCGTTGGTCCAGAGCGATGTGCCGCCCGACCGGATCGTCTGGGTCGAGCCGGGCGGCAGCGGCGATCTCTTCGCCTCTGCGGGCGGTGCGGGCCAGCAGCGCCTTCCTGCGCCGCCCGCGGATGCACCGCCGGTGCGCGCCAACCGCCGTTTCGTCGAGCTGGCGCGCAACGCGTTGCTGCACCGCGATCCCGAGCGTTTCGCGCTGCTCTATCGTCTGCTGTGGCGGCTGCAGACAACCCCGCGGATCATGGAGGATGGCGCCGATCCCGATATCCGGCGGGTGGAGGAACTCGCCAAGGCAGTCCGCCGCGACAGCCACAAGATGCACGCATTCGTCCGCTTCCGCCTGGTCGAGAGCGGTGAGGCCGGCGAGGAGGGTGAGGCTGGCGAGCATTACGTCGCCTGGTTCGAGCCCGAGCATCACATCCTGCGCGCCAATGCCGGCTTCTTCATGCGCCGCTTCGCCAATATGCGCTGGTCGATCCTCACCCCGGCGGGTTCGCTGCACTGGGATGGCGCGACCATGCAGGAAGGCCCGCCCGCACAGCGTGCCGACGCACCCACGGGCGATCCGATGGAGGATCTCTGGCGCAAATATTATGCATCCATCTTCAATCCCGCGCGTTTGAAGGTCGGGGCGATGCTGAAGGAAATGCCCCGCAAATACTGGAAGAACATGCCCGAAGCGGCGCTCATCCCGGAGCTGATCGCGGGGGCGCAGAAACGGGAAGCGGCGATGGTCGAGGCAGGTGCAATGGAATTCGAGGAGCGGCCCAACTCGCTCGCCGGTATCGAACGGGCCATCCATCAGTGCCGCCGGTGTCCGATCGGTCTGCTCGACAATCGGGCGGTGCCGGGCGAGGGCTTGAAGCGATCCACACTGATGGTCGTCGGCGAACAGCCGGGCGACCAGGAGGATCTCGCCGGCAAGCCCTTCGTCGGCCCTTCGGGTCAGTTGCTCGATAGCTATCTCGAACAGGCGGGGATCGACCGGAAGCAGACCTACGTCACCAATGCGGTCAAGCATTTCAAATTCGTCCAGCGCGGCAAGCGCCGGCTGCACCAGTCGCCGACCGCGAAGGAAATCGACATCTGCCGCTGGTGGCTCGAAGGCGAGCGCGAAATCGTCAGGCCGAGGGTCGTCCTGGCGCTGGGTGCGAGCGCGGCGCGGAGCATGCTGGGCAAGACGGTCAGCATCTCCAAGGCGCGGGGCGAGCCGCATCCGCTCGAGGATGGCAGCGAGCTGTGGGTCACCGCCCACCCATCGTATCTGCTGCGGCTCGATGGCGAGGCGAAGGATAAGCAGGAGCGCCTGTTCCGCGCCGATCTTGCCGCGGTGAAGGAACGGCTCGAGGAACTGGCGGGGTGACGTGCCGGATAGTGCCCCCACTCCCGACAAGCGCCGGATCGAGATCGATCCCGATGCCGTAAAACCACCCCCGCGTGCGGCTTTCGTCGAACTCGGGATTGTCTCGTGCTTCAGCTTTCTGCGCGGAGCATCAGATGCGGTCGATCTCGTCCTTGCTGCCCGCACGCTCGGCTACGATGCCATCGGTATCGCCGACGCCAACAGCATGGCCGGTGTGGTGCGGATCCATACCGAAGCGAAAACGCTTAAGTTAAAGCCGGTTATCGGCTGCCGTTTGGAAACGGTCGAAGGTCTCGCCTTCCTTGCCTATCCCGAGAACCGCGCAGCTTACGGACGCCTTTGCCGTCTGATCAGTTCCGGTCGGATGGCGACGCTCGAGGGCGAATGGCAGGCCAAGGGGGCCTGCGATATCGATCTCGCGATGCTGGAAGAACACTGCAAGGATGTGCAACTCATCCTGCTGCCACCTTGCGATCTGGAAAAAGAGTTCGCCGTGGCGGTCGAGAGCAACGTGATCCCCCTCTCGCTTGCGGGAGGGGCTAGGGGGGGGCGCGAGCAGAGCGAGTCCATGCTCCGGCCCGCCCCCGACTCCTCCCGCAAGCGGGAGGGGCGTGTTGTCACCGCGCCCTTTGCCGAACTGATCCCGCAGCTCGTCGGCCGACTCCCGACACTGCGCCATATCGCCGCCGCCTATCTCTACCACGGCGACGACGTAGCGCGCATCGAGCGGCTCGACGCCTTGGCGCGCGCCAACGGACTGTCGATCCTCGCCACCAACGACGTTCATTATCACACCCCCGCGCGGCGACCGCTGCAGGATGTGATGACAGCGATCCGGCACAAGACCACGGTGGCGGCCGCCGGCCATCTGCTCGCCGCCAATGCCGAGCGCTATCTCAAGCCGCCCGAAACCATGGTGCGACTGTTTGCGCGCTGGCCTCATGCCATCGCTGCGACGCGCGAGGTCGCGGATGCATGCAGTTTCTCGTTGGACGAGCTAACCTACGAATACCCCGAAGAAATATATCCCGACGGCATGACGCCACAGGAATTCCTTGAGTGCGAGACATGGTGGGGCGCACAGGATCGCTATCCCTCCGGCCCGCCCGACACCATCGTGGACACGCTCGAGCGCGAACTCGCGCTGATCGCCAAGCTGGGCCTCGCGCGCTATTTTCTCACCATCAAGGATATCGTCGATTTCGCCCGCGCGCAGGACCCGCCGATCCTGTGCCAGGGGCGCGGTAGTGCGGCCAATTCGGCGGTCTGCTACTGCCTCGGAATCACCAGCGTCGACCCCGCCAAGCACGCGCTGCTGTTCGACCGCTTCATCTCCGAGGAGCGCAAGGAGCCCCCCGATATCGATGTCGACTTCGAGCACGAGCGGCGCGAGGAGGTGATCCAGCACATCTACGAGAAATACGGCCGCCACCGAGCGGGGCTCTGCGCCACGGTCATCCACTACCGCCCGCGGATGGCAATCCGCGAGGTGGGCAAGGCGATGGGGCTGACCGAGGATGTCACCGCCGCGCTCGCCAAGACCGTCTGGGGCGGATGGGGCCGGGAGATCAGCGAGCGCCATGCGCAGGAAACCGGCATGGATGTCAGCGATCCGCACCTGCGGCGGGTTCTCAAACTGACCGAGCAAATGATTGGTATGCCGCGCCATTTGTCGCAGCATGTCGGCGGTTTCATCCTCACTGAGGGACCGCTGACCGAAACCGTTCCGATCGGCAACGGCGCCATGCCCGCGCGCAGCTTCATCGAATGGGACAAGGACGATATCGAGGCGCTGGGGATCCTCAAGGTCGATGTGCTGGCGCTGGGCATGCTGACCTGCATCCGCAAATGCCTCGACCTGCTCGAGGATCACCACGGCCGCAGCCTGAGCCTCGCCACCGTCCCGCGCGAGGATCCAGAGACCTACGCCATGCTGCGCAAGGGGGACTCGCTCGGCGTGTTCCAGGTCGAGAGCCGGGCACAGATGAACATGCTGCCGCGGCTGCGCCCGCGCGAATTTTACGATCTGGTGATCCAGGTGGCGATCGTCCGCCCCGGGCCGATCCAGGGCGATATGGTCCACCCCTATCTCAAGCGCCGCCGCGGCGCCGAGCAGGTGGTGATCCCCGCACCGTCGCCCGAGCATGGCGCGCCCGACGAACTCTCGAGCATTCTCGAGCGCACGCTGGGGGTGCCGATCTTCCAGGAGCAGGCGATGAAGATCGCGCTCGATGCTGCGCGTTTCTCCAGCAAGGAAGCCAACCGCTTGCGCAAGGCCATGGCGACCTTCCGCAGCCGCGGCATGGTCGACGAATTGCAGGATATGATGGTCGAGCGGATGGTGAACCGCGGCTACGACCGCGACTTCGCGCAGCGCTGCTTCAATCAGATCCGCGGCTTCGGCGAATACGGTTTCCCCGAAAGCCACGCCGCCAGCTTCGCGCATCTGGTCTATGTCTCGAGCTGGCTCAAATGCCACTTCCCCGCCGCTTTCGGCTGCGCACTGCTGAACTCGCAGCCGATGGGCTTCTACGCGCCCGCGCAGATCGTCCGCGACGCGCGCGAGCACGGGGTCGAGGTGCTGCCGGCGGATGTGAATTTCTCGCAATGGGATTGCACGCTGGAAGAGTGGGCCGGGAACCAGACCGACCCGGACCGCCCACTCGCCCTCCGTCTCGGCCTGCGCCAGGTCGATGGCCTGCCCGAGGCCGTGGCGGCACGGCTGATCGCCGAGCGCGAAGAGAACGGGGCCTATGCCGATGTCCGCGCGCTGCGCGACCGGGCGCGGCTGTCGCCGGCGCATGTCGAGCGGCTCGCCAGCGCCGACTGTTTCGGTTCGATGGCGCTCTCGCGGCGGCAGGCGCTGTGGGATGCGCGCAGCCTGGTCGGGGGGGAGGATCTGCCGCTGTTCGCTGCCGCCGCGGCGCGCGACGAGGGCGCCGAGCGCGCCGCCACGCGGCTGCCGCGCATGCCGCTTTCCGAAGAGGTGGTGGCCGACTACCAGACCACCCGATTGAGCCTGAAAGCGCATCCGCTGGCCTTCCTGCGCGCCTCGCTGGGCGATCGCGGCTTCGTGCGCGCCTGCGACCTGCGCGCGCGCAAGTTCCGCTCCATGGTGCAGGTCGCCGGCGTGGTGCTGATCCGCCAGCGGCCGGGCTCAGCCAAGGGGGTGTGCTTCATCACGCTCGAGGACGAGACCGGGGTGATCAACCTCGTGGTGTGGCCCAATCTCAAGGAGAAGCAGCGCCGGGTGGTGATGGGGGCGCGGCTGATGGAGGTGCGCGGGCGGGTGGAGTATGACGACGAGGTGATCCATGTCATCGCCCAGCACATGACCGATGCCAGCCACGAGCTCTACCGTCTGTCGGACGATCTGCTCGACTCGCCCGTCGCGCGCGCCGATCATGTCTCCTCGCCGCTGCCCGGCAGGCTGATCGCGCCGCATCCCGGTTCGGAACGCGAAGGCTCGGCGGCAACCTACCGCCCGGTCGAGCCGTGGCAGGAGCCACCGCCGGGCAATCGCGAATGCGGCTGGCACGATCCGCAATCACCCGGCCATCCGCGCGATGTCAGGATCATTCCCAAATCCCGCGACTTTCATTGACCATGAAGGACAATCCGTTCCGCATCTCCACGCGCGTGGGCAGGCTCGCGGGCGACCGGCGGGTTATCGGCCTGTTGCTGCTGCTTGCCATTCTGGTCGGCGGACGCGCCTGGCTGGCCGAGAACCCACAGCACAATCCTTGGGCGCCGCTCGACCTCAACGATCCGCCAGGCATGGCCACGGAGGCCAAGCTGGCAGCGTTGCGCGACGACGTCCCCGAATGCCGCGCGGTGCTCGAACGCTCCGAAATCGCTTACAGTACGCTCGACCCGCAAGGGGAGGGCGAGTGCGCGCGCCCGGACCGCACCAGGCTCGACGAATACCCCCTGTCACCCAACCCGCCGCCGACCACCTGCGGGGTGGCGATCGCGCTGGAACTGTGGCGCCGCAACGCCATCGAACCGCTCGCCGAGGAAATCTTCGCCAGCGAAGTGACGCGAATCGAGCACCTTGGCGCCTTTTCCTGCCGCCGCCTCTATGGCCGCGGCGAGGGCGCCTGGAGCGAGCACGCCACTGGCAATGCGGTCGATATCGCTGGCTTCGTGCTGGCGGACGGGACCCGGATCAGCGTGCTGGGCGACTGGGATGATGAGGGCGATAAGGGAGTTTTCCTGCACCGGGTCCGCGACGGCGCCTGCGACAGCCTCGCTACCGTGCTCTCGCCCGAATACAACGCGGCGCATGCCGACCATTTCCATCTCGACATGTCGCCGAGATGGGCCGGAGTCTGCCGCTAGTTCGCTGGCTGCGCGATCAGACCGCCTCGAAGGCGTAGCCGGCCGAACGCACGGTACGCACGGGATCCTTGGCATTCCTGACTTCGAGCGCCTTGCGGAGCCGACGGATATGCACGTCGACGGTCCGTAATTCGATATCGCTGCCGGTGCCCCAGACTCCGTCGAGCAACTGGCTGCGGCTGAACACCCGGCCGGGGCTTTCCATGAAGAATTTGAGCAATCGGTATTCGGTGGGCCCGAGCTGGAGCGTCTGGCCGCGGCGCGAAACCTTGTGCGCCACCGGGTCGAGCGTGATGTCCCCAACTTCGATGGTCTCGCCCGCGAGCGCAGGGCGGATGCGGCGCATCACCGCCGCGACGCGGGCAAGCAGTTCGCGCGGGCTGAAGGGCTTGGTAATGTAATCGTCGGCGCCGGTGTCGAGCCCGCGGATCCGGTCGTCCTCGGCCTCGCGCGCGGTCAGCATGATGATCGGCACATGCGCGGTCGCCTTGTCGCGGCGCAGCCGGCGACAGACCTCGATCCCGCTGGTGCCCTCGATCATCCAGTCTAGGATCACCAGATCGGGGGTCTCCTCCGCCGCCAGCATCAGCGCCTCGTCGCCATCGGCGGTGGTGCGGACCCGGTAGCCTTCGTTGTTGAAACGGTATTCGAGAAGTTCCAGCAGCGCCGGATCGTCTTCGACCAGTAGGAGACTTGCCGCGTTCACATCATGACCCTGACATCGGTTGAGAGGTAACGATCTCGCGATATGACGCTCAAGCTACAATAATGTGTCAGCTGTCGATATCGGGCGCGTAAACGCCCGTCGCAGCATAATGAACCATTTCGGCCACATTGGTCGCATGGTCGCCGATCCGTTCCAGATTGCGCGCGACGAACAGCAATTGCGCTGCGCTGCTGATCGATGACGGGTTCTCGACCATATGGCTGACGAGATTGCGGAAGATCGAATTGTAGAAGGCATCGACCTTCTCGTCTGCGGCGATCACGTCCTTGGCCAGCTCGGGGTCGCGCGCCGCATAGGCGGTCAGCACATCGTGGACCATTTCGGAGGTCAGCTCGGCCATCGCGGGGAGCAGTGTCAGCGGCTCGTATTTCTTGCGGTCCGGGCCGATCTCGCGGCTCGCCTTGGCGATGTTCTTGGAATAATCGCCGATCCGCTCGATCACGCCGGCGATCTTGAGCGCGGCGATCACCTCGCGCAGATCGTCCGCCATCGGCGCGCGCAGCGCGATGATCCGCACCGCGAGCTTATCGACCTCGCTCTCGAGTTCGTCGATCTTGCGGTCGCCCTTGACCACGCGCTTGGCCAGTTCGTCGTCGCCGCGCACCAGCGCCTCGATCGCGTCCTGCACGGCGACTTCCGCAAGTCCGCCCATCTCCGCGATCAGACCGCGCAGTCGGGTGATGTCCTCGTCGAAGGCCTTGACGGTGTGTTGCATATTCAATGGCGGTCCTAGCCGTAGCGCCCGGTGATGTAATCCTTGGTGCGCTCTTCAAGGGGGTTGGTGAAAATGTCGGATGTCCGGCCATACTCCACCACCTTGCCCAGATGGAAGAAAGCCGTTCTTTGCGAGACACGTGCGGCCTGCTGCATCGAGTGGGTCACGATGACGATAGCATAACGACCCGCGAGATCGTCTATCAGTTCCTCGATTTTTGCGGTCGCGATCGGATCGAGCGCGGAACACGGCTCATCCATCAGGATCACTTCGGGATCGACCGCGATCGCGCGGGCGATGCACAGCCGCTGCTGCTGGCCACCCGAAAGCGCGGTTCCGCTGTCGGTCAGCCGGTCCTTGACCTCGTTCCACAATCCCGCGCGGACCAGCGAACGCTCGACGATGGCGTCGAGATCGTCCTTGTCCTCGGCGAAGCCGTGGATCTTGGGACCATAGGCGATGTTGTCGTAGATCGACTTGGGGAAGGGGTTGGGCTTCTGGAACACCATCCCGACGCGGGCGCGCAACTGCACCACGTCCATCCCCGATTTGTAGATGTCCTCGCCGTCGAGCTCGATCGTCCCCTCGACCCGCGCCGAAGCGATGGTGTCGTTCATCCGGTTGAGCGAGCGCAGGAAGGTCGATTTGCCGCAACCCGAGGGCCCGATGAAGGCGGTGACGTATTTCTGCGGAATGTCGATCGAGACCGAATCGATGGCTTGCTTGTCGCCATAATAGACGTTCACGTCGCGCGCGCGCATCTTGGCCTCGGTGGCCTCGAGGTTGTCGTGGATTACAGTCACCAGCTTTTCTCGAATTTGTTGCGCAGGTAGATGGCGAGGCCGTTCATCAAGAGGAGGAACAGCAATAGCACGATAATCGCCGCGCTGGTGCGTTCAATGAAGCCGCGGTTGACCTCGTCCGACCACAGGAAGATCTGCACCGGCAGCACGGTGGCGGGCGAGGTGAAGCCTTCGGGCGGAGTGGCGATAAAGGCGCGCATGCCGATCATCAGCAGCGGCGCGGTTTCCCCCAGCGCGCGAGCCATGCCGATGATCGTGCCTGTCAGGATGCCTGGCAGCGCCAGCGGGAGGACATGGTGAAACACCACCTGCACCGGCGAGGCGCCGATCGCCAGCGCGCCGTCGCGAATGCTGGGCGGGACCGCCTTGATCGCGTTGCGCCCGGCGATGACGATGACGGGCATGGTCATCAGTGCCAGCGTCATACCGCCGATCAGTGGCGCAGAGCGCAAATTGGGGAATATCCACAGGAACACCGCCAGCCCCAGCAAGCCGAAGATGATCGAGGGCACCGCCGCCAGATTGTTGATCGAGACCTCGATCACATCGGTCCAGCGATTGCGGGGTGCGTATTCCTCCAGATAGAGCGCGGCCAGCACACCGATCGGGAAGGCCAGGGCGAGCGTGACCAGCATCGTCAGGATCGAGCCCTTGAGCGCGCCCCAGATGCCCACCTGCTGGGGATTGGTGGCATCGGCGCGCGAGAGGAAGCCGGGATCGAAGTTCTCGGCCAGAACGCCGCGCTCGCCGAGCTCAGCCGCCAGCACGCGCATCTCGGGCGAGCCTTCGCCGGCATAGCCCGCAGCGAGGTCGGAGCTGGCGGGCAGTTCGAAGGTTGTGGTGCCGCGCAGAATGCTCTCGTCCGCGACGATCGCCCGGGCGACTTCGCGCCAGGCGTTGGGGTCGAGTTGCCTAGCGGCTTCTTCGCCGAGCGCCTGGCCGGCAGAAAATTCAACCACGGTCTGGAGACCCTGTGCGCCGAGCGCCTCGACCGCCGCGCGCTCTTGCATCGGGATGGCATTGCCCGCAATGCCCACTTCGGTGAAATCGATCGGAACTTCGAGTTCGGCGCGTTGGAAACCGCCGATTCCGTTGATCGTCATGGTGCCGAGCAGGAACAGCAGCACCAGCACCGAAAACGCGATGGCGCCCAGTCCCAGCGCCTTGAAGCGCCGTTCCGAGGCATAGCGCTGCTTGAGCCGCTTCTCGAACACTGCGGTGCGGGTGGGGAGGGTGCGATCAGTCATAGGCTTCGCGGAACCTCTTGACCACGCGCAGGGCGATGAAATTGAGCGCCAGCGTGACCATGAACAGGACGAAGCCGAGCGCGAAGGCGCTGAGCGTCGCAGGATGGTCGAAACTGCCCTCGCCGGTCAGCATGGCGACGATCTGCACCGTCACCGTAGTCATCGCCTCGAGCGGGTTTGCGGAGAGATTGGCGGCGGTCGATGCGGCCATCACCACGATCATCGTTTCGCCGATCGCGCGGCTGACCGCCAGCATCACGCCAGCAACGATGCCCGGAAGCGCCGCAGGGACAAGCACCTTGCGGATCGTTTCGGATTTGGTCGCGCCCATGGCCAGGCTGCCGTCGCGCATCGCGCTGGGTACCGCCGCGATGCTGTCGTCTGCCATCGAACTGACGAAGGGAATGATCATCACGCCCATCACCAGACCCGCCGCCAGCGCACTTTCGCTCGACGGATTGGAAGCACCGAAAAACTGCGCGATGTCGCGGATCGAGGGCGCGATCGTGAGCGCGGCGAAATAGCCATAGACCACGGTCGGGACGCCCGCGAGGATCTCCAGTGCGGGCTTGACCCAGCGGCGCATCGAGGGCGCCGCGTATTGGGTGAGATAGATCGCGCTCATCAGGCCCAGAGGAATTGCCACGATCATGGCAATGATCGCACCGATGAAAATCGTGCCCCAGAACAGCGGTACCGCGCCGTAGCGGGTGGGATCGGGATTGTCCGGGCTGCTCATCGGGTCCGGACCCCAATGGAGGCCGAACAGGAAATCGAGCGGGTTGACCATGCCGAAGAAGCGGATGGTCTCGAACACCAGGCTGACCACGATCCCGATCGTGGTCAGAATCGCGACCATCGAGGCGAGCAGCAGAATCGTCATCACGATCCGCTCGACCCTCGTGCGGGCGCGGAAATCGGGCTTGAGCCTCAGGAAAGACCAGGTTCCGCCGGCGAAAGCGAGAACCAGGCTGACCGCGATGCCGATCCAGGCGTAGCGCGTCATCGCCTCGCGGAACGGCTCGACCAGCGCCCGTGCCTCGGGATTGAACACCGCGGCAGACGCCCCGCTCGCAACATTGCGGGCTTCGGACAGTATGGTGTCGCGTTGGAAGCCGAAGGCGGGAAGGTCCGCCGCCGCGGGGCTGGCGAGCACTGCCTGGCTGACCAGATTGGGGGCCAGGATCGTCCAGACCACGCCGAAAAGCAGCATCGGCAGCGCGATCCATAGTGCGACGTACCAGGCGTGGTAGGTCGGCCGCGCCGCCATCCTCACGCCGGGATCGGCGCGCCGGAAACTCCACGCCCGGGCCCGCGCCGCCAGCCAGCCGGCCAGCGCGAGCCCGAGCGCAAGAAGAAAGAGGATGGCAGGCGACATGCTCTAGAGGGGTCTGCTAGAGTTCGGAAGCGTCGAGGGTGGTGTATTCGGTCGCCACGCGCAGGCTCTGCGCCTGAACGTCAGCGGGCGACGGCACCAGGCCGATACGCGCCAAGGAGCCGTCCTCGCCCCAGTTCCGGGTCCATTCGAGCAGATACTCCTTCAGCCCCGGAATGGCCTCGAGATGGGCCTTCTTGGCATAGATGAACATCGGGCGCGCGCCGGGATAGGCGAAGCTGGTGATGTTCTCATAGGTCGGCGCGACGCCGTTGACCGGGAGCCCCTGCACCTTGTTGGAGTTTTCCTCGAGATAGGAATAGCCGAACACGCCGACGGCGCGCGGATTGTTCTCGATCTTCTGGACGATCAGATTGTCCTGTTCGCCCTGGTCGACATAGGCCCCGTCCGACCGGACCTCGGTGCAGATGCGGTCATAGGCTTCCTCGTCGCTCTCCTCGAGCGCGACCATCGCCGGGTCGGACTTGCAGCCGACCTCCAGAATCAGTTCCTTAAGCGCATCGCGCGTGCCCGAGGTCGAAGGCGGGCCGTAGACCAGAATCGGAACGTCGGGGAGCGAGGGGTCGATGTCGGACCAGGTCTCGTTGGTCTGCTCCTCGCCATAGGGGTTGGCGGCGATCGCCTCGTAAACGATCTCAGGGGTGAGATCCATCATGATGCCGCCCTGGGCCGCACCGAAGGCGATGCCGTCGAGCCCCACCTGCATCTCGAGAATCTCGGTCACGCCGTTGGCTTGGCAGTTGGCGAATTCATCCGCCATCATCCGCCGAGAGGCGTTGGCGACATCGGGCGTATCCGGACCGACGCCCTGGCAGAACAGCTGGATGCCGCCACCGGTGCCGGTGGATTCGATGATCGGTGACTTGATCCCCGGGTTGGAGCGGGCAAGCGATTCGGCAACTGTCTTGGCAAAGGGGAAAACGGTCGAGGAGCCGACCGAGCGCACCCAGTCGCGCGATCCCCCGCCGGTGTCGCCGCATGAGGTCAGGGCCACGGCAAAAATCGTGGCGAGGAAGGCTGCTTTGGTCTTACGCATCCCGGTGATTCCTTCAGATGATGGTATGCCCGCGCGAAAGCGAGGATTTGTTACGTGTTCGCGACAAAAGCATGACTTGTCTTTTTTGCGCCCTGGCGCCGGCCGATTCCGACGAAGGCTCTAACGCCATCCCGGCCACAATGCGAGGCGTGGCTGCCCCCGGTCTCAGTCCTCATGATGATCGGAACGTTCGACCGGAAAGCGGACGGTTACGGTGGTGCCGACCCCCATTTCACTGGCGATATCGAGCTTGGCCATGTGGCGCTCGACGATGTGCTTGACGATGGCGAGGCCCAGTCCGGTGCCGCCAGAAGCACGGCTGCGACCCGGATCGCTGCGGTAGAAACGCCGGGTGAGGTGCGGGATATGCTCCGCAGCGATCCCGTCGCCGCGGTCGCGCACTACCAAGCGGACTCGCCGCTTGCCGGAGGGGTGGACGCGGACAGTCACCTTCTGCGCCGGATCACCATATTTGAGCGCGTTGTCGACCAGATTGCGGACCAGCTGTTCGAGCTGCTGGACATCGCCCAAGACGCGGAATTCACCCTCTATCGCAAGGTCGAGACGATCGGCCCGATCGGGGCCGGCGCCTTCCTTCGCGGCGCGCGCGACGAGCGGCCCCAGCTCGACGATCTCGGTCGGGCGATCGTGCTTTTCGGCCTCAATCCGCGACAGCGACATCAGATCGCTGACCAGATGCTGGAGCCGCTGCGCCTCGCGGCTGATCGTCTCGAGGAACTTGCGCGAGGTCTCGTGATCGAGCGCGGTCACGTCCTCCTGCAGGGTCTCGACATAACCGATGATCGAGGCCAGCGGAGTGCGCAATTCGTGGCTCGCATTGGCGACGAAATCGGTGTGCGCGCGGCTGATGTCCGCCTCGGCGGTCTTGTTGATGAACTCGTAGACCCCCATCCCGCCGGCGAGCTGCTTGGTGTTGATCCGCCAGATATCGCGCACGCTGGTGAGCCCGCGCACCGTCACCGAACCGCTTTCGTCCGAATCGATCAGCTGGATCGCATCGGGGTTGCGCAGCGAGATGCGGATATCCTGCTCGAGAATATGCGCGCCGAACAATTCGCGCGCCGCCCGGTTGGCGATGATCACCCGGTTGCGGCGGGTGACCAGCAGCGGAGTGTCGGCGCTTTCGAACAATTCGCCCATGCGATTGGTCGTGAGCGCCGAAGACTCGACCTTTTCTGTCGCCGGCGGCGGCGAACCGACCCGCAGCCACAGTGTCCCGGCCCAGATCAGGAACACCGACAGCGCCACCAGCGGGGCGACGCCGGTAACCAGCATCACCGTGCAGCAGATGAAAGCCAGCGTCAGGCCGGGAAGGGGGAGGGGACGAGCGGTCATTTCGGTGCGGGCCTTAGCCCCGGCGCGGCCGGCTTGCCAAGCCGGGCTCGGGTTTGTTCCCGGTACCGCTGCAGGTGGATGGTGACCCCTACGGGAATCGAACCCGTGTTTCAGCCGTGAGAGGGCCGCGTCCTAACCGCTAGACGAAGGGGCCCGTCGGACCGTTTCCCCGTTGAGGGGGTTCCGGTACAAAACGAGATCCGCAACCGTGGTGACCCCTACGGGAATCGAACCCGTGTTTCAGCCGTGAAAGGGCCGCGTCCTAACCGCTAGACGAAGGGGCCACATCGGTGGCGTGGCGGGCCATCTACGGTCGCGCGGGCAACCCGTCAAGTCTTGGCACTGCCACAATTTGGCTGCGGAGCAAGCTGGCGCTCAATCGGCCCAGGCGGCGTCCTCGAGATGGAGCTCGGCCTGGCGGCGCGAACCCCAGTCGTCGATCTTCGCACGGCCCGCCAGCCACAGCCGCCGTCCGCTGGCACCGTGGAGCAGCGTCTGCCCAAGATCGCTCTCGGCCATGCGGAAACCGATCGCCTTGAAACTGCGTCCGTCCCCGCCCGAGGCCACGATCCTGACATGGCCGGTGCCCACGACATCGCATTTGATCAACCGCACCGGACCGACCGCGATCCGCGGACCCGGCCAGCCGACGCCATAGGGCCCGGCGATCTCGAGCGATTCGACCAGTTCGGGAGTCAGCCCGCCGGCGGTCACCGAAAGATCGAGCAGCGTCGTCTGACTGGCGGTGGCGCGCGCGACCTGCGCCGAGAGTCGCTCGTCGAGCCAGGCGGCGAGATCCTCGATCCGGTCGGCGGAGACGGTGAGACCCGCCGCCATCGCGTGCCCGCCGCCGGCGATCAGCAGCCCCTGCTGGCGCGCCTCGATGATCGCCGCGCCCAGATCGACCCCGCTGATCGACCGCCCCGAACCCTTGCCCAGCCCGGTGGCCTCGTCGAGCGCGATCGCCAGCGAGGGCTTGCCGCTCGCTTCCTTGATCCGCCCGGCGACGATGCCGATCACCCCGGGATGCCAGCCCGCTCCGGCGATCACCGCCACCGCGCGGTTGTGCTGCCCTGCAAGCTGCTCCTCAGCCGCCTCCTGGACCGCGGCCTCGATAGCCCGGCGATCCTCGTTGAGCTCCGAAAGCTGCGCCGCAATCGCCTGCGCCTCGGCGGGATCCTGTGTGGTGAGCAGCCGCACGCCCAGCGTCGATTCGCCGACCCGTCCGCCGGCGTTGATCCGCGGGCCCAGCGCGAAGCCCAGATCGCTGCAGGCGGGCGCGCGTTTCAGCCGGCTGGCGTCGATCAGCGCCGCCATGCCGATGTTCTGGCGTTTGGCCATCACCTTGAGCCCCTGCGCCACGAAGGCGCGGTTGAGCCCGTGCAGCGCGGCGACATCGGCCACGGTGCCGAGCGCCACCAGATCGAGCAGCGCGAACAGGTCGGGCTCGGGGCGGGCCGCGAAATAGTCGCGCTCGCGCAGCACCCGCACCAGCGCGATCGCGAGCAGGAAGGCCACCCCGACCGCGGCGAGATGGCCGTGCGCGGCGGCCTCGTCCTCCTCGTCGAGCCGGTTGGGATTGACCAGCGCCACGGTGCGCGGGAGGTCGGGCGAGCATTTGTGGTGATCGACCACGATCACGTCGATCCCCGCGTCATGCGCCTGCTGCAGCGCCTCATGCGCCATCGCGCCGCAATCGACGGTGACGATCAGGCTGCTGCCCGCCTCGCCCAGCCGGACCAGCGCCTCGCCAGAAGGTCCGTAGCCTTCGAGCAGCCGGTCGGGGATGTAATAGTCGGCGTGATGCCCGAGATCGCGCAGCAGCCGGATCAGCAGCGCCGAGCTGGTCGCGCCATCGACATCGTAATCGCCATAGACGGTGACCTTCTCGCCGCTGAGCACGGCCTGCGCGATCCGGTCGGCGGCGGCGTCCATGTCGTTGAAGCGGCTGGGATCGGGAAGGAAGCCGCGCAGGGTCGGGTTGCGGTGGCGTTCGAGATCGTGTTCCTCGACCCCGCGCGCCAGCAGCAATTGGGTGACGATGTCGCGATCGAGCGGAACCATGCCCTCGGTCATTTCCATATTGCCGCGCCGCCAGCGCCAGCCGCGCCCCGAAAGCGAATGCGAAATGCCGAAAACGTGATGCGCGGTGTTGGTGGCCATGGCGCCATCCTATCCCGGCGGCGCGCGCAGGCAAAGCCGCGCGTGTTGACAATTCACCGGCGTCGGCGATGCTCGCTGCCATGTCCGCACCCGCGCTCCTGATCGTCTGGCACAGCCGTACCGGCACCGCCGAGGCGCTGGCGCGGGCCGCGGCGGAGGGCGCGGGCGCCCGCGCGCGGCTGCTGGCCGCGCATGAGGTCGCGCCCGACGACCTGCTCGACGCGCAGGGCTATCTCTTCGCCTGCCCCGAGAACCTCGCGAGCATGAGCGGTGTGATGAAGGAAATGTTCGACCGCTGCTACTACCCCGTGCTCGGGCGGATCGAGGGGCGGCCCTTCGCCACGCTGATCGCCGCGGGGTCGGACGGGGAAGGGGCGCAGCGCCAGCTCGACCGGATCGCGCAGGGCTGGCGGCTCAAGCGCGTTGCCGAGCGGGTGATCGTCAACACCGCAGCGCAGACGCCCGAGGAGATTCTTGCTCCCAAGACCGTCCCCCAGGAGCGGCTCGACGAGGCACGCGAACTCGGTGCCGCGCTCGCCGAAGGACTGGCGCAGGGGATCTTCTAGGCGGTCGCCTTCGCCAGCGCCGCCTTAGCGTCCTCGTATTCGCGTTCGAAGCGCGCGACCATGTCGGCGACCGGGCCGACCGATTTGACCGAACCGATCCCCTGGCCCGAACCCCAGATATCCTTCCAGGCCTTGACCTTGGTGTTGCCGCCGCTGCCGAAATTCATCTTGCTGGGATCGCTGGTTGGCAGCGCATCGGGGTCGAGCCCGGCGGCCTCGATGCTCGAGCGCAGGTAATTGCCATGCACCCCGGTGAAGAGGTTGGTGTAGACGATGCCATCGGCGTCGGAGGCGACGATGCCTTCCTTGTAGCCGCTGTCGGCGTTGGCTTCCTCGGTGGCGATCCAGGGGGAGCCGATATAGGCGAAATCCGCGCCGAGCGCCTGCGCCGCGAGGATCGAGCGGCCATGCGCGATCGAGCCCGAGAGCGCGACCAGCCCGTCGAACCACTCGCGGATTTCCTGCATCAGCGCGAAGGGGCTGAGCGTGCCCGCGTGCCCACCGGCACCCGCCGCCACCGGGATCAGACCGGTCGCGCCCTTGTCGATCGCCTTGTGCGCGAAGCGGTTGTTGATGACGTCGTGCATCGAGATCCCGCCCCAGCCCTTGACCGCGGAGAACACCTCCTCGCGCGCCCCGAGCGAGGTGATCACCAGCGGCACCTGCCATTTGGCACAAGTCGCCATATCGGCCTCGAGCCGATCGTTCGACTTGTGGACGATCTGGTTGACCGCATAGGGCGCGGCGGGGCGCTCGGGGTGATCGCGATTGTGCGCCGCCAGCTCCTCGGTGATGCGGTGGAGCCATTCGTCGAGCTCGGATTGCGGCCGCGCATTGAGCGCCGGGAAGCTGCCGACCACGCCCGCCTTGCATTGCGCGATCACCAGTTCCGGACCGGACACAATGAACAGCGGCGATCCGATCACCGGCAGGCGCATTCTGTCGAAGGGGGCGGGCAGGGGCATGGGCATTCCTCTCGGGCGATGACGGGTCGGCAGCGGGCTTACGAAGCGCGCCGCGGGCTGTCGAGATTGACGTTACGGAAGGGGTCAGGCGGCGGGGAGGACGTGCTCGATGTCGTAGATCCGCGCCGCAGTGCCTGCGAAGAGCGCGCGCTTCTCGGCATCGGAGGCGCCGTTGGCGAGCCGTTTGAAGGCGTTCCACAGCACCGCATAGCTCGCGCCCCAGCGATCGACGGGGTAATTGCTCTCGAACATCGCGCGCTCGGGGCCGAAGGCCTCGATGCAATTGGTGATGTAGGGGTCCCATGCCTGCGCGAGTTCCTCCGAACCGCAGCCGCGGTCGGGCCCTTCCTCGGGCATGCCGCAGAAGGCCATCGCCAGCCCGCCGAGCTTGACCCCGACATTGGGGCATTCGGCGAGGTCGTGGATGCTTTGCTGCCAGCGGGCGAAATTCTCGGGCAGCTTGCCGCGGTAGCCGGCGATGTTGAGCGGCGTGCCGCAATGGTCGAGCACGATCTGCTGTTCGGGGAAGGCGCGCGCGAGATCCAGCAGATCGCCGAGCTGCGGCTCGAGCAGCCAGGCGTCGAAGGTGAGACCGTATTCGGCATAGGCCGCAAATCCCGCGCGAAAGGTGTCGGAACCGTAGAGCCCCTGCGGCGCGTGGAAAGGCGGACCAAGCACCTCCGGGTCTTCGTCCCAGGCCCCGGCGTGGCGGATGCCCTTGAAGCGGCCATTGCCCGCCGCGATCAGCGCCTCGACCACCGGCCTCACCGCATCGCCCAGCGTGAGGTCGGCATGGCCGACGATCCCGGCGCAGGGGCGGTAATCGCCATAGAGCCCGCTCGCGCCCTGCGCCGCGACGCCATTGGCGAATTCGACCTCGCCGACCGGTTTCATCGCCTCGCCGCGCGCCGGATCGTAGAAGGCGCCGCATTCCATGAACACGGTCGCGACGATATTGTGGCCGCTGTGGGTGTCGGCATGGAGCTGGTCGAAGGCGTAATAGGCCGCACCTGCGATTGCCTCGATGAAGGCATGGCGCGGTTCGGGGAACATCGGCACCAGCGCGCGCAGATCCCACAGGTGGTGGTGCGGGTCGACGATCGGCAGATCGGGTTCGATGATGGCTTCGGTCACGGCGTTCCTCTCCCAAGAACTTCTGTTTGCGGCGAGCCTATCAAAGCCGGTCCGCAAGGCACAGGCGGTTTATCCCGCGCGCGCCGAATTCGCCGCGCTGAGTACCGCGCGGACGCTGGCGGTGGCGACGTCCTCGTCGATGCCGACGCCCCAGATCACCTCACCTTCGGGGGTGCGGCATTCGAGATAGGCGGCGGCGCGCGCATCGCGCCCGGTGCCCAGCGCGTGTTCGGTATAGTCGGCCACCTCGAGGCTGAGCCCGAAGGCCTCCTCGATCGTAGTCAGCACCGAGGAGATGAGGCCGTTGCCGCGCCCGCTGACGGTCTGCTCCGCGCCATCGACCGCGATGGTCCCGGTGAACAGCCGCGTGCCGTCGCCGGCGCGGCGTTCCTCGTAGTCCACCAGCTGGAAATGCTTGTCCGATGTATGGACGTGGTAGGCATCGCGGAAGGCCTGCCAGATATCCGCCGCGGTCAGCTCGCGTCCCAGGAGATCTGCCATGCGCTGGACATGCGGGCTGAAATGCGCCTGCATCCGCTTGGGCAGCTTGAGCCCCTGATCCTGCTCGAGCACCCAGGCGAAGCCGCCCTTGCCGCTCTGCGAATTGACCCGGATCACCGCCTCGTAGCTGCGCCCCAGATCGGCCGGATCGATCGGCAGATAGGGCACGCGCCAGTGCTCGTCGTTCTGCCGCTCGGCAGCGGCGAAGCCCTTCTTGATCGCGTCCTGGTGGCTGCCCGAGAAGGCGGTGAACACCAGCTCGCCGCCATAGGGATGGCGCTCATGCACCGGGATCTGGTTGCAATATTCGACCGTCTCGATGACCCGGTCGATGTCCGAGAAATCGAGCTTGGGATCGATCCCCTGGGTGTAGAGATTGAGCGCCAGCGTCACCAGGCAGCAATTGCCGGTGCGCTCGCCATTGCCGAACAGGCAACCCTCGACCCGGTCGGCCCCGGCCATTAGCGCCAGCTCCGCCGCCGCGACCCCGGTACCGCGATCGTTGTGGGTGTGCAGGCTGATCACCGCGCTTTGGCGGTTGGGCAGGTTGCGGATGAAATATTCGACCTGGTCGGCGTAGATATTGGGGGTCGCCGCCTCGACCGTGGCGGGCAGGTTGAGGATGATGGGATGCTCAGGGCTGGGCGCCAGCACCGCCATCACCGCCTCGCAGACCTCGAGGCTGAAATCGAGTTCGGCGGTAGAAAAGGTCTCGGGGCTGTATTCGAAATGCCAGTGGGTGCCCGGCTGCTTGCCCGCCTCGTCGCGCATCACCTTGGCGCCCGCGACCGCAATGTCGCGCACCTGCTCGCGGCTCATCCCGAAGACGATCTCGCGCCAGGCGGGGCTGACCGCATTGTAAAGATGGACGATCGCGGCGTGCGCGCCCTCGAGGCTGGCAAAGCTGGTGCGGATCAGATCCTCGCGGCTCTGGGTCAGCACCTGGACCAGCACGTCCTCTGGAACGCGGCCCGAGCGCACCAGCCCGGCGATGAAGTCGAATTCGGTCTGTCCCGCACTGGGAAAGCCGACCTCGATCTCTTTTACTCCAATCTCGCACAGGAGGTCGAAAAAGCGGTTCTTCTTGTGCGCATCCATCGGGTCGACAATCGCCTGATTGCCGTCGCGCAGATCGGTCGAGAGCCAGCGCGGCGGGGCGGTGATGGTGCGGCTGGGCCACTGCCGGTCGGGCAGCACAATTTGCGGGAAGGGCGCGTATTTGCGGGCGGGATCGCTCAGCATGGGCATGGGGACGAACTTTGGAATAACGAAGATGGGAGACGGTCGGTTGCAGTCCCTTGGGCGTTCAGCGCGCCGTAAGCGGCGCGCGAACTGTCACGCCCAAGGGCGCATAAGTCGTAGCAGCAGGTCGGTCTCGCTTCGCATGCTTATGTCCATGCAGAACCGCGCCATGCTTGTAAAGCCATAGGCTTCGCGGCAGGACGAGTAACATTATGTCGCGGGCAGCAAATGACACGCGCCCGCTCCTGGGAGAGAACATGACCGAACACCGCACGCTCTACGAAACCATGGGTCTGATCCGCGTGGTCGCAATGGATCCCGAAGGCCGGGCCACGCTGGAATACGAGGCCAGAGAGGAGCAGTGCCATTCGGGCGGGGTGGTGCAGGGCGGTTTCGTCACCGGCTGGATCGATGCCGCGATGGCGCATGCGGCGATGGCCAGGAACGGGATGGAGATCGTGCCGATGTCGCTCGAGCTCAAGGTCAGCTTCTTCGCCCCCGCGCGCCCGGGCAAGGTGATCGCGGAAGGCTGGGTCGAGCGCCACGGGAAGCGCACCGGCTTCTACGAGGGGCATCTCAAGGACGAGCACGGCACGGTTCTTGCCAAGGGAACCAGCACGATCCTGCTGGTCGACAAGGCCCGGGTCGAGGCTTCGGCGCAGGCCGCGCGTGGGGGCCAGTCCGCCTAGCGCCAGCGCAGCCGATCGGCGGTGAGCTGGTCGATCGAGGTTACCCCCAACAGCCGCATGCCGCGCTCGATCTCGTCTTGGAGGATCGCCAGCGCGCGCTCGACCCCGTCCTGCCCGGCGGCGGCGAGCGCATAGAGATAGAGCCGCCCGCCCGAGGCCGCGGTCGCGCCCGCGCACAGGCTCTTGAGCACATGCGTGCCGCGGCGCACGCCGCCGTCGCAGATGATCTCGATCTCGCCGCCGACCGCATCGACGATCTCGCGCAGCTGGTCGAAGGGCGCGCGGCTGCCGTCGAGCTGGCGTCCGCCGTGGTTGGAGATCATGATCGCATCCGCGCCGATCTCGACCGCGCGGCGGGCATCGCCCGCGCTCATCACGCCCTTGAGGCAGAAGGTGCCGCTCCAGTCCTGGCGGATCCGCGCCGCGGTGTCCCAGTCCATGCCCGTATCGAGCATGGTGTTGAAATAGTCCTGGATGCTGACCGACTTTCCCGTCCCCTCGACCACATGGCCATCGAGGTTGGGCAGACGGAATTTCGGGCTGAAGACATAACCCGCGGTCCAGCGCGGCCTCGTGGCGTAGCTCCACAGCGAGGAGGCCGAGAAGCGCGGGGGGGTGGTGAAGCCCGAGCGCAGGCAGCGCTCGCGCTTGCCCGAGACGATGGTGTCCACCGTCAGCGCCATCGCGTCGAATCCGCTGGCCTGACAACGCTCGATCATCGAAGTGTTGAGCCCCTTGTCCTTGTGGACATAGAGTTGGAACAGCTTGGGCCCGGCGGTCAGCGCCGCCACTTCCTCGATCGAATGCGTCGCCAGGCTGGAGATGCCGAACCACACCCCGAACTTGTCCGCCGCGCGTGCCACCGCGCGCTCACCGTCGCGGTGGAAGGCGCGCTGCAGCGCGGTGGGGCTGAGCATCAGCGGCAGCGCGCTTTTGCGCCCCATGATGTTGCAGGAGGTATCGATGGTGCCGACGCCCGCGAGGACATCGGGCACCAGATCGACATCCTCGAAAGCGGATGTGTTGCGCGCCTTGGTCAGCTCGTCGTCGGCGGCGCCATCGATATAGTCGAACACCGGCCAGGGCAGGCGCTTTCGCGCCAGCCGCCGGAAATCCTCGATATTGTGGCAGTCGGTCGGACGCATCGCGCGGTCAGTCCGCCCGCGCCATCAAGCCCGCAGCGCTCACTGCTTTTCGAAGGCGACGCTGATCTTGAGATCGACCGCATCCGAGACCATCGGGATCGCGTAGCCGATGCCCCAGTTCGAACGGTCGATGGTGGTTGTGGCGGTGAATCCGACCGTCTCCGCCTCGCTCATCGGATTGGCGCCCGCGCCGCTGAATTCGGTCAGCAGCACGACGGGGCCGGTCTGCCCGTTCATGGTCAGATTGCCCGCGATCAGCGCGCGGGTCGCGCCGAGCTGGGTAACTTCGGTGGAAACGAAGCGCGCCATCCCCGGTTCGGCGCCGAAGAAATCGGGGCTGCTGCCGTCCTTGCCTGGGCGCAGCAGGTGATCGCGCAGGCCTTCGCTGGGCACCGCGACCGAGGCGATCGGGATCTGCACATCGACCGTCGCGTTCTCGATCGCCGCGGGATCGAGCGTCAGCGTGCCCGCGACATCGCCGAAGATGCCGAAATAGGGATTGAAGCCGAAGTGATCGACGCTCCACTGCACAAGTGAATGCGACGGATCGGTGGTGTAGGTCCCCGCGGTGACGCGCGAGACGTCCATCGCGCCGGGCGTGGTCGCATCCTGCGCGGTCAGCCCGGTCAGGGCGAGCGCGGCGAGGCCGGTGGCTGCGACAGTGGTGAGGATCGTCTTGCGCATGGTGGAATCTCCGGGAGGGATCGGTTGGCGAAGGGAATGGCGACTGGCGGTGTTTGCCTTGCGCGGCATAGTGGCTCGCAGGAAGGGGCTTGTCCACCCGGCCTTTGGTGTATCCGGGACCGCAGCGAAAAGGGGGGTATCGGGTAGGTCCACTTGGTGTGGAGGCGCCGTAGGTCCGGTTCCAGCGGAACTGGCACGAGACCCGCCGGGCGGCTAACGACCCAGTAGCAGCACTGGCCGATTTCGTCGCCCTGGGCTCGAACCGGGGTCCCGCTGCATTCGTGCCGAGAGGCTCGACACCGGCAGGCGCGCCTCCGTAGACAAACCCATCCCCTCGTCATTGCGAGCCGCCGCAGGCGGTGCGGCAATCCATGACCGAAGCTTGCCGCCCAGCACCAACGCAGTCGCTCAGCCGCGACGTGACGCCCTCGATTGCTTCGCCGTTGCGCTCCTTGCAACGAAGAAAGCGGGACCCCGGGTCAAGCCCGGGGCGACGAGAAGTGAGGGCGGGGCTTCGATTTCTAAGGATCATGTCACCACGGGCAGCCACCGGCCAAGAAAGGCTGCTTGCCACGGTCCAACGCCATTAGCCGCTTGGCAGGTACCGACGCACTAGCGGTCATTAGCCATAGCCTTTTGCCCTAGCGATCAAGCTGCGAAACCACCTCAAAGGACCGATTCACGACGTTCCGCTGTGCTGCCTGATCTAAGGATGCGTTTGTTGAGGTAACGGTATATTCCCAAACGCAATTAATGCTCCAATCGCAGTGCCCCTCAAATGGCCTATGCTGTAAGAGGATCGTGACACTGTCGTTCGAGAGTAAATACATTGGCAAGCCGTCGAGGTCTTTCATCGTATCGCGGAGTGGAGCTTTTGCGGTCCGAGAGATAGAACTGACGGTTCGCTGCAAATCTGCAAGGCTTGAGACTTCGACTGTGTTGCTTCGATCGTAGAGCTTGCGACTGGCTGTCTCATCACTGCAAGCGACTAGCGGGAACACGCAAGTGGCCACCAACATGAAATTCCAAAATCGCATGCTGGTGTCTTAGATGCGCAAACGTCTGATTTCCACCCAATACCAGAACTGCCCCCTCGTTCTACTCCCCAACGCGATCCGTCGTCCCGCTAGCACCCACCCCCTCAGTTCTTCTCCTTGTCCACCAGTCGGTTCGCCCCGATCCACGGCATCATTGCGCGCAGCTGCGCCCCGGTCTTCTCGATCGGATGCGCCTGCGCGGCCTTGCGGCTGGCTTTCAGTTCGGGCTGGCCGGCCTGGTTGTCGAGCACGAAATCGCGGACGAAGCGGCCCGACTGGATATCGGCAAGAACGCGTTTCATCTCCGCCTTGGTCTCGTCGGTGATGATCCGCGGGCCGGTCTTGATGTCGCCGTATTCGGCGGTGTTGCTGATCGAATAGCGCATGTTGGCGATCCCGCCTTCGTAAAGCAGGTCGACGATCAGCTTGGTCTCGTGGAGGCATTCGAAATAGGCCATTTCGGGGGCGTAGCCTGCCTCGACCAGCGTCTCGAACCCGGCCTGGATCAGATGCGTGATCCCGCCGCACAGCACCGCCTGCTCGCCGAACAGATCGGTCTCGCATTCCTCCTTGAAATCGGTTTCGAGAATGCCTGCGCGCCCGCCGCCCACCGCGCTGGCGTAGGAGAGCGCGAGCTGCTTGGCGTAGCCATTGCCTCCATCGCCGCCGCTGGCGCTGCTCTCCTGATGCACCGCGATCAGGCAGGGAACGCCGCCGCCTTTCAGGTATTCGCTGCGCACCGTGTGGCCCGGACCCTTGGGGGCGATCATGATCACGTCGAGCTCAGCGGGGGGCTCGATCAGCCCGAAATGGACGTTGAGCCCATGCGCGAAGGCGAGCGCGGCGCCGGGCTTCATCTGGCCTGCGATCTCCCCGGCGTAGATCTTCGCCTGATGCTCGTCGGGGGCGAGCACCATCACCAGATCGGCCCATTGCGCCGCCTCGGCGACCGATTTGACCGCGAAACCCGCCTCGCGCGCCTTGGCGGCGCTGGCCGAGCCCTCGCGCAGCGCGACGACCACCTCGGCCACCCCGCTGTCGCGCAGGTTCTGCGCATGGGCATGGCCCTGGCTGCCATAGCCGATGATCGCGACCTTCTTGTCCTTGATCAGCTGCTGGTCGCAATCGGCATCGTAATAGACTTGCATAATTACCTCGTTGGTCTTGCCCGACATGGCCGGGCTGGCATCAATCCTGTTCGGCTCCGCGCATCATTCCCACGATCCCCGAGCGGCCGACCTCGACCAGCCCGAGTTCGCGCATGAGCGCGATGAAGCTGTCGAGCTTGGCGGGCGACCCGGTCAGCTCGAAGACGAAGCTCGAGGTGGTGGTGTCGACCACATTGGCGCGGAACAGCTCGGCGATCCGCAGCGCCTCGACCCGCGCCTCGCCCTTGCCGGCGACCTTGACCAGCGCCAGCTCGCGCTCGACATGCGCGCCGTGCTCGGTGAGGTCGATGACCTTGTGGACCGCGATCAGCCGCTCGAGCTGCGCCCGGATCTGGTCGATCACCGGTTCGGGGCCTCGGGTGACGATGGTGATCCGGCTGACCGCATGGTCCTCCGAGATATCCGCCACCGTCAGGCTGTCGATATTGTAGCCGCGCGCGGTGAACAGCCCCGCGATCTTGGCGAGGATGCCGGCCTCGTTGTCGACGATGACGTTGAGGACGTGGCGTTCGCTAGGATGTTCGGCAATTTTCACGCCTCACCTCCGTTCGTGTCGGGCGCAGTCGAGACACGTTGCGCGAGGCCTCTCGGCTTCGCTCGAGGCGAACGGGGGATTCTGTAATTCCTCATCACACCAACGCCTTGGCATGATCGTCCATCGTCCCGCCGACCGCATCGCCATACATCAGCATCTCGGTGTGCGCTGCGCCCGAGGGGATCATCGGGAAGCAATTGGCGTCCTGCGAGACGCGGCAATCGACCATCACCGGCCCGTCATGCGCCAGCATCGCCTCGATCCCTGTGTCGAGTTCGGATTCCTCAGAGATGCGGATGCCCTTCCAGCCATAGGCCTCGGCCAGCGCGACGAAATCGGGCAGGCTGTCCGAATAGGAATTCGAATAGCGGCTCTCATAGGTCAGCTCCTGCCACTGGCGGACCATGCCCATATACTGGTTGTTGAGGATGAAGACCTTGACCGGCAGGTGGTACTGGCTCGCGGTGCCCAGTTCCTGGATGTTCATCTGGATCGAGGCCTCGCCGGCGATGTCGATCACCAGCGCATCGGGGTTGCCCAATTGCGCGCCGATCGCCGCGGGCAGGCCGTAGCCCATCGTCCCGAGCCCGCCGCTGGTGAGCCAGCGGTTGGGGCCGAAGAAGTGGAAATACTGCGCCGCCCACATCTGGTGCTGGCCGACCTCGGTGGTGATGATCGGGTCGCGGTCGCGGGTCAGCGCGAACAGCCGTTCGATCGACTTTTGCGGCATGATGCAATCGGCGCTGTCGGGATAGGCGAGGCACTGGCGCGCCTTCCAGCCCGCGATCCGCGCCTTCCATTCGCCCAGATCGCGCGCAGTCCGCGAGCCCCAGGCCTCGAGCAGCTGGCCGAGCACTTCGGCGCAATCTCCCACCACCCCGAGATCGACGGGAACCACCTTGTTGATGCTGGCGCGGTCGATATCGATGTGGATCTTCTTCGCCTGCGGCGCGAAGGCATCGAGCCTTCCGGTCACCCGGTCGTCGAACCGCGCGCCCACCGCCACGATCAGATCGGCGCGGTTCATCGTCATATTGGCTTCGTAGGTGCCGTGCATCCCCAGCATCCCGAGCCAGTCGGGATGATCGGCGGGAAAGGCGCCCAGACCCATCAGCGTGCTGGTGACCGGTGCGCCGGTCGCCTGCTGGAGGTGCCGCAGCAGCTGCGAAGCCTGCGGCCCCGCATTGATCACCCCGCCGCCGGTGTAGAACACCGGGCGTTCGGCGGAAGCCAGCATGGCGATAGCTTTCGCGATCTCGTCGGGCTCGGCGCTGGTGCGCGGCTGGTAGCGGGTCGAGGGCAGCGGCGCCGCGCCGTCCTCGGGCGTGTCGACCAGCGCGATCTGGACGTCCTTCGGGATGTCGACCAGCACCGGACCCGGCCGCCCGGTGGTGGCGATCCGAAAGGCCTCCTCGATCGTCGCGGCAAGCAGCGCCGGGTCCTTCACGAGGTAATTGTGCTTGGTGCAGTGACGGGTGATCCCGACAGTGTCGGCTTCCTGGAAGGCGTCGGTGCCGATCAGCCCGGTGGGGACCTGGCCGGTGATGACCACCATGGGGATCGAATCCATCCAGGCATCGGCGATCCCGGTGACCGCGTTGGTTGCACCGGGGCCGCTGGTGACCAGCACCACCCCGGGCTTGCCGGTCGAGCGGGCGTAGCCCTCCGCCGCATGCGCCGCGCCGGCCTCGTGCCGGACGAGGATATGGCGCAGCCGGGTATCCGCGAACAATTCGTCATAGATCGGCAGCACCGCGCCGCCGGGATAGCCGAACACGAATTCGACCTCCTGCGCCGCGAGGCAATCGATCAGAATCTGGGCGCCGTTGCGCTGGCCAGCCACAAGTCTCTCCATTGGTTTCGCGCCCCGCTGGCATGGTGCCAGCCGACAGGCGCAAATCGGCCCGACGCGGGGGTCTCGCGCCGGGCCGACGAGGACCGCTATGAAATCCGAATAGTGCGCTGTCAACGCGGCGTTTGAAACAAAGAAACAAAAATACTGCGGGCTGCACAACCAACGCTTTCCTGCCGAGGCCACGCTTCGGGGGGCTGGTTGCGGAACCAGGTGTACTGACGCTTGGCATATTGCCGGGTGGCGGCCCGTCCGGCGGCGAGCGCGCATTCGCGGGACATGCTGCCGTCAAGCAGCGCCGCGATCTCGGGAACGCCGATGGCGCGCATGACGGGCAGCGAAGGATCGAGTCCCCGTGCCAGCAAGGCGGCCACCTCGCGTTCGGCACCCCGGTCGAGCATTGCGGCAAAGCGCCGGTCGCAGCGCTCGAACAGCCAGTCGCGTTCCGGCAGCAGGATCAGCGGGTGGAGTGCGATGTCGGAACCTATCCCCCCGGTCTTGCGCGCCTGCCAGTGGCGCTGCGTCCGCCCGGTGGCGCGCACCACCTCAAGCGCGCGCGTGGTGCGCGAGCGATCCGCGGGCGCGAGCCGGGCGGCCGCTTCGGGGTCCTCGCGTTCGAGCGCGGCGCGCGCCCCCTCGGGCGCGAGCGCGCGGACGGCCGAGCGCGTGGCCGGATCGATATCGGGGATCGGCGCGATCCCCTCGATCAGCGTGCGGATATAGAGCCCGGTCCCGCCGCACAGGATCGGCACCGCCTCGGCTGCGTGCAGTTCGGCGATCTCGCGTTTGGCGGCCGCAGCCCAGTCGGCGGCCGAGCAGGGCACTGCGCCGTCCCAGATGCCGAACAATCGGTGTTCGATCCCGCCCATTTCAGCCCGCGTCGGCCGCGCCGAGAGGATCTGGAGATCGGCATAGACCTGCGCGCTGTCGCAATTCACCACCACCGCGCGCCATCCCTCGGCCTCCAGCTCCTGCGCCAGGCGCACCGCCAGATCGCTCTTGCCGCTCGCGGTTGGCCCTGCGATGAGCGCGACCGGTGGTTTTGCCGGCGGGTTCGACAGCGGGTTCGGTGGCGGGTCCGACGCCACGTTCGAGGATGGTTTTTCAGGAGTTTCGCGCGTGCTCATTGTCCGGATGATAGCAGACCAGAGCGGGCTCGAAACCCGCCTCGAGGCCGCGATGACCGCGCTCGACGCGGCGGGCATGCCGGTGGCGATGGCGGGGATGCTCGAGTTTTGCGGCGACGTTCTGCAGCTCTCCTTTCCCCAAGCCGAGCTGGCGCCGGTGCGGGCGATTCTCGATGCGCATTTCGGTGCCTGCGACATGCTCGCCGCCGATCATCTGATCGAAGTCCCGCGGCTGCTCGTGTCGGACATGGATTCCACCATGATCGGGCAGGAATGCATCGACGAACTGGCCGATTACGCCGGGATCAAGCAGCAGGTTGCGGCGATCACCGAGCGCGCGATGCGCGGCGAGCTCGATTTCGGGCAGGCGCTGACCGAACGCGTCAGGCTTCTCGCGGGGCTCGAGGCTGCGGCGATCGACCAATGTCTGGCCGAGCGGATCACGCCGGTTGCGGGCGCGCGAACGCTGATCGCGACACTGAGGTCGCGCGGCTGCCGGGCGGTGCTCGTCACCGGCGGCTTCCACCATTTCGCCGATGCGATCGGCGCGCAGCTCGGCTTCGACCGCGTGGTCGGCAACCGGCTCGGCGTGGCCGAAGGCAGGCTGACGGGTGCGCTCGACGGTCCGATCAGCGACGCCGGCACCAAGCGCGCGACACTGGTGGAGGAGCGCGAACAGCTGGGCGAGGGCGCGCGCGTGCTCGCCCTGGGGGACGGCGCGAACGACATCCCGATGCTCCAGGCGGCGGATTACGGCCTCGCCTACCGCGCCAAGCCCGGGGCCCGCGAGGCCGCCGGGGGACGGATCGAGCACGGCGAGATTTCCGCGGTCCTCAAGCTGTTGGACATTCCCGAGAACGAATGGGTTGCACGATAGCTTCCATTCCCCGGCGCTTTGTGGCTATATTGACATTCCTGTCAGTAGAGGCCGAGCATGACCGAACAGAACGCGCTCCAGTCCACAGTCGAATGCGCCCGTGACGGCACGCTGCTGCGCGATCCGCGCCGCGTCGAGCCGCGATACTCTCTGCCCAAGGCCTATGGTCATTTCCGCGACCTGCTGAAGGACAAGGAGGAGACCAGCCACGTCTTCAAGATCTTCGAAGCGCTGCCATCCAAGGACTACGTCCCGCGGGTCTGCGCGCTGACGCTCAGCGAACAGGGCGAGAAGCTGCGCGCCGAAGAGCCGTTCCTTCCGCCGATCCTCGACGATCACGAGGCGCTGCGGCGCCTGCCCGAAGGCTCGGTCGCGCAGGCCTATTGCGATTTCATGGAGCGCGAAGGGCTGTCCGCCGCCGGGCTGGTCGCCGAGGCGGACAAGCTGGGGCGCCCCCGATACGGCGATCTGGTCGAATGGTTCGGTTTCCGTTCGCGCGACACGCATGATCTGATGCACGTGCTGACCGGCTACGGCCGCGACGGGCTGGGCGAGCAATGCGTGCTGCTGTTCACCCACGGCCAGTCGCCCAGCCACGGCCATCTGCTGATCGGCTATGCCGGCGCTCTCAACATCAAGACTTCGGTCAGGAGCAGAGCCCCGGTGTTTCGCGCCTGCCGCCAGGCGCAGCGCACCGGCGTCGCCTGTCCGCCGCTGGTGGCGATGTCGATCCGCGAATTGCTCGCGAAGGATCTGGAGCAGGCTCGCACCGAGCTCAACATTCCCGAGCCGCACTGGTACCGCGAATGCCACCGGATCTGGCGCGAGGAGGGGATCGATCCCTACGATCTGCTGACCAAGGATACGCAGCAGGAACTAGCGAAGGCCGCCTGAACCTAAGGCGTTGGGCCCCGGACGAAGTCGTCAGCGCAGTTCCTTGCGGATCACCAACTTGAGACTGTTCCAGGCGGGATCGACCGCCGCCTGCTTGGTATCGACGAAGCCGAGCGGCTGGGCCGCGGCGCGAACCTTGTCCGCATCGATGTCGGTGGAGGTGCCGGAGGACGGCTCGGGCCAGCTTACCCAAACCTGTCCATCGGCTGCGATCTGCTGGCGCAGAGTCGCCAGCTTGGCGGCAAGATCGGCCAATTCGGTCACGAAGACATGCGCCGCATCGAGGCCCTCGGCCGGGTCGGGGACGAAGACCAGTTCGAGTGCGTATTCGTCGATCTCGTCGATGATCTCCTCGGGCATGGCGTCGAACCACACCCGCTGCCCGTCGCGCAGGTCGAGCGTGCGGACGAGTGGCGTCCCGGAGGGGGTGCCGGTCATGTGTTCGTTCCATCGGATGCACCCACACCCGAAGATTCGTCACCCTGAACTTGTTTCAGGGTCCATCCTTCGGCCCGCGCCAACCGCGAAGGGGGGCGAGATGGATGCTGAAACGAGTTCAGCATGACGATGCTATCGGGTTCAAGCGTCCATCCAGTCGCGGAAGAAGCTGGCGTGCGGTTCGCGCAGGTCGGCTAGCGCAACGGGTTTGCCGTTGAGCACCAACGCGTCGCCGCCGGTTCGACCTATTTCCGTGAAGGGAACTTCTTGGGGGTCGAGTTCGACATCTTCGCGAAAGGTCACGACATAAAGCGCCTGCGTTTCGCTGAAGGCGAATTCGCCGGTCATCTCCTTTAGTTCGGCGCCGATCCCGCTCGCCAGCGCCATCTCGGCCAGCGCCACCGCCAGTCCGCCATCGCTGACGTCATGGACCGCGGTGACCTTGCCCTGCTCGATCAGCCGCCGGACGACTTCTCCGCACAGCCGCTCGTCCTCGAGGTCGACCATCGGGCTCTCGCCGTCCTCGCGGCCGTGAATTTCGCGCAGCCACAGCGACTGGCCGATCGCCTCGTGGTGGAAGCCGATGGTGGCGATCCGCTCGCCTGCGGCCTTGAACGGCATGGTCATCATCTTCGAGTAATCCTCGAGGATGCCGACCCCGCCGATCGCGGGTGTGGGGAGGATCGCGCTGCCGCCGCCGGTCGCCTTGCTCTCGTTGTAGAGGCTAACATTCCCGCTGACGATCGGAAAGTCGAGCGCGCGGCAGGCATCGCCCATGCCTTCGAGCGCGTGGACGAACTGGCTCATGATCTCGGGGCGCTGCGGATTGCCGAAATTGAGGCAATTGGTCACCGCCAGCGGCCGCGCGCCGACCGCGCAGAGGTTGCGATACGCCTCGGCGATCGCCTGCTTGCCGCCCTCGTAGGGATCGGCATAGACGTAGCGCGGGGTGCAGTCGGTGGTGATCGCCAGCGCCTTCTTCGTGCCGTGAACCCTGACCACGCCGGCATCGCCGCCGGTCTGCAACGTGTCGGCGCCGACCTGACTGTCGTATTGCTCGGCGATCCAGCGGCGAGAGGCGAGCGAGGGGCTGGCCATCATCTTGAGCAGGTCCGCCGCGATATCCGTGCTCTGGGGTACTTCGCCCAGCTGCTCGACCTTGGCCCAGTCCTTGTATTCGTCCTTGGAGAGATAGGGCCGGTCGTATTCGGGCGCGTCGGCGGCAAGCGGACCGAGCGGAATGTCGCAGACCACCTCGCCGTCGAATTCGAGCACCATGTGGCGGGTATCGGTGACCTCGCCGATCACCGCGAAATCGAGCTCCCATTTGTGGAAGATCGCCTCGGCCTCGGCCTCGCGGCCGGGTTTGAGCACCATGAGCATGCGCTCTTGGCTTTCGCTCAGCATCATCTCATAGGGCGTCATCCCCTCCTCGCGGCAGGGCACCATGTTCATGTCGAGACGGATCCCCGCCTTGCCATTGGTCGCCATCTCGACGCTCGAGGAAGTCAGCCCCGCCGCGCCCATGTCCTGGATCGCGACGATCGCATCGGTGGCCATCAGTTCGAGGCAGGCCTCGATCAGCAGCTTCTCGGTAAAGGGATCGCCGACCTGGACCGTAGGGCGCTTGGCATCCGAATCCTCGCCGAAATCAGCGCTCGCCATGGTCGCGCCGTGGATCCCATCGCGCCCGGTCTTGGAGCCGACATAGACGATCGGATTGCCCACCCCGGTGGCGGCGGAATAGAAGATCTTGTCCGCATCGGCGACGCCGACGGTCATTGCGTTGACCAGAATGTTGCCATCGTAAGCGGGGTGGAAATTGGTCTCGCCCGCGACCGTCGGCACCCCGACGCAATTGCCATAGCCGCCGATGCCCGCGACCACACCTTGCACCAGATGCTTCATCTTGGGGTGCTCGGGACGCCCGAAGCGCAGCGCATTGGCGTTGGCCACGGGGCGCGCACCCATGGTGAACACATCGCGCAGGATCCCGCCCACGCCGGTCGCCGCGCCCTGATAGGGCTCGATGTAGCTGGGGTGGTTGTGGCTCTCCATCTTGAAGATGGCAGCTTGCCCATCGCCGATATCGATCACGCCCGCGTTCTCGCCGGGGCCGCAGATCACCCAGGGCGCTTCGGTCGGCAGTTTCTTCAAGTGCAGGCGCGAGCTCTTGTAGGAGCAATGCTCCGACCACATCACCGAGAAGATGCCGAGCTCGACCATATTGGGCTCGCGCCCCAGCGCATTCAGGACGCGCTCGTATTCCTCGGGGCTGAGACCGTGCTGCTCGACGGTCTCGGCGGTGATGGGGAGGGTGATCGCGGAAGTCGGGTTTGCCATGCGCGCGCGCTTAGCGCCGCACGCTCGCCACCGCCAGCCCCACGTGGCGCTTGTGCCACCGCGTCCGCCCGACCCAGAAGGCCAGCGCGGTGACTACGGCGAAAGCGAAGAGCATCGTCAGCACCATTGCCAAGGGCGATCCCTGCGGCTCGGGTCCGAACCAGCTGAAGGCCTGCAGCACCAGCATGACGCCGAGCAGGATCAGCGGCGGACCGAGCGGGCCCTTGGTGGCGCGGATGTACCAGACGAAGGCGCCCAGCGTGAGCGCGAGCTCGAGCGGGATGGCGATCCCGGGATGATCCCACAGACCCCAACCCAATTTGTCCGCGCCGCCGGCCAGGGTCAGATCCGGGCGGTGAACCAGCAGATCGAGCAGCCAGTGGCTGAGCACCACCGCCGCGGCCCAGGTTCCCGCAACAGCATTGCGCAGCGCCGCGCCGATCGCCACGCCGAACACCAGCGCGAACACGGCAGTGCCCAGCAGGCTGTGCGACAGCGGCATGTGATAGAGATCGAGCGGGTTCATCGCGGTGATGCCCGGAACCAGCCGCAGGTGCTCCAACCCGCCCAGCACGAACAGCGCGAACGCCCAGTCGACCAACTGCGCGGCGATGAACAGCGTGCCCAGCCGCGGGCTTTCGGGTGCGACGGCCGCGGCCGCGAAGGCCGGAGCCCAGTGTCCGATGAACATCGCTCTACTCCGGGGAGATCGTGAGGGCCGGCACAAGGCCAGCGGCGGCACGATCGGCGACAATCCACTTCATTAAGCATTCCCCCTGGGTTGGTTACTTGACCCCGTGGAGCCGCGCGGTCAATGCTCCTGACCCATGGATACGGGACCGGCAGGAGGGGGCGCTGCGGATATCGCCCCGATGAATTTCGAGGATGCGCTGAGGGCGCTCGAAGAGGTGGTGCGCCGGCTCGAGAGCGGCGATGTGCCGCTCGACGAGAGCATTTCGCTCTACGAACGCGGCGCAGCCTTGCGCAAGCATTGCCAGGCGCGGCTCGACGCGGCGCAGGCACGGATCGAAAAGATCGTCACCGATGGCGCGGGCAAGCCGTCGGGCACGGAACCCTTCGACGCCGAAGGATGAGCGTGACCGCAGTCCCGAATTCGCACGCGGAGCTCAAAAGGGCGCTGGAGCGGATCCAGACCGATATCGATGCGGCGTTCGACTCCTATCTGCCGGTCCCCGAGGATAGCAGTGCGCGGCTGGTCGAGGCGATGCGCTATGCGACCATCGGCGGAGGCAAGAGAGTCCGCCCGCTGCTGCTGGCGGCGGTCGCCGAACTCTACGGCGTCGATCGCACCGCGGCGATCCACGCGGGCTGCGCGGTGGAAGCGATCCACGCCTATTCGCTGATCCACGACGATCTCCCCTGCATGGACGACGACGATCTGCGCCACGGCAAGCCGACCGTCCACCGCGCTTTCGACGAGGCGACCGCGGTGCTTGCGGGCGATGCGCTCCATGCGCTGGCCTTCGATATTCTGGTCCGTCCCGAGATCACCGGCGACCCCTTCGTCCGCGCCGAACTGGTGGCGACGCTGGCGCGCGCCAGCGGGCACGAGGGCATGGCCGGCGGCCAGATGATGGACATGGCCTCGGAAGGAGAGGATTACGACCTGCGCCAGGTCACCCGCCTGCAGCAGCTCAAGACCGGCGCGCTGCTCGCCGCCAGCGTCGAGATGGGCGCGATCCTGGGCCGCGTGGTGCCCGAAGGGCGGGTTCACTGGCGCGCCTATGCCCGCGATATCGGACTCGCTTTCCAGATCGCCGACGACCTGCTCGATGTCGAGGGCGACCCCCACAAGGCGGGCAAAGCGCTGCGCAAGGACGAAGGGCAGGGCAAAGCGACCTTCGTCACGCTGATGGGGGTCGAGCCGGCGCGCGCGCAAGCGAGAATGCTGACCGAGCAGGCGATTGCGCGGCTTGCATCGCACGGCGAGGACGCCAGCCTGCTGAAAGCGCTCGCGCGCTATATCGTCGAAAGAGACAGGTAATATTCCATGAGCAAACGCATCGGCATCTATCCCGGGACCTTCGATCCCATCACCCTCGGCCATGCCGATATCCTGCGGCGCGGCTGCAAGCTGGTCGACTGGCTGATTGTCGGAGTGACCACCAATCCTTCCAAGAACCCGATGTTCGACACCGCCGAGCGGCTGGAGATGGTCGAGCGCGAGGTCGCCACCATGGGGCTGGGCAATGTGGAGGTGGTCGCCTTCAACGCGCTGCTGATGAAATTCGCCAAGGCGCAGGGCGCGAGCGTCATCGTGCGCGGGCTGCGCGCGGTCGCGGATTTCGAATATGAATACCAGATGGCGGGGATGAATCAGCAGATCGACGATGAGATCGAAACCGTGTTCCTGATGGCCGATGTCTCGCTCCAGCCGATCGCCTCGCGGCTGGTGAAGGAAATTGCGGTCTATGGCGGGGATATTACGCCCTTCGTCAGCGCGCAGGTGCGCGACGATGTCGTGGCCCGGGTCGACGAGACCGGGCGCAAGGGCGACTACTGAACCATTCATTGAACCGACAGCGCGCCGCGGCTAGACCGCGCGCCGTTCCCATGTTCCAACAGACGGAAAATCCATGCTGAAGCTTTCGCCTGCCTTTGCCGCGCTCGCCGCGCTGGTCGCCACGCCGCTGGCGGGACTTTCCACCTCCGCTCAGGCGCAGGAGGCTCCGGCGGAAGCTCCCGCCCCAGTTCCTACTGAGGATGCCGCCGACGAAGCCGCGCCCGCTGAAGCCGCACCCGTCTACGCGCCGATCAACTACAGCATGGAGGAAGACCGCGAGAACATCCTCCTGCTCGATCTCTCCAATGGCGAGCGGGTGGCGATCCGGCTGATGCCAAGCTGGGCGCCCAGCCATATCGAGCGGATCAAGACGCTGACCCGTCAAGGGTTCTACGACGGGGTGATCTTCCACCGCGTGATCGACGGCTTCATGGCGCAGACCGGCGATCCGACCGGGACCGGACAGGGCGGCTCGTCGCTTCCCGATCTGGCCGCCGAGTTCAACCCGATGCCGCATGTCCGCGGCACGCTCTCGATGGCGCGCGCGCAGGGTGAGGACAGCGCGAACAGCCAGTTCTTCATCGTCTTCTATCCCCGCTTCAGCCTCGACAAGCGCTACACCAACCTCGGGCGGGTGATTTCAAACATGGCTGCGGTCGATGCGATCAACCGCGGCGAGCCGCCGGTCGATCCGACCCGGATCGTCCAGGCGTCGATCGCCAGCGACAATCGCCCGATTCCGCGGCCTCAGGCGCTGCAACCGGCTCCGGCGGCCGAGATCACCGCCGATGAGCTGAACGCGCCGATCGGCGAGTAATTCCCGCGCGGCTTGGCCCGCACGGCCGGGACGGGTTCCGCCATGGATATCGACCTTTTCGATTTTACGCTTCCGCCCGAGCGGATCGCGCTGCGCCCCGTTCGCCCCCGCGACGCCGCGCGAATGCTGCTGGTGCGGGGCGGGGGCTCCTTTGAAGACCTCGGCGTGCGCGACCTGCCGCTGCTGCTGCGCGCGGGCGATGTGCTGGTGTTCAACGACACCCGCGTTATCCCGGCGCAGCTCGAGGGGCGCCGCGGCGAGGCCAGGATCGGCGCGACCCTGCACAAGCGGATCGACCTGCGCCGCTGGCAGGCCTTCATCCGCAATGCCAAGCGGCTGAAAGCGGGCGACCTCGTCACTTTCGGCGGCGGGGTGACCGCCACGGCCGAAACCCGCCATGAGGATGGCAGCTTCACGCTGTGCTTTGCCGGGGAGGAACCGGTCGAACTGCTGCTCGAACGTGCCGGAACCATGCCGCTGCCCCCCTATATCGCGGGCAAGCGCGGCACCGATGCGCAGGACCGCGAGGACTACCAGACCATGTTCGCGCGCGAGGACGGCGCGGTGGCGGCACCGACCGCCTCGCTGCATTTCACCGAGGAACTGGTCGCGGCGCTCGACGAGGCGGGGATCGGGCGCGAGATGCTAACGCTGCATGTCGGCGCGGGGACCTTCCTGCCGGTCAAGGCGCAGGACACCGCCGACCACGTGATGCACTCCGAATGGGGCCGGATCGAACCCAACGTCGCCGAGCGGCTCAACGCGGCGCGCAAGGCGGGTGGTAGGGTCATTGCGGTCGGCACCACCTCGCTGCGGCTGCTCGAGAGCGCAACCGGCGAGGACGGCGTGATCGCTCCGTTCGCGGGCGACACCGACATCTTCATCACCCCGGGTTACCGCTTCCGCGCGGTGGACGGATTGATGACCAACTTCCATCTTCCCAAATCCACGCTGTTCATGCTGGTCTCGGCGATGATGGGGCGCGAAAGAATGCAGGAGGCCTATGCCCATGCAATCGCGAACGAATACCGCTTCTACAGCTATGGCGATTCGAGCCTGCTGCTGCCCTGATCGCCCGCGACACTTGCAATCTTGCGCCGCCGGGCACAATTGCACCGCATGTCCGAACCCATTCTCGAGCTCACCGGCCTGACCAAGGTCTATCCCGGCGGGCTCAGAGCGCTCGACGATGTCGATCTGACCATCAACAAGGGCGAGATCTTCGCGCTGCTCGGGCCCAATGGGGCTGGCAAGACGACGCTCATCGGCGCGGTCTGCGGGATGGTTACCCCGTCCTCGGGTACGATCCGCGCCTTCGGTCACGATCTCTCGCGCGACTGGCGCCAGGCGCGCAAGCGCATCGGTCTGGTGCCGCAGGAACTCGCCACCGACATGTTCGAACCGGTCCGCCGCGCGGTCGCCTTCTCGCGCGGACTGTTCGGCCTGCCGCCCAACCCCGAGCGGATCGAGGAAATCCTGCGCTCGCTAAGCCTATGGGACAAGCGCGACGAGCGGATCATGGCGCTCTCGGGCGGAATGAAGCGCCGCGTGCTGATCGCCAAGGCGCTGGCGCACGAACCCGACTTGCTGTTCCTCGACGAACCCACCGCGGGCGTCGACGTCGAACTGCGCAAGGGCATGTGGCAGCTCATCGACCAGATGCGCGCGCGCGGCGTGACCGTTATCCTCACCACCCATTACATCGAGGAGGCCGAGGAGATGGCCGACCGCGTCGGGGTGATCCGCAACGGCCGGCTGCTGATGGTCGACGAAAAAGCCAAAATGATGGCGCGGCTCGGGCGGACCGAAGCGCATATTACCCTGGCCGAACCGATGTCCGTGATTCCCCCCGCGCTCGCGCATTTCCCGATCGAGCTGGAGCAGGGCGGCACGAGCCTGTGCTATCGCGGCGGCGACGGCACCGGCAAGGGCAAGCAGGAGGTCGCCGCGCTGACCAAGGCGCTGACCGGAGCCGGGATCGACTACATCGGCATCGACGTGCGCGAAAGCAGCCTCGAGGACATCTTCGTCTCGGTGCTGGGCGAGGGCGATGCCCCCCAGCCTGCTACCAACGCAAGGGAAACCGCCTGATGCATTTCAGCGCCCGGTCGGCATGGTCGATCTTCATCCGCGAGATCATGCGTGCCTTCCGCACCGCTTTCCAGTCGATCATCGCTCCGGTGCTCACGACTTCGCTCTATTTCATCGTCTTCGGTGCGGCGATCGGCGGGCGGATGCCCGATCTCGGCGGCGTGGATTACGGCGCCTTCATCATCCCGGGGCTGCTGATGCTGACCCTGCTGGGCGAGACCACCAGCAATGCCAGCTTTGGGATCTACATGCCGCGCTTCACCGGTACGATCTACGAATTGCTCTCGGCGCCGGTCGGGGTGGGCGAGACGTTGGCTGGTTTCGTAGGGGCGGCGGCGGTCAAGAGCCTGATCCTGGCCGCGATCATCCTGCTCACCGCACGGCTGTTCGTCGACTACTCGATCGCGCATCCGTTTCTGGCCTTCATCTACATCATCCTGGTCGCCGCCAGCTTCAGCCTGTTCGGCTTCATCCTCGGCGTCTGGGCGGACAATTTCGAGAAGCTGGGGATCATCCCGCTGCTGTTCCTCACCCCGCTGACCTTCCTGGGCGGAACCTTCTACTCGATAGAGATGTTGCCCCAGCCCTGGGATACGATCGCGCTGTTCAACCCGATCGTCTATCTGGTGAGCGGTCTGCGCTGGACCTTCTACGGCAGCGCCGATGTCGACATCTGGATCAGTTTTGCGATCACGCTGGGCTTCCTCGCGACCTGCATCGCGATCATCGCCACGATCTTCAAGACGGGCTGGCGACTGCGCGCCTGATTGGCTATCGGCGCGGGCGATGATGCTTCGCCGACCGCTTCCCCATGCCGCCCTGGCCCTGTTCGCGATATGGGCTGCGCCTGCCCAGGCCGAACTTCCCGAAGGGGTGCGCGCGATGATCGATGCCGCTCGCGCGACCGGCGATGCGGCCAAGGTTGCCACCGCGCTGGAACTCGCCCGCAGCGCCTATCCCAGTGAGGCCGAGGGGATCGCGGCGATCGAGGCCGAATGGGCGGCGGCCAAAGCGGAACGCGACACGCTCGCCGCCGCGCAGCACGAAGAGTCGATCCGCTCCGCCGGGCTGTTCGAGCTGTGGAGCGGCGAAGGCGAGCTGGGCGGTTTTCAGTCGAGCGGCAACAGCGATACGGCCGGGTTGACGGCCTCGCTCTCGCTGATCCGCGAGGGTATCGACTGGACGCACCGGGTGCGCGCACGGGCGGATTATCAGAGTCAGAACGGCGTCACGAGCCGCGAGAACTTCCTCTTCGCCTACGAACCGCGCTGGCAATTCGGCGAGGACGTCTTTGCTTACGGTCTCGCACAGTTCGAGCGCGACCGGGTGCAGGGCTACACCGGTCGTTACGCGATATCCGGCGGACTTGGTTACAATGTCGTCGACAGCGAGGACTTCTCGCTTTCGGTCAAGGCGGGCCCCGCCTTCCGGGTCACCCAATCCACCGACGGAAGCCGCGAGAGCCGCATCGCCGGACTGGTGGGGGTCGATTTCGACTGGCGGATCCTCGAGCGGCTGACGCTCACGCAGGATGTCAACGCGCTTGCCGAAACCGGCGGCCAGGCGGTGGCCGTGTTCGATGCCGCCGGCACCACGCTCAACCTGATCACCGGGCTGGATTTCCGGGTCACCGACAGTCTGCGCGCGCGATTGTCCTATCAGGTGGACTACGACAGCAATCCTCCCGTCGGCAATGTCACCACCGACACGCTGACCCGCGCCACCATCATTTACGGGTTCTGATCATGACCGAGAGGTTCGACTTCCGGATCGACGCCACCGACGGCAAGGCGCGCACCGGGCGCATCGCGATGCTTCGCGGCGAGATCCACACCCCCGCCTTCATGCCCGTGGGCACCTCGGCGACGGTCAAGGCGATGAAGCCCGAAGCGGTGCGCAAGACAGGGGCGGACATCATCCTGGGCAACACCTATCATCTGATGCTGCGCCCCGGTGCCGAACGTATGGCGCGCCTCGGTGGCCTCCATTCTTTCATGAACTGGTCGCGCCCGATCCTGACCGACAGCGGCGGCTACCAGGTGATGAGTCTATCGGATCTCAACAAGCTCACGGAGGAGGGCGTCGAGTTCCGCAGCCATCTGGACGGCTCCAAGCACATGCTGACCCCCGAACGCTCGATGGAGATCCAGCGCCTGCTGGGTTCGGACATCGTCATGGCCTTCGACGAATGCCCGCGCGCCGACCGGCCCTTCGCCGAGATCGAGGCGAGCATGGAAATGTCCATGCGCTGGGCCAGACGCAGCCGCGAGGCTTTCGACGCCGGCGGCGAGCACGCGAGCGGCGCGGCACTGTTCGGCATCCAGCAGGGCGCGCTAGACGAAGGACTGCGCGCCCGCTCCGCCGAGGCGCTGCGCGAGGTAGGGTTCGACGGCTATGCGATCGGCGGGCTGGCGGTGGGCGAGGGGCAGGAGGCGATGTTCGCCACGCTCGATTTCGCCCCCGGTCAATTGCCCGAGGACGCGCCGCGCTATCTGATGGGCGTGGGCAAGCCCGACGACCTGGTCGGCGCGGTCGAGCGCGGGATCGACATGTTCGACTGCGTGCTGCCGAGCCGCTCGGGCCGCAACGGCCAGGCCTTCACCTGGACCGGCCCGATCAATTTGCGCAACGCCCGCTTCGCCGAGGACCTCGAGCCGCTCGACCCGCGCTGCACCTGCGACACCTGCGCCAGCTACAGCCGCGCCTATCTCCACCATCTCAACAAGGCGGGCGAGATCCTCGGCGCGATGCTGATGACCGAGCACAACATCGCCTTCTACCAGCAACTGATGCAGGCAATGCGCGATGCGATCGGAGCGGGCGAATTTTCACGGTTCGCCGCGGATTTCCGGCGGGATTACGGAAAAAACTGAAAGGCTTGCAGGTTTTTCCAGCGCCGGTAGATTAACCCGAGGATAGAAACCGGGGGGTCGTTTCCATGAGAATGCGTTTTGCGCTTGCCGCTGCTGTCTCTGTCGTCGCCATTGCAGGAGGTACGCCTGCCTTCGCTGCGGCTGAAACTCTGGAGGAAACTGCCACACGATTCGGCATCCGCCAGACGGTGCTGCAGATCAGCCTCTCGCCGACGGGTCAGAAAATAGCCTTCATCGAGCCGGGTCCGCAGGGAAGCGAAATCCTCAACGTGATCGATCTGGTCGGGGACGCCACGATCAAGCCGATCCTCACCAACAGCGAACAGCGCTCGGACCTGTCGCGCTGCGACTGGGCCTCCGAGGAACGGCTGGTTTGCATGGTGGATATGGTCAGCGAGGGGTCAGGCGTACTGATCGGTTTTTCGCGAGTTCTGGCGATCGGGGCGGATGGCTCCGAGCCGCTGTTGCTCACACCTCGAACCGACATGCGCGCTCTCGGTTACCGGCAGGACGGCGGTACCATTCTGGCGCTCGATGTGAGTGACGGAGACGATACCGTCCTGATGACCAAGGAATATGTCCCGGAACGCACCATCGGGACACGTCTTGCCAACGAGGCGAGCGGGCTCGGCGTCGAGGAGGTCAATGTTATCGACGGCCGCCGCAAGAAGGTGGAGAACCCCGACAGCGATGCCGTGGTCTACATCGCCGACGACAAGGGCGATGTGCGCATGAAGGTCCGCCACCCAAGAGGCGTCGGATCCAATCTGGGCGACGAGCAATATTTTTACTACCGCGGGCCGAAGAAGTCGGGCTGGACCTTGCTCTCCAGGGTAAAGCTCGACGCGCAGACTGCCTCGGGTTTTATCCCCGTCGCGGTCGACTCGCAGCGCAATGTTGCCTTCGGCTTCGATGCGGTGGACGGATACACGGGGGTTGTCGAAGTGCCGCTCGACGGCGTCGGGGAGCCGAGAGTCGTGATGGCGCGCGATGACGTCGATGTCGACCGCCTGATCCGCATCGGACGCCAGCGCCGGGTCGTGGGCGCAAGCTATGCCACCGAGAAGCGCGCCGTCGAGTATTTCGACGCCGATTTGAAGATATTCGCTGCGCAATTGCAGGAGGCGCTCCCGGGCAAGCCGCTGATCAACATCGTCGGCGCCAGCGCGGACGAAAGCCGCCTGCTGATCGTCGCATCGAGCGATACCGACCCAGGCATGGTCTATCTCTACGACCGGACAAGCCGTGAGCTGAGCGAAGTGCTACCGCTGCGCGAACATCTCCAGAACCAGACCATGGGGGCGATGACGCCGGTTTCCTTTCCCGCTGCGGATGGAACTCCGATTCCCGCCTATCTGACATTGCCCCCTGGATCGGATGGCAAAAATCTCCCCGCGATCGTCCTGCCCCACGGCGGGCCGAGCGCGCGCGACGAATGGGGTTTCGACTGGCTGGTGCAGTTTTTTGCCGCCCGTGGCTTTGCCGTCTTGCAGCCGAACTTCCGCGGATCCGCCGGTTATGGGGAAGCATGGTTCGGACGCAACGGCTTCCAGGCCTGGGAGACGGCGATTGGCGATGTCAATGATGCTGGCCGCTGGCTGGTGCGCGAAGGGATCGCCGAGTCCGACCGGTTGGCGGTGGTGGGCTGGTCATACGGCGGCTACGCGGCGCTGCAGTCGCAAGTGCTCGACCCGTCGCTCTACCAAGCGGTGGTGGCGATTGCTCCGGTAACCGACCTCGACCAGCTGCGCGACGATGCCCGCCCCTATACCAATTTCGGGCTCGTCGATGCCTTCATCGGGCAGGGACCGCATGTGCGCGCGGGCAGTCCTGCCAAACATGCCGACTCCTTCGCTGCACCTGTCATGCTGTTCCACGGCACGCTCGATCAGAACGTCGCCGTCGTTCATTCGCGGATGATGGCCAAGCGCCTGAAGGATTCTGGAAAGGCGGTTGAATACGTGGAACTCGACGGCCTCGATCACGGGCTCGCCGATAGCAAAGCGCGGTCCGACATGTTGCAACAGATCGATATCTTCCTAAACAGTCATCTGGGGGGCTGAGCTCAAGGCAAGGCGTTCTGCCGCCTGCGGGCACCGGGCATCGTTCCAAAAGGTAGGCACAAAAAAGGCGGCCTCGAGAGGCCGCCTTTTCTTGTCGAGATGTCCTGCTCGCAGATCAGCGCGAGTAGAACTCGACGACCAGATTGGGTTCCATCGTGACGGGATAGGGCACTTCGTCGAGCTTGGGCACGCGGGTGAAGGTCACCTTCTCGGTGCCGTCGGGCGCGACATAGTCGGGAATGTCGCGCTCGGGCAGGCTCTGCGCCTCGATGACGAGCGCCATGTCCTTGGCCTTGCTGCCGAGGCTGATAACGTCGCCAACATCGCAGCGGCGCGAGGGGATGTTGCACTTCACGCCGTTCACATAGATGTGACCATGGTTGACGATCTGCCGGGCCGACCACACGGTCGGAGCGAATTTGGCGCGATAGACGATCATGTCGAGACGACGCTCGAGCAGACCGATCAGGTTCTGGCCGGAATCGCCCTTCATTCGCGTAGCGTCGGCATAGGTGCGCTTGAACTGCTTCTCGGTGACGTCGCCGTAATAGCCCTTGAGCTTCTGCTTGGCACGCAGCTGGAGGCCGAAATCGCTGACCTTGCTCTTGCGACGCTGGCCGTGCTGACCAGGGCCGTAGGAGCGACGGTTTACGGGAGAATTCGGGCGACCCCAGATGTTTTCGCCCATCCGGCGGTCGAGCTTGTACTTGGCGCTTTTGCGCTTCGACATAATAAGTCCTTCGATTTGCCATCGCCACCCCATCGGTGGCGCTCTAACCCGGTATCGCACCGCTGGAGCAATTCTCCAGCGCGGCTGCCGCTTCACCGGGGTGCGGAGCCAATTCGCGAAGCGCGCGCCATAGCAGGCGAGGGCCGCGGGTCAAGACGCGAGATCGGCGCTCGACAAATGCGAGCGAGGGCGGCAGTGCGCCTCGCCATGAACAGCGACATCAAACGACCCGAAGACTGCAGCGATATGCGCGAGGTGCGCGCCGGCGTGGATGCCACCGATCGCGCGCTGATGGAACTGCTCGATCGCCGCTACGGCTACATGCACGCGGCCGCACGGATCAAGCAGGACCGCGGCGCGGTGCGCGACGAAGCGCGCAAATCCGCGGTGATCGCAAATGCCCGCATCGATGCCGAGGCGCGGGGGCTTCCGGCGGCGGAGTTGGCGGAGATTTGGGACCGGCTGGTGGAAAGCTCGATCGCTTATGAAGCGGTCGAATGGGACCGGATTCGCAGCGCCGTCTGAGCGACGCGCAGATCCCTCAATCGCCGCGGTTGAACTCGCGCCATTGCCCCTTCGTCATGCAAACGCGCTCGCGCTGGCGGCTGCCGGTCTGAAGCGCGACCTGACGGCATATCTTCTTCGGCTCGCTGGCCTCGTCCTGAGCGGCGGGTCGATCCTTTTCGCCTTGGGCGGCTTTCTGTTCGGGCTCCGCCGCCAGCGCGGGAGTCCCGGCCACGAGGAAGGCCAAAGCCAGCGAGGACAGGGCATTGCGCATAGAGAGTATCCTTGACTGAATTCGGTTTGTTTTGAAGCGGCTAGCCCGCATGATCGAGGGAGGCTAGCGGAATTTCGGCGGCCGGCTGGGGCTAGTCGCGTTTTGCTCGCGCCAGCGTCGTCAACACGCCGCGCAGCGTCCGGACCTCGAAGTGGTTCCAGCCCGGCTTGGTCAGCACGTTGCGCAGTGTGGTGCGCGTTACCTCGTCGCGGATTGCGGGCATGAAATAGCCCTTGGGCTCGAGCATCGATTCCAGATGGCGGATCAGCCCGTCGAGCTCCTCCTGCGGCGCGGGCGGCAAGATATCCTCTTGGGTCGGCTGCGAGAGCTTCCGAGTCTTGGACCATTCATAGGCGCACAGGATCACCGCCTGCGCCAGATTGAGCGAGCCGAATTCGGGGTTGATCGGCACGGTGATGATCGCGCGTGAAAAACCGACATCCTGGATGTCGAGGCCGGAACGCTCGGGTCCGAACAGCAGTGCGGACCTGCCCTGCGCCGAGTCGATCTCCCGGGCCGCCTCCTCGGGCGTGACGACGGGTTTGGTCACCCCGCGCTTGCGCACGGTGGTGGCGTAGACATGCGAACAATCCGCCACCGCCTCGGCGACGGTCTCGAACAGTTTCGCCTCGGCAAGTACGCGGTCTGCGCCCGCCGCGGCCGGGCCGGCGCTGGGGTTGGGCCAGCCATCGCGCGGCGCCACCAGACGCATCTCGGTGAGCCCGAAATTGAGCATCGCCCGCGCGGCCTTGCCAATGTTCTCGCCCAGTTGCGGGCGGACCAGAACGATTGCGGGGGCTTCAGCCACTGGCGGGGCCGCCGGTTGCCTCGGCCTGCGCTGCCTCCTGCACGGTGCTGGCGAATTCCTCAAAATCGCGCGCCTCGCTGAAATCGCGGTAGACGCTCGCGAAGCGGATATAGGCCACGCTGTCGATCTGGCGCAGCCCGTCCATCACCATCTCGCCGATGCGGCTGGAAGGGATTTCGGCTTCGCCCGCGGTCTCGACCTGGCGCTGGATGCCCGAGACGAGCTGGTCGATCCGCTCGGGTGCGACATCGCGCTTGCGGCAGGCGAGGCTGATCGACTGTTCGAGCTTGCGCCGCTCGAAGGGCTCGCGCCGCGCCGCCTTGCCGTCGCCGCCGGACTTGACCACCGTCACCTCGCGCAATTGCACGCGTTCGAAAGTGGTGAAACGCGCGCCGCAATGCGCGCATTGCCGCCGTCGACGGATCGCGGCATTGTCCTCGGTCGGACGCGAATCCTTTACCTGGCTATCGTCATGGGCACAAAAAGGGCAGCGCATTCAGAAGGTTATTTCTTGATCCTGTTGTAGAATGCGAACCCCGCACCCGCGACCAGGCCAAGTGGCAGGCTCACTACGGGCAGCAGCGCCCCGGCGAGTGCGCCGATGGCGGCCCCGGCCAGCACCGGCTTGGTCGAGGGATGGGCCATCCCGTCCTTCGCCATTCCGGAAATCTCGGTCTTCGCGTCTTCGACCCAGTTGGGATCGTTCGGATTGCGTTCGGTCATGGTTTTACATCCTTGGATAGACGGGGAAAGCGCGGCACAGCTCGCTCACCCGGCTGCGCACGCTTTCCTCGATGCGTTCATCGCCCTCGGGACCGGCGCTGGCAAGCCCATCGACGACCTCGGCGATCAATTTGCCGATGGTACGGAATTCCTCGGTGCCGAAACCGCGGGTCGTTCCTGCGGGCGTTCCGAGACGTACTCCGCTGGTGACGAAGGGGCTGCGGGTGTCGAAGGGGATCCCGTTCTTGTTGCAGGTGAGCCAGGCGCGGTCGAGCCCCGTCTCGGCAGCCTTGCCGGTCACGTCCTTCGCGCTGAGATCTACCAGCATCGAATGGTTGTCGGTGCCGCCCGAGACGACGCGCAACCCGTGCTCTTCGAGGCTGGCCGCCAGCGCGCGCGCGTTGTCGACAACGCGCTGAGCGTAATCGGCGAATTCGGGGCGCAGAGCCTCGCGGAAGGCGACCGCCTTGGCCGCAACGACATGCATCAGCGGTCCGCCCTGCATGCCGGGAAAGACCGCCATGTTGATCGGCTTGGTCAGCGCCTCGGCGTTCCACAGGATCACGCCCGAACGGGGCCCGCGCAGGCTCTTATGGGTGGTGGTGGTGACGACATGCGCATGGGGGACGGGGTTGGGGTGCGCGCCGCCCGCGACCAGCCCCGAAATATGGCTCATGTCGACCAGCAGATAGGCGCCGACCTCGTCGGCGATTGCGCGGAAGCGCTGCCAGTCCCAGACGCGCGAGTAGGCGGTCCCGCCGGCGATAATAAGCTTGGGGCGATGCTCGCGCGCGGTTGCGGCGACCGCATCCATGTCGATCAGCTCGTCTTCCTGGCGTACGCCGTAGGAGACCGGGTTGAACCACTTGCCACTCATGTTGACCGGCGAGCCATGGGTGAGATGCCCACCCGAATTGAGGTCGAGCCCCATGAAGGTGTCGCCCGGCTCGAGCAGCGCGAGGAACACCGCCTGGTTCATCTGGCTGCCGCTGTTGGGCTGCACGTTGGCGAACTGGCAGCCGAACAGCTCCTTGGCGCGCTCGATCGCCAGCGTTTCGACCACGTCGGCATAATCGCAGCCGCCATAATAGCGCTTGCCCGGATAGCCCTCGGCATATTTGTTGGTGAACACGCTGCCGGTCGCCTCGAGCACCGCGCGGCTGGCGATGTTCTCGCTCGCGATCAGCTCAATCTTGTCCTGCTGGCGCGCCAGCTCGTTGCGGATCGCCTCGTGGATCTGCGGATCCGCCTCGGCGAGCGTGTCGTGCCAAAATCCGTCCATCGGCGAAGCGGCAGACTGGGCGGCGGGGGCGGGCTGAGTGCTCATGAACGGTCCTCGATCTGGGGGTCGGATAGCTTGTCGACGCGTCGCTGGTGGCGGCCGCCGCCGAATTCGGTGTCGAGGAAGGCGGACACGCAGGCCCTCGCCATGTCGCTCCCCGTAAGACGCGCCCCGAGCGCGAGGCAATTGGCGTCGTTGTGTTCGCGGGCAAGCGCGGCGGAAAGCGGCTCGGAAACGAGCGCGCAACGCACTTCGGGATGGCGATTGACCGCCATCGAAATACCGATCCCCGAGCCGCAGAGTGCGATCCCGCGCTCGGCCGTGCCATCCGCGATGACGTTCGCGAGGCAGTAGCCGAAATCGGGATAATCCACCCTGTCGGCCGTGTCCGGGCCGAGATCGGCGACCTCGTGGCCTTCTGCGATCAGCCAGTCGCGAAGTTCGGCCTTGAGATCAAGCGCGGCATGGTCGGAGGCAATGGCAATACGCATGGCGGCCTCATAGGTCAGCCTTGCGATTCTCTCCACCCCGCAAAGAGCGTTTTCAGCCAGCACTTCCACCGGCAAGCGCAAGCTGTGCCCGGGCGATTGCCGTCTTGACCTGCTCATGCGTGTAAGGCTTGGAAACCGTGGGAGTTTCGGCGAATTCCGGTGGATGCGAGGTGTCGCCATAACCGGTCGCGAAGACGAAGGGGATGTCGAGCGAGCGCAGCAGCTCCCCGATGACATAGCTCTTCTCGCCATGGACATTGACGTCGAGCACGGCGGTAGCGATCCCGCCCTTTTCGATCAGAGCTGCGGCCTCATCCAACGTAGCCGCCATGACGACCTTCGCGCCCTCCGCAGCGAGCATGTCCTCCAGCGCAAAGGCGATGATCGCTTCGTCCTCGAGCACGAGAATGGTGGTGCCGGCCTCGATCATACTTCTCCCTTGATATGACAATGCAACCCGCTGCGTTCGTACTCGATCGAAACCGCCCCGTTGCGCCCGCCCAGTCCGCTCTGGATCAACCGGCTGCCGAAGCCCTTGCTCTGCGGCGCGGCGACTGGTGGGCCGCCCGATTCCTTCCAATCCAGTTCGATAGACACCGTCTCACCCGCCGTTTCCGTTACCCACTGGATCGCGACCCTGCCATCGGGCACCGACGAGGCCCCATATTTCAGGGCATTGGTAGCCAGTTCGTGAACGATGATCGCAAGCGCGACTGCTTGCTGGGGGCGCAGCACAATTTCGGCGCCATCGAGTTCGCAGCGTTCGGCGGCGTTCCCCAGCGCTGCGGCGAGCGATCCCTGTATGAGGCTGCGCACCTCGGCGGATTCCCAATTGCACGAGGTCAGCAGATTATGCGCCGCAGACAGGGCGCCAAGCCGCGCGGCAAATGCATCGCGGCCCGACCGGTTGCTCTCGTCGAGCCCGAATGATTGCTGCGCGAGACCCTGAACGATGGCGAGCGTGTTCTTGACGCGGTGGTTGAGCTCATGAATCAGCAGGGTCTGGCGCTGGGCTGACTCCACTTCCTCGGTGACGTCGTGTCCCTGAACGAAGACCCCGGTGACCTGCCGGTCGCCATCCATGATCGGCTGATAGACGAATTCAAGATAGACCTGTTCGGGTTCGGCATCGGCCTGTATCCGAAGAAAGATCGGTTCCTGTCGTCCGAAATAGGGGTTGCCGGTGCGGAACACCTCGTCGAGGATCTCGACGAAACCCTGATCGACCACTTCGGGTAGGGCCTGCTCGATGGTCAGACCGACCAGCGGTCGATTGCCGGTTAGCCGCCGGTATGCCGCATTCGCCATCGCGAAGCGCAGCTCGGCGCCGAGCAGCACCGCGGTAAAGCCCGGCGTGTTCTCCAGCAGATTGCGCAATCTGCGGGCCTCTTCGGAAAGATTGCGATTGCGCGTCTCGACTCGTTCGGCGCGCTCGTACACCCGCATCTGCTCGCGCATCCCGCGCAGCTCATGCAGCTCGCTGATATCGACGGTGTGCTGGAGAATGTGCGTGACCCGGCCGGCCTCATCCTTGAACGGCGTGTGGGTCGCGCTCCAGTAGCGCTCCTCCATCGTGCCGTCGGCCTGCTCGATATCGTAGCGGATATGAGCGATCTCGTCGGTCTCGCCGCTTTCCAGCACCCGGTCGAAGGACGAGCGCAGCTGGCGGTAACTTTCCGAGTCCGTGGCGCTGGGAAAGGCCTCGAACATCGGCCGTCCGACGATGTCCGCACGCGTCCGCCCCGTAACCTGCAGATAGCAATCATTCATCCAGACGATCACGAGGTCGCGATCGAGCACCACATACGGATTGGGCGAGCGCTCGAACAAGGTCTCGAAATCGACACCCGGATAAGCGGTCGATTGAGGGCATGCTGGATTCAGAGGTGGTCTCCCCCCGGAGGTCTGCACCGGACTTTCTTTCGACGTGCCGAAAAGCCTACTGATCGAGGAAGCTGCGCATCTTGCGCGAACGCGACGGATGCTTGAGCTTGCGCAGCGCCTTCGCCTCGATCTGCCGGATGCGTTCGCGGGTGACCGAGAACTGCTGGCCGACCTCTTCCAGCGTGTGATCGGTGTTCATGCCGATGCCGAAGCGCATTCGCAGCACGCGTTCCTCACGGGGGGTGAGCGATGCCAGGACCCGGGTGACGGTTTCCTTGAGGTTGGCCTGGATCGCGGCATCCACCGGGATGATCGCGTTCTTGTCCTCGATGAAATCGCCGAGATGCGAATCCTCCTCGTCGCCGATCGGCGTTTCGAGGCTGATCGGCTCCTTGGCGATCTTCATCACCTTGCGGACCTTCTCGAGCGGCATCGACAGGCGCTGCGCCATCTCCTCGGGGGTCGGCTCGCGGCCCTCCTCGTGGAGGAACTGGCGGCTGGTGCGGACCAGCTTGTTGATCGTCTCGATCATGTGCACCGGGATGCGGATCGTGCGCGCCTGATCGGCAATCGAGCGCGTGATCGCCTGGCGTATCCACCAGGTGGCATAAGTGGAGAACTTGTAGCCGCGGCGGTACTCGAACTTGTCGACCGCCTTCATCAACCCGATGTTGCCTTCCTGGATGAGATCTAGGAATTGCAGCCCGCGATTGGTGTATTTCTTGGCGATCGAAATCACCAGGCGCAGATTGGCCTCGACCATTTCCTTCTTGGCGATGCGCGCCTCGCGCTCGCCCTTCTGGACCATGTTGACGATGCGGCGGAACTCGGGGAGCGCCATGCCGGTCTGGCTGGCGATATCGCTGATTTCGGTGCGGATGCGGTCGATCGCATCGGCTTCCTTGTCGGCAAAGGCGGCCCACTTCTTGTCCTTCTTGACCCGCGATGTCAGCCAGTCGTCGTCCATCTCATTGCCGATATAGGCCTCGAGGAAGTCGACCCGCTTGACCTTGTGACGCTCGGCCAGACGCAGCATCTGGCCGCCCAGCGCGGTCAGGCGGCGGTTGAAGGCGTAGAGATTGTCGACCAGGAATTCGATCTTGTTCGCATGGAACTGGACGCTCTCGACCTCGGCGGTGAGCTGTTCGCGCAGCGCCTCGTATTTCTTCTCCTTGGCGGCCGGGAAATCCTCGCCGCGGCCGAGCAGGTCGACCCGCTCGCCCTGGAGCTTCTCGAATTTCTTGAACAGGTCCTTGATGCGCGCGAAGCGTTCGATGGCGTCCGGCTTGAGCGCGGCCTCCATCTGAGCAAGGGACATGGTGTTGTCCTCTTCCTCTTCGTCGTCCTTCTTGGCCGAACCTTCTTCGCCGTCCTCGTCCTCGGAATCGCTGTCCTCGTCCTCATCCTCGTCTTCGCGGATGGTGGGACCGGCGGTTTCCTCGGAGATTTCCCCGTCGTCATCGTCCTCGGCATCCTCGGCCATCTTGTCAGCCGGGGGTTCCTTGGACAGCATGGCGTCGAGATCGAGGATCTCGCGCAGCTGCATTTCCTCGGAATTGAGCGCTTCGGACCAGTGGATGATCGCGTGGAAGGTGATCGGGCTTTCGCACAGCCCAATGATCATCATGTCGCGACCGGCCTCGATCCGCTTGGCGATGGCAATTTCGCCCTCGCGGCTGAGCAGCTCGACCGCGCCCATTTCGCGCAAATACATGCGCACCGGATCGTCGGTGCGCTCGCCCACGGCGAGCTTCTTGGTGACGTTGGTGGTCGGCGTCTTGGGCTCTTTCTTGTCGCCCGTGGTCGCGATCTCCTCGACCTCGTCGTCGCGCTCGGCCTCCGCCTCGGCTTCCGCTTCCTCGTCGTTCTCGACGATCTGGACACCCATCTCGCTCAGCGCGGTCTGGATGTCCTCGATCTGGTCGGGGCTCATCTCGGCCGAAGGAAGCCCGTCGTTGAGCTCGTCATAGGTGACGTAGCCCTTCTTCTTCGCCTTCGCGATGAGCTTCTTGATCGAGGCCTCGTTGAGGTCGATCAGAGGAGCGTCTTCTTTTTCGGCGGTCTTCGACTTGCTGGCCATAAGTGTCGCGTCAGTCCGTTGTATGGGCCGCATCCGCGGAATCCGCGGAGCGGCTGTCTGATTCCTGCCGGGCCCTGCTGGCCCGCTTGCTTGCCATTTGCCCGAGTCGCGCCTCGAATTCCAGCTTGCGCCTAAGCAGGCGCTGCTGCTCGGCGAAAGCGCCTTCGGGATCGCTTTCGAAACGCGCCGTGGCATCGGCCAGGGCGGCTTCGAGCGCGGGTCTTTCGACCAGCAACGACACGGCTTCGGCCAGCTCCTCGCGCGCATCATCCGGGTCTGTGCCTTCATCGAGGAAGGCGAAACGAGAGGTTTCCGGTGGGGCAGGCAGGCCTTGGATAGGCGATATGGGCGATCCACCGGACAAATCAAGCGCTTCCGCCGTTTCGAGCAGCAAATCGATCGCCGGACCGATATTTTGGTCACGCATCGCGAGGTCGCTGAGGCCCTCTTCGTGACGCACGATCTGGTCCGGAAAGCGCGCCAGCCCGGCGATCACCGCGCCCGCGAGCGAATCGCGGCCACCGCCCGAGATGACATGACGAAGCTTTGCAGCCGCTTCGGGGGCAAGCTTCGGGGCGGGGCGGGGCGGGCCGCCTTTTTTCCACGGTTCGCGCGGTGTCCATTCGCGCTTGGGGAAGGCGAAGGCGGAAAATCGCTCGGTCAATTCGCGGCGGTAGAGCGCGCGGATATCGGGATCCGCGATCGTCTCGGCATGATCGAGGAGGCGCTGTTTAAGCCCGGCCTTGTCCTCGGGCGAGGCGAGCGGCGTCGCCTCGCGCTCGACCTGCCACAGCATGTCGAGCAGGCTGCTCGCGCCCGCTAGGAGGTTCTCCAGCGCCTGGCGGCCCTCCTGCCGCAACAGATCGTCGGGATCGAGCCCAGAGGGGAGTTGGACGATCGCCAGCGAGTGCGAGGGGCGCAGCAATGGCAGCGCGCGTTCGATCGCGCGCATCGCGGCGCGCCGGCCTGCGGCATCGCCGTCGAAACACAGGATCGGGCGCTCGACATGGCGCCACAGCAGTTCGAGCTGCTGCTCGGTCAGCGCGGTGCCCATCGGCGCCACCGCCTCGCCGATCCCCGCCTCGGCCAGCGCGATCACGTCCATATAGCCCTCGACCACGATCATCCGCCCCGACTGGCGCGCGGCTGGCGCGGCGCGGTGGAGATTGTAGAGCGTGCGCCCCTTGTCGAACAAAGGCGTGTCGGGGCTGTTGAGATATTTGGGCGCCTTGGGATTGCTCTCCGCATCGAGGATGCGCCCGCCGAAAGCGATCACCCGTCCGCGCGCGTCCTGGATCGGGAGCATCAGCCTATCGCGGAAGCGGTCGTAGGGTTCGCGCTCCTCGACCGCGATCCGCATCCCCGCCTCGACCAGCAGTGGCTCCTCGAAGCGCGCCAGCGCACGGCCCAGCGCCTGCCGGCCTTCGGGGGCGTAGCCGAAACCGAATTCGCGCATCGTCGCCGGGGAAAATCCGCGTCTGGCGAGATAGCCGCGCGCCGCAGTGCCTTCGCTCGAGCCCAGATTGGCGACGAACCATTCCTGCGCCGCGGCGGTCACATCCTGCAGCCCCGCTCGCTCCTCGGCACGGCGAGCGGATTCCGGATCGGGGGCCGGGACCTCCATTCCCGCCTCTATCGCCAGCTCCTTGACCGCATCCATGAACGCCAAGCCACGCTGGTCGGTCATCCAGCGTATCGCATCGCCATGCGCCCCGCAGCCGAAGCAATGGTAGAAGCCTTTGGCGTCGTTGATGGTGAAGCTGGGGGTCTTTTCGTCGTGGAACGGGCAGCAAGCCTTGAACTCGCGCCCCGCCTTCTGCAGCCGAACATGGCGTCCGATCACCGTGCTGAGCGTGATCCGCGCGCGCAATTCGTCCAGCCATTGGGGAGAAAGGGCCATCGGCGCAGCCTAACGCCGTTCGAGTCTCGCGGCGCAAATAGCGGTTCTAGCGGGCATCACTGCAGGCTCTGCTTGACCATCGCGCTGGCCTTGGCGCCGTCGAGCACCGCGCCGTGGCGCGCTTTGAGCTCGGCCATGACCTTGCCCATGTCCTTCATGCCCTGCGCGCCGGTCGTCGCCTTGGCTTTCTCGACCGCCGCGCGCGTCTCCTCTTCGCTCATCATTTGCGGGAGGAATTCCTCGATCGCCGCGAGCTCGTCGCGCTCCTTGGCCGCGAGTTCCTCGCGCCCGCCATCCTCGTACATCTGGATCGATTCGCGGCGCTGCTTGGCCATCTTCTGCAGCACCTCGATCACCAGCGTGTCGTCCTCGGGCTGTTTGGCGGCGGTGCGCAGCTCGATGTCGCGATCCTTGATCTTGGCCGCGATCATCCGCAGCGTCGCGGTGCGATCCTTGGTTCTGGCCTTCATCGAGGCGGTGGTGGCGGATTTGATGGTGTCGCGGATCATGGAAACGGCCGTTCGTTAAAGTGTGGATGGATCGGGGCTGACATAGAAGGCCAGGGCGCAAAGCCAAGCCTTCCCGTCGTCGGCAAGCCTTCCTGTTGACGAAAGGCCCGCCGCGCTCTAGCCGCTGGGCCTTAGCACACATTGCCGAAACCCCTGACACCGGAGCGCCCATGGCCCGTCCCGCACCTTCGCACGCGCAACCGCAAGGGGCCACCGGAGTCGTCGTCTTCGCCGACGGAAGCTGCATCTGGGGCAAGGGCTTCGGCGCCACCGGCAGCGCGGTCGGCGAGATCTGCTTCAACACCGCGATGACCGGCTATCAGGAGGTGATGACCGATCCCTCCTACGACAGCCAGATCGTCACCTTCACTTTCCCGCATATCGGCAACACCGGCGCGAACGAGGAGGACCACGAGAGCCGCGGTCTGGGAGCTGTCGGCTGCATCGTGCGGCAGGAGGTTACCCAGCATTCCAATTTCCGCGCGCAGCACGAGTTTGCCGACTGGATGGTCGCGCATGGCAAGATCGGGCTTTCGGGCGTCGACACCCGCGCGCTCACCCGCCGCATCCGCATCCACGGCGCGCCCAATGCGGTGATCGCGCATGATCCGAAGGGCCAGTTCGACATCGCGGCGCTGCAGGCGCAGGCGGCCGAGTGGTCGGGGCTCGAAGGGCTCGACCTGGTCCCGCGCGTCACCCGCGAGGGCCACGAAGACTGGACCGGCGGGCACTGGCAGCTGGGCCATGGCTACGGCGCCGGGCAGGGCGAGCGGCCGCATGTCGTCGCGCTCGATTACGGCGCCAAGGACAACACCTTCCGCTATCTGGTCAGGGCAGGGGCGAAGGTGACCGTGGTCCCGGCGCGCAGCACGCTGGAGGACATCCTCGCGCTCAAGCCCGACGGCGTATTCCTCTCCAACGGCCCGGGCGATCCTGCGGCCACGGGCGAATACGCGGTGCCGGTGATCCGGGCGCTGCTAGAACGCGACGTGCCGCTGTTCGGCATCTGTCTGGGCCACCAGCTGCTCGGCCTCGCCGTGGGCGCGAAGACCGCCAAGATGTTTCAGGGCCACCGCGGCGCCAACCACCCGGTCCAGCGGGTCGGGGAAGGCTGGGGCGACAGCGCCGGACTGGTCGAGATCACCAGCATGAACCACGGCTTCGCGGTCGATGGCGACAGTCTGCCCGCGGGCGTCGAGCAAACGCATGTCTCGCTGTTCGACGGCACCAATTGCGGCATCGCCATCACCGGCAAGCGCGCCTTCGGGGTGCAATATCACCCCGAGGCGAGTCCGGGCCCGCAGGACAGTTTTTATCTGTTCGAGAAGTTCGTGGGGATGTTGGGGTGAGGATTCGTGATACTGCCTCTGCTCTTGGCCTGCTATGCCTGGCTGCCGGATGTTCGTCCAAACCCGAGACCCCGCAAGAGTGCGTCGACAGGTTCGCAGACCAGAGCAGAGTGATCGATTTTTTGACGAATGAGACATTCGGAGCGCAATATACATACCGGTTTGAGGACGGCGAAACAGTCGAGCCTATTTTGGAGAGCATCAGGAATGGTGCAGCTTCCGGAACCCACGAATTGCACATCGTCGACGGGGAAAGTTTCTTGGTGGTGAGGAGGCGCCTCGGGCCCGACGAGAGTGCGATTGCAGTCGGATGCGGCGAGGCGCCACTGAACACGATGCTGGTAAACGTCAAGCGCGCCTCTCTGACGACCGAGGGTGGGTCGTAAATGCCCAAACGCACCGACATCTCCTCTCTCCCGACCTGCTCCCTTCCCCTTGGGGAAGGGTTGGGGATGGGGGTTCGGCGGTGATGGCCGGGTGCGAGATTGTGGGCTTCGTACACCCATCCCCCGACCCCTTCCCTCAAGGGAAGGGGGGATCAGCTGCGCTCGTTGCGGGCGAGGGCGATTTCTTTTGCGATGGTCTGGAGCACGCCGTCGGTGTTCTCGATTATGTCGTGGTTCCAGAAGCGAATGACCCTGTAGCCGTGGGCTTCGATCACGCGGGTTCGCGCTTCGTCGGTAAGGCTGCCGGAATGCTGGCCACCGTCGCATTCGATCGTGAGGCGCAAGGATCGGCAGGCGAAGTCGACCACGAAATCGCCGATCGGAAACTGGCGGGTGAACTTGGTGCCGCTCAATTGGCTCGCGCGCAGGTGCGACCACAAGCGGCGCTCCGCATCGGTCATATTGTTGCGCAGCTTGCGCGATACGCCGGTCAGTTTCTTGTCCGCCATCGCCGCACACCCATCCCCAACCCCTTCCCTCGAGGGAAGGGGCTATTCGTAGCGAAAGCCGCCTGAATGCCCAAACGTACCGACATCTCCTCGATTCTCGTCATCGGCGCCGGGCCGATCATCATCGGTCAGGCCTGCGAGTTCGACTATTCGGGCACGCAGGCGATCAAGGCGCTGCGCGAGGAGGGCTACCGGGTCGTCCTGGTCAATTCCAACCCGGCCACGATCATGACCGACCCGGACATGGCGGACGCGACCTATATCGAGCCGATTACGCCCGAGATCGTCGCCAAGATCATCGCCAAGGAGCGGCCCGATGCGGTGCTGCCGACGATGGGCGGGCAGACCGCGCTCAACTGCGCGCTGGCGCTCGATGCCGATGGCACGCTTGAGAAATACGGCGTCGAGATGATCGGCGCCAAGGCCGATGCCATCGACAAGGCCGAGAACCGCAACCGGTTCCGCGAGGCGATGGATGCGATCGGGCTCGAAAGTGCGCGCAGCGGGATCGCCACCTCGGTCGATGAGGCGCATGCGGTGCTCGAGCGCACCGGGCTGCCTTCTATCATCCGCCCCAGCTTCACGCTGGGCGGCACGGGCGGCGGCATCGCCTACAACAAGGCCGAGTTCGAGCGGATAGTCCGCGAAGGGCTCGAGGCATCTCCCACCAACGAGGTCCTGATCGAGGAATCGCTGCTCGGCTGGAAAGAGTTCGAGATGGAGGTGGTGCGCGACGCCAAGGACAATTGCATCATCGTCTGCGCGATCGAGAACGTCGATCCGATGGGGGTCCACACCGGCGATTCGATCACCGTCGCTCCGGCGCTGACGCTGACCGACAAGGAATACCAGATCATGCGCTCGGCCAGCATCGCGGTGCTGCGCGAGATCGGGGTCGAGACCGGCGGGAGCAACGTTCAGTTCGCGGTCAATCCCGAGGACGGGCGGCTAATCGTGATCGAGATGAACCCGCGTGTCTCGCGCTCCTCCGCGCTGGCGTCCAAGGCAACGGGTTTCCCGATCGCGCGGATCGCCGCCAAGCTGGCGGTGGGCTACACGCTCGACGAGCTGACCAACGAGATCACCGGCGCGACCCCGGCGAGCTTCGAGCCGACGATCGACTATGTCGTCACCAAGATCCCGCGCTTCGCCTTCGAGAAGTTCAAGGGCGCCAAGCCCGAGCTTTCGACCGCGATGAAATCAGTGGGCGAGGTCATGGCGATCGGGCGCTGTTTCGCCGAGAGCATGCAGAAGGCGCTGCGCGGGCTCGAAACTGGGCTCGACGGTTTCAACCGCGTGCCCGAGCTCGAGGGTGTATCGAAGGACAAGATCACTGCGGCGCTGTCGCAGCGCACGCCCGAGCGCATCCTGCGGATCGCGCAGGCCTTCCGCGAGGATCTGACGGTCGAGGAAATCCAGACGATTACCGGGTTCGACCCGTGGTTCCTGCGCCAGATCGAAGCGATCGTCTATGAAGAGCGCATGCTCGCGCACAATGGCCTGCCGCGCGATGCCGTCGAAATGCGGCGGCTCAAGGCGATGGGCTTTTCCGACAAGCGCCTTGCCACGCTGGCGGTGCGTTCGGTGGGCGTCGCGGGCGGGCTGGGCGAGACTCAGGCGCGCCGTTCGGGCCTGCTCCATGATGCGCTGCGCGCCATGGCCGGCGCCACCAGCGAGCGCGAGGTCCGCGATCTGCGCCGCAAGCTCGGGGTCGAACCCGTGTTCAAGCGGATCGACAGCTGCGCCGCTGAATTCGAGGCGGTGACGCCCTATATGTATTCGACCTACGAGACGCCGAGCTTCGGAGTGGCCGAGGACGAGGCGCAGCCTTCGGACCGCCGCAAGATCGTCATCCTCGGTGGCGGACCCAACCGCATCGGGCAGGGAATCGAGTTCGACTATTGCTGCGTCCACGCCTGCTTCGCGCTGGCCGAGGCGGGCTACGAGACCATCATGGTCAATTGCAATCCCGAGACCGTCTCGACCGATTACGACACCTCCGACCGACTCTATTTCGAGCCGCTGACCGAGGAGGACGTGCTCGAGATCCTGCGCGTCGAACAACAGGCGGGCGAGCTGGTCGGGGTGATCGTCCAGCTTGGCGGCCAGACCCCGCTCAAGCTCGCCGCCGCGCTCGAGCGCGAGGGCATCCCGATCCTCGGCACCAGCCCCGACGCCATCGACCTTGCGGAAGATCGCGAGCGCTTCGCCAGGCTGGTCAACAAGCTCAAGCTCAAGCAGCCTGACAACGGCATCGCCAAGAGCCGCGACGAGGCGGCGGCGGTGGCGCGGACCATCGGCTATCCCGTGCTGCTGCGCCCCAGCTACGTCCTCGGGGGCAGGGCGATGGAGATCGTCGATTCCGAAGCCCAGCTCGACGATTACATCGCCACTGCAGTCAACGTCTCGGGCGACAGCCCGGTGCTGGTCGACCAGTATCTGCGCGACGCCATCGAATGCGATGTCGATGTCATTTCCGACGGGGTCGAGGTCCGCATCGCCGGGGTGATGCAGCATATCGAGGAAGCGGGCGTGCACTCGGGCGACAGCGCCTGCACGCTGCCGCCCTACAGCCTGCCCGACGAGATCATCGCCGAAATGGAACGCCAGGCGCGGCAACTGGCGCTCGCGCTCGACGTCCGCGGCTTGATGAACGTCCAGTTCGCGGTGCAGGACGGACCCGACGGCCAGGAAGTGTTCCTGATCGAGGTGAACCCGCGTGCAAGCCGCACCGTACCCTTCGTCGCCAAGGCGATCGGCCGGCCGGTGGCCAAGATCGCGGCGCGGGTGATGGCGGGCGAACCGCTGTCCAATTTCGAGCCCTTCGACATTCGCCCTAAGCATATGAGCGTCAAGGAAGCGGTGTTCCCCTTCGCGCGCTTCCCGGGTTCGGACCCGGCGCTTTCGCCCGAGATGAAGAGCACCGGCGAGGTGATGGGGATCGATGCCGATTTCCCCGCCGCCTTCCTCAAGTCGCAAATGGGGGCGGGGATGGTCCTGCCGCGCGCCGGCACGCTGTTCGTCTCGGTCAAGCAGAGCGATAAGGCGGTGATCGTGCCCGCGGTCCGGACGCTGATCGACATGGGCTTCAAGGTGATAGCGACCGACGGGACGCAGGCCTACCTCGCTGAGCAGGGTCTGGCGGTGACGCGGGTCAACAAGGTGGCCGAAGGGCGCCCGCATGTGGTCGACGCGATCATCGACGGCGAGGTCGATCTGATCTTCAACACCACCGAGGGCTGGCAGTCGCTGCTCGACTCGCAATCGATCCGCGCCTCGGCGCTGGATCGCAAGGTTCCCTCCTACACCACCGCCGCCGCATCACTCGCCGCCGCGCGCGCGATCGCGGAAGTTCGCCCCGACGAGCTTGAAGTGCGCTCCTTGCAAGACTATTATAGCTAGCTGACAATTATCCTTCCGGACATTCCACGCTGATCGAACCGCTCCCAAGAGCGGCGCAGCCGCGAATTGCCGGAATCGACAACAGGAAGGACACTGGTCCGAATGGATAAGGTACCGATGCTCGCCGAGGGTTATGAGAAGCTCATGACCGATCTCAGGGCTCTTCGTGAGGAGCGTCCGCGCGTCGTCGATGCGATCGAGGAAGCGCGCGCTCATGGCGATCTGTCCGAGAATGCGGAATACCATGCCGCGAAGGAACGCCAGGGCCAGATCGAGATGAACATCGCGGATATCGAGGACAAGGTGACCCGCGCGCAGATCATCGATCCGACCACGCTGTCGGGCGACCATATCCAGTTCGGCGCCACCGTGACGCTACTCGACGAGAACGACAAACCGGTCAAATATCAGATCGTCGGCGTGGTCGAGGCCGATGCGAACAACGGGCGGATCTCGTACAATTCGCCCATCGGCCGCGCCTTGATAGGCAAGCGGCTCGAGGACGAAGTCGAAGTGACCGTTCCCTCGGGCGACAAGTTCTACCTCGTCGACAAGATCGAGTACATCTAGCCAGGTGGCCTGCCGGGGAGCACCCGGCAGCATTTGTTCGGAGCGCCGGGTCCCGCTTTATGCGGGCCCCGGCGTTGTCGTTACAAGCTCGGGTCCAGCAGCTTGTGCAGGTGGACGACCACATACTTCATTTCGGCATCGTCGACGGTGCGCTGCGCATTGGCGCGCCACATCTCTTCCGCTGTCTCGTAGTCGGAATAAACGCCGACGACGTGGACCGACTCCGGGTCCTTGAACTCCATGGTCCGGGGATCGGAAACGCGGCCGCCCATCACGAGATAGAGCGTCTGCTTGGCGGTGGTTTCTTCCATGGCGGTCGGGCCTTCGTCTGGATGTCCTGGGGGAGGGGGTGCCGCGCCCCATAAAGCAAGCGGCGCGACAGGCAAGCCCGTCGCGCCGCTCGAATTCCTGCGTCCGGATCGTCCGGCTCGCGCGTGACGATCAGTGGTTCAGACGCGAACGCAGGTCGCGCATGGTGCGCGAAGCCTTGCGCCCTGCGCGGCGCTTGGTGCCGCGCAGCGCGTCACCGGCGACATCCGCGCGGTAGGCCGCGTCGCGGCGGAAGCTGCGCGCCGCGGAACTCAGCGTTTCGCTGAGATCCTGGAGGCCGTCAGACCCCGACCGCGCCGCCGCCGAGGTAGCGGTTCCTGCGCGATCGAAGGCATCGAGCCCGTAATTCATGGCGGTATCCGCCGCCATCGCCGCAAGCATACCGGTGCGGCGGGTCAGGCGCCGACCCGGGCGGGTCATCGCGCCGATTGCGAGGCCAAGCCCGATTGCTCCGGCGACGGTTGCCAGCGGGTGGCGCTTGGCGAACTCGGTCACCGTGTCGGCTGCATCCTTTGCGATGTCGCCAACGCTGCGGTCCTCGTTGCGCTGCTCGGCAGCGCCGATCTTCTCGCGCAGCCGCGCGCGCTTGTCTTCATCGGTCAGGATCTTGGTGCCGGTCTCTTCACTCATGGTAATCTCCGAAATATGATGTCTGGGTGTCAACGATGCCAGCGGCTACCCTGTTCCGCGTCGTCGTGGTATTGATCGCGGTGGTAGCGATCGTCGTAATCCCCGTCCTCGTCGTCGCGCTCGTCCGCATCCTCGCCGAACAGCGCCTGGAGGACCGGATGCCGCGCGAACCACAGCACCAGCGCCGCGACGATCGCGGCCAGAGCGCCCTTGTTGTCCGCAGCGACCTCGACCGCTTCTTCGTATACGTCGGTTGCGCCCTCGGCGATGCGATCGGCCGCTCGCGCGCCGAGCCCGCGCTCGGCGAGATCGGCGCGCAGATGCGCGATGTCGGCCTCGACAAGCGCCTTGGCCGAATTGCGCAGGTGAAGGTCTTCGATCATTCTAAGGCGGGCATGGGTCATTTGCCGTCCTCCGCAAAGGCAGAACGGATTTCGAGCATCTTCGCGCGCAGCTTACGTGCTAGCACAAGACCGAGAACGCCCAGTGCGAGCGTGACGATCGCGGTCGCGATCCACGGACCCACCAGCGTCATCAGCGAGATCAGGAGACCCACTGTCAGCGCAATCGCTGCGAGGTGGAACAGGCCGAGTGCGCCCGCGCCATAGGCGAGGGCGAATTTCGTCTGCTCGCCGACATAGCCGGCGCGGCTCTTCTGATAGGCGACCTCGGCCTGGGCATAGGTCTTGCCGTCCTCGAACAGCGCCGCCAGATCGTCGAGCAGGGAGGGAGGGGGAGGGCTCGCCTCCCCCTCGCCGTCCTGATATGGATCGGGCAGATCGGTCGCGCCGATATGCGGTTGCTTCGTTGCGATGTCGCTATCCAATCCGGTCATGCTTCGATCCCGTGCGCGTTCAGCGACGCGAGCCGCCGAAGATGCGCGAGAGCATATAGCCGGCGACGGCGGCCATGCCGATTGCGAGACCGGGGCTCTTGCGAACGAATTCGCGGCCGTCCTCGGTCAGTTCGTCGATCGACTTCTGGTCGAGCTTGGCCGCCGTATCGTCGAGCGAGCGCGAGGCGGTGCGGGCGTAGTCGCCATATTGTGCCCCGAGTTTCTCGTCGACCACGTGGGCGTTCTCGGCAACCATCTTGCTCAGCGAAGCGATGCCTCCGCTCAGCTTGGTCTTGCCTTCATTGGCCAGCTCGCGCCCTTTGGTCTTGGCTTCGGCGCCATAGCCCTTGGCGTCGCCAGCCAGGGCCTCGCCCTTGCCGCGGGCCTGGCTGCGATACGCATTCGCACGCTCGCCAGCTTCGGCCCGCAGCGCGGCAGCACCGGCCTTGGCTTCCTGGACCGCAGCATTGAAGCGCGTCTTGGCCTCGGCGCGATGCTCGTTGCTCGCGCCCGTCTCGGCAGTGCCCGCGGCGACGGGATTGGCGGTGGCCGTATTGGGTGAGGTTGCGGTGTTGGTCATGGGTGCTGTCTCCTTGGCTACGCCGGTCTTCGCCACAGTCTTGCGCGGCTTTGCGGCGGTGGTTTGCTTGGCGGCGGTTTTCGTCGACGCCTTCTCGTTATTGCTGCTGGGCGTTTGTGCCATCGGTCATCCCCTCGATTCAAAGTTCTTGTCCGGGCAGCTCGAACGGCCCGGCCTCGATATTGCAACGCAACTTGCGGAGCTTGGTTCCGCGGCATAGAGCGACCCGAACTCCCCATCTGGGGGTGTATTAGCGATTTACAACACTTCGACGGAGTCCGCCACAATGACCCTGATCATCGACCTGCACGCTCGCGAAATCCTCGACAGTCGCGGCAACCCCACGGTGGAGGTCGACGTGCTGCTCGACGATGGCAGTTTCGGACGCGCGGCTGTGCCCTCGGGCGCCTCGACCGGCGCGCATGAAGCGGCAGAATTGCGCGACGGCGACCCGAGCCGTTACCATGGCAAGGGCGTGCAAAACGCGGTCGAGGCGGCCAACACCGAGATCGCCGACGCCATCCTCGGGATGGATGCCGAGGACCAGCGCGACATCGACATGGTGATGATCGAACTCGACGGGACGCAGAACAAGAGCCGGCTCGGTGCCAACGCCATCCTCGGCACCAGCCTCGCGGTCGCCAAAGCGGCCTCCGATGCGCGCGGCCTGCCGCTCTATTCCTATGTCGGCGGCGTCTCGGCGCACGTCCTGCCAGTGCCGATGATGAACATCATCAACGGCGGCGAACACGCCGACAACCCGATCGACATCCAGGAATTCATGGTCATGCCGGTGGGCGCCGACAGCCTCGCCGAGGGCGTACGCTGGGGGGCGGAGATCTTCCACACGCTCAAGAAGGGGCTGGCGCAGAAGGGCCTCTCGACCTCGGTCGGCGACGAGGGCGGCTTCGCGCCGAACCTCGCCAGCACCCGCGCCGCGCTCGATTTCATCATGGAATCCGTCGAACAGGCCGGGTTCAAGGCCGGCGACGAGGTGCTGCTGGCACTCGATTGCGCCGCGACCGAATACTTCGCCGATGGTCGCTACGATCTGGCGGGCGAGAAAATCTCGCTTACCCCCGCTGAAATGGCCGACTACCTCGCGAAACTGTGCGAGGATTACCCGATTGCCTCGATCGAGGACGGGATGAGCGAGGACGATTTCGAAGGCTGGAAACTGCTGACACAGAAGATCGGCGGCAGGGTCCAGCTGGTCGGCGACGACCTGTTCGTGACCAACCCCGAGCGGCTCAGGATGGGTATCGAGCAGGGCCTGGCCAATTCGCTGCTGGTCAAGGTCAACCAGATCGGCACGCTGTCGGAGACGCTCGATGCAGTCGATATCGCAACGCGCGCGGGCTATACCTCGGTGATGAGCCACCGCTCGGGCGAGACCGAGGACGCGACCATCGCCGATCTCGCGGTTGCGACCAATTGCGGGCAGATCAAAACCGGCAGCCTTGCCCGCTCGGACCGGCTGGCGAAATACAACCAGCTGATCCGGATCGAGGAGGAACTCGGCCATAGCGCACGCTATGCGGGCCGTGCCTGTTTCGGGAAGCGCGCGCGCTGATCGACCGCCGCTTCGATCCTGGGATTGGATCTATGCCTCGGCCGCCCGGTTCTTGGGGTGGAACCAGTATTGCCACACGCCCCAGGCGTTGATCAGCAGCAGCACGCCGTTCATCGCGGCGAGCGGGATCGCGCCGGTGCTGAGCCCGATGTAGATCCACATGACGGAAACGACGCAGAACAGCACGAATCCCCATGCGGTGGCGCGGCGGCCGAGATCGAAGGCGATCATCGAGGCTGCGAGCACCGCACCGATCGATGCGGCCCAGTCGATTGGTCCGTTCATTGCCTGCTTCCCCTCTCGCATGCCGACGTGGCTGATTGTCAGGACGCATCGGCCCGACTAGCGTTCCCCCTATAGCAAAGGACAAGTCCAAAAGGACTGCCTGACAGGGAGGAGAGAAGCTTGGCAGGATTTCCCACGCATCCCGATGCAGTCACACCCCGATGGCTGGGCGATGTGCTCGGCCGGCCAGTGGCAGCGGTCGAATGGAACGCGATCGGGACCGGGCAGGTCGGCGACAGCGTCCGATTCACGGTAGCTTTCGGCGATTCCGGCGAGACCGGAACGCTCGCGGCGAAATTCCCTGCGGCGGATGCGACGAGCCGCGGGACCGCGGCGATGTTCGGGCTCTACCGCAAGGAGGTCGAATTCTACCGCCGGGCGGCGCCGCACCTCGCGGTCCGGGTGCCGCGGGTGCATTTCGTCGATGTCTCGGAGGAGGGCGCCGATTTCCTGCTGCTGTTCGAGGACCTGGGCCCCGCGCGGCAGGGCGACCAAGTCGCCAGCTGCGGGCTCGAGGATGCGAAGGCCGCGACCCGTCAGGCGGCCGCGATCCACGCGCCGAGCTGGGGCAAGGCGGAACTGCTCGGGGCCGACTGGCTGCAACCGCCCCCCGGGCAGGCCGAGCGAGTCGCGCAGATGTATCCCCAGGCGCAGGCGATCTTCCGCGAGCGCTACCGCGACAATCTGGACCCGGCGATGATGGCGCTGTGCGACGAGCTCGCGGCGCAGAGCGAGCGCTATTTCACCCGCCGCGATCCGCCGCAATGCCTGATCCACGGCGATTTCCGGCTCGACAACATGCTGTTCGACGTCCGCGGAGGGCAGGAGCCGATCGCGGTGCTCGACTGGCAGACCACTGCAACCGGCCGGGGCATGACCGATGTCGCCTATCTGCTCGGCTGCGGGCTGGGAGAAGCCATGTGGCGCGCGCATGAGGACGAGCTGCTCGATCTCTACCTGCTGGAAATGGCGGCGCGCGGGGTCGCGCTCACCCGCACCGACATCCAGCGCGACTATCGCCTCGGCGCGCTCCATGGGGTCTCGACCGCGGTGTTCAGCGCCGCCTTCGTCGAGCGGACGGTGCGCGGCGACGCCAATTTCCTCTCGATGGCACGCGGGGCCTGTTCGCTGGCGCTGGAGCATGACAGTATCGCCGCCTTGATGGGAGACGAGTGATGGTTTTGTCGAGGGGCGACGATTTTCCGATCCACCAGACACCCGAGCCGGTGGCCTTCGCGGGCACCGACCGCAATTTCTACGACCGCTATTTCTTCAACGGTTATGCCCCCGACGGCAGCGGCTTCTTCGCCGCCGCGCTGGGGATCTATCCGCATCTCGATGTGATCGACGCGCATTTCAACGTCGTCCGCGACGGGGTGCAGTACTGCGTCCACGCAAGCCGCGAGCTGGGAATGGAGCGGATGGATCTCTCGGTCGGCCCGTTCGAGGTCGAGGTGATCGAACCGCTCAAACGGCTGAAAGTGCGGCTCGAGCCCTTCGAGGGCCTGGCCGCCGAGGTCGAGTTCACCGGGCGCTCCTTCCCGATCGAGGAGCCCCGCTTCATCCACCGCATCGGTCCGCGCGCCTTCATGGATTACACGCGGATGACGCAGAACGGCCATTACGAGGGCTGGATCGAGGTCGATGGCGACCGCCGCGCGCTGGCGCCGGGTACCAGCGGCACGCGCGACCGCAGCTGGGGCGTCCGCCCGGTCGGCGCGCGCGATCCGCAGCCGATCCCCGGCCACCCGCAGCTCGGCTTCTTCTGGCAATGGACTCCGATCAACTTCCCCGACGGCAGCCTGTTCTTCCACGTCAATGCCGACAGCCATGGCAACGCCTGGAACACCCGCGCGGTCTGGGCGCCCGACGGCGCCGATGCCGCCGGGCTCAACGAAGGTGCAGGGGGGATGCGTGCGCGGCTCGAGAGCGGGACCCGCTGGCCCAGCGGCGGGACACTGTCGCTGGCGGTCAAGGGCGCGCCCGAACAGCTCCGGCTCGAGCCGCTCGGCCGGTTCCAGATGCGCGGGCTGGGCTACACCCATCCCGAATGGGGTCACGGCATCCACCACGGCGCGCTCCGTGTCGAGCGCGAGGATATCGACCTCGCCAGCCTCGATCCGCTCGCGCCGGAGAATTTGCATGTCCAGATGCCGGTCGCGGTGACCGGCGCCGATCTCGACGGCATCGGGGTGTTCGAGCAGCTGGCGATCGGTCCGTTCTCGCCGCTTGGGCTCGAGCAAATGCTCGACGGCGCGCCCTAGAGCCCGATCTCAAGATTGTCCCACTCTGCTCCTCCCCCTTGAGGGGGAGGCCGGGTGGGGGTGTACCACGCCGATGGGGCAGACGCGCGCCTGCGGCGCGCTCCCCCACCCCCACCCCCGACCCCTCCCCGCGGGGAGGGGAGAGAGACTCCGTTTTACACCATCCCGATCTAGCCGCCGAAGCGTTCCGCCAGTTCCAGAAGGGCCATCGCCGCCCTGGCCGCCTCGCCGCCCTTGTCCTTCTGCGCGGGGTCGGCGCGGACGCGCGCCTGATCGTCGTTCTCGACCGTGAGGATGCCGTTGCCGATCGCGATCCCGTCCATGGTCAGCGCCATGATCCCGCGCGCGCTTTCGCCCGCGACGATCTCGAAATGATAGGTCTCGCCGCGGATCACCACGCCCAGCGCGACGAAGCCGTCGAACTGCGCGTCCTCCGCCGCCAGCGAGATCGCGCCGGGAATTTCGAGCGCGCCGGGGACGGTCAGCACCTTGACGCTATGTCCGGCGCCTTCGAGCGCCGCCTTGGCGCCGGCAATGAGCAGGTCGTTGTATTCGTCGTAGAAGCGCGCTTCGACGATGAGGAATTTGGCCATGATGTTGGTTCCTGTCAGGCGGGGATGGCTTGCTGGCCGGTGACGCTGAGGCCGTAGCCCTCGAGCCCGACCACGGTCTTCTCGTGGTCGCTGAGCAGGATCATGTCGCTGACCCCGCGATCGACCAGGATCTGCGCGCCGATGCCGTAATCGCGCAATTCGCCGCCGGCATGCGGCGCGCGCGCGATCTCGGCCTGCAATTGCTCGGGGCGCTCGGGCATGATGCAGACGATCACCCCGCTGCCATGCTCGCCGATCGCCGCCATCGAGCGCTGCAACGTGCGCTTGCGCGGACCCGACTGGCCCAGGATATCGTCGAAGATCGAGATCGAATGCATCCGCACCAGCGTCGGCTGCTCGGGATCGACATGGCCCTTCTGGAGCACGACATGCGTCGCCCCGCCGACCTTGCTGCGATAGGTCATCGCGCGCCAGTCGCCGCCGTAATCCGAAGTCAGCGCGCTCTCGCTGACCTGCTCGACCAGATGGTCGTTTCGCATCCTGTATTCGATCAGATCGCGGATCGTGCCGATCTTTAGCCCGTGCTTGCGCGCGAACACCACCAGATCGTCCAGCCGGGCCATGGTCCCGTCCTCGTTCATGATCTCGCAGATCACCCCCGAGGGGTTGAGCCCGGCAAGCCGCGAGATATCGACCGCCGCCTCGGTGTGCCCGGCGCGGACCAGCACCCCGCCGTCGCGCGCCGTCAGCGGGAAGACGTGGCCGGGGGTGACGATATCCTCGGGCCCCTTGGTCGAATCGATCGCCACCGAGACGGTGCGCGCGCGGTCTGCGGCGGAAATCCCGGTGGTCACGCCCTCGCGCGCCTCGATCGAGATGGTGAAGGCGGTCTGCATGCTCTCGCGATTGTTGGCCGTCATCGGCTCAAGCCCGAGCGCGTCGACGCGCCGGCGGTCGAGCGAGAGGCAGATCAGCCCGCGGCCGTGCGTGGCCATGAAGTTGATCGCCTCGGGGGTCGCCATCTGCGCGGGCACGATCAGATCGCCCTCGTTCTCGCGGTCCTCGTCGTCGACCAGAATATACATCCGCCCGTTGCGGGCCTCGTCGATGATCTCCTCGATCCCGACCAGCACCGGGGTCTCGTCATTGGCATCGAGAAAACCATCGAGCTTGCGCAGCGTGTCGCTGGTCGGGTTCCAGCTCTCCAGCGCACAGTCGCGCAGCGTGTTGGCGTGCAGCCCCGCGGCGCGGGCGAGCCCGGCGCGGGTCATGGTTCCGCCCGCGATCAAGGCGCGGACTCGTTCTACGGTGGTGGTCATGGCAAGCGAGCTATCACATCGTAATGTGGCTAAGCAAGGGGCGCATCACATTGAGGGGTGGTGACGGGTGCGCTTTGGATCGAACCAGCGACCCGTTAATGGAAAACAGCCGTTCTCACTCGGCTCCGGCTCGGGATGCCTGGTTTACATCGACCCGGCGGGCTCGTCGCAGCCCCAGAGCCAGCAGCGCCAGCGCCGCGAGCGCGAGTGCGATGAGCGAGCCCAGCGCGATCGATCCTCCGAAGCCGCGCGGCGCGAATTCGGGCAAACGATCAAAATCCGCAGCGGTGAACGGCCGTTCCTCGAACACATAAGGGTAGTAGAAATAGCGGATCCGGCGATGAAACGCGCCGATGCTGTCCTGATAGGCGAGCTGCGCGGCAAGATCGGTGTCCGCCAGCCGATGCAGCAGGACCTGCGTGGCGACCGTCGGCAGCACCCATCCTGAACGTTCGGACCAGCGCTCGCGCGCCGCCAGGCTGGCGCGGTATTCGGCCACCTGTGGCGCGACCGCCTCGTCGCCCACCTGGTGGAAGGCGTGGTACCATTTCCAGTGGAAGCGCCCCGTCACCGGCGGGGTGTCGCGCCATTCAGGATGGTTGACGAAGAAGGCGTCGAAGGTCTCCTCCTTCGGCCGGTCCCAGGCACCGTGAATGACCTCGCGCTGCGCCAGCGTCAGATCGGTGCCGCGGGCGACCGGGATGGCGGCGTTGATCGCGCTGGTCGCAAGCGTGGGCAGGATCAGCGTGAGAACGATCCAGCAGCCCAGCAAGCCCGCCGCGCCGGCACCCGAGTTCGCACCATGGCGGCCACGAGCAGGCCCAGCCCCGACCAGAAGGCGAGATAGAGCGCCGCGACCAGCAGCATGCCCGCTCCCGCCAGGAAAGGCGGCTGCATCAACACGAGGCCGAAGGCGAGCGGCAAGGCCAGCGCCGCGAACACCATCAGGTAGCGCGCCGCAAGCCGCCGCAACCACAGGCCCCGGCTGCCGGGCAGCGACAGCAGCAATCGGAGCCGTCCCGCCTCGCGCTCGCCCGCCACCAGATCGTGCATCAGCACGATGACCGCCAGCGGGGCGAGGTAGATCAGCACGAATGACCAGTCGAACGGCCCCGGCAGCGCCAGTTCGGGGTTGATGTTCTCCGATTCGTAGAGTTGCTGCTGAAGCCCGAGCAGGCGCACCCGCAGGGTGAAGGGCTGGATATCGCGCTGGCCGACCGCCGCGAAGGCGAGGGCGGATGGCGGGTCCCAGGTCAGGTGGAAGGTGTAATAGGCGCCGTAGCCGGCATCGCCATCGGGTTGGCCGTAGACCGCGGCGACCGAGGCCAGGTCCGCTGCGCTGGCATCCTGCACCCGCTCGATCGCCGCGTCCTGGCGCTGCGTGACCGAGATGCCCGACCACACCGCCAGCGCGCTGAGCACGAACAGGAATGCCAGCACTCCCGCCGCGATCCGCGAACGCAGGACGAGTTTGAGCTCCGCACCATACCGGGTCATCGGGCGATCCTTACAAGGCGACGCCCGGCAACGGCGTAGAGCAGTACCAGCCCGGCCAGCCAGAGCGCGAGAATGGCGAAAGTGGCGGCGATCCTGCCGCTGCCATAGACGAGGGGGTCCGGCGCCACGTAGGAAAAGCCCGGGATTTCCCGCCAGTTGGAAGCATCGATGCGCGGATCCTCACCTGGGTCCACGGCCGGAATCTTCTCGGCCTGCATCCGGTTCAGCTCCTGCACGAAAGCGTAGCGGTAGCTTTCGACCTGGTTGAGGAAATCCTGGTGGCTGTCGAGATCGGTCCCGGCCAGCGTCATCGACAATTGCCGCACCGCGATCAGCGGGCTGGCGATGCCGAAATTGCGCACCAGCTCGCCCTGCTGGTCCTGACGCGCGAAGGCCTCGGAGGCGTAATTGTCGAACAGCTGCGAGGTCAGCCGCTCGCCCTCGATCGAAACGAGTCCGGCATATTGCACCGGCAGATCGAGCACATCGTCCACGCCGTAGCGCGCCAGCGTCTCTTCGCGGAAGTCGCTGAAATAGGGATCGTCCGGATCGTGGCTGTCGCCGATGGATTTCAGGTCCCGCCCGATCGCCACCTCGGTCTCGATCCGCGTCGGCGCGGTCTCGGAGGCGGCGGCGAGCTCGGGCAGGCCGCGGGGAAGGAGCACGACCGTCACCATCCACAGCGCGATCAGCGCAAGCAGCGCGTCGCGCCCTCGCGACAGCAGTGCCGAGACCAGAAGGGCGGCGAGCGTCCAGGCCAGCAGATAGGCGGTGTAGGCGAGCATCATCAGCGCCGCCTGCACCGGCGAGGCCCCCGCGCCCGAGGCCATGAGCGCCAACGCCACCAGCGCGGGCAGCAGGATCGCGCCGGCGACCCCCGCATGCGCCAGCAGCTTGCCCGACAATAGTTGTCGCCCGCTGATCCCCTGCGCGAGCATCAGCCGCAGCGTGCCGCGCTCGCGCTCGCCCGCGAGCGCGCGGAACGCGAGGAAGATGATCAGCAGCGGCGCCAGCGTCTGCAGCACGAAGGCGGGCGTCAATTGCCCGAAGCGCAGCATCAGCGAGGATTGGCGCGCCTCGGCAAAATTGGCGCTGTTCTGCCGGTGGCCCTCCAGGAACACCATATTACCGGTGTAGGGATCGACCCCGAAGTCGAAGAACGCCAGCGGTGCGAGCGGCCGGAACACGAATTGGCCGTAGTGGACCATGCGATGCGGGTGGCGGTCGGGCTGGTTGTAGAATTTCTCGACCTGCTCGGCCTGGTACCGGCTTCGCGCCTCATCGATCGCGGCCTGCTTCTGCAGGCTGATGAAGGTGGCCGTGAGGATGAGCAGGACCAGCAGCGCACCGGCCAGAACCGCCACGCGGCTACGCGCCAGCGCCCGCCATTCCTCGCGCGCGATCCGGATCGTTGCGCCGCTCATGCCGGGAGCCTTTCGCGCTTTTCGGAATAGCGGCGGAACAGCGCCTCGACATCGAACCGCGCGCCGTGCGCCTTGGCGATTTCCTCGTCGAGATGGCCTTCGCGCAGGAAGCCGATGCGGTCCGCCACTGCGGCTGCGCTCAGCAGGTCGTGCGTGGCCATCAGCGTGGCGATGCCCCGGCTGCGAGCGGCTTCGAGCAGTTCGTTGAATTCCGCGGTGGCGTGCGGGTCGAGCCCCGAGGTGGGCTCGTCCAGCAGCAGTACGGGCACGTTGCGCGCCAGCGCCAGGGCGATCGCGACCTTCTGCCGCATGCCCTTGGAAAACCCGCCGACCCGCTTGTCGCGCGCCTGCGAAGCCAGTCCGACCGCGTCCAGCGCCGGATCGATCACCGTGGCCCGGTCGCGCTCCGCACTCGCGAGATGGAGGAAATAATCGATGTTCTCGCGCGCCGTCAGATGCTCGTAAAGCACCACGTTCTCGGGAACATAGGCCAGCTGCGCGCGCGCCCTGTCTGGTTCGGCCGAGGGATCGACCCCGCCGACCGCAGCGTGGCCGGAAGTCGGCTTGATGAAACCCAGAAAGATGTTGAGCGTGGTCGACTTGCCCGCGCCATTGCCCCCCAGCAGCGCGTAGATCTCGCCGGGCCCGACCCGCAGGCTGAGATCGTCGAGCACGCGGTGGTTGCCAAAGCTGTGCTGCAGGTTCCGCGCCTCGAGCAGGGCTGCGGGATGGTTCTGGTCCAGTGTCACTATGTTCTACCTCAACAAATCTCGGTCGGAATGGCGAAGCGCTGCGATCAGAAGGTCGCTCGAAGGCCGACGGCCGCGGTGCGCGGCGCTCCCGGCTGCACCCAGAGCTGCGAATAGCTGTTGGCATACCAGTCGGCGTCGAACAGATTGGCGACGCTGCCGAACAGCGTCACGCCTTCGATCATCTCGACCTCGCCGAAGACTCGGAACAGCGTGTGGGCCGGAAGGAAGAACTCGGTTCCGGTGGCCCCCAGCCGTTCGCCGACATGCTGCACCCCGGCTCCCGCCATGGCTTCGCGGCTCGCGAGGTCGAAGCGCTTGAGCGCCTGCAGGTTGAGCGTGTGGTCGGGAATGTTGATCAGCGGATCGCCCGGAGAGATCACGAAGGAGAAGTTCGGGTCGAGCACGCTCGAGCGCGACTGCGCATCGACATAGGCGTAGCTCAGCAGCGTCTCGATGCCGCCGGGGAAGCGGCCGTTAAGGTCGAGTTCGACGCCGCGGCTGCGCGCCTTGCCGATCGCCACCGAAAAGCCGGGATTGTTGATGTCGCTCGCCAGGACATTGACCTTATCGAGCTGGAAGACGGTGAAGGTGCCGGTCAGCGCTCCATCGAGCAGCGTGAGTTTCGCGCCCGCCTCGATCGAGCGGCTGACCTCGGGATCGAAGATCACGCCGGTCACATCGGTGCCGATATTGGCGCGGAAGCCTTCGCTGTAGGAGGCGTAGAGCGTCACCGGCCGGCTCAGCTCGAACACGATCCCCGCCTGCGGGCTGATCCGACTGTCCTTGCGTTCGCTGTCCACGCCCGTGAGGTAGTTTTCCGTCCGCAGGGTGAAATCGTCGTAGCGTGCGCCGATCCGGATCTGGAGGCGAGCGGTGATCTCGATCTGGTCCTGGATGAAGATCCCGGTCGAGAGTTGCGTGTCGAGCCGGTCGTTGTTGGGCAGCGGAGCCGGCAGCGGAAAGCGTCCGTAGACCGGGTCGAATATGTCGATCAGATAGGCCGCTTCCTCGCTCGGATTGCTCCCGACCGAGGGCGGGCGGACCCGGCGGAAATCCTGGTAATTGTCGAACTGGTCGTGATCGGCGCCGATCAGGATGCGGTGCCGCAGGCTGCCGGTCTCGAACTCGCCGCTGACCTCGCCGCGAAACGCCAGCTGCTCGGAATCATAGAGCCGCGAGCGCCGCTGGCGCGACAGCGAGCGTCCGTCGGTGAAGATCGGCTGGCGCGCATCGGCCAGTTCGGGATCGGAGGAAAAACCGGTCAGCAGCGTGTCGCGCACGCTCGCGCCCAGCAGCACGCTCCAGCGGTCGCTGAAATCGTGCTGAAGCCGCAACTGATGCCCTTCGGCGCGCGCGATGTGGTCGCCGTCGCCCGGCTCGCCCAAATATCGGCTGCGCGGGACCGTGTCGAAATTGCCGTCGAGCACCACGATCCCGCGATCGAAGGGAACCTCGACCCGGGTCTTCTCGAGATCGTAGGTCAGGCGGGTGTTCGCGCCCAGCGCGAGGCCGATCGACGGCAGAAAGCCCCAGCGGTACTCTTCGACCGTGTCGCGAAAACTGTCCGCCCGTTCGGCATAGCCGATCAGGCGTATGGTCAGCGCCGGGGTGATCGAGACGTTAACATCACCTTCCGAACGCAACCGCTCGAAGCTGCCGTATTGAAGAGCGAAGGAACCGAAGGTTTGCCCGAGCTGCGCCTGCTTGGTGACCAGATTGACCGTACCGCCCGGCTCGCCGCGACCCAGCAGCGCCGCGGCGGGACCCTTGAGGACCTCGATCCGCTCGATCCCCGCGACATCGCGCTCGCCGCCGAAGCCGCGCCCGCCGTTGAAACCGGTGACCAGATAGCCGGTGGGCAGGTTCTCGTCGCCAGCAAAGCCGCGGATGGCAAAGGAATCCCAGAGGCCGCCCAGCGTGTTCTGGCGAGCGATCGATGCGTTGAGATCGAGCGCATCGTTGAGCCGGATGATCCCGTTTTCCTCAAGCGTCTCGGCCTCGATCACATCGATCGACTGGGGAATCTCGGTGAGCGAGAAATTGCCGCGGTAGGCCTGCCTCACGCCGCTGACGACGATCGTGTCGGCGCCGGTGGGCTGTTCGGGGGTTCCGCCAGCGGTTTGCGCCGAAGCGGGAGCGCAGACCAGCATGGCCAAAAGAGGAGCGGACGCGGCGGATACGAGCAGACGGGTGGTCATCGGACAGGCGGGCTTTCGAGTGAGGATCGGTGCCAAAGAGACATCATCTCATGGCGATCCGCCGCCTGTGCAGATGGAAGGGGACCGCGTCAATGATATAATATACCACAACGTGACGCTCGCCGAACCGTTCGCTCGCTCGCTAGCCGGATCGGGCTTCCTTGAGCGCGTAGAAGATCCTGCTTTCATCGTGGCCGGTGAGTTCGAGCACCCCCGTGTCCACCATCACCTCGTCTCCGCTGAGCTGGAGGGCGGTGCTGGCCTTTACCTCATTGTAAGGGTCGGCGCTGATATCCCAAAAATCCGTGATCCGTTTGGAACGCGAGACGGTGAGGCCTTACCCGGCGGCACGATCAATATCGTGCTCCATGCCCGGAGGCTGGAGCACAAGCGAGAGTTTCTCAGTCTCGCGGGCACGATCCGCAGCTGTTCGGCTGGGATCGGCTATCAGACCGGGACGGCCACGACGGTGTGCTCTACCGCTTTATCCCGGCGAGCCCCGCCAAGTTGCAACACCGGCCCGAGTGGGCCGGTCAGTGGTAGCGGCGCAATAGCCCTGCAAGCTTGCCCTGGACCTGCACCTGATCGGCGCGGTAGACCTGCGGCTCGTAGGCGGAATTGGCCGGGTCGAGCGTGATCCGTCCATCCGCGCGGCGCAGATATTTGAGCGTCGCTTCCTCGTTGTCGACCAAAGCGACCACGATCTCCCCATCGCGCGCGGTATCGGTGCGGCGGATGAGCGCGAAGTCGCCGTCGAAGATCCCAGCCTCGATCATGGAATCGCCCGAGACCTCGAGCGCATAGTGATCGCCGGGACCGAGCAGCGCAGCGGGAACCGGTAGGCTCGACTGCCCTTCAATCGCCTCGATCGGCGCGCCTGCGGCGATCCGGCCGTGGAGCGGGAGCTCGATCACGTCGTTGGCAGGTTCGCGAGTCACCGTCTTGGCGCCCAGCGGCGGCATGACCGTGTCGTTCGCCGGCTTCTGGCTGCGCGCGGCCGGGACGGCATCCTCGGGCGTGCGGATGACCTCCAGCGCCCGCGCGCGGTTGGGCAGGCGGCGGATGAAGCCGCGCTCCTCGAGCGCGCTGATCAGCCGATGGACGCCGGACTTCGACTTGAGATCGAGCGCCTCCTTCATTTCCTCGAAGGAAGGCGAGATGCCGTTTTCCTCCAGCCGCAGCTGGATGAAGCGGATCAGCTCGTGTTGTTTGCGGGTCAGCATCGCAGAGTCCTTGTGCCAGAGGCCCGGCGGAACGGGCGAACGAACACGGAACAAGTACGAAACAAACCCGGCGTCGTCAAGCCTGTCGCGAAAGCATCATGCATGAAATCGGCGAGCCGATTGCCGCTTCGGGCGCATGCGCCGGACGGATCGCGAGCGCGTCGGCCTGCCACAGCGCGTGCAGCGCTCCGCTGTCCTGATTGCCCAGCGGGTGGATCGCGCCGTCGATGATGCGCGAACGGACGAAATCCTGCCGGCCACCAATGGCGGGGAAGGGCGCGCAGGCGGGCAGCTCGCTCGTTCGAGGCAGCGCTTCGTTCGCGCCGAGCATGGCGCGCAGCAACGGCAGCACCAGCATCTGTGCGGTGACGAAGGCCGAAACCGGATTGCCGGGCAGGCCGACGAGGATGGCCTTGCCAAGACGCGCCACCATGACCGGCTTTCCGGGACGCATCGCGATCCGCCAGAAATCCACGCTTCCGCCGAGCTGCGCCAGAGCCGGCTGGATCAGGTCGTGATCGCCCACCGATGCGCCGCCAGTGGTGACGATGAGATCGGCATCGCTCTGCGCGGCCAGAGCCTCGGCCACCGCTTCGAGCCGGTCGGGGACGATCGGCGGCAGCGTCGCATCGATCGGCCAGTGCGCGAGCAGCGCCGCGAGCATCGCGCCATTGCTCGCCGGGATATGCGCCGGGCTGGGCAAGGGTGCACCCGGCGGCACCAGTTCGTCGCCGGTGCTGAGGATCGCCACCCGCAGCCGTCGGTGGACGGGGAGCCTGCCGTGCCCCGCCATCGCGGCAAGCGCGATCAGCCGCGCGTCGATCGGGGCACCGGCCGGCGCGAGCAGGGTCTCGGGCTCGAAATCATGCCCCGCGCGGCGAATATGCGCGCCTTGCCGGGACGGGCCGTCGCCGGCGAGGCGCAGCGTGTCGCCGGCGCGTTCGGCATCTTCCTGGACGAGGATCGTGTCGGCGCCCTGGGGCATGATCGCTCCGGTCGAAATGCGTGCCGCTTCGCCTTGGCGCAGCGCGGTGCCGAATGGTCGTCCCGCCGCGCTCTCGCCGACCACGGTCCAGGGCCCGGGCCGATCCGACCAGCGGATCGCATAACCGTCCATCGCCGACAGGTCGGCGGCCGGCTGGCGGCGCGCGGCGACGAGAGGTCGAGCGAGGTAATGGCCGAGGCAGGCGGCGAGCGGCTGATCGATGACCGCGCCGGGACGGGCGAGCGCGAGCAACCGCTGCTGCGCTTCGGCGAGCGGGAGCAGGCCCAAACCGGTCACGCCCGATCCGTCTCTCGCTCCGCGACCCAGTCGCCCGAGTTGCCGCCGCTCTTGGCGAGCAGCCGGACCGGGCCGATGGTCATGCCCTTGTCGAGCGCCTTGGCCATGTCGTAGACCGTGAGCAGCGCCACGCTCGCCGCGGTCAGCGCCTCCATCTCCACTCCGGTCTTGCCGCTCGTACGAACGCGGGTTTCGACGCGAATGCCGCTGCCGAGATAGTCGAACTCGACGCTGACGCTGGCGATCGGCAGCGGGTGGCACAGGGGGATCAGATCGCTGGTGCGCTTGGCCGCCATGATGCCCGCGATGCGCGCGGTGCCCAGCACATCGCCCTTCTTAATGTCGCCGGCGCGGATCGCGGCGATCACCTCGGGCGTCATCGCAATAAAGCCCTCGGCCACCGCCTCGCGCACGCTGTCGGCCTTGCCCGAGACATCGACCATATGCGCCGCGCCCTGCGCGTCGAGATGACTGAGGCTGGTCACCGCGTGGGCGATCCGGTGAGCAGCCGGCGGGTGGCGGTCTCGATATCGTCCTGGCGCATCAGCGCCTCGCCGACCAGAAAGCTACGCACCCCGTGCCGCGCCATCCGCTGGCAGTCGTCATGCGTGACAATGCCGCTTTCGCAGACCAGCAGATAGTCGTTCGGAACCATCGCCGCGAGCCGTTCGGTCGTCGCCAGATCGACCGCAAAGCTGCGCAGGTCGCGGTTGTTGACCCCGAGCAGCCGCGACTTCAGCTTGAGCGCGCGGGCGAGTTCGGCCTCGTCGTGCACCTCGATCAGCACATCCATGCCCTGGTCGAGCGCGGCGCTCTCGATATCGGCCATCTCGGCATCCTCGAGCGCGGCGACGATGATCAGCACCGCATCGGCCCCGAACGCGCGGCTCTCTGCGACCTGCCAGGCATCGACCATGAAGTCCTTGCGCAGGCAGGGCAGCGCGCAGGCGCCCCGCGCCGCCACCAGAAAATCGTCATGCCCCTGAAAATAGGGGACATCGGTCAGCACCGAGAGGCAGGCGGCACCCCCCGCCTGATAGGCGGCGGCATGCCCGGCCGGGTCGAAATCCTCCCGGATCAGCCCCTTGGAGGGGCTGGCGCGCTTGATTTCGGCGATCAGCCCGAACCCGGTCTGCGATGCTCCGGTCAGCGCCTTGGAGAAACCGCGCGGCGCGCTCTGCTCACTCGCGAGCCGCTCGAGATCGCCAAGCGAACGCTGCTGGCGACGCCGGTCCACCTCCTCGCGCTTGACCGCACAGATTTCCTGTAGCTTGTTCATGCTGCGGCCGCCAAGGCGATCCAGCGGTCGAGCAATCCCTGGGCGGCTCCGCTGTCGAGCGCCTCACTGGCGATCTCGGCGCCTTCGGCCCAGTCGGCGGTCTTGCCTGCGACGATCAGCGTGGCGCTGGCATTGAGCAACACCGCATCGCGATAGGGTCCAGGGGTTCCCGCCAGCAGCGCTTTTAGCGCCTTAGCGTTGTGAACAGCATCGCCGCCCCGGATCGCCTCGACCGGCGCATGGGGCAGATTCGCAATGCCTGCATCGACCCGTCGCATTTCGAAAGCGTCCCCGCGCACGTCGGCAAGCTCGTTGCCGCCCGCCAGGCTCAGTTCGTCGATGCCTTCGTCGCCCGAGGCGATGAAGGTGCGCTCGGTGCCCAATCGCGCCTTGGCGGCCGCGTAGATCGGCACATAGGCGGGGCGGGCGATCCCGATCAGCTGGCGCTGGACCCCGGCTGGGTTGGACAGCGGTCCCATCAGGTTGAAGATCGTCCGCTTGCCCAGCCGCTGGCGGATCGGCTGGATGCGCGCCATTGCCGGGTGATGGTTCTTTGCGAAAAGGAAACAGATGCCGAGCTCGGCCAGGGTTTTCTCCGCGGTCCGGCCAGCAGCTTCCATATCGAGCCCGAGCGCTTCCAGAGTGTCCGCGGCGCCCGACTTGCTGCTGGCGGCGCGGTTGCCGTGCTTGGCAACCGGCACCCCGGTCGCTGCGACCACCAGGCTGACCGCGGTCGAGACGTTGAGCGTGTGGTGGCCGTCGCCGCCGGTACCGCAGCAATCGACGGCATTGTCCGGCGCCGAGATTGGAACAAGTCGCGCGCGCAGGGCCCGGGCAGCGCCGGCGATTTCGTCGCTCGTTTCGCTGCGATCGGTCATTGCGACCAGGAAACGAGCGATGTCGTCGTCTGCGACCTCTCCATCGAGGATCCAGCCGAATATTTCTTCCGCTTCGGTCTCGTTCAACCGTGCCTCGGCGGAGGGAAGCCGCTTCATGCCGGCACCTTCGCGTCCATGCCGCAGAGACGCAGGAAATTGGCGAGCAGTGCGTGGCCATGCTCGGTGGCGATGCTTTCGGGGTGGAACTGGACGCCGTGGATCGGCAGCTCGCGGTGGCGAAAGCCCATCGCGCTGGTGCCGTCGAGCCCGGGGGTCTCGCTGGTGGCATTGACTACCAGACTCTCGGGGATACCCTCGACCACCAGCGAGTGATAGCGCGTGGCGATGAAAGGCGAGGGCAGGTCGGCGAACACGCCGCTGCCGTCATGCGTCACGGCGCTGGTCTTGCCGTGCATCAGCCCGCCCTGAACCACGCGGCCGCCGAAATGCTGGCCGATCGCCTGATGACCCAGGCAGACTCCCAGCAGCGGCAGTGCGGCGTCGGCGCAGGCATCCACCAGGTCCAGGCTGATGCCCGCGTCGTTGGGAGTGCAGGGGCCCGGCGAAATCAGTACGCCTTGCGCACCGCTCGCGAGCACCTCGCGCGCGCTCAGCGCGTCGTTGCGCTCGACCCGCACTTCTGCACCGAGCTCCATCAGATAATGGACCAGGTTGAAGGTGAAGCTGTCGTAATTGTCGAGGACGAAGATCATTCCTCGGCGCTGGCTTTTTTCTCGACCACGATCAAGGGGCCGATCGCCGCCCCGGTATCGAGCCGCCCGGTGGCCGGGTTCCACAACGCCGAAACGTTGCCGTCCAGATAGAGCGCATCTGAGACCGACAATTCGTCGCGATAGAAGCGTGCCAGCTTGCCGAAGGAGATCGGCGCGTTGGAGATGACGAAATGCGCGCGACCTTGGCCGTCGATGCCGACGCCGTTCCGAACCAGGCGGGATTCGCCATCGGTAGAAATCTCTGGATGCAGCTTGCCGTCGATCAACAGCATCGGGCCCGATTGGGTTCCGAATTCGGGTCGGTCGCTGACATTGGCGAGGAAATCCTCGGTGGTGCGGATTTCCCATGTCTCGCCGCTGCCGAAGAACACGCCATTGGGGTCGAGGTGGAAATTGCCCTCGCCATCCTGGGTGTTGAGCGTCTTCAACCGCTCGGAATCCTCAACGTAGTAACCGATCGGATCGCCTTCGTCGTCGAACATGCCTGCGTTCATCGCGAAGGCGACAGTCTCGGCATCGCGGGCGCCGGCAAAGGCGGAGAGGCTGCGGTAGTTCTCGCCATCCGCTCCGGCGAGGTCGGTAGCGATGCGATGGCGCGAGGGGACCGCAAGGCAATGGGTAAGCGACGTGTCCTCGAAGATAACCGAACGACACGCCGATTCGACCTGGCTGGCAATGGTCGGCTGGGCATCCTCGGCGGGGCCGTCTGCTGCGGTGCCGGTCGAACCGCCGCGGCCGATTTCGGCGCGGGCGATCGGCTCGCCTTCGGGTTGCTGCTCGCACCCCGCGAGACTGCAAGCGGCAAGCGCCAGGATGAAGAGGCTTTGCTTCACTGGCTGTCTCCATTCTCTCTGGCGATGCGGAACGCTTCCTCGGCTGCGGCGCACAGCGCGCCCGCCTTGGCGAGACATTCGTTCAATTCATAGTCCGGATCGCTGTCGGCGGTGATTCCGGCGCCGGCCTGGACATGCATTGTGCCGTCCTTGAGCACCGCGGTGCGAAGCACGATGCAGCTGTCCAGCGATCCATCGGGGGCGAAATAGCCGACTCCGCCGGCATAGGGTCCGCGCGCTTCGGGCTCGAGCTCGGCGATGATCTCGCAGGCGCGCAGCTTGGGCGCGCCGCTGACCGTGCCGGCGGGAAAGCCGGCGAACAGCGCGTCGAGCGCGTCCTTTGCCGGATCGAGCTGGCCGACGACATTGCTCACGATATGCATGACATGGCTGTAGCGCTCGATGGTGAAACTGTCGGTCACGGCGACGCTGCCCGCCGCCGAGACCCGGCCGACGTCGTTGCGCCCAAGATCGAGCAGCATCAAGTGTTCCGCGCGTTCCTTGGGGTCGGACAGCAGCGATTGCTCGGCTTCGCGATCGGCCTGGGGCGTGGCACCGCGCCGGCGGGTCCCGGCGATCGGGCGCACGGTGACCTCGCCATTGCGGACCCGGACGAGAATTTCGGGGCTTGAGCCGACAACAGAAAATCCGGGAAGATCAAGGAAATAGAGGAAGGGGGAGGGGTTCACCCTCCGCAGCGCGCGGTAGAGCTCGATGGGGGGGAGCGGGAAGGGGCAGGTGAAGCGCTGGGCGAGGACGACCTGAAAGATATCGCCCGCGACGATATAGTCCTGCGCTTTCAGCACCATGGACTTGTATTGCGACGCCTCGAGCTGGGGAGTCAGCACGGCCTGAGCGGGCACTTCCGCACCGGCCGGCGACGGCGGAACCGGCTGCATCAGCCGCTCGAGCGCCTCGTCGATGCGGTTTTCGACCGACGCTATCTGCTCGCAAACAGTCGATTCGACATTCGACCATAAGGGCGCGACGCAGAACAGCATGTCGGTCAGAGTGTCGAACACGAGAATCAGCGTTGGCCGCACGAACATCATGTCGGGCAGGTCGAGCTCGCCGCTCGGCGCGCGCGGCAGGTCTTCCACCAGTGCGATGGTCTCGTAGCCGAAATAGCCGACCAGGCAGGACAATACCGGCGGCAGCTCCGCGGGCACCGCGATCCGGCATTCCGCGACCAGCTCGCGCAAGGCCGGAAGCGTGTCGGCATCGCAGGCGGCGAAAGCCTGGCGATTCTGCGCCCAGTCGCGATTGATCGCAGCCTTGTCGCCCTCGGCCCGGAACACCAGGTCGGGTGCGAGGCCGAGCAGGCTGTAGCGCCCGCGGATCTCGCCGCCCTCGACCGATTCGAGCAGGAAATCGCCGCGCTCGGGCTCGAACAGCTTGAGCGCGGCCCCGACCGGGGTCTGGGTATCGGCGAGCACCCGCCTCCAGACCAGCGCCGGGCGTCCGGCGCTCAGCTCGGCGGCGGCGTGCCGTGCGCCCTGGATATGGGTCAGCGTCGCCTCCTAGCGCTCGCCGGTCAGTTGGCGGCTGACCGCGTCGATGGCGGCCTGGTTGCGCTCGACTCCCATCGTTTCGCGCATCGCGATCACCAGCTGATCGGCGTATTCCTGGCCCACGGTGTCGCCGAGCTGAGACTGCGCCTGCGCGATCAGCGGATCGTCGCTGGCCATCTCGCCCAGTTCGATCGCGTCGAGATCGACCACGAACCAGCCCAGGTCATTGGTCGCCTCGAGCCGCTTGCTGGTGCCCTGCGCCATGCTGAACAGCAGCGCGAGCGGCGGCGGAATCCGCTGGTCGCCGCGCCGCGCGAGGTCTTCGCGGGTCAGGGCGATCTGCTCGGCGGCGGGCAGGGCGACATCCTCCGCAGCCAGAGCCGCGGCCATGGTGGCGCCGCCGCGCAGACGCGCCAGAATGCGATCGGCCGCAGCACGCGCAGCCTGCGATCCTTGCGCCAGCTTCCAGCTGGTGATCACGTCCTCGCGAATTTCCGCCAGCGGCGCAGCGGCGGAAGCGGTGACCTCGGCGGTTTCGAAGAGTGCGAAGGTCTCGCCGCGCGCGACTTCGCCGACCTGCGGCTCGCTTTCTTCCATCTGGAATGCGGTTGCGAGCACCGGGGCGATCTCCTCGGCGATGGTTTCGCCCTGCGTTCCGTAGATGCCGCCATCGGCGGTCACCGGACGGGTGCTACGAACTTCGAGATCGAGATCCTGCGCGATCGCCGTCAGCGTTTCGCCATCGTCGATCCGCTCCTCGATCTGCGCCGCGAGATCGACCAGCGCGCGCACGCGCTTCTCTTCGCGGATCGCGGCGGCCAGCTCGTCGCGTACCTGTGCGAGGCTGCGGCCCTGCACCGTATCGACCGCATCGACCCGCGCGACATGCCAGCCCAGCGCGCTGCGGGTGGGCTCGGTGATCGCACCGCGCGCCGCCCCGAAATAGGCCTGAGCGACCGCAGGCGAGGCATCGTCGGCGATGTCCGAGCGGGATTGTTCCTCCAGCTCGGAAGCGCGGAAGCCGGCTTCCTGCGCTACCGCCTCGAAAGACGCGCCGCCGGAAACGCGCTGGCGGATGGATTGCGCCGCCGCTTGCGTGGGCACGATCAGCTGGGTGAAGCTGCGCGTTTCGCTGGCTGCATATTGGGCGCGGTTCTCCTGGTAGCGCGCTGCGATTTCGGCATCGGTCGGAGCGATCGCATCGGCGATCGCGTCCTCGCCGAACAGCGCATAACGGATCACCCGCCGCTCGGGACGGATGAAGTCGCCGCGGTTCTCCTGATAATAGGCCTGCAATTGCGCGGCGCTGGGGTCGCCCTCGGGGAAGAAGGCGCCCGAGGGCAGAAAGCCGATCGCGCCTTCGCGGCGCTCCTTGAACAGGCGCGCATAGCGGCTCGCAAGCGAGCGCGGGATGGTAGCGCCGAAGCTGGCAGGGATCAGCATCTGCTGCGCCAGCAGGCCCGAACCGATGTCCTGACGAACGACGGCGTCGGAGAGCCCCTGCGCCGCGAGCGCCTGATTGTAGGCATCGGCGCTGAAATTGCCGTCGGGTCCGCGGAAGGCACCGATCTGGCGGATTTCGCTGTTGATGAGATTGTCGCCGGCGCGAAGGCCGAATTGCTGCGCATAGGTCGAAATCGAATAGCGCGCGATCAGCTGGTCGAGCACTTCCTCAAGCCCGCCCTGCGCGATGAAGGCGGGCATCGACAGCGCCGGGTCCTCCTGCCGCAGCCGGTCCAGCGCGGTGCTCGCCGATTGCGCCAGTTCGGCGCTGTCGATGCGCTCGTCGCCCACCACGGCCACGCGCTCCCCGCCGGCAACGCCGCCGAACATCCCCGTATTGGCGACATCGCTGCTGGCAAAAGCGAAGGCGATCAGGCCCAGAAAGACGAAAGTGATCGCCAGGCCGATCTTCGACTTGAAGAAACTGCGGAAAAACTGAAGCATGACAGGAAGCTATCCGAAAAATGCGATGATGCGGGCGAAACCGCGGGCCCCGGGCGGGACCGTCGAGGCTCGCTTTATCCGCGCTGCGACCTTGCCGCAACAGGTGGCGAAGGTTTTGACGCGGAACGCTCGCTCGGCTAGCGGAGCCGGCCCGCCGCCCCCATATCGGCGGGCCACTCACACACGATAGCAGGATGAACGCATGGCCGAACGGCCCTACATCGTTGGAAACTGGAAGATGAACGGCACCCGCGCCATGCTTCCCGAAGCACGGGCGATCGATCGTGCCGCGCAGCGCAACATGAAAGTGGAGGTGGCGATCGCGCCGCCTTTCACGCTGATCCACGCCGTCCACCGCGAGGCCGAGCAGATCGGCGTGGGCGCGCAGGATTGCAGCTGCGATCCCGATGGCGCGCACACCGGCGATATCTCGGCGACGATGGTCGCCGATTCGGGCGCGAAATTCGTCATCCTCGGCCACAGCGAACGCCGCACCGCGCATGGCGAGACCGATGCGATGGTCGCGATGAAGGTCCGCTCGGCGCTCGATGCGGGCCTGCGAATCATCCTGTGCTGCGGCGAGAGCGAGACGACCCGCGACGCCGGCGAGGCCGAAAGCTTCGTCCTCGACCAGCTTCGGACCAGCCTGCCCGAAACCGACAACGCCGCCGAGAAGGTCACGGTCGCCTATGAGCCGATCTGGGCGATCGGCACCGGCAAGACCGCAAGCCTCGAGGACATCGGCGCAATGCATGCCGCGATCAGGGCGCTGCTGGTCGAAACCTATGGCGAGGAAGCGGGCCCGGCGGTGCGCATCCTCTATGGCGGTTCGGTCAAGCCCGAGAACGCGCGCGAGATCCTCGCGCTTCCCGACGTCGACGGCGCGCTGGTGGGCGGGGCAAGCCTGTCCGCCGAAAGCTTCCTCGGCATTGCGGTGGCCGCCTCGGAAACCGAAGAGGCGTAAATACGAGTGCTCTCCTGTCGCGGCCTTGTCGCGGCGCGCGGCGGCGCCTAGATGCGCACATCACATCCTGATACGGAATTCCCATGTTTCTCTTCCTTACCATCATTCAAGCGATCGTCGCCGCAGCCCTGGTCGGCGTCATCCTGATGCAGCGTTCGGAAGGCGGCGGCCTCGGCATCGGCGGCAGCCCCACGGGAATGCTCAGCGCGCGCGGCGCGGCGGATTTCCTCACCCGTTCGACCCGCTGGCTCGCGGTGCTGTTCGTGGCGTTGTCGATCGCGCTCGCCGCGGTTGCCGCCAGCAGCGGCGGCGCGGACACGCTGGAAACCACGCTCGACCGCGATGTCGCGCCCATCGAGCGCAGCGATCCGCTGGGTGGTGGTCCGCTCGGGGGCGCTCCCGCACCGGCGCCGGCCCAGCCCGCAACCGCGCCGGCAAGCGACCCGCTCGCGCAATAGGGCGTCCGGCGCGCACAGATCTGTGGATTGAACGCGCTGCGGCGGGTTCCATCTGCCGAATGCGCTTGCGCCACCCCCCGATGGACGACTAACAGCCACCTCCCATGGCGCGGTACATTTTCATCACCGGCGGCGTGGTCTCCTCGCTCGGCAAAGGTCTCATGGCGGCATCGCTTGCAGCATTGCTGCAGGCGCGCGGCTACAAGGTTCGCATTCGCAAATTCGACCCTTATCTCAACGTCGATCCGGGGACGATGAGCCCCTATCAGCACGGCGAGGTCTATGTGACCGACGACGGCGCCGAGACCGATCTCGATCTCGGCCATTACGAGCGCTTCACCGGCGTTTCGGCGCGCCAGTCGGACAATGTGACCTCGGGGCGGATCTATCAGCAGATCATCACCCGCGAACGCCGCGGCGACTACCTCGGCGCCACCGTACAGGTGATCCCGCATGTCACCGACGCGATCAAGGAATTCGCGCTCGCCGACCAGGACGATCACGATTTCATCCTGTGCGAGATCGGCGGGACGGTCGGCGATATCGAGAGCCTGCCGTTCATGGAAGCGATCCGCCAGATGCGGAACGAGCTCGAGCCGCTGCAGACGCTGTCGATCCACGTCACGCTGGTGCCCTATATCGCGGCGGCGGGCGAGCTGAAGACCAAGCCGACGCAGCATTCGGTGCGCGAGCTGGCGAGCCTCGGGATCAAGCCCGACATGCTGCTGTGCCGCGCCGAGCGACCGATCCCCGAGAGCGACCGACGCAAGATCGCGCAGTTCTGCAATGTTCGCGCCGAGGCGGTCATTCCGGCGCTCGATGCGCCCTCGATCTATTCGGTGCCGCTGCAATATCACGGCGAGGGGCTCGACCGCGAGGTCCTGCGCGGCTTCGGCATTACCGATGCGCCCGAGCCCGACCTGTCGCGCTGGTATGATGTGGTGGATCGCCATTCCAATCCGGAAGGCGAAGTCACGATCGGCGTGGTCGGCAAATATGTCGGGCTGCCCGACGCCTACAAATCGCTCAACGAGGCGCTGGTCCACGGCGGGATGGCGCACCGCGTCAAGGTCAACATCCGCTGGATCGATGCCGAGGTGTTCGAGCAGGACGACAGCGATATCGCCGCGCAGCTTGAGCCGCTGCACGCGATCCTGGTCCCCGGCGGGTTCGGCGAGCGCGGCTCGGAAGGCAAGATCGCCGCGGTGCGGTTCGCGCGCCAGCGCAAGGTGCCCTTCTTCGGGATCTGCCTGGGAATGCAGATGGCCTGCATCGAGGGCGCGCGTGAGGCCGGCCTGCTTGCCGCCTCCTCGACCGAATTCGGCACCACCAGCGAACCGGTTGTGGGTATCATCACCGAATGGATGAGCGAAGCGGGGCTGCAGCAGCGCGCCGAGGACGGCGATCTGGGCGGGACCATGCGGCTGGGCGCCTATGACGCGGCGCTCACGGCCAACAGCCATGTCTCGCGGCTCTATGACGGCGCGACCACCATATCGGAACGCCATCGCCACCGCTACGAGGTCAACAGCGCCTATATCGAACCGCTGGAGAAGCAGGGGCTGGTGTTCTCGGGCATGTCGCCCGACGGCTTGCTGCCCGAAATCGTCGAGCGGCCCGACCATCCGTGGTTCGTCGGCGTGCAGTTCCATCCCGAATTGAAGTCCAAACCCTTCGATCCGCATCCGCTGTTCGCCGGATTCGTGGGCGCGGCGCTCGAACAGGCCCGGCTGGTCTGAATTTTCTTGCTGTTGGCGATCGGGCCAATTCGCATCTAACATTCTGAAAAGGGGCGCGATGCCGGATGGCGACTGTCGCAGCGGGGCGCCGCGACTACGGCAAACCGTTCATCTCCCCTTTATCTTTCGTCATAGTTGATGCAATAGGCTCGTCCGCCGTGCCTTTGGGCATCGCGGCCGAATAGCGCGCCACGCGACAGATTGTTGCGTGGACAGGGCTTGCTTCGACGTTGGTTGTCTTCTGCGACCCGGACGATCGACATCGGGGCTTGGCGGCGTCATGCGTCGCGGGGGCGGAGCGCAAGCTCCGCCCCCTATTCATTTCAGGTCGTTACTACTGGGTAGGGGAGGGGAATCACGCCGCTGCGGCGCTGTCCTCCTCGTCATCCTTCACCACTTCGAGCGCGGCCTTGCCGCCGATGGCGATCTTCTTGGGCTTCATCGCCTCGGGCACTTCGCGCACCAGATCGATGGTCAGCATTCCGTCGGCGAGATCGGCATTGGCGACCCGGACGAAATCGGCCAGTTCGAAGCGGCGCTCGAACCCGCGGTTGGCGATGCCGACATGCAGCATCTCGCCTTCGGGCTGGTCGTCGCGCTTGCGGCCCTGCACGGTAAGCAGGTTCTGCTGCGCAACGATGTCGAGATCGCCGTTGCGGAAGCCCGCCACCGCCAGGGTAATGCGGTAGGAGTCCTCGTCGCGGCGCTCGATGTTGAAGGGTGGGTAGTTCTCGCTCGAACTGTTGCGGGCCTGGCTTTCGAGCAGGTCGAAAAGCCGGTCGAAGCCGACGGTCGAGCGGCGATAGGGGGTCAGATCGATACGGTTCATAGAAACAAATCCTCCTGTGAGCAATTTGATACACTGAAGGAGCCTGCGCTCGGCAGCGCCCCCTCGATCGTTCACCGCGCCCGTCCGGGCCGTGGTGAACACAATCGAGATAGTTTCGTGCAGACCCGTGTCAAGACGGGTATGATCGTTCGAATTTCATTTTTTGAAGGGTTCGCCATGTCCAGTCCCGCCGTCACCATCTACACCAAATTCACCTGCGGATTCTGCGCGCGCGCCAAGCGCCTGCTGGACGAGAAGGGCGTCGACTACATCGAACACGACATCACCATGGGCGGCCCCAAGCGCGACGAGATGCAGTCCCGCGCGCCCGGCGCCCGCACCGTCCCGCAGATCTTCGTAGGCGATACGCATGTCGGCGGGTCGGACGACCTCTCCGCGCTCGAGCGCCAGGGCAAGCTCGACGCGCTGCTCGCTGGTTGACCGCGTGCCCGTGACCCGGATCGCCGTCCTGCAGATGACAGCCGGGGTCGATCCCCGCGCCAATGCCGCGACCATCGAGCACGCTGTCGCCGAAGCGAAGGCGGGCGGCGCGCGAATGCTGTTCACCCCCGAGATGAGCGGGATGCTCGACCGCGACCGGACCCGCGCCGCCCGATCGATCTCTTCCGAGGCCGAAGACCGCGTCCTCGAGCGCGTGCGCGAGGCGGCAGCGCGCGAAGGACTGTGGGTCGCGCTCGGCTCGCTGGCGCTCGACAATGGCGACGGCAGCTGGGCCAACCGCTCGCTGGTGATCGATCCGCAGGGCGAGATCGCCGCGCGCTACGACAAGATGCACATGTTCGATGTCGATCTCGACGGCGGCGAGAGCTGGCGCGAATCGCGCACCTATCGCGCGGGCGACGAGGTGGTGACGGTAAACACTCCCGTCGGCCGATTGGGACTAACCGTGTGCTACGATCTGCGCTTCCCGGCGCTGTTCGAGGCGCTGGGCCGTGCGCGCTGCGATGTCATCGCGGTCCCCGCCGCTTTCACCGTCCCCACCGGCGAGGCGCATTGGCACGTCCTCCAGCGCGCCCGGGCGATCGAGGCGAGCGCCTATGTCGTCGCCGCAGCGCAGGTCGGGGCTCACGAAGACGGCCGCAGCACCTATGGCCACAGCCTGGTGGTCGATCCCTGGGGAGAAGTGGTGCTCGATATGGGCGGCGAGAAGCCGGGATTGGGTTTCGCCGATATCGACCCCGAGCGCATCGCGCAGGTGCGGCGCCAGGTGCCGAGCCTTGCCAACCGGCGCGAAATCGCCAACTAGCCCGCCAGCATGATCGTCTACGACCTCCATTGTGCCGAAGGGCACCGGTTCGAAGGCTGGTTCGGCTCCTCGGCGGATTACGTCGAACAGCGCGAGCAGGGTCTGGTCGAGTGCCCGCAATGCGGCTCGCAGGAGGTTGGCAAAGCGCCGATGGCTCCCGCCGTCCCCGCTAAGAGCAATCAGCGGACGGGCAAGGTCGTCGCAAAATCCGGCAAGCCGGTCACCAATCGCGAAATCCCGCCCGAAGTGCATAAGGCGATGCGCGCGCTCGCCGAAGCGCAGGCCAAGGCGCTGCGCACAAGCACCTATGTCGGCGACGGTTTCGCCGAGGAATCGCGCGCGATGCATTACGGCGAGAAGGAGGTCGAGGCGATCCATGGCAAGGCCACGGTGCGCGAGGCCAAGGAACTGATCGAGGAAGGCATCGCGGTTGCCCCGCTGCCTTTTCCGATCGCGGAGCCCGACAAGCTCAACTGATCCGCCGCGGATCGCCGTCATCGACCCATGGCCCGTTGTCAGCCGCCCGAGGCTGGCTTATTGGCGAAGCCGACGCGCCCGTAGCTCAGCAGGATAGAGCATCAGATTCCTAATCTGGGGGCCGGAGGTTCGAATCCTCTCGGGCGCACCATTTTCGTTCGATGCTGCGCACGTAGTATTGCTGGAGCGCGGGGCCTTCCCTCCCGAAGGGGCTCGCGCATGAGTTCAGCAAATTGATCAAAGAGCGCAGGTGTAATGCGCCATTCGTTGGTGATCTCCAGAGGGTGGGAACCGGCCGGTCCACACAGATACAGATCGAAGATCTTCCGAACGATGAATGCTAGCTGGCTTGCCAGGACGTGGCATGCACCCGCCTTGCCCCCTAATCTTTATCAGCAGGTGCATTTGCTCTGACAGGCCCCGCTCCGCACGTATCGCGGATTTCAGGTTTGCCCCACAGATAGCCTTGACCGAACTCGGCGCCTAAACCAAGCGCGAGGAGACGGTGCTGTTCCGTTTCGATTCCTTCTACCACGCAGTCGATCTGGTGCGAGCGGCAAAAGCGGATCACCTCTTGCAGAATTGGACGAGACAATTCTTGCTCGACACAATTCTGAAAAATTTCCCGATCTATCTTTACTTCCGAGATCGGCAATTCCAACAAGCGCTCCAGACTCGTCGTGCCCCGACCGAAGTCGTCGATCGCGATACCGCAACCGCGAAGCGCAAGGCGACTTGCCGCGACTGCAATGGTATCGAGCGCTTCGATACTATGGTGCTCGGTCAACTCAAGGACGAGCATGTTGGGCGGAATTGCAAAATCGGCCAATGCACGCGAAATCATCGGCATCAACTCCGCTGCGCAAAGAACCGCGGGCGAACAATTGATGGAAACCGGCTCAACCCGCCCACCATTGAAAATTTCTGCGGCGAATTGCATCGCCCCGCGCAACACTGCTTCGGTTACGTCCAGCTGGATGTGGACCGGCACCATATCCGAGAAGACGAGTTCAGGGCTGATCGACCGATCGACGTCCAGACGCAGCAACGCTTCGTGGCCGATGACGGTCTGGTTGCTGAGGCGCCGTTTGGTTTGGAACGCGACGCAGACATGATCGAGAAGTTTGCCATCTATAATCAGATCTTGAACGAGCGCTGCCTGGTCCGGACCGGATTGCCCGTCGGCGGAGCAGAAACGGTCTAGAAGCTTGATCAGTTCGATGAGCGAATAAGGCTTCTCCAGCCTGCCAAGAACGGGGATCCCGAAGCCGATAGCGCTCTTCGCCGCTGCATTTATGATCCTGTCGCTGTAGCCGGAAGCCACAATGATGTGCGGCTTTACCGCGAATCGCGAGATTGCCTCAATGACCTCAAAGCCGTCGATTCCGGGCATTCCGAGATCGAGCAGGACGATGTCCGGGGTTCCGTACAGGCCCTTGGAAAGCTCGACCGGACTGGCAGTCCAGTTCGCGGCGATTCCTCGTTGACCCAGAGCGCGAACCAACTCGCGACAGAACGCCTCATCGTCATCCACGATCAGGATCTCCGGCTTTGTCATGCGGCGGCGCTCCTGTGTAACATGCAAGCGATCACACCTTTAGCGATCGGAAGTTGCTTTAGAGTTTTTGCAGTACTGCACGAAGATCTTCGAGGATCAGCGGTTTGGACAACACGGCGTCCACGTTGAATGGCGCGCCGTCGCTGCCGGTCATTCTGCTTCCCCAGCCTGTGAGGAGGAGCACCATGGTCTCTGGAAAAAGCTCCTTCGCCTTCTTCGCAACCTGATGGCCATCGACGTAGGGCATCCCGAGATCGGTGATTACCGCATCGAATGGCTCTCCGGCTTTGAGCGCAGCTATCAAGGCCTCGATACCGGCTTCCCCGCCACCTGCAGTGGTTATGCGATAGCCTTCGAGATTGAGGATCATTGCCGTCGATTCGAGCACTGCGGGATCATCATCGACTAGCAGCAGTCGCAGCAGACGTAGGCTCTTGGGGTTATCCCCCCCATCTTGTCTGGAGGCGGCGGTTTGAGTGATCGGAAATTGAAGGCTTACCGTCGTGCCGCGCCCGAGCGCGCTCTCAATTTCGAGCTTTGCATCATGACGCTGGGCGGCACCATAGACCATCCCCAGCCCCAATCCGGTGCCCTGTGCGCCTTTGGTGGTGAAAAACGGCTCCAGACAACGCTGCTGGGTGTCTTCGTCCATCCCGCTGCCTGTATCGTCGACGCGCAGGCGCACTAGCGGATCGCCCGCCGTACCCGTCATTTCCTGGGTCTCGATGGTTATAGTACCACCCTGCGCCAAAGCGTCGACGGCGTTGAAAATCAGATTGGTGATCGCGTCGCGAAGCTCGGACGCATTACCCAGAACGGCAGGCAGGTCCGGGAAGAGCACCATATCGATGGCAATCACCACACCGTTCCGTTGCGGGATGTCGCTCCATCGAGCACGCGTGAGCTCGACCACCTGCTCGACGAGCTGGTTGAGATCGATACGCGTCTTTTCGGGTTCGGCAGCGTCAACCCTGTAGTACTCACTCATACGCGCCACGGTAGCAGATATATCTTTCGTAACCCGGTCGGCGATTTGCAGATAATCGCGCACTTCCTTCGGAAAAGTCTCGTCATTCTCACGCAGATATTGCGTGTAAAGTGCCATCGGAGAGAGTGCGTTGTTTATGTCGTGAGCAAGGCCGCTCGCCATTTGACCGATCGCGCTCAACCGCTCCTGCTGGACCGCAGCCTGCTGTGACTGGTCGAGCTCATCGTATGCCTTCTGCAAATTACCGTGTAGTTGCGCTTGCCTCATTGCCAATGCGACATGCTCCCCCAATTGCTTGAGAAACTCGCAATCGGTGCTGAGAAAACCTTCCTTTTCCGATCGCGCGGCGATGAGCATTCCGTACCCGTCGGCTTCGATCGCCAGCGGGGCGACTACCATGGATCCCAACCCCAGTTCGGCAAGCCGATCGAACGGAGCTCCTACCGTTGAGGTATCCGGTTCGTAGATCAGCGTTCCTCCACTGTATTGCCTGTGCAAATCAGCAGCGATATCCAGAACATCGCCTTTGGAGAAACCGAGCAATTCGCGACTTTTAGGGTCTCGGACGCCGAGATGGCCGATCACGCATTCGTTCGAGGCCTGATCGAAATGGCAGATGCAGACGAACTCGGCGGGAAGCCCTTTCTTGACCGCCTCGACCACGATCCCGAATATACTGTCCAGATCGAAACGTTGGCTGGTCGCGCGCGTGATCTGGTCGATCAAGGCGAGGCGCTCGAGCTGCGTCTTGAGCCGTTCATGGGCAAGCTTCCGGTCGGAGATATCCCTAATGAAGCCTGCGAAACTGATCGTACTGCCGAGCCGAATTGGTGTGATCGATAGCTCGACGGGAAATTCACGCCCATCGCGGTTCAGCGCTGACATTTCTATTCGCCGACCAAGGATCTTGCTTTCCCGGCTTGCCAGATAGCGTGCCATTCCCTTCCGATGGGAGTCGCGCAGTGGCTCGGGGATGATAAGCTCGTCGACCGGCACGCCTATCGCCTTGCGCTTCTTCCAGCCGAATATTATTTCGGCTTGCGGGTTCCAATCCGTTACAACGCCCTGGTCGTCGATCGTGACCACAGCGTCCATCGCTGTCGCAACAATCCGATTGGCGCGGCGCTCGCTTTCGCCGAGGGCTTCCTCGGCCTGCTTGCGATCGGTAATATCGGACGAGATCCCGCACATGCCGTAGGCAATGCCGGTTTCGTCGAACAACGGCGTTTTTAGCGAAAGGTAGCTGCGCGCCACGCCGTCTTGCAGAGCAGTCTCTTCCTCACTGATCGCATGGCCCGCCGCGATCACACGCTCGTCGAGAGCGCGATATCGCGCGGCCGCATCAGCCCCGAAAAGATCGTGGTCGGTCTTGCCGATGACCGATTCGACATCGAGGCGGAACAGCTCGCAAAATGCGCGATTGACCAGCAGGAAGCGCCCGTCGGTATCTTTGGCGTAGATCAACGCCGGCGCATTATCGACGATCTCCTGGATCAAGCGCTCGCTCCTGTGGCGCGCGCCTTCGCTGGCGGACAGCGAGTTCGATACTGCCAGGGCAGCGATGACGGCTGTGACGGCGAGCAGCACGGCCAGTAGAGCGAGGCCGAATGCCTGATCGAAGAAGCCGTTTTGCGAACCGGCCAGGGTGAGTGCCGAAAGCAGGAAGGGAAGCGTGAGCGCGAGCGGCAATAGCCATCGGGCAAAACGCCCGCCTCTGTCTTGTCTGAACAATATGGGGATCCAGCCCGCGTCGCGTCGCATGAATAGCGCGGCGAGCGCCAACAGCGCCAACACCAGAACGGAAGGCAACGACATGGCAGCAAATGCCGACATCTTGTAAAGCGATGCCGCGCCGGTAAGATAGCCACCAAAAGCCAGCAGTGTTATTCCGAACGCAGCGATGATGAGTACCGAGTACACCCATCCCCCCCATCTCCCACGGCGTTGCAGCAGCGCCGCCGAGAGCATCAAAACGGCGAGCGACGATGAAGGCGCCGTTTGCCCCCATCGGGCACCCAACAGATAGCCGTCGAAATCCGGATCGACGAGATATCTGGCGAGCGCATAACAACTGATAATTGCCGCGCTCGCCAGGGCGATACGAGCGATCGTGGTGCCGCTCCCCTCACGTTGCAGTATGGCGACAGAGCACAAGCCAGCGCACAAGATGGTGAAGAGAGACATTTCCGCCCAGCCGGGGCCGAATTTCGTCAAGATATCGAGTCCGTAAAGCCATCCTGCGAGCGCCAGCGCGCACACAGTCAGAACGCCTACCGCCAATATTCGATGTAATGCTTGCATCGGCCGGGAATCTACCAATCTGTCGTTGACGAACGCTTGGTGCGACCGTGTGGGTTCGAGGATGTCAGACTAACGTAACGGATTGCGGTGAGGGACATCAATGGCATGGGGATGTCGCGAAAACCCTTCGGCGGCAGATCCAATGCTTGCGGAGAATGATGTTGAGCCCTTGGTGAGGTGCCGGACGCGGGGAGGGCAATGCGCGTCGTCGAGCACGATGCGGCTGGCTCCATGTATCGAGCAAGAGTTAGTACATGATGCTTCTATCGGGCAGCTCCCCTGCAGCAGTATCGAATGGCTGACTCACACCTTCGGGAAGATCCATCTCGCACAAATCGGCGTCGACGAGAAGACGCAGGAGATCCGGAAGGCTTTTCACGTCAAGCTTTGCAGTGAGGCTTGCGCGATGATTGTCAACGGTCCGCGGACTGATGCACAATTCGCGCGCAACCTCCTTGCTGGAAAATCCGCGGCAAACGATCGCCGCCACCTCAAGCTCCCGCGGCGTGAGCCTCGCCAACAGCTCAAGAGCGGAACTCCGTCTCGTTCGGATGATCTGCTCTTGAGCCAGGCGGGCTTGAGCAGAAGCGATGGCTTCGAGAAGCCGGGATGCAGTGCAGGGCTTCTCGATGAAGTCGACGGCGCCAAGTTGCATAGCGGCTACGGCCATCGTGATCCTTCCGACACCTGTGAGCATCAGGACATGATGGGCACTGCGTGCGCCGATCAGCTGCTCGAGCAGCTCGATCCCCGTTATATCGGGCAGATTCTGATCGAGGATAACGCAGCCGGGCGCCAGCTCTCCTGCTGCCGAAAGAAAAGTGCCGCCGGCAGCGAAGCCATACGCTTGATATCCCTCACCGCTCACGAGCTCGATAAGTTCTTCACGTATGACCGGATCGTCGTCGACGATGTAAACATCGAAGGTCAACACACACCTCGTCTCGGCTCGTAACTGGGAATTTTGGCTCTTCCCCACAAAAATCCCTGCCCGAAATCCGCGCCCAGATCGCGGGCGACCGACAGATGATGATCGGTCTCGATCCCGACGACGGTGGACCGGATATTATGAGCGCGGCAGAAACCGATCACTTCTTCTATGATCTTGCGCGACGAGCATCCCTCAACGCCGCTCAAGAATATCTCTTTGTCGATCTTCAACTCGGTAATGGGTAACATAAGGAGGCGCTCGAGACTGGTCGTCCCCCGGCCGAAATCGTCGATCGCGATACCGCAACCACGGAGCGCCAGGCGGCTCGTCGCGGTGGCGATGGCATCGAGCGACCTCAAGCTTTGATGCTGGGTAAGCTCGATCACGACGAGTTTCGGAGAAAGGGACCATCGCTCCAACAGATGCGAAAGCATCGGCATGAACTGCGGAGCGCAGATGAGCGCTGGCGAACAATTCACCGAAACCGTCTGCTCCAGGCGGTCGGCCAAAAGAGTCGAGGCAAACCGCATGGCCTCATCCAAGACTCTCTCGGTAACCTGCAATTGCGCGGCCAAATCGACCGTATCCGCGAAAACCAGTTCCGGACTGATCGGGCGGATTGAATTGAGTCGTAGCAATGCTTCGTGACCTACGACCTCGGCGCTATGGAGCCAGTGTTTCGTTTGAAACGCGACCTGCACATGATCAAGCAGACTCCCTGCTTTGACTAGCCTGCGAACAAGCGCTGCATCGTCCGGAGCAGTAGCGCTGCTCGCTGGATAGAAACCATCCAGCAAGCTCATCAGGTCACGAACCGAGTAAGGTTTCGCAAGAATGCCGAGCACCGGCACGCCCAAGCGGTCGGCGCTTCTGACCGCCGCTTTGATGATCCGGGCGCTATGGCCGGAGGCCACGACCAGATGAGGACCGCCCGCTATACGGGAGAGCGCCTGGATGACCTCGAAACCATCGGCCTCGGGCATCGCAAGGTCGAGCAAGATAATGTCCGCCCCGTCGTAAGCGGTCGTCGCTGTCGATCCCGGCCTGGTCGTCCAGCGCGAGTTGAAGCCGTGATGACTGAGCGCATCGGTCACTTCTCGGCAGATTTCCTCGTCGTCGTCGATGACGAGAATGTTTGGTTTGCTCATGCCGCAGCCTTACCCACGTCCTTGGGAACGGCTTCGGCTTTAGAGGATAGGACCACACTCGCGGGCCAACGAAGGGTCAGCGTGGTGCCCGGCTCCTGCCCAAGCTTCGGCGAGATCGAAATCGCGCCGCCGACTTCCAGCATGATTTGCCGCGAGATATAGAGGCCGAGACCGGTGCCCTTGCCTTTCGGCTTCGTGGTCACAAAGGCTTCGAAGGCATTTTCCGGCTGCGGGATATCGAGACCAATCCCATTGTCAGTGATTTCAACTGCAAGTCCGATTTCCTCATGGCGGATCACAACGATGATTTCCCCTGCCAATTCGGGCTCTCGCGCCCGCCGCGACGCGATCGCATCGATCGAATTTTGCACCGCATTGACGACGATCTGCTCCAGTCCCACGAGCGGCAGTCTAACGAGCACCGGGGCGTCCGCGCCGATTACCTCCATCCGACTGTTTTCCTGAACAAGCAGAGGCCTCACGAACGTCGCGGCATTGCGTATTCCTTCGACGATATCGAACACCTCGTCGTGCTCTTCCTCCACCCGGGCGTAATTTGACACTCGACCTATAATAGAGCGCGCCCGCTCAACCTGCTCCAGAATTCGCTGAAATTTCGCGCGTGCCTTGAGTACGGGTGGGTCCACGATCCCTTCGGTGAGGAGCGACCCGTTCTCTGCCGCCAGCGAAATCGTGAACAAGGGTTGCTTCAGTTCATGGCTCAGCGCCGAAGCCATGCCGCCAAGCTCGGTCAGTCTCGCATGCTGCAACATTCGGTCTTTGCTGAGCCGCGACTGACGAAGACGCAGAATGCAACCGGAACGCCAACAGTGTGGCAAGTACGGATCGCGAGCCAGCAGCAGATACCAGTCGCTATGTGTCGGCGAGGCAAGTCGGAACTCGACCATCACCTGATGGTCCCCAAGCGCAGTGGCGACCGCAAGTCGATCGTTAGGATGAACTTCGAACTCCTGAGCGCAGGGAGCATGGTCGAGATCGACATCGGTGAAGGAGAGCAGCCCATCGCGTGCAGAGAAGCTGATGTCGGTCACCAGGCGCAGCTCGATACCCCGCTTCAGTTCTCGCACCGCCTCGCCCAAGAGGCGCCGCTCCTCCGCGCTCGCCGCATAATGATTGTTGGCTTCGACGAAGAAGGCCGCCGGGCGGGCGAGCTCGTCGATAGAAATGCCTTCGGGCGGGGTCAGGCCAGGTCGACCGAGCGAGCCGAGAAGTCGATCGAGCGCACTCGCCGAGCGTCGCATGGCGATACCGACGAGTAGCTCCAAAAGGCCCGCGAACAAAAGCACGGCAAGAGGCCCCAGCATTTGAAGCAACACGCGCGTATATGCCGCCTCGGCAATGGGACGGGTCGCGTAGACAAACTGGGTTCGCGGCGTCGATGAAGTCACACCCAGATGGCAGGCGTCGATCCAATACGCGAAGGTGTTCTGATCGTTCGGACCCGCTACTGCGGCCCCGGTATCGACCCGGGTGCAACCGAGATGCTCAAGGATCTGGTCGGCCTCGAGATCGATCGATCGCCCAAAAGCGACTTCCTGTGCCGGAAGGCCCAGGCTGCTGATCAGGCGGATGCCCTCCGGCCCGCCATCGCCCCGGTTCTGGAGGACCAGGATCTCGGCACTCATCGCCATCTCACGCATGTAACTGGTGAAGATCGCTGGGAAGCTGCGGACTTGAGCCGAATACAGAGCCAGACCAGACCCTACGACCACCAGCAATGTGCTGGCCCGGACCAGGGCGAACAAGCTGAAGGTCGACCTTGGCTTGATCGCGAGCGTCTGGAATCGCAGCGAAAAAATCAACAGGATCATGTCGACGATCGCGGCAAGAGCAACGTCGGTAAGGAGCTTGCGGATATCTTCGGGAGCTTTCGGAGGGTAACTTGACGGCGCAAATTACGAGCGAGTTTCCGCCAGCTTACGCGGCCCTCAAAACCAATTTCAACCAAGCACTCGAGGCCCTTCGCGAGCTGATTGGAGCCGTGCATGAGAGCGCCGCGCAAATTCAGACGGGTTCAGGAGAGATCGCGCAAGCCTCCGAGGATCTCGCGAGGCGCACCGAAGGCAATGCCGCGAGCCTGGAAGAGACGTCGGCCTCGCTCATCCAGATCGATGGGCGCTTGAAGGCGACAGCAACTGCCGCTTCGCGGACGGTGGAGCGCGCCGATCAGGCGAACGGCACAGTCGGTGTGGGTCGCAAAGTCGCAGAGGAGGCGGTTGAGGCCATGGGCCGCGTTTCTCAAAGTGCCGAAGGCATCGACAGCGTCATCGAAGGACTGGACAAAATCGCTTTTCAAACGCGCGTACTGGCGATGAACGCAGCAGTCGAGGCGGGCCGCGCCGGCGATGCCGGCCGAGGGTTTGCAGTGGTCGCGGATCTCGTTTCGGCACTCGCCATGCGCGCAGAGGAGGAAGCCAAGCGCGCCCGCGATCAGCTTACCGTCACGCAGACGGACATCGGTACCGCCGTAGAAGCGGTACAGAAGGTCGATGGAGCGTTGGTGGCCATTTCCGGTGACGTGGAGCAGGTTCACAAATTGCTGGAAAGCATGGCCTCGGACAACCAGGCGCAATCAGCGGGAATAACCGAAATCTCCACGGCGATTTCGACCATGGACCAGTCTACGCAGCAGAATGCAGCGATGGTCGAAGAGACGTCAGCCGCGGCACGCAACCTGACGCATGAGGTTCAGGCGCTTGCCGAGCAAGCAGGGCGCTTCCACATGGGCGCAGACCGCATCCCCGCAGGGCAACTCCGGGCCGCTGCTGGAGGAGCAAACAGCTCGAGATCGCCCCAAGCAAAGCTTCCCGTTCAAGCTCTCGCCCACCTAAAGACGATAACTCCCCAGAACGACTGGAACGAATTTTAGTCCAACCGCCTCCTCGCTAGAAGCGGGGTGTTGTCGCACCCAATCGCAACTAGCGTCAGGCAGGCGCAGATGTCCCCTTTCCCGGCATTGCCTCAGCGCGTGAGGTTCTGCCACTCGGCGAGCGCGGCCGAGTGGCGGGTCTTGTTAGTCTGGCGGTCGATCAGATGGCGTTCGGAGCTGAAGCGCTTGTTGTCGTTGGCATAGATGAAGGCGCATTGCGTAGCGCCTTTATGTCGCGGAATTGCGGCATCGTCCGCTCTCATGGTCGGAACGGAAGACGCGAGTTCTCCCGCCGGCTGTTTGGCCGAGCGTCCGACCTCCTACCTCGCCTCGCAGCCGAACTGAGTCATTGCGGTTCCTTAGGTGCGCAAGCGTTCGTTGATGATAATCTCGGGTGGACCATGACGCTTTAGCTTTCTCTTCATGAAGCCCAAAGCTGCGGCCTTGTCGTGCGTTTTGGTGACGTAACTCTCAAGCACCTCACCCTCTGATCCGCCGCTCGAAAAGGCAATTGGTCCCCACCTGCACCTTATCAAGGCGCAAACAGTGGCGCAGACCTGCCTCACCAGTGAGGCACGATCTCATGATTGATGTCGAAGCCGTGCTCCCAAAGGGCAGACGCCGGATGCTTTTGAACCTGAACGATGCTGACTGGCAAACTTGCCGCCAAGAATGTTCGCCATCCCCTCTTGGGCTTCAAAAGCCGCCGTTCCGGATCGTCCGACATTGCAGCCGCTTGAGGATGATCGATCCGATGTCTGCTCTCGGGAAATCGGCGGGAGTGCCGGAACGACCGAAGTGAAGGCGTGAAGCAAACGTCATCGGTCGAGTGGCACTGAGATTTCCCATTGATCACAGTCCCATCATGTTCAGGCCGGGTCCACAATTTCCGTTCGCACGCCCGGCAGCCGCTTACTCGCTCCGTCCGTAGATCCGCCACGATACTAGCGAGATCGCCACGATCGCAAGGCAGGAAGCGAAGACGTAGAGTGCGGTGCCGTTCCAGCCGTAGAAATCGTAGATCGCGGTCCCGGCGATGCTGCCGATCGCGCCGCCGATGAACATCATCACGATGTAGATCGTGGTCAGCCGCGTGCGCAGGCCGGGGGCGAGCGAGAGGAAGGTCATCCGGCTGGTAACGTCGATCGCCGGGCCGACCAGATTGCCGAAGAAGATCGGAATCATCAGCAGCCACAGATTGTTGCCGAAAGGGATCAGCAGCGCGATCCCGGCGGTCTGGACCAGCGAGAAATAGAACCGTGCGCGCCGGGGACCGAACCTGTCCGCCAGCGTCCCCAGCCGCGGGGTCGAGAGGATGCTGATCGCGGCGAAGCCTGCAAGATAGCCGACCACGTCGGTGCCATAGCCCATCTCCGGCGAGGTCAGGTGCAGAGCCAGCCCGAGCCACAGCGCGATGAACTGCGCAAAGCCGATTCCCTGGATAAGCCCCGAGAGCAGGATCTCGCGGTGCGAGCGCAGCAGCGGGAAGACCGACATCACCAGCGCGAAATAATTGCCCGTCGGCTTGTCGCGTGTGGCCTCGAGCCGGGGCATGATCCGGGGGAGGGCGATAGCGATCGCGATCATCGCCCCGCTGGCGATCCAGTAGACCGCGCGCCAACTGAAATATTCCGCGACGACGCCGGCGCCGACGCGGGCGATCAGTATCCCGAAGATCACCCCGGCGGTGAGAGTGGCGGTGACATGGCCGAGCCGCTCGGGCGCGACGCGCTTGGAGGCATAGGCGGGGAGCAGATAGGGAGCGATGGTGAAGAAGCCGAGCAGCGTCGATCCGGCGGTGAACAGCACGAAGTCCTGCGCCAGCGTCATCATCCCCAGGCCGATGCACTGACCCGCGGTGAACAGTACCGTCAGCCGCCGGTTGGAGAAGCGGTCGCCGAGCGGCAGCAGCAGGAAAATGCCCACCGCCAAGGCCAACTGGTTGAGCGCCGGGACCAGCCCGATCGTCGCCGTGCTGACCCCGAACCCCTCGGCCACTTCGCCGATGATCGGGTGGATGTAATAGGCATTGGCGGTCACCACCGCAGCCGCCAGCGACAGCAGCAGCTCCTGCCGGCGGGTGAGATACTCGGGAGTGCTCAAGCGGATCGACCCGCAGGTTTATTCAGCACGGCCATCGATCCACCCTTCCATCGCACCCTAACCCGGGTGCGTCAGTCTTCGCTGTCGCCGCTCGGTCCCAGCGGGACCCGCTCCTTGAAGGTGTGCGTCACATAGGGGAAGGGTATTTCGATCTCGGCCGCGTCGAGCCCGGCCTTGATGGCGCGCACGACCTTGTCCTTGCTCTCCCAGCCATCGCGCGGAGTCGATCCGGCCCACCAGCGCACGAGAAAATCGACCGAGCTCGAATTGAACTCCTGCGCGAAGACGTCGAGCCCCTTGTCGGGCTCGATGCCCTCGACCCGCTCGACCGCGCGGCGGATGACATCGGCGGCATGATCGAGATCGGTGTCGTAGGAGACGCCGACCACGACCTCGTGGCGGCGCCTGAGTTCGTCGGTCAGGATTTCGACCGGGTTCTTGAAGATCATCGAATTGGGGACGATGGTCAATTCGCCGGAAAGACGGCGGACATGGGTTTCGCGCAGCGTGATCTTCTCGACCTTGCCGGTGATACCCTCGCATTCGATGACGTCGCCGATCCGCATCTTCTCGCGCAGCATGATCAGCACGCCGGCGAGGAAGTTCTCGAAGATGTCCTGAAAGGCGAAGCCGATCGCCACCGCGCCGATGCCGAGCCCGGCGAACAGGGTCGCGGGGGTCAGCCCGGGCATGACCACGATCGCGGCGATCATGATCCCCATCAGCCAGATGCCGAGCCTGACCAGCGTGTCGATCAAGGCCTTGAGGCTGGGACGGATTTCGGTCCTGCCGACCAGCATGTCGGCGATTTTGGCGGCGAAGCGCGCGATGATCCAGGTCAAAACCAGGACGATCAGTGCGATCGCCAAGTTGGGCAGCGCGGCCACAAAACCGGTCGCCATTCCCTGCACCTGCTCGCGCAGCGTTGCGATATAGTTCAAGACGAAAGCCTCCCTTCGGGCGGAAACGAGAGGCCCGGGAGGATGTTCCGAACCGGCGCGGCGTCATTTGCCGCGAGGGTGGATCGGCGGATCAACCGCCGGCGTGTTCCTTGCGCGCGATCTCGTGCAGCCAGGCGGCATGCTGCGGCGCGGTCCGGGTCTCGCTCCATTCCTCGAGCATCGGCATGGCTACGCGTTTCAGCTCGGCGTATTGCTCGTCGGTGCCGATATCGGTCGCCAGTTCGACGCGGTGGCCGTTGGGATCGAAGAAATAGATCGACTTGAAGATGCCGTGATGGGTCGGTCCGAGCACTTCGATGCCGAGACCTTCGACGTGTTCTTTCGCCGCGAGCAGCTCGTCCTCGCTGTGGACCCGGAAAGCGAGATGCTGGACCCAGGCAGGGGTGTTCTCGTCGCGGCCCATATCCTTCTGCTTGGGCAGCTCGAAGAAGGCGAGGATGTTGTCGTTACCCGCATCGAGGAAGACGTGCATGTAGGGGTCGTATTCGCCGGTCGAGGGCACGTGGTCCTCGGAAAAGGCGCTGGTATAGTCCATGCCGAGCACCTTCTGGTACCATTCCACGGTCTCCTTGGCGTCCTTGCAGCGATAGGCCGCATGATGGACGCCGCCGAGGCGGATCGGGTGCGTGGTCTGTTCGGTCATGGCCGGTTCCGTTCTTGATTGCGGGAGGGGAGAGATGCTGGGGTTGCGTTACTCCGCCGGTTCGGCTTCGCGCTCCTCGAGCTTGAGCGAGCCGCGCTTGATCTGGTCGCGCTCCATGCTCTCGAACAGCGCCTTGAAATTGCCTTCGCCGAAGCCGTCGTCGCCCTTGCGCTGGATGAACTCGAAGAACACCGGTCCGACCTGCGCCTCGGCGAAGATCTGCAGCAGCAGTCGCGGGCTGCCGCCCTCAATGCTGCCGTCGAGCAGGATGCCGCGCATCTTGAGCGCTTCAGCATCCTCGCCATGACCGGGCAAACGCTCGTCGAGCATCTCGTAATAGGTTTCGGGCGGCGCGGTCATGAAGGGGACGCCGAATTCCTTGAGCCGGTCCCAGGCGGCGACCAGATCGTCGCAGATCAGCGCGATGTGCTGGATGCCTTCGCCGTTGAACTGCTTGAGGAACTCCTCGATCTGGCCCTTGCCGCCTTCGCCTTCCTCGTTGAGCGGGATGCGGATCTTGCCGTCGGGCGCGGTGAGCGCCTGCGAGGTCAGCCCGGTGTACTCACCCTTGATGTCGAAGAAGCGGATCTCGCGGAAGTTGAACAGCGTCTCGTAGTAATTGGCCCAATAGGACATCCGCCCGTTGTAGACGTTGTGGGTCAGGTGATCGATGACGTTGAAGCCGGCACCCACCGGATGCCGGTCGACGCCTTCGAGATACTCGAAATCGATGTCGTAGATCGACAGTCCTTCGCCGCTTTCGTCGGCATAGCGGTCGATCAGATAGATGATCGCACCGCCGATGCCGCGGATCGCGGGGATGCGCAGTTCCATCGGGCCGGTCTCGACGGTTACCGGCTCGGCGCCGCGTTCGAGCAGCTCGGCATAGGCCTGGGCCGCGTTCTTGACCCGGAAGCCCATTCCGCAGGCCGAGGCGCCATGTTCGCGCGCGAAATACCAGGCGGCGGAGCGCGGTTCGTAATTGGCGATCAGATTGATCGCACCCTGGCGCCACAGATCGACATCCTTGGAGCGGTGCGAGGCGATGTGGGAAAAGCCCATCGCCTTGAAGACGGGTTCGAGCTGGCCCTTTTCCGGAGCGCAGAACTCGACAAATTCGAAGCCGTCGAGACCGATGGGATTGTCGAAAAGGTCGGGCATGGGCTGTCCTCCGGATTTGCGTGATTAGTTGCAAAGGTAACTACATGGTCGCGGGCCCCGTGTCAAGTTTGCTACGGTCGGGAGAAGCCAGCGGTTCCTTCGTGGGCAGAGCAGGAACTCCAACCGCCGCATCCCCCGCCGTTTGCGCTTGCGCGCAGCAGCCAAGTATGATTCTGGTAGCTTATGAAGCGGACAGTGGGAAAATTCGGCATTCGCAGGGAACGCGGCGTTCAGTCGCTGGCGCTCGGCGTGTTGTTGGTGATGGGCGGTCTCGCCATCGCCGGGCCATCCGGGCTGCTGTCCTGGAGCGAGAACTTGCGGCTGCTGGACCAGCGGCAGGCGCATCTTGCCGCCCTGACCAAGGAACGCGATGCGCTGCGCAATCGCGTCGCGCTGCTCGATCCGGACAGCGCCGATCCCGACATGGTCGGCGAATTGCTGCGCAGCCAGCTCAACGTCGTCCATCCCGACGAGGTTGTGATCCGCCTCGACGACGAGGACGCGCGCTAGTCACCCCTGACGTTACGGTTTCGATACCATCGGGCCCGCGCCCCGTTGCGCGCGCCGCGCCCTTGCGCCTATAGGCCACGCGACCCGGCCCCGGGATCGAGCAGAGCTTCGGGGCAATCGACGGGACCAGAACGACCGAAGGGACACCGGACTTGGCCAAGACCCCCGCCAGCGCGACGAAATCCGCGAAGAGCGACCCGAAGCAGCCCAGCGAGTCGCCCGCCGACTTCGCACTCCACAGCCTGCAGGACGAGCACGAGAAGCAGAAACGCTACGATGCCAGCCTGGAACAGATGCTCGCCTTCTACGAGCAGATGCTGCTGATCCGCCGCTTCGAGGAGCGCGCCGGCCAGCTTTACGGGCTCGGCCTGATCGGCGGCTTCTGCCATCTTTACATCGGCCAGGAAGCGGTCGCGATCGGCCTGCAGTCCGCGCTCGACAACGATCGCGACAGCGTGATCACCGGCTATCGCGATCATGGCCATATGCTCGCCTACGGGATCGATCCCAAGGTCATCATGGCCGAACTCACCGGGCGCCAGGCGGGGATTTCCAAGGGCAAGGGCGGCTCGATGCACATGTTCAGCACCGAGCACAAATTCTATGGCGGGCACGGCATCGTCGGCGCGCAGGTCGCATTGGGCGGCGGGCTCGCGCTCGCGCATCAATACAATGACGACGGCGGATTGTGCCTGGCCTATTTCGGCGATGGCGCCGCCAACCAGGGCCAGGTCTACGAAACCATGAACATGGCGTCGCTGTGGAAGCTGCCGATCGTCTTCGTGGTCGAGAACAACCAGTACGCGATGGGCACCGCAGTTGGCCGCTCAAGCGCCGAAACCGAGTTCTACCGGCGCGGGGCGGCCTTCCGCATTCCCGGCATGGATGTGAACGGCATGGACGTCCTCGAAGTGCGCGGCGCCGCCGAAATCGCCTTCCGCCACGTCCGTGAAGGCAATGGTCCGGTGCTGATCGAATGCAACACCTATCGCTACCGCGGGCATTCCATGTCCGATCCGGCCAAATACCGCACCCGCGAGGAAGTGCAGGATTTCCGCGACACCAAGGATCCGATCGAAGCGATGAAAAAGACCCTGCTCGAGAACGGCAAGACCGAGGACGATCTGAAGGCGATCGACAAGGCCATCCGCGCCACCGTCTCCGAAGCCGCAGATTTCGCCGAGAATTCGCCCGAGCCCGATGCGGCGGAACTCTACACCGATGTGCTGGTGGGGGAGTACTGAGCCATGGCCATCGAACTCAAGATGCCCGCGCTGTCGCCCACCATGGAGGAGGGTACGCTCGCCAAATGGCTCAAGCAGGAAGGCGATACGATCGAGCCCGGCGATATCATCGCCGAGATCGAGACCGACAAGGCGACGATGGAATTCGAAGCCATCGATGAAGGAACGCTGGGCAAGATCCTCATTGCCGAGGGCACCGAGAATGTTCCTGTCGGCACGGTGATCGCCATGCTGGCGGGCGAGGGTGAGGACGCTTCCGAGATCGAAGCGCCCGCCGGTGCCGTGATAGCCGATGAGGAGGGTGAGGGCAAGGATGTCGGCCGCGACGACGAGGACGGCTCGATCACTCCCGAGAAGCCCAAATCCAAGCCCAAGTCGGACCCCGATATCCCGCACGGCACCAACATGGCCACCGTCTCGGTCCGCGAGGCGCTGCGCGATGCCATGGCCGAGGAAATGCGCCGCGACGAGCGCGTCTTCGTGATGGGCGAGGAAGTCGCGCAATATCAGGGCGCCTACAAGGTCACCCAGGGGCTGCTCGACGAATTCGGCCCCAAGCGCGTGATCGACACGCCGATCACCGAATACGGCTTTGCCGGCATCGGCACCGGCGCGGCGATGGGCGGGCTCAGGCCCATCGTCGAATTCATGACCTTCAATTTCGCGATGCAGGCGATCGACCACATCGTGAATTCGGCGGCCAAGACCAACTACATGTCGGGCGGCCAGATGCGCTGCCCGGTGGTGTTCCGCGGTCCCAACGGCGCCGCCAGCCGCGTCGGCGCCCAGCACAGCCAGAACTACGGCCCGTGGTACGCCAGCGTGCCCGGCCTCATCGTGATCGCGCCCTATGACAGCGCCGATGCGAAAGGCCTGCTCAAGGCGGCGATCCGCTGCGAGGACCCGGTGGTCTTCCTCGAGAACGAGCTGGTCTACGGCAAGACCTTCGAACTGCCCGAGTTCGACGACCACGTCCTGCCCATCGGCAAGGCGCGGATTGTGCGCGAGGGTTCGGACGTCACCATCGTCAGCTATTCGATCGGGGTCGGGTTTTCGCTCGATGCGGCGGAAAAGCTTGCCGAAGAAGGCATCGAGGCCGAGGTGATCGATCTGCGCACGCTGCGCCCGCTCGACACCGCCACGATCCTGGAAAGCCTCGCCAAGACCAACCGGCTGGTCATCGCCGAGGAGGGCTGGCCGACCTGCTCGATCTCCTCCGAGGTGATCGCGCTGTGCATGGAGGAGGGTTTCGACCACCTCGACGCGCCGGTGCTGCGCGTGTGCAACGAGGATGTGCCGCTACCCTACGCCGCCAATCTCGAAAAGCTGGCGCTGATAGACGCTCCGCGCATCGTCGCGGCGGTCAAGAAGGTCTGCTACGTGGAGTGAGTGGTTGCGGTCAGCAGCTCGACGGCGTCACACCCGAAACCGGGTAGACGCCGTTGTCGCCGCCGACCGTGTCGCGCCGGTCGCGAACCATCATCGAGCCGATTTCGATCATTGAGGTGCTGGGTGCAAGATGTTCGCCCAGCAACGGTTGGTACTCGTAATACACCTCGACGAACATGGTGACGCCATTGTCGGGCGCAATTGCCTCTCGGCCCGCGATTCCCATACCTGCCAGGTCCGTGTCGCCGGCGTCGCCGAAGGTTGATTCATGCGCCGTCTTCGCGCCGTGACAGCGCTGCCATCGAATGCGGTAAGTCCCGTCGTCATTGGGGTTCGCCATCGGCTCAAGGCTCGAGATGATCACCCGGCCGTTCTCGTAGAGATCGAGTTCCCCGCCTTGCAGTCCCGCGCCGATAAAGAGGTCGTTGATATCCGCCTCGCTGATACGCTTGGCCGAAAGCTGACTGCCCGACCCGATCCGCGCAGCATTGTCTGCCAGATGCAGCGCAAGCTGGCTCATTCGCATCTTGGTTGTGATGTAATGGGTTAGTTCGGCACCCGTCAGGCTCAGCGTGAGCAGTACCGGCGCCGCGAACGCGAACTCGACCAGTGCGAGACCACCAGTATCGGAACGCAAGCGTTGCAGCAAGGAGGAGCGTGGGCTTCGGCTCATGGACAATTGCGCACCTGCGGCGCCTCATAGCTGCCCTGATCGCCATAGGGCTGGTTGCGCAGCACAGTCGATGCGCTCAATTTCGTCGTGTCTGAACCACCGATAAAGCCGTGGATCGGGAAAAAGCGGGGGTAGCTCAACCTCACGGTGTAGAGTGTGGCATCCTTGGCGCCGCCCTGGCCATCGTTGCCGCCGTCAGGGTCCCATACGTCGTTGTGATTTTCATCGTCATAGGGCTCGCCGGCGTCGCAGGTGCCGTTTGCGTTGGTGTCGGTCCAGTTTTCCGCGCGCGCTGCGGCGGCGTCGCTGAACGTGCGGTAGAAGCGCCGGTAGAATCTGATGTCTGCGTCGCCGACTAGCGGCGTTACCTGATCGCGAACTTTCTGGTCGATAGCAGCGCGGACGTCCGCGTCGGTTCCGAGCTCGAGGGAGGCATCTCGCGCGGCCTTTTGCAGCGTCCCCTCCAAGATCGAGCGCGTATAGAGCGTATGAGCCATGTCAAACGCGCCCAGCAGCATGATACACAACACCGGCGCCACGATCGCGAATTCGACGAGGGTTGTTCCCTCTGCAGCGCCTGTCAGAGCGCGAGGGCGCAGGCGCCTGAAGGCAGTGGCTAGCGTCACCGGGTGAGCCTGAGCTGGGATATCTCGTCCGCGATCGAACGGAAGGTCTGCTGTATTGTCGCTGCATTGGTGGCGTGGAAGTAGCGGCCCGAGGTTGCGCAATTGCGCAGCCGCGTCACCGTATCGCTCGCTACCGAACCGAACGAGATGACCCATAGTGTGATGTTCTTGTTTTTCACTGCGGAGCAAAGCGCTGCGAAGCGCAGGTCAACCTGTTCGTCTTGCGCCGCTCGCGACGTATCGGTGGTGTGGCGGCGATCGAACCACGGAATGCCGTAGGCCGTATAGTTTTCCGACGAGGTCACAGTATCGCCGTCGGTCATGAAAATGAGGTGCCGTTCGATCTCCCCCCCTTCGGACGCGTATTCATTCTCGGCTCTGAACAGACCGGTAGGCGACAGCAAACGCGCGCCCCACAACAGGCCGATGTCGTGGTAGGTATTGCCCGAGGGCGTCAGGCTGTTGACATAGGAATCGAAGCCGCTCGCATCGGTCCAGGCTTGCAGTTTGCGCGCCGGCGTGGGGCAGAAGTAGCCGGAAGTATTGGTGTAATTGTCCGTCGTGCTGCTCACCCGAGCGCGATCCCAATTCCCTGAGCCGCTTTTGCGCGTGTAGATCAGATCCGGAAGTGCCGGCCCCCACTGGGTGCTGGTGTCCCCGGTCGGCACGAGATCGATGTCGAGATCCTTTGCGCCCGCGGGTATTGGCGTGAAATCGGTCGTCCGAACGGTCTGGCGCTCCTCGATGCAACCATCCCAATCAATCGTTTTGTCGCTTCCGTCATCGGCAATTGGCCACACGAAGCTGTTGCGCCATGCCGTACCGTCCTTGAGCAGTCCGACATCGACTGGTAGCTGGTCGTATTCCCAAGCCGGAACGAGTCCGCGAGACTGATATCTGCAGTAGTAATCGCCTCTGTAATTGATCTTATCGACCTGGTACTGCGTTTCTGCATTGTTTGCGGGTGGGTTTGAGCAGCTTCCGTAGTAGCTGGAGTTTGAGTAGCCGTAGGTGGACCAACTCCCCCAGCCAGTTCCTACTCGCCTGCGGGTTTGATAGTTCCAGCTGTTGGCCAGGTAATTTGTGGGCAATACGCGGCCAACGTTCACATTCGTGGCATAGGGTACGAAGCCGAAACGGATCTGGACCTGATCGCCGGTGCCGCCGCTGGGTGCGCCCGTGGTGCAGTTAGCGTCGGTGTCGAGGCGCGCGACGATTTCGTAGAAACATTTCACTGCGACCCGCAACGACTGGATTTTTGTCTGGGAATCGCCCGATGGGCGTTCACCCATCGATCCGGTGACGTCGAGAACGAACATCACATCCGTGTTGGGCAAGCGCATTTCCGCATCGCAGGTGACGGTCAGCGTCTGGCTCTCCTTGCCAAAAACCTGCATCAGCGTCATCGGCACGGTGGCCGATGCCGTGCCCATGACTTTGCCCGCATCTTCGGTGAAACTGCGTGTTAAACCGGTCGCCCCATAGGGATCCGCTTGGATGTTGGCGTCGAAGAATCCTTCGGCGGCGTCGCGGGCGGCATAACTGTCAAAGTTCCACACGCCGGCGCCCATCGCCTTTCGTCCCGCCAAAGCCCCAGCGTCGCAGGCGTGTTGCAAGCGCGTCTTGACGATGTACATGCGGCTCATGTCGACACCGCCGCCAACCAAGCCGATCAAAGGCAGGAGCGCAGCGGCCGCAATCGCCAGCGTGTTGCCCGCTTCATCGGCGCGCAAACGCGAAAGGAAGCCCGTTCTAGGCTCGGTCTTCGCCGTTTCCTTTGAGCTGTCGCGGCATCCGCGCATGACGATTGTCCCCTAATTGGGGCTACACATAAGGTCATCAGGCCCAATAAAAGGTGGATAGGCGTGGTTAACGAAAGCTTGCCGCTCGAGGAAAGACCTGTGCGCACCGAAACCAGCGACTTGTCGCTAGCTTCCCGCACTGCCCTGGCGTGGTCCCGAGGGCGCACCCGGGATGTGCTGGATCCGCTGCTCGCGCTCGATGATCGCCTGGCCCGGATCATCGCGACGATACGCGAGCCGATGCTGGCGCAGATGCGGCTCGCGTGGTGGCGCGACCGGCTGAGCGAGCCGCCCGGGCTGCGGCCGAAGGGCGATCCGGTGCTCGATGCGATCGGTATCCTCTGGCAGGGCGAGGAGGCCGCGCTGGTTGCGCTGGTGGATGGCTGGGAGGAACTGCTCGGCGAAGCGCCGCTGAGCGAAGGTGCCTTCGAGCGCTTCGCCGATGGAAAGGCCGAGAGCTTTGCTGCCTGTGCGCGGCTTGCGGGAGCGGCCGGTCATGCGGACGCCGCGCGGCAGGCGGGCCGGCTCTATGCTCTGGGGGACTGCCTCCCGCGCCTGTCCGACCCCGTCGAGCGTGCGCGGCTGCAGGAGATTGCCGCGGCGAGCACAGGCCGTCCCACCCCAATGCCTCGCTCCCTGCGCCCGCTCGCTATCCTCGGGGGGCTGGGCGCGCGGGTGCTGCGGCGGGGAGAAGGCCCCCTGTTCGGCGACCGCGGCAGCGCGCTGCTTGCGACACGGCTTGGCATATTGGGGCGTTAGGGTAGTTTGCGCTTCGGAGGTGGCGCCGATGAACCGCATCGCATTGGGAGCGATCCTGGCACTCGTGCTGACCGGAGTGGGCCTGTTCTGGTGGCAGGGGAGGGCGGAAGTCGAACGCGGCGCGCCGCCGCCGCTCCCGCTCGAGACCGCCGAATTCGCCGACGAACTCGAATTGCCGCATGCGGTGGTGGGGGATCTGCTGGGTCCCGAACCGCCGCAAGCCACCGAACTGACCCGCGAACAGCGCCGCTTCTTCCGCTACGACCGCGATCGCGACCTCAGGATCACCCGCAATGAAATGCTGTCCAGTCGCACCGACGCCTTTCGCAAGCTCGATATCGACGGCAACAATCTGCTGACCTTCGAGGAATGGGCGGTGGCCACTGTGGACCGATTCGAGGGCGCGGATACAGATGGCAACGACTGGCTGACTCCGACCGAATTTGCGACCACGCGGCCCAGGCTGCGCAGTACTCCGGCCTGCCGCTGCTAGGCTGGCACGAGCATGGCCTGTTCAATCCATGCACCGAAATCGGACTTTGCCCGCGAGGTGTAGGCTTCCTTGCGCTGTTTCTTCTTCACGTCGTGCAGCGGCGGGAAAAGGCCGAAATTGACGTTCATCGGCTGATAGGTCTCGGCTTCGGCATCGCCGGTGATATGCGACAGCAGCGCGCCGAAGGCCGAGGTGCGCGGCGGCCCCTGCCAGTCGCGCCCGGCCAGCTCGTTCGCGGCCATCAGTCCGGCCATCAGGCCGATCGCTGCGCTTTCGACATAGCCCTCGCACCCCGTAACCTGCCCGGCGAAGCGGATGTGTGAAGCGTTGCGAAGCCGCAACTCCCTGTCGAGCACCAGCGGCGAGTTGAGGAAGGTGTTGCGATGCAGGCCCCCCAGCCGCGCGAATTCGGCATTCTGCAGCCCGGGAATGGTGCGGAACAGCTCGATCTGCGCACCGTATTTCAGCTTGGTCTGGAAGCCGACCATGTTCCACAAAGTGCCGAGCTTGTTGTCCTGGCGCAGTTGAACCACGGCATAGGGCCAGCGGCCTTGCGGAAATTCGGGGCAGGCGGTGCGCGGATCGTCGAGACCGACCGGCTTCATCGGGCCGTAGCGCAGCGTATCGACCCCGCGCGAGGCCATCACCTCGATCGGCATGCAGCCTTCGAAATAGGGCGTGTCCTTTTCCCATTCGCGGAATTCGGTCTTTTCGCCGTCCATCAACCCCTGATGGAAGGCGAGGTATTCGTCCTTGGTCATCGGGCAGTTGATATAGTCGCCTTCCTCGTTGGAGGCGGAATTCCGCTTGTTCCAGCGCGACTGGATCCAGCAGATGTCCATGTCGATGCTCTCGCGGTGGACGATCGGGGCGATGGCATCGAAGAACGCCAGCCGGTCCTGCCCGGTGGCCGCGACGATGCTCTGCGCGAGCGACTGCGCGGTCAGCGGGCCGGTCGCCACGATCGTCGGTCCATCGGCTGGGAGGGCGTCGATCCGCTCGCGGACGATGGTGACGTTGGGATGCGCCGCCAGCGTGCGTTCGACCTCCACGCTGAACGCGTTGCGGTCGACCGCCATTGCCGAGCCCGCCGGCACCCGCGCGGTCTCGCCGGCGCGCATGATCAGGCTGTCGAGCCGGCGCATCTCGTGGTGGAGCAGGCCGACCGCGTTCTTCTCGTCGTCGTCGGAGCGGAAGGAGTTGGAGCACACCAGCTCGGCGAGCCCCTCGGTGTGGTGCGCGGGCGTGGTGTCGCCGCTCCCGCGCATTTCGGACAGGCGGACGCGGTAGCCGCGCTGCGCGAGTTGCCAGGCGGCTTCGCTTCCGGCGAGCCCGCCGCCGATGATGTGGATGTCGTGTGTCATTGCGCCAACGCCCTAGAACCGCGGGGCACTATCGTTCAAGGCTTGTCGGCGGGAGGAACTGCCGAATGCCCAGACGCGCCCTGAGCGAACACCGCCCCTATCTGCTGCTCAGCCTGCTCGCCGGGATCAGCTATTTCTTCGTCGCAGACAGCGCCATCGGCGGTGCCTGGCTGATGGTGTGGAAGGGCGCCGCCGTCGCCTTCCTTGCGGTCTATGCGACGCAAAGGGGCAGGGGTCTCGATGGGGCGCTGATCGCAATCGTCATGGCGCTGGGCGCGCTGGGCGACGTCGCGATCGAAATCGACCTGATCGCCGGCGGCGCGGGTTTTGCGCTGGCGCATCTGGTCGCGATTGCGCTCTATCTGCGCAATCTGCGGATCAAGCGCCCGGGCAGTCAGAACGCCGCGGCACTGGCGCTGGCGGTGTTTGCGCCGCTGTTGGCCTGGCTGATCACCCGGAACGATCCCGACTGGGAAATCGCGACGGGCTACGCCGCGCTTCTCGGGCTGATGGCGGCGACCGCCTGGCTCAGCCGTTTCCCGCGTTATCGGGTTGGACTGGGCGCGGTGCTGTTCATCGTTTCGGACCTGCTGATCCTCGGCGGCGAGGCGGGCGGGCTCGACCCCGCGGTTGCCGGGTGGCTGATCTGGCCGCTCTATTATGCGGCGCAGTTCCTGATCGTGACCGGGGTGGTGCAGACGCTGCGGGTGAAGCCAACCGCCGGCTGAGCCGGGCCGAATCCGAGCGCCTTTTGCTCGAATTCGACCGACAGCTTACCGGGCGCGATTGTCGAATTCGACATTCGACAGGATCAACCGCCCGGTTCGCCCTCGATGTTCTTGTCCGAATGGGCCGTGGTGTGCGGCTCGGTGACCTGCGCCTCGCGATCGGCGATCTCTTCCGCGATCGCTTCCTCGGCGGGGTTTTCGGGCTCCTCTGTCTCGTCGATCAGCGCCGCGCCGACGATATGCTCGCCCTTGGCAACGTCGAAGATCCGGATACCCGAGGATGTCCGGCCATAGACCGCGATGCCCTTGTGGTCGTCGAAGCCCCCCGGGACCAGATGGCGGATCTCAATCGGCAGGCGGATCAGCTTGGCCTGATCGGTCACCAGCATAAGCTGCGAGCCGTGGCTCACCGGGAAGCTGGCGACGACCGGACCGTTGCGATCGGGGTTGCTCGAGGGCTCGCCGATATTGGTCAGGCCCTGACCGCCGCGGCCGATGGTGCGGTATTCGTAGGCCGAGGAGATCTTGCCATAGCCATTGGCGGTGAGGGTGAGGATGAACTCCTCCTTCTCCGCCATCTCGGCCGCTTCCTCTGCGGACAGCGTCGCCTCGGCATCGTTGTTCTTCCAGGCGGCGGCGCGCAGATAGGCCTCGCGCTGCTCGGGGCCGTAGCGATGCGCTTCGAGCACCGCCATCGAGACGACCTTGGCGTCCTTGCGCAGAGTCATGCCGCGCACGCCGATCCCGGTGCGGCTCTTGGTTTCGCGCGCGTCGGAAGCGGCGAAGCGGATCGCCTTGCCTGCGTCGGATGCCAGGAACACCTCCTGGCCTTCGGACAGCAGCTTGACGCCGATCAGCCGGTCGCCGCTGCCCTCGACGAAGCCCATCGCGTATTTGCCGTTCGAGGGGATGTTGGTGAAGGCATCCATGGAATTGCGCCGCACCATGCCCTGCTCGGTGGCGAAGACGATGTTGAGCGCGCTCCACTCGCTTTCGTCCTCTGGCAGCGGGAGCACGTTGGTGACGCGCTCCTCGTCGCCCAGCGGCAGCAGATTGACCATCGGGCGGCCCTTGGTCTGCGGCCCGCCCTCGGGCAGTTTCCACACCTTGAGGCGGTAGACGCGGCCGGTGTTGGTGAAGAAAAGCACGGGGTTGTGGGTCGAAGTGACGAACAGTTCGACGATCGCATCCTCGTCCTTGGTCGCCATTCCGGCGCGGCCCTTGCCGCCGCGCGCCTGGGCGCGGAAGGTCGAGAGCGGGGTGCGCTTGATATAGCCGTCGTGGGTGACCGTCACGACCATCTCGTCGCGCTCGATCAGGTCCTCGTCTTCCAGCCCATCCCAGGCCGGAGCGATCTCGGTGACGCGCGGGGTGGCGTAGAGGTCGCGGACTTCCTGCAACTCGTCGCGCAGCACGCCGTAGAGCTTCACCCGGTCGGCGAGAATCGAGAGATATTCCTCGATCGCATCGGCCAGCACCTTGAGTTCGCCGCCGATCTCGTCGCGTCCCAGCGCGGTGAGGCGGTGGAGCCGCAGGTCGAGGATGGCCTTCACCTGCCGTTCGGAGAGGCGATAGGTACCGCCCGCCTGTTCGGCATCGGGCTCGATCGCCTCGATCAGGCGGATATATTGCGCGATATTGCCGATCGGCCATTCGCGCGTGAGCAGCTTGGCGCGCGCCTCGGCGGGGGTGGAAGCGCCGCGGATGATCGCGACCACCTCGTCGAGATTGGACACCGCGACCACCAGCCCGAGCAACATATGGGCGCGGTCGCGCGCCTTATTGAGCTCGAACTTGGTCCGCCGCGTGATGACCTCTTCGCGGAAGGTGATGAAGGCCTGGATGATGTCGCGCAGCGCCAGCGTCTCGGGCCGTCCGCCGCGGATGGCGAGCATGTTGGCGGGAAAGCTCGACTGCGCCGGGGTGTAGCGCCAGATCTGGTTGAGCACGACCTCGGGGGAGGCGTCGCGCTTGAGATCGACGACCACGCGCATGCCCTCGCGCGAGCTTTCGTCGCGGATATCGGAGATGCCCTCGATCCGCTTCTCCTTGGCGGCATCGGCGATCTTCTCGACCAGGCCCGACTTGCCGACCTGGAAGGGGATCGACGTAAGGACGATCGACTGGCGGCCTTCGCTCTTGGCGCCGCGGGTCGCCTCGATCTCGTGGCGTGCGCGCATCAGGATCGAGCCGCGCCCGGTGGTGTAGGCCGCCTTGGCGCCGGCATGGCCGAGGATCAGCGGCGCGGTGGGAAAATCGGGCCCGGGGATGATCTCGAACAGCTCTTCCGAGGTGATCGCCGGGTTTTCGATATAGGCGAAACAGCCGTCGATGACCTCGCCCAGATTGTGCGGCGGGATGTTGGTCGCCATGCCGACCGCGATCCCGCCCGCGCCGTTGACCAGCAAATTGGGGAAGCGCGCAGGGAGCACGGTGGGCTCGCGCCGCGAGCCGTCGTAATTGTCCGCGAAATCGACGGTGTCCTTGTCGAGATCGTCGAGCAGCATGTTGGCGACGCGCGCCAGCCGCGCTTCGGTGTAGCGCATCGAGGCGGGCGGATCGGGATCCATCGAGCCGAAATTGCCCTGACCGTCGATCAGCGGCACCCGCAGCGACCAGTCCTGCGTCATCCGCGCGAGCGCCTCGTAGATCGCGGAATCGCCGTGCGGGTGGTAGTTGCCCATCACGTCGCCGACGATCTTGGCGCTCTTGCGATAGGGGCGCCCGGCGACGAAGCCGCCTTCCTGGCTGGCGAAGAGGATGCGGCGGTGGACCGGCTTAAGCCCGTCGCGCACGTCGGGGAGTGCGCGCGCCACGATCACGCTCATGGCGTAATCGAGATAGCTCGTCTTCATCTCGTCGACGATGTCGATGCGGGTGTATCCGCCGCTTGCGGGAGCGGGTTCGAGGATGTCGGTATCGTCGCTCAAAAGAGGTACTGCTTTTCGGTAGTTGAAAGGGCGTATAGCTGCGCCGAACCCTAGGCGGGTTGCCTCGCAAAAGCCACCGATTGCGGGAACCGGCTGCCTGTCTCGCGCGCTTTTTCCACATGTGGCTGGAAAGGCCGGTGTGTGGCGCTTCTGGCCCCGGTTCCCGCCTTGGTCGTGAATGCCGCAAGCAACGGGTATTCAATCGCTATTCAGCCCCGCTAGGGTAGCACGGTTTGCAATTGGATAACAGTCGGGGCATGTCGCCACCGGAATGATCCGGACCAGGGGTGCAATTGGCGCCCGGTCTTATCTTTGGGAGTTAACCTTATGAAATTCCGTTCCTCCACGAAGCGAAGCTCGAGTCTGGCGCTGGCGTTTGCGCTCGCCTCCGGCGCCGTTTTCACCGGCGTACCGCTCGAATCCCCGGCGCAGGCGCAGAAGCAGGAAAAGGCGGCCAAGGCCGATTATTCCAAGGGCTTCATCGCCGCCTACACCCCGGTCAACGAGAACGTCAGCGGCGAGGCGCCCGACTATGCCGCCGCGGCCGCGGCCGCTCCCGGCCTGGTCGCTGCGGTCGAGACCGCCGACGACCGCCATGCCGCGGGCAGCATCCTCTACAGCATCGGCGCGAAGTCCGAGAACGACCAACTGATGGTGCAGGGGCTCGATCTGATGCTCGCAAGCGGCAAGGTTGCGCCCGAGCAGGTCGGACAGTTCCACTGGTCGTCCTATCAATTGAACAATCGCCTGGGCAATACGGATGCCGCGCGCGCGGGCCTCGAGGGGGCCATTGCGGCGAACTACACGCTCGACGCGCAGTTGACCGATGGTTCGACGCGGAGGCTTGGCGCCGATGACATGCATCGCATGATCGCAGACCTCTACTTCGAGGCGGAAGATTATCCGGCCGGCTTCGCCTATCTCGACGAACAGATGGCCGCCCGCGAAGCGGCCGGGCAGCCGATTCCCGAGGCATGGGTCAAGCATGCCTTCGTGACTGCATACAACAATGACTTGCCCGAACAGGCGCGCGATTATTCGCTTCGCTATGTCGAGGCCTATCCGAACAAGACCACCTGGGGCGATGCGATCGCGGTCGCGCTCAACGGAACCCGGTACGAATATCCGGAAATCCTGGATATCCTCCGGCTCTCGCGCCGGACCGACACCTTCCGCGACGGCAGCATGTACACCGAATACATCGAAGCCGCCGACCCGCGCAAATTCCCAGGTGAAGTCCTCGCGGTGATCGACGAGGGCTATGCATCGGGCATGCTCGATCGCAGCGATCCCTATGTCAACGAATCGCGCGCCGAGGCGGAACGCCGGATCCAGGCCGACAAGAACGATCTGCCCGCGTTGCTGGCTGACGCCCGTGCCGCAAATGCCAATCTGGTCACGGTCATGGCTGCGGGCGACACCTTCCTGAGCTACGACCGCGCCGCGGAAGCCGAGGAATTCTACACCAAGGCACTTGCGATGCCGGGGGTGAATACCCCGCTGGTTCTCACCCGGCTGGGCATCGCCCAGCTCGACCAGGGCAAGCGTGCCGAGGCCGAAGCGACCTTCGAAAAGGTGCAGGGCGTGCGCGAGCCGATTGCCGATCTGTGGGCTGTCTACTCCACCCAGCAGAACGCCGGCGGCTAAATCGTCTGCACACAGCTACGATGAAAGGGGCGCGGGACTGAGGGTTCCGCGCCCTTTTTCGTGCGCCTGCTCGTGCGTTTGTGGCTGCTGTTTCCCGGCTTTGCGCTCAGCGCAGGCGTTTGACGTAGGCCTGCCCGGAATCGCGCCGTTCGACCGAGAAATTCGGGATCGATTCGATCAGATCGATCAGCCGCGCAAAGCCGTAATTGCGCGTGTCGAAACTGGAGCGGTTGCCCGCCAACTGGCCGACTTCGGACAGCTTGGCGAAGCCCTTGTCGTCGCGGCGGCTGGCATTGTAGGCATCGACCAGCAGATGCAGCATCTCCTCGTCGATATGCTGCGAGGGCGCTGGCTTGCGCTCTTCCTGCTTCTCCGCCTTCACCAGCGCGTTGACATCGATGAAGCGGCTGCAAGCCTCGCGGAACGCCTCCGGGGTCTTGGCCCCGCCGAAGCCGTAAACTGGGTGGCCGTCCTGGCGGATCCGCATCGCCAGCGGCATGAAATCGCTGTCGCTCGACATGATCCCGAAGCCATGGACGCGGCCGCGATAGAGCAGGTCCATCGCGTCGATCGTCATCTTCATGTCAGTGGCGTTCTTGCCCTTGGTGATGTCGAACTGCTGCTGCGGCTCGATCCCGTACCGGGGCATCCGGTCGATCCAGCCCTTGAGGCTGGTCTTGCGCCAATTGCCATAGGCGCGGCGGATGTTCACCTGACCCAGTTCGGCGAGCACGGTGAGCACCGGGTCGATCCCCGATGGGCTGGCGTTGTCGGCGTCGATCAGCAGGGCGATGTTGAGTTGGTCGGTCGTGGACATGCCGCCGCCCATGCCGTGCGCTCGCGCGCCATGCAAGTCAGCCGGCAGCGGAAAACAGGCCGCTCGTTTCGTCGAGCCGATGCAGGATGCCGTCCGAGATCGCGAAGAACGCCCCGTGGAGCGCCAGCGAGCCGTCGGCCTCCTTCTCTTGCACGCACGGGAAAGTGCGCAAATTCTCGAGGCTCTTCTTGACCGCCGCCAGTTCCATCGCGCGTTCGGCCTCGCGCCCGGTGGTGCCGAATTCGCGCGCGATCGGTTCGCGGACCTCGTCGAGCATCGCGATCCACTGCGCCACGAAACCGCCTCTGCCGAGCGCCCTGCCGTGCATACTCTGCGTCAGCGCCGCCTGGCACCCGCCGCACAGCCCGTGCCCCATCACCACGATATGCTCGACTTCGAGGAACTGGACAGCGAATTCGAGCGCGGCGGAAACGCCGTGCTGGCCGGGGCTGGTCTCGAAGGGCGGAACCATCGCCGCGACGTTGCGGACCACGAAGATCTCGCCCGGATCGACATCGAAGATCTGCGCCGGATCGACCCGGCTGTCGGAACAGGCGATGACCATCACCTTGGGCGACTGGCCCTCGCGCAGCTCTTCCCAGCGCGCGTGCTGCGTCTGCCAGGTGCCGGTGCGAAAACGCTGATACCCTGCGATCAAATCGTCATAGCTCTTCATGGGCCAAGCTCCTGCCGCGCGGCATTGCCTATGGCAAGCGCGATGCCTAGATGGGCCCCGATATGAATGATCTTTCCACCGCACCCAAGCCCGAGGGCGATCGCCCGGCCCGCCAGCGCAAGCCCGACTGGATCAGGGTGAAGGCCCCGACCGGCAAGGGCTATCACGAGACCCGCCAGCTGATGCGCGGGCTCGATCTCACCACCGTTTGCGAGGAAGCGGCCTGTCCCAACATCGGCGAATGCTGGGAAAAGAAACACGCCACCATGATGATCCTGGGCGATGTCTGCACCCGGGCCTGTGCCTTCTGCAACGTCAAGACCGGGATGCCGCGGATCGTCGATCCGCTCGAGCCGGAGAACGTGGCCACCGCCGCCGCGACTATGGGGCTCGAGCATATCGTCATCACCAGCGTCGATCGCGACGATCTGCCCGATGGCGGGGCGGGGCACTTCGTCAAGGTGATCCAGGCGATCCGGCGCGCGACGCCCAACACCACGATCGAAATCCTAACCCCCGACTTTCGCGGCAAGATGCGCGCGGCGGTCGAGGCGATCTGCGAGGCAGGGCCCGACGTCTACAACCACAATCTCGAGACCGTCCCGCGGCTCTATCCGACCATCCGGCCCGGCGCGCGCTATTACGCCTCGCTGCGGCTGCTCGAAGAGGTGAAGAGCCACGATCCGCTGATCTTCACCAAATCGGGCATCATGCTGGGGCTGGGCGAACAGCGGCTCGAGGTCCATCAGGTGATGGACGACATGCGCAGCGCCGATGTCGATTTCATGACCATGGGGCAGTATCTCCAGCCCACGCCCAAGCACGCCAATGTCGAGGAATTCGTCACCCCCAAGGCCTTCACCGCCTTCGGCTCGATCGCCCGCGCCAAGGGCTTCCTGCAGGTCGCCTCGAGCCCGCTGACTCGCTCCAGCTATCACGCCGGCGACGATTTTGCCGAGATGAAGGCTTCGCGCGAAGCCAAGCTCGCCAAGGGGCGCGCCAGGACCGGCGGCTGATGCCCGGCAGTCGCGAAACCCGCCGGCTTCCCTACAGCTGCGAGCAGATGTTCGATCTGGTCGCCGATGTCGCGCGCTATGACGAATTCCTGCCCTGGGTCGTGGCGACCCGGGTGCGCTCGGACAGTGAAACCGAGATGGTTGCCGACATGCTGGTGGGATTCAAGGCGATCCGCGAGAAGTTTACCTCGCGGGTGGACAAGTCGCGGCCCGAGCGGATCGAAGTCCATTACCTCGACGGTCCCCTGCGCGATCTCGACAACAGCTGGACCTTTCGCCCGACCGAGGATGGCGGCTGCGAGATCGATTTTGCGGTCGATTTCACCTTTCGCAACGCCGTGTTCGAAGCGATCGCGGGGCAGTATTTCGACCGCGCCTTTCGCAAGATGGTCGAGGCCTTCGAGCGGCGCGCGGACGATCTCTATGGCCGCGAAGCCGCGCCCGGCAACGCCTAGGGCAGCAGCAGCTCGAGCGCGCAGATCGTCGCCTCGCGGCGGATCGCGGCGCGGCCCGGACCTTCGAACTGCCTGAGCTCGCCCTCCGGGTCTTTGAGCGAATCGCGGGTGACGCGGGCGAAGACGACCGTGCCGACCGGCTTGTGCGGCGAGCCGCCGCCTGGGCCTGCGACGCCGCTGATCGCAATGGCGACATCGGCATTGCTGCGTTCGAGCGCGCCCTTGGCCATCGCCCAGACGCAGGCCACCGAAACCGCGCCGAAGGTCTCGATGATATCGCTCGGGACCCCGAGCATCTCCATCTTGGCTTCGTTCGAATAGGTCACGTAGCCGCGATCGAGGACGGAAGAGGACCCGGGGATTTCGGTCAGGGCTGCGGCCACCAGCCCGCCGGTGCAGCTTTCGGCGAGCACGACGCTGCGGCCCGCGGCGGCATTTTCCTCGACCACCCGCTCGGCCAGCCGCAGGATCGGCTCCGGAAGCAGGCCTTCGATCATGGCGATGTCGATGTTGGTGCGCAGTGCATGAAGATGGTCCTCGTCATTCGCGGATCAGGGTCGCAACCGCCTGCGCGGCAATACCCTCCGCGCGTCCGGTAAATCCCAGTCCCTCGGTGGTGGTGGCCTTCACCGATACCAGCGTCTTGTCAACGCCGAGCAGTTCGGCGATCCGCGCCCTCATCGCCTCGCGGTGGGGGCCGATCTTAGGCGCCTCGCAGATCAGTGTGAGATCGACATTGCCGATTGCGTACCCCGCCTCGCGCGCCAGAGCGACGGCGTGAACGAGAAACCGGTCGCTGCTCGCACCCTTCCATTGCGCGTCGGACGGCGGGAAATGGCTGCCGATATCGCCTGCGCCGATCGCGCCCAGGATCGCGTCGACGAGCGCGTGGAGCCCCACATCGGCGTCGCTGTGGCCCGCAAGCCCCCGGTCGTGCTCGATCCGGATCCCGCCGAGCCAGAGTTCCTCGCCGGGGGCGAGGCGATGGACGTCGTAGCCCATTCCGGTGCGGATGGCGGGCAGGGCAGTCATGAAATCCTCCGCATAGGTCAGCTTTGCGAGCCTTTCGTCGCCCGCCACCAAGGCAACCGCGCCGCCGGCGGCGCGCAGCACCTGCGCATCGTCCCCGGCGGGATGGTCCGCGCTCCACTCGCGGTGGGCAGCGAGGATGGCGGGGAAGCGGAAGGCCTGGGGGGTCTGCACGCGGCGCAGGCTCTCGCGCTCCGCCGCGCCAGCCATCAGCCCGCCAGAGTCGAGTGCGAGACTGTCGACGACCGGCAGGACCGGGATAGCGCCTGGATGAACCGCAAGCGCTGCCAGCAGCCGCGCGATGACTTCCTGCGGCAGGTCCGGTCGCGCCGCGTCGTGGATTAGCACGTTGTCGCAGGGACTTGCAGCCAGATGTTCGAGCGCATTGGCAACCGAGGCCTGCCGCGTCTCCCCGCCGCTAATCAACTCGATCCCGTCCAGTCCCGCCAAGGCGATGCGCGCAGCCTGTTCACCGTCGGCGGGAATGGCGACCACCACTTGCGAGGCTCCCGCCGCGCGCAAGGCCTCGACCGAATGGCGCACAACGGGCTTGCCGCGCCAGTTCGCGAATTGCTTGGGCGTAGCCTGTCCGGCGCGCAGTCCCTTGCCGGCAGCGACGACGATGGCGGCAAAGGAGGGAAGGGGGGGACTGTCGGACATAGGCGGCGACGGCTAGCCGCTTGCCGAAATTGCCGCAATGCACTATGTCTGCCCAAGAATTAGGCAGATATCCCCTTCATGAGCGCGCATCCCCTCCCTCCGGTCCCGCCGAAGCCGATCCAGATCGGCTCCGTGACCATCGACACGCCGGTCGTGCTGGCGCCGATGACCGGCGTCACCGACCTGCCGTTTCGCAAGCTCGTGCGCCGCTATGGTTCGGGGCTCAACGTCACCGAGATGATCGCCAGCCAGGCCGCGATCCGCGAGACAAGGCAGAGCATCCAGAAGGCCGCCTGGGATCCGATCGAGGAACCGGTCTCGATGCAGCTGGTCGGCTGCGACCCGGAATCGATGGGCGAGGCGGCGCGGCTCAACGCCGATCGCGGGGCGCAGATCATCGACATCAATTTCGGCTGCCCGGTGCGCAAGGTCGTGAACGGTCTCGCTGGCTCCGCCCTGATGCGCGAGGTCCCGCTGGCGACGCGGCTGATGGAGGCGACCGTCGCGGCGGTCGATGTCCCGGTCACGGTCAAGATGCGGATGGGCTGGGACCACGACAGCCTCAATGCCCCCGAGCTCGCGCGGATCGCCGAGGACGTCGGGGTCAAGATGATCACCGTCCACGGCCGCACGCGCAACCAGATGTACAAGGGCAGCGCCGACTGGTCCTTCATCCGCAAGGTCAAGGAAGCGGTTTCCATTCCGGTCATCGTTAACGGCGACATCTGCTCGATCGCCGATTCCGCCGCGGCGCTCGAGCAGTCGGGCGCGGACGGGCTGATGATCGGGCGCGGCGCCTATGGCCGACCCTGGCTGCTGGCGCAGGTGATGCACTGGTGGAAAACAGGCGAGGTTCTGGCGACGCCCGGCTTCGACGAGCAATATTCGGTGCTGGTCGAGCACTATCGCGCGATGCTCGAGCATTACGGCGAGGATGTCGGGGTGAAGTTCGCGCGCAAGCATCTGGGCTGGTACACCAAGGGGATGCACGGCTCTGCCGAGTTCCGCAATCGCGCCAACTTCATCGACGATCCCGTTGAAGTGCTTACGGAAATCGAGCGGTTCTACGAGCCCTTCCTGCAGCGTCGCGCCGCGTGAATCAGGCGGCCGAGGCGCCCGATGCGCGCACGCAGCTTGCCTCGGTCGTTTTCGCCATCATTCTGATCGATCCCGCCGGCATCGTCCGCGAAGCCAACCCCGCGGCCGAGGAACTGCTCGGCAGCAGCGCCGTCCGGCTTGTCGGACGCGGCCTGTTCGACATCCTGCTGATCGCCGATCCCCGAATTGCCGAGGCGCTGCGGAGCACCGACGGGCAGATGATCGCCCGCGGTCTCGCGATCGAGGTCGCGCGGCGCGAGCGGCGCGTCAATCTCACCTGCTCGCCCGTTGCCGGCGATCCCGGCTGGCGGGTGGTGACGCTGTCGGAAACCGGCCAGGAGGACGAGGACCGCGATGCCGAGCGGATCGAACTGCGCGCCCCTACGGTGCTGGCGCATGAGATCAAGAACCCGCTCGCAGCCATTCGCGGGGCGAGCCAATTGCTCACCCGCCGCGCCACGGCAAGGGACAGGCCACTGACGCAATTGATCGCGACCGAGGTGGACCGGATCGCGCAACTGGTCGACCGGATGCAGCAGCTCGGCAGCGCGGCAACCGTGGTTTCGTCCCCCTGCAATTTGCACGAAGCGATCCGCAACGCGGTTGGCACCGTGCGGACATCCCGCGGCAATGACGTCGAGATTGTCGAGGAGTTCGATCCCTCGCTGCCCCCGGTACTGGCCGACCGCGCCGCTCTCGAGCAGATCCTCATCAATTTGATCGCCAACGCCTGCGATGCGGGCGGGGAGGTCGCCAGCCCCCGGGTCGTGGTGCGGACGCGGTTCACCGGCGGGCTGGTGTTCAACGCGATCCGGCTGGGGAAGGTCACGCGGCTGCCGATCGAGGTCAGCGTGATCGACACCGGCCCCGGGATCGACCCGGCCCTTCGCGAGCATGTCTTCGAACCCTTCGTCTCCAGCAAGCCGCAGGGCCAGGGGCTGGGCCTCGCGCTGGTCCGCAAGCTGGTCCGCGACATGGGCGGGCGGATCGCCCACGAACGCGACGATCGGGCGGGGCTGACGCTGTTCCGGATCAACCTGCCGGTGGCTCCCAAGGGGGACGAGAAATGACGCACAGTGTGCTGATCGTCGAGGACGACGCCGCCATCGCCGCCGTCATAGCGGAGGCGCTGGGCGAGGAAGGCTACGACGTCGCGCTGTGCAGCCGGATCGACCGACGCGATGCCTTGCTGGCGGAGCGCAGTTTCGACGTCATGCTGACCGACGTCATGCTGGAGGATGGCGACGGCCTCGCCAGCATCGCCGCGGTCCATGCCGCCGCCCCCCAGATGCCGATCATCGTCTTGAGCGCGCAGAACACGCTCGATACCGCGGTGCGCGCCAGCGACAGCCAGGCGTTCGAATATTTCCCCAAACCCTTCGATCTCGACGAGCTGACCAAGGCGGTTGCCCAGGCGGCTGCGCGCCGGCCGTCGCCGGGCCCGCGATCCGATCCGGCCGAGGATATGCCGTTCATCGGCCGCAGCCAGGCCATGCAGGGGGTCTACCGGATGATCAGCCGGGTGTTGCGCAACGATCTCACCGTGCTGGTCACGGGCGAATCGGGCACCGGCAAGGAGCTGGTCGCCGAAGCCATCCACGAGCTCGGCGCACGCAAGACCGGCCCCTTCGTCGCGGTCAACGCGGCGGCGATCCCGCAGGATCTGATCGAGAGCGAGCTGTTCGGTCATGAAAAGGGCGCCTTCACCGGCGCGCTCAACCAGGCGATCGGCAAGTTCGAACAGGCCAATGGCGGGACCCTGTTTCTCGACGAGATCGGCGACATGCCTGCGCAGGCGCAGACGCGGCTGCTGCGCGCACTGCAATCGGGGCGTATCCGCCGGGTCGGTGGGCGGCACGACATCGCGGTCGATGTCCGGATCATCGCCGCCACCAACCGCAATCTCGCGCCGATGATTGCCGAGGGCAGCTTCCGCGAGGATCTCTACTACCGCCTCAACGTGGTCCCGATTCCCATGCCGCCGCTGCGCGAGCGCCGCGAGGACATCGGCGCTCTGGCCCGCCATTTCCTGGTGCTGGCAGAGCGCGAGGGTCTGCCGCGGCGCTCGATCGACGACGATGCGGTGGCGGCGCTGGCCGAGCGCGAATGGCCGGGCAATGTGCGCGAATTGCGCAATGTGGTGTTCCGGCTCGCTTTGATTGCGCGCAACGAAATCATCGACCGCGCGATCGTGGACGAGAACCTGCCGGGTCTCCGCGCGGTGGAAGGTGGCGGTACGGACGGCGGCTTCGCGAATGCACTGTCGACATGGCTCGCGAACCGGACCGTGCCATCGGGCACCTTGTACCACGCCGCGCTCGCCGAGTTCGAGAAGCCGCTGCTCGAACACGCTATGCGCGAAACCGAGGGCAATCAGGTCCGCGCCGCGCAGCTGCTGGGGATCAATCGCAACACCTTGCGCAAGAAGATCGGCGATCTGGGAATCGAGCCCGATCGCTACGCCCGTCGCCGCTGACGCGCGGACTGCCGATTAATAACTTGCATAATGGCCACACTATCGTTGTAACCCCGCAACGATGGCCACCCAGGTGAACTCACCTCTCCGACAAACCCCGCGTTGGTTGCGCCGCTTTGTGTTGACATCGCGCCGCTCGAACGTGTTCGCCTGGCTCGAAATAGCCTCGGCGCTGGCGGTCGTGGGAATGGTCGTGAGCGGCTATCTCGTATTCACCAATGCTCCGCCGGATGGCCAATTGCTGCCATCGCAGCTGGTCGCGGGCTTGCTGATCGGGACGCTGGTACCGGCGATGGCGCTGCTCGTGCTGCTGGGGCGCCGCATGGCGCTGCGCCGCGCGGCCGGGAGCACGGCGCGGCTGCATGTCCGGCTGGTGTTCTTCTTCTCGCTGATCGCCGCCGTTCCGACTCTGCTGGTGGCGGGGTTCGCCGCCTTTCTGTTCCAGTCGGGGGTGGATTTCTGGTTTTCCGACAGCTCGCGCGGGCTGATGGAGAACACCAACAACCTGGCGCAGAACTATTACGAGGAAAACCAGCTCGACCTGTCGCAGGAGACGGTTTCGATGGCGATGGATATGCGCAGTATCCTGGAGCGCGTCGCCGTCACCGATCCCAATTTTGCGCTGGTCTACGAGTATCAGGCGCAACCGCGCGACGTTAACGAGAGCGCCATTCTTCAGGCCATGCCGGACGGAAGCATGCGCACCGCCGTGGTTTACGGCCTGAGCGAGGGCAGCGATCCGGTCGCCTTCGCCGAAAGCAGCGCCGATCCGCTCGAGGCCGGCGAGGCCGTGGTTGTCCGGGGCTCGGAAGAGCGGATCGAAGCACTCGCCCCGATCGATCGAGGCGCGGGAATATATCTCTACAATGCGCGCAATTCGGAAGGCGACAGCTTCAGGAGCTGGGAAAGCGCGCGTTCCATCACCGAGGCCTATGACGATCTCACCCAGCGCGCCCGTGCTTTGCAATTGCGCTTCAATCTGGCGCTGTTCTTCGTCAGCCTCGGGCTGGTCGGCCTCGCGGTGTGGTTCGCCTTGCGGCTTGCGGACAGGCAGGTCGAGCCGCTGACCGACCTCGTCGCCGCCGCGCGCGAGGTGGGCGGGGGCAATTTCGCGCTGCGCGTCGAAGGGCGCACGGGCGGCGACGAGATCGGCCTGCTCAACCGTGCGTTCAACCGCATGACCGCCCAGCTCGAACGCCAGACCGACGCGCTGGTCACCGCCAATCGCCAGATCGAGGAACGCCGCAGTTTTATCGAGGCAGTGCTCGAATCGGTCAGCGCCGGGGTCATGTCGATCGATCGCGGCGGCGATATCCTGCTGATGAACGGTCCGGCTCAGGCGTTGCTGGGCGATGCGGATAGCGAGCACGATGGCGGCACGCGCAATATCCACGATCTGGCTCCTCAGATTGCGGTGATGGTCGAGGCCGGGCTCGAAAAGGGCATTGTCAGCTATTCCAAGGGCGCAGACCTCTTGACGCTGGCCGTCAAGATCGGACCCGAGCGCGACGGCCATGTGATCACCTTCGAGGACATTACCCGCCAGTTGCTCGATCAGCGGCAGGCCGCCTGGTCGGATGTCGCCCGCCGGATCGCGCACGAGATCAAGAATCCGCTCACTCCGATACAGCTCGCCACCGAGCGGTTGAAGCGGCGCTACCGCAAGCAGATCCTGCAGGATGGCGAACTGTTCGACGATCTGACGAACACCATCGTTCGGCAGGTCGGCGATCTGCGCAAGATGGTGGACGAATTCTCGTCCTTCGCGCGCCTTCCCAAGCCGGTGTTCCGTCCCGAGGATGCGCTCGATCTCGTCCGTCAGGCGCTGTTCCTGCAGGAAGTGGGGCATCCGCATGTCGATTACAGCCTGACCGGCGAGACCGACGGGCCGATCGGCATCCAGTGCGATCGGCATCAGTTCGGCCAGGCGCTGATCAACGTGCTCAAGAACGCGGGCGAGGCGGTGGAAGCGCGCGCCGCCGTGGCGCCGGTCGATTACCGCGGCAAGATCGTGGTGGTCGTCGAGGCGGACGAGACCGCGCTGACCGTCACGGTCGAGGACAATGGCGTCGGGCTGCCCAAGGATCGCGAACGTATTCTCGAACCCTATGTCACCACGCGCGAGAAGGGCACCGGGCTGGGGCTGGCCATCGTGAACAAGATCGTCGAGGAGCATGGCGGCGAAATGGGTTTCCTGGCCCGCGAAGGCGGTGGCACCTGCGTGAGGTTGCGCTTCGCTCGCGACCCGACCCAGCGACCGCCAGCAAACACGTCGCGTTCGAACCCTCCCCAATCGCATGAATGAGGTAGCTTAGCATGGCTCTGGACATCCTGATCGTTGACGACGAACGCGACATTCGCGATCTCGTTGCTGGCGTGCTGAGCGACGAGGGCTACGAGTGCCGCACCGCCGGCGACAGCACCTCGGCGCTCGCCGCGATCGACGAAAAGCGGCCCAGCGTGGTGCTGCTCGATGTCTGGCTGCACGGTAGCCCGATGGACGGGCTCGAGGTGCTCGACGAGATCAAGATCCGCGAGCCGCAGTTGCCGGTGATCATCTTCTCCGGTCACGGCAATATCGACACCGCGGTCGCTGCGGTCAGCCGCGGGGCGCTCGATTTCATCGAAAAGCCCTTCGAGGCGGAACGTCTGCTTCTGCTGGTCGAGCGAGCTACCGAAACCGAGCGGCTGCGGCGCGAGAACACGCGGCTCAAGAGCTATCTCGGGACCGAGGACGAGTTTACCGGCAATTCGGTCGCGATCACGCAGGTGCGCGCGACGCTCAAGCGGGTGGCGGGCACCGGGAGCCGGGTGCTGATCTACGGCCCCGCAGGCGCGGGCAAGGAGGTTGCCGCGCGGCTGCTCCACAGCTGGAGCCCGCGCGCCGATCACGCCTTCGTCACCGTCAATTCGGCGCGGATTACGCCCGAACGGTTCGAACATGAATTGTTCGGCGAGGAGCAGGATGGCAAGCTGGTCCGCGCCGGACTGCTCGAGATGGCGGATGGCGGAACGCTCTATCTCGACGAGGTGGCCGACATGCCGCTCTCGACCCAGGCACGTATCCTGCGCGTGCTCACCGAGCAGAGTTTCGTCCGGGTCGGCGGGTCGCGCCAGATCGGGGTCGATGTCCGCGTCGTCTCATCGACCGCGCGCGATCTGCAGCGCGAAATGGAAGAAAAGCGCTTCCGCGAGGATCTGTTCTACCGGCTCAACGTGGTGCCGGTAGAAGTACCCTCGCTGTCCGAACGGCGCGACGACATCCCCGTTCTGGCCGAGCATTTCTTCGCCCGCTATGCGGCCGAGCAGGGCCTCTCCCCCCCGCAGGTCACCGCAGAAGCGATGGCGGCGCTTCAGGCCTACGACTGGCCGGGCAATGTCCGACAGCTGCGCAATGTCGTCGAGCGGACGATTATCCTCACTCCCCGCGACGAGCTCGACAAGGTCGAGCCGACGATGCTTTCGGGCGAGGTTACCGAAGGCAAGATCGGCGGCGGGCAGGCTATGACGGCGATGATGGGAGCGCCTTTGCGCGAGGCACGCGAAAATTTCGAACGCGAGTATCTCGCGGTCCAGATCCGCCGTTTTTCGGGCAATATTTCCAAGACCGCGACCTTCATCGGGATGGAACGGTCGGCCCTTCATCGCAAGCTCAAGATGCTGGGAATGTCGGAACGTAAGAGTGGGGAGGGTTCGTCCTGATAGCAATCACCGGACGATGCGGAACGCGGAAGCGATAAAAGCATTTGTCTTTTGGGCGGCACGACCCACATTCGCGCATAATTGACGGGCGCGCCCATTCGGTTTCGAGCCGCTTGGGCACCCAGATTGCGGACTGCGCAGAGCGGCCGCCAACAACAGGAGGCAGTTTCATGTCCGAAAAGACCCTATCCGCGCGCCCGCGAGCGGTGAAATCCGTCGAAGCGGAAAAGCCCGCAGCAAAGGCGGAAAAACCCGCAGCCAAGAATGCCGGCGGCAAGCCGCAGAACCTCCAGGATGCGTTTCTCAACCTGCTGCGCAAGAACAAGGTGCCGGTCACCATGTTTCTGGTGAAGGGCGTTAAATTGCAGGGCATCATAACCTGGTTCGACAATTTCTCGATCCTCCTGCGCCGCGACGGGCAGGCGCAGCTGGTCTACAAGCACGCCATTTCCACGATCATGCCGGGCTCTCCGCTCGACGCGGATCAGTTCGCGAAGCAGGGGTCTGGCGCCAAGCAGCGCTTGCTGCAGGACGTGTTCCTCAGCCGGGTGAGCGAGGCCGAGGCGCAGGTGACGATGTTCCTCGTCAACGGCGTGATGCTCCAGGGCCGGATCGCGGCCTACGATCTGTTCTGCATGCTGCTCGAACGCGAGGGCTATGTGCAACTCGCTTACAAACACGCCGTCTCGACGATCCAGCCCGCGACCGCGGTCGATCTGTCGGACGACTGGGAAGGTGAAGAAAACTGAGCTTCGACGACGACCTGTTGGGTGAAGTTTCGCGCGGTGCGCGGGCCCTCGTCATCTGTCCCGATATTCGCGGCCAGTCCTACGAACTCGATGCCGAATCCCGGCTCGAGGAGGCGAAGGGGCTGGCGCTGGCAATCGGGATCGAGATCGCCGAGGGCTTCGTCCTGCCCGTGCGGCAGGTGAAGCCCAATCTGCTGTTCGGTTCTGGTCAGGTCGACAACATCCGCATCCAGTGCGAGCAGGAAGAGGCCGAGCTGGTTGTGGTCGACGGGACGCTGACCCCGATCCAGCAGCGCAATCTCGAAGACAAGCTGGAGCGCAAGGTCATCGACCGCACCGGGCTGATCCTCGAAATCTTCGGTGAACGCGCAGCGACCGCCGAAGGTCGGCTTCAGGTCGAGCTAGCGCATCTCGATTATCAGCAGAGCCGGCTGGTTCGCAGCTGGACCCACCTCGAACGCCAGCGCGGCGGCTTCGGCTTTCTGGGCGGACCCGGCGAGACGCAGATCGAGGCCGACCGCCGTTTGATTCGCGCGCGGATGGCGCAATTGCGCAAGGAGTTGGAACAGGTCCGCAAGACGCGAGCGCTGCACCGCGCGCGGCGGGGTAGGGCGCCCTGGCCGGTGATCGCGCTGGTGGGTTACACCAACGCCGGGAAGTCCACGCTGTTCAACAGTCTGACGGGCTCCGACGTCATGGCGGAAGATCTGCTGTTCGCGACGCTGGACCCGACCATGCGCGCGATCGAGCTGCCGGGCGTCGAAAAGGCGATCCTGTCGGACACGGTCGGGTTCATCTCGGATCTGCCAACGCAACTGGTCGCCGCCTTCCGCGCGACGCTCGAAGAGGTGACCGGCGCCGATGTCATCGTCCATGTCCGCGACATGGCCAATCCCGATGCCGCGGCGCAGAAGCAGCAGGTGCTGCAAATTCTCACCGATCTCGAGGTGATCGACCGCGAGAGCGGGACGAGCGAGATCCCGATCCTCGAGGCCTGGAACAAGTTCGATGCGCTGCCCGAGGAGCGGCGCGCGGAACTGACCGAGATCGCCTCGCACGACGACAAGAGCATTCCGATCTCGGCGCTGACGGGGGAGGGGGTCGAGGCGCTGCTGCAGCGGATCGACGCGCTGCTGACGCTGGATTCGCGCACCTACGCAATCGAGCTGACCGCAAGCGACGGGATGCGCAGCGCCTGGCTGCACCAGCACGGTCAGGTTATCGAGGAAGAGAGCGCCGATCTGGGCGAGGGGCCAGTACGGTTGCTATCGGTGCGGTTGACGCCGAAGGAATTCGGAAGGTTTTCCTCGCTTTAGACGGTTTTGTTCTCGTCCAATTTGACCGCTTGCCAGAGTGCTTCCTGCTGGTCGAGCGTTAGATCCGCGAACCAGGCATCGGCAAGGTCCTCCATCGCACGGAAGCGGCGTTCGAATTTTGCATTGGCCCCGCGCAGGGCTTCTTCGGCGTCGATGCCATAGGCGCGCACCAGATTTACCGCGGCAAACAGAAGGTCGCCGGCTTCCTCCTCGCGGGTTTCCAAAGAGGCGGTCTCAAGCTCCTCGAGTTCCTCGAAGATCTTTGATTTAGGACCTTCCGCATCGGGCCAGTCGAAGCCGACCCGCGCGGCGCGTTTCTGCAGCTTCTGCGCGCGAAGCAGCCCCGGCAGCGCCTTTGCGACCCCGTCCAAAGCACTGGTCGCGCCGGCAGTCTCGCGTTCGGTCTGCTTGAGCTCCTCCCAGCGGGTTTCGCCCATGGTCCCGTCCTCGTCGCCGAAGATATGTGGGTGGCGCGCCTCCATCTTGTCGCAGATCGCGCGCGCGACATCGGCGAAGGAGAAGTGTCCGGCTTCCTCCGCCATGCGAGCGTGGAACACGACCTGGAGCAGCAGATCGCCGAGCTCGCCGCGAAGGTCGGTCATATCGCTGCGCTCGATCGCGTCGACGACTTCGTAGGCTTCCTCGATCGTATAGGGCGCGATCGACTCGAAGCTCTGCGCCAGATCCCATTCGCAGCCGCGCTCGGGATCGCGCAGCCGCGCCATGATGACGAGAAGGCGGGTCAGCTGGAGGGATGCGTCGGACATGCTGGAATGATAATATATATTATGTTAAATGGAGGGCGCCTGAGGAAGGGGGTCATCCTTCGATCAGGCTGATGAACAGCACCACGATCGCGAAGATCGCCGCCCAGGCCAAGGCCATCACGATGCCCTTTTTGAGCGAGAACCGATGCGCCGACAGCGCGCTCACCGCCAGCACCAGAAAACCTACCAGCGAGATGATCGAGACGATGTCGAATTCGCTCACGCGACCAGCTCCAGCCCGTCGTAGCCAACGATCACGCGCTTGGGCACTTCCTCCGACAGCGCGCGATAATCCATGCTCTTGTCGAGATGCGTCAGCACGGTCTTCTTCGCCTTGGTCTTCGAAGCCAGCTCCAGCGCCAGGCCCAGGCTGGCATGCGTGGGATGCGGCGCGCGGCGCAGGCAATCGCTCACCAGCAGATCGACCCCGGCGAAGCACGACAGCATCTGCGGGGTGATCTCGCTGTAATCGGTGGCATAGACCAGCGACGCGCCATCGGCCTCGAGCCGGAACCCGGTGCTGTGCGTCGGCCCATGCGGCATCTCGACCCATTCGAGCGAGAAGCCGGCGACCAGCCGCTGGTCGCGCAGGTCGGAGAGCTCGATCAGCGTCGGATAGCCATGCTGGCCCTCGAAGACGTAGTCGAACCGCTTGCGCAGCTTGCTCGCCGTCTTGGGATCGGCAAAGCCCGGCAGCGCATTGCTGCGGTCGTAACGCATCACGCGCAGATCATCGATCCCGTGGCAATGATCGGCGTGATCATGCGTCCACAGCACCGCGTCGACGCGGTCGATCTGGTTGGCGAGCAATTGCTGGCGCAGATCGGTCGAGGTGTCGATCAGGATCCGCTGCCCGGCGTCGTTCTCGACCAGGATCGAGACGCGGGTGCGGCGGTTGCGCGGTTCCGCTGGGTCGCATTCGCCCCAGTCGTTGCCGATCCGCGGCACCCCGGTGGAGGTCCCCGAGCCGAGCATCAGCAGCTTCATGCGATTGCCTTCGCGAACAAAGCGTGAAAATTGCGCGTGGTGGTCTCGGCCAACTGTTCGAGGCTCTCGCCGCGCAGTTCCGCAAGGAAGGTCGCGGTGTCGCGGACGAAGCCGGGCTCGCAAGGCCTGCCGCGATGCGGCACGGGCGCGAGAAAGGGGCTGTCGGTCTCGACCAGCAGCCGGTCGGCCGGAACCGTCTTCGCCACTGCCTGCAGATCGCGCGCGTTCTTGAAGGTGACGATCCCCGAGATCGAGATCGACAGCCCGAGCGCCAGCACCTTCTCGCCGAATTCGGCCGAGGCGGTGAAGCAATGGATCAGCGCGGGGAAACCGCCCTTCCCCAGTTCGTCCTCGAGAATGGCGAGCGTGTCGTCCTCGGCGTCGCGGGTATGGATGATGACCGGCAGCTGCACCTCGCGCGCCACCGCGATATGCAGTCGGAAGAGGCGCTGCTGCGCCGCACGATCCGAATGCTCGTAATAATAGTCGAGCCCGGTCTCGCCGATCCCGATGACCCGCGGGTTGTCGGTGGCTTCGCGCAGCTGCGCCTCCGTGAGATCCTGGTGATCGTCGGCGTGATGCGGATGGATACCGACGCTGGCGTAAACGTCGGGCTCGCGTTCGGCGGTGGCTACGACCTGACCCCATTCAGAGCGCTTGGTCGAGATGTTGAGGAATGTCTTCACTCCGGCGGCGCGCGCGCGGTCGAGCACCGCCGCCTGATCCTCGACCAGACCCTTATATTCCAGATGGCAGTGGCTATCGACCAGCATCAGGCGGCCTCGGTTGCGAGTTCGAGCCGCGGAAACATCGGCTCGGGCTTGGCGATGACGTGTCCGGCCGCGACCAGCGCATCGTACCAGCCCGCGTTGTCGAGATCGGCATAACTGCGATCGCTATCGGGAATCCCGAGCATGTCGAGCACCGCGCCAGCGCGGGTCGGGATCACGGGCTGGATCGCCAGTGCGAGATCGCGGATGGCAATCACCAGCGTCAGCAGCACCGCCTCCATCCGCTCCGGATCGGTCTTCTTGAGCGCCCAGGGGGCCTGCTCGTCGACATATTGGTTGCAGGCCCAGACTGCCTGCATCCAGGCCTCGATCCCCTGGCTGAAATCGAGCGCCTCGAACCGTTCTGGCAGGCTTTCGCCGCAGGATTTGCGCACCGTCGCGAGCAGCGCCCGGTCGGCGTCGGCCTGGGAAAAAGCCCGCAACGCGCCGTCCAGATTCTTGTGCACCATCGACAAGGCGCGCTGCACCAGATTTCCGAAGCTGTTGGCGAGCTCGGCGTTGCAGCGCGCCACGATCGCCTCGGCCGAATAGCTGCCATCCTGCCCAAAAGCGACTTCGCGCATCAGGAAATAGCGCAAATTGTCGACCCCGAAATTCTCCGCCAGCGCCAGCGGGTCGGTGACATTGCCGAGCGACTTGGATTCCTTCTGCCCCCGGTTGAGGATAAAGCCGTGGCCGAATACCTTGCGCGGCGGCGGCAGGTCGGCGCTCATCAGGAAGGCGGGCCAGTAGACCGTGTGGAAGCGGACGATGTCCTTGCCGATCAGATGCAGGCTGGCCGGCCAGAACCGGCGCCAGTCGTCGGTGTCCTCGGGATAGCCGAGCCCGGTCAGGTAATTGGTCAGCGCATCGACCCAGACATACATGACGTGTTCGTCGCTGCCCGGGACCTTGACCCCCCAGTCGAAGCTGGTGCGGCTGACCGAGAGATCGCGCAGTCCGCCCTCGACGAAGGCGATCATCTCGTTGCGGCGGCTCTCGGGCTCGAGAAAGCCCGGGGTCCGCAGCAGTTCGAGCAATTTTTCCTGATAGTTCGACAGGCGGAAGAACCAGCTCTCCTCGACGGTCCACTCGACCGGCGTACCCTGCGGTGACAGCTTCTCCCCGCCCTCGGTCTCGGTCAGTTCGCTGGCGTCGTAATAGGCCTCGTCGCGGATCGAGTACCAGCCTTCGTAGCGGTCGAGATAGAGATCGCCCTTGGCCTCCATCGCGCGCCAGATCGCCTGGCTCGCGCGGTGGTGATCGTCCTCGACCGTCCGAATGAAGCGGTCGTAGGAAATCTCAAGTGCGTCATCCATCGCTCTGAAATATCCCGACATTTCATCGGCCAGCGCGCGCGGGGTGCGGTCCTGCTCGGCGGCCTTGCGCGCCATTTTGAGCCCGTGCTCGTCGGTGCCGGTCTGGAACCGGACCTCGCGGCCGCGCAACCGCTGGAAGCGCGCGATGACATCGGCGCCGATCGCCTCATAGGCGTGGCCGATGTGCGGGCGACCGTTGGGATAGTTGATCGCCGTGGTAATATAGAAGGGCTCAGCCATGGGGGCCTCCGCTAGACTGCGCCGCGCCCGCGAGCAAGGTGCCGATTTCCATCACCAGCAGCCCCGGATCGTAATTATAGGTCGGCATCTCGCCCGAGAGGCGCACGAGTTCGGCATGCGCGGCGATCCGCGCGGGCAGGCGCTGGCGGTCGAGATCGGTCAGGCCCTCGTCGAGGATCGAGCGCGCCAGTTCGAGCACTGCTTCGAGCCGGGCGCGATCGGGCCGGTTGCCGATGGCCGACACCAGTTCGCCGCGCAGGGTGAATTCGGGATCGCCCTGCTGTGCGATCAGGTGCAGGATTTGCGCCACGGGTCCCAGCCCGAGTTCGACGAAGGCCAGCGCCCGCCCCGGCGATCCCGCTGCAGCGGTGAGCGCGGCGGCGCGGGTGGCCTCGTTCGCGTCGGGGGCCAGCGCGGCCAGAAGGTCTGCAATCTCGCGATCCGCGAGCGCGTGGAACCGCAGCGTCCGGCAGCGCGACCGGATCGTCGGCAGCAGTTTCGCAGGGCGATGGCTCACCAGCAGGAAAAAGGTGCCCACCGGCGGCTCTTCCAGGCTCTTGAGCAGCGCGTTGGAGGCGTTGCGTTCCATGTCGTCGGCCGGATCGACGATGATCGCGCGGCGCTCGCCCATCGTCGGCCGGGTGTTGAGCCGCTGCTGCATCGCGCGGACTTGCCCGATGGTGATGTTGCGCTTGATCTCGAAGGGCTTGCCCTCGTCTCGCTTGCGCTCCTCCTTGTCGTCCTTGGGCAGATGCGTGAGGACATGGATGTCGGGATGGTGCTCGGCGGTCGGATCCGCCCCCACAAGCTCGCGTGCCGCAGCGTGCGCGAAGTGCATTTTCCCCAGCCCCGACTTGCCCGCCAGCAGCCAGGCGTGATGCATTCGCTCGCCCGCCATGGCATCGCGCCATGCCGACCAGGCGGCGTCGTGGCCGATCATGCGCGCGAACCCTTGGCGAGCAGCGGTTCGAGCGCAGCGAGGATGCGTGCATGGACCAAGTCCACCGAGCCCTCGCCATCGATCACCGCGAAGCGCGCAGGCTCTGCCGCGGCGAATTCGACGAAAGCGGCATTGACGCGGGAATGATAGCTATCGCCGCGCCCGCCGATCGCATCGGAGACCGCGCCGTCGCGCGCGGACAGCCGCGCCGCCGCGGTGGCGTCCCCCACCGCAATCACCAGCGTCAGATCGGGCAGGAGACCTTCACTGCCCAGCTCGTGAAGCGAGCGGACCAGCTCGTCGCCCAGCAATCCGGCCCCGCCCTGATAGGCGCGGCTGGAATCGAGAAAGCGGTCGCAGACGACCCAACGGCCTTCGGCGAGCGCGGGGCGAATCAGCCGCTCGACATGGTCCGAGCGCGCGGCGGCGAAGAGCAGCGCCTCGGCGCGCATCCCCCAGCCCTCACCCGGCGGATGGAGCAGCAGCGCGCGGATCGCTTCGGCACCAGGCGTCCCGCCCGGTTCGCGGGTGAGCACGGCATCGATCCCGCGCCGTTCGAGCTCGGCGGCCAGCAGCTGCGCCTGCGTCGACTTGCCGGTCCCTTCCCCGCCCTCAAGCGCGATGAACGACCCGCGGCTCACGCGACCCATCCGCGCAGCCCGTTGAACACCCGCCGCAGGAGGTTCGCCTCGAGGATGGTTTGGGTCGCGACCAGCGGCACCGAATTGACCTGTTCGCCATCGACGCTGACCAGCAGCCGCGCCACTTCCTCGCCCTGCGCGATCGGTGCGCGCAAGGGACCTTCGTAGCGAATGGTCAAATCGATCCCGGCCTCCCGGTCGCGCGGGAGCGACAGCCGGACCGGAGCCTGCGCCGCCAGCGGCACCGCACTCGCGTTGCCATCCTGCACCCGCGCTTCGGCGATCGGCTCGTCCTTTTCGAACAGCCGGATGCTGGCGAAATTGGCGAAGCCCCATTCGATCAGGTCTTGCGAGGCCTCGTTGCGCGCCCGCCCGCTGGGGCTGGCGGCAACAACCATGATCAGCCGTCGCCCGTTGCGCTCGGCGCTGCCGAGAAAGCCGTAGCCCGCCTGATTGGTGAAGCCGGTCTTGATGCCGTCCGCGCCTGCGACGCTGCCGGTTATCGGATCGTGGTTGCGCTGGGTGATGCCGTTGTATTCCAGCCCCGTCGCCCCGAAGTAATGGCGGTATTTGCTCGGATGGTGGCGCACTATCGCGCTGCCCATCGTCACCAGGTCCCGCCCGGTGGTGAAGGTCCTGCCTTCGTCCATCCACCCATTGGGCGTATTGAAATGGCTGTCGTGCATCCCGTATTTGGCGGCGACCGCGTTCATTCCGGCGAGCCATTGCCGCACCGATCCTGCCGCCCCTTCGGCCAGTACTACCGAGGCGTCATTGCCCGAGACCGTGGTGATGCCATGCAGCAGTTCATCGACCGTCACCCTGGCGTCGTGGGGCAGATACATGGTCGAGCCGACCCGGCTCCAGCGCCGGAACGTCTCGGGCCGGACGGTCATCACCTGCTCCGGGAACAGCCGCTGATCTTCGATCATCTCGAAAGCCAGCAGCGTGGTCATCACCTTGGTGATCGAGGCGGGCATGAACCGCCGGTCGCTCTCGCGCGCGAACAGCGTCTGCCCGCTCGACAGATCGACCAGCAGCGCAATCGGTGCGTCCTGCGCGCCGGGAGGGCGCGGGGCATCTTTCAGCGGTGCCGGGCTTGCAGCGCCCAGCATGACGGCTGCAAAGCAAAGTGCGAGGGTTCGGATCAAATCTGCTCCCGCCCCCGGGAGCGCCCGGCGGCTTATCTCAGCGTGACTATCTGCGCGTCGCTATAACCGGCACCGCGCACCTTGGCGAGCGCGTCGGCGGCCTGTCCCCGGGTGGCATAGGGGCCCGCGCGGACGCGCCACAGCCTGCCGACCCGTTCGTGGTAGCCGCCGATTCTCCGCACGACCCGTTCGGCCGCCGCCTGCGTCGAATAGGCCCCGGCTTGAACCGCGTAATTGCCCTCCGCCGCCGGTTCCGGAGCGGAGGCGGGCGCCGCGACAGGTGCAGGAGCGATTGCCGCCGCAGCGCCCGTCGCCGCCACCGTGCCGCCCGTGACTTCGTCCTCGGGTTCGACCCGCGTCGACGGTACTCCGGTGGTGGGATCGACCGAACGGATCGCTGCCGCGGTGCCTTCCCCTAGCGCTGCCGTTTCCTCGCCTTCGCTGCGGGTCAGCGAGACCGAGCCCACTGCGGGAAGCTTGCGCTTGAGCACATCGAGCAGGCCGGGCGGCGTTTCCATCCGCAGGCTCGCCGCGCGGTTCGCGCGCAGTTCGGCGCGTTCCTCCTCGGGCGGATTGACCCGGCGAACGCGCACCGGCGTGCCTTCCCCGACGCCAAGCTGGGCGCGGGCATCGGGCGACAAGGCGATGAGCCGCGCATTGGTCATCGGACCGCGGCGTTCGACACGGACCAGTATCGTCCGGCCGCTCTCGAGCGAGGTGACCTCGACATAGCTGGGGAGCGGGAGCGTACGGTGCGCGGCGCTGATCCCCGATGCCCCCGGTTCGCCGAGCGTCGCATAGCCGACCTCGTCGTAATTAAGGACATCGACCGGCGTGTGGGTGATGCCGTCGATGGTGAAAGGCTCGCCGACAACCACCGGATAATCCGCCTGCGGGCCGGTCTGCGCGCCTTGACCGGTGCCCCCGGACGGCGGGGGTGCGCTCTCGACCGCACCGGCACCGGGCACGCAGGAAGCGAGCGCGAAGCCCAGGACGATCGAACCGAAGCGGATCGTATGTTTAACGGTTAATCTCATCTGCCAGCAAACCCACACTCATGGCGTAGTAATTGGAGCAATTGTATTCGAGGATAACCCGATAATTTGACGTTAACAGCCAGGCCGGCGTGCCCGGTCCATCGGGCTGGAACAGCGAGACCAGCGTGGTTTCCGCGAGTGGCCGCAACGGCTGCACGCCAAGCTCACGCCATTCGGCGACGGTCTTGAACTGGCTGTGGCGCTCGTGCACCCGGGCACAGACCGGAGCGACGAGCTCGGTGCTTACGGAGGCGGTATCGAAACCGCGCGGCACCGAAGCGCTCACGCCCCAGGGCTGCCCGGTCCGCCAGCCGGCATCGCGGAAGTAGTTGGCGATCGAGGCCAGGGTGTCGGCGCGGTTGGTGAAGATGTTGGCGGCCCCGTCGCCGTCGCCATCGGCGGCAAGACGCAGATAGACGCTCGGCAGGAATTGCGGATTTCCGAAAGCACCGGCCCAGCTGCCTTGCAGCTCGGACCGCGAATAGCCGCGATCGGCGACCTTGAGAAGCGCAAGGAACTCGCCTTCGAACAGGTTGCGGCGACGCCCTTCCCAGGCCAGGGTGGCCAAGGCTTGCGAGAGGTCGAAGCCGCCGCGGACATTGCCATAGGCCGTCTCATGGCCCCAGATCGCGACCAGGATCTCGCCTGGCACGCCATATTCGCGTTCGATCGCGCTCAGGGTGCCGCGGGCGCTGGCATATTCGCGGCGGCCCGGCCCGATCCGCGCCTGATCCACATGGCGCGCGATGTAGTCGGACAGCGGCGGATAGCCCGAGCTGGTCGGCGATCCGGGTTGCGCCTGGTCGAGTTCGATCACCCGGCGATTGGGCTCGAGACCGGCGGACATCCGCGCGATGGTCCCCTCGCTGACCCCCTGCGCCCGCGCTTTCGCCATCAGCAATTGCACATAGGAATCGAAGGACATGTCCTGCGCAAAGGCAGGCTGGGCGGCGAAGATCGCCGCAGCGATGGCGATCGACTTGCTCAACCGGTTGAGCATGGCACGTTTGAATATCATGAGCGCTCCCTCGCACATCGCCAATGAACGCGATATGTCTTGCGGGTCCTATCCACCACGCGCGGGCTTGTTCCGGTGGAGAGCCAGGATAGCACGCGTCAGGACGTGACAATCCCGCGCCCGCCCATTAACGGCGGCAGCGAGCGGACAGGTGGCAGAGTGGTCGAATGCACCGGTCTTGAAAACCGGCGATGCGCAAGCATCCGTGGGTTCGAATCCCACCCTGTCCGCCAAGATGCTGCCTCCCACCTTCACCGTTGACCGAATGGCAGCAGCGCTTTTGTGAATTTCCGGGGTGCCATCCCTTCGCGCGAAGCTGTTTGCAAAAACGCGGCTTGGCGGTCGAGCCTCAGGCCGCGCATTGGCCGCGAAAGCTATTCGGATCGCTTGGCGATGCCATTGTGCTGGTAAACCCGAACCCAGTCGACCTCCATCGCGATCTCGTCGTTCTTGATGCGATCGGCTGTATCGGCCGGGAGCCCCTTGTAGGGTTCGGAAATGCCGTTGGTCTTGAACGGATAGACCCCGCCGACGGCGAAGTTCAGGATGATGTGCTTGGGTGTGTCGAACCGCCACTCGCCATAATGTTCGACCATCGGGCGAGTGACGCGGTAGGTCAGGCGGCCATCGATCTTGAACAGGATTTGATCCGCAGTCCAGTCGACCTCGTATTCGTGCCAGTCGGTGACGTCGATGCCGGGCTCGAAGAAATACTTGTTCACCAGCGGTGTCTCGCCCGAATAGCCGGGGCCGTGGAGCGCGACCCCTATCCAGTCCGCCTCGCCCACATACTCCATGATGTCGATCTCGCCGGTCTCGGGCCAGGTGCCGTTGCCGAGCAGCCAGAAAGCGGGCCAGACCCCGACCGCGTCGGGCATCCGGATCCGCGCGACGGCCCGGCCGTTGGTGAAGTCGAATTTGTCCTCGGTGGTGATTCGACCGGAGACGAAATCGGCCTCGCGCCCGGTGGGCGTCTCGAAGCCTTCGCGGAAACGCGGTTGCAGGACCAGGACGCCGCTGTCCGCCCCCTCGACGCTCCCCGCGGGCGCGAAGCGGATCGTCTCGGGCGAATCGATATAGGCCTGCTCTTCTTCATTGACCCAGAAGTCAGGACCGATGGTGTTCCACTTCGACCGGTCGAGCGCGGGCGCATCGAATTCGTCGGCGAACACCAGCCGCTCGGTCTGGTCTACCTGCGCCGAGACGGAGGCGGGCGTGCCGACGCAGCCCATGGCCATCGCCGAGGTGGCAGCGGCGAACATCGCAGATTTGGTCCTGGCCATAATTGGTCCTCCGTATTGCTTCGTGTCAGGCCGGGCGGCGGGCGAAGATCCCGAAACCCGCGATGATAGCGTAGCAGGCGATCGGCAGGATCATCGCCACGGCCAGGCTCCCGCTGACGTCCGCGATCATGCCGTAGAGCAGCGGGACGACCGCACCGCCGAAGATCGCGACGTTGATGATGCCCGATCCATCGGCTGCCCGCGATCCAAGCTTTTCGCAGGCGAGCGAGAAGATCGTCGGAAACATGATCGAGTTCATCAGCCCGACCGCCAGGAGGCTGTAGGCGGCGGTTTCGCCCGAGGTCATGGTGCTGACGACAATGAGCAGGATCGCACCCGCTGCATTGAAGGCGAGGATCTTGCCTGGCGAGAACATGCGCAGCACCGCCGAGCCGATGAACCGTCCGACCATCGCCCCGCCCCAGTAGAGGCCGATCATCCAGCCGACGACGCTCTCTGGCTGCCCCAGGACGCGGTCCTGCGCGAGATAGTTGATGATGATCGAGCCGATCGAGACCTCGGCGCCGACATAGAGGAAGATGCACAGCGCGCCGTAGCCGAAGCGGCTGCGTTTCAGGAGGTCGAGGCCGGCGAGACCGGACGATGCCTCGTGCTTCTCCCCCTTCAGCCGGTCGCGGAAAATCCATACGGCCAGGGCGACGAGTGCGATCAGGATGGCCACGCCGAGATAGCCCTGCCAGATCGCCTCGCTTTCCGCCTGTCGATACGCCTGCAATTGCGCGCCCGAGAGCTGGTGGGCGCTGATGGCGGCGAGGCTGCCGAGAATGACCGTGGCGCCGACGATCGGAAAGACCGTCGTCCCGAGAGAGTTGAACGCCTGCGCAAAGGTCAGCCGGCTGTGCGCGGTCTTCTGCGGCCCGATCAGCGAGATCAAGGGGTTGGCGACGACCTGCACGATCACGACGCCGCTTGCGAGCACGAACAGCGCCAGCAGGAACAGGGCATAGGTCGCGTTCTGGCTGGCGGGAATGAACAGCAGGCAGCCGATCATCATCGTCAGGAGACCCGCCACCGCGCCGCGCATATAGCCGATCCTCTTGACCAGCTTGGCGCCCGGGATGCCGATGATCAGATAGGCGGCGAAGAAGCAGAACTGCACCAGCATCGCCTGCGTGTAGTTGAGCGTGAACAGCTCCTTGAGCTTGGGGATCAGCACATCGTTGAGCGAGGTGATGCCGCCGAAGATGAAGAACAGTCCGAAGACGAAATATTGCAAACCGGGGGCATCGATGTGGCTGCCCTCCGCCTCCACCGGGTTCGGATCGGTGCTCGATGCGGCGTCAGGTGCCAGTGCCATGGTTCATTATCCTCCCCAGATCGGCCTCTCCGGGCCGCGTATTCAGAAATGTCGCTCGTCGCCGCTCTTCGCCGGTTCCCCGGACTAGAACGAGCACTGCGTATCGTCGGGTAGATCCTGCCGCGCGATGCCGGCGATGCGGATCGTCAGCGGCGCTTGCGAGGAAATCGCGAGGCTGTCGCGCGGTCCATCGGTGCATTGCTCGGTCACGATCATCTCGCGCCAGTCCTTGCCCTCGGCATGGGCGAGCTGGCTGGTGATGTCGATTGCGGTTTCGCCGACCCGCAGCACGACCGGCGCGGTCGGGCGGCGGTCGATGGCGTAGCGGATGCGGTAATCGCCCCCGCCCTGCCCCGACTGCGCCAATGACAGCGTCGCCACTGCTGCGAAGGTGATTTCGCGCGCATCTTCCTGGCGCTGATTGTCGATCCCGCGCGCGACTATCCCGTTCGCTTCCCCGCGCAGGTTGGGCAGATCGGTTTCCCCGGCGCGCGCCACGATGCCGCGACCCAGCCGTCCGTTGACGAACCACTCGGTCGCACCGCTTCCGGCGAGAAAACCGCAGGTCTCGTCGAGCTGCCGCAGCGCAGACGTGTCGGACAGCGAGCGTCCGTAGCCGAGCGCGAACAGCGCCCCTTGCGCATCATTGACCGGCGTTCCAGCGCAGCCCTCGGGCCAGCTGAACGACAAACGCCCGGTGGCTTCCTGCTTGCCGAACAGGATGTCCGCCACGCCGGCGCCTTCGCCGCCCGGAAGCCACGCGGCCACGAAAGCGTCCGCGGCATTGAGTTCGCGGTTCATCCACATCGGCCGGCCCGAAAGGAACACCGCTACGGCCGGGATCCCCTCGGCATCGAACTTGCGGAGCAGCTCGAGGCCCTCCTCGTTGGCAAGGACCAGATTCTTCCGGTCTCCCGCAAATTCGGCGTAGGGCTCCTCGCCGAACACGACGACCGCAACATCGGGCTTGTCCGCATAGCTGCCGTCGGTTGAGAGCTTGGCGGTTCCACCAGCGGCTTCGGCCGCCTGTTGCAATCCGGACCAGATCGAGGTCGCGCCGGGGAAATAGTCGTTGGTCAGCTCGCGGCCGCCTTGCCAGGTCAGGGTCCAGCCGCCGGCCGCCTGGGCGATGCTGTCTGCGGCCACACCGGCAACGAGGATGTCCTGCCCGCTTCCGAGCGGGAGAATGCCGTCGTTCTTCAGCACCACCTGCGATTTGGCGACGGCTTCGCGCGCGATCGCGCGATGTTCCGGCGAGCCGAGCTTGTCGAAGGCCCCGCCATTTGCCCGCGCCGAAGGCTTGCGTGCATCGGCATCCAGCAGGCCGGCCCGCATTTTCATCCGCAGGACCCGTCCGACGGCGGTGTCTAGCGTCGCCATCGGAATGGTGCCATCGCGAACCTGCGCGACGAGATTGTCCATCAACCCCTTCCAGTCGTCCGGGACCATGTAGATGTCGAGCCCTGCCAGCAGGGACTGCGGGCAGTCGGTGACGGTGCATCCGGCAACCTGACCATGTCCGTTCCAGTCGCCGACGACGACGCCGTCGAACTTCATCTCGTCGCGCAGCACGCCGGTCAGCATGGCTTCGTGGCCGTGCATCTTGCGCCCGTTGACCGAGTTGAAGCTCGCCATGATCGACTGCACGCCGGCGTCGATAGCCGCAGGATAGGGTGCGGCATGGATCGCCTTGAGCGCATCGATATCGCCGTTGACGTCCCCCTGGTCGACACCCTGATCGGTGCCTCCATCGCCGAAGAAGTGCTTGGCGGTGGAAATCACACGGCCTTGGCCGAGAAATTCGCTCGACGATTTGCGGCCCTGCAGCCCTTCGACCAGAGCCGCACCCAGCCTGGCGGTGAGCCGGGGATCCTCCGAATAGCTCTCATACGCCCGCCCCCAGCGATCGTCGCGCGCGACCGCCACTGTCGGAGAGAAGTTCCAGTCGATGCCGGTGACCTCGATTTCCACGGCGGTCGCTTCGCCGATACGCCGGACGAGATCGGCGTCGCCCGTGGCCCCAAGCCCGATATTGTGCGGGAAGATCGTCGCGCCGACCACATTGGTGTGTCCGTGGACGGCGTCGGTCCCCCAGATGGTGGGGATCGCGGGCTCATCACCCGGCAGCGGAGCGGTCGAGGCGTCCCACATCTCGTCGGCAAGCTTGAGCCATTGCGGTGCAGGCGCATATTCGTCGCCGTAAGGACCGCCGTTTCCGCCGTTGAGATAGCTGCCGAAGCGGTAGCGGCGCATGTCCTCGGGGGTGAAGGAATTGATCTGCGGCTGGATGAGCTGGGCGACCTTGCGCTCCAGGCTCATACGCGCGAGCAGGTCGGCCACGCGCGCATCTTCATTCGTCTCGGGCGCGATCGCGGGCGCAGCCGCCGTCCCGATCGGCTCCACGGAAGCGCAGGCCGATACAGCCAGTCCGGCAACCGCCGCCAACAACCACGCCTTCATACCTATCCCCTCTCGCGTTCCCCATTGTTGGGAACGTTATCAATGCGATTGATTGCATGTCGAATGGGTGAAATCAAGCGACTAGATGTGTTCGATCGCGACAAGCAGCGCGCAAGACACCATGGCGAGAGCCGCCAGCAGCAGAAACAGCGCGTCGAAGCCGAAAAGGGGAACCAGCGCCAGCGTGAGCCATGGCATCACCAGCGACGGTACGGTGTTCGTGAGATTGAAGAACCCCAGGTCGCGGCCGCGCGTTTGCGGCCGCGGGAGGATCCGCAAGGTCTGGCTCGAATGGAGCGACAGGAACACCCCCATCGCGAGGCCGAACACCGCATAGCCGGCAATCCCGGTCACGAGATCGACGGAGAACGCCATGATGAGCAGGCCCAGCGAGCCCAGACAGGCGCAGATCACCAGCGGTCTGATCGGCCGGTTGGAGCGATCCGACCAGCGCCCGGCCAGCATTGCCAGCGGCACGGACAAGGCGAGGACCGCCGCGAAGATGGTCGCGGTATCGTTGTCGCCGAAACCATCCTCGATCGACTGCAACCAGTACAAGAGATAGGCGAACAGCGCCGCCTCGGCGATCTGCACCAGCAGGCGCGCGAGCCACATGTTGGCGACCTTGCGGCTGGTTCGCCGCGGTCTCTCGCGGACCTCGCGATCGGCGACCATGAGCTGGGGCATTGCGCGCGGGCGGCCCAGCACGAGGACCGGTACCACCATGGCGAAGACCATGAGCGCGACGAGCACCAGCCGCGTATCGGGACCCGCAAAGCCTGGCCAGGTCACCAGCGCACCCGACAGGGCTCCGAGCGCGGGCGAGAAGGACAGCAAGCCGCCCAGCAGACCTTTCTGCCGATCGGGGACGCAATCTCCCGCCCAGGCCGCCAGCGGCGCCAGCATCATGTTGAGCGCGATCTGCCACACCACGATCAAACCGATCAGACTGACGCTGTCCTCGGCCTCGCGCATCCCGACGAGCAGGCTTCCGGAAAGGATCAGCCCGCCGATTATCCATGGGGTCCGGCGCTGTGTGCGGTCGCTAAGCCAGCCGAAGCCGATATTGGCCAGGCTCGCCGCGATGGCCCCGGCGAAAGCGGCGTAGGCGAGAGTGGAAATCTCGTCCCCCGCACTCACGGTCTGAACGCGGACGGGCAGCAGGATCGTCAGGAAGGGGACGTAGGCCACTGCCCCCCCGGCTGCCGCGAGCGCGTAGAGCAGCAGGAAACGAAGCGACTGGCGCTCCGCCCCTGAGGTTGCCTCAGCGCTGTCCACGCGCAGGGGCGGGGCCGCTCGAACCGCGCACCACCAGCTCGCCGGTGAGGATCACCGGTTCGTCGGGCGAAGGTGCCTTGCGGCTGTCGATCAGCAGTTCGACGGCGCGCGACGCGGTGGCGGCGATCGGTTGATCGACGGCGGTCAGCGGCGGGTCGGTAAACCGGACGATAGGCGAATTGTCGAAGCTCACCAGCGACAGATCGCGCGGGACATCGATGCCCAGCTCGCGGGCGACCTCGAGCGCGGCGAGCGTCATCTGATCGCTGCTGCAGATCAACGCGGTCGGGCGGTCGGGCAGAGCGAGCAGTTTGCGGGCTGCCTGTTTGCCGGTCTCGAAGCCGAAATCGCCGCGCTCGCAGAGGTCGCCCGTCGGATGGCCCGCCTCGTCCATGGCGGCCTGCCATCCGTCGATTCGCCGGTTCGCCAGGCTGAACTCGGGGGGGCCGGCAACGAACCCGATCCGCCGATGGCCGTGATCGAGCAGGTGCTGCGTCGCCAGGCGCGCGTTGGCGGTGTCGCCCATGGTGATGGCGATGCCCGGCCCCTCCTGCCGCGATCCGATCCGCGCGAAAGGAATGTGTGTGGCCGCCAGAAAGCTCGTGATCAGCGGGTTTTCCGAGTGTGGAGGCGTCAGGATCACGCCGTCGGGCTGCAGCGCCGCGATGGCCCCGCCGAGTTCGCGCTCGACGTGATCGCTATGGGTGTCGACCAGTTCGATCAGCATCCGGTATCCGCGCTCCGCGCAGGTCAACATACCGCCCAGCAGCATCTGGTCGACCCAGTCGCGCCCTTCCCGCGCTTTCCAGTCGGCGATCGTGCGCTCGCGGTCGTTGATCGCGAGGATCAGATAGGATCGCGAACCGCTCATCCGCTGGGCCGCGATCGAAGGGACGTAGCCGAGGCGGTCGATGCTGGCCTGCACCTTTTCCGCCATCGCGGGGCGGACGTTGGGTTCCTTGTTGATGACGCGGCTGACGGTCTGCAGCGACACGCCCGCATCCGCAGCGACGTGCTTGATCGTGACTGCCTGACGCCGTCTCGCCATCTTTCAGTTCTTGTTCTTCATGCAGTTGGGGTCGCTAGCGCGCTCCGGCAGACAGTGCCAGACCTTGCAGCCCGCGGGAATCGCGGCGCCTTCCGCCCGAACGGCAAGCGGACCGGTGGCACCGCACCGGCCCGCTTGTGTTTCGGGGCTTCGAGCAGCCGATCAGAAATCGAACCGCGCGAGGAAGGTGAAGCGGCGATCGTTCCGGAAAGCTGATCGCGTGAGACGGGTGCCGTCGAAGTCGATCACCTGGGTGGTGCGGGTGACTGCGTCGAGCAGGTTGACACCCTGCACGCCCAGCTTGATCCCGTCGGTCACCGCGTAGAAGAACGATGCGTCCAGCTGCCCGGTGGACTCCTGCCAGATCGGCGAGAACGGGAAGATGTCGTCGCGCGGGGTGATCAGGAAATCCGAACGCCAGTTGTACGCCACCCGTGTGGAAATCGGCCCCTTCTCATAGAAGAGCGTCGCGTTCACCGTATGCTCCGAAACACCCTGAAGCGGCTGCCGCGCCGCGAAATTGCTGCGGTTGCCGAGGATATCGGGATTGGAGAAGTCCCCGGCATCGACATAGGTATAGGTCAGCTGCGTTCCGAACCCGCTGAGGAGGCCAGGCAGGAAGTCGTAGGATTGCTGATAGGCGAGTTCGAATCCCTTGAGCGTCCCCCCCTGCTCATTGTCGGGCTGGTTGAACTCGACCGCGATGTCACCGGTTTGGCTGGGAACGTCGAGAATGTTCACGCCGCCGCTGACGATCCCCGACAGATCCTTGAGGAAGCCCGCCAGCGTGAGCGATCCGACGCTGTTGAAGTACCATTCGAGCGACAGGTCGTAATTCCAGGATTCGGTCGCCTGGATATCGCGATTGCCGGTGGAAAGCTGGAACAGGGGACCCGTTTCAAGAGTGCCCCCGGAGAGCAGGTCCCCCGTATTGTCGGCAATGGTGCCGCCCGACCTGAAGACCCCCAGATCGGGGCGCGAGATGCCTTTCGAAACCGCGGCCCGCAGCAGCAGACCATCGCCGAACTCCAGCTTCGCGTTGAAGCTCGGCAGCCAATGGTCGAAAGTGATGTCGCGGTTATCGAAGATCACTTCGCCGGTGTAGGCTGCGGCGAATTGCGCAAGCCGGGCGTCGGAGAGCTGGCAGTAGCCGATCTGCGCGGTCGGGTTGGGATTGTTGGCGCAGGAGGATCGTATCTCGGAAACCTGGACGATCCCGTCGCCATTCGCGGCCGAATTGTTGGCGGGATTGTCGAAATCGGCCGGATTGGGCAACGCGATCACCCCGCCGCTCTTCACGGTGGTTTGGACGTAGCGCACCCCGAAATTGCCTTCGAGCGCCCAGCCATTGTCGAAGTCGAGGCCGTAGTCGAACCGGGCGTAGGCAGCCGCCGTCAGTTCCTCGACATCTGAAATCTGGTCCGGAGTAAAGCCGTCCGGCATTGGCGTCCATCGTTCAGGCAGGAACTCGGGGAAGCTGAATGCAGCGATCGCCTCGCCCTGCGCAATGGTGGTTCCATCCAGATACTCACCGATGAAGTCATCGCCACCGAAGAAAAAGCCGCCGCCGTTCTGGATGGGTGTCGGCGCATTGCCGCGCTGGAAATTGTCCGCAAACGGGGTGCGGTAAGCAGATGCGTCGGGGAAATCGTTCGGATACGCGCCGCCGCCGCCGCCGTAGACCTGATTGTTGCTGCTCCAATTGCCGTTGCGGCCGGTCCAAGGCGCCCCGAGCGATCCCCAATTCTGGAAATTGGTATCGCGCGTAGTCCGGCTGCGTTCCGCCCAGCGGGTTCCGAACGCAGCGCGCTTGATGAAACCAGTGTCGCTGACATCGTAATCGACATCGAAGCGGACGCTGTCGAGCGTGCCTTCGTTGCGCGCCTTGCTGTCGAGCAGGAACCAGTAATAGGTGTAGGCGGGATCGTCGTAGATGCCATCGGGAGCCCCGATCGGCGTGACGAACTGGACCTGCGGCGTGGCGCCCGTGTTGTCGATCATCAGATCGGAGAAGGTGTTCATCGCCCCGATGATCGAATCCTGACGCAGGTCGGAGCTGATGTGCTGAAGTTCGAAATTGAGCCTGAGGCGGTCGGTCGCCTCGAACTGCGCATCGAACGAGATATCCTCGGTCTTCGCCACGGTGTTGCGCTGGAAGCGGGCGAGTTCGGTCGGCAGGCCGCCCCAGGGCGAAGCGCTGGAATCGCCGGTGATCTGGGTGAGGGTCCCGGTCTGGAAGACGCCGTTCTCGTCGAAGGCCCAATCGGTTCCGGCCCGCCGGATCGGGAAGCCCGCATCATTGTTGACGAGAGCCTGGATGAAATACTCATCGGTGAAGAACTGGGTTTCCGCCCGCAGATACTCGACCGCCGCCAGCAGGCGTCCATCGCCGCTTTCGAATTGGCCGACTGCGGAAAAGGCCTCGCGATCGCGCTCCAGATCGGTGGTGCGCACACCCGCCCCCTTGGGCACGATCACCGTGCCGGCGGGGGGGAAGTTGCTTTCATCGAAATTGACGTCTCCCAGCCCGGCCGAGCTGACGTCCTGAACGCGAACGCAGGGGGTATCCAGACCGGCATCCCGGTAGCAGGGGTCCTGCAACTGCGAAGCATCGGTCCGGCTGACAAGCTCGGACTTTGCATAGCCGAGCTGGAGACCGAAGACGCTGCCGCCGCCCGTGGTCCAGGTGTTCGAGATGATTCCCGAGTAGCCGGGCGACCATTCCTTCGCCAGATCGCCGTAATTCACTTCGATCGAACCGGCGATGTTGAGGCCGGGGTTATCGAGCGGCTTGCGCGTCACCAGATTGACGGTGCCGGCGATCCCGCCATCGATCATGTCGGCCGTGGTGTTCTTGTAGACCTCGACGCGGCCGAGGAGCTCGGGCGACACATCGTTGAACGACAGCACCCGGCCACCGGTGGCGGAGAAGATGTCGCGGCCGTTGAGTTCGGAGCGAACGTAGGGAAGCCCGCGAATGACGACGCCGGTGCCTTCCACCGAGAAGCGGTCGGGATCGGAGGTCTTCTCGAACCGGCCGATGTTGACGCCCGGAACGCGCTGCAGCGCCTCGGCCACCGAGCGATCGGCGAGCGCGCCGATATCTTCCGCGGTGATGACGTCGACGACGGTATCAGCGCTGCGTTTGATTTGCTGCGCGGATTCGAGTGAGGCGCGAAAGCCGGTGACCACGATCACGTCATCGGCAACCGGCGCTTCGGCGGCGGCGGCGGTTTCTTCCTCGTCGATCGGCGGCGCTTCCTGCGCCAGGGCGGGATGCGACGCGATCAGCGCCAGTCCCGATGCGGTCGTCAATACGGCGACGCGGCTAGCCGCACGCGCAATTCCGGTAGGTTTCCGAGACATGTATCCTCCCCTGGCACAATTTTTTTCGGCGAACGACTCCGCCTTTTTTTTGTCATCTACCGTTTGTTGTGAGCGTTCACAAGGGCTAGTATGAACGTTCACAATTTTTCCGCGATAGACTGGCACCGGTCTGGGAAAGGTGGCAGTGAGATTGGATGGCTGTTCGAAAAATCGTCGTCGTCGGGGGCGGAACCGCAGGCTGGATGGCCGCCGCCGCCCTGTCCCGTCTGAAGACCGGTAATGCGATCGACATCGAACTGGTCGAATCCGAGCAGATCGGCACCGTCGGCGTGGGCGAGGCGACGATCCCGCCCTTCGTCGAATTCAACGGCCTGCTCGAGATCGACGAGCAGGAGATGCTGGCGGCAACGCAGGGTTCGTTCAAGCTCGGCATTCAGTTCGTGAACTGGGGCAATCTCGGCGAGAGCTATATCCACCCCTTCGGCGCCTACGGGTATGAGATCGGCGGCGTGTCGTTTCAACACATCTGGCACCGGCTCCGCCAGAGCGGCGACAAGCGGCCGATCCAGGTGTTCAGCCTCGAGACGATGGCCGCCTATTTCGGCAAGTTCGCCCGCACCGAGGACTACCGCAGCGACGATCTTCCCCCGACGAATTACGCCTATCACCTCGACGCCACCCGCTACGCGGCGTTCCTGCGCGGCTATGCGGAAAAGCGCGGCGTGGTTCGGCGCGAAGGCAAGGTCGCGGACGTCACGCTCGATGGCGAGTCCGGCTATGTGACCTCCGTCACCATGGAAAATGGCGATACGGTCGCCGGCGACCTGTTCATCGATTGCTCGGGCTTTCGCGGCCTGCTGATCGAGCAGGCGCTCGAGACCGGATACGAGGACTGGCGGCAATACCTGCCCTGCGACCGCGCCGTCGCGCTGCCATGCAAGCGCGAGGATGGCAGCGCGCCGCCACCTGTCACGCGCGCGACAGCGCACAGTGCCGGATGGCAATGGCAGGTTCCGCTGCAGCACCGCAACGGCAACGGCCACGTCTACTGCAGCGAATATATGAGCGACGAGGAGGCGCATGAGGTCCTCGTCCGCAACATCGCGGGCAAGCCGCAGGCGGATCCCAATTTCCTGCGGTTCGTGACCGGCCGCCGAAAGAAATTCTGGAACAAGAACGTCGTCGCGCTTGGCCTGTCCGCAGGCTTCATGGAGCCGCTGGAATCCACCTCGATCCATCTGGTCAGCTCCGGCATCAGCAAGCTCATTTCGCTGCTATCGCTCGACGGGATCACTCAGGCGCAGGAAGATGCGTTCAATCGCCTAACGGGCAAGGAATATACGCGCATTCGCGATTTCCTGGTGCTTCACTACCACGCGACGAACCGCACCGACTCCGATTTCTGGAACCACTGCCGGACGATGGAGGTGCCCGATAGTCTCGCCGAAAAGATCGAACTGTTCCGCACCAATGGGCAGATTTTCCGCGAAGAGGACGAGCTGTTCACGGAGACCAGCTGGGCCGCGGTGATGATGGGCCAGGGCATCGCCATGGGAGGACACAACCCGATGGCCGATACGATCGGCGCGCCCGCGCTCCTGAGGGAAGTTGGCGAGATCGAGAAATCCATTAAATTCCTCGTCCAGCAGATGCCGACGCATGCGGATTATCTCGCCAAATATTGCCCCGGCGAGCCGATATAACGGCCCCCGGCCCCTCCGGCCCGGCTCCCCCTTATTTCTTCTTGTTGACCAGGGACTGGTTGCGCCGGTCCTCGGCCGGATAGTCCTGCGCCTTTACGCTCGACTGGTTCTTGAGCGCACTGTGATCCTCCACGATGCCGCCATCGCGGTCGCCCAGGTTCTCGTCCTCTTCGCCCTGCGGGTCGTCGTCGATCTCGTATTCCATCTTCGGTCTCCTCGGAGGATCAACCGACGAGGAGGCGAACCGGCGCACGCGCTAACGACGAAGCGAAGAGCTGGTGCGCCAAAACGCGAAGCTGGCCTCAGATATGCAGCGCGCGGTCGTAGGCGGCGAGCACGCTCTCGTGCATCATCTCCGACAGTGTCGGGTGCGGGAAGATCGTCTGCATCAGTTCGGCCTCGGTGGTCTCGAGCTGCTTGCCCACGGTGTAGCCCTGGATCAGCTCGGTGACCTCGGCGCCGATCATATGTGCGCCGAGCAGTTCGCCGGTCTTGGCGTCGAACACCGTTTTGACGAAGCCCTCTGCCTCGCCGAGCGCGATGGCCTTGCCATTGCCGATGAAGGGAAAGCTGCCGACCCTTACCTCGTGCCCGGCGTCCTTCGCCTTCGCCTCGGTCAGGCCGACGCTGGCGATCTGCGGGTGGCAATAGGTGCAGCCCGGGATGTTGGCGCGGTCGAGCGGGTGCGGCGCGACCTGCTTGTTGCCGAGCTCCTGCGCGATCGCCTCGGCGGCGGTGACGCCCTCGTGGCTGGCCTTGTGCGCCAGCCAGGGTCCGGGGGTGCAGTCGCCGATCGCCCACAGGCCCTTGGACTCGGTGCGGCCATAGGGATCGATTTGGATGAAGCCGCGATCCATCTCGGCGAGCTTTTCCAGCCCGATATCTTCGGTGTTGGGAACGATGCCCACCGCGACGATCACATGGCTGAACTCGGTTGTCTCGAGCTTGCCGTCGCTGCCCTTGATCTTCGCCGTGACGCCCTTGGCCCCAACCGCGAGATTCTCGACACCGGCTCCGGTCTTGATCGCAATACCCTGTTTGCTCAGCGCTTTCTGAAGGAAGGCCGAAACCTCCTCGTCCTCGACCGGGACCACCCGGTCGAGCATCTCGACCACGGTCACCTCGGCACCCATGTCGTTGTAGAAGCTCGCGAATTCGATCCCGATCGCGCCCGAGCCGATCACCAGCAGCTTGCTCGGCATCTCGCTCGGCGTCATCGCATGGCGATAGGTCCAGATGCGCTTGCCATCCGATTTGGCGAAAGGCAGCTCGCGCGCCCGCGCGCCAGTGGCGACGATGACATGCTTGGCTTCGAGCTTCTCTTCACCCTTGTCGCTCTTGACCGTCAGCGATGTCGGACCGGTCAGTCTGCCCTCGCCCATATAGACGGTGATCTTGTTCTTCTTCATCAGGTGCGTAACGCCCTGATTGAGCTGCTTGGCCACTCCGCGGCTGCGCTTGACCACCGCGTCGAGATCGGCCTCGATCTCCTTGGCCTTGAGCCCGTAATCGCCCGCATTCTGCATACAGTGGAAGATCTCGGCCGAGCGCAGCAGCGCCTTGGTCGGAATGCAGCCCCAGTTGAGGCATATCCCGCCAAGCAGTTCGCGCTCGACGATAGCGGTCTTGAGCCCGAGCTGCGCCGCGCGGATTGCCGCGACATAGCCGCCCGGCCCGCTCCCCAGCACGATCAGATCGTATTTCTCAGCCATGCGAACCCTGTGTGTTGCTGTGTCCGGCGCGCGCGAAAGCCCCAGAAGGACGCGACGCTGCGGCGGAGTGGTTGTGAATTATGCCTCGACTACGGCGCATCGGCACCCCTGTAGGAAAGCGCTCAGGCATCGTTCTGCGCCCCGGCACCTGCCTTCTCGCGCCGCGGCAGTGCGGCCTCGGCGGAGAGCCGCACCGGTCGCGGGCGATCCTCATCGTCGAGCAGGACGAATTTGAACGTCCCCTCGGCGACGCGGGTGGTCGCCTCGCCATTGCGATCGCGCGCGATCGCCTCGGCGGCGACGGTCATCGAGGTCTGGCCGACAGCGGCGATCTCGCAATAGACCGAGAGCTCGTCGCCCACCGCCATCGCGCCGGGAAAGGCGAAATCGCTCGCCGAGACGACCACGGCCTTGCCCTGCCCCTCGCGGCTGGCGAGCGCGCCCGCGCCCAGCGCCATCTGGCTCATCAGCCAGCCGCCGAACACCCCGCCATAGGGGTTGGTGTCGGCGGGCATGGCGGTGACGCGGATCAGGGGAATGCGTTCGGTCATGATTGGCTTCCCATCAGGCGGATATATTCCTCACGGACCCAGCCGGTTCGGCAGGGACCCTCGTAATTGCGTGCGCTGGGAACCGGCGAGCCGGTGCCGCAATCGAGCAGTTCCTCGATCTCTTCGCCTTCTTCTGCCACGGCAGGCGGAGGCGGATAGACGATGCCGATCCAGCCGCCGACCTTCTGGCACATGGCAACGCCGGTTCCCGCGGCCAGTTGGTCGACTTCCGCCGCGCTTCCTGCGGGAGCGGCGCGCACGGTCAGCGTGTCCTCGCCGCGCGGATTGAAGCTGGTGACTTCGCCGTAGCTGGCGCAGGCCGCGAAGCGCCGCCCGTCGAACCCGATCTGCACCGGGCGCTCGTCGACCACGGCGGCTTCCTCGGCGGATTGCAAATCGTATGTGCGCGGCTCGCCCGGGTCGTTTTGGTAGTCGCAGGCGGCGAGCAGAAGCGCGAAGCCGCAGAGGAAAGCCACCGTGTGCGAGGAACGTCTTTCGTTCAAACCACCAGCCCCATCGGGTTTTCGCACAGGGTCTTGAAGGCTTCCATCAACTGCGCGCCGTCAGCGCCGTCGATGGCGCGGTGGTCGAAGCTGCCGCTCGCGGTCATCACCGTGGCGATCTGGAGCGCGCCGTCGACCACATAGGGCCGCGGTTCGCCCGCTCCCACCGCCATGATCATGCCTTGCGGCGGATTGATCACCGCGTCGAACTGCTTGATCCCGAACATCCCCAGATTGGACAGGCTGGCGGTGCCGCCCTGATATTCATGCGGCTGCAATTTGCCCTCGCGCGCCTTCTCGGCCAGCGCTTTCATCGTGGTGCTGATCGAAGCGAGCCCGCGGGTGTCGGCCTCGGTGACGATCGGGGTGATCAGTCCGCTTGGCGCCGCGACCGCGACCGAGACATCGGCGCGGCTGTATTTGTGGATCGTCTCGCCCTGGAAGCTGACGTTGCACTGCGGCACGCGCATCAGCGCGCGCGCCAGCGCCTTGATCAGCAGATCGTTGACCGACAGCTTGATCCCGTCGGCCTCGAGGCCGGCATTGAGCTGTTTGCGCAGGTCGAGCAGCGCGTCGAGCCGGACATCGACCGCGAGATAGTAATGCGGGACTTGCTGCTTGCTCTCGGTGAGCCGCCGCGCGATGATCTTGCGCACGCTGGAGAGCTTTTCCTCCTCATAGGGAGCGCCGTATTCGCTCTCGGCGGGAGTCTTCGAAGGCGTCCGCGGGGGCGCCATCTCGGCGGTGGCTTCGTCGCGCGGTTTTGCGGGCGCGGCGGTGTCCGCCTGGGCGCTCTCGACATCGGCTTTGACGATGCGGCCATTGGGGCCGCTGCCGGTTACGCCCACAAGGTCGATACCTTGCTGCTCGGCGATGCGCTTGGCCAGCGGGCTGGCGATGATGCGATCGCCCGAGGGCTTGGGTGCGGCTTCGGAAGCGGGTTTGGGCTCCGGCTCGGCCCCGGATTGCTCGTCCGAAGCCTCCGCGTCGCCATCCGCTGGTTCTGATCCTGTCGAAGCAGCGGGAGTATCCTTGCCTTTGTCGGGAGAAACCGCGGGCGCATCCGCTTTCGCCACCGCGTCCACATCCTCGCCCTCTTCGGCGAGCATGGCGATCACGGTGCCGACCTTGACCCCCTCGCTGCCTTCCTCGACCGCGATCGAGGCGAGAACGCCCTCGTCCACCGCCTCGAATTCCATCGTCGCCTTGTCGGTCTCGATCTCGGCCATGATGTCGCCCGAGCGAACCGTGTCGCCCGGCTTGACCAGCCATTTGGCGAGCGTGCCTTCCTCCATGGTCGGCGACAGGGCGGGCATCTTGATGGCGATCGGCATGGGGTTTGGCGCGTCCTCGCAGCGGTCGGGCAGGGGTCGGAATATGGTGGCGCACCTCTGGCCAATTTGGCCGCTTCCCGCAAGGTTCTTGCGAACACCGGGTTTATCCCGGATACCCGCTTGCAAGAGACCCGGCCCAGGATCGGGCGGGGGTCGGAGAGAGATTACATGCGCAAATACCTTGTCGTCATGGACGAGACCGAGGAGGCCAAGAGCGCGCTGCGCTTCGCCAGCCACCGCGCCGCGCAGACCGGCGGATCGGTGCATATTCTGGCGCTGGTGCCGCGGCAGAATTTCAACGCCTTCGGCGGGGTGCAGGCGACCATCGAGCAGGAAGCGCGCGAGCGCGCCGAAGTCATGGCCAATTCCGCCGCGGGCAATATCTTCGCAGAGAGCGGCAAGATGCCGCAGATCGCGGTGCGGCTGGGGGATCCGGAAGCGATCGTGCGCGACTACCTGACCGAGCGCGAGGATATCGCGGCGCTGGTGCTGGGTGCAAGCGCCGAGGGCGGACCCGGCCCGCTGGTGAGCCATTTCTCCGCGCATGCGGGCACGCTGCCCTGCCCGCTCTACATCATTCCCGGCGGCCTCGACCGCGAGGCGCTCGACCGGCTGGCGTGAGCCGCACCTGCGCCGCCGCACCGCTCAGGTGAGCGTGCCGCGCGCGGGGTAATCCTTCTCGGCAATGATATCGATGCCCTCGAGCAATTGATCGAGATCGGGCCGGGTGAAGGGCGCGCTCTGCACGACCTCGAAATGCACCGAACGGTCGGGCTTGAGCAGGAACAGGCCGGGCTCGGAAAAGACCTCCGGCTCCTCGCTGTCGGGCCGCGCCTGCGACAGGAACAGCCCCCATTCGCGTGCTTGCTCCTCGCTCAGCGAATGCGCCAGCGGCAAGTCGTGCGTGTCCCACTCGTCATGCGCGGTCGCGGCGCGCTCGGGCGAATCCATCGAGACCGCGAAGACATTGACCCCGCGGCCGGTGAACTCGTCCAGCCGTCCGCCCAGTTCGGTGAGGTATCGCTTGCAGATCGGGCAGTGGCTGCCGCGATAGAAGACCAGCATCGTGAAGGCCTCGGGCCGCTGGTCGGACAGCACGAAGCGGGCCTTGATGGTCAGCGGGAGGTCGAGGTCGGGGGCAGTCGAGCCGTGGGTCAGCATGGGGGGCCATCTCCTTCCCCCATCCAATGAGCGCGGCCCGGCGCTGTTCCGGGCCGAGGCGCCGCCGGCCGCGCGGCGCTACGGCTTCTTGCGGCCCTGGTGACGGATGTTCGCGGGCCTGCCTCGCTGGCCCTGCGCATGCTGGCCCGTTGCTGGCTTGCCCCGAGAGGATTTGCCCTCGGCGGATTTGCCCTGAGCCGATTTACCGACAGCGGGTTTGCCTTGGTTGGATTTGCCCGAACCGGGCTTGCCTCTAGGCGCACCGCCCTTGCCTCTGGGCGGGCCGTTCTTGCCGCCGCCCCACCCACCATGCTTTTTGCGTCCGTCGTCGCGCCGGCCGCGCGGTTCGATACCCTTGCCTTCCGACTCGGGCACTTCGAACTTCAGCGCGCCGGTCAGCGCATTGGCTTCGGCGAGCGTCAGCTTGAGCTTGTCGCCCACCGAATAGCTGGTGCCGCTGCCCTCGCCCGTGAGCGTCTGCGAGGCCTCGTCGTAGCGGAAATATTCGCGTCCCAGCGTCGAGACCGGGACCAGCCCGTCGCCGCCGAGCTTTTCGATCGTGGCGAAAAAGCCGAAGCCCTGCACCCCGGTGACACGGGTGTCGAAAGTCTCGCCGACGCGGCCCGAGAGCCAGGCGGCGACATAGCGGTCGATAGTGTCGCGCTCGGCTTCCATCGCGCGGCGCTCGGTCTGGCTGATCGCATCGCTGATCGCCTGCAGCGAATCGCGGTCGCGGTCGGCGAGCCCGCTGCCCGCGGGCAGCCCGCCGCCCGGCTTGGGCTGTTCGAGCTTGTAGGCATCCACCAGCGCGCGGTGGACCAGGAGGTCGGCATAGCGGCGGATCGGCGAGGTGAAATGCGCGTAGGAGCCCAGCGACAGTCCAAAGTGCCCGGCGTTGGCGGGGCCGTAATAGGCCTGCGTCTGGCTCCGCAGCACGGCTTCCATCACCAGCACCTTTTCGGCCTCGTCGGTGACATCCTTGAGCAGGCGGTTGAACAGGCTGGGGGTGATCACCTGGCCGAGCGCGATCTTGCGGCCCTGGGTCGCCATGTATTCGCGCAGCGCGATGAGCTTCTCGCGGCTCGGCGGTTCGTGGATGCGATAGACCACAGGAGCGGTCTTGGCCTCCAGCGCCTTGGCGGCGGCGACATTGGCGGCGATCATGAAATCCTCGACCACGCGATGGGCATCGAGCCGTTCGCGCACCGCGATCTCCTCGATCTGGCCCTTGTCGTTCAATCGCACCTGCCGCTCGGGCAGGTCGAGCTCGAGCGGATCGCGCGCGGTCCGGGCCTCGTGGAGCAGCTTCCACGCGCCCCACAGATGCATCAGGAATTCGGGCGCGTCCCTGCTGTCGATCGCGGCCTGCGCATCCTCGTAGGCGATGTTGCGCGCCAGCCGGACGATGGCGCGGGTAAAGCGCCATTCGGTGATCTGGCCTTTGGGAGAGATCCGCAGGTGGCAGGCCATCGCGGCGCGGTCGACATCCTGCTTGAGCGAGCAGACATCGGCGCTGAGCACTTCGGGCAGCATCGGCACGACCTGATCGGGGAAATAGACCGAATTGCCGCGCTTGCGCGCTTCCTTGTCGAGCGCGCCGCCGGGACGGACGTAGAAGGCGACATCGGCGATGGCGACGATCGCGCGGTAGCCGCCCTCTCCATCGGGTTCGGCCCAGATCGCGTCGTCGTGATCGCGCGCATCGGCGGGGTCGATCGCCACGATCGGGACCCCGCGCAGATCCTCGCGTTTGTCTTCGGAGAGCGGCAGCTTGGCGGCCTGCTTGGCCTCTTCCACGACCTCGCCGGGAAAGACATGCGGGATGCCGTGCTTGGCGATGGCGATCATGCTGAAGCTCTTGGGCGCCAGCGGATCGCCGACGACCTCGACCACCTTGACCCCGACGCGCGGCGAATTGCCGGTGCGCTCGACGATCACCAGCTCGCCATCCTCGGCGCCGCCGAGATCGGAGATGGGCGAGGAATTGCGGATCTTCTTGTCCACCGGCGCGAGCCAGGCCTTGCCCGCCTGGTCGATCTCGACAACCCCCATCAGCCCTTCGCTGCGGGCGGGCAGCTTCTTCATCGGGTGGGCGCGCCAGCCGTGCTCGGTCTGTTCGGTGCGCGCGAGGATCCGGTCGCCGCGTTTCAAAGTGCCGTGCTTCTTGCTTTCCTTGACCAGCAGCCGTTGGGGCTTGGCTTCGGCTTCGTCATCGCCGTCCTTGCTCTCGGGTTCGGCATAGAGTTCGCCATCCTCGATCGAGACGATCTTGAGCACCGTCACCTTGGGCAGGTCGCCCGAACGGTGATAGGCAGTGCGCTTGCCCTCGATCAGCCCGTCTTCGGCCATCTGCTTGAGGCGCTTCTTGAGCGCGATCTTTTCCTGACCCTTCAATCCGAAGGCCTTGGCGATCTCGCGCTTGCCCGCCGCTCCATCGTAGCTCTGGATGAACTCGATGATCTCGGTCTGGGAGGGCATGCCGGCGGTGCGGCTATTGTTTTCGTTTTTCTTATTCATCCGGCCCATATGGGGTCGCCTCTAGTCGCTGTCATCCTCTTCGACGGCGACGGGGGCGAATTGCCCCGCCGGAACGGCGCTGGCGACAGGGCTGCAGACGCCTTGCGCGGAGCAGGCGTTGACCCCGAAGAACCAGTCGTCGCCGCGCACCGCGGCCAGATCGACCCGCAGGTCGGCGGAGCTGGGGACGACTGCCTGCGGTTCGGCTTCCCAATAGGGTTGGTCCGTCCGGCGGCGATAGACTTCGTAGCTGGCTGCGCCGGGAACGGGTTGCCATTCGATCAGCGTCGAAGTGCGCACCGCAGCCTGCGCGGTCGGCGCCGGCGGCAGGGGTACGGACGCTAGCAGGTCGAGCGCGCGGACGTTGAGCTGCGTTACCTTGGCGAGATAGGCGAAATCCATCTCGTCCACAGTGTCGCCGTAAACCGTGCCATCCTCGGTGCGCAGGTCCTGGTGCTGGTGGTCGTAATCTTCGACCGCGACGCTGAAGCGCACTGCCGGATAGCCCGCTTCGAGGAAGGGGATCTGGTCCCCGCCCCGCCCCATGCGATCGACCCGCCAGATCTGGCGGACATCAAGACCGACCTCGTCCTGCGCGGCGATGGCGTCGATCCAGCGCGAAAGATTGCGGCTGGGGGAATCGTTCTCGCCGCCTTCGCGGCGCTGCGCAGCGCGCAGGGGATCGGTGAGATCGGCACGCGGGCCCTCCGAGAACACCCGGACGTGATCGGGATCGCAATAGCCGTCGCTGCCGCAGCTGTTGCCGACGACATCATTGTTGAGCACAGCCTTGACCGTAAAACCCTGTTGCCTGGCCCAATCCGCCAGCAGCGTCCCGCCGTAGAGCCCCTGCTCCTCGCCCGAAAGCAGCGCATAGATGATCGTGGTCGGGTAGGTTTCGCCGCTCAGTGCGCGTGCGGCTTCGAGGACCAGTGCGCTCCCCGACGCGTTGTCGTTTGCGCCGGGAGCGTCGCTGGCGAAATCCGCCACATCCGAGACCCTGCTGTCGATATGGGCCTGGACGATGACGACTTCATCGGGTCGTTCGCTGCCGCGCTGGATGGCGACGGCATTGCGCAGCCGCGTCGGCGTCGGAACGCGGCGGCCCTCGATCATCGTTTCGGGCAGCACCACTTCGAGGCAATTGCCGCAGGCTGCGGAGATGCGCCCGAATTCGGCGGCTCCCCAGTCCACCGCCGCACCGATCCCGCGTTCGGGATCGGTCTGGCTCGATAATGTATGGCGAGTGCCGAAGGAGACGAGCTTCTCGACATCGGCCCGCAGGCGGTCCGCGGAGACCTCGCCAGCGGGCGGGGTCTGTGCGGCGAGTGGGCTTGCGAGGAAGGCGGCGACCAAGGCTAGTTTTTTCATCCGCCGGGGTCTCCACCAGATCGCGCCCGGGCGCAAGTCAGTAGGCGCGCGCCAGCAGCACCCGTTCGACCGCGGGTTCACCGGTGAAGATGCAGGTCCCATCGGCGGGCAGCGCATCGATCGGCACGTTGCGCACCGTCAGCTTGAGCGCCTTCAGCCGCTCGACCACCGCATCGAGCGCGGGGCCGGTGGGCTTGGACCATTGCACCTCGAGCCAGCCGGGGTAGCGCTGGTCCTCGGCGAAATGCGCCTCGACCGTCTCCATGCCGGTCACATTGCGGGTGATATTGGACTCGCGGCGTTCGCTTGCCTCGGACAACAGCCCGGCCTGGATCTCGGCAAGCATAGCGGGCAGCGATTGTGCCAGCGCTTCGCGCGCGGGGTTCGCGAAGGCGGGCTTGCCGCTGGCGGCGTCCCACAGGCCGTCGCGGCGCAGCAGCGAGACCACGCCCTGCTCCATGTCGCGCCCGCCGACCTCGACGATCACCGGTGCGCCCTTGCGGACCCAGTCCCAGCGCTTGGCGGCAGCCTTGCCGGGCTTGGTGTCGAGCAGCACGCGAACAGGCTCCCCGAAACCGCGCTCGGCTGCCAGCATGGCGCGCAATTCCTCGCAATAGGCGAGCAGCGCCTCGTCCTCGGGCTTGTCGCGCAGCATCGGCAGGATCACCACCTGCCAGGGCGCGATCTGCGGCGGCACGCGCAAGCCGTCGTCGTCGCCATGGGTCATAATGATCGCTCCCACCATCCGGGTCGAGACGCCCCAGCTGGTGGTGTGACAATAGGTCTGACCGCCATCCTTGTCCTGGAACTGGATGCCGCTGGCGCGAGCGAAATTCTCGCCGAGATAATGGCTGGTGCCGGCCTGCAGCGCCTTGCCGTCCTGCATCATCGCCTCGATCGACCAGGTCTCGACCGCGCCGGGGAAGCGCTCGTTCTCGGGCTTCTCGCCGGCGACGACCGGGAGGGCGAGATCGTCCTCGGCGAAAGCGCGGTAGACCTCGAGCATCCGCAGCGTGTGCTCGCGCGCCTCGGTCTCGTCGGCATGCGCGGTGTGGCCTTCCTGCCAGAGGAACTCGCTGGTTCGCAGGAACATGCGAGTGCGCATTTCCCAGCGCACGACATTGGCCCATTGGTTGAGCTTCAGGGGCAGGTCGCGCCAGCTGCGGATCCAGCGCGCCATGGCATCGCCGAAGATGGTTTCCGAAGTCGGACGGACCACCAACGGCTCTTCGAGCTTCGCCTCGGGATCGGGGACCAGCCCGCCGGTCTTGCCGGCGATCAGCCGGTGGTGGGTGACCACCGCCATTTCCTTGGCGAAGCCCTCGACATGCTCGGCCTCGCGCTCGAAATTGGCGAGCGGGATGAACAGCGGGAAATAGACGTTTTCGTGACCGGTCGCCTTGATCCGGTCGTCGAGCAGCCGCTGCATCCGTTCCCAGATCCCGAAGCCCCAGGGCTTGATCACCATGCAGCCGCGTACGCCCGATTCCTCGGCCATATCGGCGGCGGCGATGACTTCCTGGTACCAGGCGGCGAAATCATCGGCGCGGCGGGCGGTCAGGGCGTGGCGAATCTCGGCCATCGGGCAATCTCGTTCATTGAAGGGTTGTCGCCGCAGCCCCTAGCCGCAGCCGTCGAGGCTAGTCGAGCCGGGTTTTGTTCCGCAGTCGGGATTGGCGGCTTTTAGCTGTCGAGCTCGTCGAGCTTCTTCTGCATCGCCGCCATCTGTTCGCGCATCTGTGCCAGCTCGTCTTTCGAGGCAGGCTTGGTGGCGGGGGGCTTGGTTGTCGATGGCTTGCTGCCCGGCATAAAGACCTCGGCGGCGCCCTGCATCAGCTTGAGATTGGTTTCGACCATCCTCGCCATGGGGTTGGCCTCGACGCCCTTCTGGAACGCCTCCTGCAACTGCTCGCGGTTCTTGCGGAAGCTGGTCATGCTGGCTTCGAGATAGCTGGGCATCATCGCCTGCATCGAATTGCCATACATCGAGATCAGGTCGCGCAGGAAGCTGACCGGGAGCATCTGCTCGCCGGTGCTTTCCTGCTCGACGATGATCTGCGTTAGGATGGTGTGAGTGATGTCGTCGCCGCTTTTGGCATCGATCACCGAGAAGTCGACGTTTTCGCGCGTCATCTTCGCAAGATCGTCGAGCGTGATGTAGCTCGAGGTGTCGGTGTTGTAGAGCCGCCGGTTGGCGTATTTCTTGATGACGATGGGGCCGCCATCGCTCGTGCGCTTGGCCATATCGGAAAATACCTCTCTCTGCCTCCATGCTGCATTAGCACCTGCACAATGTGCAGCGCAACAAGGGCGACGAAAGGCGCGCTCAACCGAAGCGATCGCCCAGCACGGTCAGCAATTCATATTGTGAAAGAGTGGTTTGCCGCGCAGCATCGGGGAGATGGTACGGCAGCGCGACCCAGTCGCCCGCTGCGAGGTCGGGGGCCTCCGCGAGGTCGATCACCATCATGTCCATCGACACCTTCCCCAGGATCGGGAGGCGGCGTTCGCCATGCGCGAAATGCGCCCCGCCCCAGCTACGCAGCACGCCATCGGCATAGCCGAGCGAAACCACCCCCACCCGCATCGGGGCAGGCGCGGTGAAGGTGGCGTTGTAGCCGACACTGGCACCCGCAGGGACATCGCGGACCTGGAGCAGCGCGGCTTCGGGGGAGGCGACCTGGCGAATGGTCTCGGCGAATTCGGACCGCGGAACGCCGCCGTAGAGCGCAAGTCCCGGGCGGGTGAGATCGAAATGGTAGTCATGACGCAGCGCGATCCCGGCGCTGTTGGCGAGGCTCGCCTCGCGATGCGCGACCAGCGGGATCGCCGCCCGGAAAGCGGCGAGCTGGCGCGCGTTCATCGCGCTGTCCTCGTCGGCGCAGGCGAGATGCGACATCAGCATCTCGATATCGAGGCTCTGGATCAATGGATCGGCGAGCTCCTCGGGCGCGATGCCGAGCCGGTTGATGCCGGTGTCCACCATCAGGTCGCAGCGCCCGCCCCCGCTTTCGCACCAGACCCGCGCCTGATGCAGGCTGTCGATCACCGGGCGCACCCCCGTGGCGCGGGCATAGGTGGCCTGAGCGGTGTTGAGCACGCCGTGTAGCACCGAGAGCTGCGCCGGCGGGACATGCGCCAGCACCGCTTCGACCTCGGACCAATGTGCGACGAAGAAATCCCTGCAGCCGGCCTCGCGCAGCACGGGCAGGCAACGCTCGACCCCGAGGCCGTAGCAATCGGCCTTGACCGCCGCCCCGGCGCGGGCGCGGCCCGACATCGCGTCGAGCGTGCGCCAGTTGGCGGCGAGCGCGGCTTCGTCGAGCCGGAGCCGGAGCGTGGATGGCGGCACCTCAGCCACGGCTGGCGGGTTCGTCCGAGAAATCGCGCGGTGGGCCGCCGGGGAGGCCCCACCAGACCACCACCAGACCCAGAGCGACGACCGCCCAGGTGTACCACAGCCCGGCATAGACATCGCCCGAACGCGCGACGATGATGCCCGCGATCAGCGGCAGGAACCCACCGAGGTAACCTGCGGCGATATGATAGGGGATCGACATCGAGCTGTAGCGGATCCGCGGCGGAAACAGTTCGGCGAGCAGCGCCGCGACCGAGCCATAGGTCAGCGCGGAAAGCATGCCGAGCACCAGCAGCAGTGCCACGATGCCGAGGATATTCGCCGGTGGCGGTGCCTGGCGCGCAAAATCGAAACCCTGCGCAGTCAAAGCCGCCTGTAGCCCGTCGCGCCTTGCGGTACCGTCCTCGAACCATGCGGACTGCAGCCTGATCGCCTCGCCGCCGACAATCAGCGACAGCGCCGAGGCCGGTTCGACGCTGTAGGCCACCCCGCTCGCGGTCAGCGTCTCGAGCAGCATGCCGCACCGGCTCTGCTCGCGGTCGAACAATTCGGCAAAGGGGTCGGTCGAACACTCGCTCCCCGCGACCACCACGGGGTTGTCGCGTGCCGCCTCGGCGAGCCCCGGGTTGGCGAGGCTGCCCATGCCCCAGAAGATCGGGAACAGCAGCACCAAGCTGAGCAGCGCGCCGATCACGATCGGGCGGCGGCGACCGATCCGGTCCGACCAGCGCCCGACCACCACGTAGAAGCTCATCGCGATCAGCCCGGCCACGAGCAGCATCCATTCGACCACGCTCTCCTCGAGCCGCATCGGGCCGCGCAGGAAGGACAGGCCGGAGAAAAAGGCGGTGTACCAGATCGTCGTCAGAATGCCTGTGACCGCGAAAGCGATCAGCAGCCGGCGCTTGTTGCCGGGATAGGTGAAGCTCTCGACGAAGGGATTGCCGGCGGTTTCGCCTGTCGCCTTCATCGCCTGGAACACCGGGCTTTCGGACAGTTTGAGCCGCATCCACAGCGAGATCGCCAGCAGGATCAGCGACAGCAGGAAGGGCATGCGCCAGCCCCACTCTGCAAACTCCGCCTCGCTGAAGGCCGCGCGGCAGGCGATCACCACCGCTATAGAAAGCACGAAGCCGCCGACCACGCTGGCCTGAATGAAGCCCGTGTAGAAGCCGCGTTTTTCGGGCGGGGCGTGTTCGGCGACATAGATCGCGGCCCCGCCATATTCGCCGCCCAGCGCCAGCCCCTGCAGGATGCGCAGACCGATGACGATGATCGGCGCGGCGATGCCGATGCTGGCCGCGGTGGGGATCATGCCGACGCCCGCGGTCGCGACACCCATCAGCGTGACGGTGACGAGAAAGGTGTATTTGCGCCCCAACCGGTCGCCGAGAAAGCCGAACAGGATCGCGCCCAGCGGGCGGAACCCGAAGCCCACCGCGAAGCCCGCCCAGACCAGCAGAATCTGCAGCGTCTCGTTGTCGCTGGGAAAGAAGGCGGCGCCGATCAGCCCGGCGAGCGTGCCGTAGATGAAGAAATCATACCATTCGAAGATCGTCCCCGCCGAACTCGCGGCGATGACGAGGCGGATCTCCTTCTCGCTGGGTTCGCGCAGCGCGGGTGTCGGCGTGAGATCGCCCGCATCGGTGCTGGTGGCCATGCCCTCTCCCCTCCCCGGTTGTCGCAGGCTTCGCGCGGGAGTTAGCGCGCGGGGGCGCGCTTGGAAAGCGCGGCCAGCGCGGCTCTCCACGGCAGGCGGATCGCCTCGTGCCGACCGGCATGCGGCAGCGCCGGCTCGAGCGCTTCGAGCCCGGGCCAGACGGGGCGTTCGCCGGAACCGTTCAGCCAGCCATCAATTCCGGCCAGGCTGCGCTCCAGCGATGCTGCATCGCGGCCATGCGCGTGCTTCGCGAAGATCGCAGCCGATGCCTGCCCGACCGCGCAGGCGCTCACCCGCATCCCGAACTCGACAATCGCGCCGTCGTCATCGGTCGTGCAGCCAAGCACGAGCGTGCTGCCGCAGCTCCGCGAACGTGCTTCGCCGCGCAGCGCCATTGCGTCGATGAGGGGATATTCGGCCAGTTCGACCGCGAGCCCGAGCAGCGCGGGCGAGTAGAGCGCGCCCGGGCGCAGCGGGGCCACCGCGCTCATGCTTCGTCGTCGGCCGCTTCGGCAGCCTCGCGTTCGTCGCGCAATTGCGCGCGCTGCTCGGCGACCATTTCGACCATGCTGCGCGAACTGGCATCGACGAAATCGTAGGAGCGGGCACCCGAAATCCAGTCGGGGCGGCCCTTGAACCCCCAGACGCTGTCGTAGCCCAGCACCAGCAGCGAGAAGGCGATCACCACGATCACCGCGCCTTTCAGCGCGCCGAAGCCGAACCCGAGCACGCGGTCGATCGGACCCATCACCGAACCGCGCGAGGCGCCGCTGACATTGCCAGCGATGACCTTCATCGCCGCATAGGGGATCAGCAGCAGGAGCGCGAACGCGAGCACGGCGGTGGTGATGTCACGCCCGGTGTAATCGGCCAGCGCCTCGGTCAGCGGGGAGTGGAGGAAGCGGATCTCGAAGATTGCTAGCGTCCAGGCGACGAGCGAAAACACTTCCTGCACGAAACCGCGCATGAAGCCGCCGGTGGCCGCTACGCCGACGATGATTAGCACTATCCAGTCGAAACCCGTCATCACGCTTCCAAGGCAGAAGGACTATGTACCCCCCATGACGCGGTCGACGAGAATGGGCAACTGGCCAACCTCGCGATATTCCAGCTTGGCAGAGGCGTGATCGACGTCGCGCGGTCCGAACCCGCGCTCGAAACCCAGCTTGGCCGCCTCGCGCAGCCGCAGCGGGGCATGCGCGACCGAGCGGATCTCGCCCGCGAGCGAGACCTCCCCCAGCCAGACGCTGCGCGCGGGCAGCGGCTTGTCGGCGAGCGCGCTGACCAGCGCTGCGGCGACCGCCAGATCGGCGGCGGGATCGGACAGGCGGTATCCCCCGGCGACATTGAGATAGACCTCCGCCGAGCTGAAGTTGAGCCCGCAGCGCGCCTCGAGCACCGCCAGCAGCATCGCCATCCGGCCATTGTCCCACCCCACCACCGCGCGGCGCGGGGTGGCGCCCGACTGTAGGCGGACGATCAGCGCCTGGATCTCGACCAGTACCGGCCTGGTACCCTCCATCGCCGGGAACACCGCGCTGCCCGCGAGTTGCTCCTGCCGCCCCGAAAGGAACAGCATCGAGGGGTTGGCGACTTCCTCCAGCCCGTCGCCCGCCATCGAGAACACGCCGATCTCGTCGACCGCGCCGAAGCGGTTCTTGAGCGCGCGCAGGATACGGTACTGGTGGCTGCGCTCGCCCTCGAAGCTCATCACGACATCGACCATATGCTCGAGCACGCGCGGGCCGGCGATCGAACCGTCCTTTGTGACATGGCCGACGAGGACCAGCGCGACGCCGTTTTCCTTGGCGTAGCGGATCAGTTCGAAGGCGCAGCCGCGCACCTGGCTGACAGTGCCGGGCGCGCCTTCGATGCTGTCCGAATGCATGGTCTGGATCGAATCGATCACCAGCAGCGCGGGCGGTTCGCCCTGCCCCAGCGTGGTGAGGATATCGCGCACGCTTGTGGCGGCCGCGAGCCGCACCGGAGCATCCGCCAGCCCGAGCCGGCCGGCGCGCATCCGCACCTGCGCTGTGGCTTCCTCGCCGCTGACATAGATGCAGGGCTTGCCTGCGCGCGCGACTGCGGCCGCAGCCTGGAGCAGCAGCGTCGATTTGCCGATCCCGGGATCGCCGCCCATCAGGATTGCCGAGCCGGGCACCAGCCCGCCTCCAAGCGCGCGGTCGAATTCCGCCAGCCCGGTGGTTGCGCGCACCGGCAGGGCGCCGGGCTTGTCGAGCGAGACGAACTCGATCCCGCGCCCCCCGCTCGACAGATCGTGCTTCTGCGCGAACACCGTGGCGGGCGCGTCCTCGACCAGCGTGTTCCATTCCGCGCAATCGGGGCATTGCCCCTGCCAGCGGTGCGAGACGCTGCCACAGGCCTGGCAGACATAGCGGCGTTTGGGTTTGGCCATGACGGCGCGATAACCGGAACGTTTCAGGAACGCAATTGCCTTCGCCGCGCGGCTGCGCCACTGTCGCCGCGATGCGGCAAAAAGAACTCAGGATAGCGCTGGTCTGTTACGGCGGGGTCAGCCTCGCGGTCTATATGCACGGGGTCACCAAAGAGGTCTGGCACCTCGCACGCGCCAGCCGCGCTTATCACAGCGGCAGCGAGAAGCCCGGCGGGGTTGCGGGTGTCTATCGCGAACTGCTCGAGCATATCGAGGCCGAGCGGCAGCTGCGGCTGCGCGTGCTCCCCGACATTCTCACCGGCGCGAGCGCGGGCGGGATCAACGCGGTCTTTCTCGCCCAGGCGGTGCATTCGGGCTATTCGCTCGACCCGCTGACCGAGCTCTGGCTCGATATGGCCGATGTCGACGAACTGGTCGATTCCGATGCCCGCCCGATGTGGCGCTTCGCCAAGTTCTGGACCCAGCCGCTGGTGCGCTGGGTGCTCAGCCGGCCCGACAATCTGGTCAGCGAGAGCGTGGCCCCGGAGACGCGCGACGAGGTCCGCCGCAAGGTCTCGCGCTTCATGCGCGGGCGCTGGTTCGAACCGCCGTTCAGCGGCTCGGGGTTTTCGGCGCTGCTCGAGCGCGCATTCGCCGCAATGGCGCGGACCGAACCCGAGGCGCCGCTGCTGCCGCCGCGGCACCCGCTCGACCTGTTCGTCACCGCCACCGATTTCCACGGCCACCTCTCGCTGCTGCGGCTCAACAGCCCCCCGGTGGTGGAGGAAAGCGAGCATCGCATGCCGATCGATTTCCGCAGCCGGACGCCCTGTTCGGGCGGCCAGAATTTCGCCGATCCGGTCGAGCTGGTGTTTGCCGCGCGCGCCACCGCCAGCTTCCCCGGCGCCTTCCCGCCGCTGCAGGTCGCGGAAATCGACGAGCTGGCGGAAAAGACCGGGCGTGCCTGGATCAACCGCCAGAATTTCCTCGAACGGATCATGCCGGTCCACCTGCGCAACGACACGATCGACCGGGTGTCGCTGATCGACGGCTCGGTGCTGGTCAACAAGCCCTTCGAGGGTGCGATCGCGGCGCTGCAGGGGCGCCCCGCGCAGCGCGAGGTCGACCGCCGCTTCGTCTATGTCGACCCGCGCCCCGACCGCTCGGGCGCGTCGCGCGAGATCGAAAGCAAGCCGGTGGGGTTCTTCTCGGCAATCCTCGGATCGCTCTCCGCCATCCCGCGCGAGCAGCCGATCCGCGACAATCTCGAAGCGCTCGAGATGCAGAGCCGCGAGGCGCTGCGGCTGCGGCGGATCGTCACGCGGCTGCGTCCCGATGTGGAAGGTGCGGTCGACCGGCTGTTCGGGCGCACGCTGTTCCTCGACAAGCCCACCGCACGGCGGCTGAGCAACTGGCGCCAGCGCGCGCAGACCGCGGCGGCGGAACAGGCGGGTTACGCCTTCCAGTCCTACGCCCAAACCAAGGTCTCGGGCATCGTCGCCCGGCTCGCCAGGCTGACGCTCGAGGCGGCGCCGCAACTGGGCCTGCCCGATGCGCAGGGGATCGAGGCGGTATTCCGCCAGGAGCTGGCGAGGCGCGGGCTCGAAAGCCTCTCGGCACCCGGCGGCGGCGCGCATGAGGGCGCGATCGCCTTTTTCCGCGCGCACGACCTGGGGTTTCGCATCCGCCGCCTGCGATTGCTGGCGCAGCGACTGGCGCGCGACTGGGAGGCCGATCCCGACATTCCCGACGCTGCGCTGGAGACCGCGCGCGATGCGCTCTACGGGATATTGGCGCTCTATTTCGACCGCGAGGGGCTTGGCTCGCTCGGTCCGGATTTCGGCGAGCTGGCCCAGAATGTGCTTCAGAACCCCGCGGCCGTGCTCGATCATCTCGAGAACAACCGGCTGCTGCCGCAGGTCGACGACGAGGCGGAACTGCTGCTCGCCGAGGCGCTGGCGCAGATGCCAAAGGACCTCAAGCGGCGGATGCTGCTGACCTATCTGGGGTTTCCCTATTACGATGTGGCGACGCTGGCGCTGCTGCGCGACGAGGGACTGTCGGAATTCGATCCCGCCAAGGTCGATCGCATCTCGCCCGAGGATGCGCGCAGCATACGCGAAGGCGGCACCCGTGCGACCTTGCGCGGGACCGAGTTCTACAATTTCGGTGCCTTCTTCAGCCGTGCCTATCGCGAGAACGATTATCTCTGGGGCCGGCTCCACGGCGCCGAGCGGATGATCGACCTGGTCGGCTCCACGCTCGAGGACCGGCTCCCCGAGGAGGAAACCCGCAGTTTCAAACGCGCCGCCTTCCTCGCCATTCTCGACGAGGAAGACGCGGCGGGTCGGTGTTCGGCCGGGCTGATCGATTCGCTGCGCGGCGAGATCGCCGAGCGGATGCCCGAATAGCGGCGGTTAGGCGCCCAGAACGGTCTTGAGCTTCTCGAAGAAGCCGCGGCTCTCGGGACATTCGTCGCCGGTCTCGGTCTCGCGGAACTGTTCAAGCAGGGCGCGCTGCTCTTTGGTAAGCTTCGTCGGGGTCTCGACCGCGATTTCCACTACCAGATCGCCGCGCCCGCGACCCTGAAGCACGGGCATGCCCGCGCCGCGGTGCCGCAATTGCTTACCCGACTGGATACCCGCCGGGATCGACAGCGAAACCGCCTCGCCCGAAAGATCGAGAATTTCGATCTCGCCGCCGAGCGCAGCCTGGGTGAAACTGATCGGCACGCGAGTGGCGAGCGTCGTTCCCTCGCGCTGGAAGATCGCATGCGGCGCGATGTGAACGAAGATGTAGAGATCGCCCGGAGGCGCGCCCTGCGGCCCCGCCTCACCCTTGCCCGAGAGGCGAATCCGCGTGCCGGTGTCCACACCGGGCGGGATTTCGACATCGAGCGTCTGCGGGGTATCGACCCTCCCCTCGCCCCGGCAGGTGCGGCACGGATCAGTGATGACCTCGCCGCGGCCGTGGCAATTGGGGCATGGCCGTTCGACCACGAAGAACCCCTGCTTGGCGCGAACCTTGCCGTGGCCCTGACACAGATTGCAGGCGCGTGCGCGGGTCCCCGGACGGGCGCCGCTGCCGTGGCAATCGTCACATTGCTTCGAGACCTCGATCTCGACCTGGGTGTCCTTGCCGTGAAAAGCCTCTTCCAGCGTGACCTGCATGTCGTAGCGCAGATCGGCGCCGCGGCGCGGCCCGCGCTGGGCGCCGCCGCCGAAGGCCTGGCCGAAGATGGTCTCGAAGATATCGCCGATATCGCCGAAGCCCTGCTGGCCCGCGCCGCCGCCCATGCCCTGCTGGAAGGCTTCCATGCCGTAGCGGTCGTAGGCCGCGCGCTTCTGCGGGTCCTTGAGGCAGTCGTAGGCGACGCTGATCGCCTTGAACTTGGCTTCGCTGTCCGCGCAGCCCGGATTGCGATCCGGGTGGTGCTTCATCGCGAGCTTGCGATAGGCGGATTTGATGGTGCCGCCGTCCGCATCGCGCGAGACGCCCAGCAATTCGTAAAAATCGATTTCGGTGGCTGACATAAATTCTCCCGCCAAATACCTAACCGCCACCGGCGCTGGCTAGCACCGGTGGCGGCGGGGTCTTCATCGGGCAATCAGCCCTTGTTGCTGTCTTCGTCGACCTCGGAGAATTCCGCGTCGACGACGTCCTCGTCGCTCGAACCGGTATCGCCGGCGGCGGCTTCGCCATCGGCAGGCGCGGCCTTGGCCTGCTCCTGCTCGTAGATGGTCTGGCCCATCTTCATGGCGACCTGGGTCAGTTCCTGCGCGGCGGTGTTGATCTTGGCCGGATCGTCGGTCTCGAGCGCGGTCTTCACCTCGGCGATCTTCGCCTCGACTTCGCTCTTGAGATCGGCCTCGAGCTTGTCGCCATGCTCTTCCAGCTGCTTCTCGGTCGTGTGGACGAGACTGTCTGCCTGGTTGCGGGCTTCGGCCGCTTCCTTGCGCTTCTTGTCTTCCTCGGCGAACTTCTCCGCATCCCGGACCATCTGATCGATGTCGTTGTCGGACAGACCGCCCGACGCCTGGATCTTGATCGTCTGTTCCTTGCCGGTGCCCTTATCCTTGGCGCTGACGTTGACGATGCCGTTGGCGTCGATGTCGAAAGTGACCTCGATCTGCGGCACGCCGCGCGGCGCGGAGGGAATCCCGACGAGGTCGAAATTGCCGAGCAGCTTGTTGTCGGCCGCCATCTCGCGTTCGCCCTGGAAGACCTTGATCGTCACCGCCTGCTGATTGTCCTCGGCGGTCGAATAGGTCTGGCTCTTCTTGGTCGGGATGGTGGTGTTCCGGTCGATCATCCGGGTGAACACGCCGCCCAGAGTTTCGATGCCCAGCGACAGCGGGGTCACGTCGAGCAGCAGCACGTCCTTGACGTCGCCCTGCAGCACGCCGGCCTGGATCGCCGCGCCCATGGCGACGACTTCATCGGGGTTCACGCCGGTGTGCGGCTTGGAGCCGAAGAATTCCTCGACCACTTCGCGGACCCGCGGCATGCGGGTCATACCGCCGACCAGGATCACCTCGTCGATCTCGTCCTTGGTGACGCCGGCATCGGCCAGCGCCTTCTTGCAGGGCTCGAGCGTCCGCTTGATCAGATCGCCCACCAGCTTTTCCAGATCGGAGCGGCTGATCGTTTCGACCAGATGCAGCGGAGTGGAGCTGCCGCCTTCCATGCGTGCGGTGATGAAGGGCAGGTTGACCTCGGTGGTTGCCGCCGAAGACAGTTCGATCTTGGCCTTTTCGGCAGCTTCCTTGAGACGCTGGAGCGCAAGCTTGTCCTTGCGCAGATCCATGTTCTCCTTCTTCTCGAACTGGTTGGCGAGATATTCGACGATCGCGCTGTCGAAATCCTCGCCGCCGAGGAAGGTGTCGCCATTGGTCGACTTCACCTCGAAGACACCGTCGCCGATCTCGAGCACGGAGACGTCGAAGGTGCCGCCGCCGAGATCGTAGACCGCGATGGTCTTGCCCTCGTCCTTGTCCATTCCGTAGGCGAGTGCGGCCGCGGTCGGCTCGTTGATGATGCGCAGCACTTCGAGACCGGCGATCTGGCCGGCGTCCTTGGTGGCCTGACGCTGGGCGTCGTTGAAGTATGCGGGAACGGTGATGACCGCCTGGGTGACGGTTTCGCCGAGATAGCTTTCCGCCGTCTCTTTCATCTTCTGCAAGATGAAGGCCGAAACCTGGCTGGGGGAATAATCCTCGCCGCCGGCTTCGACCCAGGCGTCGCCGTTCTTGCCCTTGACGATGTCGTAGGGAACGAGATCCATGTCCTTCTTGGTCATGGGATCGTCGAAGCGGCGCCCGATCAGGCGCTTGATCGCGAACAGCGTGTTGTCGGGATTGGTGACCGCCTGGCGCTTCGCCGGCTGGCCGATCAGGCGCTCGCCATCCTTTGTGAAGGCGACGATCGACGGCGTGGTGCGCGCGCCTTCGGAATTCTCGATGACCTTGGGCTTGCCCCCGTCCATAACTGCGATGCAGCTATTGGTTGTGCCGAGGTCGATACCGATAACTTTGCTCATGGATTCCCCATCTGCTTCTACTGATTGGACGCCGCGCGGACGGTTCCCCATGACAGGCGGAACCTTTCGGCGGCTCGGTTACCTCGAGGATATAGGTGCGCAATTCCTTGGCACAAGGGAGGCACCCCGCTAGAAAACGCACCGTAGTTTTGAGGGAATTTCCAATGTTGAAGCCGCTTTACGCCGCCCTGTTGCTCGCCGGAACCGGGGCCTTTCTGGGCGCCTGTTCGCAGGGCGGCGAGGCTCCGGCCGAGGAGGGTGAAATTGACCGAGCCTCCGGGCTGGAGATCACCAACGGCCGGATGATGCTTCCCCCGGTGGCGGGCAATCCAGCGGCGGTCTATTTCGACATCGCCTATGACGGCGAAGGTGAAACGACCATCGCCAGCGCCTATGTCGAGGGGGCGGAACGGGCCGAATTGCACGACATGTCGGGAGCGGGCGGCATGATGACGATGGAGCAGATGCCGCCGCTGGCGCTGCAGCCCGGCGCAAACGCGAGCTTCGAGCCCGGCGGCAAGCATGTCATGGCTTTCGATCTGTCTCCCGACCTGGTGGCAGGCGGAACCACCGAGGTTACCCTCACCCTGGCGAACGGCGACAAGCACAGTTTCGATGTGCCCATCCAGTCGGCAGGCGACGCGCGCTGACCACAGGCGAGACCGAGCGGCCGGCGCCCTGCCCCGTCGGCGGCGAGCGCGCGCTGACCGCGGGCGAAATCCGCATCGCGCGTTCGGTCTTCGGCACTGCGCTCGATTGCGGGCCGGTGAGGATCCGGCGGCGCAAATGGTTTCCGCTACAGCCCAAAGCCGTGACGATGGCGCCGCGCGGACATCTGCATTTTCATCCGCTTGGCAGCGGTTATTGCGACGATTTCTCGCGCGAAAGCGTGATCCGGCAGGGATTGCTGATTCATGAGCTGACCCATGTGTGGCAGACGCAGACGCGCGGCGACTGGTATCTGGTTACGCGGCGGATGCCGTGGGCGCGGTATGACTACAGTCTCAGGCCGGGCTGGCCGCTCGAACGCTACGGGATCGAACAGCAGGCCGAGATCGTCAAACACGCGTTCTGGCTGAGGAACGGCGTGCGAGTAGCAGGCGTCGCCGATCCGTCATCCTACGATTTGCTCGTCCGTTTCGAGGGCGCGGGGTAGCGGCAGGTGTGCCGCCCAGCAAAAGGCCCCGCACCGGCTAAGCGCCGGGCGGGGCCTTGTAGATCGGTTTGAAGATCAGAGCTTACCGGCGCGGATCGACCGGATAGCCGCGTGTGCCGAAGCAGTCTTCGTCGAGATAGCCGTCGCGATCGTAGCCGTCGCAGCCATCGTTCTTGTCGGAAAAGTAGCCGGCCAGACCACCGGCCGCGGCGCCCGCGAGCGCAAAGCGCGCGATGTCGCCGCCTGTGACTGCGGCCAGACCGGCGCCGGCAGCGGCGCCGATCCCAGCGCCCTCGGCAGCGTAGTTCTCGGCGCAGGCGCCGAGGGTCATGGTCGACATCGCCAGTGCGGGGACGAGCAGAAGTTTGGTTTTCATGATTTTTCTCCGTTTGAACCCTGTTGCGCAATTACGTCCGGAGAGCGCGCGGGTTCCCGGAATCTAAAGGCTGGCCAGATCCGGAAGAGCGTCCTTGTCGAGAGTCGCCGACTGGTCGGACAGCGGATATTTGAGCCCGGTCGCGCAGTTGAACAGCACCGCCTCGTCTTCCGCCTCGACCCAGCCTTGCGCCACGGCATGGCGCCAGGCAGCGAGCGTCGCGCCGCCTTCGGGGCACAGCAGCATCCCGTCCTGCGCTGCGCTCTCGGCGGTGGCGCGCAGCAGGTCCTGTTCCTCGACCGCGATCGCCCTGCCGCCGCTTTCGCGAACCGCGCGCAGAATCAGGAAATCGCCCACTGCCTTGGGAACGCGGATGCCTGCGGCGACCGTATGGGCATTCTCCCACCGCTCGGCGTGTTCCTCGCCACCCTCGAAGGCGCGGACGATCGGCGCGCAGCCGCTGGCCTGCACCGCGAACATCTTGGGTCGCTCCGAGCCGATCCAGCCGAGCTGCTCGAGCTCGTCGAAGGCCTTCCACATCCCGATCAGCCCGGTGCCTCCGCCAGTGAGGTAGAAGATCGCCCTGGGCAGCCGCCAGCCGAGCTGCGCGGCGAGTTCGAGCCCCATCGTCTTCTTGCCCTCGATCCGGTAGGGTTCCTTGAGCGTGGAGAAATCGAACCACAGTCCTTCGGCGGCGCCCTTCCCCACGATCGCGCCGCATTCGTCGATCAACCCATTGACGCGGTACACCCGCGCCCCTTGCGCGGCGATCTCGCGGACATTGATCTCGGGCGTGTCGTCAGGACACAGTACCACGGTCTCGATCCCGGCGCGGGTGGCATAGGCGGCCAGCGCGGCGCCGGCATTGCCATTGGTCGGCATCGCGATCCTGGTGACGCCGAGCTCCTTGGCCATCGCCACCGCCATCACCAGCCCGCGTGCCTTGAAGCTGCCGGTGGGCAGACGACCCTCGTCCTTGACCAGCACGTTGGGACCGCCCGACTTCGGGATCGGGATCAGCGGGGTTTCGATCTCACCGAGGCTGACGATGCTGCCGGTGCGCCGCACCGGGAGCAGTTCGCGCCAGCGCCACAAATCGGTGGGCCGCGCTTCGAGCGTGCCGCGCGCCAGCGCCTTGCCGAGCGCTTCGAGATCGTAGCGCACCAGCAGGGGCCGTCCCGCCGAAGACAGGCCGTGGAGCCGGTCGGCCTCGTAGCGTTCGCCGGTCAGCGAGCATTCGAGATGGGTGACGAAGGTCTCGCGATCTCCGTCCAGATTGCCCCGTGCCGGCACAGAGACGGTCAGTCCGGCTTCTTGGCGACGGCCACCATTGAGGGCCGCAGCAGGCGGTCCTTGATCATGTAGCCGGCCTGCATTTCCTGCACGATCGTGCCCGGCTCGTGATCGTCCGTCGGCACTTCCATCATCGCCTGATGCTGGTTGGGATCGAGCGGCAGGCCCTTCGCGGCGATCCGGGTGATCCCGTGCTGCCCGAACACCTTGTCGAGTTCGCGCTGGGTCGCCTCGATTCCGATGATGAAACCCTTCATCTTCTCGTCCTCGCGGATCTCCGCGGGCACCGAGTCGACCGCCCGGCCGAGATTGTCGGCGACGCTCAGAATGTCGCGCGCAAAGCCGGTCGCGGCGTAATTGCGCGCGTCCTGGACATCCTTCTCGGCGCGCCGGCGCACGTTCTGCGCATCCGCCTTGGCGTAGAGCACGTCCTGCTTCGCGGTCTCGAGATCGCCGCGCAGCGCGGCCAGCGCTTCGCCGAGCGAATCCTCGCCGTTCTGGGCATCAACTTCGGAATCAACTTCCGAGCCATCGTCGCGGAGTTCCTCCGGCACGCCTTCCATTTCCTTCTCGACCGCAGCGTCGCGCGGCTTGCTCTTGTTGTCGTCGCTCACGAAAATTCCCGTTCTATCCGATACGTTTGCCCAGTTGCCGGGCCGTGAAATCTACCATGGGCACGACTCGGGCGTAATTCAACCGAGTCGGACCGATCACGCCGAGCACACCGACGACCTTGCCATCGCGGTCGCGATAGGGCGCGGCGATCACCGACGAGCCCGAGAGCGAGAACAATCGGTTCTCGCTGCCGATGAAGATCCGCGTGGCTTCGGCGTGGCGCGCATTCTCGAGCAATTCGGCGACCGATTGCTTGCTTTCGAGATCGTCGAGCAGCGAGCGGACCCGCTCGATATCCGACAACGCGGCATCGTCGAGCAGCTTGGCCTGGCCACGGACGATCAGCACCGGGCGCTCGGCGGCATCCTGCGACCAGGTGGCGAGGCCGCGCGAAACCAGGTCGCGGCTCGCATCGTCGAGCGCGGTGCGGCCATTGGCGATCTCGTGCTCGATATGGCGCGACGCCTCGGCGAGCGTTCGCCCCGCGCTCTTTGCGGTGAGATAATTGCTCGCCTGTTCGAGCGAGGTGCCCAGCGCTGCGGCCGACAGCGCGAGGATTCGGTTCTCGACATGGCCGTCCTCGGCCACCAGCACCGCGAGCACCCGGTTGGCGTCGAGCGCGGTCAGCGAGATCTGCGCCAGCCGCGATTCGCGCGGCGGCACCATCACCATCCCCGCCGCACCCGAAAGATCGGACAACAGCGCACTGGTCTGCTCGAGCGCGCGCTCGATCGGGCCCGGCTGGGCGATGCGCTGCTCGATCGCGGCCCGCTCGCTTTCGGTCGGTTCGCCCACCTGCATCATCGCGTCGACGAACAGCCGCAGCCCGCTTTCGGTCGGCATTCGCCCGGCGCTGGTGTGCGGCGCGGAGAGCAGGCCGCGCTGTTCGAGCTCGGCCAAAACCGAGCGGATAGAGGCCGGCGAGAGGTTGAGCCCGCTGTCGCTCGAGAGCGTTTTCGAACCCACCGGCTGGCCGCTGTCGAGATAGCCCTCGACCACCATGCGGAAGATGTCGCGGGCGCGATCGGTCAGTTCGGTGAGCGGGGGCGAAACCATGCTAGCGTGTCTAGACAGATCGCTTGCGCCCTCAAGCCCCAAGCGCCTATCGGCTCGGCACGATCACCCGCGCCATACGCGCGCCAGAACCATTTGCGGAGACTCCCATGCGACCTTCAGGACGTGCGCCCGACGAAATGCGCGCCATCACCATCGAGACCGGCTTCACCAAGCACGCCGAGGGCTCGTGCCTGATCAGCTTCGGCGACACCCGCGTGCTGTGCACCGCCAGCATCGAAGACCGCACCCCGCCGTGGCTGCGCGGCAAGGGCCAGGGCTGGGTTACCGGCGAATATTCGATGCTCCCGCGCGCCACCCATACCCGCGGCGATCGCGAGGCGGCGCGCGGCAAGCAGTCGGGCCGGACGCAGGAAATCCAGCGACTGATCGGGCGCAGCCTGCGTTCGGTGGTCGACCTCAAGAAGCTGGGCGAACGGCAGATCACCTTGGACTGCGACGTCATCCAGGCGGATGGCGGGACGCGCACTGCGGCGATCTCTGGCGCCTGGGTGGCGCTGCGGCTCGCGGTTGACGGATTGATGAAGAGCGGCGCGATCAGCCATGATCCGATCCTGTCCAAGATCGCTGCGGTCTCCTGCGGCATCTATCAGGGCACGCCGGTGCTCGATCTCGACTATCCCGAGGATTCCAACGCCGAGGCGGATGCCAATTTCGTCCTGCTCGAAGGCGGCAAGATCGCCGAGGCGCAGGCCACCGCCGAGGGCGCGGCCTATGACGAGGAAGGCCTGCTGCGCCTGCTGCGGCTCGCGCGGATCGGCTGCGACCGCATCTTCGCGGCGCAGGAGGAGGCCGTGCGCCGGTGACCCGCCGTCTCGGCCCGGGCTCGCTGGTGATCGCCACGCACAATGCGGGCAAGCTGAAGGAAATTTCGGCGCTGCTCGAACCGCATGGGCTCAATTGCCTGTCGGCCGGTTCGCTTGGACTGCCCGAGCCGGCGGAGACCGGGACGACCTTCGTTCAAAACGCTTTGTTGAAAGCGCATGCCGCAGCCGCAGCCTCGGGCATCGTCGCGCTGGCCGACGACAGCGGGCTCGCGGTCGAGGCGCTCGACGGGCGGCCCGGGGTCTACACCGCCGATTGGGCCGAGCGGCAATGGTTCGATGGCGATGCGGGCCGCGACTGGTTCATGGCAATGGGCAAGGTCGAGGGCATGCTGCAGGAGCGCGGGCCCGATGTGTCGCGCGCCGCGGCGTTCCATTGCGTGCTGGCGCTGGCCTGGCCCGATGGCGAGAGCGCGGTCTACGAAGGCCGCGCGCCCGGCAGTCTGACCTGGCCGCCGCGCGGAAAACTGGGGTTCGGCTATGATCCGGTGTTCGTGCCCGAGGGGATGGAGCGCACCTTTGCCGAGCTGGAACCGGAAGAGAAGCACCGCATCAGCCACCGCGCCGATGCCTTTGACAAGCTGGTAACCGAACAGTTCGGCTGAGCGCGCAAACCGCTCAGAAGGCGCGGGCACCCCAGACATTGCCCGCCGGATAATAGCGGCACACCAGCACGTCGTTGCCGCGCGCGGTGACCATGGCGCAGCCGACCTCGCGCGTGTCGCGCCAGACGATCTGCGTGTAATGCCCGACGTCGGCCCAATTGCCGGTCTTTGACACATTCGGAAAAGCGCCGTGGCGGTAGTGCTTGCGCTCGTCGAGGAACATCCCGACCATCGTTTCCACGTCCCAGCCGCCAGCGGTTCCCATCCACAGATTTTCGCCGGTGCCGTTGCGGTCGGATCCGCCGGCGTGTTCGAGCACGCCGCGACGTCCGAGCGAGTGCGCCCATTCGGCGGCTTCGCGTTCGAGATGGGGGTTCCACTTCAGCCGCGGCAACCGCAGCCGATCGCGTTCGGCATTGTGGCTTCCCAGAATGCGCGAAGCAAATCCGCTTTGCTGTTGGAACCCATAGGCGGCGTTCTGCACCCGCGCCTCCCGATCGGCCGCGGCCCCGCCCCGCCACGAGGCTTCGCTTGCGAACAGGGGCGCAGCCGTGGCACATATGAAGGCGATGGCGCTGCCGAGCAGCGAAAATTTCCCGATCCGACCCATTCGCTCGAAATTGCGTCCAGCACGTTAAGATTCGCTGAAGGAAACCATGGCGAAAGCCCTCTACATCCACTGGCCGTTCTGTCTGGCGAAGTGTCCCTATTGCGACTTCAACAGCCATGTTCGCGAGACAATCGTGCAATCCCAGTGGGAAGCGGCGCTGCTGGCGGATCTGCGCCACGAAGCGCAGGCGGCCGGCGGCGAAAAGCTCGAGAGCATTTTTTTCGGCGGCGGCACCCCCAGCCTGATGCCGCCGGCCTTGGTCGCGCGCCTGCTCGGCGAAGCCGAGCGGCTATGGGGATTCGCGCCCGGAATCGAGATCACGCTGGAAGCGAACCCCTCGTCGGTCGAAGCCGCGAAGTTCGCCGCGCTCGCGGGTGCCGGGGTCAACCGCGTCTCGCTCGGGGTGCAGTCCTTCGAGGACGAGGCGCTGCGGTTCCTGGGGCGGTTGCACGACGCAAGCGAAGCCGTTTCCGCCATCGAAGTGGCGCAGCGCCATTTCGCGCGGGTGTCCTTCGATCTGATCTATGCCCGCCCTGGTCAGGACGAAACCGCCTGGCGCACCGAGCTCGAGCGTGGGCTCGCCTTCGGCACCGGCCATCTCTCGCTCTACCAGCTGACCATCGAGGCGGCGACGCGCTTCGCCACCGATGTCCGCCGCGGTGTCTTCACGCCGCTCGACGACGAGAATGCAGCGGATATGTTCGCGCTGACCCGCGAAATGACCGCTTCCGCCGGTCTGCCCGCCTACGAGATCAGCAATCACGCGCGCCCCGGCGAGGAGAGCCGCCACAATCTCGCCTATTGGCGCTACCGCGACTATGCCGGGATTGGGCCGGGCGCTCATGGCCGGCGCTGCGGGATGGCCACCATGCGGCACCGCAAGCCCGAGAACTACCTGGCCGCTATCGAGCTTTCTGGTCACGGGCTAGTCGAGGAGCGCGCGCTGACCCGCGCCGAACAGGCGACCGAGGCGCTGTTGATGGGGCTGCGATTGCGCGAAGGCGTCGATTGCGCAGACCTGACCTCGCGGTTCGGCTTTGTCCGTGGCGAGCTGATCGACGAAGGCAAGCTGGCGCTGCACCGCGATCTCGGCCTGGTCGACACCGAGGGTTCGCGGATCGTGGTCACCGATGCCGGCATGCCGCTGCTCGATGCGCTGCTCGGCGATCTGGTCGCCGGCGAGCTGGTGGCCGCGTGACGCGCGAGGCGCTGCTGGGCGCCTGGCACGATTATCTCGCGCAGACCCGCCGCCGCTCGCCGCACACGGTTCGCGCCTATTGCGCCGCGGCGCAGCGGCTGGTGCAGCGGCTTGGGCTCGACGACTGGGCTGCGGTGGCGAAGCTCGATACGGTGGCGCTGCGCGGTCAGCTCGCTGCTCGCCGCACCGAGGGGCTTTCCAATGCTTCGGCGGCGCGCGAACTCTCGGCACTCAAGGGGTTCGTCGGCTTTGCCCGCGAGCAGGCGGGCGCGCCCGGGGCATGCGGGCCGCGGCTGCGCGGACCGCGGATCAAGAAGGGCCTGCCCCGCCCCGTCACGCCCGACGAGGCGGTCAATCTCGCCGACACCGTCCATTCGCTGGCCGGTGAGGACTGGATCGGCTCGCGCGACCGCGCGGTGCTGCTGCTGCTCTATGGCGCGGGTTTGCGGATCGCCGAGGCGCTGTCGCTTCGGCTCGGCGACCTGCCGCTGGGCGAGCGCCTGTCGGTGACCGGCAAGGGCGGCAAGCAGCGCGTGGTGCCGATCCTGCCCATCGTCGCCGAAGCGGTCGCGGACTACGCCGCGAAACTGCCCTTCCCGCTGGACGCGAATGATCTGCTGTTCCGCGGCGCGCGCGGCGGAGCGCTGTCGCAGGGCGTGGTTCAGAAGGCGACCGCGCGGGCGCGGATCGTGCTTGGCCTGCCGGCAACGGCGACCCCGCATGCGCTCCGTCACAGTTTCGCGACCCATCTGCTGGGCGCCGGTGCCGATCTGCGCAGCCTGCAGGAACTGCTGGGCCATGCCAGCCTCGGTTCGACGCAGATCTACACCCGAGTCGATGCCGCCAGCCTGCTCGCAACCTATCGCGGCGCGCATCCGCGCGAATCGAGCGAGTAGCGGCTCAGCGCTGGCTGCGCGGCGTCCAAGTCGCGAGCCGCCAGACATAGGCTACTACCGCCGCCACAAGGGTGGCGATGATGACCCAGCTGACGACATCGGTGTTCTCGAACGTGCGCGAGAGCCATTGCATTCCGCCGATCAGGATCGCGTTCCACAAAGCGGCGCCGATCGCGGTGAAGACGCAGAACTTGATCGTGTTCATATGCGCCAGTCCTGCGGGCAGGCTGATCATGGTGCGCATGAAGGGCGCCGCCCTCAGAAACAGCACCACCCAGTGTCCGTGCCGCTCGAAGAACACCATCGCTCGCTCGACGTCTTCCCATTCGAGCGTGAGCCATCGGCCCCAGCGGTCGATGAAAGGGCCAAGCCGCTCGTAGCCCCAGCGGTCGCCGATCCAGAACCAGGCGTAATTGCCCGCGAGTGTACCCAGGGTGGCGACGATCATCACCGGCCAGAACTGCAACGATCCCCGTTCGATCGCCAGCGCCGCAGAGCCCATGATGGCTTCCGAAGGCATCGGCGGGAAGACGTTCTCCAGCGCCATGAGCAAGGCGATCCCGGCGAGGCCGAGGCGTTCGACGATGGCGACGATGAGCGAATCCATGTCAGCCCAACGGCCGCAGCCGCGATGCGTTCACGCCGCAGCTCGCTTTTCGATCGCGTCCCAGATCAGGCCCGCAGTATCGGTGCCGTTGAAGCGGTCGATCGCGACGATCCCGGTCGGGCTGGTGACGTTGATCTCGGTCAGCCATGTGCCGCCGATCACGTCGATCCCGACAAAGACCAGCCCGCGGCGCTTGAGCTCAGGGCCCATCGCGGCGCAGATTTCCTCTTCGCGCGCGGTCAGCCCGGCGGCCTCGGCGTAGCCGCCCTGCGCGAGGTTGGAGCGGAACTCGCCCTCGCCCGGTTTGCGGTTGATCGCGCCTGCAAATTCGCCATCGACCAGCACGATCCGCTTGTCGCCATCCGCGACCTCGGGGAGGAAGGGCTGGACCATATGCGGCTCGGGCCAGGTCTGGTTGAAGACCTCGAACAGTGCGGAAAGATTGGTCCCGGCCTCGTCCACGAGGAAGATCGCCTTGCCGCCATTGCCGTGCAGCGGCTTGACCACCACCGCGCCGTGCTGCGCGTGAAACGCGCGGACATCCTCGATGCTGCGCGCGATCAGGGTCGGCGGCATGAAGCGCGCATAATCGAGCACGAACATCTTCTCGGGTGCGTTGACCACCTCGCGCGGATCATTGACCACCAGCGTCTCGCCGCGCAGCCGGTCGAGGATCAGCGCGGCGCTGATATAGCCCAGATCGAAGGGCGGATCCTGCCGCATCAGCACGACGTCGACATCGCGCGCCAGATCGATCCGCCGGCATTCGCCGATGTCGAAATGATCGCCCCCGACCCGCTGGACCGTCACCGGCGCGGCATGCGCGGTGATCTTGCCGCGCGGGCTGCCGTCGCTTTCCCAGGCAAGGCTGCCGACATCGTAATGGAACAGCGAATGCCCGCGCGCCTGCGCGGCCTCCATCAGAGCGAAGGAGGAATCGCCGGCGATCTTGATCGATGCCATCGGGTCCATCTGGACGGCGACGCGTAGGCTCATGGGAATTACCTCGAAATAGCGGTTCGGTGCGGCGAAGCCTCAGGGCTGCCAGGCGTTGGCGATGTGGCGTGGCAGGCTGCCCGGCGCAAGGAGGATGACGTCGATCCTTATATCGTCGCCCTCGCCGGCATATTCATGCGCAACGCATTCCACTGCGGCCGCCACCCGCCCCAGCCGGCGTTCGTCGATCGCGAAATCGAGCTCGGCCCGGCGGCGGCGGTATTTGACCTCGACGAAGGCGACCAGCGATCCGCGCCGCGCGACCAAGTCGATCTCGCCGCGCGGGGTCTTCACCCGGCTTGCCAGAATGCGCCAACCCTTCGCCCGCAGCCAGAGGGCGGCGCGTCTCTCTCCCTCGCGCCCGCTCCGCTCGGCGAGCTGGCGCTTCATCCGCGCTTGAGCTCCATCGCGCGGGCGTAGAGCAGCTTGCGGTCGAGCCCGGTGGCCTTCGCCACTTGCGCGACCGCCTGCGAAGCCTTGCTGGTCTCGAGCGCCTCGAGCAGCAGCGCATCGGCATCTGCCGCGCTGGCCTGCTGTTTTCCCAACGGCGGTCCGATCAGCAGCACGATCTCTCCCTTCGGGGGATGCGTCTCGAACCAGGCGATCAGCCCGTCGGCGAGCCCGCGGCGCAGTTCCTCGTGGATCTTGGTGAGTTCGCGCGCCACCGCAATCTCGCGGTCGGGAAGAGCCTCGCCGATCGCGGCGAGCGATTTGGTCAGCCGGGGCGCGGTGTCGTAGAAGATCAGCGTCGCCTCGATATCGGCCAGTTCGGCCAGCACGTCGCGCCGCGCCTTGTCCTTGCTCGGCAGGAAGCCGGCAAACAGAAAGCGGTCATTGGGCAGGCCCGAGACGCTCAGCCCCGCGATCGCGGCACAGGCGCCCGGTAGCACGGTGACTGCAATACCCTCGGCGCGGCAATCATTGACCAACCGATAGCCTGGGTCGGACACCAGCGGGGTGCCGGCATCGCTCACCAGCGCCACCGCGCGGCTCCGCATCGAGTCCACCAAGCGGTCGCGGTCGCGGTGTTCGCTGTGGTCGTCATAGCGCCAAAGGGGCTTCGAGATCCCGAGATGCTTCATCAGCTTGCCGGTGACGCGGGTATCCTCGCAGGCCACGCCGTCGCAGCGCCGCAGCACATCGGCGGCGCGCATGGTGATATCCCCAAGATTGCCAATCGGGGTCGCGACGATATAGAGCCCGGGTTCAAGAGGTTCTGGCACAGAGGATGCGGTTTCGTTCACGGCGAACCCATGAACCAGCAATGAGGGACGCGGCAAGGATGAAGCGCTTTACAATCACCCGTCGGCAGATCGCGGTCACCGGCCTGGCGGCCTTGCTCGGCGCCTGCTCGATCATCCCCAAGAGCGGTGAACCGGTCCGCCGTCCGGTCGAGACCCCGACACCGATGCCCAGCGCCACCGCGCTGCCCGACGACCAGACACATCACCGTATCGCGCTGCTGGTGCCGATGTCGGGCCAGAACGGCGCGGTCGGTCAATCGATCGCCAACGCTGCCACGATGGCGCTGCTCGACACCGATGCGGGCAATCTGCGGATCACCACCTACGACACCTCGGGCAATGCGCGCGACGCCGCGCGGCGCGCGATCGCGGATGGCAACAAGCTGATCCTCGGCCCGCTGATGGGCGACAATGTCGGCGCGGTGCTGGCCGAGGCGCGGCCCGCCGATGTGCCGCTGATTTCCTTTTCCAACGACGCCGCGATCGCTTCGCCCGATGTCTTCGTCATGGGGCATATTCCCGAACAGTCGATCCGCCGCTCGGTGCAATATGCCCGCACCCAGGGCGCTCGCGATTTCGCGGTGATCGCACCCGAGGGCGAATACGGTCGCCGCGCCGAGGCGGCGCTGCAGGGCGCGGTGCAGTCCTATGGCGGACGCATTACCGGCGCCGAACGCTACGCCCGCGGCAACACCTCGATCATGTCGGCCGCCGACAGGTTGCGCAGCCGCGGCGGCTACGACACGGTGCTGATCGCGGACTCCCCGCGGCTGGCGCAGCAGGCGGGGGCGCGCGTAGGCGGCCAGGACACCCGTATCCTCGGCACCGAATTGTGGAGCGGCGAGGTTGCGGTGACCCGCGCGCCAGCCCTGCGCGGCGCGATCTTCTCCGCGGTGTCGGACAATCGCTATCGCCGGTTCGTCGACAGCTATGAGGCCCGCTTCGGAGGCCAGCCCTATCGCATCTCGACGCTCGGCTACGACGCCGTGCTACTGGCGCTGCGGGTGGCGCAGGACTGGCGGGTGGGCCGCGATTTCCCCACCGCGAACCTGCGCGACCGCGGCGGTTTCCTCGGGCTCGACGGAGCCTTCCGCTTCCAGCGAGATGGCGTGGTCGAGCGCAGCTTCGAAGTGCGCGAGATCCGCGACGGCGAAGTGGCGATCGTCGATGCCGCGCCGACCCGCTTCGAGGACTGAGCGCGCGCCGTCTTGAGGGCCAACACTGACGATAAGACCGTGGGCTCGCTTGCCGCCGGCGATTCGCGCGCGATATAGCTGATCCCATGTCTGACGATCTGTTCGAAAACACCCCCGCCTCGAGCGGCGATTACGACGCATCCTCGATCGAGGTGCTCGAAGGGCTAGAACCGGTCCGGCGTCGCCCGGGCATGTATATCGGCGGCGTCGACGACCGCGCGCTGCACCATCTCGTCGCCGAGGTGCTCGACAACGCGATGGACGAAGCGGTCGCTGGACACGCGACGCGGATCGAACTGCGGCTGGACGAGAACAACCGGGTCACGGTTTCCGACAACGGCCGCGGCATCCCCGTGGCCGAACATCCCAAATATCCCGGCAAGTCCACGCTCGAGGTGATCCTCTCGACGCTCCACTCGGGCGGCAAGTTCTCGGGCAAGGCCTATGCCACCAGCGGCGGGCTGCACGGGGTCGGGATCAGCGTGGTCAACGCGCTCTCGAGCCACACCCGCGTCGAGGTCGCGCGCGACCGGCAGCTCTATGCGCAGGAATTCGCGCGCGGAGAATCGCTGGGCCCGATCGAGGAGCTCGGCCCCACCCCCAACCGGCGCGGCACCACCGTCGCCTTCACCCCCGACACGCAGATCTTCGGCGACCGGTCCTTCAGCGCCAAACGCCTGTTCAAGCTGACCCGCTCCAAGGCCTATCTCTTCGCCGGGGTCGAAATCCGCTGGAAATGCGCCGCCAGCCTCGCCAGCGAAGAGGTCCCCGAGGAAGCGACTTTCAAGTTTCCCGGCGGGCTTACCGACCATCTCGCAGAGCAGATCGGCGAGCGCCCCTGCGTCACCGCGCAGCCCTTCGCCGGGCGCCACGATTTCGCAACGGTCGAGGATGGCATCTCGCAGGGCCGCGCTGAATGGGCGATCGCCTGGCCGCTCTATTCCGACGGCTCGACCAGCTGGTATTGCAACACCGTACCGACCCCCGATGGCGGCACCCACGAACAGGGTCTGCGCGCCGCGCTGGCCAAGGGGCTGCGCGCTTTCGGCGAGCTGACCGGGACCAAAAAGGCGAAGGACATCAGCGCCGACGACGTAATGACCGGTGCCGAGGTGATGCTCAGCGTCTTTATCCGCGAACCGCAGTTCCAGAGCCAGACCAAGGACCGGCTGACCTCGCCCGAAGCCGCGCGGCTGGTCGAGACCGCGATGCGCGACCATTTCGACCATTTCCTTTCCGACAATATGGAGCGCGGCAAGGCGCTGCTCGGCGAGGTGATGGAGCGGATGGACGAGCGCCTGCGCCGCAAGCAGGAACGCGAGATCAAGCGCAAGACCGCGACCAATGCCAAGAAGCTGCGGCTGCCGGGCAAGCTCACCGACTGTTCGGGCGAGACCGAAGCCGAGACCGAGCTGTTCATCGTCGAGGGCGACAGTGCCGGGGGCAGCGCCAAGCAGGCGCGCAACCGCAAGACTCAGGCGATCCTGCCGATCCGCGGCAAGATCCTCAACGTCGCCAGCGCCAGCGCCGACAAGATCCGCGCCAATGCCGAGATCGCCGATCTGACGCTGGCGATGGGCTGCGGGGTGCGCAAGGATTGCGACCCCGGCTCGCTGCGCTACGACCGGATCATCATCATGACCGATGCCGATGTCGACGGCGCGCACATCGCCACGCTGCTGATGACCTTCTTCTTCCAGGAGATGACCGAGATCGTCCGCGCCGGGCATCTGTTCCTCGCGCAGCCGCCGCTCTACCGGCTGACCGCGGGCAAGGAGAGCCGCTACGCGCGCGACGAGGAACAGCGCGCCGAACTCGAGGCGACGGTGTTCAAGGGCAAGAAGGTCGATGTCGGGCGCTTCAAGGGCCTGGGCGAGATGAACCCGCAGCAATTGCGCGAGACCACCATGGATCCCGCCAGCCGCAGCCTGATCCGCATCACCCTGCCGACCGAATTCGAGGACCGCGCGGTGGTCAAGGAACTGGTCGACCATCTGATGGGCCGCAACCCCGAACACCGCTTCAACTTCATCCAGAATCGCGCGGGTGAGCTCGACAAGGAATTGATCGACGCCTGAACCCGGGCTTGGTCCCGGGCGAGCGGGTCAGCTCTCGGTTTGGATGTGCAGCGGCCCCTCGAGCGTCCGGTGGACCGGGCATTTATCGGCGATGGCGATGATCTTCTCGCGCTGCTCTGCGGTCAGCGCTTCGCCCGCCAGCTCGATCCTGCGGGTAAGCGCCTGGAGGCCCGCGCCCGTCCCCGCGCCTTTCGCGCATTCCGCGCAATCCGCCTCGTGGTTGCGTTCGTGGGTGAGATGGATGGACGCACCTTCGAACGGCCAGCCCTTTCTGTCGGCATACATCTTCATCGTCATCGCGGTGCAGGTCCCCAGCGCGGCGAGCAGCAGGTCGTAGGGCGTCGGCCCGGTGTCGTCGCCCCCGACGCTGCGCGGCTCGTCGGCGACAAAGCGGTGGCTCGCGGTATGCACTTCGGTGCCGAACTTGCCGTGGCCGGTCTTCACCACCACGCCGTCCTCGGGCATCGGCCAGTCGTCGCGCAGCGGCAGGTAGCGATGCGCCCAGCTGGCGATCATGCTCGCGGCGAATTCGGCGTCGCGCGAATCGAGCAGCAGGTGGTCCGCGCCCTCGAGGCTGACGAAGCTCTTGGGGTGCTTGGCGGCGCCGAACAGCGCCGAGGCGTTCTCGATCCCGACGATTTCATCGGTCGGCGAATGCAGCAGCAGGACGGGCTTGCGCAATTTGGCGACCTCGGCGAGCAGGTCGGCATTCTCGACCCGCTCGATGAATTCGCGTCCCAGCGTGAATGCGCGCCCGCCGATCGAGACTTCTCCCTCGCCGGTTGCGCGGATCGCGACCAGATCGCCCTTGATGCGCTCGAGCACATGCGGGACGTCCGAAGGCGCGCCGATGGTGGCGATAGCGGCGATGTTGTCGGACCCGATATCCTCCGCCGCAGCCAGCACCGCCGCCCCGCCCAGGCTGTGCCCGACCAGCAGCACCGGCTGCTCGAAGCGTTCGACCAGAAACCGCGCCGCCAGCACCAGATCGGCGACATCGGTCGCAAAGCCGGCGCGTCCGAAATCCCCGCCGCTGCCGCCCAGCCCGGTGAAGTCGAACCGCAGGCAGGCGATCCCTTCCCGCGACAGCGCACGCGCCACCGCGACCGCCGCCTTGCTCTGCCGCGTGCAGGTGAAGCAATGCGCGAACAGCGCCGCGCCGCGCACCAGCCCGGTCGGCATCTCGAGCGAACCTTCCAGCGCGTGTCCGGCCTCGGTCTGGATGGTGATGGTCTCGGTCGGCATGGGGGTCTCCGGAGCAGGATAGGTCGTGTGGCCATAGGGATGCCGGCGCCTTGGGCCAACGGAACTCGCTCCCGAATACCAGGCTGCGCCGGTCCTTGCGGTTGAGCCCGCTGCATTCGGCGCTAGGATAGCGTCGATCAAGGAGCCTTTCATGAAATGTTTTGCCTCTGCCCTTTTATCGATCGGCGTCGCTTTTACTCCGTTGGCCCATCTCGCAGCGCAGCCAATGGCAATGGATGAACCGGCCGAAGCCAGTATGCTCGAGCAGCGCACAGCGCAGGTGGTCGAACTGCTGAACGGCACGCTCGCCCCCGAGGAGGCGATGGCCGAAAGCTTTCTGCGGAGCATCCCCGCCGAACAGCTCAAAGCGATCGGCGAACAATTGACCGCGCAGTTCGGTCAGGCTCTGACGGTCGAGTCGATCGAGCCGGTCAGCCCTGCGCGGGCCGCGATCACCATCCGCATGGAGCGTGCGCTGGCGAGCGGCGGAATCGCGATCCAGACACAGCCGCCGGGCAAGATCACCGAATTGCTGCTGCAGTCGTTCGAGCCGGTCGACGACAGCGCGGAGAAGATCACCGCCGACCTCGAGGCCCTGCCCGGCAGCGCCGCGGCCTGGTTCGGCCCTCTCGAGGGCGAGCCGGTCTTCGCGTACGGCGATCCGCAGCAGCCCTATGCGCTGGGCTCGACCTTCAAACTCTATGTCCTTTCGGCACTGGATCGTGCGGTGCAGGAAGGGCGGCTCGAATGGGACGATGTCGTCACGCTGGGCGACAGGAGCTTTCCCAGCGGCATCATGCAAGACTGGCCCGAGGGCGCACCGCTCACGCTTCATACCGCCGCAACGCTGATGATCTCGATCAGCGACAACACCGCCACCGATCTGCTGATCGACGCGGTCGGGCGCGAGGCGATCGAGGCGGAAATGCGCGCGACAGGCCACTCGGCACCGGAGCTTTCGACGCCCTTCCTGAAAACGGTCGAGATGTTCGTGCTCAAGGGAGGCGAGCAGGGAACGGCCTATGCGCAGGCGGACGAGGCCGGGCGCCGGGCAATCCTCGACCGGTTGGTCACGCAAGGGGTCGATCCGGCGCCGATCATGGATGTGTTCTCGGGCGGCACTCCCAAGATGATCGACAGCATCGAATGGTTCGCCAGCATGGAGGACGAGCGCCGGCTGATGCGGCGGCTCGCCGAGAGCGACGACGACACCGCGCGGCGCATCATGGCGGTCAAAACGGCTTTGGGAGACAGTGCGCGGGCGGACTGGAGCTATGTCGGCTTCAAGGGCGGATCCGAACCGGGCGTGCGCAACCTCAGCTGGCTGCTGCGCGACGAGGCGGGCACCTGGCACATGCTGGCGCTGGGCTGGAACAATCCCGCCGCCGACACCGATACCGCGGGGCTGCTGGCGATCGGGCAGCGGATCCTGGCGCTGGACCGGTGACGCGCCCCCTTGCCCCGGCGCGCCTCCACCCCTAACCGGGTTGCAAATCGCAATCGGACAGCCCGGGAATTACAATGACGCAGCGCTTCGAAAGCACTCAATCCTACATCGCCACCGAAGATCTCAAGGTGGCGGTCAATGCCGCGGTAACGTTGCGCCGACCGTTGCTGGTCAAGGGCGAGCCGGGCACGGGCAAGACGGTGCTGGCGCAGGAAGTCGCCGATTCGCTCGGCGCGCCGCTGATCGAATGGAACGTCAAATCGACCACCAAGGCCCAGCAGGGCCTCTATGAATACGACGCCGTGGCCCGCCTGCGCGACGGCCAGCTCGGGGACGAGCGGGTCCACGACATTTCCAACTACATCAAGAAGGGCAAGCTGTGGGAAGCCTTCACCGCGCCCGAGCTGCCGGTGCTGCTGATCGACGAGATCGACAAGGCCGATATCGAGTTCCCCAACGATTTGTTGCAGGAACTCGATCGGATGAGCTTCGATGTCTACGAGACCCACGAGACGATCACCGCCGCCGAGCGCCCGATCGTCATCATCACCTCGAACAACGAGAAGGAACTGCCCGACGCCTTCCTGCGTCGCTGCTTCTTCCACTATATCAAGTTCCCCGATCGCGACACGATGCGCGAGATCATCGCGGTCCACTTCCCCGATATCCAGAAGACCCTCGTCACCAAGGCGATGGACATGTTCTACGAGCTGCGCGAGGTGCCCGGGCTCAAGAAGAAGCCCAGCACCAGCGAATTGCTCGACTGGCTCAAGCTGCTGCTCAACGAGGACATGCCGCTGGAGGTGCTGCAGGACAGCAACCCCAATTCGGCGATTCCCCCGCTCCACGGCGCGCTGCTCAAGAACGAGCAGGACGTGATGATGTTCGAACGCCTCGCCTTCATGGCGCGCCGCAATCCCGGTTAGAATCCGGCCCGGCGATCAGTCGATCGAGTAAGCCACTTCGAAATCGCCCCAGCGGCGGCCCTGGATGGTCATCGGAACATAGACATTGCGCACCACGCGATAGGTCTTGCCGTCGCCCTCCTGGCGATAGACCGCCATCATGTAGGGCGCGAAGCTGCGCTTGGCCTTCTGGTCGATCGGTTCGAGGATTATTCGCCCATCGCGGCAGAACTGCGTGTCGTGGGTGAGATCCCCGGTCGGGGCCTGCGAATGCTTGGTGATATGGGTAGGCAGATAGCCCTTCATGTCGGTGCAGGCGGCAGCCATGATCCGCTCATCCTCGCCATTTAGCGAGTCGAGCGCCGGCCGCCAGTTGCGGTGGGCCCAGTCCATCAGGCCGGTGCGATAGCGCTGCGGGTTTGAGCCTTCGATCAGGCGGTAGTCCTGATCGAACACCTGATCGAGGGTCAGTTCGCCAGCAGCGATCGCCTGCTCGGCGAGCGTCTCCACCAGCCGCGCTTGGCGCTGCGCCTTCTCGACCATCACGCTGTCCTGCGGAGCGAGCCCGGACTGGACCAGGCGGTCGAACATGTCGCTGGCGACCATCTCGAGGTCTTCCATCCGGCTGTGGACCGTGGCCAGCTTCATCTCATTGCCATTGGCAGCCTTGTCGAAGCTCTCGAGCACATCCTGCACGCGCATCACATTGCCCGTCATCATCGCGGTCGCCTTGGCGATCTGGTCGTTCTGCGCATCGACCTCCTCGACCAGATCGGTGACCCCGGTGAGCGTCTGCTCGATGCTCGCGACCGAGTTCTTGGCCTGGCTGCTGGCCTTGGCGCCTTCCTCGATGCGGTGGATCACCCCGGTGGCCTCGGCTCCGAGCGTCTCGATCACCTCGCCGATCTCGTCGGTCGCCTTGCGGGTTTCGCCGGCGAGCGATTTGACCTCGTTGGCGACCACCGCGAAGGTGCGCCCGGCATCGCCCGCCCGCATCGCCTCGATAGTGGCGTTGAGCGCGAGAATATTGGTGGTCTCGGCGATCTGCGCGATGTCCCTGGAGCAGCGCTTCACCTGATCCATCGCCGCGGCGAAGCCGGTGACATGGGTCGCCAGCGTCTCAACCATGTCGAGCAGCTTGGTGATCTGCGACAGCGAGGACTGGATCTGGCTGGTGCCTTGCCCCAGCCGCTCGATCGCGCTGGCCGAGAGCAGCCGCGCCTCGTCGCTGGCTTCGGCGACCCGGCGCTGGTCTTTCTCTAGCTCGTGGACGGTACCCTGCAACTCGAGATGCTCGGCGCGCAGCACGCCCGAGGTATCGATCACCGCCTGGACGATGCCGGCTACGTCGGAGCAACCGACGGTGACCTTCCCGCATGCCTCGGGAATCGTGTCGAGCGCGGACGCTCCGCGAGCATCCAGTGCCGTGCAGTCCATGATGAGCGTAATCCCCCGTAGTTCGGGGATTGTCATAATCGCAATGTGTTAGCGCCTTCTTAAGCATCCGCGCCTTTGCCAGATCGTGCGCGGCAAGGCTGGCGCTCCGCAAAGAGGTCGCTATACATAGCGCATGTTTTTCGACTTCATGGACGAGCTAAGGGCGGCCGGGATCAAGGCCAGCTTCAAGGAGCACCTCACTCTGCTGGAGGCGCTCGACCGCGAGGTGATCGAGGAAACGCCCGAGGCCTTCTACTATCTCAGCCGCGCGACCTTCGTGAAGGACGAGGGCATGCTCGATCGTTTCGACCAGGTATTCCAGCGAGTCTTCAAGGGAATCATCTCGGATTACGGCCAAAACCCGGTCGATGTTCCAGAAGACTGGCTCAAATCGGTTGCCGAGAAATTTCTCTCGCCCGAAGAAATGGCCGAGATCGAGAAACTGGGCGACTGGGATGCGATCATGGAGACGCTGAAGAAGCGGCTCGCCGAACAGCAGGAGCGCCACGAGGGCGGCAACAAGTGGATCGGCACCGGCGGCACCTCGCCCTTCGGCAATTCGGGCTACAATCCCGAGGGCGTGCGGATCGGCGGCGAGAGCAAGCACAAGCGTGCGCTCAAGGTGTGGGACAAGCGCGAGTTCAAGAATCTCGACAACACCAAGGAGCTGGGCACCCGCAACATCAAGATGGCGCTGCGCCGCTTGCGCCGCTTCGCGCGTGAAGGCGCCGCAGACGAGCTCGATATCGACGCGACCATCTCGGGGACGGCCAAGCAGGGCTGGCTCGACATCCACATGCGCCCCGAGCGGCACAATGCGGTCAAGCTGCTGCTGTTTCTCGATGTCGGCGGCTCGATGGATCCCTTCATCAAGGTCACCGAGGAGCTCTTCAGCGCAGCGACCAGCGAATTCAAGAATCTCGAGTTTTTCTATTTCCACAATTGCCTCTACGAAGGCGTGTGGAAGGATAACCGCCGCCGCTGGGCCGAGCGCACCAAGACCTGGGATGTGCTCCACAAATATGGCCACGACTACAAGATCATCTTCGTCGGCGATGCGGCGATGAGCCCCTATGAGATCACCCACCCCGGGGGCAGCGTCGAGCATATGAACGAGGAAGCGGGCGCAACTTGGATGCAGCGCGTGACCAACACCTATCCCGCGACTGTCTGGCTCAACCCGGTACCCGAGAAGCAGTGGAGCTATTCGCAGTCCACCAAGGTGATGAAGCAGCTGGTCAGCGACCGGATGTATCCGCTCACGCTGGACGGGCTCGAAGCGGCAACACGCGAATTGAGCCGCAAGCACGGGTGAGATTGCTGACCCTGGATTTCACAAAGCCTCAGCCCTTTTTTCCGTCATCCTGAACTCGTTTCAGGATCCATCCCGCCACGCGCTCCCAAATCCGAGAGATGGATGCTGAAACCAGTTCAGCATGACGAAAGCTGGTGGGGTGAGCCTGTTTGTGCCCTGTCTGCGGCCGGTTTGATCGATGAGCCACTCTAGTGTATTCTTGCCCTCAAGGAGAATGCACATGCAAACCCCGACCCTTTCGACCGCCTTGCTGCTGTTCTTGGCCGCAGTCGCCCCCGCGCTGGCGCATGAGGTTGGCGATGCTCCTCCCGGCGATCAGGCTTCGGCTCCCACCGAAAGCGGCGAGGCCATGGCCGCGATGCCTTCCTATCGGGGGCCGGTATTGGCTTGGAAAACCTACGAAGATGGGCGGCCCAACGACGTGATCTGCCGCGACCGTATTCACAAGGCGCGCGAGGAAACGAACCAGCCCCCGCTCGACCGCGAACCCGCTACGGAAGAAGAACCACTGTTGATCTGGGCGGTCGATCGCCGCGAGGATGGCTGCGCGGTTCTGGTCGCTAAGGGCGATCCCGACGATATCCGCCCGATCCCCAGGATCGAGGACGGAGACCTGTTGCGGCCAGCACGCTAGGGCGGGTTTTCGGGTTCCCGTCATCCTGAACTCGTTTCAGGATTCACGCCTGCCGAAGCTGAATTATGGATGCTGAATCAAGTTCAGCATGACGAAGGTATGCAATTCTACCCCTTCTGGTCGAGTTCCTCCTGCAAGCGCAGACTGCAGCGCCAGAAGAAGAATGCCGGGATGAGCCCCAGGAACGCCGCACCGTAGAGAACGAAGCGCACGCTTTCCTCGCCATAGGCTGGCTGGAGCAGGTCCGAGAGCATCCCGAAGAACAGCGGCCCAAGCCCCAGCCCGATCAGGTTCTGAAAGAACAGCAGCACCGCCGCCGCGATCGCCCGCGCGCGCAGCGGCACCAGCCCCTGCGCCGCCGAATAGGTCGGGCCGTAATAGAGCGAGTTGCACAAGGTCGGGACGATCAGCAGCGCCAGCGCCGCCTGCCAGGTCGAAGCCTGATAGGCGAGGAAGGCGATCGGCGCAGCCACCGCCATCGCGATAGCCGGTGCAGTCAGCACGTGGCGGCGGTTCCTGGCACCGAAGCGATCGGCGAGATAGCCGCCCAGCCAGGTGCCCAGGATGCCCGCCGCGCCGTTGATCACGCCGAACCAGAAGCCGACCTCGCCCGGGGTCAATTCGTGGGTGCGCTGGAAGAAGATCGTCGTCCAGGTCGTCTTGCCATAAGCGAGGAAGGAGGCGGTCGAGCCGGCAAGCAGGAGCAGCACGAAGGCGCGCGACTGCATCACCGTGCGCACCGAAACCCACAGCGACAGTTCGGGCGCGGGCGCGGCCGAGGAATCGCTCGCTCCGGCCATCCCCAGCCGCGGTTCGCGCAGCATGAAATGGACCACCAGCGCCATTGCGACACCGGGCAGGCCGACGAACAGAAACGCCATTCGCCAGCCCACCCAGTCGGCGAGAAATCCACCGATCATCATCCCCAGCAAGGTGCCGATCGGGATCCCGAGCGAATAAAAGGCCAGCGCCGAGCTGCGCCGTTCTGGCGGCACGATATCGCTGATCAGCGAATGCGCAGGCGGGGTGCATCCGGCCTCGCCGACCCCGACGCCGATTCGCGCGAGCAGCAGCTGGTAGAAATTCTGCGCCAACCCGCACAGCGCTGTCATCGCCGACCAGGTCGCCAGCGCGATCGCGATCAGCCGCGGGCGGTTGGTGGTCGCCCGGTCGGAATAGCGCGCGATCGGCAGGCCCAGCAGCGTGTAGAACAGTGCAAAGGCGAGCCCGGTCATCAGCCCGATCTGCGTGTCGCTTAGCCCAAGATCGAGCGCGATCGGCTCGGCTAGGATATTGACGATCTGGCGGTCGATGAAATTGAAGATGTAGACGGTCAGCAGGATCCACAAGGTGGTCCTCACCGAGCGCTGCGTGGTGGCGGTCTGCGCCGCTGTCGCCATGATTCGACCCTCTCCCAGGCGCGGGTCTGCCCGTCGCCGGATGCGAACCTTCCCTAGTCGGGCGGCCCCGTCAACCGGCGATTAGGGGTAGAGGAGGACAGGGGCGATCTGCTCGCGCCAGTTCGCTTCGTCCGCGCTCGCCAGCCGGTCGAGATCCCGCGGTACGGCCTGCGGATCGTCGACCCATTCGCGCAGAGCCGGACCGCCGTTGATCACGTCGATCGCGAGCCGTTCGAGTTCGTATTCATAGGGGAAATCGCGCCACAGGTCGTAATCGGGGTGCAGCGTGCGGATCGCCTTGAAGGCCAGCGCCTGCAGCCGCCAGGGGCGGAAGGCGGCGTGGTCGTAATGCGGGCCCTCCGCGTGGATCATCAGCGCGCTGCAAAGCTGGTCGGCGTGCTTGTGGAAGGTCGGGGTGAACCAGCACGGGCGAAGGCGGCAACCCGCCAGCCAGTCGGGCGCGAGCTTGTCCATGGTCGCCAGCACGGCGCCAGCGTCGAGATCGGGCGCACCGAACAACACCTCGAGCGGACGGGTGGTGCCGCGGCCCTCGCTCAAGTTTGTGCCCTCGAGCATGACCGTCCCGGCATAGGCGCGCGCCATGTTGACGTTGGCGGCATTGGGCGAAGGATTGATCCAGATCCGCTCCTCGGGCCAGCCATGGCCTGCTCCTGCGGGCTGCCAGCCCTCCATCTCGATCACGCGGTAGGCGACATCGAGATCGAAGCGCTGAATGAACCAGTGCCCCATCTCGCCCATCGTCAAACCGTGCCGCATCGGCATCTCGGCGGCGCCGACGAAGCTCTCCTGACCCGGCACGAGCAGCGTTCCCTCGACCGGTCGCCCCGCAGGGTTGGGACGATCGAGCACCCAGACTTCCTTGCCGTGGCGCGCCGCTTCCTCGAGCAGATAGAGCAGCGTGGTGACGAAGGTGTAGATCCGGCAGCCCAGATCCTGGAGGTCGAACAGGAAGACATCCGCGCTCGACATCATCTGCCCGGTCGGGCGGCGCACCTCGCCATAGAGGCTAAACACCGGGATGCCGTAGACGGGATCGGTATCGTCGCCGGTCTCGACCATATTGTCCTGCTTGTCGCCCTTGAGCCCGTGCTGCGGGCCGAAGGCGCTGGTGACGTTTACCCCGGCGGCGATCAGCGCGTCGAGCGAATGCGTCAGATCGCGCGTCACCGAGGCGGGATGCGCGACGAGCGCGACGCGTTTGCCTTCGAGCGGGCGGCGCAGGGCGGGGTCGGCGAGCAGCCGGTCGATACCGAATTTCATGCCGCCCGGTTGTATCAAGGGGCCAACAAAGGCAAAGGTTTTTCCCAACGCGGGAACCCGCGCAGCCTGGGCTTGCTGTTGCATCATGGATATCGAGTGGACTCCCGCGATCATCGGCGCCGCCTGGGCGATCGTGCTGGGCGGCGCGGGCGGCTTGCTGACCGAGATCGGCGAGTGGTACCGCAATCTGAAAAAGCCCAGTTGGCAGCCCCCGGACTGGCTGTTCGGCCCGGCATGGACGATCATCCTCGGGCTTGCCGGGTGGAGCTTCTATCTCGCCTGGACCGGTGCGCCCGAGCCGGGCGACCGGGTCGTCATCGGCGCGCTGTTCGCAGTGAACTTCCTCGCGCATCTCGCCTGGTCGCCGCTGTTCTTCGTCGCCAAACGGCCCGACTGGGCGCTGCGCGAAGTCGTGCTGCTTTGGCTCTCGGTGCTGTCGCTGGTGGTCGGGCTGGCGCCCTATTCCGATCTCGCCGCCTGGCTCAACCTGCCCTATATCGCCTGGGTGAGTTTCGCGGCGCTGCTCAACCGCAAGATCGTGCAGCTCAACGGCCCGTTCGCGAAGGCCTAGCTCGCAGGCTCCAGAGCCAGCGCAAAACCATCGGCATGATGGAAATCGGGTCGGCTTCCCGGATGCGAGACCGCCCAATAGCTCTTCTTGCCCGCTGCCTCTTCCAGCACCGCGCTCGCGCCGAAGGCGGCGGGCAGGTCGGGCAGCCCGTGCGTGGGTATCGCTGCGTCGAACAGCGAGAAGGCCGATCCGGCGCGCCAGGAGCAGACCGGTGCGCGCGGCAGGTCGCGCTCCCGCATCCCTTCGCGATAATCGTCGAAGTCATAGGCCGCCCAGCGTTCGGAGGGCGAGAGGTTGAACTCGCTGTAGCCCGGCCCCTCACCGTGGCGCAGGAATATCTCGAAACAGGTCGCCTGCCACAATCCGTCCGCCCGGCCCTGCCCGGCGAGCTTCGGGATCGCCAACTCGCCCTTGCCGGCAATCCGCCAGCGCAGCGTCAGCCAGTGCGGCGTCAGCCGCCACGAAAAGCGCACCGCCCACTCGCCCGCAGGCGGGCTCGATGGGTGCGGCGTCAAATCCATCTGTTGCACCCCGGCTCCCCCATGCTAGCGCAGCGACCATCATGACCAGCTACACTTCCGATCTGATGCGCCTGCTCGACGAGCGCGGCTATATCCACCAGGCGACCGACGCTGCGGCGCTCGACGCGCTCGCCGCGAAACAGATCGTGCCGGGATATATCGGCTTCGATCCCACCGCGCCATCGCTGCATATCGGCAGCCTGGTGCAGATCATGATGCTGCGCCGGTTGCAGCAGGCGGGACACAAGCCGATCGTCGTGATGGGCGGCGGCACCGGCAAGATCGGCGATCCCTCGTTCCGCGACGAGAGCCGCAAGCTGATGAACGACGCCACCATCGCCGAAAACGTCGCGGGCATCTTCACCGTCTTCGACCGGCTGCTGACCTTTGGCACCGGCCCCACCGATGCGGTGATGGTCAACAACGACGAATGGCTGGGCGAGCTCGGCTATCTCGAGATGCTGCGCGACGTCGGGCCGCACTTCACCGTCAACCGGATGCTCACCTTCGATTCGGTCAAGCAGCGGCTCGAACGCGAGCAGGCGCTGACCTTCCTCGAATTCAACTACATGATTCTGCAGGCCTATGATTTCGTCGAACTGGCGCGGCGGTACGACTGCAGGCTGCAAATGGGCGGCAGCGACCAGTGGGGCAATATCGTCAACGGGCTCGAGCTCGGGCGACGGATGGAGGGGCGCGAGTTGTTCGGGCTCACCACCCCGCTGCTGACCACCGCCGACGGGTCCAAAATGGGCAAATCCGCCTCGGGCGCGGTCTGGCTCAACGAGGCGCAGCTCCCCGCCTACGACTTTTGGCAATACTGGCGCAATGTCGACGACCGCGATGTCGGGAGGTTTCTCAGGCTGTTCACCGATCTCTCGCTGGACGAGATCGCGCGGCTCGAAGCGCTCGAGGGGAGCGAGATCAACGCCGCGAAGATCGTCCTCGCCAACGAAGTCACCGCGCTGGTGCGCGGCACCGAGGCGGCCCGTATCGCCGAAGCGACCGCGTCGGAGACCTTTACGGGCAGCGGCCTTGGAGAGGATCTTCCCGTACTGCAGCTCGGCCCCGACGGTATGCGGATCGGAGCCGCACTGACCGAGCTCGGCTTCACCGCCTCCAATGGCGAGGCCAAGCGCAAGCTCGCGGAGGGGGCGGTCAAACTCGACGGGATGACCATCGACGATGTCGGCCATCTGCTGGCGCTGCCACCCGGCACCGAGGCGCGTCTCAGCCTCGGCAAAAAGAAACATGCGATCATCCGGGGCTGACTTGCGCCAGAGCGCGTAATTGCCCGCCGTTTCGCCGATCCGGCTTTACCAATTGTCAGCCTTTGGGCTCCAATATGGCGGACTACAGCGAACACGGAGGAATGGATATCATGGGTGCCGGAGCTCAGCTCAGCGTCACCGACCAGCGGCGTATGGCGCGCCATCCTGTCGATCACCCCGTGATCGCGGAGCATTTCCGCGCCGGCGACGTGCGGATGCATGTCTCGAACATCTCGGCGACCGGCTTCATGATCGACGACGCCCATGATCTGGAGCGCGGCGATCGGGTGATCATCCGCCTGCCGATCGTCGGCCGGATCGAGGCCTATTGCATCTGGATGCGCGACAACCGCGCGGGCTTCCAGTTCGAGCGGATAATCCGCCCCGACGATTTCCTCCCCATGATCGACCAGCTCCAGCCCAATCCGCGGCTGCGCCGCAATCGCTGACTGCTGCTTTCGGGCCGGGACAGGATGATTTAGCCGCTGGCAGGGGAAGTTTCTTCCCTTGCCGCGCGCCCGCTGCCATGGGCCGCGCGTGAACGAACCGCGCCACCCTTTCCGCATTCACAATTTCCGCGCCTATTGGGTCAGCCGTCTGGCGATGACGCTGGCGCAATACGCGATGATGCTCATCATCGCCTGGCAGGTCTACAACATCGCGCGCGATGCCGGCTCCTCGGTAGCAGAAGCTTCGGGCCAGCTGGCGCTGATCGGGCTGTTCCAGTTCGTTCCGCTGTTTCTGCTGACGCCCTTCTCCGGGCTCGCCGCGGACCGCTTCGACCGCCGCAATCTCGCGCGGATCACGGTGGCGGTGCAGTTCTTCTGTGCTGCCGCGCTGGGCTGGCTGACCTGGCAACAGGCGATCTCGCTGGAATATCTCTATGCGATCGCGGTTGTGCTAGGCGTCGTGCGCGCTTTCAACGGCCCGGCGCTGTCCGCACTCGCGCCAAATCTGGTGCCCAAAGCCATCCTCCCCAATGCGATCGCACTCTCAAGCATTGCCTGGCAGGTGGGCATGATCGCAGGGCCGGCGATCGGGGGCTATACCTACGCCATCGTCCCTGCGCTGCCCTACGCGATCGCCGCGGGCCTGTTTCTGGTCTCGCTGACCGCGCTCAGCACCATCGGCCATGTCCCACGCGCCAACAGCGTGGGCACCGCCCGCCCGGTCGCCCGGATCATCGACGGATTGCGCTATGTCGTGCACAACAAGATGGTGCTCGGCGCAATCACGCTCGATCTGTTCGCGGTGTTCCTCGCCGGGGCGACCGCGCTGTTCCCGGTCTATGCGCGCGATATCCTGCAGGTCGGGGAGACCGGGCTGGCGCAGCTGGCGATGGCGCCCGCCTGCGGTGCGGTGGTGACCGCGCTGTGGTTCTCGATCTTTCCGCTCAGGACCCAGGTCGGGCCCAAGATGCTGTGGTCGGTGGCGGTGTTCGGCGGCGCGACGGTGGTGTTCGGTCTGTCGACATGGATGCCGCTCAGCCTGGCGATGCTGTTCGTCATCGGCGCCGCCGACATGTTCAGCGTCTACATCCGCCAATCGCTGATCCAGCTCCACACCCCCGACGACAAGCGCGGCCGGGTGTCGTCGGTCAGCCTGCTGACGATCAGCGCCTCGAACGAATTCGGCGATTTCTTTTCCGGCTCGCTCGCCTTCCTGATCGGCCCCGTCGCCGCGGTGGTCAGCGGGGGGATCGGGGCGATCGTCACCGTCGGCTTGTGGAGCCGCGTGTTTCCTGTTTTGCGTACCACGCGGACCTTCGACCCGCCTGAGGAATTGGTAGAAGAGACACCCGAAGAACAATTGCAGGAGCGCATTCCATGAAAGCCCCATCCGTCCTCGCCACCATCGGCGACACCCCCCATATCCGCCTCGCGCGGCTGTTCCCCGACCACGAGGTCTGGGTGAAGAGCGAGCGCGGCAATCCCGGCGGCTCGATCAAGGACCGGATCGCGCTGGCGATGGTCGAGGACGCCGAGAAATCGGGCAAGCTGCGCCCCGGCGGCACGATCATCGAGCCGACCAGCGGCAACACCGGGATCGGTCTGGCGATGGTCGCCGCGGTCAAGGGTTACAAACTCGTGCTGGTCATGCCCGAGAGCATGAGCGTCGAGCGCCGCCGGCTGATGCTGGCCTATGGCGCCAGCTTCGATCTCACCGACAAGGCCAAGGGCATGAAGGGCGCGATCGAGCGCGCACTCGAGCTTGCGCGCGAAACCGAGGGCGCCTGGGTCCCCAGCCAGTTCGACAATGAAGCCAACTGGAAGGTCCACGCCGAGGTCACCGCGCAGGAAATCCTCGCCGATTTCGCCGAAACGCCGATCGACGCGCTGATCACCGGGGTCGGCACGGGCGGCCATATCACCGGTTGCGCCGAGGTGCTCAAGGCGATGTGGTCGGGCATGAAGGCCTATGCCGTCGAGCCCGCGGGTTCGCCGGTGATCAGCGGCGGCCAGCCCGGCCCGCACCCGATCCAGGGCATCGGCGCGGGCTTCATCCCCGGCAATCTCCACACCAAGTCGATCGACGGCGCGATTCAGGTCGATCCGGAGGACGCCAAGGAATGGGCGCGAAAATCGGCCAGCGTCGAAGGCCTGCTGGTCGGAATCTCGAGCGGCGCGACGCTCGCGGCGATCGCGAGCAAGCTGGGCGAACTGGGCGAAGGGGCCCGAGTGCTCGGATTCAATTACGACACCGGCGAGCGCTATCTCTCGGTGCCGGATTTCCTGCCCGAGGAGTGATCTCGCAAGAGCGAAACCTTTCCTAATTCGTCGCCCCCGCGAAGGCGGGGGTCCCGCTAGCCTTTTTCGCCGCGCCTAAAACGAGAAGCGGGATCCCCGCCTTCGCGGGGATGACCAGAGGTTTCGCAAGGCGTCGTCGTTAAGACCCCCGCAAAGAAATCCGCGCCGCGGCTCCTCAGGGAATCGCGGCGCGGACTTGTTTCAACCATGGCTTGAGCGGATGCCTACGCCGCGGTGGCGAAAGCCTCTTCGCCCAGCGCCATCATGCTGTCGCTGCCCGACTCGATCTTGCGGCGGAAGGCGCCGACATCGGGCAGGTAGCGATCCATGAAATAGCGCGCGGTCGCCAGCTTGGTCTCGTAGAACGCCGCGTCGTCCGCACCTTCGGCCCGCTTCGTCTGTGCGACCTTGGCCATCCGCAACCACATGAAGCCCAGCGTCACGATCCCCATCATGTGCATATAGTGATGCGCGCCGGCGCCCAGGTGATTGGGGTTCTGCATCGCATTGCTCATGAACCACATGGTGGACGCCTGCTGTTCGGCGAGCGCCTTACCGAGCGGTTCGGCGAGCGGGCCGAGCGTCTCGTCGCCCCTGGCCTGCTCGACCTCGTCACCGACCATCTTGAAGAAGGCCTGGATGCCCGCGCCGCCCTTCTGCGCCAGCTTGCGCCCGCACAGGTCCATCGCCTGGACGCCATTGGTGCCCTCGTAGATCTGCGCGATGCGGGCGTCGCGGACGAACTGCTCCATGCCCCATTCGCGGATATAGCCATGGCCGCCGAAGACCTGCTGCATATTGGTCGCGACCTCATAGCCCTTGTCGGTGCCATAGCCTTTGATGACCGGGGTCAGCAGCCCGATGATCAGGTCGGCCTTCTCGCGCTCTTCCTCGGTCTCGGCCTTGTGGGAGAGATCGACCTGCAGCGCACCCCACAGACACAGCGCGCGCATGCCCTCGGTGAAGGCCTTGGCGTCCATCAGCATGCGGCGGACATCGGGGTGGACGAAGATCGGATCGGCCTGCGCATCGGGCTCGGCGGGGCCGGTCAGCGCCCTGCCTTGCCGCCGGTCGAGCGCATAGGCGACCGCGTTCTGATAGGCGGCCTCGGCCTGGCTCAGGCCCTGGATGCCGACCCCGAGACGGGCGGCGTTCATCATGATGAACATGGCGGCGAGACCCTTGTTCTCCTCGCCGACCAGCCAGCCCTTGGCGCCGTCGTAATTGAGCAGGCAGGTCGAATTGCCGTGGATGCCCATTTTCTCCTCGATCGAGCCGCAGACCACGCCGTTGCGCTCGCCGACCGAGCCATCTTCGTTGACCAGGAACTTGGGGACCACGAACAGCGAGATGCCCTTGGTGCTGTCGGGCGCGCCGGGGGTCTTGGCGAGCACCAGATGGATGATGTTCTCGGTCAGGTCGTGCTCGCCCGCCGAGATGAAGATCTTGGTCCCGGTAACCGCGTAGCTGCCGTCGGCCTGCGGTTCGGCCTTGGTGCGGATCATGCCCAGATCGGTGCCGCACTGCGGCTCGGTCAGGTTCATAGTCCCCGACCATTCGCCCGAGATCATCTTGGGCAGATACATGTCCTTCTGCTCCTGCGACCCCTTGGCGATCAGCGCCGAGACCGCGCCATTAGTCAGCCCGGGATACATGCCGAAGGCCTGGTTGGCCGAGGAGATGAACTCCTCGAGCGCGAAGCCGAGCGCGTGCGGCATGCCCTGGCCGCCGAATTCCTCCGGCGCCGAGATCGTGCCCCAGCCGGCTTCGACGAACTGGCCATAGGCCTGCTTGAAACCGGCGGGCGTGGTGACCGAGCCGTCATCGTGGCGGGTGCAGCCTTCCTCGTCGCCGGTGCGGTTGAGCGGGGCGAGCACCTCAGAGCAGAACTTCCCGCCCTCGCCGAGCACGGCATCGCTGACATCGGGGGTGGCCATTTCGAACCCGGGCAGGTGCGCATAGCCGGCGAGGTCGAGCATTTCATTGAGGATGAACCGGGCATCGCGGGTCGGAGCGGTATAGCTGGGCATGGGAGGCGTCCTTGCTGGAATGGGGGCTGGATGGGAGAAAGTCGGGAGGTTGGAAGCGGAAAACTACTTTGCCGGATCGAGCGATTCGATGTGGCCGATGAAATCGGTGAGTTCCTTGATCGAACTGTCAATATCGGCACGCTGCTTTTTCAGCTTGGCGACATGCTTGCGGCATTTGTCGACCGTCACGCGGCGCTGTTCGACGCGACCGTCGTCGAGGTCGTAGAGATCGATCATCTCGCGGATCTCGGTGAGCGAGAAACCTACATTCTTGGCGCGCATGATCCAGGCGAGACGGGCGCGGTCGCGCGGGGAATAGATACGGGAAAGGCCGACGCGCGACGGCGCGATCAGCCCTTCGTCCTCGTAGAACCGCAGCGCGCGCGCGGTGCAGCCGAATTCATAGGTCAGATCGGAGATCGTGAACTGCTCGCGGGCGAGCTTGTCGGGGCGATCGAGCAAGGCGCCCGAGCCGCCGCGGACCGGCTTCTCATGGGCCGGGGCCCGGCTTTGGGGACTGGCTGACGTCATGCGGATCGGTTACCATCCGCTTACGTAAACGTCAACTTCCGACGCGCTCGAGCGAACCGTTCTCCAGCCGTCGGTAGAGGCAAGAGGTCGCACCGGTGTGGCAGGTCGGGCCGGCAGGCCGGCAGCGCAGCACCAGCGCATCCTGGTCGCAATCGACGAGCACTTCCTCGACGCGCAGGACGTTGCCCGACGACTCGCCCTTCTTCCATAGCCGCCCGCGCGAGCGCGAATGGAAATGCGCCTCGCCGCTCGCCAGCGTTGCGTCGAGCGCCTCGCGGTCCATGAAAGCGACCATCAGCACCTGCGCGGTCGCGGCGTCGACCACCACCGCGCAGAGCAGCCCGCGGTCGTCGAACTTGGGAAGAAAACGCGTGCCCTGCTCGCGTTCGGCGGTGTCGGTGGTCATCGGAAATCCTTGGTACTGCGGCATTGTCATTTGTTGCACGCTCGCAACAACAGCCCTCGAAATCCGCCAATAGCAAAATTGCCGGTTTGAGGAACGGCGGTTTGGTGGAATATTCGCAATGTGGCTCGAAAGGGCTATCCGCTTGGCGAGGGTGTCGAATAGAGCACCGGGTTCAGGGGGTACAGGAGCGCTGCCGGCTCGGGTATGTTTTCGGAGCGAGGCGCGCACCAAGCGATGAGGGATAGGACCCGGCGTATTCATGGGGGGTGCGCCAGCCCTTAAGGGAAAGGTCCGGTACATTCGTCACGTGGCGCCCGGGACCTTCGCGGTCTCGGGCGTTTCGCTTTGCGGCCAGGGTGGCGCAGTTGCCATTCCCGGATTGCGCTCGCCGTCGAGGACCCGGGCAAAGCAGCAGATGATCACGCTGGTCGCCCCCGCCCGTTTGAGCGCGGCGACGCAGGCCTGCGAGGTGGCGCCGCTGGTGAGCACGTCGTCGACGAGGATCACGGAGCGCCCCTTCACCGCTTTCGCGCCGCTTCGGCTGACCCGGATCGCGCCGGCGAGCGCGCGGCGGCGGGCCTTGGCGCCCAGCCCTCGCAGCACCGGGGTCCGTCTGGTGCGGACCAGCGCATCGACCACCAGCGCGCCGTGCCCCATTCCGGCCAGGCTCCGGCCCAGCAGCGCGGCCTGGTTGAACCCGCGGTACCACAACCGCCAGCGGTGCAGCGGCACGGGGACGATCAGCCGGTCCGCAGGCGGCGGCAGCCGCGCCGCCATCAGCCGCGCCAGCATCGGGGTGAGCGCGATCCTGCGCCCGTGCTTGAAGGCGAGCACGAGTCGTCGTGAGACGTCGTTGTAGAGCGTCGCTGCGGCGATCCCGTCGTGTCTGGGCGGCTCCTTCATGCAGGGCAGGCAGATCGCGCCTGCTTCCATATTCGCGCCGCTAAAGGGCCGCTGGCATAGCGCGCAGCTGGGCTCCGAGGGAATCTCGAGCTGCTCCCAGCAAGCGGCGCAGAGCCCGACCTGCTGCGCAATTCCCTCGCCGCAGACCGGGCAGCGCGGCGGGTAGACGAGGTCCACCAGCGGGGCGAGCGTCTCGGCGAGAAAGCGGCGCGCGGGCGTGGGGGCGGGCATGACGCGCAGGCTGCACCGCTTGCGCGGCGGTGACAAGCGCGGCAGGGCAGAGGCCATGCCGAACCCCGCCCCGCCCCGGATATTTTCGCCCGCCCGCCGCAAGTCTGCTTGGGAGCGCGCGCGTATCCGCCAGCAACAGGACGGCGCGGCGCGCTTCGTGATCGAGGACATGGCGGAGGATTTCGCCGAGCGGGTTGGCTTCATGCAGCTCGCTCCCGAGCGCGCCTTGGTGATGGGCTTGCTGACCGACGGACTGCCGGGGCTGGAGAATGCCTCCCATGCGGCGCCCGGTGATTTCGACGAGGAGCTGCCCTTCCCCGGCGGCCCCTATAATTTCATCGCCAGTTTCGAGACGCTGGCGACGGTCAACGACCTGCCGGCCGCGCTGCTGCATATGCGCTGTGCGCTGGCCGAGGGCGGCGTCGCGATGGCAAGCCTCGTCGGGGCCGGGAGCCTCGCGAACCTGCGCCGCGCGATGATCGCCGCCGAGCCCGACCGGCCCTCCCCGCGGATGCACCCGCTGGTCGACAACCGCGCCGCGACCGCGCTGCTCGAGCGCGCGGGGTTCCGGCGCTTCGTGGTCGATTCGCGCGCGCTCTCGGTCGCCTATCGCTCGCTCGACCAGCTCGTCGCCGACCTGCGCGATCAGGCGCTGGGCAATCAGCTCGCCCGGGTCTCCCCGCCGCTGGGCCGCGCGGCGCTCGAGCGCGTTCGCGCCGCGTTTCTGGGCCACGCCGACGAACAGGGCCGCGTGGTCGAAACCTTCGAAATTCTCACCCTAACCGGCTGGAAATCCTAGCGTAAGCTCGCCTGCGCTGCGGCCAGGCGGGCGATCGGCACGCGGTAGGGCGAGGCCGAGACGTAATCCAGCCCGACCCGCTCGCAGAAGCCGATCGAGGACGGATCGCCGCCATGCTCTCCGCAGATCCCGAGCTTGATGTCGGCGCGGGTGGCGCGGCCGCGCTCGGCCGCCATCGACACCAGTTCGCCCACGCCCTCGATGTCGAGGCTGACGAAGGGATCGCGCGGGAAGATGCCCTGGTCGACATAGGGGCCGAGGAAGCGCGCGCTGTCGTCGCGGCTGACCCCGAGCGTGGTCTGGGTGAGATCGTTGGTCCCGAAGCTGAAGAAATCGGCGTGCTGCGCAATCTGCCCCGCCATCAGCGCGGCGCGCGGCAGCTCGATCATCGTGCCGACCAGATAGTCCACCCGCTGGCCGAGCTGCGCGAACACCTCGTCCGCGACCCGGTCGACCAGCGTGCGGAGGATTTCGAGTTCGCGCCTGGTGGCGACCAGCGGGATCATGATTTCGGGCAGCGGCGCTTCCCCACTCTCCTTCGCGACTTCGCAGGCCGCCTCGAAGATTGCGCGCGCCTGCATCTCGTAGATCTCGGGGTAGGTGATTCCCAGCCGGCAGCCGCGATGGCCGAGCATCGGGTTGAACTCGTGCAGCTCGGCGGCGCGGCGGCGCAGGTGATCGACTCCGAGCCCGGTGGCATCGGCCAGTTCGGCGAATTCGGATTCCTGCTGCGGCAGGAATTCGTGCAGCGGCGGGTCGAGCAGGCGGATGGTGCACGGCAGTCCGACCATCACGGTAAAAATAGCGCGGAAATCGGCGCGCTGTTCGGGGAGCAGCTTGGCCAGCGCGGCGCGGCGGCCAGCCTCGTCCTCGGCGAGAATCATCTGGCGCACCGCGCTGATCCGCCCGGCGTCGAAGAACATGTGCTCGGTGCGGCACAGGCCGATGCCCTCGGCGCCGAACTGGCGCGCCATCTTGCAGTCCTGCTCGGTCTCGGCATTGGTGCGCACGCGCATCCGGCGGTGCTCGTCGGCCCATTCCATCATCGTGCCGAAATCGCCCGCAAGCTCGGGTTCGATGGTGGCGACCTCGCCCGCCATGACCTGGCCGTTGCTGCCGTCGAGGGTGATGACGTCGCCCTCCTTCAGCTCGCGATTGCCGATCCGCAGGGTGCGGCCCTCGCGCGAAATCGAGAGCTGCGAGGCGCCCGAGACGCAGGGGCGCCCCATGCCGCGCGCGACCACCGCGGCGTGGCTGGTCATCCCGCCGCGCGCGGTCAGGATGCCGGCGGCGGCGTGCATGCCGTGGATGTCCTCGGGGCTGGTCTCGACCCGCACCAGGATCACCTTCTCGCCGCGCTGCGCCCAGCTTTCGGCGGTCTCGGCGTCGAGCACGATCCTGCCCGAAGCCGCGCCCGGCGAGGCGGGCAGGCCGGTGGTCATCACGTCGCGATGCGCCTCGGGGTCGAGCGTGGGGTGGAGCAGCTGATCGAGCGCCATCGGATCGACGCGCAGGATCGCCTGGCGCCGGTCGATCAGCCCCTCGCCGACCATGTCGACCGCCATCTTGAGCGCGGCCTTGGCGGTGCGCTTGCCGTTGCGGGTCTGGAGCAGCCAGAGCTTGCGCTGCTGCACGGTGAACTCGATGTCCTGCATGTCGGAATAATGCTTCTCGAGCAGTTCGAACACGCGCGCGAGCTCGGCGAAGGCCTCGGGCATCGCCTCTTCCATGCTCGGCTTGTCGGCGCCGGCCAGTTCGCGGCGGGCGCGGGTGAGATATTGCGGGGTGCGGATCCCGGCGACGACATCCTCGCCCTGCGCATTGACCAGCCATTCGCCGTAATAGGCCTTCTCGCCGGTCGAGGGATCGCGGGTGAAGGCGACGCCGGTGGCGCTGGTGTCGCCCATATTGCCAAACACCATCGCCTGGACGTTGACCGCGGTGCCCATGTCGTGGGGGATGTCGTTGAGGCGGCGGTAGATCTTGGCGCGGTCGGTGTCCCAGCTGTCGAACACCGCGGCGATCGCGCCCCAGAGCTGCGCGTGCGCGTCCTGCGGAAAGGGCTCGCCCAGCTCGCGCTCGACGATGGCCTTGTATTCGCCCACCAGCGAACGCCAGTGATCGGCCTCGAGCTCGGTATCCGAATAGAAGCCCGCGTTCTCCTTGGCGATCTCGAGCGCTTCCTCGAACAGCCCGTGATCGACCCCGAGCACGACGTCCGAATACATCTGGACGAAGCGGCGGTAGCTGTCCCAGGCGAAGCGCGCGTCGCCGCTCGTGCGCGCGAGGCCTTCGACGGTCTCGTCGTTGAGCCCGAGGTTGAGCACGGTGTCCATCATGCCGGGCATCGAGACCGCGGCGCCCGAGCGGACCGAGACCAGCAGCGGGTCTTCCACGTCGCCCAGCATCTTGCCGACGGTGCGCTCGACATGGCGCAGCGCCTCGGCGACCTGGTCGCGCAAGGCCGGCGGGAAGTCCGAACCGCCAGCGAGATAGGTCAGGCATTCCGAAGTGGCGATGGTGAAGCCCGGCGGGACCGGCAGGCCGATCTCGGCCATCACCGCGAGATTGGCGCCCTTGCCTCCGGTGATCCGCTTGTCCTTCTGGCGCGGGTCGGAATGGGGGGCGTCGCCGCCGAAGGAATAGACCGTATTGCTCATCGAAACTCCTCACCCGCGCGGGGGTGCTGACACATTGGACACGGTGCCGGGGCAAGAGCGCCAAAACCGTAAACTTGGCGGCGAAAACCGTCACCTTGGCCGCGAAAGGCGTAAACTTGGCGGTGCAAACCGTAACCTTGCTGGCGGAGAACCGTCACCTTGGCAGGCCGAAGCGTCACCTTAGCCCTCGACCCGCGCAAAATCGGCGACCGTGTGGACCGCGGCGCGGAAGCGGGCGAGCAGGTCGAGCCGAGAAGCGCGTTTTTCGCGATCTTCGTCATTGACCGTCACCTCCTCGAAAAAGCGGTCGATCGGCGCGCGCAGGCTGGCGAGCGCGGCCATGGCGCCCTCGAAATCCTCCGCCACAATCGCCGATGCCGCAGCGGGCTCCGCCGCAGCAAGCGCCTCGATCAGATCCTTCTCCGCAGCTTCGGGCGTGTAGGAAAGTGTTTTCGCACTGCGATCTGCATTGCGGGCGGCGAGGATTGCGTCGTTGACCGTCTTCATGTCGGGATCGTCGACCAGCGCGAGCGGGTCTTCTTCGCCGGTCTCGGCGATCTCCTCGGAAGCCCCTTCCCTGAAGGGAAGGGGTTGGGGATGGGTGTTCGACGCCTCGGGCGTGGGCCCCCCCACCCCCGGCCCCCCCCCCGCGGGGAGGGGAGAAGAGGACCAGTCCTCTTTCTTGAGGATATTGGCGGCGCGCTTGTAGGCGGCGAGAAGATTGGCGCCCTCGGCGGTTTCGACGTAGTTCTGCAATGCTTTCACCCTTGCCAGCAGGCGGACGAGATCGTCTTCGCCTCCCAGAGCAAACACCGCATCGATGAGATCGTGCCGGACGCCGGCCTCGCGTTGCTGGACCTTGAGGCGGTCGGCGAGGAAGTCGGCAACACTCTCAAAGACCGAAACGAAGTCTTTCGTAACGAAAAGCGCGGAGTCGCTAAGCTCCGCGTCTCCCAAAGCTCCCCGCTCCTCGAACTCACGATAAGGAAGTAGAGCATGCCAGACGACAGGTTCATAGGCCTCGTCTTCATCGCGGTCCGCCAGAATCTGATAGGTCAGTTCGTTAACTGGAGGATACCGATCGTCGTCAGGCGTCCAAGTTTCGACCTTCGCACTCGAGAGCCTGAAATGTGAAATGGCCGGACGCTGCTCGGCCAACGCTAGGCCATGATACGCGTCTAGCGCACGCTCGAGCGACAACCGAAGGCCATTCCTTATGATTAGGCTCAAGACAGCGATTGCCGCCCGCCTGAGAGCGTAAGGATCTTTTGAACCGGTGGGCGCTTTGTCGATTCCGAAAAACGAGAAGACCGTATCCAGCTTGTCCGCTAGACTGACCGCCACCGTCACCGGTTCGGTCGGCACATCGTCGCCCTGCCCGACCGGCTTGTAGTGATCGCGGATCGCGTCGGCGACCGCGTCATTATGCTCCCCGCCCACCCCCTCGGCACGGGCGTAATAGCCGCCCATAAGCCCCTGCAATTCGGGGAATTCGCCGACCATCTCGGTGACCAGATCGGCCTTGGCGAGCCGCGCGGCCTGTTCCGCGAGATCGGCCAACTCTTCTCTCGTCACCCCCGCGAAGGCGGGGGTCCCGCTGGTTTCCGGCGCGGCGCTCGAAGACAAAGCGGGATCCCCGCCTGCGCGGGGATGACGGGGTTGGAGGTCGGGAGTGACGATCCCCTCCTCAACCAGCCAGCGCGCCAGCTTCGCCACGCGCTCGACCTTGTCGGCGACGCTGCCCAGCTTCTCGTGGAAGGTGATCCGATCGAGCCCCTCGGCGTGCTGCGCCAGCGTCTTCTTGCGATCGACATCCCAGAAGAAGCGCGCATCCGAGAGCCGCGCGGCGAGGACCTTGCGGTTGCCGTCGACGATCGCCGCGCCGCCGTCTTCCGCCGCGATATTGGCGGTGCAGATGAAGGCATTTGCGAGGAGCTGAGTCCCCGCGGCGGCGGGGACCTCGGTCGGTGGCGCGCCTTCGCCTGAGGCGCCCGCCTGCGCGGGGGCTGCGGTGCAGACGAAATACTTCTGGTTCACCCGCGCGGTGAGCTGGATGACCTCGGGCGGGACGCTGAGGAAATCCTCCTCGAAGCGGCCGAGCAGCGGGACCGGCCATTCGGTCAGACCGGCGTTCTCGACCACCAGCCCCTCGTCCTCGACCAGCGTGAGGCCCGCTTCGGCGGCGACCTGCGCGGCGCCCTTGCGGATCAGCGCGGCGCGTTCCTCGTGATCGACGATGACATGGCCGGCACGCAGCTTCATCGCGTAGTCGCCGGCATTGCCGATGGTGATGTCGCCCGAGTGGTGGAAGCGGTGGCCCAGCGTCACTGCGCCGCTGGTGACGCCGTGGACCTCGCATTGGACCACTTCGTCGCCCAGCAGCGCGACCACGCCCGAGAGCGGGCGCACCCAGCGCAGGGACTCGGTGCCGATCGAAGCCGCGCCCCAGCGCATCGATTTGGGCCAGGAAAAGTCGCGCACGATTGCGGGGATCGCCCGGGCGAGCAGGTCGGCGGTCGCGCGGCCCGGCTTCTCGATCACCGCGAACCAGGTGTTGCGGCCCTTGACCTCGCGCAAGGTGAGCTGGTCGCGGGTGACGCCGTTCTTGCGGCAGAAGCCTTCGATCGCCTGGTCTGGCGCGCCCTCGGGGGGGCCCTTGGCTTCCTCGCTCACCGCTTCGGTCGCCTGCGGCAGGCGGCGCGCGATCAGCGCGAGCCGGCGCGGGGTGGACCAGACGGTGATGTCGTTCGCGGCGATCCCTGCGGCGTCGAGTTCGCGGCGCAGCAGCTTTTCCAGCTCGGCGCGCGCGCCGGCCTGCATCCGCGCGGGGATTTCCTCGGAGCGCAGTTCGAGGAGGAAGTCAGTCATTGAATCCTCCCCTCGTAATTGCGAGGAGCCGAAGGCGACGCGGCAATCCATGGACCTGCGCCTTGAATTGCTTCGCTCCGCTCGCAATGACGAACGAGGGGACTCACAACGACCACTCCGGATATTTCTCCGCCCATTGCGGCGCCATCAGCGCGGCGTATGTCTCGCAGCTCCCGCGCGCCAGATCGCGGACCCGGCCCATGTAGCTGGCGCGTTCCTGGACGCTGATCACGCCGCGCGCCTGGAGCAGGTTAAAGATATGGCTGGCCTCGACCGCCTGTTCATAACCGGCGATAGGCACCTGATTTTCCAGCGCATTGCGGCATTCGGTCTCGGCCTTGGCGAAGAGCTCGAACAGCGCGGCGGTGTCGGCGACCTCGAAATTCCATTTCGACATCTGCCGCTCGTTCTCGAGGAAGACGTCGCCGTAGCTCACCCCCTGCCCGTTAAAGTCGAGATCGTAGACGCTGTCGACGCCCTGGATATACATCGCGAGCCGCTCGAGCCCATAGGTCAGCTCGCCCGCGACCGGCTTGCAGTCGAACCCGCCCATCTGCTGGAAATAGGTGAACTGGGTCACCTCCATCCCGTCGCACCAGACCTCCCAGCCCAGCCCCCAGGCGCCCAGCGTGGGGCTTTCCCAATCGTCCTCGACGAAGCGGATGTCGTGCTTGAGCGGGTCGATCCCGATCACCGCGAGGCTCTCGAGATAGAGGTCCTGGATGTCGGGCGGGCTGGGTTTGAGGATCACCTGATATTGGTAGTAATGCTGCAGCCGGTTGGGGTTCTCGCCGTAGCGGCCATCGGTCGGGCGGCGGCAGGGCTGGACGAAGGCGGCGTTCCACGGCTCGGGTCCGAGCGCGCGCAGCGTCGTGGCGGTGTGGAAGGTGCCCGCGCCCATGCGCATGTCGTAGGGCTGCAGGATCAGGCACCCGCGCGCGGCCCAGAAATCGTGCAGCGCGAGGATCATGTCCTGGAAAGATCGACGAGGATTGCGGTCCATGGCGGCGGGCTTTGGCTTATGGCCCCCGGAGCGTCAATGCCGTGTGGAATGCGGACGCGGCGATGACAGGTTGTGGCGACACGATGTCAGGTAATGTTGACATTGTCAGCGAATCGCGACATATGGTCAGGCATACCTGACACGCTCGGAGCAAGAGCCGATGCAACCCGATACCAAAACCAACCTCTATCTGACGTCGGCCGTGATGGGCGGAGTTGCTTCGGTTGTGCTGGCCCTGGCCAACCTGTTCGACTGGACCGGCTGGCTCTACGGCGGCCCCGCGCTTGTCACGATCGTCTCCCTGCTGGTGATCCTGCGGCGCACGCTGCGCGACGAATACACCCAGAGCCTGTGGCAGGCAGGGACCTCCGCGGCGTTCGTGGTCCTGGCGATCCTCTATTTCCTCGTGCCCTTCGCGGCGGGCTTCATCGATGGCCTTGCAGGCAGAGAGGCCACGAGGGATTTTCCCTACGAACTGGCCGCCATCGGCGCCTTCGTCGCTTTCTACGCCGGTTTCCTGCTGGCCTGGCTGCGAAGCGCCCGGTGAAGAACCGCCTCCGTGTGCTGCGCGCCGAGCGCGAGTGGAGCCAGGCCGAGCTGGCCGGGCAGCTCGATGTCTCGCGCCAGGCGGTCAACGCGATCGAGACCGGCAAGCACGATCCCTCGCTCGGTCTCGCGTTCAGGATCGCCCGGCTGTTCGCCATGCCGGTCGAGCAGATTTTCGACGACGGAGCCCATGATGGCGAAGAGTGAGCAAGACTCTGCCGCCCGCCCTTCCGCAATTTCGTACCTGACCTTAACCGCCCCGCCCTATAGAAGGACCCGACCATGACCCAGACCAGAACCCGCTTCGCCGCCGCGCTCACCGCCGGCACCATGTTCGTCGGCCTGCAGGCCTGCACCACCGTCGCCGAGGATAGCGCGCCCGTCGCCGCGAGCGCTCCCGCCGCAGCGCCCGCGCAGCCCGCCGGCCCGGCGCTGTGGAAGGTCGCCGACGAGGACACCACGATCTATCTGTTCGGCACCGTCCACGCGCTGCCCGAGGATATCGACTGGTTCAGCGGCCCGGTCGCCGCCGCGCTCGGATCCTCGGGCACGCTGGTGACCGAGATTCCCTCGGGCTTCGAGCAGGACCCGGCCAACCAGCAGAAGATCATCGGACTGGCCTTGCTGCCCGAGGGCGAGAGCCTGCGCGACCAGCTCGATCCCGAGCAGCGCGCCAGCTACGAGGCGGCGATGACCTCGCTCGAGTTGCCGGTTGGCGCCTTCGACCGCTTCGAGCCGTGGTTCGCAGGCATGAACCTTGCGGTGCTGCCGCTACTCAAGGCGGGCTATGCCGCCGAGAGCGGGGTCGAGAAGCTGGTCGAGGAGCGCGCACCTGAGGGGGCGACCCGCGACGCGCTCGAGACGGTCGAGTTCCAGCTCGGCATGCTCGACACCCTGCCGGTCCAGTCGCAAATCGATTTCCTCATCGCCACCACCGACATGATCGACGAGGTGGTGCCGATGATGGATCAGCTGCTCACCGAATGGGTGGAAGGCGACACCGAGGAGCTGGGCGAGCTGATGAACGCCAATCTCGCCGATCCGGTGCTTGCCGAGGCGCTGCTCTACAGCCGCAACCGCAATTGGGCCGACTGGATCGACGAGCGGCTCGACACGCCGGGCACGGTCTTCATGGCGGTCGGCGCCGGGCATCTTGCGGGCACCAACAGCGTGCAGGACTATCTCGAAGAGCGCGGCATGACCGTGACGCGGGTCCAGTGAGCCTGCGCCTCTTCCTGCCGGCGCTGCTTGGCGCCCTGCTGCTGGCGGGGTGTTCCGACCAGCCCGCGGTGCCGGCGGCGCAGCCCGAGGGCGCGCCGATCCTGTGGGAGCTCGCCAATGCCCAAGGGGAGGTCGAGGGCTGGCTGTTCGGCACCATCCACGCCCTCCCCGACGGAGTCGAATGGCGCTCGAATGTGCTCGACGAGGCGGTGGCGGAGGCCGATGTGCTGGCGGTCGAGGTCGCCTCGCTCGACGACGGGGTGGCGCTGGGCGAATTGTTCACCCGGCTCGCCTTCGATGATCCGCCCGGCCCGCTCGCCGCGCGGGTCGATCCCGCGCTCGCCGATCAGTACCAGGCGCTGCTGACGCGGGCCAAGGTCCGCCGCAGCCATTTCGATGCGATGGAGACCTGGGCCGCGGCGCTGACGCTGGCGCAGGTGGCGCAGCAGGCGAAGTCCGAGAACGGCGTCGATCGCGCGCTGATCCGCGATTTCGGCACCCGCGAGATCATCGAATTCGAGGGCGCGGAGACGCAATTGCGGATTTTCGACGATCTGCCCGAGACCGAGCAGCGCGACCTGCTCAACGCGGTGATCGGCGAGACCGAGGATTACGAGCAGGACATCGGCCGGATGGCGCGGATGTGGCAGACGGGCGACGAGAAGCAGTTGAGCGAACTCACCGGCGAGGGCATCCTCGCCGATCCCGAGCTCTACGAAGCGCTGCTCGCTGGGCGCAACCGCGCCTGGGCGGCGCAGCTGGAAAACCTGCTCTCGGCCGACCCTAAGCCCTTCGTGGCGGTGGGAGCGGCGCATATGTTCGGCGACGACGGCCTTCCCGCGCTGATGGAAGCGCGCGGCTACACCGTCCGCCGCATCCAGTAGCGGCCCCTCGCCCCTTCAGTCCTGCGGCCTTGCGTTTTTGCCGTCACCTGCTAAGCGCCCGCCAGTCCGGTGCCATGGTCATCCCTGGAGGCGTGGTGAACCGGACGACAACCACAAGCAATTCGAAAGGTACGAAACTCATGAGCGATGCTCTGACCCTACCGGCCGAGACGCGCGAACGGGCTGGCAAGGGAGCCTCCCGTGCACTGCGTCGCGATGGCCGTGTCCCCGCCGTGATCTATGGCGGCAAGGAAGAACCCGTGATGATCCACATCGAGGAGAAGGAACTGGTCAAGCAATTGATGACCGGTCACTTCATGAACTCGATCGTCGAGATCGAACTTGGCGGCCAGACGCTGCGCACCCTGCCCAAGGATGTTGCGCTCGACCCGGTCAAGGATCGCCCGATCCACGCCGATTTCCTCCGCATGGTCAAGGGCGGCAAGATCGACGTCCAGGTCCCCGTGGTCTTCGCCAACGAGGAAGCCTCGCCGGGTCTCAAGAAGGGCGGCGTGCTCAACGTGGTCCGTCACGAGCTCGAGCTGGTCTGCGACAATGATCGCATCCCCAGCGAGATCGTGATCGACGTCACCGGCAAGGAAGTCGGCGATTCGATCCACATCAGCGAAGTCACGCTTCCCGAGGGCAGCGAAAGCGCCATCACCGATCGCGATTTCACCATCGCCACGCTGGTTGCGCCGTCCGCGCTCAAGCGCGCCGAGGGTGAAGCCGGCGACGACCAGACCGGCGCCGGCATGGATGCCGGTGGAACCGCCGCGACCGAACAGGGTCCCGACGACGACGCCGCTCAGGAACAGGAAGACAAGAGCGAGTAAACGCTCCTCTTCCCAACCGATACCGAGACACCGGGCTTCGCGAGAAGTCCGGTGTTTTGCTTTGTGCGCCTGGCCTGCGCGTGACCGCGTGCGGGGGTGACGAAGCGGCAGGGGTCGATTAAGCGCTCGCCATGCAAATCTGGACAGGCCTCGGAAATCCCGGACCCAAATACACCATGCAGCGGCACAATGTCGGCTTCATGGCCTGCGACGTGATCGCCGACATGCATGATTTCGGCCCGGTGCAGAAGAAGTTCAGCGGCTGGGTCCAGGAGGGCCGCATCGGCACCGAGAAGGTGCTGCTGCTCAAGCCCGCCACCTTCATGAACGAGAGCGGCCGCGCGGTCGGCGAGGCGCTGCGCTTCTACAAGCTGGGCACCGAAGCGCTGACCGTGTTCCACGACGAGCTCGATCTGGCGCCGTTCAAGGTCAAGGTGAAGCAGGGCGGCGGCCATGCCGGGCACAATGGCCTGCGCAGCATCGACCAGCATTGCGGACCCGAGTTTCGCCGGGTGCGGATCGGGATCGGCCATCCCGGGCACAAGGACCGCGTCACCGGGCACGTCTTGGGCGACTACGCCAAGGCGGAGCGCGACGATCTGATCGCCATGCTTGGCGCGATGGGCGCGGAGGCCGACTGGCTCGCGCGCGGCGACGACGCGCGGTTCATGAACGACGTGGCGCTCAGAATGCAGGAATGATGTGCTAGGTTGCTCCTGAGACAGAGGAGATTCGCATGCCCGATCTGACCCGCCGCTCGCTGCTCGCCGGTGCCGCCGCGACCACCGTGCTCGCCGCCACCGCCTCCCGCGCGCAGAGCGATTTGATCGCCGCCGCCGCTCCGGATCTCGCGGGCAAATCGATCCTCATCACCGGAACCTCCTCGGGCTTCGGAAGGCTCGGCGCCGAGCATTACGCCCGCGCCGGCGCCCGCGTCTTCGCCACCATGCGCAACATTCCCCGCCCCGAGGCGGATGAATTGCGCCGCCTCGCCGCGAGCGACGACCTCGACCTCCATGTGATCGAGATCGACGTGCTGTCCGACGAACAGGTCGAGCGCGGCGTCGCCGAGGCCATGCGGATCAACGGCGGTCCGATCGATGTCCTGATCAACAATGCCGGGATCGGGATTTCCGGCCCGGTCGAGGTGCAGGACATGGAAGCCACGAAACTGGCCTTCGACACCAATGTCTTCGGCGCCCACCGGATGGCGCGCGCGGTGCTGCCGGGTATGCGCGCCAAGGGCGGCGGCCAGATCTTCCAGATCTCGAGCCAGCTCGGGCGCGTGATCATCCCTTACGGCGGGCATTATTCGGCGACCAAATTCGCACTCGAGGCGATGGGCGAGCAGCTCGCCTACGAACTCGTGCCGCACAATATCGAGGTCACCATTATCGAGCCCGGCGGCTACCCGACCGAGGTCTGGGTCAACCGCAACATCTACACCGGCGCGCTGAAGGAGCGGATCGCCCCCGAACACGCGCTGGGCTATCCGGAAGTCGTCGCGCGGATGGGGACCGAAGATGGCTCCGGCCGCTCCGCCGATCCGATGGACGTGCCGCGCGCCGTCGCCCGCACCATCGCCCTGCCCCAGGGCACCCGCCCGCTGCGCGTTCCGGTCAGCGGCGGAGCGATCCCGCAGACCGCGATCAACGAGGTCACCGCGCGCACCCAGCTCGAATGGCTCGGCCGCTCGCCGCAGCTCGGCCCGGTGATGCGCGCCGTCCATGAACGCTGAGACCGAAAACACCGGGCTCGAAAAGGCGTCGGGCAGGATGATCGCTGCGCTCTCCGCACAGGCCGCGGTTTTCGCCGGGCTGGGCCTCCTGCTCTGGATCTGGTCCGGCCGCGCTGCCGGCGATTTCGTTGTTCTTTCATGGACCGGAGCCCTGACTGGCGTGGCGCTGGCCGCTGCGTTGATCCTGCTCGCCTTCGTCCTTTTTCGTGGGTTTCCCGATATCGGTGAGCGGTTGGTCCGGCTTCAGGCGCCGACTTTTTCGTTGCTGGGCCCGCGGCTTGGATGGCTGCCGATCGTGCTGCTCTCGCTCGGCGCGGGAATAGGCGAGGAGGCCTTGCTCCGCGCAGGATTGCAAACCCTGCTGAGCGATCATCTCGGGCCGATGGCAGCCATTCTGCTGTCTTCCGCCGCGTTTGCCGTCGTTCATTGGGCAAAGCCGGTGATCACCGCATTGCTGTTCGTGATCGGCGCGATTTTCGGCGTGGTGTTCTGGTATAGCGGGAGCCTGCTCGCGGTCATGATCGGTCACGCGCTCTACGATATATGGGCGCTGCGCTATCTCCACCGCGAGATGCACCGGCTGGGTCTGTTCGACGCGCCCGATCCCTCGTCCGGGCCCCCGCCCGAACCCCAGCCGGCACCGCTGGTCAATTCGCCCGGCCCCGGCTAAGGCGCTGCGCGAACAATCAGCTGGAGTTTTCGATGGGTTTCCGTTGCGGGATCGTCGGCTTGCCCAATGTCGGCAAGTCCACCCTTTTCAATGCACTGACCGAGACGCAGGCCGCGCAGGCCGCGAACTATCCCTTCTGCACGATCGAGCCCAATGTCGGCCAGGTCGCGGTCCCCGATGCGCGTCTCGACCGGATCGCCGCGATCGCCGGTTCGGCCAAGACCATCCCGACGCAACTGGGCTTCGTCGATATCGCCGGCCTCGTGAAGGGCGCGAGCAAGGGCGAAGGCCTAGGCAACCAGTTCCTCGGCAATATCCGCGAGGTCGACGCGGTCGTCCACGTGCTGCGCTGCTTCGAGGATGACGACATCCAGCACGTCGCCAACAAGGTCGATCCGATCTCCGACGCCGAAGTGGTCGAGACCGAGCTGCTGCTGTCGGACCTCGAAAGCCTCGAGAAGCGCGTCCCCAACGCGCAGAAGCGCGCCAACGGGGGCGACAAGGAAGCCAAGATCATGGCCAGCGTGCTGGGCCAGGCGCTCGAGCTGCTGCGCGAGGGCAAGCCCGCGCGGCTGACCGAGCCCAAGGACGAGGAAGAGGAGCGCGTCTTCGCGCAGGCGCAATTGCTCAGCGCCAAGCCGGTGCTCTACGTCTGCAACGTCGCCGAGGAAGACGCCGCGACGGGCAATGCGCTCTCCGAGGCGGTCGCCGCCAAGGCCGCGCGCGAGGGCGCGCAGTCGGTGGTGGTCTCTGCGGCGATCGAATCCGAGCTGGTGGGCATGGCACCCGAGGAGCGCAGCGAATATCTCGCCGAGCTCGGGCTCGAGGAAAGCGGGCTGAGCAAGGTGATCCGCGCGGGCTACGAACTGCTCGCGCTCAACACCTTCTTCACCGCCGGCCCCAAGGAAACCCGCGCCTGGACTTTTCCGCGCGGCGCCAAGGCTCCTCAGGCGGCCGGAGAGATCCACACCGATTTCGAGAAGGGCTTCATCCGCGCCGAGACCATCGCCTTCGACGATTACATCGCCCTGAACGGCGAGAGCGGCGCGCGCGAGGCGGGCAAGCTGCGCCAGGAGGGCAAGGAATATCTGGTTCAGGACGGCGACGTGTTGATGTTCAAGTTCAACGTCTAGGGCGGGATGGTTATCGTTTGATCCGACGTCCCCCTCTCCATTGCGAGGGGAAAAGGTTTGGGGCCGGCACCCCGCTTTCGTCATTGCGAGGAGCGCAGCGACGCGGCAATCCACGGGGCGGCGTTGCGGGTTGCTGCTGCCGCTGTGGGTGTGGACACCCTCGGGCCATGGGTTGCCGCGCCGCCTGCGGAGGCTGGCAATGACGAGGGGGGAGCCCGTGCCTAGCGCCGCCCTTCCCCCCTCCCCGCGGGGAGTAGAGTAGGGTTTCCATCCTGCAAAATCGCGCGATAAGGCACCAATTGCGGCCCGAACCGTTCGGGGGGCACAATTCAACGGGGGAAACAAAACGTGGTCGACAAATCCGAGAAGTTCAACTGGCTGGTGCGCGTGGGCTATTTCAGCCGCGCCATTCTCTATGCCGTGCTGGGTCTGATCGCCCTCACCCGCGCCGACCAGATCGGCGAAGGCACCAATGGCGTGTTTCGCGCGATCGAAGATTATCCGGCCGGCACGGTGATCCTGTGGATCATGGTGATCGGCTTGACCGCCTACGCCCTGTTCCGCTTCTGCTCGCCGCTGTTCGATATCGAGAACAACGGGTCGGACAAGAAGGGCTGGGCCAAACGGATCGGCCACGCGGGCAGCGGAATCGGGCACCTCGCGCTCGCCTATTCGGCCTATAAATTCGCCACCAGCACCGGCGGCGGCGGCAACGGCACCCAGGAAGCGGCAGCAGGCGTGCTGTCCTATGATTTCGGCGGCACCGTGCTCGGCCTGCTGGGGGTAATTTTCTTCGTCGTCGCGATCTTCCAGGCCAAGAAGGGCATTTCGGGCGAATTCATGCACCGCGTCAGCGCGCAGGCGCCCGATGCGACCCGCTGGGTGGGCGGCGCGGGCTTTCTCGCGCGCGCGGTGGTCTATGCGGTGATCGGCTGGTCGCTGTTCCAGGCCGGCTTCCTCGCGGGAGGCGCCGACCAGGTCAAATCGCTCGGCGATGCGGTGGCGAGCCTTGCGGGCCAGGGCTTCGTCTTCACGCTCACCGCGATCGGCCTGCTGCTGTTCGGTCTCTTCAGCCTGGTGCTGGCGCGCTACCGGATCATCCCCGAGCTCGACAGCAACAGGGGCATTCCCAAGTTCCGGCTGTGATCGCCTAGCGATCCGAAACGCAGTGACTGCGAAACCGGCGGCGGGCGAAGCGTATTGCTTCGTCCGCCGCTTTGCGCGATGCGGGGTTCATGCTTTACTTCGAAGATATCGAGATCGGCGCGAAGGACTCCTTCGGCAGCTACCAGGTCACCCGCGAGGAAGTGCTGGAGTTTGCGCAGAAATACGATCCCCAGCCGTTCCATCTGAGCGACGAGGCCGCGGCGCAGACGCATTTCGGGAAGATCTCCGCCAGCGGCTGGCACACCTGCGCGATGACCATGCGGATGCTGGTCGAGCACATGTCGGTGATCCAGCGCGCCGGGCTCGGTTCGCCGGGCGTCGACCAGCTGATGTGGCGCAAGCCCGTCTACCCCGGCGACACGCTGCGCTGCGAGACCGAGGTGCTGGAAAAGCGCCGTAGCCGCTCGCGCCCCGAGATGGGCCTCTTCAAGACCCGCGCGCAGACCTACAACCAGAACGACGAGCTGGTGCTCGAGATGGTCTCGAACGGGCTGATGCAGGTCCGCGACCCCGAAGCGCCGATCGCGGAGTGATGCTGGCTCGGGCCTAGACTGCTAGGCGCCGCACCGCGCGGTGCCGTCCGCACGGTAAATCACCCGGTCGCGGCCGTCGGTCAGCGTCAGCCGGGCATCGTAGCCCATGGTTTCCATCCCCACCTGCTCGCCCTCGGGGTCGAGCACGTCGAGCTGCAGGCTGAATTCGCGCCCGTCGTATTTCGCCTGCGTGCCGAGCGGGTTTTCGGCGCTGCCGCGATCGGGGGCAAGCCGCATGACCTGCCCGCCGCGCTTGGCGAAGGCGGCATCGCCCATGGTGATCGCCAGCGCCTCGTCGCCACCATTGTCGGCGAGAAAGCTGCAGCCCAGCCCGATCATGTCCTGCTGCTCGATCTCGGCAAGACCGATCGGCTGGAGCGTCACCGGAACCGCGGGCGCGACCTGCGCCGCGCGAACCTCGGCGACATCCTGCGCATCGCGCCGCGCCTGTTCCTCCGGCGAGACGTCATTCCCGCAACCCGCCAGCGCCAGAACCGCAAGACACAACCCGTACCGCATCCATCACTCCACATAGCTTCGTGCCCGCCTTGCTTGGGCAAGCTTGGCCCGAGCCTGAACGACGCGCGCGGAAACGCTGTTCGGGGGTTTGCGGGGCGGGGTCAACTTGCGAAGCACGCGAGTCCGCTTCGAGGCGGGCGGCGAGTGGGTGCTCTGTCCGGGAATGGGTGGAAAACTGACCTTAGATTTCGTTGCGAAAATCCATGCTGAGCCTCTCAAAGAAAGCCACCGTCCTTTCACTCGCTCTTGCGTTTCCTACGCTGTCACAAGCTAAGCATGCTGACAATGTGCCTACATCAGTCGAGCTTCAGGAATTAGTCCAAGGCTCTTGGCCGAGTTTCGCCGGTCTAATCCGTCGGCAGGATGGTTTGATCGTTACCCCCAGCCGATACGCAGGTTTTGCCGCAAGCGCTCTGCATGAGTGAAACGAAGGGAGCGTATGAGTGCGTCTCCCTCGTCGAGTTCGAGCTTCCATCAGGTATCCGCAGAAGCTCGTTGCTACGCCACAATGTCGGTCGAGATGATCAAGGACAGCTATACGACGTGATCGTCATAAGAGAGATGCCTGTATCGCGTTACCCCCCCACGGTCACGAATTTCTGGAACAAGGTTCCAGCGGGCAGGAAGGGTCTCCAACGCTAATCGGATTACTCTATGCGAGGGCTTGCGACCACAAACTGCCATTCGACCTCACTTCCCGGCAGTCGAACCGTTTTCTCAGCAATCCTAAGCGGCTCGCCGCTCAGTTGGTCGGAATCGTAGAAAAACGGATCCTGCAGAGCTCTCCTTCCATCGACCTTCAGCGTGCGGTCCCAGAGCGAGCGCGATGGAAGCTCTACCTGTCCTTCGCCGCTGATCTGCCAATAACGGCCGCTATTTGGGTCTAGGTATCGCCGATCCTCGAGGGGGCGATCGAAACGAACACCACCGGCTGGGTCGATTTGGGCCGCGGCGACCAATCTGCGAAGGGTAGAGTCAAGTTCCTGATCTATCTCGGAGACGTGCATGGCGGCTTGTGAAATATCGGCCGAAGCGCTGCTTGGGTGACTTCCGCTGCATCCCCCGATGAACAGAGCAGCGCCAAGGATAGCGATCGGTCCAAAGCTAACGATGCGCATTGTAGATTCCTTGAGGACTGCTGCGGATGGGGGTGATTATGCCGATTTAGAGAAAGTTTTGCGACATGAGGGATGTCTGCAAGTTGCGAGGAGCGCAGCGACGCGGCAATCCATGGCGTGACGTGGCGGGTTGTCGCTGCCGGGGTTGTGGGTGGGAAGCGTCGGTCGTGGATTGCCGCGCCGCCTGCGGCGGCTCGCAATGACGAGGGGGTGGGGTTTTCTCTGCGGCCGTCCTTCCCCTCGCCCTTCGGGGGGAGGTCGGGTGGGGGTGTTCGGCGCTTCTGGCTGCGCGCGCCGTACCCCCACCCCGGCCCCTCCCCAGAGGGAGGGGGGAAGAAGGGTTGCCCGTCCCTCAATGCCTCCCGAACAGCTTCTCGACATCGTCCAGCGCCAGCTTCACCCAGGTCGGGCGACCGTGGTTGCACTGGCCCGAGCGCGGGGTGTTCTCCATTTCGCGCAGCAGCGCGTTCATCTCGGCGACGCTGAGGACGCGGCCGGCGCGGACCGAGCCGTGGCAGGCCATGGTGGCCAGCACCAGTTCGAGCTTCTCGCTCAGCAGCAGCGCGCCCTTGTCATCGTCCTGCCCGTGCTTGACCAGATCGTCGTCGATATCGCGCAGCAGCTTTTCGGGGTCCCCGTTCCTGAGCGAATGCGGCAGCGCGCGGACCAGCATCGCGGTGGGGCCGAAGCGCTCGATCGCGAGACCGAGCTGCCCCAGCCGCTCGGCCGCCTCTTCCAGCCGGTCGCAGGCGGGTTCTTCCAGTTCGACCACATCGGGCATCAGCAGCGCCTGGCTGCGCGCGGCGGCCTCGCCCGCCCCGGCGGCGCGCAACCGTTCGAGCACCAGCCGTTCGTGCGCGGCGTGCTGGTCGACCAGCACCAGCCCGTCCGCCGCCTCGGCGACGATATAGGTGTTGGCGACCTGCCCCCGCGCGATGCCGAGCGGATAGGCGCGCTGTTCGGGGGCGAACGGCTCGGCCTGCTCCGCCCTGCCCTGCGGCTCCGCCATCGCGCCGGTATCGGCAGCGCGCCACGGGCTCGTCCCGGGTTCGGCGACGCCGGCGGAGGGGCGCGACCAGTCGCGGTTCTCGAAGATCGAGCGCAATGCGGGTGCAGGGTCGTCGCGCTCGCGCTGCCAGCGCTCCATCGCGGCGGCGTCGGGCGATTGCGCGCTGCGGCGGTCGCCGGTCGCCAGCGCCTGCCGCAGCCCCGAGACGATAAAGCCGCGCACGCCTTGTGCATCGCGAAACCGGACCTCGGTCTTGGCGGGGTGGACGTTGACGTCGACGTCTTCGGGCGCAATCTCGAGGAACAGCGCCAGGACCGCGTGGCGGTCGCGCGCGAGCATGTCCGAATAGGCTCCGCGCACCGCGCCCGCGAGCAGGCGGTCCTTCACCGGGCGGCCGTTGACGAAGAGATATTGGTGGTCGGCAATGCCGCGATTGTAGGTCGGCAGCCCGGCGATCCCGGTCAGCCGCATGCCGTGGCGCTCGAGATCGATGGCGACGCCATTGGCCTTGAGCTCGCGCCCGACGATCTGCGCCACCCGGTCTACCAGCGCCTCGCCGGGCTGGAGCGCGAGCACGCGGCGCTCGCCGTGATCGAGCGTGAAACCGATATCGGGCCGCGCCATCGCGAGCCGGCGGACCACGTCGAGGCTGGCGGCGTATTCGCTGCGCGGCGTGCGCAGGAACTTGCGCCGCGCGGGGATCCGCGCGAACACCTGTTCGACCCGCACCCTCGTGCCCGGCGGGAGCGCGGCGGGACCGTCGGAAACGCCGGCACCGTGATCGACCACGATTTTCCACCCCTGCTCGGCGCCATGCGGGCGGCTCTCCAAGGTGAAGCGCGACACGCTGGCGATCGAGGGCAGCGCCTCGCCGCGAAAGCCGAGCGTGGCGACCCGCTCGATCGCGCCTTCTTCGCCGACGAGGCTTTCGGGCAGCTTCGAGGTGGCGTGGCGTTCGAGCGCGAGCGCCATCTCCTCCGGGCTCATCGCGCAGCCGTCGTCGGTGACCTCAAGCGAACCCAGTCCGCCCTCGACCAGCCGGACCGCGATCCGCGTCGCGCCCGCGTCCACCGCGTTCTCGACCAGTTCCTTGAGCGCGGCGGCGGGACGCTCGACCACCTCGCCTGCGGCGATGCGGTTGACGAGCTGTTCGGGGAGGCGGCGGATGATCGGCATGACTGGCACCACAGGCCTAGCCGCGAAGCGCCCGGAATTCGAGCCGGAACGCAGATATTTCCCCGCCAAACCGGCGCGAATGTTTTGGCAATTGCACAGGTGCTTCGCTAAGGGGGTTGTTCCGCTGTCACAATCGGGTCGGAACGGTCGCAAGCTCGGCTCGTAAAGCCCTCATCGAAAATCGGAATCGGGTAGCAATGGGTTTCTGGAACAACCTCTTCAAGTTCGGCTCGCAGAACATGGCGATCGATCTCGGCACGGCTAATACGCTGGTCTATGTCGAGGGTCAGGGCATCGTCCTCAACGAGCCGTCGGTGGTCGCGATCGAGACGATCAACGGCACCAAGCGCGTCAAGGCGGTTGGCGAGGACGCCAAGATGATGATGGGCAAAACCCCCGATTCTATCGAGGCGATCCGCCCCTTGCGCGACGGCGTCATCGCCGACATCGAGATCGCCGAAGAGATGATCAAGCATTTCATCCGCAAGGTGCACGGCCGCAAGAGCCTGATGCGCTATCCCGAGATCACCATCTGCGTCCCCTCGGGCTCGACCAGCGTCGAACGCCGTGCGATCCGTGACGCCGCCAGCAACGCCGGCGCCAGCCAGGTCTATCTGATCCTCGAACCCATGGCCGCCGCGATCGGCGCCGACATGCCGGTCACCGAACCGGTGGGCTCGATGGTGGTCGATATCGGCGGCGGCACCACCGAGGTCGCGGTGCTCAGCCTGCGCGGTCTGGCCTACACCACCTCGGTGCGCACCGGCGGCGACAAGATGGACGAGGCGATCGTCTCCTATGTCCGGCGCCACCACAATCTGCTGATCGGCGAAGCCACCGCCGAGCGGATCAAGAAGGATTACGGCATCGCCGTGGCCCCCGCCGACGGGATCGGCGAATCGATCACGCTCAAGGGCCGCGATCTGGTCAATGGCGTGCCCAAGGAAATCACGATCAACCAGGGCCATATCGCCGAGGCGCTGAGCGAGCCGATCGGCGCGATCGTCGAGGGCGTGCGGATCGCGCTGGAGAACACCGCTCCCGAACTCGCCGCCGACATCGTCGACCAGGGCATCGTCCTGACCGGCGGCGGCGCGCTGATCCAGGGACTCGACCAGTATCTGCGCGAGGAAACCGGCCTGCCGGTGACGATCGCCGAGGATCCGCTGACCTGCGTCGCGATCGGCACCGGCCGGGCGATGGAAGACGAGCGATATCGCGGCGTCTTGATGACCGCGTAGACGACCGGGCAACACTAGGGGAAGACGGCCGCCATGGCGCCGACAGGACAACGGCGCTCGAGCTATTCGCGTAAGGCGCAATACAGCCTATTCACCGGCTATATCGCCGCCGGAGTGGGCGCGCTCGTCGGCGCGGTGCTGCTCGGCCTGTCGCTGTGGCAACCCGGCTTCCTCTCGGGTGCGCGCGGCACCGCCAATGATGCGGCCACCCCGGTGACGCAGCCGGTCGCCGCGGCGCGGACCGAGAGCAAGGGCTTCATCGATGCCGTGCGCGGCTATTACCGCGCCGGGTCGCAGAACGCCGCGCTCAAGCGCGAGATGGAACTGGCGCGGATCCGGCTTGGCGAGGCCGCCGCGGTCGAACAGGAAAACCGGCGGCTCAAAGCCCTGCTCGGGCTTCAGGACGCCGAGGCCAAACCGGTTGCCGTCGCGCGGCTCGTCGGTGCCAGCGCCGCCAGCACGCGGCGTTTCGCCTATCTGGGTGCCGGACGCGCGGATGGCGTCGCGGTCGGCATGCCGGTGCGCAGCCCGCGCGGGGTTATCGGGAGGATTCTCGAAGTCGGCAATCACAGCGCCCGCGTGCTGCTGCTGACCGACCCCGAAAGCGTGCTCCCCGTACGCCGCGCCCAGGACGAGGTGGTCGCCTTTGCCGAGGGCCGCGGAGACGGGCTGATCCGCATCCGCTTGATCAACCTCGGGATCAATCCGCTCGAGCCCGGCGATCTGTTCGTGACCAGCGGCGCGGGCGGCTATTATCAGCCCGGAGTCGCGGTCGCGATCGCCACCGAGATCACCGACGATGGCGCCCTCGCCCGCATCGTCAGCGATCCGGCGGCGGCGGATTATGTCTCGGTTCTCCCGATCTTCGAACCCGAGGCGGTGACCGGCGCCGGCACTCCGATCGAGCGCGAACTGGGCGAATAAAGGTGGAGCGGCTCAACCCGAAATCGCGCAGCGACGCCTATGGCAAGCGGATCAACCGCTCGCATTCGACCGTGGTCGCCACGGTGGTGCCCTATTTTTCGATCCTGATCGCCTCGCTGGTGCCGGTGTTCTTCATCGCCTCCGCGCTGCCGGTGGTGCCGCCGCTCGGGTTTCTCATGCTGCTCGCCTGGCGGCTGGTGCGCCCCGGACTGCTGCCGGTCTGGGCGGGCTTCCCGCTGGGGCTGTTCGACGACCTGTTCAGCGGCCAGCCGCTGGGCAGCGCGGTCCTGCTCTGGTCGGTCGCGATGATCGTCATCGAACTGATCGAGACCCGGTTTCCCTGGCGCAGCTTCGCGCAGGACTGGTTCACCGCGGGTTTAATCCTGCTGGTCTATATGCCCGCCGCAATGCTCGTATCGGGCGGCGAGCCCACGCTCGCCGCTCTCGTCGCTTTGGGGCCTCAACTCGTGTTATCGATTCTCGTCTTTCCACTTTTCGCACGACTTGTCGCGCGGCTCGACCAGATGCGGCTGACCCGCTGGCGGACGGTCGGATGAAGCTGGGCAAAACCAGGCGCGACCATGTCAGCAGCACCACGCTGGACCAGGCTTTCTCGCGGCGCAGCTTCGTCATCGGCGCAGGAATGGGCGGCATCGGGGTGCTGCTTGCCGGACGGATGGCCTTTATTGCCATCGCCGAAAACGAGAAATACGAGCTGGAATCGGAGAGCAACCGGGTCAATCTGTCGCTGATCCCGCCCCGGCGCGGATGGATTCTCGACCGCAACGGCGCGCCGCTGGCCTCGAACAAGGCCGATTTCCGCGTCGATGTCATCCCCGACCAGCTGGTCGACACCAAGGCCACGCTGGCGGCGCTGGGCAAAATTCTCGACCTCGATGCCACCGCCATGGCCGATATCACCAAACGGGTCGACGAAGCCGCCTCCTTCCAGCCGGTCGAGGTGGCGACGGGCCTCGATTACGAGGATTTCGCCGCGGTCAGCGTCCGACTTCCCGATCTGCCCGGCGTCGTCCCCCAGCGCGGCTATTCGCGATTCTATCCTACGGGACCGAGCGTCGGCCATCTGCTCGGCTATGTCGGCCCGGCCAATGCCGAGGAATACGAGGAAGAGGGCGATCCGCTGCTGATCACCCCCGGCTTCAAGATCGGCAAGGACGCGCTGGAGCAGCAATTCGAACAGAACTTGCGCGGGGTCCCCGGCGCGCGGCGCGTCGAGGTGACCGCCTCCGGACGGATCGTCAAGGAACTCGAGACGCGCGAGGATGTCCAGGGCGATCCGGTCCATCTGACGATCGACGGACCGCTTCAGGATTACGCGGCGCGCCGGATCGGACTGGAATCGGGTTCCGCGGTGGTGATGGATTGCCGCACCGGCGACATCCTGTGCATGTCTTCCATGCCCAGCTACGATCCCAACAGCTTTTCCGCCGGGATCGGCAGCGTGGAATATTCGATGCTGCGCGAGGACGAGCGCGTGCCCTTGCGCAACAAGGTGCTCAAGGGGCTCTATCCTCCGGGCTCGACCGTCAAGCCGATGGTCTCCATGGCGCTGCTCGAGCAGGGGATCGATCCCTCGGAGCGGGTGCTGTGCACCGGCGGTCTGCGCGTCGGCAACCGCGTGTTCCGCTGCTGGAAGCGCGGCGGACACGGTGCGGTCGACATGGCCGCAGGCATCTACCAGTCGTGCGACGTCTATTTCTACGCCATGGCGCAGCGTACCGGAATGGACCCGATCGCGGTGATGGCGCGGCGCTGCGGGATGGGGCACGAATTCGAGCTCCCGGTGACCAGCCAGTTCTATGGCACGGTCCCCGATCCGGCCTGGAAGCTGAAGAAATACGAGCGCGAGTGGCAGGCCTACGACACTGTCAACGCCACCATCGGCCAGGGGTACATGCTGGCCAACCCGCTGCAGCTGGCGGTGATGTCGGCGCGCCTCGCCACCGGCAACCATGTCGAGCCCAGACTCAACCGCAAGACTCCGATCAAGGGGTTCGACCAGGTCAATTTCTCGGACGAGCATGTCCGCTACGTCCGCCAGGCGATGAGCGATGTCGTCAACGGCCCCGGCACGGCCGGTCGCGCGCGCCTGCCGATCGAGACGGTCAAGATGGCCGGCAAGACCGGCACGGCTCAGGTCGTCAGCCTCAGCAATTCCGACGGCAAGACCGGCCCGTGGAAATATCGCGACCACGGATTGTTCATCTTCTTCGCCCCGTTCGACAATCCGCGCTATGCCGGGGCGGTGGTGATCGAGCATGGCGGCGGATCGGGCGCAGCCTATCCGATCGCGCGCGACATCATGACCTATCTCTTCGATCCGGCGAAAGGCATGGAAGCGCTGTCCGCGCTGGAAGCGCAATGGGGCGGCACCGCGCAGGAGCGGTTGATCACGAAATACGCCGCCTACGCCGCGGCCGCGGGCGAAACCGTCCCCCCGGCCCCGACGCGCAGCGAAGAAATCTTCGATCGGGTCGAGGCCGAGGCGCGGATCGCCAGTCGCCAGTCCGAACAGCTCGCCGATCGCGTAGTCGTGCCCAGATCCGAAGCCGATCCGCGCGCTGCTCCGCGGACGCCGCAGACCCGCGCCGCGCCGGCGATACCCGCTCCCGAGACCGCATCCACCCCGGCGGCGGCGCCCGTTCAGACCCCGTCGCAGTGAGCCGCGCCCGATGAGCATCGTTCCCGCCCCGGTCGCGCGGCAGCCCTGGGGCATGCTGTTCCCGCTGTTCACCCTGATCGTCTTCGGCGCGCTGGTTCTCTATTCGGCGGCGGGCGGTAGCTGGGAGCCCTATGCGGCGTCGCATCTGGTCCGCTTCGGCGTGTTCCTGGTGATGGCGATCGTCATGACGCTGTTCTCGGCCAATCTGGTCAAGTTCGCCGCCTATCCGGTCTATGTCCTAGTTCTGCTGCTGCTGATGCTGGTCGAGGCGATGGGGCAGATCAACGGCGGCAGCCAGCGCTGGCTCAATCTGGGCTTCATGCAATTGCAGCCTTCCGAGCTGATGAAACCCGCCATCGTCCTCGCGCTCGCGCGCTTCTACAGCGACCTGCCCGTGGGCATGACCTCGACCTGGCGCGCGCTGGTGCCCGCAGGCGTGCTGATCGGGCTCCCGGTCGCGCTGGTGCTGGTGCAACCCGATCTTGGTACCTCGCTCGCCATCCTGTTCGGTGGCGGCGTGGTGATGTTCCTCGCCGGCCTCCCGATGCGCTGGTTCGCCATCCTCGGCGCCGCCGGCGCGGTGCTCGCGCCGCTCGCCTTCTTTTTTGGCTTGAAGCCCTATCAGCAGCGCCGCGTGACGACGCTGCTCGACCCGGCGAGCGATCCCCTGGGCGCGGGCTATCACATCACCCAGTCGAAGATCGCGATCGGATCGGGCGGGCTGACCGGCAAGGGGTTCAACGAGGGCTCGCAAAGCCATCTGCAATATCTCCCCGAACCGCACACCGATTTTGTCTTTGCGAGCATGGCGGAAGAATGGGGCTTCGTCGGCGGACTGGTGGTGCTCGTGTGCTTCGCGCTGATCCTGCGCTGGGGCCTGCTGGTGGCGCGGCGTTCCAACGACCGTTTCGGCAAGCTGGTCGCCGGAGGCATGGCCGCCACGATCTTCTTCTATGTGGCGGTCAATCTGCTGATGGTGATGGGCTTCGCCCCGGTCGTGGGCATCCCCCTGCCCTTCATGAGCCACGGCGGTTCCTCGATGCTGACCAATATGATCTGCATCGGCACGCTGATGATGGTCAATCGCTGGAACAGCCGTCAGGGCAGTTCGGGCCTGACGCGCTAGCTGCGTAGTCGGAGTGGCGCGCTAGAGGTAGATCAGCCGCAGCCCTTTGACCACCGCCGCGATCCGGTCGCGCGCCTCGAGCTTGTCGTAGATTCGGGTGATATAGGTCTTCACGGTATCGGGCGAGAGATCGAGGATGGTCGCGATATCGGTGCGCGACTTGCCATGCGCTAGCCATTGCAGCACCTCCGCCTCGCGCTCGGACAGGCTGGCTTTGCGCTTGTCCTGGTCGAGCAGATTGCAGACGCGCGTCTGCGCGGCCCGCGTCAGCGCCTTGATCAGCGAAATATGCTCGGCGGGAACCTCCTCCAGCGGGATGCCCCAGTCGAAGCTGGCATAGGCATCGCGGTCGTTGGGCCCGAAGAGCGGCAGACCGACCCCGTGGATGAGCCCGAAACGCTCCGATGCCTCGAAATAGGCCTCGGTCTCCGGCGTATTGGTGCCCATCTGCCGCGCTTCGCTCCAGGCCAGCATCGCGCCGTGGCGCAGGGTACGCTCGGGGATCGGGTCGTGGCGGCGAAATTCCTTGCGCTCGTAGAGCGCGACCCATTCGGGGTCGAACCCCGCGGCGTGAATCTGCGTGCGAGCGGACGTGGGTTCTTCGTAAATCGGCGAAAAGTGATAGCTGCGGCGAATGGCGCCGAGATCGCCGGCCACATCGCAGACGTAGCGAATGGTCTCGCCGATGCAGAACAGGTTCTCAACCTTGGTCAGAGGATCGACGCGCAATACTCCTTCGGATGAATTGCCGCGGGCCGACACGGTCTTGTCCCCCAACGGTCCGACAGCAAACTTGCGATAGATCGTATACATCTACCGCAGAACGATAAAGACGTACCCCCGATTCCGCGCCCTGTCTTCGGATCGTCCCCCATCATCGCAACATCATGGCGCCGCTTCGACGGCGCTTGTTGCAATTCGCGAACGAGGAACCGTCATGTTGCAGCAGCAAGCGCACTTCGCGCTCCCGGATTTTGCGCTCGAACGCCTGTCGCGTTCGGGAAAGCCCGAGACGTTCGGCAGCGCCGAGGACAAATGGCGCGTCCTGACGATCCTGTTCGGGCGCCAGAATCAGGGGCGAAAGACCGCTCTGCGCGACATTCACACATTGCTCGACATGCCGCAGCACGTCGCCTTCCGGCTGGTGCGCGGGCTCGAGATGGGCGGTTTGATCACCGTCGGGCCCAACCTCTACGACGCCTTCGCCGCCGAACTCGCGCTGACCGAGGAATGCTCGTCGCTGGTGACGCGGGTGCTTGCGAACGGCTGAGGCGCAATTGCCCCTTCCCATCGGGGAAATGGCCGCTATATGAGCCCCTCCCCGAGTCGGGGCGCCGATGAAAATCCGGCATGTGGACGCATAGCTCAGTTGGTAGAGCAGCTGACTCTTAATCAGCGGGTCCTTGGTTCGAGCCCAAGTGCGTCCACCATTCTTTTCATTGGCTTTTTTCCGGTTTCCAGTCAGACGCGCCACCCTCAGTTGGGCGGTCAGTTGGGAGCTTTCCCCCTGTTTTCGAGCTTCCGAATGGCGCTTGCCGCCAGCCCGGAATCACGTTTCAGATAGTGCGCGTCGAGTATTGCGCCGACATCCTTGAGGGCGTGTCCCGTGATCGTCGCGATCTCCGCTTCGCTGCACTCAGCCAGCGCCAGCCGGGTCACGGCGGTCCCGCGCAGATCGTGGAACGTGACGCCCACGACGCCCGCCTTCGCGCAAGCCTTGCGCCATGATGCCCGGAAGCCGGACTCCGTCCACGTCGTCCCGCCCTCAGTCGCTAGAATGGTCAGCGGAAGCGGTTTCGTGTCCTTGGGGGCCCGGTTCGACCGCTTCGCCTTTGCCGCGTCCAGAGCGGCCCGGAGAGGCGCGCCAGCCGGAATGATGACCCGCGCGCCAGTCTTGCGCTGCTTCAACCGAATATGCGTTCCGTCATAAGCGGACCATGTGAGCCGGAGGAGGTCGCCTTGCCGCTGCCCGGTCCAAAGCGCCAAGGTGAGCGCCAGATGCAAATGGTCCGGGGCCTTCGCATAGAAGGCGGCTTCGTCCACCTCAGTCCAGATATTCTCCGACCGGCTGGAGCGGTACAGGCGGCCCGGTCGCTCGCACGGATTCGACGGGACTAAGCCGCGATTGAACGCCCACGACAGGATGCGCGCAAGGACGCTGAAACGATAGTCTGCTTGCCGCCGCGACTTAGCGCCAATGCGGTCACGCCATGCGAGGAAATCCCCCCTCACCCGGCGGTCCTCCAGCGCGGCAAGCGGGAGGTCGCCAAACTCCTCCTCAATGGCGCGGATATGCTTTTTGTAGTCCTTGCGCGTCTTGTCCGCGAGGTCGAGGAAATCGGAGGATCGCTCGAACTTGTCGAGGATGGCGCGAAGCTGGTCCTTGGGCGCGGCCCGGCGCGATGCCACGGCGGCGTTATAGCTGGCGACGAACTCCGGGGAGCCAAGGTCGCCCTCCAACCGGGGGCCGCCTTTCCAAGCGTAATAATAGGTGACGGTTTCGCCGGACGCCAATTTCTTGGTGATCCGGTTAACCCCTTTAAGACGAACTCGCATGACGTTGCTTCCACTCATCATAAGGTGAGGCGGGGACTGGGGAGCATTTGGAAGTGAGAACCCGGATAGTTCCGTCCGGGGCGGTCTCGACGCCCGACACCTCAAGCCCGGCGGCTTGGACGGCTTTCACCGCCCGAGTCACGTCGGTCTGCTTGAAGGTGGCGGGCGTCCGGGCCATCGCTGCCTCAGAATGAACCGTTGAGGCGGACAGCGACATCCGCGCTAGGGTTCGCAGCGGCTTCAACCGCAACGCCTAGCTTCGTATTGCCACTGGCGGTTTTCGTGACCAGCGCGTTCGCAGAGTCCCAATAGACGGTATCGCCCGCCGCAATGGCGAGTGCCGACACCTTGGGCAGCCGGTAGACGCCGACAACGCTGAGAGCGAACGTGTCGCCGACTTCCGCATCCACGGCCGCCACGCCGATAATGCTGCCGACCGTGACGACGCCGCCGGAAACGATTTCCGATGCAGCGACAATATCGAGCGTGTCGCCCGTTTGAATGAAATTACGCATGGCTTAGATTCCTTTCGAGGTTCGGAAGCGGATGGTGGAGGGTCGCCGACCGGCGGTCATCGTCAGGATTTCCCGGTCAATGGCGGCCAAGGCAGCCGCCATCTCCCGGTCGGACGAATAAGTGACCTCCTCCCCGTTCTGGTCGCGGAAGGACCGGAGTCCATTCGCACGGGCCTCAAACAGAGCATCGCGCCACTTTTGGAGGTCGGCCAAGGATGCCATTTTACAGGTCATCCTCGCCCGGATTGAGGTAGGCTCCGCGCCAGTCGAGAGCGCCCGCGCCGAAATCCAGCACGACGCGCCATTCCCGGCCCAGCACGTCCCAGCCGTCGCGGCTGGCAAGCTGGGGACCGGGAGCGGACGACAGGTAGCCATAGGCGAGCGTCGGGACCTGAGCCGGGTCGGCGACCAGATACCACGAGCCTGCCGGAAGGCCCGGCTCCACGAGAAGCGTCAGCTTGCCCGCGAACGGGTTCTGTTCGCCGACCGTGGAGGCGTCCAGACTTGCCAGCAGTTGCTCGCCCACGGTTTCTAGATCGGCCGAAACCAGCAGGAAGCGAGGCGCGACATTGATCCGGGTTTCCCCGTCAATGCCGGTCTGCATCCGCATCGCCAGCCGGGCGGCCGAAAGCTCGCCCACGGCGGGGACAGCGCCAGCGGCGGCAAGATTGCCGTGATCCGCATGGAACAGGGCCTTGCCGTCGCTCATGGTGACGCCGCGTCCCGCGTTGGCTAGAAGGACCGACAGCAGAAGTTCCCGCTCTGTGTTCGCCGCCGCGCTCCCGGCATTGCGGGCGAAATCGCCCAGGACGCCGAAGTTGTCATTCACGAGTACCTGCCGGGTGAGCGCAAAGATGCTGGCGTAAGTGTCCAGCTTGAACTTCTCGCCAGCCTCGCCAATCGTAGCGTGTTTGATCTCACCGGACTCCGGCACCTTCTTGAGGGTCGGGAGTCCGCCGACGCGGAGCGCGGTCATATCCCGGAAATCGGGAATATTGACCTGCCGTCCGATGCTCTTGAGCGGCGTTCCGGCATCGCGATAGGCCGCCAGCACGATGTGATTGCCAGCGGAATCCATGACCAGAGGGAAGTCGCTGGTCGAGTTCATGCCCACGCCAATGCTGCGCGTGATAAGCGAGTCCACGTTCAGCGCAGAGACGTTGCGTTCGCCGCTGCGAGTGAGGCTGACGCGCATCCCGCCATGGAGACCGAGGCCCATATACTGGCGCGCGCCCTCGCTAGGCTCGGTGCCCAGATATTCCGCTGCCAAGGCCTCAGCCTGAAACCCGCGCTGGATTGCCGGATCGTCGCCCGACGCGCCGACGCGAATGGTGGCGGCCGGGGCATTGCGCTCCCGACGCTGCTGTAGAGCCAGACTCCGGGTTTCCTGCTGACTGAACCCGGCGGTCGTGACATCCACCACGAATTGATCCGGGTCGCTGACGTTGGCGGCCCGTGCAATCACGGTCGCTTGCTCTCGTGTGACGGTCTCCGGCTGGTCGGAAATCATTTCCGGCTGGCCCGTCACGGTCGCTTCATTTTCTTCCATCGTTATGCTCCTCACATGGGCGTTGGCGTCTGCGGGAACGGCAACAAGGGAAAGTTCAAGGGGCCGCCATTTGACGGCGGTGCGGGTGCGGCGGCCCTTCGCGTCGCGGCCTTCGCTCCATTCGCTGACATCGTAGCCGGGGCTGATTCCGGTCACGTCGCCGCGCGCGACGGCGGCTTGCACTGTCGGGTCCGTGATGATGACACTCGCCATCAGTTGTCCCGGCTCAAACCACCAGCGGTCCACACGGCCCTTCACGTCATTGAGGCTAGTCTGCCGGTGCTGGTCCAGAACCGGAGTATGGCGCTGGAACTCGATATGGTCCGGCCCGACTGCCAACATCTCCATAAAGCCGTTGCGCTGAACGGGCGCGCCGGTCGTCACCACCACGTCAACCGTTCCGGTCTCCGGGTCGAATGTCTGCGGCACAAACCGCATGGTCGGCGCGTGTCGGGTTTGAAGTTCGGTCGTCATTTACAGGCCCCCAGATTCGTCGGGTTCGGGCAGCGGATCGACGCCGCGCGGCTTCCGCGCCAGTTTGTGTGTTCGGGCGTCGGCGGCTTCCACGCGCTCTTTGGCGTCGGGATGCTTTTCGAGTAGCTCCGCGATCAAAGGTGCCAGCGGCCCGATATGGGTGATGACGGGGATGCGAGCCGTGCCGGTCACGGCCGGTTCGATACGGATCGAATAGGCGGGCGGATACTCACGCATCGGACGGCTCCCGCGCTTCGCCAAACGATAAGCCCAGTTCGCTTTCGCGCTCCCGGTCGGCAGCGATTTCCGCGTCCAGATCGTCGATAGCCCAGCCGCGCTCCGCGACTTTCTGGCGACGGCTGGCAAGCCCGGCCTCAAGTTCGGCGACATCGGCCGCGATGTCCTTCGCCGGATCGACTTGGAGCGGCTTGGGCATGATCCAATCGCACGACAGATACGCGGCTAGGTTTGTCTCGAAATCGGGCGCGTCTATGCGGCCTGCCAGAATCTCGCTTGTGATTGCACGTCGCCAGACCGGGCCGAGTAGCTGGGGCACGAGCGTATGATATTGGAACGCCTCAATTCGCCGCCGGAAGGGCAGCAGCGAGGCACGCATACTGGAATAGTTCGCGTTGCTGAGGTCCCCGTCCACCATGAACGCGGGCAGCCCCATGCCAGCGGCAAGCGCCCGGATTTGCGATTTCAGCAAATCGGCGACGGCTTGGCTCTGCTGCGGCGATGAGAACGTGACGTGCTGCCCGCCTTTGAGGCGGATAAGCGTTCCCGGCTCCAGTGAAGGCTGGGCTTCGCCGCCGAACGGATCGTCCCCGACTCCAAGGTCGTTTTCGTCCGTCACCACCCCGCAGAACATCGCTGCAACGGTTGCGCTCATCCCCAGCGCGTCCGTCAGCTTGTCCAGTTCGCCCGCCCTTAGGATAATCGGCGCAGTCCAAGGGACGCCTCGCATCTGTCCGGGGAACAAGGGGCGGAATACGTGCAACACGTCATCGGCGGGTACGCGGACGGGCGGTGCCCAGCCGAACGTATCGCCAAGGCGGCCGGGTGAAATGTGATAGTAGGTGCGGCGACCGGAGGAATCCGTTTCCACGCCTTGCACAATTTGCGAGCCGTTGCCCAGATCGCGGGTTAGCGAGCGATCCAGTTGCTCCACGTCCAGTTGGCGGAGGATGGTCCGGCCATCGTCCGTCTCGACGAACAGCGCCAGCGCCTCCCCTCGCACCACGACATCCTGAACGATGCTCGCTTGCTGCCCGTAGAAATCAGTTCGTCCGTCCGCGTCGGAACTTTCCGTCCAGCGGTCAAACCCCACGGTTAGCGCGGCGCGTGTTTCGGCATCCGGGTGACGAGGCGACGGGCGGGTTCCGCTGCCAACCGCTTCGCCGACGATGTTGCCGACCGCGTTATTCACCAGCGGGTCATTGGCGTACAGGTGCGAGGAGCGCGCTGTCAGCGTATAGCCCGCCGCTCCGACCTCGCCGTTGACGCGGCCGAAGGCTCCGGCACCAAAACCACGGCGGCCGCTAGTCGCGCCCTCAAACTGGCGCTGGAGAACGCCGCGCTGGGCTGCCCGCTCTTGTTTGGCGGTGCGGCTGAACAGCCGGTCAAAGATCGAGGGGCGCGCCATCTCAGTTGGCCTCATTCCCAGCAAATAGCGGCGCGACATGCTCGCTCAGCGGCACTATGGTCGTCACGTATCCGGGCATGAGGGCCGGGACCGGCAATGGCTTGCGCGAAAGAACGCCGCTCGGCTCTGCGAACGGCGACGTATAGAAATTGAAATACCAGTCCTCGCCTTCGCGGACCCGCTCTAGAACGCGCGCAAAGCGGTTGATCGTGGACTTGCCCGCCGGGCCTTTGTCCTCATGCGCCACGTTATCTAGGCAGCGATAGGCGGCCCTCAGTTCTTCATGAGGGACATAGCGGGAGTTCAGAACCAGAATGACGCTCGCGCGGGCCATGGCTTCGTCGTCGAACAGCGCCGTCCGTACCTCTCCCTCGCCGGTTCGCTCCGTCGGGATGATTGATTCCCGCTGGAGCAGCGTCCGAAGCTGGCGAGCGACGAAAGGCTCAGTATTGCGCCCAAGTTGATTAACGATATGCGCGGCAAGCTGCCCGACCGTCCTGCTTTCCATCGAATCCGTCATTTGCACCTCCATTTCCTCCGTCCTACGTGATTCGTAAGTTGTAAGTCAAGTGATTTGGCGTTATACGGTGATTCGTCGGGCGGGGAAGTCTGCGGGGACACGCCCTTTACCGACACAGCCGCGCTGGCGTTTCGTATCCGCTAGTGAGGTGTCTCCTGAGAGTGCCCCGCTGCCATGGGGTATCTCTGAAATGATGGGCCGGGCGGAGCCGTAGCTCTCCGTCCGGCCTTTCGTTTGTCTGGAAATCATTTCGGCCTTGCACTACCCTGTCTCTATTATTCAGGGGGGCCTCACGCCAATGCTTACTGCCGAACAGATTGCCGACGCAAAACAGGGGTTTCGTTACACTCATCCCGGCGACGTTCTGCACGAACACGATGACTGTATCCGCATGGCTTACGAATGGTTGGACGCCCAAAACGTCCGGGCAACGCCCAACAAGAAATTTCGCCCGCTAAAACACATCATCGAAAAATGGGGCGGTCGCTACGTCTCACAATCGGACGTGGAAGTCGCCGCCGCGATGCATCCACGCATCCGGGGCAAGTATCCCGATTTCAATTTGAGCGCCCGGCTGGTCCTCCCGTCTGACAAACGGCTGGAGGGCATCGGGGAGGCGCTGTCTCAAGGCTACCGGGAGCGGCTGGACCCAAAGACTTATGCAATACGGGAAGATGGGTGACGGTCGGGAGGGCCGCCACAGATGCTTAATGATCTACCATGGGCAGGCCTTCTCGCTGGGCTGGCGATCTTAGGTCTTTTCGCAACCGGCGTGACTCTATTTCAGGACTTCCCATGGGAAGCGTTGTCTACTCTCTTAGCAGGACTAGCTGCCGTCATCGGCGCAGTTTATATTGGCAAGCGCCAGCTTCGCATATCTGCGGGACAGAATGAGATTCTCACCCGGCAGGCCGATATAATGTCGATGCAAGTCGCCTTAGAAAACCTAAAGCTCCGCAGTGACCTGTTCGATAGACGCTTTAAGGTATTTAACGCCGCTCACGAATTTCTGTTCAACGCTTACAATGGCGAGGACATGCACGGCCACCCGTCGAGCGTTGCCTTCAAGAGAGCGCGTGATGAAGCCAAATTTCTGTTCGACCAGCAGGTGAGCGATGCGCTGGAGGAATTGCACAAGCACGGCTGGCAGTACCAAGGGCTGCAAAAATTCGTGAATGCGAACGCCGAACAGGGGCGAGGAGACCCGGAAAAAGACTTGGCGGCGGTTATAGAAGCACAAGCGCAGATAGGCCGCGATATGTCTGCTTTGCCGGGTATCTTTGAGCGGCATCTTACAATCAGCGATGTCGCCCCAACCATTCCGACCGAACCACGGGTTTGAGTATCGGCGGGAGCGCGGCGGGCGTCGAAAGCTCCTCCTCCCGGCGGTCCAGATTGGCCGTGACAAGGTGCCGGGCGGCAGTCGCGTAGACCACGCAGTCGAGAGCTTCCGCCCTCATTCCCGGTTTGCGTTCAAACCGGCGGACGGGCTGCCCGCGCACATAGCGGACGACGCGGCGCTCCGACGCCAGTTGCTCGTACCACGCCATCTCAAGGCTATCGCTGAATCGGATTGTCCGGCCCCGCGACAGGCGCGTCAAGATTTGCGATTTCAGGCCGTCCACGCCGATAAGGAACAGCTTGACGCCCTTGGCCTGCGACATGGCGATAGGTGGACGGGTGCCCGCCACGCCCTTGCCTGCCATCACTTTGCGGGCGAAACGGGGACGGCAAAAGGAATAAACGCGCTCGGTCCATCCGCCATCGCCGGAGTCGATGATAGCCGAGTCCAGGCGGAGCGTTCCGCCGCGCGGATGCGGCCACGTCGTTTTCAGCAGATCGTCCAGTTCCGCCCATGTGGAATCGTCGCCGGGACTGCCCCAGATGACGACATGCCCCAAGATCAGCGAAGCGTCCCGGCTCCATCCGATGAACGTGATTTCAAGGCGATCATCTTGCACGTCGATCCCGGCAGTCACAATCAGGACCTCCGGCGGGATGTTATCGAGGCCCCACGGCTCAGCGCGCGCGGCAAGTTCGCTTTCCTCCAGTTCGTCGGCAGCCTCCCTCCAGCCCTCCGCCAGAATCGTGTTGACGAACACCTGCAACGTGTCTGGATTCCCCTTGGCGGCAAGGAACTCCGCTGCCAGCTTGCCCCATGCCGCGTTCGCGTGGGGAGAAACCAGCGCGTTAATGCGGAATCCCGCGTGGCCTTGCACCTCCGGGCGTGTGGCGCGCCAGCGGCCCGCGTCGATCATGGCGGGCTTGTGGCGTTCGGAAATGATTTCCTCGCAATCTGGGCAGCGGAACGCCGCCGTCTCCGGCTGGTCCGGCTGCCACTCGATATGCGACCATTGGATTTCGGTGAACGTGCCGCACTCCGGGCACGGGACCTCAAACACGCGCTGGTCCGACTGGGCATAGGCGCGCAGGACATTGCTGGTCGCCTCTAGCGTGGGCGTCGATCCCATGATGATCTTGCGATTGGCGAAACTGAGCGTCCGGCGCTCCGCCAGCAGGACCGGACTACCCTCCGCTCCCGGTTCCATCGCGTCGGCTTCGTCGATCAGCAGGACGCGCACATTGTGACGGCGGAGGTTTCGGGGAGACTTTGCCGCAACGACTTTCAGGCTGCCTCCGGGGAAGCGCCGGGACAACAGCGTGTTCCGCCCGCCTTCCGCGCTATCGTCGCTCAGCAGCCCGGCGAGCGCGGGCGTGGCGGCGAAAATTGGCTCCATGTCGGATACCATGAAGTCCCGGCAATCGGCTTCCGTCGGCAATAGCAACAAGATCGGGGATGGCTCATTCGCGGCGAAGCTGCCCACGGTCGCTGTCAGCAGCGTAGAGAGACCCACGCGAACCGATTTCACTAGCGTCACGCGCTCAATCGTCGGGTCTGACATCGCGTCGGCAATATCGCGTTGGAACGCCCATAGCCGGACATCGCCGGGGAGTGCGGACACGTCATCCGGCAGCCGGAGATTCGATTGAATCCACCGGGACAACGGCAAGCGCGGCGGCGGCCTAAGCGCCGACAGGGCCTCCAGCCGAACCGGCAATATCGCACGTTCAAAGCCCATTATTTGCCGCCTCCTCAAGCGCGTCCCGGATTTCTCGGTCAATGATGTCCAGATCATGCGCCGACAGGTGCCCTAGCTGCTGCTGAATCCGGCTGGGCGCTGCCAGCATCCGCGAACGGACCAGCCGGAGGATCGAAGCCCATTCATCGGCGACCAGTTTGGCGGGCAGCATCTCGCGCCGGGTCGCCGCGTTCTGCATCTCCAGCTTATCGGCTTGCCCGCGCGCAATGCGTTCGCGCTGAGCGGTCAGGGTTGCCGTGCCACCACCACGTGCGGAAGCCGCCTCTCGGAAATGATGGCAAACGGCGCGAACGGATTCCTTGAGCGGAAACACGCCCCGCCCTGATCGCGTGATAATGCCACGGTGCGCGTAGTCGGCGACCGCGCGTTCCGACACGCCCAGCCAGTCGGCAAGCTCCAGTGCGCGGACCTGATCGTCTGAATCCTGAATCATTTATTTGTCCCGATTGAAATGCTGCGGCTCAGCGTCCCCCCAACGGCTCCCCGGTGAGAGGGACCCGCTGATTCAGACTTTGAGGATGTCGGAACGGTGGCCAGCATCGGGGGCGGGAATCCGGGAACGCCCCTAAAGGGGCGATTCCCGTTCCTTCCCGGCACACCGCCGCTATGCTCATCGGGAATAACCGGGAAATTCCCGGCGATTCCCGGTTGTTCCCGGCTCACTGGTCGCCCTCCTCGTCGTCTACCCATGACTGGAGGGGTTTCACCGCAACCCGGCCATCATCGCTGATCGTGATCCGCCCGGCATCGAACAGCTTGTTTCGGGCGATATTGAAGGTCCGCTTGCGGCTGTCCCGCTCATCCGACTGCGACACGCGCCGGGACTCTATGCAGGCGTCCCGCCATGTCTCCTCCAACACTGGAGCGTCGCCCGCCTCCAGTTCTTGCAGGATCGTCAGCGCCTCCCGTTGCGCGCGCGGCATGGGCTTCCCCCGTGGAACAGAGCCGGGGGCAAGCGGGGCAGCAACGGCAGCCGTCTCCGGGTCGCCGTCGTCATCCCTGCCTAGTTCCTCCGACGCCACGCGAAACGCTATATCGAGGTCGCAAGGGCCGTTCCGATTCTTGCTGAGCCTGCCCCGGATAATGCCGTCACTATCGGGCGGGAGAAGCTGGACCGCGACATCAAGAGCGCCGTTGAGGACGCTATGCCCGCGCGGGGTCGATCCCTCCGCCTTCGTGCCATGGTGGATCATCACGACAGCCGCGCCATGCGCGGTCAATGAACGGGCGATGGCGACAACCTTGTTCATGGCCGCCGCGTCGTTCTCCTCCAGTTCGCGGAAGCTCATGGCGAGCGTGTCGAGAAATATCAGGGACGGGCGGCGCGCGTCGATCAACTCCAATAGCGCAGCAAGGTCCGGGCTATCGTCGTCCAGCAGATCGGACACGCCACCAATGACGCGAAAGTCCGGCTCATGCCCCATCTGTCCGACCAGTGCGGCAACGCGCCGCCTCATGCCGTGCGTGTCCTCTGGCGCGACATACAGGACCTTGCCCGGCTTCGTCCGCAACCCAAACACGGACTCTCCCCGTGCGACATGGTAGCCGAGATACGGCGCAATGGTGGATTTGCCGCCGCCGGGCGCTCCGAATATGCAACCGACATCGCCGGGGGCGATCAGCCGCTTGATGACATAGCCGCGCGGCGGTGCGTTCAGGCAATCCTCAGTCGTATATTCGACCAGCCGGGAAGGCTCCCGTGGCTCGGCGACCTTGGCGTTCCAGCCGTGTTCCTTCGCCATGGCGTAGAGCGTCGCAATGGCGACGGGCTTGCGATCAGCGCAGCCGAACGACGCCCAGTCCTCCCGCTGATCGCGTTGCCTGCCGTGTTCGGGGCTGTCCTTGCTCCAGTCGTTCCAGAGGTTGAATCCTTCGTCCCCGCCGCGAAACTCATGGTGCAATGCCATGCCCACGCGAAGCCACTGGTCCCGGTCGTCCCGGATCTCCGCCGGGAGCGCCGCCAGCGCGCTCTTGATCTTGTCGCGGTTCGGGGCTGCCCAGATGTCCAGATCGTCGCCGTCATCCGCAACGGGCGGAGAGGCCGGGGCACTCCCTCCAGCCGCTTGCGCCAGCTTCTCCGGGAACGTCGGCAACGCCACGCTCCCGACCGGCAAGCCCTCCGGCTCATATCGCCTTTCGCCCTTCCATGATCCGGGCGCGACGATGAATCCGCCGGTCGTTTTGATGTCGATCCCGTCGCCGATTTTGGAAGCGGAGTTCCGAAGGCGCGGGTCGTGCCCGAACAGCAGATGCCAGCCGCCGCTTGGCGTTCGCACTCTGACCGGCGACAAGGATTCCAGATCGGGGAATCCAAGCGCCGCCATGGCCGCCGGGCCGTCCTTCCCGTTCTTCGTATCGAGGTCCAGCGCCATGATGCCGTTGCGTTCGCCGGTCAGCAGCCCGACACGGGCGTCCGGCCATTCGCTCCACCACGCGGCGACGCTTTTGAAGTCGGCGGAGGCCGACTCCTGCCATCCCTTTATTGGCGTCCACTTCTCTCGGCCTTTGTCGTCCGGGCCACGGTAGCGAATAGGGAACACGGCAAGCCCGCGCTGGGCAAGGTCCAGAGCCGCGACCATGTTGGGCGGGACATCCATGAAATCGTCGCCGGGCGGCCCGCTGGAGCGCGTTTCGTCGCCGCTACCTGATACCGGCCCGCCGTGCGCCTTATCGCGCCCGTGGGGCTTCTCCGGGGACCGCCGGGCCTTGCCCCCGCGAGGGGGCTTGTCCGCCGCAAGTTCGCTTGCTCCGGGTCCGCCTGATTGGTATTCAGATACCGCTGGCGGCTTTCCTAGGGCATGGTCGTCGGTGGCACGTAGAGCGCCGTTCCGGGGACCATCCGGGACGGCGTTTTCGTGTCTAGGAACTTCCGAGACAGTTGGATTTCCGTTTGTAACCCTTTGATGTTCCACGGGTCGTTATTCCCTAAGTTGGGAAAAAAGCCGTTTAGAATCAAAGGCCCGTTGGGGACTCTTAATCAGCGGGTCCTTGGTTCGAACCCAAGTGCGTCCACCATTTTTTCCTAGGCGAAACCGCTAGTTACTCCGCGCTAGTTCGTGGCATTCGCTGCATGCACGTAAGAATTCACAGGTAAAGTGCGTAAGCTGGCACACAACTATACCGTCCCATCCACGGCGCGCGACGAACAACGAAACCTCCGTCATTTGGATGCGCATTTAATACCGAAAATTACTTCACTGACGCCGCACCGCCGTCCCTCTCAAAGAGTACGTCCGATAATGGATGGGAGGCTTCCAGTCCGCCTATAGAACGTTATGCCGTGTAACCGGATGTTTATCCGATCAGCCTGCTCGGCAGCACTGCGCCCCGACATGAGGCTTTCGAGCCTAGGCCAACATTGTAAGCTGCCCACCAATGCCGGGAAGTCGAGTGCTTTGGCTGACAGCCTTTCTCGCGCAGCGCCACTTCAGCCCCACCCCGAGGACAATCGTTGCCGCAGGCAGCAAGCTGGGCGAGCCAAGCGGCTGAACCCTTGGCTGGCAGTGCAAAATTGATGCACTTAGACCTTTGTTAACCACGGCTTGGCTGCCCGAAGCAAAGGATTGTGTGGTGCCGGTGATCCAGTCTGATGCGAGTGATCGCAGTGCGGCGAAGGCAGTCGGTCCGTCAGCTGCAATCCTGATGGGTGTGGGGCATGATTGAAGGTCTGACATTCCACACTCACGCTGTGCCTGCGGATCAACCGCTGATCTCTCTCCTAGTGCCGGTTTACAACGAAGAAGAATGCGTCGGCCATTTTGCAGCCGCGATCGAAACCGTGATCGCCGAGAGCTGGTCGGACGGCGCCCTCCCCCCTCGCTTCGAAATTGTCTTCGTGGATGATGGGAGCCGCGACGCCACCGCCGCAGTTGTCAGGGCGATGTGCCGTCTGGACCACCGGATAAAGCTTGTCTCTCTGACACGCAACTTCGGGAAGGAAGCGGCGCTCAGCGCAGGGCTGAGAGCGGCGACGGGCGATGCGGTGGTTCCTATGGACGTCGACCTGCAAGACCCGCCGGAACTGATCCGGCCAATGGTCGACCTGTGGCGGGCCGGCGCGCAGATTGTCAACGCTCAGCGGATCGACCGCAGTCAGGACACCTTTTTTAAACGCGCGACATCGCGATTGTTTTACAAGACCACGCCATCGCCGATCATCCCATCGCGGTCGACGTGGGCGATTTTCGCCTGCTCGATCGCTCCGCCGTCGCGGTGCTCAACGAGATGACCGAGCAGTGCCGCTTCAACAAGGGGCTGTTTTCGTGGATCGGGTTTCGCACCGAGACGGTCGAGTATACGCGGCCCTCTCGCCGGGCGGGTTCCACCAAGTGGCGTGTTTCGCGCCTTGTTGCGCTAGCGCTCGACGGGATAACCTCTTCGACGACATTGCCGCTGCGCGTGTGGACGGTGATCGGTGCGATCATCTCGGTCCTCGCTTTGGGATACGCCGCTTTCCTCCTTGCCTATACGATCATTTCGGGAGTCGACACGCCCGGTTATGCCTCGATCATGGTCGCCGTCCTGTTTCTTGGCGGGCTGAACCTTTTCAGCCTTGGCTTGATGGGAGAATATGTCGGACGGATCGCGGTCCAGGTGCGGGGCAGACCGCTATACATCGTGGCCGAAAAGGTCGGGTTCTGAGATGGAACTGGCCGCCTATCAGTCGCTTCGCGATTTGCAGGACCGCCACTGGTGGTTCGTCGGTCGCCGCCGGTTCGTCGCGCAGTTGATCAAGCGGTTCATCGCCTTGCCAACCAAGGCCCGGGTGCTCGAGGCCGGATGCGGCTATGGAGGCAATCTGGCAATGCTCGGCGAGCTGGGGGAAGTGCAAGCCTTCGAGTTCGACGATGACGCGCGGACGCACGCCGCTACGCTTTTGCGCCGGTCGGTGGCCTACGGCAGGCTCCCCGACGCGATCGGTTTTGAGGATGATCGGTTCGACCTGATCGCTATGCTCGATGTGCTTGAACACATCGACGATGATGTCGCGTCCCTACGCACGCTCGGAGACCGACTCGCCCCTGGTGGTACGCTGTTGCTGACCGTTCCTGCCGTGCCCTGGTTGTGGTCGGACCATGATGTGCTCCACCAACACAAGCGGCGCTACACGCGCGCGCTGTTGGTCGAGCGGCTTCATGGAGCCGGGTTCGAGGTGGCCAGGATAGGCTATTTCAACGCCCTTCTCTTTCCGCTGGCGCTGGCCCAGCGGCTGTTCGCGCGCTTCCTGGGCGGCGGCGGGGCCGATCATTCCGCACCGGCCGGATTCTTGAATGCAGTCCTGACCGCGATCTTCTCGCTGGAATGCAAATTTTTGGGCAGGGTGCCCTTTCCTATTGGCCTGTCGCTCTTCGCGGTGGCCCGCAACCGGCGAGCATAAATTGCCCTTGCTGCGCCAGCTCGCCTCATTTGGGGTGGTGGGAAGCTGCGCAACGCTGCTCCACGTTGCGGTGGCTTGGCTGCTGATTGAACAGGCCGCTTTGGACGGGTTTCTTGCCAATGCTTACGGTGCAGCGGCGGCATTTTCTGTTTCCTATCTCGGCAATGCCCGGATCACCTTCGCCACCGGAAGGGAGCCGTGGAGTGGTGCAGTCCGTTATCTGGGGGTCACACTGGTGAGTTTGGCACTGTCGACCGCGATCCTAGCCCTGACCCAGCGCTGCGGCATGCCAACCTACGCCTACGCCGTGATCGTAGTGGTGATCGTTCCGCCGGCGACGTTCCTGCTGGCCAAGTTCTGGGCTTTCCAGCAGCCGCGCCAGCAAGATTAGTCGGATAGCAGGTCAGGTCGCGTGCAACTGAGCGGCTGGATCGATTTCCGTTCGATCTGCTCGCACCCGCCGCCAGATCAGCGAGATAATCGCGATCGGTAGCAGCGGCGCGGGATTGAGAACTTCGTTCAAGACCCAGTTCCGCAAGGCGACCAGGAAGGGCATGCTCCACAGTGTGGCAAGAACTCGCGGGTCTTCGCCGCTGCGGGCCAACCATACGAACGACAAAACCAACACCACGGTATCCTAGAGCTAGATGCAGGGGGAGATGAGAGCCGAAGCGGCCGCCAGGATGGAGGGAGTCACCACAAGTAGAAGCGGCGGCGGGTAGGCGCACGGCATCAAACCTTCGAATTCAACCAGCGAGGCTAGAATCTGATTGTGACCTGCGGGGTCGAACGCGCTCACCGCATCCCCCGCGAGCGTGAGCTTGCCCGCAGCACAGAAGCTCATGAGACCCATCCGCCGCAGGCTCGTGACATTGGTGAACAGTGCCAGGGAAATGACAAAGCCGAAGCTCAGCGAGAAAACCTTGGCAGCGAGTAAGGCCAAACCGTCTCTGGCGCTCGATAGCATTCGGCGCGATCGCTTCTCGCGCTACTGGTCCCGCGCGTGATCAGAGCGACTAACAGTTCCCGATCAGGTGCGAAGACATATTGTGTCGGCTTCTGTCGGCACCGCCGCGTCGTGCCAGCGCGAAACGAGCTGCACGACGGCCCAGGCATAGACCGCAAGTAGGCCGACCAGGCTGACGGTGACGAACAAGCTCACTGCCCAGATCGCGGGCATGATCAGGTCCCTGATTCGCTCGAGCCGCAAGGCGGCCACGGCGGGCGCGAGCGCGGCGAGTTCATAGTTCATTGCGTAGGGACTCAGCAGTAGCGCGCCCCCTGCCAGCGTCACCAGCCGGATTCTCATGTCGCGTGTTTTGGCAAAGCTCAGCCAGGCAATTGGAATCACCACAAGCGCCGCGCATGCTGTGGCGAAATAGGGAGGGAGGCCCATGCGAACGAACATCGCATAGGGGGTGACAGCGTTTCGCAGCAGAGGCTCGAATTCGGTCACAAGCACCTTGAACGCCGGCAGAGCCGAAAGCCACGCGAGCCAAGCATCAAGACCGAACACCGCCAGCGACGCACCGCCAATGGCGGTGGCTGTTGCGCCCGCTGTCAGCAGGGCCCGCCAATAACCCCCTCCAGCCAAAGCGATCGGGGCAAGCAGCAAGAGCGGTGGCTTGATCATCGCCGCCATCGCGAAGAGCACACCTGCCCACCCCTCCTTTTGATCAAGTTGGGCCAACCCGAACAGGATCAGCGCCACGACCAGAATCGTCGGTTGACCAGCCAAGATTGCAAGCACCACCGGCGGTGCGACCAGCAGCAAGAGCGGCTGAGGCTTGAAAGGTCGCGCCGCGCGGGCGAACAGTGCAACCGAAAGCACGCTGAAGAGCAAAAACGCGGCGGGGAACGAAAGTGTCGACAATGGCGCAAAGAGCAAGAGGGCGCTGGGCGGATAGACGAACGGCCGATCCGATGTTGCCCCAACCAGCGGCACTTGGAGAGCCGAAACGAGCTCGGTATCATAGGCTAGACGCGGACTGGTCCAGGACAATTGCCCGCCGACCCAGAGCGGCGCCCAATCTGTCGCCGGTTTGAAGATACTGAAGAGGATCGCGTCAAGGAAAACAAAGAGCACGAGAAGCCCGATAACAATGGGCGACCATTTCTTTGGATTGAATGCGCGGGAGGAAAAGAATTGAAACGTTGGACAGTTCTCTCGCCCCTCACAATGGAAAAATCTCTTGAAACTCCAGTGCCTCTGGTCCTTCCGCATGGTATATGGTATGGTATAATTTCGTTAAGCCTTTCTAAAGCAGGCTTCTGGCGGCAATATATTTTACGGTTTCCCTCCACCGGTAGAGCCCCTTTCGGTGTTGGGGGGCCTCGGGAGTGATCGCGAGCTTGGTCTTACGTCCGTCCTGGCAGTGCGTGCATAAAACTTCGTCCGAGCCCTCTATCTGCGCGGATGCCTGCCGTCGCGCTGTGCCGGAAGCGGGGACTTGAGACTTGCAAATGCTGAGTTCTCAGCAACGATCATGGACGCGATCAGATAAATCAGGGCCCATACCGGACACCCCATGGACGCGACCGTTTCTGTGCGGCGCAGTGCTAAAGTAAGATATTGAGAGGTTTGGTTGCGGGGGTGCGATTTGACCGCTGTAGAACTCGGGTGGCGTTGTAACCGCTTTGCGCCCTCATAGCAGCCGTCCCGGCTACATCAGATCTCCTCGTAAGTAGCCATTGGTGCTTATTTGCGCCGTGGGGCACCCATGACCAGCGCGGGGTCGGGCACCATATCGCGCATCACGGTCACGTCACGTCGGGCAGCGGGCCAAACGCCATCGCGGCGTCGAGGCTGTTTAGCACCGCCTGATAGTCCTGACCCATTGCCGGTGCACGCGCCGGGAACCGAACGGCATAGTCGCGGTGGATCGCGATCCGGGTGCGCAACGCCGGCGACAGATAGGAGAAAGCGACCTTGTCGGGCGAGTCCATGCCCTTCCGGATCGCGACGCCGAGCACCTCCAGGGCGGCCGGATTGGCGCTATCCTTGTCCAGTCGCACCAATATCTCACGCGCCAGCTCCGAAGTAGCCGTCGCGATCATATAGAGCGCCCGGTTCGCGAGCCGTAGGACCAGATCGCGGCTGCGCTTGCACGTGCCGATGCGTTCTTGCGCCACGCCGAGCGCGCGCTCGATAGCATCAAACGGCAGGCCGCCCATCCACGCTCGCATCGCGTCTTTCAGGCGCGCGAGCTCGTCATCGGTAACTGGACCGCCGGTCTTGCGGCCCCGCGTGACTGCCTTCACCGTCTCGGTATCTTTCCCGAGTAGCAGTTCATAATTCGCCCGCTCGGCAACGAAGAAGTCGATCAGCCAGTCGACCCACTGCGTCGCAGTGGTCGGCAAAGCATGGATATCGGCCTCGATCCGGGCGACAATCGCTGCCAGCGGTTCGGCGGCGAGTCCGGTAAAGGCCGCGACCTTCATCACCGGACCGGCTGCGATCGCAGCTTCGTTTTCGAGCGCGCCCTTGAGCGCCGTCAATTTGGCCTCAAGTTCGGCGTTCTCGCCCGCGCGGCGCGCGCGGAAGGCGGCGAACGACCGGCCCATCATGTCCACCGCCCGATCGATGGCGACGTCGTCCTCTTCGCCGGCGCGCAGCCTGCTCAGAAAATACCGCACATCGGTGTCTTGAAGGTCGCCCGCCGAGATGCTGTCGAGCAGGCGAGTGAGCGGATCATCGATATCGAGGCATTGATCGTTCAGCGGGAGGAGTGCCTCTAGCATATCGAGCGCCTCCTGAGTGGGGTGGTCCGCGGCATCAAAGGCCACTACGGGCTCCGGAATGAGCAGCACGGTCCCGTTAGCAAGATGACCAGCGCGTCCCGCGCGCCCCGCCGCGTTCAATATCTCGTGGCTCTTGAGCGGTTCTCGCCCCGCGTCGTCATGGCGCATGTTGCCGGCAAGGATTGCGACTTGGGCGGGCAGGTTCATGCCTTGCGCAAGAGTTGGGGTCGCCACGATGACATCGGCTCCCCCGGTCTTGCGGAACAGCGATTCGGCCAGACGGCGCTCCAGCGCGATCATGTCCCCATTATGCGGTAAGGCGGGGGCCGTCGGATCGATCAGTGAGCGCTGCGCACCGCCGAACTCCTCGACGATATCCAGCCACAGGCCGTTTTCGGTTTCGGTCAGGTCGGCGGGGGGCGGCAGTCCAGCGCGCAGGCCTCTGGCGGTCGATGGCGCATGATCGGCCTGCTGGACGAACATAATCGTCTTGAGCCCCGCCAGCGCGGCGCTACGGGCAAGCGATGCACCGACCTTGTTCGAATTGGGCGCGGCGCGATTGATCCCGTGAGAAAGCTCGACCGTGTCACTTGACAGGCGCACCAGCCGGTAATCCGCGGGCAGGTTGCGCGCCCAGGCATTGTGGAGCCCGAATAGCGCGAAAGGATGGGCGAGAAGTGGCGGCGCATCATAGTCCTGTTCAAGCGCCCGAGCGCGAGCCTTGGCGCGAACAATTCGTATCGCCCGGGTGACCTCGGCTTGAGGATAGACCACCACGCCGCGCGCTTGCCGGCTCGGTTTCCACGGATCCGTAATGCCCTCGCACGGCCGGCCGGTAAGCTCGGTCAGCCAGTCGGCAACCTCATTGGCGTTGCGCAGCATGGCCGAGAGCAGCAGCAGGTCGGCATCGGGCGCACGCTTGATCGCGTGCAGCAGGCAGAGCATGGCGTCGGTGCTGCGCGAGCCGCCACCATGCGGGCTGAGAAGATGGCACTCGTCGAACACAATCAGGCCGATCTCGCTCGTGTCGGCTTCGACAAAACTGAGGACCGCTAGAAACCGCTCAGGTGTCATGACTTCGATCGACTTGAGCTCGGGGCCGGCGATGAGCGAGGTCAGGTCACCGTCGGCGGAAACCTCATAATCGGCCAGGTCTTTGGGGAAGCTGTCGGCGAGATCGTCGCGCAACTGGTCGACCAGCGCAAGCGTCGGCACCAGGAACACGACCTTGCGTCCTGCGGTGAGCGTCGCGGCGATCTTCAGCTCCGAAACCGTCGTCTTGCCCGCGCCGGTGGGCAGCACGAGGACAGCCGATCGTCCGGCGTCGAGAAAGCCGCTGGCGACCGCGGCGCGATGGTTGGGCCACAGACTCGGTTTGGACGCGGCGCGGTGGCGCAGCCAGGACCGCCAGCCGGCCTCGTCCGCACCGGCGGGCGCCGGCAAATGGATGATGCCAACGCCCTCGAGCGTGTCGGCAACGTGCTTTAGCAGGCGCGCAAGATGTCTTGGGCCCGCATAGGCCGAATATAGCCGGGCACCGCCAGCCAGCGGCTCGACATCGGCCGGAAATTCCAAAAGCTGCGTCGAGAGAGCGGTAACCTGATCGAAAGCGGTCTGCGCGGTCGCGAAACCATCATAGCTGATCGGTGGCATGTCGCGGCCAAGGAGTCCGGCAACCATCTGCACGATCCCCGACCAGCACAGCAGATAGAGCGCCTGGACCGACTGATCACCGAGCGACGCGTGGGCTTTCGGCTGCAAGGTTCCGATGCGCTCGGCGCGTTCGAGGATGCGCAAGAGATTCTCCTGCGCGAGGTCCTCGATCGTTTCCAGCACGATGCTTTTGTAGATATCGTCCAGTCGCGGCCCGGCGAGGCCGCGCGCCGCCTCCCGCGCATCAGGGCTCTGGCCCGCGATCAGAAAGAGCAGCGGCGCCGCGACATTTGGATTGATCGCGGCTGCGGTGAGATAGTCGCCGCGGACCCGCGCCGAGGGGTCGATGCGGCCCAAGACCTGATAGGCCGTTCCTGCCACGAAGGCGGCGGCACGGCGATCCTCGCCTTCTGCTCCGCTATCGACAAGAGCCTCATAGATCGTCGCGATACGCGCGATCCGTGCGAGCCGCGCTGCATAAGCAGGGTCGTCAGCAATTTGTGCCGCACGCAGTCTGAGGCCGGCCAGGTCCGCATAGATCGCGGTCAGCTCTTGCGGCAGCAGCGCCGGATCGACGCCTTCCAGCGCGGGTGCCGAACGGATGAGGGAAGCGCTTTCGGCGTCAAACATCGAAGTCGTCGATCTTTGCCCACACCCTGTCCGAGAAATCGGCGAACCAAGCACGGATATTATCGAGCGGCAGCGTATCCCCGGCACGGTCACCGACCACGGCCCCGACACCGTCGAATCCGCCGAACAGCGCCAGTCTCTGCGCCGCGCTGAAGGCTAGCGGCTGAACGGTCAGCGATGCGCGGTAGGCGATCGGCCGACTCTGGATGAGCTGGTCATAGGCCGCTTTGAGCTGCGGACCGTCGAGTCCCATCTTCTCGAGCAGAGCGATCGCGCCCTGCGACAGCAAATTGTCGCGTTGCCCGGTCTGATATTGCCGGAACGCCGCCATCACGTCGTCGCGAAACAGATCGCGCCAGTTGTTGGTGCATTTGTATTCGTAGACCGTTGCTCGGGTCAGGGCCTTGGTCAGTGGGTCGACTTGGACCTTGATACAATCCGCTCCTTGGTAGGTCGCCTTGAGGTGCGGATCGGTGAGCGCTTCATCCGCGCTGGCGCCGAGCTTGGCCGCGACCCAGCATATGACTTCGAACAGCACGCCGTCGCGGTGATGCGAGCGCGGCTCATTGTCCGGGTGAAGCTCGGTGAACAACTTGGCCTTGATGTCGGTAGTGATCGGGCCCTCGTCGAGCCTCACGCCTTGCAGGATCAATGCAGCGTGGAACCCGCGGCCCACAAGAATATGCGCGACGAGTTCGGCAAGCCCATCGATATCGATGATCGACCATTGGTCGCCGTCGCATTGCGGATGCGCAGGCATGTTGGTTGCCTGAATTGGCATGATGATTGGCCTGGAGCCCCCCTGCTTTGAAAGAATATATGAGCAGCAGCCGACGTTGTCCAAGCGATTGTCTCGGCTTAGTTCACCACCGCAAGGTCAAGCTTGTTGTCGGATTCTTTCGTGTAGTTGCCAAAAGCGACAGTCGTATAGCGGCCCAGAATCCCCCTTTTTCATTCCGCAGGCGGCAGCGCGATTGCAAAGCGCGCGCCGCCCTCGGTCTCATCTAGGGACAGCGTGCCACCGGCCGCTTCGACCAACGATTTGATGATCGGCAATCCGAGCCCGCTTCCACCCGTTGTGCGGCGAGTGGTGAAGAACGGCTCGAAAATGCGTTTACGGTCCGAAATCGGTATGCCGGGACCATCATCCTCGGCAGTCAGACGAATGACTTCGCCAATTGACTCTACCGTGAAGTCGATGCGGCTCGCCCCCACCTGGCGGCTGTTCTCGATCAAGGCGTTTGTGATCGCATCGAGCGAGGCTTCAGCAACGGCGACGGGCGGCGCGCCTTCGGCATTCTCGATCGTAATGGTGAAACCCTCACTGCGGTTGGCATCCGAGAGACGCTTCAGTACTTGGGTGAGATCCGAGCTTCCTTGTGAACCAGATACGCTCAGATCGGCGCGCGCAAGGTCGAGCAGACGAGTGGACAGCAAGGTCAGGCGCGCCGCATCGGCGTCCGCATTGGCCAGGAAGCGGTGCCGCTCTTCGAGCGACATCGTTTCGCCGTGATCAGTGAGGATCTCCAGCGCGCCGCGAATCCCGGAAAGTGGGGTCTTAAACTCGTGGCTGACCGCATGTGCGAAATCGCGTAAATAGCGCGAGCGGCGCTCGATGGCGTCTGCCATGCTTGCAAAGTCCTCATACAGTCCCTGTATCTCGACCGCTGCCGTTCGGGGCGGTTCGGGCACGGTTTCCCGGCCCGAAGCCAGCGCTCGCGTAGCCCGTCCCAAGGCTTCGACCGGCCGGACGACTCCGCGCGACAGAAGGCCACTCAGGAGGATCAGCAGGACCAGGATCGCTGCTATCCCGAATGCAATCTTGCCACGATCTGCGTAGAGCCCCTTGAACAGGCTGCGCGCCGAACGCGATAGCAGCAGTACCCCCGCGACTTCTCCGTTCACAAGGATCGGGCGCGCATGATGGACCCTTACCGCCGCAGCGCGCGTCAGCCATTCAAAGCGGTAGGTCGCCCGATAGGCTCCGTTGCGCCGCAGCACAGTGGCCGGGCGGCCCGCCATTGCGGCCTGGACTTCCGGGAGCTTGGCCAGGCTTTCGCCACTCTCCGCAGCTGCGATCAGGCCTTCGCCGTCCAGCAGTAGGATCGACGACAATGTAACCTGTCTCGTTCGCGCGACGACCGGCGCGATCGCCTCAGAAACGGCGACCGCATCGTCGTTCGCGGGATCGCCGCCAGGCTGCGGCGGGGGACGCTCTGGTAGTATCGGAGTGCTGCTGAGGTCGATGGTCGGCGGTTCGGGCCGGAAGTCCACGGGATTGGGCAGGGATCGTCCGGCACCAGGCCATTGCACCGCCGCAACTGCAGCCAAGGCGGCGCCTTGGGCGACGAGCTCCGCTTCCGTCTGCCGGACCAGTGTGTTCTCGTATACTCGCAGAAACATGGCGGCCAAACCGGGAAGTGCGGCCACGGCGAACAGGGTGGCGAAGACGATGGTGCGCAGCCGCAGGCGCGGCCATCGTGCCTTGAGCCATTCCTTGGCGGCGCGGACCATCGGTCCCGTCAGCTTCCGCTACGCTCGCAAGACCCGAGCGCGTAGCCGATCCCCGGCCGCGTCTCGATCAGCGTGTCCGCCCCCACGGCCGCGAACTTGGCCCGCAGATTGCGGATATGGCTGTCGATCGTGCGGTCGGTCACTGCAAAGCCGGGGCCGTGGAGGCGATCGATGATGGCATCGCGCCCGAAAACCTTGCCCGGCCAGGATGCGAGTGTCCGCAGCGTCGTGAATTCGGTGACGGTCAGCGGCACGTCCTGTCCGTCCCACAGCGCGCGCCAGCCTTCGAGATCGAGTGTGAGGCAATTGTGCGCGATCCGCCCGCCGCAACCCTGGACATCGGGCGCCTTGGCTGCGGCACGCCGCAGGATGGCCTGGGTGCGCGCAACGACCTCGCGCGGCGAGAACGGCTTCACCACGTAATCGTCGCCGCCGAGCTCTATGCCGAGTACGCGATCGATCTCGTCGTCGCGCGAGGAAAGGAACAGGATCGGAACGCCGCTGGTGGCCCGCACTCGCCGGCACACCTCCAGCCCGTCCATGCGAGGCATGTTGATGTCGAGGATAACCAGATCGGGGATACGTTCTCCGATCAGGGTCACGGCCTCCTCGCCGTCCCCAGCCTCGATCGTGTCGAGCCCGGCCTTGCCCAGCGCGAAGACGAGCAGCTGGCGGATATGGGGATCGTCGTCGACGACAAGTATCGTGCGCGGCATGGGGCACAAGATCACCGGATTTCTCCCGGCGTCAATGGTACGGACGCACCCTGCGCAGGTTCGGCAAAAATCGGCGCATCTGCCAGGGGAGCTTCGGTCGGAACCGCAGATGCCGGTGGAGCGAGAATTCTGCCGCCGCAGTCTCTTCCGTGAGGAGCACGCTTTGGCTTGCGTTCGTCAGCGACAAGCATGCGCTCAGCCTGTGCGAGCCTACGCGCGTTCCGCGCGGTCCAGCTCTGCCAGTCGGCTTGGCTCACCTTCAGTTCCCGGTATGCGACGGCACTCAGATAGACCGCTCGATCCCGCATCTCTTGATCGAGGGGAGCGTCCCGAAGTTTTATCAGCGGGATCAGCGCAGAGCTGCCCTGTCGATCGAGATAGCACAGATCGAGCCGCGCCGGATCGCGCAGGTGAGAGACGTTCCATGCTGCTGCGACCGCGCCGAGATCGACGATACTCGCAGCCGTCAGCACGATCGCCGCAGCCAGCGAGTTGGCGTTGATCAGCCAAGCAGCCGACCGTTCGGCAAGCAAGCGCCAGAACACGAGCATGAGGCCGATGCCCACGAGAGCCATCCAGGCCAGCGCCGATATTCGCAGCACGGTGAGCGAATAGGCATCAATATAGTCGAACAGGCGCAGCACGCTCGAAGCGACGAGCATTATGTTCTGCCCGACCCAGACCAGCAACAACCTGCGCACCAGAGGATGGCGCGCGGCAGCGGAGCCGGGTCGCAGCGCCACAAGGACGAACAGTCCGGCGAGAAGGGCGGTGGCAATCAGTGTGTAAGCTCCGCGGTGGGCATAGTCCGCGAGAGTTACCCCCTCCGGCAGCGCAGCGCCGTTCCACAGGAATGCGATATCGAGAACATTTTCCACGGCAAAGACGACATTGAAAGTCGCGAGCGTGAGAAGCATGGTTACGACCGGTGGATCAGGCAAATGAGCCAAGATTGCTTGTCGATCGCCCGATAAGCGCATGGCGCGGGGGCGGAAGGTCGGCCACACCAGCGAGAGCGTGAATACCCACAATATCGCGTGCGGGACCAGCGTGCCGAAACCGGGCAGCCGGATCGCACCCAGCGCACCGCCGAGTACGGGATTGGCGCTTGCGAACAGCGCAAGAAAGATGCTTCCGCCAAACAAAGGCAGCGCGATGTGTGCAACGACATTCTTGGCGGAGGTTCTGCCTTGGCCAGACAGGTTCGCAATCCGGTAGAGTTCCAGCGGCGCCCTGAGCGGTCCTTTGACCGCCAGCGCCGCAAGCCGCGCTAGCCAACGTCCCGCATCGTCGAAAATGTGCCGAGGAAGAAGGGTGGCGCTGCCGATGGCAGCGAGGAACAGGATCGTGCCGAGGAAACTCGGGTCGACTATCAGGATCAGGCCGAAACCGGCTGCTAGCGAGATAGCCAGCCGACCGCCACGAGCCTTCCGGATTGCGGGCCGTAGCATGACCAAGGCGACCAACCAGACCATCGCGAACACCCCGATGACCGACCCGCCCCCGTAACCAATAAAGAACAGATCGGATAATGCGAGCAGGGCCGCTCCAATGACGAGCTTTCCGAGGAAACTCGCGCGGGCCTTGCGGGGTATTCCGACATTTCGAGACATATGCCTTCTCCATCTGATCGATAGAGAAATGGCAGACTGGTGTTGTCTCACTGCTATTCGAGCCGCTTGAAAGCGGTGTGGAAGTTGTGCAGATTCGGTGCAGGCCGAACGCAACCTAATCTCGGGTATATCGCGAGGGCGGCTTTGCCCCTTCTTAGCAGATGAGCCGACATTCTGCTGTCGGCCCATCATCAGACCTTCGACCGCCGATACCCTGCCGCTCTCGCCGCTGCCTCGGAGCAAAACATCTCTTCGGCCCGGGTGTCCTCGTAATATTGCATGCCCGGGAGATGGTAGATCCAGTCGCCGCGACGGCTCCGGTTCCCTTTGATCCTACAACCGTGGTGAGCCTGATCCTCAGGCTCTGACCGCCTCTGCCGAGAAGCCGACCGTTCTTGCGAGGCTGCAGGCGCTGCGAGCTCAGTTTTCGCAAGTCGATGATACTCTGGCAGAATGAACTCCGATCGCCAGATGCCCTGCCCTGCCGACTTTGCGCGATGCTCGTGTCCGATGTACGCGCTGCTATAACTGCGATAAGCGGTCGCCCAGCCATACTCCACCATCGTTGCGCCCAGCTCGAGACCGTTCGCATGGCAGATCGCCAGCAGGCGACCATGAGCATCGTTGCCTTGCCCGAAGCAAGTCACCATTTTGCCTTCGGCTAGCGAGCGCAATTGAGCTGCGGCGGCTTCGCCGCATGCCCATTCTTGACCATCGCGGGTGCAATTCTGATCAAGCTCAGGGGCATCAATGCCCGCCAATCGCACTCGCGCCTCGGCGATCACTAGGGAGTCCCCGTCGACCACCCGAGCGGTTCCGGCAACATCTTGCGCAGTCGCCGGGGCCGAAAGGATCACAAGGGCGGCAAGGGCATAGCTTCGCATCCTCTCAGAGCTACCGCGAAATGGTGAACGGTCGGTAAGCCGCAATGATGACGCTCAAGACCCGAACCCCGGCCCCACCCGCACGTCACGGCTACCGCATTTCGAGCAGCGCAACCTCCCCTGGACCGCAGCAATCTGTTTCGACCACTGGCGCTGCTGACACAGCAACGTGATCTTGAGCGGATCGATAATGGCCAAGCGCTTGCAGGCTCTGCAATCTACCCGCAGGATATAACCGTGCCTCGTGTAATCCGAGATAGTGTCGAGACGCTTCGAGCTCATGGCTTGCGCCGGATGGACCAGATGAGCGCTGAGCAGGCCGTGATGACGGCAGCGAGAGCCGCAAGCGCGGCCGGATCGAGAACGAGCATGGTAACCTTCCGAGTCGATGGAGGCTCGATATGTTCACATTTTGTTCCATGTAGGAAAGTTCAATCTGGCGGTTGTGAACAGGCGCCGAGCTGACCGTAGCTTCGCGCCACCCGATCCCACAGTGCAACCGCCTGCGGTGAGCCCTCTGCCTCGAACTGCGCTACCCGTTCGGCGATGAAGCTTGCGCCAAGCTCTGGGAGATGTGGACGCAGCCGCTAAACGCGGACGGGAAGCCAGCTGCCTATGCTTACGGCTGGTGGGTGCAGGAATGGCGCGGGCAGAAGCTGGTCTGGCACGGTGGCTGGTGGCCGGACGCCAATGCGGGTTTTCTTCTCAAGGTGCCGGAGAAGGATCTGACACGGGTGGTATTGGGAAACACGGACGGACTCCATTGGGGCAACCGGCTACAGGTGGCGGAGATCGACAAGAACCCGCTGACACGGAAGTTTCTCGAGTTGTTCGCAGCCGATTAGGTGGTCCTGACCAGGCATTCCTAGTCCACAGGGGGACTTCGGCTATCCGCCCAAATGCAGCTACGCGATGCTCAGCGGCTGCTACCTAGAAATGCGACTTTGGACCTTACCTGTCCAAGGCCCGCGTTCCGGCAATTTCGCGCTGTGTCGACTACCAGGCGGATCGCCCGCCACCTATGATGGTCGCATAACCAGAGCACTCAGATCATGATCCCGCCAGCCCCCTCATACCGAGCGGGAAGGCCAGACGCCGCAACCACGTCTTTGCCGAGGTGCCCTAAAGGACAGCAGGACAGATCGAATGCAGCAGCTACCAAGCCCATGATCCCGATCAGAGCTCCTACATCGCGCAGGATCAGGGAACGAGAGTTTTCATAACGCGAAGAATAGAGATCGGAATCGGCGACGAACTGGATGAAGTAGTTTTGCGAGGAGACGCCCATGGCTTGGCGTCGAGATCGAGCAGAACCGCGCAGCGCAGCATCCCCACCGAGTTCGATCAGTCCATGTATGTCAGGATCGTACAAGCCAGCAGGCGAATGCTCGTCACTCGGAACCACGAGGGGACGCAAGCCGTGTATGCCACCGGCAGACGGAGCCGAACGGCTTTCCCAAACCCCGAACCGACCATCATGCCTTCGTTCCCGTAAGCGCATCGAGTGATAGAGGATGGCGCTCAAGGCATCCTCATCCATAGCTCCCTCTCTTCCCGACCGGCGCCCATACAGAGCTTCGAAGAAGCCGATTTCTGGAACATGCTGAGGGACTCGGAACCGTTGGATTACGGGCGCGGTGGGCCAGTCCGGCAGGACCGGTGTTCCGACAAGCAGCGGTCGGGGCTCTTGGTCAATAGGGTTGGACACCCAGTTCCCTCGTCACCTCGATGTGCTTCACGCAGCCTCGGCAGGTTCCGCACGCGAGCGACCCCGTATGACATGAATGCGCCCAAGCGAGGACCGCTGCTTCTACCCCCGAACGCCGGATCAGCTCCGCCGAAGTAAACTCAAGGGCAGGAGCGGAAACCCGCAATGCGCCCTCCTGCATCAATAGCAACTGGTTGAGCGCGGCGAAGAATGGCCCGGTTCCGTCCGCATGGATCCCATCCGTGGCCACTGTACCCAGCATCAACTCGGACACCCCAAGGACCACGCATCGCATGCCCGCCAGGGTCACCAGAAGCTGGTTGCGAAACGGCCACCAGTCGGACGCGGGTGCACAGTCCGCGGCCGCGACAGATGACATGTCGCCAGTGCCTAGTGCCGAACAATCGACGCAAACCACTTCATGATCGATCCCCAACTGCGCGCATACCTGCCGCGACACCGCCACCTCCGTCGCGGCCGCGCGCTGGCCATAATCGATGGTAAAAGCGAGTTCCGGGCGCTTCCAAGCCGCAAGCGCGATTGAATCCATCCCTCCTGACAGGAGCAGACCCTTCACTTGAGTTTCCAGACGGCGTGGTAAATCGCAGAAACGAAGTCGTCGACCACGGTGCACCCCGCTCCTGCGGGCATCTTGAGGTCCTCAGGCTTCACGTTCTGGGCAAGAGCCACGACGGGCTTGCTCCTCGCGGTGCCATAACCGACCTCGAAGATCGTGCCCGCGTCACCTCCATTCAGGATAGCCAGCACCACATCGCATGCATCCAATCCGGCCAGGTCCGCCTCAGCGACCTCCTCAGCGGGACCACGCCCCACGTCGTGTAGGGGCGAAAAAACTTTCACGCCCATACCCGAGAGGCACTTTCGCGCCTCCTCGACCATCCAGATCTCACCGAGATTGAAGAACGGTGCCGCAAGGTAAACCTTGCCGTTTCCCGGGACCACCGGCTCGAAGGCTACCGCCTCAAGTTTCGCTCGCGTCGGGATGGGAAGGGATCGCGTAGAGACATAACGACTGACCGCCCTTGAAGAGAGGTCCGCCGCAACATCCGGAGAGAGCTCATCGGCAGCCCAGAACTTAAGGAAGGCCGCAGAGAAAACGTCGCCCGATCCAAGCTTCCAGACGCGGTCGCTGCGATAGGCTGGGATGGTGCACCGGTGATCAGCCCAGGCCACGAGCGCACCCCGTCCTCCCATCTTCAGGACGACGACATCCGCCGCATGGTCGAGCATGAGACGGGTCACTATTTCATCCGGATCGTTTTTCCCCGTCAGGCGGTGACCTTCAAAGCGGTTTACCACGAGGGCCAACTGCTCCGCTTGAGAGCCGTTTTCTGTGAATGGTCGGGGGTCGAAGGCAGACTGCGGGTCGTATACGGCCTTGCGAGCACGAACCTTTGCGTCCCCTTCCAGCATGCCAAAGCGCAACACAATGTCGTCCTCGACATCAAGCGATCCAAGATTAGGGATCGCATCTGGGCGCGGGCTTATCTTCGGGTCGGCCAACGAATGCATGTAATCGAAGGACACGGGAGTGCCCCGCTCTGGGCCTTCGAGGCTGGCACCCGAGATGAAGGCAAGATTGTCCAGATCAACAGCGAGGTCTGGTGGCCTGAATGCGCACAGACGCACATCCGGCACCTGGTCGGCAAGCGCCATCGCTGCACGGCCGGCAGAGCCGAAAACTTCGTTCCAGTAGGGCTCCACACATCTCTCGACGTAGATGCCCCCGGCTATCGTCGTCATACCCGCTCAATCCGAAGAAGCACCTGCCCGCCGGAGATGGTCAGAACCTCGGCCTCATAAACATTGCCGGCCCGGATACAGTTGGCGATCGCCAAGGCACCACGGTGGGTTAGCGAGCCGGCGGTTCCCGCCGGCGCATTGACCTGCAGGGTCGGACGAGCCCCTCCCGTCACTAATGCGACCGTCAGGCGACTACCGACAGCCAAAGTAGCAACCACGGCGGGCTGCGGGCTGTTGAGCGGCGCCGTCTCTGTGATGTCGCAGGGATCCTCGTCGTCCCCCTTCCCTTCGCCACCTCCGGCGCCAGCTATGCCGCCACCACTTCCGCCGCCGCCGCCGCCAAATCCGTCGCCCCCGCTACCGCTCATAAAATGCTCCCAGATTGTAGTCAGGATACAATGAGGGCTCGGAAAGGATGTGGCAACAAACTTCGTCGCCGAAGTCGAACCGTTGGAATCATTCGCAAAACGACAGCGAGCACTCAGCTACACCAGTGCCATTTCCAATTGTGCAGTTGCGCGGGAATTGGTCCTTTTCCGGCTCGCACGGTTCTCCTGCCGCATCGCCATCCAAATCACAGAATCGAGGATGGATGCCCTCACACCAAGATCCTTGGCAAAATCGACGAATCTTCTTTCGATCTGCGCATAATGCCGCTCCACCTCCAGATCCTCAGCGAACAGACCAAGCGATCTACCGGCCCTCAAGATATGCACGTCGAGGATGGCGACCTCGTCACTTCCGCGCCAGTTGCGAACAATCCAGGATGCCGTTTTAGGGCCGACACCTCTGAGACGGCAAAGACAATCGCGAAAGGCCACGTCGGGAAGGGATCGATCAAGCGAGGAAAGACCGGCAAGCGCCGCAGACAAGTAGCGCGCCTTCTGCGCCGGAAAACGATATCGAACGCTGCGGCCAACAACGAGAAGCGGTTCCGAAAGAAGGGCCTCGAGGCTTTTCTCGCTTAGCACATCAGAGGGTCGGCGATGCCATGCTTCGCGCACCACTTCGTAAGCGGCCAGCCCCACTTCCGAGGGGATCCCATAGCCTCCCAACAGACAGGCCATGAGCTCTTCCTCGAGGGATTTGCCCAAACGGAAATGGTCCGGCTCCTCCAACTCCCACATCCAAGACTGCGCAGCCCAGAACGCGGGTGACTTCATTGCGCATGCATCACCCCATGCAAGACCAGTTCGCGTAAGGCGCCGAGCAGGTGGCGGTAGATCCAGGGCGACGAATTCACCTTGATGAAGATGGAGAACTCGCTGGCCAATGGGCATTTGATTATGCATATATGCATTTTAGAGCATCATGATTCGACCCGCAAGCCCTACAATCCTGTCAGAAATGGAGCGCACCCGCAGAGAGGCTGGGTTGACGCAGGAGGCAATTGCCCGGCGGCTTGATATTTCGCAGGCGCACTACAGCAAGGTCTCCGCAGGATTGGTTCCTCTCAGCACCAAACTCGAAAAGCGGATCCGAGACCTACTGGCATCAGACAAACTGCCGCCAATCAGATCCCGCTCAACAGAGCTCGACGAGATCGACAAACTGTCCGCAGCGATCAGACGCGATACCCGGCAATTGCTGGCCAAGCTTCGCGCATTTAAGAGCGCGTGATCCCCGGTTGACATTACTTCAAGAATATACTATTTAGTATATCGGAGGTGGCCCAAATGAATGGCTTCACGGGTAGGGCGCGAAGCCGCTACGAAAATTCCGCAAGGCTGCTGGTGGATGAGGAGCGTCACAGGACCGCGAACGAGCTCGCTGCTACTCTGGCAGCGCTGCGCCTGACTAAGGCACGCCTCGATTGCGACGCGCCGATGATTGACGAGGCGATCGTCCGCATCGAGGGGCACGCGAGACTCAACCGGCTGCTCGTCCAGCCTCCATCCGAAGGCAACAACGCGAGCAAGGCGCTGCGCGAACTGTGCGAGGCCTTCGTCATGGGTAGAAGCAGTCTCGGCGATCGGAACGTTCGGCTCGTACTGGAAGAGGTCGTCGTTCATCCGGGTACGCTCGACGCTCTGCTCCAAGTCGCTTACGAACTCCTCATCAACGCCACAAAACATGGCGAACCGACGTCAGGCAAGATCGCCATCCATCTTCGCCGGTTGGCTACGAGCGTATCCCTGGAAGTGGTCAACGAAACGCCTAGACAAAGTAATGCCCGTCGCGGTGCGGGAGCAGCCCTTGTCTCTTCCATCCTCCGCCGAGCAGGAGGCGATCTTCGGATTACTCACGAAGGTCAGCTCTACAAGGCGGTGGTAGTATTGCCGGATGGGTTCCGCAGGATAGAAGGTCCGCGCCGCGAATTGAAACCATGAAGTCAACCGCGGTCATAAGGCCGGTTATCCATGTTGACCGGCGAGATATCAGCTTCCTCAAGCAACACAGAAAGGGACACGCCGAGCGCCTTCGCTAATCGAGCAAGATTCCGCAGGCTCGGAAGCGTTCTGCCCTGCTCGACCCTCCACAGGTAGGCAGGTGCCATGCCTGCAGCCCGAGCAAGCGTTGCTCCCTCGAGATTGGCACGTTCACGATGTCCCACGATGCATGCGCCCACACTTGAGGCTAGCTGATCAGCGTCGGTTTCTTCATCCGGCATAGTGCGTCCCATACGCATATTCGCCGGCAGAAGTCATTCCCACCCCTCCATACTCCCGTGGAAACGCGGCAGCATTCCTCAGCCAGGCCGTCATAATAAAACCCAAATCCAAATAGGAGAAGAACCCGTGTTTGAAACCCGGATCTCATGGAGCAGCAAAGATGGAGCTCTGCGGCGTGATTTGAGCCTCGCGGGCTCCAACGCGAAGTCGGTCCAGCGATCCTTTATCGAGCGGGGACTTCCCTGTTCCACGCCCGTGTTCGTGGAGCGCCTTGAAAAGGGACAGGCACTCGCGACTTGCGTCACCCTGGCCCAGGAACTGCAGGTATGGGATCCGGAGTTGCAGGCCATCCCGCGACCGACTGCGGGCCTGCTAGCAGAAAGACCGAACCCGCCGACCCAGGGTTTCGTTTAGAATGGCTAAAGGACCGCATGATGAAAAGTGCCTATGTAATCATAGGGTTCGCCTGAGCGCGGCCAATACCTATACACCAGCAAGAGATCGCTGACTTGCCCCTGGTCGGCAGCACTAGCGACTGCATGCTGAAGGTTTGATTCGAATTGCTCTGTGCCAACCCGCGGCCCCACGCAGACCGCGATAGTGTTTCTTCTCCCCTCGATGATTGATGTGATGGCGCTGGTGAAGAAGTGGTCGTCTGCCCTTTTCACCTGCTTTTCGCCTTCACGGATGAGCTTTTCGAACCGCTTCTGGCCCTCGTATCCGGTGTTCAAAAGGCGGTGGCCGAACCTGGTCCAGCCGGGGGGCTTGAGCCGTTCCAGAGTCTCAAGCAATTCCCCCCAGTACCTGGTTCGTTTGATTTGGAAGTTGGGAGCGGTCTGGACATCAAGCAGACCATAAGCTGCCGATATCTTGAACGACTTGCCGTAGATCCATCGCTCGACACCTGGGTTAGGCCCCACGTTGAACTGATGTTCGAGATAGTCTGCCAACAGGTCCAGTTCGTCGGCTGTATATTCGATATCGCGCTCGAGATCACCGCGTCGGCTGAGGTAGTGACAGCGCTCGACCTCCAAACCGAGTAGCCACGAAACTTTTCCGAGCGCTTCTTAGTTGAAGCGCTCTTTTCGCAGATAGATTGAAAGATCTCTGCCACGGAAGTGATCACGCTCTGAGGATTGCAGCAGAAGTATTGGCCATCAGGAAGGCGTACCAAAGGTTTCAGCCTCACCGGATTGGCGAGATGGAAATGCGCAAGATCGGAATCGGTGAGGTCGCCAAACCCCATGGCGAGATTATCAAAAAGCTGCGCCACCTGCGCGCGATCCTGCGGTGCAAGTTCGAATGGGAGATCTTCAAGCTGGAAGGTGAAAATCGCCCGGTAGCGATCCTGGGCTAGATCCAGGAAGAAGTCCTTGAGGCGCTCGCGATCATAGCGATGGGGCAGAGCCTCCTTACGGATCCATTCGGCATGTTCCGTGGAAGCCGTCGCAACGAAGGCATCGATCATGGCAATGCCGGAGCTCTTTTTGAACCAGCCCCGCACCCATTGCATGTGCTCATCGACGCGTTGCTCGAGCAGGGAGTGGACAGAATACAGCGTCTTCACGATGTCGGTGGCGCTGCAACTGTACGCCTGGCGGAAGGTCGGATCGACGAACGATGCAAGCGCGCAGACGTATTCCCTTGTCTGGTGTGGATGCCGAGGTCCCCGCACTGCCAGCGTCCAGCTCTGAAGTATACTGATCAACTCTTCGCGGCGATTCCGCTCTGCGTCTAAGCTGATCTTCCTAATCCACAGATGACGAAATGCGTCTGCATTGCGTTTGATGAGGTCGATCGCGGCGCGGATCTCGTGCGACGGATGTCTCTGCCACAAAAGCAACTTCAAAAGTCGCAACAAAGCATTCGCCGGCGTTCTCCATTCGCGATTTTTAGAGCCGGAGGAATGCGCCGGGAACGATCGCCAGCAAACAGCTCAGGCGCTGACATAGCGGCCATTTAACGGGCTCTCAACAATTTGTATCCAGAATCCAGTTGAGGATTCCAGGGGAGTGTAAGGGGGCGGCCGCAGCAGCGAAGCCGCCCGCTTTCATGAAGAATGGATGATGGAACAGGTACATCAGAGGAAAAAAGGTTTCTTCGCCTGGTCCGGAAGGAGAGTTCCAATAATGCGCAAGAAACACGAAAGGCGCAGGTGCTATCGCGAGTTCATCGCGGCGGTACGCGCTGAACTGAACGCAGGGGATGCCGCCCACATCCGCGTCGATCATTCATGGTTACGGCGCCATGTGTCTGGCGAAGCATTTCTGGTTGAGGTCCCCGTGGGCCCGGAATTGGTTGTTCCACTTCGACCAAGCGATGTCGACGCTGTGCTGCAAAGCGAGCAATCTTGCATCGCTGAAGCGCGCTCTTTTGCCAGAGCCCTCATCACGCTGGATCGAGGCAAAGTCGAACTCCTGACGCATGCGGAGAATATCCGCACCGCTGCAAAGGATGCGGTTGTCATTGCTGTCAAAGACGGACTGGATGTGCGCCTCGCCGGCATTCGCTTCAAGCCGACACGCGCGAGCAACCTCGAGGATCCCCAAGAAGGCTGCGATCACGTGCTGGTCGAGGTCGATGTCGAAATGACCTCCCCGGACTTACGTCGCCAGACAATCTCTATTCTCGCCGAGGAAGACGAGGATATGGGTTATCTGCTCGAGGAGGATCTTGCGATCCAAAAGATCCGCCAAGCCCGGCTAGAAGAACTTGCAGCTCTCGATGCCGACCTTGAGATCGACGACATCAGTCTCGAACTGCTGCGTTGGCCGAAGCTCGAACCGAACGAGGTTCTCGACGAGCTTCTGCGCGAAGGAAACGTCACAATCAAACTCAGCGGCGGACAGGTCCTGACCATCATGAACGAGTGCGGTGTCGCCGAGGTAAGCATGACATCAGCCGAAGCCAATTGGTCGGGACAGTATCTCTGGCTGACTAACGGATCAGGAAGTCAGGATCATTCAGAGCGCGTGGGGAAAACGCTGGAAGGGCTGCTCGTGAATCCAATCTTCGCCGAGCGGAAGGTGGAATACGCATCGGACTTCGATGGATCAGGACGCCAACTCTTCTCGTTCAACAATCCCCGGCGCTGGCTTTACGATGCGCAATCCGGGTGCATCCGAGCCGATCCCAGGATGCACTCCTGAAGCGCACCGAAATCATCGAAACGATAATCATCCCTTCTTGAGTGGCGGCCGCAGAGGACGCCGGCAGAGGGAGTAGGTTTTATGACAGGAAAATAGATGTATACGAACTACAAACTCAACCGAGATCGCAAGCTACTCGTAGCTGCCTTCAACGATGCCGCTGCGAGCCGCCGGCTCGATATCCCGCAGATCACCTCTAGGCGGGTCACGATCGACACCGAGAGCGAAAGCACAGCGCTGGTGGAGATCACATTGCCGGTGAGCAAAAAGGTCAGGCTCACCTTCCGGGGCGATCTGAACATCCGCCAAAACGATAGCGAAAGTGTCCGAACCGCCGCGCTGGCGCTACTCGCGACGGTCGAGAATACGTTCGCACGATCCAGCGCCATCCTTGCCCTAAACGGGGAGGTAGGTCGTGCCGTCCAGGTAGCACAGCAAGCGATGGCTAAAGAGTGGAGCGGATACTCGCATCCCGTCATCGCCGTGGAACCAAGCCCGATCCATGTCGGTACCGTGCCAGAAGACTCGATCGATGTCGTCCTTCGCGATTGGGATGAATTCCTCGAACCTGTGAATTACGTCTTCCAAGTGCGGGATGCGAGCGAAGCCGCACGCCTTTACGCCAAGCACGCAAACCGGCGCGTGCTCGTCGGAATGAGGGCGGAATCGGTGAGGACCGCGGGAGCCAGCGGATTGATCGCAGAGAGCGCGCTTACCATGCTAGAGAACGCCGGTCTCTTCGCAGAGGAAATTTACGATAGGCTGCTCACCTGCGGCGAGGAGGGTCTCACCTTGCAAACCGAAGCAGGAAATCTTCGCTTGTATTACAGCGGCGGCCTCGTGACCTGTCAGGTTCAGATCAGCGAGGGCATCTGCCTCGATGACAGTGACCTGCATTTTGCGCATCGTCCAGACTGGCTGGACGATGCTCGAGAGTACGACAGGATCGGCGATTTCGTCGAACTGTCCGGGATCGATCCAGATGCCCACATCGTCAGCATCATCAAGAGCAGCGACTCTGCGATCATCGGCCTAGATGACGATGAATTGCATTTCTGGGGAGGCGCCGCTGCCGCGAGAGCAGAACAGGACCAGATGTTGAAGCGGATCGCAGCGTAGCGGGCTTTGGCCTCCGTGCGGACCGTCGGCAGCCCGTCGAAAGCGCTAAAAGATCGTTGATCATGTTGTCAGCAAAGAGGCGGCAGACGGGGTCCTGCCGCCTTTTTGCATCCAATCAACGTAACCAGAGAACGGCGGGCGTAGCCTTCGTCACTTGGTAGGGGGAAAACGCCCTCCAGAGTCCAGACGGCTCAATCCAGGCAACCGCTGGCGATCAACAAGATCCCACCAGTCAGATGCCAAAGTCAGGCCGGAATTCCCTCAACTTCCCCAGCCACATGGAGACCTCGCATGAGCTCTTTTCCCGATCTACTTGTACTCGACCTCGAGGCAGTACCCGAACGCCCACGATCGAGTGGCAATCAGCTCAGCTCACGCGATCTCCACCATCCGTCGCGATCAGTCCTAGGCGTGGCCAGTTGTCTTGAGGTCGCACATGGAGGGAAGAATGTTAAGCTGACCTCATGGGAAGGCGACGAGACCAAGATCCTGTCTGGAATCGATAATCTTCTCGCAAAGCATCCGGGCCACGAACTCGTCACTTTCAATGGCACCCACTTCGACGTGCCACTTCTACGGATCCGAGCGGTGGTAAACCACCTCTTCGAACTTCGAAGCATCGGTTCGCTATGGGGGCGAACTCACCGCGACGTAATAAAGCTCTTCGCTCCGCCACTCTCACTGGCTGGATGCAGCGATCTGCTCGGGCTCGATGTCGATGAGCGGACACTCACCCGGCGCCAGAAATGCGAAGCGGATGTCGTGCGCACCTGCCTCGTTTGGCTCCACTTCTCCGCCCTCACCCGCTCCGATCAGACCCACCTGCATTCGACCTGGCAAACATTGGCCCAAACCCTGGAGGGAACTGCGTTCCCTCATCTTCAACCTTTGTTCGACGGGTTGAAATAGCCAGAACCTAGCTCCCGCCGGACATTCCAGCATACACTTTAGGCTGCACCACATCGGCCTGTGTACCAGTGAGGCGGATAGCAGCCGCATCTGGTGTCGATGGCCGCTGAATTCAGGGTCTAAGAAGCTACATTTGCGCTATCCGACCTCCGGGCCCGGGCCGGCTCACACCAGGTAGATCCGTAGGAACTAACTGGTCGCCGGGGCTTCGTAGATGTCTCGCCGCCGCAGTCTCTCCAGATCGTACACAACTCCTGGATACCAAGGTTTCCTCTGCGGAACCGGCTCTTCGTACCGATCGGCAATTTCCCGCCTGATCCGCCATGACGCTACTCTTCCCTCTTCGTCGGTCTTTGACCAGGCCCATAGGCTGACGAGCCAATAGGTTGGATAAGGAAGCAATGCTACTAGCACCGCCGCATAGGCGAGCAGGCTTGGTGAACCACTGACAGCAGAATGAGCAGCGAGAGCCAGCGCGCTGCCTACGGCGACGATTACGCCCGTAGCTATCGGACGCAGAACGGTCACTGCGATAAGGTGAGGAAGGCCATAAAGGACGTTCGCAAGAGCCACAAAGGAGAACACGCCAATACAAACGAGGGCGAACAGGTCCGCCATCAGACTTCCTCCTCCACGCTCGCAAATTCTTCAATGAGCGCCTTGGAAACGTTGTGCACGTTGAAGTTGGCAATGTGGGTGCCGGAGATGGCTACGACACCGCCAACCAGTTCCTTGTCAAAATGCTGATAGGACTTGGGTGGCTCCTGCGCCCGCTCCTTGTTCAATCGCCAAGGCTCCGCCGGCGGTACAGCCTCTCCTACCTTGTACACGAAGCGCTCCGGCCTTGACAGCGCCACGGACAGAACACCGCCATCGGAACCCTGCCTGATATCGACGATCGGCCCCATATAGGCCAATCCGAAACCATCAGCTCCCGTCGTTGTGAAAACGTGTCCGATCGGGAGATAGCCGTTTTCAGCAGGTCTGATCACATGCTGGAACAACCAGCCATGTCCGCCCAAATCCAGTGGCTCGACAAGCAGGTCGAAAGGATCGCGCGAGACGAAACCAATCACCGCAAGAACCTCCAGCACAAATACCGCGCAAAGAGCGAAGGCGGTCTGCCCCTCCAGAGCGCGCCCGCTGCTCACGAGTTCGAACAGTCCCGTGATCGGATTGCGCAGGACCGGCTCCAGCGTCTCATTTTGCCATATCGAACCCAATTCGATGGCGAGCGCTAGGGCCAGTTCCACAAGCATGAAGGCTAGGAAGTGAACCAGTAGCGACAGGCAGATCGCAATCACCAGGGTCCGAACGGATGTAAGCGGCTGCTCGGGCCGACGAACCCCGGCCAAGCCAGACTTCTGGTTGAAGGCCGCAACCGCGACGAGGCCTGGAAGAAGGATGCAGACGCTGGCGAAGAAGCCCAGCGTAAACGACACGATCAGCTAGCCTGAGGTGAATTCGAGCGATCTGCCGCGGACGCAGAGGCTCCATCGTGCTCAGCATCGGCATTGGTTGCGCGAGCGGCACGCGAGTTTCGGCGCTGAGCCTGGAGCTCGATGAGCTTCATATAACCGCCTACCCTGCGCGCTGCGCGGCCTGCCTGCCTCTGCTCCTTGACGGTCATGATACTAGCCATGAACACAGGATAGGCAATGAGATCGCGATTGTCCATGTCGCCAGGACAGGGAAATCGCCCACTTACCCGGAAGAGAGATCTGCTTACTCCCTTCCCGTAGGCGCGGGGCCGAAGAAGTAGCCGCGTGGCCTGATGAACTTTGAGGACGCATACCACTCCTAGACCTCTTCCGGTTCCTCCGCATCGCCTCCATACCAGAGTATGGTGGTGAGCATTTCAGCCGTTCTCCTTCTCCTCAATCAATTTCATGTTGATTGCCTTGCGTCCTGGCTTACCAGGCGTCCGCGCAGCCTGCCAGCTGCACTCCTCGAACGTCTGCTGCGTTGACCGGGGCCAAGGCACAGTGGTCTTAGGCTTCCGTCGCGGTCTGGTGCTTCTGAAAAGCCTGATGCTCGACGTTGATGAAAGCCGCTATCATTGCGCGATATGCAGCCTCCGCAACGTTGGGCTCTAATCCAGCCTCTTCGGAAATAGCCCGAATTTTGGTTATGACTTGTTCAACTCGCTTCGGGGCTTCCACATCGGCGGAGGAGGTTTTGAATTTAGCGGCCTGATGAACGTACGTGCCACGTTCTGCCAAAAGTTTGATGATTTCTCGATCAAGCCGGTCGATGTTTGATCGAACGTCGTCCAAGGAACTCACATCCATTTTAGCTCCATCAGGTTGGCATAGTCGACGGCGAAACAGCGCCATGTCGAGCCTGTCGCGTAGCGTCAAGCCGCGCGCTTCTTTGCCGAGAATTTCCCCGACTTAGTTCCCGACCATCACCTTCCATACGCTCGCTGGCGCCTCGAATGTTCGCCGCTCGCCTCCCCGCGGTGCGAACACAATTTCGATATCGCTGACCTCAACCGGGACGTGGAAGCGAACGCGTCCACGGACGCGGTGATCCGAGATCAAGCGCATGTTTGTGAATTACGGACGGGCCTTCAAGCAAGCGTTCGAAAGGGTTCGTGCCGTGGGCCGCGATCGCGTGTTCATCAGACATCATGCGCAACAAGGGCGCCTACCCAAGTGCGTGCTGCTTCCTTGTTCACAACGGCTCCAAACTAATCGCTTTGTGGTGTTTCAACGACTATCTCGCGATGGGCGAGCATCCTAAGGTGATCAGGGCGATAGGAGCCGCGCAACACTCCTCGTTGTTAAACCGTATTCAACCGTCTCGCACCACGTCGAGCAAAGCCTTCCGGAGTTCGGTCGATGGAAGCGATAGGTCCACCGTGACGAATCGCAGGCGATGGCCCTGAATGGTAACAGCCTCGTCCATCACTTCATCAACAGCGGGGTAGAGCAGGACGCCTTCGGCGGCGTCCGCCAAATCGTCCCCCGCCCCAGCTTGGGAACGGAGGTATGCATAAAGCTGGTAGATATGGCCGCTGTCGAAGCCGACACCTCCATAACGGCGGGGCTTGAGCGCGTTTGTGAACTTCGTATCGACAATGATGCGCCGGGATCCGCGTTGCAGCACAATGTCGACAGCCATAGAGGGAAGGCGGTTACTCATTCCGTCGGTCGCGTGCTCGACCTGCCAATTGAGCGACTTCTGGGCATTGATCCGCCACCCGTCGCGGCCGTGCAGCTCGTGGCGATATAAGCCCGCAACAGCCTTTTCGAAGATGACCCGAAGCAAGGCCTCGCCTTTCTGCAACCTCGTCGAGGGGGAGTTACCGGAAGCCTCTCCGGGCAGCACCAAGTCCAAGGCGAGCCGAGCGGCGGTCACCATCAACCTGTCATCGGAATCGTGACGAGCGATCTGGTCTCGCGAAGTCTCGGCTGGCGAGGGTTTACCTGCTGCGACACCTACCGCCGCAAGTTGGCCAGCCAGCCGCCGGCAGTCGGACGCTACACGGGCATCGCGAACGTGGCGCGACATCTGCTCCAGCGCCGCCCTCACCAGCCTGTTGCGCGGGGTATCCTGCGTCTGCTCCTGGTAGCGACACATCACTCTGCCGCGGCTCAGCAGCATGCCAGACTCCGTTTCCAGCCAATCGATGCGGCCGCGGACGCGGGAGAGCGCCTCTCGCCGATCAACGTAGCCGCTAGACAAACTGCGTCTGAGTCGTCGCTCCACGACGACCACGAGCAGACGGGCCAGCAGGTCGGGTAGCTCGGTGTCGTCATCGACTCCCGTGTCGAGCGCTTCTCCGAAATCGGCAAGGTTGGAGGCGTAGACGAGCAGCATCCAAAGGTTTCGGATGGGGATGCCGACATGGCTACGCCACGTCGCACCAGGTTCCGACACGGTCGCGCCGACCATCATCCCCTAGAAGCCGACCCGCAGCTTCTCGATCTGACCTTCCGCCTCTTCGGGTCTGTCGTACCAATACTCGCGCAAGAGCGGCCCAATCTCAGTCTCAACGGTTTCTTGGAACCAATGCCGCCAGTCCTCCTCAGCGGGCCCCGGCGCCGCGAGCGGAGTCACAAAGCTATGGCCGACGCGGAACTGATCGCCAAGCGCGCGATCCGCAGCGACGACGTCGTTCAGGCCGCCCATCCGCTCTGCGATCGAGTCGAGTATCTCTAGAGGACAACCAAGGTCCGCCGCCCAAGCGCGCCACGATTCATTCAGCAGAGGCGACAGCGAAACAAAGGCGAAGCGGCGGCGCAGCGCCATATCGATCAGCGCCAGCGACCGGTCCGCCAAGTTCATCGTGCCGATAATATAGAGGTTGTCGGGAACGTGTACCCGCTCGTCGACCGAACGGGGATAGGTCAATCGCAGCGCCTCATCACTGCGGCGCTTACCGCTCTCGATCAAGGTGAGCATCTCGCCAAGAATCTGGGCTGGGTTACCTCGATTGATCTCCTCGATCACAAGCACGAACGGCCGCTCCGGCTCGTCGAGAGCGGCAGAGATCGCGTCGAGGAACACGCCATCAGCGAGCTGCAGCCCGCCGTTCCCGTCGGGCCGCCAGCCGCGCACGAAGTCTTCATAAGAGAGTGATGGCTGAAACTGCACAGCGGTCAATCGCTCGGGATCGCGGACCCCAAGCACGGCGAAACCGAGACGCTTGGCAAGCCAGGTCTTGCCTGTGCCCGGTGGCCCTTGAAGGATTACGTTCTTCTTTCGTCGAACGAGATCGACGGCGTTCGAAATCGCGTCGCGCGCCATGAAGCAACCGTCGGCAATGATCTCGTCGACGCCATAGGGGACGGACGGCGCCGCAGCCTTCGCCTCCGCCCCGCCCGATGCGGCGGGTTCCCCTGCGGTGCTCTCTTGCGTTGGCGCGATGCGCCAGCGCTCCTCGAAATCGTCGGGCAGCGCCGTGGCATAGTCCTCGCCATCTTCCGTCAAGGCTATCCGGCCACCGCCGGCCCCATCCTCGACCTGAACTAGACCGGCTATTTTCGCCCAAGCGAAGATGTATGATCCAGGCTGCATCGACGTCCAAGTCGGCACCAGATCCTTCAGTTTGGTGGAAATGTCGATCGGGCGCAGCTTCCCAGGCTCGCGTTGGACCATACGGAGCAGGTGGCCCATTCCGAAGACGCGACCGATAAGCGGACCCCTGAGCACGTGGGCGGGCTCGGACGCCGTCAACATTTCCTGGCCGCGCTCCGTCGGCCGATAGGTGCTGCCGTCCAGTCGAAGCAGTCCCAGTCCGCCCATCGCCTGCGAGATCATGTTGCCGGCTGAACTGGCGTTGAGCTGAGTTGCCTCGCCCAAGATCACGCCTACCAGGTCCTCGCGGCTGATCCCGTGTTCGGCCTCGCGGATCATGGCCATGAGCAACGAAACGTTGTCCTTGACGCACGCGAGACTGCGCCGCTGGGCACTCGCGGGAAGCAGCGATAACGCGGGCACGGCGTTAGCCTTTCGGTCGATCGACGGGATCGCGACCGCACCTTCATCAGGCTTATTCGCGATTTCCTCCCAGAGGAACCAGGCGAACATGGATTGCTCTACCTCACCAGTGAGGCCGGTAGCACTACCAAGTGCGTCTCGAATCTTCATCTTTATGGCCGGGTGCTGAGCCATGAAATCACCGGCAAGACGCTGCGCGCCAAGAATGCGCTGGACCGTCCACACGCGAGGAGCGTCCATCAGGCAAGTCATGTCCGACGGGAACATCGCAGCAAGCAACCTTGCAAGCCGCGCCTTGGGGCGACGGGGCGTGTAGCGCGGGTGTACTCGCGTGAGCACACTTTGGTACAGGTCGTCCAATTCCGCCCCGCGACGGTCTAGCGGTAGACCATCTAGCGTGTCGCGCGCTTGAAATAGCAGGCTGGCAAGATCCGCATCATCGTAGGCGCTGACAAGCGTGACCGACTGACCGGGGCCGATGCTCGAAACGGAGGTGTCGTCCCAGAGAGTCTGCTGGAACTGCGGTTGCAACCACGTGTCCTTGTCCGCCTCCTGCACCGTGCGCGCATGCTCGACGTAGGCGTTGCGCCATGTCGACCATTCCATTTCAAGCCTCGTCCGGAATCGTCCCTCGAAGAGCTGCACTAGCTCAGGTGCGGAAATGGCGGTCACGGTTGGCTCCAAACTGATGCTTTTGCTGATCGTCGCCCACCTACCTGTGAGCGGTGGTGCGGAAAAGTCGATGTTGGCTTTATCTCGGGCTTATATCTGACGCGCGGCTGCGCAGGCGCATGAAAGATCGTCGCTTATATGGCAGGCGCTTCATCGGCCGTAGCTGCACCGTTAGCAGGGGCATTTCGTCGGCCAATCCAAATGTAGCTCGAACCGGCCTCGCACTGCTCCCGTGCGCTACCACATCAGCTCCGATCCCACGCAGAGCACGACCCGCTTGGCATGACCGCTTGCCTGACCCGAGTATCATCACCACGGTAGTCCGATGTTCGAAAGCGGCATCCTGATACTCGATTGGCTGGGGATCATCGTCTTCACGGTGAGCGGCGCGTTGGTCGCATCGCGCAACCAGATGGACATAATCGGTTTCGTCCTTCTGGGCACCGTGACGGGCATCGGCGGGGGGACGATCCGCGACCTCCTGCTCGATGCCCACCCGGTTCTCTGGCTTGAGCACCCTGAATACCTCGGAGTGTGCATCCTCGTGTCGGTGATCGTCTTCTTCACGGCACACTTTGCGGCTTCCCGATACAGGATCATCCTGTGGCTAGACGCGATTGGCCTGGCGCTCTTCGCGACCGCCGGGGCGGAAAAGGCGATTGTCATGGGGGAAGGAGCATTGGTCAGCGTGACGATGGGAGTGATCACGGCCTGTTTCGGCGGCATCATCCGGGACGTAATCGGCAAGGAGGACTCGATCATCTTCTCGCACGAGATCTACGTGACGGCAGCCGTGGTCGCCGCCTTCGCCTATGTCGGGCTCGACGCTCTTGGCGCAGCACGCGAACTATCGGTCGTCCTCGCGCTGATCGCGGGCTTTGGCTTGCGTGCCGGTGCGCTGGCATTCGGCTGGTCTTTGCCGCGCTACAAGCCGCGTCCCCCGGCTGCCTGACAGCCACAATCGTTGAAACCGGAGACGGCGATCAGTCGATGCGCAGATGCCCGTCTGCGCTGAGAGCCTTCGGCTGCTCAGGATGCTGCACGTCAGAACGGTCGCTAACGCAGGACCTCGGCCGAAGCCGAAATCGGCTATCATGAGCTTGCGGAATTTCTCTACGGCTATCTTCTTGGGGGACTTATCGTTCTCCTGATCGTAGCGCGAAACCGTTCACAAAAAATGATGCTCGCAATCGGAATAATCCTGTTGATCAGCTTCGGATGAAGCAATGCCGGACAGCGCATCCAAGCTACAGTGGGCGCAGCGCAGGACCAGAGTTACGAGACGGACTTTCATGTAGCGAAAAGCCATCCCCAGAATAGGACTCAACTGCGGAACCCGCGGTCGCTAAAGGCCGAACGATCCCGATACCAGGACATTTCATGATAATCTCCGGCGCAGACGCAGATGCAGAAATCCAACAGGTCAGCCCGGCAGAAATCGTTGATGCCGGCATGGCCAGCTACCCTTATCTCAGTCTCACAGATGAGGATTTTGAGAGGCTAAGCTATGCGCTGGCGAAGAGCTCGGCGCCGCACGGTATGAAGCGAACATGGGACGACGCGGCACTTATGGTGCGCGGAGCCGATGCAGGTCGCGACGTGTTGTTGATGAAGGCGGGCGCTCCGGTCGGGGTGATCCAATGCAAGCGTCTCGAGAGCCAGATGGCTCTTCCCGCCGTGTTCCGCGAGTTCACCAAGCTCATACTCTTCGCAAGCGTGAATGGTGACCTGCATTTCGAGAACGAACTAACTTACGTGCTAGCGCTGGCCAAGGACCCGGCAAGGACAGTGGTCGACTACTTCACACGGCGAGCTGCAGTCGAGCCATCGAAGCAGGCTGCGATCCTTTCCGCTGCGCTCGAGGTGCGTGATACCTACGCTACTCTGGAGAAGTTGGACGACGCGGCCGTAGAACGCCTGGTGTTCAAAGCCCTCCCCAAGCTATCAATAAAGCTTCTCCGACCCGTCGATCTCGACGAGTGGTTGGCGCGCCAAACAGGTGTCGCCGCACGATTCTTCAAGGCGCACATCGTCGTGGACAATCAGTTCGTCACGGATCGGTTAGATGCAGTCGAAGTTCTGGTCCGCGGCCTGACGGGGGCGGTGCAAAAACTCGCCCCTGTGACGGACGAGGATCTTGAGCTGCTCCGCGAGCAGATAGGCGAAACCCCAGAGACGCATCGGCTGAATTTCGGCATCGCCATGGCCTTCGGATTCCCCCCGGAAATGTTCGTCGGGAGGCCCAACCTCGAAAAACGGATCGGCCGCCTGAGGGACGTTCTCGAAGAAGTCAACACTGACTACACCGACTGGGTATTCGGCTTGGTTCGCGACAAAACCGGCGAAATCTGTGCCTCGGCCGACGCGATGTTTGCTCCGATGGTTTCGCGGGCAATCGTCGCCCCCTTCCTCGGCTATGTCGCCAAGGAGTGCCTGGCAGTCGCACTCTCCGGATCAGTGATGTCGGATATAATGGCTCGCCGCGGCAATGCTCCCCTTTTGGAGACCGATGAGGCACGCCTCGAGCAGGCTAACGCGGATATTTCTGCGGAATGGGGTCGTTACCTGATGGGCGACTTCGGCCAGATGGTCGGTGACGCCGAGGATCTGAAACTCAAGCACCTGATGATCGAGCAAGGGCTCGAAGGGCTTACTTCGCAGGCCGATCTCCAAGAGGCACTGGAGATCGGGTCTGACCTTCTGAAGCCAAAGCTGTTCGAGGCCGCAGATTCGATGCGAGCCACATGCAAGCACAAAGTCAGCATCGTTCTGACCGGCACGCGTGGAATCGATAGTGATGCAGGGTTGAAGCGGCTTGTTGATACAGTCCGCGGCCTGGAAGCGCTGAAGGCTGCGGGTGGCGAAAGCTAGACTTTTGCAGTGATGCTCACGTCGGATGATGTAGGGGCAATAGCGCGCGAACGTGAGCTACCCCGCCGAACGGTCAGGCGAGATCAGGTGGCCACGGTTGCCGATCACTTGACCTTGATCGCTCGCCCTAGGCGTGCGGCTGCGATTTGACTGAATTGGCGCATTTGAAAGAAGTGGAACCTTCCTGATCGCTCCAGTGCGGCAGCACCTCGGCTGGACGCCGTCGCCGCCGACGGAGATGTTCCGTCACTGCACAGTCAGCGTCTCCGCATGCACCAAATAGCATCCTACGCTCGGCCATTGCTTTCCGCAGCAGTGAGAATCACGGAACCGCTTCAGGCAAAAACGTGCTGCGCGGTGCCCGCCTGCGCCCGCGACATGTCCCATCCCAACACCGCCCGTTCTCTTCCACACTCAAGTGGGTTGTTCGTGAACTCGGGGCCGGCACCGCTCGAGCAAACCGCCCGATTCCCGCCTTGTAGCCACCGGTAGGCACAAAAGATCCGGGCTCCGAGCGGTAGGCCTGCGGCACGCAGCGGCAAGTTGCTTAAGCCTATGAGAAAAAACAGTTTTGATCGTAACCTTTGGAAAGGAAAAAAGCACTATGCGCGCTCAATGTCTCAGAAAATCTCACCCCTGCTTGCAGCAGCCAGACTCGCCGCAGCTGTGATGACTGGCATGAAACTCGCAACCCCGCTAGCCGGGATGCTCGGGCTCGAGATGACTGGTGACGCTGGTCTGCTCCAGACGTTGACTGATCTCATGCTCTCGACACCGGTCTTCGCGATCGCTGCCATGATCGTCGGTCAATGGATCGGTGAATTCCTCGATGGATATTACTACAGAATCGAGGGAGGGGTAGGTGGCGCTTCCAGGCGCCATCTCATCCGACGCCTCCAATTCACCAAGCTCATCCTGAAGAGGCCCTTCTGGTATCCCAACGAGGATCGCATCGCACGTGAGTTCGAGCGGACCAACCGCGCCCTCGTCGCTGCCGGGATCCAGCCGATCGATGCCGTCGTCGATGAAACGGACGAAGATGCGCTCGCAGCCCAAGAAGACTACATCCAAGCATGTGTTGCGCTCCTAAAGGGACTGAGCGTGAAGAAGACCGCTCTCCTCTCCCCGGCGGTGAAGCGCCGAAGCGTCAGGTTACCGCATGCGTCTCACTCTCTCCCGCAGGCGCAGGAAAGGTAAAAACGTTGAGTCTCGAATTCTATGGCTCCACTATCCCGGCACCTTCGCGAACAGAACCTCTAGGGAACGATCCATGACGACAAGCCGAGAATTTGGAATGATCCTTGGATGCTTGGCGCTGGCCGTTCCAGCTCACGGGCAAGTTCAGGACGGAGAAGCGCCCTCACAGGCGCTTCCTGAGACTGAGATCTTCCTGTTTCAATATGACTCAGCAGCTTCAGGCGATGTGCTGTCGGGCGGGATGAACGTGACCCGGCGACCTGGTTATGACAACCAGCCCTTCTTCACCAACGACGGCGAGACATTCCTCTATTCACGAGGTGACGGCACCCAGACCGATATCTGGGAGTATGACATCGTTACCGGTAGCCATTCCCAGATAACGGCAACCGAGAAGTCCGAATATTCGCCAACGCCCTCACCGGATGATCAGACCATTTCCATGGTCTATGAACGCAACAACTCAATCTGGCATCTCGATCGGCATTCGCCAGATGCTCCCGTCTGGTCCCTGCAACACGCTGGGGTCGAAGAGCCGGTCGGCTACTTCGCCCGCAATCACGAGACCGGCTATATTCTTTTCTGGTCGCGCTATGGCTACAACGTGACCCTCGCCCATGCCGAGAAGCCCGGACACCATTTCGTAGCCGGGCATGCCGTCCCCGCAACGCCGCACGTGATACCCGGTACGGAGCATTTCAGCTTCGTCCACCGACAAACCAATGAGGAGGTCTGGATCAAGGCATTCGACCCCGAAACCAAAGCCGTGTGGCCTCTCACCCAAATCGTCGGCTCGAATGCCAATTACACCTGGGCACCGGATGGATCCGTCCTGCAAGTCGAAGGCACAATTCTGTATATGTGGCGTAGGGGCGGCGACGGATGGAAGGAGATTTCCGATTTGTCCGAACACGGCTTGGCGTCCGCCAGCCGGGTAGCCGTCAGCTCTGACGGAAGGCGAATAGCGGTCGTAGGCCTGCCCACGGAATAGCCCCTTCATCCGCGAAGCACCTCTTTGCGGCCATCCGCTTTTGCTGATGGCCGCCGAACTCCACCACAACAGACCCGTTGTCGAATTCCCCACGACGACTTCTAATCCAATGTGAACTGATCAAACGCGGCGACGCAAGCTAGCTCCCTGCTCCAGACGCCGGCTCGCACAAGGTCGCCCTCTCCACACGAAAAACGCGCCGCATCTTGGGGTTCAAGTACGGCAGGCATGAGCGAGATGATGCGGGAGCCCCTCCCCTCGCGACCCCTCATTTTCTTGGATTTTCCAGACTTTCCTGACGCTCCATAAAAAGCAGTTAGTACCAATTAAGACAATCTAGATAATTGGCAAATAACTGAAATGGAGAGGAAAAAATGAATGAATTCGTAGAAATTGCTCATCCTAAAAACTCGCTCGAGTTTGTTCGCCCGCCTCCACGTCCGCCGGTCACGATAGAGGTACACAAGGCCACCGTGACTCCGGTTGTGGTCCTAAGTGGAAGAGGCGTCTCGAAACCCCTCACGGATGCCGCCAAATTCGCGTGCAGCAGCTATTCCTTAAAGGCGAAGGAGAAGGTCATTCGCTGGCTTCGCTCCTATCTCTCAACCTGGCCCGAAGATGTAAACCTCGCCATCACCGAGCCGTGGGAAAAAGCCACCGCGCGCTTCGAGACGTTCATGACTGGCGAAGGCTGTAAGTTCGCTAATCCCAAGGGGATCTCTCGCGCGAACGGGCTCATGCTGGTCCGCCGAGCCGACCGTGATCTCACCGAACCAAGCATCTTCATCAATGCGCTCGAAGCGTTCTATCGCAATCTTTCCGAGAAGGGACATAGGCGCGCGCCGAACCCTATGCTCGTGAAGGACTGGGAAGCCTACGAACCCAACACGCGCGCAGGGATTATGCGGCGCCAGAACATGCTGCGCAAACACCCGACCTTCCGGGGTGTGCGCTACGTCATGGAGCAGCGCGAGGCGTTCAAGCCGAAACTCTACGATCCGCGCGGCCTGCGCGACCAAATTCTCGAAGCGGGTACCGCTTGGCCTCATGTGGTTCAGACGATCTTCCACGTCATCGCGGACAGCGGTTGCCGCATCAGCGAGCCTCTCCAACTAACTGTGCAGGATTGGTGGGATGGGTCCGAATTCGGCGATGTCATCCGAGCCCCCAACAAGAGCTCAAATGGAAAACGGGTAAAGGACCTATTGCTCTCCTCCGAGACCGTACAAATGATTGAGGAATGCTTCACGGGAAGCGGCGGGGGTTTCGCGCGCCGACCGTCGATGGATGAACTGCGCGAGCTCGTCCACAAACCCTGGTCCGGCAGGATGAAAAACATCCTCCTCTTCGAACGCGATCGTCGAAAGCCGTTCGACGACAAGACCCTGCGCGACACCCATTTCAAGCCAGCCGTCACGAAGGCGCGCATCATCATCACGAACAAGGACGGCGAGGCTGAGTACGCGACGCCGCATTCCCTGCGCCACGCCCGGATAGACGAAGAGATCCGCAAGCTCGATGCGCTCTATCCCGAGCAGGCCCGCTTTCTTTTTGAGTTGGAAGAGTTCGCAAACCACATGCATTGTTCGGTGCAGAACATCCACGACTACGCTGCGAATGCCTTTCGAGAGCGAAGCATCAGATACAGGCGCAAGCTCATGAAGGAGCGCTTCGAAGCAAGCCAAGAGAGCGTCTCAAACGCGGCACCGACCGTGGCTGAACGATTGCTCGCGAGGATGCAAGCGTGATTGCCTCCATAGTCCCGCGGCCCATCCCCGAGCGTCCGATCGTTTCATCGCAGCACCTGCCGGATGGCCGCCTTGAGACGTCATCGGAAAAGAGCATCGACCTCACCGAATACCGGGGCAAGAGGGTCCCAATGACCGTTGAAGGCGTGATCGAGATCACCAACGTCGATCCTGGAAACGCTGCAAGACTATTGGAGCTCGGCATCCTCGGCGGCCATTTGAGCCAAGTGGCGGACATCATCGAGTTCGATCCCGCCCATACGCGCGGTGACATCTACCTGAATTGGGCTCGCAGTGAGCCGAAACCGATCGAGCTGCGTGAGTTCGATCACATTATGGAAGTGCGGGGCCTTCTCCATCTACCGGCAAAGACGCCACATCCGCGTCACTTCGTCGAAGGCGCCTTCGAATTTCTGAAAGACCACGGCTGCGCAACGTTCGAGGAAGCCAAGCAGCTGCTCCACTCTTCCATGGCCAAAGACGACCCCACTAAGGGAATGTTCGCCGATATTTCGGGGTCAAAGCAAAAGAAGGCCTCAACGACCGCCACTCTCAAGATGCTGCGAGCCAAGCTCCCCGCCCCCATCCGGACGATCGCCGGGACAGCCTTGGAGAGGCCGGACACTGAAGAGTCGATCTTCGCCGCGCCTCCGCCCGAAACCGTCGGAGATCTAATCCGGTTTAGCTCCCTAAGAGCGGTTGCCGCGGTGCACGTCCTGCGATTGGCCGCGCGCGTCGTGAACGCGGTCTATCTGCAACGTGTGCTGCTCGGCCTGAGGGAGATCGACGAGAAAATAGAGACCACGAAGAATGCTGCAGGCCTTCCCGTCGAACGAGCAGCCGAACACGTGCTTTGCGAACTCATGAAGACTAGCGTGAGCAAGACGCGCGAGGGGCGAAAGGCCGGCGTATTGCTCAACACCTGGTCCGGGATGATCGAGGACCTGCGGATTCCCATCGCGCAGCTGAAGGACGAGGACGAGAAGATACTGAGATGGCCAAGCACCATCAGCCCCGATAAGTTCGCCGCGAACCGCACCCGCCGACACCTCCATGCGAAGAAATCCCGTGGGGCAAGCAGGCTTCGGACTTCCTCAGGCCTCGCCGACGCACTGCCACAGGTCATACAAGGAATGGACGCGCGCTACCGCGAGATCGAGAACTTGCGCCGACTCGCGCAAGATGCACGCGTCGAATTGGGTAAAAACCACGAACTGGCCTCTGTACCAATCGTCCAGGAAACCGCGGAACTCGACGGCCAAGGATCCCCTACAGGAGCGCTCGCGTTACACCGCTACCGCCTCTGGAAAACCGAGTCGCTGCTCAAGTCGATTATCGATACTCGCGAAAAATCGCCCCAGCACATGTCGCTCCTCTGGCGTGTCTCGAAGGGACGATTTCCGAAGACCATCACGCCCACAATCCTCATTTATGAGGGGAGTTCGGGCAATCCACCGTGGTTCCAGCAGATGTTCGCAGCCGGGTTGTTCAATACGACACGCGTCCTGCCTCTGGAAGTTCGCCAACGACGTTACGAGCTCATCCGGGACATGGGCCTTCCAGCGCATGTCACTCAGAGGCGCGATCTGCTCACCTTCGACCGGAGCGATGCGACGGCGGCCCGAACATTGCTGTGCGAAGGTGTTGTAGCGATACCCATCGAGGAGTTCGCCATTGCCATGCAGCTCGCACACACCGCATTCAGTATCGCGCTGGTGACCGCGGCCCGTGTCGGCGAGATATGCCAGATACGCATCGATGGATCCAACTTCGGTTACGACCAGGACCACGGCCTCGCATACTGGACCGCGCAACCCAAGCAGCAGACCGACGCGATGGATCCGGAACCGCTCACGCGGAACTATCATGTGGATGAACAGACCCTCGCTGCGGTCGTGTCACTCAAACAAACCATGACGGAACTGCTGGGCCCGGATCGCGCCGCGCACCCGGCACGTCCCTCGCAGAACGTGAAAAAGCTCGGTAACGGTCCTTGGCTCTTCCGCAGCGAGGAATCCATGCTCGACCCCGGGGTCATCAAGGCGTTCCTGCATTATTTGTCCGCCGGCATCGCCAACTTTGGCATTCATGACGTGAGAGCCGCCATTGCGAAGTATCGCCACGATCAAGGGGACAGCATGGACGAGATCAGGAGCCTGCTGGGGCATGGAGGTGTATGGGCGACTGAAGGCTACGCACGTCCGACCGAGAAAATGGTCGCCAGAAAGCGCGAGGATCGTCGAGCACTAAGTCAGGCGCAGCGGCGTCTCGCACGTCTCGACGAGATCAGGAGGAGAATGACATGACCGATTTCGCCCACCTGTCTCCTACCCAGCGCAAAACAGCCGAGATCGTGCTGAAGACGCGCGAATGGCTTGAGAGCCAAGACAAGACGGTCGATGCCACGGCGATGGAGGAGGCCAGCAGCCTGTTTCGCAAGCCTGGCCTCTCGCGGGCCCTTCTCTATTCGGCCACATACCGCTCCATCTGGGACGACGGGGACGAGGGCCCTTCCTCCCGTAGCCATCGCAAGGTCAAGCGCCTCGCAAGTGAGAACGCGAAGCTCAAGGAAGATATGGCAAAAGCTCGCCGCGGCTTCGATCAGATCAGGACGAAGCTCGAAGAGCGCGACGAAAGCATACGGGCGCTACGCCAGCAGATCGCCGGCCTCGAGGATGAGAAGCAGGATCTCCTCGCAGGCTTCGTCGATCATTGACGATCTTCCGAGCCGCGCCAGCGCCAGGTCAAACAGTATGGACCGACACATTTCCGAATGTTGAGATTCCGAAGCACGCCACGATTTCCACCGGCAGATCGATGAAGAGGATCCTGCTGCCCGCCGGCCATCGCTCCTGAAAGCAAGTGACCGAGCAGAACTCGCCAGCACCCGGATAGAGAGTTCCGACAAGAGCCGCGATCGATGGTCGCGGACACCATGCCTGATAGATCGAAAGGCTAGGCCCAAGATGGTGCCTTCGGGGTCGGCGTGATGCCGATCCGGTGACCTGTCACAGAGATCTGATCGGCCCGACGCCACATAACCAAACCACCGTAATTTAAGGAGATACCATTATGCGATTCGCATGCGCATCCGAACTCTGCCTGCCGTTCTGGGCGCCGGTCTCGTATACGGCATCGGACGCGTCATTGTGACCCTCAATGTCGAACGCGCCGTCGAGTCAACCGAGCACGACACCGTTCTCGTACAAGCCCTGGAAGCAACGAGCCGCTTCTTTGACTATATCTTCGACCCTGCCGGGGCATGGATCATATGGCTCGTTCTTGGAACGATGCTGGGAGGACATCTTTACAGCTACGCCCGCGGCTTCGAGGATCGGATGCGCGGTGGACTCGGTGGTCCACCCTTCTGGTATCTCCGGCTCCAGGCACGACTGGTTCGCGTGGGGATCAACCATCGCTGGTGGCAACGCCTCAACCGCGATCTCGACGCCAATCTGGAAAACCTCTCGAGCGTGCTGACTCAGGTCCATGGCCTCCCCATGCTACCGGCCACGCATTTCCAGGCGCCGGAAGACGATCTGGTTCTGACCGGAGAATACCTGCGCCTGGTAATCCCGAACCTGTCAGCAGCGCATATCGACGAAGCACGCGCAACTGCCGGCAGATACGTGAGACGCTCGAAGAAGAAGCGACTGGCGAGTTTATCCGGTTAGCCATTCGATCCGGCGCGAGGCAGGGAATGGCTCCTGCGGAACCTTCGCGTATCCGCAGCGTCGCCCCTAGCGGAACAGGTCCCAGATCAAATCAGCATTCTGGCGCAAAGGGGACCAGTTTAGAGCGAAACCCTCCCATGAGGAGGGTTGAGCGCATAGATCTCTGTGGCGGTCTTCCTCTCCCTCGCGGCATGGCCTCTGAATCGGATAATCCAATGGTGTCTTATTGAAGCGCTGGCCACCGACAGCGGCCTCCGGGCCATCGGCCTCAACGCTATCGCCGTTCTCGGCGGGACTCGCTGCCTCCTGGCCGTCAGCTATCAGTGGGCCTGCGCCACTTACAGTATCACCTGACCGGATACCCCTAACGGACCATTCGTCGTTATTCTGGAAGACTGAGTGTGAACAAACGTCACAAACCTCCTCAGGGATCGGATGCCTTTGTTTCGGGCTGCCGTTTCTGGGGTGCTTTCGGATCGACAAGCGGAGGTGCGGTCTCCTGAATTTACGTGAGACCATACGTTCCCTAAGGGAACCTATGGAGGTGGCCCAAGTTTTCCTATCCGAATTTATTGAGGATAGATCATGCGAGCCGCGACTATTTTTACTACTCTCCTTACCTCGCTTTCGCTGCCATTTACGGCCTCTGCACAAGAACCGGCACCCGCCCCCATTCCCGCCGAAGCAGCATTGACTCGTTCCGATGAGGCCGGCGTTGCCTTTCTGATGGAAACCTACGGAATCGACCGAGAGCAAGCTCGGGAGCGGCTGAAGCTTCAAGAAGATGTGTCCGAACTCGCCTTCGCACTTGCAGAGACGGATCCGGATTCCTTTGGTGGCATCTTCATTCAACATGAACCCAGATACGCCGTTGTCGTGTTATTCAAGGGCGCCGATGCTCGGAAGGAACTGCGAACATCAGTAAGCCCGCAACTCCGGCGATTCATTCAAATTCGAAATGCGAAACGTTCGGTAGACGAAGGCCGAGCCATAGTAGATCGGTTGGCCGAAGCGTTTAGCGCCGCCAACCTTCGCTATGCTGTTGGATTCGACTACAGAAATCAAAAATTCACAGTCACCGTCGTCGATCAGGATGCGGCAATGCGCGCGCGCGATTTGTTGACGGCGGACCTGCGCCCAGACGTACAAATTAGAACCGGTTCGCTGCCCGTCGACTCGCAGGCTGGTTACCGCTCTGGCGATTATACTTATGGCGGCTGGACCCTATACCGCTCAACTGGCACTCCAGCCTGCACATCGGGATACGTCGTTCGAACGTCTGATGGTCGTAACGGCGTCACAACCGCAGGTCATTGCTCAGAAGCTATACCAAGAATCTGGTTAAACGGTCATTACGTGACGCTAGGTTCTGCCGTGGTAAATAATCCCAGTGGCTATTATGACTTTAAAGTTCACCCCACTGGCTCTCTGGACACAAGTGGCTATGTAGCCTATACAAATGGGAACCCAATCCGGGGTTATGAGCAGTACGTCAACTCGGTCGCGGGATATTCCAACGGCGGCAGTTTCGCGGTGAAAGACGGCAGCTACCGAGTCATCAACATTCCGGGTGATGTGCGCTGCAAGCAGGGTCAGCGTACTGGTCTGACGTGCGGAGAAGTGACGAACGCCTACGTTTCGTACAAGAGCGCTAGCGGTGTGCAACGGCAGGGTATGGTGCAGTTGGGACGTAGCAGGCAGGCAGTTATTGGATACGAAGGTGATAGTGGTGGACCCGTCTTTACTCCGCCGGCAAGTGACGGAACGATTATGCCCGCCGGGCTGGTCAGTGGGACTGATCCAGCCCCTGACGGAAGTCCCTGTTACACCATGACGTCCTCCTTTTGTTTCCTTTATTTCATGCCAGTCGATCGCCTGAACGACAATCAGCCGCTGCAGATCATCACACGATCCGGCACGCTCAACCCATGAATCTGCGCCCCCTAACTCTCGCCCTCGCCCTTATAGCGTGCGCCCCGACTGAACCTACGAACTCGGTGGAACGCCTTTCGGTGGAAGGGGTGTACGTACTCCGGATGATACCTTCGCAAGAGGAGCTAAATCGACCTTCTGACGGAATTGAGCACCGCGGAATGTTCAAAGTTTCGGACGGCTGCCTACGCTTCATCGAAGCGGGTGTTTCATTTATTCCGATATTCACGAACGATGCGGGGATTGACGTGGCCCTGAGCGCCGTGTCGCGAGGCGAGGCTGTGGAACACGAGCTCGTTGGGGGGCCGTACGTTGCGAATGCCGCTCCGTCGCTTCCGGCACCCTGTTCCGGTCGTCCCTTCTTGGTCCGCCGGGTAGCGAATTGACTGCATTTCAGCGGCAACGGTCAACCCTCGATTAGCATCGCAGGTTACTTTAATTCGGTGCGGGATCGCGAGCCCAGTTATCGCTTTCGGTTCTACAAATGGATAAAAGATGCGTAACCGATCAGGTTCAATCGACGCCGTTCATCCCTGGCGCTGACCCGGTACACCCTGCCAGTGCGATCGCAGCCGGTTCATCTGCGAGACGGATGGAACAGGTTCGCGACCAGACAGGAGTACACCGTCCGCGTTGAGCGACAGGTAGGGCGCGAACACCCCAAGGCTCTCCAGCGCCTCCCGCGCCCGCCTCACACCTGCTCTCGCTTCCACCAGCGCGGCGTGACGCCTGTCCCAGAGTTCCAATCTGGTTTCCGCGCTCGGCCGCATGACGACTTCGCCGCTGCGCACGTCGAACACATGGTAGACGAACCCACCATCCTCTTCGTGCAGACGGAATTCACCAAGCAGCGCGCGAGCACGCAGTTTCTCGGAACGAGGATGTCCGGACGAAATCATGTCGAACGCCACGCGAACCAGATCGCAGCGATCGCCGCGGTCGATCAAGGAGAAACAATCGCCGATCATAAGCGCCCCAGGGCGTGTTCCACGACCGTCCGCAGATAGGTCTGTTCCAGAACGTCATCCCGCAGATAGCGGATCATCGAGAAGTCCCCCTGGAGTATCTCGATCGGGACGTTGCGCTGCGTCAGCGTCGCCGGCGCCAGCCAACCGGGCACGGCGGCCCAGCCATCGGGATCGCAGGCGATCGCCATCAAGAAATCGGTGGCACAGGCCGCCAGCGAAGGATCCTTCCTGGCCCCGTGTTCGAACACCGCCCGAGCCTCGGGTGGAAGGCAGGCACTTCCCAGAGCTGCTATCAGCTTCCCGGGACTCCCTGGCGCCACGGGTTCATCCTTTCGATCGGCCACAATCGACCCCTCGGTTTGATATACTATATAGTATATTCTCGAGAAGGATTCCAGTTCCCCCGCGTACGACAGCGACATCGAACAGCCCGCCCCCCCCCTAGCCGGTTTGACAGTTGCAAAGGCAAAGGGGCGCCGGTCGATCAACAGTCGATGTGCTCCAGCACTGAAAGTTGAAGCGGCGTACGCGGGCCGTTGCAAGCGCCGCAGCGAGCGCTATCCCTTCCCGGTATGGGTGCTCATCCGCGCGCCGTTCGGTTCTGGATTGCAGGAAATATGGCAAATCGTTGCATCTATTGCGAAGAATCCCTGATGGACGAAGGCCGCGCCGGCGGTGCTCGTCGCAGCCCGTCACGCGAGCACGTGATCCCAAATGCTCTCGGAGGTCCTGACGGGTTCTGCACCTTCGATGTTTGCACCGCCTGCAACAGCCGGTTGGGCGAGACGATCGACGGAGACTTTGCCAAGCAGCCGCTGGTGGTGATGCTGCGGCACCTCCATCAACTGCGGGGCTATTCCGGTACGACACCCGATCTAGTCATGCCATGCACATCTGTGCAGTCGCGAGATTCTTATACGATACGCATCACCAGTGCCGGCGAGGTGTCATTCACCCGACCTCCGGACGTGAAGCGCACCATCGACGAGTCCGGCAGCCTCGAAGTCGAGGTGGGCGGAGACGAGCAGCAGATACGGCAGATAGTGGAAGGCATGCGCCGGAAGTATTCCAGCAAAGGCTTCATCCTTCGGAACGCCGATGGGTCGAGAATGGATGATCTCGATCAAAGCATCGCAGCAGCGCCGTCAATCGAGACAACCGAATTCAAGGTCGAAACCCCGCTCGATATTTCACTTATCAGGCGGGCGCTGATCAAGGTCGCCTTCAATTTTGGCCACGTGGTCCTGGGTTCCCAATGGACCTTCGGACCCGATGCGGCACGATTGCGAAAGGCCGTCCTTGGCAAGCTCAGCGACAAACAGGTCGATGCTTGCGTGATGGGCATCGGTCACGGTATCCGCGGCCAGCTGCCCTTCGAGCCGCCACTGCAGGAGGACGAGCATCTCGTGATGCTCATGCCGCAGGCCGGCCAGGCTTACATCCTCGTTTCGCTTCTCGGCGACCCCCTGCTGACGATGGCGATCAAGATCGACGCACCCACCGAAGTGATTGAAGCCATGATCACGAGCAACCGCATCGCGGCGCGTGCGAAACCCGCCGGCGGCGGGGTACTTTGGGTAGGACCGACCGATTTCGCGCGATCCTTGAGGCAGGGCGGCATACCGTGAGCATCGCTCGCCACCTGGAGCATCTCGCGCAGATCGGCAGCCCGATCGAATGCGCCAAAATGACCATGCTAGGCGGCGATCACGATCCGCCGATCGTCGTGGGGACAGGCACGATCACACCGGCTTCGTCGACCCGGTTCGAGTACCGACTGCAAGGCATGCCAGCGAACGTCGGTCACGCCTTGCAATCGCTGCGCCGATTGGACTCCGATCCATATGATGGGCGCCTTCGATCGCGATTGACTGCGACCAGTGTCGCCGGCGAAGAATTAATCTGCGGATGGACTGAGCCGAGCGTCGTCCTCGGCGAGGGTCTCTGGACCTTCACCGGGTCGATCGAAGCGCTGTCGACACACGAAGTAGGAACGTTTGAACCGGGTATCGAATGCGTATTCCTGCTTCCTCGCCATCATACAGCCCGTGTCGTTCTACGACGCTTCCTGGAACCTGCGGCGTCAGGGGGTCAATCCGGGGTGACGTTAGAAGTTCTGGGCAGCCGGATCCACATCGAACTGGACGACGAACGAGGCGAACTGTGCATCAGAGCTAGCGGTAGCGACTCCATGCAACCGACGCTGCTCGAAAACTGGGTGGGCGAGCCGCTTCGCATATTGTTCGGCCAGCCGGTCTATCCCAGGTTCGTCGCCAGAAGGTCCGGGGATTGGAAAATGAATTGGGTCCGCCCTTCGCCGCAATGGAGCGAAACGACCGACCATGTCGCTCTCTGGCAGGGCCTATACCAATACACCGAGCAAGAAAGATTCTGGCTGGCTTACCGCCGCCTGCTTGCCCACATTGCGCGGGCAGACGGGTTCGAGGCCCACCGTCTCACGGCCCTTTACGAGGAACTGATCGATGCTGGCCGCGGATCTCGATGGGTCTGGGCTCTGACCTATGCCAGCACCGCCGAGGCGATACTCGACATCATCGGTCTGCCCGGAACTCCGCGCGCCGACCTTAGCGATGACCAGCACGACGATCTCGGAGCGGAATTGCGTGCATTCTCCGCATTCATGGATGGATGGGACGGAAGTTACACAATCGCCGAAGCAGCGAAGCGCGCGGTCGCCCGGCTGCCACAGACTTCGGCGACGCAGGCGCTTCGTGCCCTCGTATCGCAGGGAGTTGTCGATCCGGATCAGTTCACCGCATGGAACACCCTGCGGAACCGCGTGATGCACGGCAATCTAGTCTCGCCCTATTCGAGCGCGAAGGATGACAAGCTGCTCCTGGATCTTGCTGGCCTCAGCCGCGCGTTGACCTGGCACCTGATCGATATCGAGGCCGACGAAAATTCCCGATGAGTTCCACGAAACGCCACCCGATCACGGTTCAGTTTCATTCCCTTCCGCTCGGCCATAGATTGGCTCCGCCGAGGGTCTGAGGATGGCACGAGGTAACAAGAGGAAAACCTTCTCAACTAAATCGGACCCTCGGCGGCTCTGCCCCGCGAAGCACTCCGTCTTGGGGGATAATCGATCATGGCGCTGGAGGGCGCAAGAATCGTTGAACTCTTCGAAGGCTCGGAAGCGCCACAGGCAGGCTTGAAATGGGTGCCGAAGTCGTCGCGATCGATGGTCTATCGCTTCTCGGCGGAGCGGAGCCATGCAGCTTGGCAAGCTGACTAGCTGAACAACGTCCCATCCTTCTTGTTCGTACACTGACCTCATAATCGTAAACCGATAGATTTCAATTTCGGGACGCCGGTAATTCCGTGCGGCCTTCCCCCGACCATTGACCGTACCCTACTTATGCGATCCGATCAGGAATGTCCGTGATGAAGGGCGGCGGCTGACTTCCAACCGCGACACATCTTAGCTCGGGAATCCGCTCTGTCGCAGAGCCTCTTCGATGGATCCGGTGGGGCACCAAAGCAGCGAGTCCTTTGAACCACAACTCTATTCGCAGCTTCCTTTTCCAAGAACTTATGCAATAGTGCGACAGGAGAATCGGCGACAAGAAGAGCCGCGTCACAGGGGGAATCCGCGAAAATGGAGAAGAAACCGTCCGAGATCGATAACGTCGATGAACTCATGCCCCTAAGACCAGAGGGCCTAAAGGAAAAGAGCAATCCCACTCGATCCGTGATGCTCGGCTTCGTCAACTATGCAGGAGAAGGGCACACGCGAGTCCAGAGCAACCAGGATTATGGGATCGTACCGGCTGGAAGCGCCGAGGTCGAAAAGCTGCCCAAGCCGACGACCCGTCAGCAACTTCTCGACATCAACACCGTAGGGTTCTTCACCGGCGATCTACCCGAAGGGATATTCGGGGGACGCAACGAAGGGCTCCTCAAGATCAAGGCGCACACCGGCGTGCCGCAAGACAACTCCGGCCGCGAAGCAATCGCTTCCTGGGTGAAGGAGTTCGATGCCGACGACGACGCCTATGCACCTGGGTTCCTTCATGCGGCCGTATTCCGTAATGTGCTCATCTCCGGTCTCGCGAACCTGAGCTTCGATCTCTATGAAATGGATAAGGACGCTTCGGAATACTACGACCGGTTCAAGTCGGTCCTCGATCGTGTCCCGGAAATCCGCGGACTCGATGTTCTCAAGGGCATGCCCTATCTGTCGCTCGCCACCAACCTGTTCAACGGCGTGGTCGAGGTCTTCGGTGAGAACTCAGATGACCACATCTGGGGCGAGATCCCGATCATGGAAATCAATCCGCTCGGCGCCGGTGCCTTCCTGCGCGACGGCATCTACGTCTTGATCGAGACTGAGCGGAAGAACACCAAGACCTCCTTCGAGGACCTGCGATACCGCAACGAGAAGATCGTCTCCCGGTCCGGTGTTAAGTTGGGCGCGCACCTGATCTTCAGCCTCCGCCTGCTGCCCTACCGGTAAAGGTCCCCAAAAAGCACCAATCCCACCTCTTGCGAGATCAGCACCGGGAGCAGAGATCATGAAGAGACGCGAGTTCTTCCGTTATGCAGCGGCCACTACGGCGGTTCCGGGTCTCGCTGCCCTGCCCTCCCCCGCCAGCGCCCAAACATGGAACACCTCCGCACTAGATCGCACCCGACTGCCTGCGAGCATTCCACCAGCAGCACCTGCCCTGGATGCAGCTTTCCGGGACCTGCTTGCCCGGATGGACCGGCTTGGCTGGTCCCCCTTCCTCCTTAGTGTCGCCGGATTTGATCTTGGAAAGGCGATCTCATCTGAAGGCGAGCTGTTTCGCGAATTGCCGGTTCCAACGGATCCGGCATTGAGCGAATTCGCCGGCAGAAGAGCAATCCAGCCGGGCGATCCGGCGATGAGCCTTATTTATCATGTGCTCGCAGCATCGGAAGTGCTGCCCGAGAGCGTCGCCCCGGAGGGCTACGCCACGCTGGACATGCTCGACGCCCTCGAGAACTACATCTCCGACCGTTTCGATCCTCCCCACGCCGAGGATCTGGTTCCCGCAGTCTTCGCCTACGAGTACCGGCAAGCCTTCAAGACACCGCACCGCATGCATGCCGACATGGCCTACGCACGCACAGGTGTATCGCGTACCGGTACGCTGGCGAGCGAATTCGATCCACGCAGACGCGAGTATTCATCCGCGTCGGTGGGCGAGGAAGTGCTCAATCCATGCCCTGTCGTGCCGGCGCGGTTCGGTCTGTTCCTCGCGCGGCCCTTGGCGCACGGCGAAGCCAATCGGATCGGTATAAACTCGATCGACGACCGCTACGAGTTTCTCGTCCCGGTTTGCAAGTTGGCCAGCGGTGGTCGCCATCTCAGTGGCCGTACGATCCGCTTCACGCAAAGCCACAGAGACGAAAAACTCGCACGGCTCATGCACATGTTGGAACAAGACCAAGGGTTCGATCTGAACGCACCCCCCTTCCTTCGCGTCTCGATGAGTGCCGCCGAAGCATCGGGAGAACGCATTCTCGCGCCGAGCAACTCGGCACTGGTGAGCCTGAAGGCCCTACGGGGGGCAGGCATACTGAGCCCTACTCCCGCTGCGATCGTATCCAGGGCCAGCCAGGAAGACCGCCGAGCGCGGTTCAAGGTCCCTGCCAAAAAGGATTCCACGCTCAATTCGAACCGGCGCTACACCACGATGAAGCTCCTCGACTTCCCTGAACGCGAAGGCATCGACTTCATCCTCTCGGACTTCATCTTCGGGGGCGGACGCTATACGACCGGTTTCAGATCCCCACGAAACGGACCCGTCTTCGTCAATATCCGTGAGGAGATCCGTCTGGACGACGAAGGCAAGGAACAGGCGGTGCCGCTCTGGGGAGACCCGGCCCATTTCGACAGGATCGAACAAGGCGATTACCTCGCCGGTCTGTTCCTGGACGGCCTGTGCGATGGCTGCGTTTCGGCCGAACTTGTCGACGATCCGATCCAGACGGGCAATGCCGAGCGCTCCTGGCTGTCAAAGGACATCCTCCCGGCGATTTCGATCGTAGCCGCACCGGACTTCTTCCCCCGCTTCGATCCGATCGATCTGAAGGACTATGATCACTTCTTCCTCGAGGGCGGGACGGAGACAGCAAGCGGACTGCGGCTTCCGGGCAATCCCCGCGTGCCTCTTCCCGGTAGACCCGACCGATCGGCCTTTCCAATCGAGCAGCGACCAAAGTCCGCCGAGACGGTGACAGCCACGGTATCGGCCGCGCCGTGCGCGGGGAGAACCCGAAGGGCCGAAGGATACGCCCGCCACGGCACTTTCAACACGCTGACCGACACCATATCGAATGTCTTCGCGCCAGGATGGGACATCACGTACTCAAACACGCCGCCGGGAGCTGACACCGGAAACCGGCGCGAAGATCGCTACATCGCCACCTTCGGGCTTGGCTCGCCCTTCCCCGAAGACATGAAACTCTGCGCCGCGGCCAACGGCATGTGGGCCGGCTCGTCGCCGGACGCCTCCCGGACCTACTATCCGGGCATCGAACCCATCAAACTCCTGGGACGACCACCGACGGCTGTACCGCTGCTGGACGAGGAACTGGGGCTCCACCCTGACTCTCCTGCAGTTAAGGAACATGGTCGCGATTTCTGTTTCGGCTGGGACGGGGAGCAAGGACCGTTCCTCCGTCTGCGCCCGGAAGAAAGCGGTGAGTCTTCCATCGAGGTGGACTACGCGGACATCATGACAGCCGATTACGTGCAGAACGCTCTGGAAGGCCGATTAGACCTCGCGAGACTGCGCGACCTATCGCATCATGAAGCGATCGCCAGGATGCAAATGCTCGGAAACTCGATCCGCGCCCTACCCCGCGGGGGCCGGGTTCGCTTCACCGACATGTGGCTGGTCTCAGCGGAAAAGGTTGAGGATTGGTCTCAAGGTGCTGCAGCCTACGGTGTTCCCGCGGCGCTGGGCGGCCGAAGCGCCGATGGCCGCTTCTCTGCAGCGCCCGGCATGCTTCGCGAGGGCTGGCTGTTCGTCTTCGCCCATTGTCCTGACCCCGGCCCTCGGCGCAGGTCATCTGACGGAAGACTCCGCCAACCGATCCAACGCCTCTATGCCTGTCAGGGAGATGGCCGCGCCGTGCGACAGACCAGACTACGGCCCACAGCAACACCGGCTGTTCAACTCGATTGGGGCAGACCGGTCCCCGTGTGACGCAGATACTGGACTGCTTGATTATCGGGGGTGGCCCTGCCGGCACGGCGGCCGCCATCTCATGCCAGCGCGAGGGCCTAAACTTTCGGCTCCTTTCGCCCGTTCCGACCCGTGAAGCACCACGGCCAGTCGAAACCATATCGTCCCCAATCCTGCCGCTCTTGGAAGCGTTGGCGCTTAGCGAGTGCTTCGCGCTCGCGACTGTGGGCAGGGTCGAGCGCTTCGTCCGCGACGGCAGGCAAGAGCCGTTCGCGCACCCATCCGGGCACGGGCTCCATATCGATCGCGCAAGCCTCGACAGCCGTCTTCATCTGCATGTCAGCGGGATGGGAGACAGGTGCAATCCCCTGTCCGCCGCTTCGATAGACGAAGATGCAGACGGATTCCTCGTCACGACGGACGATGGAAGCCTCCTCAGATCGCGCGTGCTCGTCAACGCGACCGGAAGAGCCGGCGCCCCATTCGCAAGGTTTGCCAGAAAACGGACCCTGCTGTCCCCGCCTATGATCGCCACTACTGGCCTCATCAACTGTGAGGCGGACTTTGAGACTTCTTCTACGAGCTTCGAGTCCCGGTCATGGGGTTGGATCTGGCGGACCGGCGACCATGAGGGAAGCCGGACATGGACTACTGTCCACTGCGCTCTGGAGCCGGAACCCTCCGAAGTCTCAGCCCTGAAAGAGCGGACCCGCGCGGACACATGTTGGGCCCGTGGGACGACATGGCAGATCGTCAGGATCGATCACCCCAGAATCCTCTCGGTTGGAGATGCCTTCGGGCACACCGATCCGGCAAGTGGCCAAGGTATAGCCAACGCGCTCAGGATGGGGTTGGCCTGCGGCAAGGTCGCAGCTCGCGCGCTGTCGCACGATACAACCGGGGAAACTGACGCGTTCAACCGATGGTGCGAAGACCTGATCCTTTCGCAGGCGGACGAGCTCTCGCGATACTATGAGGAACGAGGCATTCTCGACGCGTAGCGGCAGGCGTTCAGCTATGCCTTTTAGATCCTGCCCTCCTTAAGCCGACCGCCTCATTCTCCCCCTCCGAGATCGCCCGCGGGCATCCAACATGGAGGGCGGATGTTGGCGGGTGGCCGAGGGGCAGCCCCGGCATGCTTCGAAGCGATCGGCACAAAAAACCAATCAAAAGCAATTTGACGTCTAGACGTCATCTGTAGTAGGATTCTTGGAAGGAGAAAACATGGATTTCTGTTCGGCTCAAGAGCGATCGTCATCGATTGGCGACGCGACTGGTGACACCACGCCCACCAGGCATACTGTCGATCGCGGTGCGATCCGAGACGCCATAGTCGAGTTCCTCTCGATCATGCGCGATGGCGCTACCATTGCGCAGATCGAGACAGCAGTCCGGTCCAGGGTCGGTGAAGGACTGGGCAGCTCTTCGGTACGCTCCTATCTCAATCTCAACACTCCTGGCGTCTTCGAACGCATCTCCCGGGGCCGCTATCGTCTGGCCGGCTCGCCTGCGATTGAACCCGCCCCGTCCTGGCCTATCGTGACGATCGACCGCGCGATCCTTCATAACGCCGATTGTTTCGACTGGCTGCGTCAGGCCGAGGAGAACTCGGTCGAGGCAGTGCTGACGGATCCTCCATACGGCTTGGTGGAGTATACAGAAGTCGAGAAGCGAAAACTTCGTGCCGGCAAGGGCGGAGTCTGGCGCCTCCCCCCATCCTTCGACGGCAGCACGCGATCCCCCCTGCCGCGTTTCACCACCCTCTCACATGCGGATCTGAAGAACATTCATCGCTTCTTCCGGGAGCTTGGCGCTCTCCTCCTGCGCGTCGTGGTTCCGGGAGGCAACGTGGTGGTGGCAAGCAACCCTCTCCTTGCCCACATCGTTGCCTCGGCGATGTCAGAGAGCGGCTTGGAGATGCGCGGTACGATCAGTCGTCTCGTCATGACCATGCGGGGCGGGGATCGCCCGAAGAACGCTCACAAGGAGTTCGATGGCGTAAGCGTCATGCCACGTTCGCAGCATGAACCTTGGGTCGTGCTGCGAAAGCCCCTCGAAGGCCGGGTGCAGGACAATTTGAGGAAGTGGGGAACCGGGGGATTCCGGAGAATTTCCAGTGAACGGCCGTTCGGCGATGTCATCCGGTCGGCACCCACGTCCACGACTGAGAAGCGGCTCGCTCCTCACCCGTCGCTCAAGCCGCAAGATATCCTGCGGCAGCTCGCGCGCGGCTGCCTTCCCCTAGGGACGGGGCGGATTTTGGATCCCTTTGCGGGGTCGGGCTCGACGCTGGCTGCATGCAACGCGATCGGGTACGAAAGCATAGGTATCGAAGCCGATGCCGAGTACTTCGAACTCGCCCGCTCCTCGATCCCGAAACTCGCCCGACTGGAAGTGCGCCCACGCGACTAGTTGCTCATAGGCACAGGTCCGCCCATAACCTCGCGCAGGAGGTATGATGACACCGGATCAGATAATCGACGACATGAGGGGACAGCTCGCTCTCAGGCGACCCCGCACTTACTTGGGGGGATTGCTCCCGGCATTCTGCGACTTCCTCATCGAAATGGACTCCCCCGGAGACTCCTTCGCGGATTTCGAGGATTTCGTGCGGAAGCACCCCCTGGTGACCGTGGGTACCAGCACCCTCACAGTGGAGCGCAACGGCGATCCCAAAGACGTGATGACCATCCGGCCGGCCTACAACCGCATCCATAATTTCTACCTCTTCCAGGAGAAGCGGATCGGATACCCGCGGTCCGAACCCTACGCGACAGGCAAGTGGGCCGACTACAAGCACTGGCTCGATGCGCTCGTGACGTTCAGCGCTGAACAGCTCCAGGAGGTGAGGAAAAAGGCGATCGAGCACATGCTCTCGGTGCTCGAGAAAAGGGCTTTCGACCCTTCCAAGGTGGTCATCGATCCGCCGGTCTTCCTCATGCTCTTGGAGAGGTTTCCATGGGACCAGCGCGCCAAGGGAGAACCCACCGGGGCGGCATTCCAGGCAATGGTATTCGCCTACATACGGGCAGACGCACCGCATCTGCAGGTCGAAACGCGCAAGGTCCGGACCGGCAGCGCGCGATTGAAGGGCATCGGTGATATCGACGCCTGGAATGGGCAACGGCTCACGATCAGCGTGGAGGTAAAGCACTATACCTTCCGGACCGAAGACCTCGAGCATTGCGACCATTTTGTGGAAGACGTGCGGGAGCGGGGTGCTCTGGGTATGATAGTGGCCTGGGATTATGCAAAGGGCGTTGCCGACGAGGTGAAATCCGCTGGCCTCGTGCCGCTTACCATCGATGATCTCAAAGCTGCAGTGAGGCTATGGGATCCTGTAAAGCAGCAGGCCGCCATGAATGCTTTCGAATGGGCAGTGATCCAGAAGGAGCAGTCGCCGGGATTGATCGGACGATACGAAAAATTCCTAGATGACATGGCTTCACCCGTTTTCTGAACACCGTTGGGAAACTATCTTTGGGCCGACCGCGAACCGCTCCAAAATCGATACGAACCGCGAGTTCAATCCGAGATCAAGCTCCTGCCCCGTGCAAACTTTAACAACGCATAACGGATGGTGCGCTCCAACCCTGCGTAGGTCGGCGCCTTGGCAAGGATCTTCGCAAAGTCCTTGTCGGGAACTATCGGCTTGCCGGACTGCACCTCGGCATTGTCACTCCCGCGCGGCGCAATCCAGTTCCCGAAGGCCGCTCCCCCGTGCACGTACCGACTGCGAAGATCATAGGCAGCGGCGATCCTTTTGCCGAAATCTTCCGCCTGCAGAGCTTCGAATTGGCGTTCAGCGCCCGATCCGGCAAAGAAACGCTCGTCGACGAGGGTCTCGATGACGGCGGTGAAACGGCGCTTGATCTGCCTCATCTGACCGGCCAAAATCCCAGCGAGCCGCTCGCCCCCTTTTAGCTCGGTAGCAACGCGACGAAGGGCTTCGCTAATTTCCGGCGGGCGCAGTTCATCGACATCGATTTCGACGGCATTAGTCAGGATTTCCCCGGCGGTGATCAAAGCGAGATAGGCCACTTCCGCATCATGCTCCACCGTCTGGAGCGCCTGGAGGTAGAACTTGCTCGCCGCCCTAAAAGCATTCGCTGCCGCTGGATCACCAGTACCATTCAGGAGAGGCAAAATGCGCCGGGCCTCCTCAAGCTTGAGCGCAACGGCAAAGTCACTTCGCGCTGCATGGTTGTTCTGAGGCAACCAGGGGCGACATAAGCTCGAGTATTGGCTCAGGTCGGGCAGGACGAAGAAACCGCTGGACTCAAGCTCTCCATGGAAATCGAAGCGCTTTCCATAGAGCACCGCGAGAAATGCGCAGACCATCTCGCCTATGTGCTCGTAGGTTGGAATGACTACGCCAGGCGAAGCCTCATCCTGCGGGGGTGTGCGAAACGAGAAAACATACGCGCTTCTCGACACCGGGCCTTCACCGAGACGCGCCCAGGCCTGGCCATCTCCCCAGCCGCGATTGGCATGGCCCATGAAGACTGCACCGAGGTCCAGCTGGCCAACAAAACGGCTGGTGGTGGAGATCAGAAGCTTCTGCACATCCGGGTGAGGCTTCAGTGACGGCTCGTTACAAGTTGGGTCGTCCATCGGCGTGTCCTAGTGGCATGAGAGATGCAGTGAAAGAAGCCGACCTGGCGGCGTCCAGTGAAAGTACCGTAGGTTATCATTCCTCCCGCACCCCGCCGAGGAACCACACCCCGCCCCGAACCTACTTACGAACGAGCGTGCGCGCCACATCTAGCAGCGCTGGCAGGTACCCATCCTCCAAGGCGAGAAAGGTGATCGGATCACCTCCGGGTCCCTGGGATCTCAGCCAATTCGGGACAAACTCGGACCCGATGATGTCCCGCAGGGCATCATCCAGTTCGATCATCAGCCTTTTGCGGCGCTCGATCTTGGACGCGCTGCCTTCCATGGCGGGATCTAGCAAAATGGCCACCTCGTCAGGAGTAAGGCACCAGCGTGCGCAGACCTCATCAAAGCGCCGAGCAGTGGCCTGCATTTCCAATCCTGCGAGATCCATAGCGTCATCCTTTTCGATATACTTTTTAGTATATCCTTGGAGATCGCCATAGTTCCCTCTGCTCCCCTGCCTGCCCCGTTCCAAGAGCGTGGGCGCCTCAGGTGGGTTGGAAAGGTAGGCCGAAAGCTTGGGCAACAGCCTCGTGTCTGATGCGACCATCCGAAATGTTCAGGCCGTTTGCCAAATGCGGATCGGCTTCGAGCGCCTCCCTGCCATTCATCGCCAGAGCGACGACATGGGGAAGGATCGCGTGGTTGAGCGCCTGCGTGGACGTTCTCGCTACCGCACCCGGCATGTTGGCGACACAATAGTGGATGACCCCGTCCACCTCATAGACCGGATCCTGATGGGTGGTTGGTCGCGAAGTCTCGAAGCATCCTCCCTGATCAATCGCGATGTCGACCATTACCGAGCCATCCTTCATTCTTCCCACCAGCTCACGCGAAACAAGCTTGGGCGCGGCGGCGCCTGCGAGAAGCACCGCCCCGATGACGAGGTCAGCCTGTTCTACCGCCTCCTCGATCGCTGCCTGCGAAGAATACGCAGTCGATATCCGACTTTCGAATAGCAGATCGAGTTCTGCCAGCCGCGCCCGGTTCACGTCGAACAAGGTCACGTCCGCCATCATGCCCACGGCGATCTGCAATGCGTTCAGGCCTGCGACCCCGCCGCCGAGCACTGCCACCTTTGCTCGCGGCGTACCCGCCACGCCTCCCAGGAGGATGCCGCGCCCGCCCATCGTCTTCTGAAGGTAGTGCGCCCCTACTTGGGTCGCCATCCGTCCCGCCACTTCCGACATCGGTCGCAACAGAGGTAGTCCACCGCCGGGCCCGGTCACGGTTTCAAAGGCTATGCAGGTAGCACCGCTTGTCATGAGCCCTTCGGTAAGTGGTCTCTCTGCAGCGAGATGGAGATAGGTGAAGAGCACGTGACGCTCCTCGAGCATGGCGACCTCGGTCGGCTGAGGCTCCTTAACCTTTACGATCAGGTCGCTATCGGAGAAGACTTCTTGCGCTGTTCCCGCGATCTCCGCTCCGGCAGTGCGATAGTCATCGTCCGAGTAGCCGATAGCTGCCCCGGCCGAGGTCTCGACCAAGACGCTCGCGCCGTGGCCGGTCACCTCTGCAACCGACGCAGGGGTCAGTGACACCCGGGACTCGCTATTCTTGATCTCCTTGGGAACCCCAACTCGCATTCTGACCTCCATAATTAGGTATCGCGAATGTAGCTCCGATTGCGCAGGAGTAATTTGCAATTTTCCCCTGTGGTGGGCAAATGAATGCAATGATAATCCGCTCTACTGCCTCTCTGCGCACGAATCTTGATCGCGTTGATCTCGCCATCCTAAGGCACCTTTTCACTGATTCGGACCTGACGAATTCCGAGCTGGGTGACAAAGTCGGATTGTCCGCCAGTGCAGTGCATCGCAGGATCGCCGCGTTGGAAGCTGATGGACGGATCTTAGGGTACCGTGCGGTGCTGTCAGACGAAGCCAAGGGGATAACGGGCAGAGTCTTCGTGAACATCGTCCTTGCCGATCAGCGCCGAGAAACGATGGACGCCTTCGAGGCGGAGGTTCAGAAGCACGCGGAAATAAGTCACTGTTACCTCACGAGCGGCGAGGCGGACTACCGGCTCGAGATCCTCATCAACGAAAGGGACGATTTCGAGCAGATCCATCGGGACGTCCTCTCCAGACTGCCCGGAGTCCAGCGTGTTGCATCCCACTTTGTCATCCGCACGGTTAAGGCGGCAAACTAAGAGCGGATATTGTATCCAATCGTTGACTAATCTGGCCCGCTTGGCCACGCCGCTTCAACACCCGGTGCCGATGTGGCCATTTGTGGGAGATCAGACATGACGGACAGGCGTTCACCCAAGCTCGGCCTCAAATTCGCTAGGAAGAGCCAGAGCGAACCGGATCTTTTTTCGCGGTCGCTGGCGAGCGACCCGGTGGTATGCAGCGCTATCCAGGCCGAACTCCTACGCCAGCAGAGCCAGATCGAACTGATCGCAAGCGAGAACATCGTTTCTCCAGCGGTTCTCGCTGCCCAGGGAAGTGTGCTCACCAACAAGTATGCCGAAGGATATCCAGGCAAGCGCTATTACGGAGGATGCGAGCACGCCGACACGGTCGAGAAGGCGGCGATCGAACGTGTCTGCTCCCTTTTCGATTGTGCCTTCGCGAACGTCCAGCCGCATTCAGGCGCGCAGGCAAATGCAGCCGTGCAGATGGCATTGCTGCAACCGGGAGACACCATCCTGGGCATGTCCCTGGCCAGCGGAGGCCACCTCACCCATGGAGCCAAACCCACCCTGTCGGGCAAATGGTTCAATGCCGTACAGTACGGCGTTAAAGAGGACGATTGCTCGATCGATTATGACGAGGTCGAGCGCCTTGCAATGGAGCACCAGCCCAAACTCATCATCGCTGGTGGCTCCGCAATTCCGCGAGTGATCGATTTCGCGCGCTTCCGCGAGATCGCCGACCAATCGGGAGCGCTCCTCATGGTCGACATGGCGCACTATGCGGGGCTAATCGCGGCGAAGGCCTATCCGTCGCCTTTTCCTCACGCGCATGTCGTGACCTCGACAACACATAAGACGCTGCGAGGACCGCGCGGCGGCATCATCCTCACCAATGACGAGGCGCTGGCCAAGAAATTTAATTCAGCCGTCTTCCCTGGGATGCAGGGCGGGCCATTGATGCATGTCATCGCCGCCAAGGCAGTCTGCTTCGCAGAGGCCGCATCGCCTGAGTTCGCTGCATACTCTCGCCGGGTGATCGAGAATGCGAAAGTTCTCGGAGAGACTTTGAAGCGTAGGGGTCTCGATCTCATCACGGGCGGCACGGATTGCCATCTGCTACTCGTCGACCTGCGACCGAGAAACGTCACCGGCAAAGACGCCGAGGTCTGGCTCGAGGAAGCGGGCCTCACGGCCAACAAGAACGCCATCCCCTTCGATCCCCTTCCGCCTTCGCAGAGCAGCGGTATCCGTCTGGGAACTCCGGCCGGCACCTCGCGTGGCTTCGGGCGCACGGAGTTCGAAACGGTCGGAAACCTCATCGCAGACGTTATCGACGCCATCGCCACACGCAGTGAAGCCAACATCGAGCTCGTGGTCGACGATGTATCGCAGTCGGTCCGGGAACTGTGTCAAGAGTTCCCGATCTACCGGCAGTTGAACACCATCGGAGCGCCCCAGTGAAAATACCCTCCTCATTCTTAGCTGCGGCGGCGCTCGTTCTTGCGGGGACTGCATACCCAGTCTTTGGCCAGACCCTGCCCCTTGGTGGGATCGAGTCAGTCCAAACAACGGCAACGCCATTGCCTACGCTGAGGACATCTGAGGACGGACGAGTATTGGCGCGTGTCCCAGCACCCGGTCACGACGGAATCGTAACCACCTTCCTCCACGTTACGACACTCAGGACTGGCATTGGCTCTTCGGACGTGGGCCTGGACCGAGCGAGCGTTTCCGACGCCCAATTGATGCAAATCCGCAGGATCGGCAAAAAAGCTGTCATCCAGTACATCGATCCGCGCCTGCGAACTTCAGGCCGGCCGGCATATGGACGCGATGCGGTTTCCGACAGCTTTGCTCGCAGGACCATTCTGATTGCGGACATCGTCGACGAGCAACCAGACGGGAGCTTTACCTTCGATCTAACCCCTGTGCTGCAGGCAGATACGTCGGATCTCGCCAAGACACTGGGCGGCGATTCAAGCAGCAGCTTCGCGCTCGTCGACGACAAAAGTCTGGTCGATCCCTCCAGCCTGCGAACTTTTCCCCGCAACGCCGAAATCGATGCGTTGCTCACTTTCGAGGCCGAAAACGGCCGATCTGAGATTCCTGGGCCTGCCGAGAGGCAGGCCACTCTTGAGGTCCACCACAGCTTCGTGAGCTTACCGGAAAATGGCTATGTGCCGCGACCGCTCGATCCGCGAATTGGAGGCATCGCGACGCAGACTATCGACTTCAATGCCCCCTTGGGAGAGCCGGTAGTCGCCGAACTCGCGAACCGCTTCCGGCTGGAGAAGACAGACCCCGGCGCTCCGCGGTCGCGCGTGGTCGAGCCAATCGTCTTCTATGTTGATCGGGAAGCTCCGGAGCCCATCCGCAGCGCACTCCTGGAAGGAGCGGGCTGGTGGAGGGAGGCCTTCGAAGCCGCTGGCTACATCGACGCCTTCGACGTTCGGATAATGCCTGGCGAACTCGATCCGATGGACATCCGACACAACGTGATAAACTGGGTCAACCGAGAAACGAGGGGCTGGTCTTACGGCCAAGCAATCGCCGATCCCAGGACTGGGGAGATTATCAAAGGATCCGTCCTGCTTGGCTCATTAAGAGTGCGCCAGGATCTCCTCATTTTCGACGCGCTTCAAGTGGGTGACGAGGCGGCCAGAACCGCAGCGCTGGCCAGAATACGCCAACTTGCGGCGCACGAGGTCGGTCACGCGCTTGGCCTGGTCCACAACTTCGCTGGAAGTTCACAGCACCGTTCTTCCGTCATGGATTACCCGGCACCGCGCGTCGAACTTGTCGATGGCACCATCTCCGTCGAAGATGCCTATGGGACGGGCCTAGGCGAGTGGGACCGCTTCGCCATCAAATGGCTCTATGGCACGGAATCCGACGACCCTACAATCGCAAGCACGACATTGGAAAATTCGCAGGCGGAAGGGCTCGCCTTCATAGCGGATGACGATGCTCGTCCCTTGAGCGGAGCAAATCCTGCAGGCGGTCTGTGGGATGATGGAACAGAGCCGGTTGACGAACTCTTGCGGATGCTCGCCGTGCGGGATGCCGCTGTCGAGAACTTCGACGCGCAGTCAATCCGGCCTGGCAGGTCCTTATCGGAACTTCAGCGCGCGTTCGTCCCTGTCTGGTTGCTTCACCGCTACCAAGTCGAAGCGACAGCCAAACTCGTGGGTGGCCTGCGTTACGATTATGGCGTTTCAGGCTCACCGTCCGCTCGCGCGACGCGGCCCGTTGAACCCACCCAGCAACAGCGGGCTCTCGATGCGCTCCTGTTGGCGCTGCAGGCAGAGAGGCTCACGGTCCCTACTCACTTGGCGCATGTTCTGAGTGGGGCTGCGGCAGGCAACAGCGACCCGCAGTTTGCGAGGGAGGTATTCGCGACAGCCGGACCTTCGATATTTGACCCGCTCGTGGCGGCAGATGTCGGCGCTCAGATAGTCCTCGACGTCCTACTAGAACCCTCGCGGCTTTCACGGGCGATTCTTCAGAACGCCTCCGATCCCAGCCAGCCCGGCGCAGCCGAGATAATCAGCCGCACTCTTGCGGTCATCAGCGACGATCTGGGAAGCCCCGCAGGACGTAGAGTGGCCTATCGCGCCGCTTTGTCGCTTGCGACGCTCGAGGACGCGCAAGATCCAGAGGTCGCCTTGATCGCGACCGGGTCACTGGATGATTTCGCCAAACGGCTCAGGGCGTCCGCTAGGAAAAGCACCGCACGGCTTTGGCAAAGCGAAATGGCAGACTTGATTGAGGATCGAGAACGCCTTCGGAAAAGGGTGACGGAAGTGAAGGGAGCCGTGGTTCCTCCCGGAATGCCGATTGGCTAGCCATTCTATAACCCGATTAGCTCAAGCCGACATTTCGTAAAGACGACCACCACGATGATCAGAATCGCTTTTCTCGCCTGCGCCGAGACACTTTCCAACTCGCCGACACGGCGCCCCGACGCTTTCGAGCACGATGCGCAATTAGCAGCGCTAACCGGCCCATTCGCGGAACGCGGCCTTGAGCTTGCCGAGATTGACTGGCAGGCGCCACTGAGCGAATTCGCCCCGTTCGCCGCGGCATTGATCGCCACGCCGTGGGACTATTCGCAACAACAACGTTCATTCATCGCCAAGCTCGAAGAGCTAGAAGCTCAAGGTATTCCGTGTTTCAACTCACCCGACCTCGTCCGGTGGAACATCGACAAAGCCTATCTGAAGGAACTTGCGTGCGCCGGGATCTCTACCATTCCGACCATCTGGTCCGCCCGCCCTGGTCCCCACACGCTGAAACGGGCCTTTGAAACCTTCGAAACCGAACGTCTGGTGGTGAAGAAACGTGTGGGAGCAGGGGCAGAAGGGCAAGAGATCATCTCCAGGTCGCAACCTGACCTCGACCGCTGGAAATTCGGAGCGCCGGCGATGATCCAGCCTTTCGTGGACGAGGTCACGAGCTCTGGCGAACTCTCCATGATCTTCATCGACGGAGAATTTAGTCACGCCGTGCTCAAACGTGCAGCGGACGGGGACTATCGCATCCAGTCGGTCTACGGGGGAACGGAGCATGAGGTCACTCCGTCAAACGAAGCTAAAAGCTTCGCGCGTTCTGTCGTCGACGCTATGCCAGGCGCGACCCCCTTGTACGCCCGCATCGACCTTCTCGTTCGCGGCGCGGACCATCTGCTGATGGAGGCAGAGGTGATCGAGCCATATCTTTATCCTGCTCACGGCCCACAACTCGGTGCTCTCATGGCAGAAGCCGTCGACAAGCGCCTCCAGAACTGACGCTACCTTGCTGGGACTACCGCTCAAGCATTCGCTGGCTGCTCTGGCCGTGATCATTATCTGGGGGACCAACTTCGTTGTAATCCATCAGGGCCTGACCGCATTCCCGCCCTTGCTCTTCGCCACATTGCGTTTTGCTTTCGCGGCGATTCCTCTCGTGCTTTTCCTCAAGCCCCCCGCCATCACCCGCCTCCGCACGATCGCATACGGCCTGTTCATCGGTTTCGGTCAGTTCGGACTGCTCTTCATCGCCATGGACGGACATGTCTCGCCCGGCCTGGCGTCGGCGCTCATCCAATTGCAGGCCCTCTTTACAGTTCTCTTGGCAGCAGTTCTTCATGGTGAAGCGCTCTCCCGTCGGACTTGGTTGGGACTTGCGCTAGCAACCGCTGGATTGTTCCTCGTTGCAAGAGATGGCTCGACCGACATTGACGGTGTCGGCATATCACTGTGTCTTGCTGCCGCAGCTTGCTGGGCGGGAGGTAACATTCTTGCCAAGGGTTGTCCCAAGGGAGAGGCTCTGGCGCTGGTGACCTGGAGCAGCCTTGCAGCAGTTCCCTTCCTGATGGCGCTCGCCTTCTTTCTACATGGCACTGATCAATTGATTGAGTCGATCGCGACTGCGAACGCCACCGACTGGCTCGCAGCTGCATGGCAGGGTATCGGAAACTCGCTCGTAGGTTATGGAATTTGGAATTGGCTGCTCGCCAATCATCCTGCCTCTAAGATCGCCCCCTTGAGCTTGCTCGTCCCTGTGGTCGGGCTCGGTGCAGCAGCAGTGCTGATCGGCGAACCGATGCAGATCTGGAAAATCTCGGCCGCCGCGCTGATTGTGCTCGGTGTTGCTGTGAATGTGCCAAGACGACCGTTCCTTAGATGATACTCTAATCGCTAAACTTGCGCGCATTGGACATACGCTTGGGGCGATGCTACCGGCGCCGCCGATGAAGGGCTTGATCCACTCCAGCGCCTCGGGATCATCGGCACCTTAAAAACCGCGAAATTATACCGATATTAATAAAGTGCCGACAAATTGCTGCACGCACGGTGCGTTTCGAGTGCAGACGTAAGGAAGGAAAAGCAGTGCCAGAACGATTTCGTGGAAGCGGATTGCTTGCACAAACGCTGATCGCGCCGACTTCGACAGCCTGCGTGCCACATCGCGAGGCTTCGCGAGCCTACTCGAGCGAGCGCTCCTCCACCGACGCATCAGTTCGCCCCAGGTGAGCAAGTCTAGGGACGGTTGCGTATAAGTCCCTGCACACCCTTACATGGCCGCTAAGTGGCACCTAAGGTTCTGGATCCAATCAAGATCTAAAACCTGGCGATCTGACGACCATGTCTACCCTACGCAACATCGCCCGCGGCGGCGGGACCTACCTTGAACATCGTCAGGAGATCTTCAGGGGGCTCATCAAGCTGGGCCAAAAACGCGTGCCGGATTTGTCGCCCTTCCTAGCAGAGAGATTTTTCGCGTTGCGCAGCGGATGGAGCTCGTTCGCGTTTGGCGACAGAGACTTCAGGGTGCTCGAACGACTGAAAAAGCAGGGAACTGCGATTAGTCAGAACAATCTGCTGGCGCTCGTGCGAGATTATGCCGCCGCGAACCTCGATAGCATCAGGGAGATCCAGGCCGCGAACGACCTTCTGAGTTCTCGGCTGCTGGGACGAGCGGAGCCGGATCAGAAGGGTATAGAGTTCTCCTCGCAAGCGGCTCCTTCGCTCTTCGCAATAAAGTACGCCTGCGCCACGCAGCCGACGGCGGCGGAAGCTATTCGGCAGACCCTGGAGCGCCGCTTTCCTCGAAACAGTTGGGTGCTCACCCATCTCACCTATCCGCTGGCGTTTCGCTTTATCGCCCAGCCCGCTCTCGAAAGTCTCAAGCTTTCTCTAGTCTACCTGTTTCCTTACGACAGCCAGGGGGTCGAACGAGATTCCATGCTGCTCCTGCTCCACGAGGACGCAGGGCGCGCATTCAATCTTGCCTTCCGCGTCTACGTGGCGCTCATGGGACATCCCTACGACGCCTGCGAAACCATCATTGCTTTCGCCGAGGAGGCAATTTCCAACGGGCAGCCCCTCTCGCGGGAGATGGAAAGCTTCCTTCGCTACTGCGAGGAAGCGCTAGGGTCGAGGAGAGCCGCTGACCTGCTGGCGATTCTTGCCGGACCGGCAATCTTCTCTGTCCGGCCCGGCAAGAAGGAACTCGGCGATAGGTTTCAGCTCTCCTCCGAAGACGCAGCTGCCCACTGTCAGCTCCTCACGTTCGATGGAAAAGTGCAAACCGACGCGAACGACGCCTGCATCGGCATTCTTCAGCGCATGCGTACATGCAAGTACCCGGACCCAGGAGATTTCTCGAAAATCACTGCCACTCAGAACAATTGGTCGTTCACGGACGGTGGCCGCTACGTTCTGGCAGTGCTGCGCAGTCTCTACATGATCGACAGAGCCGCACCCGCCTTGGAACGACACGCTCTCCTAACCATGCTTGCAATGACGCGAAGCATTACTCTCTACATGATATCGGCACCATCGGGGACTGACGGATTTCGCCAGTTGAATCAGGGCGGCATAACCTTCTCGCACGACCTCCACGAAATGAACAGACAGACAGAGGCGGCCATTGCTCTCACCGAGTCCGTCGAAGATCGCACCTGGATCCACAGGCTGCAGTGGACCTTGAGGAAATTGCAGGAAGAGGGCCGAATCCAGCAATGGACGCAGACCGTGCGAAAGTCGGCACCCTACAAGCCCAGTTACTTGTCCGGTATCGACTGGCCGTGGGTCGAGGAAGTGCTTAGAACGTTTCGCCTGGACTATTTCCTCGGATTCGACGGTGCCTACGTGCTGCTTCTCAAGGAAGGGGAGTGGTTAAGCGACCCGACCGACCTTGATACAGTGCTCGAATCCCTTGTCGCTGCCAAGGGACCGGATGACTTTGTGCAGACGCTCATGGATGAGTACCAGGAATACGCCACCGCCTTTGTGAGACGACTCCTCACCCCTGCCAATCTGATACTAAACGCTTTGGCCCCGGACCATCTCACGGCGCTCGACTACCGGGTCAAAGCACTTGAAGCGTGCATTCGGCGTACGGGGTTCGATCTGCTCAGCAGGGAGGCCTACGAGAGTGAAGTTAAGGCGCTCACGTCGGATCTCCTCTTGTCCAACCTTAACAGCGGGAAATTCGAAATACCTTGGGCGACCTTTCGTCGGGACGCGCTGGGGAACTTCGAGGATGTCTTCAAAGTCTACGAATCCCTGCGCCCCGCACTAGAGGAGTCCGGCACACAGAGCGGTCTCACGACCATCCCTGTCACCTATCCCAACGGACGTAAGGAAGACTACCGCATCCGGGTGAGCGAAACCGCGCTCTTCAACGTCGTCACCGGCATCATCCTCGAGTTCTTCGAACACGGCGCGTTCGGCCTCGAGGTGATCCTCTCCGGGCGGTTCAGGCACAGCAAGATTCAGCAGGAACTCTGGGCAGCCCTTCCCGAATTCCCGCGGACAGCAATTCCGGACGTTCCGCCGAACCTGCAAAACGAGATGGTTGAACTCTATCGAATCGAAATGGAGCGCGAGGTCGAAAAGTGGTGCAATAGACGGCTGCACACCAAGCGCGACGGCAAACCAGAGGCTTTGTTCGACATCGTTCCAAGCCAGGAGGAGGTTCTGGAGCTCCTTGATGCAGCCAAGGGTGAAGAAGCTCTCGAAGGAATCATCGATCACGTCGTCCACTGGTTGAGGCAAAAGCTGCGCATCCAAGTCAGTTGCTCCGGCGAACATTTCGTTTCAGAACTACCCGGTCTCCTAGCGCATGCCTTCGAGACACTTAGGCAATCGAACAACCTGCCTGCACAAGCAACCGATGGCGAGATGCTCCGGGTCCACACCGCAGTGATTGAGGCAATGCAACGACGCATTGTGGAGTTGCAGGAGTGGTTCGGAGGGGTCGATACCGCTTCCGGTGGGACCGTGAACCTAGAACAACTCGGGACGGCAACGGCGCTTCTGCTCCAGGATGTCGGCGGAGATCCAAAGTTCGATGTCAGGATCGATGCGCGGACCAGTTCCGTCCAGTTCACAGCTACGCAGGTCAAGATCGCATTCGACATGCTTCGAGAGATATTCTTCAATGTGATTGAGCATGGCAGAGCATCCTCGCCACTGCGGGTTACTCGGCTCGCCGGGAATGGTGAGCGTGGCCTCTACGCTTTTTCGAACCGCTCAAAAAAGAGGTTACAGACCGAACTTAGACAGCCGGTACGGAAGCGCGCTTATGACGATATTCTGGCCGCGATCGCAACTGAGGGAAATTCCGGATGCCTGAAGATTGCGGCGAGTTGCTCCACGATCTTGGACGAGGAAACCGAAATCGTATCGATAGCGCGGCGCGACTTCTACCATCTGCTCCTGGAACTTCCGGAGACCGGGGCCAATGATGCCAACGCTTAAAAGGGTACTGGTAGTAGAAGACACTCAGCTAAAATGGGACCAGATCGAAGCAGTTCTCGCCTCGATCGTTCCGGAGGGAACGGAGATCGTGCGCGCAGCGGACATGATCCAAGGCCGCGATCGTATCTACGCAGGGGGGTGGGACCTGCTGCTTCTTGATGTCTCTCTCGACATAAGCGCCAACGGGTCCAAAAACGCACGCGGCAACCATGAGTTCACAGGCGGACTTCAACTCGCCAGCCGCATGAGAAATCTTAGAAAAGAGATCCCGACTATCGTGATAACCGGTTTTGAAACATTCCCCTCCCCCCGCCCCCAAGGCGACCACGAAATCGTCTTGGGACTCCAAGACGTGGAGCGGGAGATGCGGAAATACCTCGACGACTTCGTTATCGGTCTGGTCCGACATGGCCCACCCGGATGGGACGACCAGCTTCGTGCCCTTGTAAGCGGGAGAATTGCGTCGTGAGAACCCTCATCGTCCACGATCGTAAGGAGGTCTCCTCAGTACTTCGGGAAATCGTCGCCAAGGAAGCACCGGATTGCGAAATCGACGTCCGGGAGGACCTTCTGGGAGCCCGAGATATCCTGCGCGAACGGTTTTACGATCTGATGATCCTGGATCTGACCCTGCCGGTCGACGCGAAGTTCGGTGAACCAAGCTTGCAGAACGTGAACCTGCTTCTGAAGCAGATCATCAACGAACCGGCGTACAAAGTCCCTGCCGATATCCTCGGCATCACTGCGGACGAAGATGCTCTATCACTGGTGAAGAACAGCATCAGCGAACATTTGATGGCCAGCATTCCCGAGAATTCGGACGGGGTGTGGAAGGAGATGGTCGCTCAGAAAGTCCGCTACGTGCGGAGTAGCCGGCGTGCCCGGGAGATCGTCTCGCATTCCGCATACGGGGTAGACGTTGCAATCGTGACGGCCCTCGACAAGGAAGCCGCGCCTTACGATGAACTGCTGGAGCTGCGCGCCACCGGGATTAAGGACATCAGCCAGTTCCCGTTTCGCTCCAAGGAGGGCGCGATGCGCAAGGGTGTCTTGCTGAAGATCGGGAAGAGCGGACAGGCACCAGCGGCGTCGGAGACGCAGGCGTTGATTTCGCTTTATCGTCCGCGCCTCATGCTTATGACCGGGTTCTGCGGCGGAAGGCGGGAGCGCACGGGGCCAGGTGATCTCGTGGCCTTCACGACGAGTTTCGCGTGGGACTATGGAAAATGGACCGAGAAGTGGGAGCAACCGGACGCAGCCCCATCGATTTCCTTCGAGCCGCGCCCAACGCCTCTATCGGTCGAAGAAAATGGCATCGATCACCTCGTTAGGACCGTCATTGCACGCGATGAGTCCAACCCGGCAGAATTGGAGCGCCGAGTTAAGGAGTTGAGTGATGGCGCCATTGAGGGATGGCGCATTCGTCGCGCGGCGGCCGGTTCCGGCTCCGCTGTAGTGACTAGCGAGGAGATACTCGAGCGGATAAGCGGCCTGGACGAGAACATCTACGCAGTCGACATGGAAAGTTACGGCTTCTACCTAGCCTGCCGCACGACCAGAATGGCCAAGCCCGACTTCCTCTGCCTTAAAAGTGTCGCTGATTTCTGCAACGGTCAGAAAAACAGTGGATTGCATGAAGCCTGCAGCCTGATCTCAGCCGAGTTCGCGAAGCGGCTGATCACTAATGAATATGAGTTCAATTGAGGCTACAAAGAGTTTACTTCGCGCGGGAAGTGAGCACTCTTTCTGCATATTGCTGAGCAGCCTGAGCGAGACGAAAGCGCGTCCCGCGGACCATTGTCGCCTATATCTTTGCCTTATCTTGTCCTCCTTCCCCGGAAAAAGGCGCGTTCCAAAAAGAGCAGAAAATCTGCGATCAGCGAAGCCGCCGCCCATCTTCGATCTCGGGCATGGCGAAACGGATGGTCGCTACGTAAAAATCGGTTATCGGATGTGATTCAGCGTCCAACGCCGGCTCAAACCTGGCGACCTGCGAAATACCTTCGCAAGCGGCCTTCCCGAACTCGGAATCATAGGCTTCATCGAGGATTTGACACTGGGAGGCATTACCTTCCTCGTCTACCAGGAGGCGCAGGGTCACCTTCCCACGAGAGTCCCTAAAAAGCAGTCTCTCCGGATAATCTATGTTCTTGGCCCACTCTCGAGCATTAATGGCGACCGGTCCTTTCGCAATTTCGGTCCGCTTCCCAGGATCGAGCCCCCAGCTCGATACCAGATCGGCCAGACATCGATCCATGGCATCCAAGGCCTTCGCGAAGCCCGGCATTTGCAGATCGACCGATGTCTCGACGCCGCGGCTCACGCGAAGGCTGGTGATATGCCTGACTTCTTGTGCAAGAAGAGCCTCCCTCTCAGGGCGCGACAACTCGTCACGGTTCTCGAGCTCTCCCTGGAACTGATATGTGAGGAACAGACTGGGCCTACCGTCCTGCGTCTCGCCGAACATCGCCAAGTCTGTGCTCTGCTTCGCACGCGACGGCAGGAAGCTGTACTCGAGGGGCGCGTTTCGTCCGTCAACGGGCTCTCCGACGAGCAGAACTTCAAAATCAGGCGAGGGAGTATATCGAATGAAATGGGCCAGCAATTGATTCTCACCTTCGCCAAAGGTTCGCGAGAGCCGACATGAACCGCGGTCGTAGTTCAGCTGCCAATGGGAGGACGGCTCAAGCGTCAGCGATTCTGAAGCCCCACCAGGAACAGAGACGAACAGGGTCGCCATACTCACCACACTGCAGATAACTCGCATTCATTTCTCTCCTCTCATGGGTGAGGCATAAGCGACTCAGGTCTTGCAGTTCGCAAGATCTACCAGCTTAACAGCGGACTGCGCGCTGCCTGCGTTTCGTCCAGCCGCCGGCGCGGTGCATAATAGGGTGCCTGCTTCAGGCTCTGGTCCCCCGCCTTCGCGCGTTCCGCCACGCTGCGCAGCGCCCCGATGAACTGGTCCAGTGCCGCCTTGCTTTCGGTCTCCGTCGGTTCGACCAACATCGCGCCATGCACCACAAGCGGGAAATACATGGTCATTGGATGGTAGCCTTCATCGATCAGCCCCTTGGCTAGATCGAGCGTGGAGAGCCCCTCGGCAAAATCCTTATCGGAAAACAGCACTTCATGCATGCAAGGGCCGCTCGCGCCGAACGGCGCATCCAGCACGTCCTCCAGGCTACGCAGGATGTAGTTCGCGTTCAGCACCGCATCTTCGGCGACCTGCTTCAGCCCGTCGGCCCCGTGGCTCAGGATGTAAGTCAGCGCGCGGGTGAACATGCCCATCTGGCCGTGAAAGGCGGTCATGCGACCGAACGCCTGCGTGTGTCCGAACTCGCCTGCATTCTCCTCTTCGATGAGGTGGACGACGCCATCCTTCGTGCGCGCGGTGAATGGCAGCGGGCCATAGGGGCTCAGCGCTTCCGACAGTACCACCGGACCCGAACCGGGACCGCCGCCGCCGTGCGGAGTGGAGAAGGTCTTGTGCAGGTTGATGTGCATGGCATCCACGCCGAGATCGCCTGGGCGCACCTTCCCGACGATGGCGTTGAAATTGGCGCCGTCGCAATAGACGAAGCCACCCACCGAATGGACCGCGTCGGAAATCGCCTTCATGTCGCGTTCGAACAGGCCGCAAGTATTGGGATTGGTGATCATCACCCCCGCCACGTCCGGGCCGAGCCGCGCCTTCAACGCTTTAAGATCGACGCGCCCTTCCGCCGTCGCAGGAATGTCCTCCACCTTGTACCCGGCAAAGGCGGCAGTAGCGGGATTGGTGCCGTGGGCGCTTTCCGGCACCAAGATTACCGCGCGGGCGTCGCCGCGCGCTTCCAGAGCGGCGCGGATGCACAGGATGCCGCACAACTCGCCATGTGCGCCGGCCTTGGGGCTCATGACGACACCGTGCATCCCGGTGAGTTCGATCAACCAGTGTGCCAGCTCATTCATAACCTCCAGCGCGCCAGGAACGGTGGACACCGGCTGCAAAGGATGGATGTCCGCGAAACCGGGCATCCGGGCGACCTTCTCATTAAGACGCGGATTGTGCTTCATCGTGCACGATCCCAGCGGGAATAGTCCGAGGTCGATCGCGTAGTTCTGGCGGCTCAGCCGGGTGTAGTGGCGTATGGTCTCCGGCTCCGAGAGTCCCGGCAGGCCGATCGGGTCCTTGCGCCCGAAGCTGCCGAGCCGCTCGCTGCCTCCGTGTTCGATCTCGGGCAGGTCGACGCCCGTCGTGTCCGTCCCCGCGATCTCGAAGATCAGCGGCTCTTCGAGCATCAGTGCGCGATTGCCGGTCGCCGTTTCGGGGTAACTATGCACCTCGTCGTTGTCGAACGCCTGCATCTCCGGCTTCCATCCGGACTTGTTGGGCGCGCTCATGCCAGCACCTCCTTCAGCGCATCGGCAAGGACCGCAATATCCTCGCTGCTGGTAGTTTCAGTGACCGCCACCACGAGACCGTGCGCTAGCTGGTCCTCCTCGGGATAGAGGCGGCCAAGCGATACGCCGCCCAGAATGTCGCGAGCAGCAAGTTCGCGTGCGACTTCGCGCGCATCACGGTCGAGCAGAATCGTGAATTCGTTGAAGAAGGTATCGTTCAGCAACGTCACGCCGGGCACCTTGTCCAGCGCGTCTGCAGCTTCGCATGCCAGCCCGTGATTCCAGGCGGCAAGACGACGCAGGCCCTCTTCACCCAGCAGGGTCATGTGGACGCTGAACGCCAGCGCGCACAAGCCAGAATTGGTGCAGATATTGCTCGTCGCCTTCTCGCGGCGGATGTGCTGCTCGCGCGTAGAGAGAGTGAGCACGAAGCCGCGCTTGCCTTCGGCATCCGTGGTTTCGCCGCACAACCGACCGGGCATCTGTCGCACATGCTTGGGGTCGCGCACTGCGAACAAGCCCAGGTACGGCCCGCCGAATTGCAGGCCGACGCCGATTGACTGGCCTTCGCCCACCACGATATCCGCGCCCAATTCACCGGGGGATTTAATCGCACCCAGTGCCACGGGTTCTGTATTAACCGCGATCACCAGCGCGCCCTTTGCATGCGCGGCTTGGGCGATCCGCTCAAGGTCGGGTATGCGGCCGAGGATGTCGGGGTACTGCACCACCACGCAGGAAAGATCGTTTGCCTCGATCTCCGCGATCAGCGCATCCTCACCCGCCGATGCCTGTAACGTTGGCGCTCGATCCGCGATGGAATCGCCGGTAAATTTCGCCATGGTTCGAACCACGGAGACGTAGTGCGGGTGCAGCCCTTCACCGAGAACGGCGAGGTTCTTCTTCGTGACGCGTCTCGCCATCGCCACAGCTTCCCAGCAGGCAGTGGAGCCGTCATACATCGAGGCATTGGCGACCGCACAGCCATAGAGGCGCGCTACCTGCGTCTGAAACTCGAACAGCATTTGCAGCGTGCCCTGCGCGATCTCCGGCTGGTAAGGCGTATACGCCGTAAGGAATTCACCGCGTTGGATTATGTGGTCCACGGATGCGGGCACGTGATGGCGATAAGCCCCAGCCCCGCAGAAAAACGCCGCGTCCCCAGCAGCAAGGTTCTTCTTCGAGAGCCGTCGCATATGGCCTTCGACCACCATTTCGCTGGCCTGCATCGGCAGGCCTTCGATAGGTCCGACCAGCCGTGCCTCCTCCGGCACGTCGGCGAACAGCGCATCCATATCGGGTGAGCCAATCTTCTCGAGCATCGCGGCGCGATCGAGGTCCGTGAGAGGAAGGTAGCGCATCTACGCCCTCAGAGACTGTCGCAGAAGGATTTGTAGGCATCTTCATCCATGAACGCCTCGAGCTCGCCGTGCTCAGCGATGGCTACAGCGAACATCCAGCCCGCCTCTTCCGGTGCATCGTTGAGGAGGCCCGGATCGGATTGGAGATCCCCGTTCTGCTTTACGACTTCGCCCGTCACTGGCGAGAAGACGTCACTCGCGGCCTTCACGCTCTCGACGACCGCTGCTGCATCGCCTTTGGCAAGTCTCGTACCTAGCTCTGGAAGCTCCACGAAAACGATGTCGCCGAGCTGCTCCTGAGCATAGTTCGTGATTCCCACGGTGGCGACATCCCCCGCTAGGTCCAGCCACTCATGCTCGTCAGTGTAGTATCTAGTCACGGAATTAATTTCCTCGAAAATAACGATGGGGGACAAAGGGCATCGGGACCGTTCGGGCAGCGATGCGCCGACCTCGCACCTCAATTTCCAGAGGCTGTGCGGGGCTCGAGAATTCGAAACTCAGATACGCCATGGCGATGGGCTGCTTAAGAGTGGGAGAAAACCCGCCGCTCGTGACGCGTCCCACTTCGAGGTCACCGCTGAAGACTGCCGCGCCCTCTCGTGCTGGCAAACGTCCCTCGATCAGCAGGCCGGTTCGCTGCTCCGCAACGCCGTCATTCATCATGCGAGTGCAGGCATCATAGCCGAGCCATCCGCCTGCCTCACGCCGCTTGGGCGAGAGCGCGAACTTCAAGCCCGCAGATACGGGATTGATCGCTGGCCCGAGATCATGCCCATACAAAGGCAAGCCCCCCTCGAGACGAAGCGAATCCCGCGCACCAAGACCAACCGGACGCACCCGATCATCCCGCAGGATCGCATCGGCGAGACGGGATGCGTCATCGCCTTTCACACTTATCTCGAAACCGTCCTCGCCAGTGTAGCCGGCGCGGCTGACCCACAATGACGTCCCGTCCCAATCGAAAGTGCCAGCGGTCATGAAGACCAGATCGGAAACCCCGGGAACGATCTGTTCTAACACATCCTGTGAGAGCGGCCCCTGCAGCGCGAGCAGCGCGCGCTCCCGTTCGTACTCAAGCGAAGTCGCAGCGGAAAGATGCCGCCGGATATGCTCGATATCCTGCATCTTCATCGATCCATTGACGACGAGCGAATAGTAATCTCCCCGGTTCGTGACGATGAGATCATCGAGGATGCCGCCATCCTCGTTCAACAGAAGCGAGTAACGCATCCGTCCCTTCGCCAAGCCGGAGATTGAAGCGGGGAGGAGCGTTTCAAGATCCTCCGCCGCGCAATCACCGGTGATGCGCAGCTGACCCATATGACTCACGTCGAAGAGACCTGCGGAGTTCCTCGTCCACTCGTGCTCCGGAACGATGCCTTCATACTGAAGCGGCATGAGGTAACCGGCAAAGGGCACCATTCGGGCCCCCAGCGCGCAGTGCCAATCATGCAGAGGAAGCTTTCCTGGCTTCTGATCGTTCGTCATTGAGCTTGTCTTCCTAACCATCAGACGCGCAGTTGCGCGTCTCACAGCCCCTTCTGTCGGTTTTGCCTGAGAGCTTGCCGCGGGGCTTTCTCCTTCGGCGGGGTGTCACCACCCTCTTTCCAGAAGTGCCCGATAGCCGCAGTCCTTGTGCCTGAGAGTTTCCGGGGCGGTTGCTCCTTCGGCGCCGGTTGAAGACCGGTCTCTCCTGCGGCATCGGTTGGATCCAGTATCCGATACACCATCTCTGTCTCGTCGCGTTCAGAAACTTTGTCAACGGCCATAGCGGACGACATTGCGGGAACATCGAGTATCGATTGCATCGACACTGCCCGCTTTACTCCCACCAGTATGGCAATCTCTCTCGGGGCTTCGGCGTAATCTGCGTCATGCTGCGAGCCTCGAAAAGTCTGCCGCCTTGCATGACCAGGTTGACGCTCTCGGTCGCGCGAATATCCGTCAAGGGATCATCCTCCAGGACAACCAGGTCGGCGAGCTTGCCCGCCTCGATCGTGCCGATGTCGGCAGCCAAGCCGAGCGCCCTGGCAGGGTTTACAGTGCCAGTGGCCAGCGCCTGAAGCGGCGTCATGCCGCCACGGACCATCGACCACATATCCCAATGGAACGAGATGCCTGCCTGCTGCCCATGGCCGCCGCTAGAGATGAGCACGCCGCGCTCGGCAAGTTTCGCGGCTTCTCGAGCAGCCTCGTCGTCGACAAACGATCCCTCGGGAGCCGTAATGCGACGAGCTCCCTCCGCACGAAGGACATCAGGCGGTGTGTGCGCCTGCAGAAGTGGCTGCTCCATGAGGTTTGTGGCCTGACGCCAATAGGGGTCGCCGGCGAGTCCCCCGAAGGTGACGACGAGCGTCGGCGTGTTGTTAACATCCGCGCCCTCGAAGAGCTGGAGAACGTCATCGTAAAAGGTCTCCAGGGGAATGTTATGTTCAAGCGTGGCATTGCCGTCGACGACGTGGGTCATTCCCAGCGCGTACTGGGCGCCGCCTTCGGCGACGACCAGAATGCCCTCACGGCGAGCCGCCTCAAGGATCTGCTGGCGCTGCTCTCTTCTGGGCTGATTGTAGTTTTTCACGCTCAAGGCCCCTTCCGCCTTGAGACGACGCACGTGTACGAGTGCATCCTCCAGGCCATCGATCCTGGCGTAAGCGCCCGGTGCCTTCGCACCATAAATCGTGTTGCCCGAGGAAAATATCCGGGGGGCGAGCAGGTCACCTGCGCGCTGCAATTCCGCCGCCGCGAAGATGTCATGCGAATCGCTGGCGGGATCGTGCAACGTCGTGACGCCCAGAGCCAAGGCTTGAACAAGGGACCAATTCTGTTCTGGAATCAGACCGTCATTGCTCATGGGTCCGTGAGCGTGCGCATCAATGAATCCGGGTACGATCGTGCGACCGGTTACATCGAAGACCTCGAAATCATCGGGAACGACGACCTCGCCCCGTCTTCCGATCTTGGTCAATCTGTTTCCCTCGATCAGGATCACACCATCCTCGATGATCCCTCCGTCGCTTCCAGTCATCGTCACCACTCGCGCCCCGACGAGGGCAATTCGGCCCTCGGGCGCAGACACCTTCACGTCCCTGCCAACATCGACATGGCTGGTGCCCTCCATCGCCTCTTCCACAAGCGTACCGAAGAGGTCGCGCGGCAGCGAGTGAAGATCGGCAGCCTGTGTCCAGAGCAATGATGTTCCGTCTGCCGCGAATGTCGGGAATGATGTCCATTCGCTGGTAACCGGTCGGACGGTCACCGTCTTGGTATCCGCTGACAAATCCAGAGCGATTCCGCCCGGCACTACCGGCGCGAGATAGGCCCTGTAGTTCTCCTGAAAGACGATCCACTCGCCGGCCGGGTCGATTTCGAAGTCGCTCGCCAGCTCTCCGCGAGCATGGATCAGACGGTCACCCCCCGAGAGGGGACGGCTCGTCAAAGCCAGCTGACCGTCGACGAATTCGACTAGGAATATGCGCTTGGAATCTCGGGAAAAGTGCGGTTTGCGGCCTTCGGCGCTGACCCTGGTGGTTTGATCACCTTCGAGATCTACGACGTAAATGCCTGCATCCAGCGAGTTGGAAGGGTCCGTGAGCCGACCTGCACGACGCTTCTCGAAAGCGAGCATCCGACTGTCTGGCCCGAACCGTGGGTTCGCATAATGCCCTGCCTCAGCCACGGTTCGCTCCCTGCCCGAGGCGAGATCCTTCACTACAAGGTCCCCCAAACCGCGGTCAGTCCAACTGACGTATGCTATCTTGCGTCCGTCGGGAGATGCGGCAGGAAAAAGCTGCCGGCCATCGCGCCGTGTCAGCTGCTCCTCGAACCCATTCCGAAGAAGGTGAAGCTTCCCAAGGCGTTCGAACACGAATGGTCCGGCAAAACCCGCAGCCGCCGGAAAGCGAACCATCCTCGTCCGGAATGCAGAGGGCGCCACCTCGACTTGCGGACGCGAGGCCTTTCGCACCTCGCGCTCATCGGAAATTCTAAAGGGGATTACCTGCGCATCTCCGCCGCGCGACGAGACCCGTTGTATCTTTCCCCCCGCCCAGAACACGAGGTGCTCACTGTCGGGCGTCCACGAGAAGTTCGGATAGACCCCGGCTATGGCCCAGTTTTCTTGCATGTCCCGATCGAGTTTCGATACTGTTCGGGAAACTCCTGATTCCAATTCCAACACTTTGAGGACCGAAGACCCTTCTTCCCTCGCAACGAAGGCCAGGCTTCTTCCGTCAGGCGAGGGCTCCGGCCTTGCCGCACCACCATAGCCGCGCACAACGGTCTCGGTTTCACCGCTCGACAGGTCGCGCCTTTCGATCTGGAACGCACCAACACCGGAGTCTTGCGCGTACTCGAAGATGGATCCGCTCGATGCATCGCGGGAGTAGTAAAGGTAACGGCCATTTGCGGAAAAGGCGGGTTCTCCCTGCTCTTTCTGATGGGCTGCGGAAGGTCGCTCCACTACAGGGAGACCTGCTCCTCCATCCACTCCATAGAGCCAGATCTCTCCTGTTCCGAGGGAACGGCCAGTCGTGAAGTGCTTTCTTCCCGCGATGAAGCGACCATCGGCCGTCCAGACCGGCTCGTTGACGGTACGAAAGCGCTCTTGTGAAAGCTGCCTCGGTTCACTTCCGTCACTGCGCATCAACCAGATGTTGTCCGCTCCACCAGCATCCGAAACAAAGGCTATGTGCTTCCCATCTGGAGAATAACGCGGCTGCATCTCCCACGCCGCTCCCGACCTAATCCGACGAGGATCCCCACCCCTAAACGCCATCTCGTAGAGATCTCCCAGGACGGAAAATACAATCGTTCGGCCGTCCGGCGAAACATCGAGGTCTACCCAACTTGCTTCGTCGACCTCGATCGGCACTTCCACGGTTTCCGAACCGAGCGAATCCTCGACGCTCCAGGTCTGCGCTGGCGCCTGGGCCGCACCTGCCGTGGAAAAGGCAAAGAGCGATATCGAGCTTGCGGCGAGCAAGCGTTTGGCAGCAATTTTCAAGGAAATCTCCCGTGTAATTTTTCTGTAGTACCTGGGTCCGTCTTCAGCCGAAGCGGACCAAATCGAACGTTCTGAGATCGATCGCCGGATCCTCATCGAGCATGAGACCCGCCATGATTTGCGCAGTCGCGGGACCGAGGGTTAGGCCCAGGTGCTGATGGCCGAAGGCATAGAAGATGCGGCTGTCGCCTGGGATCCTGCCGAGCGCAGGGAGGTAATCAGGGAGAGTCGGCCGGGCACCCATCCAACTCTCCGCACCTTCCAAGGCAATTCCGAGTTGATCACAATGTCGATGGAGAGCATCGAACTTGCGTTGATCCGGCGGACGTTCGGCACTCGAAAACTCTACGAAGCCAGCCACCCGCAAGCGATCAGCGAACCGTGTCGCGATGATCGAACGATCTTCGAAGACGACCGGAGGCATCTCTCGCGGCCAGTCCTGCGCGACGCCCTCGATGTGGTAACCCCTTTCCGCTATCAGCGGGACGGTCACCCACGAATGTTGCCGGATCAAATCGGCAGACCCTATTCCAGCGCACACGACTATTTTGTCGGCGTCTAGATCCGCCAGCCGGTGGACCCGTTCAAATTGCACCCTTCCACCGCGAAGTTCGATCGCGCGAAGCAGTGCTTGGCGAAGGTCCAGATGGCTCGATATACTGGCGGTGCCATCAAAGTGAATTCCTCCCGCCAGAGGTCGGGAGATCAAGCCAGAAACCTCAGCCAACTCTTCCGGCAATAGATTGCGAAATTCGGCGCCGCCCGTGTTTCGCGCTTGCCAACGGGCGAGTCCCCGCTCGTATCCGGCATGACCCTCCCAGACGACATGATGGCCGCTTTCAAGGAGCAACTCGGGCGCGCCCAATTCCCTGACCAACTCCCTCCAGGATGGAAGCGCCCTCGCCGCCAAGCCAGCTAGGGCCAATCTACCTGCATCGAAACGCCGGCCAGAGCTGGCCCAGAGCATCCGCACCCCAAACGGCAACCAGTGCTCTGCCGCTCGAGCCGGGAACGCGGCTGGACCTCCGAAGGTGAACAGGCGCCGAGGAAGCGAGATGACGTTGGAAAAGGATGCGAGCGGCTCGACCTGCTCGACCGCGATGTGCCCGGCATTTCCCCAGGAAGCGGCCGCCTCCGATCCTTGGGCCCCCAGGACAAGCACGTCCGCGCCGCGGCTCAGCAAAGCCAAGGCCGTGCTCAAGCCCACAATTCCATCCCCGACGACAATCACTCTAGACATTTGGATACAATATCCAGTAATCATCGGTTCGGCAACGATGAACGGGTCCATTTCGTCGAAGCCACCGAGAAACATAAATGGACGCGTTCGTCGTCAGGCTGCCGATCACCAAAAAATGGTATCGACAGCCTGAAAGCGAGACGCGCCTGAGAGGGGATTGCATGGGAATCTTCGGGCATGTCAAAGCCATTCCGACCGGTGACCAAGAGCACGAAACACACGCTCTAAGAAAAACGCTAAGTTGGCCCCACCTGGTCGCCTTGGGCGTCGGAGCCATCGTAGGAACCGGAATCTACACTCTCACAGGAGTCGGCGCCGATCGTGCCGGGCCGGCCGTTATCCTGTCGTTTGGTATCGCGGGCCTCGTCTGCGCTTGCGCGGCGCTCGCCTATGCAGAGATGGCAACGCTTATCCGCACAGCGGGCGGTGCCTACACATATACCTTCTCTGTTCTGGGCGAGAGCCTCGCGTGGATCGTTGGGTGGAGCCTCATCCTCGAATATTCGCTTGCGTGTTCTACGGTCGCCGTCGGCTGGGGCGCCTACCTGGTGGGATGGCTTACAGCCGCTGGCGTATCACTACCCGCATCGCTCATCGCCGGCCCGACGGACGGCGGCATCGTCAATCTGCCGGCAGTTCTCGTCTCGCTGGCCGTGGCTGCAATGCTCGCAGGCGGCACGAGAGAGAGTGCTCTCGTCAACATCGTTCTGGTCGCCATCAAGCTCGTGGCGCTGGTCGTCTTCGTTGCGATAGCATTTCCTGCGTTCAACCCGTCGAATTTCGAGCCTTTCATGCCCTATGGCTTCGTGAGTGAAGTTCAGGACGGCAAGGCGCGCGGTGTGATGGCCGCGGCAGCGATCGTCTTCTTCGCCTTCTATGGCTTTGATGCGGTGGCGACTTCGGCGGAAGAGGCCAAAAATCCCGCCCGCGATCTCAAGATCGGCATCCTGGGCTCCATGCTCGTATGCACCGTGATTTATATCCTCGTGGCAATCGCCGCAGTCGGATCGGTCGGCTACCTCGGCCTTGCTGGCTCCGATGAACCGCTAGCTCACGTCTTGAGGGTACTAGAGCAGCCATTCGCGGCGACTGCCATCGCCCTCGCCGCGCTTATCGCACTACCGTCGGTGATCCTCGTGATGATGTACGGGCAAAGCCGCATCTTTTTCGTGATGGCGCGTGACGGCCTGCTGCCCGCAAGCCTTGCGAAGGTGTCCCCTCGGACAGGTACGCCAGTCCGCATCACGATCGTCACTGGCATCTTCATCGCCCTTGTCGCAGGATTTTTCCGGCTGGAATCAATAGCCGCCCTTGCGAACGCAGGGACGCTTCTGGCCTTCATCGCAACTGCACTTTGCATGATCGTGCTGCGCCGGACCAGGCCCGACCTGGAGCGGGTCTTCGCATGCCCTGCGCCGTTGTTGATCGGCGGCTTCGCAATCATCGGCTGCCTATATCTGCTCTTCAGCCTTCCTTACTCAACCCTCACGAATTTCGTCGCATGGAACGCGCTCGGAATCGTAGCCTACATTGCGATCAGACTCGCACGCCGGAGCCGCTCCGATGGCGCCTGAGGAATTCCGTTTCGGCAGCGAAGAAGAGGAAAGCGAGTTTCGTCGCATACATCGTGAACCGGAGAAAATACTGGTCCCGAAGATCCTTGCGTATCTCGAGCCGAACAGACCGCACACCGATAGCGTAAAAAAAGATGCACGGCAGTTGTTGCAAAAGATGCGGCACGGGCAATCCACCGGCGTTATAAACCAGTTTCTTGCGGAATATGGCCTCAGTAGCGAGGAAGGACTAGCACTCCTCTCGCTGGCCGAAGCTTATCTTCGGGTTCCGGATACGATCACGGCAGACGCGCTGATCGCTGATAAGATCGGGACTGCGGACTGGGCGAGTCACGTTAGCAGCCAAAGTCCGTTCGTCGTCAAATCAGCCACTTGGGGCCTTATTCTAACGAAGGCCCTCGTCCGTGATCGCGACGGGTCCGGTAGGCTTCGCAGCATAGTGGCGAGGCTCGGCGAACCGGTCATCCGCGCTGCCGTTACGCGGGCCATGTCCATCATGGGCAGTGTATTCGTCATGGGTCGCACCATAGAAGAGGCGCTGACGAGATTATCGTCAGGTGGCTCGAACAAATTCTCGGCGAGTTTCGACATGCTGGGAGAAGCTGCGAAAACCCAAGCCGATGCGGCAGCATATTTCGGTTCCTACGAAGATGCGATCATCAAGGTGGGAGACAGTCCGCGCCACGGCGATTCAGTCTCGGTCAAGCTGGCCGCTCTGGAACCCCGCTACGAGACGTCCCACGGCACGAAAGCTGTCGGCGCATTGAGCGAAAGGCTGCTGCAGCTGTGCGAATTGGCAAGCCAGCGCGGCGTTGGCATCACCGTTGATGCAGAAGAAGCCGACCGTCTGGAAATGTCGCTCGCTGTCATCCGGACCGTAGCAAGTGCACCCAGCCTTTCCGGCTGGGACAACCTTGGAATGGCGATCCAAGCATATAGCAAAAGGGCGCGCCCCACGGTTGAATGGGCCAACGCGCTTGGACGTGAAACGCGGCGGCGAATTGCAACTAGGCTGGTCAAGGGTGCGTACTGGGATACCGAGATAAAACACGCCCAGGAGCAAGGTTTGGGCGACTTCCCGGTCTTCACACGGAAAGATACGACCGATCTCAACTATCTAGCCTGCGCACATTCCATGCTTGAGGCTTCTAATATCTTCCCAGCTTTCGCCACTCACAATGCATTGACCGTGGCAACAATACGCGAGTGGGCGGGGAAGAGGAGAGACTTCGAGTTCCAGAAGCTGCACGGGATGGGGGCAGGTCTCTACGAGGACCTAGTGGCACGCTCAGATTACTCCTGTCGCATCTACGCACCCGTCGGAAACCATCGCGATCTCCTAGCTTACCTTGTCAGACGGCTTCTGGAGAACGGTGCCAACAGCAGCTTCATCCATCAGCTAGCGGACCGCACCATCGATGATGAATCCATCCTCCGCGATCCTGTCGAGAAGCTGCGCCTGCATTCAAACATAGAGAACGAAATCGTGACCGCCCCTGCCGACCTTTTCATGCCTGAACGAAAGAACAGCCGCGGAGTGGACCTCGCTTCGCAATCCGAACTATTGCCGCTCTGCGCCCATGTCCTGCGCTACCGTGAGCGCAGGCATGATTTCGCCTATGCACAGCTCAGCGTATCCGATGAAGTCGCGACGGCCACGGAGGCCTTTTCGAACTGGCGTAGAACGGCGGTCGGCTACCGGACCGATTGTTTGAAAAGGCTCGCAGATCTGCTCGAGGCGAACAGGGACGACCTAATCGGGCAGCTGGTCAGCGAGGCCAACAAGACAATCCCCGATGCCTTGGCGGAAGTTCGTGAGGCGGTAGACTTCTGCCGCTACTACGCAGTTCGGGCCAAAGTCCTTCAGAAAGAGATAGAGCTACCTGGGCCCACGGGCGAGACGAACGTCCATCGATACGCCCCTCGAGGGGTCTGGGCCGCGATCTCGCCGTGGAACTTCCCTCTTGCTATCTTCCTCGGTCAGGCAGTCGCCGCACTCGTCACCGGCAATACCGTCGTAGCGAAGGCTGCTCCTCAGACGCCCTTGACAGCAAGGTTCGCGCGGAAGCTCGCAATCGAGGCAGGAATTCCTGCTGAAGCGTTCCGTCTGGTCGAAGGTGGGGCACCAGAGGGCAGATCACTTGTCGAGGACCGGCGGATCAGGGGGGTCGTCTTCACAGGCTCAACCGCCACCGCCCGCGCAATCGCACTCGCGCTTCTGCAGGACCCAACGCGTGCGCTCGTACCCCTGATCGCCGAAACCGGCGGCATCAATGCCATGATCGTGGATTCCACTGCTCTACCTGAGCAGGTCGTTCGCGATGTCATCATCTCGTCCTTCCAGTCCGCCGGACAGAGGTGCTCGGCATTGAGGCTCCTGCTCCTGCAGGAAGAGATCCAAGAGGAAGTACTTGAGATGCTCCAAGGAGCGATGGACGAGCTAGATATCGGAGATCCCGCTTTCCCGGGAACCGACGTCGGGCCGGTCATCGACCGGGACGCCTACGACAAGCTGATGACATACAGGGCGAGCAGGAAATCCGACTGGATCAAGTCCTGCCCGAGAGGCGACTATCCTCTCATTGTGCCACCAACCCTCATCCGAAACACGGCTATCGAGCAACTCGACCGCGAATGGTTCGGTCCGCTCCTTCATGTGACATCTTGGAAGGCGGGTGAGCTAGGGCAAACAGTGGAACGGGTAAACAACACGGGATACGGCCTCACCATGGGCCTGCACTCGCGCATCGCCGACGTGGCAGATGTCCTCTCTAGTCTGGCGGAGGTCGGCAATCTTTATGTAAATCGATCGATGATCGGCGCCGTAGTGGGCAGTCAGCCTTTTGGCGGCGAAGGCCTTTCCGGCACGGGGCCAAAAGCAGGTGGCCCCAACTACTTGCAGCGATTCTGTTCAGAGCGAGTCGTCACCGTGGACACGACTTCAGCTGGAGGGAACGCGGCGCTGCTCGCCGCTGACTCCTAACTACAACTGATCACCACGTAATATTCTTACAATTGATGTTGCCGAGTCGCAACACAAGTCTGCAAACGGACGATCTACTCCGACGATTGTATCCAATCCATGCTGGACATTCCTGTATATTGGATACATCATCCTGCCTCCAATCTCGGCTAACAGAGGGGAGGAACCCAGAATGAAACGAATTTCTACGCTATGCTCAAAGAGCTGGCTCCTTGCAGGGGCCGCCGGTCTCACGACAGTGCTCGCGACACCAGCCATTGCTCAGGACGCGGATGAGGACGAGGCGCAGACAGAGGCGGAGGCGGAAGACCTGATTGTCGTGACTGGCTCGCGCCTGCAGCGCAGCGGGCTCGACGCTCCGACGCCGACCGTCTCGGTGGGCGAGGAACTGATCGAAGCCAAAGGCATAACCAACATCGTTGATCTGCTGAACGAGCTGCCACAGATCTCTACCGGCTTCTCCAACGCCAATACGAGTTTTAGCTTCGGCAATATCGGCCTAAACCAGGTCGATCTTCGCAACCTTGGCGTCCGACGGACACTCACCCTGGTGAACGGTCGGCGCCGCGCGGGCACGCCAGACGACTCGAATTTCCTTGCCTTCGACCTTACGGGCATTCCGACGGCGCTGATCCAGCGAGTTGAGGTGCAGACTGGTGGCACATCCGCGGTGTACGGCGCAGATGCCGTCGCTGGCGTGGTGAACATCATCCTGAAAGAAGACTTTGAAGGTCTAGAAGCTTACGCGAACTACGGAGTAGCCGACGAGGGCGATTATACCACCCGCTCCTACGGCGCGACCTTTGGATCGAACTATGAGCGTGGCAACGCTGTTTTCCATATCAGCCGTTCGGAAAACAGCGAACTTCAGCGCCGCGATAGAGGCCTCGAAACTGCCTATGACTTCGTCAGCAATCCTGCCAACACTGGAGCAGACGATGGCATTCCTGCTCGCATCCCGTTACGCGATTTGCGCTTCGCCTACTTTGGCATCCCGACGATCACCACGTCTCTACCGTATGGCACGGACGGCGCTTATACCGATGTGATCTTCGACAGTGGGCTGAACGACTTCCGTCCGATCGAAGCGGGGCCACGCGGAGTCATCGACGGGAGCTATTCTCTAGGGGAAGGCGGGGACCAGGGTCGAGACACGCTCATCGCACCGACCGAGCGGACCAGCCTCTACGGTAAGGCCGATTACGACCTGACCGATAATGTGACGGTGTTCGCGGAGGCAATCTTCGCCGACATCAACGCGCGCGATCGTATCGGCTCCGTGTTCGATGTCTTCAGCACCTTCATTTCGGTCGACAATCCCTTCGTGCCCGAGGCCGTTCGCGAGACACTGCTGGCAAACGATCTCAATGGCTTCAGTTACACTCGTCAACATGATGAATTCGGCCGCCGCGGTACTGACATCAACCGCAAATACTACAGCCTGGCTGGAGGCTTTGAGGGCACCCTTGGTGACTCCTGGAACTGGTCGGCGGTCTACGAATACGGTAAGTCTCAAACGATCAACCGAAATCTGAATGATCGCCTCGACGAACGCTGGTTCGAAGCCTCGGATGCTATCCGAGATCCCGACACCGGACAGATCGTGTGCCGTAGTCTCGACGCGCGCGCTCGTGGTTGTGTGCCGGTCAATCCGTTTGGCGAAGGTACGATATCGCAAGGAGCGGTCGATTATATCGTAGCAGACCACACTACGACGACCGACACCAGTCAGACGCTTGTTCAAGGCCTTTTGTCCGGCGACCTGTTTGACCTGCCGGCGGGCGCCGTGAAAGTGTCTGCCGGACTCGAGTACCGCGAGGACAAGATCGACTTCCGGCCCTCCTACGTGTGGGAGAATGCGCTTGGTTTCTTCGCAAGCCAGTTCTCTCCGGTAAATGAGAGCAACGTGGTGAAGGAAGCCTTCGCCGAAGTGCTCATCCCCATCCTGAGCGACAAGCCATTCTTCGAGACGCTCGAGGTCGAAGGCGCCTACCGCATCTCGGACTACGAACGTGCCGGCGCCGTCAACTCATGGAAGATCGCTGGTCAATGGGCGCCGATTCGCGACGTCCGGTTCCGCGTCACCCGGGCTAAAGCTGTCCGAGCTCCCTCGCTTGGCGAGTTGTTCGATCCCGGCAGCCGGGGCGCAGCAGGCCTAGACGATCCATGCGATCCGCTCCTGCTCGAAAGCGGCACCGCTAACCGGCGCGCCAATTGCGCCGCGCTGGGGTTAGATCCGGTGGGCTTCAATCCAGACACCCGACGCATGACGACTCTCGTATTCACCACGGGTAATCCTGATCTGGAAGTCGAAACCGCCGACACCTTCACCGCAGGCGTGGTCGTAAGACCGAGCTTCGTGCCGGGCCTTGCCTTTTCAGCCGACTACTACAAAATCGAGCTTGAGGGCGGAATCGATCGGATCGGCGCGCAGCAGACTCTCAACAACTGTGTAGACCTCCCGAGCTTGAGCAATCAGTTCTGCGAATTTGTCGACCGCGGGGCAGACGGAAATATCGACGAGGTCCTGGACAGCTACATCAACGTGAGTGGCTTTGAGGTAGAGGGTGTCGATTTCGAGTTGAACTACAATACCCAGATTGCGGATATATTCGGTGGAGATGAGGATCTCGGCAGCTTCCGCATCCGAGCACTGGCTTCCTATCTTAAGGACAATATCTTCATCGATCAGGATCTTGTGTCGGGCGAAGAAACACCTTTCGATGACGCGGGCGAATCCGATAATCCGAAATTCAGGTTCACAGGTACCGCTACCTATAGCAATGGGCCTTGGCAGGTGAATTGGTCGAGCCGCTACATCGATGGGACAGTAACGAACAACGATCTCGAAAACCCACAAGAAGACGTTGGCGAATTCTATGACATCCCGTCGGTGTGGTATCATGACCTGTCGATGGCGGTAGACATCAACGAGACCTTCCGTCTCAACGGGGGGGTCCGCAATCTGTTCGACACAAGCCCTCGCGACCACCCGTTCACCCGGCGTGGAAGCTCGGCCTATGACGATCTCATCGGACGGTTCTTCTTCGTCGGAGCGACGATGAAGCTGGGGAGTTAAGCCTCTCTCTCCCCACCACCTCGAAGGGCGGTCTCACGGCCGCCCTTTTTTTGGATACGATGTCGATGGCTACGGGATGCCAGAGACTTGGCGTTTGAGCGTACATGTGTCTATTTGAACGCGAAATGAGGACCAAAGCATTCATGACTGCTCAGACCATCGAACCGATCGAGCGAAAGAGCATCGTAGAATCCATCGCGGATCGTCTACGTGCACGCATCATCGATAACGAACTTGCCGAGGGCGATACGCTTCGCCAGGAAGCCATAGCCGAAGCATATGCCGTCAGCCGCATGCCTGTGCGAGAAGCCCTTCGTCAGTTGGAGGCCGAGGGTCTTGTAGTCTTCCAGAGGAACAAGGGCGCGGTGGTCTCTCGCCTCAATGTAACGGAGGTCGAAGAGCTGTTCGATCTTAGGCGGCTTATTGAATGCGACCTGATCGAGAGAGCCGCGCCAAAAGCGACGCCTCGCGACATCGAGGAGTGCAAAAAACACCTGCACGAGAGCGAGGTTGCCTACGCGGAAGGCGACGTGAGGCGCTGGGGTGAGCTCAACTGGGACTTCCATGAAGCCCTCTATCGGCCGGCAAAGCGTGAGCGTTCGCTCAACCTTTCTCAGATGCTAAACCTCAACACGGATCGATACGTGCGAATTCAGCTGTCCCTGGAGCATTCAGCCCTTGGACGGGCGATGGAGGATCATCAGGGCCTTCTCGATGCCTACGAGAACGGAGACGGCAAACGCGCGGCAAAGCTCCTCGCGGCGCACCTCAACGGCGCCCGCGATGCGCTCGTGAAGGCTTTCAGAGCCTAGATTCCGTGCATCCAGCAAGAGTGCAAAATTGTATCCAATAGGCTGAAGATCACTTAGGAATCCTCCCTCCGCGAAGTGGAGAGGAAACGAGGTTCCATTGACTAAGATTCAGCTCCCCTATGTGCTTTTGGCGCCTACTCTCGGGGCCTTGGCACTGACTTCTACTCCAGCGACGGCTCACGAGGACTCCGACATCTCGGCGGTTTCGGAGGCCTTGGTCAGCGGTACGACATGTGAAACTATCACGCGTCGCTACCTCGATGAGTTGTCAAAGCTGGAATCATCTGCCGAACTGAACGCCATCTCCATGGTCAATCCTGACGCGCTGACACAAGCTCGGGCGATCGATCGCCGGTTCGCACAAGGTGATAATTCGCGCCCTCTGGAATGCGTGCCGATCGTCATCAAGGACAACATGGATGTGAAGGGGCTGCCAACCACCGCAGGTTCCGCGGCACTCGCTGACAATATAGCGAAACGCGATTCCATCGCCGTTGCCCGTCTGCGCGGTGCAGGAGCGATCATCCTCGCAAAGACGAACATGGCGGAATGGGCGTTCAGCCCGATGCGCACGATCAGCTCCACGCATGGCGAGACAGCGAACCCCTTCGATACCCGATACGTGCCCGCCGGCTCGTCCGGTGGTACGGCGTCGGCGGTGTCGGTGGGAATGGCTGTGGCAGGCCTCGGGTCCGACACAGGAAACTCCATTCGCGGTCCGGCTTCTCATACAGGGCTAGTCGGACTCCGTCCTAGCATTGGCACCGTGCCGATCGAGGGCATAGTGAGGTGGTCCCGCCTTCTTGGACAGGTTGGCGGCGAAGTTAAGCTAATCCCGGATGTGATTATGCCGCCAGTCTGGTCATCAGATCATGGGGGGCATGCCCCCCATGATCTGGTTCGCTGATCCGCCCGTAGGCCTCTGCCGGGGTTCGCCCGGCCAGACCCGAGTGCGGTCGCTGCGTGTTGTAATAGGTGATCCAGCGCCGAAGGCCAGCGCGTAGCTCCGAGCCGGTCTCGAAGGCGTGGAGATAGACGCATTCGTATTTCAGGGAACGCCAGAGGCGCTCGATGAAGACATTGTCCATCCACCGGCCCCGACCATCCATGCTGATCCGGACCTCAGCATCGCGCAACACGCTGGTGAACGCGAAGCTGGTAAACTGGCTGCCCTGATCGGTGTTGAAGATTTCAGGACGACCGAAGCGCGCCAGCGCTTCCTCCAGAGCCGCCACGCAGAAGCCGGCATCCATCGTGTTCGACAGCCGCCAGGCCAGCACCTTGCGGGTTGCCCAGTCCATCACCGCAACCAGATACAAGAAGCCCCGCCGCATCGGGATGTAGGTCACATCTGCGCACCAGACATGGTTGGGCCGGTCGATCGCCAGCTTGCGCAGCAGATAGGGATAGACACGGTGCTGAGGGTGCGGATCGCTCGTGCGCGGCCGCTGGTAAATCGGCGACAAGCCCATCTTCGCCATCAGCCGCCGCACACGGCGGCGACCGACCTCGTGGCCCTCCCGGCGCAGGTGCCGAACCATCTGGCGACTGCCATACCACGGCATGTCGAGGAACGCCGCGTCGATCACCCGCATCAGCGCCAGCGTCTCCTCGGTCTCCGGGACCGGCGCGTAGTAATAGGACGAGCGACTGATCGAGAGCAGGCGGCATTGTGCCGCGATCGACAGGCGGTGGTGAGCAGGTTCGATCATCGATCGCCTCCGTGCCACGCTCATCGACCGGAGGCTTTGGCTAAAAAATCCCGCTCCACGACCAGCTGGCCGATCTTCGCGTGCAGTTTCTCCACCTCGGCCTCGCTGGCCGCCTTGGCTGCTTCGCCTGCCCCGGAGAACGTGCTCCCCATTCCCTCGATGGCCTGGCGCTTCCAAGCCGCGATCATTGTGTGGTGGATGCCATGCTTCGCGGCCAGCTCCGCCAGCGTCAGGTCACCCCGGATTGCTTCCAGCGCCACCTTCGCCTTGAAATCCGCGCTGTAGCGCTTCCTCGTCTTCTTCATTTCCCGTCCATTCCTCAGGTCGGGATTAGCTTAGCACCCTGTCCGAAATTCCGGGACCACCTCATAGTGCCCCTTCTCGCCGAATATGACGCGGTCGGTCCGATGACGATTCTGGCCAAGGATGCCGCGGTCCTGATGGACGTGCTCGCCAACCCCGAAGGAGCTTGGTCGGACCAGCATCGGGAAGCGCTCGAGAAGCACACCCTTGGAGGACATACCTTCGCCATTGTCTCCGAACTCTCTTACGCGGCGGACCCTCCTGCTGAAGCAGAAGCCTTGTCGATCTTCCAAAGTGCAGTCGGTGTCCTGAAAGATGCCGGGGCGAATGTCATTGAAGTCAGTATCGCTCCAATCGAGAAGCAACTTCAGGCCGTAACTTCCTGCATGAGCTTCCGGCACGGGGTAAGAAAATATCTAGAAGGCCGTTCCGCCGATGTTGACGATCCATTGGATGCATTCGAAACCGGCAATTTCAGCCCCCAGGCCCGGGAGGCGTTCGCTTACTGGGTTTCGAAGGACAAAACAAATTGCCCCCGGTACGAGGAGGATAGCGGCCGTCGGGCAGTGGCGCATGAACTCGAGAGCCTCATGAAGAACACGGGCGCCGATGTGTTGATCTACCCCACTTGGACATTTCCCCCAGCCACGCGCGAGCGCGCGGTGGAAGAGTACAGGGGCGACAACTCTCAGGTGCTCGCTCCTGTCAGCGGTCTCCCTGCGATCTCGGTCCCAGCCGGTCGATTTGAATCCGGTCTGCCTGCAGGGCTGCAGCTTATGGGTCGAAGAGGTGACGAGGCGCTCCTCATCGCGCTGGCGCACGCTTTCCAGGAGCGCACCGGACATTTCCACCCTCCTCTCTACCGAGGCCTTCCCGCCATAGATCAACAGCCCTGAAGCAAGATCATTCAAGACAGAATTGGGGCGCAATACGGGGCGACATAGCCAAATGGGCACGCCTAAGATCGGCCACGCAATAACCTCAAAGGAATCCTGATGGCACTGCATCATCTGAAACCCACAGAAGTCGAGAACCTAACTCAGCTCGATGAAGGCGAGCCGCATCACAAGGCGCTGGTCAAAACAAGCCAGTTTGAGGCGATAAGCCTGTGTTTAGTTGCTGGAGAGAATATTCCCGAACATCATGTGTCAGGCTTTGCTACCATCTACTGTTTGCATGGTTCGGTCGAAATGATCCTTACTGACCACGCGGTGACGATCGCATCGGGTGATTGGCTCTATCTCGATCAGAAGCAACCGCACGGAATTCGAGCCGTCGAGGACGCAAAGCTGCTCCTGACAATAATGCTGGCGAATAGCTCTTCGCATGCATCAGCGTCCGTGAGCGGTTTGATGTGATGGAATGTCCGATCCCGACTTTCCGACGCAGGATTGCGTAAGGGTAATCTTTCGCTCCAGCTCGATAGCGGTCCTCCGGTTCACCCCTTAGGTATTTGATCCCAATTTCACGAAAAATGGCACCAGCTACACTCGGGATAGGATCACAAATGAGCTGCAAGCCTGCAGCGAGTGAATTGAAAGGGCGACCATGACCCACCGCAACACCCAGAGGAGCTCTGCCGCTGCGAAGTTCAGGCAGATGCTGAAGTGGATTGCACTTGCAGCTGTTATGATGGTGGTGGCCGCCCTCGCCTACATAGCCGCAATCACTGAGCTGACCTTGCACATGGCGGTAGCGACGACCGTGGGGGTCTTCGTATCCGTAACCCTTGGATCTGGTCTGTTTGCGCTTGCCTTCTTCAGCGACAAGAGCGGGCATGATCAAACTGTGTCCGATGCATCAAACGGCCGCAGACACACTAGAGAAGGCTCCGGTCCCAGCTAAGCGAAAAATCAGCCTATTTACAAACTCGATGCAGCAACTGGGACGCCCCATCCTTGTCATCCTGACACCGAACCTGTGCCCGCCGCCGCCAGCCTCGATCCTAAGCAAGCAGAGCTAGCGAGTTAGTGTTTCGCCGCTTCTGATAGAGGAACATTGGGGCTCATGCTTTGATAAAGAAGCGTGGAGAGCAGATAGTTGGGGCGCGAGAATATCCCTCTAATTTTTCGAGGGGGGGGGTGGGCCGGCCATTTCTCTCAAGTGGCAGCGCCTGGGCAGGAGTCAACGGAACTGGGGTAGTGAATTTCTACATTTCAGCGAGAAGGAGTATGCCATGTTCTGTCCTGAATGCGGCGAGCCGATGCCCCCCGGTCCCATGGATGTGCGCCAATGTGCGCCAAGGCCGCATAAGGTGATGCTACCGAGCACACTTTCCAAACTGCTGCATCGACTTGCGACTTTGATGCTTCCGAAGAGCTGAGTTATCTATCCCGCTCATTAGGCTATCGTGAAGGGCGGTTGCCGAGCAAAGCAATGTCCCGACATCTCTCCTCGAACACAGCCGGCCCCTGGCGGCCCAGTTGCCGCCCCCTACGTACCGGGCGCGATCCGAGCTTCGCCACTCATTGATATCCAAGCTCAGCATTCGGCATCCGCGTCCAACGATCGGTTCCACCGCTCCGGCACTTGCCCCTAAGGACATTCCCGTAGGGAGATCACCCAAATCCCTTCCAGACGAGACCTGTATAGAACAGGCCGCCAATCCAACAATCAGTTTGGAGCCCCAGACGATTTGGTCGGTAGCGGCTCACACTTGATACAAGGAGCAAATTTAGTGGCAGAAGTACTGGGTCAAAGAACGATCGAATTGGTCAAGGCAACCGTTCCAGCTCTCGAGGAGCATGGCTTGGTGATCGTTAGAGAGATGTATTCCCGACTATTCCAGAATGAAGAAATTCGTGATTTGTTTAACCAGTCACACCACGGCGGCGAGGAAGGTGCGCAGCCCCGCGCACTGACCGGCGCCATCATGGCCTACGCCAGCAACATCGACAATCTGAGCGCCCTCGCCCCTGCAGTCGAGCGGATTGCGCAAAAGCATGTCGGCCTACAGATCCTCCCAGAACATTATCCCTACGTCGGTGAGGCTCTGCTCGGTGCAATCAAGCAAGTACTTGGTGATGCGGCAACGGATGAAATTCTCGAAGCTTGGGGGGAGGCGTACGGGTTTCTGGCTAACATCCTCATCGCTCGCGAAGCGCGTGTGTATGAAGAATTGGAGCAAGCGGATGGCGGTTGGACTGGCTGGCGCAACTTCGAGGTGGCGGAAGTCATTCCTGAAAGCAGCGTGATCACCTCTTTCATTCTTCGCCCACAAGACCGCGGTGCTGTCATTCGTCACAAGCCAGGCCAGTATCTGACTTTCTGGCTGCAGATTTCCGGTCAACCTCCGGTCAAGCGCAACTATTCGATCTCAAATGCGCCGAACGGTGAGTTCTACCGAATATCCGTAAAACGAGAACCACAGGGTCTGGCCTCGAACTGGTTCCACGACAATGCGGAGCCAGGAACCCTTCTCAAAGTCGCACCTCCCGCAGGAGAGTTCTTTCTGGAGGGCGAACCCGAACGACCGATCGTCCTGCTCTCAGGAGGTGTAGGACTCACCCCTTTGTTGGCGATGCTGGAGACCCTCGCCGCGAAAGAGGTAAAGGTGCCGGTCGATTACATACACGGTACGCACAATCGGGACACTCATGCGATGCGCACTCACTCACACAAACTCGCATCGTCTGCGGCGAACTTCAGGGTCATCGACTTTCATCAGAGTCCGCTCGAAGGAGAAGTGGCCGGAGAGGACTATGATCACGCCGGCATCATCACCGCAGATTGGCTTGTTGCAAATACGCCGTTGGGCCAAGCGGATTACTACATCTGCGGTCCGCGTCCATTTCTCCGGGCAGCGGTGTCTGCCCTGTCACTTGCAGGGGTACCTTCGCATCACGTGCATTACGAATTCTTCGGCCCTGCCGATGAGCTCTTGGCAGCGTGAAGAGAGCAGGAGGCAAGCAAAGGACTGCTCCCTCTGTCCGTCCCAATGAAGATCGTCGATTTCCTCGGGTGCTTACGACGACAATGACGGGTGGGAAGTGGAAGTTGATTTGAAAGGAGCATAGCCTATGTAAACGCTGCGGAGACCACGTTCCCGTGCCGAGCTGGCGATCAAGACCGGGACGGCCCGGCGGCTTTCAAGGAGGCTGCTATGGCGTGGGTTGTACTTGTTTTTGCCGGGCTGTTCGAGATCGTCTGGGCCACTGCTATGAAGCAGTCGGAAGGCTTCACCAAACCCTTGCCCACGATCATTATGGCCTTCGCAATGCTGCTCAGTTTCGGACTGCTGGCCTGGTCGATGAGGGTGCTTCCACTCGGCACCGCTTATACCATCTGGACTGGCATCGGAGCACTAGGAGCGTTCATTATCGGCGTTGCCTATTTCGGCGAGGCCATGAACTTCATGCGGGTTACATCCGCCATTCTGATCGTTAGCGGGCTCATCTTAATGAAACTCTCTACTCCGACCTAGTCTTAGGACATACAACCTAAGGGTCACAATTGCGGCGGTCTTGAAACTCCCCCACCTGCCGCTGACCTTCGTAAGTTGGGGAACGCACTGGCAAGCAATGGCTGATTATACGAACTTGCCACAAACGAGGCGTCGAGGGCTGCTGGCGCGACAACGGATCCGCTCCACTGAACGTCCGCTGGTATTGCGGCGGCTGGAGTTCCCGAAATGCGCAGAGCCCAGATCACGGACGCCGCCCCCAAGAGTACAACGCTATGTCGCTCTGACGAAGTGTTTAAGGTCCGGTCATATCTGCTTCAAAGCGGATTCGAGATCGGCGATGATGTCATCTACATGCTCGATACCAACTGAAATCCTGACCACCTCGGGTCCGGCGCCCGCTGCCACCAACTCGTCCTCCGACAGCTGACTATGCGTAGTCGAGGCCGGATGGATTATCAGTGACCGGGTATCGCCGATGTTGGCCAAGTGGCTGAACATCTTTACGGTCGAAACCAGCTTCACGCCTGCCTCGTACCCTCCCTTCAGACCAAAGGTAAATACTGCACCCCCGCGTCCGCCGAGATATTGGTCGGCGAGAGCCTTGTAAGGGCTGTCGGCCAGCCCTGCATATGACACCCATTCCACCTGCTCCTGCACATCGAGCCACCGCGCAACAGCCATCGCGTTGTCGCAATGCCTCTCCATGCGTAAGGCCAGCGTCTCCATGCCGGTCAGTGCCAACCATGCGTTCTGCGGAGCCATCGCCGGTCCCAGGTCTCGCAGACCCAAGACCCTGCAGGCCACGATGAATGCGATAGGACCAACGGGCTCGAGAGCATCCACAAGTATGGCGCCGTGATAAGAAGCGTTGGGCTTGGTCAAGCTTGGATATTTATCACCTTGAGCTCGCCAGTCGAACCTTCCGGAGTCCACAATTACACCCCCGACGGCATTGCCGTGGCCATTGAGGAACTTCGTTGTCGAATGGGTTACAATGTCAGCGCCGTGCTCGAAAGGACGACACAGGGCCGGACTAGCCATGGTGTTGTCCACAATGAGCGGAACGCCTCCTTCATGGGCCACTTGCGCAATGGCCTCGATGTCAGTGACGACACCCCCCGGATTGGCGAGGCTCTCCACGAAGACGCAGCGCGTCTTCTCATCCATCGCCTCGCGAACGTTAGCGGGATCATCCACGTCGACGAACCGCGTCTCCCAGCCGAACTTACGAAAACTCTCTCCCATCTGGTTGAGTGACCCGCCATAGAGCCTGTTGGCTGCGACGATGTTGCACCCGGGTTCCATCAACGTGTGAAACGCCACAAGCTGTGCTGCGTGTCCACTTGCCAGGCCGAGAGCCCCCACGCCGCCCTCGAGCGCCGCTATCTTCTTCTCGAGCGCATCATTGGTCGGATTCGTGATCCGCGAATAGATGTTCCCGAACTGCCTAAGCGCGAACAGGTCTGCAGCATGCTCAGAACTGTCAAACACATAGCTCGCTGTTTGGTAGATTGGTGTGATGCGCGCTTTCGTCACCGGATCCGGAGCACAGCCCGCATGAACGGTGAGAGTCTCAAATCGTTGGTCGGCCATCGCTCATCTCCGGATCATGGTCCTCAAGCAGGGTCGCTTCGCCATCGACCCGACCAGGGACCTGGTAAAAATTTGGCCCAACTGAGGCTTGACGGCACGACGGTTCAACTAGCGCCTGCGTCGCCTCCTAGCAGGTTTTCTTCGCTCACGCCGTATCAGGCACGGGTCACGATCAGCCGGTTGGGGGTCGCATCACCTCTCGCTCGATCCAGAGGTCCATCTCGGAGCTCAGAACCGACAATGGTACCGAGCCCAACGAGAGGATCGCATCGTGGAATCTGCGTGGATCGAAGCGCTCGCCCAAACGCGCCTCCGCCTCTGTCCTGATCCTTCGAATCTCCAACTCGCCCAATTTGTAGGAGAGCGCTTGCCCAGGCCAAGAAATGTACCTGTCGATCTCGGTTTCGATCTCATGGCTCGACAGGCCCGTGCGAGCGGTGAGGTATCCGATCGCCTGCTCCCGGCTCCAGCCGTAGTGATGGATGCCTGTATCGATAACGAGCCGACAGGCACGCCACATCGCGTAACTCAGCCGTCCAAGATCGTCGTGGGGAGTATCGTACAAGCCCATCTCGACGCCGAGCCATTCGGAATAGAGGCCCCAGCCCTCGCTGTACCCCGAGAAATAGACCCTCTTGCGAAACTCTGGCCGGTCGTCCTGCTCCGCGGCGATCGCCGTTTGCAGACTATGGCCGGGCGAGCATTCATGCAGGGTGAGCGCGGTCAATGCATAGAGCGGGCGGGACGGAAGGTCATAGGTGTTCATCCAACAAGCCTCCCGTCCACCGCGGCCCGACGTATAGAAAGGCGCTATTTCGTCAGGAACAGGCCGAACAGTGAATCGCTGCCTCGGCAGCGTTGCTATGAGGTCACCGATGCGACCGTCGACGCGCTTTGCGATCCATGCCGTCCGCATCAGCAGGTCCTCAGGGGAGTCGGCAACGAAGCGCGGGTCGCCCCTCAATTTTGCGAAGATCTCCTCGACGGTTCCTTCGATACCAGCGGCCGTCGCCCGATCCCGGATTTCCTCCTCCAGCAAAGCCACTTCGCGCAAGCCAATGGCGTGCACCTCCTCAGGAGAGATATCGAGGGTCGTGTAGAGCTTGACCTGGTCCCGGTAGAACTCGGGCCCATTGGGCATGCTGCGGGCAGAAACGTCGGGCCGTGCTCTCGGCAGGTATTCGTCTTGAAAGAACTTCAGCAGCTTCGAGTAGGCTGGTATGACTTGATCCTGCAGGACCTTCCGAGCCTCGGCGCGCAGGGCCTCCGCTTCGTGTGGCTGAATGCCGTCCGGGATGCTCAAGAAGGGCTGGAAGTAGGGGTTAGATTCTACATCCTCACCAAGGTAGGCCTCAATAGACTTATCACGCCCTGTGAGTGTGATTCGGGGGACGCTAAAGCCCCGATCGAGGCCGGCGTCCATGTTCGCCATCTGCTGATCGAAATAGCGAGGCAGTTGTCGTAGCTGCTCTAGGTATGCCGTGTATTGCTCGGGCCGCTTCCAGCCACCTCCATCGCTAAGCGAAGACCAGAAGGAGGTGTCGCTGTTGAAAGGCATCTCCCAACTGCGTGCTCGAGCCTCGATAAGAAAGCCCTCCAGCACATTGCGGAAGACTGCGGCATCTACTCGTGCTCGGTCGGAAAGCTGTGTCTCATCGATTGCGTCGAGCCGCTTTAAGATATCCGCCCAAACATCACCTCGTCGCAAATGTGCAGCCGCATCGACCTGCGGCATGTAGTCGGCGGGACCTTTGCCATCTTCGCTGATGCCGAACTCGGCACGTCGAAACGACCATTCCTCCGCAAATAAGGTATAGAGCTCGTCTTCTTCCGGAGCGACATCCTCCGTCGTTGTCACCATGGGACTCGCAACTAGGGCTTCATATGGCAGTCCCGCGCACAACAATGCTGCCGCTATCAGGGCACGTGCTCTCATTGCCCGCGTCCTTTCCAACCCGCGGCTCGGAACCGGGACAAGAGAAACGCGAATTCCTCTGCCCTATGGCGGATGCCGTCCTCCCGGCTGCCCCCATAGTGTCCCGCACCAAAATCGGTTCGCAGAAGAAGGGGATCGTCGTCATCATCGGCTTGCCTCAGGGCCTCCAACATCCGACGCGAATGTGCCGGATCGACCCGGGGATCATTCGAGCCCACGGTCATCAAAACCGCAGGGTAATCAACCGCCGGCCGCACGTGCTGCAAAGGAGAATAAGCAAGTAAGGCCGCTCGTTCGTGGCGAGCACTCAGATCACCGTATTCCGCCACATTGAAGGCACCGTTGACCCCGAATTCGTACCTGGTCATGTCATAGAGCCCGACGCGTGCCAGAACCGCACGCGCCAAGTGAGGGGCCTGGGTCAGGGTCACACCCATCAGCAGGCCGCCGTTGCTCGCGCCCTCGATCGCGGTCCACTCCGGCTTGCTAACGCCCTGCTCGTGCAAATGCGAAAGCACCGCCTGAAAATCGTCGTAGGCCTTCTGGCGCCCCGTCCCCATGACCTGTTGACGCCAGTTCTCCCCGAACTCACTCCCGCCTCTAATATTCGTATCCACGAATATCACGCCTTGTTCCAGAAGGGCTCGAAGCCCCGGATCATAGGCGGGGGTTCGGCTGATGCCGAACCCCCCATATCCATATACCAGTGCTGGAGCCGGGTAGGAGATGTCCCGATGCTTGAGCATGGTAAAAGGTATGTTCGTGCCGTCTTTCGAGGTCGCCGCACCGCGGACCACTTCGATATCTCCGTCCTTCGGAGCAGTCGTCGACCCAACGTCGAGGTCCGCTCCGAGCTCAATCCACGTCGCCGCAGAAAGGTAATCCTCAACCCTTACCCTGACAGTGTCACCCGTGCGAAACAAAGAACGAACTGACGTTGGCCGACCGAACGTCTGGAGGCTCAGACGATCACCTTTGATGTCATAGGAAGCCAAGCCCATCGGGCCGCCCATCTGATACATCACGTACAATCGGTCCCCGCTCCAAGCAGCAGTCGGTGTGCCGTGCGAATAGAAAGAAGCCGACAAGGCTGCGCCATTTAACGGCCCGATGAAGGGCTGGGCGTCGGCGATCGAATTTTCGGACCATGGCAGTCGCAGGATCTCACCGAGGCTATGTCGCGCCTTCGAAATGACGAACAGATCACCATCAGGGCCGAAGAAAGGCTGCACTAGCCCGTCATCGAATCCCGCCACTTGCTGCCAGTCGCCGAGCGAGCGTCGGAGATGCAGCGAGAACCGGCCGCTATCCCCGTCCTGCACCCATGCGGCGACGCGGGCCGCCGACGGGTCCGACACGATCCGGATCTCGGCCAGCCGCCCCGACGGCGGCTCAAACTCGAGCCTATCATCCTCGGCCCGATCTCCCAGCGCGTGATAGAAGATTCGCTGGCCGGACGCACCTTCAGCTTCGTCGGAGGTCTGCGGATAGCGAGTATAGAAGAAGCCGGACGAATCCTCGTTCCACGCGAGATCACCACCGGCCGTGGCGTTGTTCACGTTGTAGATCGTCTCTTTCGCAATCCGCCCGGTGGCCGTTTCCACCACGAAGAGAGTGCCACGCTCCGTGCCATCTGGCGACGCTGAGACCGCCACGAGGCGCCCATCGCGCGAAGGCACGAACCAGTCTATAGTCCAACGCCCTTCCCGTTCGAGATTGTCAGGATCGAAAACCAACCTACCAGATGGGCCCTCCAGGATGACTGTTCCCGCGTACTCCGGACCGGATGACAGGGAAAATGAACTCTTCGCAGTTACGACACGATAGAGTTCGGTCGTCTCGCCCTTGCTCTGCGTCAGATCCTCGATCCGCTTCGCAAGTTCGGCGACAGAGGGCAGAGATGCCACTTCGGCAGCGTATTCAGCGTTGCGCGCCTCGATCCATTGCTGAACGCTCGGATCGCCGGCTTCGGACAACCAATCATGATCGCCGGAAGCCACCGAGGCACACCCCATGACCATGAGCGCGGCTCCCGATGCCAGCACTCCGCGCTTCACTGCTCGAACTCCCGCATCTGGTAGGCCTCTGGCGGAGTTAGACCGAGGAGCTTCTCAGTGAAGTAATCGTAGCGACGCCGATGGAAGTACGGAGAGTCGTCAAGAAAGTGGTCAGCGTTCGGGACAACTAAGAATTCAAAATCCTTATTGGCGTCGATCAGGGCGTCTACGAGCCGTAGAGTCGCTGCCATTGGAACATTCTCGTCAAGCTCACCATGCGCAAGGAAAAGGTCACCCTGGAGCTCCTTTGCCCACGTGACGTTCGAGTTCTCATCGTAGAGTGGCCCCAGCTCCACTCCCATCCACTGCTCGTTCCAAGTCGCCTTATCGAGACGGTTGTCGTGGTTGCCGGATGCTGAAACCCCAACGTCGTAAAATTCCGGACGACGCGTCATCGCCCGCACCACGTCATAGCCACCGGCCGAGAAGCCGTAGATTCCCACACGATCGGCATCGATCCAAGAGTAGCGCTCGGCCAAGGAACGAATACCGGCGATATGGTCATCAAGACCAACTAGATGCAGATTCTTGTAAGCGGGTTGCTGGAATGCCCGAGAGCGGCCCCATGTTCCTCGCCCATCAATCGTGACCCCGATCGCACCGAGCTGCGATAGCGACATGATGTTGCGATAAAAGAGCGCGGCTTCGAACGATTTGGGTGTCTGCACATAGTGCGGCCCGGTGTACACATCCTCAATCACGGGATAGCGACGATCGGGATCGAAGTCGGCGGGCTTGAAGATCGCGCCGTAGATCCTGGTTTTTCCATCAGCGGCCAGGGCTTCGAATGGCTCGGGCAGCCTGTATCCAGCCGAAAGCAGGCGTGACGCGTCCGCCTTCTGCAGATCCATGACAATGCGCCCGCTCTTCGTATCGCGGACAACGGAGTGGGTGGGCGTGTCGATGCGCGACATGTTGTCTACGAAGAAGCGCCCGTCGGGCGACACCGACACGTCGTGATCGAGCGGTTCGGGAGTAAGATCCTTCAAGCCTTTTCCGCTGAGCGGCACCGAATACAAGCTACGGTAGTAAGGGTCCCTGTCAGCCTCCCGGCCCGACCCCACCACGAAGGCGATGTCCCCATCGCTACTGGTGCCTGCCACCGAACGGGCACGCCAGGCACCGCTGGTTATCTGCTTCCCTTTTCCGGTCTTTCCATCCGCAGTGTAGATATGAGCATATCCTGTGGGATCGGCGGTCCAGAAGTGGCGATCATGGTCCTCGTCATAGGTCCAGTCATGACCGTAGTAATCCACATAGGTGTCGGACTGATCCTGCCGAAGAACGGTCACTTTGCCAGTCCGAGCGTCAATCCGCTCAAGCGTCAGCGTCTTGTACCCTCGTCCGGGAGCAAGACTGAATACGGCGGAACCATCCTCGCTCCACTCATAATTCGGTCCTCCATAATAGAGGATCTGCTGAGGATCGCTCTTCGAGGTCACGATGCCCCCTGATTGCACATCAATGATCACGTCAGTAGCGAGCGGCACATCCTGATCGCCGGTGAAACTGTAGTAATAGTCATAGACCTTCGGAGGCGCGCCCTCGGGTGGCGTTGACTGGACGATCGCCAGCCGACGCGCCCCCGTTAGATCTAGCCGATACGTCGCGATCCGATCGCTGCCCGGCGACCACTCAAGGTCAGGATCAAGCTCAGGCTCGTTGCTGCCCTTACTGATCTTTTGCTTCACGTTGATAACGGGACGTCCATAAGGGCGAAGTGCCGTTCCGTCCGTGGTCAGCTGCCGCTCGCTACCGGTGTCCAACTCGCGGAGCCACACATTGTTGTCCCTTGCGAAGGCGCGGATCTTGCCGTCGGGAGAAAGAACCCCCCTCTCCTCGTCAGGCAGGCGGGAAAGTTCGCCGGTGGACAGGTGGAGTGAGAATCTACCCTCGCCCGAACGGAATTCGAGAGCACGCTCATCTTTCGATAGATCAGCGCCACGGAGACGGAAATCTTTTGCGGAGACCGCCTTCCCAAGCAGTGACGAGAGCTGTGCGCGTACGGCCTCGTGATCGAACAAGTCCGACCGCCTTGCTACGCCTGGATCGACCAGCACATAGCGGTACCCTTCAGGTGTATTCCGCTCATACCAGAAGCGACTGGAATCTTCGAACCATTGCGGACGAACTGACACATCGAACACCAACTCGTCGATATGAGCCGGTAGAACTGCTTCTGCACGGGCGTAAGTAGCATCGGTCGGTTTGACGGCAGGCGGCGCCTCCGTTGCAGCCAAACTCTGCGCGAAAGCCGCAGTAGGTGCCGCACTCACACTGAGGGCGCCAATCGCTGCCGCGGTCATCATCCAAGCACGCATCCATCCATCCCCTAATATTATTGGATTCTGGATACAAAGTGACTTCAGGATGGTCGTGAGTCAAGCGCCACGAATGCCGACAGTGTTCAGGACGGGAACACTGCCGCAGAACGAGTTTGCTCCCGGAAAGCCGAGACAGGGATAGCGGTACTTTCCGGGAGCGGCCGGCAGGCGGTGGGTTGGGAGAGGGTGCCTGCCGACGAACTTATGCGGACTGGTAAGAGGTTTTCACGATTGTATAAAAATCGCGAGCATAGGAACCCTGCTCACGAGGACCGTAGCTGGACGCCTTCGTGCCGCCGAAGGGCACGTGGTAATCGACGCCGGCCGTGGGCAGATTTACCATCGTCATCCCTGCCTTCGCGCGTCGTTTAAATTCCTCGGCGGATTTAAGCGACGTCGTACAGATGCCCGCAGTCAATCCGAATTCGGTGGCGTTGCAAATGGCTAACGCCTCTTCGAAATCCTCAGCGACCATTATGCTGGCGACCGGACCAAAGATCTCCTCCTTGTTCATCGTCATGTCGGGCGTGGTTCGGTCGAAAAGGGTCGGGCGCACGAAGTACCCTTTGTCGGGATCGCCGACAGGATCGCCGCCCGCTATGCACTTGGCACCTTCTCTCTTGCCAAGCTCGATGTGATGGATGGTCTTGTCGAACTGCGCTCGACTGGCGAGCGGTCCGATCTGGGTGTCCTGATGGCGAGCATCCCCGACGCGAAGAGCCTCTACCGCAGAGGCCAAGGCTTCGGAGAAGCGCTCGTGGATGCCCTTCGTTACGATCAAGCGGGACGATGCCGTGCATCTTTGGCCAGTCGAGAAGAAAGCGCCCTGCAATGCGCAATTGACCGCAATATCGAGGTCAGCGTCGTCAAGGACCACCAGAGGGTTCTTTCCACCCATCTCGAGCTGGACCCTAGCGCCTGCAGCACCCGCGGCAGCCCTAACCTGCGCTCCGACACCCACCGATCCGGTAAAGCTTACAGCGTCGGAATCGTTACATAGTTCGGGTCCAAGAACAGAACCCTTGCCCATTACCAGATTGAACACTCCATCCGGAATGCCGCACTCTTTGAGAATTTCAGCAAGAGCATGGGCACAACCCGGAGCATCTTCTGCCGGCTTGAGGACCACACAATTACCATACGCCAGCGCGGGGGCGACTTTCCAGGCTGGGATCGCAATCGGGAAGTTCCAGGGGGTGATGAGCGATACAACTCCCAGAGGCTCCCTGGTCACCTCGACCTTCACGCCGGGTCTTACAGAGGCGAGGATCTCCCCGCCGACGCGAAGGGCCTCTCCAGCGAAGAACTTGAAGATCGCGCCAGCCCTTGCCGCCTCTCCGATGCCCTCAGGAAGGGTCTTGCCCTCTTCGCGCGCCAAAAGGTCTCCAAGCTCGGCCTTTCGCTCCAATATGCGCGTGCCGACCGCATCAAGGATGTCGAAGCGCTGCTGCGGGTTCGAAAACTGCCACTCGCGGAACGCCGTACGGGCCGCTTGAAGAGCATCCTGAACATCCCTGGCAGTACCCTGCGCATAGGTCCCGATAAGGTCAGAAGTGTCCGAGGGATTGCGGTTCTCGGTGGCCTTCTCGCTCTCGCGCCATTGGCCGTCGATCAAGTTGCCGTACATTACTTTACCTCAATTCTTGTGTGAATTTACACGACCTGGAAGCCGTGAGCGAACGGATCCTCGTCGTCGACGAAGATCGTATTGAATCCGTGCATGCGAGCCCAGCCGCGAATGCTTGGATTGATGCCCTCAACATCGCCGAGAGTAGCCACACCCTCGTGCCGCCCCTCGAAGAGACTTCCGATGATGCTTTCATGGATAAATTCATCGCCCGGCCGGAGGTCGCCGCGGGCCGCCAACTGCGCCATGCGAGCGCTTGTGCCCGTTCCGCATGGCGAGCGGTCGAGCGCCTTGTCGCCATAGAATACCGCGTTTCGAGCATGGGCCCGCGGATCGCGAGGCTTGCCCGTCCATTGAACGTGGCTGACCCCATTCACCGTCGGATCAAGCGGATGGATGCATTCGACCGCGTCGTTCATCAATTCGCGTATGATTGGCGAGAGCCGAAGAAGATCGCCGACTTGCATGTGCTCCAGGCCGGGATAGTTCGGTTGAGGCTCAAGGATTGCGTAAAAATTTCCGCCGTATGCGACATCAAGCCTGAGCTCGCCCAGTTCGGGGCACTGGATTGCGACCTCACTGTGCGCGAGGTAACTCGGCACATTGTAAATCCTGACGCCACTCACCTTGTCGCCATCCTGGTCGTATTCGGCGACTACGCGACCGGCTGGTGTATCGAGCAGAAGCCGCCCGGGGGTGGCGGGTGTGACCAGACCGAACTCAACAGCCATCGTGACCGTACCGATAGTGCCGTGACCACACATGGGCAGACACCCGCTCGTTTCGACAAACAGAATCGAGATGTCGCCGTCCTGCGTTGTCGGAGGATAGAGCATTGAGCCTGACATCATGTCATGACCTCGAGGCTCGAACATCAACGCAGTCCGGATCCAGTCGTGATGCGCTAGAAAATCTTGGCGCTTCGCGCTCATCGTTTCCCCGTGCAACAGCGGGGCCCCGCCCGAGATCAGTCGGACGGGGTTTCCGCATGTGTGCCCGTCTATGCAGGAAAAGACGTGACGGGCCATTGGATCAAGCCGCCTTCGTAGCAGCAGATACTTCGACGGGCCGGGTGGCCGCAGCTTTTTCGACCATGTCGATCACGCGCTTGCGCTCCTCACCCGACAGTACAAGCCGCGGCGGGCGAACACGCTCGGAGCCACGGCCCATCACTTCTTCAGCCAGCTTGATGCACTGCACCAGGTTCGGCTGAGCATCGAGATGGAGTAGGGGAAGGAACCAGCGATAAATCTCGCGCGCGCGTTCAAGATCTCCATTGAGCACGGCTTCGTAGATCGCGATGGACTCTTGAGGAAAAGCGTTGGTCAGACCCGATACCCAGCCCCGCGCACCGAGTACCAAGCCCTCGAGCGCTAAATCATCAAGGCCTGCAAAAACCGCGTAGCGATCACCGCATGCATTGATGATGTCGGTGAAGCGGCGGGAATCCTCCGCCGATTCCTTGAGGGCAACTACGTTCGGCACATCAGACCAACCCGCGAGCGTCTCCACGGGGATAGTGATGCGATAGGCAGCTGGATTGTTGTAGATCATGACCGGCAGATCCGTGGCACCCGCGACCTGTCTGAAGTGCCAGTCCAGCTCTTCATCGGAAGGCACATAAACCATTGCAGGAAGCACCATCAGACCATCAAGACCGATTTCCTGCGCGTCCTGAGCAAACTTTTTTGCAGCGTCGGTCGTGAGTTCCGAAACACCGGTCAGGACCGGAACGCGTCCGTCGACGGCATTCTTAATGGAACGCAGCACGTCTCGCTTTTCCTCGAAGGAGAGCGAGTTGTTCTCCCCCACGGTGCCCAGCGCGATGATGCCGTGAACGCCCTCGTCCACCAATTGGTTGACCATGCGCTCGATCGATTCGAAATCGAGCTTCAACTGCTCGTCGAACTGGCTTGTGACCGCCGGAAAGACGCCCGCCCAATCAATCATTTCCCTTTTCCTTTCAAAAACGGCCATCAAGGCCTCGACGGAGAGCTTATGGATATTGTATCCAACATTCAACGGAAGAATCGAAAATCGGATAAGAGGACGTTTCATGAGCGAGTCAGCGCAGCAGCAAATCGGTGGATCCACTCCGGAAATCGAACTTTCCAAGCTTGCATTCAAAGGCGATGGAGTTCCCCCGATTTCCAAGGAGGAGATGACCGAAAGGATCGAAAAGGCGCGTGAAAAGATGAAGGCGCAGGGGGTCGGAGCCATGATCCTTCTCCCCAGCTCCAACCTTACCTACTTCACCGGCATCCATGGACATCCGAGCGAACGTCTCACGGCTGCAGTGCTACCGCTTCGGGGGGAGATGATCTGGATCACACCGCGCTTCGAAGAGCCTCGCCTGCGGCTCGAAGTCGGAGACCTTCGGATCATTACCTGGGAGGAAGAAGAAGATCCATTCAAAGCGTTGGCGCTGGCTCTACGTTGTGTGGAGGGCACGATCGCGATCGACGAAGAAGCTCCCTATTGGGCTGCGGACCGATTGGCTCGGGCCCTCTCCCCTTTAGAAGTGATCCCGGCGACCAAGATTACAAGCGGGTGCAGGCGGCGCAAATCCAATGCGGAGATCGCCATCATCGATCACGTGATGAAGCTGACCTTGGAAGTGCATAGGGCGACCGCGAAAATCCTGCACGAGGGAATAACCGCCAAGGAAGTTGAGGATTTCATCAACCAGGCACACAAGAAGATCGCCGGAGCAGGTTCAACCTTTTGCATTGTTAGCTTTGGGGAGGCCACGGCCTATCCGCATGGAGGCCCGGTGCACCAAGTACTCAAGAAAGGCGACATGGTCCTGATCGATACCGGCACCTCGCTTCATGGCTACAAGTCGGACATCACCCGTAGCTATGTGTTCGGTATTCCTACTGAGCGCCAAAAGACGGTCTGGAACGCCGAAAAGCAGGCCCAGATCGCCGCGTTCGAAGCGGCGCAAATCGGCGAGCCGTGTGAAGTCGTCGATCATGCAGCTCGTGCGATTCTGACGCAGCAAGGCTTTGGCCCCGATTACGAAGTGCCGGGTCTGCCGCATCGAACCGGCCACGGCCTCGGCCTTGACCTCCATGAGCACCCTTATCTGGTACGCGGAAACCGGGAGCCGTTAGTCCCTGGCATGTGCTTTTCCAACGAGCCGATGCTCTGCATCTACGGGGAGTTTGGCGTGCGCCTGGAAGATCACTTCTACATCGCCGAAGATGGACCACGCTGGTTTACCCAGCCGGCGGTCGCCATCGACCGCCCGTTCCCGTAGGAATGCTCTCACCGCCCGTAGTCGATTCGCCAAGCTGCTTCCGTAAAATCGGAACGCGCAACGGCATAAACAAACGCAAGGAAGAGTATTGGGGCAGGAAAAAAACGAGGAAGTCTGGGCGGAGCGGCGCGAAGGTTGGGAGCCGCAACGCGAAGACGCCCGAGATGCCGCCGGGATTGACTATGCCCGCGTGGTGCACTCCGCATCCTTTCGCCGGCTACAGGGCAAGACGCAGATCCTCAATCTTGGAGATAGCGACTTCTATCGCAATCGGCTGACACATTCGATTGAAGTGGCGCAAGTCGGTGGCGGCCTCGCCCGGCAAATCGTCAAAAACGATCCTGAACATCCAGCCTGCAAATGGGTGCCCGATCTCGCGATGATACAGGCGATCGGCGTAACCCACGACCTTGGCCACCCGCCCTTCGGGCACGGAGGCGAGGTCGCGCTGAACTACTGCATGCGCGAGGACGGCGGCTTCGAAGGAAACGGGCAAACATTGCGCATACTCGCTCGCCTGGAGCGCTTTTCGGCATCCAGCGGCTCGAATCTCACCCGCCGCACGCTTCTGGGGGTGCTGAAATACCCGGCTCCCTACTCAGCCGTCTTCAACGAAAGGCTTCGACCGAAGCTTGCGGACAGCACAAGCGTTATCAGCCTGATCGATAGGGAAGCATGCAAGCCCCCAAAATGCTATCTCGACACCGAACATGACATCGTCGACTGGCTCCTGGCACCCGTTCCTGGTCCCGAAGCTGAGCGGTTCACCTCCTACGATTCTAATGCCGACTCCCACGGCTCGACAATGCATAAGTCCTTTGACTGCAGCATCATGGATCTGGCGGACGATATCTCCTTCGGCGTGCACGACCTGGAAGATGCGCTAGCGCTCGGTCTCATGACCGCTGACGACATGCGGCGGCTGGTCCCCGAAGATGCCAGCGCCTGTTTTCTCAATGGCCTCAAGGAACGGTATCCAGCTGAATTCGGCAACAACGTATACGATGGGTTCATCGAGGGAATTTGCGATAGCGAACGGCGCAAGCGCTACATCGGGCGCCTTGTGCATCATTTCATCACCCATGTTAGCATCGCGACGGATGAGACTTTCGAAACGCCGCTTCTGCGCTACCGGGCGACGTTACCCGATGCACAACTCAGATTCCTCAAATCGCTGAAGAAGGCAGTTGCGCATAAAGTGATCCGCAGCGCTTCGGTTCAGCAACTCGAGTTCAAAGGTCAGAATATGGTCGTCGCGGTCTTCGAGGCGCTAGCGTCTGATCCAGACGCCCTCCTTCCGGAGAGCACCCGGAAACGATACCAGAAGGCGGATCAGCCCACTCGGGTATTATGCGACCACATCGCGGGGATGACCGATGGGTTTCTGCTAAAGACATACGAACGTTTGTTCAGCCCGCGAATGGGATCAGTTTTCGATCAAGTCTGATGGATTACCTTCGATATGCGCGCGTTGCCGCGCGGCATAGCGGTGCGCCCAGCAGAGGCCGTTCACTAGCTGCATCTGTGCGATTGTATTGCACGGCACCTCCAGCAATCGCGGATTTGCAAAGATCACCGCAAGGCAGCGAGCGCGACTGACCGCGACGTTGAGCCGGTTGATGCTATAGAGAAACTCGATATTCCGCGGCAGATCATCGCCGCTCGAAGTAGCCATGGAAAGTAGGACGACTGGCGCTTCCTGCCCCTGAAACTTGTCAACAGTGCCCACTCTGGCGCCCTGCGGAAGCGTGCGCTTCAGTAACTCGACCTGCATATTGTATGGACTAACCACCAGAATATCCTCTGGCCCGATGGTATGCTCTCGCCCGCGCGCATCGCACCACTTCTGACCCAGGAGCGCTCCATAGGTCCTAGCCAGTCGCGCGGCTTCTGCTTCGGAACGTTGTGTGCAACCCAAGCTATCCACTTCCACGAACCGGAGTCCGGCCGGCGCTAGCGCTTCGGCATCGCTAGACACGTCGGTGATCAATGCCTGGCGCTCCGTTCCCGGCGCCGAACGCAAGCGGCCATCATAGACGGCAGCCGAAACGAACCCGCACAGCTCGGGATGCATGCGACGCGTTTCCTCCAGGAAGATACCGCGCTCCGGTGGAACTGTCGCATGTTCCTGCAAAAGATGCTGCAGTGCAGAAACTCCGCTATCGCCTGGATGGGTTCCTTGGATCGGCTGCGCAAGTTGCATCTGATCGCCCACCAGGACGAGGTTGGAGGCGGCGACGCCCATCGCGATGACATTGGCCAGGCCGACCTGGCCCGCCTCGTCTATGAACAGATAATCGAATGCCCGGTCGTGCTCGGGCCGCGCGAAAAGCCAAGCGGTCCCGGCAACCAAGTTGTGTGCGCTCGTCACGTCCTTGTTGTCGAAGGTCTCTTCGATCCAGCCACCGGTTCCTAGCATCTGATCCTCGCGGCTGCTCTTCTTGATGCCACGACACTCGATTTTGCTGCTGGTTACGACCTCCTCTATCTCTCGAAGCAGCTGGTTGATCGCCTTGTGGCCGTTCGATGCGACGGCGACCCGCTTGCCCTCCGCCAGCAGCGCGGCGATCACGCGAGACGCGGTGTAGGTTTTTCCCGCCCCCGGCGGGCCCTGCAGCAGAAGATAGCTACCCTCCAGGTCCTTCAAGGCAGCGAGAGTCCCGGAGACCGTGTCTTCACCCTTTCGAAGCACAGGTTCGCCTGCGCTCCTCCCGGAAAAGCTCGGCATGTCCCTCCGAAGAATGGAAACGAGGGAACTGTAGTCGTCCACTCTGCCATCGCGCACGGCCTCGGCGAAACGATAGACCGCAGCCCGCAGGACCTTGTCCCCTATCGGCCCGGTTGGGATCAGGCTGTCGCCCTCCTCGAGCGGAGTGCGGCTCGGACCAAGCTTCAGCTCAATCGTTCGCTCATCCTCGTCGATGGCCATCACCTCACCGGCAGGTTCCAGCGAACCGGCGCGCTTGGGCTGATCGCCTACCTTCAGTTTGAAGTCCTGCGGAGGAAAGCGAAAGGTATGCACCATTGAGCGTTTCTCAGGCCGCGGCGAAATCTCGGGATGCGTCTCAAGTCCAGCGAGGCACTCAGCATCCTCCAACAGTTCAACGAACGGAAGGTCCTGCCGCGAAAACACAGCCCACCAAGCCGGCTTGCTCTCGCGGCGGTGGAACTCGAGAAGGTGAACAAGCAGTTGTCGCCAAGCCGAGTCCGCGTGGTCGCCCTTTAGGAGCGCAGCCGACATTGAAGCAACACGCTCTTCCGCTTCGGACCTGTCTTGCTCATTACCGCGCCCATCCTCATCAGGCTTGCCTTCGAACCACGCGCATTCTTCGCCGCGCATGTCCAAGAGCCAGTCCCGGCACTGCAACGTAGAGCTGCAATCGACCCTGTTGTATTCCTCAATTTCGTCAAGCAGCTGATCCGCTCTAGAGTGCCGCCAACGCTCGTACATAACGATGCTGTCCCCGGCGGTGGTCACCTCGCCTCCACGCTCCGCGTTCAGATAGAACCGCTCCATATTCTTGATGGAGTAGCCTGGCTCGGAGGTACGTATCGCTTCGCGGACCACCCGGTATAGATCAACGAGCTTATGTTGCCTGAGAAGGTCATCAACTTCGCTCTCGCGCGTGCCGTGGAACATGGCCAAACGTTTGAGCGCCGTCTCCTCGTAGGAGGCATAGTGATAGATATGGGCCTGCGGGTACTCGCTTAGACGATCGGTCATAAAGTCGATCGCGCTCTGGAAGGCTTGGCGCTCCTCGTCACGATCATGAGCCCAGAACGAGTGAAAACGCTCTTCGCCGTCGTCCTGCGTGACGATGCCGAACAGGTATTCCAGGCCGCCCTCAAAGAGCGGGTCCCCTTCCATGTCGAAGAACATGTCGCCAGCATCTGGGCGAGGAAGTCGCTCAAAACCGCGCCCAGGATCTGCATTCAGCTTCTCGACCACCCGTTGCCCAGTGGTACGCTGGTGCAACTGGAGGCGGGCCTGGTGGCTGAGACGCTGGAGAACTTGCGCTCCGATGCCTTCGATCCGCGAACTGGCTTCATGGCCTGCGAGAGCCGGAATATCGCACAATCCTTCAGCCCTTAGCACGTCGGCCTGACCGCGCGTCAGACCCGCAACGAGGCTGAGATCGTCGGTTGTCTCCCAGACTTCCTCACACTCGTGCGCCCACCGGCAGAATGTGCAGTGACCGCAGGGCGAGCCCGTCGATCCAGCCGGGGGGCGCTCGACGAAACCTAGGAAACGCTCCTTCGCGAAATTGAAATAATGGATGACGGCGTCCACTCGGACCGTGGCGACGGTATCATTGCCGAGAACCACGTGCATATCCCGGGGATCGATCCCCTGCTCACGAGCGAGCAGTTCGGAGTAGATGCACATCTGCAGTACATGCTTGGGCCGTGCCGACCGCGACAGCTTGGTATCGGCAACCTCATAGGAGAAAGATCCCAGCCGGGAGGGGCGTTCAACCTTCAGCAGGAAATCCGAATACCCCTGCCAGCTGTCGTCAAGGAACGCTCCTTGAAAGATGACATCCGGCCCCTCATGCAATGCCGCACGTGTTCGCTCGGCCTTTTGAGTAATGTCGCCGTCGCCGTCGACCTCGACGATCGTTCGACCTTCAGCTCGCAGGCGCTCAAGAAAACGGCGCTCATGATCGAGTCCAAGTTCCTGAAGCAAGCGCGCCTGGTCGCCATCGGAAGGTAATGTGACGGGCGCCACGATCTGTCGCAAGTCCAGCGCCGTCGCATGCGTGCACCCCATGAAGTTCACCAGGTCGCCTGCCGAATACAGCACGCCGTTCTCAGTTTTCTGCATCGACTGGTTCCTCAAACTTTCTTTTTCTGCGCGCTGACCGGGACCCGCCAGCTTCGCCGACGAGTCCCGGTGATCGCCGCTCCTTCACGGTTGTGTGGGGAGAAGCCTTACCGTGCTTGGTAGTTACATACCGGCCACTGACCGCACTGCGATAGTGAGGGCCCGAACTGCCACTCTTGCCCGCAGCTTCCTTTACCACTCGCGCGGGGTTGGCCTTGCCATACTTGCTCGTCACATAACGTCCGCTCGTGGCACTGCGAAATCCGCCACCTTTCTTTCCAGCCATCTCACCGATTTCCTTCTGCTGATTGCCGGCACGCCGCCGACGATTCGCTTGTACCTCCCGTATGCGACAAAAACTGTCGTATACGACGACATCGCCAACCCAGTGCAAAGGAGCCAAGCCATAATGTCATATGCAAAAGCGCGAGATCTGCTCGCTCTCGCCATGTATCTGGCGCGGCGCACGGGTGCATCGCTCGACGAGATCGAAGAAACCTTCAGCTGCGGGAGAAGGAGAGCGCAGCGGATGATCGCTGGTTTGCAAGATCTGTTCCCGCAGCTCGAACGCGTCGTGGATGACGAACGCCGCGCGCGCTGGCGTCTGCCGTCGATCAGCATAACCTCTTTGCTGAACTTTAGTTCGGACGAGCTGGCCGCTTTAACTCGGGCGGTCGAGATTCTGGAGCACGACGGAGCCTCGAGTGAGGCGAGAAACCTTGCACAGCTAGAAAGCAAGGTGCGCGCAGCCATTCCGGACAGCCTGCGCACCAGACTCGATGTCGACGAAGAAGCGCTCCTCGAATCCCACGGCCTCGCCGCCCGGCCCGGGCCAAGGCCGTCCGGGAACCGCGCCGTAGACGAATTGATTGCCCACTCACTCAAGGCGCGGCAGACACTGCGCATTCGCTACGCCAGCCGCGGCGAAAAGGCCCGTTGGCGCACAATCGAACCGTATGGACTCTTGCTCGGCATCCGGCGCTATCTCGTCGCCATCGATAAGGACAAACCAGGTTTTCTGCGCCACTATCGCGTCGAGGCCATTGAGGATGCGGGGTTGGCCCCTTCGTTCTTCGAGCCAGATCCCTCGTTCGATCTCCAAAGCCATGCCAAAAGAGGGTTCGGATCCTTCGAACGCGAGAGCGAATACGGAGACGTAGCATGGCGCTTTTCGCCCGAAGCCGCCGATCACGCGAGACGCTATCAGTTCCACCCAGACCAGGAGCTGCAAACCGATGACGAGGGTGGCCTCATCGTCCGGTTCCGCGCCTCTGGTTACCTTGAGATGGCCTGGCATCTTTACGCATGGGGCGACACGGTCGAGGTGCTTGGGCCAGAGGAACTGCGGAAGCTGGTGTCAGGCCATCAACGCGATGATTTCGGCGCCCTGCCTTGACTTGCCCCCGGGTTCCGGCAGTTCGTCTAGTCAATGGTGCAGGCGCCAAATCACCTTGATCACTGCGCCGCCAACCCACAGTTCAAAGCCACGGAGCAGGTGGTCAGATCCTCGTCCGCGATCGGCATCGGTCCTGAAGGAATACCCTGGGCCGCCTTGGCATCGCGCACCATCTCACGCACCTCATCGCGCAGGCGGAAAGCGTCATATACGATGCCGTCCTTGATTGTGTATTTGACGCCCCCCTCGCGGCGAACTTTGCCGTCTTCGCCCAGGACCAGCGTTCCTGTGCCGAACAGGCGGCGAAGATTGGCTAGTGGATTTCCTTCCACGACCACCAGATCCGCCTTTTTGCCAACGCGTATGGATCCAACCTCGTCGTCGACCCCGAGAACCTCGGCACCCACGGACGTAGCGGCATGGATGACCTCCAAGGGAGTGAAGCCAGCCTCGCGCAGCAGTTCCATCTCCTGCACATAGCCGAAGCCGTAGAGATTGTAGATGTAGCCGCTATCGGAGCCAACGGTCACCTTGCCGCCCCGGTTCTTATATTCGTTCACGAAAGCCATCCAGAGCCGATAATTCTCACGCCAGTCCATTTCGTGCTCGGTGGTCCAGTCGAACCAATAGGAACCATGCGCCTGACGACTGGGCTTATACCAGTGCCAAAGAGCCGGCAGTGTGTACTCATCGTGCCACGCGGCCCTACTCATCCGCATGAAGTCCCGACTGGTCAGGTATGCAGTGAAGGTTGGGCTGAGCACGAAGTCGTGCTCGAGCAATTGGTCCATTACGTTGTTCCAAGCTTCACTTCCCGGCTTGGCCGCCTGCTTCCAAAGCCTGCCGGCTTCTCCGAAGCGCATCTGTTCATCGTTATTGACGAAATCGTTGGGGAACTCCTGGAGTTGACGCCCCACCAGCATCGCCTCCGGTAGACCGTACCAGTGCTCCATCGAGTCCAGGCCGTGGGCCGAAGTCTCTAATACATCCGCATATGCGACCACCTGCTGAGCATGATGCATAGTAGTAGAGAGACCGACGCGCTCTGCCTCGTCCAGCGCCGCATAGAGCACATCTTCCGCACCGCCGATAAACTTGATCCCGTCCACACCGCGGCGCTTTGCTTCCCGGACAGCGAAGCGCGCTGTTTCTGGGTCGTTGACAGGCCGGTCCAAGATGTCGTGAAAGAATGGGTAGATCTTGATCCGGGGGGCGGCAATTTCGTTACGATTGCTGCGGGCACGAACATCGACCAGCCATTCGATCGGTTGCCCGCTGCCGACTTCGCGCACAGTGGTCACACCATGGGCTAACCACAGTTTGAGAACATATTCAGCCGGAACCGCCTGCCCGTCCTGAGAAGTGTGCAGATGGGTGTGACTGTCGACAAAGCCAGGAAGGACATAATGACCGGTCAAATCGATCTCTCGATCACCCGCCTCGGCCCTGGCTTCTTGGTCGATCGCGCCAGGGGAGCCAATCGAGACAATCCGCTCGATACGATCACCTGAAATGACGATGTCATAAGGCCCCTGCGCTGGAGCACCGGTCCCGTCGACCATGACGACGTTGCGCAGAATAAGCCGACCGTATGGACCCTCACCGCTGGTCCTAGCTTCGAGCTTGGGCTCCTGCCCTAATGTGCTCTGGGCCACTGCTGGAACGCTCGGCCCTACTGCCACAATAGCGATCAGACCGAGCCACAGATTCCGACACGAAAGACCTCTGCGCATTTTACCCCCTCCAGTTTAACCTACGTCGAACGGGATACTGGATACAGATTCAGGCAGAACTCGCAACTGCCGAATTGGTCGAGAGATTTCAGCGCTCCGTCCCGACGATCGCTACCGCTACTCTACGGGGTCCGCATCACACTTCTCGCCAATCGCAAGATGTTGCCGGACGACGGTATTCGTAGGCCATCGAGCGCCTTCAAGAGATCGGTGCAGCGATCAACCATCTCGCGGAGCCTTGATCACTAGCGTTGCAGTCGGGTCAGCCATCGATCGGAGATACGATATTCGTCTCGTGCGACACGTTGCGAAACAAAGCACCGCCGACCTTATGATGGGCGGGTACAAACCCGAAATCGAAGGCGAAGGCTTTGAAGTTGTTTGCAATATCTGCGTGCCCGATTACGCGAAGGGTGATCGCTGGGGCGATTTTGAGATCGCGTACGCGGTCTGCGTACTGTCGCTTTCCGACCAGCTTATCATTGCAGTGCAATGCGAACAGAGCCCACTTTGATCAACATTCCACTACGTTCACCGCTAGACCTCCGGTGCTCGTTTCCTTATATTTGGAGCGCATGTCGTTACCGGTTTGCCGCATCGTTTCGATCACTTGATCAAGCGAAACCAAATGCGTTCCGTCGCCTCGTAAAGCAAGCAAGGCCGCATTGATCGCCTTTATCGCTCCCATAGTATTGCGCTCTATGCAGGGAATTTGCACCAGTCCGCCTATCGGATCACAGGTAAGGCCAAGATTGTGTTCCATGCCGATCTCGGCTGCATTCTCCACCTGTCGCGGGGAGCCTCCCATAGCGGCGGTCAAGCCGGCTGCGGCCATTGAACACGCCACCCCCACCTCGCCTTGGCAACCCATCTCGGCTGCCGAGATCGATGCGCGCTTCTTGTAGAGGAAGCCAATCGCCGCAGCGGTCAGAAGGAAGTCGTGCGACCGCCCTCCATCCGTCGAAACGTAGGTTTCAAAGTATTTCAGTACGGCGGGAATGACGCCTGCAGCCCCATTGGTGGGGGCCGTGACGACCCTGCCGCCGGCCGCGTTCTCTTCGTTAACGGCGAGGGCCCACAAACTGACCCACTCGAAAAGCGTTGAGGGGTCGTCACGCTTCTCCCTGCTGATCAAGTCCCGCTGAATGCCTCTCGCTCGCCTTTTGACACCAAGGCCGCCGGGCAGAACCCCCTCGGCTTCGATACCCCGGTCGATGCAATCGAACATCTCCGAGCGGAGTTGGGCAAGCAGACTGTTGGTCTCCAAGGGCTCACGCCAGGCGCGCTCATTCATCTCTACTACACCGGCTATGGTCAGGTTGGTCCGGTCGCAGATCGCGAGGAGTTCAGCGGCACTTGAGAACGGGTGTTCCAGCTCCACATTGGTGCTCGATGGGTTAGCATCGGCCTCCAGAATGGCTCCTCCCCCGATGGAATAATATCTTCGGATGACCGAGGTTCCATCCTCAAACTCTGCAAGCAGATCGAGTGTGTTTGGGTGCTCCTTCACAAAACGCTTGCACCAGGCAATGTGGGATTCCGAGCGAAAGGATACATGGCCAGCCGGTGTTTCCAGGACGCCAGTGCGCTCAAGTTGGACCAACACCTCATCGGCCTCCGCTCTCTGGACAGAATGGGGGCGCCGCCCTGTAAGGCCGAGGATTACGGCCCGATCGGTGTGGTGGCCCTTGCCAGTGAGCGCGAGCGAGCCGTGCAGCTTGACGCGGATGATACTGACGGCCCCGCGACCGCTCAAACCTTCGACGAAATCCGCCGCTGCGCGCATGGGGCCCACCGTATGCGAACTGGACGGGCCAAGGCCGATCGTGAAAAGCTCAGCGATGCTTACTGGCCGCCGCGCCCGCTCGTCGCAGAAAGATCGTGCCGATGGCGGGCTCAACTTTCAGCTCCCCCAAGAATTCCCAACTCGTCGAGCACTGTACTCGCGCAGAGGAAATCCCACCTCGCGTTTCCGACGGATTTGAACACCGTTCTGCCCCCGCGGCGGGGCAGATATCCGGTTTCACTTAGCTTGCGGAGGTTACCCAAGATGTCTTCCGCCTCGATGGTCCCTTCCTTCAGGGGTATCGCCAACTCGCCTGCGTCCATCAGGGCACCAGGAAGACTGTCGACCCATATCCTCGCACCTTTCAAAACCTCGTCGTCCGCCTCGCGCATATGCGGGAGATAGGAACCGATCAGGTCGACATGCGCCTCAGGCTTGAGCCATCTGCCTCTTAGGACAGGCTCAGCGGCCATGGTTGCGCAACTGACCACGTCCGCCACCCTCACCGCCGCCTCAAGATCCTCGACCGCCTCAGCAGTCCTGCCAACCTCGCGCAATCTCTCCACCAGTGAGCCTGCCTGATCCGGATTACGCGCCCACACCAGGGTACGACCGACCTCCCTTACCGCGGCGTAAGCCTCGGGCAGATTGCTGGCCACAGCTCCAGCGCCGACTACCAGATGCGTTTCCACGACCTGAGGTGCCAAGTAGTCGGCCGCAAGGGCGGATACCGCCGCCGTTCTGCGTGCGGTCAGCTCCGGCCCGTCGAGCAGGATCGCCGGTCTTCCGGTCGAGGGGTCGAACAGCACGTATATGGCTGCGATGCCTGGCAGCCCGGAGCCCTTGTTGTCCGGAACAACATTGACCAGCTTCACTCCCAGCACGCCCTCATTATTCCAAGCGGGCATAGTGATGAGAGTACGATCATCCCTTCCCTCCACCTCCATGCGGTGATGCTGGCGCTCGGGCACGTTCACCAGATCCGCCAAACCGTTGCGCAATCCTTCAACCAGCGCGGCGCATGGAAGAAGGCGGGCCGTGCTCTCGGCATCGAAAATTCGCAAAACCAAACTCCTGATTGCATACTGGATACAGTTGATGGATGTATCGAATATGCTGGAAGATGAAAAGAAGCTCCTCGAGATTGTAGACATGCACACAGCGGGCGAACCCGTGCGCATCATCGACGCAAGGCATCTCGACCTGGGTGGACGCAACCTGCTCGCCACCAGGTCTCGTTTCCAAGAGCGTTTCGATTATATCCGACGATCAGCCATGATGGAGCCGCGCGGCCACGCCGACATGTACGGAGTGATTCTCGTCAGACCCACCTCCCCGAACAGCGATGCGGGCGCGATCTTCATTCACAACTCTGGCTACTCTTCGATGTGCGGCCATGTCACGATCGCTCTGGGTAGATACCTCTTCGATCGAGGCCGTCCGCTAAGTGGGAATAGCTTCCGACTGGAATGCCCTTGCGGCGATGTCGTGGTCAGACGGGAGGGTGCGGGGGGAGAGGGACCTTCTGTCTTCCGGAACGTACCGGGAAGGGTGGTTCTGGAAAAGATGGTGGCAAGCACCTCACGAAACTCCCGCGCCGAATTCGACGTTGCGTATGGCGGAGCCTATTACGCAGTGCTCCCAGCAAGAGAACTAGGGGTGCGCTTCGGACATGAATCGTTGGAGACGATGCGCAGCCTACTCACCGAATTTGTCGCTTCTGCCCGGGCAGCGATCGATCTCTCGCGATTTGACGAACCTCAGCTTGCACATCTCTACGGCGCCATACTTACCGAAGACGGCCCCCTGCGGAGCGACGCAGCAAATCGGCACCTATGCTGGTTCGGAGAAGGGCAGATAGACCGGAGCCCGACTGGCAGCGGGGTCACGGCCCGATTAGCGCTCGCCATGAAAAGGGGCCAGGCAGCAGCCCAGGTGCTTTACAGCTTTGCCGGCGCATCGGGGCTTGAGTTTGGAGGCCGGATTATAGGCCAAGCGGGGGACGAAGTCCTGACCGAGATCGAAGGGCTGGCCTATTACACAGGACGGCAGACTCTCGTTCTCGAAAGGGACGATCCGTTGGTTCACGGTTTCCGCCCGAGCGAAAGCTTCGCCAAATTCTAATCCTCAAGGCAGAATCCACGTCCCGGCGAAGAACAGCTTTCCGCAGGTCCAGCATGGACGAGCGCGATCGCGCGTTCTTAATGCCTCCGTTGGCGCGCAGACCAAGGAAAGATCGCTCTCGCTCGTCCTTCGCCAAAGGCAATCAGCGCCTGGAGGTAAGAAGGGGCGCCGCACGACGGGTTCGACCTAGGAAGAAGGGCGCAGAATTTTGCTCGTGGCAACCGACGCCTCAGCTTTCACTAGTACGCCAAAGGCTGGGTGCTTTTCTCCAGCCATTCGCACACCGGAGGCGCGAGGTCGGGTCCGATGAGCCTCTTGCGTGACTGGAAATGGTAGTCGTCCAGCCAAGCAATTTCGCCAGCGGTAAGCAGTTCCGATCTGAGCAGCTTCCGACAAATCGGAAAATACATCATGGGAGCAAAGGAAAGCCAGCCCTCTTCATCTACGATCACATGGAATAGGTTCTCTATGCGGATGCCATACTCGCCCGCCTTGTAGTGACCGGGCTCGATGGTCACCGTCATTCCTTCTTCGAGAGCGACCTCGACAGGTTCCTTGCCGATCCGTTGCGGATGTTCATGAACGGACAGGAAGTGTCCCACTCCGTGACCCGTACCATGATCGTAGTCGAGGCCCTCGTTCCAGAGATGCTGTCTAGCGAATGCATCCAATTGATAGCCCTTCGTGCCTTGCGGGAAGCGCTGCGTGGCCAGAGCGATGTGTCCCTTCAAAACCAGGGTGTAGGCGAGCTTTTGCGCCTCGCTTGCTTCGCCGAATACGGTGGTCCTGGTGGTGTCGGTGGTACCGGTCAAATACTGCCCGCCAGTGTCCAACAGGTATAGTGCGTCACCACCGAGCGGCGCACCGCCGCCTTCCGGAGCGTTGTAATGGCACATCGCTCCATTCGGGCCGCTCGCGGATATGGGGCGGAAGCTGGGTTCGACATAGTCTTCCTGCTGCTCGCGAAGTTCCTGAAGCTTGAGCTCTACCTGCCCCTCCAGCAGGGGTCTGCCTTCGGCGCGGGCTTTCGGAACCTCATCCTCGAGCCATGTGAACAAATGGGCCAGCACAAAGGCATCAGTCTTACATGCGCGTCCAATGCCGTTCAGCTCCTTCAAATTCTTGCGCGCTTTGAGCAAGGTCAGAGGGTTTGGCTCAACCTTGGCGGTAGCTCCGCTAGCGGAAGCGGCCAACAAGGCCGCTGATGGCCCGAACTTAGGATCTACGATAACCGTAGACTGAGCAGCTGAGCGCTCCTTGAGCCGCGTCATGAACTGGTCCTTCGGCATGATCTCGACGTTCTCCAGCTCGAAATCGGTTTTCGGGTCCAGCTTGTCGTGATCAGCAAAGAGCTCAACGCCGCCGTCGCGATCGATCAGCGCAAAGGTTTGCAAGAAAGGATTGTCGGGGATGTCGCGCCCGCGCAGGTTAAGGAGCCAAGCCACGTTGTCACTCTGGGTCTCGACCAGAAGGTCGGCGTCACGCTCCGCCAGCGCCGCCGCCAAGCGATGCCTCTTCGAGGATGATCGCTCGCCCGTCTTATCCAGAGCAAGAGCGAATGCCTTCGCCGTCGGCGCGGCTGGGCGGTCCTTCCACGCCCCCGCAACCGGATTGTCGGTGATCGCCGAGAGCCTCGCGTTCTTCGACTCCAGCGCAGCCTTCATCGAACTATACAACTGGGGGGGTACGACGAGGGGATCGAAGCCGATAACGTCACTCTTGCCGACATTCTCCGCAAGCCACCTTTGCGGCGGTTCATCGTAGAGGTGCCGGATTTCGAAGGACGAGGTATCGACCTCGCCGCTTGCCTGCACAGTGTACCTTCCATCCACGAAGAGAGCGGCCTTGCTCAGGGTGACTATTGCAAGACCCCATGTTCCGGAGAAACCGCTGGCCCACGCCAGAAGTTCATCGCGTTCGATGACGTATTCCGATTGATGCGCATCCCACCGGGGAATCACCAGCGCATCAAGATACTGCTGCTGCATCCGTGTGCGAAGTTTGGCTAGCCGCTCCTGCGTCCATCCTGCTGCAATCGTCTTTCTAGTCATCCGTCGCTCCATCTCGAAAGCATTTGCCTTCCCATGACATAAAATGAATACTGGATACAATAGAGCAAGGGAGGGCTCAGCATATGGCGATGGGGAACGACACCACTTTGGAGGCGGGGAAGCCGGACTCAGGTCATCCGCGAGCCCTTTGGTTTCTCGCCTTCTCAGAAGCTTGGGAGCGCTTTTCATTTTACGGCATGCAGACGTTGCTCGTCCTCTACATGGCGAACCACCTCCTGCTAGAAAACCGCCAAGAGAAGATCGTGGGGTTTGAAGCGTTTAGGGCGGCGATTGAAACGGTCACCGGTCCGCTTTCGCTGGTTGCGCTCGCCTCTCTGATCTTTGGGCTCTACTCCAGCACCGTCTACTTGACGCCGATCTTCGGGGGAGCGATCGCGGATAGATTGTTGGGGCGAACTCGAACCATCGTCATCGGCGCGCTCGTCATGGTGCTGGGCCATTTCCTGATGGCGTTCGAATTCTCTTTCTTGATAGCCTTGACCGCGATCGCCGTTGGAACGGGACTGTTCAAAGGCAATATCGCAAGCCAGGTCGGTTCGCTCTACGCAGAGGGAGATCCAGCGCGAAGCCGGGCGTTCCAGATATTCTATCTCGGAATAAGCCTCGGGGCGATCGGTGCTCCACTGATCTGCGGAACTTTGGGCGAGCTCTACGGATGGCACTGGGGCTTCGGAGCCGCCGGCGTCGGCATGCTACTGGGACTGGCGATCTACCTATCTGGACGAAAGCACCTTCCTGCGACCGAAACCCAGTCACATGGGCCCGCTCGTGTACGCATGTCGCCGGACGATCGAAGGAGGGTGTTGCGGGCCCTGGTCCTGCTCCCCATCCTCGCCATACTCGTCGTCCCCAACCAGCAGATCTTCAATGCCTATCTTCTATGGGCCCAAGACGCGTACGACTTCCAGATCGCCGGGCGAACGGTACCGACCACCTGGTTGATAAGCATCGATGCGGCAGCGTCGGTCGCTCTGCTGGCGGGATCCGTCGCGTTCTGGAAATGGTGGGGCGCACGTTTCACCGAGCCTGATGACACGTACAAGATCGCCGGAGCCGGCGTGATCACCGCCGCTGCCTTCGCCATGCTAGCGGCCCTGGCAGGATTCAGCGAGCCCGGTGAGCTCTCACTTGGCTGGGCAGTGGCCTTCCACTGTCTCAATAACCTAGCCTTCGCGAACATGGTGCCTGTCGGACTGAGCCTCTTCACTCGCATGTCTCCAGCATCTTTCGGAGCGACAGCCGTGGGCGTGTACTACCTGCACCTCTTCGTCGCGAACAACATTGTCGGCTGGCTGGGGGGGTATCTCGACAAGATGCCCATTTCACAGTTCTGGCTGATGCACGCCGGGATCGCGGTGGTGGGTACGGTCCTCGTCCTTCTCGCTGGAATGATGTTCCGAAGTCCGCGCGAGGCTTGAAGGCAACTCGCACTGCCGATGCCTCGAGAGCGCTGTTATTGCACGTCCTACTGGCCGGCAACTTCTCGCCCTAGAGGCTTGTGGCGCTATTTCTCGCTGAACTTATGGGTGCACGACCAGCCCTAGGAAGCTGTGTTCTGCGGCGAGTGAATGACGCGACGAGGTGCCCTCGCCCGAGGCCCGTCGGCAGGCCCTCGTCTAGCTGCAATGTTTTGATCTCGGACGTTCGAGAAATACCGGCAGCTCGTCGGTATTGAAGCGCCACATGCCAGAATCACCCAGAATCTTAGGGCCCCGCAAAAAACCGCTAGGATTTGGGAGATTTTGTCCCAAAACTCAGTATGCGCTCGCGCCACGCCAACTCCGACCGGTTCCGGCCCGATGTCCAAGAGGTTCCGTCGTCGACGGCTCAGGACGAAGCCGTACGCGATCTCGTAAGAATCCTAGCGAAACAATCCGCAAGAGAATTCCTCCGGATTTTGGAGGATGAGAAGGTCCGGTTAGAATGCTCGCCGGACTAAGCTTCTTGCTCATCGTTGAACGCATTTGTGCCAGGCCGCCACCCTTCTCTGGGCTTCCAGCGATGTACGGCGGTCAATCGGACCACGCGGAAAGTTCGCTGCACATGCAGTCACGGGATCTGACCCCGGAGACAAAGAGGTTTCGAAAATGATAGAACGTTCGGTGGAAAAACACGGGATAAGGCGCTTCGCAGCTCAAATGCGCATGCCGTCAATGCAGCAGGGGTGCCCTCGGAAAGTCAAGGAGGCTCCGGCTACAAGCTTCCGGTGCCTGAGAGGATGGCTGCAAGTATGACCGTGCGGGTAGCTATTTATGCGCGGCACTCGACCTCGCTCCAGAACCCGCAGTCATCGGACGATCAGGTTCGAGCCTGCCATCCGCTGGTCGAGAGACTGAACGGCACTGTCGTAAGCGTTCACACGGATCCCGAGATGTCTGGCTACCGCCGCGACCGTCCTGGATTGCAGGCGCTACTCCGCAAGGTCCGTTTAGGCGAAGTGGACATCGTCGTGTGCGAAGCGCTCGACCGTATCGCTAGGGACGGAGAGGACGTGGCATGGCTCGGCAAGAAGCTGCGCTACGACCGCGTGCAACTCTTCACGACTACTGAAGGCGAAATCTGCGAGGTCAAGTTGGCGGTGGCCAGCATGATGGGCGCAATTTTTCTGGAGAACCTGCGCAAGAAGACACTGAGGGGCATGGAGGCGGCGGTCCTGGCTGGCCGCCTAGCTGGGGGACGCGTCTACGGGTACCGCCGGTCAGAGAGGATCGACGGCAACGGCGAGCGGATACGCGGCCTGTTGGAGGCCGATCCCGCCACCTCGCCCGTAGTGGTAAGGATATTCGAAGCGTTCGCTTCGGGTAAGTCAGCTTACACAATCGCAACGGAGCTCAACCGCGATGCCATCCCCGGCCCTAGCGGGGGCAAATGGAACCAATCCACCATTCGCGGTGATCCGAAGAAGTGCGTGGGTATTCTCCACAATCCACTTTATCGAGGACGCCTGATCTGGGGACGGCGTGAGTGGAGACGCGATCCAGATTCTGAGAAGCGTGAGCGCCGCTATAGGCTGCGCGACAAGAGCCAATGGATCGAAACCGAGGTCCCAGATCTGAGAATCATCGATGAATCTCTCGCGAATGAGGTCGCAGAGCAAGTCCAGCGCCGCTCGTGTCCTGGGCGAAATGGCAACTCGGCGGGCCAAATGCGCAAGCGCCATCTGCTGTCCGGCCTCATCAAATGCGGCGTATGTGGTCGCAACTATGTCATCAACGGCAAGGACTACTATCGATGCGCTGGGCAACGCGAAGGGACCTGTGAGGGAGAAGGATCAATAAGGAAGGCGCTTGTTGAACAGGCGGCGCTTCATGTCATCCAGGACCGGCTGATGACCGCAGAACTGGCAGAGCTCTTCGCCGCCGAGTTCACCCGAGAAGTCGAACGCCTGAGATCCAGCAGTGACAGTGAGATAGACAGGCTCAGTGCCAGACTGAAGGAACTCGAGACGGAGATCGCCAACCTCGCCGGGAATTTTGCGAAGGGTATCGTCAGTGATACCATCGTCTCGATGCTCACCGCTCGAGAGGCCGAGAAGCGCGAGATTGAACGCCGCATGGACGCAGCCAACTCGGCTCATCAGGCCCAGGTTCTACCGCACCCGGTATTGCTCGAAAAATATGGCGAAAAAGTCCGGCTCGCTCGCGAGGCCCTTGCGGATCCTGCGGTGAGGGAGGAGGCAGCCACGACTCTGCAATCCCTGATCGAGACGATCACGATCCATTTCGAAGGGAGCCAAACCTATGCGGACATTGCAGGGAACCCGGCCCGAATCATCGATCTCGCATACGACAAACCGGCCGCTTCAGGGAGCCGGCCGGTGAGTTCTATAGCAGTGGTTGCGGGGGTTGGATTTGAACCAACGACCTTCAGGTTATGAGCCTGACGAGCTACCGGACTGCTCCACCCCGCGATACCATGTTCAGCCTTGCGGACCGCGCGGGTCCGAGGGCTGGGACCGGACGGATAGACCGTGCAGCCCCGGGCATCCGGGTTCATGAGACCGGAGCCTGGCCGTCTCCATGATCGAGAGCGATCGCGGAGACGCAAAAAAGGGCGGTCCCTGGGGACAGCCCTTAACAGCGTGAATGGGTCCCCTCATTCGTCCCGCCTGCTGCAATGCCTGGCGGCGACCTACTCTTCCAATGCTTGAGCATTAGTACCATCGGCGCTGTCCGGTTTCACGGCCGAGTTCGAGATGGGATCGGGTGGGTCACAGACGCTATGGCCACCAAGCAATGAAGCAGGCGGAACGAATGAGGGTTTTTAAATCGATGCATGCCACATCCAAAGGATGTGACGGGCGTTATCCGGCTTTCGATATCCTCCACATCGAGGACAACCTGTCTTGCGACAGGGCTGTCGATGATGGTGGGATTCATCAAGCGCGAAAAGAACTATTAGGACTGGTTAGCTTCACGCATTACTGCGCTTCCACACCCAGCCTATCAACGTCGTGGTCTACGACGGTTCGAAGATTGCTTATCTCAAGGGAGGCTTCCCGCTTAGATGCTTTCAGCGGTTATCCCGTCCATACATAGCTACCCAGCGGCACTCTTGGCAGAATGACTGGTACACCAGAGGTATGTTCACCCCGGTCCTCTCGTACTAGGGGCAACTCCTTTCAACAATCGACGCCCACGGCAGATAGGGACCAAACTGTCTCGCGACGTTCTGAACCCAGCTCACGTACCACTTTAATTGGCGAACAGCCAAACCCTTGGGACCTGCTCCAGCCCCAGGATGTGATGAGCCGACATCGAGGTGCCAAACGATTCCGTCGATATGAGCTCTTGGGAATCATCAGCCTGTTATCCCCGGCGTACCTTTTATCCGTTGAGCGATGGCCCTTCCACGAGGGACCACCGGATCACTATGACCGACTTTCGTCTCTGCTCGACTCGTCAGTCTCGCAGTCAGGCAGGCTTATGCCATTGCACTCTCGCAGACGGTTTCCAACCGTCCTGAGCCTACCATCGCGCGCCTCCGTTACTCTTTAGGAGGCGACCGCCCCAGTCAAACTACCCGCCACAGAGGGTCCTTACACCGGATAACGGTGCGAAGTTAGACATCAGAAAACAGCAGGGTGGTATTTCACCTATGGCTCCACTTGGACTGGCGCCCAAGTTTCAAAGCCTCCCACCTATGCTACACAACTCTTTCCTAATGCCACTCTGAAGCTGCAGTAAAGGTGCACGGGGTCTTTCCGTCTAACCGCGGGTACTCCGCATCTTCACGGAGAATTCAATTTCGCTGAGCATATCCTGGAGACAGTGGGGAAGTCGTTACGCCATTCGTGCAGGTCGGAACTTACCCGACAAGGAATTTCGCTACCTTAGGACCGTTATAGTTACGGCCGCCGTTTACTGGGGCTTCAATTCGGAGCTTGCACTCCTCCTCTTAACCTTCCAGCACCGGGCAGGCGTCAGACCCTATACGTCGTCTTGAAGCCGACTTAGCAGAGTCCTGTGTTTTTGATAAACAGTCGCTACCCCCTGGCCTGTGCCCCCTCCACACTGGTTGCCCAGTGAGAGGGCCTCCTTCTTCCGAAGGTACGGAGGCAATTTGCCGAGTTCCTTCAGGATACTTCTCTCAAGCGCCTTGGTATACTCTACCTGACCACCTGTGTCGGTTTCGGGTACGGTCTATATGAAGAGGCTATTTCCTGGGACCACTTGGCTGCATGCTCAATCCAATAAGAACACACAACTTCCACAATCCGTCACACATCTTCAGGCCCACGAATATTAACGTGGTTCCCATCGACTACCCCCTTCGGGCTCGTCTTAGGGGCCGGCTCACCCTGCGCCGATTAGCGTTGCGCAGGAACCCTTGGTCTTTCGGCGAAAGGGCATCTCACCCTTTTTATCGCTACTCATGTCAGCATTCGCACTTCCGATACGTCCACCGTCGGTTACCCTTCGGCTTCATCCGCTTACGGAACGCTCCGCTACCGCTTGGATCCGAAGATCCAAACCCTAAGCTTCGGTGCATCACTTTAGCCCCGTTACATCTTCGCCGCAGGAACCCTTAATTAGACCAGTGAGCTGTTACGCTTTCTTTAAAGGATGGCTGCTTCTAAGCCAACCTCCTGGTTGTTTTGGGATTCCCACATGCTTTCCCACTTAGTGATGACTTGGGGACCTTAGCTGTAGGTTAGGGCTGTTTCCCTTTTGACGACGGACCTTAGCACCCGCCGTCTGTCTGCCAGACAAGTCTCGATGGTATTCGGAGTTTGGTTAGGTTTGGTACCGCTCGCGCAGCCCTAGCCCATCCAGTGCTCTACCCCCATCGGCATACATCTGACGCTCTACCTCAATAGATTTCGCGGAGAACCAGCTATTTCCCGGCTTGATTGGCCTTTCACCCCTAAACACAACTCATCCGATAATTTTTCAACATTAAACGGTTCGGTCCTCCAGTGCGTGTTACCGCACCTTCAACCTGGTCATGCCTAGATCGCCGGGTTTCGGGTCTAATCCAACATACTCAGTCGCCCTATTCAGACTCGCTTTCGCTGCGCCTACACCTAACGGCTTAAGCTTGCATGTTAGATTAAGTCACTGACCCATTATGCAAGAGGTACGCTGTCACCCCTCAAGGAGGCTCCAACTGCTTGTAAGCATTCGGTTTCAGGTACTGTTTCACTCCCCTAATCGGGGTGCTTTTCACCTTTCCCTCACGGTACTTGTTCGCTATCGGTCATGTACGAGTATTTAGGCTTGGAGGGTGGTCCCCCCATGTTCAGACAGGATTTCACGTGTCCCGCCCTACTCGAGTCCTTTCACATCACTTTCGCATACGGGGCTGTCACCCGCTATGGCCACTCTTCCCAAAGTGTTCTGCTAATTCAATGAAAGGCACTGGCCTGGTCCGCGTTCGCTCGCCACTACTAACGGAATCTCGGTTGATGTCTTTTCCTCCGGGTACTGAGATGTTTCAGTTCCCCGGGTTCGCTTCACCAAGTCTATCTTATTCAACTTAGTGATACCTTATCCACCTCGCCCGGCCTCCCCGAAGGAAGACTGGAAGAAATGGTGAAGGTGGGTTCCCCCATTCGGAAATCGTCGGATCAAAGATTGCTCACATCTCCCCGACGCTTATCGCAGCGTGCCACGTCCTTCTTCGCCTGTACATGCCAAGGCATCCACCAAATGCTCTTACCTCACGCTTGAGAATCCACACCATCAACGACAGCCCTGCATAACGGCTGCGCGTCCTTGCGACGGCATGGAGGATTATCTCAGCCAGATAATCATTAATTGATTGTGTGATGATATCGATCGCGCGGTTCTGTGACCCGAAGGCCGCAAACCCTTGCGACGATACCGCCACGGCATCGATTTAAAAACCCATTCACAATGTCAAAGACGCAAGAGGCAAATCCTCTCACTACCGACGCCTAGGGAAAACCCTGGGCCGGATCTGTTTCGTTTCATCCTGGAGAATGTTTTGGCTGGTGGAGCCTATCGGGATCGAACCGATGACCCCCTGCTTGCAAAGCAGGTGCTCTCCCAGCTGAGCTAAGGCCCCGTAACCAAAAGAAGATGGTGGGCCTGAGTGGATTCGAACCACTGACCTCACCCTTATCAGGGGTGCGCTCTAACCAACTGAGCTACAGGCCCATCCCGTCACCAGGCAGGCCGCCATTCTTGCGAATGGCAAGCCGCGGGCGGCGTGAGCCAGCTCAGGCGCAAACACCGATCTCGCGATCGGCGTTTCTCCAGTGATGAAAGGACATGAGGACGACGGCATGTTTCTTTGAAAAGGTGCGAAGCACTTCCAGAGGCTAGCTCCGGCGCTTTCGTACCAATCCTTAGAAAGGAGGTGATCCAGCCGCAGGTTCCCCTACGGCTACCTTGTTACGACTTCACCCCAGTCGCTGAACCCACCGTGGTTGGCTGCCTCCTGCAAGCAGGTTAGCGCACCACCTTCGGGTGAATCCAACTCCCATGGTGTGACGGGCGGTGTGTACAAGGCCTGGGAACGTATTCACCGCGGCATGCTGATCCGCGATTACTAGCGATTCCGCCTTCATGGACTCGAGTTGCAGAGTCCAATCCGAACTGAGACATCTTTTGGAGATTAGCTCACACTCGCGTGATAGCTGCCCACTGTAGATGCCATTGTAGCACGTGTGTAGCCCAGCCTGTAAGGGCCATGAGGACTTGACGTCATCCCCACCTTCCTCCGGCTTATCACCGGCAGTTTCCTTAAAGTGCCCAACTGAATGATGGCAACTAAGGACGAGGGTTGCGCTCGTTGCGGGACTTAACCCAACATCTCACGACACGAGCTGACGACAGCCATGCAGCACCTGTCACTAGGTCCCCGAAGGGAAGAAATCTGTCTCCAGAAGTCGTCCTAGGATGTCAAAGGCTGGTAAGGTTCTGCGCGTTGCTTCGAATTAAACCACATGCTCCACCGCTTGTGCAGGCCCCCGTCAATTCCTTTGAGTTTTAATCTTGCGACCGTACTCCCCAGGCGGATAACTTAATGCGTTAGCTGCGCCACCCAGGCTCTAAGAGCCCGGACAGCTAGTTATCATCGTTTACGGCGTGGACTACCAGGGTATCTAATCCTGTTTGCTCCCCACGCTTTCGCACCTCAGCGTCAATAACTGTCCAGCGAGTCGCCTTCGCCACTGGTGTTCTTCCGAATATCTACGAATTTCACCTCTACACTCGGAATTCCACTCGCCTCTCCAGTATTCTAGTCTACCAGTTTCAGAGGCAGTTCCGGGGTTGAGCCCCGGGATTTCACCCCTGACTTGATAAGCCGCCTACGCGCGCTTTACGCCCAGTAATTCCGAACAACGCTAGCTCCCTCCGTATTACCGCGGCTGCTGGCACGGAGTTAGCCGGAGCTTATTCTCTGGGTACTGTCATTATCATCCCCAGTAAAAGAGCTTTACAACCCTAAGGCCTTCATCACTCACGCGGCATTGCTGGATCAGGCTTTCGCCCATTGTCCAATATTCCCCACTGCTGCCTCCCGTAGGAGTCTGGGCCGTGTCTCAGTCCCAGTGTGGCTGATCATCCTCTCAGACCAGCTATGGATCGTCGGCTTGGTAGGCCTTTACCCCACCAACTACCTAATCCAACGCGGGCCCATCTAAAGGCGATAAATCTTTGGTCCGAAGACATCATTCGGTATTAGCAGTCGTTTCCAACTGTTATCCCGAACCTAAAGGCAGGTTCCCACGCGTTACGCACCCGTGCGCCACTAGACCCGAAGGTCTCGTTCGACTTGCATGTGTTAGGCATGCCGCCAGCGTTCGTTCTGAGCCAGGATCAAACTCTCAAGTTTGTGTCATACACCAAACCGGCACGGTAAACCGCAATCCGGCAAGGCATAAGCTTCAAGGAGCCGATACCTGCACATCAAACGTAATGGATACGAATGAACATGCATCATCGCTACGCAGGCTGTGACCCGCATAGGATGTGGCAATCGGCATAGTTAAACCGGTATCCGGAGCCTTAAAACCCCCGGACCGGGCGCCGTCGCCCACATGTCCCTTCATCAAATTTCAACAATGTCAAAGAGCACACCAACATGATAAAGCGGACAGCAATCGTATCCCCGATTTACACCGGGGGACCGGCTATCCGTTTATGTTGGCGACCGTTGCTGCGAAGCCGGTTAGAAACCGTCAGCGCCGCGTCGGTGGAAGGTCATCTAGGTGGCTTTCCGATTCGGGTCAACCCTTGTTTGCATGCCTTGTTTGCATGCCTTGTTTGCATGGCCGTGGCAGAGGAGCATCTGATCGGCCCGTCTAGTGAGCGGATCGGATGATTGAAGCTACAGCAGGTGGCAGGATCCGGAACGCCGAAGCTGTCTTCCGACCAATCCGCTAGGTCATTGGTCCGCAAAACGTGAGCAAAGCGCGATTCCAACCCGAGGTCGCATGATTGCTACTGTCTGCGCCGTTGGATAGGCATGACGAAGACTCAGTGGCCATCGAGCGAGAAGCAGCCGCCACGCTTAGTAGCGGCGCCGTCAATTGCGCTGACCTCGCCACCAGCCGTGTTCGCCTTGTCCTTGCGCCACTGTGCGGACTTCACCGGTTCCCAGATAGACAAGCGTCCCGCCCTCGCGTTCGAGGAACCGCCGATCTGCCTTGAGCCACAACGGACGGCAGCTGCGCGGCAGATGCCGCTCTGCGACGACGATATGCGCGCGGTCGCAGGCTGCGGCCAGCGCGCGCTCCTCGACCATGTCGCGCCCCCGCGCCATGAGGACATGCCAACTGCGGTCCCCGCGTCGCAGCGTGATCGCGCAGAATTCGGGGGTGCATTGCGCTCCCGGCCAGCGGTCGAGCGGAACCACTTCGCCCGCCGACCCTGCCATCTCCAGCAGATTGTCGCGAGCGTAGGAGCTCCGGCTTTCGCGCAGGACCAGCAACCGCTCGTCTTCTCCGACGATCCCGACGTGGCGCCCGTCCCGGGTGATCAGCAGGTCGGCCTTAGGCGCCGCGAGGAACATCGCCGCGCCCAGCACCACCGGAACCAGCCCCCATGCCCGCGCCCTGCCCCGCCACAGCGCCAGCCAGGCAAGTCCGGCGAGGATCGTCAGCAGCGTGCCCAGCCGCATCTGCGGAATCAGCTTCACCGCGCCGGGTTGTTCGGCCACCGCGCGCGCCAGAGCCAGCAGCAATTCGAGCGAGGTCCCCACGACCCACCAGACCGGCCCGCCGAGCCCGGCGAGATCGAGCAATAGCGCCAGCGCCAGAGCCGGCATGGTAACAAAGGTCACCAGCGGAATGCCGACTACATTGGCGAAGGCTCCGTAGATTCCGGCGCGGTGGAAATGAAATAGCACCACCGGCATCAGCGCGAATTCGATCAGCAGCCCGGTGAGGAACAGGATCGCGGCGCGGCGCCCCGTCCGGGCGAACCAGCTTTCCTCGCGCGCGGCGAGGAAGCGCTTCACCCAGCCCGCACCGCTCAACGCGACGATCGCGATCACCGCGGAGAAGCTCATCTGGAAGCTCGGCCCGACCAGAGCCTCGGGCCACAGCAGCAGGACCCCGAACCCCGCCACCGCGACCATCCGCATCGACAGCGCCTCGCGCCCGAGGCTGATTGCCAGCAGAACCAGCAAAGCTGCGACGCAGCTGCGCACCGTCGGCACTTCGGCACCGGTCAACAGCGTGTAGCCGATCCCCGCCAGCGCCCCAATCGCGGCGGCCACCAGTGGCAGTCGCACCCGCAAGACCAGCCACGGCCAGAGCGCGAGCAGTTTCATCGCCAGGAAATAGGCGGCGGCGATGACCGCGCTGACATGCACGCCGCTGATCGAAAGCAGGTGATAGAGCCCCGAATCGCGCATCGCGATGTCGTCCTCTTCGGCGATCGAGCCGCGGTCCCCGCTGGCGAAAGCAGCCGCGATCGAACCGGGCGAACCATCCAGCCGCGCGCGGACATGCGCGCTGAGCCGTCGCTGCGCCGCCGCCAGCGCGTCGCCTTCGCTCGCCGGCTCGACCAGTTCGATATCGCCCGCCAGCGATCCCGTCGCGGCCAGACCCTCGAACCAGGCGGCGCGGGCAAAATCGTAGGTCCCCGGCAGGATCGGCGGTGCGGGTGGCATCAGCCTGGCGCGCAAGCGGATCCGCGCACCTTCGGTGAAGGAGGGGTCGTCGCGCGCCACCGGGACGTTGACCCGCACCTTCATCGCCCGTGCCGTTTCCGGATGACGCGCGGCAAGGACCAGACGGACACGATCCTCGGCCGGCTGTTCGTCGCGCGAGAGAATCCGGGCGTCGAGTTGCATCATCTGCGGGTGGTCGATGGCGGGTGCTCCGACCATTTCCGATCGGGCCCAGATCGTGGTCATGCCCGCGGCGAGCATGAGGCAGAGCGCGACAACCGTGACCAGCAGGCGGATCCGGTCCTCGCGAGCGCGCCACGCTGCGATCGCGGCCCCGGCGCCCCCTGCGCAGAGCGTGAGAAATCCGACCCACTGCAGCGCGTTGTCGAGCAGGAACCAGGCTCCGATCCCGCCGGCGAAACCCACGGTAAGCCACGGCCCCCGGTCGAATCCCGCATCGGTGAGGAAAGCCTCTGCGGCGTCGCCAACTCTGGACATGCAGAGCCGCTTGCGCCATGGGCGCTGCACTGCAGCATCGCTCGGCCCCCCGGCCCCCGGATGCGGCACCTCCGGCGCTGTCGGCGTCGCCATGCAGACATTTGAAGGGAAACGAGAGACGATGGCAAGCGATAGCATCGCGACAGGACAACAGGTCGTGACGCGCTTCGCCCCCTCGCCCACCGGCTTCCTGCACATCGGCGGCGCGCGCACCGCGCTGTTCAACTGGCTGTTCGCCCGCCACCACGGCGGCAAGGCGCTGCTCCGGATCGAGGATACCGACGCCAAGCGCTCGACGCAGGACGCGATCGACAAGATCCTCGAAGGGCTCGACTGGCTCGGCCTCGATTACGACGAAGCGCCGGTCTTTCAGTCGCAGCGCGCCGATCGCCATCGCGCGGTCGCGCTGGCGCTGCTCGAGGGCGGACACGCCTACAAATGCTTCGCCAGCTCCGAGGAGCTGGAAACGATGCGCGCCGAGCAGCGCGCCGCCAAGCAACCGATGCGCTACGACGGTCGCTGGCGCGACCGCGATCCCGGCGAGGCGCCCGAGGGCGCACCCTACACCGTCCGGCTCAAGACCCCGGCCGCGGGCGAGACCGCGATCGACGATGCGGTGCAAGGCCGCGTGACCGTGCAGAATGTCGAGATCGACGATTACATCCTGCTGCGCGCCGATGGCAACCCGACCTATATGCTCGCGGTGGTGGTCGACGATCACGACATGGGCGTGACCCATGTCATCCGCGGCGACGACCATCTCAACAACGCCTTCCGCCAGTTGCCGATCTATCATGCGATGGACGCGATCGAGGGTGGCTGGCCCCAGCCGGTCTATGCCCATGTGCCGCTGATCCACGGGGCCGATGGCGCCAAGCTTTCCAAGCGGCACGGCGCGGTCGGGGTCGAGGCTTACCGCGACGAAGAGGGCGTGCTTCCCGAGGCGCTGTTCAACTACCTGCTGCGGCTCGGCTGGGGTCACGGCGACCGCGAGGAGATCACCCGCGACGAAGCGGTCGAGCTGTTCGATCTCGCGGGTGTCGGCAAGAGCGCCTCGCGTTTCGACATCAAGAAGCTGCAGAACCTCAACGGGCATTATATCCGCGAGGCAGACGACGCGCGGCTAGCGGCGCTGGTTGCGGAACGTATCGGACCCGAGGCGGACCTGGAACTGCTGACGCGCGCCATGCCGGTGCTGAAGCCTCGGGCGAAGCATTTGGGCGAGCTGGCCGAGGGCGCTGCATTTCTGTTCGCCGTCCGTCCGCTCGCAATCACCGACAAGGCAGCGTCCTTGCTCGACGCCGACGGCCGCGAGCGATTGGGTGCTGTTTCCGCGGCTTTGCGCGCGGAAAATGACTGGACAATCGAGACCCTCGAGGCCACTACCAAGGCGCTCGCCGAACGCCTCGATATCGGGCTCGGCAAGCTCGCTCAGCCCATGCGCGCTGCGCTCACCGGGACGACCACATCCCCGGGCATTTTCGACGTATTGGTCCTGTTGGGGAAGGATGAGGCGCTGGCGCGCATCGACGCGCAGGCCGCCGATCCCGCAGGTACCGCAGACAACGGCTAACAGTCCAAGGAGCCACGATGACCGACACCCAGGCCAAACTCGAAATCGGCAGCGACAGCGTAGACTTTCCCGTGCTGCAGGGCAGTTGCGGACCCGACGTGGTCGATATCCGCAAGCTTTATGGCTCGACCGGCAAGTTCACCTTCGATCCCGGCTACAAATCGACCGCCAGCTGCGAAAGCGCGCTGACCTTCATCGATGGCGAGGAAGGCGTGCTGCTTCACCGCGGCTACCCGATCGGGCAGCTAGCCGAGAGTTCCAGCTTCATGGAAGTTTCCTACCTTCTGCTCAACGGCGAACTGCCCAGCCAGACCGAGCTCGACGATTTCGACTACACGATCACGCGGCACACCATGCTGCACGATCAGCTTCGCCAATTCTATCAGGGCTTCCGGCGCGATGCGCATCCGATGGCGATCATGTGCGGCGTCGTTGGCGCGCTCTCGGCCTTTTATCACGACAGCACCGACATTTCGGATCCCGAGCATCGCAAGATCAGCTCGCATCGTTTGATCGCCAAGATGCCCACCATCGCAGCCTGGGCCTATAAATACTCGATCGGCCAGCCCTTCCTGCAGCCCGACAATTCGCTCAGCTACACCGGCAATTTCATGCGCATGACCTTCGGCGTCCCCGCCGAGGAATATGAACTGCATCCGGCGGTGGAGAAGGCGATGGACCGGATATTCATCCTCCATGCCGATCACGAGCAGAACGCCTCGACCTCGACCGTGCGCCTGGCGGGTTCGTCGGGTGCCAACCCCTTCGCCTGCATCGCCGCCGGCATCGCCTGCCTGTGGGGTCCGGCGCATGGCGGCGCCAACGAGGCGGCGCTCAACATGCTCAAGGAAATCGGCACTCCCGACCGCATTCCGCACTATATCGAGCGGGCCAAGGACAAGAACGATCCGTTCCGCCTGATGGGCTTCGGCCACCGCGTGTACAAGAATTACGACCCGCGCGCGACGGTGATGCAGAAGACCGTCCGCGAGGTTTTCGAAGCGCTCAACGTCACCGACCCCGTCTTCGAGACCGCGATGCAGTTGGAAGAGATCGCGCTCAACGACGATTATTTCCGCGAGAAGAAGCTGTTCCCCAATGTCGATTTCTACTCCGGGATCATCCTTTCCGCGATCGGCTTCCCGACCACGATGTTCACCGCGCTGTTCGCGCTGGCGCGCACCGTCGGCTGGGTGTCGCAGTGGAACGAAATGATCTCCGATCCCGGCCAGGTCATCGGTCGTCCGCGTCAGCTTTACACCGGCCCCACAGAGCGGGACTATGTGTCGATCGACAAGCGCTGAGCGTCGATCAAATCACTGCAAGGGAAAGGGGCGCTTCGGCGCCCCTTTTTCATGTCACTTGGCGCCGGGCAGTTCGGTCGGACCCGGCCCGGAGTTCTCGCGCGGACGGCTGCGCAATTCCTCCGCGGCGGGCACGGACAGGGTAAAGCGGGCGCCCTGTCCCGGCGCGCTTTCGACGGTCAGGTCACCGTCCATCGCTCGGGCGATACGCCGCGAGATATAGAGCCCGAGCCCCGAGCCGCCATCGCCGCTGCGGCCAAGCCGCTCGAACTTTTCGAACACTTTTTCCTGCTGGTCCTCGGGGATGCCGTGGCCCTGGTCCGCCACCGTGATCAGCGCACGCTGACCGATCCGGTCGAGCCGGACCCAGACCTGACTGCCTTCGGGCGAATAGCGGATCGCATTGTTGATCAGATTGATGAGGATTTGCAGCACGCGGCGGAACTCGGCGATCGCCAGCTGGCTCTCGCCTTTCACCGGCGGAACCAGCGTCGTCCCCTTTTCGCGCGCGCGAACCCCGAGAATGCCGCACGCTTGCCGTGCGACGTCGCCCAGATCGATCCGGTCGGGCGCGGTGACGAAATCCTCCGACTCGACCACCTCGAGATCCGACAGGTCGTCGATCAGCGACAGCAGATGCTGGCCCGCGGTGGCGATGTCGGCGGCGTAATCGCTATATTCCTCGGCCAGCGGCCCCGCGAGCTTGGTGCGGATGGTTTCGGCATTGGCGATGATGCGGTTGATCGGCTGGCGCAGTACCGGCGAAATGTCGCGGCCCAGCGAGGGGGCATCGGGAGTGGTCGTCCGGCCGAGTTCCAGTTCCTGCAAGCCCAGCGGCTTGTTAGCCGAGAGGTGAAGTACAAAGCCTGCGCTTCCCGGATCAGGCTGACCGAGCGGCTCGAGATGCGCAGTCCAGCTGCGCTTGGAGCCTTCGACCGTGCATTCCGCGCCATCGAGCAGCCGCCAGTGCAGCGGCTGGCGGTGGGTATTGCCGGGAAAGTCGACAAAATCGGTCCATGGCCGTCCGATCCCCGCCAGCATCGCCAGCTCGAGGCGAGTGAGATCGGGTGCCTCGACCTGGACCGAAAGCACTTGCTGATCGGGATCGAGCCGCGCAGTGAGATCGGACAGGTTGCGCGCGATCTCGCTGCGCCGCCGGGCCGCTTCGACTTCGTCTTCGGGCGGCAGATCCTCGGTCTGCCACGAGACGATCGCGAGTTGGCAGCCGGTCGCCGCGCCATCTGCCGCGGTGGTGGGTTCGATTTCCACCCAGGCTGTGATCCGCTCCTCGCCATCGATCGCACGGAACTGCCGCGCCAACCGCAGGCCGTAGCGCTGCGCCTTCGTCACCAAAGCAAGCAGTTCGGGGATGGCCACCGTTCCGCCGATCTCGCCTCCACAGGCGCGCTGCAGTCCTGCAAGCGGTTCCTCGGCCGTGGCCAGACGGCCCTCGGCATCGACCGTGCCATGCGCCAGATATCGTGTCCCCAGCGTCGCCATCGCTCAGACCCCTCCCCGGCCGGTGCCCAGCGGCATGCTCTGCGCAAGCAAGTGCGCGGCTTCGCGAGTGCCTATCTGGTCGAGACCCTGGGGCGGCAAGTCGTGAGGATGGATACGCAGCAGTTGCGCTTCCACTTCCTGCGGCTTGAGACCTGCCGCGCGCAAGCTCAGTGCCAGGCGTGCTGCCTGTTGCTCGTTGGTGGCGAGCGCGACGATGTCGCGGCTTTGCCCCGAGCGCAGCGCCAGTGCGGAGAGGAACAGCGCGACTCCGCCATGGTCGATCGCCAGCGCCGCATTGGCGCCCGATCCCAAGGTAGTGACAAGCCGGTCGAGCAGCGACAGCCGCCCCGCTCCCTCGTCGAACTCCGCGCGCAGCTTGCTTTCGGCGCGGGTCAGCGCATCGGAGCGTTCGTTGCGGTTGAATACACGCCAGGCCAGAAGCGCTTCGTGCAGCAGATCGCCGGGAAGTTCCGCGATCGGCATTTCCATACGCCGCTGCGCCTGCGCGAAACGCGCCTGCGCCGCAAGCGCGGCCATGGCGGCGCTGGCGATCTGCGTGTCCTCGTGTCCGATCAGCGTCTGCATGAGGGGCGACAGCACGGGATCGAGGGCGCCCTCCTCTTCCAGACCCGAGGCCAAACGCCATTCCAGCGCGAGCGCATGGCAATGTGCGACCAGCAGCGGACTGGAGAAGAAATTCTCGGCCAGTGCCTCGCCATGTTCGTCGGCGAACTGCTCGCGACCCTTCTGCCCCGTCGCCTCCGCCTGGACGCGCAGGACCTGCCGGGCGAGATTGATGAGCATCCCGCGGACCCGCGCGACGATGGCATCACTGAACAGCGACTGGTCGCGCGCGGACAGCAGATGCCCGAGAATCGGACCGATCCGGTCCAGCGCCCGGTCGCCCCGCGCCAGTGCGAGGCGCAGCGCGTCGCCTTCGGGCCAGGCGGTTTCAGCCATCGGATGGGGTTCGATCATGGGTTGCGCGTAGCATGGCGTGGTTAATCCACTGTTAGCCCGCGCTCCTCCTCGTCGCGGAAGAAGAGCGAGCCGAGAACAAGCAACGAAAGGACGGCGCAGAGGAGCTGCGCAAGACCGAAAAATGCCGCAGGCAGAACAAGCGCGAGGAGCAAGATCCGGTCGGCATAGAGGGCCCGCCAGCTGGCAAAGCTCCCCCGAGGCTCAGAATCGAGCGCGAGTTGCTCGCCGAGCCGCAGCAGGCCGAACAGGATTGTGGGCACGAACAGGCGCAGCCAGGCGGAACCCTCGACCGGCATGGTCAATGCAATCAGCGCAACGAGCAGCAGGTCGGCGCCGGCTCGCAAAGCTGCGTCGACCCCGAAGCGCCTGGTGCGATTGCGCGGGGCCCTTCCGAGCCGCTGTATCACGCCAGCAATCGGCAGCAGCACGGCCATCGCCGTTCCCAGCGCCAGCGCCACCAGTGGTTTCCCGATCGTCGCCAGCAGAGCGGCCAGCACGCCTGCTCCCACGGCAGCGAACAGGGGGACCCGCTCGAGCCGGGTGCCGACGATATCGCGCCCGAGCCGGGCGCCGATCCGCTCCGCCGTCGCCAGTCCGGGGGCTGCGAATGATACGGGCGAAACCCGACCGGCGATCCAGCGCTTCTCGCGCTCGAGCAGCGTCGGGGAATCGGCGCGCAGCAGCCAGTCGCCGTTCAGGAGCAGCGCAGGGTCGAGCGCCGTCTGCCGTGTCCCGGCTTGCAGCGCGATGCGCAGCAGTGCCGAGGCAGCTGCGGCGTCGGGCGGCAGATCGGACAGCCGCTCCACGGATTGGCCCCGCGTCCGCAGCATACCCGCCCAGGCGCATTGGCCATCGATCCGCTCGAACCCGAAGCCCAGGGCCGGATCGACCGGAAGGGTCAGCACCCCAGAGCGCTCGTTCAGCAGCCGGACGGCCTCCTCGGCGGCGGGGAGCAGTCCGTCGGCGATCACGAAAATATCGTCATCCGCTTTGACCAGGCCGGATAAGCGGCGCAGATCTTCGATCGCCTGAAAGCGCACCCCCGCGGCTTCCGCGCGGTGCTGGCAGGCGATAACGTCCTGCCCCAGTCCGCCGACTAGGCACACAACGCTCTCGCAGCCGAGATCGATCGCGCAATCGAGCTGATGCGAAAGGATCGAGCGCCCGGCGAAGATCCGGAACGCGCGCTTTCGTCCCTTGTGGTCGGGATCCTCGGCAAGAGCGGTCAGGATGGCGATGCGCAAAGGTGGCGGGTTTCCAAGATTGGTATGAATTCGCCAAGGATAGGGGCAAGCGCACCGCCTGCCAAATCCCAATGCGCCTTCAGCCGGTAGCCTAACCCCGGATTTCGCCCAGATGCGTATGGATTTCGCGCAAGACCGCAGGATCGCCGGGTACTGCGCCAACCGCCATCTGGGCGATACCCATGAGTTGCGTCGCATGAAATCCGCCAGCCAGCGCGTGTAGCCGCCTCGCCGCCATCTCCCAATTCGCGTCGCAGCGCGAACGGCGCATGAGATCGAGTTGGCGTTCGGCGCTGTCAAGGAAGCCGGCCTTGAGTTCGCGCTGGAGCGCTGCGTCTTCACCTGCAGCGGTAGCCAGAGCGGCTTCGAAGGGCCCGGATTGAAATGCCATGGCTCCCCTTGGCACCCCGTGGTTAAAACAGGGTTTAACCGGGAAGCAGGTGTGGTAGTTTCTCGTATGAGCACAGGACCGCATATTCGCGCCGTGGAGGGGGAAGAGATCGATCGGCCCCGTGAAACGCAACTCGACGGCGAGGCTCAAAGCACCGCTCTTCAGGAAGAGTATGCCGTCGCAGACGAGCTGGATTGGGTAGAGGATACACCTGCAAGGCGCAGCTATTCCTGGGCTATCCCCGCCGCGGCGATACTCATCATCCTCGGCTGGACGGCCTTCTTCGGCTGGGCCAACCGGGCGGACATCCTCGGGGGAGCTACGCCGCAGCAATTTATCGGCTGGATCACCGCCTGGGCCGTGCCGGTGTTGCTGGTGATCGGTATCTGGTTGCTGGCCATGCGCAGCTCCTCTCGCGAAGCGAACCGTTTCGGCGATGCCGCGCGCGTACTCTCGCTGGAATCGGAACGGCTCGAGGAGCGGCTGCACCGAATCAACCGCGAACTGAGCATGGCGCGCGATTTCCTCACCACCCAGAGCAGAGAGCTGGAATTCCTCGGTCGTTCGGCGAGCGAGCGAATTTCCGAACATGCAGGACGGTTGCAGGAACTGGTCCAGGACAATGGCGCACAGGTCGATGCGATCGCTAGCGTCAGCACCACGGCCATGGAGAACATGGCCAAACTCCGCGACAATCTTCCGGTGATCGCCACTTCGGCGCGCGATGTCTCGAACCAGATCGGCAGCGCGGGACGCACCGCCACTGCACAGCTCGACGAGCTGGTCTCGGGTTTTGCGCGACTGAACGAGTTCGGCGAGGCGAGCGAGCGGCAGGTGGGATCGCTGCGCGAACGGATCGATGGTACGCTCGACGATCTCGCTGCACGCCTCGACCTTATCGAGGCGGCGGCTGCCGATCGCTTCACGATTTTGCGCTCCGAAAGCGAAGCCTTCCGCACCGAACTCGACGGGCGCGAGATCAATGCTCTCGCCAATATCCGGACACGCGCGGACGCATTGCGGAACGAGATGAACGACCTCGCGCAGGCGCACCGCGAAGACGAAGACAACGCGCTGGTCGAGCGGCGCGCGCGGCTCCGCGTGCTTCGTGACGACGCTGCGGCCACCGCCCAGGCGGTCCGCGACGGGGAAGAGGCGGCACTGTCCGCATGGCGCAGCCAGGTCGAGGCGTTGCATGATCGGTTGAAGGCAGTTCTCGCCGAAGTCGCCCGGCTCGACGCGCAGGCCATCGAAGGCTCTGAGCAAAAGCTGCAGGCGCTCCTTGCCGAGGCGGAGAATGTCGATCTCAAGCTGGCCCGGCGCAAGGAAGTTTTCGACACCCAAATTGCCGAGCGCCGAGAGGAGTTCGCAGCGATCGAGGACAGCGCCCTTGCGGCATTCGAGGAAAATCTTGCTGCGCTCGATCGCAATCTCGCCGAGAGGCGCGATACGCAAGCAGTGCATATCCGAGCGCTGGCGGAACAAGGCGAGGCACTCACCGAACGGGTCGCCGAACTCGGTTTGCAAATGGGGGTGGTGGTCGATCAAGGTCGCGAGACGGGCGATGCCTTAGTTGCCGCGGTCGCCAATCTGCGCGATACGCTGGCGCAGAGCCGTAGCTCGCTCGACGGGACCGACCAAGCCGTCGCCGGCCTTACCGATTCCAGCGTGCGCCTGCTCGAGCTGATCCAAGCCAGTGCCCGGCATGCCAAGGACGATCTGCCCGTGGCTATCGCCGATTTCGAAGACCGTCTTGCGGACGCAGAAGGGCGAACCGACCGACTGCGGGCGACGATGGACGAGGCCAGCCAGGCCGGCACCGCACTCGCCGAAACCGTCGATCTGGCGGACGGCCATAGCCGCGCCGCGATCGCGAACATCGGCGAATTTCGCGAGCGGCTATCCGGGACGATTTCCGAGCAGGCGGAGGCGCTCGACGAATTGCGCGATCGTCTGGATGCCGTTGATACCCAGAACGTCGCCGTCGCCGAACGAGCCCGCGAGGAACTGACCGCTGCCATCACCGAACTGGAGCAGAGGGCGCGCGGCGCGCTGTTCTCGATCGAGAACGAACAGGCAGTGCGGATCCGCAAACTGGCCGACCGTGTCGGCGAGGCGAGCGCGGCGGCTATCGACCGCGCGGTGGAAGAACGCGCAGGCGAGGCGATCGGTTCGCTCGACCAAGCCAGCGACCGCGCGACCGCGGCGAGCCGCCAGGCGGCGCTGTTCCTGCGCGACCAATTGGCCAAGGTGAACGAGCTGGCGAGCAATCTGGAAAGCCGGGTCAGCCGCGCGCGCGAGATGGCCGAGGAACAGGTCGACAATGATTTTAGCCGCCGGGTCGCGCTGATCACCGAATCGCTCAATTCCAATGCCATCGATATCGGCAAGGTCCTCTCGACCGATGTGACCGACCGTGCGTGGACGTCCTATCTGCGCGGCGACCGGGGCATCTTCACCCGGCGCGCGGTGCGGCTGCTCGACAACACCGAAGCCCGCGAAATCGCCGAAATCTACGACGCCGATCCGGATTTCCGGGAGCATGTCAGCCGCTATATTCACGATTTCGAGGCGATGCTCCGCACGCTGCTTTCCACGCGCGACGGCCACGCGCTGGGGGTGACCGTGCTCAGCTCAGATATCGGCAAGCTCTATGTGGCGCTGGCGCAGGCGATAGAGCGGCTGCGCGAATAGCTCAGCCTTCCCTGCCCAACCCGACGAAATCGAGATCGTCTGCCGTTATCCACCCGAAGTCGTAATTGGCGACATACAGCGCGGTTAGCGCTGCGGCGATCACGGTCGCGCGCAGTGCCAGTCTGCCAGGGCGGAAATTTGCCGGGGCACTGTCGGCCTGTCCGGGGATCTTCTCGACCCCGAGTTCGTCGTGAGTCCGCACTCCGAAGGGCAGCATGAGAAAAGCCGTCATCACCCAGACGAGGAAATAGATCGCGACAATCGAGGTCCACTGCATTGCGTCACCCACCGCGCGGCATCAGCACACGCACTTGCGGCTTCTTGCCGGACCAGCGCTGAGCCGCGCGCCGGGCCGCTAGCCGCGCGGCCTCGTGAATATCGCGGCGATCCTGCCGGGCCTTGCCCTTGAGACGAGCGATCGCCTTGACCACATCCGCTTCCGCCTCGGCGACGAAGGCGTCGTAATCCTCATCCAGCGGCAGACCGACGCCTTCGATCCGCGGCTGGAGGCGATCGTCGAGCGCGACGATCAGCACACCGTCGAGCGCGATGCGGCGGCGCATCGTGATCACATCGCCATCGGCAGCCAGAATGATGTCGCCATCGAGAACGAGCCTGCCGGAGCGAACCTCGCCGATCTTGCCGGGCTTCCCGGGCGCTAGGCGGACCATGTCGCCATTCTTCTGATAGACCGAATGCGGGATGCCGCGCGCGCGGCCGAGCCGCGCCTGTTCCTGCATATGGCGCACCTCGCCATGGACCGGCACGAGAATCTCGGGCTGGAGCCACTCGTACAGTGCCTCGAGCTCGGGGCGTCCGGGGTGACCGGAGACATGGATCGCCCCTTCGCGGCCGCTTACCAGCACGATCCCGCTCTCCGCGAGCTTGTTCTGGATCGCACCGATCGCGACTTCATTGCCCGGGATCTGGCGGCTGGAGAACAGGATCACGTCGCCCGCGGTCAGTTCGATCTGATGGTTGCCCTCGGCGATACGGGCGAGCGCGGCGCGCGGTTCGCCCTGCCCCCCGGTGGCGATGATCAGCACCTCGCCGCGAGGCAGCCCCATGGCGGTGTTGAAATCGATCGGCTTGGGCATGTCCTGCAGATAGCCATTGTCCTGCGCGACTTCGATGATGCGGTCGAGTGAACGCCCGGCGACGCAGAGCTGGCGCCCGGTCTCGCGCGCCACTTCGCCCAGCGTGTGCAGCCGTGCGACGTTGCTGGCGAAGGTGGTGACCAGTATCCGGCGCCCCGAATGCTTGCGCGCTTCCTCGAGCAGACCGCGATAGACCGCGCCTTCCGATCCGCTCGGATTCGGATTGAAGACATTGGTGCTGTCGCAGACCATCGCGAGGACGCCCTCGTCGCCTATCTCGCGCAGCTCTTCCTCGGTGGTCGGCACGCCGACGATCGGGTCATCGTCGAGCTTCCAGTCGCCGGTGTGGAACACGGTGCCGTGCGGGGTCTCGATCAGCAGCGCATTGCCCTCGGCGATCGAGTGCGAAAGCGGAATATAGGTGACGTCGAACGCCCCGACCGAGAACTGGCCGTGGTCGTGATCGATGATGTTGAGTTCGATCTCGTCGACGAGCCCCGCTTCCTCGAGTTTGCGGCGGATGAGGTCGGCGGTGAAGGGCGTCGCGTATAGCGGGACCCCGAGCTCCGCTGCGAAATAGGGGATCGCGCCGATATGGTCTTCATGCGCATGGGTCAGGACGATGCCGTCGAGCGTATCGGCGCGCTGCTCGATGAAATCGAGATCGGCGAAGACCAGATCGACGCCGGGATATTGCCCGCCGGAAAAGGTCATTCCCAGATCGACCATCAGCCAGCGCCCGCGGCAGCCGTAGAGATTGACGTTCATGCCGATCTCGCCCGAACCGCCGAGCGCGAGGAAGAGCAATTCGTCTTCGGGGGTGAAATCCTTTTTCAAGAGCCGTGCCGATCCGCAAGAATGGCCAGACCCTCGAGCGTCAGCTCGCCGTCGACATGATCGAACAGCCCGGTGTGTTCGTCGAACAGGACGGCGAGCCCGCCGGTGGCGACCACTTTGCAGGGTCTTCCGATTTCCGCTTTCATACGCGTAACAAGTCCTTCGATCATGGCAATGTAGCCCCAGAATACGCCGATCAGCATCTGATCCTCGGTGTTGCGTCCGATGACGCTGTCACTGCGTGGCTTCTCTATGGCAATGCGCGGAAGCTTGGCGGTGTTCCCCACCAGAGCGTCCAGGGAGAGATTGATGCCGGCGGCGATGATGCCGCCCTTATAGGCACCGGTGAAATCGATCGCGTCGAGAGTGGTCGCGGTTCCGAAGTCGATCACGATCAGATCGCCCTCGTAGCGCGCATGCGCCGCGATGGCGTTGAGCGCGCGATCGGCGCCGAGCGAGCGCGGCTCCTCGACATCGACCTCGATCCCCCAGCCTTCCTCGCCCGCTCCTGCGACGATCGGTTCGACGTCGAAATATTTGTTCGCGAGCACGGTCAAATTGTGGACCGCGCGGGGCACCACCGAGCCGATGATGAACTGCTTCACGTCCTCGCGGCCATAACCCTCGATCTGGAGCAGCTGGAGCAGCCAGACCGCGTATTCGTCGCCGGTGCGGCGCGGATCGGTAGCGATCCGCCAGCGGGTACGGATCGTGCGTCCGCCCTTCCCGTCCCGTTCGAACAGGGCGAAGACAACATTCGTGTTTCCGACATCGGCGACGAGCAGCATGGTCATATCCTAGTTCGCGAGCATCACGTCGCCGGCGTGAATGACACGCTCCGACCCGTTGTCCAAGCGCAGCCTGAGCGATCCTTCGGGCGAGAGCCCGGCGAAGCTGCCGGCAATCGCGGCCTCACCCGGGGGACTGACCGTCAGGCCCGTCCCGTGCCCGTGCGCAGCGGCTTCCCAGCGGCGGATCAGCGGATCGAGCCCATAGGTCCGCCAGCGATCGAGCTCGGCGGCGAAATGCGCGGCAAGGCTCTGCGCGAAGAAGTCCCGCGCGGGCGCGGGTCCGAGTTCCGCCAGCGCGATCGTCGCGCGATCGGGCAGTTCCGGCGCGGCGGCGAGATTGACGCCAATCCCGACGACGATGGCCTCGTCCTGCCGCTCGAGCAGGATTCCCGCCAGCTTGGCACCGGCGAAGAGCAGATCGTTGGGCCATTTGAGCGTCAGCTTCGACGCATCCGCCAGCAAAGGCATCACCGCCTCGTGGACCGCTACACCGGACACCAGCGCCAGAGTCGCGGGCGAGGGATCGCGCGGGCTCAGGCGCACGACGGTCGAACCCATGAAATTGCCCGCCCCATCGAACCAGTCACGGCCCTGACGCCCTCGCCCCGCAGTCTGGCGATCCGCGATCAGCCAATCGCCCTCACCGACCCGCTCGCCCGCGCGCACCGCCGCGAGCAGGTCGGCATTGGTCGAGCCGGTTTGCGGGAGGGTGCGGATCAAACGACGATGAAAAGCGCTGCGGCTGCACGGTCGGCAACCGCGCCGAGCCACGGCGTCAGCAGATAGCCGAGCGGCGAGACGATCAGCATGCAGATCCCGAGCACGGCCCAATGACCCGCGGGGCTGTGCTTTTCGGCTTCGCGCGCGGGTTCGTCGAAGAACATCACCTTGACGAATTTGAGGTAGTAGAATGCGCCGATCACGCTTGCGGCGATACCGATCGCGGCGAGCACGATCATGTCGGCCTGCACTGCGGCTTGGAAAACCACGAACTTGCCCCAGAAGCCGAACAGCGGCGGGATTCCTGCGAGGCTGAACATCAGCAGCAGCACGCCCCAGGCAACGACCGGGCGCACTGTGGAGAGCCCGGCGATGTCGCTGAACGTTTCCAGCTGCTCGCCATCCCGGTCCCGCAGCATCAACACGGCAGCAAAGGCGCCGATCGTCATGACGACATAGATCGCCAGATAGACCAGCACGGCACTTACGCCCTCGGGGGTCGCCACCGCGAGGCCGATGAGGATGAAGCCGACGTTGTTGATCGAACTGTAGGCGAGCACCCGCTTGAGATTCTCCTGACCGATGGCGCCGAGAGCGCCAACCACGATCGACGCCAGCGCCGCGAAGATCACGATCTGCTGCCAGGCCTCGGTCTGCGCGCCGAAGGCCTCGATCGCCATGCGCACCAGCATTGCCACCGCCGCAACCTTGGGGGCACTGGCGAAGAAGGCGGTGACGGGCGTCGGTGCGCCTTCATAGACGTCGGGTGTCCACATGTGGAACGGAACCGCAGAGATCTTGAACGCCAGACCTGCAAGCACGAAGACCACGCCGAACAGTGCGCCGGTTGAGAGCCCGTCGGCGAAGGCGATCCGGATGCCGAGATATTGTGTGGTGCCCGAGAAGCCGTAAACCAGGCTCATACCGTAAAGGAGGATACCGGAGGCAAGCGCGCCGAGAATGAAATACTTGAGGCCCGCTTCGCTCGATCGGGTGTCGTCGCGCAGGAAGGAGGCCAGAACGTAGGACGACAGGCTCGAGAGTTCGAGACCGATGTAGAGCGTCATCAGATCGACTGCCGAGACCATCATCCCCATGCCGACCGCGTTGAGCAGCAACAGGACGGGATATTCGGCGCGATAGGCGCTACGGTGCTCGAAATAGCGCGGGGTGACGATCAGGCAGGCGATCGTCGCGAGATAGATCAGCAGCTTGGCCACGCTGCCGAAATCGTCCATCCGGTAGAGACCGCCAAAGGCATCCGCGCTCAGCTCGAAAGACGGATCGAACAGCAGGTGCCCGGTCCAGAAAGCCGCTCCGAACAGCGCGGCGACCGCGGCGATCGTGACGAATTTGGCGGCATCGCGCACCCATGCCGCCACCAGCAGCAGGATCAGCGCCGCACCCGAAAGGATCAACTCGGGCGCTACAATGTAAAAGGAAGCTGCGTAATCCATCAATGGGCGCCCTCGCTTGCGCCGACGGCGGCACCATGGGCGCCTTCGATATAATTGGCTTCATGCGCCCGCGGCGTGCCGACCAACGGACGCGAGTCACCCTCGGGAGCCGCGCGGGCAAGCCGCGCGTCGAGCGCCGCGATATCGGCACGCATCGGTGCGAGGAAGCTTTCGGGATAGACGCCCATCCACAGCACCGCAGCCACGATCGGGCCGAGCATGACCCATTCGCGCAAGGACAGGTCGGGCATGGCGGCGGCATCGGGATTCTTCTGCACCCCAAACGCCACGCGGCGATAGAGGTAAAGCATGTAGGCGGCGCCCAAGATAATGCCGGTCGTCAACACCAGAGCAGCCCAGGTTGACACCTGATACACGCCCGCCAGCGCGAGGAATTCGGCGACGAAGCCGCTGGTGCCGGGCAGGCCGATGCTGGCCATGGTGAAGAACAGGAAGAACAGCGCGTAGTGCGGCATGTTGATCGCCAGGCCGCCGTAGCGGTCGATCTCGCGCGTGTGCAGCCGGTCGTAGATCACCCCGACGCAGAGGAACAGCGCGCCTGAGACCAACCCGTGGCTGAGCATCATGATCATCGCACCTTCGAGGCCCTGGACGTTGAAGGCGAACAGCCCGCCCGTGACGATCGCCATATGCGCGACACTCGAATAGGCGATCAGCTTCTTCATGTCATGCTGCACCAGTGCGACCAGCGAGGTGTAGATCACGGCGATCATCGACAGCGCGAACACCAGCCACAGGAGCTGCGCCGATGCCTCGGGGAACATCGGCAGGCTGAAACGGATGAAGCCGTAGCCGCCGAGCTTGAGCAATACGCCCGCCAGGATCACCGACCCCGCAGTGGGGGCCTGGACGTGCGCGTCGGGCAGCCATGTGTGCACCGGCCACATCGGCATCTTGACCGCGAAGCTGGCGAAGAAGGCCAGCCACAGCCAGGTTTGCGCGGACGGCGCGAAATCGTACTGCATCAGCACCGGGATGCTGCTGGTGCCCGCGACATTGACCATCCACAGCATCGCGATCAGCATCAGCACCGAGCCGAGCAGCGTGTAGAGGAAGAATTTGTAGCTGGCGTAGATGCGGTTGTCCCCGCCCCACACGCCGATGATCAGATACATCGGGATCAGGCCGGCCTCGAAGAAGATGTAGAACAGGAACATGTCCTGAGCGGCGAAGACGCCGATCATCAGCAGTTCCATGAACAGGAAGGCGGCCATGTATTCGCCGACGCGGCGGGTGATCCCCTGCCAGCTGGCGAGGATGCAGATCGGCATCAGGAAGACGCTGAGCATGATCAGCATCAGCGCGATGCCGTCGATCCCCAGCGCATAGTCGAACACCGCAAAGAGTTCGGCGCGCTCGGTGAACTGCCATTGCGCGCCGCCGATGTCGTAGTTCACCCAGAGCAGAACGCCCAGCGCGAGGTCGATCAGCGTCGCCACCAGCGCCGTGAGCCGCGCCGCGGGCGCACTCAGGAACAGGCAGGCGATCCCGGCGACCAGCGGCACCAGCAGCATCAGCGAAAGGATCGGGAAATCCATCAGAACAGCACCCAGGTAATCGCGGCAATCAGGCCCAGGAGCATCACCAGCGCATAGCTATAGACCAGCCCATTCTGCGCCCCCTTGGCGAGCACGCTGCCGCGCTGGACGACCCAGGCCGCACCATCGGGACCGAAACGGTCGATCGTGCCGACATCGCCGATCTTCCAGAACTGGCGCCCGAACCAGAAGGCGGGCCGGACGAAAACGGCGTTGTAGAGCTCGTCGAAATACCACTTGTTGTAGAAGAAGCGGTAGACCGGGCCGAGTTTCTCAGCCGATCTGGCGGGGATCGACGTGTCCTTGATATAGGCCAGCCAGGCGATGGCCAGACCGATCAGCATCACGATGGTCGCGGCCAGTTTCACCAGCAACGGCACCGCGTGCATCTCGTGGATCAGCGCCTCGTTGTAGAAAATCGAACCCTGCCAGAACCCGGCATCGTCGAGGAAAGCGTGGCTGAACACCCAGCCCGCGAAGATCGCGCCCAGCGTCAGCACGCCAAGCGGGATCAGCATCGTCACGGGGCTTTCATGCGGATGATAGCCCGCGGTACCCGCTTCGTAATTGGGTGAGGGAACATGGTGTTTCGCGTCGTGACCGGAATCTTCTTGCGCCGCCGGGTTGTGATCCTCGGAATCACCGTGCCCAGCGTGGACGGCATGCTGAATATGCTCGCTGTCGGCCCAGCGCGGCTTGCCCCAGAACGTCAGGAACATCAGCCGCCAGCTGTAGAAGCTGGTCAGCAGCGCGGCGAAGGTGCCCATCCAGAAGGCGAAGGTCGCCGTCTCGGTTCCGCGCGCGAAGGCAACCTCGAGGATCGCGTCCTTGGAATGGAAGCCTGCAAAGCCCGCATGGAGCCAGTAGATCCCGACCCCGGTGATCGCCAGCGTACCCGCCAGCATCGCCCAGAAGGTAAAGGGGATCTCCTTACGCAGTGCGCCGTAATAGCGCATGTCCTGCTCGTGGTGCATCGCGTGGATCACGCTGCCTGCGCCGAGGAACAGCAGCGCCTTGAAGAAGGCGTGGGTGAACAGATGGAACATCGCCGCGCCATAGGCGCCGACGCCCGCGGCGAAGAACATGTAGCCCAGCTGCGAACAGGTCGAATAGGCGATCACCCGCTTGATGTCCCACTGCGTGGTCCCGATCGTCGCGGCGAAGATGCAGGTCGCAGCGCCGATGAAGGTGACCACGCCGAGCGCCACCGGGGCGGTCTCGAACATCGGGCTGAGGCGGCAGACCATGAACACGCCCGCGGTCACCATCGTCGCGGCGTGGATCAGTGCGGAGACGGGCGTGGGGCCTTCCATCGCGTCCGGCAACCAGGTGTGCAGCCCGAGTTGCGCCGATTTGCCCATCGCGCCGATGAACAGCAGGATGCACAGCACATCCATCGTCGAGACGCGGTAGCCGAGAAAACCGATCGTCGCGCCGCTCATCGCGGGTGCAGCGGCGAGGATCTCGGGAATCGAAGTGGTGCCGAACACCACAAAGGTGCCGAAGATGCCGAGCATGAAGCCCAGGTCACCCACGCGGTTGACCACGAAGGCCTTTATGGCCGCAGCGTTGGCAGAGGGCTTCTTGAACCAGAAGCCGATGAGGAGATAGGACGCTAGGCCCACACCTTCCCAGCCAAAGAACATCTGGACCAGATTGTCGGCGGTCACCAGCATCAGCATCGCGAAAGTGAACAGCGACAGATAGGCGAAGAAGCGCGGCTGGTCCGGATCCTCGTCCATATAGCCCCAGCTATAGAGGTGGACGAGCGCGGAGACGGTGGTAATCACCACCAGCATCACCGCAGTCAGCGTATCGACGCGCAGCGCCCAATCGAACGAAAGATCGCCCGATTGCACCCACTGCAGCACCGGAACCACGCCCGGCTCGGCGCTGCCGCCGACGAAACCGAGGAAAATCGGCCAGCTCAGCGCGCAGGAAATGAACAACGCGCCGGTGGTGATCAGCTTGACCGGCGTGTTGCCGAGCGCGCGATTGCCCAGCCCGCCGACGATGGCGGCCAGCAGCGGCAGGAAAACGATGAGCAGAATCGATTGCACGCGCGCTTACCCCTTGAGCCGGTCGACGCTGTCGACCGCGATCGTGCCGCGACCGCGGAAATAGATCACCAGGATCGCCAGCCCGATCGCAGCCTCCGAGGCCGCGACCGCGAGCACAAACATGGCGAAGATCTGCCCGGTCAGATCGCCGAGGAAAGCGCTGAAGGCGACCAGGTTGAGGTTCACCGAGAGCAGGATCAGCTCGATCGCCATCAGGATGACGATGATGTTCTTGCGGTTGAGGAAGATCCCCAGCACGCCGAGCACGAAAAGGATCGCGCTGACGACGATGTAGTGTTCGATGCCGATCACAGGTCGATCCCCTTGCCGATGGTCGGACGTTTCATCACCGTCGCCTCGTTCGGGTTGCGGCGGACCTGCTTGCCGATATCCTGATGGCCGCGATGCGCATCTGCGCGTTCACGCAGCGTCAGGACGATCGCCCCGACCATGGCAACCAGCAGCACCAGGCCGGTCGCTTCGAACAGGAAGAGATATCTGGAGTAGAGCAACGCACCCAGCGCCTCGGTGTTGCTGGCACCGATCAGCTGGACCGCGGCCCCCGTCGGTGTGCCGAGCGTGATCGCCCCCGCGCGATAGGCGCCGATACCCAGCACCAGCTCCGCCAGCAGCACCAGCGCGATTGCGATGCCGAGCGGGAAGTTGCGGATGAACCCGGCGCGCAGCTCGGCGAAATCAATGTCGAGCATCATCACCACGAACAGGAACAGCACCGCGACCGCGCCGACATAGACGATCACCAGCAGCATCGCGATGAACTCCGCGCCTACCAGCACCATCAGCCCTGCGGCGTTGAAGAAGGCGAGGATGAGCCAGAGCACCGAATGCACCGGGTTGCGCGACATGATCACCATGACCGCCGAAGCGACCACGAACACCGCGAAGAGGTAAAAGGCGAAGGTTTGAATCATCGAATGTCTTGGGAGCCCCAGCTTCGGTTGCGCGGCGGTTAGCGGTAGGGGGCGTCGGCTTCAAGGCTCGCGGCGATCGCCCGCTCCCACTTGTCCCCGTTCGCCAGCAATTTGGCCTTGTCGTAGAGCAGTTCTTCACGCGTCTCGGTGGAATATTCGAAATTGGGACCCTCGACCACGGCATCGACCGGGCAGGCTTCCTGGCAGAAGCCGCAATAGATGCACTTGGTCATGTCGATATCGTAGCGCGTGGTCCGGCGGCTGCCGTCCTCGCGCGGTTCGCTCTCGATGGTTATCGCCTGCGCCGGGCAGACCGCTTCGCACAGCTTGCACGCGATGCAGCGCTCTTCGCCATTGGGATAGCGCCGCAGCACATGCTCGCCGCGGAAGCGGGCGCTGATCGGGTTCTTCTCGTGCGGGTAGTTGATCGTCACCTTGGGCTTGAAGAAATACTTCAGCGTGAGGGCATGCGCCTTCACGATCTCCCAGAGGGTGAACGATTTGATGAGATGGGCGATAGTCATGAATAATGCCCCGTGGCCATCAGATAGCCGGAGATAAGGACGACGAACCCAAGGCTCATCGGCAGGAAGACCTTCCAGCCCAGCCGCATGAGCTGGTCGTAGCGGTAGCGCGGCACGGTCGCCATCACCCAGCTGAACATAAAGAAGAAAAAGAAGGTCTTGAGCAGGAACCAGACGATGCCCGGGACCAAATAGAGCGGCGCCCAGTCGATCGGCGGCAGCCAGCCGCCGAAGAACAGCAGCGTGTTGAGCGAGCACATCAGCAGGATGTTGGCATACTCGCCCAGCCAGAACAGCGCGAAGGCCATGCTGGAATACTCGGTCTGGTAGCCCGCCACCAGCTCGCTCTCGGCCTCGGTGAGGTCGAAGGGAACGCGCTGCGTCTCGGCCAGGCTCGAGATGAAGAACACCACCCACATCGGGAACAGCAGCAGATTGAACCAATAGCCGTTGATGATCCCGAAGCCGTGACCGACCTGCGCCATCACGATTTCGGTGAGGTTGAAGCTCCCCGCCCACAATACTACGCAGACCAGGATGAAGCCGATCGAGACTTCGTAGCTGATCATCTGCGCCGCCGCGCGCATGGCGGAGAAGAAGGGATATTTCGAGTTCGACGCCCAGCCGCTCATGACGATGCCGTAGACCGAGAGCGAGCTGACCGCGAGAATGTAGAGCAGGCCGACGTTGATGTCCGCCAGCACTACGCCCGCATCGAAGGGGATCACCGCCCAGGCGGCGAGCGCCACGGTGAAGGTGACGATCGGCGCGAGCAGGAAGATGCCCTTGTTCGCCGCGCTGGGAATGATGGTTTCCTGCAAGAAAACCTTCAACCCGTCGGCGAAGCTTTGCAGCAGGCCGAAGGGGCCGACGACATTGGGCCCGCGGCGCAGATTGATCGACGCCCAGACCTTGCGGTCGACATAGATCACCATCGCCACCGCAAGCATCAGCGGGAAGGCGATCAGCAAGACGCCGGCCAGGGTGGCGACGCCCCAGGCCCATTCATAGCTCATGCCGAGCGATTGGAAGAAACCGGTCACTCTGCGGCCTCCAGAATCTCTTCGCCATGGAGCAGTTCGGCCGAGCAGCGCTGCATCACGTCGCTGGCGCGGGCGATGGGGTTGGTGAGGTAGAAATCCTCGATCGGATAGGCGCTGATCGAGCCCTGCGCGCTGGCCTGCGCATCGGCTGCGGGGAGCGCGCCGAGATCGGCCAGCCCCTCGATGCCCAACGCCGGAACATGTTCGACCATTTTCGACTGCAACTGTCCGAAAGTGTCGAACCCGAGTTCGACACCAAGCGCATCGGCCAGGGCGCGCAGGATCGTCCAGTCCTCGCGCGCATCGCCGGGCGCGAACACCGCTTTCTCGGCGAACTGCACCCTGCCCTCGGTGTTGACGTAGGTCCCGTCCTTCTCGGCATAGGATGCCGCGGGAAGGATGATATCCGCTGCATGCGCGCCCTTGTCGCCGTGGTGGCCGATATAGACCTTGAGGCTGCCTTCGAAGCGGGCGAAGTCGACCTCGTCGGCGCCGAGCGCGAGCAGGACCTTGGGCTTGGCTGCGGCAATATCCGCGATGCCGCCCTTTTGCGCGTAGTCGAGCAGCAGCCCGCCCATGCGGCTGGCGGCCATGTGGAGCACGTTGAAGCCGTTCCAGCCGGCCTTCACGAGGCCAAACTGATCGACCAGCTTCAGTGCTGGAGCGAGCGCACCCGCCGCCAGCGCCGCGCCGCCGAGGATGATCGCGGGCCGCTCCGCCGCCGTCATGGCATCGTTCAGCGCTTCGGGGACGTCATTGAGCAACCCGAGGTCCTCGCCGAGGAACTCGGCCGGGTAGGTCGTGTCCCAGCGCTTGCCGGCCACGAAGATCTTTGCCCCGCGCTTGGCTGCCTTGCGCAGGCGGACATTCACCAGCGGCGCTTCCCAGCGGATGTGACTGCCGACGATCAGGATCGCATCGGCGGTCTCGATCCCAGCAAGGGTCGAGTTGAAATTGACTGCGGCGAGGTTCGAAACATCGTAGCTCATGCCGGTCTGGCGGCCCTCGAGCAGGTCGGAACCCATCGCGGACAGCAGCGCCTTGGCGGCGAACATCGTCTCGCAATCGACCAGATCGCCTGCAATCGCGGCGATGCTCTTGCCCGGCTGCGCTGCGGCGATTGCCGCGAAGGCCTCGTCCCAGCCCGCCTTCTGCAGCGTCCCGTCCTTGCGAATCCAGACGCTGTCGAGGCGGCGGCGCTGGAGGCCGTCGACCTGGTAGCGCGCCTTGTCCGAGATCCACTCCTCGTTGACGTCGTCATTGTTGCGCGGCAGCGCGCGCATCACTTCGCGCCCGCGGCTGTCGAGCCGGATGTTCGCGCCGACCGCGTCGGAGACGTCGATCGAGAGCGTCTTCTTGAGCTCCCACGGCCGCGCCTCGAAGGCATAGGGCCGGCTGGTCAGCGCGCCGACCGGGCACAGGTCGATCACATTGGCGCTCAGCTCGTGCTCGGCGGCCTGCTCGAGATAGGTGGTGATCTGCATGTCCTCGCCGCGCCCGAGCGCGCCGATCTCATCCACACCGGCGATCTCTTCCGAGAAGCGCACGCAGCGGGTGCAATGGATGCAGCGGGTCATGATCGTCTTGATCAGCGGGCCCATGTACTTCTCCGAGACCGCGCGCTTGTCGGCGCGGTAGCGCGAGCCGCCGCGGCCATACATCATCGACTGGTCCTGCAGATCGCATTCGCCGCCCTGGTCGCAGATCGGGCAGTCGAGCGGGTGGTTGATGAGCAGGAACTCCATCACCCCCTCGCGCGCGGTCTTGACCATCTGGCTGTCGGTGCGGATCTCCTGGCCCTCGGTGGCGGGAAGCGCGCAAGACGCCTGTGGCTTGGGCGGCCCGGGCTTCACCTCGACCAGGCACATCCGGCAGTTGCCGGCGATGCTCAGCCGCTCGTGATAGCAGAAGCGCGGGATTTCCTTGCCCGCAAGCTCGCAGGCCTGCAGCACGGTGGCGCCATCGGGAACCTCGAGTTCCTGGCCGTCTACAGTGACTTTGGGCATCAGTCCGTCGCTCCTTGTGCCGCAGCAGCGCCATAGTGGCTCCGCGCCCAGAGGGCATCGGCGGTAATCTGGCGAATCATCGAAATAGGAAGAGCGACCTCTTCTTCATCGATGTCGAGGCAGGCGACGACCGTTGGGGCCAACGCATCGAACTTGGCCTCTTCGTCGCTCGATCCCGGTCGACTTTCGAGAAACGCGTGCGCACTATTGACGCTTGAATGCGTCACGCAATCGCCAACCTGCGTAAGCGCCGCAGTGCGCGGGTTGAGGCCCTGGTAACCGTACCGGTTTTCCAGATCGCGCGGTGCGTCGGCTGGCACCACTACGGCCGCCTTGTTGTCCTGAAGATAGACTTCCTCTGCGAGCAGGTTGCGCAATGTCGAATAGGGAATTCGCATGTACATCCGGTACTGCGAGCCGCGCATCACCGTGCCGATGCATTCGGCTACATCGAGATCTTCGAACAGCGTGGCCGATTCCTGGCCAAAAGCCGCGAAATCGATCCGGTCCATATCGCTATGCGCAAGGAGCTCGCGGGAAGCATCCTTGTTCCGGAAATACACGCATTTAGCGACCCGCTTCTGCAGCCCGCGGGCTTCGCTCTGATCGGCAGATTCCGGAGCCCGTTTGAACCGGGTGCCGGTCTGCAAGCCAGGTTCGAGAAAACGATCGACCTCGTCCTGAGCCTGCGCAGGCGAACCGGTAGCGAGAGCGGCTCCGGCGGCGGCAAGCGTGATCAGATGCTTCACTCCGCCGCCTCCATAAACTGCGCGTTGTGCTCGGCGATCCGGCGTTCCAGCTCGGGGCGGAAGTGACGGATCAGCCCCTGGATCGGCCAGGCGGCCGCGTCGCCTAGGGCGCAGATGGTGTGGCCTTCGACCTGCTTGGTGACCTGCTGGAGCATGTCGATCTCCTCCACCGCAGCGTCGCCGGTGCGCAGGCGCTCCATCATCCGCCACATCCACCCGGTGCCTTCGCGGCAGGGGGTGCACTGGCCGCAGCTCTCGTGCTTGTAGAAATAGCTCAGCCGGCTGATCGCGCGGACGATGTCGGTGGATTTGTCCATCACGATCACCGCCGCGGTGCCCAGACCCGAGCCGAGCTCTTTCAGCCCGTCGAAATCCATCGGCGCGTCCATGATCTGTTCGGCGGGGACCAGCGGTACGGAGGAGCCGCCCGGGATCACCGCCAGCAGATTGTCCCATCCGCCGGTGATGCCGCCGCAATGCTTCTCGATCAGCTCGCGGAACGGAATGCTCATCGCTTCCTCGACCACGCAGGGCTTTTCGACATGACCGCTGATCTGGAACAATTTGGTGCCGGCATTGCCCTCGCGCCCGAATGAGCTGAACCAGCTCGCCCCGCGCCGCAGAATCGTGGGCACCACCGCGATGCTCTCGACATTGTTGACCGTGGTCGGGCAGCCATAGAGGCCCGCACCCGCCGGGAACGGCGGCTTGAGCCGCGGCTGGCCCTTCTTGCCTTCGAGGCTTTCGATCATCGCGGTTTCTTCGCCGCAGATATAGGCGCCCGCGCCGCGATGCATGAAGACGTCGAAATCGTAGCCAGATTTCGATGCGTTCTTGCCGAGAAGACCCGCGTCATAGGCCTCGTCGATCGCCGCCTGCAGCGTCTCGGCCTCGCGGATGTATTCGCCGCGGATGTAGATATAGGCCGCGCGCGCGCGCATCGCGAACCCCGCGACCAGCGCGCCCTCGATCAGCTTGTGCGGATCGTGGCGCAGGATCTCGCGGTCCTTGCATGAACCCGGCTCGGATTCGTCGGCGTTGATGACCAGGAAGCTCGGTCGGCCGTCCTTGCTCTCCTTGGGCATAAAGGACCATTTGAGACCGGTCGGGAAACCCGCCCCGCCCCGGCCGCGCAAGCCGCTGGCCTTCATCTCGTCGATGATCGAATCCTGCCCGCGCGCGATCAGCGCTTTGGTGTCGTCCCAATCGCCGCGCTGCTGCGCCGCCTTCAGCCCCCAGTCCTGGAAGCCGTAGAGATTGGTGAAGATGCGGTCCTTATCGGCGAGCATCAGATCACTCCCCCGAACACCACGAAGGCGGCGATAGCGAGGATCACCAGCAGCGCGAGAGTCTTGGCGAGGCCGGCGAGCACCTTCCAGGCGATGATGATGGCGACGACTGCGATCGCGATGGTGACGATATCCATTACCATTCGCTCCGATAATCGTGGTTGGCGTCGACCATTTCCTTGAGGGTCGACGGTCCGCCGCTCGGCTCGCTGGTGTGACGACCCGGCTCCTGCGTCCCCGCCTTGGGGCTTTCGCCCGCAGCCAGCGCATCGAGCACCGCGTCGAACCGTTCGGGGGTCAGATCCTCGAAATTGTCGTCGTTGATCTGGACCATCGGCGCGGTGGCGCAATTGCCCATGCATTCGACTTCGGTCAGCGTCCACAGTCCGTCTGCGGAGACGTGCCCCTTGACCATGCCGCGCGCGGCGCAGGTCTCGAACAAGGCATCGGAGCCGCGCAGCATGCACGGCGTCGTGCCGCAGACCTGGACGTGGTATTTCCCGACCGGCACGAGATTGTACATGAAATAGAAGGTCGCCACCTCAAGCACCCGGATCGCGGGCATGCCGAGATAGCTGGCGACATATTCGATCACCGGGATCGGCAGCCAGCCTTGCGTATCGGTTTCCTCGCCGACCTGCCGCTGGGCGAGATCGAGCAGCGGCATCACCGCCGATTTCTGCCGACCTTCGGGATAGCGCGCGATCGCCTTGTCGGCCTTCGCCTTGTATTCGCTCGAGAACTCGAACGCACCCCAGCGGGCACGCAGTTCGGGGGTATCGGGAGCGGGAGAGCGGTCAGCCATTGATCAACCTGCGTTCGACATAGCGGCCGATATAGAGGCCGATGACGGCGGCAAACGCCGTCGAGAGAATTTCCTTGAGCGGCGCCTCGCCGTGGAAGGCCGCCAGATAGGCGGCCACCGCCGAAGCGAAGGCGACGAAGGCGAGGAGGAAGATGCCCAGTTCGCGCAGGATCACCGGTCGCACTCCCCGAACACCACGTCGATCGCGCCCAGGATGGCAGTCGCGTCGGGCAGCATGTGGCCCTTGGCCATGAAGTCCATCGCCTGCAGATGCGAAAACGCGGTCGGGCGGATCTTGCAGCGGTACGGCTTGTTGCTGCCGTCGCTGACCAGATAGACGCCGAATTCGCCCTTGGGGCTTTCGGTCGCGACATAGACCTCGCCCGCGGGCACGTGGAAGCCTTCGGTGTAGAGCTTGAAGTGATGGATCAGCGCTTCCATCGACTGCTTCATCTCGCCGCGCTTGGGCGGGGAGACCTTGCGGTCGTCGCTCGCCACCGGCCCCTCGGGCATCTCGGCGAGGCACTGCTTGATGATCTTCGCGCTCTCATAGACTTCTTTGACCCGGACCATGAAACGGTCGTAGCAATCCGAATTGGTGCCCACGGGAATGTCGAATTCCATCCGCTCGTAGACGTCGTAGGGCTGCGATTTGCGCAGATCCCACGGAATGCCGGCGGCGCGGATCATCGGGCCCGAGAAACCCCAGGCGATCGCGTCTTCCTTGCTCACCACGGCGATATCGACGTTGCGCTGCTTGAAGATGCGGTTGTCCATGACGAGGCTCATCGCGTCGCCGAACAGCTCGGGCAGCCGCTTGTCGACCCAGTCGCCGATATCGGCGAGCAGCTTGAGCGGCACGTCCTGATGGACCCCGCCCGGCCGGAAATAGGCCGCGTGCATCCGGGCGCCCGAGGCGCGCTCGTAGAAGTTCATGCAGTCTTCGCGCAGCTCGAACACCCATAGGTTAGGCGTCATCGCGCCGACATCCATGACATGCGCGCCGATATTGAGCAGGTGGTTCTTGATCCGGGTCAGCTCGGCGAACAGCACGCGCAGATATTGCGCGCGGATCGGCACCTCGAGATTGAGCAGCTTCTCAATCGCGAGCACCCAGGAGTGCTCCATGCACATCGGCGAGCAGTAATCGAGCCGATCGAAATAGGGCAGCGCCTGGAGATAGGTCTTGTGCTCGATGAGCTTCTCGGTGCCGCGGTGGAGCAGGCCGACATGCGGATCGATCCGCTCGATGATCTCGCCGTCGAGCTCCATCACCATGCGCAGCACGCCGTGCGCCGCGGGGTGCTGCGGGCCGAAGTTGATCGTGTAATTGGATATGACCTCGCCGTCGGTGGTGGGCGAGGCTTCGAGTTGCATGCTCATGAGCAGACCCAGTTTCCGGCGAATGCCTTTTGCGTGCCCGCGGCGTCGGCGATGGTCAGCGAAGCCCGGTCGGGGCCGGTGCGCGTGACCAGCGCGGAGAAGCCCTCGCCCGTGAAGGTCGTGCCCGAGCGAACCTGCTCGATGCCGCCCGGAGGCGCGTCGAGCAGCAGCAACTGCCCGCCGATGCGAACGGTTGCCTTGCCCGGCAGCGCACGGTCCGCAGGTGCCGCAGCGATCAGCATTTCCTGCCCCTCGACGCTGAAGGTGCAGCCGCCTGCGCGCGGCCCAAGATCCACACCGCCGATATTGCCCAGCTTCTCGAGCTGGAACACGTCGGCATTGGCGGGCGGCGCGGCCTTGACCGCAGTGGTTTCGACCGGTGCCGGAACGCCGCCTTCGGAGACCGAACCGGGGGCGCCGACGCGACTGGCGAAATCATCGGCGGTTTCGGTGCTGGCGGGTTCTTGCGAGCACCCGGCGACCAGGAGCGCGGTGGCGACGATCAGGATCTTGTTCACGTGTCACGCTCCTCTTTGTCGGTCTCGGTGGCGCCCTTGGTGTCCTTCGCGGTGGTCTCCCGCGCGGGCTGATCGAGGCGATCTTCGGTCGGGTCGGGTGCGCCCGGCTCGTCTATGTCGGTATCGACCGGCGCGGGTTCGCCATCGCCCTGACCGGCAATCCCGCTCTTGAGCTTGGCGGGCGCCACGTGTTCGGCGGCCTTCTCATCGGTCTTCTCGCCCGCACCGGTGTCCTTGGTGCTGGCGGTCGTCTTGACTTCGTCGACCGGCGGAACTTCCGCCTTCTCGTCGCCCGGCAGAGCGTAGTCCGCACCTTCCCAGGGCGAGAGAAAATCGAACTGGCGCAGATCCTGCGGCAGATCGACGGGCTCGTAAACCACCCGCTTCTCGTCTTCGGAATAGCGCAATTCCTGATAGCCGGTAAGGGGAAAATCCTTGCGGAAAGGGTGCCCTTCGAAGCCGTAATCGGTGAGTATGCGGCGCAGATCGGTGTTGCCGTCGAACAGCACGCCGAACATGTCGAACACTTCGCGCTCGAGCCATCCGGCATTGGGCCAGAGCGTCGTCACCGTCGGAACCGGCAGCTCTTCGCTGGTGGTCACCTTGACCATGATCCGGCTGTTGGTCGTGAGACTGAGCAGCATGTAGACGACTTCGAAGCGCTCGGGCCGCGAGGGATAGTCGACCCCGGCGATTTCCATCAGCTGCTGATAGGCGTGCTCGTCCCGCAGCAGGCGCAGCGAATCCTCGATGCTGCCGCGCCGGACGGTAAGCACCAGCTCGCCATGCTCTTCATGAGCGTGGAGCAGATGATCGCCGAGCGCGTGGGAGAGCGTGCCCTTGAGACCCTCGATCCGGGTGAAGCGGGGTGCGGAATGAAGTACGGCCATGTGCTCCGCCTATCGCTCGATCGTGCCGCTGCGGCGGATCTTCCGCTGCAACTGCATCACGCCGTATAGCAGGGCTTCGGCGGTGGGCGGACAGCCGGGGACGTAGATATCGACCGGCACGATCCGGTCGCAGCCGCGCACTACCGAGTAGCTGTAATGATAATAGCCGCCGCCATTGGCGCAGCTGCCCATCGAGATGACGTATTTCGGGTCCGACATCTGGTCGTAGACCTTGCGCAGCGCCGGAGCCATCTTGTTGCACAGCGTACCGGCGACGATCATCACGTCCGACTGGCGCGGGCTGGCGCGCGGGGCGACGCCGAACCGCTCCATGTCGTAACGCGGCATGTTGACGTGGATCATCTCGACCGCGCAGCAGGCGAGGCCGAAGGTCATCCACCACAGCGAACCCGTGCGCGCCCACTGGAACAAATCCTCGGTGCTGGCGACCAGGAAGCCCTTGTCGTTCACCTCGGTCTGGAGCGCGTTGAAATATTCGGCGTCGGGCTGGCGAATCTCGCCCGCCCGCGCGGTAGGCGCGCCGTGCAGCGCCTGATTGTGGTCGGCGGTCAGCGGACGATAGTGATCCATGCGGGGCTGATCGCTCCCGTTCGAGGATTGCAGGCCGGCGAGGCTGGTCTTGGTGCTGTGGTCGCTCATCTCATTCCCACTCCAGTGCACCGATCTTCCACGCGTAGGCGAAACCGATGATTAGCTCGCCGAGGAAGACCATCATGGTGATCCAGCCCGGCCAGCCCGTGAATTCGAGGCTTACCGCCCAGGGGAACAGGAAGGCCGCCTCGAGATCGAAGACGATGAACAGGATGGCGACCAGATAGAAGCGCACGTCGAATTGGCTGCGCGGCTCTTCGAAGGCGGGGAAGCCGCACTCATATTCGCTCAGCTTTTCCGCATCGGGATTGTGCACGCCGGTCAGGCGCGACACGCCCATCGGCAGGAACACGAAGGCAGCCGACAGGGCTGCCGCGATGAACAGAAATATGAGGATCGGCAGGTACTGCTCGAGATCGACCACGGGTGATTCCTAAGCCTTGAGGCACAAGTTGCGCCCGCCTCTAGGCTCCCCGCCGCGCGGGTGCAAGGGTCCGACCCTTGCAACCCGCGCATGGGTGCGTGACGCTTATTTCATCATCGACTTCACTGTCTTGGCGGTCTTTGCGCCATAGGGCGGCTTCAATCCGCTCAGCTTGGCGACATCGACCTTCGGCTGGGTGTAGACGCTGCGCGCGTGGCTGAATTCGCGGAAGCCCTCGACTCCGTGATAGCTCCCCATCCCCGAGGGGCCGACACCGCCGAACGGCAGATCGTGCATCGAGACGTGGAACACCACGTCGTTGACAGTGACGCCGCCCGAGATCGTTCGGTTCAGCACCTTCTCCTGCTCGCCCCTGTCGCTGCCGAAATAATACAGCCCGAGCGGACGATCGTTGGCGTTCACATAGTCGATCGCCTCGTCGATCTCGCGGTAGGTCTTGACCGGCAGTACCGGGCCGAAAATTTCCTCCTGCATCGCCTGCATGTCGTCGGTGACATTCTTGAGGATCGTCAGCGGCATTTTGCGGCTGTTGGTGCTCGAGAAATCCTCGTCGCCGGGATTGACCTCGATCACCTCGGCACCCTTGTCGCGCGCATCCGCGACCATGGCCTGGAGCCGGTCGAAATGCCGGTCGGTGACGAGGCTGGCATAATCCTCGTTCTCGAGCAGCGAGGAATACATGGTCGCGGTGCCCTGCCACACGCCGTGGATCGCCTCGTCCTGCTTGTCCTCCGGAACGTAGAGATAATCGGGTGCGAGGCAGATCTGTCCGGCGTTGAGCATCTTGCCCAGCGCGACCCGCTCGCCCGCCTTGGCGAAATCGGCGCTGCGCCCCATGATCACCGGGCTCTTGCCGCCCAGTTCGAGCGTGACCGGCACCAGATTCGCGGCAGCCGCCTCCATCACTTTTCGCCCGGTCGCGGTCGAGCCGGTGAACACCAGGTGATCGAAGGGCAGCGAACTGAACGCTGCCGCGACCTCGGGGGGGCCGGTGAAAACCGCGCATTCGTCGGGAGTGAATATCTTCGCGACCAGCTCGCGCATCAGCATGCTGGTGCGCTCGGTGAACTCGCTGGGCTTGATCATCGCGCGATTGCCCGCGGCAAAGACCTGCATCAGCGGCCCGAAGGTTAGATTGACCGGGAAATTCCACGGACTGAGAATGCCCACCACGCCCTTGGGCTCGTAGCGCACCTCGGCCTTGGCGCCGAGCAGCCCGAGCGGGAACTGGACGTGGCGCTTGTCGGACTTCGCCCAACCATCCATCCGCTTGAGGCAGTAGCGGCCGAAGGCGACCGTGCCCGCGATATCGGTGATCATCGACTGCTGCGGCGAACGGCTGCCGAAATCGGCGCTCATCACCTTGCACAGATCCTCGGCATTGTCCTGGAGCAGCGCGATCGCGCGCTCGATCCGGTCCTTGCGCAGCGCCATGGGCTCGGGCCGGGTCTGGTGATGAGCCGAACGCTGCCGGCGCAGCACGTCTTCCATCTCGCTCTTGCGGTCGTTGGCCATATCCGTCTCCGTTTGAAATTGTTGCGATGCAGCACTAGATCGCTTGCCTGACATCATTCCAGAACCCAAGGACTAGCACAAGCATGACCCAGTTCAGCGCCGCCGACCCCGTCGTCATTCTCTCTTACGCCCGCACCCCGATGGGCGGGATGCAGGGCGCGCTGGCCGAGGTCTCCGCGACTGATCTGGGCGCGACCGCGGTCCGCGCCGCGGTGGAACGCTCGGGAGTCGCCGGCGAGAAGTTCGACCGCGCTTATATGGGCTGCGTGCTCCCCGCGGGCCTCGGCCAGGCGCCCGCGCGTCAGGCTGCGATCAAGGGTGGCCTGCCCAAATCGGTCCAGGCGACGACGGTCAACAAGGTCTGCGGCAGCGGCATGCAGACGGTGATCATGGGCGCCGAAGCGCTCGCCAGCGGCTCGGCGGACTACGTCGTCGCCGGCGGGATGGAGAGCATGACCAATGCGCCCTATCTGCTCAAGAAGCACCGCTCGGGCGCGCGGCTGGGCCACGATACCGCCTACGACCACATGTTCCTCGACGGGCTGGAAGACGCCTATGAGGAAGGCCGCGCGATGGGCACCTTCGCGCAGGACACCGCCAACGACTACCAGATGACGCGCGAGGAGATGGACGATTACGCTATCGAATCGCTGCGCCGCGCAAACGCCGCGATCGAATCGGGCGCCTTCGCCGACGAGGTGGTCCCGGTGACGGTCACCACGCGCAAGGGCGAACACGTGGTCGAGCATGACGAGCAGCCCGGCAAGGGCCTGCCCGACAAGATCCCGGCGCTGCGCCCGGCCTTCGCCAAGGACGGCACGATCACCGCGGCGACCTCGAGCTCGATCTCCGACGGCGCGGCGGCGCTGGTGCTGACGCGCGAGAGCCTCGCGAAGGAGAACGGCCAGCAGCCGGTCGCGCGGATCGTCGCCATGGCCGCGCATGCGCAGGAGCCGGCCCAGTTCACCGTCGCGCCGATCGGTGCGATCGAGAAGGTGCTCGAGAAGGCCGGCTGGAAAGCGGACGAGGTCGAATTGTGGGAAGTGAACGAGGCCTTCGCCTGCGTCGCCATGTTCGCCATGCGCGACATCGGCATTCCGCACGATCGGATCAACGTCAACGGCGGCGGCACCGCGCTGGGTCACCCGATCGGTGCCAGCGGGACGAGGATCATCGTCACGCTGCTCAACGCGCTCAAGCGTCAGGGCAAGACGCGCGGCATCGCAAGCCTGTGCATCGGCGGCGGCGAAGCCACCGCGATCGCGGTCGAGCTGGTCTGAGCGCGCACCGATGAGACGCTATCTGATCGGTGCCGCATGCGCGGTGCTGGCCGCATGCGGGTCGGCGGAGGCGCCGGTGGATGGCGGCCCGGCGGAGCAGGCGGGCATGGAACGAGCCGCAACCGAGTCTCCGAACACAGAGATGGCGGGGACCTACGAGGTCACCGCCGAGGACGGCACCGTGGTCCGCCAGACTCTCGATGCGGACGGGACCTATCGCGAGACGCTGGACGGCAGCGAGATCGAGCGCGGCACCTGGCACCAGAAGGGCGAGCAGATGTGCTACGATCCGCAGGGCGATGCGATCGAGCAATGCTACACCGGCGGACAGCCGGGTGCCGACGGGAGCTTCAGCGTCGAGACGGATGGCGGAACGGCAAGCGTGCGCCGACTTGGCGGTGCGGAGGCTGCGGAGCCAACTACGGCTCCCGACGCCGCGGAGTAATCGCGCGGGAGCCCATATCTGGCCCCCGGTCGGGTCAGGGCTCCTCCGCGCCGAACAATCGGTCCTGCCGCACCCAGCCGCGGCGCCCGTCGACATCGAATTCGCACCAGCCATCCGAACAGTCGCCGATTTCACCGAGGACACCCGGCTCCGCGCTCCAGCGCAGACCGCCGCTGTCGTCGGGCGAATCGCGCAGTGCGGCAGGTTCGTCGCCGATCACCATAGCGGTGCGATCGGGGCTCAGCAGCCGGGCTACCACCCACCCCTGCTCGCCATCGGGATCCTGGATCAGCCGCCAGCCTTCCATCACTCGCACCACCTTCACCGGCAGGCCGGGGCGGCGATAGACCCAGGACACCTTGTAGTCGCGGCTCGGACCGACGCGCATGTTGAGTTCCGAGGCGCGGATGCTGGCCCAATAGGGCACATCGCGCTCCTGCGCCTGCGCGGGAGCGGCCATAATGGCAAAGGCGGCGAGCAGGATGGCGAGGAAGGTTTTCACGGTTGGTCAGCGATTTACCGCATGCGCAGGGGCGCGGCAAGGCGGCTTCGGGCGGTCGCGCGATCACGCGGACGCTTGACCCTCCGCCACCCCAGCGCCTAGCCCGCAAGGGAATATGACCGAAACCTCCGACCGCCCTGCCCGCCGCCTCGACCGTGCCCCGCGCGTGGTGGTCACCCGCCGCCTGCTGCCCGAGGTGGAGGCGCGCTTCAGCGAATTGTTCGACGCCCGGCTCAACGCCGGGGACCAGCCGTTTTCGCGCAAGGATCTGGCCGAGGCGATGCGCAATTGCGACGTACTGGTCCCCACCGTCACCGACCGGATCGACCGCGCGCTGATCGAGGGCGCCGGCAGCCAATTGGGGCTGATCGCGAGCTTCGGCGCCGGCACCGACCATATCGATCTCGCTGCGGCCGCCGCGCGAAAAATCATCGTCACCAACACCCCCAGCGTCTTCACCGACGACACCGCCGATCTGACGATGGCGGGGATCATCGGCGTCCCGCGCCGGATCCGCGAGGGCGTGCACCTGATCCGCAGCGGCCAGTGGACCGGCTGGACCCCGACTTCGCTGCTCGGCCGCAAGCTGGGCGGCAAGGTCCTCGGCATCGTCGGGATGGGCCGGATCGGTCAGGCCGTAGCGCACCGCGCGCGCGCCTTCGGGCTCGAGATCGCCTATCACAACCGCAAGCGGCTGCCCGAGGCGGTCGAGCGGATGTTCGCCGCGCGCTATGTCGAGAGCCTCGACGTACTGGTCGCTCAGGCCGATATCCTCACGCTGCACTGCCCCGCCAATGACGACAGCCGCGGGATGATCGATGCGCGGCGGATCGGCCTGATGAAGGAGGGTGCCTGCATCATCAACACCGCCCGCGGCGATCTGATCGAGCAGGAGGCGATGATCGCGGCGCTGGAGAGCGGCCAGCTCGCAGGCGCCGGGCTCGACGTCTATCCCGAGGAACCCACCGTCGACCCGCGGCTGATCGCGCACCCCAATGTGATGACCCTGCCCCATATCGGCAGCGCGACGCGCGAGGGCCGCGAGGAATCGGGGCTCAAGGTCATCGCCAACATCCGCATGTGGGCCGACGGCCACCGTCCGCCCGACCAGGTGCTGACCGCCCTCGAACGTTAGATCGGGGTGGCATAGCTGCAATCTCCCCTCCCCTCCCCTCGGGGAGGGGCCGGGGGTGGGGGAGCGCGCCGCAAGCGCGCGTCCATGCCATCGGCGTGGTACACCCCCACCCGGCCTCCCCCTCAAGGGGGAGGGGCAACAAGGTGGGTCAATCCGAAGTCATTGTGCTCTGGCCCAAACTGCCATGCGGCTGTCACCTGATGGCAAGACCCGATCTATTCGCCCGTAAGAATGCGATCGACCAGCTGTTTCACCGAAGGGGTGAAGTTGTTGGAGTAGAACGGGTCCTGCTTGAAGCGGTAGGCGGAATGGCCGGCAAAGGCGAGGTTCTCGTCGACCGGACCGCCATGCGCGATGTCCTGCAGCGTCTTTTGAATACAGAAGCTGCGCGGATCGGCGAGGCGGCCGGTGGTGTAGTCGTCGTGATCCTTCCAGCTCGAGAACAGGCAGTGCGACAGGCAACCCATGCAGTCCTGCTGGTCCTTGCGGATCGTGTCGCGGCTTTCGGGCGTCACGAAGACGGCGGTTCCGTCGGGCGTCTTGAGCGCTTCGGTGAACCCCTTTGCCATCCATTCCTGCGCCTTGGGGCGGTCGTCCGGTGAGACCCAGAAATTCTTCGCCTTGCCCTCGTCGGCGAGCGGGATGGTGCCTTCCTGTTCGCCGCGCTTGAAGATCGGGATCTGGCGTTCGGAGCGGTGGATCAGATCGTAGAGGAAGGGGTTCTTGACCGCGGAGGAGTAGAAGCCGGTGGGCGAGAACTTGTGCAGCAGGATCTCGCCTTCGTCGACCGTGCGCAGCATGTCCTTCCATTCCTGCGGGATCGGGCTTTCCTCGGTCAGCAGCGGGCGCGTGCCGAACTGGAAGGCGATCTTGCCCAGCTCGGGATTGTCGATCCAGTCGTTCCATTCGCGCAGGAACCACACGCCGCCCGCCATCACGATGACGACGTCCTCCGAGACCCCCTCGGCGCGCATCGTCTCGCGCAGCGCCTTGACGCGGGGATAGGGATCTTCGGGCTTGGTCGGGTCCTCGGCATTGGACAGGCCGTTGTGTCCGCCCGCCAGCCACGGGTCCTCATAGACCACCGCGGCCATCAGCTCGGGCACCTTGGAATAGCTGCGCTTCCATAGCGCACGGAAGGCGCGCGCCGAGCTGATGATCGGCAGATAGCTGACATTGAAGCGCTGGGCAATCTCGGCCAGCTTGTAGGGCATGCCAGCGCCGCAGGTGACGCCGGCGATCATGCCGGGCGTGTTCTCCAGCACGCCTTCGAGCACCTGCTGCGCGTCGCCCATTTCCCACAGCACGTTGATGTTGATCGCGCCCTGCCCGCCGGCAATCTCATGCGCGCGCTTCACCTGTTCGGTGGCGCCGTCGATGGCGTAGCGGATCAGCTGTTCGTGGCGTTCCTTGCGCGTCAGCGCGTCGTAGACCTGCGGCACGATCTTGCCCTCGGCGTCGTAGCTGTCGGCGTTGACCGCGCTGACCGTGCCGATGCCGCCCGCGGCGGCCCAGGCGCCCGAGCTTGCATGGTTGGAGGCGGATACGCCCTTGCCGCCTTCGATCAGCGGCCATACTTCGCGGCCGCCGTAATTGATCGGGCTGAGCCCCTTGAATGCCATGGTGAAGTCTTTCGTGTCGGCGAGCTAGCGGCTCGCGGTGTCAGCCCTCGTCGACGTGTCGCGACAGGGGCGAATTTCGTTCGGCTCGGGCCTGTTAGCGGCCCTTTCGAACTGTGCATAGTACCCGGCCAGCTGTGGCGCGTCCCTGAACGCCACCAGCCGGTAACCGGCCCGCTCGAATTCGCAGGCGAGCAGCATCGGCGCGATGCCGTGCTGGTCGGTCGGCCGGTCGACATCGACCACGATGACCTGGCCGCCCTGGCGCAGCGAGGGCCACATCCGCCACAGCAGCGCGTAAGGCTCCTCGATCTCGTGATACATATGGACCATGAAGATGCGGTCGAAACTGCCCTCGGGCAAGTGCGGATCGTCGGCCGCACCCGGCTGAATCGCGACATTGTCGAGCCGCTCGCGCTCGACCCGCTGGCCGAGCCGCTGCAGCGCTTCGCGGTCGATATCCTGCGCCAGCACACGGCCATCCTCGCCGACCCGCTCGGCCAGCCGGACCGTGTAATAACCCTCGCCCGCGCCGATGTCGGCGACGGTCATGCCTTCTTCGATCCCGGCGAGCTCCATCACCGTCTCGGCTTCGCCGCGGTTGTCGCGCGCGGTCTCGGTCGAGAATTGAGTGCCGCCGAGGTCGGAAACGGGCCGGTCGGGCAAAGGGAAATCGAGCGCGGTCTGCGGCCGGCTGGTGTCGACCTTCTCGCAGCCGGTTGCCGACAACGCAGCGGCGGACACGAGCATCAGAAGACAGGGCTTGAATCCGATCATACGACCCGGGCCCTAGCGGTGCTGCGCTCGCCGCGCAAAGTTTTCGCCCTCGACACGCCCCGGGCCCTATTCGACGTCTTCGACCTCGACCTTTTCGCCCGTCACGCGCTGCGCCAGCGCGGCGGAGATGAAATCGTCGATCCCGCCGTCGAGCACCGCATCGGGCGATGGCGAGACCACGCCCGTGCGCAGATCCTTGACCATCTGATAGGGCTGGAGAACATAGCTGCGGATCTGGTGGCCCCAGCCGATCTCGCTCTTCTCCTGATATTCGCCGCTGGCCGCCGCCTCGCGCTCGGCCATCTCGCGCTCGTAGAGCCGGGCCTTGAGCATGCTCATCGCCTCGGCCTTGTTCTTGTGCTGCGAGCGTCCGCTTTGCGAAGCCACCACGATCCCGGTCGGCTGGTGGGTGATCCGCACTGCGGAATCGGTGGTGTTGATATGCTGCCCGCCGGCACCCGAGGCCCGGTAGGTATCGATCTTCAGATCGCTTTCATTGATCTCGATCTCGATGTCGTCGTCGATCACCGGATAGACCCAGACCGAGCTGAAGCTGGTGTGGCGGCGCGCGGAACTGTCGTAGGGGCTGATCCGCACGAGCCGGTGAACCCCGCTTTCGGTCTTGGCGTAGCCATAGGCGTTCTCGCCCTTGACCAGGATCGTCGCGCTCTTGAGCCCGGCCTGATCGCCCGCCTGATACTCCACCGTCTCGACCTTGTATCCGCGGCGTTCGGCCCAGCGGGAGTACATGCGGAACAGCATCTCCGCCCAGTCCTGGCTCTCGGTCCCGCCCGCGCCGGCATGGATCTCCACATAGGTGTCGTTGCCATCCGCCTCGCCCGAGAGCAGCGCACGGACCTTGTCGGCATCGGCGCGCCCGGCGAGCTTTTCGAGGCTGGCGAGGCCGTCCTTGACCACGTCGTCGTCGCCCTCGGCATCGCCCATTTCGACGAATTCGATGGCGTCGGCCATCTCGGAGGAGATTTCGTTGACGGTGTTGACCGCATCCTCGAGCCGCTTCTGCTCGCGGCTGAGCGCCTGCGCTTCCTTGGGATTGTCCCACAGGCTGGGGTCCTGCACGCGCGCATTGACTTCCTCTAGACGGCGCAGCGCGCGCTCCCAATCGAGCGACTGGCGAACCAGCGCCAGCGCGGCTTCGATGCGGTCGATATAGGCCTGCCCTTCGGCACGCATGGCAAATTCCTCGGTTTGGGCTCGGGTCCGCTCGCTTAACGAGCAGGCGCCGTTTGTAAAGTTTACTAAAGTTTACGCCACCAGCACGGAAATACGGATCGGTCCGCTAGTAGATCCCGCCCTGCTGCTCGACGAAATCGCCCGGCGTCTCCTCGCGCCGCACCGGGGCGGCCGCGCGGGTCTGCGCGACCCGGCCGCGGCGGATCTGCTCGAGGATGGCGTTGCGTTTGGCGGCGATCTCGTCCTGCCGCGTGGCCCGGGCGGGTTCGGTATCGGGCTTGAAGGCCTCCCAGATCACCGCCGCGGTGGGCTCGTCGCTGGGCGTGCCGTCGAACACCCGCTTGCCGGACCGCCGGTCGATGCGGACCATCCGAACCCCCGCCGGCGCGACGAATTCGTCGCCGTCCCAGCGCTCCCGCGAGGCCTCTACGAAGCGCTTGAAGATCGGCGCCGCGGTGTTGCCGCCCTGAACCCAGCCGCCCAGATTGCGCGGCTGATCGAAACCGACATACATGCCCGCCACGATCTGCGGCGAGCCGCCGACGAACCAGGCATCGGTCGGACCGCTGGTGGTGCCGGTCTTGCCGAACAGCGGAATGTCGAGACCGCGCAGCCGCACTGCCGTGCCGCGGGTCACCACGCCCTCGAGCATGTGGACGGTCTGGAACGCGGTGCGCGGGTCCATGACCTGTTTGCCCGATAGGCCCAGTCGCGGCATGGGCTGGCCGTCCCATTCGGGCATGTTGCAATTGGTGCATTCGCGCTGGTCGGAGCGCCAGATAACCTTGCCCTTCCGGTCCTGGACATAGTCGATCACGCTGGGCTGGTGCAGCCGGCCCCAGTTCACCAGCGCCGAATAGGCATTGACCATCCGCTCGACCGTGGTGTCCCCCGCCCCGAGCGCAAAGGCCGGATAGGGTTCGTAGCTGCCGATGTTGAGCTGTTCGAAGGTCTTGATAACATTAGGCATTCCGGCGTCCATCGCAATATGGACGGTCATCAGGTTGCGGCTCTGTTCGAGCCCCCAGCGCATGGTGTGGACCCCGCCGCCGCCGCCGCCGAAATTGCGGAAGCATTTCTCGCCCAGATTGGCGCCCTGATAATAGCAGAAGGTCTGGTCGGGCACCTGGCTCGCCGGGGTCAGCCCATGCTCGAGCCCGGTGGCATAGACGAACGGCTTGATCGTCGATCCGGGCTGGCGCAGCGCCTGCGTCGCGCGGTTGAACGAACCGAGCCGCGCGTCGAACCCGCCCTGCATCGCCAACACGCGCCCCGTCTGCGGGTTCTGCGCCAGGAAGGCGCCCGAAACTTCGGGGACAGCGCGCAGGCGATAGCCATCGCCCGATGGCTGAACCGCGACCGCATCGCCCAATTTCAACGCATCGGGAACGCCGATCAGCGGATAGGTCTCGCCATCGGTCAGACCCACCGCGGCGGAAGAACCGCTGCGCTCGGTCACGACGCCGATGCGCCAGTCCTCGTAATTGATACCGAGATTGGATGACCGCAGCTGGCCGATCAGATCGCCATTGTCGGGATTGAGCGTAGCCACGGGCCCCGTCCAGCCGCGATTGCCGTGATAGCTGAGCAATTGCGCGCGCAGCGCATCGCGCGCGGCATCCTGCATTTCCATGTCGAGCGAAGTGCGCACCCACAGCCCGCCGGCATAGACGCTGTCGCCGCCGTCTTCCGCGGTCTCGCCGAATTTCTCGATCAGCTGACGGCGCACTTCCTCGAGGAAATAGCCCGCATCGGCGGAGCGTTCCTGCCGCTGCTGGACCAGCCCCAGATCCTTGGTCTTGGCGCTGGCGCCTTGCTCGGGGGTGATAAATTCATTGGCCACCATCTGGTCGATGACGAAATTCCGCCGCGTGAGTGCTAGCTGCTCGTTCTGCGCCCGGCCATAGCGTTCGGGTGCCTTGGGCAGGATCGCCAGGAAAGCCATCTCGTGCAGTTCGAGATCGGCCACATCCTTGTCGAAGTAGGCCCGGCTCGCCGCCTGGACGCCGAAGCTGCGCCGACCCAGCGGAATCTCGTTGAGGTAGAGTTCGAGGATCTCGCGCTTGCTCAGCACGTCCTCGATCCGCCGCGCGACGATCATTTCCTTGAGCTTGCGGGTGACCGAATATTCGTCGCCGAGCAGCACGTTCTTGGCGACCTGCTGCGTGATCGTCGAACCGCCCACTGCGCGTTCGCCCGAACCCATCTTGCTGGCATAGTCGAACACGGCGTTGGCCGTGCCCGCCAGATCGACGCCGCCATGACTGAAGAAGGTGCGGTCTTCGGCTGCGAGATAGGCTTCGACCAAAGTGGTCGGGAAATCGACATATTGCAGCTGGACGCGGCGTTCGCGGGCGTAGGAATGGACGATCTCGCCATCGGCGCCGCGCACGACGGTTGGCAGCGGGGTCTCGTAGTCGAGCAGGCTCTCGGCGTCGGGCAGTCCGCGGGCGAGCAGGGTCCAGCCCAGCGCCAGAACGATAAGGCCCAGAACCAGCAGGCCGGTTCCCCAGCGAAACCAGCGATTGTCGCGCCAGTTGCGCCGGAACCAGCCGCGCGCCGCAACGAGGTCGGAGTGCATGCGGTGGCGGATTGTCTGTAGTCTGGATTGCTCGGCCATCGGGGTCCCAAAATCTGCAGACGCGCCCCTAGCACGCCCAATCTGACTCGCGCCATAACGAAGCGAAGCGCGGTTACATCAATGCCGTGCTGCTGCCGGAAGGCTTAGCAACCCTCAACCATGTCCCGTCATGCCCGGTGTTCGCATCGGGCATGGCCTCTCCAACTCTCGCCCAGGGCTCCCCCTCTCGTCGTTGCGAGGAGCGTAGCGACGCGGCAACCCATGGTGTGAGATTGCGGTTCGTCGGTGCCCTCGTGATGGGCGCAAGGCATGGGCCATGGATTGCCGCGCCGCCTGCGGCGGCTCGCAATGACGGGGGGTTTTCAAGCAGCAGCGCGATCAGCCCTCCCCTGTGTCCGCGTCGCTGGCCGGCTCGATTGTCACCGGCGGCTGTTCCAGCAGGTCTTCGCGCTGGCGGACGAAATAGATTCGGATCGCGCGCGCCATCACCTCGGCGAAGCGCGCGCGGCCCTCGGGCGAGGCCAGACGCTGCGCCTCTTCGCTGTTGGTGATGAAGCCGCTTTCGTAGAGCACCGAGGGCACATCGGGCGCGCGCAGCACCTTGAGCGCCGCGGAGCGGCGCGGCTGCGGATGGAAGCGGATCGTGCCCTCTCCCTCGCGCTGGATTAGCGATGCGAATTCGGCGGATTCGGCCTGGGTGCGCCGCTGCGACAGTTCGACCAGGATGGTGTTGACCGCATCGCTATGGCCCGAGATTTCCTGCCCGTTGATCCGGTCCGAGCGGTTCTCGCGTTCGGCATAGCGTGCCGCCGCCTCGCTCGATGCGCTCTCCGACAGCGTATAGATGCTGGCCCCCTCCACCTCGGTCGCCTCGCCCGCGGAATCGGCATGGATCGAAACGAACAGATCGGCGCCCAGCCGCCGCGCGATCTCGTAGCGTTCCGCATGGAGCAGGTAGCGGTCCTCGTCGCGGGTGAGCGCCACCCTTACGTCGCCCTGCTCGATCAACCGGTCACGTAGCGCGCGCGCCAGGCGCAGCACGAGGTCCTTTTCCTGCAGCCCCGCGCTCGATGCGCCCGGATCGTGGCCGCCGTGCCCGGCATCGATCACCACCAGCGGCAGGTCTTCGTCCGCGCCCGATCCCTGCCCGGCGATTTCCGGCAGCGGCACGCCTGCGTCCGAGACCGGCAATTCGACCCGCAGGACATAGCCGCGGCCGAACTGCGGCAGGGCGAGCGAGCGGCCCGTCACCGCCGCTCCGGCGAGAGCCGCGACGATCGCCGCCGGGATCAGGGCAAGCAGGATTAGGGGCAGGAACCGGGCCATGGCGCTCTCGCACTAGGGTTGCACGGCCCGTCCGTGCAATATGGTTGCTGTTAGATACCCACGGTGCTAGCGCGTCGGTCGTGATAGCCGGGCTCCGGCCGCGAACGCCTTTCGTTCCACAGTCAGCCCGCTTCACGCAATTCGACCGCCCGTTTCGATCGGCGGTCCTGAGACAGGTTGATGCAAGACACGAACCGTTCCCCCTCATTGCACCCTCGACAGGCAATCGCCTGCCCCGAAGGAATTGCGGGCCGGACAGCGCTCAATTGGCGCAGGTTTCATGCTGCAGACACGACATTCCGGCTCCGCCCGACGACGCGCGGCGGCCGGTCATCCTCGACTGCCGATCCGCATCGCGGCGGCAGTTATCACATAAAATGGCGCAAGTCGGCTGCCGGGCTCGTCCCGGCCCCTTGCGCATGGAGAAATCTACATGGCAACGCGCATGCTTATCGATGCGCGCCACTCGGAAGAAACCCGGGTGGCGGTTCTCAAGGGAAATCGGATTGAGGAATTCGATTTCGAATCCGCCGATCACCGGCAGATCAAAGGCAACATCTATCTCGCCAAGGTAACCCGGGTCGAACCCTCGCTGCAGGCGGCATTCGTCGACTTCGGCGGCAATCGGCACGGCTTCCTCGCCTTCAGCGAAATCCACCCCGACTATTACCAGATCCCCAAGGATGACCGCGACGCGCTGCTCGCCGCAGAGGCCGAGGTCGCCGAGGAGGAAGAACGCCTGCGCGCCGAAGAGGAAGAGCGCGGCGAGATGCCCGGCGACGAATACGACGCCGAGGACGAAAGCTCCGAGGCTTTGGCGGAGGAATTCGCCGAGGACGGTCTCGAGGAGGTCGACACCTCCGACAAGGACGATGTCGCCACCATCGAGGAAGGTCGGCTCGACCGCGAAGACGACGATTCGGACGATGACGACGACGGCGACGACGAGGACAATGGCGGCAGCGGCGGCAACGGTCGTGGCCGCAGGGCCAAGGGCCGCGGGCGCAACCCGCGCCAGGGCGGCAAGGGCCGGACCCGCGCCAAGGAAGTCGACGATGCGCGGGCGCGCCGGATGGAACTGCGCCGCCGCTACAAGATCCAGGACGTCATCCAGCGCCGTCAGGTGCTGCTGGTCCAGGTCGTCAAGGAAGAGCGCGGCAACAAGGGCGCGGCGCTGACCACCTATCTCAGCCTCGCCGGGCGTTACACCGTGCTGATGCCCAACAGCAGCCACGGCGGCGGGATCAGCCGCAAGATCAACTCCGCCAACGACCGCAAGCGGCTGAAGCAGATCGTGTCCGATCTGACGCTGCCCAAGTCGATGGGCCTGATCGTGCGCACCGCCGGCCTCAGCCGGACCAAGCCCGAGATCAAGCGCGACTTCGACTATCTCGCACGATTGTGGGACGATATCCGCGAAAAGACGCTCGCTTCGAGCGCCCCGGCGCTGATCCATTCGGACAGCGATTTGATCAAGCGCGCCATTCGCGACATCTACAACCGCGAGATCGAGGAAGTGATCGTCGAGGGCGAGGCCGGCTACAAGCTCGCCAAATCCTTCATGAAGATGTTGATGCCCAGCCACGCCCGGCGCGTGAAAAGCTACAGCGATCCGGTGCCGATGTTCCAGCGCTACGGCGCCGAAGACCAGCTCAAGGCGATGTACGATCCGATGGTGCAGCTCAAATCGGGCGGCTATCTGGTGATCAATCCGACCGAGGCGCTGGTCTCGATCGACATCAACTCGGGCCGCTCGACCAAGGAGCACGGGATCGAGCAGACCGCGGTCGCCACCAATCTCGAGGCGGCGCATGAAATCGCCCGCCAGCTGCGCCTGCGCGACATGGCCGGTCTGGTCGTGATCGACTTCATCGACATGGAGCGCAGCGGCAATGTTCGCAAGGTCGAACGGGCGATGAAGGATTCGCTCAAGAACGATCGTGCGCGCATCCAGGTCGGGCGGATCTCCAGCTTCGGCCTGATGGAAATGAGCCGTCAGCGGCTGCGCACCGGCGTGCTCGAGGCGACCACCCGCGAGTGTCCGCATTGCGACGGCACGGGTCTGGTCCGCACCGCATCGAGCGCAGGCCTTTCGGCGCTGCGCCTGATCGAGGACGAGGCGGCCAAGGGCAAGGGTACGATCATCACCCTGTCGGCCAGCACCGAGGCGGCGGTCTATCTGCTCAACCAGAAGCGCGCCGATCTGATGGAGATCGAGGATCGCTACGGCGTGACGATCGAAGTCGTGCCCGAGGGCGAGGACGAAGGCTCCAAGATGGCGGTGTCCAGCTCGGGCCCGCGTCCGACCAACGCGCCCAAGTTCGAGCCGATCGTCGACGATGATGATGACGACGACGAAGAGTTCGAGGACGACGGCGCCGAGGACGAGGACGAGGACGACAGCGAGGCGTCCGAGAACCAGCGCGACAACCAGCGCGGCGGCGACAATCGCGGCCGCGACGGCGACCAGAAGCGCCGCCGCCGCCGGGGCGGTCGCAACCGCAGCCGCGGCGACGACCGCGACAACGAGCGCAGCTCGAATGGCGACGACAAGGGCGAGGCCGGTCCTGCACCGCGTGAGGACGACACCGACGAGGACGGCAATCGTGGTGACGGCAACCGCGACGAAGGACGCGGCGAAAGCGACGACGATGGCGACGGCAATTCGCGCAAGAAGCGCCGCCGCGGCCGCCGTGGCGGACGCGGGCGCAAGAAATCGACCGAGGTCAACGCCGATCAGGCCGAAGAGCTCGAGCAGGTTTCCGAGCATGTGATGGAAGACATGGCGGTCGTCGCGGGTCCCGAAGGCACCCCCGAAACCGCCGAAGCGGCGGCCGAGGAGCAGCCCAAGCCGAAGCGCAAACCGCGCCGCCGGAAGGCTGCGGAGAATGCCGGGGAAGCCGAAGCGGAAGCCGAAGCCGGCCAGTCGGACACCGGATCGCCGGCCGAGGCCGAGGTCCCGGCCGAGGCGGAAGAAGCTCCGGCCAAGCCGAAGCGGACCCGGCGCAAGAAGCCCGCGGCGGACGATGCCGAAACGCCCGCAGAAGCGGCGGAAGCGCAAGCCGAAGCGAAGCCCAAGCAACGCCGCAAGCCCAGCGCCCGCAAACCTGCGGCCGCTCCGGCCAAGGCTGCGGCGCGTTCCAAAGCCGCTGCTCCCAAGGTCGAGGCTGTAAAGCAGGCCCCGGAACCGGCCGCCTCGGCAGCTGCCCCGGAGGCCGGTCCGACCGGCGTACCGGTAACTGCCGACTCCCCGTCCGATCGCAGCGCACCTGCGCGCCCCGACGACGACGGCGGCGAAAGCGCTCCGGCCGGCAAGCCGCGCCGCGGCTGGTGGCAGCGCACCTTCGGCGAATAGCGAGACACCCTCCGGGTCGGCGCGAGGCGCACGATCCGGAGGGTTTCCTCCTCTCCGGAACCTTCTATCGCGCTGGAATCACTGCCTGCGCTTGCGGGCGATGCCCCACTCCATCCAGCCCATCACCCGGGGCGCCTTTTCCAGATACCCCTGCCCCAGCGGCTCGACTTCGAAACCGCCAGCGCGGAGCGCGCCGCCGACGGCCCGCGTCAGGTGGCATCCGCCCGCAAGCGGCTTCCACAGCGGCTCGATCCTCTCCTGCCAGCCGGCGACACTGCGATCGGGCGCTCGCCCATGCTCGAGAAACAGCAATTGGCCGTCCGGTTTCAACACCCGGTGGAGTTCGGACACCACGCGCGCGTGGTCCTGCACCGAACACAGCGTGTAAGTGCACACAAGCGTGTCGAAACTGCTGCTCGAGAAGGGAATCTCCTCGCCGACCCCTTGTTTGATGTCGACATCCCGGCCCAGCGCCCTCGCCGACTCGCGCGCGCTCTCGAGCAGGCTATCGTGCGGATCGATGCCCGCGAACGCCGTTACCGCCTGTCTGTCGTAGAACTGCTGGTTGAGCCCGCCACCACAGCCCAGCTCGAACACCTTGCCGCGCGCCAGCGGCACGACCAATCGCCGCCGGTCTTCGATGCCTTTCTGCCCGCAGGCGAAAGTGATCAGTCTCGGCATGACATGCCGATCGTACCAGCTCGCCAGACCCACTGCGCATCTCTCCTCGCAACCCGGTCCGACCAGATTAGCCGCGCTTTTGCGGCGCTCAATGTTTTTCGTCTCTGCTCGAGACGAGCCTGGCGGGATCAGTCAGCCGAAACGCGCTGATCAGCTAGGAATTTCTTCGCCCTTCCAGTCGAAGGCCTTGCCGCTGTCGACGGGGGTGAGCCCGTCGATCACCTCGAGCAGGTGCTGCGCGGCCTGCCCCGGGCTGGTGAGCTGACCGGCGGGCAGGTTCGCCTGGAAGGGCTCGGAAAGGCCGGTGTCGACGGTTCCGGGATGCAGCGCGACGACGCTTGCCTCGCGGTGCGAGCGCGCCAGCTCGATCGCGAAATTGCGCACCAGCATGTTGAGCGCGGCCTTGCTGGCGCGGTAGCTGTGCCAGCCTCCCAGCCGGTTGTCCGAGATCGATCCGACCCGGGCGGAGAGCGCGCCGAACACCGCCCGCCGGTCGCGCGGCAGCAGCGGCAGCAAATGCTTGGCGACCAGCGCGGGACCGATGGTGTTGACGCGGAAGGCCTCGGCCATCGCCGCGCCGCCCAGCTGGCGATAGCTGCGTTCGGGCCCCGTTCCGTCGGCCAAAGTCAGCGCGCCGGTGCAGACCAGCACCAGCTCCGGCGGCGCATCGCGCATCGCCGCGGCGGCCGCAGCGATCGAACCCTCGTCGCCGAGATCGAAAGTCAGCGGGTCGATCCCGGCGGGCGGATCGGCGAGCGGCGAGCGGGACAGCGCCCAGACTTTCGTCCCGCGCTCCGCCAGCGCTTCGCACAGCGCTTGGCCGATTCCGCCGCCGGCGCCGACGATTGCCGCGCGTTCGAATGGCTGGTGCTTCATCCGTCCTGTCCTAGAGCCCGCGGCGGAAGATGCAAAAAGCGAAAAAGCTCGTTCATGAAACACATACGTGGAGCATGGTTCAGGGCCGTTGATTTTTCACGCAAAAGCGCCATTTTTCCTACAGCGGGCACGCGGCGCGAATGGCCGTTTCGCTTGTGCCGAGACGCAGGAACGTTAAGAGCGTCCGCAAGCAGGAATACAGGAACGAACATGGCGACCTTTACCCTCCCGAAGAACTCCAAGATCACCGGCAAGGCGCGCAAGCATGCCGCGACCAGCTCGGGTCGGGTCAAATCCTTCAAGATCTATCGCTACGATCCCGATCTCGGCGAGAACCCGCGCTACGACACCTTCGAGCTCGACCTCGACGATTGCGGCCCGATGGTGCTCGACGCGCTGTTCAAGATCAAGAACGAGGTCGATCCCTCGCTGACCTTCCGCCGCTCGTGCCGCGAGGGCATCTGCGGTTCGTGCTCGATGAACATGAACGGCAAGAACGGGCTCGCCTGCACCACCGCGATCGACGATCTCAAGGGCGAGATCCGGATCACCCCGCTGCCGCATATGGAAGTGGTCAAGGATCTGGTCCCCGACTTCACCCATTTCTACGCGCAATACGCCTCGATCCGCCCCTGGCTGCAGACCGTCTCGACCACACCCAGCGGCAAGGAGCGGCTCCAGACCCCCGAGCAGCGCGAGAAGCTCGACGGGTTGTACGAGTGCATCCTGTGCGCCTGCTGCTCGACCGCCTGCCCCAGCTATTGGTGGAATTCTGACAAGTTCCTCGGCCCGGCGATCCTGCTCCAGGCGTTCCGCTGGCTCGCCGACAGCCGCGACGAGATGACCGGCGAGCGGCTCGACCAGCTCGAGGATCCGTTCCGGCTCTATCGCTGCCACACGATCATGAATTGCGCCAATGTCTGCCCCAAGGGGCTGAACCCGGCCAAGGCGATCGCCGAAACCAAGAAGATGCTCGTCGAACGCGCGCTCTGATCGGAATGAAACTCAGCGAAGACGTGTTCGAACACGGGCCCGATCCGGACAATCCGGGCTGGAACCACTGGAATCTCAAGGATCCGACGCTGTTCAACGGCGCGGTGATGGGCAAGCTCCTGACCCGCGTCGAGCCCGTGGATGGGGGAGACGGCGACGCCCGCCGCGCCCGGCTGCGGATGTTTCCCGAGCGGCGGCACGAGAACCTGCAGGGCATCGTCCACGGCGCGGTGACGCTGTCGTTGATCGACATCGCCTTGTTCACCACCATGCACAATCTGGGCAGCGGCAACGCCGGGCCTTCGGTGACGCTCGAGCTCTCGACACAGTTCGTCGGCGCGGGCGATCCGGCCAAGCCGCTCGATGCGGTGACCGAGATCGTCCAGGAAACCGGGAAGCTGGTGTTCGTGCGCGGCACGGTCGAGCAGGAGGGCGCGCGCGTCGCGGCCTTCTCGGGCATCGTGCGCAAGATGCGGCCGCGCGCCCCCTCCTGACAAACCGCCGAAAGTGATTCGCCTGCCATGACCGGAATGCTCGCGCGCTACGACGCGCTGATCGAGGCGGGCGAACTGCGCCCCGATGCCGACCAGCGCGCTGCGGCGCAGCGGCTCGACGCGCTCCAGCGCGAGCTCGAAGCACCCGCCGAGAGCGGCGGTTTCCTCGGCAAACTCTTCGGCAAGAAGCCCGCTCGCCCGCGCGGAGTCTACATGTGGGGCGGGGTCGGGCGCGGCAAGTCGATGCTGATGGACCTGTTCGTCGAGACGCTGGATATCGCGGCCAAACGGCGCGTCCATTTCCACGAATTCATGCTCGAGGTCGACCGGATGATCGGCGAGGAGCGCAAGCGCGAGAGCGGCGATCCGATCGCCCCGGTGGCGGCGCGGCTGGGCGAAGGCATCCGCTGCCTCGCCTTCGACGAGATGGTGGTCGCCAACACCGCCGATGCCGCGATCATGAGCCGGCTGTTCACCGCGCTGATCCGCGACGAGGGCGTGGCCGTGGTCACCACCAGCAACCGCCCCCCGCGCGATCTCTACAAGGACGGGCTCAACCGTTCGCTGTTCCTGCCCTTCATCGATCTGGTGCTGGCCGAGATGGACGTGCTCCCGCTCAACGGCCCGACCGATTACCGGCTCGACCGGCTGGGCGATCTCGACAGCTGGCACACGCCGCTGGGCGACGCGGCCACCGCGCAGGTGCGCGAGGCCTTCTTCCGCCTCACCGACTACGCCCCCGAGGATGCCGAACACGTCCCCTCGGGGCAGCTCGAGCTGGGCGGCGGGCGGACCTTGAAGGTGCCCAAATCATTGAAGGGCGTCGCGGTGTTCAGCTTCAAGCGGCTGTGCGGCGAAAACCGCGGCGCGGCGGACTACCTCGCGATTGCGCACGCCTATCACACGGTGATCGTGGTCGGCATTCCCGTGCTGGGGCCGGACAAGCGCAACGAGACGCTGCGCTTCATCAAGCTGATCGATGCGCTCTACGAGAACGGCGTCAAGCTGTTCGCCACTGCGGCGGCGGAACCGCAAGCGCTCCACGACGCGGGCGATGGGCTGTTCGAATTCGACCGCACCGTCAGCCGGCTGATGGAGATGCAGAGCGACGAATACATGGCCCGGGGGCACGGCAGCGAGGACTGAGGGCGGGCGCTGCAAGGCGAGCAGCACACCGCTCCGTTCGTGTCGCGAATGGGCTTCGGGACTTACCCCCCTTCGTCATTGCGAGCGAAGCGAAGCAATCCATGGACCTGCGCCTTGGATTGCCGCGTCGCCTGCGGCTCCTCGCAATGACGAGCGTAAGGGTAAACCCTGCCCGTCGGTGTTGGGTCCAAGGAAAACACCCAATCCGTTCGTGTCGAGCGAAGTCGAGACACCTCGCGCCCAGCGCCTCTCGACTTCGCTCGAGGCGAGCGGGTTTCGGCGGGTACGCCCCTGTCTAGTCATTGCGAGCGAAGCGAAGCAATCCATGGACCTGCGCCTTGGATTGCTTCGTCGCCTGCGGCTCCTCGCAATGACGAGACAGGAAGCCGGCCCCCGCCTCCCGTTGATATCGCGCCGCCGCTTCCCAAATATGCTCCATACCGGCGACAACACCCCGCCGATGCGAGACGTCCCATGATCGATATCCGACCCTTCGCCAGTCTCGGCCATGCCAATCACGGCTGGCTCGACGCGCGCCACCATTTCAGCTTCGCCTCCTATCACGATCCCGAACGGATGGGCTGGGGTCCGATCCGGGTGTGGAACGACGACACCATCGCCGGCGGGAGCGGGTTTCCGCCGCATCCGCACCGCGACATGGAGATCGTCACCTTCGTACGCAGCGGCGCGATCACGCATCGCGACAGCCTCGGCAACGAGGGCCGCACCGCCGCGGGCGACGTCCAGGTGATGAGCGCGGGCACCGGGATCACCCATGCCGAATTCAACAAGGAAGACGAAGAGACCACGCTGTTCCAGATCTGGATCATGCCGACCCGCACCGGGGAGGCGCCCGGCTGGGGCCAGCGCGAGTTTCCCAAGGCCAGCCGCGAGGGCGGCTTCGAAGTGCTCGCCAGCGGCACCCCCGAGGAAGACGACGCGCTGTCGATCCGCACCGATGCGAAGGTTCTCGCCACGACCTTGCAGGCTGGCCAGTCCGCGGTCTGGAAAACCGATGGCGCGCGGCACCAGTATCTGGTCGCGCCGGTCGGGCGGATTGCGGTCAATGGCCACGAGGCCAACCCGCGCGACGGCGTCGCGATCACCGGCGAGGACGCAATCACCGTGCTCGCGCTGGAGGATGCCGAAGTGGTGATGGTCGACGCGCGCTAGGCTGCGATGACGTAGAATGGAATCTCTTCTCCCCTCCCCGCGGGGAGGGGTCGGGGGTGGGGGTACGGCGCATGAAGCTTCAAGCGCCGTACACCCCCACCCAGCCTCCCCCTCAAGGGGGAGGAGCAAACTAGGTCAATCCAAAGTCATCATTCTCCAGCCGCGCACGCCGATCAGGGGATAATCAGGCCGCCCGGACGAGCTTCGTCTGGGCGGTCACCAGCCGGTCCATCAGCTTGAGATCCTTGGCGCCGAGCTGGAGCGCGGCATCGGCCCACAATTCGGTGATCCGGGTCAGCTCCTCGAGCTGCAGATCCCAGCAGACTTTCATCGCGCGGCGCGAATTGACCAGACCGGCGTGCTTGCGCGTGCTGCGGCGGATGAAATCCTGCGTCGCCTTCAGCCCCTCGCCATCCTCGGCGAGGACGTGGACGATCCCCATCTCGTAGAGCTGCTCGGCGCTGTAGCTGGCGTTGGAGACGATCAGCCGGTCGGCCATGGCGCTCCCCAGCTTGCGGCTGAGCAGCGAATGCGCGCCCATTCCCGGGAACAGGCCGAACATCATCTCGGGCAGGCCGAAGCTCGCACCGCGTTCGGCGACGATATAGTCGAACGACAGCAACGCCTCGAAGCCGCCGCCCAGCGCATCGCCCTGCACCATGCCGACGGTGACGATCGGCAGATCGAGCGAGTTCATGTTGCGGTGGAGGATCTGGCAGCAGCGATGGCCGTAGGTCACCAGCCCCTCGCGGTTGCGCGTCTCGATCAGCCGCCGGAACAGGTCGAGATCGCCGCCGAAGCAGAACACGCCCGGCGCGCGGCTGCCCAGCACCAGGAATTTGAGCGGCACCTTGTCGGGGCCGAAGCCCAGTTCGATCAGCCGCTGCCAATTGGCGAAATCGCCGAGCATCGGCGGGGTGAAGCTGGGGCGGCCCTGCGGGCGCATATAGGTCCACAGCGTCTGGGCATCGCCATCGTAGAGCACGTCGAGTTCGGCGAGGCGGAACAGCTCCTCGGGGATCGCCAGATGACGCGCGCTCTCGGCGTGGAGTTCGGCCTCGTCCGCGAGCAGGATATGCGCATCTTCCGAAGCGTCCGGTTCGGAAGAACAACGATGCGTATCGGCGATCAATCGTTCCATATGCGCCCCCCGGCTTTGGTTTGGACTATTCCAATCCCATAGATTCAGACGGATAGCTTTTGTTAACCAGGAATCTAAGCCATGGGGGAGTCGCTTGGCAAACGAAATGATCGTCCCGAAGCTGTAAGATAATGCTCCGTGTTAACCTCACGCGGTGCCGGCGATGCATTTTCGCATCACCCCCGTCAGCCGCGTAAATCGAGGCCCGCCAGCGACTTATCGAGCATCACCAATTGCCACAGCACCCGGCCGTGGTCGTACTGGCGCGAAATATGCTGCTCGGCGATCCGCGCCAGTGCGCGGCGGTCGAACCAGCCGCTGTCGACCAGCCGCTCGCTCGCCGCGATCCCGCGCGCGGTGCCGGCGAGCGGACCGCGAAACCATTCGGCCAGCGGCGTGACGAAGCCCTGTTTGGGGCGGTAGAGGATGTCGCGGGGCAGACAGCGTTCCATCGTGTGCTTCATCAGCCATTTGCCCTGCCGCCCGCGGATGCGCTGGCGCTCGGGCAGGCTGGCGGCAAAGCTCACAAGGCGGTGGTCGAGCAGCGGCTCGCGCGCCTCGAGCCCGACCGCCATGCTGGTGCGATCGACCTTGGTGAGGATGTCGCCGGGGAGCCAGAACTTGAGATCGGCATATTGCGCGGCGTCGAGCCCGCTGCGTGCGGGCGCGGTCTCCATCAGCGCGATGAGCGGATTCTCGGCGCGGTAGTCGCCGCGTTCGCGCAGCAGACCCTCGCCATAGAGCCGCGCGCGCGAGGGCGCGTCGAGGATGGCGAGCGCGCGGGCATAGCCCTGCGCTCCGCTCTCGGCGAGCGAGAGGAAGGTCGTCTTGGCGCGAAGCCCGCGCGGTGCCCAGTCGGCCTTGGGCCAGACCTTCCCCAGCGTCCCGAACACCGGGCCGCGCAGGGCCTGCGGCAGGAAGCCGCGCGCCTGTTCCTCGCGGTGGTGGAACATCTGGCGGCGATAGCCTGCGAGCGCCTCGTCGGCCCCGTCCCCCGACAGCGCCACCTTCACATTCTCGCGCGCCAGCTCGCAGACCCGCAAGGTCGGCAGCGCCGAGGCATCGGCAAATGGCTCGTCGAAGATGCCCGCGATCCGGTCGAGATCGACGATGTCGCCGGGCGAGACCACCCGTTCGCGGTGGTCGGTGGCGAACAGCTCGGCGACCTGCCGCGCGTAGCCGGTCTCGTCGACCGCCTCGACATCGAAGCCGATCGAGCAGCTGCGCACCGGATCGCGGCTGGCCTCGGCCATCAGCGCGACCACGCTCGAGCTGTCGACCCCGCCGGAAAGGAAAGCGCCCAGCGGGACATCCGCGACCATCCGGCTGGTGACGCCCTCGCGCAGCCGGTGGAGCAGTTCGGCGGAGAGATCGGCGGTGCTGCCCTTGGCGCGGTGCTCGAAGGACACGTCCCACCATTGCCGCGGCGGCGGCGGCTCGCGCCCGTGCTCGAGCAGCAGGAAGTGGCCCGCGGGCAGCTTCTCGACGCCCTTGAGGATCGAGCGGTGATCGGGGACATAGCCCCAGGTCATGTAGTCCTCCACCGCCAGCGGATCGGCCACGCGGCGCAGCAGCGGATGCGCGAGCAGGCCCTTGAGTTCGGAGGCGAAAGCCATGCTGCCGTCCGAGAGCCGCGCGAGGAATAGCGGCTTCACCCCGAAGCGGTCGCGCGCGAGGAACAGCTGGCGGCGCTCGCAATCGTAGAGCGCGAAGGCGAACATGCCGTCGAGCCGCTCGAGGCAGCCCGGTCCCCAGCGCTGCCAGGCGGCGAGGATGACTTCGGTGTCGCCACCGGTGTGGAAGCGCGCGCCGCCGACCTCGAGCTCGGCGCGCAGCGCGCGGTAATTGTAAATCTCGCCGTTGAAGACGATCACCGCGCGGCGATCGACCGAATGCATCGGCTGCGGCGAGCCCGCGAGATCGATGATCGAGAGCCGGCGATGCCCCAGCCCGACCCCGGGTGCGGTCCAGACCCCCGAACCGTCGGGCCCGCGATGCGCCAGCGCATCGGCCATCCGCTCGACCCTTCGCGGATCGACCGGCTTGGGCGTGCCGTAATGGAAGATGCCAGCGATCCCGCACATAGGCGGTGGCTCCTAGCCCGTAGGCAGCGCGAAGGCGAGCGCCGCCGCACCCGCCGCCAGCGCGAGAGTGGCGAGCAGCAGGACGCGGGTCCCGCCCGAGCGGCGCTCCAGCGCGGCGAGCAGCACGCTGCCGCGCAGTTCCTCGAGCGACCAGCCCGCCTCCTCGGGCTCGCGCTCGAACCAGCGCCAGGCGACGCCCAGGATCAGCGCGACCACCAGAGCGAAGAAGATCCAGCCGTAGACGATGTGATCGAACCCGCCCGCCGCCTCGGCCCCGATGAATTGCGCGATGTAGATCGTCGCCCAGGCGCGGATGCCGTTGGCAAGGATCGGCACCACCACGCAGGCGGCCATGAACAGCGCGCGGCGGCGCCAGCTGGCAAAGCTGGTGAAGCAGGTCAGCACCCCCAGCGCCACCATCGCGATCAGGAAATGCACCCCGGCGCAGGCCTCGGCGACGATGAACAGCCCGGCGGGGGTGTGGATGTAGATCCCGTCGATCCACGCTGCCACGCCGACCATATGGGTCAGCGCGATCGCCATTTCGGCGGTGAGATATTGCAGCGGGGGCACGATCTCGTCGCCGAAGGGGACGAGGAAGGCGGCAAAGCCCAGCGGCAACGCGAGCAGCGCGCCGACCCGCGGCCCGAGCAGCGCGAGCGTGGCGGCGGGGAGCATCGCCACCGCGCCGGCGTGCGCCAGCAGGTTGAGACCGGTGGAGCGACCGGCGAGCCACAACCCGAGCGCCGCCGCCACCACGGCCAGCCCCGGCCACCAGCCGCGCGGCGTGACCTGAGCGGCGTCCTCGCGGCGGATCCACACCAGCCAGGCGATGATCGGCGGGACCAGCAGGATGTGCGAATAGCTGTCACTGTTCCACCAGATGTGCAGCATCTCGCCCCATTCGCGTGAGGCCAGCGCCACCAGAGCGAGCGAGGCGAGCGAGAGCCGGACCAGCGCGGCACGCCATTCGGAATGGCGGGTCGCAGCGATCGGCGTATCGGTCAGGGTTGCGCTGTCAGGCGGCATGGCGCGCACCGCCCCGCCCGCGCCCGAGGATATTCGCCAGCTCCGCCTCGAAAGCTTCCCACGACATCTTCGTCATGACGAAGGCGCGGGCGGCGTGGCCCATCGAGGCGGCGCGGTCCGGATCGGCGGCGAATGCGGCGGCGGCGGCGGCGAACGCCGCGTCGTCGCGGCAAATCACGAAATGCTCGCCGTCGACCGCGGCGATACCGGTGGCGGCCTCGGGGCTGAGCAGCACCGCGCGCGCCATCGCCATCGCCTCGAGCACCTTGTTCTGCACCCCGCGCGCCAGCGTCAGCGGCGCGACCACAGCCGTTGCCCCGGCGAGGAAGGGCCGGACATCGGGGACCTCGCCCCAAACGCGGACGCCAGACAAGTCGCCCAGCCGGGTCACCTCGGCGGTCGGCGCGCGGCCGACGATGTGGAACTGCGCCTCCACGGTCTCGCGCAGGCGCGGCAAGATCGCGCGGGCGAACCGCTCCACCGCCGCGATATTGGGCGGATAGTCCATCTGCCCGGTAAAGACGAAATGCGGCCCCGGAGTTGCTGCCAACTCGGGGTGCGCTTGGGTTGTTGTCGGGTCGAAGAACGCAGCGTCGATACCATTGCCCAACGCGCGGATATCGCAGTCCGCTCCGGCCGGCAGCCGGCTGCGGAACAGCGCCCGCTCATTGTCGGAGATCAGCAGCGTGCAATCCGCACGCCGCGCGATCCGCGCCTCCTCAAGCGCCAGCAGCCGCGCCTCGCGCGCCATCAGCCAGGATTTGGGAAAACCTGCTTCGGCCGCATAGGTCTCGAACTTGGCGCTATCGACGTCGCACAGATCGACCACCACGCGCCCGGTGAAGCCCTCTGGTATGTACTGCCCCATCTGGCCCGAGAAGATCACCACGGTGTCGATGTCGCGGCCAGCCAGCGTCTGCGCCACCCAGCGCGACAGGCGGCGGTCGGCGAAGGCCGGCAGGCTCACCGGTCTGCCGCTCACGAGCGCCCGCAATCCCGCCTTCGGCAGCGACATGTCGCGATCGACCAGCAGGTGGCTCGCGGCCAGTTGGGCCAGCGCCGGATCCTGCGCGCGATCCTGCGCATTCTCGGCGAAGGTGCCGACATGCACCGGCGCGAGCTTCGCGAGCCCCTTGAGCAGGTGATGCGAGCGGATCTTGTCGCCACGGTCGGGCGGGAACGGCACGCGGTGGCACAGGAACAGGATCTCGCCCATCAGCCCAGCCCGCGGGCGACGAAGGGGCCGATGGCGTTGGCGAGCGGCAGCGGCAGCCGCTTCCACAGCTCGATCCCGCGCGAATAGCCCTCGTCGGTCGGATCGATATTGCGCGCCGCCACACCAGGAGCAGTCCAGCTCGAATAGGTCAGCGGTTCGGGCTCGAACCCCCAGTTCTTCTTGAAGAAATAGGGTCCGCTGTTCGTTTTGGAGCGCCCGAAGTCGAACCGCGTGCAGCCGCGGGTGCGGGCGTGGCGCATCAGCTCGTAATACATCACCTCATTGGCGCGTAAATCGCGGGCGATAAACCGCCCGCCGCCCCAATAGGGCATCACTGCGCCCGCGTGGTAGAGCGACAGCACGCTCGCAACCGGCTCGCCTTGGCGCCGCACGGTCAGGATATCCGCATCCGCGCCGAAACCGTCGAGCACCGCATCGAACAGCGCGCGCGGAAACACCGGCGTGCCGAGATTGCGCACGCTCTCGGAATAGACCGCATAATGCGCCGCGCGATCATCGGGCCCGCCGCCGATCGCGATGTCGAGATCGTTGCGCAGGCCCTTGCGCACCTCGGCGCGCGCCTTGCGCGGGATGGCGAGCAGTTCGGCCTCGTCGTCCGCGGCGAGATCGCGGCTGAAATTGCAATGCGCGGTGGCGGTCGCGGCCCAGTCATGCGGCGCCTGTCCGCCGCGCAGTTCGATCGTTCCCGCGCCGCGCCGCAGGGCGAGTTCCTCCGCCGCACGGCACAGCGCCTCGCTATCACCTTCGGAAACCGCCAGCGGGCCGCCGCCGACCGCGAAGCCGCTCGATACCAGCGCGCGTCCGAAGAAGGGCGAGTGGATATCGCTGAGCGGGAGCCAGCCGGCCAAATCGCCGCCGCGGGTCGCGACGAGGCCCAGCGCCTGCTGGCCGGTGCCGCGTTCGATCGCCGCCAGCCACGCGGGCCGGTGAAACGCCGTTCCGCCCTGCTCCGCCACGAAACCCTCGAGCCGCGCGACCTCGCCGGGATCGCGCAAATCGGCAAGCGTCACGCAGATGGATGTGTGCTTGAGCGGCGCATTCACGGTGCGAACTCGACGCAGCGCTGCGCCTCAATCCGGGCGAGTTCGTCCATCCGGCCCCAGTGGAAATCCCCCGCCAGCCGGCGCAGCTTGTCGGCCATGCCCGCAAGGTTGGTGTAATGCCGCAGCTTCGAGCGCAGCGGCGCATCAGCCACGCGCGGCTGGCCGGGATCGACCTCCCAAGGGTGGAAATAGAACACCGCCGGGCGGCGGTCGTCGCAATTGACCCGGGCAATCGCCCAGCGCGAGAAGGCATAGGGCAGCACGCGGAAGAACCCGCCGCCGCCAGCCGCCAGCCGCCGCTCGCCCACCTGCGCGGTCGTCACGGGGATCTCGACCAGCGGACTGTCCGCCAGCGGGCGGAAGGCGAAGCGCGGCGCCTCGCGCCAGCCATAGTGGTCGTGGCGGATCGGCGCGACGCTCGAGGAATAGGCGTAGCCGTGCTCGGCCAGCACCTCATGCGCCCAGGGCGTGCGCTGGTCGATCGAGAAGCTTGGCGCGCGGTAGCCGGTGATCGCCGCTCCGCCCGCGTCCTCGAGAATGGCGCGCGATCTTTTCAGATCGGCGGCGAATTGCCCCGGATCGAAGGTGAAGACCCGCGTGTGGTCGTAGCCGTGGCTGGCGAGCTCGTGGCCGCGCTCGACGATGGTGCGAATCGCTTGCGGCTCGCGTTCGGCCACCCAGCCCAGCGTGAAGAAGGTCGCCTTGACCCCGACTTCGTCGAACAGGTCGAGCACGCGGCGCACATTGTCGCCCACGCGCAGCGCGATCCCGTCCCAGTCGGAGCGCGCGATCGTGTTCTCGAAGGCGCCGACCTGGAACCAGTCCTCGACATCGACGGAAAGCCCGTTGAGGATGCCTGCCGCAGTGATCGAGCGCTGTTCCAAACGGGTCCCCCTTTCGCGCCTCAGGCGGCTTCGCGCCGTCCGTTGGCCTCGAGGAATTCGATCAGTTGTGCAAGCACATGGCGCAGCGATTGCTCCTGTTCGTCGAGCCGCGCTTCGATCCGTCCCAGCCGCTCGTCGATCGCGTCGGAACCCTGTTCGGGTCCACCGACAAAGCTGGCGCGGGTTTCGCCGATTTCGCGGCGAAGCTGGTCGAGCTCGCGGTCGCGATCGGCAAAGGCGCGTTCGATCGCAACGATCTGCGCCTCGGCGAGGCCTTCGCTCCGGGATTGTTCGGGAGCCTTGCGCTCGGCTTCGGCGCGCCGCGCCTGGGCCACCGCCTGCGCGGCCGGGAGCTTGGGATCGGGCGCGACGCTGTCGGCGACCGCCTCGTCCTCGGCGGCGCTGTCGCCTTCCATCTCCTCGATCACCGACTGGAGCATGTCGGGTTCGATCACCGCCTGCTCCTCGACAGCGCCGAGCAGCAGCAGCCGGGTCATGACCTGGTTGATCTTCCGCGGAATGCCGCCGGTGGCGCGGTGGAGCTTGGTGAAAATGCCGCGGTCGAGCTCGGGATTGCTGCCGTCCCAGCCGACATGGTCGAGCCTATGGCGGACATAGGGTTCGATCTCGCCCGGCTGCATCGGTTCGAGGTGATGCGCCGCGATCACCCGCTGGCGCAATTGCTCGAGCTCGGGCGAGCCCGCGAGCAGCCGCTTGAATTCGGGCTGCCCGAGCAGCAGCGTCTGCAGCAGCGGATGCGAACCGAGCTGGAAGTTCGACAGCATCCGCAGCTCTTCGAGCGCGCCGATCGAGAGGTTTTGCGATTCGTCGACGATCAGCAGGCAGCGCTTGCCGTTGCGCGCTTCCTCGTGGAGAAAATGCTCGATCGCGGCGAGCGCCGCGGCCTTGTCGCGGCCCTCGACATCGAGCCCGAAGCTGCGCGCGGCGACGTGGATCATTTCCTCGCCGTCGAGCGCGCTGGTGACCACCTCGCCCACGCTCATCCGGTCGGCGTCGAGCTTTTCCTTGAGATGCGCAACCAGCGTCGACTTGCCCGAGCCGACCTCGCCGGTGATGACGACGAAGCCCTCGCCCTGGTTCAGCCCGTAGCCGAGATAGGACAATGCCTTCTTGTGGGTGATGCTCTCGAAGAAATAGGCCGGGTCCGGGGTGAGCTGGAAGGGGCGCTCCGAGAAGCCGTAATATTGTTCGTACATGGTCGGATCTTCCTATCAGAAGCCGTAGCGCAGGCCCACCAGGGCCGATGCGCTCTTGAGGTCCTCGGCAGACACTTCGCTGTCGAGATAGTTCACCGCCACCGCGACCCGCCCCGTGAGGTTGCGGGTAAAGTTGCGGTTGTAGGCGGCCGAACTGCCGAGCGCGAGCGCATCGCCCACCCCGACGAAGCCGCTGTCGATATGGCTGGCGTAGGTGGCGATGGTATAGCCCGCGTCGCGACCCAGCGGGCCGGTGACGGTGCCGGCGATGTAGAGGCTTTCGTCCGAGACGCCGTCGGAGGCTTCGAGCACGGTGCCCGGCGCGCCGAGATAGGTGCGCCGGTCGTAGCCTGCCGAAATCCCGGCGGTGGTGCGCCCGACCTGACGCGAATAATAGGCCGAGACCCCGCGCGAGCGGAACACCGAGGAGCGGACCGAGCCGAGCAGCCCGTCGAGGCAGCTCGCGCCGCTGACCGAATTGACGCAGCCGACGATCGCGCCGCTGATCGGGTCGCGGACGACCTCGAAATCGGTCGGCAGCGCGGCGAGCGTGTTGTTGAGACGTCCGCCGAAGCCAGTGATCGTGTCGTAGACATTGACCCCGAGGCTGGAGGTGCGGCTCGGCTGCCAGCTGAAATTGCCGTAATAGGTGTCGCTGTCGTAGCGGCGGCCATAGACCGCCTGGAGCGAAGTGCGCTGGCTCGGGCGCCACAGCACGCCGACGTCCCAGATCAGGCCGCTGGCTTCGAAGGCGATCCGGCGCGGACCGGCCTCGTCGGTGACCAGCCGGCCGTCGGGGCCGACGACCGGGTTGCCCCCGGCATCGCGCAAGGCATCGCGGCTCGACACCTCGACATCCTCGTAGCCGACGCCTGCCACGACCGCGAGCGACGGGGTGATCGGCACGGTGACATCGCCGCGGAGATAGGAATCGACGACGCGCTGGTCGAGATTGTCGACGTCCTCGCGCAAATAGCCGCCGCCCACGCCGATCCCGACCGGGAGATACTCGCCCGGCTGGGTGCCGGCGCGCAGCTGCGCACTGTGGGTTACGCTTTCGTCGAAGACATCGGCAGGAGTTCCGCCCGCCGCGACGAAGTCGGGCGCATCGACGCGGGTGTAGCCCAGCCGGTAATTGCCGGTCACATCGACGCGGTCGATCTCGGTCGAAAGGTTGGGCCCGATATAGGCCGAATAGGTCTGGGTCGAATTGTCGAGATTGTTCTGCCCGGCGAAGACGTTCGAGCCGCCGCTGGTGACGGTGGTGCGGCTGGCGAGCGCGCCGGCCTCGAGCGTGAGCACCTGCGGGACCAGGGTGGTGTAGCCGCGCGCGATCCCGCTGATGGTGTCGCTGTCGCTGGCATCGCCATAGCCGAAATTGTGTTCATAGCGCAGCGACACCGAGGCGCCGTTGTTGCGCCCGATGTAGGAGGCATCGACCCCGGCGGCGAGCTGGGTGTAGGTCAGCACGTCGTCAAAGGGCGAGAGCTGCGCCGTGAGGATCTGCGAGGCCTCGATGTAAGGTTCGACCGAGAGCCGCCGTCCGGAAGGCCCCGCCCGGCCCTCGGTCTCCTCCGACGATCCGGTCTGGTCTTGCGACCCGCGGCCCTGATAGCTTTGCGCCATCAGCGGCAGCGGCGCGATCAGCGCGCAGCCCGCCGCGAGGCTGACGATCAAGCGGGTCTTCATGATGCCGATTCCCGATAGCCGTAATATTTGCCGAACTTGCGCCCGCTCGGGCTGAAGGTCGCATCGTTGAGCAAGAGGCGGATGTCGGGGCAGCCCGAGAGCAGGTCGATCGCATCCTCCAGCGCCGCGCGCGCGGTGGTGTCGGCGCGCGCAACCAGCAGCGCCTGGCCGCAATGCTTGGCGAGCTCGGCTGCGGGCGAGGCCGCCAGCGCGGGCGGGCTGTCGAAGATCACGATCCGGTCGTGCGCGCCGCGGGTAAGGCGGTTGAGCACTTCCCAGGTCCGCTCGCTGGCGAGATATTCGGCATCCGAGCCGCTGCGCTGGCCCGCGGGCAGGATCCACAGCCCGGGGATATCGGTGCCCAGAACCAGATCCTCGACCTTGATGCTGGGATCGCGCAGCGCGTCCATCAGCCCGGGTGCTGGATCGAGCCCGAAGGTCTTCATGATCGAGGGCTTGCCGAAATCGGCATCGACCAGCAGCACTTCGGACTGGCGTTCGCCCGCCAGCGCGATCGCGAGATTGGTGGCGCAGAAGGTCTTGCCCTCGCCGGGATGCGGCGAGCAGATCAGGACGCGGCGCGATTTGGCGGTGCCGTCGGCCTCGGCACTCGCCAGCACCTGGCGTTTGACGATGCGGAATTCCTCGACCAGTCCGCTCGAACCCAGATCGGGGTCGATCATCCCCTGCTCGCGCAGATGCTTGCGCGAGATCGGTTGCGGCTTACCGGTGAACTCGACCTTGCGGCCGCCGACTTCGCGCTGGCGCGCCGGCCGGGTCTCCGCCTCGATCACGACCGGCGGCTGCGAACCGGCAGCGGCTCTGTCCAGGCCCTGCTCGGGCTCGGAAAATTCGGCGGGCGCATCCGCGCGCTTGGCCGGCTTGGGCATGCGCACCGCCCTGCCCTGCGGCAGCTTGGCCGGAACCTTGGCCGGCGCCAGGCTGTCGAAGCCGAAGGCCCCGCTGGCGCGCTCGAACAGCGAGCGCTTGCCGGGAGCCTGCGCAGTGTCCGCCTCATCCTTCCCGTCGCCGGGGGGCACGATCTTGATCGGCTTGTTCACGCTCACAATCCCTTCACGCCACCGTACCGACCTGGATGAACTCGACCGCGAGCAGCAGGATGCAAACCCCGCCTAGCGCGCCGGCACCGGCGGCGAATTGCTTGAAGCGCTTGCGCGCATGCTCCTCGCGCGCCTTGGTCATCGAGCGCGAAATCGTGCCCACCACCGGCAGGTCGAGCGCGCGTTCGAGCCGGTCGGCGGTCGAGAAGGCGGATTTGAGCTGGCCGAGCACGAAAGCCACGCCGGCACCGGCCGCGAGACCGACGATCAGCACCCCGATCAACAGGATCGGCCGGTTGGGCGCCGCGGGCTTGCGCGGGATCGTCGGCGGATCGACCACCTCGAACTGGAAGGCGCTGCGTTCGGTCTGGACCTGGCCGCGCAGGCGCATTTCCTCGCGGTCCCTGAGCAGCTCGTCGTATTTGGTCTTGAGCACCTCGTAGTCGCGCGAGATGCGGTTGGCTTCGGCAGCGACCTCGGGCTCCTGCGCCTGAGAGGCGATCATACCGGAGATATCCGCCTGCAACGCCGCCTTGCGGGCGCTCAGCGCCTGGACATTGGCCTGCCGTTCGGCGCGGATCGAGATCAGCGAGGTGTAAGCCGGGTTGGGTTGGCCATAGGCGCCATCGCCCTCGTTGGCCGCCTGGCGTTCGAGCAGTCCGATCTGGCGCTGGGTCGACTGGATATCGGGATGGCTGTCGGTCAGCCCGCGCGAGCGCATCGCCGCAAGCTGCGACTGCGCCTGGATCAGCGCGCCGCGCGCTCCGCCACCGCCGGCACCGGGCATCTGGATGCTGCGCGGGGTGCCCGCGATCTGGCCGTTGATCGCCGCCAGCGCGCTTTGCGCCGCAGCGATATCGCCATCGACGCCGCGCATTTCGGTGCGCAGGGTCTGCAGCCGGGTCGAAACCGTCCCGGTTCCGCCGATCAGTTCGGGATATTGCGCCTCGAATGCGAGGCGACGCTGTTCGGCGGCCTCGAGTTCCTGCTTGCGCTCTTCGAGCTGGCGATCGAGGAACACCAGCGTATCGGCGACCTCGCCGCGATTACCCGAGATGTTCTCCTCGCGGAAGATGTCGAGCAGTTTCTGGACCACGTCCTGCGAGAGCTTGGCGTTCTCCGCATCGCTCAGGTCGCCCTTCCCGATGGTCGCGCTGACTTCGAACAGATTGTCCTGCTCGCCCTTGACGGTGACGTTCTCGGTCAGGCTGGTGACCGCGCCCTGGAGATCGGAATCGGTGGTGATATCCTCGCCCAGCTTCGTGGCGCGAACGACCTTTTCGAGATTGACCCCGCTCGCCAGGGTCTGGCGGACGCGAACCAGCTCCTTCGCGCCGTCGCCGGAAATCTCGAGCTGTTGCGAGAGGACGTCGTCGACCTGCACATAGATGCGTGCGCGGCTTTCGTAGCTGTTGGGGATCAGCGCCACCACCAACCAGCCGAGTACGCAGACCCCCCAGGCCACGCCCAGCGCGACCCAGCGCCGGTTCCAGACCTGATAGAGCGCCGCGCGCAGTTCCTCGAAGACCTCGTTCATAGCGGGTGCGCTCTCAGAAAGCCGACTCGGGGATGATGATCACGTCCCCGGCGCGCAGCATGACATTCGCCTCGCTGTCGCCGCGGCGGAGCAGGTCGGTCAAGCGCAGCGCATATTCGCGCTGGCGCCCGGCCTGCTTGTCGAAGCGGATCAGCTTGGCGCGGTTGCCGGCGGCGAAATCATTGAGCCCGCCGACCGCGATCATGGCGTCGAGCACGGTCATGTTGGCGCGATAGGGGATCGAGGCGGGCTTTTCGGTGGCGCCGACGATGCGGACCTGCTGGCTGAAGGTGCCGGCGAATTCGTTGACGATCACCGAGACCAGCGGATCCTCGATATATTGCGAGAGCTGGAGGCGGATATCCTCCTCCAGCATCGAAGGGGTCTTGCCGACCGCCGGCATGTCCTTGACCAGCGGGATGGTGATACGGCCGTCGGGGCGCACCTGGATCTTCTCGGCGCCCAGTTCCGGATTGCGCCAGACGTGGATGGTCAGATTGTCGAGCGGACCGATGACATATTGCTCGCCCGGGCCTTCCTGCAGCGCGACGAAGGTCGCGGGCGGCAGCTCGGTGCCGCCGGACCCGGCGCAACCTGAAAGCGCCAGCGCTGCGACCGCACAGCTCGCGATGGAAGTGGAAACGCGAAATTTGCGCATGAAAAATGTTCCTCGGCCGCTTTCAAGGAGCTGGAGAGCCGCCATCGGCAAACTCACCTCCCCCTATTTCAGCCAACCTAATGCAGAAAAAAGGTGAACAGACCGTTAGCTTTGACGGGCAACCCACGGCGCTCCGCCGATTCGCTGCGCACTGTTGCAATTCGGGACAGTGTCAGACGAGCAGTTCCACGGCCGGCCCCTGGCCGAGGAAGGCGCTCGGAGAAGCGCTCGCGCCATAGGCTCCGGCGCAGAACACCGCAACGAGATCCCCGACCTCGGCGCGCGGCAGTTCTGCGCGTTCGGCCAGCCGGTCGAGCGGGGTGCACAGGCAGCCCACCACGCTGGCGATCTCTTCGGGCGGAGCGTCGAAGCGCGCGGCGATCGCGACCGGGTAATTGCGCCTGACGACGGTGCCGAAATTGCCCGAGGCGGCGAGCTGGTGGTGCAGGCCGCCGTCGGTGACCAGATAGGTCTCGCCATGGCTGACCTTGCGATCGACGATCCGGGTCAGATAGATCCCCGCCTCGCCGACGAGATAGCGCCCGAGTTCGATATAGAGTTCGGCGTTTGCGAGGCTGTCGGGCAGAGCGGCGAAGCGCTCGCTGAGAGCCTCGCCCACACGCGCGATATCGAGCGGGCGGTCGCCGTGGAAATAGGGAATCCCGAACCCGCCGCCCATGTTGAGCTTGGGCATGGCGATCCCGGCTTCGCGCGCGATCCGGTCGGCGAGGTCGAGGACATTGCCCTGCGCCTCGACCAGCGCCTCGGCGCCGAGCGCCTGGCTGCCGGTGAAGATATGCAGGCCGCGCCAGTCGGCCCCGGCTGCGATCACCAGCCGCGCGAGCGCGGGGACGCGCTCGGCATCGACCCCGAAGGGCTTGGCGCCGCCGCCCATCTTCATGCCAGAGCCCTTGAGCTCGAAGTCGGGATTGACCCGGATCGCGAGCCGCGGGGTGATCCCGAGCTTGTCGGCGATCGCCAGCGCCCGTGCCGCCTCGCCCTCGCTTTCGAGGTTGAGCGTCACCCCGGCCGCGATTGCCGCCTCGAGCTCGTCGTCGCGCTTGCCGGGCCCGGCGAAGCTGACCCGCGCGGTGTCGATCCCGGCCTGCTGGACCAGCGCCAGCTCGCCGCCCGAGGCGATGTCGAGCCCGTCGACCAGACCCGCCATCAGCTTCAGCACGGGTTCGAAACTGTTGGCCTTGATCGCGTAATTGATCCGCAGCCGCTCGGGCATCACGGCGCGCAGATCGGCCATCCGCTGTTCCAGCAGGTCGCGCGAATAGAGGAACAGGGGGGTACGGCCCGCCTGCTCCGCCCAGTCGTCGGCGCTGCGGCCGCCGATCAGCAATGCACCATCGCGCGTCTCGTAGCCCGCGGGGATCGGGCCGGTTGGTTTGGGCTTGGCGCTCATGCGCCCAGCTCCCGCGCCAGCGCCGCGCGGTCGAGCTTGCCGTTGGGATTGGTCGGCAGGGTCTCGCGCCAATGGATCGCCTGGGGTTGCATGAAGTTGGGAAGTTCCTTCGCCAAAGCCTTGGAAAACCTTTCTTTATTGGGCTCGGCCAGAGCCGCGGGGCGGACGATCAGATGGACCGCCTGTCCGAGCCGCTCGTCGGGCACGCCCAGCGCAACCGCCTCGGCCACCAGCCCCGTCGCCAGCGCCGCATCCTCGACCTCCTGCGGGCTGATACGGTTGCCCGCGCTCTTGATCATCGCATCGCGCCGCCCGACGAAATAGAGCAGGCCGTCCCCGTCGCGCCGGACCCGGTCGCCCGACCACACCGCCATGCCGCCATATTCGCTCGCCGCCGGCGCCGGCCTGAACCGCTCGTCGGTGCGCTCTGCGTCCTGCCAATAGCCCTGCGCCACCAGCGGTCCGCAATGGACCAGCTCGCCCTCCTCGCCCGGCGCAGCGACATTGCCTTTGTCGTTGACGACGAGAATCTCGGCAAAGGGGACTGCGGTCCCCATCGAAGTCGGGTGCGCATCGACCAGCTGGGGGTCGAGATAGGTCGAGCGGAAGGCCTCGGTCAGCCCGTACATCGGGTACAACCGCGCGGCGGGAAACTTTGCGCGCAGGTCGCGGACGAGATCCATAGTCAGCGCACCGCCGCTGTTGGTCAGCCGCCGCATCGTCCGCGTGGCCTCGTCGCTCCATTCGGTCTCGGTGAGTTGGAGCCAGAGCGGCGGCACCGCCGCCAGCGTCGTGACGCCGTGGCGGGCGCAGGCCTTCGCGACGTCGCGCGGGAAGAGATAGTCGAGCGGGACCACCGACCCGCCGGCGTACCAGGTCGAAAGCAGCTGGCTCTGGCCGTAGTCGAAGGACAGCGGCAGCACCGAGAGCGTCACATCGTCCGGCGCCAGCCCGAGATAATGCGCCACGCTGGCCGCGCCGAGCCACATATTGGCATGGCTTAGCATCACCCCCTTGGGCAGGCCGGTCGAACCGCTGGTGTAGAGGATCGCAGCGAGCTCCTGCGGATCGCGGGTCGAGGCGGGCAGCGGCGCGGCGAGCGCCTCGGCGCTTGCCAAGGCTTCGCTTTCCTCGAAAAACTCGCAGACTTCGGGAATATCGCCTTCTTCCAACGACTTCAGCCGCGAAGCTGTCGCGACCAGCAGCACCGCGTCGCTGTCAGAAAGGATATGCGCCGCCTGGCTGTGCTTGAGCAGCGGGTTGATCGGGACATGCACCAGCCCCGCGCGCGCGGCGGCGAGCGGGAGGAGGCAGGTCAGTTCGCCCTTGGCGGCCCAGCTCGCCACCCTCTCGCCCGGCGCGGCGCGGCTCGCCAGCCAGCCCGCGAGCAGCGCGACACGCTCTCTTAACCCTGCATAGCTAAGCGTATGGCCGCGCAGGACCAGCGCCGGGGCGCCGGATTCACCGCGTTCGACAAGACTATCCAGTGGCCGGGGCACGGGGTCTGGCGCTAGGGACATGGATGCTCCTGGAGGGTGCAATGGCGACGGCAATGACGGCGGCAGCAATGATGGCGAGGACGGGCGATGTGACGGTCAGCTATCACGATAGAGTTAGCAAACTGCAAGCGTTCGACCATCTTGCGCGCAGCCCCTTCGACCGCTCCGATTGGTACGGATTGCTGGCGCAGTTCGGCAAGCATCCGCTGGTGGCCATGGCCGAGGGGCCTGAGGGCACCGCCGCGCTGCCGCTGGAGCGAGGCGCAGACGGGATGCGATCGCTCCACCACTGGTTCGCTTTCGCCTGGCGCCCGCTCGCGGCGCCCGGCCCCGAAGGCGACGCGCTGCTGCGCGCCATCGCCAGGGACCTGCGGCACCAAGGGCCGAGCGTCACGCTGGACTATCTCCCCGACGAGGACGGCAGCGCCACCCGGCTGCGCGCCGCCTTCCGCGCGGCGGGCTGGCTCACCCGGATCGAGCAGCGCGACACCAATCATGTGCTCGCGGTCGGCACCCGCGATTTCGCCGCCTATTGGGCGCAGCGCCCCGGCCCGATGCGGACCACGCTCAAGCGCAAGGCGAAGAAGGTCGATGTCGAGGTCCTTACCGAATTCGATGTTTCCGCCTGGCAGGCGTATGTCGATATCTACGACCGCAGCTGGAAGACCGAAGAGCAGGACGCCGAACTGCTCGAGGCCTTCGCCCGCAGCGAGGGCGCGCTCGGACATCTCCGGCTCGGCGTCGCGCGGCACGAGGGCCGACCGGTGGCGGCGCAGTTCTGGACCGTCGAGCATGGCAGCGCCTTCATCCACAAGCTCGCCTACGATCAGGACCACGCGAAGCTCTCCGCCGGCACCACGCTGAGCGCGGCGCTGTTCGCGCATGTCATCGATGTCGACAAGGTCGCGCTGGTCGATTTCGGCACCGGCGAGGATGGCTACAAGCGCGACTGGATGGACGCCGAGCGGCCCCGCTACCGGCTGACCTGCGTGGATCCACGGCAAATCGCCGCCTGGCGGCTGGTCGCGCGCAAGGCCGCCGACCGGCTTGCCTCGCATCTGCGACGCGGTTAAGCCGCACCGCCTGCATCCCTCCCGCCCGCAAACCGCACGAAAGCGCCCTTCATGACCGGCCAGACCGCCATTTCGACCGATGCGACCGCGCCCAGCCGCAGCCAGATCGATACCGTGCTGCGTGCGATCCTGCGCGACGTGCTGGGTCTCGAGGAGGCGCAGGTGGAGGAATTCTCCGGCGATACCGGACTGTTCGGCCATCTCCCCGAACTCGATTCCATGGCGGTCGCGGGGCTGCTCACCGAGATGGAAGACCGGCTGGGCATCGTCATCGAGGACGAGGATGTCGATGGCGAAATGCTCGAGACCTATGGCGGGTTGCTCGCTTTCGCCGAGGCGAAGTCGGTCGAGTCCTGAGCTTGGCGCTCTACGATTCCTGGCGCCCGCCGCTCCCATCCGGGAAGCGGGCCGAGGAGATCGTGCTGCGCTTCGACCGGGCGCGCGAACCGCGGCTGCTGCTGCTCCCGCCACTGTTCGACGAGCATAACAAGACCCGCCACCAATGCGTTGAAATCATGCGCAATCTCGATGAAGCGGGGGTGGATAGCTTCCTTCCCGACCTGCCCGGCTGCAACGAAAGCCTGGCCCCGCTCGAAAGCCAGAGCCTGACGCTCTGGCGCGAGGCGGCGCACGAGGCCCTGGCGCTGTTTCGCTGCAGCCATGTGCTTGCCATCCGCGGCGGCGCGCTGCTCGTCCCGCCGCGAACGCCCGCCTTCTTCTACGCCCCCGCGCAGGGCAAGCCGCTGCTGCGCGCCATGCTGCGCGCCCGGACCATCGCCGCGCGCGAGGCAGGCCGCGAGGAAAAGGCCGAGACGCTGCTGGCGCAGGGCCGCGAACAGGGGCTCGAACTCGCCGGCTGGCCGCTGGGCGCGGCGATGATCCGCGAGCTCGAGGTCGCCGAACCCGCGATCGGACCGGAGACCAGACTGATCGAGCAGGTCGAGCTGGGAGGGTCGCCGCTGTGGCTGCGCGCCGAGCCCGGGTCCGACCCGCAGCAAGCCGAAGCGCTGGCGCGCATCGTCGCCGCCGGGATGCTCGCCGCGTGAGCCGGCTGGCGCTGACCTTCAACTGCCAGGGCGCGACTCTGGCGGGCACGCTCGACACCGCGCCGGGGACCTCCGGCCTGTTGCTGGTGAGCGGCGGCAACGAGATCCGCAGCGGCGCCTTCGCCGGGCAGGCGCGCTTTGCCGCCGAGATCGCCCGCGCGGGCTTCCCCGTGTTCCGCTTCGACCGCCGCGGCATAGGCGACAGCGAGGGCCCCAACCGGGGCTTTCGCGAGGAGGGTGACGATATCGTCGCCGCGCTCGCCGCCTTCCGCGCGATGACCCCGCAGCTCGGCCGGGTGGTGGGCATGGGCAATTGCGACGCCGCCTCGGCGCTGATGCTGGCGGGCGGCGCGCGCTGCGACGCGCTGGTGCTCAGCAACCCCTGGACGATCGAGGAGACCGGCGGAAGCGGCTCCGACGCCACTCCGCCTGCGGCCGCCATCCGCGCGCGCTATCTCGCGAAGCTGAAGAACCCGCGCGAGGTGATGCGGCTGGTCTCGGGCAAGGTCGATCTGGGCAAGCTTGCGCGCGGGATCGCCAAGGCCGCCGGGCCCAAGGCAGCACCGAGCACGCTCGCCGCCGAAATGCGCGCGGGGCTGGAGAGGTTCGAGGGCCCGGTGCGGATCCTGCTCGCCGAGGCCGACCGCACCGCGCAGGTCTTCGCCGAAACCTGGGGCGAAGACGCGCGGATCGCGCGCTGTCCGGGAGCGGGCCACGCCTATGTCGAACCCCATGCGCGGCAATGGCTGCGCGATCAGGTGCTAGGCGCGCTGAGAGGCTAGATCGGGAAGCTATACAATGGAAACCTCCCCTCCCCACGGGGAGAGGTCGGGGGTGGGGGAGCGCGCCGCAGGCGCGCGTCTCTGCCATCGGGCGCAGTACACCCCCACCCGGCCTCCCCCTCAAGGGGGAGGAGCAGGCAGGATCAATTCAAAACCATCGTGTTTACCGGCTGAACAGGCTGGTCAGTTCGACATGCGTCGACCAGCGGAACTGTCCCACCGGGCGCAGCTTCTCGAGCCGGAACCCCGCCTCCGCCAGAGTCTTGGCATCGCGCGCCCAGCTCGAGGGGTTGCAGCTGACATAGGCGACCCGCTCGACGCTGCTCGCGGCGATCGTCGCTATCTGCTCGCGCGCGCCGGCGCGGGGCGGATCGAGCAGCACCGCGTCGAAACGCGCCAGCTCGTCGGGCTGGAGCGGGTTGCGGAACAGGTCGCGATGCACCGCCTCCACCGGGAGCCGCGATCGTCCGGCGGCGAGCTTGCAGGCCAGATGGGCATCGCGCGCCGCCTCGATCGCCACCGTCTGCGCCCGCGGTGCCAATGCGAAGGCGAAAGTACCCAGCCCCGCGAAGAGATCCGCGACGACCTTGCTCCCCTCCAGATATTCCACGGCATCCGCGACCAGCATCGCCTCGCCATCGGCGGTCGGCTGGAGGAAGCCCGCCGCAGGAAACGGCACCGGGACGCCCGAGAGCGTGATCGTCACCGGCTCAGGCTCCCACATCGTCTCGGCGCCATAGCCGAGATCGAGCGTCAGCCGCGCGAGGCCCCGGTCGCGGGCGAAATCGAGCACCGCCTCGGTCGGGCCCAGCCCGTCGAGTTCGATCCCCGTCAGCAGGCAGTCGATCCCCTGATCGGTCAGCGTCAGCGCAACATCGACCGGATTGCGCCCCGCCATCGGGCCGAGCAGCTTGCGCAAGGGGGCGACCATCGCGAACAGTTCGGGGCGCATCACCGGGCATTCGGCGATATCGACCAGACGGTGCGAGCGGCCCTCGCGAAAGCCGAGCATGAATTTGTGCGTCCGCAAGCCGTGCAGCGTCGCGCGCCGGCGGCTCTGCGGGGGCGAGAGATAGGTCGGGAGCAGTTCGCCGACGCTGAGCCCCTGCCCCTGCGCCGCATGCGCCACCCGGTCGGTGACGAAATCGCGCAGCGCGGTCTCGTCGCAATGCTGCAACTGGCAGCCGCCGCAGCGCGCGAAATGGCGGCAGGGCGGCGTGGCGCGGTGCGGGCCGGGCTGGAGCGTGCCATCCGGGAGCAGGACATCGCCGGGCGCGGCGCCCGCGGCGTGACGGCCGTCGGCGGTGACCCCGTCGCCCTTGGCGGCGATCCGGAGGATGGTGTCGGTGTCGCTCACAGGAAGCGCTCCATGGCTGGCTGGACGGCGTGGGCGAGCTGTCCGGAGGTGAGGCCGGCACCGGCGATCGCCGCGGCTTCGTGCTGAAGATGCACGGCTTCCTCAGCGGCCAGAGCGGGATCGCCATGCACGGCCAGCCGCGCGGCGGCGATTCCGGCGAGGACATCGCCCGTCCCCGCGACCGAGAGCCAGCTCGAGCCCTGCGGGAAGAAGCGGAGGCCCTCGGCCGCGATCAGGATCGTGTCCGGACCTTTGGCCAGCACCGCGAGACCGGTGGATTCGTGCAGCGCGCGGGCGCGGTCGAGCTTGCCTTGCCCCGCGATCCCGAAGGCGTCGCACAGCTTCGCCAGCTCGCCCTCATGCGGGGTGACCAGCAGGCGGGTGGCATCGCAGCCCTCCAGCAAATCGGGGCCCAGCAGATGCAGCGCATCGGCGTCGAGCACGGAGGGCTCGCGGGTTTCGAGCACCGCGCAAAGCCGCGCGCGTGCTGCCTCATCGCGGCCGAGCCCGGGACCGATCAGCACCGCGGCGATCCGCTCGTCATCGAGGCTCTTGGCAAGATCGCCGCCCTCGATCACCAGCTCGGCGGGAGCGTCGGGATGCGAATGCTCGCTGAGTAGCTTCACATAGCCCGCTCCGCTGCGCAGCGCCGCCTGCGCGGCCAGCGTCGCCGCACCGGGCATGGCGCCGGCGACGATCGCCAGCAGGCCGCGCGTGTATTTGTGCGAATCGGCGGCGGGCGGCGACAGCGCGGGGCGCTCGGCGAGGCGCGCGGCATCCTCCGGAAAATCGAGGCCGATCGGCACCAGCCGCTTCTCGCCCATCACGGCGAGCGAAGGCATCAGGAAATGCGCCTGCTTCCAGGCGCCCAGCGCCAGCGTGAGGTCGAAACGCGGCACTTCGCCGAGCAGCGCGCCGCTGTCGCTGGCGACCCCGCTCGGAACATCCACCGCGATGCGACAAGGGTGCGACGCGGCGGCCCGGGCGAGGACCTCGGCAAAATCGCCCTCGAGCGGGCGCGAGAGGCCGTAGCCGAACAGGCAGTCGACCATGACGGGCCTGGCGAGACCCGCGACAGACGGCTGCACGGCGCCCCGATAATTCCTGCGCGCCGTGGTGGCGGTCTCGGTCCCGGGCTCGACCGTCGCGACCACCGTCACGTCGAGCCCGCGCGTCCGCAAAACCTCGGCCACGACATAGCCGTCGCCGCCATTGTTGCCGGGGCCGCATAGCACCGTGACCGGGCGTCCGGCGGCGATCCGCCAGACATAGTCCGCCGCGCCCTGCCCCGCGCGCTGCATCAGCGACCACTCGCTGGTGCCCGCGGCCACCGCAGCGGCTTCGGCGGCGCGCATTTCCGCAACGGTCAGGACCGCGTCATTCGTCATCGTCGAAAGCCCCGTCTTGCCAGCGATAGCGGTCGCCCGCCACCCGGACCTCCACCATTGTGCCATCGCTCGCGACCTGAGCCGGATCCGAACCGTCCGCCGCGCGCAGATCGATGACGTTCAGACGCCGGAAACCGCCATCGGGATGGCGGATGACCAGCACATCGCCCGCGCGCTCGACCAAGCAGTCCGCGCCCATTTCCGCACCCGGCCCCACCGCGCATTCGATCGTCACCGCACCCGCGACCGCCTGTTCCTGCACGTCCGAACAGGCCGCCAGCGCCAGCGCCAGCAGAACCGCGCTAGATATCGGCGAACATATGCGTCTCGCTCGCCCCGCCGGGATGCGTGACCGCGCCGCTGCGCGCGGCTCCGACGTTCTGGGCATAGCGCCACAAGGCTCCGGACTGGTAATCATGCCGGCGCGGCTGCCACGACTTGCGGCGTTCGTCCAGTATCGCCGCATCGACATGGAGGTCGATCGTCCCCGCCTCGGCGTCGATCGCGATGCTGTCGCCGTCCTCGATCAGTGCGATCGGGCCGCCCTCGGCCGCCTCGGGCCCGACATGGCCGATGCAGAAGCCGCGCGTCGCGCCCGAGAAACGCCCGTCGGTGATCAGCGCGACCTTTTCGCCCATCCCCTGCCCGTAGAGCGCGGCGGTGGTCGAGAGCATCTCGCGCATCCCCGGCCCGCCCTTGGGGCCTTCGTAGCGGATCACGATCACGCTGCCTTCGGCGATCTCGCGCGCCTCGACCGCAGCGAAGGCGTCCTCCTCGCAATCGAAGCAGCGCGCGGGCCCGGTGAACTGCAGCCGCTCCATCCCCGCGACCTTGACGATGGCCCCCTCGGGCGCGAGCGAGCCCTTGAGGCCGACGACCCCGCCGGTGGGGGTGATCGGGTCGGAGAAGGCGTAGAACACCTTCTGGTCGGGGTTCCAGGTGACCTCCTCGATGTTCTCGCCCAGCGTCTTGCCCGTCACCGTCATCGGTTTGGGATCGATAAAGCCGCCGTCGAGCAGCGTCTTCATCGCCATATAGACCCCGCCCGCCTCGTGCATGTCCTTGGCGACATAGCGCCCGCCGGGCTTGAGATCGGCGATATAGGGGGTCGATTTGAAGATCTCCGCGACATCGAACAGGTCGAAGGCGATCCCCGCCTCATGCGCCATCGCGGGCAGATGGAGCGCCGCGTTGGTCGAGCCGCCGGTCGCGGCGACCACGCGCGCGGCGTTTGCGAAGGCAGCGCGGGTGCAGATGTCGCGCGGGCGCAGATTGCGCTCCAGCAGCGCCATCACCTGGCGGCCGGCGGCGACCGCGATTTCCTCGCGCGATTTGTAAGGAGCGGGAGTCATGTTGCTGTTGGGCAAGGACAAACCGATCGCCTCGCCGACGCAGGCCATGGTGTTGGCGGTGAATTGCCCGCCGCAGGCGCCGTGCCCGGGACAGGCGACCTTCTCGAGCGCGGTCAGTTCCTTAAGCGGGCAATTGCCCGAGGCATATTGCCCGACCGCCTCGAAGACATCGACCACGGTGACATCGTGCCCCTTGTAGGTGCCGGGCAGGATCGAGCCGCCATAGACGAAGATCGACGGCACGTTGAGCCGCAGCATCGCCATCATCATCCCCGGCAGGCTCTTGTCGCAGCCCGCGAAGCCGACCAGCGCATCGTAGCAATGGCCGCGCACCGAGAGCTCGACCGAATCGGCGATGACCTCGCGGCTGACCAGCGAGCTCTTCATCCCCTGGTGCCCCATCGCGATGCCGTCGGTGACGGTGATGGTGTTGAAGCGGCGCGGCATTCCGCCGCCCTCCTCGACGCCCTTGCGGCAGATGTTCGCCTGCGGATCGAGCGTGGTGTTGCACGGCGCGCTGTCGTTGCCCGCGCTGGCGATGCCGACGAAGGGCCGCGCGATCTCGTCCTCGGAGAGCCCCATCGCGTAATAATAGGACCGGTGCGGCGCGCGCTCGGGGCCGACCGAGACATGGCGGCTGGGGAGGCGGGATTTGTCGTAGCGTGCGGTCACTGGCGTCGTCCTCAAGATCTCCGTCACCCCCGCGAAGGCGGGGGTCCAGCTGACTTGGTGACAGGCGGAAAGCTCGGCTGGATCCCCGCCTTCGCGGGGATGACGATTGATTTCAAGCCTTGCGCCGTAAACGAAAGCTTATTGCGCCTCAAGCGCGAGCAGCGTCCGACTCGCAACATCGGCAATCAGCGCGGCCCAACGCGCCTGCCCCGCCTCGGTGGCGATCTGGTCCTGCCGCACCTCGATGGTGAGATAGGGGATCCCGCGCGCCTCGGCGTGGCGGTCCATAGTCGCGTTGAGCTGTTTGCCCGAATACGGCTGGTTGTCGCCGACGGTCAGGCCCTGTTCGGCGAACAAACTGATCGCATGCCGCGCGGCGCGGTCGTCCTGATTGTAGAGTAGCGCGACCTCCCAGGGCCGTTCTTCCTCGCGCGAGGCGAGGCTGGGGGTAAAGCTGTGCAGCGCGAGCAGCAATTTGGGCGCGGCTTCCTCGATGAATTCCCCCAGCGCCGCATGATAGGGCCGGTGATAGACCGCCAGCCGCCGCTCGATGTCGGCACCGATATTGCCGGGGATCAGATGCCCGTCACTCTCGGTCGGAACCACCGCGGGCTCGTCCTCGCGGCGGTGGAAATCGCAGACCAGCCGGCTGACGCAGGCGATATGCGCCGGAATGCCGTGCTCGCGCGCCAGCCGCTCGGCGACGCCTTCGACGCCGATATCGACCGCGATATGCTCGCCCAGCAGCGCGGGATCGATCCCGAGATCGATGTCCTCGGGGACGAAGTTCGAGGCATGATCGGCAAGGCACAGCAGCCCGTGCGCGCCCGCCTGTCCGACCTGGCGATAGGGTTTGTCGTCGATCATCGCAGCCTTCCTGTCATCTGCCACCATTCGCTATGGGCGGTGGCGATTGTTTCGGAGGCGGCATTGCGCGCTTCCTCACTGTCGTAGAGCGCGAAGCATGTCGCACCCGAGCCCGACATGCGGACCAGCACCGGCGCGGTGTTTTCGAGTGCCGCGCGGACATCGGCGATGACCGGGCACAATTGAATTGCCGGCTTGGTCAGATCGTTGCGTCCCGCCAGCGCGATTGCGCGCGACGACCCTTTTGGGAGCGGCCCTCGATCCACGCCGTCCCATCCCGCGAACACCGGCCCGGTGGTCAGCGCCACACGCGGATTGACCAGCAACACATGAACACCGGCAAGGCTGTCGTCAGCAAGCGCTTCGAGTTCGGTACCGGTCCCGCGCCCGATGCAGGTCCGGCTTTCGACGCAGGCCGGGACATCGGCGCCCAGCTTCGCGGCGCGCTCCCGCCAGTCGTCGGGCAGACCGAACCGTTCGCGCACGATCCGGAACACCGCCCCGGCATCCGCCGAGCCGCCGCCCAGCCCCGCCGCGACCGGCAGGTTCTTCTCGAGTTGGATTGCGAGCCCGCCGGGCCGCGGCAGCGCGCCGAGCGCCTGGCTGACCAGATTACCGAAAGGCGTACCCAGATCGCCGGCAAACTCGCCATATTGCTCCAGCGCATCGGCTTCGGCCGCACGCGCCGTCAGCACATCGCCGGCATCGACGAAGGCGAACAGCGTCTCGAGCTCGTGATAACCATCCTCGCGCCGCGCCCGGACATGCAGCGCGAGGTTGATCTTGGCGTAGGCGGTTTCGCGGATCATCGGTGCGCCCTAGCAACGGCGGGCGGGATTGTCTGCAGGTGGGTGGTCTCCGGAGCCGCAGCCTCGCCCAACGCGCTTGGCAGAGCGGCTTCGCGCGCTTTTAGAGCATTCCGATGTTGCGCAGCCATTGCTCGACGTGTCCCGGCCACTGCGTCGTGATCGGATGCTCGGTCGGTCGCAAGCCGAACGCATGGCCGCCCTCGGCATAAATCCGCATGTCCACCGGTACTCCTGCCTCTTTCAGGGCCAAAGCGTAGGCCATCGGGTGGCGGATGTTGTCGACCCGGTCGTCCATCGCATGGATGAGTAATGTCGGCGGCGCTTGCGCGCTGATCTCCACCCAAGGTGCCAGAGTAAGGTCCGTCTTGTCGTCGTTCTCTTCCCAGAGCCGCGCAGAGTAGGCGATGATCGCGAAATCGGGAACCGGTGACTGGCGGTCGGCAGCGTCAGCCAGCGGATAGGTGCGCTCGCCGGTATTGCTCATGTTCGCTGCGAGATAGGCGCCGGCAGAAAACCCGATGACGCCGATCCTGTGCGGATTGATATCCCATTCGGAAGCTCGCTGCCGGAGCAAGCCAATCGCGCGCTGGGCGTCTTCGAGCGGCAAGAGAACCGCGGGACGTTGTCCGACACCGTCCTTCTTGGGCCAGACCTGCGGCGAGCGGTATTTCAGCACGACGCAGGTCACGCCCTGCTCGACCACCCAGTCGCAGATCTCGGTGCCTTCCAGATCGGTCGCCACGGCGTAGAAGCCACCGCCGGGAAGAACCAGCATGGCCGTGCCGGTGTTTGTCCCCTTGGGCCGGTATATGGTCATGGTCGGCCGGGTTACGTAGGTCGCCCAATGCCATTTCCTGCCGCCGACGAGGGGGGAGCCGTTGCCGGTTGCTTCGGGTTGGTCGCCGGAGTCGGGCCTTGCCAGAACCACATCTTCTGCCCAAAGCGGTACCTGTGTGCCTCCCGACGTGGGTTGCCAGACGCCCTCTTGTTCGACCTTCGGTACTTCGATGACGGCCGGTGCGCTGTCGCTCTTGCTTGGCTGAGCAATGGCCGCGTTGGTAACGCCGATCATCAGCAGCGCTGCTAGACCAATTCGACTGCCCGCCATCAACTCACCTCACATATTCGGATAATTCGGCCCGCCCCCGCCCTCGGGCGTCACCCATTCGATGTTCTGGTTGGGGTCCTTGATGTCGCAGGTCTTGCAGTGGACGCAGTTCTGCGAGTTGATCACGAAGACTGGCTCCTTGCCGTCCTCCAGCACCCATTCGTAGACGCCCGCAGGGCAATAGCGGGTCGAGGGGCCCGCGAAGACCTCCAGCTCGCTGCGGCGCTGCAGGTCCATGTCGCAGACCTTGAGGTGGACCGGCTGGTTCTCGGCGTGATTGGTGTAGCTGAAGGCGACATTGGTCAGCCGGTCGAAGCTCAGCACCCCGTCGGGCTTGGGGTAGTCGATCGGCTTGTAGAGATCGGCGCGCTGCAGATGCGTGTAGTCGGGTTCGTGCTTCATCGAGATCGGCAGGCCGATCTTGAGCGTGCGCATCCACATGTCGATACCAGCGAGCACGGTGCCGATATCGGCACCGTATTTGGCGACCGCGGGCTGCGCGTTCTGCACCTTCTTGAGTTCTTCGGCGATCCAGCTCGAGCGCACGGCGGCGTCGTACTCCGCCAGCTCGGTCTTCTCATGCCCCGCGGCGATGGCTGCGGCCACGCTTTCGGCGGCGAGCATTCCGCTCTTCATCGCGGTGTGGCTGCCCTTGATGCGGGGCACGTTGACGAAGCCCGCGGCGCAGCCGATCAGCGCGCCGCCCGGGAAGGCGAGCTTGGGGACCGACTGCCACCCGCCCTCGTTGATCGCGCGCGCGCCATAGGCGACCCGCTTGCCGCCCTCGAGCAGTTCGGCGATCTCCGGATGGTGCTTCCAGCGCTGGAATTCCTGATAGGGCGAGACATAGGGGTTCTCGTAATCGAGCGCGGTGACGAAGCCGAGCGCGACCTGGCCGTCGGCCTGGTGGTAGATGAACCCGCCGCCCCAGCTGTGGCTTTCGGACAGGGGCCAGCCCTGCGTGTGGATCACCCGGCCCGGGACGTGCTTGGCGGGATCGACATCCCACAATTCCTTGACCCCGAGCCCGTAGATCTGCGGCTGGCAATCGGCTTCGAGATCGAAGCGCGCCTTCATCTTCTTGGTCAGGTTGCCGCGCACGCCCTCGGCGAAGAGCGTGTATTTCGCCAGGATTTCCATCCCCGGCTGGTAGTCGGGCTTGTGCGAGTCATCTTCGGCGATGCCCATGTCCTGCGTGAGCACGCCCGCAACCGCGCCGCTGTCGTCGAACAGCACTTCGGAGGCCGGGAAACCCGGGAATACCATCACGCCCAGTTCTTCCGCCTGTTCGGCGAGCCAGCGCGAAAGATTGCCCAGCGAACCGGTGTAATTGCCGTCGTTGGACATGAAGGGCGGCATCAGCAGATGCGGCATGTCCCATTTGCCGGTCTTGCTCATCACCCAGTGCCAATTGTCGGTCACCGGGGTCTGCGCCATCGGGCAGTCCATCGTGCGCCATTCGGGCAGCAGCTCATCGAGCGCCTTGGGATCGACCACCGCGCCCGAGAGCACATGCGCGCCGATCTCGCTGCCCTTTTCGAGGACCACGATTTCGAGGTCCTCGTTCAGCTGCTTGAGCCGGATCGCCGCGGCCAGGCCCGCCACGCCGCCGCCGATGATGACGACATCGCAGGGCATCGATTCACGTTCGCTCATAAGTCTCTCTTTTCGTCGCATTGCGCTTTGCTCTGCCTTGATTGGCGGGGCGCGACAGGTCAAGACCCTGCCAGGACGCAGGATGACCATGACCGCCATGCATTTGCAGGATTTTTCGAGCCGGGAGGCGCTCGCCGGCGCGCTCGCCTGGTGGCGCGAAGCGGGCGTGGATTGCACCTTCGCCGACGAACCGACCGACTGGCTGGCGCAGGCGGAGACCGCCGAAGTGGCGCCGGCGGCAGCAAAGGTCGAACCCGCCGCCAAGCCGCCCCCGCCGCGCACCGCGATGCAGCGCGCGCTCGCACCCGCGGGCGGGGACGAGCCGCCGATCGGCGGTGCGGCAGCGCAATACCCTGCGGATCTCGAGGCGTTCCGCGAATTCTGGCTGACCGAGCCCGGCCTCGACGAGCGCGGCCCCGCCGGGCGGATCGCCCCGCGCGGCCCGCAAGGCGCCAAACTGATGCTGCTGGTCGCCCAGCCCGATCCCGAGGACGGCGAGCGCCTGCTCGCCGGACCGCAAGGCCGGCTGCTCGCCGCGATCCTGCGCGCGATGGGGCTGGCCGAAGAGGAAACCTATTTTGCCAGCGCGCTCCCCCGCCCGGCCCCGCTGCCCGACTGGAACGCGCTGGCGGCGCGCGGGCTCGGCGCGCTCACCCGCCACCACATCGCGCTTGCCGCGCCGCAGCGGCTGATGGTGTTCGGCCGCGGGCTGGCGCCGCTGCTGGCCGGTGGCGGCGAGCTGCCGCCCGTGCTGCAGCTCGGCGATCGCAGCATCCCGCTGATGCTCGCGCCGCGGCTCGACCGGCTGGCGCGGATGCCCGGCCATCGCAAGCAATTCTGGACCAACTGGCTCGAGTGGAGCGCCCATGCGTAAGACCCTTATCCTCGCGCTTGCCGCAGTGACCGTCGGATCGGCCGGAATTCTGGCCGGTCCCGCGCAGGCGAACCAGGCGAGCATCGCCTATTTCTCGCAAGGCAAATCGGCGGCGCTGCCGACGCTGCTGTCGAACGAGGACCGGCTCTATTACGGCTCGCTGTTCGAGGCGATCGACGCGCGCAACTGGGACCGCGCCGAGATCCTGCTGGGCGAGCGCGCCGACGGCCCCCTCCACGGCGCGGCGCTGGCCGAATATTTCCTCCACCCCGACAGCCCGCGGATCCCGGTCGAACGGCTTTCGGCCTGGCTCGACCGTTACAGCGGCCTGCCGCAAGCCGAGCAGATCGCCCGGCTGGCGGCCACCCGCGGACTGGTCGAGATGCCCGCATTGCCCCGCAGCCGCGACCTGCGCGGCCAGCCCGGGCTGACGCGGCGCAATTTGCCGCGCGGGATCGCCGACGAGACCATGCCCGACAGCGTGAGCAGCGCGATCCTCGACCGGATCCGCAACGACGACCCCGATGGCGCGCGGCTGCTGCTCGACGGGATCGACGCCTCGCTCTCGCCCCAGGCGCGCGCCGAATGGCGCCAGCGGGTGGCGTGGAGCTATTACATCGAGAACCGCGATGCCGAGGCGCTGGCGCAGGCGCGCACCGTGGCCGAGGGCAGCGGGCCCTGGGTCGCGGAGGGCGACTGGATCGTCGGGCTCGCCGCTTGGCGGCTGGGCGATTGCGCCACCGCGGGCAGCGGCTTTCGCGGCGCGGCGACCGGCTCGACCGATCCCGAGCTGACCTCGGCGGCGCATTACTGGGCTAGCCGCGCGCTGATCCGCTGCCGCGAACCCGAGCAGGCGAGCGAGCAATTGCGCGGCGCGGCGCGCTTCACCGAGACGCTCTACGGCATGCTCGCGCGCGAGCAGCTGGGCCAGGCGCTTCCCGCCGAGCACACCCGCCCCGATCTCACCGCCGCCGACTGGCAGCGGTTGAGCGACGAGCAGGCCCCGCGGCTCGCGGTGATGCTCGCCGAGATCGGGCGCCGCGACCAGGCCTCCGAGGCGCTTACCCATCAGGCGCGGATCGGCGAGCCGGACGAATTCCCCGCGCTGGCGCGGCTGGCGCGGGCGCTCGGCCTGCCCGCGGCGCAGAGCTTCATGGCGTATAACGCACCCGCCGGGACCGCCGCCCCGGCACCGCTGCGCTGGCCGGTGACCTATCAGACCCCGCGTGGCGGCTGGCAGGTCGACCCGGCGCTCGCCTTCGCGCATGCGTTGCAGGAATCGAATTTCCGCGAACGAGTGGTGAGCCCAGCCAACGCCATCGGTCTGATGCAGATCCGACCGATCGCGGCGCGCGAATACGCCAGCTCGATCAACCTCAACGCCGACACTGCCGATCTCAAGGAGCCCGCCACCAATCTCGCCTTCGGCCAGCGCGCGCTCGCAGCGCTGAGCCAGTCGGGGGCGACTCAGGGCCATCTGCCCAAGGTCATGGCCGCCTACAACGCTGGGCTCACTCCGGTGACCCGCTGGAACGACGAGGTCCGCGACCAGGGCGATCCGCTGACTTGGATGGAATCGATCCCCTATTGGGAAACGCGGTCCTATGTCGCGATCGTGATGCGCAATTACTGGATGTATCTGCGCCAGGCCGATGCCGAGGCGCCGAGCCGCACCGCGCTGGCGCAGAACCGCTGGCCGAGTTTCCCGCGGGAGCGCTGACATGCCGATCGACGAAAGCCTCGCCTTCAAGCCCGTCCGCATCGCGCTGCTGACCGTCTCGGACACGCGCACCCCCGAGGACGACAGTTCGGGCGATCTGCTCGCCGCGCGGATCGAGGCGGCGGGCCATGTGCTGGTCGCGCGCGAGATCAGCAAGGATTCGAAGAACGAAATCGCCGCGCATCTGCACCGCTGGATCGACGATCCCGAAACCGATGCGGTGATCACCACCGGGGGCACCGGGCTGACCGGGCGCGATGTCACCCCCGAAGCGCTCGACCAGGTCGCCGACAAGGCGATCCCCGGCTTCGGCGAGCTGTTCCGCTGGCTGAGCTACGAGAGCATCGGCACCAGCACGGTCCAGAGCCGCGCCTGCGCGGTGCTGGCGCGCGGGACCTATATCTTCGCGCTGCCGGGCTCGAACGGCGCGGTGAAGGACGGCTGGGACAAAATCCTGGTCCAGCAGCTCGACAGCCGCCACCGGCCCTGCAATTTCGTCGAACTGATGCCGCGGCTGCGCGAGCGGTAGGGCCGATCCGCGGCCGCAGCGTCGGGGAGCGCTGGGGCCACGCCACCGGGGGAAAGGTTGCTCGCAATCGAAGCCTCTTCGACGACGACGGTCTGCCTGATCTTTGCCGGCTGTGCGCTGGTCATCGCGCTGCTCGGCACCAAGATGGCCGGCTATGCCGACACGATCGCCGACCGCACGCGGTTCGGCGAGGCGCTGATCGGCTCGGTGCTGCTGGGCGCGGGCACGAGCATCGCTGGCATCGTCACCTCGACCAGCACCGCCGCCAGCGGGGCTGCGGATCTCAGCGTCGCCAACGCGATGGGCGGGATCGCCGCGCAGACGATGTTCCTCGCGCTGGCGGATATCTTCTACCGCAAGGTCAATCTCGAACACGCCGCCGCCAGCCCGGTCAATCTGGGACAGGCGACAACGCTGATCATCCTCGTGACGCTGCCGATCATGGCATGGGCCGCTCCGCCCTATACCATCCTGGGGGTTCACCCGCTGACCCCGCTGCTGGTCGGCGTGTATATCGTCGGACTGCATGGTGCCCACAAGACCCACAAGCATCCGATGTGGCTCCCCCGCCAGACCGACGACACCCGCGACGAAGACGACGACGAGGCGACCGACCATCGCTCGCTGTGGCTGATCGGCGCAAGGTTCGCCGCGCTGGTGGTCGTGGTGGGCTTTACCGGCTGGCTGGTGGGCGAGGCCGGGATCGAACTGTCGCAGCGGTTCGGCATCTCGCAAGGGGTGGTGGGGGCGCTGGGGACCGCGATCGTCACCTCTCTCCCCGAACTGGTGACCACGATCGCCGCGGTCCGCCGCGGCGCGCTCCAGCTTGCAATCGGCGGGATCATCGGCGGCAACATGTTCGACGCGCTGTTCATCGCCCCCAGCGACGTCGCCTATTCCGACGGCAGCATCTACAACGCCATCTCGGATCGCACGGTGTTCTGGATGGCGCTGGTGCTGGTGATGACCGCCGTGCTGCTGGCGGGCCTGCTCCGCCGCGAACGGCAGGGACCGGGCGGGATCGGCTGGGAATCGGTGCTGCTGCTGGGCATATGGGCAGGCGGCGCGGCACTGCAGATCATGCTGGGTTGAGGCTCGACCACGGCGTTTGTTCCGTGTATGTTCTACGCATGGAGCAAAGCAGTGAGTCGCCTGTTGCCGGTCGCGGCGCGCAATCGCGCAGCGTGCCGACCCGCTTCGGGCTCGCGGCGCGCGAGGCCGATGGCGACTGGCGCGATCACATGGAGGCGCTGGCGCAGAGCGAGGGCGGCCCGCCCGTCAAGCTGCGCACGCAGGTGACCGAGGAGCGGCCCAGGACGATCCTGTCGTTCAACCGGTCGCCCGACATCGGTTTCGACCGTTCGGTCAACGCCTATCGCGGCTGCGAGCATGGCTGCGTCTATTGCTTCGCGCGCCCCACCCACGCCTATCACGACCTGTCGCCGGGGCTGGATTTCGAAACGCAGCTGTTCGCCAAGCCCGACGCCGCCGAATTGCTGCGCGCCACGCTGGCCAAGCCCAGATACCGCCCGAAGCCGATCGCGATGGGGACCAACACCGATCCCTACCAGCCGATCGAGAACCGCTACAAGATCACCCGTGCGCTGCTCGAGGTCTGCCTCGATGCGCGCCATCCGGTGACGATCACGACCAAATCCGACCGGGTGCTCGCCGATCTCGACCTGCTCGAGGAGATGGCACGAAAGCGGCTGGTGGCGGTAGCGATCTCGGTGACCAGCCTCGATCCCGCGCTCTCGGGAAAGCTCGAACCGCGCGCGGCCTCGCCCGCCAAGCGGCTGGCGGCGCTCGGTAAACTCGCTGCCGCGGGAGTGCCGACCCATTGCTCGATCTCCCCGGTGATCCCCGCGATCACCGACGAGTTCATGGAGGAGATCGTCCGGCAGGCCGCGGCTGCGGGTGTCGCGAGCTGCGGCTGGATCCCGCTCCGCCTGCCGCACGAGGTCGCGCCGCTGTTCCGCGAATGGCTGAGCGTCCACTTCCCCGAGCGCGGCGACAAGGTGATGAGCATCGTCCGCTCGATCCGCGCCAACGAGGGTGGGGGCAAGGACAACGATCCCAACTTCTTCACCCGGATGAAACCCACCGGCGTCTGGGCCGACCTCTTCCGCGCCCGCTTCCACCTCGCCTGCAAGCGTGCCGGCATCGGCAAGGGGAAGTTCGAGCTGGATTGTTCGCGCTTCCGGGCGCCGGAAGTCGGCGGGCAGATGCGGTTGTTGTAGCGGGCCGCCATGTCCACCCTCGTCATTGCGAGCAGCCGCAGGCTGCGCGGCAATCCATGGACCGGCAGTCCGCAGCCCTGCGCCATGGATCGCTTCGTCGCTGCGCTCCTCGCAATGACGAGGGAAGGACGGAGCGTCTAGAATCCCTCGCCCGCCTCGCCGGGCTGGAAGCGCACCAGGCGGCTGTCGGCTAGCGCGGCGGTGCGGTTGACCACTGCCTTCTGGTATTCGGGATCGGTCACCATTTCGAGGAAGGCGCCCGCGGTGGGGTACTGTGCCACAAAGCCGTCGTGCCAGCGCATCGCGTCGGGGCCGATCACCACGGTCTCGAACAGCCCGCGCCAGACGATGCTGCCGCCCACGCGCTTGAAGATGGGGCCCGAGGTCGTGCCGTATTCGCGATAGGCGCGTCGGCCGCTCCAGCCCTTGCCGGCATGCGCGTGGCCCTCGGGATACTCCGCCGCGTCGCGATATTGCAGCAGGTTGAGCATGTGGATCGGCCGGTCGCGCGGCAGGTCCTTGAAGGCGTCGAAATTGGTGCGGCTGGGGTCGATATAGGTTTCGGTCATTCAGGGTCTCCGGCAGTTATTGATGAAGAATCGCGCCAAGACGCAAAGGGCTTGCCAACAATTCCTGTCATTCTCGCGCAGGCGGGAGTCCAGCTGACTTCGCCACGTAGTGTCAAGGCCAGCTGGACCCCCGCCTCCGCGGGGGTGACGAAGAGTAAGGGGAAGAGCGCCGATTACGCCTTCGCGTCTTCGCGTCTTTGCGCGAAAAATTCACTCCTTCAGCCGATACTCGGCAAACCGATCGCGCAAATCCTTCTTGCTGATCTTGCCCGTCGCGGTGTGGGGGATGTCGTCGACGAATTCGACCGCATCGGGAAGCCACCATTTGGCGACCTTGTCGGCGAGGAATTCGATCACCTCGCCTCCGGTCACCTCCTGGCCCGCCTTCTTGACCACGAACAGCACCGGGCGTTCGTCCCATTTGGGATGCGCGATACCGATTGCGGCGGCCTCGGCGACCGCGGGATGGCCCACCGCGGCGTTCTCGAGCTCGACCGAGCTGATCCATTCGCCGCCCGACTTGATCACATCCTTGGTGCGATCGGTGATCTGCATCGTGCCGTCCGGGTGCAGGATCGCGACATCGCCGGTGTCGAACCAGCCGCCTTCGAGCAGCGCGTCCTTCTCGGCCTTGTAGTAGCGCCGGATCACCCAGGGCCCGCGGATATGCAGCGCGCCCGAGCTTTCGCCGTCGCGCGGCAGGACCTCGGTCGGATCGTCGAGGCTGACGGTGCGCAGCTCGACCCCGAAGGTCGGGCGCCCCTGCATCGCGGTCTTGTCCACCTTCTCCGCGAAACTGAGCTGGTCCCAGTCGTGGGTCGGGCCGCCGACGGTGCCGATCGGGCTGGTCTCGGTCATCCCCCAGGCGTGCTGGACGCGGGTGCCGTTCTTCATCAGCCGCTCGATCATGAAGCGCGGCGCGGCCGAGCCGCCGATAGTCGCGGCCTTGAGCTTGGGCAGATCCTTGCCCGTGCTGTCGCAATATTGGAAGGTCGCAAGCCAGACCGTCGGGACCCCGGCGCTGTCGGTCACGCCTTCGCGCTCCATCAGCTCGCACAGCACCGCGGGATCGTTGACGCAGGAGAACACGAATTTGATCCCTGCCATCGCGCCCGCATAGGGCAGGCCCCAGCTCGCCGCATGGAACATCGGCACCACCGGGAGCATCACGCTCGAGGCGCTGAAATTGAACGCCGCAGGCTGGAGCCCGGCCAGCGCGTGAAGCACGGTCGAGCGATGCTCGTAGAGGACCCCCTTGGGATGGCCGGTCGTGCCGCTGGTGTAGCACAGCATGCAGGGGTCGCGCTCGTCGCCCGCGACCCAGGCGAAATCGCCGTCCTGCGCGCCGATCCAGTCCTCGAAAGCCGGCGCGTACTCGCCCGAATCGTAGCAGATATAGTGCTCGATCGTGGTCCAGCGGTCCTTCATCATGTCCACGATCGGCTGGAACGCCGCGTCGTAGCACAGCACCTTATCCTCGGCGTGGTTGACGATGTAGTCGAGCTGGTCCTCGAACAGGCGCGGGTTCACCGTGTGCAGCACCCCGCCCATCCCCGCGACGCCGTACCAGCTGACCAGATGGCGCGAATGATTCATCGCCAGGCTGGCGACGCGGTCGCCCGGTTTTACGCCAAGCGCCTGCAGCGCCTGCGCCATTTTGAGCGCGTCGCGGCGAATGCCCTCCCAGTCGGTGCGCGTCTCGCTGCCATCGGCCCAGTGGGTCACGATCTCGCGCGTTCCCGCTTCGCGTGCGGCGTGATCGATCACATGCGTCACCCGCATGGTCCAGTCCTGCATGGCTCCCGACATTCGCATCTCTCTCCCGTATTGCTGCCCGTTGGTGGGCATGCGTTCAGGCGACGAGACGGAGATGGCTCCCCCCGCGCCGCGTGGTCAGATGCACATTGGCAAGCCCAGGGACGCTTGCCAAGCGTTCGGCGAGTTCGCCGTCGAGTTTGAAGGTGCTGCCCAGCTTCAGCGTGGGCTCGATCGCCAGTCCGGTGCGCAGCGTGGCGATGACCTCGCCCGTGCCCCCGCTCTCGCCGAGCTCCAGCTGCAAGGCAGCCAAGCCCGCTTCTTCGGTAACTTCGAGGCTGAGCGTCATCCGGGCACTGCTCGACACCTGCTCGAGCGGCACCCCGCCGCGCACGGTGATCCGCGGCGGTTCGTCGGAGCTCGGGCTGTCGAGCTCGACCTGGAGCAGCAGGCAGGTCTGGTCCTCTGCCCAGCGCAGGAAGTTCTCGACCAGGCTCTCCTCGAAACAGGCGGCGCTGAACTGGCCCGAGGCATCGGAGAAATCGGCGCGGACGAAGGGCTTGCCGCGGCGCGTGGTGCCCTTGTTCACCTTCTCGATCATCGCCGCCATCACCGCGGGCGCGCGCCCGCCGGCAGGTGCCCCGCCGGTCATCAACGAGGCGTAGCTGCGCGCGCCATTGGCCGAGGCGACCTGCCGCCAGGCCTGGACCGGATGGTCGGAGAAATAGAAGCCGAAATTGTCGCGCTCATGCGCCATCATGGTCGCGCGCGGCCAGGGTTCGACATCCTTGAGCCGCAGGCTCTCGCCCTGCCGGCTCTCCTCGCCGCCGAACAGCGCCGCCTGCCCGCTCGAGCGCTCGCGCTCGGCGGCATCGGCGACCGCCAGCAGCAGGTCGGCATTCTCGTAGACCTTCGCCCGATTGGGCTCGAGCGAATCGAGCGCGCCGGCGCAGGCCAGCGCCTCGAGCTGGCGCGAATTCATCGAGCCCTTGGGGAGCCGTCCGAACAGGTCGGACAGGCTCTCGAACGGACCGGAAGCCTCGCGCTCGGCGCAGATCGCATCCATTGCCTTGCCGCCCACGTTGCGGATGCCCGCAAGCGCATAGCGCACCGCATAGCCGTCGTCGGTCTGCTCGACCCCGAATTCGGCGACCGAGGCGTTGATGCAGGGCGGCGCGATCGTCACCCCGCCGGGACGCAGCGGCGAACGGCGGGCATCGTCGACGAAGACCGCGAGCTTTTCCGACTGATGCATGTCGAAACACATCGAGGCGGCGAAGAATTCCTCCGGGTAATGCGCCTTCATCCAGGCGGTCTGATAGGCGAGCAGTGCATAAGCGGCGGCGTGAGACTTGTTGAAGCCGTAGCCCGCGAATTTGTCGATCAAATCGAACAGCTCGTTGGCCTTCTTCGCCTCGATCCCCGAGACGGTCTTGCAGCCGTCGACGAAGCGCTGGCGCTGCGCATCCATCTCGGCCTGGACCTTCTTGCCCATCGCGCGGCGCAGCAGATCGGCATCGCCGAGCGAATAGCCCGCGAGGATCTGCGCGGCCTGCATCACCTGTTCCTGATAGACGAAAATGCCGTAGGTCTCGGCGAGGATCTCTTCGAGCTTGGGGTGCGGGTATTCGATCGGCACCTCGCCCGCCTTGCGCTTTCCGAACAGCGGGATGTTGTCCATCGGCCCAGGCCGGTAGAGCGAGACCAGCGCGATGATGTCGCCGAAATTGGTCGGCTTCACCGCCGTCAGCGTGCGCCGCATCCCTTCGGATTCGAGCTGGAAGACGCCGACCGTGTGGCCCGATTTCATCAGCTCGTAGACCGCCGGATCGTCGAGTTCGAGCAGCGCGAGGTCAATGCTGACCCCGCGCTTCTCCAGCAGGTCGGTCGCCTTCTTGAGCACCGAGAGCGTCTTGAGTCCGAGAAAGTCGAATTTCACCAGCCCGCTCGACTCGACATGCTTCATGTCGAACTGGGTCACCGGCATGTCCGAGCGCGGATCGCGGTAGAGCGGGACAAGCTGCGCCAGCGGCCTATCGCCGATCACCACGCCCGCTGCATGGGTCGAGGAATTGCGCGGGAAGCCTTCGAGCTGCATCGCGAGATCGACCAGCCGCTTCACGTCGTTGTCGTTCTCGTATTCGCGGCGAAAATCGGCGGCGCCGTTGAGCGTGCGCGGCAGCGTCCAGGGATCGGTCGGATGGTTGGGCACCATCTTGCACAGCCGGTCGACCTGGCCGTAGCTCATCTGCAGGATCCGCCCGGTGTCGCGCAGCACCGCGCGCGCCTTGAGCTTGCCGAAGGTGATGATCTGCGCGACGTGGTCGTGGCCGTATTTGTCCTGGACGTAGCGGATCACCTCGCCGCGGCGGGTTTCGCAGAAGTCGATGTCGAAGTCGGGCATCGACACGCGCTCGGGGTTGAGAAAGCGCTCGAACAGCAGGCCCAGCTTGAGCGGGTCGAGATCGGTGATGGTCAGCGCCCAGGCGACCACCGAGCCCGCGCCCGAACCGCGCCCCGGGCCCACCGGGATATCCTGCTCCTTGGCCCATTTGATGAAATCGGCCACGATCAGGAAGTAGCCGGGGAAACCCATCTGGTTGATGATCCCGACCTCGTAATCGAGCCGGTCGAAATAGATGCGCCGCTCCTCCTCGCTCATCGCGCCATAGGGCGCCAACCGCGCCTCCAGCCCCGCGCGCGCGTCGGCGGCCAGCATCCGCGCCTCGCCCTCGACATCGCCCGCGAGGCTGGGCAGGATCGGCGCGCGGTTGGGCGGCGCAAAGGCGCAGCGCTGCGCCACCACCAGCGTGTTGGCCACCGCCTCGGGCAGGTCGGCGAAACCTTCCTCCATCATGCTCGCCGATTTGACGAAGCTTTCGGGGTTGGAGCGCAGCCGGTCCTCGGCATCGACATGGGTCGATCCGGCGATGCAGAGCATGGCGTCATGCGCCTTGTGCATATGCGGTTCGGCGTAATTGGCGGGGTTGGTGGCGACCAAGGGCAGGCCGCGCGCATAGGCGAGCGCGATCAGCGCCTCCTCGGCGGCCATCTCCACCGGATCGCCGCGGCGCGCGAGCTCGATATAGAGCCGGTCCGGGAACAGCGCCTGCAGACGGTCGAGCAGGGGTTCGGCGTGGCCGGCCTGACTCTCGGCGAGCAGGCGAGTCACCGCCCCCTCGCTCGCGCCGGTGAGCGCGATCAGCCCCTCGGTGCGGCCCTCGAAATCCTCGAGCAGGACATGCGGCTCGAATTCGAGCGGGCGCTCGAGATGCGCCTTGCTGACGAGATGGCACAGATTGTCGTAACCGGTCTCGTCCTGCGCATAGAGCGGGAGGTAATCGACCTGCTTGCCGGTGGATCCGTCATCCCGCGCGCGCGCAACTCCGAGCAGCGTGCCGATGATCGGCTGGATGCCCTCGTCGAGGCAGGCCTTGGCGAACATGACCGCGCCGTAAAGCCCGTTGCGATCCGCCAGCGCGATCGCGGGAAAACCGCGTTCCTTGGCCAGCTTCGCCATCGCCTTGGGCTCGATCGCGCCCTCGAGCATGGAATAGGCGGAGAGGACGCGCAGCGGTACGAAGGGGGCAAAACTCATGGGCCGGATATGCGCTGCCCGGGCCGATTAGCCAAGGGAGCGGCGGTGGTTTTCCGGCATCGCCAGCGAGAGCTAGACTTCGTCGGCGGCCCGGATCTTGCGACGCGTATCGCGCACCGTCGACCACGCGCCGTAGAGCACCAGCGCGGCGAGGAAGATCCACACCCACAGCGGGATGTCCTGCCCGAAGATCGCCAGATAGATATAGGCGGAAACGAAGAAGAACCCCGCCAGCATGGTGGGCAGCACGGTCGAGCGCCCGGCGCGCGCGCGCTTCACCAGCCAAGCGATCGAGGCGAGGAAGAACGGTATCGCCCCGACGTAGATCGCCCCGAAAACATAGGGGTTCACATTGTACTGCGCGCCGAGCGACAGGAGCCATTCTTTGGCGGCTTCGAGCATGGAATTCTCCTGCAGCGACCCGGTGTTTCCCGGCGGCGGCTAATTGCGGTCAGAGCAGCGCTTCGATATCCGCCGCGATCGCCGCAGGCTTGTCGCTGGGGCCATAGCGCCGAACCACCTTGCCGTCGCGATCGATCAGAAATTTGGTGAAATTCCACTTGATGGCCTTCGAACCCAGCACGCCCTTGGCCTCCCGCTTGAGCCAGTCGAACAGCGGGCTGGTCTCGGATCCGTTGACATCGACCTTCTCCATCAGCGGGAAAGTGACGCCGAAATTGACCTTGCAGAACTGCGCGATCTCGTCCGCATCGCCGGGTTCCTGACCGCCGAACTGGTTGCAGGGAAAGCCGAGCACCTCGAACCCCCGATCGGCGAATTTCCGGTGGAGCTCTTCCAGCCCGTCATATTGCGGGGTGAAACCGCATTTGCTCGCCGTGTTGACCACCAGCAGGACGCTGCCCTGCTTCTGCGCCAGATCGAGCGGCTCGCCGCGGTTGGTGATGACGGTGAAATCGGCAATCGTGGTCATGATCGCGCGCTCAGGTCCGGGGAAAGTCTGGGCGCTGGGCCAGTGCGGCCACCTCTTCCGCGCGGTATTCACGGTCGCCGGCCTTTTCGATGTAATAGCCGCTGCGTTCTTCGGCAGGCATGCTCATCATGTGCCGGATTATTTCCGCGAAGGTGCCGGAGCGCAATCCCTTGGCGCTGTCGAACAGGCCGTTGTTCTCGCCGACCTGGTGCAGCGAGGCGCGGTCGTCCCACTGGATGCCCTCGCGATGCGTATCGCGGGCGTTGTAGGTGCTCGGGTGATCGGTCATGCAATGCTCCTTGTTGTCGGTCCAACGCCCCACCCGCCAAGCGGGTCCGTCATTCGAGCCGGCCTTCGTGCAGCCGCAGCACCCGGTCCATCTTCGCCGCCAGCCGCTCGTTGTGAGTCGCAACCAGCGCCGCGCTGCCTTCGCCGCGGACCAGTTCGAGGAATTGCGCCAGCACCTTGTCGCTGGTCGCCTCGTCGAGATTGCCCGTGGGTTCGTCCGCCAGCACCAGCTTGGGGCGATTGGCGAGGCCCCGCGCGACAGCCACGCGCTGCTGTTCGCCGCCCGAGAGCTGGCTGGGCCGGTGGGTCAGCCGGTGGCCGAGCCCGAGCGCGGTCAGCAGTTCCTCGGCCCGGACCAGCGAATCCTCGCGCGAGCGGTTGGCGATCATCTGCGGCAGGACGACGTTCTCGCGCGCGTCGAAATCGGGTAGCAGGTGGTGGAACTGGTAGACGAAGCCGAGATGGTCGCGGCGCAGCAGCGTGCGCGCATGCGCGTCCTTCTGGTCGACCGGCTTGCCCGCGATGCGGATCTCGCCGCCGAAACCGCCTTCGAGCAGCCCGACCGCCTGGAGCAGCGTCGACTTGCCTGAGCCCGAGGGGCCGAGCAATGCAACGATCTCGCCCGGCTGGATCGCCATGTCGACCCCGCGCAGCACGTCGATCCGCACCCCGCCCTGTTCGAAGCTGCGGGTCAGCCCGCGCAATTCGAGAACCGGCTCATTCATAGCGAAGCACCTGTACGGGATCGGTGCCCGAGGCCTTGAGCGCTGGGTAGAGCGTGGCGAGGAAACTCAGCCCAAGCGCCAGCAGCACGATCAGCGCGATCTCGACCGGATCGGCCTGCGCGGGCAGCGTCGAGAGGAAGCGCACTTCGGGGTCCCACAGATCCTGCCCGGTGACCAGCCCGATGAACTCGACGATCGGCTGGCGGAAATACAGCACGATCGTGCCCAGGATCAGCCCCGCCACCGTACCGATCGCGCCGACGGTGAAGCCGGTGGTGACGAAGATCTTGAGCAGGCTACGCCGCGTCGCTCCCATGGTGCGCATGATCGCAATGTCGCGGGTCTTGGCGCGGACCAGCATCACCAGGCTGGAGAGAATGTTGAAGGCGGCGACCAGCACCATGAAGCTGAGCGCAAAGGCCATCGCCACGCGTTCGACCTGCAGCGCCTCGAACAGGGTGGAATTGATCGTCTTCCAGTCGGAGACCACCGCCCTGCCCGCGACCGCCTGCGCGACCGGGGCGAGGATTTCACCCACCCGGTCGGGATCGTCGACCGTCACCTCGATCATGCCCACCGTATCGCCGATCAGCAGCAGCGTCTGCGCATCCGCCATCGGCATCATGACGAAGGCCTGGTCGTATTCGTAGATCCCCACCTCGAAGATCGCCGCGACGGTATAGCCGACCTGACGCGGCACCGTCCCGAAAGGCGTCGAGCGGCCCTGCGGGTTGATGATCGTGATCGTGTCGCCGACCCGCGCGCCGATGTTCTGCGCCAGCCGCACGCCGATCGCGACGTTGTTCGAACCCGGGCGCAGCGCACCGATATCGCCGCTCACCACCTTGGCAGCCATATCGGCGATGTCCTGCGCGGTGTTGCCGCGTACCAGAATCGCCTCGACCCGGCCGTTGAAACTGGTCAGCAGCGGCTGCTCGATCAGCGGCGAGGCCTCGACCACGCCGGGGGTCGAGCGCACCTGTTCGAGGATATCCTCCCAATCGTCCATCCGCCCGCCATAGGCCTGGACGATGGCATGGCCGTTGAGCCCGACGATCTTGTCCAGCAGTTCGGCGCGAAACCCGTTCATCACGCTCATCACGATGACCAGCATCGCGACCGACAGCATCACCACGCCCACCGAGATCCCGGCGACGAGCGCGATGAAGGCCTCGCTCTTGCCGGGCAGCAAATAGCGCTTGGCGATGGTCCATTCGAAAGGGGAAAGCAGCAAGATCGGGGTTTCGCCGGGCGGTTGCAGGAGAGCAGCGCTCTAGGGAGGCTTTCCTTTCGCTGCAATGAAATCCCGGCGTGAGCCGCTCCGGCTTCTCCGCGGCCGAGGTGAAGCCGATCATGCACGGCCCGTCGCGCTGGCCTTGTAATCGGCGCGTAACATCGCCATTGGCACCCCCGAGCGGACGGCCCGGCGGCCACCCCATATAGGCGAGCGATGAACCTCACCCATCCCTTCCACGATGCGGACGGCGACACACTGCGCGAAGAGTGCGGCGTGTTCGGCGCCATCAACGCCACCGATGCCTCCGCGGCGACGGCGCTGGGCCTGCACGCGCTGCAGCACCGCGGCCAGGAAGCGGTCGGCATCACCTCTTTCGACGGCACGGAATTCTACAGCCGCCGCGGGCTCGGCCATGTGGCGGACAATTTCTCCGGCCAGGACGCGATCGCCGAACTGCCGGGGACCATGGCCGCGGGCCATGTCCGCTATTCGACCACCGGCGGCGCGGGACTGCGCAACGTCCAGCCGCTCTATGCCGATCTGGCTGGCGGCGGCTTTGCCGTCGCGCACAATGGCAATATATCCAATGCCGGAACCCTGCGCGAAGACCTCGTGCGGCGCGGCTCGATCTTCCAGTCGACCAGCGACACCGAGGTCATCATCCACCTCGTCGCCACCAGCCGCTACCCCACCATCACCGACCGGCTGGTCGATGCGCTGCGCCTGCTCGAGGGCGCCTATGCGCTGATCGTCATGACCCCGGTGGGGATGATCGCCTGCCGCGACCCGCTGGGCATCCGCCCGCTGGTGATGGGCCGGATCGGCGATGCCACGGTTTTCGCCAGCGAGAGCGTCGCCTTCGATGTGATGGGCGCCGAACTGGTGCGCGAGGTCGAGCCGGGCGAGCTGATCAAGGTCGATTTCGACGGCAATGTCGATTCGCTCCACCCCTTCGGCACGCATTCGCCCCGGCCCTGCATCTTCGAGCACGTCTATTTCAGTCGCCCCGACAGCATCTTCGCCGGTCGCAGCGTCTACGAGGCGCGCAAGGCGATCGGCGCGCAGCTGGCGGTCGAGAGCCCCTGCGAGGCCGATCTGGTCGTTCCCGTCCCCGACAGCGGCGTGCCCGCGGCGATCGGCTACGCGCAGCAATCGGGCCTGCCCTTCGAGCTCGGGATCATCCGCTCGCATTATGTCGGGCGGACCTTTATCCAGCCCTCGGACGGCGCGCGCCACGCCGGGGTCAAGCGCAAGCACAACGCCAATCGCGCGCTGGTGGCGGGCAAGCGCATCGTGCTGATCGACGATTCGATCGTCCGCGGCACCACCAGCCTCTCGATCGTCGAGATGATGCGCGATGCCGGCGCGACCGAAGTGCATTTCCGCGTCGCCAGCCCGCCCACCGCGCACAGCTGCTTCTACGGGGTCGATACGCCCGAACGCTCCAAGCTGCTCGCCGCGCGGATGGATCTGGAGCCGATGCGTCAGTTCATCAAAGCCGATAGCCTCGCCTTCGTCTCGATCGACGGTTTGTACCGCGCCGTGGGCGACAAGCCGCGCAACGCCGCCTGCCCGCAGTTCTGCGATGCCTGCTTCACCGGCGACTATCCCACCTCGCTCACCGATCTCGCCAAGCGCGACGATGCCCAGGGCCAGCTCTCTCTGCCGGTCGGAAAGGTCGCTTGATGACGCAGCAGGCGAAGCCGCTCGCGGGGAAAACCGCGCTCGTGACCGGCGCGAGCAAGGGTATCGGCGCGGCGAGCGCGCTGGCGCTGGCCGAAGCGGGTGCGCATGTGGTGCTAACCGGGCGCGACGTCCGCTCGCTCGAAGCAGTCGAGGACCGCATCCACGAGGCCGGCGGCAGCGCCACCATCGCCCCCGTCGATTTCGAGGAAAGCGACGGGATCGCCCGGCTCGCACAGGCGATCTCGACCCGCTGGGATGTGCTCGACATCCTCGTCATCTCCGCCGCTTACCTGCCTTCACTCAGCCCAGTCACGCAGATCGACCGCAAGGAATTCGGCAGGGCGGTAACGGTCAACATCCTCGCCACCCAGGCGTTGCTCGCCGCCTTCGATCCGCTGCTCAAACGCGCCGAGGGAGCCCGCGTCATCGGCCTGACCAGCAGCGTCGGCGCCGATCCGCGCGCCTATTGGTCGGCCTATGGCGCGACCAAGGCGGCGTTCGACAATCTGCTCGAGTCCTACGGGCGCGAAGTCGAGAAGATCGGCAATATCCGCGTCGCGATCCTCGATCCCGGCGCCACGCGCACCGCGATGCGCGCCAAGGCCTATCCCGGCGAGGATCCCAAGACGGTCAAGGAACCGGGTGTCGTCGCCGCGCGGATCGTCGAACTGGTGGTTAACGGCTACGAGACCGCCCACCGCGAGCGGGTGGCCGAGCCCGGTTAACCAGCGGCGCTAGCGATTCCGCAAGCATCGTGGGAGACAATCGCGCCGGCTGTGGGGGCGGACCGATCCGCCTGCCCGCCACGGGAATCGAGGACGGGCAGCCATGAACACCGACGCATTTCGGAGCAGTATTTCTCCCGCCAGCTATCAGCGCGCCGCGCAGGAGGACCGCTGCGGACCGCGCACCCGCCTGGCCATCCCGGCGCAGCTGCGCGCGTCGGGAGGGCGCGGCTTCCGCACCTTCGTGCAGGACCTGTCGATCTCGGGCTTCTCCGCCGCGGCGATCAACCGGATGCACGAGGGCCAGCTCTGCTGGCTGACGCTGCCGGGGCTGCAATCGATGCAGGCGCAGGTGGTGTGGTGGCAGGACTGCACGGTCGGCTGCGCCTTTACCGAACTGCTCAGCCCGATCGTCCACGACGACATCGTCGCGCGGTATCGCGGCGACGAGGCCTGACCCCGCCGCCGCAGTTCCGGCCTATTCCAGCGCCGCGAGCTTCGCGGTGATCCCGAGCCAGCGGCGCCGCAGATCGCCGCTGCTGGCGGTCGGCCAGTTGCTGACGATCGCCACCACCATATCCTTTTCGGGCACCAGCGTGATCGACTGACCGAAGATTCCCTGCGCACCGAAATTGCCGCCGGGATAGGTCCACCACTGGTAGCCATAGCCGAAGCCCTGGCCGCCAAAATCGACCTGCTGCGCGCCCGCCTCGCCGAACCAGCCGACGGGAACCTGCTCGCCGCCGCCCTCGAGCACGAACTGGCCGAAGCGCGCGTAGTCTGCCAACCGCAGCGACAGGCAGCAGCCGCCGACATTGCCGCCGCGCGGATCGGTCATCCAGAACAGATCGCCCGCGAATCCGGCGGGATCGACGATGTTCTCCTTGGCATAGCCCGCCAGCGACATACCGACCGCGTTCTCGACCAGCAGGCCGAGCAGATTGGTCTCGCCGGTCTTGTAGACCCATTTCTCGCCCGGGGGCGCTTCGCGGGGAAGCGCCTTCATCTGGGCGACGATGGCATCGGGCCCGTGCTCGAGCACGAAGCGGTTGAGCTGCGCGACATCGCTGGCGGGATCGCTGTAATCCTCGTTCCAGGCGACTCCCGAGGTCATGGTCGCGAGCTGGCGGACCGAGACCTCGTCATAGGCCGAGCCGACCAGCCCGGGGACATATTGCGTCACCGGATCGTCGAGGCTGGCGATATGCCCGTCGCGCAGCGCCGCGCCGAGCAGCGTCGAGGTGAAGCTCTTGGCGACCGAGAAGCTGGTCCAGCGCTGCTCGGCATCGAAGCCGGGAGCGTATTCCTCGAAGCGGACCGCGCCGGCCTGCAGCACCATCACCCCGACCGCATCGGTCGCTGCCATGGTGCTGCGAATCTCCGCGGCGAGCGCTGCGGGTAGCGGCGCACCGGCGGGCAGCGCGCGCGGATCGGCAGCGGCGGCGACCTCGTGGCCGGCGAACCAGCTCTCCATGTCGCGGAACCGCGCAGAGCGGGTCGCCTCGTCCCAGAACAGCACCTGCAGCTCCTCGGGCGCGGGCTCGGCCGCCGGCATGCGCAGCACCGCGGCGTCGCCCGAGGGCAGCATCGCGCCATCCGCGGCCGGGCCATCCGGCTCCACCGTGGCGCAGGAGGCCAGCAGCATCGCCGCCAGCCCGCTCGAAATCATCCGCATCCTCATCGGTTCTCTCCCTCGTTCTCGTTCTCGTTGATCAAAGTGACCTGGTGGACATCGATCCCGCCCCCGCGGAACCCGCCCTCGCAATACATCAGATAATAGCGCCACAATTCGACGAAGCCCCGGTCGAACCCCGCCGGGAGGCGATCTTCGGCGACCGCGCGGTCAAATCGCGCGCGCCAGAGCTTCAGCGTCTCGGCGTAGTCCTGGCCGAAATCCACCTGATCGGTCCAGCGCAGCCCGCGCTGCACCGCCAGCTCGCGGAACTCGCTGGTGCGGATCAGCAGCCCCCCGGGAAAGACATAGGCCTGGATGAAATCGGCGCTCGCGGCATAGGCCTCGAACAGATCGTCGCGCATGGCAATATACTGGATCGCCGCGCGCCCGCCGGGCTTCAGATTGCGCGCGAGGCAATCCATGAAGGTCGGCCAGTATTCGCGCCCCAGCGCCTCGACCATCTCGACGCTGACCACCGCGTCGTAGCGCCCGTCGGTGTCGCGGTAATCCTGCATAAGGAAATCGACCCCGCTCGGATGCTCCGCGCGCGCCCAGTCGAGCTGTTCGGCGGAAAGGCTGATCGCGGTCACCTGCGCGCCGCGCTGCGCCAGGTGCCCCGCGAGGCTGCCCCAGCCGCAGCCGATCTCGAGCACCTGCCCTGGCGTGCCCAGGCGCCGCTCGAGCGCGCCCCATTTGCGCCGCTGCCCCGCTTCCAGATCGCCATCGTCCAGAGCGAGCGCGGAGGAATAGCTCATCGTCGGGTCGAGCCACCGGGCGTAGAAATCGTTGCCGAGATCGTAATGCGCCGCGATGTTCTTCTGCGCGCCGGCGTGGGTGTTGCGGTTGACCAGATGCGCCAGCTTGAGCGCCTGGCGGAACGGCCCCTTGGCGCGGCCGGTGTCGCCCAGCCGCTCGGCATGCTGCATGAACAAAGCGAACAGCGGCACCGGATCGGGGCTCCACCATTCGCCCGCTTCCCAGGCCTGGTACCAGCCGACCGAGCCGTTGGAAGCGAGCCGCACCAGCGCGTTCCAGCTGCGCAGTTCGACCGTGCATTCGAACCCCGGCGCGCGGCCGCCAAGGGTCCGCGGCGACCCGTCGGGCAGCGTTCCGTGGATGGTGCCTTCGGTCAGTGCGGCGTCGATCCGGTCGAGCAGCTTGCCCAGCGCCGGCGCGGTCAGCCGGGCGAACCAGCCGGGCCTGCGTGCGAAGCGCTGCGCGCCATCGAGCAGTTCCTGCCCGCGGTCCCCGCCCCGGTCGACTCGCTGCGTCGCGCCATTCGCCCGGGTCGTCTGCATATCCATTGGCGGACCCTATCGCGCGGTGCGGCGCGACAGGCAAGCTACTCGCCCCGGCTGTCCCGATATGCGTTGAGCGCCCGCTCTCGCGCGGCCTTGTGCTCGATCATCCGTGCGGGATATCGGCCCCGCTTGCCATCGGGCGGATCGTGGATCTCGGCGTCCGACAGGTGCGCCAGTTCGGGAACGAATTCGCGGATGTAATCGCCCGCGGCGAATTTCTCGCTCTGGGTCAGCGGGGCCATGATCCGGACAAACATGTTGCTGTCGACACCGGTGCCCGCGATCCACTGCCAGTTGACGCCGTTGTTGCCGTAATCGGCATCGACCAGGCAATCCCAGTACCAGCGCTCGCCCGCGCGCCATTCGATCAGCAGGTGCTTCACCAGGAAGCTGGCCGCGATCATCCGGACGCGGTTGTGCATCCAGCCGGTGCGCCAGAGCTGGCGCATACCGGCATCGACGATGGGATAGCCGGTCATGCCGCGCTGCCAGGCGCGCAGATCGTCAGCCGCAGCGGAATCGCTGTCGGGATCGCGCCACACCGCGCCATAGCCCTCGCGGTAGCTTTCTCGGCCATAGTCGGGGAACTGGTCGATCACGTTCTGCGCATAGTCGCGCCAGATCAGCTCCTTGGCGAAGGTATGCCAGCCCTGCCCGCGCCGCCCCTTGAGCGCGTGCCAGACCTGCGCCGGGCCGATCTCGCCCCAATGGAGATGCGGCGACAGCCGGCTCGAACCGTCGGTGGAGGGCAGATTGCGCGCCTCGTCGTATTCCGCGACCGACTCGCTCCACTCCGCCAGCCGCTCATGCGCCGCGCTCTCGCCGATGCGCCAGAAATCGCGGATCCCGCCCGCCCAGTCGGGCTCGGTCGGCAGCAGGTCCCAATCGTCCAGAGAATCGCTCTCGGGCCAGTTCTCCGGCGAAGAAATGGTATCGGGCTCATCCAGCGTGTCGCGCGGCGGCATCCGCTCGAGCATGGACTTCGAGAACGGCGTGTAGATTTTGTAGGGATCGCCCGACCCGGTGATAACCGCGCCCGGCGGGAGCAGGTAATTGCCGTCGTAGAGCCTGAGCGCGGCATCCTCGCCCAGCGCGTCGCGCAGTTCGTCCTCGGCTTCCTTCCACCACGGTTCGTAATGGCGGATCGCATGGATGGAAGCCGCGCCGGTCTGCGCGGCGATGGCGGCGAGGATCTGCGGCGCATCGCCCCAGCGCAGCACGATCCGCGAATGGCGAGCGCCGAGGCTTCGCGACAGGCTGCCAAGCGAATGGTGCAGCCAGACGCGCGCCGCGCCGCCATAGGCGTCGTCGCCCGCGCGCTCGTCGTCGAGCACGAACACCGGGATCACCGGCCCCGCCTGCGCCGCGGCATGCAGCGCCGGCTGGTCGGCGAGGCGCAGGTCGCGCCGCAGCCAGACGATGTGGGGCTTCGCGATAACTCTTCTCCAAACTACCTCATACCAACCCCGTCATGCTGAACTTGTTTCAGCATCCATTTTTCGGCCAACTCAGGTTGAGCGAGAGGAAGAATGGACCCTGAAACGAGTTCAGGGTGACGGATTGGCTAGAGGTTCGCACGCTACATCGGGCAGCGCGACCGAGAAGCGGTCACGCGCGCGCGGATCATAGAACCGCGCATCGCGGAGCAGGACCGAACCGTCGGGCGCGCGTTCGGCAAAAGGCGCGCGCGACCAGAAGAGGAAGGCATCGGCCTCCTCTCCGCTGGCAGCATCGTCAAGCCAAGCACATGGTTGCTGCGGCATCGGCGATTCGTCGCTAGCTTTTCCCAGCACAGACCAGCGTCCCACGTGATAAATGGGACCAAGTGCCCCCTGATCTCCGAAAGCCAGTTCAGACCGAATTGTCTCCCGCTCCCAGAATGCGAGTGGAACCGGACTGGCGATCACGTGGATACCGTGCTCGGTCGTTGTCCCCACACTAGCCTCACGTCCTACATCGTAGGAGGCTGTCTTCGATATCCATCCGTTCATGCCGATATAAGCCAGCGCCACGCCAATCGCGATCCGCGCCGGGCGCCGCCACTCGCCGCCGCGTTTCTCGCGCCGCAGCGAGAACCAGGTCGCAAAGCCCATCAGCAGCCACAGCCAGGTATCGATGATGAACAGGACGTCGCCGTAATACCAGGTGCTCGAGAAGGGCTCGAGCAGGCGGATGCCGTAAACGTTGAGCCAGTCGAGCGCAGGATGCGAGAGGCAGGCGAGCAGGCTGAGCGCATAGAGCCAGCCGAAACGCACCGGCAGCCGTTTGTCGGGCCGCTTGCCGCGCCCCGCCTGCCAGCGGTCGTATCCCCACAACCCTCCTGCGAGCAGCAGCGGCAGCAGCACCAGCGCGATGGGCCCGTGGGTGATCCCGCGGCGGAAACCGAGATGCTCGGCCCCGTCGAGCCAGAAGAAGCAGGCGGCATCGATATCGGGGATGTTCGCGCCGATGATCAACGCGGGCATGGCGAGCCCGGTTTTGCGCTTGAGCCCCGCCTGCCCGATCAGCGCGCCGACGAGCGAATGGGTGAGATTATCCATATGGGGTTCGCGCTAAGACGCGAAGACGCAAAGCGGAAGCCCCTATTCGCCTAAGCGCGCAACCAAACCTAGACCGGCTCCCCCGCCGCATCGACGGTCCAGGTCTGGCCCGTGCCGAGCAGTTTCGCCAGGTCGGGCTGCTTGCCTTCGCTCGCCTGCGCGCGCTCGGCGATCACCGCATCCTCGTAGGTCGGGCGCGGATGGTCGTAGAGCACGCCCAGCGCCATCGGGAAGGGACCGAAGGGCATCTCGACCAGCATATGCGCCAGCGAGCGGTTGCGCACGTCGTGGACCACCACTCCCGCCGCCTGCCAGTCGCGATCGGTGACATCGACCACGGCCAGCGCGAGGTTCACGGTGTCGAGCGCCAGACCCTTGGTGCCGCCCGCGAACAGCATCGGCTCGCCGTCTTCCAGCCACAGCTGGCGATCCTCGGCGCCCTTGGGCGCGGCGAAATCGTCGAACACGTCCTTGTTGTAGACGATGCAGTTCTGGAAGATCTCGATGAAGGCCGCGCCCTTGTGGGCATGCGCGGCGATCAGCACTTCGGGCAGCTTCTTCGACACGTCGAAGCCGCGCGCCACGAAGCGCGCGCCGCTGCCCAGCGCGAAGGCGGCGGGCTTGGCGGGGTGGTCGTAGCTGCCCAGCGGGGTCGAGGGCGAGCGCGTGCCCTCGCGGCTGGTGGGCGAGGCCTGGCCCTTGGTGAGGCCGTAGATCTCGTTGTTGAACAGCATGATCTGCATGTTCACATTGCGCCGGAGCACATGCATCATGTGGTTGCCACCGATCGACAGCCCGTCGCCGTCGCCGGTGACCAGCCAGATGTCGAGTTCCGGATTGGCGAGCTTGATCCCCGTTGCCACCGCGGGCGCGCGGCCGTGGATCGTGTGGAAGCCGTAGCTCTCGATGTAATAGGGGAAGCGGCTCGAACAGCCGATCCCGCTGACGAACACGGTGTTCTTGGGATCGCAGCCCAGCTGCGGCAGCGTGCGCTGGACCGCCTTGAGGATCGCGTAGTCGCCGCAACCGGGGCACCAGCGGACCTCCTGGTCGGTTTCCCAGTCCTTGAGCGTGGTGGTGATGGGGGTCATGTCGTTCATTGGTTTACGGCCTTGTTCGGATTTCCGGTGCCCGGCAACGCGGCCCCGTCGCCGTGGAAGGGCGCATCGGGCTGGCTGCCATCGTCGTGGCCGGATTCCAGATTGGGCAATTGCTGCTCGTTGACGGGGACTACGCCGCCTTCATTGCTTTCGATGCCGTCGAAATATTTCTCGATCGCCGCTTCGAGCTCGGCGATCTGGAACGGCTGGCCGCTGGTCTTGGTCAGCGGGCGGGCATCGACCAGATACTGGTCGCGCAGCACGGTCTTGAACTGGCCGGTGTTCATCTCGGGTACCAGCACATGGTCGAAGCCGCGCAGCAGCTCGCCCAGATTGGCGGGCAGCGGCCAGATGTGGCGGACATGGATATGCGCCACCTTGCGGCCCTTGGCGATGCTGCGACGCACCGCCTGGAGGATCGGCCCGTAGGTCGAACCCCAGCCGACCACCGCGAGCGTCCCGCCGGGCTCGCCCAGCGCGAGCTCCTGATCGGGTACCGGGATGGTCTCGATCTTGGCCTTGCGCAGATCGGTCATGCGCTGGTGGTTGTCGGGGGAATAATCGATATTGCCCGTTTCCTCGTGCTTCTCGATTCCGCCGATGCGGTGCATCATGCCGGGCGTGCCGGGCTTGATCCAGGGGCGCGCGCCGACTGCGTTGCGCTTGTAGGGGAGCAATTGCTCGCCGCGCGGCTCGGTCAGGAACTCGGCCGGGAACGGCGTGAAGGTCGCCGGGTCGGGCACTTTCCACGGCTCGGCGGCATTGGCGATATAGCCATCGGTCAGCAGCATCACCGGGGTCATGTATTGCACCGCGATCCGGCAGGCCTCGATCGCGCATTCGAAGGAATCCGACGGGCTGCGCGCGGCGATCACCGGCATCGGCGCATCGCCGTTGCGGCCGTAGACCGCCTGATAGAGATCGCTCTGCTCGGTCTTGGTCGGCAGGCCGGTCGAGGGGCCGCCGCGCTGCGAATTGACGATCACCAGCGGCAGCTCGGTCATGATCGCCAGACCCATCGCCTCGGTCTTGAGCGCGATGCCCGGACCCGAGGAACTGGTGACGCCCAGGCTGCCGGCATAGCTCGCGCCGATCGCGGCGCAGATCGCGGCGATCTCGTCTTCCGCCTGGAAGGTGGTGACGCCGAACTCCTTGAGCCGCGCGAGGTGGTGGAGGATCGCGGAGGCCGGCGTGATCGGATAGCCGCCGAAGAACATCGGCAACTCGGCCAGCTGCGCGCCCGCCACCAGCCCGAGCGAGACCGCCTCGGCCCCCGTCACCGTCCTGTACAGGCCCGGTTCGCTGGGCACCGGCGGCATGTGCAATTGCTTGAGCGGGCCCGAGAGCTCGGCGGTCTCGCCATAGGCGTGACCGGCGTCGAGCGCGGCGATGTTGGCATCGGCGATATCGGGTGCGCGGCGGAATTTGTTCTTCAGCCAGTCATGGATCGGAGCGCGGTCGCGGTCGAACAGCCACAGCGCGAGGCCCAGCGTCCACATGTTCTTGGACCGCAGCGCATCCTTGTTGCCCAGCCCGTAGGGCTTGACCGCCTCGATCGTCTTCTCGCTGATGTCGAAGGCGAGCAGGTCGAACTTGGCGAGGCTGCCGTCTTCCAGCGGGTTGGAATCGTAATGCGCCTTGTCGAGATTGCGCTTGGTGAAGGCGCCCGTGTCGGCGATCACCAGCCCGCCCGGCTTGAGCGCGGCGATGTTCACCTTGAGCGCCGCCGGGTTCATCGCCACCAGCACGTCGGGGGCGTCGCCCGCGGTGTTGATCTCGCGGCTGCCGAAATTGATCTGGAAGGCCGAGACGCCGAACAGCGTGCCGGTGGGCGCGCGGATCTCGGCGGGGAAGTCGGGGAAGGTCGCCAGATCGTTGCCCGCGAGCGCGGTGGACAGGGTGAACTGTCCCCCGGTCAGCTGCATGCCGTCGCCGCTGTCGCCGGCGAAGCGGACCACGACGGCTTCGGGAGTGTCTGAAATGCCGTCCTGCGGCGCGGTGGCGGCAGTAGCCATCCGGAAATTCCTTATCGCGCGCCCTCCCGTCTCTGGCGCAGGTGTCTGTCGGGAGCCGGGACGTAGGAGCCGCCCCCTGCTCCCGCAATCAAGTTTTTCTCCGCCGACGACAAAATCGCGGCTGGCAAAGCCTTAACGAGCCGCTAAGCCCCCGGGAAAGAGAACCGGGAGAGCGAAGACATGGCCAAGACCGAACATTACGTACGCGAGGATGTGCGCGGGTTTCTCGACATGCTCGAGCAGCTCGGCGGCAAGGGAGTCGACGAAGTCGGCGCGGTCGAGGGTCGGCTCCAGATGCGCGCGATGGAATCGGTCGCCGAAGCCGACAGCCGCGCGCTCGCGGTCCACCGCGATCTCGCCTGCCCGGGGCCCGCGGGGGATATCCCGCTGCGGCTCTACGACACAAAGGAAACCCGCGAGCCGGGCCCCTGCGTGGTGTTCCTCCACGGCGGCGGCTTCGTGATCGGTGACATCGAGGTTTACGATTCGCTCTGCAGCGAGATCGCGCACCAGCTCGACCTGCCGGTGGTGTCGGTCGAATACCGGCTCGCGCCCGAGCACCCATTCCCCGCCGCGCCCGACGATTGCGAGGGCGCGGCGCGCTGGATCGCCTCCTCGCCGAGCGAACTGGGGCGCGAAGTCACCGGGCTCGTCATCAGCGGCGACAGCGCGGGCGGCAATCTCACCATCGTCACCACCAACCAGCTGGTCAACGAGCCCGCGGCGGTGCCGGTGCTGGTGCAGGCGCCGATCTACCCGGTCGCGAGCGACATCACCGAGCACAGCAGCTTCGCGCTGTTCAACGAGGGTTTCCTGCTGACCGGCGCGGCGATGGCGTGGTTCACGCAGCAATATGGCGGCGATGCCAGGGATCCGCGCCACACCCCGATGGTCGGCGACTGTTCCAACACCCCGCCCACGGTCATCTGCACCGCAGGGCTCGATCCCTTGCGCGATTCGGGGCGCGAATACGCCGCGCATCTGATCCAGCAGGGCACCGAGGTGAGCTATTTCGAATTCCCCGGCGTGATCCACGGCTTCGTCACGCTGCGCAAGGCGATCCCCAGCGGCCAGGCCGATCTCGAGGCCTTTCTCGGCGCGATCAAGGTCAAGCTGGCGCGGCTGACACGATGACGGACTCCGCGCAGCCGCTGCCCTATCGCCCCTGCGTCGGGGTGATGCTGGTCAACGCCCAGGGCCGCGCCTTCGTCGGGCGGCGGATCGACAACAAGGAAGGCGACTGGTGGCAGATGCCGCAGGGCGGGGTCGACGAAGGCGAGGATCTCGAAGCCGCGGCGCTGCGCGAACTGGGCGAGGAGACCGGCGCAAGGGCCGAGCATGTCACCCTGCTCAAGCGGATGGAGGAGGCGATGCGTTACGACCTCCCCGAGGAGCTGATCGGCAAGCTGTGGGGCGGCAAATACCGCGGGCAGGAGCAGGTCTGGTATCTCGCGCGCTTCACCGGCGCCGACGAGGATATCGATCTCGAAGCGCATGATCCGCCCGAATTCTGCGACTGGAAATGGGTCGACCCCGAGCAGCTCCCCGAGCTGATCGTGCCTTTCAAAAAGCGGGTCTACCGCACCGTGCTCGAAGCGTTTCGCGACCTGGCCTGAGAGGCCGTGCACGAGTCTCCGCGAAGGCGGAGACCTCAGGCCGCATGCGCTGGTCCGGCCTCGGTTGGTCTGTAACGCCTGAGACCCCCGCCTGCGCGGGGGATCACCCCGCCGCCGGGATCAGTTGGACTGCACTACCTCGGCGTCGGGCAGCACTGCCTCTGCAGTCAGCACGCGTTCTTGCGGACCTTGGGCGATCGACTGCGCCAGCCGCTGCGTCTCGGGGCAGGCTTCGCCGCAGAGCGATTCCAGCTTGGCGAGGTTGAGCCGCGCCTTGGCGACCGCACCCTTCTCCACCAGAGCCGCACCCTCGCCCGAAATCGCCGCGAGATTGCCCGGATCGCGGATCAGCGCCTCGCGGTAATAGCGGATCGCCTTGCCCTGCAGATCGTCGCTGCGCGCGGCGCGCGCCAGTTCGAGAAAGATCGGCGTGTAGCCCGGATCGACCGTGAGCGCGGCCTCGAAGGAATCGATCGCGACCTGCGTATCGCCTGCTTCGAGCGCGGCCCGGCCCTCGGCGATCAGCATCGCGGCGCGCGGCGCTGGTTCACGGTCGGCGCCCAGGCTCGCGCTCGCGGTCATCACGAGGGCCAGCGAAAGGGCAGCGGCGGCGGGGGCAAAACGCATGATCGTCTCCAGAGAGCCGTGGTGGCGGGAACGGGCTCGGTCAGCCATAGTGGCCGGGATTATCACGGCAAAGCTGCACAGGCGATGAAAAATCCGTCGGTCCCGTCGTGCAGCGGGGTGAGCCTTGTGCCCTTCCCGCGTTCGCGGCCGAGCGGGAGCGCGAGCGGCTGCGCCGCAAGCTGCGGATGGCGCGTCAGCAGCGCTTCGAACTGCTCCGCCCCCTCTGCGTCGAGCAGCGAGCAGGTGACATAGACCAGCCGCCCGCCGGGCCTGAGCAGCCCGACCGCCAGATCGAGGATATGCGCCTGCAATTGCGTGAGCCGCGCCAGCTCGGTCTCGTCGAGCCGCCAGCGCGCCTCGGGATTTCGCCGCCAGGTCCCGGTCCCCGAGCACGGCGCATCGACGAGCACCGCATCGGCCTGTCCCGCGAGATCGCCGAGAGCTTCCATCTCGCGGCCCGGGTTGAGCAGCCGCGTCTCGATCAGACTGGCCCCAGCGCGTTCGGCCCGCGGGGCGAGCCGCGAAAGCCGGTTGCGGTCGGTGTCTGCGGCGATCAGCCGGCCCTGATTGTCCATCGCCGCGGCGAGCGCGAGCGTCTTGCCCCCGCCCCCGGCGCACAGATCCACCACGGTCTCGCCGGGCTGCGCGCCCAGCGCGAGGCAGGCGATCTGCGAGCCGGTGTCCTGCACCTCGATCAGCCCCTCGGCCCATTGCGGCCATTGCTCGACTGCGGTCCCGGTTGCGACCCGCAGCCCATGCGGCGCGGCGGTCGGCTCGGCGGGTTCGGGCAGTTCGAGCGTGGCGCGCTCGGCCTTGAGCGTGTTGACCCGGATGTCGAGCGGTGCGCGACCCAGCAGCGCCTCGGCCTCCTCGCCTTCGATGCCGGACCGGGCGAGCCGCTCGACCAGCCAATCGGGTGCGACTCCGCCTGCCGCCGGCTCTTCGCCCGCCCCAATGGCGGGCGGGCCGTAGTTCGACCCATCGAACAGCGGCGCGATGGCGGGGTCGGTCTCGGCCAGCCGCAGCAGCGCCGCGCGGCCCGTTTCCGGCACGGGCCCGCAGGTGCGGATCGTGCGATAGACCAGCTCGCGGATCGCGCGCCGGTCCTTCGAGCCTGCAAACCGGTTGGCGCGAAACCATTCGGCGAGGATCCGGTCGGCGGGCGCACCCTTGCTCCGCGCGGCGGCGATGATCGCGTCGAGCAGTTCGATAGCAGTCTGGATGCGGGCTGCGGGGGTCATCGGAAAGCCCCCTCCTCTTCAGAGGAGGGGGTTGGGGGCGGTGGCGTCGCGTGCGCAGCAGTACGCAGACTTGCGCCCAGCGGCAGGCACCACCCCGCTGCGACTAGGCTCGCCTGCGGCTCGCCAAGGCTCGCTGCCCCTCCTCCCAGGAGGAGGGGGAAATTTGGCTTACCGCGTCGGATAGTTCGGCGCCTCGCGGGTGATCGCGACGTCGTGGACGTGGCTCTCGGTCAGTCCCGCGCCGGTGATGCGGACGAATTGCGCCTTGCTGCGCAGTTCCTCGATGGTCGCGGCGCCGGTGTAGCCCATCGCCGCCTTGATCCCGCCGACCAACTGGTGGACCACCGCGCTCGCTGGGCCCTTGTAGGGCACCTGACCCTCGATGCCCTCGGGGACCAGCTTCTGCGCCGAGACATCCTGCTGGAAATAGCGGTCGGCGCTGCCGCGCGCCATCGCGCCGACGCTGCCCATGCCGCGGTAGCTCTTGTAGCTGCGGCCCTGGTAGATGAAGGTCTCGCCCGGCGCTTCCTCGGTCCCTGCGAGCATCGAACCGATCATCACGCAGGAGGCGCCCGCGGCGAGCGCCTTGGCGGCATCGCCGCTGGTGCGCAGGCCGCCGTCGCCGATCACCGGGACGCCGTGCTTCTCGCCTTCCTCGGCGCATTCCATGATCGCGGTGAGCTGCGGCACGCCGACCCCGGCGACCACGCGGGTGGTGCAGATCGAGCCCGGGCCGATCCCGACCTTGACCGCATCCGCTCCGGCACCCGCGAGCGCCCTCGTGGCCTCGGCGGTGGCGACATTGCCCGCGATCACCTGGACCGAATTGGACAGTTTCTTGACCCGCTCGACCGCGCGCGCGACTTCCTTGTTGTGGCCATGCGCGGTGTCGATCACCACGACATCGACTTCGGCATCGATCAGCGCTTCGGTGCGCTCGAAACCGGCATCGCCCACCGTGGTCGCCGCGGCGACGCGCAGCCGCCCGGTCTCGTCCTTGGTGGCATTGGGATAGGCGACCGCCTTCTCGATATCCTTGACCGTGATCAGCCCGACGCAATGCCCAAAGTCGTCGACCACCAGCAGCTTCTCGATCCGGCGCTGGTGGAGCAGGCGGCGCGCCTCCTCCTGCCCGGTGCCCAGCGGCACGGTGGCGAGATTGTCGGTGGTCATCAGCTCGCGCACCGGCTGGCGCGGGTTCTCGGCGAAACGGACGTCTCGGTTGGTGACGATGCCGACGAGCTTGCCGTCGCGGTCGGTCACCGGGATGCCGCTGATGCGGTTGGCTGCCATCAGTTCCTGCGCCTCACCCAGCGTGGCATCGGGGTGGATTGTGATCGGGTTGACCACCATGCCGCTCTCGTAGCGCTTGACCGCGCGCACCGCAGCGACCTGGTCGGGGACGAGCAGATTGCGGTGGAGCACGCCGATCCCGCCCATCTGCGCCATGGCGATCGCCATGTCGGCCTCGGTTACGGTGTCCATCGCGCTCGAGATCACCGGGATGTTGAGCGCGATCGCGCGCGTAAGCCGGGTCGAGGTGTTCGCCATCGAGGGCAGGATATCGCTCTCGGCCGGGCGCAGCAGCACGTCGTCGAAGGTCAGGCCGAGGGGGATGTCGAGATGTGCCACGGTGAGAATCGCCTGCGGGAGGGGAGGTGGCGGCCCATGTAACGACGGTTTGCCGGGGGCGCTAGGGGGGAGCCCGTTCGCCTCCTCTCGAGCATCCCCTGTGCGCGAAGAACGCTTTCCCTTGCACCGTCACTCCGGATTGAAGAACCCTCCCCTCCACACCGTCGCCCCGGGCTTGACCCGGGGCCCCGCTTGTTTCTTTCTCGGTCGATGGGACAGGGCAATCGCGGCGGCTGGGTCTACATCATGGCGGATCGCTATCGCGGAACGCTGTATGTCGGGGTCACCGCCTGTCTTCCCGAGCGCATCCAGCAGCACCGCGATGGCACCGGCTCCGGATTCTGCGCGAAACACGGCCTCATCCGCCTCGTCTGGGCCGAGCACTGCGACGACATCCACACCTGCATCGCGCAGGAAAAGCGCCTCAAGCGCCGGCGGCGCGAATGGAAATTCGACCTGATCGAGCGCGCCAATCCGGACTGGAACGATCTGTTCGACGCGCTGCTCTGAAAGGGAGCGGGACCCCGGATCAAGTCCGGGGTGACGAAGTAGGTTGAGGGGTACGCGGAACTGGGAAGATCGGAGACTACCCCGCGGTCCAGCCGCCATCCATGCTCCAGTTCGCACCGGTGACGTTCTGCGCCTCGTCGCGGCACAGGAACACCGCCAGCGCGCCCACTTCATCCGGCTGGACGAATTTCTTGGTCGCCTGTTTCACCAGCAGGACATCGTTCACGACCTCTTCGCGGGTCAGCCCGCGCGCCGCCATCGTGTCGGGGATCTGGTTCTCTACCAGCGGGGTCCAGACATAGCCGGGGCTGATGCAATTGGCAGTGACGCCGTGTTCGGCCAGTTCCAGCGCGACCGTCTTGGTCAGCCCGTCGAGCCCGTGCTTGGCGGCGACATAGGCGCTCTTGAACGGCGAGGCGGTCTTGGAATGGGCGCTGGCGGTGTTGATGATCCGCCCCCAGCCCCTGGCCTTCATCGCCGGCACCGCGAGCCTGACGGTGTGGAAGGCCGCGCTCAGATTGAGCGCGAGGATCGTCTCCCATTTCGCCACCGGGAATTCCTCCACCGGCGCGACATGCTGCATCCCGGCGTTGTTGACGAGGATGTCGATCGCCCCCGCCTCCTCCATCATCGCCTCGATCTGCGCGACATCGGTGAGATCGGCGCCCGAGTGGCTGGCGCCAAGTTCTTCGCACAGTCCGGCGATCTCGCCCTCGTCGCCGAAGCCGTTGAGGACGATCTGCGCCCCCTCGGCATGCAGCGCCCGGGCGATGGCGAGACCGATGCCCGAGGTCGATCCGGTGACGAGCGCGCGTTTACCTGCGAGAAACAAATCGGCCTCCAAGCGTTGATCGGTGCTTCACGCCGCATCGCGCAAGCGGAGCGCGCTGTCCAGCGGCGACCATCAGGGGGGGAATTCGATATGCGGCTCAATCCGTTCAACGCCAGTAATATCAACGTGCGATCGAGCGGCGGGGGCAGAATCCCGGGCGGCAAGGCCGGCGGGCTAGGTTGTGGAACGATCGTGCTGGCGGCGCTCGGGTATTTCGTCTTCGGTCTGGACCCGATGCAGACTGCAGGCACAATCGAGAGCGTGCAGCAGGGCTCGCAACAAGCGGGGCCCGCTACCACCGACGCGCAAATCGTCTGCTCTGCCAGCGAATATGCGACCGAAGCCTGCAACGCTCTCGACTCGCTCAACAGCACCTGGGGCCGGACGTTCGAGGAACAGGGTTTCGCCGCCAACTTCCGGCAACCCGTTCTTCATCTTTTCAGCGCCGGCGTGAGCACCGAATGCGGTAGTGGCAGCTCGGCGATGGGGCCCTTCTACTGCCCCGCCGATGAGACGATCTACATCGACACCAGCTTCTACGACGAGCTCGCGCGCATGGCGAACAACAGCGGTGACTTCGCCCGCTATTACGTTCTTGCGCATGAATACGGCCACCATATCCAGACGCTGACGGGCGTGTCGGGCCAGATCCGGAGCGCGCAGCAGCAGTCCCCCGGTGACTCCAATGCGTTGCAGGTGCTGATGGAACTGCAGGCCGACTGCTATGCCGGCGTCTGGGCAGGCAAGAACCGGAACCTGATCGAGCCCGGCGATATCGAGGAAGGCATGCAGGCAGCCTCGGCGATCGGGGATGACCGGCTTACCGGCGGCCGGGTGAGCGAGGAAAACTTTACCCACGGCACCAGCCAGCAGCGCAGTCAGGCGCTTCGCTTCGGGATGCAGGGCGACGACCGCGCCTGCGACGCGATCACGCGGGTCGGCTAAGCGGTTCCAAGGGCACCGGCGCGACGCTGCGCCGCCGTTTGCCCCGCCTCAGTCCCTGAGGTCGGCGATTTCCTGGTCGATGGAACGCAAGGCCTCGGCGCGTTGAGCCCGCGTCAGATTGCGTTCGGAGGCGATCGTCGACCGGGCCGTTCGCAAGGCATTGAGGGCAAGCTTTTCGGCATTGGCTTCGCACACGTACATCGTGATTCCCCCGTCCGCGTTTTGCTGTGTGGTCACGTAGTTCGTCGAGTCCTTGCATGCCATTACGACGCGTGGCGCCTCGGCCCGCGCCTGCGCGGCAGCGGCATTCGCTTCGGCGACGGCGACGCTGATCTCTCGGCGCATCTGCCCATTCTCAGCAAGATCGCGGCGCAGGTTCTCCATATCCCTGCGAAGATCGCCGTTCTCCCCAAGTTGCGCGCGGGTTTCCCTGAGATGCTCCTTTGCCGCCTCGCGTTCCGCCGGGGTCAGCTCGTTCCAGTCCTTGCCGTTCCAGCTGATCCTCTGGTTGACGGTGCTTCGACCATCTGTGGTTTCGATGTGGCGTTCGATCTCGAGCATTTCCGTCTCGGCGCTTTCCAAACCCTGTTCCGCTGCTTCGAAACCCTGTTCGATCGCGGTGAATTCGTGTTCGAGACCGACATCGGGGAGCGGCGGCCCAGGGGGTGCTTCCGGAGCAGCGGGTGATTCCGGAGCAGCGAGAACGCCCGGTGCAGCAGGCGGCGCGGCGGGGGCCGAAACTTGAGAGTAGGAAACGGTCGCCGTCAGCGGGAGCGCCAGCGCGGCGCCGGCGAGCAGCGCGCGCGCGGCCAACCGGCGGCGGGGGGAGATATCGGCCATGGTCAGGCTCCTGAGACGGTGGATGATCGATTTGTCGCCCAGCACCGGGCAGGCCATCGGCGCGGCCAGCGCCAGCCGCGGGGCGGCGCCCGGGGTCAGGGCGAAACCGGCGATGATGGCAGCATAGGCGGCGCGCTCGTCGCGGCTGCGGGTCTCGACCACGCGCGCGTCGCAGGCGGCCTCTTGGTCGCGCCGCAGCGCGGTCCAGCCGGCCCAGCCGAGCGGGCTGAACCAATGCGCCGCGAACAGCGGCTGGACGAGGATATTGGCGAGCAGGTCGTGCCCGCGGTGATGCGCGAGCTCGTGCGCGATGGCGAGATCGCGCCGGAAGCGATCGCGCTGCACCATGAAGCCTTCGGGCAGCGCGACGACCTTGTCGAGCACGCCGAACGCCACCGGGCCGCGGGTCGCGGGGGTTTCGACGAGGCGCACGCGCCCGACCTCGCCCACCGGCTTTGCGCCGTCGAGCAATTCGCGGCGCATGGCGAAGTAGAGCGCGAAGCGGCGCACCAGGAAGATCGCGGCCCCGACCAACCACAGCACCAGCAGCGGGGTCAGCCAGTCCATCGCCGGCAGCGGAGCGGCGGCGGCGGGCAGCGGGAACACCGGGGCTAGCGAATCCGCCTGCACCAGCGGCGCCGCCACCAGCATCGAAGCGGGATCCGAAACCGCCGCCATCTCGGAAAGCGGCGGCGCAGTCTCGCCGGGCCGCAGCCAGGCCGGCAGGGTGATCGGCGGGACCGCGAGCCGCAGCAGCGGCAGCGCCCACAGCGCATAGGCGGCGCGTGCGCCGAAATGGCGCGCCACCGGGCGGCGCAGCAGCAGCACGAGCGCGATCAGCGCCCCGGTCCACAGCAGCGTTTCGAGCAGGTACTGGGTCATCGGCGCAGCTCCTTGAGCAGGATTTCCATCTCGGCGAGATCGTCGTCGGTAAGCGCCTCGCTCTGCGCCAGATGCGCGAACAGCGAGGAAGCGCGCCCGCCGAACAGGCGATCGACCAGCCGCTGCGATTCGCCGCCGACATAGGCCGAGCGCGCGATCAGCGGCCGATAGAGGAAGCGGCGTCCCTCGGGCTCGGTCGCCACCGCGCCTTTTGCCACCAGCCGCGACAGCAGCGTCTTGACCGTGGCGATCGACCAGTCGCGCGTATCGCAGATGATCTCGCAGACATCGGTGGCGGAACGCGGACTGTGATCCCACAGCACCTCCATCACCGCGTGTTCGGCATCGGATATGCGCTCGCCGGAAGGATCGCTGGACATGGTCGTGGAAGCTTTCTTGTGATTCGCGATTACATCTGTAGACTTGACGACTACGCTTGTAAACATTACTCGCCGATGAACGAAATACCGGAACGCGATCGAGGCTCGAGCGCTGCAGCGGGATAACCCATCCCGAGGATAATCACGACATGGACGACGACAAACGCCAGGCGGTTCTGACCGCGCCGCAATTGCGGCTGGTCGGCACGGTCGACGAGGCGATGTACGCCGAGTTTCGCAACCAGCTTAGCGCCGCGCCCACCGACGGGCCGCTGGTGATCGCGCTGACCACGCTGGGCGGCAATCCCGAGGTTGCGCGCGCCATGGCCGACGACGTGCGGCTGCTGCGCGACGCGGGGCGGACGATCCATTTCCTCGGCAAGGCGGCGGTCTATTCCGCCGGCGCGACCTTCATGGCGGGCTTTTCCGTCGCCAACCGCTTCCTCACCCGCAACTCCACCCTGCTGGTCCACGAGCGTCAGCTGACCAAGACCATCGAGCTTTCGGGTCCGCTTCGGACCTGCACCGCGCAGCTCAAGGCAGCGCTCAACGAGATCGAGCAATCGATCATCATCGAGGAGCAGGGCTTCCGCCTGTTCGTCGAGGGCTCGAAGGTGGAATTCGAGGAGCTGCAACGCAAGGCGCCCGACAATTGGTATATCCCCGCCGACAAGGCGAAGAAACTGGCGTTGATCGCCGAGGTGATCTGATATCGTGTGCGGTCGATGCGTCCGTAAAGGATGCCATCGCGATTGTCCGCTCTAGCAATATTTGGTAATTTCGGACGATGGCAGCCAAGACCACCTCCGTCGCACTGGGCGAGAAGCTCACCGCCTATACCCGCCGCAAGGTCGAATCGGGCGAATTCGGCTCGACCAGCGAAGTGATCCGCGACGCGCTGCGGCTGCACGAGGAACGCGCGGCCTTCCGCTCGAAATTGCTCGAGAAGATCGACGAGGGTCTGACCAGCCCGATCGACGAAAGTTTCGATATCGATCGTTGGCTGGAGGAAGAATTCGACCAAGCGTGCGGAAACTGGTATTTCGCGTCACCGCTTCTCGCGAGATGCGAAGGATTGCGATCTTTACCAAGGCGGAGTGGGCCACGAACAGGCTCGTCGCTATGCCGCCTTTTTGCGCAGCCGGATGAAATCGTTGCGCCAATTCCCGCTGCGCCACCCCGAAGTCGAGGATCGTCCCGGCCTGCGCGAAATGCGCGTAGGGCAGCATATCGTCTTCTATCTCGTTCGCGACGAGGCGATCGAGATCGTCCAAATCCTGCACGTGGCGACTGATTTCAAGGCTTGGCTTAAATGAGTAAACTCTATCGCCTCAGAGAGCGCTGTCCCGGGAAGTGTGGGCAACGCGTTAACTTCCGAGAACTCGGACGATGAATATAGCTAGGGATTCATCGAGGGAAATCTTCGGAGATTTAAAAATCTTACCTTAGTCGCGCACGAATCTGGCAACCGCTTCGCCATAGCCACCAAGCGGTCGATAGGCGACGTCAAAACCTTCTCCGGTGACGGCTGGCCCGTCATCATGGAGTCTGCGCAATTCCTTGTTTAAGCGGAGCATGTCATCGACTACGCCACTGGGTAGGCCGGTCGAACCATCGAATAAGCCGCTGATCTCCCGAACAACGGCTCGCCGCTGTTTCAGACGGTCCGCGATTTCAACATCACGAGCGTACCACCCTTCGGACAACGCATGGCAGGCTGCCTCGTTCTGTATCAGCAGCCTTGTGTGCTCCTTGATCAGCCGCTTTTTATGCCAACCGAACAATCAATACACCCGCGCCTTGGGAACGATATAATCCACATCGTCGGTCAGCGTGAACTCGTGCACCGGGCGGTAGTCGATGGCGATCTTTCCGCCCTTGCCGCCCCAGCCGTCGAAGGTCGCGATCGTGTGCTTCATCCAGTTGGCGTCGTCGCGATCGGGGAAATCCTCATGCGCATGCGCACCGCGGCTTTCCTTGCGGTTCTCGGCCGAGGCCATGGTCACATTGGCCTGCGCCATCAGATTGTCGAGCTCGAGCGTCTCGATCAGATCGCTGTTCCAGATCATCGAGCGGTCGGTGACGTGGATGTCCTCCATCCGCTTGTTGACCTGCGCGAGTGCCTCGACGCCCTGCGACAGCAGCTCGCTGTTGCGGAACACCGCGGCGTGCTTCTGCATGCCCTTCTGCATTTCCGCACGCACCGCGGCGGTGGGCGAACCGCCATTGGCGTGGCGGAAATGGTCGAGCCTCGTCAGCGCCAGATCGGCGCTGTCGGCGGGCAGTTCGGCATGGCTCGAGCCGGGCTTGATCAGATCGTTCAAGCGGTGGCCGGTCGCGCGGCCGAAGACCACCAGATCGATCAGCGAGTTCGAACCCAGGCGGTTGGCGCCGTGGACCGAGACGCAGGCCGCCTCGCCCACCGCGAACAGGCCGGGGACGATCTTCTCGGGATCCGCCGGGTCGCCCGCCATCACTTCGCCGTGATAATTGCAGGGGATGCCGCCCATGTTGTAATGCACCGTCGGGGTGACGGGCAGCGGCTGGCGGGTGAGGTCGACGCCGGCGAAAATCTTGCCGCTCTCGGTGATGCCCGGGAGTCGTTCGGCGAGAATCGCGGGATCGATGTGGTCGAGGTGGAGGAAGATGTGATCGCCCTCCGCGCCCACGCCGCGGCCTTCACGCATTTCCAGCGCCATCGAGCGCGACACGACGTCGCGGCTGGCGAGATCCTTGGCCGAGGGGGCATAGCGCTCCATGAAGCGCTCGCCCTCGGAATTGGTCAGATAGCCGCCCTCGCCGCGCGCGCCCTCGGTGATCAGCACGCCCGCGCCGTAGATCCCGGTCGGGTGGAACTGGACGAATTCCATGTCCTGCAACGGTAGGCCGGCGCGCAGCACCATGCCGCCGCCGTCGCCGGTGCAGGTGTGCGCGCTGGTGGCGGTGAAGTAGCAGCGGCCATAGCCACCGGTCGCCAGCACCACCGAATGCGAACGGAAGCGGTGGATCGTCCCGTCGTCCATGCACATCGCGATAACGCCGACGCAGACTTTGCCCGAGGGCGTGTCCTTCATGATCAGGTCGAGCGCGAAATACTCGATGAAGAAGTCCGCGGCGTATTTCAGGCTCTGCTGGTAGAGCGCGTGGAGCATCGCGTGACCGGTGCGGTCGGCCGCGGCGCAGGTGCGCTGCACCGGCGGGCCGGCACCCATGTTCTGCATGTGCCCGCCGAAGGGGCGCTGATAGATCGTGCCGTCCTCGTTGCGGCTGAAGGGCACGCCCGCGTGCTCGAGCTCGTAGACCGCCTGCGGCGCTTCGCGAACGAGATATTCGATCGCGTCCTGATCGCCCAGCCAGTCGGAGCCCTTGACGGTGTCGTACATGTGCCACGACCAGTGGTCGGGAGTGTTGTTGCCCAGCGATGCGGCGATCCCGCCCTGCGCCGCGACGGTGTGCGAGCGGGTGGGGAAGACCTTGGTGATATTGGCGGTCTTGAGCCCGGCCTCGGCCGCGCCCATGGTCGCGCGCAGCCCCGATCCGCCCGCGCCCACGACGACGACGTCATAGGTGTGCTCGATGATCGGATAGGCGCGGTCGCCGATGGTGAAGGTATCGGTGCTCGCCATCAGGCAGCTCCTGCAAAAGCGAGACGGGCGATGGAGGCCAGCGCGAAGGCGCCGCCACCGATCGCGACGATATTGAGCAGCGCCAACGCCGCAAACTTGTTGCCCGAGGTGTGGACGTAATCCTCGATCACGACCTGAAGCCCGAGCCGGGCGTGCCAGAACACGTTGATCACCAGCAGCGCCAGCGCGGTGGCGACCAGCGGCTGCGAGACCCAGCCCGCCATCGCGGCATAGTCATAGGCGGGAAGCAGCGCCATGCTGACCACCAGGAAGGTCACCAGCAGCAGATTGCCGATCGCGGTCAGCCGCTGGAGCAGCCAGTGATGCGCGCCGCCATGCGCCGAGCCGAGGCCGCGGACCCGGCCGATGGCCGTGGTCTTGCTGCCGTAGCGTTCGAGTGTGGTGTCTTTGCCCATGGTCGAGAAATCTTTCACTTAAGGAATACGACGGCCCAGAAAACCACCGTCAGGATCACGCCCGAGGCGATCACGGCCAGCGCGCCGGTCTTGTTCCGCTCGATCTCGAAACCGGCGCCGATATCCATGACGAAATGGCGCAGGCCCGAGCTCATGTGGTTGAAGAAGGCCCAGCTCACCCCGATCAGCACCAGGATCCCGATCGGGCTCCCCATCACCGCGGCGAAGCTGTCATAGGCTTCGGGTCCGGCGGCGAGCGCGCCCAGCCACCACAGCAGCACCGCCAGCCCGACCGTCGCCATGCCCGAGCCGGTGACGCGGTGAAGGATCGAGACCAGCATATGCGGGCCCCATTTCCAGATCGAGAGATGCGGCGAAAGCGGGCGGTCGGCCATGATTTGTGTCCGGTCGGTGGAATTGGGAGGCTCTCCTTAGCGGACATCGCGCGCGAGACAAGGCGGCTGGCCTCGACAAATGGCGCAAATTTGCGAATAGGCGCTTGCATGACTTGCATCCTGCTCACCGGATCGAGCCGCGGGATCGGCGCGGCCGCCAAGACGGCGCTCGAGGCGCGCGGCGCGACGGTCGTCGGCCAGGCGACCACCAGCACCGCGACCGACACCGTCCCTGCGGACTTCACCCAGCCCTTCGCGCCGCATGAATTGTGGCAGGCCGCGCTGGCCCGCGCGGGCGGCGAGATCGACGTGCTGGTCAACAACGCCGGCCTGTTCGCCCCCAACCCGATCGACGCGACCGACCTGCACTGGCTCGCCGCGTTCGAGGATACGATGCGGATCAACCTCACCGCCGCAGCGCAATTGTCGCGCTTCGCGGTACGCCACTGGCAGGAGCGCGCCGCCAAGGGCGACACCCGCGGCGGACGGATCGTCCATGTCGCCAGCCGCGCGGGCCACCGCGGCGACAGCCCCGCGCACTGGCACTACGCCGCGAGCAAGGGCGGGATGCTGGCGCTGCACAAGACCATCGCGCGCGCCTACGCGGGCGAGAACATCCTCAGCTTCGCGATCGCGCCCGGCTTCACCGACACCGCGATGGCGGGCGACTATCTCGACAGCCGCGGCGGCCCCGGCCTGCTCGCCGACATCCCGCTCGGCCGCGTCGCCGAGCCCGAGGAGATCGCCGCGATGATAACCTTCTGCGCGCTCGACGCGCCCCCCAGCATGACCGGAACCACGCTCGACGCCAATGGCGCGAGCTATGTGCGCTGATTCCGGAACACCTCCCGTCATTCCCGCGAAGGCGGGAATCCAGCCCCTCTGGCCGATGGGCAAGCCCGGCTGGGTCTATATCATCGCGAACCGCTACCGCGGAACCATCTATATCGGGGTGACCTCGTCTCTCGCTCACCGCATCAGCCAGCACCGCGAGGGCACGGGTGCGCAATTCGCCAAGCGTCATGGTTGCACCCGGCTGGTTCTGGCCGAGCCGTTCGAGCGGATCGAGGATGCCATCGCGCGCGAGAAACAATTGAAGCGCTGGAACCGGGCGTGGAAGATCAGGCTGATCGAAGAACAGAACCCCGACTGGCGCGACCGGTTCGATGAGATCGTCTCGCTTTGATGAATGGAGAAGTGAAAGCTGGATCCCCGCCTACGCGGGGATGACTGGAGGAAAAGCGGGGATGACTGGAGGAAAAGGAGAGGTGTGTAACCGCTCGCTTTCACGAGAGCCCCGCTGACTGATGGCCGACGCCAAGGGCCCAAGCAATGCGCGCTTGCAACCGATTGACCCACCTCGTCATTCCCGCGAAGGCGGGAATCCAGCTTTGCGGCGATGGGCAGAACGCGAGATCGTCTCGCTGTGACGAACGGAGGAAGCGAGCTGGATCCCCGCCTTCGCGGGGATGACGAAAGGGGGTGTCGAAGGATTGTTTCCCGTGCGCTCCGATTGGTCTAGTGCGCGCTCCATGACAGACAGCTGGAAACTATCGGGCGAAGTCTCGCAGGCGGCGGCGCAGGCGGCGCTCGAGCGGCAGGCGCAGGACGAGGACTGGGATTCCAATTTCGTCGTCACCGCGCACGAGATCGCCGAGGCCCGGCCCGAGGAATGGATGGTCGAGGGCTGGCTCCCACGGCGCCCCACCGCTTCGGACCGGCGCGCGCTCGACGCGCTGTTCGCCGGAGCTCCTGGGGAGACCCCGCCCTCGTTCGAAATCGAAAAACTGCCGCCGACCGACTGGGTCAGCCTCAGCCAGCAGGGAGTCGAACCGATCCGCGCGGGCCGGTTCCATGTCCACACCCCCGATCACGCGCCCGACCCGCAAGCGGTCAATTTCTGCATCCCCGCGAGCCAGGCCTTCGGGACCGGCCAGCACGCCACCACCGCGGGCTGCCTCGCCATGCTCGACCGGATGAAACGCGAGGGGCTGGTGGTGCGCAACCACGCGGATATCGGCACGGGCACCGGGCTGCTCGCCTTCGCCGCGATGCATCTGTGGCCGCGGGCCTTCGCCACCGCCTCGGACATCGACCCGGTCTGCCTCGAGGTGATCCTCGACAATGCAAGCAGCAATGGGGTGCCGCTGGGCGAGGCCGAGGGCATGCTCACCCCCACCATCGCCGACGGGATGGACGATCCGCTGCTGCGCGCGCGCGGGCCTTACGACCTGCTGATCGCCAACATCCTCGCCGGTCCGCTGATCGACCTCGCTCCCGAATTCGCCGGTGCCACCGCGCCGGGCGGACATGTGGTGCTGGCGGGCCTGCTCGAAACGCAGGAAGCCGAGGTCCGCGCCGCCTATCGCCGCCAGGGAATGCGGCTGGCGCTTCGGCTGGTGCGCGGCGATTGGTCGATCCTGTGGCTGCGCAACAGAACCATCCGCTGAAGCGAGGCCGCGTCTGGCTGGCGGGGCTGGCGCTGGCCCCGCTGCTGATCCTCGCTACGTTTCTGCTCGCCGCCTGGATCGGCGCCGCCATTCCGCGCAACTCCGGCTGGACCGAGCCCGAGCGCGGCGTCACCATCATGGTCGAGACCAACGGCGTTCACACCGGGATCGTCATGCCGGTGGTGAGCCCGGTCAAGGACTGGCGCACCACCTTCCCCTCCGCCGGGCAGCCGCGCCCGCAGGACGGGCATTTGCCCACGCATATCGCGATCGGCTGGGGCGAGAAGGAGGTCTTCCTCAACACCCCGACCTGGGGCGATCTGAAGGCCGCAACCGTGCTGCGTATCGTCCTCCATGGCGGCGACGGGCTGATGCGGGTGGGGCATTACGTCAACCCGCTGCCCTCCGGCCACCATCGCCCCGTCACCCTGCGCCCCGAGGAATACGCGCGGCTGGTCGAGCGGATCGAGGCCGCCCTACCCGCGCTGCCGCCTGGCGCGGAGCGGCGCAGCTATCCCAGCTACGAGATTGGCGCGCAGCATTACGACGCTCTGGGGCGCTACACGCTCACCAACACCTGCAACCAGTGGATCGGCGATGTGCTCGCGGATGCGGGCATGACGATCGGGGTGTGGACTCCGCTGGCGGGCGGGGTGATGCAATGGATCGACGAGCCCGATCCGGCAGCCGGCGTCCCCCTCTGACAGGAACAACGCCCCGCTCTCGCCCATTCCGCTTGCGACAGCACATCCGAAAAGGGCAGACATGACCAGAACACTCCTCATCACCGGCGCCTCCACCGGGATCGGCGCCGCCAGCGCCCGCGCCGCTGCCAAGGCCGGCTGGAACGTCGCGCTGCTGGCGCGCTCGGGCGACAAGCTCGACAAGCTGGCCGGGGAGATTGGCGATGCCGCACTGGCGCTGACCTGCGACATCACCGACCGCTCCGCGCTGGACGATGCGGTGGAGCAGACCGTCGCGCGCTTCCGCGGGCTCGACGCGGTGTTCGCCAATGCCGGCATGGGAGTCGCCAAGGCGGGCGTCGAAAGCGGCGATCCCGAGCAATGGCGCAAGCTAGTCGATCTCAACGTGCTCGCCGTGCTCAACACCGCGCACGCCACGCTTCCGCATCTACGAAAAACCGAGGGCCATTTCGTGGTCACCGGCTCGAAGGCGGGCCGCGACCATCTCAAGGGCTCGGTCTATGGCGCGACCAAATGGTTCGTCCATGGCCTCGCGGGCAATCTCGCCGAGGAAATGCGCGAATGGGGCGGCCGCTGCACCGTCATCTCGCCCGGCATGGTGGACACGGCGTTCTTCGACGAACCCAAACCAGAAAAGCTCCAGCCCGAGGATATCGCCGATGCGCTGGTGTTCGCGCTGTCGCAGCGCAAGACCTCGGCGGTGCGCGAGATTCACCTGATGCCCAACGACTGACCGCGCCAGGCGCGCCATTTCTCTCCCTCAGGGTTCGGTGGTCACCGCCCCACTGACCGGGCCTGTCCCCTCGGGCGGCGGATAGGCCGCCGCATCGTAGCGGACCGTGGCGCGGACCACGTCCTGCATCATTTCCATCCGTGCCGGGACTGGCGCCCCCGTGCGGCGGATCATCGCCACCACCGCGTATTCGCGTCCCGCGGGCGAGGTCACGATCCCGATGTCGTTATAGCCCGATTGCTCGCCGCCGAATTCCTGTCCGGTCCCGGTCTTGTGCGCGATCGTCCAGCCGGGCGGCACTCCGCCCTTCAGGCGCCGCGGCCCGCTGCGGGTCTGTTCGAGCGTCGCCAGCAGCAATTCGGTCGAGACCGAGGACAGCAGCACGCCGCGCGCCAGCTGGCCCAGCGCATGGGCGATTCCGATCGGCGAGGCGCCATCCATCGGATCGGCGAGATAGGCTTCGAAGCTGGCGCGGCGGACCGCATCGGGCAGCTCGGCGCGGGCTTCGAAGAAGGTGTTGCGAACCGAATAGGCGGGGTGCCACTCGAGCCCGGCGATGGCGCTCTGCTTGGTCCGCTCGTCGGTGCCGAACCGGATTCCGGTGAGATCGGCATCGTCGATGAAATCCTGGACCGTCTCGGGTCCGCCGATACGGCGCAGGATGCGGTCGTTGGCGGTGTTGTCGCTGCGGGTCAGCGCGCGGTCGAGCAGATCGCCGTAATCGGTATCGAAGCGTCCGCGCGCACGGACGATCTCGCGCAGCGGCTGGTGGAACACCGTCATGTCCTCGCGGCGCAGCGTCACCTGCTCGGCGAGATCGAAATCGCCGTCGTCGGCCTCGCCCAGCGCCGCGAGCGCTACCCAGAACTTACTGACGCTCTGCTGCGGGAAGAGTTCATCGCCATTGGCATGGAGGATCCGCCCGGTGGCGATATCCTGGACCGCCAGCCCGACTTCGCCGTCGAAGCCATCGGCCAGTTGCACCAGCTCCTCCTGCAGCGCGCATTCGGCGGGGGTCAGGACGAGCGGCACCACGACCGGCTCGCCCGCATCCTCCTGCTCGTCACCGACGAGGCGCGGGAGCCAGGCGACCAGCAAAGCCAGCAGCAGGATCGGCAGGAACAGGGCGAGAAAACGTATCCATGGGGTCACACTAGTCCAACGAGGCACAGGCGTAGCGTTCCCGCTCGCGGCGGTTTGCTTAGAAATTCCGGCAGTTTGCGGCGCATCGCGAATTTGGGCGGGATCACTCGGCGGCAGCAACGATCCGCGCCCATTCGCTTTCCTCGATCACCTCGATACCGAGCTCCGCGGCCTTCTTGAGCTTCGATCCCGCGCCCGGCCCCGCGACCACCAGATCGGTCTTGGCGCTGACCGAACCCGAAGCTTTGGCGCCCAGCCGCTCAGCCTGCGCCTTGGCTTCGTCGCGGCTCATGGTTTCCAGCTTGCCGGTGAAGACCACGGTCTTGCCGGTGACGGGGGAATCGAGCGTGGCGACCTCGTACCGCGGCGGCGACACCTCGCCGAGCAGATCGTCCCACACCGCGCGGTTGTGGTCTTCGTGGAAGAAATCGGCCAGCGCGTGCCCGACCGCGGTGCCGATCCCATCGGCCCGCACCTCGAAAATGGATTTGACTGCCTCGACCATGCGGCTGTTGAACGGGCTTTCCTTTTCCTCGTCCCCGCGCGGGTTTTCTTCGCGATAGGCGGCGAATTCGGCGGCTTTGCCTGGCAGTCGGCAAATATCGCCCAGCCCCTTCAACAGGTCGCGCGCAGTGACCGCCCCTACATGCCGGATGCCGAGTCCGAACAGCAGCCGTGCGGCATCGGGATGTCGCTTGGCTTCGATGCTTGCCAATAGATTGTCCACAGACTTGTCCTGCCAGCCCTCGAGCGCGAGGATCTCCGCGCGGCGCTTCCTTAGCCGGAAGATATCGGCGGGGCTCTCCAGCCAGCCGAGCGCAAAAAACTGTTCGATCGTCTTCTCGCCCAGCCCGTCGATATCGAGCGCCGCCCGGCTGACGAAATGCTTCAATCGCTCGGTGCGCTGCGCGGGGCAGATCAGCCCGCCGGTGCAGCGGACATCGACCTCGCCCTCCTCGGCCACCGCCTCGCTGCCGCACTCGGGACAGTGATCGGGGAAATGATAGGGGGTGCGCTTGGCCTCGGGGGTCAGGTTCTCGACCAGCTGCGGGATGACATCGCCCGCGCGCTGGACCAACACCCGGTCGCCCGGTCGAACGCCAAGGCGCGCGATCTCGTCGCGATTGTGGAGCGTGACATTGGTCACCGTCACCCCGCCGACCAGCACCGGCGCGAGCCGCCCGACCGGGGTCAGCTTGCCGGTGCGCCCGACCTGAATGTCGATGCTTTCCAGCGTGGTCTCGGCGCGCTCGGCGGGAAACTTGTGCGCCAGCGCCCAGCGCGGCGCCTTGGCGACGAAGCCCAGCCGCGCCTGCCGATCGAGCCTATCGACCTTGTAGACCACCCCGTCGATTTCATAGGCCATGTCGGCGCGCTGCTCGCCGATCCTGGCATAATGCGCGAGCAAACCCTCAAGGCTCTCGACCCGCACGAACAGCGGCGAAACCGGCAGCCCCCAGCGCTCGATCTGCCGCATGACGTCGAGCTGGGTCTCGCCCGGTACCTCGCTCGCCGCGCCCCAGCCATGCGCCCAGAACCGCAAGGGCCGCGCGGCGGTGACGCTCGCATCCTTCTGCCGCAGCGAGCCCGCGGCGGCGTTGCGCGGATTGGCGAACAGTTTTCCGCCCGCCGCTTCCTTCGCCGCGTTCAAGGCGAGGAAATCGGCGCGCGCCATATAGACCTCGCCGCGGACCTCGAACACCTCGGGGGCATCGCCTGCAAGCCGCTGCGGAATATCTCCGATATGCGCGACATTGGCGGTGACATCCTCGCCCACCTGCCCGTCGCCCCGCGTCGCGGCGCGGACCAGCACGCCCTTCTCGTAGCGCAGCGAGCAGGACAGGCCGTCGATCTTGTCCTCGGCGGTGATCGCCAGCTTCGCATCCTCATCAAGCGCCAGAAACCGCCGCACCCGCGCCAGCCATTCGCCTACCTCTTCGGCGGCGAAAGCGTTGTCGAGGCTCATCATCCGCACCGCATGCGTGACCTTGGACAGCGGCGAGGCGGCCACCGCATGCCCGACCTTGCGCGAGGGCGAATCCGCGCGCACCAGCTGCGGAAACGCCGCCTCGAGCTCGGCATTGCGCCGCACCAGCGCGTCGTATTCCTGATCACTGACCTCGGGCGCATCCTCGGCATGATACAGCCGGTCGTGCCGCGCTATCGCGCGCGCCAGCCGCATCAGCTCGTTGGCGGCCTGGGCTTCGGTGGGGTCTAAATGCGCGCTCATACCACCCATAGCATTTGCGTCTTCACGACCTGCCAGTCTTGCCCTCGACGGTCGATAAAGTGGCGACCTCCCCCGCCAAATCGGTCGATATCGATCTCGCATGACGATGTCGTCGGGCACTTGATGTTCATGACCTTAAGGTGCTCAGCTCTTTCACCTCTCGGTCCGAAGTGATGGAACTTCGCGAAAAACATTCCGAAATCGCCCTCCTCGATTTCGCGCCGACAGGTGCTGAAATGGACTGGTCGCACGATCGTGTTCGACAAATGCCGTGAAAGCGCTTCCAAGTCGAATGTCACCTGGCTCTCGAGACAAAGGGTTTCGGTTATCGTGGAATCATGGTTCTTCGAGAAGATTTGATCGCCCAAGTACCACTCGTACTCAGTCTCGATTGCTGCTGCTAATGCCGCCTCCCTGTCCGCCTCGTCGATCTTCTCGGACGAAATCGCAGTCAGTCCAGCGATTGCAGCAAAGAACAATGCGATAGAAACCATCTCGCCAGAGCGCATCACACCCCCTCCAGCAGTCGATCCGCCTGCGCCCGCGCCTCGGGCGTCACTTCCGCCCCGCTGAGCATCCGCGCGATTTCTTCCTGGCGGCCGGCCTCGTCGAGGCGGGCGACGCTGGTGCGGGTGACGGTGCCGTCGGAGCTCTTGGCAATCATGTAATGCGTGGTGCCGCGCGCGGCGACCTGCGGGCTGTGGGTGACCGCGAGCAATTGTCCGCCCCCGGCCAGCCGCGCCAGCCGTTCGCCGATAGCGGATGCCACCGCACCGCCGACCCCGCGGTCGATCTCGTCGAAGATCACCGTCGCCGCTCCGCCCTGCTCGGCCAGCGCCACCTTGAGCGCCAGGATGAAGCGCGACAATTCGCCGCCGCTGGCGATCTTGCCCAGCGGCGCGTGCTCGGCGCCGGGATTGGTCGAGATCAGGAACTCCACCCCGTCCATGCCATGCGCGCCCCAGCGCTCCTCGGGCAGTTCGGTCACCGCGGTGCGCAGGCTGGCGGAATCGAGCTTGAGCGGAGCGAGCTCGCCCGCGACCGCCGCATCGAGCCGCCCCGCCGCTTCGACGCGCAGAACATGGAGCGCCCGCGCCTGCGTCTCGTAGCGCTCGCGGGTGCGGCGCGCGGCATCCTCGAGCGCGTCGAGCTCGGCCTCGCCGCCCTCGATCGCATCGAGCGCGGCGCGCAATTCGCGCATTTTCTCGGGCAGTTCGTCGACCTCGCAGCGGTGCTTGCGGGCGATGGCGCGCAGTTCGAACAATCGGGTCTCGGCGAAGTCGAGCGCGGCGGGGTCGTGGTCGAGCGCCTCGGCGGCGCGCTGCAGCCGCTCCTCGGCCTCGCCCGCCTCGATCACCGCGCGGTCGAGCGCGGCCAGCGCCTCGGCCAGCAGCGGGTGTTCCTCCGCGATCCGGTCGAGCCGCCGCGCCGCGACGCGCAGCGAGGCGAGCGGCGAATCCGAGCCTTCCCAGATGTGCCGCAATTCCTCGAGATCGCCCGAGAGCTTCTCGCCCTTCTGCATCGCTGCGCGGGTCCCGGCGAGCCGCGCTTCCTCGCCCGACTGCGGTTCGAGCGCGGTGAGTTCGGAGAGATGCGCGAGCAGCAGGTCCTGATCGGTCTTGGCCTGGTCGAGCCGCTCGCGCGCCTCGTCGAGCCGCTGCTGCGCCCCGCGCCAGCCGCTCCAGCTCGCCGCCAGCGCGGCGGCATCCGCCCCAGCATAGCGGTCGAGCAGGAGCCTATGGCCGCGCGGATTGACCAGCCCGCGATCGTCGTGCTGGCCGTGCAGCTCGACCAGATGCGGCGCCAGCTCGCGCAGCAGCGCTACCCCGGCGGGCTGGTCGTTGATCCAGGCCTTGCTGCCGCCATCGGCCTTGAGCTGGCGGCGGATCAGCAGCGGCTCGCCCGGCTCGAGCTCGAGCCCGGCGTCATCCAGAGCCTCGGCCACCGCCGCGGGCAGCGCCGCGAATTCGAAGGTCGCGGTGACCGCCGCCTTGTCCTCGCCCCCACGCACCAGCGCGCTCTCGGCGCGGTTGCCCAGCACCAGCCCGAGCGCATCGAGCAGAATCGACTTGCCCGCCCCGGTCTCGCCGGTGAGCACACCCAGCCCGCGCCCGAACTCGAGTTCAAGCGCCTCGATCAGCACGATATTGCGGATGGATAGCCGGGTGAGCATCGCGCCCGCTTCTAGCCAATCGCTACCACCGCGTCACGAGCGCAGATGCGCAGTGTTCACAAGCTGGAAGAAGGCCGGGACGGCGGCTGCTGCGGACATGAGGAGACCGGGGCGCGGCGACGGGTTGGTGAGGGGGCCGGTTTGTAGGGGCGTCTTCTATCGGCTGGGGAGCCGCCACAGCGTCAGGATGAATTGCGCCGTTTGAGAGGCTTCAGATCGATAGCTTCAACATCATCCGCGGAAAGCGTCTGGCACTCGCTCAATGACCCTCTGGGCACTCGAAAGATGAAAACATCACCCGACGCAATGCTCCACGGTTCTGACCTTAACGTTGACGCGCCGAGGCGATCCCAACCGAGCCAACGCTTGGTCAGCACCCCGCCGCTAACGGCTTCCAGAAAGGCGCTATCAGAGAATAAACCACGTCTCACCCGTCTAACGATAAACATTGGTTCGACCCGGGTGGCAAGCTTCGATTTGACGGTCAGCGGATCCATTCAATATCTAACCCGGCATAAAAAGTGTCAGATGGTCGAACGCGCCCATCGAGTTGCAATCGCAATTCAAACGACGCCATACAGGACAAAATCCATGAGGAACGTTGTCGTACAATCCGCAAGGCTCCTGACTATATCCATTATTTTCGGCGGATTGGTCGCTTGCACCATCACATCTCGTAGCGTCGCGGATGATCGCCTCGTGACGTATGGGCCACCCCATGTGGAGACGCTTGGCGAGACAATAGCTCGCGAACAGCAAGGCAAACGGGGCTGCTTGGTGGCAGGTAATCTGAACAGGGGCGGGGAATGCGAGAAGTTGCGGCAGTTTTTGTTTCCGCCTGTCATCTCTGAAGATCCTGAATCGTAGCCGCGAATTCGCCTCACCTTTATCCTGTCCGTGCCGTTTAATGGCGGCAAATAGGTCGATATCCGCCTGGCGTTTTTTGTCTGCCGGAACGCGATTGCGGGCATCGCTACGCCAAGCGACCGTATCCGATTTCTGCAGCTCAATCGGCACGACCTACGTTCAGCAGGCGGCTCAGCTCGGGACGTCAGCAACGCGCCCTCTGCTCGACGTTCAGCCGATTTCAACGACTTTCCAAAAGCAACCGCAATGCACCACCGACAGAAACCCGGCATCAACCCAAGGTTTGGCTACCGCCGGAATGCTTGGCCAGTGCATCAAACGCCTTTAGCCGGCGGAGCAGCGCGGCCATGTCGGCAAATGGCACCATGTTCGGTCCGTCGCTCGGTGCGCTGTCGGGGTCGCGGTGGGTCTCGATGAATACCGCGGCGACGCCCACCGCCACTGCCGCCCTCGCCAGATGCGGTACATATTCGCGCTGCCCGCCCGAGCTCGTGCCTTCGCCGCCCGGCTGCTGGACCGAATGCGTCGCATCGAACATCACCGGGAAACCGGTTTCGGCGAGGATCGGCAGCGCGCGCATATCGCTCACCAGGGTGTTGTAGCCGAAGCTTGCCCCCCGTTCGCACAGGATGATGTTGTCGTTGCCCGCAGCGACCAGCTTGGCGGCGACGTTTTTCATGTCCCACGGCGCCAGGAACTGACCTTTTTTTACGTTGATGGCGCGGCCGGTATGCGCGGCGGCGACCAGCAGGTCGGTCTGGCGGCACAGGAAGGCGGGGATCTGGAGCACGTCCACCGCCTGGGCGACCGAGACGCACTGGTCCGCCTCGTGGACATCGGTGAGCACCGGGCAGCCGAAGCTCGCGCAGCTCGGCAAAAATTTCGAGCGCAGGCGCCATGCCGATCCCGCGCGGCGCGTCGATCGACGTTCGGTTGCCCTTGTCGAACGAGGATTTGTAGATGAATCCGATGCCGATGTCGCGGCACAGCGATGACAGCGCATCGGCCATTTCGAAGGCATGATCGCGGCTTTCCATCGCACAGGGGCCGGCGATGAGGACGAACGGCTTGTCATTGGCGATTTCGAGCGCACCGACAGTGACGGTTTTCATTGGTTTTTCCTCAAAATGCGCCGCAATCGCGCAGAATGTCGTCGACGTCGCGGCCGCGCGCAGCCTGCATGCGGATCCGGCCTTCGTTTTCGAGCACTCCCCACGCCGCTTGCTCGACCGTGTCCCAGTCTTCCCGGGGGACGACCACCACGCCATCCTCGTCGGCGAACACCACATCGTCGTTTCGCACGGGGACCCCGCCGATCGCGATCGGTCGGTTCATCGCCTTGGTCGTGCCCTCGTACTTGATGTCGTCGCAGGTCTGCGCGCGGGCATAGACCGGAAGGCCGAGCGCCCGCACATCGGCGGTATCGCGCGTCGCGCCATCGATCACCGCGCCCACCGCGCCCGACCGGATCGCCAGATTGGCGTTGAGATCGCCGAAATAGGCGTGTTCGGGCACGTCGGTGGCGACCATGATGACGTCGCCGGGACGCACGAAGCGATAGCTTTGCAGCGCATCATAGATCCCGTTCCATGCGCCGCCTTCCGAGCGATCGGGCCGCCGGGAAAGCGCGGTCAGTTCGAGCGTCTTGGCGCGGCCGAGGAACTTGCCGCCGCTGGTAGGGCGCAGCGCGCGCGGCAGCACCACGCGCATCCCGCGATCCTTCGCGATGTCGGAAAGCACCGGCGAATTGAGGTGCGGCAGCATCGCGCGAAACCGCGTCACCTCGCGTGAGCGGATGCCCGCTGCCATCGTTTCGGCAAGCGTAAGATCGGTCTCGCCATTGATGTCGATCGCCTCGGTCGGGTCGAGATCGAACAGGATCGGGCGAGCGCCGAAACGGCGCGTCGCCGGTCCGGTGCCGGTGTTGCGGACGATATAGAGGCTCATCGCCTCGACCACGGTGGCCGGCAAATCGATACTATTGGGCACGCGCCCGGTGCCATAGGCCGGACTGGCGCCATCCCAGCAATATTGCTTGGCCCGGGTCACCGCGACCAGGCTGTCGGCCTCCGGATCGGCAAGCAGCGTATCGATGGCGCGGGTCAGTGTTTCGGCGGTGACGAAGGGGGCGGTGCAGAGCACCTGGATCCACAGGTCTGCGTCGGGGCGCTGCGCAGCTTCCCACGCGAACATCTCGTGCCCGTCGGTCGCATTGCTCGCCAAGGCGGCGGGGCGTTTCAGGACCGACACCGGCAGGTCGCTCGCCAGCTCGGCGAGCGCGTCGCTTTCGCTATCGAGGCAAACTTCATCGATGCGCGGGCAATCGAGCAGCTGGCGCAGCTTGCGCTTGAACAGATGTTCGCCGTCCAGGATCCGCATATTCTTGTCGGCAACGCGCTCACTGGTGCCCTTGGCGGGGACGAAGGCAACGATCTTCATGGCTCAGCCGTTCAGCATGTCGTTGGCGTGAAGCATTCCATGCAATCGCCCGGCCGCATCGGTGACGGGCAGGACGAGCAGTCCGGCTGGCTGCTCGCGCATCAGCAGTTGCGTGTCGCCCAGCGTCGCATCGACGTCGATCACCAATGGCCTGGCCTGCATCAAGGCGCGTGCCGGGGTTCCATAGACGTCTTGTCGCGCCTGGAAGTGACGGCGGATGTCGCCATCCACCACCAGCCCCAGCAACAGGCCGGCATGGTCCACCACGCAGGCCGCCCCCAGGCGCCGGTGGCTCATCACCGCCAGCAGTTCGGCGACCGATGCGGAGGGCAGAACGGTCGGCAATGCGGCGCCGCTGTGCATCAGATTGCGCACCGGGATCATCTGACGGCCAAGCAGCCCGGCGGGATGGTGGCGCAGGAAATCCTCGCGCGTGAAGGCGCGCGTGCGGCTCACCGCGACCGCCAGCGCATCGCCGATCGCCATCTGCAGAATGGTGCTTGCGGTGGGCGCCATGCCGATATGGTCCGCCTCGCGCTCGATCGGGGCGTGGATCAGATGATCCACCGCCCGGGCCAGCGTCGAATCTGCTTGGCCCACGATACCGATCAGTACGCATCGGCGCGCCCGCAGCAATGGCAGGATACGGCAGATCTCTTCGGTCGTGCCGCTGTTCGAAAACAGCAGGACGACGTTGCCTTCCTGCACCGCGCCGAGATCGCCATGCGCGGCTTCGGCCGCGTTGAGGAAGAAGGACGGTGTGCCCAGGCTCGAAAAAGTGGCGGCGACCTTGGCGGCCACGAGACCCGATTTACCCACGCCGAGACAGGTGAGCGGCCGTTCCTGCGCCGCAATCAGCGCAACCGTGGCGGCGATGCTCTCCGGAAGCGCGCGCTCGAGCCGTTCGAGCGCGGAACGTTCCGCGGCGATCACCTCGGCGAACCACTCGGACGCGGCATGGGCGGCCAACGGATGTGGCTGCATGACTGCGGGGCTGTTCAAGACACATGCTCCTGAATCACCCCATCGATCCGCGCGAGGCCGGCTTCCCAGCGTTGCGGGTTCGTGGGCTGCAGTGCACGGTCGATCAGCTCCGCCCCGGTCAGGGCGCTGTCGTTGGGATGGAAAGCCTCGTTCGCGAGATGCGCGGCGAACCAGAGACGCGCATCCGCTTCACACGGCGCCGTCGCTTCGCCCGTCCGCACTGCGGCAACGAAGCGTTCGAGATCGGTTTCGGCCTTGAGCCAATCCGCGGTCGTGAAGCGCGACCGTCGCATGAGCGGGACTCCGAATGCGGCTGCCAGGCTGAAGCTTTTGGAATCCCCCACCAGCATACCGTCGGCGCAACTCGCCAGGGCAAGCGTCGCGGGAAATCCGAGCAGGCTCTCCTCGGCAAGGATCACGCCAGGGCCGATATCCGCCACCGTCTCGCGCAACTCGCTTCGGTCAACATGGCGCGTATTCAACGGATGATCCGCTACCACCAGCGTGCAATCTGGCGCCGCCGTTTCGGCAAGCCGGGTGAGCATGGCCCGGTTGCTTTCCTGCCCGGGCCGGTGCCGGAGAAAGAAATTCTCCTCATGCTCGTATTCCAGCGGAAGCAGCAGCATCGGCCGGTCTTCCGGGATCTCGAGTTCGCTCGATATGGATTTACGGTTAGGGAGCGCGTGCTGGCGATAGGCGCGCATTTCGTTCCAGAGCGGCTCGAACAGTGCCTCCAGCCGCGATCGATCGCCGGGATCGAGGGGGGGCATTGCGCCGGCCACGAAGGGTCGATCGGTGAAGGTGATCATGGCGGGATCGACGACGAACGGCGCCGCGGCGACCTCCATCAGGAAGCGAACCACTCCCGGAAACTGGCGCACGGATTCGAAATCGGCAGCCCGGCACAATACCACTTCGGGTGCCAGAGCTTGCACATGCGCCACCAGGCTCTTCTCATCGGCCGCTCTGGTGCGGAGGCTCTCGTGCCCTTCGCTGTCGATGATCTGCCAGGTCACGCTGTAGAGATCGAGGCATTGTTGCAGTTCCGCCGGTCCGATGCCCGTGTTCCGCCATGGGGCAGGCGCAAGCACGTGTACCTCGGCAACGCTCGCAAGCCGGCGCATGATCGGCGCCACGATGTGTTCGAACCACCACGGCGTGACGACCGGAAGATAGAAGAGGACTTTCATGATCGCTGCCCGCACGACGACGGGCGGGTCGGACGGAAGGGTAAAGGCGAACAGAAAAACCATGGAAGCTCCAGCGTGGCACGCATGTTTGCGAGCCCTTCTTTTATAGAAGCGCGAGCGACGCAGACTGCCGAGCACTAGGAAATTTTTTCCTGTTTTCGGATGAGCCGCGCGGGATCCGGCTAGAATGGGACCATCGGCGCCGGGTGCGGCGCCCCTGTTTGCGAAGGCCCATCATGTCCTATATTCCCGCGCCCGCCGAGGCAGTGCCCGAAGCCGAGAATACCTTCTATTTGCGCGGGCAAGTCGGCCGCATGGGCAAATTGCTTGCCCATCTGGAGCTCTATCGGAAAATTCAGGGAATGCCGGGCGCGCTCGTCGAACTGGGCGTCTACAAAGGGGCATCGCTGATGCGGTTCGCGATGTTTCGCGCGCTGCTCGAACACGAAACGAGCCGCGAGATACACGGGCTGGATGCTTTCGGATCCTTCCCCCGCCAAGGTGTGGGAGATGCCGGCGACCGCGCGTTCATCGATCAGTTCGAGGATGAGCGCGGCGAGGGTATTTCGCGCGAGTTGCTCCTGCAATTGTTCGCGGACAAAGCGATCGGCAACGTCCACCTGCTCCAGGGGAATATATTCGAGACCCTCCCCGACCTTCTCGCTGCCAGACCCGAGCTGCGTATAGCGCTGCTGCATCTGGATATGGATGTCTACGAGCCGACGGCCTTTGCGCTCGACCAGCTTTTGTCGCGCATGGTCCCTGACGGCCTCGTCCTGTTCGACGATTATGGGCTGGTAGCCGGCGCGACCCGTGCCGCAGACGAGCTCGTGGCCCAGTCGGGACTGAAGTTGGAAAAGCTGCCCTATTATGCGGTCCCGACGTTCCTGCGTATTCCGAGCTAGAACATCAGGAGCCTTGGCCCGCCCTCAAGGCGGCCAACTATCAGCCGTTTACCGGCCCTTCGTCGAACACGTGAGCGGAGGGGCTATCCAAAGTGATACGAGAACCGCAAGAAAAGATGCGGCCGCAGCAGCTTGGCTGATCCCGTTAACCTGCAGCCAATATCGCCATGACGTGAAAATCTTACGAAATGGGGCGGGTTCGGCAGGTGATCGCGGTGCCAAACATCTGATTTATTTAGGGAAATGCTTGGTAGCGGAGGAGGGACTCGAACCCCCGACACGCGGATTATGATTCCAACGGAATTTGCGCGTAGACGCGTCTATGTGGACGCAATCTGTGGCGCGGGATCACTTTTCATCGCCGGGCAGAATTTGAAGCCGATTTCCAGCTCAAGCGACCGCGTCCAGCGTGCTCACAGCGACGATGTTCCGAAACTCGGCGACGATTTCCGGGTGCTTTTGTTCGAGATAGGTGGCGATGGATCCGTTTGCGATAAGGCGCTCGACGTAGCGCGAGGCGAGGACAAGATGTAGGACATCGTCACCAAAAGTTGCTTCTACCGCACGAAAGTCCTTGTTAAGCGATTCCAGTTCTCGTTCCATTCTAGCCATCTGTTCGGGCGTTACGCCCTTAAGGCTCTTTGGTCGTTCTGGTTTGGCGAGTTCTTCCTGTCTGGTCGCTGCAAGAATTGCTTTCGCGTATGTCGCCGTGAAATTATTCATCGATGCCATCAGCTCTGCGGTGGCGAACTGCCGCTCCGGTTTCATCTTGCGCAATGTATCGAAGACCTGCGGATTGACTGGGCGATCTCTAAAGATATCGACCGCTTCGGGGGCGATTCCATCCAGCAGCTTGCTCCGCCGCTGCACCGCTTTCGCATCGATCCCGAGTGCCACCGCGATCATCTTCGCAGGAACGCCGCGATCAAGTGCTCGCTGGATCATGTAGTGTTCCTGGACGGTCGCAAGCCGGTTCACACGCTTATTATAGGTGAAGGCCTCGTCGTCGTCCGCGATGATGCAAGGAGCGGTCGTTTTTCCCCCTCCCATGATCGCATGCAATCGCAGATGCCCGTCCAGCAGCATGTGTCGATCCGAGGTATCCGCCTTTGTCACTGCGAGGGGCTCGATTACTCCCATTTCCTTGATAGAAGTTGCGATCCTCGCATATTTTTTCGAGCCTGTGATGCGCGCCGTCATGGGCCGCAACGGCAGTAGCCTTTCCACGGGAAGGTCGATTACCTTCTGTTCGAACGATATCCGTATGATGTCGTTCATCTCAAGCCTCCGCGAAACCAAGCCGCTCGGCAATGGGCTGAGGCAGCGTGGTTATTCCTTCGGCTTTTAGGAGCGCGACGAAATGATCCTCGGCCAGTAGACGACCCATCGCCGAAGTGATGAACGCAAGGCGGCCTTGGGCCAACCCTGCTTTCTTGAGCAACTGGCGCTGCCGATCGACTTCCTTCTGATAGGCGCGCACTAGCGCCGCGGAGGTGGGAGCGGCGGTCCGCGGATTACCGGTTCGGATGCTCCTGATGCCCTTGCCAATAAGGTTGCGGTCATCGACAATACGGCGGATCGCGAGAATCTGATCGCCCGGAAGGCTGCCGTTCTCGTAGGCTTCTGTCAGCGCCCGTTGGACGTCCTCGTCGTTGGCCTTGGATATCTCGGCGGCGATGGTGTGCGGGATGATACCTCGCTCGACCGCATCGAGCAGGCGCTCTTCGCCCCTTTCGAGTAAGCCGGCGATCGAGTGCACATATTCGGAACTGAAACCGATCTTCTCACCGATCGCAGAATGCGTGTAACCCTGCTCGCGCAGACGCCCGACTTCCCGTATGAGTTCGAGCGGTGAAAGATTACGCCGGGCGAGGTTCTCGACCAAGCTCATGACGAAGCATTCTTCGCGGGTCGCATCAACGATCATCGCGGGGATCATGGATTGACCGAGCTTCTGGAAGGCTTCTTTCCGCCCCTGTCCACAGACGAGTTCGTAGCCGTCGCCAGCTTCCGCTCTGCGGACCGTGATCGGGCGTTTCAGTCCGACCTTCGCTATGCTTTCGACGAGCTCTTCGAAGGTGCGCTTGTTGCGCGCCCTCGGATTGAGGACTTCGATCGCTTCGATCGGGATGCTGACGATCTCGCCGCTCATGCCGCCCGTCCGATCGGGTGGCGCTTGAGCATGTGATACAGAGGATCGAGATCGTCAGTGCGATAGGCGTCCAGCGCGATACCGTTCGCTTCGCCTATCCGCATTGTTGCCAGTGCCCCGAGGTCGAGCCATGGCAAAAGGTAATAGTCGCGAACAGTTTGGTTGTCTGGGTTCATCCTGACAGCGACAGTAACGTCGGGTCGGTGCCTGTTATCGAAGCGTAGCTTCCAGCGAAGCGAACCAGCAGCGGTTTCGATGCACCGGATCATTACAAGTGAAATTGATACCTCACCGTTGGCTACAATGATGTCGCTCTGGAGATCGACCTCAATGTTTGTGGCCATTTGGCGGATGCGCTTTACCGTATCTTCGAACGCCTCACGCTGAAGAAGTCGGAGTAAGCGATTGGTTTCGAGATAGCGATAATCACGATCGGGCGTATATCCGATTAGCTGGTATGCGCGCACGAGGCTTCCGAACCGATGCCGATATGCGGCAGTCGAGGGCATCTCATCGTCTTCGTCGATCAGCAGCCCCGATAGCGCACCTCTCGATGCCAAGAGGTTCGATAGCATGCCAAGCAGTTCGTCGTCACTGAAGCGCCGTGCTCGCGCAGCGAGGATCGCCTGTGCGGCATTAAATAGTTCGCGATCGATGATTGGGGTGAAAGCAGCGTCTCCTCGCACCCACATCTTAGGGTCGTTGACCACCCGCTTTCGCTTCAGCTTATTGGAGATGCGGTTGTAGACGTTATTGCCGATGTATTTCTCGTTGGTCAGAATCTGCCGAACGGTTCCTCTATTCCATGGACGTTGGAGGTCGGTAGTGATGCCTTCCCGATTGAGTATCTCGGCAATCTCGCGTTCGGAGCGTCGTTGGAGAACGAACAGGCGGTAGATCCGTTCGACGATTCTGATTTCGCCTTCGGGTCCTGGGACGAGGATCACCCTGTCCGTCTGAAGGCTCTTATGCTCACCGCGTGAAAGAGGTGCCTTGGGTTCGTTCCGCTCGTTCACGAGGTGACGACGTAGACCGTAACCAGCGGGGCCTCCCTGACGATAGCCCAGCCGGATCAGACGGCACTGGCCCGTGAAGACCTTGGCGGAGAGTTCGCGGCTGTATTCGCCTGCCATCGCCCGTTTTATGTTTTTCATGACGGTAGAAGGCAGGCTGCCGTCGTTGTCGAATTGCTCGGCGCAGTAATGGATATTGATCCCGCGCTCGCGGCAGATGAATTCGTAGTAGGCGCTTTCGTCGGCGTCCTGAAAGCGGCCCCATCGGCTGATGTCGTAGACGAGGATGGCCTCGTAATCGGCCTGGCCTTGCTGAACATCGTCGATGAGGCGCTTGAGCGAATCTCGTCCCGCGATGCTGAGGCCGCTGCGTCCCTCATCGGCATAAGTTCTGACGATCTCGAAATTTCGCCGCGCGGCGTAACTCTCGATGATCTCGGCCTGGTTCTCGGTCGAATAGCGCTGATGATCGGTAGACATGCGCACGTATTGCGCGGCCCGTGTCTTTGTCTTTTTTCCTTCCGCTTCCATCATGCCTGGTCACCGGGTCTAGCGAGTCGGGCATCTCTCCCGATTAACCCGTTCGGCATAAGGGGAGTATGGTGGAATGTCTTTTTCGACGGATGACCGAAAATTTCGCGGTGGAAATGGAAATCGGTTTCCGATCGATCCCGCTGCGGAAACGGGCGCGATGTTGGCGGAGGTGGTGGCCGAGGCGTTAAAGGCGGACTTCGGAGCCATACCGTCCCATGTGAAGCATCTGGCGCGCCTAACAGGAACCAACGAGCGGACGGTTCATAATTGGCTGCTAGCTCGCAACGGGCCGAGCGGCACGGCACTCGTCGTCCTTATGCGTCACTCGGATGCGGTTACCGAGGCAGTCCTCGCACTAGCGGATCGCAATGAGCACTCTTCGGCGATTAGGCTTATGAAAATAAAAGAAATCTTGCGTGACAAAGCATTACAGCTGGTCGAATGCCTCGGCCCCTAGCTCAAACTTTGGTCGATCGTCGCGCTATTGCTCCGTTAAACCGACTTTCTTCCCGTTACCTTGCATGCTTTCGACACTCAGATAACCAGCAGCGCCAGGCAATCGTTATCTACTCAAGAGCCACTTCTATGCTGTTTTACGACGTCGAGAGCGCAAGCTTGTCTGTATTTTCGTCCTTGATCACCCTCGTCTCCAAATCGGTTAGATCACTCAGTTATGCGCCTGACATGCGAAGCATAACAACCATCCATGGCCGTGCGTTGAAAATCAATGTAGGCGCGGCATCAACGCTAATGGCCGGTAATGAAACCAGCATTCAGGGGGGGTAACATGGATCTGAGGGAGCGAATGCTTTCTGGAAGGAGGTCGACGTTCGCCTTCATTTTCATTCCTATCGGAATGGCGCTGGGGGCGTTTGCGGCCTCGGAGTGGGGACTTCCGCACATCGCGGATCAAAGCGGATGGACAGGCAAATTTGTCAATCCGTGGGCGACATTCGCTGCGCTTGTCCTGGTAAGCTTCGCGCAGGTCTGTCTCGCGACTCTTTTCGTTACCCTTGCCTACCTCTGGCTTATTCCAAAGGATCAACGAGAGGGACAGCTCGCAATAACGCACAGCGACGATAACTCGCATTACCTTGACGAATTTTTAGAGACCACAGAGCGCTACTGGTTCCGGGGGCGCTCGGGCCGATGGGTCCGCGCCAGGGTATTGCCGAGGTTGACAAAGCGCGCCGCCAAGCAGCAATCGGTGATTACGGTTAAGATGGTCCTCCCCGATCCAGCGATCCCGAGCCTCATGGCCAGCTACGCCACCTACCGCAACTCCATCACCTTCAGGGGCGGTGCTACGGAATGGACTAGCGATTACGTCACGCTCCAGGTGGTGGCGACGGTGGTCGCCGCCTACGTCAGCGCGTCGACATCGAAGTTCCTTGACCTCAGCATCGGGCTTGTCAGCTGGTTCTCGGCATACCGGCTCGACATTACCGATGGATCAGCGATGCTGACGGTCGAGGATCCAGGGCGACCGGCGCTGCGCGCGATAGGTTCATCCTTCATGTATCGGACCCAAAGGGCAGAAATCGAACAAAACCTTGAACACTCCAAATTACTTCGGAAGCCGCCAACCGCGTTCATAGGCAAGGAGTTGGACGAGCCATTTGTCGAACAGATTCTGCGCCACGTCGGTCTCGATAGCCTGCTCGGCACATCGCTAAAAGCCAGCGATATTCTTGAGGCCATAAAAAATCCTGACCAACCCTATGGATGAGGTCCGCGCGCTTAGTGATGCGGCTACGAGCGATCTCGCACTGCCCGCCGTAACCGATCGGTTGCGAGCTGCGTTGCCATTCATGGTCGACCTGCCTGCCGTGGGCCACCCAAATGGCTTCGTCGCCATGACCTTAACAATTCACGAAGGAGTGGAGGTGAGGCTACACATGTGGACCGGCGTGGAGAAGGCGCAGGAGGAGCATTCGATTCACGACCACATATACGATCTACGCAGTCTCGTGCTCATTGGCGGCCTTCACCAGACGCGCTGGAATGTCGAGCCGGACGCGCAAGGTCCGCTGGAGGAGTTTGCCGTGAGCTACGCTGAGGCAGGCAGTTCCCTCACGGCCACCGGTAAAAAAATGCGGGCTGACATCATCGAAACACGAAGCCTCGCCGCCGGAGAGCGCTACGGCGTGAGGGCTGGCGAATTCCACTCCATAAAAACAACCGTCCTGCCGACGGCCACCCTCTTCGCCAAAATCCCCTCCGCACGAGCGACTTCGGGACTTGTTATCGGCAAGCGCCTCCCTTCAGGCGGGCTGCGAAGCGAGCGTGCACAGCTCTCACCCGAACAGGTCGAAACGTGCCTGCGGAAGCTCGCGAGGTGCATCGGGCTCGAAGGCAGAAATGCGAAAGAACTAACTCGTTGAGCAATAGACTCGTAGAGCGGGTATAAAACGTAAGCCAGTTCGTCCTAGGGTGCTGCACAGTTAACAGTTTCATCAGGAGCGACCGCGGAGGTCGCGCGGTGACTATCAGCCATCAAATCCGCGTTGTCTAACTGAGACAACTCTTTGTCTACATCGACAACCCTTATGAAAGCATCTTCGATTGTCGCATCAGTTACCGGCAAATCTCGGAGGTTGGCGGATGCAATTTCTAGGCGCACACTGTGGTAGAGCGCCGCATCCCGAAAGGAGCGGCTGAGCACGTCAAGGGCTCGTGACTGGCGCTCTAGTGCGGCATTCCGAATGTCACCAAACGCGTGAAGAACTTGGCATCGATCGTCCACGCCTCGGTAGACCAACCTGCTATCCGAATGCTTCCGGCGGAGGGCACTCAAGCTTTCGTCTACTGCCTGCGTAACCGCAGGGCCGCCCGCACGGAGGGCCCTATGCATCAAAACCCCTGCTTCATTCACCAGATCATAATCCGCCTGGGCTGCATCGACTTCAGCTTGAGCAGCAATCTGGACCCGCTCTAGAGCGATCTCCACGCGATCGACGTCTTGCGCCGAAGCCGACCACCCCAAGGTCCCCGCGAATAAGGAACCCACGAACCACTTACCCGAACCCATACTTTGCCATTCCCAGGATTGAGCAGAACATGTCGGTAAGAGGTTCATTAGTGTCAAGTCGGTCGTCCCGCTTAGAAGCACGTTCGAACTTCATCTCAGTCAGTGCTTCAGTCGTTGCGGCAGCGCCCTCGGGTTCCGACCGCCCTCTCCGCTAAGCATCGATGCGCCAACTAAGTCGATGAAAACTCAGAATCATGCTGCCAGCAACCCCCGCTCCATCTCACCCATGAGATCCACATCCTTAGCAGGGTCGTGAAACAGGTGTCCGTAAACGTCATAAGTCATGGTGATCGAAGAGTGCCCCAGCATGGTCTGGATCTTCTTGGGCGGCCATCCTTGCTCGATGAAAAGCGATGCAGCAGCATGGCGCATTGCGTGCAACGAGAACCTCGGGGCGCCCTGCCCGTCCACGATACGGCACGACAGCATGAGAGGCTTGAAGATGCGATTGTAGATGTTGGAATGCGTCTCGACGTTACCGACGCCGTTGGGAAACACTAGGTTGTGCTCACCGGTGGGGCAGGCAGGCTTCCATGCCTTCAACACGGTCGACAGCAGTGGTCCCATCGGGATCTCGCGTCGGCTGGATCGGCTCTTGGTGTTGCCCATGTCACAATAGCGATCCGCCCGCTGCTTGACAGTAATGATGCTGCGGTCGAAATCGATCGCATCCCAAGTCAGTCCGCGCAGCTCCGACATGCGCATGCCAGTCAGCAGCGCGGTCATGATAAGCGGCTTGTGACGTTCCGGTGCATGGGCAATCAATGCCTTGATCTCGTCCTTGGTGGGAAACACCCGGTCGGGGTCGTGACGCTCAGCGCGACGAAGCTTCACGTCTCGCGCGACATTGTGCAACACCGCCCCTCGTTCCTGAGCGGCGCTGATGATCGACCGCAGCGTCGTCAGACATTTCTTCGCCATGGCGCGCGTGCTCTCGCGCAGCATGTGATCAAGGAAACCGCGGACGTCGACCGCCGATAGATCCTTGAGCAGCAGATGCCCTATCTTCGGCTCAATGTGGTTTTTCACATGGCCTCGGTAGGAATGCATCGTTGCCCGTTCGAGCTTTTCGAGCTCGCAGCGATCGAGCCAAATCTTAGCCGCATCGCTTATCGTGACTGTCGGGGTGCCGGTGGTGGTAGTCATGCTCATCCTAAGTGTTTGTGGTTGAGCATCATTTTACGACAAGCGGAGTGACCTGTCGGGCTATTTTTCCGCCTATTCGCTGGGTTTTTGTGCCTTCAATGTCTTTCTGTCTTCGCCCCATTCACGCAGAACGCGATTCACCTCTTTCGCATGAGCGGCAATAAACGCTTTGCGCTCCGCATGGGTTGCGCGCTGCCAATGATACGACAGCTTCGCGGCTGGTGATGTCGGGCCCCTCTTGCGGTATCCGGCCTCTTGTGTGGCTTGATAGACGGTCATCTCGCCATCATCGATCCGCGCGAGCAAGTCGCGATGACCGTCTTTTTCAAGACGGCCTAGCCAGTATGTGTTGTCGCGTTTGATCGTGCCTGCCATAGCTGCGATATAGACGCGTCTACATTGCTACGTCAACTTCTCGATCACCGGTGGCTTTTTCATCGAATTTTTCCGAGGCCGCGCAACGGCCGATAGCCATTTTTCGGTCCGAGCCCGAGTGGCTCCATGGTATACTGATGGCAAGCCAGTTCTGGCCCGCGACAGACGGTTAGCAACCGCGCGTTGCCATACGCACAAGGGATCTAGCCGCTTGCCCTGCGGCATATCGGTAGCCGGGAAGAAGACCGGAGCCGAGCGAGTGCGCGCAACGGGAAAATCAGCCGTTACGACCGGCTGGTGAAAGCCCCGCTCTCTACGAGGGCGAAAGGTTGCAAAAAGATGGGGGTAATTCCCCCTGCCCTGTGAGAGTTGAAGGAAAGCTCAGCGGGGTGTGTCCAGCATGCGCTGGATGACCGGACGGGCCGAGAGGCCGGGGTTTCGGAGCAGATAGGTTGGTAAAGCGTCCCACCAGCCTGATCGTCGCACGATCGATGTTCTCTACCACTTCCCATGGGATAACCAGGAATAACCCCTTCGCTACCATGATGACCTCTTTTCATGGTGGCGGGGGGATAAAGGTCTTCCTTGGGATAGTATTCTAAACACAGCAATCGAAAGAGCGATGCTGCCACGCAGCATCGATCCGCTGCCGGGCAAAGCCCGGTAGCAAAAGAACCATGAAGGAGAAAAATACATGAATACAATAAATGATTTGAACCATGAAGCCCATGCACCCCAGGATCGCAGCACCAGACAGAAACCTAACGCACTGGACTATATGGTCTGGCTGTATTCATGGCTGTTTATGGGCTGCATGGTTCTGACCAATCTATATTGAAGAAACCGGATTATATTCTTCTGCCCTACACCGGGGAATCTCTAACCTGCTGTTCTTTATGTATAAACCGTTTGTTATCGAAAACGGGTCGGTTCAATTTTTGAACTTTTTAGGACCACATACCCGCGCCGAGTGAGAGTTCTCCCCGAGCGCTTTGAAATATGTAGAAGTCCTAGAAATGGCTTCATCAACCGACCCGGATGACGCCGAAATCCCGCAGGTTTTTCATCCGACGCCATCCACCGGCGGTCTAGTCGAGAGTCAACAACTGCCCCCTTGCCCAGGTATAGATAGTAGCCCCGCCAACCAGCTTCTTCTCGTGAGATTCGAGCTCAGCTTCCTCGCCAACAATCGAGCAAATCTTCGAGAGCTTCGCTGCTTTCTGGCTATCCATTGGTCCCTCAATATCCAGCCGCTCGCAAAGCGCATCGAACTCATCTTGTGTTCGAATCTGACGCAATTTATCCAAGGCGACATTGATACCTGCCTTAACGTCTGCGGGGATGGTGGTGATCTGATTGTTCATGATTATGCCTTCCATGTTATTGGTTGTCGTTTGTTTCAGAACTTTTCGTATGTTGTCGGTCGACTAAGGTTTGGGCTAACAATCCCCGCGGGGGGTCAAACAGCGGGAACGCCTTTCAGACATCAACTTTTCGAGCCAATCTCGATGACCTCGAAGCCACCCCCGGTGGTTAGGATCGGGCCGGTCTCGATGCTGTCTTCCGTCAAGCAAATCGGACCCTGCGCCATGGCAAGTGCCCGTCTGCTTGAAATAGAAGTCCAAGCCGAGCGTAGCGCTTTGATCGCGTAGGCCTCGAGCCCAGCCGAGATCCATATACCGCGCCATTTGCCCGGTCTCACCGCCTGCTATGACCCACCTAGGGGCGGTGGAGTGTTCGAGCGTGATCGGACCTAGGAGCGGCTCAAAATTGCAGAAGGTGAACACTGGCTGCAACTTGATAGCCGTGTTCCGCAGTTGGCCCGCATCACGCTCATATTCGTCTTGGGTTGAGATGGACACGCCCAGCGCGACGTTCTTCGGCAGGTGGTCGACCATGGTTTCAACGTTGCGGACACGCCGGGTCAGAAGAAGCCACACGAGTTGCGGGGTGCGCTCGATCAGCTTGAACAGATCAGCGCGCCAATCTTGATCAACCGTCTCGTCGAACACATCTAAGAGCGAGCCACACAGCACAAACGGTCGCGTGCCCTCGGACGCAGCACGCGTGTTAATCGCTAGCGGCTTTTTCCAATAGGTTTGGGAAGTCCGTGAGCGCGATTCACCGTCTCCCCACTTTACCCTCCGAAGGCGTATATCTTGCTGCCGATACGCGTAGCATTCTCGGCATCCGGGACTGACCATGCTGCAGCCGATCCACGGGTTGAACGTGTAATCCGTCCAATTGAATTTGGTGATTTCCAATTTGCCTGCCTCCGTGTTTGCCCATCAGGAGCGATGGAGGCGCAGGCAAATACACACACTTTTGGCGGAGTAACGATGGATCGCTGTTGCGTTTAGGTGTCCGCGCTATAAGCCACTGTTTCTATGGCGATCGATAAGGCGAAGCAGGTTGCGCGCTGGAAGCGAAACAAGCGGTCCGAGCGGCTTCGGGAGAAAGCAGCTAGGCCAGCCCGGCCCTCATTCGATCCGAATTTTGAGACAGCCGTGTGGAATGAAGCGGAGAAGCGGGTCCGAAATTTTCCGTGGTCGATGTATGACCTCAAGCCGAAACGGTTCTATCCCCACCAAACACCGGAAACTTCTTATCCATTCATTTGCGACGTTTGGGCGGTGATCACACTACTCGAAAGCCAAAATACGATACGTCCGATCCCTACCAGACTTATTAGCTCGTTTCTCTGGGAAACGGGAAGAACTTACGGCGTGAAGAGAGATTCGCTACGGACGAAGATTGCAAGAGCTCGAAAGATCATCGACCATCTTGAGGCCTCGCCAGCTAGAGATTTCAGGGGAGCGTATTGGCCAAAGTTTCCAGAAAGCGTCGCCGAACATGGATCGGGGTTGAAGCAGCATGTGACATTAGTGCTCCGCAACTTGGCGATCGAATAAGTCACCTCCCCCAACCACATTTCCCACCCGCTTCCATCGCGGTGCGCATCTACGCTGTTTGCATCACCACAGCATAAGGAGTGTGATGCAATGCGAATGGAACTCTATGAGGTTAAGATCGTCCGACCCAACCGGTTGGTATCGGGTTATATCGCTGCCCCTGGCGAACAGCGGGCTTCCGAAATCATCCTCGACCGCGAGATTGCTCTGAACCAAGAGGCAGAGGGGTTCTCCCTCAAGCGGGTCGATGAGAGCCTACCCCGTTCACGGCGCAAGGGGCTCGACGCGCTTCTCGAATATGCACCGGCCGGATTCGCAAGCTACTGTGAACCTCTTGGCTGGCTCGGGCATGTGGTCCCGGCACAGCAGTTGCGGTTCTTCAGAATCGAAGAGGCGACAGGCGAGTCTCATTTCGTCATCGCCACCACCGGCGATCTCGCCGCAGCGGTCTATTGCGACTGCTCTCCCCTTGGTGAAGGCGAGCACCGCATGTTTCGCATCCACGACGGTTTCGAGGGACTGACCAGCGAAGGCAGGCGAAATCTGCCGGCGCTTCTGGATGCTGGCCCTATCGGTCTGATCGAATGGGATGACGAGCACGGCTGGTCGACCAAAGAGATGTGACGAAAGACCTTGCCCTGATCGGGTATCCCATTTCAGGGCAAGGTTTCCTTAGGCCAGCTTGATTGCAGCGACGATCAATCACCTACATGCGGCCTACGCTGTCTTTCACTCTTCCTCGACCGGCGCTGCAATGGGCACGGGAGAAGATCCCGTTGGAGCGGCTGCTGCGGTCGTGACCAGCGCGGGGGCCGGCGCTTCAATCACCATCGGTTTGGGAGCCGCCGCGACCATGGCAAGCTGAATGTCTTCATCGATAAACGCTGGCACTTCGCCGCCCATCGGCAGGACTGCACTCGTGCCGGTCACGAAGAAACCAACCACAGGAACCAACGCAACGGCTCCAATGACCCCAGCGGTGCCTGTAACGCCCTTGTCGTCGAAACTACCCGTCAGACGGATCTGACGGCCGTTGACGCGAGCGAAGAGGACGCGGGCCCCGAGGTGACCAGACTTGCCCCACATGCCCTTGTTGCGCACCGAGACGACCTCGCCTTCCGCAGGGCTACCGGCGGGAATGACCACCACGCCGTTGACCTCAACCGGAGCGGCGACCTCCATCTTGATTCTTTGACCGACGCGAGCGGCCTTCTCCTTGGTTGTGACCTCTTCCAGCAGCCGAAGAGTGATCGGTGTGCCTGCGCGAAGGACGGCATTCGCGGTGACTGGTGCCGCGATCGGTGATGTGACCGTCGAAGTGGGTGCGGGTTGAAATGTGACAGCGGTTTCCTGCGCAAACGCAGGCGTGGCGAGCGCGAGAAGCGCACCCGCTAGGTAGAGCGATTTCATTTTTGTATTCCCCCTGTCGACCGATGCCCCCTGGCACGGCCTCCCGTCTCGTAGAGACTACCAACCCCATTAGGAGTCAAGCGGTTGCGCGAGCCGAAAGAGGCATAGTTACTATCCCCCTTTCCTGGTCATCAGGGGTTTAGGCTTTGCCGGTTCGGTTTTTTTCGCAATTCGTTGGCGGTGGATTATCACAAGGCTAACAACATTGCTCCACCATCTAATTTATTGTAATATTCGAGTCGCCATCAAGACCCCGATGGCGGGCCAGTTCCTTCTGCGACCCGGGAACTGGCCCATTTCCTTTGAATCCTCGATGCAGCGGGGGAAAAGCCTGAGCGGTGTTCTCTCACTTTGTCATGTTTGGGGTTTCTGAAACAGCCAATCCAAATACGCTGCAAGCCTCACGCCGCCTTGCTGCATGCGTGTCTCAGCCGTGGCGAGATGCTCATATTGGTAGGCGTAGCCCAAGTTCGGCATCTCTTCGCCGGCGGCTGGATAGATCGTATCGCGGATCTGCGTGCTCTCGCCGATCCAGACTTGCGGGTTTGCATCCCACCAAGCGATCGTCTCGGAGGGCTCAATCTGGCGGTTCAGCCAGGTCGCATACTCGGTGTAGGACAGGTTCTGTCCTTCAATCATCTTACTGTCCCAGACCGAATGCAGGTTCGTGCTGTCGCCAAACCAGCGCACTTTCACATCGTTGCCGCCGCGATCGTCTCCGTTTCCAGCATGTAGCGGCTGGTGGACGTCGCCGACTATGTGCACGATGAAGCGAAGCGCGAGGGCCTTGTCCTCACGAGAGGCACTGGGGTCGCGGACTGTAGCGACAAAACGATCCAGCACGCTCAAGGCATCGCCTTCTTCAGGAGCGCCGACCTCGGCGTAGGTCTGACCTTCGGGAACGGTCACATAATGATAGGGGCCAGCTTCGCGCTGCCAGAACACGGCTGAATTGGATCGCTCTTCGTCAGCCCATGTCGATGCCTCGGCCAAATCCTCTTGACCAAGGATCAGCTCGATCTCGGCGCGGGTTTTGCCGCTGATGCGTTCGTCGGCAATCTCGCCGATGACCCGGTGACCCAGCTGACCCCATGCCGCAGCAGGGGAAGGCAGGGATACGGCAACGGCAGCGGCGATCAGGAAGGCTCTGTAGGGCATCTTAACTCCTCGATTGGACTTGCCATTCACCATCGCCAGATGACAATCTCGCGGCGATGAGAGATTGGGAGCCACACGATCCGAAGAAAGAGCGTCTGGCTTCGCTGGAAGCGACACTGCTCGGGGTCCTCATGATCTTTGCGGCTGGTGGTTTGCTGCTGTTTCTGTTTCGCGGATGATCTTGCGATAGCGATGACCTCGAAGCAAGAAATCTGGGCGCTGGCGCTGTGGGTGGAGCGGACGCATGGAGAGCTCGGCGCCTGCTTCATCGCCGAGCGGATTACGCACTTCGACACACAGGGCTCACCGCAGGCAGTCGCGCTCTGGAATCGCGTCGCGCGCAGCTACGACCAGCTCGGCGAGTGTTCACAACCGCCAGATTGAACTTTCCTACTTGGAACAAAATGTGAACATAGCGAGCTTCCATCGACTCGGAAGGTTGCCATGCTTATTCTCGATCCGGCTGCGCTTGCGGCCATCGCTGCCGTCATCACCGCTTGCTCTGCGCTCATCTGGGCCATCCGGCGCAAGCCATGAGCTCGAAGCGGCTCGACAGCATCTCGGACTAGACCCGGCACGGCTACCGTCTCCGGTGGATCGCAGAGCGTGCAAACGGCTGGTCATCAAAACGACGGAGGATATGTGCCGCCATATCGCCTGGAAGCATGCGTCACCCGATGGCTCACCGCCCGGCGGGGACCCTATGGAGACAGAGATTTAGATGGCATGGAGGATTCGACAAGCGGCTGGGCGGTTGACCTTTCCAACGTCGCGAGCTGTAACCCCGGCAGCCCAACGGAACGGGCGCGAAGCAGGGGACACCGATGAAACGCGTTCGTCTATTTTTTCTTTTCGCAGCGACTTTCCTGATCGGATCTCAGGCTACAGCCCCCGAGGCCGTTGCTTACGGATTTTGTTCTCAACCGATGGCGCCGAGTGTCTTTCTATCCAAGCCGAACAAGCCGTTTTGCGCCAGCTCTAGAAGCTGCGACCAGTGGGAGGTCGATAGCTATCGCAATGAGGTGGATCAATATTTTCGGCAGCTTCAGCAGTATGCGAGAGACGTCGATGACTTTCACCGCCAAGCGGCGGATTACATCGAATGCATGGCTAAACTAGACTAAGGCGCTTCTAAAATCTACGGAACAGCAGGCCTGCGCCGCGTTTAGTGTCTTCGAGGGCATTCGGGACATTTCATTCCAGTATCGCGGCGGCGTTACGCTAGCGCCGGGTCGGGAACTAGCTGACATTGCCGCGCATTAGAGTGCCGCAAGGACGGAGCCCATCGACCCCAAGACCCGGCAAGGGCTGCGCCCTTGCACCTACCAGATCGCACCAGCGCAAAGCAGGTTCGCCGGCGAAGGAGCTTCCCGACATCTAACCGATCGGCCTCCGCGCAACCCATTGCGTGGACGCGCCCCAAGAACCTGTAGGTGACAAAATTGGCGATGGCGACATTGCTGCGGCTTGGCGGCTTTAGCAGTCTCCCTAAGACACGTTTCGTTCGAAAAGCACATGCACCTCTTCGCCTATCCGCTTCACAGCGCGCCAGCGAGAGTAGAAGAACTTCCTACCGTTTGCATCCTGATCGACCGTCGCAATGGGAGCCGGGCCGGTGGTGGGGCCCACACGCACTACGATAGAGTAGTTGGTGCGGTGATGGACAAGGTCACCAATTCTCCCTTCCTCAGCGATACTCGCCGGGTCGATTTCAATCGTGACGTTTTGGAGAACGCCGGCAACGCCTGGTGCTCGATCCGCGTAAAACCAATCATGGTCGGGGTTGTCTTGAGCCAAACGAACCAAGCAAAGCTGATCCACCAACATTGAGGCGACATATGGTGTGCCGCCCAAACTAGCTAGGAATGCAAACTCACCTTCCTTCATCTCGTTAGCGTGCTTCGCAATGATCTCTTTTGAAGGAAACATATCCTACCCCTATTTTCCTGGCGTTGCCTTGGTTAACTAACAGCGGAGGCAATACCAAGCGCAAATGCTCCCAAAGAAGCGCCCGCAAGACTAGCGGAGATTATGATTTGTTGGCGAAGGATCGGCATAATCGTTTTCATTTGACGCTTAGTCGAAGCATGAATCGCGCTTTCAAAAACGCTTAGGCGCAACAATTCTATTGAGGTGCCAATTACTGGACCGACCCTTATACCTGTCACGAGACCGTTGATACCTGTTGCGAGCGCAAGCCCGGCGCCGATGCTGAAGCAAACCAAAGGCGGACCTAACGGTCCGATCACGTCGCCTGACGCAGACAACACCGCTACGGCGCCACCGGAATTCATAGCTAGCAAAGATGCGAGGATCCAACGACCTAGGGCAGCGGCGCTGTCCTGCATGTTGCGGGCAATTTGCTGGAGCGATTCCACCCCGTTTAACGCGATCTCCCGAATTTGCGCCGCCTGGAGGTCGTTGGAGGGCAATAAGTCCTGCTCGGTATCATCATCTTGCATCACGGCATTGATGCACGTCCTAGAGATCGAGGCAATTTCCAATCATCAAATAAGCGGGATAACCGCGCAGATTAATGGCGCTAATAGGGTTCGGCTTGCGAGGCCCGCGGCGAACCCAACGCCCCACCCCCTACAGCCTTTGACCTCTGTTCCCTTCCTGTTCCATATGGAGAATGGCTCGTCACAAGCTCGATTCGGTGAATGATTTCGCCCGGAGGGGCTACAACCTCCGCATCCGCTGCCTGGGGTGCGAGCGGGTGATCGATGCCAGCGCGGTGGAGATGCTGCAGGAATTGCATCGACGACGCGCGTCACGACAGATCGAAGCAATGGAACACCGAATGCGCTGCCAGACTTGCGGGCATAGGGGCGCGCATATCAGCCCGGTGGAGAGTGAGTTCTAACGCGCCCTACTGAGTAGTCGCATTCCCAGATGGGTTGGCCATTGCCTCGATCGCCGCAAGCCTTTCCCGCCGCTTATGCTGGGCGACATACCAGTCAGAGAAAAGCATCTCGATCAGGCCAAGGAGTTGCTCAGCCTCCCCGGGCTCGACGTCGACGATAACGCCGTCGACCTCAGTCATATGCGCGCCGATATTGCCCTTGTCCTTGAGCACTCGCATCGCGGCGATCGTCTCCGGCTCGACACCTTTCGGAAGGTCGTCGGCCGCTAATCTCTCTTCGAGCTTCTCGATTTCGGCATACAATGTCCTTTCTTGGATCCCGCAAAAATCGCGGATCATCGCCTGGAGACATCGCCTCGCTAAAGTCGCTGAAGACTTTGGACTCAAGGAAATTATAGCCCAAGCTTCATTGTAATCTTCCAGCATCGGCAAAGGAACGCCTGCCGGAAAAGGTTTGCCACTAGTAGCAGGATAGACCTGCCCAACGAATATATCTTTGTAGGTGTATTCAACTGCGCGCATTTCTGTATTGAATTGTCCACCTCTAAACTGGACGTAGATAGTCAATTTATTGCAATCGGGGTCCGCACAACGCACGGCTTCGATGTCGGAATAGAGATGAGATTTTCCGTCGAATTCGGCTGCACGTCCCGGCGAAAGCACATCCTGCTTTTGATCTGTGGCTTCGGACGTGACGACCTGAGGCGTCCCGCAATGCGGACACAGAAAATTCATAATAGCTCCCCTCGCGGAATATTGCCCCGATTGACCCGTGATCCGGCATAAATGAGGTGAGGTCAACGAGTAGCCGCAGTGTTCATGCGGCGATGGTCGACGCCTGACTGAACGCAGGTCGCATCCGTATGCGGGGATGGCAGAACATTCCTAGATATGGCGGAAGGTCAGCATTATCTGGGCACGTTTCTGCAGAATTCGTTCGAGCTCAGAGCTTGTCGTAGTCGACCTCCAGACGATAATGACCGGCGCACTGATCTGGGTGCGGACAATTGTCTAGCGGCATGAGCGGCGCGTCAACCGCAGCGTAGGTGTGCTTTTCTATTTCAATGCAACCCGCACAAGGGCCTGCGGCCATGTTGTTCGCTACCGGACGGAAGCGAGCAGCAGAACCTACGCGACTCTCAGTCTCCCTCATACGCCGCAAGCAATGATCTCGCTTTTCCGCGACGGCAAGATAGCGTTTTGCCACACCTCAGTTCCTCATCGAGATAATCATTTCAGCGGCTTTCGCCCGTTAATGACAACTTCCCATCCGCAAGGGTGGCATGCCATTGCCGTATAGGGCCCACGCTGATCGTAGATCAGCAGCGATCTCTTTCGATTTGAGAAACAGTTTGGACATAGCCAGTGACCGTTTTTTGGATCGGGGTCCATGTCCTTCGGGACATAGGCAAACGCTCCCCTGCCTGTGTCCGCTAAAACATACTTCTCGGCCGCCGCGTCCCACTGATCGAACCGAGCGATCTCAGCACGGAGCCTGCTCACCTCTTCGCGCTGGTTCTGTGTTTCCTCTCGCGCATCTGAAAGTGCGACCTGTGCATCGCTTAAGCGATCGAGAAGGCCAATTTTCACCTCTGCGACCTCTGCAGCGGTGATGGTTGTATTTATACCCCGGGCAATGTCCATCGCCGCCTTAACGCCAGTCGTTGCGCTTAAAATTGCCTCGATCATAGGCTGCGTTCCCCAATACCTTGGAACGCAGCATCTATTGAGCGACAAGCCGAGTCAATTGCGTCCGCCTATGTTGCATCCATGTTGCACGGACGCGCCGGGACTTTGGCGAGAATGGCGGAAATCCGGGCCAAATCCCGTAACCCGCAGGGAATGCAGCATGGACCCAATCCGGGGCGGTATCGCGCCACCAGGCCAAAAATTGTATGATGAAAAAATTGGTAGCGGAGGAGGGACTCGAACCCCCGACACGCGGATTATGATTCCGCTGCTCTAACCAGCTGAGCTACTCCGCCCCAGGGGCACTGCGCGGGGGCTTAACCCTTGGCGCAGCTTCCCGCCAGCGCGGGAACAGGCGCGGCATTTAGGGCCGGGCCGCGGTGCGGTCAACCGCGAAAGGCGAAGCGGCGTACGAAGTCCCAGGGGCCGCCGCGGTAGCGGTGCAGCGCCAGCCCCGGGAAGGCGAAATCGCGCGGCTCGATCGTGCCCGTCAGCTGCGCCTGCAGGGCCTTGGCTTCCTTGGGCGCGACCTTGTTCTGGATCGTGACGTGCAGCCGCGGGCGGTGCTGGTCCTGCGCCGTGAGCAGCCCGTGGAGATGCTCGGCGATCGCGTCGCGCAGGTCGAGTATCCCGGGGCTCGTCAGCTTGAGCGCGGTGCCGCTCCCCAGCGGCATTAGGCCTTCGAGCCGCGCGCGGATCGGCGCGATGCCTCCCGCCTCGCGCGCCAGCAGCCGGCGCAGTTCGTCCTCGCATTGCGGCGGAATCGCGTGGAACAGCGTGACATGCGCTTCGAGATGATTGCGCTCGGGCGGGAAATGCGCGGTGCGCAGATCGGTCGCCCAGCGATGAAGCTCGGGCGGCAGTTCCGCCGTCAGGATGAGCGCGCCGTCCGACACCGCCGGTGCTACATTTCCCCGCGCTCGCGGCGCAGCGCGAACCATTTCTCGACGTTGCGATTGTGCTCGGCCAGCGTCTCGGCGAAGGCGTGCCCGCCGCTGCCGTCGGCGACCATGTAACGCGCGTCGGTCGTCTCGGGATCGAGCACCGCGGCGATCGCCTCGCGTCCGGGATTGGTGATCGGCCCCTTAGGCAGCCCGGTCATCGAATAGGTGTTGTAGTCGTTGATGTCGGCGATCTCCGACTGGCGGATGCGCCGGCCGAGCGGCTTGCCGCGGGTGATCGGATAGATGATCGTCGGATCGGCCTGAAGCATCATCCCGTCCCTGATCCGGTTCGAATAGAGCCCGGCAACCATGCGCCGCTCGCGCGCCACCCCGGTTTCCTTCTCGACGATCGAGGCGAGCGTCACCGCCTCGGCAATATCGTCCACCGCGATCCCGGGTTTGCGGCGCGGCCAGGCTTCGGCGAGATAGTTCTGCATCGCCGCCTGCATCCGCGCCAGCACTGCCGCGCGCTCTTCGCCGCGTTCGAAATCATAGCTGTCGGGCAGCACCGAACCTTCGACCGGGACGGGGATCTCGCCGGTGAGCAGCGGCTCCGCCATCAGCCGTTCGTGGACGATGATCGAGGGCGTGCCCTCGGGGATGGTGATCATCCGCCGGATCGGCTGCGAATGCTGGAGGATGTCGAGCAGCCTCGCCTGGCTGGCGCTGGCGGGCAGCAGGAATTCGCCCGCCTGGATGGGGTCGGAGGATCCGAGTATCTTGGCGCGCAGCAGGAAGGAATCGGCTGCGGCGATCACGCCGTCTTCTTCCATCTGGCGCGCCACCGAGGTCAGCGTCGCCCCCGACGGGACGATGAAGGCGGTATCCTCTTCGAGTTCGGCGCTGGAATACCAGCCGCTCGCAAACCAGATCGCGATCACCGCGACGAGGAGAACGAGCGCGGCCGCGGCGAGGCAGCCGATGCGCTTCATGTCAGTCCACCTTCTGCATGATCAGGCTGGCATTGGTGCCGCCGAATCCGAAGCTGTTGTTGAGGACCGCGCGCACTTCGCGCTTTCTCGCCACCAGCGGCACCAGATCGACGCCCTCGGTACCCTCGTCCGGATTGTGCAGGTTGAGCGTGGGCGGGACCACCTGATCGCGGATCGCGAGCAGGCAGAAGATCGCCTCGACCGCGCCCGCGCCGCCGAGCAGATGGCCGATCGCCGATTTGGTGCTCGACATCGAGGCGCCGCCCAGATCCTTGCCGAAGACCCGCATCGCGGCGGCCAGCTCGATCGTGTCGGCCATGGTGGAGGTGCCGTGGGCGTTGATGTAGTCGATATCGCCGGTGTCGAGCCCGGCCTTCTTGAGCGCCATCCGCATCGCCAGTTCGGCGCCCTTGCCCTCGGGATGCGGCGCGGTGACGTGATAGGCGTCGCCCGAGAGCCCGTAGCCGGTCACCTCGCCGTAGATCTTGGCGCCGCGTGCCTTCGCGCGCTCGTATTCCTCGAGCACGACCACGCCCGCGCCCTCGCCCATGACGAAACCGTCGCGGTCGCGGTCATAGGGGCGGCTGGCCTCGGTCGGGCGGTCGTTCATGCTCATGTTGAGCGCGCGCGCCTGCGCGAAACCGGCGATTCCGAGCGGATTGATCGTGCCTTCCGCCCCGCCCGCCAGCATCACGTCGGCATCGTCCGCCGCGATCATCCGCGCCGCGTCGCCGATCGAGTGCGCGCCGGTCGAACAGGCGGTGACCACCGAATGGTTGGGGCCCATGAAACCGTATTTAATCTGCACTTGCCCGGTGATGAGATTGATCAGCCGCCCGTGGACAAAATGCGGGCTGACCCGGCCCGGGCCGCGCTCGTGCAGATTGATCGATTCCTTCTCGATCCCCGGCAATCCGCCGATTCCCGAGCCGATCGAGCAGCCGGTGCGCATCTTCTCTTCTTCCGACATGTCGGTGAGACCGGCGTCTTCGAGCGCCTGCCCCGCGGCATCGATGCCGAAGATGATGAAGGGATCGACCTGGCGCTGGATCTTGGGATCGACGCGGCGATCGGGATCGAAGCCCCAGGGGTGATCCTTGGGCTTCACCTCGCAGGCGATCTGGCACTTGTAGTCCGAGGCGTCGAAATGGGTGATCGGCCCGGCGCCGCTCTCACCCGCGATAAGGTTTTTCCAGACCGTCTCGACATCGCTCCCCAGGGGGGTGACCAGACCAAGTCCCGTGACGACCACTCGACGCATGTGTCTCTCCGCAAAATGCAACAGGCCCGGCCCGCTACCGGGTCGGGCCTGTCCGGTCCCGCGCGCTCAGCGGCGGCGGGTTGAGCAGGTGTGCCCGATCAGCCCTTGTGCTCTTCGATGTACTTGGTGGCATCGCCGACGGTGGCGATCTTCTCGGCCGCGTCGTCGGGGATTTCCACGCCGAACTCTTCCTCGAACGCCATCACCAGTTCGACGATGTCGAGGCTGTCCGCGCCCAGATCGTCGATGAAGCTGGCTTCCTGGGTGACCTTGTCGGCCTCGACTCCGAGATGCTCGACGACAATCTTCTGCACGCGGTCGGCCGTATCGCTCATAATATTCTCTCTTGAGTTGGGGTTACCGAATTGTCTGTGGCCCTAATGAAGGCGGCGGGGGAGCGCAAGAGGGTGGCGTGGCCGATCCGCCCAAGGCTGGCGTAACGGCTGCGGGCGCTCCCCCTCGCGTTCAGTCGCCGATATTGTCGGTGCGCACCTTCTTCGCCTCATCCGCTTGCGGCGCCTCGACGGTGCGGATGCTGAGTTCGCGCAATTGCTTGGCGCTGACCACCGAGGGGGCGCCCATCATCAGATCCTGCGCGCGCTGGTTCATCGGGAAGGCGATCACCTCGCGGATGTTGGGTTCGTCGGCGAGCAGCATCACGATCCGGTCGATCCCCGGGGCCGAACCGCCATGCGGCGGCGCACCCAGCTTGAACGCCTCGATCATGCCCGAGAAATTGGCATCGACCTCGTCCTGCGAGTAACCGGCGATCTCGAACGCCTTGTACATGATCTCGGGCTTGTGGTTCCGAATCGCGCCCGAGCTCAGCTCGTAGCCGTTGCAGACAATGTCGTATTGCCAGGCGAGGATATCGAGCGGGTCCTGGCTTTCCAGCGCCTCCATCTCGCCTTGCGGCATCGAGAAGGGGTTGTGGCTGAAATCGACTCGCTTCAGCTCCTCGTCGTATTCGAACATCGGGAAATCGACGATCCAGCAGAATTTGAAGCAATTCTCCTCGATCAGCCCGAGCTCCTCGGCGACGCGGGTGCGCGCGGCCCCGGCCAGCTTGGCGGCGTCCTTCTCCTTGCCGGCGGCGAAGAACAGCCCGTCGTTCTCGCCCAGCCCGAGCTCCTCGTAGAGCTTCTGCATGCCTTCGGTGCCGTGGTTCTTGGCGATGGGGCCGCCGAACTCGCCGCCCTTGCGGGTGACATAGCCCAGCCCGGCGAAGCCCTCGCGGCGCGCCCACTCGTTCATGTCGTCGAAGAACTTGCGGCTCTTGTCCTGCGTGGCGGGTGCCGGGATCACCCGGACGCGCCCGCCGCCGCCGACGATCTTCTCGAACAGGCCGAAGCCGGACGAGTGGAAATGATCGGTGACGTCGGAAATGATCAGCGGGTTGCGCAGATCGGGCTTGTCCGAACCGTATTTGAGCAGCGCCTCGGCATAGGGGATACGCGGGAATTCGCCCGCGGGGGTCACGCTCTTGCCGCCCGAGAATTCCTCGAACACGCCCGCCAGCACCGGTTCGATCGTCTGGAAGACGTCTTCCTGCGTGACGAAGCTCATCTCGAAATCGAGCTGGTAGAATTCGGGTGCGCGGTCGGCGCGCAGGTCCTCGTCGCGGAAGCAGGGCGCGATCTGAAAATAGCGGTCGAAGCCCGAGACCATCAGCAGCTGCTTGAACATCTGCGGCGCCTGCGGAAGCGCGTAGAAGCGCCCGGGGTGAAGGCGGCTGGGCACCAGATAGTCGCGCGCGCCCTCGGGGCTCGAGGCACCCAGGATCGGGGTCTGGAACTCGGAGAAGCCCTGATCGATCATCCGCCCGCGCATGCTGGTGATCACGCGGTTGCGCAGCATGATATTGGCGTGGACCCGCTCGCGGCGCAGATCGATGAAGCGGTATTTGAGGCGGATATCCTCGGGATATTCCTGCTCGCCCGCGACCGGCAGCGGCAATTCGCCGGCGCGGCTCTGCACCGTCGCCGACCGCGCATAGACCTCGATCGCCCCGGTCGGCAGGTTGGCATTGACCGTTCCCTCGCTGCGCGCCTTGACCGTGCCGTCGATGGTGACCACCGATTCCAGCTTGAGCCCGTCGAGCAGCGCCAGCGCCTCGCTGTCCTCGTCGGCGACGATCTGCGTCATCCCGTAGTGATCGCGCAGATCGACGAACAGCACCCCGCCATGGTCGCGCTTCTTGTGGACCCAGCCCGACAGGCGCACGGTGTCGCCGACCTGCTCCTTGGTGAGCGCGGCGCAGGTGTGGGTACGATAGGCGTGCATCTGGAAGTCTTTCACATTTGGGATGTATGGCGCTAGGGGCGTCCATCGATTGGGCGTGGCGCGCTCCTTAGCAGGAAACGCGCGCGCTAACAGGGCATGACCCCAGCTTTGTCAAGGCGAGCGGTCGGCCGGGGGCGGTACTCCGCCCACAGAGAAGAAAAGAACGATGAAAATCCACGAACTGATTACCACCACCGACGCGCTGGCCGAACTGTGCGAGCGTCTGGCGAAGAGCGATTTCGTCACCGTCGACACCGAATTCATGCGCGAGAACACCTATTGGCCCGAGCTGTGCCTGGTGCAGATCGCCAACCAGGAAGAAGCGGCGGCGATCGATCCGCTGGCGGAGGGGATCGATCTCAAGCCGCTGTGGGATCTGATGTGCGACAATGAGGACGTGCTCAAGGTCTTCCACGCCGGCGGTCAGGACGTCGAGATCGTCCACAATTTCACCGGCAAGACCCCGCATCCCATCTTCGACACGCAGATCGCGAGCATGGCGATCAGCCAGTCCGAACAGATCGGCTATGCCAATCTGGTCGAAAGCTGGCTGGGCTTCACGGTCGACAAGGGCGCGCGCTTCACCGACTGGAGCCGCCGCCCGCTGACCGACCGCCAGATCGAATACGCCATCGGCGATGTGACTCATCTCTCGACCATCTTCCCGCGGATGCTCAAGAAGCTGATCAAGACCGGGCGCGGCGGCTGGCTCGATGCCGAGATGGACAAGCTTTCGGACCCGGCCAATTACGTCAACGAGCCGGGCGAGGCATGGAAGCGCATTCGCCAGCAGGGCCGCAACCCCGCGGTGCTCGGCCGGCTGAAGGCGCTCGCCGCCTGGCGCGAGAGCGAGGCGCAGCACAAGAACATCCCGCGCGGACGGATCGTGCGCGACGAGACGCTGTCCGATATCGCCGGTCATCCGCCCAAGAGCCAGGCCGATCTCGCCAAGGTCCGCGGTCTGTCCAACGCCTGGCGCGACAACGACATCGGCAAGCGAATGATGAAGGTGCTCGAGAAGGCCGAGCCGCTGGCCAAGGAAGAACTGCCCGAGAAGATGAAGCGCGGAGCGCCGCTGGGCAAGGAAGGCGCGCTGGTCGCCGACCTGCTCAAGCTGCTGCTCAAGATCCGCGCGCGCGAGATCGATGTCGCCTCGCGGCTGCTCACCCGCACCGAGGAGATGGAAGCGCTGGCCGCCGGGGTACGCGACCTGCCGATCCTCAAGGGCTGGCGCTACGAGGTGTTCGGCAAGGACGCGCTGGAACTGGTCGAGGGCCGCACAGCCTTCGCAGTTAAACGCGGCAAGCTGCACATGACGCACATGGAGAAATCCGCGCAGGAGGACTCCGACGGATTCGACGCGGACGATTTTTCGGACGACGACGGCACCTTCGAGGAGTTCGACGACCAGGATGGCGATGGGGCCGACGAGCTCGACGCCAGGCAGCCGGCCGGATGAGCACCTATCTGCCCACCATCAAGCAGCTGCAATATCTGGTTGCGCTGTATGAGCATGGGCATTTCGGGCGCGCCGCGGAAGCCAGCTTCGTCTCGCAATCCACGCTCAGCGCCGGAATCCGCGAGCTGGAATCGCTGCTGGGCGTGACGCTGGTCGAGCGCAGCCGCCGCGTGGTGCGGTTCACCGCGTTGGGCCAGGAAGTGACCGAGAAGGCGCATCGCATCCTGCGCGAAGCGGAAGAGCTGTCCGATCTGGTCAAGGCTGCGGGCAAGCCGCTCGCGGGCCAGCTGCGGATGAGCGTGATCCCGACCATCGCGCCTTTCATGCTGCCGCGCATCCTGCCGCGGCTGCGGCGCGAACGCCCCGACCTGAAACTGATGCTGCGCGAGGAAACCAGCGCCGACGCGGTCGAATCGCTCCAGCATGGCCGCGCCGATTGCGCGCTGCTGGCGCTGCCCTTCGCCACCGGCGAGGTCGAGATGGCGCATATCGCCGACGATTTGCTTTATGTGGCGCTGCCGCACGACGATCCGCGCGACCCGCCCGCCGAGATTCCGACGAGCATGCTCGAGGAAGGGCGGCTGCTGCTGCTCGAAGACGGGCACTGCCTGCGGGACCATGCGCTGGCAGCCTGCGACCGTCCGGGCCTGCGCGGTTCGGCGACGATGATCGCCACCAGCCTGCACACTCTGGTGCAGATGGTGGACAACGGGCTTGGCGTCACGATGCTGCCGCAGATGGCGATCGATGCCGGCATCCTGGAAGGCACCAGAGTCGTCGCCCGCCCGCTCGAGGAGGTCAATGCCAAGCGGGAGATCGCGCTGATCTGGCGCAAGAACTCGCCGCGGCGCAGCGATTTCGAATTGCTCGCCGGGGAATTGCGCGCCGGCTGAGCGAAACATGCCGGGAGGCCGAATCGTGGGTTGTCTCGCCTCCAATCGCCGTCATTGCGAGGAGCGCAGCGACGCGGCAAACCATGGCCGTCCATCGGCCACAACCGACCCTCCGTTCAGTCCATGTGCTTGAGGCCGACCCGCAGATAGTCCCAGCCGGTGATCAGCGTCAGGATCGCGGCAGCCCATAGCGTCCAGATCCCCACCGTATGCGGCACGTTGAACACGGTTTCCGCGGCGATGAAATTCCAGCCCGGCAGCGCGCCCGCCAGGATCAGCGCGCCCAGCGAGACCATCTGGAATGTGGTCTTCCATTTCGCCAGCCGGCTGACCGGCATCGAGACCTGCAACCCGCCGAGGAATTCGCGCAGGCCCGACACCGCGATCTCGCGCACCAGAATGATCAGCCCGGCGATGACGTGGAAATCGCCGACCAGCGGTCCGCGCAGCCAGCCCTGCGCGGTCAGCACCAGAATCACCGCAGCGATCATGATCTTGTCCGCGATCGGATCGAGGAACACCCCCAGCCGACTCACCGCGCCGCTCGACCGCGCGAGATAGCCGTCGAAATAGTCGGTAATCCCCATCAGGCAGTAGAGCGCGAAAGCCAGCGCATAGCCCAATTGCCAGCCGGGCCACCACAGCAGGAAGGCCAGCAGCGGAACCGCGACGATGCGCGAAAGCGTCAGGATGTTGGGCAGCGTCAGCATCGCCACTCTCCTAGCGCGGGATCGGGGCGCGCAAAAGCGCTGGTTTCTCCTTTGTCGCTTGGTGCGGGTGCTCTAGGGGCGGGCAAACTGTCTTTCCAAGGACATGCTCGCGGATATGACCACGACGACAAGATTGCTCACCAGAAGGCGCTTCCTGCCGCTGTTCTGCACGCAATTGCTCAACGCCTTCAACGACAACCTCTACAAGACCGCGATGGTGCTGTTCGTGGTCTACAGCCTCTACAATTCCGAAGAAAACGAATCGATGTTCTCGGGCATCGCCTCGGCGCTGTTCATCATCCCCTTCGTCGTCTTCTCCGCCATCGCCGGGCAGCTCGCGGACATGCGCGACAAGGCGCGGATCATCCGCATCGTCAAATTGTGCGAATTCGGGATCATGACGCTGGGGGCCATCGGCCTGTTTCTCGCCTGGCGCGGGATCGCGGTGGATGCGTTCGCGATTCCGCTGATGCTGTTTGCGCTCTTCCTCGCCGGCGTGCAGTCGACGTTCCTGGGTCCGATCAAATATGCGATCCTGCCGCAGCACCTGCGCAAAAGAGAAGTGCTGGCGGGCACCGGGCTGGTCGAGGCCGGAACCTATGTCGCCATCCTTGCGGGCACCATCCTGGCCGGTGTCATCCCGGTCGAATACGCCGCTGCGGGCATCCTGGCGACTGCGGTGGTGGGCTATCTGGTCAGCCGGCAGATCCCCCCCGCCCCGCCTATGGGCGAGGTCGAGGCCATCGACTGGAACGTGTGGCGCAGCTCGATCCGGCTGATCTCGGGTTGCATGCACGACCGGCAGGTCTGGTATGCGATCCTCGCGATCAGCTTCTTCTGGACGATCGGCGCGGTGCTGTTCATCCAGTTCCCGCCGCTGGCCAAGAACGTGCTGATGGCGAGCAAGGAAGTCGCCAGCCTGTTCCTCGTGATGTTCTCGATCGGCATCGCGATCGGATCGGTCAGCATCAACGCGCTGCTCAAGAACGAGGTTTCGGCGCGATACGCGCCGGCAGCGGTGATCGTGATGGGAATGTTCGTGATCGGGTTCTATCTGATCGCGCGCAGCTGGACCGGCGATGCCTCGGGCGGCCAGTTGAGCCTGGGTGAGTTCGTGGTTCAGCCGATGGCGGCGTTGCTGCTGCTCAGCCTGCTCGGGATCGCGATCGCCGGAGGCATGTTCGTGGTGCCGCTCTACGCCTTCCTGACCACCAGGGTCGCGCCGGAGCTTGCCTCGCGCACCATAGCGGCGAACAATATCGTCAATTCCTTCGCCATGGTCGGCGGCTCGCTGCTGGCGATGGGCCTTACCGCGCTGGGGATGGCGGTGATCGAACAGGTGCTGCTCAGCGCCGCGATGTGTCTGATCTCGGCCTGGCTGGGGAGCCGGCTCTACCGAATCGAACTCGCCGGAGCGGCGGTCGTCTAGACCAGAAAGGCGAGCGTCGCGGCGAAAGTGGCGAAATAGGTCGTCGCCACACCCCGGACGTCGCTCGCGGTCAGCCGCCAGGATTGCGGCGACGTTTCGCCCTCCTCGCGCTTGCGCACATGCGGCGGAAGGCTGGCGCGAAAAGGGTGGCGCGCGGTTTCATCGGTGAGGACTAGCGATCTTCTCATGATGCAGCGTTAACCATTTGGTAACCATATTGCTCCCCCCGAAATGCGAATTGCTCCGTTCTGGCACAGGACCGGGCGGCGGTGCGCGCCGCCAGGAGTTGCTCGCCGATTGCCTGCGCCCTCCTGCCCGGTTAATCCCACCCGATGACTGACCCATTTCCCGCCGGCGCGACGCCGGGTGCCGCCCGCCTGCTGGTCGATTGCCTGATCGAACAGGGCTGCGACCGCATCTTCACCGTACCGGGCGAGAGCTTCCTGCCCGTGCTCGACGCACTGCACGGCGAGACCCGCGTCGATGTGGTGACCTGCCGGCAGGAAGGCGGCGCCGCCTTCATGGCCTGCGCCGATGGGACCATGACCGGGCGGCCGGGCGTGTGCTTCGTCACCCGCGGACCGGGCGCCACCAATGCCAGTATCGGGGTCCATGTCGCGATGCAGGATTCGCAGCCGATGATCCTCTTCGTCGGCGATGTCGCCTCCTCAATGCGCGACCGCGAGGGGTTCCAGGAAATGGATTTCGCCGCCTTCTTCGGGCCGATCTGCAAATGGGCCGCGCGGATCGACGACGAAGCGCGGATTCCCGAATATGTCGCCCGCGCCTATGCTACCGCCATCTCGGGGCGTCCGGGGCCAGTGGTGCTGGCGCTGCCCGAGGACATGCTCGGCCGCGCGGTCGAGGCCGTGCCGCGCCCCTTCGTCGCGCGCCCCGCACAGGCGCCCTGCCCCGATGCGATGCAGGCGCTGATGGCGCTGATCGCCGATGCCGCCTCTCCCATCGCCATCATCGGCGGCGCGGGCTGGAACGCCAAGGCGCGGCAGCATTTCCAGCTGTTCGCCGAGCGGCTCGGCCTGCCCGTCGCGACCGCCTTCCGCCGCCAGGATGCGATCAGCCCATCGAGCGCGGTCTATGCCGGCAATCTAGGCTATGGACCCAACCCGAAGCTGGTCGAGCGGGTCAAGAATGCCGATCTCGTCATCGCGGTCGGCGCCCGGCTCGGCGAGGCGACTACCGACGGCTACTCCGTGCCCGCGCTGGCCGGACCCGAGCGAACGCTGGTCCACATCCACCCCGACCCGGAGGAATTGTCGCGGGTGTACCAGACCGATCTCGCGATCTGCGCCGACATGGCCGAATTCGCCGAATCCGCCGCTTTATGGGACGATGAGGCCCCGATCGATTTCGACGCCGGGGCGCAGGCGCATGCCGAATGGGAAGAGTGGTCCACCGCGCTCCCCACCGACCATGCGCTCGACATGGGGGCCTGCGTCCAGTTCATGCGCGACACCCTCCCCGCGGACACCATCATCTGCAACGGCGCGGGCAATTTTTCGGGCTGGTGGCACCGCTACTGGCGCTACGAGGGCTTTCCCACGCAGCTCGCCCCCACCGCAGGAGCCATGGGTTACGGCGTCCCCGCCGCGGTCGCCGCCGCGCGGCGCTTCCCCGACCGCACCGTGGTCGCGGTGGCGGGTGACGGCGATTTCCTGATGAACGGGCAGGAACTGGCCACCGCCGTCCAGCACGGCTGCGACATGATCGCGATCGTGGTCGACAATGGCGCCTATGGCACCATCCGCATGCATCAGGAGCGCGAGTTCCCCGCGCGGATCTCGGCCACCGAGCTCATCAATCCCGATTTCGCTGCGCTGGCGCAGGCCTTCGGCGGCTGGTCCGCACGCGCCGAAACCACGCAGCAGTTCAAGGATGCGCTGGTTGCGGCAAAGGGACGCTCAGGCTTGCGCCTGATCCACGCCCGCATCGACATCGAGCAGTTGGCCGCCAGCGGCGCGAGCGTCAGCGGCTTGCGCGCCCACGCAACCGCCTCAGATCCCGGCCATGCCTAGGATCACCGACCATTCGTCGGGCTGAATTTCGGCGACCGAGAGCCGCGAATAGCGCACCAGCTGGCACTCGGCGAGCTTGGGCTCGGCCTTGATCTGCTTGAGCGTCACCGGGTGCGGCAGCTTGGTCTTGGGCTTGACCTTGACCGCGGCCCATTTGCCCTCGGGATCGGTCGGATCGGTGATGCCGGCCACGCTGATCTCGCAGATCCCGACGATCTCGAGCCCTTCGCGCGAGTGGTAGAAGAACGCCTGGTCGCCCACCGCCATCGCCGCGAGATTGTTCTTGGCCTGGTGGTTGCGCACCCCGTCCCAGGTGCCCTCGCCCTCGGCTTCGAGATCCTCCCAGCCATATTTGAACGGTTCGGATTTCATCAGCCAGTAGCGCAGCATGGCGGGAGGGTCCTTGTATACGGGGAAGTGTTGGGGGGCGAGTGTCGCGGGATTTCGTCGCGGCGTGGATAGGCAATCCTGTCCCGCTCCGCCACCGCCAATCCGGAGCTCTCCTGCTCGCACGGCGCCACCGGACGGCGCGCTTAACCGGTTCTTCAGCCTCTTCGGGCATAGCTTGCGCGGTCGCTCAGCATAAAGGGGGGCGAATCTTGACCGCCGAATCAACGTCATTCCGCGAGGCAGTGAGCGCGAAATTCTCAACTTCCGTTCGCCGGGAAAGGGACTTCGTCGCATTCGGAATCGCTGCCGCCGCGATCATCCTGTTCATCGGCACCGGTGGAACGGTCATGCCGAAATTGGTGAGCGCATGGCGCGGGCTGACCGAACAGCCCGATGTGCTGCTGACCAACGCGCTGCTGCTCAACATCGCGCTGATCCTGCTGGGCTGGAACCGCTACAAGTCGATGAATACGGAACTGGGCGAGCGCCGCCGCTCGGAAGAGGAGGCGCGGCGGCTCGCGCAAATCGACCCGCTCACCGACTGTTACAACCGCCGCAGCATCGCCCCGGCCATGGCCGAGCTGCTCGCCGAAGCCGAAAGCCAAGGCAGGGCGCTGGCCGTCATTCTGGTCGATCTCGACAATTTCAAACAGGTCAACGATCTCAACGGCCACAACACCGGCGATGCGGTCCTGACCGAGACTTCTGAACGGATGGGCGACATCCTCCCCGCCGATGCCCTGCTCGCGCGGCTGGGCGGCGACGAGTTCGCCGCGGCGGTGGTCTATGATCCGGTCATGCCCGGCAAGATCGAGCATCTCGCCTCGCTGCTGATCGAGCGCGTGGCGCAGCCGATTGTGGTCAAGGACACCGTCATCGAGATCACCATGTCGGTGGGCATCGCCAGCAGCGTCAATCTCGTCGAGCCCGCGGATGCGGAGGTCTCGACCCGGCTGATCCACAAGGCCGATATCGCGATGTATCAGGCCAAGAAGCAGGGCAAGAACCGCCTGTTCTGGTTCGAACCGGCGATGGAACAGGAATTGCGCTTCCGCAACGAGCTGGAAAGCGGCATCCGCAAGGGGATCGCCAAGGGCGAATTCGTCCCCTTCTACGAACAGCAGATCGACCTCGAGACCGGCGAGCTGGTCGGCTTCGAAATGCTGGCGCGCTGGCTTTCGCCCGACATGGGGATCGTCGGCCCGGACATCTTCATCCCGATCGCCGAGGAAATCGGCGTGGTCGCGGAAATGTCCGAGAAGCTGATGCAGCAGGCTTTCGAGGACGCCAAGCGCTGGAACCCGAGGCTCACCCTGTCGGTCAATATTTCCCCGGTGCAGATGCGCGATCCATGGTTTGCGCAAAAGCTGCTCAAGCTGCTGTTGCAACACAATTTTCCGCCCTCGCGGCTCGACATCGAGATCACCGAGAGCGCGCTGCACGACAATGTCGGACTGGTGCGCAGCATGATCACCAGCCTGCGCAACCAGGGTGTGAAGGTCAGTCTCGACGATTTCGGCACCGGCTATGCCAGCCTGTCGCAATTGCGTTCGCTCCCCTTCGACCGGATCAAGATCGACCGCAGCTTCATCCGCGAGCTCAACACCGGCGAGGAGGGCTCCAATCTGGTCGATGCGATTATCTCGATGGGCAACGGGCTCAAGATGCCGATCACCGCGGAAGGGATCGAGAACGAAGTGGTGCTCGAGATGCTGCGCAAGATGGGCGGCCTCAAGGGACAGGGCTATCATTACGGCCGCCCCGAACCCGCCGACGAGGTGCTGACGCGGCTCCACAACAGCGGCCTGCTTTCGGGAAGCGAGACCCGGACCAGCGATCGACTGCCCCGGCCGATCGTCGGCAATCGCGCGGTCTGATCCGTCCCGGGGTGGAATTTCGCCGCCCGGCGGCATAGATGCGCGCAGACATGCGCGTTCCCTTCATCAAGATGCACGGCCTCGGCAATGATTTCGTCGTGCTCGATGCGCGCACCGCCCCCCTGCCCGCGATGACCGCGCACACTGCGGCGGCGCTGGCGGACCGCCGCGAGGGGATCGGCTGCGATCAGCTGGTGCTGCTCGAGCCCAGCAGCGAAGCCGATTTCCGCATGCGGATCTTCAACAGCGACGGCGGCGAAGTGGGCGCCTGCGGCAATGCCGCGCGCGCGGTGGCGCTGCTTCACGGCAGCGCGGCGCGGGTGGAGACCGCCGGCGGCATCATCGCGGTCGAACCCGATGGCGGCGGTGCGCGGGTCGATATGGGCCACCCGCGCTTCGACTGGGACGCGATCCCGCTCGCCTATCCGATGGACACGCTGTCCATGCCGGTAGGCTGGGAAGGGATGGAGAACCCCGGCGCGGTCAATGTCGGCAACCCCCATGTGGTGTGTTTCGTCGACGATTGCGACGCCGTGGAACTGGATCGCATCGGATCGGAGATCGAGCACGATCCGCTGTTCCCCGAGCGGGTCAACGTCAATTGCGCCACCATTGAGAGCCGCACCCGAATCCGCCTCCGGGTGTGGGAACGCGGCGCCGGCCTGACCCGCGCCTGCGGCACCGGTGCCTGCGCCACTGCAGTGGTCGCGATGCGGCGCGGACTGGTCGAAAACCGCGTTACCGTTGTGCTTCCCGGCGGTCCGCTGACGATCGAATGGGCGGACAGCAATCCAGCTGCGGGCGCCAGCATCGTGATGACCGGTCCCGCCACCGAAGCCTATCGCGGCTCCTTCGAATGGGACGGCTACGCATGAGCGCCGAGGTGATTTCGCTCGGCTGCCGGCTCAACCTGTCCGAAAGCGAGGATATCCGCGCCATGCTGGGCGGCGCCGACGATCTGGTGGTGATCAACAGCTGCGCGGTGACGCTCGAGGCGGTGCGCCAGACGCGGCAGGCGATCCGCAAGGCGCGCCGCGCGCATCCCGGTGCGCGGCTGCTGGTGACCGGTTGCGCCGCCGAGATCGAGCGCGACCAGCTCGGCGCCATGCCCGAGGTCGACGGGTTGATCGCCAATGCCGCCAAGCTCGATCCGCGCGCCTGGAACGTACCCGCGCGCCCCGCCCCGGTGGCGAGCCTTCACACCCGCGCCTTCATCGCGGTCCAGAACGGCTGCGACCACGCCTGCACCTTCTGCGTCATTCCGCAGGGGCGCGGACCCAGCCGCTCGCTCACCATCGACCAAGTCTGCGCGGAGGTCGAACAGCACTGCGCCCGCGGCGCCGCCGAGGTGGTGCTGACCGGGGTCGATGTCACCAGCTGGGGTCAGGACCTGACCGGCCGCCCACCGCTGGGCGCGCTGGTGCAGGCGATCCTCGACCGCTTCCCGCGACTGCAGCGGCTGCGGATGTCCTCGCTCGACGGGATCGAGATCGACCCGCTGCTGTTCGAACTGTTCACCAGCGAGCAGCGCTTGATGCCGCATCTCCATCTCTCGCTCCAGCACGGCCACGATTTGATCCTCAAGCGGATGAAGCGCCGCCATCTGCGCGGCGATGCGGTGGCTCTGGTCAAGCAGCTGCGCGAACGGCGCCCCGATCTTGCGGTCGGCGCCGATCTGATCGCGGGCTTTCCGACCGAGAGCGAGGAGCACCACGCCGCCAATCTGGCGATCGTGCGCGAACTGCGGATCGTCCATGGCCCCATCTTCCCCTATTCGCCGCGCCCCGGCACCCCCGCCGCGCTTATGCCGCAGCTGGAGCGGCCGCTGATCAAGCACCGCGCCGCCGAATTGCGCGACGCGGTGGCGAAGGCGCGCGGCGAGTGGCTGGTGACGCTGGTCGATAAGGTGGCCCCGGTCCTCGCGGAGCGCGACGGGACCGGCTACACCCCTGGCTTCGCGCGCGTGGCGCTGCCCGCCGGCACGCCCGCGGGCGCGATTGTCGCCATAACCCCCAAGACCATCAAGGACGGCCTGCTGACATGAGCGAGACGAGCTGGAGCGAGCGGCTGTTCGGCGGTTTCCGCAAGACGCAGCAGCGGCTGGCGGAAAACCTCACCGAGGCGGTCGGCACCGCGCGGCTCGACGACGCGACGCTCGACCAGGTCGAGGATGCGCTGATCATGTCCGATCTCGGGCCATCGGCAGCAGCGCGGATTCGCGAGAAGCTGCGCGAGAAGCGCTTCGGGTTGGAGATCTCCCAGGAGCAGCTCAAGGAGGCGGTCGCCGAGGAGATCGCGGCGATCCTGCGCCCGGTCGCGATCCCGCTCGAGATCACCGCCTTCCCGCGCCCGCAGGTTGTGCTGGTGATCGGCGTCAACGGCAGCGGCAAGACCACCACCATCGCCAAGCTGGCGCATCTGTTCCAGGAAGACGATTATTCGGTGATGTTGGCCGCGGGCGACACTTTCCGCGCCGCCGCCATCGGCCAGCTCGCCACCTGGGCCGAACGGATCGATGTGCCGCTGGTGCGCGGTCCAGAGGGCGGCGACCCGGCCAGCATCGTCTTCGACGCGGTCAAATCCGCGACCGAGCGCGGCACCGATGTGCTGGTGGTCGACACCGCCGGACGGCTGCAGAACAAGCGCGAACTGATGGACGAACTGACCAAGATCCGGAAGGTCCTGGGCCGTCTCAACCCCGAAGCGCCGCACAATGTGCTGCTGGTGCTCGATGCCACGAATGGACAGAATGCCTTGAACCAGATCGACGTGTTCCGCGAAATGGCGGGCGTCACCGGGCTGGTGATGACCAAGCTCGACGGCACCGCGCGCGGCGGCGTGCTGGTCGCGGCGGCGGAGCAATACGGCCTGCCGATCCACGCCATCGGGGTGGGCGAGAAGATCGACGATCTGCGTCCCTTCGACCCCGATCTGGTCGCGCGCGTGATCGCAGGAGTCGCATGATGAGCGATCCTGTGAAGCCCCTCGATGCCAAGCCCCTTGATGCCAAGCCCAAGTCCGGCTGGCTCAACATCCTCGTCGATTACGGCCCGCTGCTGGTCTTCCTCGGCGTCTACAAGTTTGCCGCCCCCGAGGAGCCCGGCCCCCTGGGCGAAATCGCCGCGGTGATCTACGGCACCATGGCCTTCATGGTCGCCGCGGTGGCCGCGCTCGCTTTCTCGAAGTGGAAGTTCGGCAAGATCTCGCCGATGCTGATGCTCTCGACCGCGCTGATCGTCGGGTTCGGCGCGCTGACCATCTGGCTGCGCGATCCCGGTTTCATCCAGATCAAGCCGACCGCGATCTATGTGTTCTTCGGGGTCGTGCTGCTGGTCGGTTACGCCCGCGGGCGTGCGATGCTGCAGATCCTGCTCGAGGCCGCCTTCGAGGGCGTCGACCGGCAGGGCTGGCTCAAGCTGTCGCGCAATTGGGGCGTGTTCTTCCTTGCGCTGGCGGTCCTCAACGAGGTCCTGCGCGCGCAGCTCAGCTTCGAAAGCTGGCTGTGGGCGAAGATCTGGGTCTTCATGCCGCTGACCTTCCTGTTCACCTTTACCCAGATCCCGATGCTGCTCAAACACGGGCTGGCGCTGGAAGACGCCGACGAGGTGCTCAAGGACCAGCCCCCCACCGGGGAATGACCGCCGGGTTCTAGATCTCGACCTGGCTCCCCAGCTCGACCACGCGGTTGGTCGGCAGGCGGAAGAACTCCATCGCGGTCGCCGAATTGCGCAGCATCCAGGCGAAGATCTTCTCGCGCCAGATCGGCATCCCCGGCTTCTCGCTGGCGATCAGCGTCTGGCGGCTGAGGAAGAAGCTGGTGTTCATCATGTCGAACTCGCCGCCGCAGCGCGACATGCTCTTGAGGCCACGCGGCACGTCGGTTTCCTCCATGAAACCGTAATGCAGCACCGCGCGGTAGAAGCCGTCGCCCAGATCGTGCATCTCGCAGCGCGCGTTCTCGTCGACATAGGGTTCGTCCGCGATCTCGATGGTGAGGATCACCACCCGCTCGTGGAGCACCTTGTTGTGCTTGATGTTGTGCAGCAGCGCCGAGGGCACGCCCGCGGTCTGGCTGGCCATGAAGATCGCGGTGCCGGGCACGCGGGTGGTGCTGTTCTTGGCCGATTTGGCGAAGATCTCGATCGGCAGCGCGACCTCGGTCATCCGGTCGCGCATCAGCTTGCGTCCCCGCGCCCAGGTGGTGAGCAGCGTGAACGCGAACAGCCCGACCACCAGCGGGAACCAGCCGCCATCGGCCACCTTGGTGAGGTTAGCGGCGAAATAGGCGCCGTCGACGATCAGGAACACCGCCACCACCGGTGCGGCGTACCACCATCTCCACTTCCAGACGCCGACGAACAGAACGCCCATCAGCAGCGTGTCGATCGTCACGGCGCCCGTCACCGCGATGCCGTAGGCGGCGGCGAGGTTGGAGGAGTTCTGGAAGGTCAGCACCAGGATGATGACCGCAACCATCAGCGCCCAGTTGACCACCGGGATATAGATCTGTCCCGCCTCGGTCTCGCTGGTGTGGCGGATCGAGAGGCGCGGGATGAAGCCCAGCTGCATCGCCTGGTGGGTGATCGAGAAGGCGCCCGAGATCACCGCCTGGCTGGCGATGAAGGTCGCGACCGTGGCGAGCAGCACCAGCGGCAGGCGGAACTGCTCGCTGGCGAGGAAGAAGAACGGGTTCTGGATCGCCTCGCTCGCCATGAGGGGCGGCAGGCTCATCACCATGGCGCCCTGGCCGAAATAGTTGAGCAGCAGGCAGGGCATCACGAAGCCGAACCACGAGAGCCGCATCGGGCCGCGGCCGAAATGGCCCATATCCGAATAAAGCGCTTCCGAGCCCGTCACCGCGAGCACCACCGAACCCAGCGCGAGAAACGCCAGCCAGCCGTCGATGACGAAGAAATTGAGCGCGTAATAGGGGTTGAGCGCCCACAGGACTTCGGGATGCTGGACGATCTGGTTGATGCCCAGCCCCGCCAGGACGATGAAATAGACGATCATCACCGGCGCGAACAGCGCGCCGACCTTGGCGGTGCCGCGCTTCTGGATCACGAACAGCGCGATCAGCAGCGCCAGCGCGATGGGAATGACCAGCCTCTCCATGTCGGGATTGACCACGGTGAGCCCCTCGACCGCCGAAAGCACCGAAATCGCGGGCGTGATCATAGAGTCGCCGTAGAACAGCGAGGTCGCGAAAACCCCGAGCAGCACGGCCAGCCAGCCGTATTTCGAACCGCTGATATGCCGCGAGATCAGCGCGACCAGCGCGAGGCTGCCGCCCTGCCCCTTGTTGTCGGCGCGCATCAGGATGGTGACATATTGCAGCGAGACCACCAGCGTCATCGACCAGAAGATCAGGCTGACCACACCGAGGATGTGCATGTCGTCGAGCGCCAGCGGATGCGCCCCGGCGAAGGTCTCGCGGAAGGCATAGAGCGGACTCGTGCCGATATCGCCGAAGACGATGCCGATCGCGCCGACCGCAAGCGCGCCCTTGGTCGCCTTCTTGCCGACACCGCTCGTTCCGGCGGTCCCGCCATTGCTCTCGGCGGAAGGATGCTTCTGGGGCACCTGGCTTTCGCTCATCGGTGCAGAGTCGCTGCTGTCATGGGGTTGATCCTTCGCGCGCGGCAGCAGTGCCGTACCGCAAGGTCGCGGCGCTTAGCAGTTAGGCTTCGCACCCGCAACATCGCGGCATGCACGCGGCTAGCGTCGTGCTAGCGCGGGGCCGGGGCCGGAGCAGGGGTCGGAACCGGGGGCATCCCGCCGCCCGAAAGCAGCAGATCGAGCCGCTCGAGCCGATCCGCCACCACCGGTCGCCAGGGCGCATCCTCGGGCGCCTCGGCGACAATCTCTGCCCACATCCGGCGCCCCTGGGCAAATTCGCCCTGCCGCAGCATCGCCAGTCCGACGAAATAGCCCGGCGCGGGGTTGTCGCCCGCGAGCTCCTCGGCGCGGGCATAGGCGAACAGCGCCGCGGCGCTGAGCTGGCCTTGCGCATGCTCGACCAGCACATTGCCCAGCGCGACCCAGGCCTCGTCGTCGCGCGGGTTCTCGGCCACTGCATTGCGCAGGAAATTGGCCGTATCCTCATATTGCCCGCGGCGCGCGAACGCGTCGGCGGAGACGACATAGCGCGAGGGCATGGTCTCGGGATCGTAGAACTCGCGCCGCGCCTGGACCATCAGCTCGCCGGTTTCGGCAATCTGTTCCGGACCGGCACCCGGCGATGCGGGCTGGCCGGGCGAGCCCTGCCATGCGTAGCCCGTCAGGCCAAACAGCAGCGCCGCGCCGAACAGCGTCCACCCGCTGCGCGCCAGACCGAACAGGAAGGCAGCGGCGAGGAACCCCAGCCCCGCGAGTGCAAGGATCGCCAGCCAGATCATGTACGCTTCCCGAAGCGGCGCCAGAAGATCGCGCCCGCTGTCAGCAACAGCAGCAACGGCACGACGAACAGCGGCCAGGTGGTGGCGCTCACTTGGGGTGTGTAGCTGACATAGTCGCCATAGCGCTCCATCAGCCAGGCGCGGATCGACTCTGGGTCTTCGCCTGCGGCGACCCTGACGCGGACCTGGTGACGCATGTCGCCCGCCATCGGGGAATTGCTGTCGTGGATCGACTGCGACTGGCATTCGAGGCAGCGCAGGGTCGCCATCAATTCCAGCGCCACCGCCTCCTGCACCGGGTCATCGAGCTGGCGATTGGCATAGGGCGCGGGCGGGAGCGACTGCTGCGCCAGCAGCGGCGCGCCGAGGCACAGCACCAGCAGCGTCATGAAAGAACGGAGCAGCGAGGCAGGCAAACAGGCGCGAACAGCGATCATGCGCCCGCTTCCCGCAGCTGCTCGAGCAGCACCGGCACATCGCTTTCGCGGATATCGCCGATATGCTGGTAGGTAATCCGCCCCTCGCCATCGATCACGAAGGTTTCGGGGACACCCGAAGAGCCGATGGCGAACTGCACTTCGGACAGATCGTCCGCCCCGATCGCGACATAGGGATTGCCGTGGCGTTCGAGGAAGCGCGCGACATCCTCGGGTCGATCACGAATGGCGACCCCGACGATCGGCGCGCCCTGCTCCTTCAGCCGCTCGAGATAGGGCGCTTCGGCGATGCAGGGCACGCACCAGCTGGCCCAGATGTTGAGCAGCCGCGGCTGTCCGTCGCGGAACTGCGCGCTGGCGATCCCGGGGCGGTCGGCGGTGGCCGCACGCAGGTCGAAATAGGGCAGATCGCGGCCGACCATGCGGCTTTCGATGAACTCGTTCTTGGGCTGCGACAGCTGATAGCCCGCAACGCCGAGGAATCCGGCGAACAGCAGCAGCGGAACCCACATGCGCCAGCCGCTCATGCTCGGCTCTCCTCGGGCACCGGGGGCCCGGGCGCCGGGTCTTCGGGCAGGTGGTCTTCGGGCCAGCCGTCTTCGGGCAAGCGGTCTTCGGGCGCGGGCTCCTCGCCCAGCGCGGCGGCGCGGCGGCGGCGATTGCGCGCCCGCAGATCGTCGATCACCCTGCCGATGATCGCCAGCACCCCGCCCAGCGCGACCAGCAGGCCGCCGTACCAGATGAAGGTGACGAAGGGTTTCCACCACAGCCGGACCTGCCAGCGCCCGTCGCCCGCAGCATCGCCCATCACCGCATAGAGCTGGCCGTTCCAGCGGGTGGCGAGCACGCTCTCGGCGGTCTGCTGCGGCGGCGCCCAGAAGGTGCGCGACTGCGGGCGCATCTCTATCGGAGTTCCGTCGCCGAGCCGGGCGCTGAGCTGCCCCTCGATCGCGGTCCAGTTGGGTCCGGCGACGGGTACGATCGCATCGAGCGTGACCGCCCAGTCGCCGACCTGAGTCGTGCCGCCCGGCTCCAGCGCGGCAAGCCGTTCCTCGGTGAAGGCGCTTTCGCTGGCCATGCCGAACAGCGCCACGGCGATGCCGAAATGCGCCACCACCATGCCCCAGGTCGCGATCGGGACGCGGGTGAGATTGCGCCCGCGCAGCGGCAGGAAGCTGGCCACCGCCAGCATCGCCGCCAGCGCGAGGCCGAGCAGCGGCAGCAGGGCGACATCGCCCAGCACCGCAATGAGGATCAGCGCGACCACCAGGATCGCGCCCAGCGCGATCATCTCGCGCGAAATCCGGGCGAAACGGTCCTGCCGCCAGCGCAGCAGCGGACCCACCGCCATCACCAGCAGCATCGGGACGACGAAAATCGCCCCGACCGGGTTGAAATAGGGCGGCCCCACCGAGACGCGGACATCGAAGGCCTCGGTCAGCAGCGGGTAGAGCGTGCCGAGCAGGACGATGGCGAGGATCGCGCTGAGCATGACGTTGTTGACCACGAGCGCGCCCTCGCGGCTGGCAATGGCGAAGCGCTTGCCTTCGGAAATGGTGCTGGCGCGCAAGCCGAACAGCAGCAGCGCGCCGCCGATATAGAGCGCGAGCAGCAGCAGGATGAAGGTTCCGCGTTCGGGATCGACCGCGAAGGAATGGACGCTGGTGAGGATGCCCGAGCGCACCAGGAAGGTCCCGAGCATACTCATCGAAAAGGCGACCACGCCAAGCATGATGGTCCACACCCGCAGCGCGTCGCGCGCCGCGAGCACGCTGGCGGAGTGAAGCAGAGCAGTGGCGGCGAGCCAGGGCATCAGCGAGGCGTTCTCGACCGGGTCCCAGAACCACCAGCCGCCCCAGCCGAGCTCGTAATAGGCCCAATAGGAGCCCGCGGTGATGCCCACGGTGAGGAACACCCAGGCGCCCAGCACCCAGGGCCGCATCGCGCGGGCAAAAGCGGGGGTGACCTGCCGGGTGAGCAGCGCGCCGACTGCGAAGCTGAAGGCGATCGACAACCCGACATAGCCGAAATAGAGCGTCGGCGGGTGGAAGGCGAGGCCGATGTCCTGCAGCAGGGGGTTGAGCCCCATGCCTTCGGCGGCGGGGATCGGCAGCCGCTCGAACGGGTTCGAGCTGAGCAGCAGGAAGGCGTAGAACCCCATCGCGACGAAGCCCTGCGCGGCGAGCGTCGCCTGCATGGTGCGATCGGGCAGCCGCCGTTCGATCACCGCGATCAGCCCGCCCGCGAGCGCCATCACCGTGACCCACAGCAGCATCGAGCCCTCGTGATTGCCCCAGGCGCCCGATAGCTTGAACACCATCGGCTTCAAGGCATGCGAATTGCTCGCCACCAGCTTCACCGACAGGTCGGTGATCGCAAAGACATAGAGTAGCGCGCAGAAGGACAGGCCCGCAAACAGGCCCTGCACCACCGCCGCGGGGCGGATCAGCGCGCCGAGCGCGGTCGGCGTGTTCGCCCGGACGGCGAGAAAACCCGCGATCGTCTGCAGCCCCGCCAGCGCCGCGGCGAGCCACAGGGCGGCCAGTCCGAGCTCTGCGATCATTCGAGCCCGACCGTGGTGTCTTCGGCCATCTCGGCGGCCTGGAGGTCGCTCATCCCCTCGAGCTCGCGCGGGACGTAGTTCTCGTCGTGCTTGGCGAGCAGATTGTCGGCGACGAAGGTTCCGTCGGGGCCCAGCCGCCCTTCGGCGACCACCCCGGAGCCTTCGACGAACAGGTCGGGAGCGATCCCGGCAAAGCGCACCGGCACCCGCGCGCCGTCGTTCCCCGTGACCATGAAGCGCAGCGTAAAGCCGTCCGGATCGGTCGCCAGCGAGCCGGCCTCGACCATCCCGCCCAGCCGGACCGCCTGACCGATGGCCGGAGGGTCGTCGCGCATCTGTTCGGGGAGGTAGAAATAGCTCGCCTGGCTGCGCAGCGCATAGGCCGCGAGCAGGCCGGCCGCGACCAGCGCGATCAGCGCGACCACCACCAGCACGAGCCGCTGGTGCTTGGGTTTGAGCGCGCTCACCGGCCGCGCGTCCGCTCGCGCGCATGGTCGCGGCGGCGCTCGGCGCGGCGCATCGCGAGCCAGGCCCAGGCGGTCGTCGCCAGGATGCCGATCAACCCCACCGCATAGGCGGCGAGGACGAAATGCCACTGGTCGAGCGCCTCGCGCATCATCTCGGGTCTCCCCCCGCATCCATCGCCTTGCGCCGCAGCCGCGCCTCCGCCTGCGCATCGGCGAGCAGCGTGCGCATCCGCATCAGCACGATCGCGCCGAACAGCAACGAGAAGCCGAGCACCGCAACCATCAGCGGCACCAGAAATGCGGCATCGATGCTGCTGCCCCCGGCGGTGATGCTGGGCGGCTGGTGGAGCGAGTTCCACCACACCACCGAGCGGTTGATGATCGGAATGTTGACCGCGCCAAGCAATCCGAAGATCGCGGGGATGCGCGGGCTCACGCCTTCGCGCTCGGCGGCCTGCGCCAGCGCGATATAGGCGAGGTAGAGAAACAACAGCACCAGCATGCTGGTCAGCCGCCCGTCCCAGACCCACCATGTGCCCCAGGTCGGGCGTCCCCAGATCGAGCCGGTGACGAGGCACAGCGCGGTGAACACCAGCCCCGGCACCGCCGCGCCGCGCGCCGCCAGATTGGCGAGCGGGTGGCGCCAGACCAGATAGACCAGGCTCGACAGCGCGATCGCCGACCAGCCGCCCATCCCCAGCCAGGCGGTGGGCACATGCAGGAACAGGATGCGGACGGTCTCGCCCATCAGCCGGTCGGGCGGAACCACGAAGAAGCCCCACAGCAGCGCGCCGCCCGCGAGCACCAGCCCGCCCACCAGCAATAAAGGGGTCAGCCAGCGGGCCAGCGACAGAAAGCGCTTGGGATTGGCGAAGCCATGCATCGGATTTCCTCCGTTCTGGCAGGCTCGTTCGCCCCATGCAAGAGCGTGGCTCAGCGCCCGATCAGCTTTTGCGCCATCCGGTCCGCGACCTGGTCGGAGGAGACGCCGGTGGCGTCGCTTTCGGCCCAGATTTCCTCGAGCCGCCCGGGGATCTGCGCGAGCCGCTTGCGGACCTCGTTGATGTCGCAGTCCTTGCCCTCGCGGCGGCTGAGATATTCCAGCGTGACGCTGATGATGCCGCCGGCGTTGATGACGTAGTCGGGTGCGTAGAGAATACCGCGGTCGGCCAGCAGCTGGCCATGACCCGCGCGGGCGAGCTGGTTGTTGGCCCCGCCCGCGACGATGGCGCAATCGAGCCGGGCGATGCCCTCGTCGTCGAGCACCGCACCCAGCGCATTGGGGCTGAACACGTCGCAGGTGATGCCCATGACCGCGTCGGTGGCGCAGGTCTCGGCGTCGAGCTCGCGCGCCAGTTCCTCGACCCGGTCGTGATGGATGTCCGACAGCGTCAGCCGCGCACCGTCCTTGGCGAGCAGCCGGGCGACCCCGCCGCCGACGCTGCCGGTGCCCTGGATCGCGATATGGACGCCCTCGACGCTGTCCTTGCCCAGTCTGTGGCGCACCGCCGCCCTGATCCCGTGATAGATCCCCATCGCGGTAAAGGGTCCCGGATCGCCGCCGGCGGCATCGGCATCGTCATTGGGCAGGCCCGAGACATGCTGCGTGCGCTTGGCGACCAGCGCCATATCGGCTTCGGAAATGCCGACATCCTCGGCAGTTACATATCGGCCCCCGAGCGCCTCGACGGCATCGGCGAAGGCGGCGAGCATTTCCGGGGTCTTGGTCTTGCTCTCATCGGCGAGGATCACGGCCTTGCCGCCGCCCATCGGCAGCCCGGCCATCGCGTTCTTGTAGCTCATCCCGCGGCTCAGCCGCAGAGCGTCGCGAATCGCATCCTTGGGATCGGGATAGTGCCAGAACCGCGTTCCGCCCGCGCCGGGGCCGAGATGGGTGGAATGCAGCGCGATGATCGCGGTCAGACCGGACTTGGGATCGCGGACCAGCTGGACCAGCTCGTGGTCGTCGTAATCCGCTTCGGTCCAGAATGCCGTCATATCGCTATCGATCCCGTCCAATGTGAGCCCGGCCCGCGGGGGCCGTCGTCCTGCGATCGCGGCCCGGCGGGGCGCGCGGAATTGGGGGGAAAATGGGGCGACCGAGGGGGCTCGAACCCCCGACCTCCGGTACCACAAACCGGCGCTCTAACCAACTGAGCTACGATCGCCACATGCCCCCGGGCCGGCCCTGTGCCGGGCCCGTGAAGTGGGGCCTGTTACTGCGCAGAACCCAAGCGTCAAGCGCTTGGGGCCGCGGCGCGTGCCTGTTGCACAAGGCGGGGGCGATGGGAAGGAAAAAAGGGGTCCGGGTCGCTGCGCACGTAATTATCTTGCCCGGTCCGTTTTCCGCCGCTTGTCCCGGCGGCCAGGATCGATAAGAAACGCCCCCATGGATCGACAAGGCGAATCCTCGGCGGCGCTTTTGCCCTCGCACCGGAACGTGCAGCGCGTGCCGACCGACAAGCTCGAACTGTTCCAGCTGCGCGGCTTCATCGCGCCCGAATTATGCGCCGAACTGATCGCGATGATCGAGACCGATCGCCGGCCCTCGACCATCGCCGACGACAATGGCGACAGCTATTTCCGCACCAGCGAGACCTGTGATCTGGCGCCGGGCCATCCCGCCGTTCTGGCGCTGGAAGAGCGGCTGCTGGCGCTATCGGGAATCGATCCGCTGCATGGCGAGCCGGTTCAGGGCCAGCGCTACGATGTCGGGCAGGAATTCAAACCGCATTGCGACTGGTTCAATCCCGAGGGGCAGGATTATCGGACCTATTGCGCGGTAGCAGGACAGCGGACCTGGACCTTCATGGTCTATCTCAACGATGTCGCTGCCGGCGGCGCAACCCGATTCAAGACCATCGGCAAGAGCTTCACCCCCGAGGCGGGCAAGCTGGTGTGCTGGAACAACCGGCGGCCCGATCCGGACGGCTTTCCACGCGGCAATCCCAACACGCTTCATCACGGGATGAAGGTGCGCAAGGGCCGGAAATACGTGATCACCAAATGGTACCGCGAGAAGCCCTACGTCTAGAATCCGCGCGCGATCGACTGCGCGCAAGACGCATACGGAAAGGGCGGCCCCGTCGGACCGCCCTCCCTCACGACCTTGCGGCCGCAACTGGTGAACCCTGGCCGCGCCGATGCGCGGAAGCCGGGGTTATTTCTTGAGGCTGAGCCCGCCGAAGCGCTTGTTGAAGGCGGCAACGCGGCCACCTTCCTGAAGCTGCTGCTTGCCGCCGGTCCATGCCGGGTGGCTGGTGGGGTCGATATCGAGCGCGAGCGTGGCGCCTTCCTTGCCCCAGGTGGAGCGAGTCTGGAATTCGGTGCCATCGGTCATCTTGACCGTGATGGTGTGATAATCGGGGTGGGTTTCGGCCTTCATGGCTCGTATCTCCAAGCGTGAGGACCGGTTCCGACCGGCCCCGCTGTGTGTCGGGAAGGCGCGCGTTTAGTGGGGGCCGCGGCGAAAAGCAACCGAAGTATTTTGTTTCGCGCACGCCGGATGGCGTGGGATTTGTTTTCCATTCCGTTTTTCCGCAAGCCATCCGGCTTGCGATTTCCTCGGCCCTTTCGGGCCTGCGGGCGGCCGGTCGGCCTTGCGGGGCCATTCGGCCCCGTGCTCCGCCACCAAGCCACGCCTATTGGCTGGCACCAGAACGCGAGCCGAAGGCGAGCGCAAGCGCGACCGCGCGCCCGCAGCGATGCGACCGCAGGGAGCGTGAGCGAGGAAATCGCACGCCGGATGGCGTGCGCAAAGCAAAAACCTACTCGGGAGGATCCGCGATCATCGCGGTGAACTCGACCTCGCAGGTGGTCTTGCCCTCGACGCTGGCCTTGCCCTTGAACTTGTAGACCCGGCTGCGCTTCTGGGTGAACTCGACTTCCATCTCGAGCAGGCAGCCGGGCGTGACCGGGGCGCGGAACTTGGCGTTCTCGATCCCCATGAAATAGACCAGCTTGCCCGATCCGGCGAGACCCAGCGTTTCGATCCCGAGGATTGCCGCGGCCTGCGCCATCGCTTCGATCTGCAGCACGCCGGGCATGATCGGTGCGCCGGGGAAATGACCCTGGAAGAACTCCTCATTGAACGAGACCGCCTTGACCGCGTGGATCCGCTCGCCATGCTCGATCGAGCGCACTCGGTCGACCAGCAGCAGCGGATAGCGATGCGGCAGCGCCTTGAGCACGCCCCTGATATCGAGGCTCTTCGCCTCGGAGATTTCAGGAGGGTTCTCGGCGCCGGGGGCGCTGCCGCTATCGCTCATCTCTGCCACTCTTTACGCGTCGTTCGCTGTCAGCGACCGCTCGGCTGCTGGGCCGGGGTCTGCTGCTGCGCCTGCTGCGCCTGCTGCTGCTGAGCGATGGCGAAAATCTGCTGGACCTGCTGGTAGAGCGAGACCGACTGGCGGGCCGGCTGCCAACCTGCAGGCGGCGTGGTCTGCACGCTGGGAACGGCGGTGTTGAGCGCCGCAACGACCTTGGTGGTCATGTCAGCGGCGGGCGCCGAATACAGCACCGCGTCGGGGGATACGACCATCTGCACCTGGTTCTGAGTCACGACCTGCTGCAGCGCGGGGCTGTACTGGCGCAGGATCTGCTCGAGCGCATAGACGCGCGCGAGATCGATCTGGTTGCTGAGCGTGCCGACTTCCTGCTCGATCTGCTGGATCTGCTGCCATTGCGGGGTGGACTGAGCGGCAGCCTGCTCCGCCTCGTCGAGCCCGCCGTCGCTGTTGGTGTCGAGCTGCGTCAGCAGGGTCTCGATCTGCTGCTGGCGCTGCTGAATGGTGGTGATCTGCGTCTGGTAGGTGGTGCCGACCTGCTGGAAGGCGGTGCGCAGCGCATTGGTCTGGGCGATGGCGAGCGGGGTGTTGACCACGCCGAAATTGCCCTGGACCTGCGCGCTGACGGGAGCAGCGGCGAATGCGGCGGCAGCGACGCCAGCGGTCAGGAGGGTTTTGGAGAGAAGTTTCATCAGAATTGCGTTCCTACATTGAAGGAGAAGAGTTTGGTGTCGTCGCCCTCTTGCTTCTTCAGCACATGGGCGAGATCGATCCTGAACGGACCGAAGGGTGAGTTCCAGTTGACGCCGATACCCACCGAAATGCGCGGGCTGGCACTGTCGCCGAGGAAGACCTCCTCGAACGCCCGAACGACGCTGCCCTGCGCCACGAAGCCGGTCGGGATCGGGTCGCCGACCGGAATGGCGACGACGGTGTCGTCGGTGGTAACATCGGGATCGGCACCCGGATTGAGATAAATCGGATTGCCGCTGGCATCGCGCAAGGGATTGAAACGCTCGTTGCCGAGCGGATTCTGCAACAGCGCCGGGTCGGTGATGTTGAACAATCCACCCACGTCGAGGAAGATCGACGGACGCAGGCCGAGTTCACGAGCGCCGGTCCCCAAAGGAATCTCGATCTCCGCCCGGCCGAGATAATAGGCCGTGCCGCCGATCGCGTCGTCTTGAATGCTGTCGCGATCGGTTACAACTTCGCCGATACCGTCGCCATCTGAGTCGATGATCGGTCGACGCAACACCCGCGGGCCCACCCCGCGAATGTCGAACCCGCGGATCTGCGGCTCGCCCAGGAAGAAGCGATCAGTCAAACGGACGTCGTCGGTCCCTGGAACGCCGCGGTCCTCGAAGCTCCGAATCGCCCCGCCCTCGGCGGTCAGCGCGAGGATGAAACCGGCGGGAAGCGGGTAATACTGGCCCACCTTGCCGTTGACCCGGAAGTAATTCACCGATCCGCCGAGACCGGCATATTGCGCCGTAACCGCCATATTGCGACCGCGCGTGGGACGCAGGCGGCTGTCGGTCGAATCGACCGAGAGCGTCAGCCCGAGGATCGAGCTGGTCCGCGCTCCGATCGCGTCGCACAGGAAGCGACTGGCCTGGAAGGGATCGCAGGTCGCGATCCCGTCGCCATCGGAATCCCGGAAATACTCGTCGCCGATCGAGACATCGTCGTGGTTGAGCGTGTAGCTGCCGACGAGCGAGGAATATTCGCTAAGCGGGACGCCCGCGCGCAGCGAGAAACCGGTAGTCGCCTGTTCGAAGCTGCGGTTGTTGTTGTTGTTCCGGTTGAAACCGAAATTGCTGTAGTCCTTGCGGTAGATATCGACGCCCGCCGAGATGTTCCGGTCGAACACATAGGGTTCGGAAAAGCTCACCTGCGCCGAGCGCGAGAAGCGCGAGTAATTCAGGCTGAGCCCGACGGTCTGGCCGCGGCCGCGGAAGTTGCGCTGCCGGATCGAGCCTTGCAGGATGAAGCTTTCGAGCGAGGAAAAGCCCGCCGAAAGCTGCAGTTCGCCGGTCGCCTGCTCCTCGACATTGGCCTCGAGGATGATCCGGTCGGGGGCGCTGCCCTCGACCTGGTTGATCTCGAAATTCTCCTGGAAGAAGCCCAGCGAGTTGATCCGCGCCGCCGAGCGCTTGACCTGCAGCGAGTTGAACGCGTCGCCCTCGGCCACGCGGAACTCGCGGCGCACGACCTTGTCCTGCGTCAGCGTGTTGCCGTTGACGTCGATCCGCTCGACATAGACGCGCGGCGCCTCGCGCAGCACGAAGGTCACGTCCATCGTGAGGTCTTCGCGGCTGCGGTTGAACTGCGGCGCGACGTCGGCGAAGGCATAGCCGAAGGTGCCCGCCAGATCGGTCAGCTGTTCGACCGTGTTCTCGACCGCTTCCGCGTCGTACCAGTCGCCGCTCTGCATCGGCAGACGGCCGGTCATCGAGGCGCTGTCGAAATCGCGCAGCTCGCTTTCGACCTCGACTTCGCCGAATTTGTAGCGCTCGCCTTCCTCGACCACATAGGTGATGATGAAATCGCGCTGGTCGGGAGTCAGCTCTGCGACCGCCGAGACGACGCGGAAATCGGCATAGCCTTGCGTCAGATAGAACTGGCGCAGCTTCTGCTGGTCGAAGGCGAGCCGGTCGGGATCGTAGCTGGTGTTGGAGCTCAGGAAGCTGGTCAGCCGCGCCTGCTTGGTGATCATCTCGCCGCGCAGATCGCCGTCCGAAAACGCCTCATTGCCGATGATGTTGATCTGGCGGACCTTGGACTTGGGCCCCTCGTCGATCTCGAAGATCACATCGACGCGGTTCTGCGCCAGCTGCACCATCTGCGGCTCGACGGTGGCGGCGAAACGGCCCTGGCGCTTGTAGAGCTCGATGATCCGCGCGACATCGGCGCGCACCTTGGAGCGGGTGAAGATCTGCCGCGGCGCGAGCTTGATCTCGGGGACGATCTTGTCGCTCTTGATCCGGTCGTTGCCTTCCAGGATGATGCGGTTGATCACCGGGTTCTCGACCACGGTGATCAGCACATTGCCGTTCTCGAAGCGGACATCGGCATCGGCGAACAGCTCGGTCGCGTAGATATCCTTGAGCACCTGATCGCCGACGACCTGGTTCCATTCCTCGCCCGGACGCAGCCGGATGTAGGACAGGATCGTCTGCGATTCGAGCCGCTGCGCACCGGCGACCGAAATCGACTGGACGATCTCGCCCTGCGGCGCGGCTGCCGGAGCGACTGGCGGAGCGGCCGCCTGCGCTGCGCCGGCTGCCGGGGGCTGCGCGGCGGCTGGCGTTTCGGGCGTTTCGGAGGTCTCCTGCGCCATCGCCGCGACCGGGACGCCCGCGAGGATCGTCCCCGCCATCAGCATGGCGGGAAGCCGCCAGGCGCGCGAAACTACAGCCGAAGTCGTATAAGCATTGTTCGACAAGGAGATACCCGTCCCTTAAAACACCGTCGGACCCGGACAATACGCCGTCTCCCGGAGGGGCGACACCGCTGATCCGGGCAGGCTCGCTGCCCTTTGCCCGATGCACCCCATGCAATCAAGTATTGCAGGCGGCGCGGCGGACGGCCGACGCTTTCTTTCCCCCGGCTAATTCCCGAATACGGGAAGGCTCACCAGATCGTTGATCGTGACGAATATCATCAGCATGAGCACGAGAGCCATGCCGGTGCGATACGCCAATTCCTGACTGCGCTGACCCACCGGCTTGCGGCGGATCGCCTCCGCCGCATAAAAAGCCAGGTGCCCGCCGTCGAGGGCGGGAATTGGCAGGAGGTTGATGAATGCCAAGTTAAGCGAGATCAGCGCGACGAAATTGACGAAGGTGATCGCCCCCATGCTGAGCTGCTCGCCCGAATATTTCGCGATCTTGACCGGCCCGCCCAGCTCCTGAACCGAACGTTCGCCGGTGAAGATCTGCGCGATTCCGGTGAGCATCATGTCCATGACGCCGATCGAGTGATCGACCGCCAGCCCCACCGCCGCGACCGGGCCGGCGCGCTCGTAGACATAGTCCGAGCCCGCGGACCGGATGCCGACCAGCCCGATCTTCGAGCTGTTGCCGAAGCGGTCGGTCATCTCCTCCGCGCGCACGGTCACCGGGTAGCTGCGCTCGGTGCCGTCGCGCGCGACGGTGAAAGCGAGCGTGCGCCCGGGATAGAGCATCACCGCGTCCTGCACCGCGGCGAAATCCTCCACCCGCTGGCCCTCGATCGCGAGGATGCGGTCGCCCACCTCCAGCCCGGCCTCGCGCGCCGGCGATTGCTCGGCAAAGGCCTCGATGGTCAGCTGGCGCTCGGGATCGGCGGCAACCGGCTGCCCGTAAAGAGCGAAGAAGGAAGCGAAGATCGCCAGCGCGATCAGCACATTGGTCGCGGGACCTGCGAAGACGATCAGCGCGCGCTTCCATAGCGAGGCCTGGTGGAACCCGCCGCGACCGCCGTCGTCCGCCGCATTGGCATCCGGGATGCTCGCGGGGTTCATGTCGCCCTTGAACTGGACATAGCCGCCCAGCGGCAGCGCCGAGAGCTTCCACCGCGTCCCGCGGCTGTCGGTCCAGCCGGCCACTTCCTTGCCGAAACCGACCGAGAAGGCCTCGGCCTCGACCCCGAACCAGCGCCCGACCAGATAATGGCCCAGCTCGTGCAGCGTGATCAGCGGCCCCAGCAGTAGCGGGAAGCCGATGAGATACATCCAGAAGGGGATCGAAGCGTCCAAGTCAGTCAGTCTCCAGCCTAATACTGGCCCAGAAGGGCGGTGGCGGTCGCACGGGCCGCCTGATCGACCATGAGGACTTCGTCGAGTGCGTGCGGTGCGGGCGGCAGATTGCCGCTTTCCAGCACCTGTTCGACCACTAGCGCAATCCGGGTGAACCCAATCTTACCGGCGAGGAAAGCTTCGACCGCAACCTCGTTGGCGGCGTTGAGCACCGCCGGCATCGCCCCGCCCGCCTCGGCGGCCTGCCGCGCCAGCCGGGTCGCGGGAAAGCGGGTCTCGTCGGGCGCCTCGAAGGTCAGCTGGCCGATGGCGGCCAGATCGAGCGGGTCGCAAGGCGATTCCATCCGCGCCGGCCAAGCGAGGCAGGAAGCGATCGGCACCCGCATGTCCGAAGGCCCCAATTGCGCCAGCGTCGAACGGTCGCGAAATTCGACCATCGAATGAATCACGCTTTGCGGGTGGACGACGATGGAAAGCCTGTCGAGCCCGACCGGAAACAGGTGATGCGCCTCGATCAGTTCGAGCCCCTTGTTCATCATGGTCGCCGAATCGACGCTGATCTTGGCGCCCATGTCCCAATTGGGATGCGCCACCGCCTGCGCCGGGGTGGCGGCCTCGAGCTGCGCCGGGGTCCAGGTCCGCAAGGGGCCGCCGCTGGCGGTGAGCGTGATCTTCGACACCTCGGCGAGATCGTTTCCCGCGAGGCATTGGAAGATCGCATTGTGCTCCGAATCCACCGGCAGCAGCGTCGCGCCGTGGCGCTCGACCGCCGCGGTCATCACCGCGCCGGCGGAGACCAGCGCTTCCTTGTTGGCCAGCGCCACGGTGCCGCCCTGCTCGATCGCGGCCATCACCGGCGCCAGACCCGCGCAGCCCACGATCGCCGCGACGGTCATATCGACCGGGCGCGCGGCCACTTCGCACAAGGCCTTGCGTCCTGCGGTGGCCTCGATCCCGCTGCCCGCCAGCGCGTCGCGCAGATCGGCGAGGCAGCTCTCGTCCGCCACCACCGCGATCTCGGCGGAAAATTCGCGCGCCAGGCCCGCCAGTTCGGCGACATTGCCATTGGCGGTCAGCGCCACCACCCGCCAGTCGGCGCGGTTGCGGCGGATGAGATCGAGCGTCGAGGCGCCGACCGAGCCGGTCGCGCCCAGAATGGTGAGCGAGCGGGTCACGCCGCGGGCGCCAGGATCAGCCCGGCCAGCAGCGCGACCGGGATCAGTCCGTCGGTGCGGTCGAACACCCCGCCGTGACCGGGGATCAGATTGGAGGAATCCTTGCGCCCGGCGCGCCGCTTGAGCCAGCTTTCGAAGAAATCGCCCGCCTGCGCCGCCACCGCCAGTACCGCGCCGAGACCCACGATCTGCGCCAGTTCGGCGATATCGTAACCGACCATGTCGAACGAGCCCCGCCCGGCCAGCATCCAGACGAAACCCGCCAGCCACAGGCTCGCGCCGACCACGCCGCCCAGCAGCCCCGCCCAGGTCTTGGAGGGGCTGATCGCGGGCGCGATCTTGGGTCCGCCGATGGTGCGGCCGAAGAAATAGGCGAAGGTGTCGACGCAGATCACCGTGCCGATCACCCCGACCATGAGGAAGACCGGCATCTGCGCCAGCAACAGCCCGGCGAAACCGATATAGACGAGCCCGAAAACCAGCGCGACGCCGCGCCCCGACCAGCTCGAGAAGGCACGGTGCCCAAGCAGGACGTATTCCACGAAGGTGGCCAGCGCGACCGCGCCGATAAATCCGGCGAGCCACGCTCCGCCTGCCCAGACCGCCGCCGCAGCAAGCGCGATCATCACCAGCGCGGAGGCCGCGCGGACGGGAAGATCCGAGGTCCGGATCGAAAGCGGGACATCGACATAGCGCTTCATACGCGCCCGCGCGCGGTCGCGCTTGCGTTCGCGCCCAGGTTTGCGATCGGGTGCGAGGTCTTCGGCCCGATCCGGTTCCGACTGCGGGGTCGGCTCAGCATCCGCCAAAGCGTCTCTCCCGTTCGGCGAATTGCGCCAGCGCCTCGGCCAGATGGGCGGGCGTGTAGTCCGGCCACAGCACATCGGTGAAGATCATCTCGGCATAGGCCGCCTGCCACAGCAGGAAATTGGACAGCCGCACTTCGCCGCTGGTGCGGATCAGCAGGTCGAGCGGGGGCAGGTCGGCGGTGTAGAGATGGCGCGCGATGCTCTCCTCGGTGATATCGCCCTCCTGCGCGGCGAGCGCCGCCGCCCGGACGATTTCCTGCTGCGAGCCGTAGTTGAGCGCCACCGCCAGGATCCGCGAGCCCCCGGCGGTCCGGTCGAGCGCATCCTCGAGCATGGCGACGATATCGGGCGCCAGCGCCTTGTAATCGCCGACGATTTTCAGCCGGACGTCATTGGCGATGAATTCGGGCAGATCGGACACGATGAACTTGCGCAGCAGGCCCATGAGATGATCGATCTCGTCCTCGGGGCGCTTCCAGTTCTCGCTGCTGAAGGCGTAGAGCGTCAGGCAGTCGAGCCCCATCGCTTCGACCTCGCGCACCAGCCGGCGCACCGCTTCGACCCCGCGCTGATGGCCGATCGCGCGCGGCAGATGCCGCCGCTTGGCCCAGCGGCCATTGCCATCCATGATGATCGCGACATGGCGCGCGCGACCGGAGTCGGCACTCGCAGGCCCGGTCACTGGTGCGACCCCGCGGGCAGGCGCTGGGCCGGATGGGACGGAGCGAGTCTCACTGAGTGAGGATTTCCTTCTCCTTCGCCTCGGCGACCTGATCGGCCTCGGCGACATGCTTGTCGGTCAGCTTCTGGACCTCGTCCTCGAGACGCTTGCGGTCGTCCTCGGAGATTTCCTTCTTCTTCTCGTCTTCCTTGAGCGCTTCCATCGCGTCGCGGCGCACGTTGCGGATCGCGATCTTGGCGTTCTCGGAATACTGCCCCGCGAGCTTGGCCAGCTCCTTGCGGCGCTCCTCGGTCAGATCGGGCAGCGGCAGCCGGATGGTCTGACCGTCGGTCATCGGGTTGAGACCCAGATTGGCGCGGGCGATGCCCTTTTCCACTGCGGTGGTGTTGGCCTTGTCCCAGACCTGCACCGCGAGCATGCGCGGCTCGGGCGCGTTGACCGTCGCCACCTGGTTGAGCGGCATGATCGAACCATAGACCTCGACCGTCACCGGATCGAGCAGCGCGGGATTGGCGCGCCCGGTGCGCAGGCCGGAAAGATCGCCCCTGAGGCTCTCCACCGCGCCCGCCATGCGGCGCTCGATATCGCTTTTGTCGTATTTGGCCATGGTTGAAATCCTCGGTCTGTTGGTCGGTTCTGAAACTGTTGTCGCTGGGATCTATCCGTGGCGGCGCGCGCTGTCTCGCTCGCTTCTACGCCTTGCCGACGATGGTCCGGGCGCCCTCGCCTGCCAGCACGCGCGCCAGATTGCCCTTCTCGCGAATCGAGAAAACCACGATCGGGATGTCGTTGTCGCGGCACAGCGAAACGGCGCTGGCATCCATCACCTTGAGATTATCCGCCAGCACCCGGTCGTAAGTGACCGTATCGTAACGCTTCGCCTGCGGGTTGTGCTTGGGGTCGCAATCATAGACACCGTCGACGCTGGTGCCCTTGAGCAGCGCGTCGCAGCGCATTTCGGCGGCGCGCAGCGCGGCGCCGCTGTCGGTGGTGAAATAGGGGGCGCCCACGCCCGCGGCGAAGATCACGATGCGGCCCTTTTCGAGATGGCGCTCGGCGCGGCGGCGGATCACCGGCTCGCACACCTTGTCCATCTCGATCGCCGACTGGACCCTGGTGGGCACGCCCAATTGCTCGAGCGCACTCTGCATCGCCAGCGCGTTCATCACCGTCGCCAGCATGCCCATGTAATCGGCCTGCGCCCGGTCCATCCCCTGTGCCGCGCCCGCCATCCCGCGGAAGATATTGCCGCCGCCGATGACGAGACAGATCTCGAGCCCGCCCGCCTGCGCGGCTTTCACCTCTTTGGCGAGTTCCATGACGAAGGCGGGATCGATCCCGAACTGCTGATCCCCCATCAACACTTCGCCCGACAGCTTGAGCAGGACGCGTTTGATCGGGGGCATGGTCATGGGGCGAGAGCTGTCCGTTAAATCCAAGGGTTGCGGCTCCTTAGCCCCCTCGCGGCGGAGGCGCAAAGGGGAAAGGGGCGCCGGGCCAGATCGGGATTTCCTACACGCGAAACGCCCGCTAGCCTCGCCGCGGGCCATTGCAGGCGCGATTCGCCCGCCGGGCCGGCCACGCACCCTTCCCCCGGTTGTGTTTCATCAACCAACTACCCGCGAATCGGGAAAGGCGCACAAAAACGGCCGCCGGATCGAAATCCGGCGGCCGCAAATTGCAGGAGTTGGTTGGGCGCTCAGCCCTTGACGGCAGCCGCCACTTCCGCGGCGAAATCGCTCTCTTCCTTCTCGATGCCCTCGCCGAGCTGGAAGCGGACATAATCCTTCAGCTCGATCGCATGGCCGGCATCCTTGCCCGCCTTGGCAACTACGTCGGAAATCGCGGTCTTGTTGTCCATCACGAAAACCTGGCTCAGCAGCGCGTTTTCCTTGGCGAACTTCTTGATTGCACCGTCGACCATCTTTTCCTGGACCTCGGCCGGCTTGCCGCTCTCGGCTGCCTTCTCGGCCGCGATCTTGCGCTCGCGCTCGATCGTCTCGGCATCGAGACCCTCGGCATTGAGCGCCTGCGGGAAAGCCGCGGCGATGTGCATTGCCAGCTGCTTGCCGAGCGCCTCGAGCACATCGGCGCCCGCCTCGCTCTCGAGCGCGACCAGCACGCCGATCTTACCGAGGTTAGGCGCAACCGCATTGTGCATATAGGGCACGACCATGCCCTTGGAGACCGACACGGTCTTCATCCGCCGGATCTGCTGGTTCTCGCCGATGGTGGCGACATTGTCGGTGAGCTTGTCGCTCACGGTCCCGCCGTCGGGATAGTCGAGACCCTTGAGCGCCTCGACATCATCGCCCGACGCCTTGAGAGCGGTTTCGGTGACCTTGCGGACGAAATCCTGGAAGCGGTCGTTCTTGGCGACGAAGTCGGTCTCGGAATTGATCTCGACTGCAACGCCCTTGGTGCCCCCGGACTCATTGGCGACGGCGACGCCGACCAGACCCTCGGCTGCGGTGCGGCTGGACTTCTTCTGCGCGGTGGCGAGGCCCTTGGCGCGCAGCGCGTCGACAGCCGCCTCGAGGTCGCCGTCGCATTCGACGAGCGCCTTCTTGGCATCCATCATGCCCGCGCCGGTCCGCTCGCGCAGCGCCTTGATGTCGGCGGTGGTGAAATTCGCCATGGTGGGATCCTTCTCGAATGATATGCGGCGCCGGGCCGAGACAACTCGGACCGGCGCCTAGACTGGAGTTTTGACGGGTGCATGACGCACCCGCGCCGCAATCAGGCCGCGGCTTCTTCCGGCGGATTGTCCATCGCGCCGAAGTCCTGGCCGCTGTCGATCACGCCCTCGCCCTTGCCCGAGCGGGCCGCCTCGCCGATCGCGTCGCAATAGAGGCGAACTGCGCGGCTGGCGTCGTCATTGCCCGGGATCGGGAAGGCGATGCCGGTGGGGTCGGTGTTGGTGTCGAGCACCGCAATCACCGGAATGCCGAGGACGTTGGCTTCCTTGATCGCGAGCTCTTCCTTGTTGGCGTCGATCACGAACATCACGTCGGGAATGCCGCCCATGTCGCGGATGCCGCCGAGCGAGAGCTCGAGCTTGTCGCGTTCGCGGGTGAGCTGGAGAACTTCCTTCTTGGTCAGACCCGAAGTGTCGCCCGAAAGCTGCTCCTCGAGCGTCTTGAGACGCTTGATCGAACCCGAGATGGTCTTCCAGTTGGTGAGCATGCCGCCCAGCCAGCGGTGGTTGACGAAGTGCTGACCCGAGGCGCGGGCGGCTTCGGCGATCGTATCCTGCGCCTGACGCTTGGTGCCGACGAACAGCACCTTCCCGCCCGAACGCGCGGACTGCGCGACGAAGTCGAGCGCACGTGCGAACAGGGGTACGGTCTGCGACAGGTCGATGATGTGGATGCCGTTGCGCGCGCCGAAGATATACGGCTTCATGCGCGGGTTCCAGCGGTGGGTCTGGTGGCCGAAATGGGCACCGGCCTCGATCAATTGCTGCATCGTGACGGTAGGAGCCGCCATAAGTATTTCCTTTCCGGTTTGACCTCTGGAAGGCTGGAACCCGAGATGCGGAGCATTCCCGCTATCGGGCACCGGTATGAAGCGCCTGCCATGTGGATTTGTCCGCTTGGAGCCGTGCCGGAAGTGGCCGAATCCGCGATGGACGGCAGGCCCTTAGCGCGGATGACCGCGCAAATCCACCGTCAATTCGTCGCCGAACTGCGCCCGCCAGCCGCATTTCCGCTTGACCACCCGGAACAAATAGGGAACATATGGCGCATCGCCGGAACGAAATGCGGGCGATGAAAGTTTTCCACTGGCTATCCACATCCTGTCAACCGGGTTGGGATCGCATCGAGTGAAGGAAAGACAGCCGATGCTTGCTCTTGTTCTGTTTACGGTCCTTGGTTTTCTGGCGATTGCCTGCCTGGCGGTGCTGGCCGATAGCGCCCTGCGCTGGTGGTCGGCCTATGGAGCATTGAAGCGGCAGATGGGCGATGGCGAACGCACGTCTCCGCAAGCACCCACCGGCGTGCGGAACCAAAATACGCAGCCCGCTCGCGCGCTGAGGTCGCGCCAGCCTATTCAGCGGGCCTCGCTGCGCGCTGCCGCCTGATCTTTGCATAGCGCATCCAGCCATAGGGAAGCGCAGCCAGGTAGCCGAGACAGATCGCGACCAGTGTCCACCAGGGCTCGAGCAAGAGTGCTGCAAAAAGCAGCCCGACGAATGCCAGCAGTTCCAACCGGATGGTCCGGCGCGGACGCAAGGATGCCCAGCTCATCGTCGCCAGGTTCGAGATCATCAGCACTGCGATGACCGCCAGCCACGGGCCGACGAGCAGCGGATCGCGAAAGAACTCCTGCCCCGTCGCCATCCAGAAGTAGAACGGCAGGAACGCCAGGCCCGCCGCCACGGGCGCGGGGATGCCGGTCAGGAACCCGGCCGATTTGTGCGGTTGCTCGTCGGTGTCGATCTGGGCATTGAAGCGGGCCAATCGCAGCGCGCAACAGATCGCGAAAGCCAGCGCCGCGAACCAGCCGAGCCGCGACATGTCGTGCAGCGACCAGAGATAGATGATGATCGCGGGCGCGGTCCCGAAGGACAGCGAATCCGCCAGACTGTCCAGCTCGGCACCGAAGCGCGATTGCGCGTTGAGCATGCGGGCGATCCGCCCGTCGAGCCCGTCGAGCAGCCCTGCAAGGATAATCGCGAAAACCGCCAGGCTCCACTGCCCCGCAATGGCGAACCGGATGCCGGTCAGTCCGGAACACAGCGCGGCGGCGGTGATCGCATTGGGCAGCAGCGCCCGCAGCGTCAAACCGCGTGGACGCGTCTGGCCCAGCTCGAAAGCTTCGTCCTCGGTAGCCTTGGGGCCCAGCCGCGGCCGCTCCCCGCGTGGATCGGCGCTCACTGGCTCACCCCTTCGATCAGTTTCTGTGTCCCGATTTCGCCCAGCACGGTCTCGCCCGCGATGCAGCGCTGTCCCAGCAGAACCCGGGAATCGGTGCCCGCCGGAAGATAGACATCGACCCGGCTGCCGAAGCGGATCAGCCCGACGCGCTGCCCTGCCCCGACCGTGTCGCCCGGCTTGACGAAGGGCACGATCCGCCGCGCCACCAGGCCGGCGATCTGGGTGAAGCCGATCCGCGTCCCGTCGGCGCGCTCGATTAATATGTGCTGGCGCTCGTTTTCCTCGCTCGCCTTGTCGAGATCGGCGTTCAGGAACTTGCCCGGGAGATAGACCAGCCGGCGGATCACCCCCGCGATCGGCGCACGATTGATGTGGACGTCGAACACGCTCATGAAGATCGAAATCCGGGTCACCGGTCCGTCGGGAAGACCATCGATCCCGCTGCCATCGTCGATCTTGAGTTCCTCGGGGGGCTCGACCAGCGCGATCAGCGAGACCAGCCCGTCCGCCGGCGAGACGATCAGCGTATCCTCGTGCGGGACAACCCGTTCCGGATCGCGAAAGAAGGCGAAGATGCCCGCCGATAGCGCCAGCAGCGGCCAGCCGACGATCTCCCAATCGAACAGCAGCAGGAACACCAGGCTGACCGCGATCGCGATCAGTCCGTATTTGCGACCTTCGGGATGGATGCGGGGCAAGGACCAGGCAACATCGCCGCGGCCCTGATTGTCGAGGAGTTCGCCTGCCATCGGCACCGTCTAGGGTACGCGCCGCCCAGCCGCAAGCGCCCGGGCGCGCTAGCCAGCCTTGCGCAGGAACACCGTTCCCGCGGAATAGCCCGCTCCGAAACTGCAGATCAGCCCGGTGTCGCCGGACTGCAGATCCTCGCAGTGGAGATGGAAGGCGATGATCGATCCTGCGCTCGAGGTGTTGCCATAGGTGTCGAGCACGGTCGGGCTCTCGTCCTCGCTGGCCTCGTGACCCAGCACGCGCTGCGCAATCAGCCGGTTCATCCCCGCATTGGCCTGGTGCAGCCACAATCGCCGCAGGTCCTGCGGATCGAGCGCGAGCCGCTCGGCCTCCTCGACGATCATCTGCGCGACCATCGGGACGACCTCCTTGAACACCTTGCGGCCTTCCTGGACGAAGAGCTTGTCCGGCGCATCCGCGGTTTCGGGATGGGCGCGGTTGAGATAGCCGAAATTGTTGCGGATATTGTTCGAGAACACCGTCTTGAGCCGCGTGCCCAGAATGTCCCAATGCACCGCCGGCGCCATAGCCGCATCCTCGACCAGCACCGCGGTGGCGCCATCGCCGAAGATGAAATGGCTGTCGCGGTCGCGCCAGTTGAGATGGCCGCTGGTAATCTCGGGGCTCACCACCAGCACGCTGCGGGCGTTGCCGGCGCGGATGTAATCGGCAGCGGTCTGGATCCCGAAGGTTGCGGAAGAGCAGGCGACATTCATGTCGAAGGCGAAACCGTTGATCCCCAGCGCCTGCTGGATCTCGATCGCCATCGCCGGATAGGGCCGCTGCATGTTCGATGCCGCGCACAGCACCGCATCGACATCGCCCGGATCGCGCCCGGCGCGCGCCAGCGCATCGCGCGCCGCCGCAACGCCGATCTCAGCCAGGATCGACAGCTCGTCGTCGCCGCGCTCGTCGAGCCGCGGCGCCATGATCGCAGGATCGAGCACCGCCGCCTTGGTCATGACGTGGCGCGCCTTGATCCCGCTCGCCTTCTCGATGAACTCGACCGAACTCGGCTGCAGCGCTTCCACCTCGCCGGCGGCGATTCCCGTAGCGTGCTCGGCGTTGAAGCGCTCGACATAGAGGTTGAAGCTGGCGACCAGCTCCTCGTTGGTGATGCTCTCCGCCGGCGTGAACAACCCGGTGGCGGAGATGACGGGACGACCCGTCGGCACGATATCTGCTCTCATGGCGAAACGCGTAATCCCGCGCAGCCGCTACGGCAAGGCCACGCGCACGCTGTATGCCCCCGGCACTTGCGGCTGGCGCGGCCGGCACTGGCGAATGCGGGGAAGCAAAATATCCGCAGCATTGTCTTCGATGCGACGCTGAACCGACGCACGGCCGCAATGTCCGCCTCCTAGCGGCCTCCACAGAACAGGGGGCCGAAATGAAACGAATCGCGATCGTCGCCGCAGCGGCTCTGGCCTGCTCGGCGGCTCCTGCCGCATCTCATAAGGGCGCACACCAATCGGACCAGGCGCCGTGGCAGCAGCCGAGCGAATGGCCCGACCGGATCGTGGTGACCATGGATGGCGATCCGGCGACCTCGATCGGCGTGAGCTGGCGTACCGCCGAGAGCGTCGGGGCGACGAGGGCGGAGATCGCCAGGGCGCTTCCCGATGCGCGCTTCGATCAGCTCGCCACTTCGGTGGTGGCCGAGACCCAGCGCCTCGATCTCGCCCGGTTCGAACATGCCGGAAAGATCTTCTCGGTCGAGCACAACCAGGATCTGCCGGCGACCAGCCACCACTCGCTGCGCTTCGACGGCCTCGAACCCGATACGCTGTATGCCTACCGCGTGCAGGGCGCCGAAGGACACTGGTCCGAATGGTTTCACACCCGCACCGCGCCGCTTTCGGGTCCGCTGCGCTTCATCGATCTGGGCGATGCGCAAAACGGGCTCGCCTCCCACTGGCCGCGCGTCATCCGTGCCGCATTCCAGAGCGCGCCCGATGCCCGCTTCATTCTCCACGCCGGCGATCTCGTGAATCGCGGCTCGCGCGATCTCGAATGGGCGCACTGGTTCCGGGCCAGCGGCTTCATCCACGGCATGATCCCCGCCATCCCGGTGACCGGCAATCACGAATATGACGACTACCCGCTGACCGAAGAGGAAGAGCTGGAATTGCTCTCCATCCTCTGGCGCCCTCAGTTCCGGCTGCCCGAGGAGCCGGGTCTCTCGGCCGAGCTGCAGGAGACCGTCTATGCCGTGCGCTATTCGGCCGACCTGCACGTCTTCGTCCTGAACACCAATATCGACGACATGAGCGAGCAGGCTGCGTGGCTCGACCGGCAGCTCGAGCAGAGCGGTGCGCGCTGGCGGATCGTGACCGCGCATCACCCGATCTTTTCCTCGGGCCGAGATCGGGACAATCCCGAGGGACGCGAAATCCTGTTGCCCATTCTGCTCAAGCACAAGGTGGATCTGGTCCTGCAGGGGCACGATCATACCTATGCCCGGGGCAGTGTCGGCGATCGGAGCCAGACACCGAACCGCACCGCCGCCACCGATACGGCAGACCGGAACGCCATCGCGACGATGTTCGTGAATTCGGTCTCCGGCCCCAAGCAGTACAAGTTCAACGAGAGCGGCTGGGACCAGTACGCGCCCACCGGCGTCACGCTCGAGCGGATGGGCGAGAACACGCAGTTCTGTCAGGTGATCGGGATCGACGGAGAGGCGCTGCACTATGCCGCCTACACCGCCGATGGCGAGCTTTACGACGAGGTCCAGCTGACCAAATCCGATACCGGCATCAAGACCATCGCGCCCCGCAGGTCCGACCTTCCGGCCGAACGACGCTTTTCCAACACGCTGCCTTACGAGAGCGTGCGGGACTAATTTTCAAACAACAAACAATAACTTACCAAAGGGAACAACCATGACGGATCTGTCCGGCCGCAAGGCCTTTGCCCTGCTCGCGTCCTCCGCACTTGCCGCTCTGGCAACAGGCACGGCTCAGGCGCAGGAGGCTCCGGCCGCTGCCAGCAGCGAAGTGGGCCAGGCCACGGTCACGGGCCGCGTGTTCGACATACGCACCGGGAATTCGCTGCAAGGCGCGGTCGTTCGCGTGGCCGGGACCGGCGAACGTGATGTGACCGAGGACGACGGGCGCTATCAGGTTCAGGTTCCCGCCGGTTCGAGCACCATCGAGGTGGATTATGTCGGCTTCGACAACGCCCGCCAGACCGTCAACGTGGCGGCGCGCGGCAGCGCGGTCGCCGATATCGGTCTCGACAGCGCGGCGCTGGCCGGTGAGCAGATCGTGGTCCGCGCGGCTGCGACGGGGCAGGCGCTGGCGATCAACCAGCAGCGCACCGCCGACGGCATCGTCAACATCTACTCCGAAGAGGTGTTCGGTCCGGCTCCCGATGGCAATATCGGCTATGCGCTGCAGCGGCTGCCCGGGATCAGCGTCAACACCAACCAGAGCGGCGAACCGACCGGCGTCAACATCCGCGGCGTCGAGGGCGATTTCAACTCCTTCCAGATCAATGGCAACCGGCTGCCTTCCGCCGGCGGCGCGCGCGGCCTCAGCACCGGCGATTTTTCGGCCGATGGCATTTCGAACATCGAGGTGATCAAGGCGGCCACGCCCGATCGCGACGGCGATGCGATCGGCGGCATCATCAACGTCGTCACCCGCAGCGCCTTCGAGCGCAGCGGCCAGCGGATCGATATCGAGGCCGCCGGCGTCTACAGCGACCTTCCCGAGGAGCTGGGCTATTCGGTCAGCGCCAATTATTCGGACATCTTCGCGCTCGGCGGCGACATGAACAATTTCGGCGTCAGCGTATCCGTCGGCAGCTACGAGATCGACCGTTCATCCTATAACCGCGACATGGACTGGGTGCAGGTCACGCCCGAAAACAATCCCGAACTCGGCCTGGATCAGTATGACGATCCGGTGTGGTTCATGGAATCCTCGCACTGGGAAATCGACCGGCAGGTTACCAAGGTCAACACCGCCAATATCGACCTCGACTACCGCACCGACGAATTCAATTCGTTCTACCTGCGCGGCTTCTACAGCCATTCGGACCGTTCCAACGACGTGTTCGAAACCGATATCGACATCGACACGCGCTTCCAGAACGCGCTCGGCGGTCGCAAGACCTACGCCGAACTGACCCCCACTTCGGGCCGGGGCACGCCCGGCGACGGCGGCTCGCAAGGCTCGCGCGGCTGGATCGGCACCGACGAGGACCGCACCACCGAGCTGTACTCGGTCAATTTCGGCGGTCGTCACGAGATGACGCAGAGCCTGCTGACCTACGATCTGTTCTACTCGCGCAGTCGACAGGATTTCGCCACCGACAACGAGCTCAACTTTCTCGTGGAGCCGGACAGCCCCTGGTTGCAGTTCGAATACCAGCTCAACGACGTGACCCGCGGCGATGTCGTGATCAGCGAGATCAGCGGTCAGGACAGCACCGACCTGTCGCTGGTGACCGAGGGCGAACTGGCCGTCGGCAGCGCACTCGCGGTCGAGGAAGTCTACAGCGCGCGCGCCGATCTCGAGCGCAGTTTCGATTTCGGCCGGAGCGAGCTGACCCTGAAGGCCGGCGGCAAATATTTCCGCAGCGAGGCGACCCGCGACCAGACCGTCGCGGTCTATGAGATGGACGAGGCCTTCCCCTATGCCAGCATCCTCGATCCGACCGACGACGTGCATATGGGCGGCGCCAAGATCTACAATGTCTTCCCCTCGCGAGGCGTGGCGCTGCTGGCGAGCAATCCGGAACTGTTCGAACTGAACGAGGAAGACACGCTGGAAGACAGCTTCTTCGGCGATTTCAATTCGACCGAGGAAACCGTGGCGGGCTACGGCATGGGCACGATCCGCTCGGGCATCCACACGATCATCGCCGGTCTGCGCTACGAGAACGTCGCGTTCGACAACACCAACTTCGCCGTCAGCTTCCTCGACGGCGAGGGATCGGTCGGCGAGTTGCGGACGCAGAACTCCTACGATTTCTGGCTACCCGGGATCCACTTCCGCCATGAGCTCACGCCCAATCTGATCCTGCGCGAGAGCTACAACCGCAGCTATGGCCGCCCGCGCCGCAGCGAACTGGCCAGCGGCCGGTTCATCAACGAAGACGGCGACATCGTGGACGGCAACCCGAATTTGCAGCCCGCGGTGTCGGAAAACTTCGATGCCCAGGCGGAGTATTACACCAAGACCGGCGGCCTCTACTCGGTCGGGTTGTTCTACAAGGACATCTCCAATTTCTCCTACGACCGGGTCTACGATTTCAACGATTTGCACGCGAACGGCATTCCTATTCCCGACGTGGATGGCGATTTTGAATATGAAGTCCCCACCAATGGCACCAGCGCGAAGAATTACGGTCTCGAACTGATCGCCCGCCAGCGGCTGGTCTTTCTCCCCGGTGCGCTGCGCGGCCTGACCGCCGGGGTCAGCGCGACCTTCACCGAAACCGAAGCCAATTACCCCGATCGCGCCGATCGCGACGATCTGCCGTTGCCGGGCTTTTCCGACTTCCTGTTCACCGCGACGCTGGAATGGGCATGGAAGGGCTTCAACGCCCGCGCGGACTACATCAACCGCTCGGACTATGTCGAAGGTCTGGGCAGCGATATCGAGAGCGACGAGTTCTTCGGGCCCGAAGAGCGGCTCGACCTCTCGGCATCCTACCGGTTCGGCGGCGGGCTGCGGATCTTCGGCAATGTCATCAACGTCACCGACGAATCCCAGTTCTCCTACCAGGGCTACGAACCCTTCACCGAGGACGCCAACCTGACCGGGCGGAAGATCACCGTCGGCCTCGGCTACACCTTCTGATCGGAGAATTGATTGTGACCAGGACTTTCCGCCCGGCCCTCGCGCTGGCGCTCGCCGCTTCCCTCCCGCTTTTTGCGGCCCCGCTGCACGCGCAGGATATGGCCGCGCCGGCCGCCCCTGTCGGCCAGGCAGAGGCGGAGCCGGCTGCGCAGGCCAGGAACATCATCCTGTTCGTCGCCGATGCTGCCGGCGTCTCGGTGCTCAACGGCGCGAGCCTGCTGGAATATGGCGAGCCGCTCAAACTCCGCATCCAGCAATGGCCGCATCTCGGCCTCAGCGAGACCTCGCCGGTGGACTCCTTCGTCTCGGACTCCGCCAATGGGATGTCCGCCATCATGACCGGGGTGAAGACCCGCAACGGCGTGATCAGCCAGTCGTCCGATGCCATACGCGGCGAACGTGACGGCGCACCCACCAAGACGCTGCTCGAATATGCCGAGGAACGCGGTCTGCTGACCGGTGTGGTCAGCAGTCAATCGATCGCCGATGCGACGCCTGCCGCCACCTATGCCCATGCCAATGATCGCGGCAAGCAGGGGGAGATCTTTGCGCAGGCCTTCGCCCCGCGGTTCGGCGACGGGGTCGACGTGATGATCGGCGCGGGCCGCAAGCGCATCGGCGACCAGCTCGGAGCGCTGGGAACCGGCTTCGCGCCGCTGGCGCAGCAGCATGGCCGCCCGGTCTACGAAACGATCGAGGCCGTCCCCGGCGGCAACGAGCGCCCCATCGTGGTTGCCGACGCAATCGACGTGCGCGCCGCCACCCTGCGAGCGCTCGAACTGCTGCAGCGATCGCCGACCGGCTATTTCCTCGTGGTCGAGTGGGACGCCCATACCGACGATCCGCGCGAGGGCCTGCAGAACATGGCCGATTTCGACAAGCTCATCGCCGAGGTCGAAAGCCGGGTCGATCTGGACGACACGCTGTTGCTGTTCACCGCCGATCATTCCTTCGGACTGCAGGTCGATGGCGGCAAGCGCGGGGCGGACCTGCTGGCCGGCTACGACGCGTGGAAGGCTTCGGGCAGCGAGGAAGGTCCGGTCCGGCTCGACAACGTCATGGTCAACGACAGCCACACCGCCGAGGAAGTCCCGGCGCTCGCGATCGGGGCGGGCGCGGACCGCGTGCGCGGCTATTTCCCCAACACCCATCTCTTCGAAGTCATGCTGAATGCCTGGAACTGGAGCCCCGATGCCGCGAACGACTGAGGTCATGGGTCCCGCGCTCGTTCCGGCAACGGCTCGCCGCACGCATGCCCTCCGGCCCTTGTTCCTCGCTGGACTGGCCAGCGCGGCGATCGGCTGCGCCCCGACACCGGGCCGGGACCTGACATACCGCGTCCGCGCCGATCTCGCCGCGCCGCTCAATGAAGATACCGGCTGGGCCGGAGCGACGGGGGCGGCGGCAACGATCGCGGCCGACCAGCCCTTCCGCCTGCGGATGGAAGCCAGGTGGGCGAGCCCGCGACCGGTTTCCGATTGCAGGCACGCCGCAACGGCGGGGAATGGGCCACGCTCGACGCGCAGTCCTTCCCCTATCCGAAGCGAGAGCTCGAACTGGAATTCGCAGATCACGCGCCCGGGGTTACTCCTCCCGGCTGGCTCATCCAGTCCGAATCGACCGATGATCTCCTTATCCGTCAGGACGGCGCCGACCGCGTGTTGCGCGCACAGGGCGGCGCGGCCGGCCTGCTCGCCACCTATCCCGCGCCGTGGCCCCTGCCGCAATTCGGCTACGCCGCGCGTTTCCGCCTGCCCGCCGACGATACGCGAGGGTTCGCCCTGGTGTTCGGCCACGTCGATGCCAAAAGCCACGGCCTGCTGCGCATCGAACCCGATCGGGGCGTAACCCTGATCCGCGTGATCGATGGCCGGGAAACCGTTCTCGCCCGGCAAGCCGTCGCCCTTGCGCGATCGACATGGCACGACGCCGAAATCGAGCTGGAGGACGGCCGGATCGAAGTCAGCCTCGACGATGAAACCCTGCTCGCCGTGCCGCTGGATGCAATCGAGGGAGCAACCGGCCTGTCGGTCCCGGCGGGCGGCGCGGTGGACATAGCCGAACTCGCCATCGAAGGCGTCGCGCGCACCCCGGGTATCAGCATCATTGCCGCACCGGCCTATCCCCATGGCGCGGCCACCGACGACCTGCTCGCAGGCTCCCCGCTTCCCTTCACGCCCGGCGCCGGCCTGTCGCTGCGAGAGCGGACCCCGCATTGGGGTTCCGCCGGCCATCACGGCGAATTCGAATGGCCGCTGGTGATTCGCCGCTTCGCCGATGGACCCTCGCTCAACGAGGATGGCGAGCGGTTCGAATTCCGGATGATCGGCGCGCTCGGCGACACGCTTGCGCAAAGCGGTGTCGCGCGGATCACGCTGGCCGTTCCCCCCGGCCATCTGGGCGGCACCTATGTCGAGAACCCCGGACGGATCGGCCCCTGGCAGGCGCGCAACGGCGATCTGTATTTCATCATGGAACCGGCCGAAACCGACAACAAGTTCATGATGCTCAAATCCAGCGACGGCGGAGCGAGCTGGCGCGAGGTCGATGGTGCCAACCGGCCGCAAACCGGCGATCTGGAATCGGTCGACGGGCGAATGGTGGATGGCCGGATCCATATCGTTCATCAGGTCACCAGCTCGGTGCGCTACCACGTCTTCCGCACCTCCGATCACCCCACGCATCCGGACAGCTGGGACATCGTCGACGAAGTGGCGGCGCGCGCCGAAGCGATCGCGCAGACCGCGACCATGGCGGTCCGCTCCGATGGGAGCGTGGTCGCCATATTCCTGGGCGATCGACTGCATTATGCGATCCGCGCCGCCGATGGCAGCTGGAGCGCGCCGGTCGCCGTGGATCCGGGCGTGGACGTCATCAATGCCGGTCCTCAGGCAGTCGTCGGTCGCGGCGACGTCGTCCATCTCGCCTATTTCAGCGAGGATGGGACCATCTGGTATCGCCGCCTGCTTCCGGGCGGCACGCTCACCGCGCGCCGGGAACTGGCCCGGGGTGCGGGGACCGGCCGATCCGAATACGGCGCCGTGCTTCCCCTCGCCTACGATGACCAGACCGATACGCTCACCATCGCCTACAGGCTGGCCGATGGCAGCCTGTGGGAACGGCAGGTGCAAGGCAATGCCGCGCCGACGCAGCCGATCAGGATTTCCGATCGCGCGGTGATTACCGACGCGGTGGATTCGCAGCAGCCCGCCGCCGATATCGTTGCCGACGATGGCGGATTGCTTGCGCTCTTCGTCGATGAGGAAACGCGCAGCCTCTACAGCACCCGCCGCATCGGCGACCGATGGCAGGCCCCGGTTCTGCAGGTGGACGGGATCGAAGGCTCGTGGGTCCGCGGCAACGTCATCCGCCGGGCGGATGGCCGATCGGTCTACGGCTATGTCTACGATGCGGGTTCGCAGGGCGGCAGCGGCTTCAATCGCTACGGAGAGATCGTGCTGGACAGCGAATAGGCAAAGCAAATCAGATGAAGCGGGAGGACCGTGCGCCCGATGCCCTGGTCGGGTCCGACTAGGAAATCAGGATTCGCGCTTCAGCAGTCGTTTTTCATCTTGTGGTAAGGTCAGGATTTCGACGTAGGTCTGCGGACTGCGACCTTGTGAATAAAGGCGCGCCACCTGCCCGGTTATCCGTCCGACGTTTGGGGCGGACGTCCAAGATTGGGGGGAAGCAGAACTCCAACAACCGCGATGCTGTTATTGCTTAGCTTTGGCCTGCCAAGAAATACGGAGCACTTCAGGGGTCCTTTGCCAACTCTCCGCAACGAGAGCGCCATAGGCGATTGTTGCGGGTAACGTGCTTCGGAGAATGCTGCATGACCAGTGCCTGCGCATGGCGATCCAGAATGTTCTGCCACTCGAAGCGAACGGCTTCTTCCAACTCAGCCTGAGCAACGTATTCGCTAACGCCGGTAGCTAATGCATTCTTTTTCGCGGTCCCGATCCAATCGACGATACCCTGGCGATCGACCGCGAAACCCAACTGTTCGCAAGTCTGAAAGGACGAGGTAGCGACCGCGATCTTCTGAAACTGCTCTGCATAATCAGCTTGAGGTGCGCTAATGCCTATTAGCACCAACGGCCCGATGAATGCGAGAAGAGCCATTGCGAATCTCCTGGTTGAGTTCCTAAGGCTCTTATCACAACAGTAAGCTAAAATGAACGATGAAGCCCATTCTCGGATATTTTTCTTCAGCGACCGCAAGGTGACGATAAAAAAACTTTGCGTTTTGACCGTTGCCCAAGTTATCCACTTTTACTAATAGGCTAAGCACCGTTTTATTCGCAGACCAAGTCCCCCTCACGCTTGGCATCTACAATTTGGTCGTCTACAGGCAAGCCGCATTCCTTCTCCTCCTACTTCAGGTGGAGGTCGGGTGGGGGTGTTCGGCGCTTGCAGTTGCGGGCGCCGGACCCACAGCCCCGGCTCTTCCCCACAGAGAAGGGGGAGAACACCGTGCACCTCCTGCTTGGCCCGCTCCCCGCCACCTACGGAATGAGTCGCTCGGCGCGCAGCTGTTCGAACAGCGCGAAGAACGCGTCGTCCGTGGGCTGGTACCCAGTGAAACCGAGGCGGCGGCTTTTCGACATGTCGGTCACAACCTCGATCGGGCGGCCGAGATCGGCATCGGTGTGCCAGGGGGAGGCGAGCCGGGCGAGGTCGGGTTCGGCCAGGCTCTCGCGTTCGGCGATGCCGCGCCAGACACCCGCATCCTCGGCCATCTGCTGCGCGAGCGGACGCTCGGTGCCGTCGAAGGGCGCGGCCTCGATCCCGAACCACTCGGCGATCCGCTCCCACATCCATTGCCAGCGGAAGATATCGCCATTGACGATGTTGAATGCCTCATCATGCGCCGCTTCGGTCTCGGCAGCCCACAGCAGATGGCGCGCCAGCTGGCCCGCGTCGGTCATGTCGGTCAGTCCGGTCCACTGCGCAGCCGAGCCGGGGAAGGTGAACGGCCGCCCGGTCTCGCGGCACAGAGTGGCATAGACCGCGAGCGTGGTGCCCATGTTCATGGCATTGCCGACCGCCTTGCCGATCACCGTGTGCGGGCGATGGACGCTCCAGCTGAAGCCGCCGCGCTTGGCCGCGGCGAACAGCTCGTCTTCCTGGGCGTAATAGAAATTCTCGATGTCGAGCCGGCCCTGTTCCTCGCGGAACGGCGTCTGCGGCAGCGAGCCCTTGCCATAGGCCTCGAACGGACCGAGGTAGTGCTTGAGCCCGGTGACCAGCGCGACGTGGCGCGGCGCCTTGGGGAATGCTTCGAGGAGGTTGCGCACCATCGCCGCATTGACGCGGATATTCTCGGCCTCGGTCTCCTGCCGGAGCCAGGTGGTGATGAAGACGGCGCCGGGGGCGATGTCCTTCAAAGCCTCGGCCGTCGCATCGGCATCCAGCAGATCGGCGGCAACCGAGCGGACCCCGTCCTGCCGCGTGCCGCTGCGCGCGAGCCCGTAGACGGTCCATCCCTGCTCGACCAGAAGCGCCGCAGTCGCGCTGCCGCCGATGCCGGTCACGCCGGCCACCAATGCTGTCTTGCTCACTTCTCAATTCCTTTCGGGAGTGCGTCGGCTGGTACGGGGTCCTGTTCGACGACACCGCCCCGCCTTGGTCGATCGCACCGAATTGCGTGGTTTGTGATCGCGGATGGACCTTTCGCTGCCCTTCCCCAAGTCCGGCAAACCGCGTTCCGTTCCCAATGGTGGTGGAGAGTGCGCGCGTCGGGACCGTCGACAAACCCCGGTCTCCGCGGCTAATCCTCGCTCCATGCCAGCAAGCCCCCCACCCGCATCATCCGAGCCCTCCCGGCGACGGATCCTCGTCCTCAACGGCCCCAATCTCAACCTGCTCGGTCAGCGCGAGCCGGATGTCTATGGTCATGCGACGCTGGCGGATATCGGCGCGCTGCTCGAGGCGCGCGCCAGCGAACTCGGCCTCCAGGTCGAATGCCGCCAGTCGAACCATGAGGGCGTGCTGCTCGACTGGTTGCAACGGGCCGAAGCGGAAGGGTTCGCCGCCGTCCTGCTCAATGCCGGAGCCTATACGCACACATCGATCGCGCTGCTCGATGCGATCCGCGCGATCGCGCTGCCGGTTATCGAGGTGCATCTTTCAGACCCCGCGAAACGCGAGGAATTCCGGCATCTCTCCTATGTCGGCATGGCGGCGGTGGACACGGTCCAGGGGCTCGGCGCGCAATCCTATGTGGTCGCGCTGGAACGCGCCGCAGCGCTCTAGAACGTTACGGCGGGGCGCCGCCCGGCCCCCGTGCCCCCCTTGCAACCCGCGCGCCTCACGCGCATAGGTCCGCCAAATAACACACAAGGACTACCATGGCGGAACGAAAGAGCGGCTCCGGTGAGAAAACCGGTATGAATGTCGATATGGATCTGGTGCGCGAACTGGCCGAGTTGCTCGCCCAGTCCGACCTGACCGAGATCGAGGTCGAGGACGACGATCGCAAGATCCGCGTCGCGCGCACCGTGAGCGCCGCTCCGGTCGCCGCCGCCGCGCCGCAAGCACCCGCGGCTCCCGCTGCCGCCGCGCCTTCGCACGCGCCCGGCGCCGACGCGCCCGCGCTGCTCGCCGCGCATAGCAATGCGATGAAATCCCCCATGGTCGGCACGGTCTATATGGCGCCAGAGCCCGGGGCGGCCGATTTCGTTAAAGTGGGCGATAAGGTCGAAGCGGGCGACACGCTGCTGATCATCGAAGCGATGAAAGTGATGAACCCGATCGCTGCGGAGGCCGCGGGCACCGTCACGGCCATCCTCGTCGAGAACGCCCAGCCGGTCGAATTCGATCAGCCGCTGGTCGTCATCGGCTGAGCATAGCCATGGACATCAAACGCATCCTGATCGCCAATCGCGGCGAAATCGCCCTGCGTATCCATCGCGCGGCGCATGAAATGGGGATCGAGACGGTGGCGGTGCATTCCACCGCCGATGCCGACGCCATGCATGTGCGGCTCGCCGATCACGCGGTCTGCATCGGCCCTGCCCCGGCATCCGAGAGCTATCTCAACATCGCCAACATCATCTCGGCGGCCGAAATCTCGCACGCCGATGCGATCCATCCCGGTTACGGGTTTCTCTCCGAGAACGCCAAATTCGCCGAGATCGTCGAGGCGCACGACATCGCCTGGATCGGGCCCAAGCCCGAGCATATCCGCACCATGGGCGATAAGGTCGAGGCCAAGCGCACCGCCGGCGCATTGGGTTTGCCGCTGGTGCCCGGATCGGCGGGCGCGGTCAGCGATTTCGACGAGGCGCGGCAGATCGCGCAGGAGATCGGCTATCCGGTGATCATCAAGGCCGCCTCGGGCGGCGGCGGGCGCGGCATGAAGGTCTGCGAAAGCGAGGACACGCTCGAGACGCTGATGCGCCAGGCGGGCAACGAGGCGAAATCCGCCTTTGGCGACGCCACCGTCTATATCGAGAAATATCTCGGCAATCCGCGCCATATCGAGTTCCAGATCCTGGGCGACGGCCAGGGCGCGGCGATCCATCTGGGCGAGCGCGACTGTTCGCTCCAGCGCCGCCACCAGAAAGTGCTCGAGGAAGCCCCTTCCCCTGTGCTGGGCGAGGAAGACCGCACCCGGATGGGCAATATCTGCGCCAGGGCGATGGCCGACATGGGCTATCGCGGCGCGGGGACGATCGAATTCCTGTGGGAAGACGGCGAGTTCTACTTCATCGAGATGAACACGCGGCTGCAGGTCGAGCACCCGGTCACCGAGATGATCACCGGGATCGATCTGGTCCGCGAGCAGATCCGCATCGCCGAGGGCAAGCCGCTCTCGATCGCGCAGGACGAGGTCGAGTTCAAGGGCCACGCGATCGAGTGCCGGATCAACGCCGAGGATCCCTTCACCTTCGCCCCCAGCCCAGGCGACGTGACCTATTACCACGCCGCAGGCGGGATGCATGTCCGCGTCGATAGCGGGCTCTACGCCGGCTACCGGGTGCCGCCCTATTACGACAGCATGATCGCCAAGCTGATCGTCTATGGCCGCAGCCGCGAGAAATGCATCATGCGGCTGCGCCGTGCGCTCGACGAGATGGTGATCGAAGGCGTCAAGACCAGCATCCCGCTGCACCAGGCCCTGCTTGCGCAGGAGGATGTCCTGAGCGGCGACTATTCGATCAAATGGCTCGAGGACTGGCTGAAGGATCGCGAGGCCTGACCAGGCCTCGCACCCTCAGCCCAAGGTAAAGCCCGCCGCCTCGGCCTCGGCTATGGCCTCGGCACCGGTCAGTCGCGGGTGATCGCCCGAAACTGCGCACCAGTCTGCCCGCTCGTCGATGAAGATCTCGCGCTCGATCGGGAAATCCGCGGCATCGGCAAACAGACCGGCGAGGAAACTGCGGTTGCCCGTGGGAAGGAAGCGATACCACAGATTGCTGCCGCAAACCGCGCAGAAGGCGCGTTCGGCCCATTCGCTCGATCGGAACTGGGTGATGGAATCCTCGCCGGCGATCGTGAAATCCGACCCGCTCAGCGCCGCGTAGAATGCCCCTCCCCAGCGACGGCACATGTCGCAATGGCACAGTTCGACCTGACGCCTAGGATTGTCGAGCACGATGGTGACACCGCCGCACAGGCAATGTCCCGCAATGCTATCCCTCGCGTCCGCCATGAGGCTAACCGAGCGGCACGCCGGGAAGGTTCTTGCTGGTGCGGATCGTCAGCGATGTCTTGACGCTGGCGACATTGGGCGCCGGGGTCAGCTTGCTGGTGAGGAATTCCTGAAACCGCTGCAGATCCTCGCTCACGATCTTGAGGATGAAATCGATCTCGCCATTGAGCATGTGAACCTCGCGCACTTCGGGCAGATGCGCCATCGCCGCCTCGAATTCGCGCAGGTCCCCCTCGGCCTGGCTGCGCAGGCTGACCATGGCGAAGACCGTGATCGAAAAGCCCAGCCTCGCCGGGTCGAGATCGGCATGATAGCCGCGGATCACGCCCAGTTCCTCGAGTGCGCGCACCCGTCTCAGACAGGGCGGCGCGGTCAGACCGACGCGATGAGCAAGCTCGACATTGGTCATTCGACCGTCGTCCTGCAATTCCGCCAGCAGGCGCCGATCGATAGTGTCGAGGTTTGCCATTCTACGAGCCCCCATTCCGCCCGGCGCGACAGGTTTCGCTGCAATTGCGAAAGCTTGTGCTGCGTCGATGCGCGTCTTGCTAATAATGTTGTTCTTGCCAGCAATTGTCCCGCTTTGCAACGCGGTCGCAACTTTGTGTTCAGCCTGTTCGTTACACAGATATGAAGGCATAGGTGAGAGGGCATCCGGGTAGCCGACAAGCCTTTCCAACGCGGCAGCCATGGATGGCGTCGATCCCATCGCCTACCCCGGAGAACCATGCATTTCGACGACCGCCTTGCCACCGTTCTGCGCCATCGGGCGACCGGAGAGCGGGCCGCGCGGACGCAGTATCGCCAGCTGCTCGACCTGCTCGGCGACCCCGCCGACGGACGCGACGCGAGCCTGGAGGCGGCTGCCTATTTGCGGCTCGATGCGCTCGCCGCGCTGATCCCGTACCGCGAGCGGGCGCGGATCGTGGAAAGCGACGGGGTGCGGATCCGCAATCCACAGCTGGTCGAATCGCTCGCCGAGGCGGAGCCCGACGTCGCCGCCGCCGCGCTGTCACGGGCGCGGCTGAGCGAGACGGAATGGGCCGAGCTCATCCCCCGCCTCCCGATCCGCGCGCGCGGTTTCATGCGCAATCGCCGCGATCTTCCACCGCGTGCCGTGGCGATCCTGGATCGTCTCGGGGTGAGCGATCGCGGCCTGCCGCTGCCCGAGCGAATCGCCGCACCCGAACCCGCGGCGCAGTCTGCGTCCGCACCCGCAGCGTCGCCGGCGGCGACGCCCGGCGACCAGCGCGACGACAGCGGGATCGCGGCGCTGGTCCGCCGAATCGAGGCGTTCAACAAGACGCGCACGCCCGCCGGGGTCGCCCGCGAATCCGCGCCGCAACTGCCGCTCGACCGCGAACCGCGTGCGGGATCGCGGCGGCGCAGCGAGCTGTTCGCCTTCGCCACCGATGTCGACGGCAAGATCGAATGGGCCGACCCGCCGATTGCGCCGATGGTGGTCGGTACCGATCTGGTCCGCGGGCAGGATCGCTCCTCACTCGGGCCGCAGAGTGCCTTCTCCGGCGCCTTCTTCAACCGCCAGCCGCTGCGCGAAGCGCCGGTCGAGCTGGCCGGGGCCGAGCGGATTGCGGGCATCTGGCTGGTCGATGCGACCCCGCGCTTCACCCGCACCGACGGGCGGTTTACGGGCTATATCGGGCGCTTCCGCCGCCCCGCCGACACCAGCGCGCGCGAACAGGCCGAGAGCGAGGCCGACCGCATCCGCCAGCTGCTCCACGAATTGCGCACCCCGGTGAACGCAATCCAGGGGTTCGCCGAGGTGATTCAGCAGCAATTGTTCGGCGCGACCCCGCATGAATACCGCGCCCTGGCTGCGGCGATCGCAGGCGACAGCGCGCGGATGTTGGCCGGGTTCGACGAGCTGGACCGGCTGGTGCGGCTCGAGGGCGGCGTGCTCGATCTCGACCCCGGGAGCAGCGATTTCGCCGAAATCCTGCGCGCGCAGATCGAGCAGCTCCAGACCGTGCTCTCCTCGCGCGTGGCGCGGCTCGAATGCGACTGGACGCTCTCCAGCGCTCCGCTCGCGCTGGCCAAGCAAGACGCGGAAATGCTTGCCTGGCGGCTGCTCGCGACCATCGCCGCGACGACCGGCGCTGGCGAGCGGATCGCGCTGGAGCTGGGGCGGGAAGACGGCCAACTCTCGCTGCGCTGTGCCTTGCCCGCGACGCTCGCCGCGGCGTCCGATCTCTTCGCCACCCAGAACCGGCCCAGCGGCGGTGCGCTCAGCCCGGGCATCTTCGGCGCGGGCTTTTCGCTCCGGTTGGCGCGGGCGGAAGCGCGCGCGGCAGGCGGCGAACTGGCGCGCGACGACGAGGCGCTGGTGCTGACGCTGCCGCTCTTGACCGGCGCGGTGGCGCCACCTAGCCGGGTGGATGCCCCTGATCGCGCTACCGGATGATCGGGCACAGCGGCTCAGGGCGGGGGGCCTGACGCATTGCCAGATTCGTTGCTTCCCCCCCCGCCTCTGCACGCTCGCGCTCGCTTCGAGCCCGGTTTCGGTCAGCGCTCGCTGCTGACAGTCGACACCGAAGAGGAGTTCGACTGGAACGGCGATTTCAACGCCTTCGAATACGGGCTCGAGCAGTTTCGCGCGCTCGCCAAGTTCCAGGAGTTCGCCGAAGGCATCGGCGTCTCGCCGGTCTATCTGATCGACTGGCCGATCACGCAATCGCCGCGCGCGCAGCAGATTCTCGGCGACGCAGTCCGGCGCGGAACCGCCGAGATCGGGATCCAGCTCCACCCTTGGGTCAATCCGCCGCACGACGAAGAGGTCAATCCCTACAACAGCTTCGCGGGCAATCTTCCCGCCGAGCTCGAACGCGAAAAGTTCATGCGGCTGCGCGATGCGATCGAGAAGAATTTCGGTTGCCACCCGCAGATCTATCGCGCCGGGCGCTACGGTCTGGGCCCGCAGACCGCACAGCTGCTCAAGGACGCGCGGGTCGCGATCGACAGTTCGGTGCGCGCACGCTTCGATTACAGCGGGGTCCACGGCGTCGACTATTCGCGTCACCCGATCGAGCCCTATTGGGTCGACGGCGAACGAAAGTTGCTCGAACTCCCGCTCACCACCGTGTTCTGGGGCCTGCTGCGCAAGCAGGGTCCATGGCTCCACCCTCGCGCCTCCGCCTATCCGCTGGTCAACGGCCTGCTCTCGCGCCTGGCACTGCTGGAGAAAATCGCGCTCACCCCGGAGGGGGTGACCCGCGACGAGGCGCTGCGCGGGATCGACATCGCGCTCGACGACGGACTGCCGCTGCTGGTGCTCAGCTTCCACAGCCCCTCGCTGATGGTGGGCAAGACGCCCTATGTCCGGAGCGAGGACGATCTCGATGCGCTCTACGACTGGCTGCGCGCGATCTACGCCTATCTCGATATGCGCAGCGTCCGCCCGACCACAGTGGCCGAAATCATCGCGGGCGTGGAAGTCTGACGCCTTTTGCTTGCCCTGCGCCGCGCCGCGGTATAACCGCCACTCCGCTCATCCGGCATGTGTCCATCGGGCATGTTCGGGGCCTGTAGCTCAGCGGTTAGAGCTGGCCGCTCATAACGGCTAGGTCGCGGGTTCGAATCCTGCCGGGCCCACCGGATGGGGCGGACGGGCGGAGCGAGGCGAGGAGCCTCAGTCGGGGAGTAGCGCAGCCTGGTAGCGCATCTGCTTTGGGAGCAGAGGGTCGCAGGTTCGAATCCTGTCTCCCCGACCATTTAAATCTAAGTCGTTGAATTTACAGGCTTCGCAGAATCGGTCGCGAATTATGTGCAGGTGACTGTGCAGATCGCGGACTGGGATCGGAGCACACTTGCCCGCCATTCCAAACGTCTACCGGCGCGGAACCCGCTATTGGTTCCGCGCAAATCTCCTTTTGTTCTCCTCTCGGAATGCCGATATACGGATGTCGATGCGCACATCATGCGCGTCGACAGCGCGGGAGTTCGGTGCCCAACTCCGCGCAGTGACAGCGGAAGTGAAAGCCATGTTAAACAAGCGACTGGAAGAGTCACCCAATCTAACAGACAGCGCGCTGACCGATATTGGTCGGCGCGCTTACGATGATTTGCTAGGCCACCTTCGCGATCGCCATTCACGCCCGAACTACATCGGGACAACCATACGTTTGAACCGCTGCCTGGTAGATATGTTCGGCCTCCTCAGGGTGGTTGGCCAGCCTTTCGAGTTGGACGATGAAGTATTAACCGTGCTCGCGAAAACTCATGGTTGGGACGATCAACGCTTAAGCGACTTGATCGCTACCTTTGCGTTTTATGAGAATGGAAATCTCGTTTTCAATGATGCGAAGATTGAGAGGTATCTCGCTGAAGCAGGTGTTGAAGCCAACGAAGCGAATCGCGTCGCGGTGGCGAGAACTTTGCTACCTTACTTTCACGATGCAGCCCGCCAAGCACATAATCGACTGTGCATCGGCCAGTCCATGCATCCGCTACCAGACGAGCCGAAGGATAAGCCAGCTCTGGATATTCATTCGCTATTGCGCGCCCTAGGTAGATCGCAGAAGCCAGAGCCGATCATGAAGGAAACTGAACAGGTTTCCACTCCGCGCATAAGCGTCGTTGTTCAAAAATACATCGAAGGCCGCGAAGGAACTGTTGATAAGGGAACCCTCGAACAGGTTGAGAAAGCATTCGAGCTTTTCATTTTCGAAAACGGCGATCTGGAAATCGGAGCCGTAGAGCAGAAGCACCTTGGCGCACTGGTCGCTCTGATGAAGCGCCTGCCCAAAAGATATGGCCGAACCAAGGCTGAAATTGATGAAGGCCTTTCAGCAAGCGTTCGTCGAGGCGCTGAGATGAAGGCCGATGGACGCGAGGTCGGACTGCACCCTGCCACCATGAAGCGCCACCTGAATTCGATTTCAAGCGTTTTTGCTTTCGCTGAATTCAACGACGGATTGGCACCGGCCAAGGCTTTGAAATTTGCTTCGCTATTGAAGACGGTCGCGCAAAACGTCCGGAAAACCACGAAAGATCCCTCGCGCGTCGAATGGAAGCAAGGTGAACTAGTCCAGATGTTCAAAGCGCCACCGTTTACAGGGTGCTGCAGCTTGGCTGACCGCCTTACGCCTGGGACGGAAATTTTTCACGATGCGTGGTATTTCGGGCCAATTGGCCTAGCCCTTCACGGCTTCCGTTCGAGCGAGTTCATTGGTCTGAGCCTGGACGAGGTAAAGGAAAATGCGAAGATACCGCATATGGCCTTGAAGTCGACCAGATACCGAAATCTTAAGACCGCCTCGTCCGCTCGCGCAGTCCCGATACATCCAGAAATGATTCGCTTAGGGTTCCTCGACTACGTCCGGGCGCTTCGGAGATTAAATCAGAAGCTAGTATTTCCCGAAATGCATTCGTCTGCAGCGACTATGGATTTCGATAACGTATTCATGAAGCAGATTTTTTCTAAACTGCGAGCACACTGCTTCCCGAATGGAACCGATTGGACGCGCAAGGGCCACGGCACTAAGGAAAAAGATGTCCATTCCCTCAGGAAATTCACCGCCACCGGGATGATCGGGAATGCGGTTCAAGAGGTTCGGGAGGATGTTCTCGGCCACACGGGGAGCGGCGAGACTCGACGCTCCTACGATGGCATAGCACCTTTGCCGCTGAAACTGGACGCCATCACCAAACTAGGTGTTGTCACTAAACACCTCCAATGCCAGCCTCTGCAATTGCGCCCCGTTGCAGATCTCCAATACCGGCCTCGAAGAGGACGAAGAAAAGTTAAATAACGAGCTTTTCTGATTTTGCAAATTACAGCGGATCTTTTGTGGGGCGCGGTTCTGGCGCCGTTTGCAGTCCAGTAGATTCCGGGCGCCCGATCGCGCGAAAAGGATATCAGCTTTGTTGGCTGGTCGCGCCGCGAGGACCCACTAATAGCCATCGAGGCAGTTGTTCGCTCTCCCGCTTTTCGGACGCTCATCAGAGTAGCGCAACAGTTTAACTTGCCAGAAACCGCCGACGCTTGATTCTCGACGCAACGTTGTGCCGGCAGCGATCATGTTGCGTAGCCGAGAAATTCTTCATGCTCATGGCGTTCGACGGTCCAGCGCTTCGCTCCGACCGGTCGCTCACGAGACTGGCAGGCGGTCAGCCATAGACGCTTTTTGGCGCGCGAGATGCCGACGAAATAGGCAGCCCGTTCCGCCGCCGCGTCGCCCCAGAATGTCTCTTGCTCGACCCCTAAGATGACGACCGTATCAAATTCGAGGCCCTTGCTCTTGTGAACCGACATAATGCGGACGGCGCTGTCACCGGAGAAGGACGCCAAGGCCGTCGCCGGATCTGCGTCGTTCTGCAGCAGCAGGTGGACGCGCTCGAGCGCCTGCTCGATCAACTGATCGAGCCGGCCGCCATGCGCATAGTCCGACGACAGCGCGATCAGATTGTCGCGCCCAACGGCACCGACCAATGCAGCGACGAGCGCCTGCAGGTCGTCCTGGTCCGCGAGATTGACGTCTCCCGCCGCAACTTGCTGCCTCGTGTCCGTGACGAAGCGGTTCCACCGCGAGCGCAGTTGATATTCGCGCTCGTCGTCATGACCATGGTTAAACACGACGAAATCCAGCAAGCGGCGATACGCGGCCGGTTGACGAGTGCCACTCGCGATCAAGAAGAAGTCTATGAGCAGGCAGGCGGCAGGCTCCGACGCCAGATCCTGGGCCTGATCTTCTTCGCGAAACGGTATGTCGGCCGCCTCAAACGCCGCCGTGAGACGCTGGCAATACAGCGCTTGCTGCTTACTGACGAGGATCGCTATCTCCGAAGGCTCGACGCCATCGTCGATCAGGGTCTTGATCCGCTCCGAGAGGCTCGCGGCTTCCCCGCCGTCGTCATCGAAGCGTAGAACGACGATCTCGCCCTCGTCCCCGGCGATATCTTCATCATCGAGGGCGGCCGGGGGATCCATCACCTTAACCATGGCATTCTGCATGCGGCGAAGCCGCGGCGCGGACCGGAAATTCTGATAGAGATTGAGTGGCAGCGCATCGAAGGCGTCGGCGAAGGTCAAAAAAATGCCCTCAAGCGCGCCCGCCCATCCCATAATGCTTTGTTTAGTATCTCCCACCGCGGTCAAACTTGTCGAGGTGTCGCCAAAGCAGGCGAGGATCAGCCGATATTGCTCCGCGGTGCAGTCCTGAAACTCATCAAGAAACACATGGGAGTAAGTCTGACGCACTGCATTGCGCGCAATCAGGCTCGCCTCGATAATACTGAGGGAGAGCGGCACCATATCGACGAAGGTGATGGACCGCCGCTGCACCCGTCGATGGCCAACTGAATAGTCCGGATCTAAGGCATCGCTTCCGGTCAGAACCGGGCGAAATCGGTCGATGATCCGCTTAGCGAATGCGTGAAACGTATGGCTATCGAAGCGCGACGCCAGCTCGGGGCCACAGCGTTTGCGGACGCGCGCCTTGAGATTCTGACTCGCATCCGTCTTGAAGGAGATGGCTAGGATGCGCCTTGGATAGCGGCAGGTCGCCGTTCGCAAAAGGAAGTCGGCCCGCTGCGCGAGCATTTCGGTTTTGCCGGCGCCGGGGCCCGCGGTCAGCACCAGGCTGCGGGAGATCTCGGTGGCGGCGGCCAGCGCATTGGGCTCAAGCGTTAGTCCGTCCGCCGGCGACCATCGCTCGATCGGTATCATTCCGGCAGGCCCGCCAGCGTGGTTTCGACGTAGTCAAACAGGCGGGACATCACGGTAGGCATGTCGGCCGCCAGTTCGGCGTCATCGAGCGCGGCCATTGCTCGTATATGCCAGGCCGGCTTGCTGCCGAGTTTGAAGCGACGGTGATAAGCATCGAACAGTTCGAGCTGATCGTCGGTATATTGATTGCCAACTGCGTCATGCTTTTTGCCGAGGACCGCCTGGAGCGCGGCGGCGTCGGGCTGCTCGCGTTCGTCGTCGTCGATCTTGTAGACCTCGGCGAACGCCTCGATCATCATGAGGTCAAGATCCAGAGGCGATGAGAAGAAGATCCCTCTCTCCTCGAAATGTTCGATCCAGCCATCGTCATCGACCACGAAACCATCATCGCTGTCCCAGGCCGGAATGCCCTCGATGTCGCCATCGTCGATCCCGGCGTTCGCTACATCGCCATATCTGAGAAGTTGCTTCGCAGCATATTTGATCCGCCCCCATCCACCTTGGTAGCGGGCAAGGTCGAGGTCGAGCAACGTCGCGTGCGGAATGCCAAGTTCGTGCAGCAGACGCCAGAAATGATTGACGTGCCGGCCCCCGAGGGGAACAATCGATATCGACGCATCGTCAGTAAGGATACCGCGCGCGGAAAGGAGCCGCGGTAATACGACTTCCTCGCTGTCGCCTTCGCCGAGGATTACGAACCGGGAGAAATACAGCTCGGGAAAAGCCTGAACGCCTTCGCGAACATATTTGGCGGCATCATCATTTTCCGGAAGGACGATGGCCGCAACCACCGTGCGACGATTGGCGTCGAGCCGAAGATAGCGGACGGTTTCCGGCGCAACGCGTCGCAGAAGCGAGGGGGCGTGCGTCGCAATCAACGCCTGCGTGTTCTGCCCCTTCGCGAATTCGGAAGCGGCTCGGACGACACGCCCCAGATAATGCGGAGAAAGGCTGTTCTCGGGCTCCTCGACGGCAAGCAGGGTGAAGATCGCAGGTCGCAACTTGTCGATGTCGAACGCTTCGGTTTCGCCAGCAAGAACCTTGTCGCCGATGTCGCGCATGGCGAGCACCAGTGAGATGTAGAGTAGCGACTGCTGGCCATCGCTCAGCCGCGCGAAATCGACCAACGGTTCGCCATGGCCAGGCGTAAACGTCAGGCTCAGATGACGAAGCAGCGCATCAATCTCGCTCTGCGCAAACGTGATTGCCGGGTTGGCGAAGAACTCACCCTTATGAAGCTGGCTCCAGATTCCGGTCAGTGATTCACCGATGCCCTCGATGGCTGCGTTGCCGGTCAACGCTGCGGTTATCTGCGCCGTGAGAGTGCCGATCGCCGCGCGTTCGCCGCTCCAGTCGGCGGCGCGCAGGGCGCGGCCCAGCAACGCATTCGTTGAATAGGAAACATGGTCGGAAGGGTCGCGGCGCGCGGGGAGATAATGGACCTGAATCGCGTTTCGATCCTGTTTGGAGGCTCTGCTTTCCTCGGTCGGCAACCCGGCATCGTCGGTCTTGGTCACATAGGTGAAAGTCTCCTCGATATCGCCATCCTGGTCGAGGGTTGCCGCTAAACGGAAGCGAACGCGGACCTGCTCCTCATCCACCATCAACATGTGCGCGAAATTGCCCGGAACCGCGGGCATGGCATCGTCTTCCTCGATGTCGAGCTCGGGAAATTCGAAATCGGCTTCAATGCAGAGCCTACGCTCTTCCGGCAAGGCCTCGGCCGCTTCGTCGGACGCTATATGGAAATCGGAGGCTCTTATCTTACGTAAAGCAGGGTCGAGGCTGAACATGCGTCCCAACGCTTGCAAAACCGCAGTCTTGCCTGTGCCGTTCGGCCCCAAGATGAAGGTCGTGTCATCCAACGCAATGTCGGTCACCACACTTCCGAAAGATCTAAAGTTGCAGATGCGCAGATGCGCGAGCTTCATGTGAATCCTCCTTGTGGGCAACCCGCGCATGCTGGCTGCGATCCGACGTTCGCTACGTCTTGATTACCGACTGCGCCAAATCCTTGATGCGCGCGTCGATCTGCTCGTCGGTAACCTCGATCTTCAGCTGATCCTGTATAAATTGGTGGCGTGCTTCGCTCTCGCGCAACACCTCAGCCCAAGTTTTGACCCACAGCACGTAGTTGTCGCCTTCCTGCGCCACGCCGACCGGTCGGCTGACCTGGTGGATCATCGCGTCGACCGTCGCGTCATATTCGGTGGTGACCAGATAGAAATGCCAGCGCGTGTCGGTGTGGCTAAAATCCGGCTGCGTGCGCAAAGCATCGAGATAATCCTGAACCTGATTCAACTCCTTCCGGCCGATCGTCAGACCGGGGCGCTTGAGTTCGATCAGCAAATATTCGTGACGGTCCTTCTCAGGTCCAGGCACGATGCGGCCAAGAAACTGATCTGCGCGGCCAGCCTTGCCATCCGTTTTGGTGACTTTCTTCGGCTTTCTGCCGCTCCCCAAGTCCTCGGCGACCCGCTTCATAATCCGGGTCAGACCCGGCTCCGACATCGTAAAATGAAACTGCTCGCCGAACAGCCAGGTATTGTCGCGCACCAACGCGTCGAGCTGGCCGCGCTCCTTAACCGATTGACGGTATTTGGGTTCGAACACCATGGTGCGCAGCACCGTCAGCGTCGCGATGCGGTCCGCGATCAGACTCGACGACGAAATGATGTTGCCGAGCTCAGTGCGATGGAGCAGCTCGGAAAACTCGTTCTGCTGCGTTTTCGGCAGCTTCACCACCGCCCGCAGGATCGTCGAGAGCGCGTCCGGATTGTGCTTCACCGCCTCCTTGAGGAAGGTAAGCGTCATCTTCTTAAGCGACGTCTCTGCACGGGCAAATTCGCGCGAGTGCGACGACACGGCATAGGTCGCGATGTCGAAGACCTGGCGTTCGCGCTTTTCGACCTCGTCGCGCGGATCGCCTTCATAGGGATACGCGCCCTGATCCTTCAGTTCCTGAATGAGCCCTTGCGAGATATCGGCCTGCCGCTTGCGGAAATAGTCCTTCAGGTCGGAGCGGATATGCTCGAGAATATGTAGGAAATCAGGATCATTGACGCCTTCCAGATCGAGCAGATTGGCGTCGGCAAGCTCACGAAAGAAGGCGCTATAGGCATAGGCCGAATAGGCGAAGTTGGGCGCGGTCACATAGGCAGCCTGCGACCCGAGCACGATGCCGTTATCGCCGCCAAAGAAGATCTGTCGGCTTTCGCTCTGCCCGTTCCACTCGATCACCTTGAGCCGCAGATCGTCGATGACCCGGTTGGGGCAGACGATCGGTTTCTGCGGGAGGTCCACTTCCTTGTGGATCGTGATCCTGGGATCGATCGTGAAACCGTTGAAGCTGATCTGAACCGTCGGATATTGGAGAATATAGGGGGCGAAGATTGTGCTGAATTCACGGAATGCATCGCTGCTATCCAGTCGATCGAAAGGTTCCTTGGGATTGACCAGTTCGACGACCGTCCCGGTGGCCGCGTCGGTCTCGACCGGGTCCGTCAGCTTGCAATGCTCGAGATTGTTCGACTGGATGGTCAGGCCGAATGCGAAGCGCTTTTCACCCTCCTCATAGACCGTGTGCCATTTTGCGAGCCGCGTGATCGAAAAGAATTTGAGCCGTCCACGGCCCTCCTTGCCATGGACCGCGCGCTCTTGCGTCCGGGTCCGCGACATCCTGCGCTTGATGGAATCGCCGAGGTTCGCGAAATCATGGTCGGCCCGCTCGCGCGAGATGCCGTGCCCATCGTCGACGATCCGGATTGCGGTGATTCCACCGAGGTCGTTTTTGACAAGTTCGACCTGCACCGAGCCGGCGTCGGCGTCGAGCGCATTCCAGACGAACTCAGCGATCCCTTTAAGCGGATCGCTGACCCTCGCATCCTTCTCCAGAAAATCTTGTCTGGCCTGTAAACTCAATGTGGTCATTGGTGAATCCGTCCGTGGATAGTCAGCCTAGCCGAGCGCCTTTCGCCGCGCGAGCATAACCTTTGTTCGATACATGTTCCGGACGGGCCCTTGGGCAGGTTTCGCGTCGGGACGTTGCTTTCGGACAACTTCAAATCACAATTCCCGATCCTCTTTGCAGCTCGCCCCACGCCGCGTGAACCACGTATCTCCACGCGATGCGTTTCTGCTAGTGTTCAAGCTACGTTTTAGGATGCCAGCGGCATCGCCTATGAATGGCCGCTTGCAGGACGCGCCGCGGTCGCTCCAGTCTAAGCCGACGAACGTCCGCTTACCTCAGCTGCCCCCTCAAACCGACCATCTCGGTGTCAACCGAAATGAGCCGTGGGAGCCGCCTGAACGAATGGCGCCTTCGGAGGCTACCCTTTAGCTAGCGAGCGACCGATACTGGGGCGCAAAGCAGCCATCCAATCGTTCGGGACCGAATGGCAAGTCAGCGGCAAGGCAGTCCTTCTACCGCCGAAGGATCCGTAATGGCGCCTACTCATAAAAGCACTCTTTGGTTCGTCAGGTCTGTGCGCCGCAGCTTAGCAGAGACCGAAGGCGGGATATCGCCCTAACCTTTCCGGCATCGAGATCTTCGGGAATTTGATCACCGCGAACGATACCATCTGCCTCCAAGCCGAACATTCTCGGCGAGATCTCCGACGATGCAAGCCACGCGCGATCCGATCCGGCTGGCAGATATAGGTGGCAATTCGGAATTGTCAGTGTGCCGCGGTCTTGCCAGATGAAGAGCGCCAGTTCGATCATCTGGAACTCGCCGTCGATCCATTCGAATCCAAGGCGAAGAATGTCATGCCTTGTGGACTGAACGACCTCAGCAACGGTCACGGTATCGTCCATCGTGCGGCGATACCCGGCACTAAAGGCCAATCCTGGCTCAAGTCTATCGGTCTCGAGCAGCATCTTTCGGACCGCGTTCGCGTATGCCGACATCACCTTGTTTTCGACGTCGCTAATCATCTTGATCTTCCTCAATTTTCATCCCCCAATCCGGGGACATTTCCACCTCCATTCAAGAATTCTCACACAGTGATGCCCGCGGGAGGGTAGCATCCCGCGGGCATCGCTCGATTTGTCGTTTAAGCAGTTCAGCGACAGTGCTCGTCCCATAAATCCGAAAGGATCCCCTGCCCCTCGTCGCGGAGCAGTTCGCTATCAAGGGGAGCATGGCGGAGTGAGGTGGTCCCGGAATTTCGGACAGGGTGCTAAGCTAATCCCGACCTGAGGAATGGACGGGAAATGAAGAAGACGAGGAAGCGCTACAGCGCGGATTTCAAGGCGAAGGTGGCGCTGGAAGCAATCCGGGGTGACCTGACGCTGGCGGAGCTGGCCGCGAAGCATGGCATCCACCACACAATGATCGCGGCTTGGAAGCGCCAGGCCATCGAGGGAATGGGGAGCACGTTCTCCGGGGCAGGCGAAGCAGCCAAGGCGGCCAGCGAGGCCGAGGTGGAGAAACTGCACGCGAAGATCGGCCAGCTGGTCGTGGAGCGGGATTTTTTAGCCAAAGCCTCCGGTCGATGAGCGTGGCACGGAGGCGATCGATGATCGAACCTGCTCACCACCGCCTGTCGATCGCGGCACAATGCCGCCTGCTCTCGATCAGTCGCTCGTCCTATTACTACGCGCCGGTCCCGGAGACCGAGGAGACGCTGGCGCTGATGCGGGTGATCGACGCGGCGTTCCTCGACATGCCGTGGTATGGCAGTCGCCAGATGGTTCGGCACCTGCGCCGGGAGGGCCACGAGGTCGGTCGCCGCCGTGTGCGGCGGCTGATGGCGAAGATGGGCTTGTCGCCGATTTACCAGCGGCCGCGCACGAGCGATCCGCACCCTCAGCACCGTGTCTATCCCTATCTGCTGCGCAAGCTGGCGATCGACCGGCCCAACCATGTCTGGTGCGCAGATGTGACCTACATCCCGATGCGGCGGGGCTTCTTGTATCTGGTTGCGGTGATGGACTGGGCAACCCGCAAGGTGCTGGCCTGGCGGCTGTCGAACACGATGGATGCCGGCTTCTGCGTGGCGGCTCTGGAGGAAGCGCTGGCGCGCTTCGGTCGTCCTGAAATCTTCAACACCGATCAGGGCAGCCAGTTTACCAGCTTCGCGTTCACCAGCGTGTTGCGCGATGCTGAGGTCCGGATCAGCATGGATGGTCGGGGCCGGTGGATGGACAATGTCTTCATCGAGCGCCTCTGGCGTTCCCTGAAATACGAATGCGTCTATCTCCACGCCTTCGAGACCGCCTCGGAGCTACGCGCTGGCCTTCGGCGCTGGATCACCTATTACAACACGCAGCGACCGCACTCGGGTCTGGCCGGGCGAACCCCGGCAGAGGCCTACGGGCGGATCAGCGAACCAGATCATGGGGGGCATGCCCCCCATGATCTGATGACCAGACTGGCGGCATAATCACATCCGGGATTAGCTTAACTTCGCCGCCAACCTGTCCAAGAAGGCGGGACCACCTCAGAGTCCGAGCCCCGTATGTGCGCGCGGGATGACGAGAAGGTGTGAGTGCAGAGGATATGCCGCACCAATCGACCCTGGCGAATGCAAGATTACGATCGACGCGACGTCGCGCTCGCATGCCAGTCTGACCGCGAACGAGCGCGCCCGCTCCCATCCGACATGGAGACGTTCGGCGTCGGCCAGCGGCAGGGTCAGGTAGGTGAGCAGTCCAGCTTCATTCGGGCAAGCGAATGCATCGGCCTGGCGCAGGAGCAGATCGGGATCGTTCAACATATCGTCGGCCCGGGCGGGCAGAATGACCTCGACCTTCTCGGCATTCGGAGCCCAGACTGACCGATCAGCATCCACGAATACCGAGCCAAGATGGCACTTCCGGAAACCGAACTCGTGGGCGGTATTCGTCCGCCCCCTGAAGGTTTTTCGCAGCACTCCGAATACGACACCGTTCGAAGACTTCTCCGGGTTCACGTAGAGCCAGCTAAGCGGGTCTTTCTCGTCCGTTTTGGTGGGTGAACTCGCTTTCTTCGTGCGCGGCTTGGATTTGGTCGCAGCCATCAGAAAGTCACCCCCTTCAGAAACCGGGAAATCTCGTCGGCCATGCGGTCGCATCCCTCCTTCAAGTCCTGAGGCGACACGGGCGCTTTCCAGTGCATGGCGAGGCCTTTCTCCGTGACTTCCACGCACTTTCCATTCGAGCTCGGCACAAACCACAGCCTCGCTTCCAACCGACATGGGATCAGGTTCGACAGCAAGATCGGTTCTGCAGCTGAGCGGAGCACAACGTCACTGAGCACCGGGAATTCACCGGTGGTCATCCGCATCAGCAGGACGTCACGATCACGATCCGTCGACGTCTTGACCATCGCGAAATCGAAGCGCTCGGAGTCCGCTGTCCCACTCAGAATCAGGGCGCATTCCGGTAAATCAAGGCATCCTTGCGGCATTCCTGGCAACCTCCATTCGGCGACTTTTGTTGCTCCCACCTCAAGCAGCGGAAGCGCCAAGAGGCGCTCGCAGGGTGCGAGGGGTCTGTTATTGAATTCTGTCATTTCGAGCTTTCTCAGGAGGATCACCGCTCGACCTTCGAGCGGATCAGGCTGTCTTCAAATTTCCTCCGAAGGACAGCTTCACTTTTCCAAGACACTCTTATTCGGTCGCGGTGGGCGCGACCGCCTTCACGATTGCGCCCGCGCAATCCCCGAAGCGGTTCTTCCGCTTTGGCGTGCTGAGCGACTGAACATACATGTTCTCGTGATCGTGCGGTTTGCGCAGCGCACGACGCGATCTCTCGCTTCGCACACTTTTCTTGCTCGTTTCCGCAATGCAGCCGCCTGTCGGCTGGCATTGGGGAAAACGAGCTTCGGGCGAAGCCCGAACAAGGCTGGTGGGATCGCAAGGGAGGGCGCAGCAGCCTCCCTCGCCCGCGCCTTTTTGGCGTTCATAATATGGGCACCATATGTGAACGCCAAAAAGGACTAGCGGGTGTCCTTTTTTTCAAAAAGAGACATGGGGGCCTTCCCCTCCCTTCGGTCGGGGCCCTAAACTAGAAGCATGTCCGACCTTGTCAGCGCCCGCCTCGTCCCTCTCAACGCCCTGCTGTTGCGCGCAGCCGAGGTGCACGGGCGACGACTTGATCCAGCGGCGGCGGCGCGCAAAGTGCGCGAAGCTGTCAGCCTGACCTGGGTCCCGGACGGCATAACCGGCGACCCCTTGGCTCTGGTCAAAAGGCTTGATGAGCATATCGCTGGCGCGTTCCGACCGAAAGGCGGCACCACGATCGCGCAACATATGATCGTGAAGATGCCCGATAGCATACCGACCGAAACGGAAGACGAAGCCTATTTTGCGATGTTGGTTGCCGTCGGCTTTGCACAGAAGGCGTTCGGCGGTCACGCGGTCTTCGCCGCCCGGATCGATCGGGATGAGAAGTCCACCAACAATGTCGATGTGTTCCTCGCGCCGATCTACGACAAGCGCGACAGGAAGGCTCCAGGCGGCAGCAAAAAAGCGGTGTCGATGACTCGCCACCTGAAACTGCTAGCGGAAAAACACGGCTTCGATGTTAAGGGTGCTCGGTCTGCGAAGGCGTCGAAGCAGTCGCAGGGAAAGGCGCTTCAGACCGCCTTTGCCGACTACCTCGTGCACCACGGTTTTCGCGCCTTGAGAGGCAAGCCCAAGACGACGAGCGGATCGGATTGGGATTCTCCGGAAATCTACGGTGCAAAGCGGGATCGCGAAGCTGCCGAAAAGGGTCGCCAGCTGATCCAAAATGAACTGCAGACCCATATCGAGCGGTCTGAAGAGCTGCATTCCCGAGAAAAAGAGTTAGACGACCGCGCAGCGTCGATCCTCAGGGATGAGAACGACATCGCGCAACGCACAGCCGTAGTTCGAGAACAAGAAGCATCTGCGCAAGATCGTAAGATCGATCTCGACGAGCAAAAGGCTCTGATCCGGATCGAGCAGGATCGGATTCGAGATAGGCACATGGATCTTGATTTCCGCGCCACCTCAATCGAAGCGGATCGCGAAGCAGCGGCTTCTGATCGGAGCAAGGCCGCAGCCGAACTGGAACAGGCCAACGAAACCGGTCGCAAGGTGGACGAAGAGCGCGTGCTTCTCCAGCGCGCCCTAAAAGCCGCTGAGGACCGGGAAACGATCGCATCGAATAAAATCGCCTTAAACATGGCTCGCGAGCGAGAACTGGAAGCAGCAAAAGATCGAATGAAGCATAAAGAGAACGAAGCTACCCAAGCGCTGGCGGGAGCCGACCACGAGCTGAAATTGGCAAAGCAAGAACGAAGCCAAGCGAAAGCGCTCTTGGACGAATTAATTAGCTTAACGCAGCCTATCCAAGACATGGTCGCGCGGGTCGCTGCGGCATTTGGTTCGGCTCGGAAGGCGCTGTTGGCGCAAGGTGGTAATGAGGCGACCGAGGTCGCGAACAGCCCCGAGATGAAGCGCATCTTCGCTCTCGGGAAAGCCAGCGACGAACCAGGCGGCCTCTTCGGTCACACCAATCTGAAAGATAAAAATCGAGGGCGGTGAGCAGGAGACGCGATAGGAGTCGGCTTGCCGAGACTCGAATGCAATCGTAGCGTAATGATCGACAGGAGAAACGGGTGTTCGAGAACGCTTTCAACAATATCGACCGGGCCATGCGCAATGATGAGGGCCTATCGTCGGAACTAGATTACGCTGAACAGACCAGCTGGCTACTGTTCCTCAAGTATCTCGACGATCTCGAGCAGGAACGGCAGGACCAGGCCGAGCTGGAGGGCCGCGGCTACACGCCGATCCTCGACGAGGCATATCGGTGGCAGACTTGGGCCGCGCCGAAGGACGAGGATGGTGAACTCGACCACAATGGCGCGAAGACCGGGCAGGACCTGATCGACTTCGTCAACGGCAAGCTGTTCCCTTACCTGAAGACCTTCAACGCCAGCGATGCCGATGTGGATACGCTGGAATACAAGGTGGGCGAGATCTTCTCCGAACTCGCGAACCGGTTCCGCTCCGGCTATTCGCTGCGCGAGGTGATCGACATCGTCGATACGCTCGATTTCGGCAGCACCGATGCCAAGCACGAACTGTCCGACCTTTACGAAACCCGCATCAAGCGGATGGGCAATGCCGGGCGCAACGGCGGCGAATATTACACGCCGCGGCCATTGATCCGCGCGATGATCAAGGTGGTCGATCCCAAGATCGGCGAGACGATCTACGATGGCGCTTGCGGGTCAGCGGGGTTCCTGTGCGAGGCGTGGGATTACCTGCGCCGCCCGGACCTGTCGGGCGAGGAATGGGAAACGCTTCAGCGTCGCACCTTCTACGGGCAGGAGAAGAAGTCGCTCGCCTACGTATTGGGCGTCATGAACATGATCCTTCACGGGATCGAGGCGCCGACGATCCGCCATGCCAACACGCTCACCGAGAACGTGATGGATATTCAGCAGGCGGACCGTCACGACATCGTGCTGGCCAATCCACCTTTCGGCGGGGGAGAGCGGAGGGAGGTGCAGCAGAACTTCCCGATCAAGTCCGGCGAGACGGCCTACCTGTTCCTGCAGCACTTTATCCGCAAGCTGAAGGCGGAAGGGCGCTTCTCGCATGGCCGCGGGGCGGTGGTGATCAAGAACACCTTCCTCAGCAACACCGACAATGCCAGCGTGGAGCTGCGCAAGGAACTGCTGGCGACCTGTAATCTGCACACCGTGCTCGATTGCCCCGGCGGCACGTTCCAAGGCGCAGGGGTAAAGACAGTAGTGCTCTTCTTCGACAAGGGCACGCCGACGAAAGAGATCTGGTATTACCAGCTCGACCCCGGCCGGTCGCTCGGCAAAACCAACCCGCTCAATAACGATGATCTGAAGGAATTCGTCGAACTGCAGGCGACCAAGGCCGACAGCGACAAGAGCTGGACGTTGAAAATCGACGAACTCGATCAGATCACATGGGACTTGTCGGTCCGCAATCCGAACACGCCGGAAAAGGAGCCGACGCGCGAACCTGCCGAAATCATCGACGCCATGCTGGCTCGAGAGGAAGAGACGGCGAAGATTCTCGAGGCGATTCGAGGCATGCTGTGACAACGAACGCTTCTTGGCACGAGACTACGACCGAGCAATGGGCAACCGTTCCACTTTCCGATTGCCTCGAAAAGGTGAACATACCCGCGAAAATCCCTCGCAAGCGCTTCCTCAATAGCGGCGAGTTGCCGATAATCTCGCAGGAGGCTGCTTTTATTAATGGATATTGGAATGAAGATTCCGATGCAGTTCGCGTAACTGAACCCGTCGTGGTCTTCGGCGATCACACACAAGTTCTCAAGCTGATAGATTTTGATTTCGTAGTAGGAGCTGATGGCGTCAAGATTCTGCGCCCGAAGGAATGCTTGAGCGCGGCTTTTCTGCGCTATTTTCTAGAAGCCAATCCATTCCCCTCTCTGGGGTATGCACGGCACTACCGCCACATAAGCCAACTCGAGATTCCGCTCCCCCCGTTGGCCGAGCAGAAGCGAATCGTAGCGGTGCTCGATCAGGCCTTCGCCGACCTCGACCGCGCCCGCGCCAATGCCGAAGGCAATCTGGCCGATGCGGAAGAGGTGTTCGAGAATTGGCGCGTGCTGATTTTCGAGCGCCAAGGCCGGGAATGGCAGCAGGTAAGCTTGCCCGACATCAGCGAAAATTTAGATCGGCAGCGAGTTCCGATCACGAAAAGCGATCGCGTTGCTGGTTCCGTTCCCTACTACGGTGCCTCAGGCGTGGTCGATCATGTGGCGGAATACATCTTCGACGAAGACCTACTCTTGGTTTCGGAAGATGGCGCTAACCTATTGGCGCGCACGTATCCCATCGCGTTCTCAATTTCCGGCAAATCATGGGTGAACAATCATGCGCACGTGCTGCGCTTCGAGGACCGAACCGACCAGGAATTTGTGAGGCTCTACCTCGAGTCCATATCACTGAAGCCGTTCATAAGCGGCATGGCGCAGCCGAAGCTCAACCAGAAGGCATTGAATAAAATCCCGATGCCGTTCCCCAATGCGGAGACGCGCCAGCATGTTGTTAAGGAAGCGGAACGGATATCGGCTCTAACATCCCGAGCCGTGAAGCAATATGAACAGGACCTCGAAGACATCGACGACCTTCGTCTTTCCATTTTATCGACGGCGTTCGCAGGACGATTGTAATAGTGTCCGAACCTTCGCCGCAGGAAGATTACGAGAAGAGACTGAGGCGCTTCCTCGTGATGGTTCACGGGCAAGAAGGGCTGATAGCCAAGCTCGCCATATTCAGGGAGTTGGTGCGGCACTATCGGCAGCGGGGCGATGGGCTATGGGAAATCTCACCCCCTCTCTATTTCTTTGCGCGGGCAATGCAGACCGATGTGCTGTTGGCTTTGGCTCGAATCCTTGAAGAAAAGCAACGCAGCTGGGGCAACCTAGAGAAATTTCTCGATTTCAGCGCGGCGAATTCGGGCAGGATTGTCTGGAAGAATGGCCAGTTCTCCGAGGTCGTAGCGTTCAAGCACAAGACCGCGCTCGCCACTCATTCCGACATTATTGCGAGCATTCGGGGCCGAAGGGACAAGGTGATCGCGCATCTTGATCGGAAGTATTTTTTTGAACCCGAGGCTGTAGAGGATGACTTCCCACTAGCAGATGAAGCGATAATTGCTCTGGCGAATGAAATCATCAAGATACTCCATGAGCATGAGAGAGGCGTATCTGATAGCTGGTCATTTCATCTTGCTGAATTCTATCAAATTGGTGTCGACAATATGATCCGATCCCTTGAAGACACTGCAAGCCAAAGAAAGCGAGGCGCTTAGATGCCGCAAGCGGAAACCGAAGCCGACACGCGTGCTAACCGCATTGATCCCGTCTTGCGCGATGCCGGTTGGGGTGTAGCCGAAGGCTCCATGATTTCCCGCGAATACACGATTTCACCTGGCCGGATCCTCGCTGGCGGCGAGCGGGCCAACGCGCTCTCCGCCGACTATGTTCTGACCTACAAGGGCCGCCACATGGCGGTGGTTGAGGCCAAGCGCGCCGGTCTTGGCCATACAGCCGGGGTTGGACAAGCGAAGGAATACGCTCGCCGCCTCGAAACCCGCTTTGCCTATTCGACCAACGGGCTCGGCTGGTATGGCATAGACATGAACACCGGGAAGGAAGGCGATCACGACCTTCCTTTCCCCACGCCGGACGACCTGTGGCATCGCTGCTTCCCACAGGGCAATGATTGGCGGGAGCGGTTCGGCGCGGTGCCCTTCGAGACCGGCGGCGGCAAGTGGCAGCCACGTTATTACCAGCACAACGCCATCATCGCCGTGCTCGAAGCGATAGCCAAGGGTGACAAGCGCATCCTGCTCACCCTCGCCACCGGCACCGGCAAGACTAGCATCGCCTTCCAGATCGCGTGGAAGCTGTTCCAGGCCAGCTGGAATCTCAGCCGCGAGCCGGTGCGCCGCCCTCGCATCCTGTTCCTTGCCGATCGCAACATCCTCGCCGACCAGGCCTACAATGCCTTCAGCGCGTTCCCGCCCGACGCGCTCGTCCGCATCGATCCGGATGAAGTGCGCAAGCGCGGCGGTGTGCCGACCAACGCCAACATTTTCTTCACGATCTTCCAGACTTTCATGACCGGCGGGAAGGACGGCGAGTCCGAATTCACCTTCGAAGGCTACGCACAGGATTTCTTCGACTTTATCGTGATCGACGAATGCCATCGCGGCGGAGCGCGGGACGAAAGCACCTGGCGCGCGATCCTCGAATATTTCGCACCCGCCGTGCAGCTCGGCCTGACCGCCACACCCAAGCGCGACACCAATGCAGATACTTACAAGTATTTTGGGGAGCCGGTTTACACCTATGCGCTGAAAGAAGGCATTGGCGACGGCTTCCTGACGCCTTTCAAGGTGCGCCAGATGGCGAGCACCATGGACACCTACACATTCAGCGATGAGGACGAGGTGATCGCGGGCGAGATCGACCCGGACAAGGAATACAAGGAGGCCGATTTCAATACCAAGCTCATCATCGACGAGCGCGAGACGAGCCGCGTGCAGGAATTCATGGACCAGATCGACCAGCGCCAGAAGACGCTGGTCTTCTGCGCCACGCAGGATCACGCCGCCCGCGTCCGCAACTTCATCAACCAGATCAAGGACAATCCCGACCCGCACTATTGCGAGCGGGTGACGGCGGACGACGGCAAGCTGGGCGAACAGCACCTGCGCGAATTCCAGGACAACGAGAAGACGCTACCGACCATCCTGACGACGTCGCAAAAGCTTTCGACGGGGGTAGATGCGCGCAATGTGCGCAACATCGTCCTGCTGCGGCCGATCAACTCGATGATCGAGTTCAAGCAGATCATCGGCCGCGGCACGCGCACCTTCGACGGGAAGGACTTCTTCACGATCTACGATTTCGTGAAGGCTTACGAGCACTTCAACGATCCGGAATGGGATGGCGAACCGGAAGACCCTGCAGAACCCCAGCCGCCGCGTCCCGGCCCGGACTCTCCCGATGAACCGGATGATCCCAAGGACCCCGAAGACCCGAAGGAGCCGACCGAGAAGGTCATCGTTAAGCTGGCCGACGGAAAGGAGCGAAAGATCCACTACGATGGCGTGACGACCTACATGTTCAATGGCCGTCCCATTACCGCGCAAGAGTTCATGGAGCACCTCTTCGGTGATCTGGGAACACTGGTCACCGACGAAAACGAACTTCGTGAGATCTGGAGCGATCCGGATCGCAGACAGACGTTTCTCGTGCGCCTGACCGAGATGGGATATGATCGCGAGCGACGGGACGACATGCGCCGGCTTATAGATGCACCGAACTCCGATATATTCGACGTCTTGGCCTTCATCCGGTTTGCGATCGCCCCCCTCGCCCGTGCCGAACGGGTTGAGACAGCAAGAGCCACCGGATTGGATGGATATGAGAAAGAGATGCGCGAATTTCTCGAATATGTGCTTGGCTCATATGCGAGAGAGGGGGTCCGCGAACTAGACTCACAGCGCCTGAGCCACTTTATTCGCAGTCGCTATGGCAGCACGAATGACGCCCGACGTGTCCTCGGAACGCCTGCCGAGATCCGCACCGCCTTCCTCGGGATTCAACGCCATCTCTTCTCAGATCACACTGCCAGAGCTGCCGCATAACGAAACCTTGCGCTGTCCCCATGACTGTGCAAGTGTTCTTATTGAACCTTCAACTAGAAGCCAAATTTCAAAGACTTAGCGCTGAACGGAAATTGGTCGGGGATCCTGTCTCCCCGACCATTTCCTATCCCACGCCCTGCCGGCCCGGTCGGTTCCACTTTGACCAAACCATCTGAGTGACGACCTACAAGGGCGCAATGATCGGATGCGCGCGGCCGAAGATTACTCCGGCTCCACAAATTTTTTTCCGCCGAAGCCGAAAACATCGACATGGGCAGCCGGGCGAAACGGCTCGAAATGCTGTGCGCCAGACTTCTGCCAGCACCTTTTCATTCGATCCGTTCGTCAGAAGCACCCTAACGCGTGCCTCATTGGAGGGGTCCGGTCCTTCAAGACCCGCTGGCAGCTACGCTTGCACGCCTCTCCTGCGCGGGCTGACCTCGACGCCTGGGAAATCGGGTTGCCCTTCGCCAAGACGGAGACCGAACTGCCACGCGGCCACCCCGGCGGCGATCAACGCGCCCGGATGAATTCGCGCACGTCTGCCGACAACGCCTGCCGGTCCTCGTCGCGAATATACATCATGTGGCCGGAATCGTAATAGCGCCACTCAATCCGATCCTGGGGGATGCCGGTGCGGGTCAGCGCATACTCGGCGGCAAAAAACGGGGTGGCAAAATCGTACCAGCCCTGGCCGACGAAAATGCGCATTCCCGAATTTTCGCGCAAGGCACGGCCGAGATAGGGTGTGACATTGAGATATGCGTTGGAATCGCGACCACCCTCGAGCTGCCAGTCCCAGGGACCGACATTGCCGATCGCGGCATAGTTCTCGTCGGTCTTGTATCCCAGCGTGCCCCGCATGAAGTGGTTGATCGCCGCATTGTAGCCGCCATCGATGCCGTAGAAGCTGGGATCATTGTCGGGATATTCGCCGGCACTGTCGTAGTCCACACCGGTGTAGCGACTGTCGAGCCGGCCCACGGTCAGCCCGCGATCGCGCAGCAGCTCCTTGTAGAAACGGCCCGAGCTCACCCGAAGATCGGCCCGCTCGAGGAACTGCTCGGAAAGGCCGGTGAAACGCGCCAGATCCATACGCACGGCGGCGCGTTCCTCGGCGGACGCGGTCTGGCCCTTCAGCAGGTAGCTGGCATAGGGCCCGATCGCGAACTGACGTGCCTGCTCGACGAATTGGGAAACCGAGGCGGCATTCGCTCCGGCCTTGCCATGATAGTGGGCGGTAGCCGCCATGGTCGGGAGAGTGGTGATATAGCCCAGCTCGGCACCCTCGGTTTCCGCGCCGGCCCCAAAATCGAGCACGGTGGAGATGAGGATCACACCATTGAGCGCGACATCATTGTATCCGCCCTCCAGCTGATCGACGACCGCGGCCGAGCGCGTGGTGCCGTAGCTTTCCCCGCCGAGGAATTTGGGGCTGTTCCACCGGCCATTGTCGCTCAGCCAGCGGCGGATTACCTCGGCAACCGACCGCGCATCCTTGGTCACGCCCCAGTAATCGGCGCCCTCGCCCTCCCCGATCAGATGCGAAAATCCGGTGCCGACAGGGTCGATGAAGACGAGATCGGTCGAGTCCAGCAGCGAATCCGGATTGTCGAGAATGGGGTACGGCGGCGCGCCGTCGTCGCGCGCATCGGAGGGGATGGCGACGCGCTTGGGGCCGAAGGCGCCCATCTGCAGCCATACCGAGCCTGACCCCGGCCCTCCATTGAACAGGAAGGTAACCGGCCGCGTCTCGTCGCGCGGCTCCGCGACGTAGGAGGTCACCACGATGGCGGCGGCAGGCTCGTCCTTGTCATTGGTCAACACCGTCTCGGAGACGGTGGCGGTATAATCCATACGCATTCCGCCGAATGTCCCCGAAAGCTGGCGCGAGGCGGAATTCGCGACATAGTCCGCCTGCAACCCGCTTTCGGATTCTGCGTCGCCGCCATCCTGCGCGGCGACGGAAAGGGGGAAGACGGCGAGAGCGGCAGCGGCCGCTGCGAAGACGGAATGTTTGATCATCGCACGGCCATGCCAAAGTGCAGCGGCCGCGACAATGGGGACCGGGATGGGTGCAGGCTGCACACTCGGCTTCTGTCAGAGAATTACCCGATTTTCGCAGATCCAGGCGGGTGTCACGCCGGACCGCAGGGAGGCAGCGGCCAACGTAACCGCGGTGAACGGACGCTCAACTCCATACGCAGGCTGTCGCGTCTTCTGCCCATGCGCTATCGCGGGCGGATGGATCCTGCAGCCATCTACCGCTCGAAGCTGACCACCCCTGAAGCCGCGGTGGTGGAAATCCGCTCGGGAGAGAACGTCGCCATGGCGATGGCCATCGCGCAGCCGCCGGCCCTGCTGACCGCGCTGGCCGAGCGGGTGGAGAGCGCAGGCCTCGAGCGCCTGAACCTGTGGTATTTCCATTCGATGGAGCACGCCGCGCGCACCATCCTGCGCTACGATCTGCTCGACCGGGTGCGCCCGCACTGCATGTTCCTGACCCGGATCGAACGCGATATCATCCGGCGCGCCGCTCAGGACGGGGGCGAGGGAATCGAATTCGTGCCCGTCGCCTTCAGCGAATCCTCGAAACTGCTCTCGGAAGATGTCGCGGTCGACACTTTCGTCACCGCGGTCTCGCCGATGGACCGGCACGGCTGGTTCACCTTCGGAACCGGCAATGACTACGCCAGTACGGTGGCACGGTCGGCCCGCCGGCTGGTGGTCGAGGTCAATCCCAACATGCCGCGCGTGTTCGGGGATTCGCTGCTGCATATCTCCGAGATCGATGCCATCGTCGAATACGAGGCTCCGCTGGCCGAGCTCGCCTTCCCCGAGAGCACCCCCGAGGACGAGACGATCGCCCGAACCGTTGCGGGTCTGATCGAGGACGGGTCCTGCCTGCAGATGGGAATCGGCTCACTGCCCAATGCGGTCTGCGCGATGCTCCACGACCACAAAGATCTGGGAATCCATACCGAACTGCTGACCCCGGGTCTGGCGGATCTGATCCGCAGCGGAGCGGTCACCAACCGTTGCAAGACCACCTATCCGGGGCGCAGCGTGTTCACCTTCGCGATGGGCGACCGTGCCTTCTACGATTTTCTCGACGACAATCCGGCGATCCACAGCGCGCCGGTGCAGGTGGTCAACGACCCGCGCCATATCGCCAAGAACGATCATGTGATTTCGGTCAATGCGACGCTGCAGGTCGATCTGGGCGGCGCGTGCAATTCGGAGCATCTGCTCGGGCGGCAATACAGCGGCTCGGGCGGGCAGCTCGATTTCGTCCGCGGCGCGGCGGCATCGCGATTGGGCAAGTCGATCATCGTCTGCCACTCGACCGCCAAGGATGGCACCGTGTCGCGGATCGTGCCGCGGCTCGGCGGCCCCGTCACCGTGCCGCGCAACGACACGCAGATCGTCGTGACCGAATACGGCATGGTGGATCTGAAGGGCAAATCGCTGGCCGAACGCGGCAAGGCGCTGATTGGGATCGCGCATCCCCGGTTCCGCGCCGCCCTTTACGAGGCGCTGGCAGGCGACGCGGTGGCCTGAGGCGCTTCTCTTCGCAACTCAATTGCATTGTCTTTCCGTGCGGTAGGCTCCTATGCTCGCACGCATGAAGACGCCCGCCTTGCTCGCCCTCGCCGTGCTTCTGAGCGCCTGCGAGATGACCCCGACGGATCGCGGCCTGGCGGCCTCCGCCACCGCGGCTGCGGCGACTTCGGAGTCGCCGGAGCTGCGCGGACAAAGCTTCGCGCAGAATCGCTGCGCCGATTGCCATGCGGTGGCGCGGCTGCACACTTCGCCCGTGCCCAACGCACCCAGCTTCGAGGCGGTCGCCAATGCGCCCGGCGTAACCCGGGAATCGCTCTCGCAATGGCTGAGGACCTCGCACGACTATCCGCGCGAGATGTATTTCGAGATACCCGAAGAGCGGATCGACGATCTGGTCGCCTATATGCTCACGCTGCGCAGCGAGGATTACGAGCCCGCGATCGGGCTGGCCCCCTTCCCGGCAGACAGCGGCCCGGCAGCCAGCGGATCGCTCCCGCGCGACGCCGCGGCGGCTCGATGATCCGGGCATCGTTGCCCTCGCCCCCCAGATGAAGCCGCGCCCCGACCCCGTAGGTCCCGGCCAGGAAAGCGTCTGGGCCTATCCGCGCCCCGCGATCGCCGAACCGACGGGCGCGCGCATCACCATCGAGCACGCCGGAACGATCGTCGCCGACACAAGGTCGGCAGTCCGCACGCTCGAGACCAGCCATCCGCCCAGCTATTACATCCCGCCCGCCGATATCGCTCCCGGCGTGCTGCGCCGCGCCGCGGGCAGTTCGTTCTGCGAATGGAAGGGTGCGGCCGCCTATTGGGACGTGGTGATCGGCGATCTGGTGATCCCGCGGGTCGGCTGGAGCTATCCCAGCCCGACCTCACCGTTTGCCATGCTGCGCGACCATGTCGCCTTCTACGCCGCACCCTTCGATCGCTGCAGCGTCGATGGCGAGACGGTCACCCCGCAGCCGGGCGAGTTCTACGGCGGCTGGATCAACGGCGATCTCGCCGGCCCCTTCAAGGGCGTGCCGGGTAGCCGCTTCTGGTGATGCTGTGAGCGGCGACGGATACAAGGGCAGCGGACGCAGCGTTCCGCGCGGCCGGCTGTCGCGGCTGGGGCATTTCGGTCGGCTGGCGGGCGGGGTCGCGGGCGGAATGCTGGCCGAGGGCGCCCGGCGGCTGGCCGAGGGCGAACGCCCGCGGATGCGCGACATGCTGCTCACCCCGGGCAACATCAACGGCGCGGTCGAGCGCCTGTCGCATCTGCGCGGTGCGGCGATGAAGCTGGGGCAGATGATCTCGCTCGATGCAGGCGACATGCTCCCCGCCGAACTGGCGCAGATCATGGCGCGGCTGCGCGACAACGCGCATCACATGCCCCCCGCGCAGCTCAACCGCGTTCTGGCGCAGCAATGGGGCAAGGACTGGCGCAGCCGCTTCGCGCGCTTCGAGCCGCGCCCGATCGCCGCCGCCTCGATCGGCCAGGTCCACCGCGCGCTCACCCACGACGGGCGCGAACTGGCGATCAAGGTGCAATATCCCGGCGTGCGCGAAAGCATCGATGCCGATGTCGACAATGTCGCGACCCTGCTGCGAATGTCGGGGCTGATGCCGCGCGAACTCGACATCGCCCCGCTGCTCGCAGAGGCCAAGCGCCAGCTTGCCGAGGAAGCGGATTACGAGCGCGAGGGCGCACAGATGGCGCTGTTCGGGCAATTACTCGCCGATACGCCCGATGTGGTCGTGCCCGAGCTCGACCGCGAATTCACCACCGACCGGGTGCTGGCGATGGGTTTCCTGCCCGGCCAGCCGATCGAAGCGCTCGAATCCGCACCGCAGGAGACCCGCGACGAGCTGATGCATAGGCTGATCACGCTGGTGCTGCGCGAATTGTTCGAATTCGGAGTGATGCAGACCGATCCCAATTTCGCCAACTACCGCTACCAGCCCGACACCGGTCGGCTGGTGCTGCTCGATTTCGGCGCCGCCCGAGCGGTCGATCCGGCGACGGTCGCGGGCTATCGCGGGCTGCTCACGGCCGGGCTCTCGGACGACCGCATGGCGATCCGCGAGGCGGCTGTCGCGGCGGGCTTCGTGAGTCAGGCCG